>CAVVAY010000014.1:0-83653 GCA_963746465.1 uncultured Actinomycetota bacterium | reverse complement strand
GCTCACGGCAGGCTCTGGACCTGCCGTGCGAGCCGGCGCAGAGACACCTGGACGAACAGCCGCAGCACCGGCCGGACCAGCGGCCAGCCCAGCCGGCCCAGCACACCGAGCGGTAGCTGGATCCACTCCGACCAGACGACCCGGGAGCGCCCCGGTGCGAGCTGCTCGACCTCGAAGGCGCCGGAGCCGCGCACCACCCGGCCGGTGTGCCGCACGACCGCACGGTGCGGCGGCTCCCACACCGTGATGGTCATGGTGTCGAGGAATCCCACGGGACCTACCCCGGTGAACGCCGACAGCGTCTCCCCCACGCCGTGCCCGCCCTCGGCCCGGGTGAGCAGCATCCAGCCGTCGTGCCGGTCCCAGTCGGTCAGCAGGTCCCACACCTGCTGAGCGGGGGCCTCGACCACCTGGGTGACGACCAGCTCGGCCACCGGGCTCAGTCCTCCTGTGGGGCGCGGGCGTCGGTGCTGGCGGAGGTCTCGCCAAGCCGGCCCTCCAGCTCGGCGATCCGGTTGCCGCGGCGGTCCAGCTCGTCGACCAGGCGGTCCAGCACCACGTCGACCTCGTCCATCCGGTAGCCGCGCAGGGCCAGGCTGAAGCGAAGACCGTCGACGCCGGCCCGGTCGACGGTGCCGTCGGGCAGCACCCCGCTGGGCGAGCGCTCCGGCTCGACCTCGGGCAGTCCCCCGCCGCGACCGGCGGCCACCACGGCGATCCCACCGATGACGGCGAGGATCACGAGGAGCAGGACGAGGGACACACGCAGGATCGTGCCACGCTGACCCCATGACAGCACGGACGGGCTGGCAGGGAAGGTCGTTGCGGATCGGCGGGCTGGAGCTCGGGCCCGACGACCAGGTCGTGATGGCGGTGGTCAACCGCACGCCGGACTCGTTCTTCGACCAGGGCGCCTACCTCGACGACGCCGCGGGGATGGCAGCCGTCGACCGGGCGGTGGACGAGGGCGCGCTCATCGTCGACGTGGGAGGGGTGAAGGCGGGTCCCGGCGACGAGGTCACCGAGGACGAGGAGGTACGCCGGGTGGCGCCCTTCGTGGCCACCGTCCGCCGCCGCCACCCGCAGCTGGCGATCAGCGTCGACACCTGGCGGGCCGGCGTGGGCCGGGCGGTCTGCGAGGCCGGTGCCGACCTGCTCAACGACGCCTGGCAGGGCTTCGACCCCGGGCTGGCCGTGGTCGCCGCCGAGGCGGGGACCGCGCTGGTCTGCAGCCACGCCGGCGGCCTGCCGCCGCGGACCGACCCGCACCGGGTCACGTACGACGACGTGGTGGCCGACGTGGTCGCCACGGTGACGTCGCTGGCGGACCGCGCTGTGGCCGCCGGCGTCCGCCCGGACGGCATCCTGGTCGACGCCGCGCACGACTTCGGCAAGAACACCTACCACTCGCTGGAGATCAGCCGGCGGCTGGACGAGCTGGTGAGGACCGGGTGGCCGGTGCTGCTCGCGGTCTCGAACAAGAAGTTCCTCGGCGAGGTGCTGGACGCCGACAAGGACGGCCGCCTGGAGGCCACCCTCGCGGTGACTGCGCTCGGCGCCTGGCACGGCGCCCGGGTCTTCCGGGCGCACCAGGTGGCGGCCACCCGACGGGTCCTGAACACCGTGGGTGCGATCCGCGGCACCCGCGCACCCGCGGTGTCCCGCCGCGCGCTGGCCTGACACCTTGCCCGGTGGTGCTAGGAGAACCGCTCCCAGTGCCCCTCGGAGACGACGTCGACGGTGCCATCGGTCACCCTGATGGCGGTCTCGTCGTCGATCGCGTAGGCCGGACCCCCGATCTCTGCCGCCCATCTCTCGGCGTCGGCCATGGTGTTCTCCGGCTCGAGATCCAGGTGCGGGAAGATCGAGAAGTCGACGACTCCCAGTGCCTCGTCACCACCGGAGGGCTGCCTCCAGCCGACGAAGTCCTGCCCGATGTGGGGGGTCATCACCATGCTTCCGGCGCTCAGCCCGACCCAGACCGTCTCGGGCAGCGACGGCAAGAGGTCCGCAAGCCCGGACTGCCGCATCCAGTGGCTCAGGTACAAGGCGTCGCCGCCACTCACGAGCAGGACGTCCGCCTCTCTGACCCAGCGGACCCAGCGCTCCTCGTCGATGCTGGGCAGCGCGGTGAGCTCCAGCACTCCGAGGGACTTCCACCCCAGGCCGCACATCGGCAGCGGCGACTGCCCGGCGATGAAACGCCAGGCCCCCTCAGGGGAGACCTCAGGGTGTCCGTACTGCGCGGTGGGGATGCAGAGCGCCGTGGAGTCGGCGATCGGCTTGCCCAGCAGGTCTACCAGCGCCTGCTGGATGCTCGGGTTCGTGACGCCGGCGGACGTGAGCAGAAGCCGCACGCTTTCCTCCTGCGGGTAGGGGTCATGACGCACTCCATCTCATGGCTGGGCCTCGACGACCTCGTCGGGAGCGGCGGGAAGGATCGGCGCCGGGGCCTCCGCGAGCCGGGCCTCGATGGCCTCGAAGGCGGTCCCGACGTCATCGACCCAGGTGATGGCGTCCCGGGCCCCGTCGCGCACGAAGCCGCGCTCGACGAGCAGGTCGACCTGGGCGCGCAGCGGCTGGTAGAGGCCGCCCGGGTCGAGCACGACCACCGGCTTGGCGTGCATCGCGAGGGTGCGCGACACCCAGATCTCCAGCAGCTCCTCCAGGGTGCCCAGGCCGCCGGGCAGGGTGAGGAAGGCATCGGACCGGGCGTCCATCAGGCCCTTGCGGGCGCGCATGTCGTCGGTGACCAGCAGCTCGTCGGCATCGTGGTCGGCAACCTCGAGGTCCAGCAGCACCCGCGGTATGACACCGAGGGTGTGCGCGCCGCCGGCCCGGGCGGCCCGGGCGACGGCACCCATGCAGGACACGCTGCCGCCGCCGCTGACCAGGCTGTGCCCGCGACGGGCGAGCTCGGTGCCGACCGCGGCGGCCAGCTCGACGTACGACGGGTCGATCCGCCCGCTGGAGGAGCAGTAGACGCAGACAGCCGCCACTACTCGGCGCCCTTGCGGGCCGCCTCGTCGTCCGGCACCGGGGCCGCACTGCTGATGCCGAGCGCGTCGTCGGCGGACACCACGAGGCGCACCGCCTCGGCGGGGTCGTCGGTGACGTGGAACAGGTCGAGGTCCCGCTCGTTGATCTTGCCGCCGGTCAGGACAGTGGAGCGCAGCCAGTCGACCAATCCGTCCCAGTAGGCGTGCCCGAGCAGCACCACCGGGAACGACGTGACCTTCTTGGTCTGCACCAGGACCAGCGCCTCGAACAGCTCGTCGAAGGTGCCGAACCCGCCGGGCAGCACGATGAATCCCTGCGCGTACTTCACGAACATCGTCTTGCGGGCGAAGAAGTAGCGGAAGTCGACGCCGACGTCGACCCACTCGTTCATCCCCTGCTCGAAGGGCAGCTCGATGCCGAGCCCGACCGACACCCCGCCGGCCTCGCAGGCGCCACGGTTCGCCGCCTCCATCGCCCCCGGCCCTCCCCCGGTGATGACGGCGTAGCCGGCCTCGACGAGCAGCCGGCCGACCTGCATGCCGAGGGCGTACTCGGGGTCGTCGTGCTTCACCCGGGCCGAGCCGAACACGCTGATCGCACGCCCGAGCTCGGCCAGCGCGCCGAAGCCCTCGACGAACTCGGCCTGGATGCGCAGCACCCGCCAGGGATCGGCGTGCACCCAGTCGCTCGGCCCGCGGGTGTCCAGCAGCCGCTGGTCGGTCGTGCTGCTCTCGACCTGCTCGCGGCGCAACGTGACCGGCCCCTTGTGCGTCTCGGTCGGGCGGGTGTCCTGCGGGGCCGTCGGCGGCGTGCCGTCGGGCGGCGTGAACTCGAGAGCCATGCCCGGCAGGCTATCCGGGCGGGTCGGCCTGCTCGGTCAGGCGCTCGCTGATGGCCCGCAGCTGGCTCACCTGGCCGGGGGCGAGCCGGTCGAAGAGCACCCGACGTACGGCAGCGACGTGACCCGGCGCAGCTGCTTGCACGGCGCCCCAGCCCTCGTCGGTCAGCACCGCCAGCGCTCCGCGCCGGTCGGTCGGATGCCGCTCCCGGCGTACCCAGCCCTTCTCCTCCAGACGGGACACCGCGTGCGAGAGCCGGCTGGCCGAGGACGTGGTCAGCTCGGCGAGCTGGCTCATCCGCAGGGTGCGATCCGGTGCCTCGGAGAGCATGGCCAGCACCTGGTAGTAGGCGTGCGGCATGCCCGCGTCGCGCTGCAGCTGACGGTCCAGCGCCTCGTCGATCGCCGACGCCGCCCGCAGGAAGCTGCGCCAGGCGCGTTGCTCCTCGTCGCCCAGCCAGCGGGTCCGGTCGTCGTCCACCGGCACAGCCTAGCGGAATACTTGAACCCTCAAGTTCCTTCTGGTACGGTACTTGTTGAGAGTTCAACTTCCAAGGAGCCTGCCATGCCCGTTCGCCGCCTGAACCACGCCGTCCTGTACGTCCGCGACGTCGAGGCCAGCGTCGCCTTCTACCGCGACGTCCTGGGCTTCGCCCCGATCGAGGGGATGGACGGCCTCAAGGGCGCCGCGTTCCTGCGTGCGCCGTCCTCCACCAACGACCACGACCTCGGGCTGTTCGAGATCGGCGCGGCCGCCGCTCCCTCGGGCGCCGGGCGGGCCACGGTCGGCCTCTACCACCTGGCCTGGGAGGTCGAGACCCTCGCCGACCTCGCCGAGGTCTCCCAGAAGCTCACCGAGCGCGGTGCGCTGGCCGGCGCGACCGACCACGCCACCACCAAGGCGCTCTACGCCAAGGACCCCGACGGTCTCGAGTTCGAGGTCAGCTGGCTGGTGCCGGCCGACCTGCTCACCCCGGAGATCCTGGCGGCGCGCAGCAGGCTGGCCCCGCTCGACCTGCCGGCCGAGATCGACCGGTTCGGCGCGACCACCGTCGGGGGCCTCGGCATCTCGGTGCCGGCGCACGCCTGACACCCGACCCGCCTGATCCCCCCGACGCACCCGGAGGCTCAACCTCCGGGTGCGTTCGCGCGTCATGGGGGCGTGCACACCGACGGATTGGCGGCGCGACAGGATGCGGTGGTGGACGGGGACGACACGGCTGGCTGGATGGCTGAGCCCGACGACGTCTACCAGCAGCTGTTCCACGGCCACTTCGCGGCGATGACCCGGCTGGCCGCGATGCTCGGCGCCGACGACCCCGAGGACGTCGCCCAGGAGGCGTTCGTCCGGCTGCACCGCCGCACCAGCTCGCTGCGCGACCCGCACTCCGCCGTCAGCTACCTGCGGACCACCGTGGTCAACCTGACCCGGTCCCGGCATCGACACCTCTCGGTGGTGCGTCGGCTCGCTCCGGCCCGGTCGCCGGACGTCGAGAGCGCCGAGCTGCACGTCGTACGCCGGGAGAGCCAGCGCGAGCTGGTCAGTGCGCTCGGCCGCCTCTCGGCCCGGCACCGCGAGGCCCTGGTGCTGCGCTACTGGCTGGACCTCACCGAAGCCGAGATGGCCGAGGCGATGAGCGTCAGCCGCGGAACCGTGAAGTCGCACGTGTCGCGCGGCCTGGCCGCGCTCGCCGTGCTGATGGAGGGACAGCGATGACCGACTCTCAGGACCAGCTCGAGCGCGACCTCCGCGCCGCCCTCCGTGCCGTCGACCACGGCCCGGTCTCCGCTGACGCGTGGCAGCAGAACCAGCGACGGCTCGCCGAGTCCAGCAGCCGGCGAGGGAGCCGGCTGCTGGTGGCTGCCGCGGCGGTCGTCGTCGTGCTGCTGATCGGCGGGTTGGTGGCTGTCGACAACCGCGGCGGGGACGGCGGTGCGCCGGCCGACGGCGGCGACGACCGGGGCAGCAGCGACAGCATGAGCAGCGATGACATGTTCGCCGAGGAGAACCTGCTCGGCCCGATCGTGATGCTCGAGACCCGCCAGGTCGGCGGTGAGACCGCGGTGCACGAGGCGGCGCTGACCGACACCTCCGGCGACGGACCGATGCTCTGCGACCGGGTGGTGGAGTCCGGCTCCATGGTGTCCGGCGGCTGCGCCAGCCGCGAACCAGCCGCCGACGACCCAACCGTGGCCTTCGACTGGCTCACCGGCGGTCTGGGCGACGGGACCACCGGCATGGTCGGCGGCGTCGACGACCGGGTGCTGAAGGTGCAGATCTGGCTGGACGACGGCGATATGACCTTGGCCAGTCTGAAGCCGAGCGGCTGGGAAGGCACCAAGCTCTTCGCACTCACCGTCCCTGCCCACGGCCCACGCCCGCAGCGGCTGGTCGCCTACTCCGACGCCAGCGGCACTGTCCTGCAGGCACTGGACATGGCGGCCTTCTTCGGGAACTCGTTCCGGCGCTCCGAGCCGGACTGCGGGAACCGTGCGGACGCGCCGACCCTCACCCACCTGCTCGGGCCGGACGACAGCACCGAGAGCGCAACCGTCCGGTTCGGCTATGCGACCGCGTCCGTGCACGTGGTCACGGCCGGCCTGGGCCTCGACTCGACCGCGTGCCTGCCCTTGAAGCCTGGCGCCATCGCGGCCGCGTCGGTGGCTGGCAGCATCGCCGTCGTGGTGGTTGCGCCCGAGGTGAGCAAGGTGCGGGTCCGATCGCTCGACCGCGATGCCGACGTCGAGCTGCTGGTTCCCGATCGGACGTTGTGGCGGGTGGCCGTGGCGCAAGACCTCTCGGGTCACGACCTGAACCGCACCGAGCTGATCGCCTATGACGGGAAGGGCAACGAGCTCGGCCGCCAGTTCGTGGACCAGCCGGCCAGTCCGTGACCGTCAGGACGTCAGCCAGGCGTGCATCTTCTGCTCGCACTCGAGGATCGGCGCGACGTCGCAGTACTCCTCGCGCTGGTGCGCGACGCTCGGGTCGCCCGGTCCGTAGTTGACCGCGGGCACGCCGAGCGCGGCGAACCGGGACACGTCGGTCCAGCCGAACTTCGGCAGCGGCTCGCGGCCCACCATCGCGACGAACGCTGCCGCCGCAGGGTGCGAGAGGCCGGGCAACGCACCCGGGGCGCTGTCGGAGATCTCGACCTCGAAGCCGTCCAGCACCCGGCGTACCACCTGGGCCGCCTGCTCCTCGTTCTTGTCCGGCGCGAACCGGTAGTTGACCGTGACACGGCACTCGTCCGGGATCACGTTGCCCGCGACCCCGCCGGAGATGCCTACCGCATTGAGGCCCTCGCGGTAGGTGAGGCCGTCGATCACCACCTCCTCCGCGTCGTACGCCGCCAGCCGCTGCAGCACGCCGCCCGCGGCATGCACCGCGTTGCGGCCCAGCCAGGACCTGGCCGAGTGCGAACGATGGCCGCGCAGCACCACGTCGGCGCGCAGGGTGCCCTGGCAGCCGCCCTCGACGGTGGCGTTGGTCGGCTCCATCAGCACGGCGAAGTCGCCGACCAGCCAGTCCGGGTGGTGGCGCGAGACCCTTCCCAGGCCGTTCTTGTCCGCCTCCACCTCCTCGTTGTCGTAGAAGACGTAGGTGACGTCCCGGTTCGGGTCGGCCAGGTGGGCGGCGAGCCGCAGCTGCACCGCGACACCGCTCTTCATGTCCGTGGTGCCGCAGCCGTGGATGCGGCCGTCCTCGACGCGGCACGGCAGGTTGCCGCCCAGCGGCACGGTGTCGATGTGACCGGCCACCACCACCCGCTCGTCGCGGCCGAGGGTGGTGCGGGCGACGACCGCGTCGCCGTCCCGGTCGACGGTGAGGTGCGGCACCTCGCGCAGCACCAGCTCGATCGCCTCGGCGAGCCGTCGCTCGTCGCCACTGACCGACTCGATGTCGCACAGCACGACGGTGAGTGCGGCGGCGTCCAGCGAGAGGTCCAGGCGGGTCATGTCACCGGACCCTAGCCCGAGGTGAAGGCGCAGAACTCGTTGCCTTCCGGGTCGGCGAGGACGTGCCAGGAGATGTCCTCGTCCGGTCGACGCAGGATTGCGGCGCCCTTCGCGACCAGCGCGTCGACGTCGTCGCACACGAGGTCCCAGTGCCAGCGGTTCTTTCCCGTCTTGGCCTCCGGCACCTGGACGAACTTCCAGACGTCGTAGGGCAGCCCTGGTACGTCGCGCAGCCAGCGCTTGCGGCCCTCCGGGCCGGCCGCCAGCGTCGCGCCGAGCACGTCGGCCCACCAGGCGGCGCTGGCCACCTCGTCCACGGCGTCCGCGACCAGTGCCGTGGGCTCGCCGGGCTTCGGCGCGAAGACGCACAGCTCACCGCCCTCCGGATCGGCCAGCACGTGCCACTCCCAGCCGGCGTCGGGCGTGTGCAGCACCGATGCGCCCAGCGCCACCAGTGCGTCGACGTCCGTTCGCACCAGGTCGAGGTGCACGCGGTTCTTCACCGTCTTCGGCTCAGGCACCCGGTTGACCCAGGTCGTCCGCTCCGGCGGCTCGCCGCGCAAGCAGGTCACGGCGTCGTCGCGTACCTCGACCCGCAGGTCGAGGACCTCGGACCAGAAGCCGGCGGCGACGGCCGGGTCGGACGCGTCGAGGCAGAGGTCCTTCCAGCGCGCGAGGGGCATGACCGGAAACGCTACCGGGCTCTGGCAGGCTGGCCGCATGACCACCAGCGAGCCCCGGGCCGCGCACGGCACCGGCCTGGCGACCGTGCACCGGGCCAGCGGCGACGTCCTCGACGTGTGGTTCCCTGAGCCTGCTCTCGGTCCGCCGCCGGACGACAGCGACTTCGCCGCACTCGACCGGCTGGTCGCCGACGACGAGGACCGGGGCACCACCCGTCAGGTCGTCCAGGTCGAGATCGACCTGGACGCCGAGCCGCGGGACACCGCCGACGTCTGGCTGCGGCTGCACCTGCTCTCGCACCGGCTGGTGCGACCGCACGGCGTCGACCTCACGGGCATCTTCGGCAGGCTGACCAACGTCGTGTGGACCAACCACGGTCCCTGCGCCGTCGACGGGTTCGAGGCCACCAGGTTGCGACTCATGCACCGCGGGCCGGTGGAGGTGCTCGGGGTCGACAAGTTTCCCCGGATGGTCGACTACGTGCTGCCGTCAGGGGTGCGCATCGCCGACGCCGACCGGGTGCGGCTCGGCGCGCACCTCGCCCACGGCACGACGGTGATGCACGAAGGGTTCGTGAACTACAACGCCGGCACCCTCGGCGCCTCGATGGTCGAGGGCCGCATCAGCGCGGGTGTCGTGGTGGGCGACGGCTCGGACGTCGGTGGCGGCGCGTCGATCATGGGCACGCTGTCCGGCGGCGGGACGGCGGTGATCAGCGTCGGCGAGCGCTGCCTGATCGGGGCCAACGCCGGCATCGGCATCTCGCTCGGTGACGACTGCGTGGTCGAGGCCGGCTGCTACGTCACCGCCGGCACCAAGGTCACCCTGCAGGACGGCTCGGTGGTCAAGGCCAGTGAGCTCTCCGGCCGGGACAACCTGCTGTTCTGGCGGAACAGCGTGTCCGGCGCTATCGAGGTCGTGGCCCGGTCCGGCAGCTGGGGCTCGCTCAACGCCGCCCTGCACGCGAACGACTGACGTCGGGTCGCGGGGGCAGACGTGCGGGTGACCCGGCGCGGCCGGCTGGCCGTCACGGTCGTCGTGGTCGCCCTGCTGCTCGTCGTCGGCGGGGCCTTGCTCCTGACCCGCACCCCGCTCGGCTCCGCACTCGGGCTGGGAGGCTCTCCCCCCTGCACGTTGGACACCGGCGACGAGGAGCTGGAGTGGTCGGCCGTGCAGGCGATGACCGCCACGACCGTCGCAGGGGTCGGCAGCCGGATCGGCGCGTCCGAGAACGGTGTGGCTGCCGCCGTACGACGAGCCCTGGCCACCGACCGTGAGGCGCCTCTGCCGGTGGACGAGGCCCGCGAGGTCTACCGCCGCCTGCCGGACGTCGCCCGACCCGCCGCCGAGTCGGTCGCAACCGCTCGCGCGCTGCTAGGACACCGCGGCGCGGCGTTGACCTGCGTGGTTCCACTGACGGCCGGCGAGGACCTGGGCGAAGAGGAGGCCGGGCGACTCGGTCTGACGCCACGGGCGGACACCGTGCGGTTGGCTCTGCGGGCGACCTTCGGCCGGCAGAGCCTCGGTGGCTTCGCGCCGGGCGGGGTGAACACGGGGCACATCGAGGGCTCCGCGCACTACGAGGGCCGCGCGATCGACGTGTTCTTCCGCCCGGTCACGGCCGAGGGGACGGCGCGCGGCTGGCAGGTGGCGATGTGGTCGGTGGCGCACGCGGAGCAGCTGGAACTGGCCACGGTCATCTTCGACCGGCGGATCTGGACCGCGAGCCGCTCGGTGCAAGGCTGGCGCGGCTACCAGCACCCCGGCGGCGCGACCGACAACCCCGTGCTGCTGCACGAGGACCACGTGCACGTCGACGTCCACCGCGGCGGCTGACAGGCGCTCGCGACAACGATCCGGACACGCACCTGGCGTGCGGTCGCCCGGTGGGTGAGGCTCAGGGGGTGCGAGGGGTCCGGGTCTGGGTGGCGGTGGTGGCTGCCGCTGCGCTCACCGGCTGCACGACGTCGGCGGCAGACCAGCGTCCCCGGGCCGCCGCGACCAGCTCGTCCCCTCCGGCTGCGGCGCCGGCCGTGGTGAAGGACTGCTGGGTGCCGACGTCGGCCGGGAACGTCTCGGTCACCGGCGAGCAGGCGCGCGACCTCACCACCCGGGCGGCGGAGCTGGGCGCTGCGGGCAAGCCGGAGCGGGCCGCCGTACGGCTCGCCACCGCCGTTGCACTTGCCGCCGACGTCGAGATCGCGCTGGCCCGCGAGGTGGCCGACGGCCTGGCCGGGCTGCCCCGCGCGCCGCGGCTGGTCTGCTCGTACCCGCGCACCACGGTCGAGCCGCAGGAACCGGGCCGGAGCGGTCTGGTCCCCCGGGCGCTGGCACTGCGGGCAGAGTGGACCGAGGTCTTCGGGCCGCTGATCGCCGGTGGTTTCGCGACGTCAGGTGTCACCAGCGGACATGTCGACGGCTCGGCGCACTACGAGGGCCGGGCGATCGACGTGTTCTTCCGCCCGTTCGGCGACCCCGAGCAGCGCCGCCGCGGCTGGGTCTTCGCCCAGTGGGTGATGGCCCACGCACCGGACCACCAGGTCCTCTCGGTCATCTGGGACGACCACATCTGGACGTCCTGGGCGGCGTACGCCGGGTGGCGGGACTACGTGCACCCGGGGGCCTCGCCCACCAACCGCGGCAACGCCGTGCTGCGGCACCGCGACCACGTGCACGTCGCCGTCGAGAGCGGCCGCCCTTACGGCAGCCGCTGAGGCGGGGGTTAACGCGTACTCGGTAACGGCCCCCATGCGCGGGAATCCGTGGCTGACTCTCAGACACATCTGCGACTGATGTGGCACAAGAAGCGTTCACGTCATCTCATCCGGCGCACTGGCAACAGATGTGTCCAGGGGTCGGCGCGGAGGCGACCGCAGTCCCTCAGCGGCAGCGCGACCCGACCTTGCGCAGCCCGCGCAGATCGGCCGCACCCCAGACCGCCGCCGGCAGGGACGAGCTGGCGAACATGATCTGCCGTCGGTCCGGCGAGTGGTCGAGGCCGACGACGTGGCCGAGCTCGTGCATCAGCACCAGCCCCTGCGATGCTCCGGCACCGAACCCGGGGTCCGCGTCGTCAGTGAACTGGGTGTTCATGATGACGTAGCCGGACAGCATCCGGGAGCCCGACTGGGACGACCCGCCCACACCCCCGACCCCGGGGAACAGCAGACCGCCGCTGCGCTCCGGCGGCGCCCAGGCGACGACCATCTTGTTCAGCCCCGGCCCGCCGTACCCGCGGCGCGGAACGACGGAGGTCTTGCCGCGGTAGAGGAACCGGATGCCACTGACCTGGGTGACCCGGCGCATCGCCTCGCGCAGGTCAGCGAGACCGGTGACCGGCATCCGTCGCTCGTTGACCCGGTACCCGATCCGGCAGGTGCCCCAGCGGGCGGGATGGGCCCGCGTTCCGCCGATCGATCGCCATGCGGCTGCTCGGCCTGCGCCGGTCACCGTCACCCGTGACGACGACTCGGCGGCACCCGGTGAGAGCGACGCGTCGCCGGGCGTGCTGGCCTGGAACGTCCAGGTACCGACCTTGCTGCGGGCGCCGACAGGTAGCGTCCAGCTGCCGTCTGCCGCCACCGGCGCCGTCCCCAGGACGTGCCAGCCGCCGGTGCCGAACCGCTCCTGCACGGTGACGACCGCGCCGGCGAGCACCGGAGCCACCGTGCCGCTGATCGAGAGCTTTCCGCCCGGCGGGATCGCCACCGGGGACACGGCGGGCTTCACCGCGACGGTGACGTCGACGGCGACCGGCGCCGAGGTGGCCTCGCCGAGCTCGTCGGCGACGTGGGCCGCGTAGGTGGCGCGGGACGTGGGTGCGTCGGTCAGCGCTGCATGACCGGCGGCGTCGGTCTCCCGGTAGTCGGTGAAGGTCTGGGCACCGTCGGCGCCGGTGCGGATCAGCTGGACGAAGAGGCCCGCCGCCGGGACGCCGTCGAGCGTGACCGTGGCGGTGAAGGCCATCTCCTGCCCGTAGACGCCTTGGCTGCCAGCCGCGACGAGTGTCACCTGCAGTCCCACGTCGGCCGCCGCCGGAGCCAGCGGTACGCCGATCAGCGCGACGAGTGCGAGTGCCACCGTGACGGCGGCGGCCCGGACGCGCTGGTGCGGCATCGGCGGTCCCCCGTGCTCGGCTGCCGGCCCGGTGCCGGTCAGCGCGATGCTACGTGCCGACAGGGCTGTCCGTGGTGGACATCCGGGCAGCCGCCGCGGCGACCCGCTCGTCGGCGGCGGTCAGCGCGACCCGCACGTGACGGGCGCCGGCGGTGCCGTAGAACGCGCCGGGCGCCACCAGGATCCCGAGCCGGGCCAGGGCCGCGACCGACTCCCAGCAGTCCTCGTCGCGGGTGACCCACAGGTACAGCCCGGCCTCCGACTCGTCCACCCGCCAGCCCGCAGCCTGGAATGCGGTCCGCAAGGTCTCGCGGCGCTCGCCGTACCGCGCCCGCTGCTCGCGCACGTGATCGTCGTCGCCCAGTGCCGCGACCATCGCGGCCTGCACCGGCGCCGGCACGATCATGCCGGCGTGCCGGCGCACCTCGAGCAGCTCGGCGACCAGGACCGGGTCCCCCGCGACGAAGGCCGCGCGGTAGCCCGCCAGGTTGGACCGCTTGGAGAGCGAGCAGACCGCGAGCAGGTTCTCGTGGCTGTCGCCGCAGACCCGCGGGTCCAGGATCGACGGCGTACCTGTCGCTGCCCAGTCCCCCCAGCCGAGCTCGGCGTAGCACTCGTCGGAGGCCACCACCGCACCCCGCTCCCGGGCCCAGTCGACGACCTTGCGCAGGTGCTCGACCGGGAGCACCCGGCCGGTCGGGTTGGCCGGTGAGTTCACCCACACGAGGCGCACCGGCTGCGGGCCGAGCGCCGTCAGCCCGTCGGCCGGCACGGGGGTGGCGCCGGCCAGCCTGGCCCCCACGTCGTACGTCGGGTAGGCCACCTCGGGGTGCACGACGACGTCGCCTGGTGCCCAGGCCGAGCAGCGTCGGCAGCCAGGCCACCAGCTCCTTGGACCCGATCGTCGGCAGCACAGCGGCCTGGTCGAGCCCAGCGACTCCGCGGCGGCCGAACCACGCAACGACGGCCTCCCGGAGGGCGGGCGTCCCGGAGGTCAGCGGGTAGCCGGGGGCGTCGGAGGCCGCCTCGAGCGCGCGGCGTACGACGGCGGGGGTGGGATCTACCGGAGTGCCGACCGACAGGTCGACGACGCCGTCCGGGTGTGCGCGCGCCGTGGCGGCGTACGGGGCCAGCAGGTCCCAGGGAAACTCCGGGAGCCGGCCCGACACCGGGCCGGCCGGACCTTTGTCGACGCGGGTCAGTGGGCCTGTTCCTGCGGGGGCAGCGCGGCGATCAGCGGGTGGTCCTTGTCGATCTTGCCCATCTTGGCGGCGCCGCCGGGCGAGCCGAGGTCGTCGAAGAACTCGACGTTCGCCTTGTAGTAGTCCTTCCACTGCTCCGGGGTGTCGTCCTCGTAGAAGATCGCCTCGACCGGGCAGACCGGCTCGCACGCGCCGCAGTCGACACACTCGTCCGGGTGGATGTACAGCATCCGGTTGCCCTCATAGATGCAGTCGACGGGGCACTCCTCGATGCATGCCTTGTCGAGCAGGTCGACGCAGGGCTGCGCGATGACGTAGGTCACGGTCCGGTCCCTCCCGGGGAGTGTTCGAGCCAGTCGTTCCGGTGGGCCAGCAGCGGCCCACCTCCTGGTACCCAGTGTCTACTAGACAACTCTAGACACTAGACACCGGAGGGCCGACGGGCATGCTGACCAGCCAGGACGTGGGACGGCGGGTGTCCGTCCGGCGCCGGGTCGAGGGCGGGCTCACCGACGTGCTGGGCCACCTGCTCGACCTGGCGGACGACCACCTCGAGGTCCTGTCCCGGGGGGCGGTGCTGACGCTCGCGACCGCCGACGTCACGGCAGCGAAGGTCGTGCCGCCGGCGACACCGCGCCGCGGGTGGGGGGTCCCCGAGGTCAGCCCGGACGACATGCAGCGCATCTGCTGGGCCGGCTGGCCGGCCCGCGAGAGCGAGCTGCTCGGTGACTGGGCGCTGCGGGCGCACGGCGGCATCACCGGCCGCGCGAACTCCGCGATGGCCGTCGGCGACCCGGGCCGACCGCTGCCGGAGGCGCTGCACCAGGTCGCGGGGTGGTACGCCGAGCGCGGGCTGCCCTCGCTGCTGCAGCTGCCGCTGGCCGACCCCGCCAACCTGGTCATGGAGCAGGAGGGCTGGCGCCGGCTGCACGTCACGATCGTGCAGGTGGCCCCGATCGAGCGGGTGCTGACCGGCGTACCGGCCCGGGACGACCTGGTCGCCGAGGTCGCCACCGAGCCGTCGGCCGACTGGCTGTCGCTGATGCACGACCTGGACGAGGCCGACCCGGCCGCGCACGTCGCGATCCTCACCGGACCCGAGCGGGTCGGCTTCGCCACCCTGCGCCTCGACGGCGTCCCGGTAGGCATCGGTCGGGTCTCGGTCGAGGGCCAGTGGGCCGGGGTGACCTCGGTCGACGTCTCACCCGCAGCCAGACGGCAGGGCATCGGATCGGCGGTGATGGGCGAGCTGCTGCGCTGGGCGCGAGGACAGGGCGCGTCGGCGTCGTACCTGCAGGTGCGCGCCGCCAACCCCGCAGCGCTGCGGCTCTACGACGCGCTGGGCTACGTCACGCACCACCCGTACGGCTACCGCTCGTCGTCCACCTGAGGGTCCGGCGTCGTCGTCACGCCGCAACGCACCTCGTTCTCGGGCTCGTACTTCGTGCGGAACTCCTCGGACTTCACCCGGGTGTTCCCCTCGTAGAACAGCCGGGTCACGACGACCCGGAAGCCGGACACCCCTTCGGTCGCCACGCAGTCGCCCTGGTTGACGCCTTCGCCCCGGGTGTCGTTGACGACGGTGAAGGGCTTGATGTCGTAGCGCGGGCCCTTCACCGACTCGATCCGGTAGCGCTTGGTGCCGTAGATGCTCACGGTGATCGAGCTGTTGCTGTACGACGTGGTGATGAAGATCCCGTTCGGCGAGTCGTTGCGGAACCGCAGATCCTTCACACCCCACGCGACCGTCGCCTCGCGGCCTTCCGGGTACCGGCTGATGTAGAAGCTGTGCGGGTGGTGCTCGACGATCTCGAGCGCAGCGAAGTACGCCGCGTTGAACGTCGTCGTCACGAGCTGCGAGACTCCGCCGCCGAAGTCGACCTCGAGCTGACCGTTGTTGATGATGTACCCGGCCGCGAAGCCGCGCTCGGCGGTCCGTTCGCCGACGGTGCGGTTGAGGCTGAACACCTTGCCCGGCAGGACCAGCGTGCCGTTCATCAGGTCGGCGGCGCGGTGGATGTTCTGCAGCCGCGGCGGGAAGTCCGACGGGTAGTACGTCGTGAAGGTCGACACCCGCTCGGTCACGCCCAGCCCCCGCGCCATCGCGGTCGACACGGCCGGCTCGCTCACCTCGAGGGGCACTGTCACCGCGCGCGCTCCCCCGCTCTCAGTCAGCACCGGGAGGACCGCACCGGCCAGCGTCTCGGGCAGCACCTCCTGACCCTGACGGGCGGGCACGACCCGTGGTCTCCCCGACCGGATCCGGAACGTCGCGTCCCGTGCCGGCGTCTCGAGCGCCGTCAGCTCGTCGCCGAGCGAAGCACGCAGGGCCGCGCCGTCGAGCACCGGCTGCAGGCTGCCCTGGCCGTCCGGGGTGAAGGCGAGCGCCGCCGCGATGTCCTGCGGCGTGAGGGTGAGAGCGGTGCCGGCCACCGTGACGACGACATCGGCAGCGGTCGCCGGGACGGCGACCTCCTCGGCGACCCGGGCCACCTCGGCGCGGCTCACCTCCGGCTCGTCGACACGCACCGGAAGCGCGACCGGCTCGCCGTCCCGGTACGTCCCGACCAGGTAGGCGTCGGCCAGCGCGTCGACGCTCTCCCGGCGGGACAGCGCGCGGCCCTCGACGGGCTGCACCGGCTTCGGCGTCCCCGCGGCGCCGAACGTCAGCGAGCCCTCCACAGCAGGTCGGTCGACGGTGCCGGCCAGCCTGTCGACGGCGGCGCGCAGCGCGGGCCGGTCGACGGCGACCACCGGCTCGACCTCGGTCTTACCGACCAGTGCGGACACCAGGTGCACCGGGTTCCAGCTGCGGGCCTGCGCGGCGGCAACGGTCGCGTCCACGTCCAGCGCCAGGCCGGACCGCGCCGGGCGCACCCGCGCCTGCACGTCGGCCGCCGTGACCGGGATCACGGCGCGTTCCTCGTCCCGCAGCTCACGGCTCAGCGTGGCCGCCGCCTGGCTCCGGCTCTGGCCGCCGATCTCGACACCGAGCACGGTGGTGCCCCGCGCGATCCCCGAGCCGGCCGCCAGGTAGAGGCCCAGCCAGCCCACCGCGAGGACGCCGACCAGCACGCCGAGACCGACCAGCAGCCGTCGGCGGAGCGAGGACCCGGCGTCCAGGCCGGGAGGCCGTCGTGCCACGCCGGTCAGGAGGTCGAGCCGTAGCGGCTGCGGTGGTAGAGCAGCGGATCGGCATCCCGGTCGCCCACGGTTGCGGCCACCACGGCGCCGAGCACGATGTCGTGGTCCCCGCCGTCGTACACGGCGTGGGTGCGGCACTCGACCCAGGCCAGCGAGCCGTCGAGCAGCGCCGCGCCGGTGACCCCGCGGTGGTGGGGGTAGCGGTCCAGCTGGCCCACCAGCGGCCGGCCCTTGGTGGCGAACCAGTCGGCCGCCCGGCGCATGGACACCGAGAGGACCGAGACCGCCCAGGTGCCGGACTCGAGCACGGCGTCGCGGAACCGGGCCTCCTTGTCGACGCAGACCAGCACGAGCGGCGGCTCGAGGGAGACCGAGGTGAACGCGCTCGCGGTCATCGCGTGGTCGAAGGAGCCGAGCCGGGTGGTGGCGACGGTGACCCCGCTGGCGAAGTGCCCGACGGCCCGCCGGAACGACGCCTCGTCGGCCGGCGGGAGGTCGGCAGGCCGGGACGGCGGCTCGGCGGCGGGCACGGACACGTCCCGACACTACCCGCGGGGAGGCGGGACCCACTCAGACGTGCGCGTCGGCTCCGGCCAGGCGAGCGTTGCTGATGACCACCGCAGCCGGCTGCTCGACGAGCCGCAGCGTGTTGAGCGAGGCCTCACCGAAGGCGTTCTTGGTCGCGCTGGACAGCGCCAGGCAGCCGACGACCCGGCCGCCCGCCCGCAACGGCATCGAGAGGAACGTCGCCATCCGGCCCTCGTCGTCCTGACCGAGGTGCCCCTGCGGGTCGGCGACCCGGGGCACCAGGTCGTGCACCATCACCGGGACGCCCGTCACCTGGGTGGCCGCGTCGGCGATAGCACCGAAGAACTCGGTGTACTGCTGCTGCGAGGACTCCCGGGCGACGGTGAGGTAGGTCAGCCGGTCGTCCAGCATGCACACAGCGGCCAGGTCGTAGTCGACGATCCGGCCGAGGACGCTCAGGACCGCGGCCACCGTCTCCTCGAACCCGTGCACGTCGGCGGCGATGCCGGTGACCTCCGCGGAGACCGAGGCCTCGAACAGCTTGCGGTCGAGCAGCTCGGACACCCGGGCCATCACCTCGTCGTCCCCCAGGTCGACCGGGTCCGGCCGCATCGGCGGGCGGCCGCCGCGCGCCTCGTCGGCGGCCTCGATCACCTCGGTGATGGCGGCGACCAGCTGCGGCGCCTCGAAGTCCTTGGTGAGGAACCGGTCGGCGCCGGTCTGCTTGCCCCAGTAGCGGTCCGAGGCGGCGTCCAGCGAGGTGAGCAGGACGACGGGGATCTCCGCGGTCTGCCAGTCGTCCTTGAGCAGCCGGGCGGCGACGTAGCCGGACAGCCGAGGCATCTGCACGTCGAGGATCACGGCGTCCGGCTGGGTGCGGAACACGCCCTGCACGGCCTCCACGCCGTCCTCGGCGGCCACGACGGTGAAGCCGGCCCGCTCCAGCACCGTCGACACGATGCGGCGCAGCGTGGGGCTGTCGTCGGCGATCAGGACGGTGGGCATCGGGTGGGCCTCGGTTCTCGAGTCGGAGGGGGTGTGCTCAACGGCCCAGAAGACGGCGGACCGTATCGATGAGTTCGGCCTGGTCGAACTCGCTCTTGAGCAGGTAGGCGCTGGCACCTGCGTCCAGCCCGGCTCGCTGGTCGGCCTCGTCGCCACGCGAGGTCATGATCACGACCGGCACGTCCTCCCAGCCGCGGGTCCGGCGCAGCGTGCGGGTGAGCGTGAATCCATCCATTCCGGGCATCTCGACGTCGGAGAGGACGAGGTCAACGGGGTCCGAGGCGAGCCGCGCGGCGCCGTCCAGGCCGTCCACGGCGGTCTGCACGTCGTACCCGGCGCCTTCCAGGATCACCCGCTGCAGCTCCCGTACGCCGACCGAGTCCTCGACCACGAGAACCCGGGGGCGCCCCCCGGACCGGGCAGCGGGCACGGCAGCGTCGGCCGGGCCGGCCTTGCGGGCCGGCGCGGCGGCGATGGACGGCCCCTGACCGGTGCCCGAGGCGAGCTGGCGGACCGCGAGCTCGCGGACGTCCAGCACCAGGACCACGCTGCCGTCGCCGTCGATCGTCGCGCCGGCCACGGTGGGCAGCCGGCCGAAGAAGGTGCCCAGCTCCTTGACGACGACCTCCATCTCGCCCTCGAGCTCGTCGACGGCCAGTGCCAGCAGCTCACCGGCCCCGCCGTGCTGCACGACCACGGCGGCTCGCGGCGCGCGGTCACCCGGTACGGCGAGCACCCGGCCGAGGTCGACAAGCGGCATGGTGCGGCCCTCGCGGGAGATCACCGGGACCCCCGCGACCTCGTGCCGCTCGGCGGTCGCGAGCCCGAGCGTCTCCAGCACGCCCGACACGGGCAGCGCGTACCGCTCGTCGCCGACCCGGGCCATCAGGCAGCGCAGGACGCCGAGCGTGACCGGCAGGCTGATCACGAAGGTGGTGCCGGCACCGTGCTCGCTGCGCACCTCGATGGTGCCGCTGAGGTCCTCGACCACGGTGCGGACGACGTCCAGGCCGACGCCGCGGCCGGAGGTCTGGGTGACCTCGTCCCGGGTCGAGAAGCCCGGCGAGAACAGGATGTGCAGCAGCGCCGGTCCGGTGGCAGTCGAGTCGACCGGCAGCAGCCCGCGCTCGACGGCGACCCGGCGCAGCTCGTCCTCGTCGATACCCCGGCCGTCGTCCGACACCTCGATCACCACGGTCGACCCGGCGGCCCGCGCCGACACGGTGACCGAGGCCTGCGGCGCCTTGCCGGCCTGGATGCGCTGGGCCGGCGACTCGCAACCGTGGTCGACCGCGTTGGTCACCAGGTGTCGCAGCGAGTCGGCGACGGCATCCAGCACCCGGGTGTCGAGCTCGACGTCCTGGCCGTCGAGCACCAGGGCGATGTCCTTGACCGGGTCGTCAGAGGTGCGCGGCGCAGCCAGCTCGCGGACCAGCTGCGGGAAGCCTGCGACCACCCGCCGCAGCGGCACCATCGCCAGGCCCATCGCGCCGTCCCTGACGTCGGCGAGCCGGCTCTGCCCGTCCTCGGCCCGGGCCAGCAGCTCACGGGTAGCGGCACCGAGCTGGTCGCCGAGCGCCACCAGCGCGTGCAGGGCGTCCAGTACCGGCTGCTCGGCGCTGGAGCCGTTCAGCGACTCGCGGACCGCGCGGGAGGCCCGCTGGTGGTCAGCGGCGATGGCGGCCAGCTGGCGGCCGTGCCGGGCGATCCGGCGTACGTCGAGCTCGGCCACGCCGACCACGTCGACCAGGTCGTGCACCCGGCGGGTCGGGACGCGGATCGAGTCGCCGCCGCGACCACGCAGGTCGTCGGAGTCGACGACCTCCTCCTCGGCCAGCCGGGGCACCGCGATCGGGTCGTCGCCGGCCACGGCGGAGTCCAGCGCGGCGACGACGGCGGCGAGCTCGTCGTCGCCGACCGGGCGCAGCGCGCCAGGCATCGAGCGGCTGATGCCTTCGGCGGCCACCAGCAGCACGTCGACGATGTCGGTGCGGACGGCCAGCCGGCCGTCCTTCAGGGCGCCCAGCAGGTCCTCGGCCCGGTGGGCGACGTCGACGACGCCGTCCAGGCCGAGCATCCGGGCCGACCCCTTGACGGTGTGCGCGTCGCGGAACAGCCCGGCCACCAGCTGGCGCGGGGACGGGTGTGCCTCGAGCCGCAGCAGCCCCTCGCAGAGGGAGGCGAGCCGCTCCTCGACCTCGGCGCGGAAGGTCGCGACCAGCTCCGGGTCGTCGGCCCAGTTGCTCATCCGGGGTCCCCGCGGAAGCGCGAGCGCAGCGAGCGGTTTCGTGGGGTGGAGCTCGTCATGGTCAGCTGACCCGGAACTGCTCGATCGACGACCGGAGCTCGGCAGCGAGCACGTTGAGCTGGGCGGCTGCGGCAGCGGCCTGCTTGGAGCCGACCGCGTACTGCCGGGACACGTCGGACACCTGGGTCATGGCGGAGACGACCTGGTCGGAGGCCGACCGCTGCTGCTGGGTGGCGATCGAGATCTCCTTCGCCGCCGTGGTGGTCTCGTCGACCATCCCGGAGATGCGCTCCAGGGCATCGACGACCTCGCGGGCCAGCGCGGCACCGCTGCGAACTTCCTTGGCGCCTTCCTCGCTGGCCAGGATGGTGGCGCTGGTCTCGGCCTGGATCTGGGTGACGATGGCCTGGATCTGGCCGGCCGACTCCTGCGAGCGCTCGGCGAGCTTGCGCACCTCGGAGGCGACCACGGCGAAGCCGCGGCCGTGCTCGCCGGCCCGCGCGGCCTCGATGGCAGCGTTGAGGGCCAGCAGGTTGGTCTGGTCGGCGAGGTCATCGATCACGCTGAGGATGCGGCCGATCTCCTGACCCTTCTCGCCGAGTGAGAGGGCGCGAGTGGCGATCGAGTTGACCCGGTCGGCGATGGCGTCCATGGCCGCCACCGAGGTCGCGACGGCGGTCCGGCCGTCCTCGGCGTGACGCAGGGTCTCCGCGGCGTAGCGCGCGACCGACTCGGCCGTGTCCGCGATCTGCGCGGCGGTCGCGGCGAGCTCCTCGATGGTCGAGGTGGTCTCCGCGACGGCGGACGACTGCTGGGTGGCGCTGGCTGCGTGCTCCTCCGCGGTGGCCAGCAGCTCGCCGGCGCTGGAGGTGATCTGGTCGCCGCCGGAACGGATCTGCTCGACCAGCTGACGCAGGTTGAGCAGCGTGTTGTTGAAGGACTCGGTCAGCGCGCGGACCGAGTCGTTGGCGCTCTCCCGGGCGTCCACCCGCACGGCGAGATCACCCTCGGCGGCCTGCGCGAGCACCGAGGACAGCTCGTCGACCCGGGCACTGAGGTCGTCGCGCTCCTCACCGGCGGTGCGGCGCTCGTCCCACACAGCGGCACAGAGCAGCCCGACGAACCAGGTCACGCCCGGGCCCAGCGGCAGGATCAGCACGAGGAAGCTGCCGTCCGCCAGCTCGACCGGACCGGCGACCACCACGGCGATCACGGTGGCGAGGCTCGCGATGACGCCGATGAGCAGGCTGCGCAGGCGGGACATGGACACCGCAGCGATAAGCAGCGGGGCCAGCATCAGCGCCCAGTACGGCCGCTCGGTCGCGCCGGTGCTGGCGACCAGCCCGGCGATCCAGACGACGTTGGCGACGACCAGCACGGCGCGGTAGCGCTCAACCAGGGCACGGTCACCCACCAGCCGTTCGCCGTGCATCGTGAGGGCGGCCAGCCCGACGGCACTGACCACACCCACCGCGAGCCACATGCCGACCACGGGCAGCGAGAAGTCCGCGCCCGCCTTCTCGTCCAGCATGATCGCCAACGCGGCGGTCACGAGGGTCACCCCGAGGGTGACCATCGACGCTGCGTTGAGCCGCTTCCAGAACTCCACCATGCCTCCATGGCCGTCAGAACGACCCGCGCAGGGCCGTCACCGGTTCATCGGGCCGGCGGCGGCTCTTCTGTAGGCCGGACGGGGGACAGGCTGGCCGGGTCTAGCCGCCGTGGCGGCGGCGGTCGACACGCTCGCGCAGCGCCAGGACGGCCGCGGCGTCCAGGACCGCTATCGGGCCGGACCCGTCCACCACCTGGCCGACGACCAGGGCCGCAGCGTCGGCGCCCAGCGTTGGCGGCGGAGCCGCCGGATCGGCCAGCTCTCCGTCGTACACACCGGGGACCGCCTCCACCATCACGCCGGCCACCACGTCACCGCGGGCCAGCACCACCAGCCGGGCGCTGCTCGCCAGGGGAACGACGGCGGCGGAGAGCAGCGGGCGCAGGTCCAGCACCGGCAGCATCCGGCCGCGCCAGTTCGCCACCCCGGCCAGCCACAGCGGCGCGCCGGGGATCCGGGTCACGTCGGGCACGGCGGCCACCTCGGCGACGTCGGCCATCGCGACCGCGTAGCGGGACGAGCCCAGCCGCAGCAGGATGCCGCCGGCTGCGAGGCCGGCGCCGAGTCCCGGCCCCGACACGTAGGCGAGGTCGGTGACAGTCGCCTCGGTGCCCATGTACGCGATCATCGGCCGCCGTCGGCCGTCGCTGAAGGCCGGGCGGTACGCCGGGAAGCGCGCGGGTACGGAAGGGCGAGGCAGCAGCCCGCGAGCAGGGTCCCCCCGAGCAGCCAGCCGTAGCCGGTCGCTGAGGCGGGCACCACCAGGTCGCCCTCGGGCCGGGGCGAGGCCAGGAGGAGGACGATCGCCACCCAGCCGACCGCGGCCGCGATGGCGGCCGGGCGGCCTAGGAGCAGCCCGCCGGTGACGCACACCCCGGCGGTCAGGCCGAGCGCGAGCAGCAGTCCCACCGGCACCCCCAGCACGCTCAGCGGGTGCACGAACGAGCCCAGCAGCCCGGCGGCGGCACCGGCCGTCACGGCGGCCGCGAGCAGCAGGGCACGGACGGCGGCGGGCACCCGGGCACGGTACGCGCCCGGGTGCCGGACGTTCCGCCTACTCCTCGGTGAGCACCGGAGCGTCCTGGCGCAGGTCGATCGTCCGCTCGCCGATGGGCCGGCGCTGCGGGTGGTTCGCCGCGGCCTGCTCGAGGACGTCGGTGATCTCCCGGCCGATCAGCTCGTGCCGCTCCAGCAGCGCGTCGCGCAGCGCGGCCACCAGGTGCTGGTTGGCCTCCAGCAGCCCGCGGACGGCGACCTTCTGCCGCTGCAGCATCTCCTCGACCCGGCGCCGGCCCTCCGAGTCGCCGAGGACCCGGCCGACCAGGTTGGTGTCGCTGAAGCCGCTGTTGTGCACCGCGGCGTACGAGACGAGGGTGTCGGTCATCCCGGCCGCACCGACCATCTGGGCCGCGACCTGGGTCGCGTAGATGAGGTCGCCGGCCGGACCGGTCGACACGTCACCGAAGAAGATCTCCTCGGAGACCTGGCCGCCCATCGCGATCTGGATCAGGGCGGTCAGCTCGGCGCGCGAGCGGGTGTAGACGTCGTCCCGGTCACCGTGGGCGAGCAGACCGAGCGACTCGCGACGCTTGACGATGGTGAGGATCTCCAGCCGCCGCTCCGGCGCGACCAGCCAGGCGACCGTGGCGTGCCCGGCCTCGTGGCTGGCGATCAGGTTCCGCTCGTGGTCGGTGTAGGCCACCGGCTGCCCGAGCCCGACCTCGACCTGCATCCGGGCGTGCTCGACGTCGGCCCACGACATCCGCGATCGCTTGCCGCGCACCGCCTGGATGAGGGCCTCGTCCATCAGCCCCTCCAGCATCGCCGGGCTGTAGCCCTGCGTGACGGCCGCGAGAGCGTCGCGTCGCTCGTCGGAGTTGAGCTCCTCTGCGTGCGCCTTGCGCTCGAGGAAGTGGTCGATCAGCTGGCGGCGGCTCGACTTCGGCGGCAGCTCGAAGGTGAGCCGCCGGTCGAACCGACCGGGCCGGAGCAGAGCCGGGTCAAGCGAGTCGGCCCGGTTGGTGGAGGCGATCAGCAGGATGTTGGCGTGCTTGCCCTTCGGGCCGCGCATCTGCCGGTTCTCCGGCAGCAGCAGGTTCAACGCGTCGACCAGCTTGCCGAGCATCTTCTCGGTCGCGGTCGGCTCCTCGAACGACTGCATCTGTACCAGGAGCTCGTTGACGGCCATCTGCAGGTCGCCGCCGCCGCCGACGAACGGCGTCGTCGTCGTCGCGCCGGACTGGTGCATCGGCAGCCCCTCGAGGCCGCCGCAGGACATCGGCATACCGGCGACCGACGGCGCGGCGGTCATTGCCGACGTGCCGCTGCGCGCCAGCCCGATGGCGTCGAACTCGTCGATGAAGCCGACCGCACCGCCGTGCTTGCGGGCCGCCTTGCGCAGCGCCTTGAAGTACTGGCGGACCTTGCGCGCGGTCGCGCCCTGGAAGCTGGACTGGAACGAGGTGGCGGTGGCGAACAGGAAGGGCACGCCGGCCTCGGCGGCCAGCGCCTTCGCGGTGTACGTCTTGCCGGTGCCGGGGCCGCCCTCGAAGAGCAGTCCACGGCGCGGGCGGCCGCCCATCTCACGGGCGAAGCTGCGGTGCGACAGGAACAGCTGCAGCGACCGGACGACCTCGTCCTTCACCACGTCGATGCCCACCACGTCGGCCAGCCGGACGTCGATCTGCTCGGGCCGGATCACCGTGTGCGGTGACTTGCCCGAGAACACGAACTGGCCGACGAGCAGCAGCGCCAGGAAGACGAAGAACAGCGACGGGATGAGCAGCAGCGGGTCCACCGACGGCACGTTGAACAGGTCGACCGGGTCCCCGGAGATGATGCGGTACCAGAGGAACGCGGTCGGGATGCCGACCAGGACCACGATGCGGGTCAGCCGCTGGCGGCGCATCTCTTCACGGCTGCGTCCGACATCGGCACCGCCCGCCGTCTGGGTCAGATCCAGGAACCCCGTCCCTGACTCGGCCGCCTGCGTGTCGCCCATGTCCCCTCCAGCTCTGCGTCGCGTTCCCCGGAAACGCCGGGCCGGCGGCGGAGCGGCGACGTCACCCGAACGGAGCATCCACCCCGGGGGTCGACCTGCCGAACACCTGCCAGACGGACCAGCATCTACCGGGCAGTCTCGCCCTGCTAGGTCCTAGTGGAACCTGCGGCCGACCCCGTTCACCCGGATGCGAGTGCCGCGTCACCCGTTCGGCGCACCCCAGGAGAGCCATGCTCACGCTGGGTGAACGGTCGCAGCGGGTGGCCTAGTCGAGTCCGGCGAACAGGTCGGTCTCCCGGCCGTCGACGTCACGCTCGGTGCCCGGCGTTCCCTGCACCAGCCGGTAGTACTCGACACCCCAGACCCGGTTGCCGAGGTTGTTGGACAAGGCGAAGAACGGGCCGTCCACGGTGATCTGGGTGGCGTGCGCGCGCATCGCCGCCATCTTCGCGTCGACGTGGTCCATCCCGTCGATCTTCGTGGTCACCATCTCGTCGGGCAGCACGAAGCTGGGCATCTCGTCGGTGTCCGGGTCCATGCCCTCGAAGAAGGTGGTGTCACCGGCTTCCCGGATGGCGCGGATGCCGTCGCGCAGCACAGTCTCGGGAATCGCGTTCCAGTATATCTTCGCGATCTTCCAGGGCTCGCCAGGCCCGTACGCCGGGTCCGCCGCGAGCTCGGCGCCACGCATCGCCACCCGGTGGGCCTGGATGTGGTCCGGGTGGCCATAGCCGCCGTCGTCGTCGTAGGTCAGCAGGACCTGGGGACGTACCTCGCGGATCACCTGGACCAGCAGCCCGGCCGCCTCGTCCAGGTCGGCCTGCCAGAAGCAGTCGGGACGGTCGTTGGTGGGCAGTCCCATCATCCCGGAGTCGCGGAACCGGCCGGCGCCACCGAGGAACCGGTGGTCGCGGACGCCGAGCGCCTCCATCGCGGTGGCCAGCTCGCCGACCCGGTGCTGGCCGAGCTGGTCGTCCTGGTCGGCAGCGAGGTGCGCCAGGTCGGGCACCAGCACCTCCCCCTCCTCGCCGAGGGTGCAGGTGACGAGCGTGACGTACGCACCCTCGGCGACGTAACGAGCCATCGTCACGCCGTTGCCGATGGTCTCGTCGTCCGGGTGCGCGTGCACGAGCAGCAGCCGGCGCCCGGCGTCCAGCGCCTCCATGCTCTCCGCCGCGGACGGCTCCGCCTGCTCCAGCACCGACTCGGCTTCGCGCAGGACCGCTTCCTCGGGACTGGTCGGCCGCGCCTCCGGCTCCTCGGCGAGCGGCCCCTCAGGCGTCGTGGTCATGCCGGCGACCCTACCCGCGCGCGGTGCTGCGGCCGCCCCGCTCGGTAGGTTGCTGGACATGGCCGACACGACGCCCGACTCGTTCCCGCGGGCCAGTGCCCGGACCCAGCGGTTCACCCGTGGCGCACCTCGGTCGCTGCACCTGGACCCGACCGGTGCACGACTGCTGTTCGTCCGCTCGGCGCACGGCACCGACCCGGTCGGTGCCCTGTGGTCGCTGGACGTGCAGTCCGGCACCGAGACGCTGCTCGCGGACCCGCGAGCCCTGCTCGGCCGACGGCGACGAGCAGCTTTCCCCCGCCGAGCGGGCCCGGCGCGAGCGCAGCCGCGAGGGCGGCGGCGGGATCGTCGGGTACGCCACCGACCGGGACGCGACCGTGGTGGCCTTCGCGTTGTCCAGCCGGCTGTGGGTGACCGGTCCCACCGGAGAGACCCGCGAGCTGCCGGCGGTCGGAGCCGTCATCGACCCGCGCCCGGACCCCACCGGTGCCCGGGTGGCGTACGCCGCGGACGGCGGCCTGCACGTCGTGGGCACCGACGGGTCCGGGGCACGCACGCTGGCCTCCGCGGAGAAGCAGGAGGTCGCCTGGGGAGTCGCGGAGTTCGTCGCGGCCGAGGAGATGGACCGCTACCGCGGCTACTGGTGGGCCCCGGACGGCTCGGCCCTGCTGGCGGCCCGGGTGGATGACAGCCCCGTGCAGCGGTGGTACATCGCCGACCCCTCGCAGCCGTCGCTGCCGCCCGCCGAGGTGCGCTACCCGGTCGCGGGCGGCGCGGACGCCGAGGTCACCCTGCACCTGCTCGGCCTCGACGGCTCCCGCACCGATGTCGACTGGGACAGGTCCGCTTACCCGTACCTCGTGCGCGCCTCCTGGTCAGCCGCCGGCGCGGTGCTGCAGGTGATGTCCCGTGACCAGAAGAAGGCGCTCGTCCTCGCCCTCGACCCGAGCACCGGGGCGACGAAGACACTCGCCGAGCAGTCCGACCCGGTCTGGATCGACGCGGTCGTCGGCGTACCTGCACTGCTGCCGGACGGCCGGCTGGTCACCACCGCGGAGCAGGACGGCGCGCGCCGGCTCGTCGTCGACGGCGACCCGGTCACCGGCACCGACATCCAGGTCGCCGAGGTGCTGGCCGTGGACGAGGACGGTGTGCTGCTCGCCGGCACCGACGACCCGGTCGAGAACCACCTGTGGCGCTGGTCCCCGGACGGGTCCGTGCAGCGGCTCACCGGGCCGGGGGGCTACCACACCGGACTGGCCGCAGGCGGCACGGTCGTGGTCGTCAGCCGCCGGGCCAGCGAGCCGCTGCCGGTCGTGACGGTCCGGCGTGACGGTCAGGAGCCGCACGTCCTGACGTCCCACGCCCAGCAACCTCCCCTCACCACGTCTCCGCGGTTCTTCCGGGTCGGCGCGCACGACCTCGCAGTAGGCCTCGTGCTGCCACGGGGCCACGTGCCGGGCACCCCGCTGCCGGTCCTGATGGACCCGTACGGCGGCCCGCACCACCGCGAGGTCCTGGACATGCCGGAGCGCTGGCACCAGGCCCAGTGGATCGCCGACCGCGGCTTCGCCGTCGTCAAGGTCGACGGACGCGGGACCGGGGGCCGGGGACCTGAGTGGGACCGTGCGGTACGCGACGAGCTGGCGGCGGTCACCCTCGACGACCAGGTCGAGGGGCTGCAGGCGCTGGCGCAGCAGGTGCCGGACCTCGACCTGAGCCGGGTCGGCATCCGCGGCTGGTCGTACGGCGGTTATCTCGCCGCGCTGGCCGTGCTTCGCCGGCCGGACGTGTTCCACGCCGCGGTGGCGGGTGCTCCGGTCACCGACCTGCGGCTCTACGACACGTTCTACACCGAGCGCTACCTCGGCCACCCCGCTGATGCGCCCGAGGTGTACGACCGCAACTCGCTGATGGCCGACGCCGCCGGGCTGACCCGGCCGTTGCTCATCCTGCACGGCCTGGCCGACGACAACGTGGTGGTCGCGCACACCCTGCGGTTCTCGGCCGCCCTGCTAGCGGCAGGACGCCCGCACGACGTCCTGCCGCTGACCGGGGTGACTCACATGACGCCACAAGAGGTGGTCGCCGAGAACACCCTGGTGCTGCAGGTCGAGTGGTTGGAGCGTCACCTCGGCGTCGGGCGCTGACCGGCCCGCCGCGGCCTACGGGGTCGGCGAGGTGGTCGTGGTGGTCGTCTCGGCGGGGCCCAGGAGGTGCTTCTCCTCGGGGAAGTGGCAGGCGCCGAAGTGGCCGGGTGCGAGCTCCCGCAGCAGCGGGAGCTCCTCGGCGCAGCGGTCCTGCGCCTTCGGGCAGCGGGTGCGGAAGACGCAGCCGGACGGCGGGTTGATCGGGCTGGGCAGGTCGCCCTTGAGCAGGATGCGCTCGCGACTGCGCTCAGCGTTCGGGTCCGGCAGCGGCACCGCGGCGGTCAGGGCGTGGGTGTAGGGGTGCAGGGGCGCGTCGTAGATCCGCTCCGCGTCGGCGATCTCCATGATCCGGCCGAGGTACATCACGGCGATCCGGTCGGAGATGTGCCGCACGACCGACAGGTCGTGCGCGATGAACACGTAGGCCAGCCGGAACTCGTCCTGCAGGTCCTCCAGCAGGTTGACGACCTGGGCCTGGATGGAGACGTCCAGGGCCGAGACCGGCTCGTCGCAGACGATGAGCTTCGGCCGCAGAGCGATGGCCCGGGCGATGCCGATGCGCTGCCGCTGCCCGCCGGAGAACTCGTTGGGGTAGCGGTTGAAGTGCTCGGGGTTCAGGCCGACCCTGGCCATCAGGTCCTGCACCTCGGCCTGGACGCCGCGGGCCGGCTTCACGCCCTGAACGGTGAACGGCGCCGAGATGATCGCGCCGACGGTGTGCCGCGGGTTCAGCGAGGAGTACGGGTCCTGGAAGATCATCTGCATCTCGCGACGCAGCGGCACCATCTCCTTGCGGGAGAGGTGGGTGATGTCGCGGCCCTCGAACTCGATCTTGCCGCCGGTCGGGTCGAGCAGCTTCATGACGGTGCGGCCGGCGGTCGACTTGCCGCAGCCGGACTCGCCCACGATGCCCAGCGTCTCGCCGGGCACGATGTCGAAGCTGATGCTCTCGACGGCCTTGACGTCACCGACCTTGCGCTTGAGGATCCCGCCGCCGGTGATCGGGAAGTACTTCTGCACCTGGTCGACGCGCAGCAAGGCGTCCTCGCGGCGCAGCACCTCGCTCGCCCCGGTCTCGTCGACGACCGTCACTACTGGTCCTCCTGCTTCAGGGGGGTGCTCGACGCGGGCTCGTCCGTCGCCGCCGTCTGGGTCGGGGCGGGCGCGGTGGCCGTGGCGGTCCGCTGCGGCCCGAGCCCGTCGCTGCCGGCACCGCCGCCGAGGACGTCACCGCCGCGGGCGAAGAGCCGCTCGGCCGCGATCTCGCGGCGCTGTGCGGGCTCGAGGTGGCAGCGCACTGCGTGCTCCGGGCGAGATGGGCTCGAGCGCCGGGCGGTCGGTGTCGCACCGGTTGCCCGGGACGAGCTCGTGGTACGGGCAGCGGGGCCGGAACACGCAGCCCTTCGGCAGCCGGATCAGCGACGGTGGTTGCCCGGGGATGGGCTGGAGCCGCTCTCCGCGGTCCACGTCCATCCGCGGCACCGAGCCGAGCAGGCCCCAGGTGTAGGGCATCTCCGGCCGGTAGTAGATGTCGCCGACGGCACCGCGCTCGACGATCCGGCCGCCGTACATGACCACGACGTCGTCTGCCATGTCAGCAACGACACCGAGGTCGTGGGTGATCAGCACGATAGCGGTGCCGAACTCGCGCTGCAGGTCGCGGAGCAGGTCGAGGATCTGGGCCTGCACCGTGACGTCGAGGGCTGTCGTGGGCTCGTCGGCGATCAGCAGCTCGGGGTCGTTCAGCAGGGCCATCGCGATCATCACGCGCTGCCGCATGCCGCCGGAGAGATTGTGCGGGTAGTCCTTGATCCGCCGCTCGGGGTTGGGGATGCCCACCCGGCCCAGCATCTCGCGGGCCTGCCCGTACGCCTCGCTCTTGGACACGTCCTGGTGCACATGGACGGCCTCGGCGAGCTGCTTGCCGATCGTGTAGAAGGGGTGCAGCGAGGAGAGCGGGTCCTGGAAGATCATCGCCATCCGCTTGCCGCGCAGCGACCGGACCTGCTCCGGACGAGCGCCGACCAGCTCTTCACCGTCGAGGTAGACCTCGCCGGTCATCGTGGCGGACTTGCGGTTGACCAGGCCCATGATCGCCTGGCTGGTCACCGACTTGCCCGAGCCGGACTCCCCCACGATGGCGAGGGTCTTCCCCTTCTCGACCGCGAAGTCCACGCCGTCGACGGCACTGACCACGCCGTCCTCGGTCGGGAACTGGACCCTCAGGTCACGAACATCGAGGAACGGTTGCGTCATGCGGGGTCCCCGGAGAATCGGGAGCGCAGCGAGCGATTGTCTGGGGTACTCATGTAAGCCTCACCCGGGGGTCGATGACGGCGTAGAGAACATCGACGACCAGGTTAGCGACGATGACGAACGTGGCGGCGATAAGAACGGTCGCCGTGATCACCGGCAGGTCGGAGTCGGTGACCGAGTCGATCGACAGGCGGCCGATCCCGGGAAGGTTGAACACCGCCTCGGTGATCACCGCACCGCCCAGCAGCCCGGCGAGGTCAAGGCCCGCGGCGGTGACGATGGGGGTCAGCCCGGCCCGCAGGGCGTGCTTGCCGATGACCGTGCGCTCGCGCAGTCCCTTCGCCCGGGCGGTGCGGATGTAGTCGTCGCCCAGGGTCTCGAGCATCTGGTTGCGGGTCAGCCGCGCGTAGAACGCGGCGTACAGCAGGGCCAGGGCGATCCAGGGCAGGATGAAGCCCTGGAACCATTGACTTGGGTTGTCGAAGAACGGGACATACCCCTCGTACCCGACCAGACCCCACTTGATCTGGACGAAGAACACCAGCAGCAGCCCGATGAAGAACGACGGGAACGAGTAGCCGAACAGGGCGAAGCCCATGATGGTCCGGTCCTGCCACTTGCCTCGCTTCAGGGCCGCGACGATGCCCACGCTGACGCCGGCGACGATCCACAGGACGAATGCGCCGACGGCCAGCTGCATGGTCACCGGGAGCGCCCTGGTGACCAGGTCGGTGACCTGCTCACCGCGGCGGAACGAGTAGCCGAGGCAGGGCTTGTGGCACTCGAAGGTCTGGGTGCCGGAGCCGTAGGTACGGCCGGCGAAGATGCCCTTCACGAAGACGCCGTACTGCTCGTACAGCGGCTTGTCGAGACCGAGCCGGACTCGGTTGGCCTCGATCACCTGCGGCGTGCAGGCCTTGCCGCAGGTCAGTCGCGCCGGATCGGCGGGGAGCGCGTTGAAGAGCAGGAACACGATCATGCTGAGGGCGATCAGCATGAGGACCATGGCGATCAACCGCCGAGCGATATAGGAAGCCATGATCTTCTACCTCCAGCTGGATCCGCGTCGACCCGCGGTCTTGAGAATAGAGCGGAAAGCCGGTCCGGCGGTGCCAGGGGGGCGGAGAAGTTTCTCCGCCCCCCTGGGACCTATCGGTCTAGCGACAAACGGTGGTCCTACTTCTCGACGTACATGTCGTTGTAGGGCCACGAGGTGAACGGCGCCCAGAAGTAGACGTTGCCGTTGTCACCGCTGGCGGACTTGACCTTCGAGCCTGCCATGGACTGCGAGCGACCGAACAGGGTCGGGATCGCGAAGACCTTCTGCATGGCCTCCTTGTTCAGCGCCTTCCACTGCTCGGACTGCGCTGCCCGGTCCGTGTTGATCTTGGCCTCCTGCACCTTCGCATTGAACTCCTTGTCGTCAGCCTGCGAGAGGTTGAAGCCACCGGCCGGCGTGAAGAGCTCCGGGATGACGGTGGAGGCGTTCGGCCAGTCCGGGCCCCAACCGGCCCACATGATGTCGCCGGCCTTGTCCGGGTCGAACACGATCGAGTAGTACTGACCGACCTCGATCGGGTTCGGCTTGACCTTGATCCCGGCCTTCGCGAGCGAGGCGACCATCGAGGCTGCCTCCTTGTTCCGCTCGGGGGTGTCGCCGTAGTCGAACTGGATCGTCTTCATCGGCTCGCCGGACTCCTGGATCAGCTTCTTCGCCAGCTCCGGGTCACCGTTGTCCGCCACGTCGCCACCGAGCAAGCCGCTCCACATCTCCGAGGGCGCGTAGCTCTCGGGGAGGTTCGGCTTGATCACGCCGTCGGCGAGGTCACCACCGAAGGTGCCGCCCTGGATCGTCCGGATCTGCGCCCGGTCGAGCGCCACGGCGATGGCCTGCCGCTGCTTGATGTTGGGGAGCTTGCTCTGGTTGACCGCGTAGTAGTACGAGTAGGCGTCGAACCCGTCGACCCTACGGTCCTTGTAGCGGTCGTCCTTGAACACGGTCGGCAGGTTCGCCGACTGGACCGAGTCACCGAGAGTGGTGGTCTGCTGGTCCGTGCCCGAGTCCTGGATGAGGCGCTGGTCGATGACCGACGGGTCGAGACCGTACTTGATCACGATCTTGTCCGGGTACGCCGGCCGCGTCGGGTCGCTCTCCGGCGACCAGTTCTCGTTGCGCACGAGAACCATCTGGGAGCCCTTCGAGTACTCCTGGATCTTGTACGGGCCGTTCGACATCGGCTTGTCGTCGTACTTCTCACCGGTGTCAGCGGCCTTCGGCACGGCCTGGAAGCCCAGGGTCGTGGTGAAGTTGAAGTCCGGGACCGGGAACGCGAGGTTGAAGGTGATCGTGCTGCCCTCGCACGAGACGGCCTTGTCGAACGCGGCGGTGTCGTTGCCCTTGGTGACGTACGGGCCCTTGTAGACCGACGCGCCGTCCTTGTCCTTGGGGATGTCGAGGTAGGAGACCGCGTACTGCGGGCCGTCGACGATCAGATCGGTCGCGAAGGTCCGGGAGACGCCGTACTTGACGTCCTCGCAGGTGACCGGAGAGCCGTCCTCCCAGGTGGCGCCGTCCTTGACCGTGAACTTCCACGACTTGGCGTCTTCCGAGGCCGTGCCGGTGTCGGTGGCGAGGTCCGGGACGAGGGTGTTCGCTTCCTTCTCGTTGCTGCTCATCTTGTACGCGGTGAGGCTGCGGAACAGGTAGGCACCTGTCCAGGCGAGGTCCTCACCGGTGTAGATGCGCTGCGGGTCCATGTGCTGGGTCTGGTCGGCGGTCGTCAGGAAGGTGAGCGTGCCACCCTTCACCGGCTTCCCGCTCTCCCCCGCCTTGTTGCCGGAGTCGCCGCCGTCGTCGCTGCCGCCGCCGCAGGCGACGAGTGTCATCGCCGCTACGGACGCAAGGGCTGCTGCGCGGAGACCAATTTTGGCCTTGCCCATGTCTCTCCTTCTGGTCTCGGCCGGGACGTCCGTCCCGGTCCGCTGGCGACGCCGGTTCGGTCAGAACCAGCGGCGCTGTCCCCGAGCACGTGCTGGGGAAATCTGTGGGTTACGTGGCGCTACACCCGGCCGGCCCTCGGGTCGAGGGCGTCGCGGACCGCGTCGCCGAGCAGGTTGAAGCTCAGCACGACGACGAAGAGATAGGTGCCGGGGATGAACAGGTATCCCGGCATCACGGTGAAGTAGCGGACCGACTCGGCGAGCATCGCGCCCCAGGACGGGGTCGGCGGGAGCAGGCCGACGCCCAGGTAGGACAACGCTGCCTCGGCTGCGATGAACGTCGGCAGCAGCAGGGTCGCGTAGACCAGGATCGGGGCCCAGAGGTTCGGCAGGATCTCCTTGAAGAGGATCCGCGGGGTCCCGGCGCCCATCGAGACCGCCGACTCGACGAACTCCCGCTCGCGCAGGCTGAGCACCTGACCGCGGATGATGCGCGCCAGGTAGGGCCAGGCGAACATGCTCAGCACGAGGATGATGTAGAGCACCCGGGCCACGTTGGGCTCCAGGCTGAAGGTGACCTCGAGCCGCTGGGTCAGCACGCTCGACATGGCCAGCAGGATGAGCAGCAGCGGGAAGGCCAGGATGAGGTCCATCAGCCGGCCCAGCGCGGTGTCGAGCCAGCCCCGCGAGTAGCCGGCGATGATGCCGATGGTGACGCCGATGGTCAGGGTCACGAAGGTCCCGGAGAAGGCGATCAGCAGCGAGATGCGGGAGCCGTAGAGCAGCCGGGCGAACAGGTCGCGACCGGTGCCGGGCTCGACACCGAGCGGGTGGTCCAGGCTGATGCCGCCCCACCGGCCCGCGGGGAGGCCGCCGGCGTCGTCGATCACCTTGGAGTTGAACGAGAGGGGGTCGACCCCGACGAGCTTGGAGATGATCGGGGCCAACGCCGCGATCAGGATGACGAGCAGCACCACCGACATGCTGACCATCGCGACCTTGTCACGGCGCAGCCGCCCCCACGCGATCTGGGTCAGAGAGCGACCGGCGATCTCGGTCTGCTCGACGCTGGAGCCAACCGGGGTCTCGACAGAGTGGTCGGATGCAAGCGACATGTACCGGCGCTTCCTCTCCTCGATCGACGACTTCGATCCCCGGGGGAAGGTCGCCCGGTACGTTCGCTGGCGCGACCCCGGGTGGCCGTCCGGAGCAGGACTCTAGGACATCTGCACCGGAACACCTATGGGCGGAGACTCCTGTTGCACAATCGTGACCGCCCTGAGACAAGCCGTCACATCGGTCGCATCACCCCTGGTCACACCGCGTGGCGACCCCCAACCGGAATGTCCTAGTCGCGCTTGCGGCGGGCCGTGGCCCGAGCTCGCTCGGTGGCGTCCAGGATCACCTTGCGCATCCGGACCGCGCCGGGGGTGACCTCGACGCACTCGTCCTCGCGGCAGAACTCCAGGGCCTGCTCGAGGGACAGCACCCGGTGCGGGATCAGCGGCACCAGGATGTCGCCGGAGGACTGGCGCATGTTGGTGAGCTTCTTCTCCTTGGTCGGGTTCACGTCCATGTCGTCCGACCGGGAGTTCTCACCGACGATCATGCCCTCGTAGACCTGGGTGCCCGGCCCGACGAACATCGTGCCGCGCTCCTGCAGGTTGGCCAGGGCGAAGCCGGTCGTGGCGCCCCGGCGGTCGGCCACCAGGGAGCCGGTCGGCCGGGTCCGCAGCTCGCCGTGCCAGGGCTCGTACCTCTCGTGGACGTGGTGCAGCAGGCCGGTGCCACGGGTCTCGGTGAGGAACTCGGTCCGGAAGCCGATCAGGCCGCGGGCCGGGACGATGTACTCCATCCGGATCCAGCCGGTGCCGTGGTCGACCATCTGCTCCAGGCGGCCCTTGCGCAGCGCCAGCAGCTGGATGAGCACGCCCTGGTAGTCGGAGGGCGCGTCGATGGTCAGCCGCTCCATCGGCTCGTGCAGCTTGCCGTCCACCGTCCGGGTGACGACCTGCGGCTTGCCCACCGTGAGCTCGAAGCCCTCGCGCCGCATGATCTCGACGAGGATCGCGAGCTGCAGCTCGCCGCGGCCCTGCACCTCCCAGGTGTCCGGCCGCTCGGTCGGCAGCACCCGGATCGACACGTTGCCGACCAGCTCGGTGTCCAGCCGGCTCTTCACCAGACGGGCAGTCAGCTTCTTGCCGCTCTCGCCAGCCAACGGAGCCGTGTTGATGCCCACGGTCATCGAGATGCTCGGCTCGTCGATGGTGATGACCGGCAGCGGTCGCGGGTCGTCGACGTCGGCGAGGGTCTCCCCGATGGTGATCTCCGGGATGCCCGCGATGGCGATGATGTCGCCCGGCCCGGCCGACTCGGCCGCCACCCGGTCCAGCGCGTCGGTCATCAGCAGCTCGGTGATCTTCACCCGCTCGACGGTCCCGTCGGTGCGGCACCAGGCGACGGTCTGGCCCTTCCGGATCTCGCCCTGGTGCACCCGGCAGAGCGCCAGGCGGCCCAGGTACGGCGACGCGTCCAGGTTGGTGACGTGCGCCTGCAGCGGCGCACCGTCGTCGTACGTCGGTGCCGGGACCGCGTCGAGGATGGTGCGGAACAGCGTCTCGAGGTCCTTCTCGTCCGGCATGCCGCCGTCCTCGGGCCGCACGGTCGACGCCCGGCCGGCCTTCGCCGAGCAGTACAGGATCGGAAATTCGATCTGCTCCTCCGTGGCATCCAGGTCGAGGAAGAGCTCGTAGGTCTCGTCGACCACCTCGGCGATCCGGGCGTCCGGCCGGTCGACCTTGTTCACCACGAGCACCACCGGCAGCTTCGCCTGCAGCGCCTTGCGGAGGACGAACCGGGTCTGCGGCAGCGGTCCTTCGCTGGCGTCGACCAGCAGGACGACCCCGTCCACCATCGAGAGCCCGCGCTCGACCTCGCCGCCGAAGTCGGCGTGGCCCGGGGTGTCGATGATGTTGATCGTCACGGACCGGCCGTCGAAGGTGTGCTTCACCGCGGTGTTCTTCGCGAGAATGGTGATGCCCTTCTCGCGCTCGAGGTCCATCGAGTCCATCACCCGCTCGTTGACCGACCCCTCCTCCGCCTGGTGGGTCGAGAACGCGCCGCTCTGCCACAACATCGCGTCGACCAGGGTGGTCTTGCCGTGGTCGACGTGGGCGACGATCGCGACGTTGCGCAGATCGTCCCGGATGGCTGAAGGCATGCGAAAACGCTCGTTCCGTAGCGGGAGGGGACCCGTGGAGTCTACGGGCGCGGTCGGGGGAGGTCGCACCACACGACCTTGCCGTACGGCGTGGGCCGGGCCCCCCAGCGGGCGGCGAGCATCGACACCAGCTGCAGGCCGCGGCCGCCCTCGTCGGCGGCGTCGACCTTTCGCAGCCGGGGCAGCGGCTGGTCGGCGTCGCTCACTCCGAGGGTGACGATCTCGTCGAGCAGCAGCACCGTGAGCTCGATCGGGCCGCGAGCGTGCCGCAGGGCGTTGGTCAGCAGCTCGCTCGCCAACAGCTCGGCCAGCTCGGCCAGCGGCTCGATCCCCCAGGCGATGAACTGCTCCACGACCCAGCCGCGAGCGACCGAGACGTCCTCCACGCCGCCGACGAGGGGCCAGCCGGCCACCCGGTCGGCGTCCAGCCCGGACAGCTCGGCCACCAGCAGGGCGACGTCGTCGTCGTGCTCGCCGTCCCGGCCCAGGGCGACCAGCAGGTGGTCGCACAGCGGGTCCAGGCCCACCGGACCGGCAGCGAAGGCCTCGGCGAGCCTGCGCAGCCCCTCGTCGATGTCGGTGTCGCGGGACTCGACCAGGCCGTCGGTGTAGAGCAGCAGGCGGGACCCGTCGGCGACCTCGACGGTGGTCGACTCGAACGGCACGCCTCCGACGCCCAGCGGGGCGCCCGACGGCTGCGGCAGCAGCTCGGTCGCCCCGTCGGGGGTCCGCAGCACCGGCGGCGGGTGCCCGGCCGTGGCGTAGGACAGCGAACGGCGCACCGGGTCGAAGACCGCGTAGACGCAGGTGGCGAGCTGCACCTCGTCGGTGTTCTGGGCGAGGTCGTCGAGGTGCCGCAGGAGGTCCTCGGGCATCGGGTCGAGGACGGCGAGCATCCGCACGGCTGTGCGCAGCTGGCCCATCGCGGCGGCGGCGCGCAGCCCCCGGCCCATCACGTCGCCGATGACGAAGGCCACCCGGCCGCCGGAGAGCGGGATGACGTCGAACCAGTCGCCGCCGACGCCCAGGTCACGGCTGCCCGGCAGGTAGCGGTGCGCCGTGTCCACTCCGGTGATCCGTGGCTGGATGCTCGGCAGGAGGGAGCGCTGCAGGGCGACGGCGGTCGCGCGCGCCTCGTCGTACAGCCGGACGTTGTCCAGGGCCAGCGCCGCCCGGGACGCGATCTCCTCGGCCAGGGCGACGTCGGCCGGCGCATAGGACGGACCGCCGCCGTCCCGGGCCAGCTCGACCACCCCGAGGACCCGGCCGCGGGCCCGGAGCGGAACGAACAGCCGGCTCGGCGACGGGTCGGTCCCCTCGCCCCTGGCGACCCCGCTGCTCAGGGCCACCGCCGCGGCGCTCCCGGACGGGTAGGCCACCCACTCGTCGCGGCGCAGCATCGCCTCGCGGTCGGAGATGTCGACGCAGGCCACCCGGAAGAGCACCGTGCTGTCGGCCACCGCCCCGCGCTCGGGGTGGAACAGGCTCTCGACCAGGTCGACGTTGGCCCGGTCCGCGAGCACGGGCACCACGCTGCGGGCCAGGCCGCGGGCGACCGCGCGCAGGTCGAGGGTGTCGGAGAGATGCGAGCTGGCCTCCACCAGCAGCTGCAGGCGGGCCTCCGCGGACACCGCCCGGGCCGGGTCGCCGAGCAGGGACCGCGAGTCACCGGGGTCCGGCGACCAGGTCGGGTCTGTCCCGGTTCCGGCCATCCCGGCATCCTGGCGCAGTATCTGCTCCGACGCGAGGGCGCACGCCTGACCCCGGTGTGGCCGACCTCACCCCTGGGCCGGTGTCCAGCCGTTGGGACGGGGTGACAAACTGACGCTCCAGCAGCCACCGACGCCTGCCGCGGAGACGCGGTCCGGGCGCATCCTCCGAGCGACCGCGGGACGGCGATGAGCACGAGCACACTGACGGGGCAGGGGCAGCGGGCGAAGATCTCCGCCCGCACGTTGCGCACCGACCGCTGGTGGTTCCCGCCGCTGGTCACCTTCGTGGGGCTCGGGGCCTGGGTCCTGTACGCCACGGTGCGGGTCTTCATGCAGAAGTGGTACTGGGTCGACGACTTCCACTACCTGACGCCGTTCTACTCCCCCTGCATCTCCGAGGGGTGCGTGCCCGAGGCGGCACACTTCGGGCGGTTCCTGCCGGACTGGTGGTTCCTGCCCTACGCGGCGGCCACGCTGCCGTTCCTGCTGCTGTTCCGGCTGACCTGCTACTACTACCGCAAGGCGTACTACCGGGCGTTCTGGCTGTCGCCGCCCGCCTGCGCCGTGGCCGAGCCGCACAAGACCTACACCGGCGAGACGCGGTTCCCGCTGATCTTCCAGAACGCCCACCGCTACTTCTTCTACGCGGCCGTGGTGATCTCGCTGATCAACACCTACGACGCGATCCTCGCTTTCCACAGCCCGGACGGGTTCGGCTTCGGGCTCGGCAACGTCGTGCTCCTGGTCAACGTGGTGATGCTGTGGGCCTACACGGCGTCCTGCCACTCGTGCCGGCACATCATCGGCGGGCGCCTCAAGCACTTCTCCGCGCACCCGGTCCGCTACCGAAGCTGGACCTTCGTGTCCCGGCTGAACACCAAGCACATGGAGCTGGCCTGGATCACGCTCGGCACGCTGGCCTTCACCGACTTCTACGTGATGGCCGTCTCGGCCGGCTGGTTCTCCGACCTCCGGTTCGTCGGCTGACCGACGCCCGCCACCCGCCGACGTACGACGAAGGATGATGAAGCACCGATGACCGAGATCGAGCGCCACAGCTACGACGTCGTGGTGATCGGCGCCGGAGGTGCCGGCCTGCGAGCCGCCATCGAGGCCCGTCTCCAGGGCAAGCGCACGGCCATCGTCTGCAAGTCGCTGTTCGGCAAGGCGCACACCGTGATGGCCGAGGGCGGCGCAGCCGCCGCGATGGCGAACGTCAACCCGAACGACAACTGGCAGGTGCACTTCCGCGACACCATGCGCGGCGGCAAGTTCCTCAACCACTGGCGGATGGCCGAGCTGCACGCCAAGGAGGCCCCGGACCGGGTCTGGGAGCTGGAGACCTACGGCGCGCTGTTCGACCGCACCAAGGACGGCAAGATCAGCCAGCGCAACTTCGGCGGTCATGAGTACCCCCGACTGGCCCACGTCGGCGACCGCACCGGCCTGGAGATGATCCGCACCCTGCAGCAGAAGATCGTGTCGCTGCAGCAGGACGACCTGCGCGAGCACGGCGACCTGGACGCGATGATCAGGGTGTTCGCCGAGACGACGATCACCGCCCTGCTCAAAGACAGCGACCGCATCTCCGGAGCGGCCGGCTACACCCGTGAGAACGGCACCTTCGTCGTCTTCGAGGCGCCTGCCGTGGTGCTCGCCACCGGCGGCATCGGAAAGTCCTTCAAGGTGACCTCGAACTCATGGGAGTACACCGGCGACGGCCACGCGCTGGCGATGAAGGCCGGGGCCACGTTGCTGAACATGGAGTTCGTCCAGTTCCACCCGACCGGCATGGTCTGGCCGCCGTCGGTGAAGGGCATCCTGGTCACCGAGTCGGTGCGCGGCGACGGCGGAGTCCTGAAGAACTCCGAGGGCAAGCGCTTCATGTTCGACTACGTCCCGGCGGTCTTCCGCAAGCAGTACGCGGAGACCGAGCAGGAGGCAGACGCCTGGTACGACGACCAGGCCAACAACCGGCGGCCACCCGAGCTGCTGCCCCGCGACGAGGTCGCCCGGGCCATCAACTCCGAGGTGAAGGCCGGCCGCGGCTCCCCCGCCGGCGGAGTCTTCCTCGACATCGCCTCCCGGCTGCCGGCTGACGCGATCCGCAAGAAGCTGCCCTCCATGTACCACCAGTTCAAGGAGCTGGCCGACGTCGACATCACCGCCGAGCCGATGGAGGTCGGCCCCACCTGTCACTACGTGATGGGTGGCGTGGAGGTCGACCCGGACACCGCCGCAGCGGTCGTGCCCGGGTTGTTCGCGGCCGGCGAGGTGGCCGGCGGCATGCACGGATCGAACCGCCTCGGCGGCAACTCGCTGTCCGACCTGCTGGTCTTCGGCCGGCGGGCCGGCATGGGTGCCGCACAGTACGTCGACGCGCTCGGAGCCGCTCGACCGGCGATCACCGACCGCGACGTCGACGACGCCCGCCGGGAGGCCGAGGCACCGTTCGCCGGCAGCGGCGGCGAGAACCCGTACGCGATCCACGCCGCCCTGCAGGAGACCATGAACGACCTGGTCGGCATCATCCGCACGAAGGAGGAGGTCGAGCAGGCGCTGGCCAAGCTCGAGGCCCTGAAGGTCCGGGCCGGCAAGATGTCGGTCCAGGGTGACAAGGTGTTCAACCCCGGCTGGCACCTCGCGCTCGACCTGCCCAACATGCTGATCGTCTCGGAGTGCGTCGCGCGTTCGGCGCTGATCCGCGAGGAGTCGCGCGGCGGCCACACCCGCGACGACTTCCCGACCATGAGCCCCGAGTGGCGCAAGGTGAACCTCGTCTGCCGGCCGGTCGATGACGGCGTCGAGGTGACCCGGCAGCCGTTGCCGGTGATGCCGCCCGAGCTGCTCTCGTTGTTCGAGCGGGACGAGCTGAACAAGTACATGACCGAGGAAGAGCTGGCGACCCTGCCGGAGGAGAAGGCCTGATGGGTTACAACGCGCGCTTCCGGGTCTGGCGCGGCGACGACGCCGACGGCGAGCTCGAGGACTTCACCGTGGAGGTGAAGGAGGGCGAGGTCATCCTCGACATCATCCATCGGCTGCAGGCGACGCAGACCCCGGACCTCGCCGTCCGCTGGAACTGCAAGGCCGGCAAGTGCGGCTCGTGCAGCGCCGAGGTCAACGGTCGGCCCCGGCTGATGTGCATGACCCGGATGAGCACCTTCACCGAGGACGAGGTGATCACCGTGACGCCGCTGCGGGCCTTCCCGGTGATCAAGGACCTCGTGACCGACGTGTCGTTCAACTACCAGAAGGCCCGCGAGGTCCCCGCCTTCGCGCCGCCGGCCGACCTGGCGCCGGGCGAGTACCGCATGCAGCAGCTCGACGTGGAGCGCAGCCAGGAGTTCCGCAAGTGCATCGAGTGCTTCCTCTGCCAGGACACCTGCCACGTCGTACGTGACCACGAGGAGAACAAGGAGTCCTTCGCCGGCCCCCGCTTCTTCATCCGGCTCGCCGAGCTGGACATGCACCCGCTCGACGCCAAGGACCGCAAGCGCGAGGCCCAGGAGTCCCACGGCCTCGGCATGTGCAACATCACCAAGTGCTGCACCGAGGTCTGCCCGGAGCACATCAAGATCACCGACAACGCGATCATCCCGATGAAGGAGCGCGTGGTCGACACCCAGTACGACCCGCTGGTCTGGCTGGGCGCAAAGATCCCGCGCCGTACGGCGATGGCGGCCAGCCGCAGCCTGTCCGCCGGCGACACCGAGGCAGCCGAGACGCGGGCCCGCGAACGCCTGCGCGACAAGCCCTCCGACACCGCCGCACTGCGGACGCTCGCCGAGGCGCTGCGCGCGCAGGGCCGGTTCGTCGATGCGTCGGAGGCCACTCGCACCCTGGTGTCGCACGTCGGTCGTGGCCGGACGGCCCGGATGGACGCCCTGTCCCTGCACGCGTGGGTCCTGCTCTGCGCGGTGGAGGCGGGCCAGCTGCCGCTGGAGCGCGTCGAGGACGAGATCGCCGCCGCGGTGCAGCAGGCGCAGCGGCTGGCCAGCACCGGCACGGTGCTCGCCGGCACCCATGCGCTGCACCAGCTGGTGCACGGCAGGCTGTCCGAGTCGGTCGAGCACGCTCGTGAGGCCATCGTCTGGGACCGCGACCGGTCGACCCGGGCCGACGACCTGGTCACCCTGTCCGAGGGGCTGGCCGGGCTGGGCGAGAGCGAGGAGTCGGCGTCCGCGATGGCCGAGGCCCAGCAGCTGTGGCCGGACAACCCGCGCCTTGCTGGTGTGCGCGCCAACCTGGAGGAGATGAACGTTCCGACCTCGTGACGTCCGACCCCGGGAGACCGACCATGGCTGACCTCCTCGACCGCGCCGACATCGACACCGCTCTGGAGTCGCTCCCGGGCTGGTCGTACGACGGCGAGGCACTGGTGAAGAGCGTGGACGTACCGGCCGACAGCAGGGACGCGCTGGTCGAGGCGGTGACGGCGGTGTCCGACGAGCTGGATCACCACCCGGACACCTCGGCCGACGACGGCAGCCTGCGGTTCCGGCTCTGGACGCACAGCGACTCCGGCGTCACGGCCAAGGACGTCGAGCTTGCCGCACGGATCGACCAGGTGCTGTCCGGCGCCGGCTGGGACTCGGGCTCGGACCGCTGAAAGTTCCTCGTCGCTCCGGCACGGCAGCCGGGCCGGCAGCCTGCTCGCTCCCAGCCTGGCCGTGGGACTCCGACCCGAGGGAGAAGCCGATGACCCGGTGCACCTGCCTGCGGCAAAGCGACCTCAGCGCCCGGCTGCTGCCGGACCCGGAGTGCCCCAGCGCCACCCATGTCGCAGCGGGCCTTTGCGTCCGTCAGCTGGTGCGGCTGCGGTCGCCGCTGGTGAGGTCGACGTCGCCGGCTGCGAGCTGACCGCCGATCAGGTCACGGACCTCGTCCTGCATGATCACTTGGTCTGCACTCCCGTTGTCTCAGCCGCGTCCTTCTCGGAACGTCTTGGTGCCACGGGCGGTCCCGCGCAACGTCGTGAGCAACGGGGCTGGCCGAGTCCAGCGAAGAGAAACCGGACCGCATGAGAGTTTCGAGGGGGTTAGCGACCTGCCTCGTGTTTGTTTCGTCTGCCGTTGGCGAATGCCCCGTCTCGACGGCCACGTCGTCGTCGAGAAGGCGGAGTCGAGGTCGGGGTCGCCAATTCTGGGGCCTGAGAGCATGCTGGAAAGAGCCGGTGCGCTGCCGGCCAGGAGGCGGTGGCTGCTGTGAGCTCGGGTCTGCATGGTTGACCATGAACGTTGGGAACGCATGCTGGCCGAGGCGGAGGCGGAGCGGGCCGCGCAGCCTGAACGGATCTGCGCCCTCTGCGTGCAGATGCTGGGGGTGACGGGGGCCGGGATCTCGATGATCACGGCAGCGGGACTCAGCAGCATCGTCTGCTCGACCGATCACGTCTCTGCCCGGATAGAGGACCTGCAGGTCACCCTCGGCGTCGGGCCGTGTGTCGACGCGGTGAGCCGCGGGGCGCCGGTGCTGGTCGGCGACCTGAACGAGCCGGGCGACGTGTCCGTCGCACGCTGGCCGGCGTTCATGGAGGGAGCCGCCGAGGCTGGTGTTCGCGCCGTGTTCGCCTTTCCCCTGCGGATCGGCGCGATCAACGTCGGCGCGCTGGACCTCTACCGGGACCAGCCGGGCGAGCTGGAACCTGACCAGCTGCCCGCGGCCCTCCTGGCGGCCGACGCCGCCGCCCTAGCCGTCTTGAACCTCGAGTCACCCCACCCAGCAGGACCCAACGACCTGGACACCCGGACCCTCTACCAGCCGCAGGTGCACCAAGCCACCGGGATGGTCCAGGTCCAGCTCGACGTCAGCACCGAGGAGGCGTTCCTGATGCTCCGTGCCCGAGCCTTCGCGTCCGGGCGTCCCTTGACCGATGTCGCGATCGACGTCGTCGAACGTCGGCTACGTTTCTCGCCGGAGGATTCATGACAAACGAAACGGGTGACTCTCGCCGGGGCGTCCGCACCCGGGAGCAGGCACTCGCCGAGGTCTTCGTCTCGCTCGCCGACACCCTCGTCGACGACTACGACGTCGTCGACCTGCTGGACGAGCTGGTCGCGGCTTGCGTAGACCTGCTCGGGGCCACGGCGGCAGGCCTGCTGCTCGACGACCAGAAGGGCAACCTCGCGGTCGTCGCATCGTCCAGCGAGGAGACCCGGCTCCTGGAGATCTACCAGCTGCAGAACAACGAGGGTCCGTGCCTGGACTGCGTCCGGAGCCGCACTGCCGTCCTCAGCGACGACCTCGCCGGCGACCGCGATCGTTGGCCGGTCTTCGTCCCGGCCGCGCTGGACGCGGGCGTCCGGTCGGTCGTCGCGGTGCCACTACGGCTGCGGAACGAGACGATCGGCGGCCTCAACCTCTTCCACAACGGCAGTGAACCCGTCAACCAGGAGGACCAGGCGCTGGCTCAAGCGCTGGCTGACGTCGCGACGATCGGCATCCTCCAGCAGCGCTCGGCCCACCGCAGCACGATGATGGCCGAGCAGCTCCAGCACGCGCTCAACAGCCGGGTGGCCATCGAGCAGGCGAAGGGGGTGCTGGCCGAGCGGAACGGTATCGGGGTCGAGGCGGCGTTCAACGCCCTGCGGCGGCATGCCCGCGGCCACAACCTCAAGCTCACCGACGTCGCGCTAGGGGTGGTACGGGGCGAGATCGCACCGCTGGGCGACTCCGAGGCGCCGCCGGCTGAGCGGACCTAATGGACCGGACCGGGCTTGCGGGCGCGGACCAGGTTGGCCGTCAGTCGGCACGGGATGCCGGCCGCCTGCCGGTATGGGCGCAGGCACGCGGCGGCGCGCCGGCGCAGTCCGTCCAGCGTCTTCGGATCCTGCTGCTCGAGAACGCCGCGCAGGCTGTAGGACCACTTCCAGTCCCACCAGGCCGCGTCGTCGGCGAAGAAAACCTCTCGTTGCTCGACATGGTCGGCGAGGTCCACGAATCCCGCGCCGCCGAGCACTGCGGCAATGTCACGCGGGTCGTCGAATGGCCGCACGACCGCCCGTCGGTCGGCTTTCAGGGACCCCAGCAGTTCGTCCTCCCACGCCCACCGTTCGTCGTCGGGACCCCAGGTCGAGACCGCGACCACACCGCCGGGTCGGAGGACGCGTGACATCTCGGCGACCGCCGCCTCGGGGTCGGGGAAGAAGAACAGTCCGAAGCCGCACAGTGCGACGTCGAACGTGTCGTCGGCGAGGGCCAGGTTCTCGGCGTCCATCACTCGCGCGTCGCCGGATAGACCTGCGTCGGCCAGCTCGCGGACGCAGGCCGAGGCCATCTCTTGGGAGAGGTCGACGCCCAGAGCTCCGCCGGTCTTCCGGGCCCGGCGGGCCGCCGGGACGAGCGAAGCGCCGCGGCCGCAGGCCACGTCGAGCACGCGATGGCCGGGCCTGACCTCGGCGAGGTCGACGAGCAGCTCGCCGAAGTGGTCGTGGTAGCTGTCGCCGACCCGGTCGTACGTCGGTGCGGCCCGGTCGAACACGCCCGCCAGCCAGGCCTTGCTGCTCTCGTCGCGCCGGTCGGCCGCCACGTCCGGGACCCTAGGCGCGGGCCGGCTGGTCGACAAGCGACCATGACCCTGTGAGCTCGGACCACGGCGAACCACGCACCCTGCCGACCGGCCGCTGGATCACCCTGGTGCTGGTCCTGGGCGCTGTCGCCGTGCTGCTCGTCCTGGCGGGCGCACTGATCGGTGTGGTGCCGGCGATCGTCGGCCTCGCCCTGGTGCCGGCGGCTCGGCGCGAGGTCGCCGCACGCGCCGGCGCGGGAGCGGCGTCGTGGAGCCGCGCCGGCCGGTGGCAGCTGCGCATCGGCATCTCCTTGGCCGGGTCGGCGCTGTTCCTGGTGGTACTGGCCCTCGTCCTGACGGTGTCCGGCCTCTGGTGAGGCAGGCGGAGCGCCCGCCACCCCGGTGCAGGGATGGCGGGCGCGGGTGCGCTTCGCTGCCTGATCTTCGCTAGCACCCCCTTCGTAGCACGAAGATCGAATCGGAGGTCCTCACCGCGCGCGACCTTGACGCGCGCCCCGGCCTGGAGCACGTTGTCGGAGCGGCTCGGCGTCGCCGGGCGCTTGGTGTCGGGAGGCGCAGTGAGCGGGTTCGTCCAGATCATCGAGTTCAAGACGTCCAAGGCCGACCAGTTGATGACATTCAACGAGGAGTGGCGTCGGGACCATCCCCAGCCCGGTCCTCGTCGGGTCGTGGTCAGCGCCGACCGGGACAACGAAGGGACCTACCTGTCGATCGTGGAGTTCGACTCCTACGAGGAGGCGATGAAGAACTCCGAGGACCCGGAGACCACGAAGTTCGCCGAGGGAATCGCGTCGCTCTGTGACGGGCCGCCGGTCTTCCGCAACCTCGACGTGGTCATGACCGAGGAGCGGTAGAGAGGCGGTCTCGGTTCACTGCAGCGGACCTGGGTAGGTCGGGCCCATGACGACGGATGAGACCACAGGACCGCAACCACCTGAGCTGTCGGATGCCGACCTGGCTCGCGAGCTGGAGCAGCTGCACCGCACGCGGAACGAGACGTTGCGCCACGGCTCGGATGATGCGCTGACCGCACATACCCAGCGGCTGAAAGCTCTTGAGCAGGAGTACCTGACGCGCTTTCCGCAACGCGAGGTGGACCCTGAGCGACTCCGCGACGGAGCACGCGCACGACCGGACAACTGAGACGGGAGTGTTTGACCGGGCCACTGGGTCCAGGTCACGAGTTCGTGAGCACGACGAGTTGCTGAGTCGCTCGGGTCATCGCCACGTAGCGGTCGACTGCGCCCTCGATGCCCTCACCGAACATCTCCGGGTCGACGAGGACGACCAGGTCGAACTCGAGCCCCTTCGACAGCTCCGGGGTCAGCGACCGGACGCGGGGCGTCGCTGGGAAATGGCCGGCCGTCGAGGCCGGTCCCGATGACGCAGGCGGTCCCTTCGGCGTGCGAGGCGAGCCAGGTCTCGACGATCGAGCCCAGGGCCGAAACAGGTCCGTGGACGACGGGGAGCCCAGCGCTGCGGATGGACGTCGGCACGTTGGCGTCGGGGAGCACGGCCCGGATGACTGGCTCGGCCTCGGCCATCACCTCTTCCGGCGTCCGGTAGTTGATGGTCAGGGTCGCGAGGTCGATCCGGTCCAGCCCGACACGCTCGAGCCGTTCCTGCCACGACTCGGTGAACCCGTGCCGGGCCTGGGCGCGGTCCCCCACGATGGTGAAGCTCCGGGACGGGCAGCGAAGCAGCAGCATCTGCCACTCCGCGTCGGTCAGCTCCTGCGCCTCGTCCACGACGATGTGCGCGAACGGTCCGGCCAGCCGGTCGGGGTCGGTGGTGGTCAGCGCGGTCTCGTCCACCAGGGCGTCATGGAAGTCCTCGCCGCGCAGCATCGTGACCAGGCCGGTGCCGTACTCGTCGTCGGCGACCGCTATCAGGTCGTCCACGACCTGCGCCATCCGCTCTCGCTCGGCGCCGACCGCCGCGGCGTGCCGGTGCTTGCGTCGTGACGCCTCCGGGTCACCCAGCCGTTGCCGGGCAGCGTCCAGCAGCGGCAGGTCGGACACCGTCCAGGCGTGGGCGTCGACGCGCTGCAGCTTCCGGACGTCCTCGGCGCTGAGCCAGGGAGCGCACGTGCGCAGGTAGGCGGGCACCGACCACAGGTCTCCGACGAGGTCAGGCGCCTCGATCAGCGGCCACGCCTTGTTGAAGGTCGAGAACAGCTCCTCGTTCTGCAGCAGCGACTTCCGGAGCAGACCGGTGGGGACGTCGTCGCCGTCCTGCTTGTCCATCAGGATCGTGACCAGCTCCTCCCAGATCTGGTCGCGGGCTTCGTTGTGCGGCGCACCGTCTGTTGCGTCGAACGCCTCGACCCAGTCGTCGGCGCCGAGCCAGAGGTCGGACCAGTCGGTCGTGACCGTCATCCCGGTTGCGGGCGGCTCCTCGTAGAACCTGACGGCCGCCTCGATCGCCGCCACCAGGTCCGCGGACGACTTCAACCGAGCCACGTCCGGGTCGGCCTCGATCGCTGCCGCGGCTCCCTCGGGCACGAGGTCGCGCAGGGTGCAGGTCTGCACGCCGTCCTCACCGAGACTGGGGAGGACATCGGAGACGTAGGCCAGGTACGGCTGGTGCGGACCGACGAACAGCACGCCGCCGCGGTGGTGCCCGAGTCGAGGGTCGGAGTAGAGCAAGTAGGCCGAGCGGTGCAGCGCGACGACGGTCTTGCCGGTGCCCGGGCCGCCGTCGACGACGAGGGCGCCGCGGGAGCCGGCCCGGATGATGGCGTCCTGGTCGGCCTGGATGGTGCCGAGGACGTCGCGCATCCGAGACGACCGGCTGCTGCCGAGGCTCGCGATGAACGCCGACTGGTCGTCGAGCGCAGCCGCGTGCCCGTCGAAACCGTCGGCGTCGAACACCTCGTCCCAGTAGTCGCTGATCCGCCCGCGGGTCCACCGGTACCTGCGTCGGCTGGCCAGCCCCATCGGGTTGGCGTGGGTCGCTCCGAAGAACGGCTCAGCCGCGGGCGACCTCCAGTCGAGCAGCAGCCGACGACCGGTGCTGTCGGTGAGCCCGAGGCGCCCGACGTACACCGGATCGGCGCCGTCCATGCCCACCATCTGGCCGAGGCACAGGTCCAGGCCGTAGCGCCGCAGCGTGCGCAGCCGGGAGGTCAGCCGGTGGACCTCCATGTCCCGGTCCATCGCCTCCTGGCCGATGCCGCCCGGCGATCTCCGCTCGGCGTCGAGGCGCCGGGACAGGTCGGTGATCGACCGCTCGAGGCTCTCCGCGATGGCCGCGAAGTGCTGCTCGTCGCCGGCGATCAGCGCCGGGTCGGCTTTGCGGCGCAGGTGCTCGGGAAGGTCGAACGCACTCGTAGTCGGCAATGACACACGCACTCTTCGGGACCCCCATGTCCGCAGGTTCTCGCTACGGCCGGGGATTCTGCGGCACCACCGGGGCCTTGCCGCAAGCCCCCCTGTGCGCTATACGTTGGTAGTGGAAGGAGCGCGGCTCCTATCCACTGTCGTTTGCAGCGGCCAGTGAGTAGCTAGACGTTGAAGCGGAACTCCACGACGTCGCCGTCCTGCATGACGTAGTCCTTGCCCTCGATGCGCACCTTGCCGCGGGACTTGGCCTCGGCCATCGATCCGGCGTCGACCAGGTCGTCGAACGAGACGACCTCCGCCTTGATGAAGCCGCGCTGGAAGTCGGTGTGGATCACCCCCGCCGCCTGCGGTGCGGTCGCGCCGACCGGAATCGTCCAGGCCCGTGACTCCTTGGGCCCGGCGGTGAGATAGGTCTGCAGGCCCAGCGTCCGGAAGCCGACGTGCGCCAGCTGGTCGAGCCCCGACTCCTCGGCACCCAGCGACTGCAGCAGCTCGAGCGCCTCGTCGTCCGGCAGCTCGGAGAGCTCGGACTCGATCTTCGCGTCCAGGAAGATCGCCTCCGCCGGGGCAACCAGTCCGCGCATCTCGTCCTTGAAGGCCTCGTCGCCCAGCTCGTCCTCGTCGACGTTGAACACGTAGAGGAACGGCTTGGCCGTCAGCAGGTGCAGCTCGCGGAGGTCGTCAAGGTCGATGTCGGCGCCCGCTGCCCCGGCGTACAGCGTGGTGCCGCCCTGCAGCAGCTCCTGTGCCCTGGTCACGTCGGCGACGATCGAGGTCTTGCTCTTGTCCTTGACGAGCCGCGACTCCTTCTCCAGCCGCGGCAGCGCCTTCTCGATGGTCTGCAGGTCGGCCAGGATCAGCTCGGTGTTTATCGTCTCGATGTCGGACTTGGGCGACACGTCACCGTCGACATGGACCACGTTCGGGTCGCGGAACGCGCGGATCACCTGGCAGATCGCGTCGCTCTCGCGGATGTTCGCCAGGAACTTGTTGCCCAGACCCTCGCCCTCGGACGCGCCACGCACGATGCCGGCGATGTCGACGAAGGAGACCGTAGCCGGGATCACCTTGACGCTGGAGAACACCTCGGCGAGCACCGCGAGCCGCGGGTCGGGGACGCCGACGACGCCGACGTTCGGCTCGATGGTGGCGAACGGGTAGTTCGCCGCGAGGACGTCGTTCTTGGTCAGGGCGTTGAAGAGGGTCGACTTGCCGACGTTGGGCAGGCCGACGATCCCGATGGTGAGGCTCACGGGGTTCAACGGTACGGCGAACAGCGGGCCGCCAGCGAATCGGCCCGGCTCGTCTGCCCGACACGGGGTGTCGAGAGGGGTTGTGTCCGGGGTCTCAGCGACGCTGGGCGGCATGGACATCGTGCTGCTGCTCATGGGTCTGGTGCTCGGGGCCACCGTCGGCTGGCTGGTGGCCCGCTCCCGCGGCGCCGCCGCCGAGGCCGAGGTCCGACTGCTGCGTGAGCGGCTGGTCGTGTCCGACTCGGCCGCCGACCGCCGGGACGACGTCGCCGTCACGGTGGCCCCGCTGCGCGAGGCGCTCGGCAAGGTCGAGACCCACCTCCGCGAGCTGGAGAACGCCCGGGTGTCGGCCTACGCCGCGCTCTCCGAGCAGGTCGGGTTCATGCGATCCACCGGCCAGGAGCTGCGCGACCAGACCTCCTCGCTGGTCCATGCCCTGCGGGCGCCGCAGGCCCGCGGCCGCTGGGGCGAGATGCAGCTGCGCAGGGTCGTCGAATTGGCCGGCATGGTCGATCACTGCGACTTCACCGAGCAGGCCACCGTGACCACCGACCACGGCGTCCTGCGTCCCGACCTGGTGGTCCGTCTGGCCGGCGGCAAACAGGTCGTGGTCGACGCCAAGGTCTCGCTGGCCGCCTACCTCGACGCTGCCGAGTCCCGCGACCCCGACGTGGTGGAAGCCAGGATGTACGCCCACGCACGGCACCTGCGCGAGCACGTCAAGGGTCTGGCCGCGAAGGAGTACTGGCGGTCCTTCGAGCCGACGCCAGAGTTCGTCGTGCTGTTCGTCCCGGGTGACTCGTTCCTCGCACCGGCCCTGGAGCGCGACCCGCAGCTGCTCGAGGACGCGATGGCGGCGAAGGTGCTGATCGCCACGCCGACGACGCTGATCGCGATGCTGCGGACGATCGCCTACTCCTGGCAGCAGGAGGCGCTCACCGACAACGCCCGGTCGGTGTTCGAGATCGGCCGCGAGCTCTACCGGCGGCTCGGCAAGCTCGGCGACCATGTCGACAAGGTGGGCCGCTCCCTTTCCCGCTCGGTCGAGGACTACAACAGCATGGTCGGCTCGCTCGAGCGCACCGTGCTGACCCAGGCCCGCCGGATGGCGGACCTGCAGGTCACCGATGCCGAGCTGCGCGCCCCGTCGCCGCTGGACTCCGTGCCGCGGCCGCTGAACGCCCCCGAGCTGCTCGACGCCGTCGACCGGCCGGACGAGGCCCGGCCGCTGCGCTCGCTGCCCTAGGTCGGCCCGGGCGTGTCCGCCGCGGCCCGGACCGCCTACCCGCCTACCGTGTCTCGCGTGACGATGACGACCGACACCACCGGCGCCGGCACGCCGCTCGAGACCGGCTCGGCCACCCTCACCACGACGACCGACGCACCCGCCGCCACCTCGGTGGTCGTCACCACTCCCCCGCCGCCCGGCCCCGGCCTGCTCGGCCGGGCCTACGCCGAGGGCGTCACCGGTCCCGCTGTGGTCGCGCTGTCCGCGTTGCTGGTGACCGGGGGCGCCCTGCTCGACCTACGCCGGGACGCCACCCTCGGGCTCGCCACCGGGCTCGCCTACCTGGTGGCCGCGGTCGCGGCGCCGGCCGTCGTCCGGTTCCGCTCGCTCGCCACTGCCGCCGTGCTGCCGCCGCTGCTGTTCGTCGCCGCCGCTGCGCTGATCGCTCGGGCCGGCGGCCAGAACCGCGGCAACCGCGAGGTCGTCCTCGACGTCGCGACCACGCTGGCCCTGTCGGCCCCACTGCTCTTCACCGGGGCGGTCGCCGCCGTGATCGTGGTGCTGGTGCGGGTCGGCCGGCACGTGGCCGCCGGCCGCTAGCACGCACCTGGTGCGGTGACCGACGAACCGCGGGTCCTCGAACGGGTCAGCACCCCGCGAGGGGAGCTGGTGCTCCGCCAGGTCGGTGACGATCTGGAGGTGATCAGCAACGGGGTGTTCCTCATGGACACTCGGGACGGTCGATCCGAACGCGCTCTGGTCCGCGAGGCCGTGTGGACCCATCCGGCGCCTCGCCGGGTCCTGATCGGCGGCCTCGGCGTCGGGTTCTCGCTGCTGGAGGTGTTGCTGCACCCCGGGGTCGAGCAGGTCGATGTCGTCGAGATCGAGCCGGTGCTGCTCGACTGGCACGAGATGCACCTGCGGGACCGGACCGCAGCGGCGCTGGCCGATCCGCGGGTGGGAGTCGTCATCGCCGACGTCCGCGAGCACCTCACCGCCAGCCCGCAGCGCTACGACGCGGTGTGCCTGGACGTCGACAACGGGCCGGACTGGACGGTCACCGCCGCCAACGCCGCGCTCTACCGAGCCGACGGGGTCGCCGGATGCGCCCGTGCCCTGGCTCCCGGCGGTGTTCTCGCGGTCTGGAGTGCGGCGCCGGCGCCGGCGTACGAGCAGCTGCTGGCGGAGCACCTCGCCGACGTCCGGGTCGTCGAGATGACGGCGTACGTCGAGCGGGGCGCGCCGGACGTCGTCTACCTGGGCCGGCGCGGCTGAAGCCGGCAGGTCAGCCGATCGCGGCGGCCTTGGCCTTCATGTCGCGGCGCAGCTCGGGCGGCAGGGCGAATAGCAGGCTCTCCTCGGCCGAGCGCACCTCCTGGACGTCGGTGTAGCCACGCTCAGCCAGCCAGTCGAGCACCCCGCGCACCAGGATCTCGGGCACCGAGGCGCCGCTGGTGAGGCCGACGACCGCTACGCCGTCCAGCCACGCGTCCTCGAGCTCGGCTGCCTTGTCGACCAGTCGGCTGTCCTTGGCCCCCATCTCGAGCGCGACCTCGACCAGGCGGACCGAGTTCGAGGAGTTCGTCGACCCGACGACGATGACCAGGTCGGCACCGGCGGCGATGTCCTTCACGGCGACCTGACGGTTCTGGGTGGCGTAGCAGATGTCGTCACTGGGCGGGTCGAGCAGCGCCGGGAAGCGCTCGCGCAGCCGGCGAACCGTCTCGAGGGTCTCGTCGACGGACAACGTCGTCTGCGAGAGCCAGGCGACCTTCTCCGGGTCTCGGACCACGATGTTGTCGACGTCCTCGGGGCCGTCGACGAGGTGGATGTGGTCGGGCGCCTCACCGGTGGTTCCGACGACCTCCTCGTGGCCCTCGTGGCCGATCAGCAGGATGTCGTAGTCGTCGGCGGCGAACCGGACCGCCTCGTGGTGCACCTTGGTGACCAGCGGGCAGGTGGCGTCGATGGTCTTCAGGCTGCGGGCCCGGGCCTGCTCGTGCACGACCGGCGCGACGCCGTGCGCCGAGAAGATGACTGTCGCCCCCTCGGGCACCTCGTCGTTCTCGTCGACGAAGATGGCTCCGCGGTCCTGCAGGGTCTCGACCACGTGCTTGTTGTGCACGATCTGCTTGCGGACGTAGACCGGCGCGCCGTAGGTCTCCAGCGCCTTCTCGACCGTGATGACCGCGCGGTCGACGCCCGCGCAGTACCCCCGAGGGGCTGCGAGCAGGACTCGACGCGGGCGATCGCTCATGGCCCCATGGTAGGTCGGGGTACCGGCCCGACCCGAATCGGCGGATAGCCTGCCCGGGTGCCCCTGGAGACCTCGGCGGAGAACCCCGTCCCTGTGCGCCAGGTCACTTCGATGCTCACCCAGTGGATCGGCCGGCTCGGCTTCGTCTGGGTGGAGGGCCAGATCGCCCAGCTGTCCCGTCGTCCCGGCCAGCGCACGGCGTTCCTCACCCTGCGGGACAGCAGTGCGGACATGTCGCTCACGGTGACCTGCTCGGTGGCGCTGCTCGACGGGCCGGCCGCCGGGCTCGCCGAGGGCGCACACGTGGTCGTGCACGCCCGCCCGCAGTTCTACGCGGCGCGCGGCACCCTGTCGCTGTACGCCGACCAGGTCCGCCAGGTCGGCGTCGGCGAGCTGCTGGCCCGGCTCGAGCACCTGCGCTCGGTCCTCGCGGCGGAGGGCCTGTTCGCAGCCGACCGCAAGCAGCCGCTGCCGTTCCTGCCCGGCGTGGTCGGGGTCGTCTGCGGCCGGGCGTCTGCGGCCGAGAAGGACGTCGTCGAGAACGGCCGGCGCCGCTGGCCGGCGGTGCGCTTCCGGGTCGAGGAGGTGGCGGTGCAGGGACCGACCGCGGTCACCGACGTCACCGCCGCGCTGCAGCGCCTGGACGCCGACCCCGAGGTGGACGTGATCGTCGTGACCCGCGGCGGCGGGTCCCTGGAGGACCTGCTGCCGTTCTCCAACGAGGCACTGGTCCGCGCGGTCGCGGCCTGCCGGACGCCGGTGGTCAGCGCTATCGGGCACGAGGCCGACACCCCGCTGCTCGACCTGGTCGCCGACGTGCGGGCCTCCACCCCGACCGACGCAGCCAAGCGGGTGGTGCCGGACGTCGCCGAGGAGCTCGACCGGGTGTCGCAGCTGCGCCGGCGTACCGAGGCCGCACTACGTGGGCTGATCGACCGCGAGACCACCGGCCTGCGGTCGCTGCGCAGCCGGCCGGTGATGGCCGACCCGCACAACCTCCTCGTTCCCCGGGAGCAGGAGGTGGCGGCACTGCGCGACCGGTCCCGACGGGTGCTCACCGCCGCTCTGGACCGGGCCGGTGACAACCTGGCGCACACCCGGGCCCGGGTCACCGCACTCTCACCCGCCGCGACCCTGGAACGCGGGTACGCGGTGCTGCAGCGGGCGGACGGTGCCGTCGTGCGCCGGGCCGCCGAGGTCGCGCCGGGCGAGCCGCTGAGGGCCCGGCTGGCCGAGGGCGAGGTCGCCGTGGTGGTGCAGCCGTAGGGTGGCCGCCGTGCCCGACGAGACGACCGACGCCCGACCGACGTACGAGCAGGCCCGCGAGGAGCTCGTCGACGTGGTGCGCCGCCTGGAGACGGGCGCCGCGACCCTCGAGGAGTCGCTTGCGCTGTGGGAGCGGGGCGAGACGCTCGCCGCGATCTGCCAGGAGTGGCTGGACGGCGCCCGCGCCAAGCTGGACGAGGCCGTCGCCCGCGACCGCGGTGGGTCGGCCGCGTCCTCCTAGCGGGTCGGCAGTGCGGCGGCGAGCGCGCGCAGCTCACGCCAGGACGCGCTGCCGGCGACCACTGTGGTGACCGGCTCCGCGTCGAGCACCAGTGCTCGCCGCTCGTGCTCGCCGCCCTCCAGCCGGCGCCACGACGCATCGCCGATCTGAACTGTGCCGGCGGCGTCGGCGGCGCCGACGACGTGGTCGAGAAAGCCCTCCGGGTCACCGTCGCTCTGCTCGAGGGCGGCGTAGTCGTCCGCGGGTGTGACGAAGCCGACGTGCCAGGTGACGGCATCGCCGGCGCGCCCGGTGCGGGCGCTGGTGGCGCGCCAGGCGCGCGGCAGACCGACCGGTGCCAGGACGTCGTACGGCGCCTGGTCGCGGGCCTGGGCCAGCACTGCGGTGTAGTCGAACCGCCGCACCTTCTGGTCGGGTTCCGGCCGGGCGTTCAGCGCCACCACCACGAAGACGAGGACGAGGACCACCAGCAGCGAGCGCACCATGTCGGCGGCGGTCTCCCGCCCGCGCCGGCGCGGAGTGGCCGGTCCGGGCGCCGGGGCCGTCGCGGTCACCGGCTGCTGGTCGCTCACCCGGCCATCCTCCCCGACCTGGCGGGGCCCGCGGTCAGGCGGGGTACACCGTCGTCTCGGTCGCCTTGACCGTGGCCCAGACCTCCGACCCCGGCCGCAGCCCGAGGTCGGCGACGGCCAGCGGGGTGACCTCCGCGACGAGTGGCACCGTGCCCTCCAGCGCCACTCGCACCGTGTCGCCGTGCGACTCGACCGAGGCCACCCGCCCCGGCCAGCAGTTGCGGGAGCTGCCCTCGGGCTTGCGCCGGTGCAACGCCACCGCGGTGGGCGGGAACGACACGAACACGTCACCCTCGGCGTGGCCGGCCGAGGTCACGGTCGGGCCGCCGGACAGGTCGACCCTGCCGTCCACGGCCCGACCACGAAGAAGGTTCAGCCCGACCAGACGCGCGACGTAGTCGGTCCGCGGGTGCGCGGCGATCTCCCGCGGCGTCCCCTGCTGCACCACCCGGCCGGCCTCCAGCACGACCAGCCGGTCGGCCAGCACCATCGCGTCGAGCGCGTCGTGGGTCACGACCACAGCTGCGCCGTCGTAGCCGGCGAGGTGCCGGCGCAGGTCGGCGCGCACCTCGAGCCGGGTGCCGGCATCCAGAGCCGCGAGAGGCTCGTCCAGCAGCAGCAGCCGAGGGTCGGCTGCGAGCGCCCGCGCGAGGGCGACCCGTTGCCCCTGCCCGCCGGAGAGCCGGCCCGGCCGCTGCCCGGCGTACCCGGCGAGCCCGACCCGCTCCAGCCAGGCGTCGGCCCGTGCCCGCGCCTCGGCTCGCGGGACCCCGCGGGCCCGCAGCCCGAACGCCACGTTCTCGCGTGCCGTCAGGTGCGGGAAGAGCAGGTAGTCCTGGAAGACGACACCGATCTCCCGCTGCTCGGGTGGCACCCGGACCCGGGCCGCCGTGTCCTCGACCACGCGGCCGCCCAGCCGGACCAGCCCGTCGTCGAGCGCCAGCAGCCCGGCCAGCAGCCGCAGCGCGGTGCTCTTGCCGGCCCCGTTCGGACCGAGCAGCGCCACCACCTCACCGGACTGCACAGTGATCGCGAGGTCGAGGTCGAACGTGCCGCGGCGCACCCGAAGCTCGGCCTCGAGCTGGGCGTGACTCACGCGGTGGCGGTCAACCATCGGTCCCGCAACCCTGCGAGCACACCGACCGACACGAGCAGCAGCACCAGCGAGAGCGCCACCGCTGCCGCCGGGTCCTGCTGCAACGTCACGTAGACCTCGACCGGCATGGTCCGGGTCGTGCCGGGAAAGTTGCCGGCGAAGGTGATGGTCGCGCCGAACTCCCCCAGCGCCCGGGCCCAGCAGAGCACTGCCCCCGCTGCCACACCCGGCGCGACGAGCGGAAGGGTGACCCGGCGGAAGGTGTACCAGCGGGAGGCGCCGAGGGTGGCGGCTGCCTCGTCGTACCGCCGGTCCGAACCGCGCAGAGCACCTTCGACGGCGATGACCAGGAACGGCATGGCCACGAACGCCTCGGCCACCACCACCGCCGCCGTTGTGAACGGCAGCGTGATGCCGAACGCCTCGTCCAGCGGACGGCCTACCAGTCCCTTGCGGCCGAGGGCGGCGAACAGGGCAACGCCGCCGACCACCGGCGGCAGCACGAGCGGCACCAGGACGAGGGCGCGCAGCACGCTGCGACCGGGGAAGTCGCCGCGCGCCAGGACCCAGGCGAGCGGCACTCCCAGGACCAGGCACAGAACGGTGGCCGAGGTCGCGCACACCAGCGACAGCCGCAGCGCGGTCAGCGACCCGGACCGGGTGAGCACGTCACCCAGCGTCGTCCACGGCGTACGGACGACCAGCCCGATGACCGGGACCACCAGGAACAGCATCGCCAGCGCGGCCAGCGGCACCAGCGCTGCCGGAAGCCCGGTGGTACGCCGGGGGCGGCGGGTGACCGCACCGGTGCCGGGGCTCACGGCACCTCGAAGCCGGCCTCGGCGAGCACCTTGTTGCCGGCCGCCGACTGCACCAGGTCGAGGAACGCCTGCGCTGCCTTCGGGTTCGGCGCGTCGGCGAGCACGGCGATCGGGTAGTCGTTGACGGCGTCGGCCGCCTCCGGGAAGTCGATGCCCTCGACCTTGTCGCCGGCCGCGAGCACGTCGGTCTTGTAGACCAGCGCCGCGTCGACCTCTCCGAGGGTGACCTTCGACAAGGTCGCCTTCACGTCCGCCTCCAGGGTGTCCGGCTTCGGCGTCAGGTTCGCCGCAGCGAAGACCTTCTGCGCGGCAACGCCGCACGGGACCTCGGGGGCGCACAGGGCGATGACAAGGTCTCCTCTGGAGAAGTCGGACAGCCCGGTGATCTTCGCCGGGTTCCCGGCCGGCACTGCGATCTCGAGGGTGTTGCGGACGAAGGTGACCGGCTCGTCCGCAGTGTCACCGGCGTCGGACACCAGCGCCATGGTCGTCGGGCTGGCAGAGGCGAAGACGTCGGCCGGTGCGCCCTGCTCGATCTGGGTCGCCAGCTCGGAGCTCGCCGCGAAGCTGAACGTCACGGTGCTGCCGGGATGTTGGGCCTCGAAGGCGTCACCGAGCTCGGTGAACGTCTCGGTCAGCGACGACGCCGCGAGCACGACGACCTTGCCGGAGATCTTCGACGTCGATGAGTCACCCCCGCCACCGCCTCCGCAGCCGGCCAGCACGAGCAGCGGCACGAGGAGAGCGACCGACGTCCGACGGGACAGCGACTTCACCGGGTCTCCGGGATCTCGACGACGACGTTGGTGGACTTCACGGCGGCCACCGCCACGACACCGGGCTCGAGGCCGAGCTCGTCGGCCGCCTCCCGGCTCATCAGCGACACCACGCGGTGCGGGCCGGCCTGCAGCTCGACCTGGGCCATCACGGTGTCCCGGGTGACCTTGGTGACGATGCCGCGGAACCGGTTGCGCGCCGACTGCGCGATGACCGCGGGCGTTTCGTGGGTGTCGGCCAGCGACTGGGCGGCGGCCGCCAGCACCCGGCCGTCGATCCCCTGGCGGCCGGACGGTAGCCGGGTCGTCTCCAGCCGCCCGGCCTCTGCCCAGCGCCGGACGGTGTCCTCGCTGACGCCGAGCAGCTCGGCTGCTTCAGAGATCTTGAGCACGGTCACGACGACCGACCCTATCGCCGCACCTGCGGCTAGACAACGCCTGACCACCGCCGCATCTACGGGTCCCTCGTCCGCCGATACGATCGCGGGCACGACGCACCGACGAGGGAGCCCGCGCACGATGACCGAGACGCCCGATCCCACCACCGCCTCCGAGTCGCTGGCGACGCCGGTCGAGGTGCCGGACCGCAACCTGGCCCTCGAGCTGGTGCGCGTCACCGAGGCGGCGGCGATGGCCGCCGGCCGCTGGGTGGGTCGCGGCGACAAGAACGGCGCGGACGGCGCAGCGGTCAACGCCATGCGGCAACTGATCCACACGGTGAGCATGAACGGCGTCGTGGTGATCGGTGAGGGCGAGAAGGACGAGGCGCCGATGCTGTTCAACGGCGAGCACGTCGGTGACGGAGAGGGTCCCGAGTGCGACGTCGCGGTCGACCCGATCGACGGCACCCGCCTCACCGCGCTCGGCATGGGCAACGCGCTGTCGGTGATGGCCGTCTCGCCGCGCGGCTCGATGTTCGACCCGTCCGCGGTGTTCTACATGGAAAAGCTCGCCACCGGCCCCGAGGCCGCTGACGTCGTCGACATCCGGCTGCCGGTCGCCGAGAACGTCCGGCGGGTGGCCAAGGCCAAGCGCGAGTCGCCGTCCGACGTCACCGTCGTGATCCTGGACCGCCCGCGGCACGCGCAGATGGTCGAGGACGTGCGCTCCACCGGCGCGCGGATCAAGTTCATCACCGACGGCGACGTCGCCGGAGCCATCATGGCGGCCCGCGAGGGCACCGGCCTCGACCTGCTCGTGGGCATCGGCGGCACTCCCGAGGGCATCATCGCCGCCTGCGCGATCAAGACCCTCGGCGGCGTGATCCAGGGGCGGCTCTGGCCGGCCGACGACGACGAGAAGCAGAAGGCGCTCGATGCCGGTCACGACCTCGACCGGGTGCTGGTGACCGACGAGCTGGTGCGCGGCGAGGACGTGTTCTTCGTCGCGACCGGCATCACCGACGGCGAGATGCTCAAGGGCGTGCGCTACGGCGGGGGCGGCACGGTGCGCACCCACAGCATCGTGATGCGCTCGCGCAGCGGCACGATCCGGATCGTCGACAGCGAGCACCGCCTGGACAAGCTGCGCGCCTACTCCGCGATCGACTTCGAGGGCACCAGCTGACTCAGCCGGCGTCGACGACCTCCTGCACAGCGTCGATGACGGCCTGCGGCTGGTCCCGCTGGATGAAGTGACCGGCTCGGTCGACCCGCAGCACCTTGCCCTGCGACGAGAGCTCCGCCCACTGCTGCTGTCCGCCGGTCCAGGCCGAGTCCAGCGCGGCCGCGTCGCGCGGCCGCAGGTCGCCGCCGAACTCGCTGATGCTGTGGGTCAGGGCGACCAGCGGGACGTCGCCGACCGGCCCGAACTCTTCGGCGCCGGCGAACGCGGCCTCGCCGTCCAGGTGCTCTGCGTTGCGCCGGGGCACCAGCAGCGTCTGAAGGTCGCGACGGACGTCGCTGCCGCGGCCCGAGCCGGTCGGCAGGACGTCCAGCGCGGTGTCCACGTAGCTCGGTGGTGTCGCGTCGACGAGGACCAGCCCGGCCAGGTCGTCGGCGTGGTCCTGTGCCCACGTCACCGCCACCATGCCGCCCAGGCTGTGGGCGACGAGCACGACCGGGCGCTGCAGCCCCAGCTCGTCGATGACGCCGTCGAGGTCGTCGGCCATCCGGGTGAAGCCCTGCCGTGGCGGCGGCGCCTCGCTGCCGCCGACGCCGAGGCGGTCGTAGGCGCAGGCCCGCGAAAAGCCACCGATCTGCGCCTGGACGTCGTCCCACGCGTCTTCCAGGGCGGTGTCGAAGCCGGCCACCAGGAGCACCGAAGGCGACTTCTTGTCACCGACGCACCGGGTGGCGAGCTTCTTGCCCTGCACCGTGACCATCGACACGGCCGGCAGTGCGACCCCGGACGCGGTAGGGCCGTCGTCCGCGGGGGTGGCCGACCCGGCCCCGCCGCCGAAGTCGCAAGCGGTCAGCAGGACGAGGGCGAGCCCGGTGCCGATCGCTGCTCGCCTGCTCGCTCCTCCCCCGCGCAATGGTTCTCCTCTGTCCGCTCCGTCAACCGATCGACGGTCGCTGCTGCTGCCTGATCGTGCTGCTCCTGCTGGTGGATTGCGTCTCCGGCGTGGACCGGGTCCTCGAGCGCCTCGGCGTCCTCGTCCAGGTGCGCGGCGTCGGGCAGCGGCTTGTCCGGGCGGGTCTCGGCCCGCTCCGGCGTCCGGTGCTCGCCCTCCTCGGCGGTCATGTTCGCACCGTACGGCACCTCGGCACCGCAGAGAACGGGTCGCCTACCCTGGGCGCGGTCGCACCGCCGTGCGGCCGTCGCCACGAGAACCCCGAGGATGACGCGGCACGTGCCCCCCGAAAAGCTCGATGAGGCGGACGAGCTCGCCGCGGGCGCCGAGCGCGACCCGGTTCGCTTCCCACGCTGGCTGTCGGTGCTCGCCGTTGCCGTCGCCGTCACCGTGGCGGGGTACGTGGCACTGCGGCCGGCCGACGAGTCCCCGGAGCCGGGCCAGGCAAGGAAGCAGCGCGTCCCCGTCCGCCTCGGCCGCAACCGGCTACCCGCCGCTCCAGGGTCCGATGGCACTGGTGGGTGAGACCTGCCTGACTCTCGGCCGCAACCGCATGACGCTCGTCTTCGGCCTGCAGAACAAGAGCCCCGCACCGGTGTCGGTCCTGTCGGTGTCTGCGCACCTGCCGATCGGTGGCCTCATACCGCGCGGCGGCCGGGTGCCGGCCGAGCAGACCTGTGGCGGTGCCGCCGTGAGCGGCGACTGGAGCACGACCCTGAACCCCGCCGACCGGATCCCGGTGTCGCTTTCCTTCCAGCGCGTCGACGAGTGCCCTGCCCCCTACCCGGTGCAGGTCGATGTGGCCGTGCAGGACAGGCAGGGTGGCTCGCAGACCCAGCGGGTCGCGGTCCTGGCCGACCTCGGCGGGTACGCCGACCAGTTCCCGGCCTGCGGCAGCGGATGACGGCGTCCTCACTGCCGACTGCTGCGGAGCTCATCACCGACCGGCTGGTGCTCGAGCCGCTGCGCGTCGAGCACGCAACGGAGCTTGCGGCACTGCTCGACGACACCGGGCTGCACGAGTTCACCGGCGGCGAGCCCGCGCGCCTCGAGGAGCTGACTGCCCGCTACGAGCGGCAGGTCACCGGTCGGTCCTCCGACGGGAGGCAGAGTGGTTCAACTGGGTGCTGCGCCGCCGCGACGACGGCCGAGCGGCCGGCTACGTGCAGGCGACCGTGGTGGACGACACCGCCGAGGTCGCGTGGGTGGTCGGCACCGCGCACCAGGGCCAGCGGTTCGCCCGCGAGGCCAGCACGGCCATGACCGACTGGCTCGCCGTTTCCGGCGTACGCCGACTCGTCGCGCACGTGCACCCGGACCACGCGGCGTCCCTGGCCGTGGCCCGCGGCTTGGGTCTCGAACCGACCGGAGAGCTGGTCGAGGGCGAGCAGCGCTGGGCCGGTCCGGCTCACTCGAGCGGGTAGCGCTCCGCGATCTCGGCGGCCTCGTAGCGGGTCGACACCTCCAGCTTCCGCAGGATGTTCGACACGTGCACGCTGGCCGTCTTGGTGCTGATCACGAGCGCCTTGGCGATCTCGCCGTTCGTCCGGCCGGCGGCCAGGTGGCCCAGGATCTCCCGTTCGCGGCCGGTCAGGGCGGCGGCCGGCCCACCGGGCCCGGCAGCCACCTGCTGCGGGGGTCGCAGGTCGACGCGGGTACGCCGGGCCGTGGCCTCGATCTCGGCGAGCAGCGGTCCGGCTCCGAGCCGCCGGGCGTCCTGGGCCGCCTGCCGCAGGCTCTCGGCGGCGCCGCCGAGGTCCCGCTCGGCGACCTGCGCCTGGGCGAGCCGCCACCGCGCGTAGCCCAGCAGGTACGGCCGCTCGGCGCCGGTCAGCGCACGGACCGCTTCCTGCCACGACGGCACCCCGGAACCCTCGGTGTGCCGGGACCGCTCGGCGGCGCACAGCGCCCGCACCGGCTGCGGCCGCGCACCGGGAAGGGCGCCCGGTCCGCAGGCGCTCTCGACGAGCCGGTCGACGACCGCTGCGGTCTCGTCCCACCCGGCGCCGCCCGGAGCCCCTGACCCGGTCCGGCGCCGAGCATCACCGACGTCGGCCAGGGCGCGGGACCCGAGCCAGGCCAGCGGTGCCGACAGGGCGAGCAGCCGGTCGGTCGCGGTGCCGGCGTGCTCGGCCACCGTGGCCAGCGCCGCGTCCGGGTCGCCGCGCCACAGCAGCGCCTCGGCCCGCGCCTCGCAGCGCAGCACCTCGAGCACGGCGGGGAGCCGGTGGACCTCGGCGAGGTCGGCGTCCAGGCGGTCCCACTCGCCGCGCAGCGACGAGAGCCGCGCCCGCATCACCAGCGCGTAGTCCCGGTTGGCTCCCTGGATGTGGCGGGTGTGCGCCAGCGCCGCACCGATCAACGACTCCGCCTCGTCCCACCAGCCGTAGGTGAGGGAGAGCTCGGCACCCTGCGAGCTCAGCCACGAGCCGTACCGGATGCCGAGGCCGCGCTGGGTCACTGCCGCGACACCGGCAGCGGCGGCTTCGACTCCCTCGCGGCCGTGACCCGTGCAGCTCAGGCAGTCGACCAGGTTGCTGTAGGTCTGGCCGACCAGCTCGGGCTCGCCGTCGGCCAGAGCGAGCGCGACTGCCTCGCGGGCGTCCCGGACCAGCGTCTCGGCCGCGGGCTGCACCGTCGTCCTGATCACCAGCGCGCGGGCCACGGCCGCGCCGTCGCCGGTCGCCCGGGCGATGTCCACCGCCTCGTCGGCCAGCGGTTCCCAGTCGCTGCTGCCACCCGCCCAGTCGAGTACGTGCACCAGGCCGGACACCACCACGCCGCGCGCCGGGGTGGGCGGGTCGGACGGCACCAGGTCGACGGCCCGCCGGGCGGCCACCAGGGCGGCGTCGGTGCGGCCGCCGTCGAGCAGGAAGCGCGCATACTGCGCCTCGAGCAGCCCGAGCCGCACCGGGTCGACCTCGGGGTCGGCCTGCAGCCAGGACCGGACCCGCTCGATGATCTCCACGGCGTCGACGTCGTGGTCGCAGATCGCCGCGATCGAGGCAGCCCGCGAGAAGACGTCGACCGCGTCGGCGCCGACCAGCGTCTCGGCGTCCGGCACCGCCGGCCAGAGCCGACGCACCCGGTCGTACTGGCGGTGCGCCTCGTCGTAGGCGTAGACGTCCTCGGCCGCCTGGGCGGCGCGCAGCGACCAGGACAGCGACCGCCGGGCGTCTCCCGCCCGGTCGGCGTGCTCGGCCACCACGCCGGGCCGGGCGTCGGCCACCTCCTCGAGGGCGTCCACCAGCTGGGCGTGCAGCGCCCGACGTTCGCCGGGCAGCAGGTCGGCGTAGAGCGCCTCGGCCAGCAGCGCGTGCCGCAGCGAGATGCTGCCGTCGGACTCCACGACGAGCAGCTGCGCGCGCACCCCCTCGTCGATCGCGTCGTCGACGGGGGTGCCCGACGAGCTGCCGGCCACGACCGAGGCCAGCAGCGCCGGGGAGACCCGCTCGCCGGCCGCCGACACCGCGCGGAGGACCTCCGCGGTCCCCGGAGCGCAGGCCCGGGTGCGGCGGACCAGCACCTCGCGCAGGCTGGCCGGCAAGGTGTCCTCGTCGCCGGCCAGCGCGGCGCGCATCAGGGCCTCGGCTGCGTAAGGGTTCCCGCCGGACCGGGAGTGGATCCGTGCGATCAACGACTCGCCGAGCAGCGACCGGGGGTCGCCGCCGAGCAGGTCGGTCAGCTGTGCCCGGGTCTCGACCAGGGTCATCGGGCCGAGCTGTGCCTCGATGACCTGCGGCCCCGCGGCGTACCTCCTGGAGCCATTCACCGAGGACCTCGTCGACCTCGTCGGGACGGAAGGCGACCACGACGGCCAGCCGCTGCCGGTCCAGCGCCGCGCACAGGTAGGCGAGCACCTCCAGGGTCGCGACGTCCGCGCAGTGCAGGTCGTCGAGCACGAGCACGGTCGGCTGCAGCTCCGCGGACCGGTCGAGCAGCGACGAGACGGCCGCGATCAGCCGGGCCTGGTCGGAGGAACCCTCCTTGCGGACGCCGAGCTCGGGCAGCAGCAGGCCGAGCTCGCCAGGATCGTTGCCGAGCACCCGGGGTACGTCGGCTCGCGGCAACCGGGCCAGCAGCGAACGCAGCGCCGCGACCAGCGGTGCGTACGGGATGCGCCCACCGAGGAAGCCCACCCCTGCGCCACGGCAGACCACGGTGCGGGACGACAGCTGGGACACCACCTCGTCCAGCAGGCGGGTCTTGCCGGCACCGGCCTCACCGGAGATGAGCGCAACGCCTGGCTGGTCCCCGGCCGCCGACGTGACGAGAGCGAGAACGCGGGCGAGCTCGCCGTCGCGCCCGACGAAGGCCTGTCGTCGCGGCATCCCGACACAGTCGCGGTGCAGGACGACTCCCGTCAACGGGTCGTCTGAGGTAGCTCAGGTCAGATCTGAGGTGGTACGCCCGATGCGCACGGGGGTCCGGGTGCCCGAGAGTGAGCGCGGGCCACCGGACTCGTCCGCTGGCCGGGGGGACGCTCCATGGGGGACAACGGGGGCACGCACGGGGAACGGCCCGCTCGCCTGGGGGAGGCGGCGGGCCGGGTGCGCGCACCAGCGGCCGCGGCGGGAACCACCGTCGCGGCCGCTGCGTCCCAGCCCCTCGTGCCTGGCGATCCGGTCCGTGGGATAGGACTGGTCCCATGAGCGACGACTTCCGGACCGAGCACGACTCGATGGGTGAGGTCCAGGTGCCCGCGGAGGCCTTGTGGCGGGCCCAGACCCAGCGAGCGGTGGGGAACTTCCCGATCTCGGGGATACCGATCGACCGGGCCCTGATCGGCGCCCTTGCATCGATCAAGGGAGCCGGCGCGACCGTCAACGCCGAGCTCGGGGTTCTCGACGCTGACATTGCCAAGGCGATCCACGACTCGGCCGCCGAGGTGGCTCGCGGAGACCACGACGCGCACTTCCCGATCGACGTGTTCCAGACCGGCTCCGGGACCTCGAGCAACATGAACGCCAACGAGGTCCTCGCCACCCTGGCGACCACGCGGCTGGGCCGCGACGTGCACCCCAACGACCACGTGAACGCGTCGCAGTCGTCCAACGACGTGTTCCCCTCGGCGATCCACATCGCCGCGACCCGCAGCGTGGTCCGCGACCTGGTGCCGGCGCTGGAGCACCTGGAGCAGTCACTGGTGCGGAAGTCCGAGGAGTTCAGCCAGGTGGTCAAGAGCGGCCGGACGCACCTGATGGACGCCACCCCGGTGACCCTCGGCCAGGAGTTCGGCGGCTACGCCGCGCAGGTCCGGTACGGGATCGAGCGGGTGCAGTCGACGTTGCCCCGCGTCGCCGAGCTGCCGCTCGGCGGCACCGCCGTCGGCACCGGGATCAACATGCCGCCCGGCTTCGCAGCACAGGTGATCGGCCGGCTGGCCGAGGACATGGGGCTGCCACTGACCGAGGCGCGCGACCACTTCGAGGCGCAAGGAGCACGAGACTCCCTCGTCGAGCTGTCCGGACAGCTCCGCACGGTCGCGGTGTCGCTGACGAAGATCTGCAACGACCTGCGCTGGATGAGCTCCGGTCCCCGTACCGGCCTGGCCGAGATCGCGCTGCCGGACCTGCAGCCCGGCTCGTCGATCATGCCCGGCAAGGTGAACCCGGTGATCTGCGAGGCGACGCTGATGGTGTGCGCGCAGGTGATCGGCAACGACACGGCGGTCACCGTGGCCGGCGCGTCCGGCAACTTCGAGCTCAACGTGATGATGCCGGTGCTGGCACGCAACGTGCTCGAGTCGCTGCGCCTGCTGTCCACCACCTCGCGGCTGCTCGCGGACCGGTGCATCGACGGCATCAGCGCCGACGTGGAAAGGTGCCGTGAGATGGCGGAGTCGTCGCCATCGGTCGTCACACCGCTCAACCGCTACATCGGGTACGAGGCCGCGGCAAAGGTGGCCAAGCAGTCGTTGGCCGAACGCAAGACGATCCGCCAGGTGGTGCTCGAACGCGGGCACGTCGAGCGTGGCGAGCTCACCGAGGAGCAGCTGGACGAGGCGCTGGACGTGCTGCGCATGACCCACCCGTGAGCGGACCGGCTTACTGGCTGCCCGGCGAGACCATCCTGTGGCGCTACACCCGGCCGCGGCATCCGAGCGAGTCGCTGCGGCCGATGCGGGTCGTGCGCGACGACTCGTCCGGCCTGGTCGCGTGGCTCGCTCCCGGTACGCCGCTGCTGCGGCCGGTGCTCGCGGACGGTCGCGAGCTGCGGTCGGTGCCGGTGGCAGAGCGGTTCGACGTCGGCCGGCACGGCCGCGCCAACCGTCTGGACAGCTGGCACGGCCACGGCGTCCTCAAGATCGCGCCGGCCGGTGTCCCGTGGTCGGTGTGGCTGTTCCGGAACGACGCCGGCTTCCGCGGGTGGTACGTGAACCTCGAGTCGGTGCACGAGCGGGTCGACCACCAGGTCGTGACCCAGGACCACGTCCTGGACGTCGTGGTGACACCGGACCACCGGGCCGAGCGGAAGGATGAGGACGAGCTGGCGGCCGCGGTGGCTGCCGGCCGGTTCACTGTCGCGGAGGCGGCGGCGATCGAGGCCGACGCCGCCGCCGTCGAGGACCTCGTACGCCGGTGGTGGCCGCCCTTCAGCGAGGGGTGGGAGGACTGGGTGGCCGACCCGTCCTGGCCTCGACCCGAGCTGCCCCCGGCGTACCTCGCCGAGGTCGCCTACCGCTGAGCGGTCAGTACCAGCCCTGCGACTGGAACGTCGACCAGGCACCGCACGGGGTGCCGTAGCTCTGGTTGATGTAGGCGAGGCCCCACTCGATCTGGGTGAAGGCGTTGTCCTGCCAGTCGGCGCCGTACGCGCTCATCTTGGAACCGGGCAACGCCTGCGGGATGCCGTACGCACCCGAGGACGGGTTGCTCGCGTGCACGTCCCACGACGACTCGCGCTCCCAGAGGGAGGCCAGGCAGGAGAACTCGCCGGAGCCCCAGCCGTAGCGCTCGGCCATCATCGAGGCGGCCAGGCGCTGCGGGTCGCCGTCATATGACACCGAGCGCGACGCCGAACGAGCTGCTCGGTCGCGGCGCTGCTGCGCCTCTCGAGCGGCGGCCGCTGCCTGACGGCGCTGCCGCTCCTTCAGGTTCGCGAGCACCTGTCCGGCGGGCCGGTCGGACCGGGTGACCGAGGCGGCAGCGGGGAGCGGACCGATCCGGGTGACGGCGGCTTCCGCGGACTGCGGTTCGCCGGCCGCCGGCCAGGCGACGACGCCGAGAGTCACGGCAGTCGCCGTGGCGACCACGGCGCCCGCGGCTGCGGTGCCGCGGATGGGGCTCTTTCTCCTGCGGTGCTTCACTCGGTGGTCCTTCCGGCGCATGCCTGCCACTCATGCGTGGCGGGCGTGACGTCACCTCCGGTCGCCGGCCGGTCGGGCCAGGACGTCGCGTCGGTCGTCTTGTATCGAGCCGGCCATCGACATCACTGTGAGTGACGGAGCCGTGACCAGGACGCGGGAGGTCTTACCTCCTGAGAGTGCAGGAAGTCCCAGGCAGATAGCCAATTTTCGGCACGTGGGCTCGGTCACACCCACCGGCGCAATGCACCGAATGCCGAGATCCCAGTCACGGTGCGTGACCGGGATCTCGGTGCGGCGTCGCCGTTAGCCCATCCGGGTCAGGCCGGTAGGTCTTCGAGCAGCTCGGTGACCAGCGCGGCGATCGGCGACCGCTCGGAGCGCGACAGCGTCACGTGCGAGAACAGCGGGTGGCCCTTGAGCGCCTCGATCACCGAGGCAACTCCGTCGTGCCGGCCCACCCGCAGGTTGTCCCGCTGCGCCACGTCGTGGGTGAGGACGACCCGCGAGCCGGCGCCGATCCGGGACAGCACCGTCAGCAGTACGTTGCGCTCCAACGACTGCGCCTCGTCCACGATCACGAACGCGTCGTGCAGCGAGCGGCCCCGGATGTGGGTCAGCGGCAGCACCTCGAGCATGCCGCGGTCCATGATCTCGTCGACCACGTCGCCGGTGACCAGCGCGCCGAGCGTGTCGAAGACCGCCTGACCCCAGGGGTTCATCTTCTCCGACTCGCTGCCCGGCAAGTAGCCGAGGTCCTGGCCGCCGACGGCGTACAAAGGGCGGAACACCACCACCTTGCGGTGCTGCTGGCGCTCCATCACCGCCTCGAGCCCGGCGCACAGGGCCAGCGCCGACTTGCCGGTGCCGGCCCGGCCGCCGAGCGAGACGATGCCGATGTCCGGGTCGAGCAGGATGTCCAGCGCGATCCGCTGCTCGGCGCTGCGCCCGTGCAGCCCGAACGCGTCGCGGTCGCCGCGGACCAGCCGCACCTGCTTCTCCGGCGTCACCCGGCCCAGGGCGCTGCCCCGGTCGGAGACCAGCACCAGACCGGTGTGGCAGGGCAGGTCACGGGCCTCCACCAGGTCGACCCGCTCGGCCTCGTACAGCTCGTCGACCAGCTCGCTCGGCACCGCTATCTCGGCCATCCCGGTGAAGCCGGCGTCGACGGCACCCATGCCGCGGTACTCCTCGACCGTCAGGCCGACCGCGCTGGCCTTGACCCGCATCGGCAGGTCCTTGCTGATCAGCGTGACGTGCGCACCCTCCTCGGCCAGGTTGCGGGCCACCGCGAGGATCGTCGTGTCGTTGTCGCCGACCCGGCCCGCCGGCCGGAAGCCGGCCGGCAGCACCGAGGGGTCGGTGTGGTTGAGCTCGACGCGCAAGGTGCCGCCGCGTTCGCCGACCGCGACCGGCTCGTCCAGCCGGCCGTTGGTGAGCCGCAGGTCGTCGAGCAACCGCAGTGCCTGGCGCGCGAAATAGCCGAGCTCGGGATGAGCTCGCTTCGCCTCCAGCTCGGAGATGACGACGACAGGGAGCACCACCTCGTGCTCCTCGAAGCGCAGCAGGGCGTGAGGGTCGGCCAGCAGCACGCTCGTGTCCAGGACGAAGGTGCGCTGACGGTCGGCAGCAGCCACGTGTGGTTCCCCTTACACCCGCACCCGGACGCGCCGGCTGCAGGTGCCGACTGCGCGCGAGTGAGATCCGATGGCCGGGACCGGGCCCGAGAGCCGGTCGCCGGCCCTCTCTCCTGCTCGATCAGGGACTGATCGACGCGTGCGCATCAGCACGGAGTGGGCCTCCCGAGCGTCCGGCGCGGATGCCGTCCGCTGGTCTCGGACGGTACGCCGGGCCGGCCCCCGGACCGGGCCGACACGCGGGCCGTTCATCCATTCGCCGGACGCGCGCCGCTCAGCCGCCGAAGCGCCGGTTGCGCGCCGAGTAGGCCCGGATCGCCCGTAGGAAGTCGACCTTGCGGAAGTCCGGCCAGTAGGCCTCGCAGAAGTAGAACTCCGAGTGCGCGCTCTGCCAGAGCAGGAAGCCGGACAGCCGCTGCTCGCCCGACGTCCTGATCACCAGGTCCGGGTCGGGCTGGCCCTTCGTGTACAGGTGCTCAGCGATGTGCTCGACGTCGAGCACGTTGGCGAGATCCTCGATCGCGGTGCCCTTCGACGCGTGCTCGTGCAGCAGCGACCGCACCGCGTCGGCGATCTCGCGCCGCCCGCCGTACCCCACGGCGACGTTCACGTGCAGCCCCGGCACCTCGGCGGTGCGCGTCGCGGCATCCTTGAGCGCCCGGGCGGTGTCGGCGGGCAACAGGTCCAAGGCGCCGACCGGATGCACCCGCCAGCGGCCGGCAGCGGCGATGTCCTCGACGAGTCCCTCGATGATCGCCAGCAGCGGGGTCAGCTCGGACGCCGGGCGGTTGAGATTGTCGGTGGACAGCAGCCACAGGGTGACCATCTGGACGCCGACCTCGTCGCACCAGCCGAGGACCTCCTCGACCTTGTCGGCGCCGGCCCGCCAGCCGCGTGACTTCGGGGCGCCGGAGGCCTTGGCCCACCGCCGGTTGCCGTCCAGGATCACCCCGACGTGTCGCGGGATCTGCTCAGGGTCGAGCGAGGCCGCGATGCGTCGGGCGTAGAAGCCGTACAACAGGTCTCGCACGATCGCTCAGGGTAGACCCGCCGTGCCGGCCGTCCCGTGCCCGCCAGGTGCACGTCCGGTGAAGATCTGTACTGGTTGGTAACTTACGGTTCCGTAGGTTATCGTGTCGCGATGACACCGACCTCAGAGCCGCACGCCGGCGTCGTCGAGGACGTCGTCCGGGCGGTCAAGCCGAAGCTGCGCGGATGGCTGCACGCCGGCACCTTCCCGCTCGCGGTCGCCGCGGGCATCGTCCTCGTGGCGCTCTCCGGTGGCACCGACGAGACGATCGCCAACGCCGTCTTCGCGCTCAGCACGGCCCTGCTCTTCGGCACCAGCGCGCTCTACCACCGCGGCGACTGGTCGCCCGGGGTGGAGCGGCAGCTCAAGCGGTTCGACCACTCCAACATCTTCCTGATCATCTCCGGGACCTACACGCCGTTCGCCGTCATCCTGCTAGGCGACCACGGCGGTGACACGCTGCTCTGGATCGTCTGGGTAGCCGCACTCGGCGGCATCGCCTTCCGGATCCTCTGGGTGGGCGCGCCGCGCTGGCTCTACACGCCGATCTACCTCGCTCTGGGCTGGGTGTCCGTGTTCTACATCGGCGACATCTACCGCACCGGTGGGGGCGCCGTCGTGACACTCCTCGCCGTGGGCGGGCTGTTCTACAGCGTGGGCGCGGTGGTCTACGCGATCAAGCGGCCGAACCCGTCACCGCGATGGTTCGGTTTCCACGAGGTGTTCCACGCGTTGACCCTCGGCGCCTACGTCGTGCACTACCTCGCGGTGTCGCTGGTGACCTACCAGCACTGAGACGCCCGCTGTCGGGGCGCCGGGCAATACTCCTGGCCATGGCGTACGACGAGGAGCTCGCGACCCGCATCCGGGAGGTCGTCGGAGGTGAGAGCGGGCTCACCGAGAAGCGGATGTTCGGCGGGCTGGCGTTCCTCATCAACGGCAACATGGCGGTCAGTGCCAGCAGCAAGGGCGGCCTGCTGCTGCGCGTCGACCCGGAGCAGACCGAGGACCTGATCGACGAGCCGCACGTGGGTCGCTTCGAGATGCGGGGCCGCGAGATGAACGGCTGGCTCCGGGTCGACCCGGCGGCGGTCAGCACCGACGCCGAGCTGCGGCGCTGGGTGCGCCACGGCGTCGACTACGCCCGGTCGCTCGCAGCCAAGTAGCCGGACCGCGTCACCGGCCGGCGTGCCCGACCTCCGGGCCGGCATGACCCGCGAGGCACTGCCAACCGCTCTCGGCGCGCACCCAGGTCTGCGTGAGGCGGAGCGTGAACGTCGCATCCTGTCCTTCTTTAGTGACCTCGTCGGTCACAAGAGCGGTCAGGACCGCGGTATCACCCACCACCACGACGACGGGGTCGTCCAGCCGTTGCGACCTCCAGGTGAGGTCGCCGCCCGCGTTTCCCGCGATGTACTGCTCGCGAGAGAGCACCTGCCCCGTGAACGTCGTCCATTGCAATGACGGATGCATCAGCTCGGTCAGGACCTCTACGTCTCCGGCGGCTAGCGCCTCCGCCCGACGTTCCGCCGCGGCGAGGACCGCTCGCACGTCAGCACTCGTCATGTCACACGATCCTGCCAGTCACCGTTCGTTGCGGTCGGGCCGGCTGACGAGTTGGGCCGGGATCGCTTGTGGGCAAAGGCTTTCCGCCGCATGTCGGCGTCGGGGTTGTGTCCGGGGTGGTCTCTAGGTTGAGGTCATGTCAGAGGTCCTCGAGCCGCCGGTCAGCCAGGCGATGGCGGCTGCGCTGGATGCTCTGCAGGCCGCGGTCGAGCGGGTGGTGCAGCAGTGCTCTGCCGGCCCGGACGGGGAGCTGTGGATGCTGTCCGGTCCCGAGCTGTTGGAGGCCGCTGAGTCGGTGCACCGTGCGCGCTGCCGGGCCGACTCGGCGTTGCACGGCATGGTCCGCGAGATCGACGCCCGCGGCGCTGCCACCGACGCCGGGGCGCACTCAACGGCGGGCTGGCTGCGGGCCCGGCTGCACCTGCATCCCGGCGCCGCGCGGCGGCTGGTGACCACCTCCCGGTCGCTGCACGACGACCCGTCGGGTGCCCTGGTCCACCACGCCGATGCTGCACCGGCTGCTGCCGGCGGCCGGGTCCTGCTGCGGGGAGCGTTCGCGGCCGGTGATGTGTCCGGCGAGCACGCGTCGGTGGCCTGCGAGACGCTGGCTGAGTTGCCCTGCTCGCTGGAGTCCTCGGTCGTGGCAAAGGCGGAGGCCTTCCTGGTCACCCACGCCGTCCGCCACGACCCCAAGGAGCTGGCCAGGCTGGGCCGGCACCTGCGGCACACCCTGGAGACGGCCGACGACGGCGGCGGGCTGGCCGAGCAGGAGGCGCACCAGGCGGCCCGGCAGACCCTGGAGGTCCGCCAGCACAACGACGGCACCTCCGAGGTGCGCGGCAGGCTCGGCACAGAGCTGACCGCGGAGCTGCTCTCTCAGCTGCAGCCCCTGGCCGGGCCCCGACCGAGCACCGAGGGCACGCCGGACCTGCGCACGGTGGGGCAGCGCAACGCCGACGCTCTGGCCGAGCTGCTGCGGCGCGCCGCGATCGCCGGCGGCACCCCGGCCCGGCACGGCTCGCGAGCCAGCATCACGGTGACCATGGCGCTGGAGACCCTCCAGCGCCGGCTCGGTGCTCACGCGCCACGCTCGACTGGTCCGGGCCGGTCAGCGTTCAACGGCTGCGGTCGGCCCCCGGAGTGGACCGAGGCCCATCACCGCATCCACTGGGCGGACGGCGGCGAGACCTCGGTGCAGAACTGCTGCCTGTTCTGCGACCACCACCACCGCGTCGTGCACAACGACGGCTGGACCGTCGAGCTGATCGATGGCGTCATCCACGTCATCCCGCCACCCTGGGTCGACCCCGATCAAGCCCCCCGGCCCAACACCAACCCCGAACGCGCTGGACACCTGACCACACTGCGCAGACCGTCAGGCCACGACCGGCGCTGACAGCGACACGTAAGTCGTCACATCACCTACCGGTCGCAACACATCGAGGCGATGGCTTCTACTCGGTCTGGTCAGGACCCTGGGCGCGCACCCGTTCGACCTGCTCCATCGCCGACCGCAGCTCACCGAGCCACTCCTCGGCGTTGCGACCGACCAGGCGCACCGACCAGGCCAGCGCCTCGGATCGCGACCGCGCGACACCGGCAGCGACCAGGGTGTCCAGCACCATCCGCTCCGGTTGCCGCAGCCGGGTCATCACCGGCACGGCGAGGTGGGTGAACAGCGCACGCCGCCCGTCGATCTCCACACCCCAGGCGACCTTGCGGTCGAACCGGTGCTCGGCCTCGCGCGCGATGGCCATCCGCTGCTCGCGGGTGTCCTCGCGGAAGCTGCGGGCCCGGCCGTCCGCGGCGGCGGCCCGCTCGGCGTCCGAGGCATCCGCGGCCACGTCGGGCGCCGCCAGGGTGCCGACGACGGTGATCTCCTCGCGGTCGACCCGCACCTCGGCGGGTCCGGTGAACCACTCCTGCGGCAGGCGGCCGGTGAACCAGCCGCGGACCGTCCCGGTGGTCTCGTCCGGTGTGCTCGATGTTGTCATGCAACGATGATTACACCATTACAGCACGGTGCAAGCCCTGTTCACCCTCGGCGGACGGGACGCTCCAGCACGGCGTATGTCACCGGTCCGACCGGGTGGGTGCCAGTGCGCTCGAAGCCGAGTTGCTCCAGCAACCGGAGACTGCGCGCGTTCCAGTCCTGGACCACCGCGCGCAGCCGCATGGCACCGCGGGTCTCGGCCAGGTCGAGGACGACAGCAGCGAACTCGGCGCCGCGCCCCTGGCCCACCAGCTCGGGCCGCATCCCGACCCCCACGTCAAGGACGCCGTCGGTCTCGACGAGCCCCGGCACCCGCGCGTCCTCGCCCAGGCAGGCGAACCCCCAGAGTCGGCCGTCAGTGGTGTCGACCACTGCCCAGTAGCCGAGCGACGGGTCCAAGGGGCTGTCCGAGTCGTAGACCGACCACGGCCCGTCGTAGGTCCAGGTCGCGATGTCGGCAAGGTCGTCGTCCGTGAGGTCCCGAATCTGCAACACGTTCACAACTTCGCACCCAACCTCTTTGCCAGCTCGTCGGCGTCGGTGGTCGGCGCGGCGCACACGAAGTGCCGGCAGACGTACGCCGTCGGACGGCCGTCCACCAGAGGCCGGCCGGCGAGCAGCGGGACCACCGGGTCCGTCGGCGCCTGAGGGTCGCCCGGCACGACCACCGCGCCGGGTGCGGTGCCCATCAGGGCCGACCGGTGCAGCGTCTGCGTCGCCGGGTCGCCCGCCTGGCCGAGCACCGCGACCTCCCGCGGCCCGTCGAGCAGCGCTTCGGCCACCGCGAGCCCCCAGCCGGCGAACCGGGCGTGCCGCGCCAGCCCGGTGTAGACACCGAGGGCCGCCTCGGCTGCCGTCCGGTGCCGTTCCGAGCCGGTGATCGCCGCGTAGGTGAGCAGCGCCCCCGACGCCGCCGACCAGCCGGCCGGGGTCGCGTTGTCGGTCGGGTCCTGCGGCCGCCGCATCGCCGACAGCGCGTCGTCCGCCCGGTCGTCGGCGGTGTCGTAGAACCCGCCGGCGCCGTCGGCGAAGTGCTCGAGAACGGTGTCGAGCAGCCGGCCGGCAGCTTCCAGCCAGCGTGGGTCGCCGGTCACCGACAGCAGCGCGAGCAGGCCCTCCGCAACGTCGGCGTGGTCCTCCAGCACCGCGGCCGGCTCGCCGACCCGGCCGTCCCGGGAGACTCGGCGCAGCCGGCCGTCGACCAGGTGCACGTCGAGCAGCAGGTCCGCAGCCGTGACGGCGGCGACGACCAGGTCCGCGCGGTCGAGCAGCGCTCCTGCCTCCGCGAGGCCGGCGATCGCGAGGCCGTTCCATGCCGCCACCACCTTGTCGTCCCGCGCCGGTTGCGGCCGGTCGGCTCGCGCCGCCAGCAGCCTGGCCCGTACGTCGGACCACCTGGCGGCGTCGTCCGGGTCGGCGAGCAGCTGCAAGGTCGAGGACCCGTGCTCGAAGGTGCCGACCGGGGTGACCTCCAGCAGTCGAGCGGCCCACGCACCGTCGTCGTCGCCGAGCACCTGCACGAGCTGGTCCGGCGTCCAGGCATAGGTGAGGCCTTCAACCCCGTCGGTGTCCGCGTCCAGCGCGGAGGCGAAGCCCCCCTCGTCGGTGCGCAGCTCGCGCAGCATCCAGCCCGCTGTGTCCAGGGCGACCCGCCGGGCCAGCGTCGAGCCGGTGGCCCGCCACAGGTGTGTGTACACGCGCAGCAGCAACGCGTTGTCGTACAACATCTTCTCGAAGTGCGGCACGACCCATCCGGCGTCGACCGAGTACCGCGCGAAGCCACCGGCGAGCTGGTCGTAGATGCCGCCCCGGGCCATCGCGTCGCAGGTCCGCTCGACCATCCGCAGCGCGTCAGCGTCGCCGGTCCGGGCATGGTGCCGCAGCAGCAGCTCGAGCACCATCGACGGCGGGAACTTCGGCGCACCACCGAAGCCGCCACGTACGCCGTCGTACGACGAGGCCAGCGAGCGCACCGCGTCGTCGAGCTGTTCACCGGTCGGCGGGGATCCGTCGCCGGCACCGACCACCGAGCGCTCGGCGAGTCCGTCCACGATCCGCTGGCCGGCAGCGACGACCTCCGCCCGCTGGTCGCCCCATGTCTGCGCGACCGACGCGAGCAGCTGGCGGAACGACGGCATGCCGTGCCGGGGCGTCGGCGGGAAGTAGGTGCCGCAGTAGAAGGGCTGCCCGTCCGGCGTGGTGAAGACCGTCATCGGCCAGCCGCCGTGCCCGGTCAGGGCAGTGGTCGCCTCCATGTAGACCGCGTCCACGTCGGGACGCTCCTCACGGTCGACCTTGACTGCCACGAAGTGCTCGTTGAGGTAGGCCGCGGTCGCCTCGTCCTCGAACGACTCGTGGGCCATCACGTGGCACCAGTGGCAGGCGGCGTAGCCGATCGAGACGAGCACCGGCACGTCGCGGCGGCGCGCCTCGGCGAACGCCTCGTCGCCCCACGGCTGCCAGTCGACCGGGTTGTCCTGGTGCTGCAGCAGGTAGGGCGACGTGCTGCCGGCGAGGCGGTTAGGCATCTCCCCATCCTGCCCGGCTGCCGGTGGCTACACCTCTCGGCGGACGGCGCGGGCGATCCGCCGGGCGTCGATCGCCAGCTCGCGGAGGTTGCCGCTGATCGGGTTGGTGTAGCCGGTGAACCACATCCCGGGGGCGGCCGGGTCGGTCCGCGCGCCCGTGACCCGGGGACGCCCGGCCGGGTCCAGCACGCCGAGGTGACCCACGAGCGGCTCCAGCCCGCGGCGGTAGCCGGCGGCCACGACGACCGCATCCGGTGCGACCCGGGCGCCGTCGGCGAGCACGACCTCGGCGCCGTCCAGCGCGACGACCGCCGCGACCACCTCCACCTGCTGCCGGCGTACCGCGTCGATGAGTCCGACGTCGATGATCGGGATGGCGCCGTCGCGCACGATGCGGGTGTACACGCCGACCTCGGGTCGGGGCAGGCCGTGCTCGGCCAGATCCGGCACCGTGGCGCGCTGCACCGCCCGGATCATCCGGTCGACCACCGGCGGCGGGACGTGCCGCACCACCATGCTGACCGCCTGCGAGGGCAGGCCGCCCACCTCCCGGCGCACGATGTTCGGCGGGGTCCGTACGGCGAGCCGGACCGACCGGGCGCCGCTCTCGACCAGGTCGACGGCGATCTCGGCGCCGGTGTTGCCCGCCCCGACCACCAGCACGTCGCGACCGGTGTACGGCACCGCGTTGCGGTAGGCCGCGGCGTGCACCAGCTCTCCGGTGAAGCCGTCCCGCCCGGGCCAGTCGGGCATCACCGGGGTGTGGTTGTACCCGGTCGCGACCACCACCCGGTCGGCCTGCAGGTCGCCGACGCCGGTCTGGACCTGCCAGCCGGCGCCGGTCCGGTCGAGCCGGCGGACCTCGGTGCCCAGCGAGGTCCTCAGGTGGTGATGAGCCGCATACCGCTCGAGGTAGTCGACGACGTCGTCCCGGGCGACATATCTCCCGTATCTACGCGGCATGCGTAGACCAGGCAGCTGGGACAGCTGTCGCGCGGTGTGCAGGTGAAGGCGGTCGTAGTGCCCGCGCCAGCTGGCCCCGACCGCCTCCGCCCGGTCGACGACCAGTGGGTCGACGCCGCGTCTCCGCAGCTCAGACGCCACCGAGAGCCCCGCCGGGCCCGCACCCAGCACCACGACGCGCTCGCGCACCTGTCCGCCTCTCCGGCCCGGACGGCCGATCCGGACCGATCATGGCCTGCCAGCCGATCGCCCGCACTACCCGCCGGAGGGATCAAGTCCGCCGACCACGCGCCGATAGGGAACGGGACGCCCGGAGGCGGGGTCAGCGGCAGAGGGGTGCGACGAATGGGTGGCAGGGGTCCGGCTGCGCCGTTCCAAGGTGCGCTGATCGGCGGAGCAGCGCTGCTCACGGCCACCTACCTCGTCACGCCTTCGACCGCTGTCCGCGCCAGCCTGTGGGCCGTCCTCGCCGTGCTGGCCGCCCTGGCCGTCGTCCTCGTCACCCATCGCAGCCACGCCCAGGACCGCCTCCCTGGCTGGCTGCTGGCGGCCGGCATCGCCCTGCTCGGCGTGGGCTATGCCATCGCCCTGACCAAGCCGGACGGCCCGTCCTACGCCGACCTGCCGCGCCTGCTCGCCTTCGCCGTGCTGGCGGGCGCCGTGACCGCGTTCCAGCGCGACCGGATCCGCCACGACCGGGACAGCCTGCTCGACGCCCTGGTCGTCACGGTGGCGGCCGCGCAGGCCGGCTGGATGGTCGTGATCGACCCGCTCATCCGCGAGACCGACACCGACCTGCTGGCCACGCTCACCACCGGGGCCTACCCGCTGGGTCACCTGCTGGTGCTCGCCGTCGCGACCCGGCTGGGCTTCGCGGTCGTCGGCACGGCCGACGCAGCCGCCCGGCTGGTGCTGGCGGCCCTGTTCACCGGCGTCGCCTCCGGGCTCGCGGCCGACATCACCGACCGACCGGAGCTGGCTGCCGGCTGGTTCGTCGCCTTCGCCCTGGTCGTCCTGGCAAGCCTGGACCCGGCGATGGCGCACCCGAAGCGGGTCACCGGCAGCGCCCGCCTCACCTCGGCCTGGCGGTTCGTCGTTCTGCTCGGGCTGGCCTGCCTGGTCTCCCCGGTTCTGGTCGTCACCCACCCGCTGGGCGACGGTGTCGCCGCCGCGGCGGTCGTCCTCGGCAGCGCCGTGATGCTGTTCGTCCTCGCGCTGCTACGCATCGTCAGCCTCCTCGGCCGGCTCCGCCGCACCCTTCGCCGCGAGCACGTGCTGCGCACCGCCACCGGGCCCCTCGTCGGAGCAGCCGACCGGGCCGGTGTCCGCGACGCGGCACTGGCTGCCGCGATCGACCTGCTCGACCAGACCGGCAGCCGGTCGTGGCGGGTCGACGGCGACCCCGGCGGCACCGTGGCGCAGGCCACCGAGGACGCCGACCTGGCGACCTTCCTGGACGCCGCGGAGCTCACGTTGTTCCCCGAGCACGAGCAGGGCATCGACGTCCTGGCCGGGCCGTCCCTGCTGCACGCCACCCTCGGCGTCTCCTCGACCTGGTCGCTCGTCCTGGTCGCGCTGCCGGCCCGCGGGCCGGCCCGTGAGGGTGCCGTGATCGCGGTGGAGCAGCCGCCGTCCCCACGCACGGTGTCCGCACTGCAGTCGCTGGCCTCGACGATGCACCTGGCGCTGGAGCGGCTGGACGTCGGCGAGATCATGGTCGAGCGGCGCGCGGAGCGACGGCTGCGGCTGATGCTGCAGTACGCCTCCGACGTGATCTGCATCCTCGACCACGACCTGACGATCGTGCACGTCACGCCGGCGGTGGAGCCGATCGTCGGCCTGCCGGCTCCGGAGCTGCTCGGCATGAACTGGCTCGAGATCGTCACCGACGTCGACCGTGAGGCCGCGCGCGACCTGGTGAGCCTCGCCCAGGGTGGCCGCCCGGCCCGTGGCGAGGTCCGCCTGGACAGCGAGGACGGCAGCATCCGGCACGTCGACGCCGTGGTCACCGAGGTCATCGACGAGGACCTGATGGGCTTCGTCGTCACCTGCCACGACATCACCGACCGACACCAGCTCGAGGAGCAGCTCACCCACCAGGCCTTCCACGACGCGCTGACCGGGCTGGCTAACCGGGCGCTGTTCCGCGACCGGCTCGGCCACGCGATGGCCCGCGCCCGCGGCACCGGCGGCTACGGCGTGCTGTTCATCGACCTGGACGACTTCAAGACGGTCAACGACAGCCTCGGCCACGCGGCCGGTGACGAGCTGCTGCGCGAGATGACCGGTCGGCTTCGGCTCTGCCTGCGCGACGGCGACACCGCTGCCCGGCTCGGTGGCGACGAGTTCGCGATCCTGCTCGAGGACGTCGAGGGTGACGACCACTGCACCGACATCGCCCGTCGCCTGCTCGAGGCGCTGTCCCAGCCGTTCGAGATCGGCGGGACCGAGGTCACCACCGGGGCGAGCATCGGCATCGCGGTCGGCCAGGCCGGTCCGGCGTCACCCGAGGACCTGATGCGCAACGCCGACCTAGCGCTGTACGACGCGAAGAACGCCGGCAAGAACCGGTACGCCGTGTTCGCGCCGACCATGCACGAGGCGGCCCTGGCCCGGCTGTCGCTGACCAGCGACCTCCGGCACGCCATCGAGCGCGGCGAGCTCGTCGTCTTCTACCAGCCGTTGGTCGACCTGGCCTCCGCGAAGATCATCGGGCTGGAGGCCTTGGTCCGCTGGGAGCACCCGACCCTCGGCATGCTGCTGCCCGGCCAGTTCATCTCGCTCGCCGAGGAGACCGGACTGATCGTCCCCCTCGGCCGGATGGTCCTGCACACCGCACTGCGGGACACGGTCCGCTGGCAGCGCGACCACGACACGCACAGCGAGCTGCACATCGCGGTGAACGTCAGCGGCCGCCAGCTGCAGGACCCGGGCATCGTCGAGGACATCCGGCTCGCGATCCGCGCCAGCGGCATCGAACCCTCCACGGTCGTGCTCGAGATCACCGAGAGCGTCCTGCTGCCGGGTGACGGCGTGATCGTCGAGCGGCTGCACGCCCTGGCCGCCCTCGGCGTGCACCTCTACATCGACGACTTCGGCACCGGCTACTCGTCGCTGTCCTACCTGCAGATGCTCCCGGTCGACGGGCTGAAGCTGGCCCAGGAGTTCGTCGAGCAGCTGCCCGGCACCGACAGCGAGTCCGGCCTGGTCCGCACGATCCGCGACCTGGCCGGCACCCTCGGGCTCTCCGCCGTCGTCGCCGAGGGCATCGAGCGCCCGGAGCAGTGGCGCTCGCTGCTGTCGCTGGGCTACAGCGTCGGTCAGGGGTTCCACCTCGCGGTGCCGATGCCGGCCGAACGGATCCCGACGTTCCTGTCCGGGCTGGAGCGCCCCGGCGACGGTGACTGGGAGCGCTCGGTCGAGCGGGCCGCCGACGAGACGCAGGGCCGGACGCCCGCGCAGGCTCTGCCGGCGCAGCAGGAGGACTCAGCCCTCCGCTGAGCCTCGCTCCTCGGGGGCGGGGCCGGCCGGAGGGTCCTGCCCGGCCGTCGGGTCCTGCCCGGCCGGTGGCTCGTCGTCGGGCAGGTCGATCTTCTTGAGCTGGCGGTTCATCGACCGGATCAGCAGCCAGGTGGCGACGCCGAGCGACGCGACCACCACGAAACCGATGACCCCCGGGCTCACGTCGTTTTCCTCGACCGCGCGCAGCACCAGCAGGCTCAGCTGGCCCGGTACGCCGCCGGTCATCGGGCTGCCGCGGTGCCGCGGATGCCGGCGAACAGGTCGTCCTCGGGCGTCGGAGCCTGCACCGTGGAACGAGCCAGCTCGAAGTCCTCCGTCGGCCACACCTCGCGCTGCACCTCCAGCGGGCAGTGGAACCACGGCCCGTCCGGGTCGACCTGGGTGGCGTGGGCGAGCAAGGCGCGGTCGCGGAGCTCGAAGTACTCACCGCACGGCACGTGCGTGGTGATGTTGCGCTCCTCGCGGTCCTCCCAGTTCTTCAGCCACTCGCCGTACGGCGACTCGAGCCCGCGGGCGATCATGCCCTCGTGCAGCGCGGTGGTGCGTGCCTTGGTGAACGTCTGGTTGTAGTAGAGCTTCAACGGCTGCCACGGCTCTCCGGCGTCCGGGTATCGCGCCGGGTCGCCCGCGGCGTCGAACGCGTGCGCGGCGATCTTGTGGCACATGATGTGGTCCGGGTGCGGGTAGCCGCCGTTCTCGTCGTACGTCGTCATGACGTGCGGCCGGAAGGACCGGACCAGGCGTACCAGCGGCTCGGCTGCGACCTCGACGTCCATCAGGCCGAAGCAGCCATCGGGAAGTGGTGGCAGCGGGTCGCCCTCGGGCAGCCCGGAGTCGACCCAGCCGAGCCAGTCCTGACGGACCCCGAGGATCTCGCGGGCGGTGTCCATCTCCTTGCGCCGGACGTCGGCGAGGTTGGCCAGGACGTTCTCGTCATGGGCCAGCTTGGGATTGAGGATCGAGCCGCGCTCCCCGCCGGTGCAGGTGACGACGTGCACGTCGACGCCTTCGGCGACGTACTTGGCCATCGTCGCGGCACCCTTGCTCGACTCGTCGTCGGGGTGCGCGTGGACCGCCATCAACCTCAGCTGCTCGCTCACAAGACACAATCATTCCGCACGAGTCCGACACCCCCCGCCGACAGGTGCCCCGTGAGCTCCCAGTCCTCCCCCGTCCCCGGTCGTTACGGCGCCGCGCCGCGCCGCCCGGGCCCGGTCCTCGTCGCGACCCTGGTGGTGCTCGCCACGGCGTTCGTCGGGTGGGTGGTGTGGGCGGCGCTGGCGGCGTCGGCGCCCGCGGCC
>CAVVAY010000013.1:0-687820 GCA_963746465.1 uncultured Actinomycetota bacterium | reverse complement strand
CGGCCCGGTCGCCGGCCCCGACGGCGCGCTGCGCTGCCCGTGGGGCACCGGCACCGCCGACTACACCGCCTACCACGACGAGGAGTGGGGTCGGCCGCTGCACGGCGACGCCGCGCTGTTCGAGCGGGTCAGCCTCGAGGCGTTCCAGTCCGGGCTGTCCTGGCTGACCATCCTGCGCAAACGACCGGCCTTCCGCGCCGCGTTCGCCGGCTTCGACCCCGCAGTCGTGGCGGGCTTCGGCGACAGCGATGTCGAGCGGCTGATGGCGGACGCCGGCATCGTGCGCAACCGGGCCAAGGTGCTGGCCACCCTGGTCAACGCCCGAGCCGTGGTCGACCTGGAGGGCGGTCTCGACGCGCTGCTCTGGTCGTTCGCACCCACTGGCAAGCGGCCGGCGCCGAGGACGACGGCCGACGTCCCCGCCATCACACCCGAGTCGACCGCCATGGCAGAGGCCTTGAAGCGCAACGGTTTCCGCTTCGTCGGGCCGACCACGGCGTACGCCCTGATGCAGGCGACCGGCATGGTGAACGACCACCTCGCGGACTGCGCCTTCCGCTGACAAGCACCAAGATCCACAGGGGATCGGTGCCACGTGGTGTGACCGATCCTCTGTGGATCACACCGCCTGTCGCCACGGTGACGTCGCGGAAGGCGACCAGGTCGGCTCGAGCCCTGTCCCGCACCGAGTGCTGCCGCACCGCAATCCGGCCCGCCGTCGACGGCGGCCCTCCGCTGACCCGACCAGCGAGTTGATCACGCTGGCGTGGTCAGTGGTCGCTGGGTGCGGTGAGCGCACCGCACCCAGCAACCGTCGATCACGTTGACGTGATCAACGGGGATGCGCGCGGCGGCGGGTCAGCGGTCGCGGAAGGCGGCCAGGCCGGCGCGCGCCTTGTCCCGCACCGAGTGCTGCAGCACCGGCGTCCAGCCGAAGAGCATTCCCGGCGTACCGAGCGCCTGCCGGGACCAGCGCCAGAAGTCGAAGTCGTCGTGCTGGTCGGCGATGAGGCCGGTCTCGTCGAAGGTGAACAGCGAGCGCACGTCGTTGACGACCGGCCGTCCGGTCTGGCCGAAGGTGTACCGGGCCACCCAGCGGGCCGTCCCGTGCCGGTCGTCGGCCTCGTGCTCGACCAGCTCGACGGTCATGTCGCGGGACCGGCCGACCAGCATCCGCCACATGTCCTGCGGCTCACCGTCCCGCAGTCCGACGAAGACCGGGTCGGTGAACGTCGCGCCCTCCGCGTAGCAGCTCGCCATCGCCTCACCGTCGTGGCCGTCCATCGCGGAGTAGAGCCGCTCGATGGTCGCGCGGTTCGTCTCGGCGGTCATCTCAGCGGCCCTGGAACGTCGGCTTTGCCTTGCCCAGGAAGGCGGTCACGGCCGCGCGGTGGTCCTCGGTGCGGCCGGTCAGCTCCATCATCTGCCGCTCGTGGTCCAGTGACTCGTCGATGCCGTGCCCGACGGAGAACGCCAGCGAGCGGCGGATCGCGCCGTACGCGACGGTCGGCCCGGCCGCGAGCCGGACGGCGAGCTCGCGGGCCCGGTCGGCGACCTCCTCGGCGGGGACCACCTCGGTGACCAGCCCCAGCTCCAGGGCCTGCGCCGCGGGAACCGTGGACGGCTGCAGCAGCAGCTCCTTGGCCTTCGCCATCCCGACCAGCCGCGGCAGTGTCCAGGACGAGCCGGAGTCGGCGGCGAGACCGACCGCCGAGAAGGCCATGTTGAAGCCGGCCGTGTCGGCGACGATCCGGAAGTCGCAGGCGAAGGCGAACGCGGCGCCGGCGCCGGCCGCGATCCCGTTCACGGCGGCGACGACCGGCTTCGGCATGGTCGCCAGCGCGGTGGCGATCGGCGTGTAGTGCTCGGGAACGGTGGCCCAGACCGCGTCCAGGTCGCCCTGCAGGTTCTGCGCGTGCTCGGCCAGGTCCTGCCCCACGCAGAACGCGCGGCCGGCCCCGGTGAGCAGCACCGCGCGCACCGCGGGGTCCTCGGCCGCGCCGAGCAGGAGGTCGCGCAGGGCTGCCTTCAGCTCGGTGTTCAGCGCATTCATCGCGTCCGGCCGGTTGAGGGTGACTGTCGCGACCCCGTCGCTCAGGTCGTACTGCACGGTGTCGCTCACGTGGTGGCTCCTCGGGAGGGTCAGGCGGGCGGCGTCAGGCAGGAGTCGACGAACCGTACGGCGGCCGGCAGCAGCCGCTCGCTCTCGGCGTCGAAGTAGTCGGCGGCACGGTCACCCGGCCAGTCTTCCGGCAGCAGCTCGCGGGGCAGGCCGGGGTCCAGGAACAGGAACTTGCGCCACTCGTGCACCAGCCGGGAGCGAGCCGCGAAGGCCTGCTCGTCGTCGGGCTCGCGGCCGGCGGCGGACACCAGCTCCTCGGCGTCGGCGTGCCAGCGGGAGTAGGCACGCGCCAGCCCCTCGACGTCCCAGGCCCGCCGGACAAGGCCGAGGGAGTCGCCGTCGTGACGAGCGCTGAACCGTTCGGCGCGCACCCCCTCGACCTCCAGCAGGCCGTCGACCTCCTCCGACCAGCGCGGCCCGATCCACGTCCCGTCGTCGAGCTGGGCGTAGCCGAGGAAGGTCAGCCCGGCGCGCAACCGGTCGCGACGGCTGCGCTCACCCGGCAGGTCGGTGACCATCAGGTGCCAGCTGCCGTTCCACGGCGTGCCCTGGGTCCGGTAGATGCGCACCGCGGAGTCGTCCAGCCGCCGGACCGCCCGCGGGGTCAGGACGTAGCCGGGTCCCTCCGGCAGCCGCACCGGCTCCAGCCAGCCCTGCCGCACCATCCGGGAGACGGCGGTGCGCACCGCCGGTGCGGCCACCCCGAGGGGGGCCAGCAACCGCACCAGGGCGGCCACCGGAGCCTTGCCGCCACGCGACCGGAGATGGTCGCCGTAGAGGTCGAACAGCGCTGAACGGGCATTCACGAGCGGTGGTCTCCGGGGCTGGTCCGTCGTCGGTTCCGGAACCGCGCGGGACGGTGCGTTTCGCGGGCGGACGGTTTCGCGGGATAATGCCTGAACACACACGCCGTGTCGACGCCTCGCGGGCAGCTGCCTGCTGCTGCTGGCGTGCCGTACCGAAGGGAGCCAGCATGGCGGCCATGAAGCCGCGAACGGGCGACGGTCCGCTCGAGGTCACCAAGGAGGGGCGCGGCATCGTGATGCGCGTGCCGCTCGAGGGTGGCGGGCGACTCGTCGTCGAGCTGTCGGCCGACGAGGCCGGCGCTCTCGGCGACGCGCTCAAGACCGCGATCGCCTGACAGACATGCAGGACCGGCCTCGGCCCGCCACCGTGCGGGCCGGGGCCGCTTCACTGCCTAAGGCCTGGTGACGACGACGAGCAGGCCGTCACCGGCGGCCAGCATCGCGCTCACCAGGCGCTCGTCCTCCTGGACGGCGCGGCCGAGGTCACGGATGGCGGTGGTGTCCTCGTCCCGCTCGGTCGGGTCGGCCACCCGGTCGTGCCAGAGCGCGTTGTCGAAGACCACCGTGCCGCCGGGGCGCAGCAGCCGGAGGGCCTGCTCGAGGTAGCCGGCGTACTCCTTCTTGTCCGCGTCGCAGAACACCAGGTCGTAGGCGGCATCGGTGAGTCTGGGGAGCACGTCCAGGGCCCGGCCGGAGATCAGCCGCACCCGGTTGGACGGGACTCCCGCCTCGGCGAAGGTCTCACGGGCGGCCCGGTGGTGCTCGGGCTCGACGTCGATGGTGGTCAGGACGCCGTCCGGGCGCATGCCGCGCAGCAGCCAGATCGAGCCGACACCGGCGCCGGTGCCGATCTCGACCACCGCCTTGGCGCCGGCAGCCGCCGCGATCGCGGACAGCGCCGCGCCGGCGCCCGGCAGGACGGGCACGCAGCCCAGCTCAGCGCCCTTGGCGCGCGCGGTGGTCAGCACGTCGTCCTCGGGGACGAACTCCTCCGCGTAGGTCCAGCTGGACTGCAGGTTCCCGGCGATGACGGCCTCCGTGGACGGTGGGTGGGACGGCGCGGCGCGAGCGCGAGCCTAGTGCGAGGACGCCGGGAACCTGCGGGCCGGTGCCCGGCGTTGGCTGGGAACACGTCCACGACGGCCCAGGTTGGGTCGGAGGAGGGGATCAAGGCACCATGAGTGCTGCAGCCGCCGTTCTGAGCCGGGGAGGTGGGGTCTTGGTCGAGCCGACCCGCCCGGACCCGGTGCCCGCGGCCGAGGCCATGCCGCTCGCGGACTGGACCCCGCCCACCTGGGACGAGGTGGTGCGCACCCACTCGGCACGGGTCTACCGGTTGGCGTACCGGCTGACCGGCAACCCGCACGACGCCGAGGACCTCACCCAGGACGTGTTCGTCCGGGTCTTCCGGTCGCTGTCCAGCTACACCCCCGGGACGTTCGAGGGCTGGCTGCACCGCATCACCACGAACCTGTTCCTGGACCGGGTCCGGCGCAAGCAGCGCATCCGCTTCGACGGCCTCGCCGACGACGCCGCCGAGCGGCTGCCCGGCCGCGAGCCCGGTCCGGCCCAGGTCTACGACGAGCAGCACTTCGACGACGACGTGCAGCGCGCGCTGGACGCCCTCCCGCCCGACTTCCGGGCCGCCGTGGTGCTCTGTGACATCGAGGGCCTGTCCTACGAGGAGATCGCCGCCACGCTGGGCATCAAGCTCGGCACCGTGCGCAGCCGTATCCACCGCGGCCGGGCCCAGCTGCGGACCGCGCTCGAGCACCGGGCTCCCGGCCGCCGCGAGGCGTTCGAGCCCGGCGGCGAGGTGTCGCCGTGAGCCACCTCGGACACCGCCTCTCGGCCCTGGTCGACGGCGAGCTCAGCCACGAGGACCGCGACCGCGCGCTCGCCCACGTCGCGCACTGCCGCCCCTGCCACGACCTGCTCGACGCCGAGCGCGCCGTCAAGGAGGCGCTGGCCTCGGCCCGTGCCCCGGAGCCGCCCGACCAGGTGCTCGCCTCGCTGGCCGCCCTCGCGCTGCCGGGGCCTCCGCTGCCGCCGCGCTCGCGCACGATGCCCCAGGGCCCCGTGGTCCCGGTCCTGCCGCCACCCGGTCGCGGCCCGCGCAGCAACCGCGGGGACTCCCGCGGACCCTCGTCGTACGGCGCCCGCACCGCGCGCCGCACCCGCCGGGCCCGCTACGCAGCGGTCGGCGCCCTGTCGGTCGCCGGCCTGGTGCTCGGTACGGCGTTCGCCGCCGGCGCGCCGCGCCAGCCGGCCGGCAGCGTCGTGCCGCCCTCGGCGGAGCTGTCCGTCGAGCACTCCGCCACCATGAGCGGGATCACCGTCGGCGAGCCTGGTCTGGGCATGTCGGCAGCCTTCGGCGACGTGTTCTACCCGACCGTCCCGCGACGGTGAAGCGGCTGGTCCCCGTCGCCGGGGCGGTCCTGGTCCTGGGACCCCTGGCCGTGGTCGCGCTGGTCGTCGCGCCCAACCACACGGCCCCGCGGCAGCCCGCCGACCCGTCGGCGAGCACCGGCGGTGCGCGTCCGGTGGTGCAGCCCGCGGCCCGGCGGCTGCTGGTCCGGGCCGGCAGCGCGCCGGCCAGCACGCCGTACAGCGGCGTCCAGTTCGTCTCCGCGTGGACCGCGCGCGGCACCACCAGCGAGGTCGTCGACATCGACCACGTGCCCGGCGAAGGCACCCGGGCGCACACCGACGCCACCATGGCGGCCCCTGCCCGCAGCATGACGCTGGCCGCCGCCGGCACCCCGTCGATCGCCGGCGGCGGCATCGGCGTGCTGATGTCGCACTACTCGCTCAGCGTGGTCGGCGAGGACCAGGTGGCCGGCCGGACCGTCGACGTCGTCGCCGCCCGGCGCCCGGACGCAGCCGCCGACTCACCGGACGCCGCCCGGTTCTGGCTCGACCGGGACAGCGGGCTGGTGCTGCGCCGCGAGGTGTACGACCGGCACGGCCGCACCACCCGGGCGAGCGCCTTCGTCGAGATCTCGATCGGCCGGGGGACCGTGGCCGTGGGGTCAGGGGACCGGGCCTGGTCGGCCAGCATCGACCCGGCCGCGCTTGGCCGGATGCGGGACCGCGGCTGGCACTGCCCGGCCGTTCTGCCGGGGCCGCTCACCCTGGTCGACGCCCGCCGCGGCGGGCAGGACGGCAGCATCGTCCACCTCAGCTACAGCGACGGGATCGCGACCGTCTCGGTGTTCGAGCAGCGCGGGCGGCTGGACGAGGCCGCCCTGGCCGACCACCGGCGGGAGGTCACCGACGGTCACGAGATCTGGGTGCGTGGCGAGGTCCCGAAGCGGGTGGTCTGGACCTCCGGCAGGACCGTCTACACGGTCGTGGCCGACGCCCCGGAGCGTACGGTGGACCAGGTGGTGGCGGCCCTGCCGCACCATCCGGCTGCGGACGGCGACACCCTCGGGCGTCTCGGCCGAGGGCTGGACCGGGTCGCGTCCTGGTTCAACCCGTTCTCCTGAGGGCAGTCGCAGACCGAGCCGTCCCGCCGACCATCCGGAGCACCGCAGCATGACCGACGAGAACCGCCCGGGCGACCGACCCGGCGAGGGCGCACCGACGCCGTGGTGGACCGGCTCCCAGCGCCAGGTCTGGGACGCCCCGCCGACCGACGACACGGTGCACGACACGGTGCACGACGTCTGGGCGCCCACCGACACGCTCGGCAACGACCCGAAGCCACCGCGCAGCCGCACCGGCCTGCTGGTCGCGCTGGCGGCGGCGATCGCCCTGGTGGCCGGCGTCGTCGGCGGCTCCGCGGGCTTCCTGCTCGCCGAGCGGGACTCCGACTCGGGCACCGTCGACGGTGCCAGCCTGGGTGCCGCGCCGGCCCGGGACGTCGACCGTCCCGAGGGCAGCATCCCCGGCGTCGCCGCGCGAGTGCTGCCCAGCGTGGTCCAGATCAAGGTCGAGACCTCGGACGGGCAGGCCACCGGGTCGGGCTTCGTCGTCGACGACGCGGGCGTCGTCGTGACGAACAACCACGTCGTCACCGACGCGCAGGGCGACGTGGAGCTGACGTTCAGCGACGGCCGCTCGATGGTCGGGAAGGTGCTCGGCAAGTCCGCGAGCTACGACCTCGCGGTCCTCCGGGTCAATGCGAAGAATCTCCCCGCGCTGCCGTTGGGCAACTCCGACAGCGTCGCCGTCGGCGACCAGGTGCTGGCCATCGGCTCCCCGCTGGGACTGTCCGGCACCGTCACGCTCGGCATCGTCAGCGCCAAGAACCGGCCCGTGACCGCCGGCGGTGAGCAGAGGTCCAGCGACAGCGCCTACATCAACGCGATCCAGACCGACGCGGCCATCAACCCCGGCAACTCGGGCGGCCCGCTGGTCAACCTGGCCGGCGAGGTCATCGGGGTCAACTCCGCGATCGCGACGGTGGGGGGAGGCCTCGGCGGCGAGAGCGGGAACATCGGCGTCGGCTTCGCGATCCCGATCAACCAGGTGCGGCGCACCGTCGAGCAGCTGCTCGACAACGGCTCGGCTGAGTTCCCGGTGATCGGGGCCAGCCTGGACGGCGGGTACGACGGCGAGGGGGCCCGGATCGCTGAGGGCACCACGGGTGGCCATCCGCCCCTGGTGCCGGGCGGCCCGGCCGAGCAGGCCGGCATGCAGCCGGGCGACGTGATCGTCGCGTTGGACGGTAAGCCGGTCGAGGGCAGCTCCGAGCTGATCGTGGCGATCCGCAGCAAGCGACCCGGCGACACGGTTACGCTCACGGTGCGCCGGGACGGCTCCGAGCAGGACATCAAGGTGACCCTGGGCGCCAACGAGGGGTGAGGAGATCGCGGCGTGTTCGACATCGGTCCGGGTGAGTTCATCGGCCTCGCGATCGTCGCGCTCATCGTGCTCGGCCCGGAGAAGCTGCCGCGCTATGCCGCCGACGCCGCCAAGATGCTGCGCCAGGTGCGCCGGATGGCCACGGAGGCGCGGGCCGAGGTGAGCCGCGAGCTGGGACCGGAGATGAAGGATCTCTCCCTGACGGATCTGAACCCTCGCAGCCTGGTCCGCAAGCACCTGCTCGACCCGATCGACCTCGACGAGCTCGACGACGTCGGCACGAAGCCGGCGGCTCGTCGCGGCCCGGGTGAGCAACGGTCCGCCTCGAGCGCACCCGCTGCGCCCCCGCCGTACGACGAGGACGCCACCTAGCTCTAGCGGCCCGCGGGGCTCAGTCCGAGCGACCGGCCGACCAGGCCGCGCGCCCGGTGCCCGAGGGTGTCGGCCACCTTGCTGAGCGCCTGGGCCGCCGGGGCGTCGGGGTCGGAGAGGACCAGCGGCACCCCGGAGTCGCCGCCCTCGCGCAACCGGGTGTCCAGCGGGATCTGGCCGAGCAGCGGCACCGGGGCACCCATCGTGCGGCTGAGCCCGTCGGACACCGCCTGGCCGCCGCCGCTGCCGAAGACCTCGATGCGCTCGTCGCAGTGCGGGCACGGCAGGTAGGACATGTTCTCGACCACGCCAGCGATCTGCTGGTGGGTCTGCAGCGCGATGGTGCCGGCGCGCTCGGCGACCTCGGCAGCGGCCTGCTGCGGAGTGGTCACGACCAGCAGCTCGGCCGGCGGGACCAGCTGCGCCACCGAGATGGCGATGTCACCGGTGCCGGGAGGAAGGTCCATCAGCAGCACGTCGAGGTCGCCCCAGTAGACGTCGCCGAGGAACTGCTGCAAGGCCCGGTGCAGCATCGGGCCGCGCCAGACGACCGGCTGGTTGTTCGCCACGAACATCCCGATCGAGATGACCTTCACGTCGTTCGCGACCGGCGGCAGGATCATGTCCTCGACCTGTGTCGGCCGGCCCTCGACGCCGAGCATCCGCGGGACCGAGTGGCCGTAGATGTCGGCGTCGACCACGCCGACGGCGAGCCCGTTGCGAGCCATGGCAGCCGCGAGGTTGACGGTGACCGAGGACTTGCCGACGCCGCCCTTCCCGGAGGCGACCGCGTAGACCCGGGTCAGCGACCCCGGCAGTGCGAAGGGGATCTCTCGCTCGACCGCGCCGGAGGCGGACCGCAGCCGGCCCTGCAGGTCCTTGCGCTGGGTCTCGGACATCACGTCCAGGTCGACCTTGACGCCGGTCACGCCGTCGACCGCCGCCACCGCAGCGGTCACGTTCTTGGTGATGGTGTCGCGCATGGGGCAGCCGGCGACCGTGAGGTACACCGCGACGGCAACCTCGCCCGTGGGAGAGATGTCGACCGACTTCACCATGCCCAGCTCGGTGATCGGCTTGCGGATCTCGGGGTCGTCGACGGTGGCCAGGGCAGCCTGGACGGCGTCGAGGGTCGGTCCGGTGACCGAGGTGCTGGGCATCCTCCGATGCTACGTGGCGGACGCGGGGCTGCCCTCGGCGGCCGCTGGACCCTACGATCTCCCCTATGCAACGGTCGGGGGACCTGAGCCATCAGCAGATGCTGGCCTGGCGGCGCTTCCTGCGGGCGCACGCGCTCGTGACGCGCCGGCTCGAGAACGACCTGATGGCCGAGCACCGGCTGCCGCTGGCCTCCTACGACGTCCTGGTGCAGCTCGTCGAGGCACCCGAGCGCCGGTTGCGGATGTCGGAGCTGGCCGAGCGGGTGCTGCTGTCGCGCAGCGGGCTCACCCGGCTGGTCGACCGTCTCGAGCGCGAGGGCCTGGTGCGCCGGGAGGCGTGCGACAGCGACGCCCGCGGGCTGTTCACGGTGCTGACCGACGACGGCCTCGACCGGCTGCGTGCGGCCAGCCCGGTGCACCTGCGCGGTGTCGCCGACCATGCCGTCGGCCGGCTGGCCGAGGACGAGGCAGCGGCACTGGCCGACCTGCTCGGGCGCTTCATCGACGACGACAGCCTGGAGCCGTCGGGCAGCGTCAGCCCTGGTCCCCGGTAGGCCGGCCGCCCGGTCCGGCCTCGAGAGCCCGCCGCTCCTCCAGGTCGTCCAGCAGCTGGCGCAGCTCGGAGCGCAGGAAGTCTCGGGTGGCGACGTCGCCGACGGCCATCCGCAGCGAGGCGAGCTCGCGGGTGAGGTAGTCGGTGTCGGCGATGTTGCGCTCGGCCCGGCTGCGGTCCTGCTCGTACTGCACCCGGTCGCGGTCGGCCTGCCGGTTCTGCGCGAGCAGGATCAGCGGCGCGGCGTACGACGCCTGCAGCGACAGCATCAGGGTCAACGCGATGAACGGGTAGTTGTCGAACTGGGCCGCCACGCCACGGCGTTCCAGGCCACCCAGAGCACGACGAAGACGGTCATGTACACGAGGAACCGGCCGGTGCCGATGAAGCGCGCGATGCGCTCGCTGAGCCGACCGAAGGCCTCCGGGTCGTACGACGGCGTCGGCACCAGTGCCCGGCGTACCTCCCGTGGCTGGTCGAGCCGGGTCACCCGGCGGGGCTCACGCGCCATCGGGTGCCTCGCTCGCCGCGACCGTCCCGCGGAGCAGGTGGCCGCCGTGCCGCCAGTCCTCGGGCAGCAGGTGGTCCAGGACGTCGTCGACGGTGACCGCGCCGAGCAGGTGGTCGTTCTCGTCGACGACCGGTGCGGCCACCATGTTGTACGTCGCCAGGTGGTGGGTGATCGCGGCCAGCGGCACCTCGGGGTGCAGCGGCTCGATGCTCGAGTCGACGACCCCGCTCACCAGTGCGGACGGCGGCTCGCGCAGCAGCCGCTGGATGTGCGCGATGCCGATGAACCGGCCGGTCGGGGTCTCCATCGGCGGCCGGCAGACGTACACCTGGGCGGCGAGCGCCGGCGAGAGCTCCGGCTGCCGGACCCGGGCGAGGGCGTCGGCGACCGTGGCGTCCGGCGGCAGGATCACCGGCTCGGTGGTCATCATGCCGCCGGCCGTGTCGTCGGAGTAGGCGAGCAGCCGGCGCAGGGGGGCGGCCTCGTCCGGCTCCATCAGCTGGAGGAGCTTCTCGGCGTCGGCCTGCGGCAGCTCGGAGAGCAGGTCGGCGGCGTCGTCGGGCTGCATGGCCTCGAGCACGTCGGCGGCGCGCTCCTGCTCCAGCTCGCCGAGGATCTCGACCTGGTCCTCCTCGGGCAGCTCCTCGAGGACGTCGGCCAGCTTCTCGTCGTCCAGCGCGGCGGCGACCTCGACCCGGCGCTTGGACGACAGGCCGTGCAGCACGCCGGCCAGGTCGGCCGCGTTGAGCTGCTCGAAGGTGGCCAGCAGGTTGGCCGCACCCTGGCCGGTCTCCTCGACCTGAAGCCCGCCGGCGTCCCGCCACTCGACGGTGAGGGTCTCGCCCCGGCGACGCAGCCCCTTGCCCGGACGCCGGACGAACAGCCGGGTCACAGCCCAGTCGCGGGTCCGCTGCTGCTCGATGCCGACGTCCTCGACCACGGCCCGGGAGCCGTCCTCGTGCAAGGTCACCGTGCGGTCGAGCATCTCGCCGAGCACCAGGGTCTCGGTGGGGCGCTGCTGGAACCGGCGCATGTTGACCAGTCCGGTGGTGATGACCTGCCCCGCGTCGACGGAGGTCACCCGGGTCATCGGCACGAAGATCCGGCGGCGGCCGGGCACCTCGACGACCAGCCCCAGCACCCGCGGCTCCTCGGGCCCGATCCGCAGGGACACGACGACGTCGCGCACCCGGCCGACCTGGTCGCCCATCGGGTCGAACAGTGGGGTGCCGGCCAGGCGCGCGATGTAGACCCTGGTCGGCGCGCCGCTCACGCCGATCAGGCTACCCGGCGCAGCGCCGCGGATCCGGGCTGCCACGCGTCGGCGGGCGGTGTCACATATTTTTTTTTTTTTTTTTTTTTTTTTTTTTTTTTTTTTTTTTTTTTTTTTTTTTTTTTTTTTTTTTTTTTTTTTTTGCCGGCGGAGCGCCTCCCGGCGCAGCGGACCGGCGCGGGTGAACCGTGTCACGAACTGTTCGCGCGACCAGGGCCGGGTCGCGCAGGCTCGGCAGGTCGTCGACCTTGGGCATCCGGACAACCTGCGCGCCCGGGATCAGCCGGACGAGCTCCTCGTTGCAGGCCACCAGCGGCGGATGGTCGAGGCCGCCGATCATCACCGTGGTCGGAACGGAGATCGAGCCGAGGTGCGGCCAGGCTGGCTCGCCCTCCTGCTCGTACTCCGCTTCCAGCTGCCAGGCCGATGCGGCCTCGGTGACCTGCTGACGGGCGCCCTGGTCGTCGCCGGCGGCCGCCCACAGCCGGAGGGCGAGCTCGACGAGCCCGGCCACATCGCCGGCGGCGGCCAGCTTCTCGAACTCCTCGTCGATCGGTTCGTCGGGCCAGTCGTAGCCGCTGACACCGGGACAGAGCAGCGTCAGGCTGGCCACCCGCTTCGGCGCCCGCACGGCGACGTCGAGCGCCGCGCTGCCTCCCATGCTGTTCCCGACCAGGTGTGCGGCCCCGATGTCGAGCGCGTCCAGCACGGCGAGCAGGTCCTGGGCGTGATCGAACGGCTGGGTCGGCGCCGGTGAGCGGCCGAACCCCCGCTTGTCGAACCGCACCACACGGAAGTCGCGCATCAGCTCGGGGACGACGGCGTCGTAGATCGCCGACGTCCCGACGCCCGGGTGCAGCAGGAGCACGGGCGGCCGTCGGACGCTCCGTGCTCGTCCACCCAGACCTGGTCCTGTCCGACGGCCACCATCTGCTCCATGCTGCTGACGATAGCCAGCGGAGCCGACATCGAGCGGGTTACCTGCGGCGGGCCCGGCGGCCGACGACGAACGGCAGCGGCCCGCGGGTGGTGGCGGGCGAGGCGGCTGGCTCGGCGGCGTGCGAGCGGTGCGAGAGGTGGCCGGGGCCTTCCACGAGCGGCCCGACCGGTTCGATCCGGACGACCCGGGACTCACGGGCCCACCGGGCCGGCTGCCCCTCGCCGTCCGGAGGGTTCAGGCGCTTCGCGTGCAGCTCGGTCACCACGGTGTCCCAGGCCTGGTCGTCGGGCGCGATCGTCGACACGGTGCCCCGATAGGTGACCACCCGGCCGCCGGTGTCCTTGCTCCGGACCGTGACGTCGACCTCGGCCCCGTCGGTGAGCTCGGGGGCGGGCTGCTCGAGGCCGCCGGTGACCAGGTGCACCGCGCCGTCGACGTACACGTGCCAGACGGCCTGGGCCCGGTCCGCACCGGCCGGCCGCAGCCAGACCAGGGACGACTTCCGGCAGGCTTCATCGACCAGCGCGCGAGCCAGCTCGGCGTCCCGATCGACGATCACCCCCCGGCGTCCCACACCCCGGCGCTCCCTGAAGTTGATCACGCTGGCGTGATCAACGGTTGCTGAGAGCGGCGAGTTCACCGCGGTCAGCAGTCCCGTCGCCGCGGTCGGGCTCGGCCGGACGACGAGGGGCCCGAGGCCGTGGCCGATGATGGCGCGGTGACCCAGCCCGCTGCCGCCCACCCGCGCACGGTCGGCCGCCCGCCGCGGTCCGACGCGATGCTGATGGCGGTGGGCATCGTCGCGGTGTCGACGTCCGGCCCGCTGATGGCGGCGATCGTGGCGCCCGCGCTCGCGGTCGCCCTCTGGCGCAACGTCCTGGCGCTGGTCGCGATCTGGCCGGTGGCCTGGTGCGCCGGCGCCCGAGCTGCGCGGCCTGTCCGGCGGGAGCTGCGCTGGGCGGCCGGGGCCGGGGTGCTGCTCGCCCTGCACTTCGCCACCTGGGTCCCGAGCCTGCGCTACACCTCGGTCGCCTCGGCCACCGCGATCGTGGCCACCCAGCCCGTCTGGGTCGCGCTGATCGCCCGGGCACAGGGCCACCACATCCCGCGGCGTGCCTGGCTGGGCATCGCCGTGTCCCTGGTGGCGGTCGTCGTCCTCACCGGGGTGGACTTCTCCCTGGAGCCACGTGCACTCGCCGGGGACCTGCTCGCCCTCCTGGGCGGGGTGTTCGCGGCGTTCTACACGGTCGCCGGCGCCGAGGTACGCCGGACAGTGACCACCACGACGTACACCGCGCTGTGCTACTCGACCGCAGCCGGCGCCCTGCTGGTCGCCTGCCTGGTCGGAGGCGTCGACCTCTGGGGCTTCAGCGACCGGACCTGGCTGCAGCTGCTCGCGCTGACGGCCGGCGCACAGCTCCTGGGCCACTCGGTGTTCAACATGGTGCTGCGCTCGACGAGTCCCACCGTGGTGTCGCTGGCTCTGCTCCTGGAGATCCCGGGAGCTGCGCTGATCGCCGCGGCTGCACTGGGCCAGACCCCGCCGCTCGCGGCGGTGCCGGCCGCGGCTGCTGCTGCTGGTGGGGCTGGGGATCGTGGTCTCCTCCGGCGGCGACGTGGAGCCCTCGATCCCGGCCGAGTGACCCGTCGGTAGCCTGACCGCCGTGAGCGAGCCGACCAGCCTGCCGAGCGGCCGTCAGGCACCGCGCCCGCGTCGTTCCTGCCTGGCGGTGCCCGGCTCGAACCCGAAGATGCTCGGCAAGGCGCAGGGGCTGCCCGCCGACCAGGTGTTCCTCGACCTGGAGGACTCGGTGTCGCCGCTGGCCAAGGTGGACGCCCGCAGCAACATCGTGTCGGCGCTGACCGAGGGCGACTGGTCCGGCAAGACCCGGGTGGTGCGGGTCAACGACTGGACGACCCAGTGGACGTACGGCGACGTGATCGCGGTCGTCGAAGGCGCCGGCGCCGACCTCGACGCGGTGATGCTGCCCAAGGTGCAGACCGCGTCGCAGGTGCACGCGCTGGACATGCTGCTGACCCAGCTGGAGAAGACCCTGGGCCTCGACGTCGGCCGGATCGGCATCGAGGCGCAGATCGAGAACGCCAAGGGCCTCGTCGAGGTCGACGCCATCGCCGGCGCGTCGCCGCGGGTGCGAGACGATCATCTTCGGGCCGGCCGACTTCATGGCCTCCATCAACATGAAGTCGCTGGTGGTCGGTGAGCAGCCGCCGGGCTACGACGTCGGCGACGCCTACCACTACATCCTGATGCGGATCCTGATGGCCGCCCGCACCTACGACCTGCAGGCGATCGACGGGCCGTACCTGCAGATCAAGGACGTCGAGGGGTTCCGCCGGGTGGCCGGCCGGTCCGCCGCACTGGGCTTCGACGGCAAGTGGGTGCTGCACCCCGGCCAGATCGATGCCGCCAACGAGGTGTACTCGCCGGCGCAGGACGACTACGACCACGCCGAGCTGATCCTGGACGCCTACGACTGGCACACGTCGGAGGCCGGCGGGATGCGCGGTGCCGTCATGCTGGGCGACGAGATGATCGACGAGGCGTCCCGGAAGATGGCGCTCGTGTCGCGGGCAAAGGACGCGCCGCCGGCATGACGCGCACGTCGTCGTTCGAGCCCCCGCAGGACTGAGGCTGTCCACCCTCGCCGGCAGGGTCGCCCTGGTGACCGGTGCCGGCTCGCCCGACGGCATCGGCTTCGCCTGCGCTCGAGCCCTCGCCGACCTCGGTGCCACCGTGCACGTGACCTCTACGACCGAGCGGATCGCGGCCCGAGCGGCCGAGCTGGGCAACGCATCGCTCGGGTTGGTCGCGGACCTCACCCGCGAGGCCGACGTCGACTCCCTGCACGCATCGATCGGTGACGTCGACGTCGTGGTGAACAACGCCGGCATGCTCAGCGTCGGATCGCCGGACGTGCAGAGCCCCGTCTCGTCGATGTCAGCGGCTGACTGGCGGGCCGACCTCGCGCGCAACCTGGACACAGCATTTCTGGTGACCCGTGCGTTCCTGCCGGGGATGGTCGGGCGGGGCTTCGGGAGGATCGTGAACGTCGCGTCGACGACGGGTCCGGTCAACGCCATGCCCGACCAGTCGTCGTACGCGGCGGCCAAGGCCGGCATGGTGGGTCTGACCCGTGCTGTCGCCGTCGAAGTGGGCAGGTCTGGCGTGACGTGCAACGCGGTCGCGCCGGGGTGGATCGCGAGCGGGTCCCAGCCCGAGGACGAGGCGGAGCACGGCCGGCGCTCACCCGTCGGCCGGTCCGGTACGCCGGCAGAGGTGGCCGCCGTCGTGGCCTTCCTGGCGTCGCCGGGGTCGTCCTACATCACCGGCCAGTGCGTCGTCGTGGACGGCGGGAACAGTGTGCTCGTAGCGCGTTGAACGGGTCAGTCGTCGGCGCCGGAGCCGTCGGACCTCTCGCTGTCACCCTCGACGACGACCACCTGGAAGTTCTCGTCGAGGCGTACGTCGACGGTGTTGCCGCCGTCCTGGTGACCTCGACCTCCCACGTCGCGCCGTTCTCGGAGTCCCGCTCGACGGCGTTGGCCTTTCCGCCGTGGGTCGCCTCGAGTGCGGCCGCGGTCGCCCGCTCGGCCTGCGGCCCGCTGACGTGCCCTCGCCGTCATCGCGGATGACGCCGCGACGACGCCGCCGATCGGTGACCGCCGCCGCGACACCAGTCCTGCCGCCGATGACCATTGTCCGCTTCCTCATGTCGTTCCCTTCAGTCTCACGGCCGGTCCTTGCCGACCAGCCGTTGGTGTCCTTCTCGTGGAGGCTTACCTCGAGCACCGACCCGACGCCGCGCTTGTAGTACTTGTTCTCGTCTGGTCCGCTCCAGCCGGTGAAGTCCTTTGTCCTCAGCAGTTCCGGTAACGAGCCGTACGGGACGGTCACGGCTGCATCTTGCCCAGCACCGTGGCCCTGGTCCTCGGCCTCACCGGGGTACAACTCCTGGAAGTAGCGTCTGCCGACCCGCGGGTGCGCCTTCATGACGATCCCGGCCCGGGCGCCGTCGCGCCCGGCCTTCCATGAGCCCGCCGTGCTCAGACCTGGCCGTTCTCGTACTCCTTGGTGTTCTCGCCGAAGTACCAGACGTTGCCGCGGCGGTCCTGGGCGTACCAGTCGAAGGTGTCCTCCACCAGCTGCACCGCCGAGGAGGACGCGTCCCGTGCACGACCGTCGTCACGCCTTGCACCCGTTTGGTCCGGTGGGTGACCGGACCACCACCGGCCGGCGCCGTCGTCGCCGGTCTCGCGGTAGCGCATCACGTGCCGGGCGCCAGGGGCATCAACGGGTTGTCGATGGTCGACGAACCGCGTGGCCGGAGCCGGGGCCGCGGGTCCGTCGCGGAGGCAGGCTTCCGGGCGCCCCCGCAGCCGCCACCGCACCGGCCGCCGAGGGCGACCAGCGCCAGCGCGAGGGGGCTCGGGCGCCACCGCGGTCCGGTCGTGCTGGGTCGCCATGGCCATGCCGGGCGCTGAAGCCGACGCTGAAGGGCCAAATCGTTCAGCGCGCCTTCAGCCGCGCTGCGTCCCGTGGGATCGTGACGGCATGCGGATCCTCGTCGTGGACGACGACGCACGGCTCGCTGACGCGGTGCGCCGCGGCTCGAGCACGAGGGCTACGCCGTGGACGTCGCGGCGACGGCGACCGACGGGCACTGGCTGGCCACCGAGAACCCCTACGACGCGATCGTGCTCGACGCGATGCTGCCGGGGATGAGTGGCGAGGAGTCTGGCGCAAGCTGCGCGAGGCCGGTATCTGGACGCCGATCCTGATGCTCACCGCCCGCACCGGCGACTCGGCCGAGGCCACCGCCCTGGACACCGGCGCCGACGACTTCCTCTCCAAGCCCTTCTCCTACGTCGTCCTGCTCGCTCGGCTGCGAGCGCTCGTGCGGCGGGGCGCACCGGCGCGGCCGCAGGTGCTCGCCGTCGGGGACCTGCGGCTCGACCCGGCACCACCAGGTGCTGCGCGGGCGAGAGCCCGGTGGCGCTGAGCCCGCGACAGTTCTCACTCCTCGAGTACCTCATGCGACACCCGGGCGAGGTGCTCTCGAAGAGCGGCATCCTCGACCACGTCTGGGACTTCACGTTCGACGGCGACCCCAACATCGTCGAGGTCTACGTGCGCCAGCTCCGGCTGCGCATCGACGAGCCGTTCGACCGATCGGCACTGCAGACCGTCCGCGGCGTCGGCTACCGCTTGACGCCGACGGTGGCTGAGCGCCCGGCCATGCGGTCGGTGCGCGCACGCATCACGCTGCTCACCACGCGTGATCTTCAGCGCCGCGCTGGCGGTCGGCTCGGTCCTCCTGCTCGTCACGCTCGACCGCTCGCTGCACCGGACAGCCGACGCCTGGCCCGCAGCCGCGTGCTCGACCTGGCCGTGCTCGCCCGGCAGGCCCGCTCCCGAAGACGCTCGGCTCGGCGGTGAGGACGTCGCCCAGGTGTTCACCGACGACGGCAGCGTGCTGGCCGGCTCCGACAACATCACGGGCGCGGCCGCGATCACCTCGACCGCTCGTCCGGCAAGCCGACGATGCGGGTGCTGCGCGACGCCCCCGACGACAAGGAGACCGAGGACTACCGCGTCTGGACTGCCCGCTACAGCACGCCGCAAGGCCAGGTCACGATCGTCGCCGGCTCCAGCCTCGAGTCCGTCGGCGAGGCGTCGCGAACGCTGCGGCGGGACCTGGCAGTCGGGGTGCCGCTGCTCGTCCTGCTCGTCGCGGCCGGCACCTGGCTGGTCGTCGGGCGGACGCTTCGGCCGGTCGAGGACATCCGCGCCAGGTCGCCCCATCACCGACGAGGACCTCGCGCGGCGGGTGCCGGTGCCGGCGTCCGGGGACGAGGTGGGCCAGCTCGCCGCGACGATGAACCAGATGCTCGACCGGCTGGAGGAGGGCAGCCGCCGGCAGCGCGAGTTCGTCGCCGACGCGTCGCACGAGCTGCAGAGCCCGGTGACGGCGTCTGCGCGCGCAGCTCGAGGTCGCGCTGCGCCCGCGACGACAACGACTGGCCGGCAGACGGCCAGGCTGCTGCTGCAGGACGCCGACCGAGATGGACCGGCTGGTGCACGACCTGCTCTACCTGGCACGCACCACCGACGGCGTCGCTCCGCCGCGGCACGACCTGCTCGACCTCGACGACGTCGTTCTCGAGGAGGTCACCCGGCATGCGGGGTACGACGGCGTGGAGATCGTCACGGCCGAGGTGTCGGCCGCTCCGGTCACCGGCACGTCGACGAGCTCGCGCCGGCTGGTGCGCAACCTGCTCGAGAACGCGGTCCGGCACGCCCGGTCCGTCGTACGAGTGCGGCTCGGGGCGGCGGACGGCGCCGTGCGCCTGGAGGTCGCCGACGACGGACCGGGCGTTCCGCGGAAGACCGGGAGCGCATCTTCGACCGCTTCGTCGCGCTGCACGAGGCCCGCACGCGGGCGCGGCAGCGGGCTCGGGCTCGCGATCGTCTCCACCATCGCGGAGCGGCACGGCGGGTCATGCATGGTGCGCGACAGCGCGACCGGTGCAACCTTCGTGCTGCGCCTGCCCGTGGCCGCCGGTCGAGCCTGAGCTCAGAGCCCGAAAGCGCCGCGCATGCTCGCCGTCCGGTCGTCCGCCGCATGACCGAGGCGCCGCGCTATGCCCAGCAGCCGCTCCGTGGTCTCGAGCAGCGAGTAGTGGTCGAAGAAGGTCGGCGATCTGGTGCCTGGCACGGTGGTCGGCGCAATGACGGCCGTGACGATGTGGCAGGAGCGGGCGCGGCTCGCGCGGCAGTGCTGCCCGGCGTGCCCACCGGCACCCTCGTCCCAGGTGACGAAGACCGCTGTGCGCCCCTCGCGGTAGTCGGGGCCGTTCGTGAGCAGGGGCACGATCCGTGCGAGCCAGTCGTCGCCCGCCCGGATGTCGCAGTCGTGGGTGTTGTGGCACTGGTTCGGGACGACGAGCAGGAACGTCGGGAGCCGGCCCTCGCGGACCATCGTCACCAGACGGCCGCCGGTCGGCGTACCCATCGGCAGGTCCCACTGCCGACACGTGCTCGCCAGCCCGGGGAAATAGGTGGGCGGGTTGTGCCGCACGACGTAGGGATCGGCATCGGTCCGCCGGCACCGCGAGGGCATCGACTCGGCGAGCACCCGCCGCTGCCGCCCTGGGCCCGGACCTGGTCGAACAGCGTGCGCCGACGCTGCGGGCACTGCGCGGGTGTGCACGTCCGGGTCATGCCCCCGGTCCGGCCCGACACCATCGCGAGGTAGTTCGGCAGCGAGGGGTGCGTCACCCCCCAGGCATTCGTCGCCACGCCGCAGGAAGCGGCCAGGTTGTCGAGGTAGGGGGCCCGTCCGGTGCCGAGCAGGTCCTCGAAAGAGTGGTTCTCCAGGACCACCCAGACCACGTGGTCGTACGTCGTCGGCGGCGCGTTCCTCGTGCCACACGGCGGCTGCTCGGGACCCGGCTTGGCCGATGCCGGGCCGGACGCCGAGCCGGCGACCGCACAGACCACGGCGAGGAGTGCCCCAGCCACCAGGGCGACGCGTCGGTGCATCCGATCAGTCTGCACCGTGGCCGAACGGTCCGGATCTGCTGATCCGGCTGACGCGCTGGACCGTCGAGTCCCAGACTCGCGTCATGGCCGAGACGACAGCGCCTCCGATCGTGCTGCCGCGCCAACGGGGATCGGTGACCGTCCGCCCGGGCGGTCTGCACGAGGACCTGGACGCGCTGCACGAAGGCGACCCTCTGTGGTGGGGCAAGGACTTCGTGGCCGACCGGGTCAGGTCGATGCCGCCGGGCACTCCGCACCTGATGCTCGTGGGCGAGCTGACGGCGAGCCGGTGGCCGATGCCTTCCTCATCGGCAAGGGCATCGCGCAGAACGGCTACGCCGCCGGCGGGGTCTACGTCCTGCCGCGGGCCCGGCGCCGAGGAGTCGGCCGGGTCGTCGCCGACGTGCTCGCCGACGCAACGGCCGCCTACGGCCTGCCCGGTCTCGCCGACAGCGTTCATGCGCTGGACGATGACAGCCTCGCCGCGTCCGCACGGCTCGGGTACCACGTGGTCGGGCACCACCGTGAGTCGCTGCTCGACCTCGACTCCCTCGACGAGACGGCTGCCCAGTCCAGCGTGGCGCAGGCCGAGCAGGCGGGGTTCGCGTTGCGCCCGTTGCCCGACGACGCCGACGAGTCCGCCTGGCGCGAGGTCTACGACCTCACCGTCGAGACCTGGCGGGACGCACCGGACGCCGAGGGCAGCGACGAGGTGCTGCCCTACTCGGTGTTCCGCGGCTTCCTGCCCGACCCGTCGTACGTGCTGCTGGCCTTCCGGGACGGCCGACCGGTCGGCATGACCGCCGTGATGGACCGCGCCAAGGACGAGGCACTGAACACCTTTTTCACCGGCGTGCGCGACGGCGCGCGGGGGGAGGGACTGGCCACGGCGCTGAAGGCCCAGCACGCGCTGACGATGCGGGCTCTCGGGCACCACCGCATCTACACCCAGAACATGGACCAGAACGCGCCGATCCTCGCGGCCAACGACCGGCTCGGGTTCAGCGTCGTGCCCGGCTACTACGCCGTGGGGCGGCCGGTCGGGCAGCCCACGGGCGCCTGACCCCGGCGGCCGGCGGTCCGTCGTACCGGGGCATACTCGCCGGTAACAAAGCGCCCGCCGTCGTCGCCAGCCGAGGAGTCGCGCCATGGGTCGTCTCGCCCAGACCGAGGGTCTGACCGACGTCCAGCAGGAGATCGTCAAGACCGTCCGTGGCTTCGTGGACAAGGAGATCCTGCCGAACGTCGCGGCCCTCGAGCGTGACGACACCTACCCGGCGGACATCGTCGAGGGCATGAAGGAGATGGGCCTGTTCGGCCTGATGATCCCGGAGGAGCACGGCGGGCTGGGGGAATCGCTGCTGACCTACGCGCTGGTCGTCGAGGAGATCGCCCGCGGCTGGATGAGCGTCAGCGGCATCATCAACACACACTTCATCGTCGCCTACCTGCTGCAGCAGCACGGCACGGACGAGCAGAAGAAGGCGTTCCTGCCCCGGATGGCCACCGGCGAGGTCCGCGGCTCGTTCTCGATGTCCGAGCCGGCGCTGGGTTCGGACGTCAGTGCCATCTCCACCAAGGCGGTGCGCGAGGGCGACGAGTTCGTCATCACCGGCCAGAAGATGTGGATCACCAACGGCGGTACGTCGAACCTGCTGGCAGTGCTGGTCCGTACCGACGGCGAGGCAGCGCAGGACGCGAAGCCGCACCAGCGGATGACGACCTTTCTCGTGGAGAAGGAACCAGGCTTCGGCGAGGTCGCACCGGGGCTCACGATCCCCGGGAAGATCGAGAAGATGGGTTACAAGGGCGTCGACTCCACCGAGGCGGTCTTCGACGGGTACCGGCTGCCGGCCGACCGGATCCTCGGCGGCGAGCCGAACAAGGGCTTCTACCAGATGATGGACGGCGTCGAGGTGGGCCGCGTCAACGTGGCGGCGCGCGGCTGCGGGGTCGCCCAGCGCGCGTTCGAGCTGGGCATCCGCTACTCGCAGCAGCGGGAGACGTTCGGCAAGCCGATCGCGCAGCACCAGGCCGTGCAGTTCCGGCTGGCCGAGATGGCGACCAAGGTCGAGGCGGCGCACGCGATGATGGTGATGGCGGCCCGGAAGAAGGACTCCGGCGAGCGCAACGACATCGAGGCCGGGATGGCCAAGTACCTCGCAAGCGAGTACTGCAAGGAGGTCGTCGAGGACTCGTTCCGCATCCACGGCGGCTACGGCTACTCCAAGGAGTACGAGATCGAGCGCCTCTACCGCGAGGCACCGATGCTGCTGATCGGAGAGGGCACCTCTGACATCCAGAAGATGATCATCGGTCGCCGGCTGCTGGAGGAGTACAGGCTCCGTGGCTGAACCCGGGACGGGGCGGATGGTCGCCCTGATCCGGGAGCAGGCCGAGGGCTGCGCGGCACTCGGCTCGCCGCTGTACGACTTCCTGCTGCGGCGCGTGGCCGAGGACGTCGAGGCCGGCGGACCGTCGTACGACGTGCTCCGGGGCCATGAGGAGGACCCCGGTCCGAGCGCACTCGCCCTGCGACTGATGGGTGGCGCGCACCGGCTGGTGCTGGAGCGGCGCGCACCGGCTCTGGCGCTGACCTATCCGTCGGTGGGCGGGACCGGAGACCGCGAGGCGGCCTGGGCCGCACTGCGCGACCTGTTCGCCGACCAGCCCGACGAGCTGCGCCGGTCGCTGCACCAGGCGCCGCAGACCAATGAGGTGGGCAGGTCCGCGGCCCTGATCGGCGGGCTGCTGCACCTTGTCGCCGATCACCGTCGGCCGCTGCGGCTGGTCGAGATCGGTGCCAGCGCGGGTTTGAACCTGCGCGCCGACCAGTTCCGCATCGACCTCGCCGGCGGCCTCTCGGTCGGACCCGGCTCGTCCGCGGTGGTGCTCACCGACCCCTGGCACGGGCGGCTGCCGCCGCTGGGTGGCCGGCTGGACGTCGTCGAGCGGCTCGGCTGCGACGTCGCACCCCTCGACCCGACGACCACCGAGGGACGGTTGAGGCTCACGTCGTACGTGTGGCCGGACCAGCCGGATCGCCTCGCCCGGCTCCGCGGCGCGCTGGCGGTCGCGGCCGCGGTGCCGGCGACCGTCGAGGCGTCCGGCGCCGCCGACTTCCTCGACCGGCTGACCTTGCGGGACGGCACCACGACGGTGGTCTGGCACTCGGTGATGTGGCAGTACCTCGAGGCGGGTGAGCAGGCTCGTGCTGCGGCACGGCTGTCGGCGCTCGGGTCGCAGGCCTCGGGCACAGCCGGGTTCGCGCGGCTGGCGCTCGAGCCGCGACGTCGTACGCCGGGGGGCGCGCACGAGTTCCTCGTCACCCTGCAGGCCTGGCCAGGTGGCGAGGAGCGGCTGCTCGGCAGCGCCGCACCACACGGCATCCCCACCACGTGGGAGTGACGGGGGGTTAGGCCGGAGGTGGGGCCCAGAGGTCGTCGCGAGGGAAAGCCGCCACCGCCGACGGCCGGAAGTCGTCGCCGCGGTATCGCAGCCACCACTGCTCGACCAGCTCCCGGGCCTCCTCGAGCTCGCGTCGCCCGACCCCGAAGGCGGCACGCGGGGCGGGCAGTGACCGCGCTGACCGGTCCCGCCGCAGCAGCGCCACCCGGTACACCGTGAACCACGACCCGTGGATGAAGATCGCTTCGACCTGCGACCACGGCACCACGGTGCGGCCGTACCGCCACAGCTCGATGCCACGTGGGGTGAGAACGACGTGGATCAGGTAGTGGAAGAGCACTGCCATCAGGACGAACACGACGGCCACCACCACGACCGAGGCGACTTCGCCACCCCACGCGCTGACGGCGCCGATCGCCACGACCGCAGGCGCGAGGCCCAGCAGCTCGATGCGCCAGCTGGAGCGCAGCACCACCCGGTCGTCGGTCGGCATGCGTGCAGGGTGGCACGCTAGGGGCCGTACGCCTAGCGCTCGGCCCTCCGGAGGATCCCTGCATGTCGACTCACGAGCAGTACTCGGACATCCCGCGCGGTCAGGTGGTCGGCAGCTACGACACCTACCTCGAGGCGCAGCGCGCGGTCGACTTCCTGTCCGACGAGCAGTTCCCGGTCCAGCACGTGTCGATCGTCGGCTCGGACCTCAAGATGGTCGAGAACGTGCTCGGCCGGCTGACCCGTGGTCGGGCGGCGATGGCAGGCACGGCCACTGGGCTCTGGTTCGGCCTCTTCGTCGGCGTGCTGCTCTCGGTCTTCGCCGAGAGCGGCACCAACACGTTCGGCCTCATCGCCTCGGCTCTGCTGTACGGCGCCGTGATGGGTGCCATCTTCGGCTTCGTCGGCCACGCCCTCTCCGGCGGCCGACGCGACTTCACCTCGAAGAGCAAGATCGTGGCCAGCTCGTACGACATCCACTGCACGTGGTCCGAGGCGGACAAGGCCCGCGAGGTCCTGGCCCGGATGAAGCCGGCGGTCTGACATGCAGTTCGGCCGCTACTACGAGGAGTTCGAGGTCGGTGCGACGTACAAGCACTGGCCGGGGAAGACGGTCACGGAGTACGACGACCACCTGTTCTGCCTGCTCACGATGAACCACCACCCGCTGCACCTGGACGCGAACTTCGCCGAGAAGACCACCGACTTCGGCAAGAACGTCGTCGTGGGCAACTACGTGTACTCGCTGCTGCTCGGCATGTCCGTGCCCGACGTCAGCGGCAAGGCCATCGCCAACCTCGAGGTCGAGTCGCTGCGGCACGTGAAGCCGACCTTCCACGGCGACACGATCTACGGCGAGACCACGGTCCTGGACAAGACCGAGTCGAGGTCCAAGAACGACCGTGGCGTCGTGCACGTCGAGACCCGCGGCTACAACCAGGACGGCGTGGTCGTCTGTGTCTTCCGCCGCAAGGTGATGGTGCCGAAGCAGTCGTACGGCGCGGCGCGGGGCGGCGAGCAGCCGGGCCGGCCGGAGCCTCAGGAGAGCTGAGCGCTCAGGCGGCGGCGCGGTCGCGGTGCGCGGCCCAGAACGAGCGCAGCACCCGGACCTTGTCCTGGAACTCGTCGTCACGGCCGAGCGGCCCGGTGGTCGGCGCGGACAGAGTCGTACGCCGGGCGAGACCGGGCACGGTGAGCGAGCCGTGGTGCACGACCACGATCTTGCTGCCGAGCTGGTTCTGCACCTCGATCTCGCGGACCTCGTTCCACGGGATGATCATCGGCGGCAAGGCATGCACCACCAGGCCGCGGCGGGTCAGCGACGTGCCGATCCACCAGGTGGTCGCCGCCATGGCGAGGAACACGACCCCGGCGATCGCGGTCCGGCCGTTGCCGCCGAACTGGCCGGAGTTGAGCAGCGCGTCCGACCAGACCAGCACCTGGTAGACGAGCACCGTCACCACGAAGGCCCGCCGCTGCCGCCAGGTCAGCCGCAGCCGGACTCGGGGGTGGGGGGACATGTCAGCACCGTAGGTCGCCACACCTATCTGTCGGGCCGAAACCCCCAACTCTTGACCGTTACGGCTGTGCCGCGGGCAGGCTGAGAAGGTGGCGGACCTCATCGGGGACGACCGGCCGCCGTCCCGGCGGGTCCCGGTGCTGGTGGTCGCCCTGCTGCTGGTCCTCGGCGGGAACGCCGTGATCCGCCAGCTGTCCGCGCCGGAGGCTGCGCCGACCCACGACGCGCCCAGCGCGACGGCGACACCGACGCCGCCTGCGAGGCAGCACTCGGCGATACCGAGCCCGTACGTGTCGGCGTACCCGGCCTCCGCGGAGCCGACGCCCCCACCCCCTGCGACAGCGGCGTCAGTGCGGCAGCATCCCCCACTGCTCCAGGGTGCCCCATAGCTGCTCGACCAGGTCCAGGCCGGACAGCTCGGAACGGCTCACCCAACGCGCCTCGTCGGCGTCGTCGCCCGGCACCGGGCTGGTGGGACCGGCGACGATGCAGGCGTAGTCACGGATGTCGTAGAGGACGTCGTCCGGGCCGTCGCGCACCACGGTCCCCACCCGGATGCCGACCGTGACGTGCAGGCCGGTCTCCTCGAGCACCTCGCGCTCGACCGCGGCGGCGTCCGACTCGCCGGGCTCGACCCGGCCGCCGGGCACCGACCAGAGGCCACGGCCCGGTTCGCGGCCCCGGCGGACCACCAGCAACCGCCCCGTGTCGTCGTGCACGAGTGCACCCACACAGGGGACACGCCGTTTCGCGGCATGGGGGTCCGGGAACACGCCAGTCAGCCTAGGCACCTGGAGGGGCCATGCTCACCGTCCTGATCATCCTCGCTGTCGTCCTCGTGGTGGTGATGGGCATCAGCATGCTCGGCGCCGGTCCGTCCCGCGTGATCCGGCGTCGCACCGTGGTGGAGCGCCGGCCGACCGTGACTCGTCGGGTCGTGGAGGAGCCCGTTGCCGACCGGGTCGTCGAGGAGCGGGTGGTCGAGGAGCCGACCACCCGGCGGGTCGTCGAGTAGCCGTCTCACCAGGGGTTGACGCGCCGACACAGCGGCGGGACCGTTCCTGGCATGAGGCCCGAGCCGAGCTGTCCGCGCTGCGGCAGCGTGGTGCATGCCCCGGGTCTGTGGTCCAGCTCGTGGCGCTGCGCCGAGCACGGGCCGGTCCCGCCGGTCCAGCCGGTGGTGCAGCCGACCACTGACGTGCTTCGAGCCGCGGCGGCTGTGGCCGGCGTCCCGCTCTGGCTGCCGTGGCCGCTCCCGCGCGGCTGGCTGGTGACCGGTGTGGCGACCGCCGGCGACGAGCGCACCGGCGCCCGGGCCACCGCGGTGGTCTGCTCCGGGCCGGCCCCGCTGGGCGGAGTGGCCGAGCTGGTCCTGGTGGGCGAGGAGATGGGCGTCGGTCTGGGCGCCCGGTTCGCCGGGCTGGACGGCCCGGACGCCGGCCTGATGCCGGACCGCGCTGCGGACGCCAAGATCCACGCCGCCGGCATCCCGACCGCGATGTGGGCGCTGGAGCCCGGCCCCGCCGCGGCCGAGGCGCCCGCGGTCTACGTGGGAGAGGCGCTGGGCTGCTGGGTCTGGGCGGTGCTGTGGCCGGGTACTGCCGGGTTCCTGCTCATCGACGACTTCGTGCTCACCGATCTGCGCAATGCCGGGCACGAGCTGGACATCCCCTGCGGGGCGTTGTCCCCACGGCTGACCGCCTGACCGGACGGGTTCGTTGCGGCCCCTAGGCTGGCCGGGTGCGCATCGACCTCCACGCCCACAGCTCGGCCTCCGACGGCACCGAGACCCCCGCCGAGCTGGTGCGGGCCGCGGCGGACGCCGGGCTGGACGTCGTCGCGCTCACCGACCACGACACGGTCCGTGGCTGGGCGGCGGCCACCGAGGCGCTGCCGTCGGGGTTGCGGCTGGTGCGCGGCGCCGAGATCTCCTGCGTGTACGACGGCGTCAGCCTGCACCTGCTCGCCTACCTCTTCGACCCCGAGCACGAGGCCCTCGCCGAGGAGATGTCGATGGCCTTGGACGACCGGGTCCCCCGGGCCAAGGCGATCGTCGCCAAGCTGGCGGCCGCCGGCCACCCGATCACCTGGGAGCTGGTGCTCGACCAGCTGCAGGACGGGGCCACCGTCGGGCGGCCGCACATCGCCGACACGCTGGTCGCCATCGGCGTGGTCCCCGACCGCACCGCCGCTTTCGACACCCTGCTGCACGACGGCAGCGAGTTCTTCGTCGGCCACTACTACGTCGACGCCGTCCGCGCGGTCCAGCTGGTGCGCGAGGCCGGGGGAGTGCCGGTCTTCGCCCATCCGGCCGCGGCGAAGCGCGGCACCACGGTGGGAGACGACGCCATCGCGGCGATGGCCGCTGCCGGGCTGGCCGGTCTCGAGGTCGACCACCGCGACAACCCGCCGGAGGCCCGCGACCGGCTGCGCGCGCTCGCGGCGGACCTCGACCTGCTGGTGACCGGCGCGAGCGACTACCACGGCACCGGCAAGGAGAACCGGCTCGGCGAGAACACCACCGACCCCGACGTGCTCGCAGCGTTGCTCGCCCAGGTGCGCAGCGGCGTCCCGGCGTGAGACGTCCGACATGACCTCCGCCGACCTCAAGTTCTTCATCGAGGTCTTCGTCACCCTGTTCGTGATCATGGACCCGCCCGGCACGGTGCCGCTGTTCCTCAGCCTGACCAGCGGTCGCAGCCACGCGATGCGCAAGCGGCTCGCCGGACAGGCAGTGATCGTCGCGTTCTTCGTCATCGTGGTGTTCGCCCTGTTCGGTCAGACGATCCTCGACTACCTCGGCATCACCCTGTCCTCGATGCAGGTCGCCGGCGGGCTGCTGCTCCTGCTGGTCGCGCTCGAGCTGCTCACCGGCAAGGGCGACGACCCGGTGGAGACCAAGAACGTGAACGTGGCGCTGGTGCCGCTGGGAACACCACTGCTGGCCGGTCCGGGCGCGATCGTCGCGACCATCGTGTTCGTCAAACGGGCCGACGACGTCGGCTCGGGCGTCGCCCTCGCGCTCGGCATCGTCGTCGTACACGTCGTGCTGTGGCTGTTCATGCGTTTCTCGGTGGTGATCCTGCGCGTCATCAAGGACAGCGGAGTCATCCTGGTCACCCGGATCGCCGGCCTGCTGCTCTCCGCGATCGCGGTGCAGCTCGTCGCCGACGGTGTGACCGCGATGGTGAAGGCTGCCTAACCGAGTCGGCCTGACGGAGGTCGGTCCTAGGCTCGGCGCATGGTGTTCTTCCAGCTGACCATCGACGCGAACGACCCTCCGTTGCTGGCGCGGTTCTGGGCGCAGGCCTTGGGCTACCAGCCGTCGCCGCCGTCGGAGCCGGCGACGACCTGGAACGCCCACTACCAGGCCCGGCTCGGCGACGAGGCCGCCTTCGACGACCGGCTCTTCGACCCGGCGGGGCTGCGGCCGCCGATCTGGTTCCAAGGGGTGCCGGAGGCCAAGGTCGGCAAGAACCGGCTGCACCTGGACCTGTACCCGACCGGCCGGGACAACGCCCTGCCGCTGGAGCGCCGGATCGAGATCGTCGAGGCGAAGGTCGCCGAGCTGGTCGACCTAGGGGCCAGCGTCGAGCGCCGCACCCGGGACGACGACCCCACCGACCCGGTCTACTTCGTGGTGCTGCACGACCCGGAGGGCAACGAGTTCTGCGTCAGCTGAGCGGGTCCGCGATGAGGCGCAGCACGGTCGTCACGACCTCGTCGAGGGGCACCGTCGTCTCCACTTCGTCGGTGGCGACCCGGCGCAGACGTGGCTCGACCGTCGCGACGTCGTCGAGGAACCGGCGTCGCTCCTCGTCGCTCTTGCCGAACGGGTTGTCGGTCCGCGTCGCCAGCCGGTGGAGCAGGGTGTCCAACGGCGCGCTGAGCAGCACGATGTGGTCGAACTGCGGGTGGAACCGCACCTGGTTCTCCTCGCAGCCGGCGAGAAACAGGACCTCGGCGTCCTCGGTGTCCAACAGGTCCTGGACGGCGTTCTCGCGCCACTGCTGACGACCGTCCGGCAGCGGCTCGCACCAGCCGTCGTCGGTGTCGACCGCCTTGTATCCGCGGGCGACCAGCTCGCGGACGACACTCGACTTCCCGGTCCCGGACATCCCGGTGAGAAGGACTCGCTTCACCTGCGCAACCGCACGGGCTAGGAGGCGAGGCCGGCCCAGAAGGCCAGCAGGGCGGCGGCAGTGACCTCGGGAAGATCTGCGGCGGGGGAGTGGCCGGCGTCCGGCAGGACGACCGCGGGAGCCCCGAGCCGGTCGGCCATCTCGGCCTGCAGCGCCGGCGGCCAGACGTCGTCGCGGTCGCCGAAGGTGACCAGCACCGGCAGGTCGAGAGCGGCCAGCTCGCCGGTGCGGTCCGGCTCGGAGAGCAGTTGCTCGGCCACCCGGTGCAGCCCCACCGGGTGGTTGGCCACGAACCGGTCATGCAGCCAGGCCTCGATCGCGGGTGGCGGCGGCGCCAGCTCGAGCTGGGCCTCCAGCTGCCGCTTGGCGGTCCAGATGGTCTCCAGGTCCATCACCGGCAAGGCCTGCGCCATCAGCGCGACGTTGGTGTCCGCCGGCGCCGGGATGGCAGCCGGCCCGGAGCTCATCAGGGTCAGCGAGCGCACCGCGGACGGGTCGGCAAGCGCGGCCGCCCGCGCCACCAGACCGCCGAACGAGTGGCCGACCAGGTGGGCCGGGCCGCCGGACAGCCCGGTCAGGATCGTCAGCACGTCGTCGGCCAGCGCCTTCACGTCGTACGACGAGGGGTCGTCGCCGCCGGGGCTCTCGTACTGCCCGCGCTGGTCGATCGCCAGCACCTCGTGGCCGGCGGCCGCGATCGGCGCGAGGACCGCGATGAAGTCCTCCTTGGACCCGGTGTAGCCCGGCACCAGCAGGACCGGTGCCCCGCTCGGGGCCGCCGGCTCCGAGCGCAGCGCTGCCAATGGCCCCCCGGGCGTGTCGAGCGTGGTGGCACGCACGCCCGCGGGCAGCTCCAGGAAGGGCGGTGTGCTCACGTCGCGAAACGCTACCGGGCCGGCGGTGACAGGCCGGGGGAGGGACAGGCACAATGGCGCCCGTGAGCCGGACCATCGCCGTCGCGAACCAGAAGGGCGGGGTCGCCAAGACGACCACCGTCGCCTCGCTCGGCTCCGCCCTGGCCGAACGCGGTCGCAAGGTGCTGCTCGTCGACCTGGACCCGCAGTCCTGCCTGACGTTCTCCCTCGGGCTGGACCCGGACGCGGTCGAGCTGAGCGTGCACGACGTCCTGCTCGGCCGGGTCGGCGCCTCGATGGCCATCCAGCCGACCGAGGACGGTGTCGACCTGCTGCCGGCCACCATCGAGCTGGCCGGCGCCGAGGCGCAGCTGCTCAGCCGCCCGGGTCGCGAGTACGTCCTGCGTAGCGCCCTGGAGGAGGTCAGCGCGGCGTACGACGTCGTGCTGCTCGACTGCTCGCCGTCCCTCGGCGTGCTCACGCTCAACGCGCTGACCGCGGCCGACGAGCTGATCATCCCGCTGCAGTGCGAGATGCTCAGCCACCGCGGCGTAGGGCAGCTGCTCGACACGGTGGCCGACGTGCAGCGCATCCTGAACCCCGGCCTGCGGGTCCTTGGGGTCCTGCCCACGATGTTCGACGGCCGCACCAACCATGCCCGCGCGGTGCTCGCCGACGTGGCCGGCCGCTACTCGCTGAGGGTGCTCGAGCCCGCGATCCCGAAGTCGGTGCGGTTCGCCGAGGCCCCCGCGGCAGGCCGTTCGGTGCTCACCACCGCGCGCCGGGCCCGCGGCAGCGAGGCCTACCGCGAGCTGGCCGAGGGCCTGTTCGGATGAGCAACCAGGAGCCCGGCTTCGACCGTCTCCGCCGCCGCGGCGCGCCGGTTCGGCCGCAGCCACCGCTGCGCGTCGACCCGCAGGGCCGCCAGTCGCTCTACAGCGTCAGCGAGCAGCCGCCGGCCCCGGGCGCGATCACGGTCGAGTGCTCCTCCTGCGAGGAGGTCAGCGTGGTGACGCCGCGGCAGCTGGTCACCCTCGCACTGCCGTCGGTGCACCTGCCGATGGTGCGCCGCGGGCACCCGTCCTGGATGCGCTGCCCCGCCTGCGGCCGGCGTACCTGGGTGAAGGTCGTCATCACCCTGTAGGGGCGTCGTCCTCGTTGGTGGTCCGCTCGCCGACGTAGGCGAGCAGCTCGGGCTCGGCCGAGACCAGCCGCCCGACCTGCTCGCCGGCGTCGCAGGTGAGCAGGGCGAGGTCCAGCCGGTCCGGCGTACGAGCGAGCACCCGCCAGGCCGCGCCGCCGGACTCCCAGCGGCGCAGCACGTCCAGGTCGGCACCCACCCGGTCAGCCCTGCTCGGCGCTCGGCTCCGTGCTGCCGCCCGCTCCACGACCGCCGCGGCTGCGGCGCCGCCGGCGAGGTGTGCCGTCAACGGTCGGGGCAGCTGCCTCACCGGTCGCTGCCGACGTGCTGCCGGGAGTGCTGCCGATGGTCGTGGCGGGCTTCCCGCCGCGGGTCCTGGTGCGCTCGCGGTCCTTGCGCGGAGGCCGGTCGGCCCGATCCGGCCGGTCGGCCCGCTCGGTGCGGTCACCGCCGCGGTCCCCGCGGTCGCGGTCGCCACGCTTGCCGGTCGGATCGCCCCGACGGGACGCGCCGTGGCCGCCGGCCCGGCCGGTCTCGCCGAGGTCCTCGACCTCTTCGGCGTCGAGGCCGGCCCGGGTGCGCTGCGCCCGTGGCAGCGTGCCGGTCACGTGCCGCGGGATGTCGAGCTCCTCGTAGAAGTGGTCCGAGCTCGAGTAGGTCTCCTCGGGCTCGCCGAACCCGAGGTCGAGCGCCTTGTCGATCAGGCCCCACCGGGGCATGTCGTCCCAGTCGACGAAGGTGATCGCGATGCCCTTCGCGCCGGCCCGGGCGGTGCGCCCGATCCGGTGCAGGTAGGTCTTCTCGTCCTCGGGGCACTGGTAGTTCACGACGTGGGTGATGTCCTGCACGTCGATGCCGCGAGCCGCGACGTCGGTGGCGACGAGCACGTCGACCTTGCCGTTGCGGAACGCGCGCAGCGCCTGCTCACGGGCGCCCTGGCCGAGGTCGCCGTGCACGGCGCCCGAGGCGAAGCCCCGGTCGGCGAGCTCGTCGGCGACCTTGGCTGCGGTGCGCTTCGTGCGGCAGAACACCAGGGTGAGGCCACGTCCCTCGGACTGCAGGATGCGGGCGAGCATCTCGACCTTGTCCATCGCGTGCGCCCGGAACACGTGCTGCTCGACGGCCTTGACGGTCTGGCCGTCGTCGTCCGGGTCGACCGCGCGGATGTGCGTCGGGTGGTGCATGTACGAGCGCGCCAGCGTGATGATCGCGCCGGGCATGGTGGCGGAGAACAGCATGGTCTGCCGGCCGGCCGGGATCAGCCGGACGATCTTCTCGACGTCCGGCAGGAAGCCGAGGTCGAGCATTTCGTCGGCCTCGTCGAGCACCAGGCTGCGGATGTGCCCGAGGTCGAGCAGGCCCTGCTGGGCGAGGTCGATCAGCCGGCCCGGCGTACCGACGACGACCTCGATGCCCTTCTTGAGCGCCTCGACCTGCGGCTCGTACGCGCGGCCGCCGTAGATGGACAGCACGCGGATCTTGCGGCGGGCTGCGGCCTTTTTCAGGTCCTCGGTCACCTGCACGCACAGCTCGCGGGTGGGGACCACGATCAGCGCCTGCGGCTTGCCCGGCTCGAACGGCGGCAGTGCCGGGTCGCCCGCTTCATCCTGCGCCACGACGCGCTGCAGCAGCGGGATCCCGAAGCCCAGCGTCTTGCCGGTACCGGTCTTCGCCTGGCCGATGATGTCGTGGCCGTGAAGTGCGACCGGCAGGGTCAGTGCCTGGATGGGGAACGGGTGGGTGATGCCGACGTCGGCGAGTGCGTCCACGGTGGCCTGGAGCACGCCGAGCTCGGCGAAGGATGGGGTGTTCAGGACGGAGCCCTTCTTACGTGGTCCCGCGCTGGGTCCGGGGCCGCACGCCGCCAGGAGGACGGCGGGCCGCTCGGACGCGGGACGCGTCGGTCGGAGCCGATCGGTTCGTCGGGCGACCGGGCATCCGTTCTTCCAGGCCCCACCCTAACCCCTCGGTACGCTGCCGACCGTGAGCGCGCGCGAGGACACCGGCGACGTCCCTGCCGGCCAGCATCCCGACCCGCTGGCCGACGAGGACTACCGGCTGGCCGTGGTGGACCTGCTGGGAGCGCTGGCGTACGGCGAGCTGACCGCGTTCGAGCGCCTCGCCGACGACGCCTCGTTCGCTCCGACCCTCGGCGACAAGGCCGCGCTCGCCGCGATGGCCGTCGCCGAGTACAACCACTTCGCGCTGCTCCGGGAGCGGCTGGTGGACATCGGTGCCGCCCCGGAGGACGCGATGGAGCCGTTCATCGCGGCGCTGGAGGCGTTCCACGAGCGCACCGCGCCGGGCAACTGGCTGGAGGGCCTGGTCAAGGCGTACGTCGGCGACGGCATCGCCGAGGACTTCTACCGGGAGGTGTCGGCGTACCTCGACGACTCGACCCGCGACCTGGTGCTGTCGGTGCTCGAGGACACCGGGCACTCGGCGTTCGCGGTCGACCGGGTGCGGGCCGCCATCGAGGTCGACCCGCGGCTGGCCGGCCGGCTGGCGCTGTGGGGGCGGCGGCTGGTCGGCGAGGCGCTCAGCCAGGCGCAACGGGTGGCGGCCGAGCGGGACGCGCTGGCGAACCTGCTCGTGGGGGGCATCACGGAGCGGGGTGCCGATCTCGCCGAGGTAGGCCGGATGTTCGCGCGGCTCACCGAGAACCACACCAAGCGGATGGCCACCCTCGGCCTGTCCGCCTAAAGGGCTCGACCCGGCGCCGCGGCCGGGTCATCATCCGTCGGTGCGACCCAGCGACCTCGCGACCATCCATCAGCACCCACTGGCCTACCTGCTCGGGCTGGAAGGCCTGGCGCTGCTGCGCGCTTTCGCCGGCGAGTACGACGAGGCGTTCACGTCGGCTCGGCTGGCCGAGACCCGCCGGCTGCTCGACCTGGCCGACCAGCTCGGTCCGGGCGTCCCGGCCGCGCCCGTCGGCACCCGGGCCGGCTACGAAGGCTGGGCCTCGACCTACGACGCTCCGGGGAACCAGCTCATCGACATCGAAGAGCCCATCGTCCAGCGGATCCTGGCCGGCCTCCCGGTCGGTGTCGCCCTCGACGCGGCCTGCGGAACGGGTCGGCATGCCGCGTACCTGGCCGAGCTGGGGCACACCGTCGTCGGCGTGGACAGCTCGCCCGAGATGCTGGCCGTGGCGCGGCAGAAGCTGCCCGACATCGAGCTCCACGAGGCCGACCTGGTGGACCTGCCGTTGCCCGACCGGTCCGTGGACGCCGTCGTCTGCGCGTTGGCGCTCACCCATGTTCCCGAGCTGGCGCCTGCGCTGACGGAGTTCGCCCGGGTCCTGAGACCCGGTGGTCACCTCGTGGTCTCCGACCCGCGGGGCGTCATCGACGGCGTCGGCCTGCCGATGCCGAGGACAGACGCGGACGGCAGCTCGGCGTACCTGCCGGTCTGGCAGCGGCGGGCGAGCGACTACCTCGGCGTCGCGTTGCCGCTCGGTTTCGAGGTGCGGCGTTGCGAGGAGCCCAGGCGACCCAGCCCGATGGTGCGCCCGGACGGCAGCTCGGTCACGGACGCTGAGCCGCCGCCAGCGCACGACCCGGAGGCGGCGCCGGACATCTGGGCGCTGCACGCCTTCGCGGCGGAGGCCACCAATGCCGCATACCGCGACCAACCGGCCGCGATCATCTGGCATTTCCAGCTGCGCTGACGCGTCCCCGGCAGAGGCCCGGTCAGGACGTTCTCAGAGCGAGCCGAAGCCGACCCGGCGGCTCTCCGGTTCACCGATCTCGACATACGCGAGCTTGTCCGAGGGCACCACGACCTGCCGGCCGCGCTCGTCGGTCAGCGCCAGCACCGACGCCTCGCCGGACACCGCTGCTGTCACCGTCGCGAGGATCGCCTCCGTGGTCTCGGCACTGTCGATCACCAGCTCGCGGGTGGCGTGCTGGACACCGATCCTGACCTCCACGGGGACCTCCGAGAACTCGTTCGTACGGCGGGTGCTGATCGCGCTGACGTCGGCCAGCCTAGTCGGGGTCAGTGTGCTTCGCCGGTGCGGGGAAACCCGCCGATGCCGCGCCAGGACAGGCTGGCCATCAACCGCGACGCGGCGTCCCGGGGGATCGCGCCGGCGTCGGCGAGCCAGTACCGCGCGGCCACCTGGGCCATCCCGACCAGGCCGACGGCGAGCAGGCGGGCCTGGTCCTTCGGCAGGCCGGCGTCGTCGCGGATCACCTCGCTGATCGCCTCGGCGCAGGCCACCGTCACGCCGTCGACCCGCTCGCGTACCTCGGGCTGGTTGACCAGGTCGGACTCGAAGACGAGCCGGAACGCGCCGCCGTCCTCGTCGACGAACCGGAAGTAGGCCTCGATGGTCGCGGCCACCCGCTGCTTGTTGTCCGTCGTCGAGTCCAGGGCCACCCGCACGGCGGCGACCATCGCCTCGGCGTGCTGGTCGAGCAGCGCCAGGTAGAGGTCGAGCTTGCCCGGGAAGTGCTGGTACAGCACCGGCTTGCTCACGCCGGCCGCATCGGCGATGTCGTCCATGGCGGCGGCGTGGTAGCCCTGCGCGACGAAGACCTCCTGTGCCGCACCCAGCAGCTGCTCGCGCCGGGCGGACCGCGGCAGCCGCGCACTGCGGGTCCGGGCGTCCGGGGCGGCGGGCACGGCGGCTCCTTTCCAGTGGGCAGTCGGGTGACGCGGCCCGATCCTAGGCGGCAGCGCGCGGGGTCAGCGGTATTCGTCGTCCCCGACGTCCACGCTGCGGGACTGCTCGGCGACGTCGGCCGGGTCGGCCTCCAGCGCGGCCTCGGCGGGGACCGGGTCGTCCTCCGCCTCGACGACGGGGGTGCGCTGCTCGAGGGCGTCGGCCTCCGGCGCCTCCGGGTCCTCGCTCGCGGTCGGCCGCTCGTCGCTCTGCGTCATGACGTGCTCACCCTGGCACTCTACGACCGAACCGGCCGGCTCCGGCCGTGTCGACCCCGGGAACGTGCGTGGCCTGGGACACTTGCGGGCAAGCACGACGCACTCGGACGACACCCGGAGAGGCCGATGACGATCAGCGACCACCGCGACCTCGTGGCGGCACTGCTCGGCGTCCCCGGCGTGGCTGCGGCCGCCGTCGAGCCTGAGGGGGACGGGCCGGGGACGCTGCGCCTGCAGCTCGCCTCCGGGGCTGACGAGGTCGACGTCGCAGGGGCCGTCAACCGCCTGCTGCGCAGCCGGTTCGGGCTGGCGGTCGACTCCGACCGGGTGCGGGTGGTCGACGAGGCTGGCCTCGTCCCGGCCGACGACGTCGTGGACGGTACGCCGGACAAGGGTGTCGACCACCAGCCGTCGGTGACCGACGTACCGGAGCCGGCCGAGCCGACGACCTCGGCCGAGGCCGCTGCGCCGGCCACGCGAACGGGCACCGTCGGTAGGCTGATGATCGAACGCGTCCAGCTGGTGTCGGCGGGCCTCGGGGTGTCGGTCGCGGTGACGCTGCGCGCCGGCGAGCGGTCGGTGGTCGGTGAGGCCGAGGGTGCGGCCACCACGAGCGCGCTGCACCGGTCGGTGGCCGCGGCGACCCTGCGCGCGGTGGAGGAGGTCGTCGACCACCAGGTGCGCTTCGACGTCGAGCACGTCGAGATCGCCATTACCGGCGAGGAGCGCACAGCCCTGGTGGTCGTCTCGATGCTGACCGAGCGCGCCACCCAGCGGCTCTCCGGAGCCTCGGTGGTCCGCGAGGACGTGCGGCAGGCGGTCATCAGGGGAGTGCTCGCGGCGGTCAACCGCCGGGTCGAGCCGATGCTCGGTGAGGTGGCCGGCTGACCGGCGTCCGCCCGGTTGCGCACTGGCCAGGATCGCAGGTCAACCTGCCCTCGGGGTCGTTGCACGTCCGGGCCGCTCCGACGACCGTGACCGACGCCGAGCCGGCGGTGATGGTGCACGGCCTGGGCGGTGCCGCGACCAACTGGACCGACGTGATGGACCTGCTGCGCGACCGGCTGGACTCGGTGGCGCCGGACCTGCCGGGCTTCGGCTGGTCAGCGCCTCCCGCAGGCAACGACTACTCGCTGAGCGCGCACGCATGCGCCATCGCCGAGCTCGCCGAGCTGCGCGGGCCGGTGCACCTGCTCGGGAACTCGCTCGGCGGAGCGGTGGCTACCGTGGTCGCCGCGACCCGCCCGGACCTGGTCCGGAGCCTGACCCTCGTCTCGCCTGCGCTGCCGGTGCTCCGCCCCCGGGTGAGCAACGTGCACCTGCCCGCGCTGGCCGTGCCGTGGGCCGGTGAACGGCTGGCCCGGCGGCTCGGCCGGTACCCCGTCGAGCAGCGGGTCCGCGCGACGATCGCACTCTGCTGGGCCGACCCGTCGCGGGTCCCGGCCGAGCGGCTCGACGAGGCGATGGTGGAAGCCGAACGGCGGGCGCACCTGGAGCACGACGGTGACGCGATGATCCGGTCGCTGCGCAGCCTGATGGTCGCCTACCTGCGACCCGACCGGTGGCCGCTGTGGCGGCTCGCCGCCCGGGTCACGGCGCCCACCCTGCTGGTCTACGGGCTCAAGGACCGCCTGGTCGACCCGCGGACCGCGTCGCGCGCGGCGCGCAGCTTCCCGGACAACCGGCTGCTGCTGCTGCCGGACAGCGGCCACGTCTCGCAGATGGAGCACCCGCAGGTGGTGGCGCTGGCGGTCCGCCGCCTGCTCGACGAGACCGCTGCTCAGAGCGGCGTGACGTAGGCGGCGCTGATGCCGCCGTCGACCAGGAACGTCGACGCCGTGATGAAGCTCGACTCGTCGCTGGCCAGGAACAGAACGGCGTTCGCGATCTCGATCGGGTCCGCGAACCGGCCGACCGGGATGTGCACCAGCCGGCGGGCCGCACGCTCCGGGTCCTTCGCGAACAGCTCGCGCAGCAGGGGGGTGTCCACCGGCCCCGGGCACAGCGCGTTGACCCGGATCCCCTCGCGGGCGAACTGCACGCCGAGCTCCCGGCTCATCGCGAGCACGCCGCCCTTGCTCGCGGTGTAGGAGATCTGCGACGTCGCGGCCCCCATCACGGCGACGAACGACGCAGTGTTGATGATCGAGCCCCGGCCCTGGGCGCGCATCTGCGGCAGCACCGCCTTGCAGCACAGGTACACGCTGGTGAGGTTGACCTCCTGCACCCGCCGCCACGCCTCCAGGCCGGTGTCCAGGATCGAGTCGTCGTCGGGCGGGGAGATGCCGGCGTTGTTGAAGGCCACGTCGACGCTGCCGTAGGTCTCGATCGTCTTCGCCACCATCGCGTCGACCTGCTCGGGGTCGGTGACGTCGCAGCGGACGTACAGCCCGCCGACCTCCTCGGCCGCGGCGCCGCCGCTCTCGTCGGAGACGTCGACCACGACGACCCGTGCGCCCTCCTCGGCGAATCGACGCGCAGTGGCGAGCCCGATGCCACCCACCCCGCCGGTCACGATCGCGGTGCGGTCCTGCAGCCGTCCAGCCATCTGGTCAGTCCTCCGAGCTGAGAAAGACGTTCTTGACGTCGGTGAACGAGTCGAGGGCGTCCGGGCCGAGCTCCCGGCCGAGCCCGGACTGCTTGAACCCGCCGAACGGGGTCGAGTACCGAACCGAGGAGTGCGAGTTGACCGAGAGGTTGCCGGACTCCACCGCACGGGCCACCCGCAGGGCCCGGCCGACGTCCCGGGTCCAGATCGACCCGGACAAGCCGTACTCGGTGTCGTTCGCCAGCCGGATCGCGTCAGCCTCGTCGTCGAACGGCATCACCGCGACCACCGGCCCGAAGACCTCCTCGCGCCAGATCCGGTCCTGGGCGCTGCGCGGCAGCACGACGGTCGGGGGGTACCAGTAGCCCGGCCCGTCCGGCGCCGTCCCGCGGAAAGCCACGTCCACCGAGTCGTCGACGTACGCCGACACGCTGGTCCGCTGCCCGGCGCTGACCAGCGGCCCCATCTCGGTGTCGTCGAGACCGGGGGCCGCGACCCGCACGCCGGCGACCGCCGGCTCGAGCAGCTCCAGGAACCGGTCGTGCACGCTGCGCTCGACGAGGATCCGGCTGCGCGCGCAGCAGTCCTGGCCGGCGTTGTCGAAGACGCCGTAGGGCGCCGTGGCCGCGGCCTTCTCGACGTCGGCGTCGGCGAAGACGATGTTCGCGCTCTTGCCACCCAGCTCGAGCGTCACCCGCTTCACCTGGCTCGCGGCGCGGGCCATGATACCGGTGCCCACCTCGGTGGATCCGGTGAACACGATCTTGCGCACCAGGGGGTGGGTGACGAAGCGGTCGCCCACCACCGAGCCCTTGCCGGGTAGCACGGTCAGCACACCCGGGGGCAACCCGGCCTCCAGCGCCAGCTCGCCGATCCGGACCGCGGTCAACGGGGTGAGCTCGGCCGGCTTCAGCACGACGGTGTTCCCGGCCGCGAGCGCCGGAGCTAACCCCCAGCCGGCGATCGGCATCGGGAAGTTCCAGGGCACGATCACCGCGACCACACCAAGGGGTTCCTTGAACGTGATGTCCACCCCGCCGGCGACCGGGATCTGGCGGCCGAACAGCCGTTCCGGCGCGGCCGCGTAGTAGTCGAGGACGTCCCGGACGTTCCCGGCCTCCCAGCGCGCGTTGGAGATGGTGTGCCCCGAGTTGCGCACCTCCAGGGCGGCGAGCTCCTCGCGGGCACCGTCGACCGCAGCGGCGAACCGACGCAGCAGCCGACCCCGGTCCGCCGGCGCGACCTGCCGCCAGTGCTCGAACGCCGCATGCGCCCGAGAGATCGCCTCGTCGGTCTCCTCGACCGACGTCAACGTCACCGTCGTGACGTGCTCCTCGGTGGCCGGGTCGACGACCTCGTGGGTGCCGGCGGCTGCGACCTCGACCACCTCACATCCTCTCGAAGGACCGGAAGCGCTCCCAGTCGGTGACGGCGGAGTCGAACGCGGTCAGCTCGACGTCGGCGTTGTTCACGTAGTGGTCGACGACGGCGTCGCCGAACGTCTCGCGGGCCATCGCCGACCCGGCGAACAGGTCACGCGCAGCACGCAGCGAGGTGGGGACCTTGGGGTGGTCGGACAGGTAGGCGTTGCCGGTGTACGCCGGTTCCAGCGCGAGCTCCTGCTCGATGCCGCGCAGCCCGCTCGCGAGCATGCCGGCCAGCGCGAGGTACGGGTTCACGTCGCCGCCGGGCAGCCGGTTCTCCAGCCGCAGCCCGGCGCCGTGGCCGACCACCCGCAGCGAGCAGGTGCGGTTGTCGTAGCCCCAGGCAGTGGACGTCGGGGCGAAGCTGCCGGCCTGGAAGCGCTTGTAGGAGTTGATGTTCGGCGCGTAGAGCAGCGTGAGCTCGCACATCGTGGCCTGGATGCCGGCGACGAAGCTCTGGAACAGCGGGGTCGGACCATCGCCCTCGTCGAACACGATGCGACCGTCGTCGCCGCGCAGGCTCATGTGGATGTGGCAGGAGTTGCCCTCACGCTGGTCGAACTTCGCCATGAAGGTCAACGCCTTGCCGTGCAGGGAGGCGATCTCCTTCGCCCCGTTCTTGTAGATCGAGTGGTGGTCGGCGGTGCGGACCACCTCGTCGTACTTGAAGGCGATCTCGTGCTGGCCCAGGTTGCACTCGCCCTTCGCCGACTCGACCACCAGCCCGGCGCTGTACATGCCGTTGCGGATGTCCCGCAGCAGCGGCTCCACCCGGCTCGTCCCGAGCAGCGAGTAGTCGACGTTGTACTGGTTCGCGGGGGTGAGGGCGCGGTAGCCCGCGTCCCAGGCCTGCTCGTAGCTGTCGTTGAACACGATGAACTCGAGCTCGGTGCCGGCCAGGGCGACCATGCCCTTCTCGGCGGCCCGCTCCGCCTGGGCGCGGAGGATCTGCCGCGGGCTCTCGGCCACCGGGGTGTGCTCGTCGTCCAGCCAGGCCAGGTCGCAGATGACCATCACGGTCCCGGGCAGCCACGGCACCGGGTGCAGGGTCGCCAGGTCGAGGACGAACTCCATGTCGCCGTACCCGCGCTCCCAGGAGCTGATCGTGTAGCCCTCGACGGTGTTCATGTCGACGTCGACCGCCAGCAGGTAGTTGCAGCCCTCGGTGCCGTGCTCGAGGACCGTGTCGAGGAAGAACTGGGCGTGGATCCGCTTGCCCTGCAGCCGTCCCTGCATGTCCGGGAAGGCGACGACCACGGTGTCCACGTCGCCGTCGCCCACCTTGGTGCGTAGCTGCTCGACGGTCAGGGCCGGCCCAGGCTGCGTCATCGCGCTCCCCTGCTGTGTGCGAGGTGTCGATCGGACCCTAGCGACCGGCAGCCGACCGCGTGCAACCAGCGGTCGATTGGGTCTAGACCGTTGTTTCTCGGGTGCAGTAACGTCCGGCCCGACCGGACGGTGCAAAACGCCGCCCAGCCAGCACAGCGTGTTCGGCTGCGGGAGACCACCGCAGAGGTGTAGACACTGCCCTGATCCAGGGCGTGTGCACGGTTCCGCGGTGTCCGCGGCGGGGGCGGACCTCTTCTGCAGGAGGTTGCAACGGTGTCAGAAGCGACGCAGATGAGCGAGGACGAACGACGCCTCGCCGAGCTCGGCTACAAGCAGGACCTGCATCGCAGTTGGTCGGGATTCTCCAACTTTGCGATCTCGTTCTCGATCATCTCGATCCTCGCCGGGTGCTTCACCACCTTCTTTCAGGCCTGGAACAACGGCGGGCCGGTGGCGATCTCGTGGGGCTGGCCCATCATCTCGGTGTTCATCCTCATCATCGGCTTCTGCATGTCCGAGCTGGTCTCCGCCTATCCGACGTCCGGCGGCATCTACTGGTGGGCGAGCAAGCTCGGCGGGGTCAAGGCGGGTTACTACACGGGCTGGCTCAACCTGATCGGGCTGCTGGCGATCGTCGCCTCCGTTGCATACGGCTGCGCTGCATTCTTCGACCTGGCATTCTCCTTCTTCAGCAAGGACTGGGCCGACGGATACTCCCTGCAGCGCGTCTTCTGGATGTTCCTCGTCGTCCTGGTCGTCATCTCGGCCCTGAACATCTTCAGCAGCCACTTGCTCGCCATCATCAACAACATCTCGGTCTGGTGGCACGTCGCTGGTGCGGCGGCTGTGATCCTGATTCTCATCTTCGTGCCGGACCACCACCAGAGCATCTCCTACGTCTTCACGGAGCGCGTGAACAACACCGGCGGCCTCTTCGGCGGTGAGAACAACGGCGCAGGCTTCTGGTTCTATGTGTTGCCGCTGGGCTTCCTCCTGACCCAGTACACGATCACCGGGTACGACGCCTCGGCGCACCTCAGCGAGGAGACCCACTCAGCCGCCGACTCAGCCGCAAAGGGCATCTGGCGGTCGATCTTCTACTCGGCCATCGGCGGCTGGCTGCTGCTGCTGGCCTTCGTCTTCGCGGTCCAGGACGGTGACGGCGTCTCCAAGGGCGGTGGCGGCGTCGCTGTCATCTTCGACCAGGCGCTCGGGTCGAAGTGGGGCGGCCTGGTGCTTCTCATTGCGGCAAGCGGGCAGCTGTACTGCTCGACGGCGTGCCTCACGTCCACGACCCGGATGCTGTTCGCCTTCAGCCGTGATGGTGCCGTCCCCGGTGCGAAGTACTGGGCGACCCTGAACGCCAAGAGAGTCCCCGTTCACGGCGTCGTGGCATGTGCAGTAGTCGCTGCGATCCTCACCCTGCCGGCTCTCATCGAGATCAACATCGGCACGGATAAGGATCCGATCATCGTCAACTACGCCTTTGCTGCAGTTGTCTCGATCGGTGTCATCGGCCTCTACCTGGCCTTTGCCATCCCCATCTGGCTGCGGTGGCGCGCCGGCGACTCGTTCCGCCAGGGCTCGTGGAACCTCGGGTCCAAATGGAGGTGGATGGCGCCGCTCGCCGTGGGCGAGATCGTGGTCACGTCTGTGTATTTCATCCTGCCGTTCACGCCGGCCGGGGCTCCCGGTTTCATGCGCGGCTTTCTCGGCGCTCCGGGGACCGACGAAGTGCCGTTCTCCTGGAAGTTCGTGAACTACACACCGATCGTGACCGGTGCTGCTCTCCTGCTGCTGTGGATCGCGTGGCACCTTTCGGTGAAGAAGTGGTTCACCGGTCCGAAGCAGAACATCGACCCGGAGGTCGTCCGGACGTTCGGCGACTGACCGGAGGCTCCCGCCGTCCCGACCGACTGTCCCGAGCGGTCAGTCGGGGCGGCGGGCCTCGGCCAGCAGGTGGTCGAAGTCGGGTCCGTCGAACTCCGCCAGGGCCAGCTCGTACTTCGCCATCCCCCACGCCCAGAAGTCGAACTCGATCGGGCTCACCTCGGCCTGGATCGACGCCCACAGGGTCCAGCCGTACCGCGCCATCAGGCCGAGCAGCCGGGCCCGGGCGACCTTGTGACGGAGGTGCTCGCCGTAGTAGCCGTCGACCAGGACCTGCAGCTGGTCCAGGGTGAGCTCGGACTCGCTCCAGATGTTTCCGAGCTCGAAGCACGGGTCGTTGTTGCCGCCGTACTCGTAGTCGATGACCCACAGCCGCCCGCCGTCGTCGATGAAGTTGGCTGCGAGCAGGTCGTTGTTGCACGGGACCGTGGACTCACGCCGTACGGCGAGGGCCTCGGCGACCCGGCCGGCCTGCGGCAGCAGCTCGAGGTAGCGCCCGGGCAGCCGGAAGCCACGCTCCTGGACGATCGCGAGGTAGCGCTGCTGGATGGCGAACATGTCGAAGTCGCCGTCGAACCGCTCACCGGAGTGCAGCCGGCGGCACGCCTCGGCGACCCGCACGAGCATCGACTCGTCGTGCAGGTCGGCTGACGTCAGCGTCCGGCCCTCGACCCACTCCACGACCAGCGCCTGGTGCTGCGGCAGGTAGCCGACGACCGCAGGGGCGGCACCGCTCGCTGCCGCCCGCAGCGAGTTGGTGTGCTCGGCCTCCCGGTCGATGGCCAGCAGGTCACCGTCCGAGCTGGACAGCCGCACGACCACGGTGCGGCCCGGGGTCGCGACCTTGAAGTTGAAGTTCGTCAGTCCACCCTCGAGGGGATGCACGGTCCGCGGCTCACCGACCAGCTCGGGCAGGTCGCGCAGGGCCGCGTGCAGGCGGTCGAGGACCTGCGCGGATGGGGCCGGCTCCATCTCGTCCCCGGGTCCGGTCACGACACGCGAACCTACTCCCGGCCGTTCGCAACGGTCTAGACCGAAACAGGCGCGAGCCGTAGTCTCCGCAGGTGCCTGAACAGCCGGCGGGCCGCCCGTTGCCGACGTCCGCGGCGGTGGTGGTGATCGGCGGCGGGGTCGGCGGCGTCAGCGTCGCCTATCACCTGGCCGAGCTCGGTACCACGGACGTCGTCCTGGTGGACCGCGCCGAGCTGACCAGCGGGTCGACGTTCCACTCCGCAGGTCTCGTGGGCCAGCTGCGGGCCGACCCGACGCTGACCCGGATGAACATGTACTCCGTCGATCTGTACCGGAAACTGCAGCAGGGCGAGCACCCGCCGGGTTGGGTGGAGTCCGGCGGCATCCGGCTGGCGTCCTCATCGGAGCGGATGGCCGAGATCCGGCGGCAGATCGGCTGGGCGACGGCGTACGGACTGCCGCTGCAGGAGATCTCACCGACCGAGGCGCAGGCGATGTTCCCGCTGATCGACACGAGCGGTGTCGTCGGCGGCGCCTACCTCGCGTCGGACGGCTACCTGGACCCCTCCCAGCTCTGCTACGCCCTCGCGAACCTGGCCCGCGCGAACGGCGTGCAGGTGCACCCGCACACCAGGGTCACCGGCATCGACGCCGAGCGAGGGCGGGTCGCGCGGGTGCACACCGACCGCGGCAGCATCGACTGCGAGACGGTCGTGAACTGCGGCGGGATGTTCGCCGCCGAGATCGGCCGGATGCTCGACGTCCGGCTGCCGCTGGTTCCGATGTCGCACCAGTACGTCGTCACCGACGCGTTCCTGGAGCGGCGGAAGAGCCCCCTGCCGACCCTTCGTGACCCGGACCTGCTCGTCTACTACCGGCAGGAGGTGGACGGGCTGGTGATGGGCGGGTACGAGCGGTCAGCCGAGCCGTTCACCGCCGGCCCCCGGACCTACGACGCCATCCCGCCGGACTTCAACGGCCGGCTGCTGCCCGAGGTCTGGGACCGGTTCGAGGAGATCACCACCAACGCCCAACGCCGGGTCCCGGCCATGGCCGACGTGGGCCTCCGCAAGATCATCAACGGACCGGAGGCCTTCACGCCGGACAACGAGTTCCTGCTCGGCGAGACCGATGTCGACGGGTTCTTCGTGGCCGCCGGCTTCTGCGCCCACGGCATCGCCGGTGCCGGCGGCATCGGCAAGGTGATGGCCGAGTGGATCGTGTCCGGCGATCCCGGCATGGACCTCTGGCACATGGACGTCCGGCGGTTCGGGCGGCAGTACCGCTCGCCGTCGTACACCCTGAAACGCACCTTGGAGACCTACGAGACCTACTACGACATCGTCTATCCCGGCCAGGAGCGCCAGGCAGGACGACCGCTACGCACCAGCCCGGCGTACGACTGGCACACCGAGCACGGCGCGTGGTTCGGCGAGAAGTCCGGCTGGGAAAGGGTTAACCACTACGAGAGCAATGCCGAGGGCGGCGACGAGTCGCTGCGGCCGAGGGGGTGGGCCGGGCAGCTGTGGTCGCCGGCCGTGGGTGTCGAGCACAAGGCGACCCGCGAGGCCGTCGCGCTGTTCGACGAGTCGTCGTTCGCCAAGTTGATGGTCACCGGCGCGGACGCCGCGGACCTCCTGGAGTGGCTGTGCGACAACCGGGTCGCTCGCGCGGTCGGCGACATCACCTACACCCAGGCGCTCAACTCACGCGGTGGCATCGAGTCGGATTTCACGGTGACCCGAGTGGCAGAGGACGCCTTCCTGGTCGTCACCGGCACGGCTTTCGGCTCGCACGACGCGTCCTGGTTGCGCCGGCAGGCCCGTCGACGGGACGCGACGGTGCGAGTGGACGACGTCACGGGGCAGCTGGTGACCTACGCGATCTGGGGGCCGCGCAGCCGCGACGTGCTGCGCGAGCTCACCGGCGCCGACCTGTCGAACGCCGCGTTCCCCTTCATGACCGCGCAGGAGATCAGCGTGGCCGACGTCCCCGTGCGCGCCCTGCGAGTCACCTTCACCGGCGAGCTCGGCTGGGAGCTCTATGCGCCGGCTGAGTACGGCCGCGCGCTGTGGTCGGCGCTGTGGGAGGCGGGTCGCGGGCACGGCCTCGTGGCCGGCGGGTACCGCGCGATCGAGAGCCTGCGGCTGGAGAAGGGGTACCGCGTCTGGAGCACCGACATCACCCCGGAGACCGACCCCTACGAGGCGGGGCTCGGGTTCTGCGTGAAGCTCGACAAGCCCGGCGGGTTCGAGGGCCGGGACGCGTTGCGAGACCGCAAGGCTGCGGGCCTGTCGCGGCGGCTGTGCTGCCTGACGCTGGCCGACCCGCGCACGGTCGCCCTGGGCGGCGAGCCCGTCCGGGTGGGCGGGGAGGTGCTGGGCCGGGTGACCTCAGGGGGATACGGCTATTCGATGGGCGCGTCGATCGCCTACGGCTACCTGCCGGTCGAGGTCGCGACGCCGGGCACCGAGGTGACGGTGAACGTCTTCGGTGAGTGGGTCGGTGGGGTCGTGGTTGCCCAACCGCTGTTCGACCCCAAGAGCACCCGGGTGCACGCCGACGGCTGACGCCGGCACACGGGTGCTGACTCAGCGACACAAACGGGGCATGCGAGACGTGCGCGACGAACAGCTCGCCCCAGAGTGCGCAGCAGCACCGTTTGTGTCCCGTGGTCAGCCGGCGGATGCCACGTCTCCGTCGGCGGCCATCTCGCTGCGGGCCGCCTGGCCCAGACCGGTACGCACGGTGATCCGGGTGCGGTCGGCACGGAACACGTCGTGGGCGTACTCGACTGCGGCGCCGGACACGGTGAACGCGGTGCGCTCGATGAGCATCAGCGGGCTGCCGTCGGCCACGCGAAGCAGGTCTGCCTGCTCGGCCGAGGCGATGACCGGCTCCAGCACCTCGGACGCCGTGTGCGGCATGAGGTCGTACTCCTTCTCGAGCAGCCGGTAGAGCGATCCGGTCAGCCGGTGCTCGAGCAGGTCGGGGAAGAGCGTCGCAGGGAAGCAGGCCTGCTCGATGGCCAGCGGCTCCCGGTTGGCCGACCGCACCCGCACCACCTCGTGCACACGCTGGCCACGGTCCAGGCCGAGGGCCCGCAGCTCGGCTCCGCTCGCGGCCCGGGTGGTCGCGCTGATCATCCGGGCGCCGGCCCGGACGTGCGCCCGGCGCATCTGCTCGGTGAAGCCGGCCAGCCCGGTCAGGTCGCAGACGATCTTCGGCTGGGCCACGAAGGTGCCACCCTGCCGGCCGGGGCGGCGGACCAGGGCACCGTGGGCATCCAGGGCAGACAGGGCCTGTCGCAGGGTCATCCGGCTGACGCCCAGGCCGGCCGCCAGCACCTCCTCGCGGGGCAGCTTGTGGCCGACCTCGAGGGTGCCGTCGTCGATCGCGGCCATCAGCCACTGCTCGATGCGCGCGTGCGCCGGCAGGCTCGACGGTCGGCCGAGGTCTGGGGCCGACCCGAGCAGGTCGTCCAGGTTGCCCGGCATGGCGCCGAGCGTAGGCCCGCTCAGCTGGGCCGCGCGGCCGGAGAGGGCAGACTCTGCGGGTGACCGTCGACCTGCTGCCCCGTGAACGCACCGCCGTCGCCCACGTCGTGCACGAGGGCTACGTCCGCCAGGCGGAGGACGGGCAGCACGTCGGCAGCACGATCGGCCTGGTCCGCGAGGGTGACCTGATCCTGGTGGTCGACCCAGGACTGGTCGCGGACCGCTCCGCCCTGCTCGCGTCGCTCGGCCGGCTGGGCGTGGGGGCCGAGGAGGTCACCGACGTGGTGGTCAGCCACCACCATCCCGACCACACCGTCAACATCGCGCTGTTCCCGCACGCGCGGGTGCACGACCACTGGGCCGTGTACGAGGGCGACCTCTGGACGAGTCGTGACGCCCACGGGCTGGAGCTGTCGCCGTCGGTGCGGCTGGTGCGCACACCGGGCCACACCCCGGAGGACATCTCCACCCTGGTCGGCACCGCAGACGGCGTGCTCGCCTTTACCCACGCCTGGTGGCGCCCGGACGGCCCGGTGGCGGACCCGTACGCGCCGGACGCCGACGTGCTGGCCGCGTCCCGGCGGCTGCTGCTCGGGGTTGCGGACACGCTCGTTCCCGGGCACGGCCCGGCCTTCGCGGCGGCGGACGCGCCGACCTGACCGACGGCCTCAGTCGCCGAGGCGCTCGCGAGCGACCTTCTTCGGCACCACCATCCGCCAGGCGCCCAGGACCAGCTCCTCCATCTCGGCCTGGTCGATCGCGGCGAGCCGGACGACCACCCAGTTGAACCGCAGGTCCGACTCCGGCGGCAGCAGGAACTTCTCCGGCTCGGCGGCCACCAGCGCGGCCCGCTCCTCCCTGGGGAAGGCGAAGCCCATCGTCTGCTCGTCGTGCGAGAAGGCGACGTAGACCATCGACCCGACCCGGAACTTCACCCGGTCCCGGACCAGCACCTCGTAGCTGCGCGGGAGGGTCTCCGCCAGCGCGCGCACGTCGTCGACGATGACCATCAGTCCGCCGGCCGCACGAACCAGAGCAGGTAGTCACCGGCCAGGCCGGGCGGGTGCTCGTCCCAGCACAGGAACGTCTCGCCGAGGAAGGTGAGGTGCTCGGAGACGACCCGGCCCACGTCCCAGGCCAACGGCGTGACGTGCCCGTCGGCCACGACGTTGGCGACGTTGACGACCGCGTGCCCACCGGGCCGCAGCAGGGTGGCGGCCTGGCCGAAGACCGAGCCCAGCTCGCGCAGGTACGTCGGGTAGTCGCCGTCGTCGGTGGCGTACCCGGTGAGCGGGTTCTCGGGGTGCCGGACCGTGGTCATGTACGGCGGCGAGGTGAGCACCAGGTCGACGGGGCCATCGACCAGCTCGGCCAGTCGGCGGGCATCGCCGTGCAGCACCCGGGCCCGCCCCGCCGTACGGGCTCGTACGTGCTCGACGTGCTCGGCCAGCAGCTCCACGCCGATCGCCTTGCGGCCCATCCGCTCGGCCACCGCCAGGGTCGTCCCGTAGCCCGCGAACGGGTCCAGCACCCGGTCGCCGACCTTCGTCGTGTCCGCGATCACCGACTCGGCGAGCGCCTCGGTGAAGTGCACGTCGTCGACCTCGCCGCCTGGTCGCTCGGCCACGAGGTCGGCCGCGCGCAGCAGCAGGTAGGGCTTCACCCCACGGCCTGCGACAGCTCGACCAGGTGACCGTCCGGGTCGCGCAGGAAGCATCGGATCTCGGCACCGTGGTCGACGGGCGGGGTCAGGAAGGTCGCACCGCGCGCCAGCAACGCGACGTACGACCGCTGGCAGTCTGCGACGCGCAGGGTCATGGCGTGGCTGACCGTCACCCGGTCGTGCGGGGGAGCGAAGGTGACGTCAGGCTTGTCGGCGGTCGGACCGCCTCCGGTCACCAGCAGGAGCCAGCTCCCGGCGAAGGTGAGGACGACGCTGGTGCCGCCGTACTCGCGGTAGAGCTCGGCGCCCAGCACGTCGACCCAGAAGTGGCGGGACCGTGCGATGTCGCTGACGACCAGGATGTGAGTGATTGCCAGGTCGGCGTCGAACGGATTGTCGCTCATGAACGGTCCCCTCTCGGATGGTGCGCCGGTCGGTTGCGGCCAACCAGCGCGGCTACTCGGCCGCTGCCACCAGCGCCTCGAACAGCCGGGGGTCGTCGCTGGCCTCTGGATGCCACAGGACCCCGAGGGCGAACCGGTGCTCCGGGACCTCGACGACCTCCGGCGAGTCGTCGTCGGCCCAGCCGGTCACGGTCAGCGAGCCGGGCGACTCGAGCCCCTGGTGGTGGTACGACGGCACGCTCACCCTGTCCCCGAGCAGCCGGTACGCCAGCGACCCCGGCTCGAGCCGCACGTCGTGCAGCCCGTAGACCCCGGGGGAGGGCCGGTGCCGCTCGTGCCCCACGGCGTCCGGCAGGTGCTGCACCAGCGTGCCGCCGCTGACCACCGACATCACCTGCATGCCGCGGCAGATGCCCAGCACCGGCAGGTCCCGGTCCAGCGCCGCCTGCATCAGCGGCACCTCGGAGGCGTCCCGCTCGGGGCGCAGGCCTTTGGTCTCGGCGTGCGGCGGCTGGTGGTAGAGCGCAGGGTCAAGGTCCGCGCCGCCGGCGAAGACGACGGCGTCCAGGCGGTCCAGCACGGCGGTGTCCGAGGCGGCCGAGGGCGGCAGCAGCACCGCGGTCGCGCCCGCGGCCTCGACGCGCTCCACGTACCGGAACGGCAGGACCGCGGCGGGGACGTCCCAGACACCCCAGCGTGCCTGCTCGACGTACGACGTGATGCCGACCACGGGGCGCATGTCCCACATGCTGACAGGCGGGGAATGGTCCTGGGGCCGGAGGAGGTTCACTAGGGGTTCCCGAACCGCCGACCCGGAGGCCGCGTCCCGTGTCATTGCCAGCGCTCGTCGAGCCCGCCAGCGAGCTCACCGTCGACGAGGTGCGCCGCTACTCGCGCCACCTGATCATCCCGGACGTCGGCATGACCGGCCAGAAGCGGCTGAAGAACGCCAAGGTCTTGGTGGTCGGTGCCGGCGGCCTCGGCTCGCCCGCGCTGCTGTACCTGGCCGCCGCCGGTGTGGGCACGCTGGGGATCATCGACTTCGACGTCGTCGACGAGTCGAACCTGCAGCGCCAGATCATCCACGGCCAGTCCGACATCGGGAAGTCGAAGGCGATCAGCGCCAAGGAGTCGATCGAGGAGGCCAACCCCTTCGTCGAGGTCGTCCTGCACGAGGAGCGGCTCGACTCCTCGAACGTCTTCGAGATCTTCCAGCCGTACGACCTGATCGTCGACGGCACTGACAACTTCGCGACCCGCTACCTGGTCAACGACGCGGCCGTGCTGCTCGGCAAGCCCTACGTGTGGGGCTCGATCTACCGCTTCGACGGCCAGGCCTCGGTGTTCTGGGCCGAGAACGGGCCGTGCTACCGCTGCCTCTACCCGGAGCCCCCGCCCCCCGGCATGGTGCCGTCCTGCGCCGAGGGCGGCGTGCTCGGCGTGCTGTGCGCGTCGATCGGCTCGATCCAGGTCAACGAGGCGATCAAGCTCATCACCGGCATCGGCGACCCGCTGGTCGGCCGGCTGATGGTCTACGACGCGCTGGAGATGACCTACCGCTCGGTGAAGGTCCGCAAGGACCCCGAGTGCCCGGTGTGCGGCAAGAACCCGGAGATCACCCTGGAGACCGGGCTGATCGACTACGAGGCGTTCTGCGGCACGATCAGCGAGGAGGCGGCCGAGGCGGCCAAGGGCTCGACGATCTCGGTCAAGGACCTCAAGGCGATGATGGACGCCGGCAAGGACTTCTACCTGGTCGACGTGCGCGAGCCGAACGAGTTCGAGATCGTGTCGATCCCGGGTGCGACGCTGATCCCGAAGGACCGCATCCTGTCCGGCGAGGTGCTCGCCGACCTGCCGCAGGACAAGCCGGTGGTGCTGCACTGCAAGACCGGTGCCCGGTCGGCCGAGACGCTCGCGGTGCTCAAGGGCGCAGGGTTCTCCGACGCGGTGCACGTCGGTGGTGGCGTGATCGCCTGGGCGAACCAGATCGACCCCAGCCTCCCGACGTACTGATGACTGCGGAGCCTTCGGACGACATCAGCGTCCGCGACAACCCGGGTGCGCACCGGTTCGAGATCTCGGTGGGCGGAGAGCGTGCCGGTTTCGCGGCCTACCGGCTCGAGGGCGACGCCTACGCGTTCACCCACACCGAGGTGTCCGACGCCGTCGAGGGTCAGGGGCTCGGTTCGCGGCTGGTGCGCGAGGCGCTGACCGCGCTGCGCGACCGCGGTGTCGCCGTGCTGCCGTACTGCCCGTTCGTGAAGGAGTACCTGCAGCGCCACCCGGACCTCGTCGACGTGGTGCCCGAGGCCGACCGCGCCCGCTTCGACCTCTAGCCGGCGGCCCCTTTCCGGTGATCATGAAAGATCCACCCCCCAAGAGCGGATGCGAACCTTCATGATCATGGGGAACTCGGGATGGGTGGGATGCGTTGGGATCCTGCCCGCTCCCGGACGAAGGGTCGCCCGTGCCGCGCACCGCTGAGACCACCACGCCCGCCCCGCTGACCGATCCGCACGCAGAGGTCGACCGCCAGGTCGCCGTGCTCGCCGGCCTGGGCCTCGCCGTCCCGCCGCTCGCGGCCCTGCACGAACAGGCCGCCGTGCTCGACGAGCAGTCATTCGTCGTCGTGGTCCCGGGGCTCGCGCCCGCCGACCAGCTGGTGGCGCTTACCGCGATGAACGGCAAGCACGGCTTCACCACCATGGAGCCCGACGACCTGGCTCGGTTCCGCCCCACCGCCGACGTGAAGATCCCCGACTCTCCCTACCTGCTCGTCGACCCCGAGACCGGCCGGGAGTGGCTGGACGTCCCCCCCGCGCAGGTGCTTCCCCCGCTGCTGGCCAGCGGCCGCACCCCGCTGACCCTCGACGAGGGACTCGCGCTGCTGCTGCAGGACGGCGGGCTGCTCCGGTCGGCGACCTGCTTCTCGATGCTGGCCTCGCGGTGCGGCGACAAGCGGGTGCCCGCGCTCTGGGTGAGCAAGGGCCGCCCGCGGCTCGGCTGGTGCTGGGAAGGCGCTCCGCACACCTGGCTCGGGTCGGCGTCGGCCGCGGGTCGGCTCGGCTGACCGCAGCGCTGCGGGATGCTGTCCGGCGTGACCCCCGAGGCCGACCTGCCGTTCGAGGAGCAGGTGATCGGCGTCGTCCTGCAGATACCGCCAGGTCGCGTCATGTCGTACGGCGACGTGGCCGAGTTCCTGGGAGCCGGTGGGCCGCGTCAGGTCGGCCAGGTGATGTCGCGCAGCGACGCGGAGCTGCCGTGGTGGCGGGTGATCCACGCCGACGGCTCTCCGCCGCCCGGCAAGGAGAGCGAGTGCCTGGACAACCTGCGGGCCGAGGCGACCCCGTTGCGTCCGGACGGGTTGCGGGTGGACATGCGACGCGCCCGCTGGGACGGGCGGCCCGGCTGAGGCGATCCCGGAAAGGTACGGTCGCCCGCATGGCTCGAGCAGTTGCACCGTCCGCCACGTCGTACGCCGTCGAGCGGACCACCCTCCGCAACGGGCTGCGCGTCGTGCTCGCTCCCGACCGGTCGGCGCCCGTAGTGGCCGTCGCCGTCTACTACGACGTGGGCATCCGGTCCGAGCCCGAGGGACGCACCGGGTTCGCGCACCTCTTCGAGCACCTGATGTTCCAGGGCTCGGCGTCGCTGGGGAAGATGGACCACGTCAAGTACGTGCAGTCCTCGGGCGGCACGCTGAACGGCTCGACCCGTCTCGACTACACGAACTACTACGAGGCGTTGCCCTCCAACGCACTCGAACGAGCGCTGTTCCTCGAGGCCGACCGGATGCGGTCTCCCGCGGTGAACGAGGAGAACCTCGCGAACCAGATCGCGGTGGTGAAGGAGGAGATCCGGGTCAACGTGCTGAACCAGCCGTACGGCGGGTTCCCCTGGCTGACCCTGCCGCCGCTGCTGTTCGAGACGTTTCCCAACGCGCACAACGGCTACGGCGGCTTCGAGGACCTCGAGAGCGCGACCGTCGAGGACGCCCGCGACTTCTTCGACCGCTACTACGCGCCGGGCAACGCCGTGCTGGCCATCGGCGGCGACGTCGATCCCGAGACCGCGATGGCCCTCGTGCAGAAGCACTTCGGCGACGTGCCCCGGCGTACCGTCCCGCAGCGGCCCGACTTCGACGAGCCGGCACCGACCTCGGAGCGTCGGAGCGAGCAGGTCGACCCGCTCGCGCCCGCACCGGCGGTCGCCCTCGGCTGGCGGGTGCCCGACCCCGACGACCTCGATGCCTACCTGCCCTACGTCGTGCTCAGCTCGGTGCTGGCTACCGGCGACGCCTCACGGCTGCGCAAGCGCTTGGTGCAGCAGGATCGGGTTGCCAGCGATGTCGGCGCACACCTGGCCTTCATGGAGGACGCCTTCGACGTGCGCAACCCGACCGCCTTCCTGATCGAGGCGCACCACGCCGACGACGTGCCGGGCGACCGGGTCGTGGCCGCCGTCGACGAGGAGCTCGACCGGGTGGCCACCGACGGCGTCCCGGACGACGAGCTGGAGCGGGTGCGCGCCCGGCTCGGCTCGGCGCTGCTGCAGGGTCAGGACCACGTGCTGTCCCGCACCCTGGCGATGGCCGCGTTCGAGCAGCAACGGGGCCGGCCGGACCTGATCGGTGAGCTGCCCGGCCTGCTCGGTGCCGTCACCGGCGACCGGGTCGCTGCGGCTGCCGGCGCCCTGCGGCCCGGTGCACGGGCCCGCCTCGACCTGGTCGCGGGAGGGTCCTGATGAGCCCGAAGGGCAAGGCGACGCCCCGTGAGGTGCCCGGTCTCGGGCGCCCTCGCAAGCCCCGGCTGCCGACCGTGGCCGAGCGGATGCTGCCCTCGGGTCTGCGCGTCGTGGCCGTCCGCCGGCCCAGCGTGCCGATCGTGCACGTGCGGCTCCGGATCCCCACCGCCGTACGCCGGGACGCGGACCTCGCCCGTGCGGCGCTGCTCGAACGCACCATGCTGCTCGGCACCGCCGAGCGTTCGCAGGGCGAGCTGGCCGAGGCGCTGCAGCGGATCGGCGGGTCGCTGCGGGTCAGCGGTGACGCCGACCGGCTGGTGCTGGCCGGCGAGTCCTTGCGTGCCGGCCTCGGCGAGCTGCTCGAGCCTGCTGTCCGAGGTGCTCACCGGTGCGGCCTACCCGAAGGGACCGGTCGAGGGCGAGGCGGCCCGGCTGGCCGACCAGCTGCGCCGGGCGCTGTCCCAGCCGGGTGTGCAGGCCGACGAGGCCTGGCTGCAGCAGATGTACGGCGAGCACCCCTACGGCCGCGAGCACCCGTCGGCCGAGGAGGTGCTGTCGGTGCCGGCGTCCGCGCTGCGTCCGGCGCACCGCCGTCGCGCGGTGCCGGACGGCAGCCTGCTGGTGCTGGTGGGCGACCTCACCCCGGCCCGCGCGCTGGACCAGGTGGCTGCCGCCCTCGAGGGGTGGGACACCCCGGGTGGGCCGACCAGAGTGCCCAAGGTGGGGACTCTCGAACGCGGACCGCTGCGGCTGGTCGACCGGCCGGGCGCCGTGCAGTCGAACATCCGGATGGGCGGAGCCGCGATCGCCCGCAGCCACCCGTCGTACGCGGCGGCCGAGGTGGCCAACGCGCTGTTCGGCGGCTACTTCTCCTCCCGGCTGGTGATGAACATCCGTGAGGACAAGGGCTACACCTACAGCCCGCGCAGCTCGATCCGGCACGGGTCGGCGTCCTCCTGCCTGCTGACGGCCGCGGACGTCGCGACCGAGGTGACCGCGCCGGCGCTCGTCGAGATCGGCTACGAGCTCGGCCGGATGGTGTCGCTGCCGCCGAGCGCGGAGGAGGTGACGGCGACCGCGCAGTACCTGGTCGGGACGCTGGCGCTGTCCACCGCCACCCAGGCGGGGCTGGCCGCGACCCTGACCGTCTTGCTGGCCGACGGCCTGGACGTCAGCTGGCTGAGGGAGCACCCGGACGCACTGATGGCGGTGACGCCGGACGACGTGCACGCCGTCGCCCAGACCCTGCTCGCACCGGCCTCGATGGTCACCACGGTCGTCGGCGACGCCGCGCAGGTCGAGGCCCCGCTGGCCACCCTCACCGAGGTCACCCGCACCTGACCTGCGGGCCGGCGGTCGTGTCTCGGGGTCGTGGTGGGATGGCCGGCGTGAGCAGCTCCGCCCCGGCCTACCGGCTGACCCGGCCAGCGGCCCGACCCGTCGCCGTGCCGGTGCTCGACGCTGCCCAGCAGGAGGTCGTCGACCACCGTGGCGGACCGCTGCTCGTGCTGGCCGGTCCCGGCACCGGCAAGACCACGACGGTGGTCGAGGCGGTCGTGGCGCGCATCGCGGCCGGTGCAGACCCCGAGCAGGTGCTGGTGCTCACCTTCGGACGCCGGGCGGCCGCTGAGCTGCGGTCCCGCATCACCGCGCGGCTCGGCCGGGCCACCAAGGAGCCGCTGGCCCGGACCTTCCACTCCTATGCCTTCGGCGTCCTCCGCCGCGAGGCCGCCGCCCGTGGCGAGCCGGCGCCGCGGCTGCTGGCCGGCCCCGAGCAGGACCTCGTGGTCCGCGACCTGCTGGCCGGCGACCTCGAGGGCGGCGCGGTCGACTGGCCGGACCGGTTGCGGGCAGCTCTCGCCACCCGCGGCTTCGCCCAGGAGCTGCGCGACCTGGTGATGCGGGCCTACGAGCGTGGTGTCACCGCTGAGGAGCTCGACCGGCTCGGCCGGGTGCAGGGCCGCGACGACTGGCGCGCCGCCGCCCGGTTCATGCGCCAGTACGCCGGCGTGACCGCGCTGCAGGAGGCGGCCAGCTACGACCCCGCCGAGCTGATCCGCGCCGTGGTCGGGCTCTGGCTGCGCGAGCCCGCGCTGCTCGCCGCCGAGCAGGCCGCCCGTCCGCACGTCTTCGTCGACGAGCTGCAGGACACCGACCCCGCGCAGGTCGAGCTGCTCACCCTGCTGTCCGGCCAGGGGCGCGACCTGGTTGCGGTCGGCGACCCCGACCAGGCCATCTACGGTTTCCGCGGCGCCGACGTCTCCGGCATCCGCAGCTTCCGCGACCAGTTCCGCACAGCCGCCGACGCCCCGGCGCCGGTCGTCGCGCTCAGCACCTGCCGGCGATCGGGGACGGCGCTGCTCGCCGCCAGCCGCCGGGTGTCCCGCGGGCTCGGCGGTCCGCGGCGGCACCGTGACCTGCTGCCGATGACCGGGCTGCCGCCGGGCGAGCTCTCGGTCGCCGTGCTGCGTTCCGAGGCGCAGGAGGCCGCGCACGTCGCGGCACGGCTGCGCCATGCCCATCTCGTCGAGGGCGTGCCGTGGTCGCAGATGGCCGTGCTCGTGCGGTCGACGGTGCACGCGATGCCGGTGCTGCGCCGCGCCATGGTCGCCGCGGGCGTGCCGGTCGCGGTGTCCGGCGACGAGGTGCCGCTGGTGCAGGAGCCCGCCGTGCGCCCGCTGCTGCTCCTGCTGCGCTGCGCGACCCGGCCGGAGACGCTCGACGAGGATGCCGCCGTCGCGCTGCTCACCTCCTCGGTCGGCGGCGCCGACGTGATGGGACTGCGCCGGCTCCGCCAGGCGCTGCGCCGGGCCGAGCTCGACGCGGGTGGCCGGCGGGCCTCTGGCGCGCTGCTCGTCGAGGCGCTCGACGACCCCCGGGTGCTCGTCGCCCTGCCGCGGGCGGCGACCCGTCCCGCAGCCGCCGTCGCCTCGCTGCTCGCTGTCGCGCGGGACGCGGTTGCCGCGCCCGGTGCCACCGCCGAGGACGTGCTGTGGGAGCTGTGGCAGCGCACCGGTCTGGCGTCCCGCTGGGAGCGGGCCAGCCGCGAGGGCGGTACGTCGGGGGAGGCCGCCGATCGTGATCTCGACGCGGTCGTCGCGCTGTTCGAGACCGCGGCCCGGTTCTGCGACCGGCTGCCCGGCGCCGGCCCCGAGGTGTTCCTCGACCACCTGCTCGGCCAGCAGATCCCCGGCGACGAGCCCGCGGTCCGCGCGGTCGCCGACGAGGCCGTCCAGATCCTCACGGCGCACGCCAGCAAGGGCCTCGAGTGGGACGTCGTGTGCGTGGCCGGCGTCCAGGAGGGCATCTGGCCGGACCTGCGGATGCGCGGCTCGTTCCTCGGCTCCGAGCGCCTGGTCGACCTGTTGCGTCCCGGCGGCGAGCCGGTGGCCACCGCGGTCGCTACCGCGGCCACGCTGGGCCGACTGCTCGAGGAGGAGCGCCGGCTGTTCTACGTCGCGGTCACCCGGGCCCGGCGTGCGCTGCTCGTCACGGCGGTCACCAGCGAGCGCGAGGCGCTGAGCCCGTCGCGGTTCCTCGACGAGATCGACCCGCTCGCCGGTGACGACCCGCGTCCGCTGACCCCGGTCCGCCGCTCGCTGTCGCTGACCAGCCTGGTCGCCGAGCTGCGGCAGTCCCTCACCGATCCTGACGCCGACGACGACCTGCGTACTGCGGCTGCGTCCCGGCTGGCGGCACTGGCCGCTGCCGGCGCGCGTGGTGCCGACCCGCAGTCCTGGTGGGGGCTCGCGGCGCTGTCCGACGACCGTCCGCTGCGGGAGGTTGACGAGCTCGTCGCGGTCAGCCCCTCGAAGGTCGAGTCCTTCCGGCGGTGCGAGCTGCGGTGGTTCCTCGAGCACGTGGGTGGCGGCGACACGGCCGGCGCGGCCCAGAGCGTCGGCACCCTGGTGCACGCGGTGGCCGAGGGCGCCGTCACCCCGGAGACGAGCACCGAGGAGGCCCTGCAGGCCCGGCTGCAGGCTCTGCTGCCGAGCGTCGACCTCGGCTCCGGCTGGGTGGAGCGCAAGGAGCGCGAGAAGGCCGCGGGCATGGTCGGGCGGTTGGCGCGGTGGTTGGCCGCCAACCAGCGCGAGGTGGTCGAGACCGAGCTCGCCTTCGAGGCCGACGTGGGCCGGGCCCGGCTCGGGGGACGGGTCGACCGGATCGAGCGGGACGCCGACGGGCGCGCCGTCGTCGTCGACCTCAAGACCGGCGGGAGCAAGGTGCCGACCGGCGAGCTGCCCGAGCACGGCCAGCTGGCGACCTACCAGCTGGCCGTCGAGGCGGGGGCCTTCGCCGGCCTGGCCGAGAGCGGGGGCGCCGAGCTGGTGCAGGTCGGCAAGGCCGGCGGCAAGGACTACGCCGTGCAGGCGCAGGCCCCGTTGGCGGCGAGCGACGACCCAGGCTGGGCCCGCGCGCTGGTCCTCGAGGTGGCCGAGGGCATGGCCGGGTCTGCGTTCCGCGCCGTCGACAACCGCTACTGCACGATGTGCCCGGTGCGCACCAGCTGCCCGGTCCAGGACGACGGCCGCGCGGTGACCTCGTGAGCCCCAGCCGCACCGGGCGCGCGGCGCGATCCAGCCAGGGTCAGGCCAGCCTGTTCGACGCGTCGCCCGACCGGGGCGTCCTGCTGACGCCGGCCGAGCTCGCGGTCCGTCTGGGTGAGTCGCACCCGCCGACGCCCGAGCAGGCCGCGGCGATCACGGCGCCGCTGCTGCCGCAGGTCGTGGTCGCGGGTGCCGGGTCGGGCAAGACCCAGACGATGGGTCTGCGCGTGGTGTGGCTGGTGGCCAACGGGCTGGTCGAGCCGCACCGCGTGCTCGGCCTCACGTTCACCCGCAAGGCGGCCGCCGAGCTGGGCGAGCGGGTCCGCCGGATGCTGAGCCGGCTGCGGCACGCGCACGAGAGCGCTCCGTTCCTGGCTGACGACATCGTCGCTGCGCTGCGCACCGGTGAGCCGACGGTGACGACGTACCACTCCTACGCCGCCGCGCTGGTCGGGGAGCACGCGCTGCGCATCGGCCGCGAGCCCAGCACCCGGCTGGTGGGCGAGGCCGTCAGCTGGCAGTACGCCGCACGGGTCGTCGAGTCCTACGACGGTGCGATGGAGGCGGTCGAGCGCGCGGTCACCACCGTGGTCGGCGACGTCCTGTCGCTGAGCGCCGATCTGTCCGAGCACCTGCGCGACCCGGAAGAGATCGTGGCGCTGACCGCCCGGGTGCGCGCACACCTCGAGTCGCTGCCACGCGCCGCCGGCCAGCGCACGCCGGGCCACTACAAGGACGTCCGCGCCCTGCTCGACCTGCTCGAGGCACGGCTCGCGCTGCTGCCGATGGTGGCGGCGTACACCGCCGCCAAGCGCGACCACGGCGTCATGGACTACGGCGACCAGGTGGCCGTCGCCGCGCAGATCGCCGGCGCGCACCCCGAGGTCGGCGAGATCGAGCGCGGCCGGTTCGGCGCGGTCCTGCTGGACGAGTACCAGGACACCGGCGAGGCCCAGCGGGTGCTGCTGACCTCGCTGTTCGCCGGGCACCCGGTCACCGCGGTCGGCGACCCCCGTCAGTCGATCTACGGCTGGCGTGGCGCCAGCGCCGGCAACCTCGAGCGGTTCGGTGCCGACTTCGCCGGCGCCCAGCCCGCGGGCTCGAGCCGGCTGACCGTGAGCTTCCGCAACGGCGCCGCGATCCTCGGCGCGGCGAACCTGGTCGCCGACGGCATCCCGGTGCGCGGCGACGAGGGTGACCAGCACCTGCGGCCCGGGCCCGGGCGGGAGGCGGCCGGCCGGGTCGTGGTGGCCCTGCACCCGACCGTCGTCGACGAGGCCGACTGGGTCGCCGAGCAGGTGGCCGGACTGGGCCGCGGTGGCGCGGCGATCGACTGGGGGAAGGTCGCGGTGCTGGCGCGCAAACGATCCCACTTCCCGCGGCTCGAGTCGGCGCTGCGCGACCGCGGAGTGCCGTGCGAGGTGGTCGGTCTCGGCGGCCTGCTGCACGAGCCCGAGGTGGTCGACGTGGTCAGCACCTTGCGGGTGCTCGCCGATCCGACCGCCGGTGCGGCGCTGGTGCGGCTGCTGGCCGGGCCGCGGTGGCGGCTCGGCCCGCGCGACCTCGATGCGTTGGGCCGACGAGCCCGGCGGCTGGCCGTCCGCGGCCACTGGGGCGTCACCGGCGGGCCTGTCGCGGGGGCAGCGGACGGCGGGGACGACGACCTCCCCGATCCGGAGTACGACGCCGTCGACGAGCGCAGCCTGGTCGATGCGCTCGACGACCCGGGCGACCCGGCGTCGTACTCGGCCGACGGCCTTGCGCGGCTGCTGCGGCTGCGCGACGAGCTCCGGCGGCTCCGGCGGCTCAGCGCGAGCTCGCTGCCCGACCTGGTGATGGCGGTGGTCCGCTCGCTCGACCTCGACGTCGAGCTGGCCTCCCGTCCGGGAGTCCGGGCCTCCGACGCGCTGCTCGACATCGACCGGCTGGTCGAGGTCGCCGAGGAGTTCGTCGCCTCCGGCGAGGACCCCGGGCTGCTCGCCTTCCTGGCCTACCTCGACACCGCGGAGGAGCGGGAGCGGGGGCTCGAGGTCGAGGTCGCCGAGCCCGACGGTTCCCGGGTGCAGCTGATGACCGTGCACGCGGCCAAGGGGCTCGAGTGGGACGTCGTCGTGGTGGCAGGCCTGACCAAGACCGTGTTCCCCGTCGACAACCAGCCGGTGGCCGACTGGACGAAGCAGTGCGCCACCCTGCCGTTCCCGCTGCGCGGCGACCGCTCCGAGCTCCCGGTGCTGCGCTGGGAGGACGCCGGCGACCAGGTGGCCGCCCACGAGCTGCTCGCCGAGTTCCGCCAGGGGTGTCAGGACCGCGGCGCCCTCGAGGAACGACGACTCGCCTACGTCGCCGTGACCCGGGCCCGCGACCTGCTGCTCTGCTCCGGCTACTGGTGGGACGCCGGCGTCACCAAGAAGCGCGGGCCGTCCGGCCTGCTCGACGAGCTGGCCGAGCTGTGCCGCGACGGCGGTGGCGAGGTCGTGGCGTGGGCGGACGAACCGGCCGACGACGACGCCAACCCGCTGGCGGCCGAGCCCATCTCGGCCACCTGGCCCTACGACCCGCTCGGCGAGCGCCGGTCGAGGGTCGAGGCCGCTGCCGAGCTGGTCCGCGCAGCCGACCACGGTCCGCCGCCTGAGGTCCCCGAGCGGCATCTCGCCCGCGTGCAGAGCTGGGACGCCGAGCTCGAGCTGCTCCTCGCCGAGCTGGCCGGGAAGCGCCGGGACGCCGGGTCCGACACCGTCGAGCTGCCGGCGCGCCTGTCGGTGTCCCAGCTGGTCATGCTGCGGCGCGACCCGGCCGAGCTCGCCAGGTCGCTGCGCCGCCCGCTGCCCCGCAAGCCGGCGCCGATGGCCCGCAGAGGCACCCGGTTCCACCTCTGGCTGGAGGCCCGCTGGGGGCAGCAGCGGCTGCTCGACGTCGACGAGCTGCCCGGCGCCGCCGACGAGACGGCCGAGCCGGACGACGACCTGCTGGCCCTGCAGACAGCCTTCGACCAGAGCAGCTGGGCGTCCCGGGTCCCCGCAGAGGTGGAGCTTCCCTTCGACATGGTGGTCGACGGGCTGCTGCTGCGCGGCCGCTGCGACGCGGTGTTCACCGATGCTCCGGACGGGACGGTCGACGTCGTCGACTGGAAGACCGGTCCGCCGAAGTCCGGCGCCGAGGCCACCGCGGCCGCCGTCCAGCTCGCGGTCTACCGGCTGGCCTGGCACCACCTCTCCGGAGAGCCGCTGGGCAACATCCGTGCGGCCTTCCACCACGTCGCATCCGACGTGACGGTGCGTCCGGCCGATGTGCTCGACGAAGCGGGGCTGGTCGAGCTGATCCGGTCCGTCCCGGTCGCCTGACCCGGACGCTCCCGCGCGTCGAACGGGCTCGACGCCGATCGCCCGGCACAGTGGGCCGGGTGCGCAGGTCAGCGGTGGTCGGGGCGGCCTGCGCAGCCCTGCTCCTCACCGGATGGCTCGGTGCGCAGGCGTCCACCGCACTGGTCCCGCCGGGGGACGGTCCGGTCCCGCCCAGAGCAGCGGCCGTCCCCACCCCGGACACCACGACCCCGCCGGACCCGCCGCCCGTCGAGCTGCCGGGTGGCGGCCGGGTGCTCTTCCCGGGTCGTCGACTCGTCGCGCTCTACGGCCACCCCGGCGCTCCGTCGCTCGGCGTGCTCGGCGAGCAGGGCATCGTCGCCTCGGTCGACCGGGCCCGTCGGGTGGCCCGCCCCTACCGCACTCTCAGCAGGGTCCCGGTGGTGCCGGCGTTCGAGATCATCGCGACCGTCGCGCAACGCTCGGCCGGCCGCGACGGCGACTACTCGGGGGAGTCCAGTGTCCGCAGCCTGCGGCCGTGGGTGATGGCCGCCGGGCGGGCCGGCATGTTCGTGCTGCTCGACCTGCAGCCCGGCCGGGCCGACCTGCTCGACCAGGCACGGCGCTACGAAGCCCTCCTCCTGCTGCCGCACGTCGGCCTGGCGGTCGACCCGGAGTGGAAGCTCGGTCCCGCGCAGAAGCCGCTCGGCCAGATCGGCAGCATCGACGCCGCCGAGCTCAACCGGACGTCGTCCTGGCTCGCCGTGCTGGTCCGCCGCGAGAAGCTGCCGCAGAAGCTGTTCGTCGTGCACCAGTTCCGGCTGTCGATGATCGGCCGCGAGCACCTGCTGCGCGCCGACCGGCCGGAGCTCGCCCTGCTCGTCCACATGGACGGCCAAGGCGGCGCCGCGCAGAAGCTCGCCACCTGGCGCTCGGTCAAGGCGGCTCGGCCGGACGGTGCGCCGCTGGGCTGGAAGAACTTCTACGACGAGGACCACCCGACGTTCACCCCGGAGCAGACCATGACCCGGCGGCCGCGGCCGCGAATGATCTCCTACCAGTGATCGAGGTCGACGACGAGCGCGCAGTGGTCGCTCACGGGCAGGCGGAGGGTGCGGACGTCGGTCACCGGCATCGGTACGTCGGCGAGCACGTGGTCGAACTGCACCCGCGGGCGCCAGGAGGGGTACGTCGGCAGCCGGGCCAGCTGGGTCCACCCGGTGACCAGCCGTGGGACCGCGCCGGGCAGGTTGAAGTCGCCGAGCAGCAGCCGCGGCCCGGGCATCGAGCGGGCCCAGCGCGTGATGGCGCGCAGCTGCCGGACGTTCCATCCGGGCATGAACGACAGGTGCGCCGTGAGCACGGTGAACGGTCCGGCTGAGCCCTCCACGACCGCGGCCAGCGCGATCCGCGGCTCGTCCGGCACGTGGGTCAGCCCGCGGATGCCGGGCACCAGCAACGGCATCCCGATCGGTGCGGGCCCGAACCGGCGGACCCGCCACGACAGCACCGGCAGCCGGGACACCAGGCCGACGCCGTACGCCGGGCCGGTCGTCAGCGCGCCGTCGTCGTGCGTCGACGCGGTCCACACCTCACCCGGCGTACCGTCGACTGCCGGGACGAAACGGCTCCATCCGGCACCGATCGCAGCGGCCACCAGCGCCGTCTGGTCGACGCCACCGGAACGTTCCTGGGCGAGGTCGACCTCCTGCAGCCCGACCACGTCGGCGTCGATCTCGGCCGCCGCGTCCTCGAGGTCGCCCGCGCGGATCTGGCCGTCGCTCAGCGACCGGCCACTGAGCAGGTTGAACGTGGCCACCCGCATCGCGCCGACGCTAGCCGACGGTCCGCGAAGTGCGCACAACGCCGGGCCGTAGGGTTCGGCGCATGAGTTCCGGCACCGACACCAGCGACCAGACCACCGCCGTCCGCGCGGCGGTCGACGCCGGGGCGGACGACCTCGTCCGCGGCCTGATCGAGTGGCTGCGCATCCCATCCATCTCCGGCGACCCGGCCCATGCCGAGGACGTACGCCGGTCCGCCGACCACCTCGCCCAGGCGTTGCGCGACACCGGCTTCCCGACCGTCGAGGTCTGGGAGACAGCGGGACTTCCCGCCGTTTTCGCGGAGTGGCCCAGTGACGACCCGGACGCCCCCACTGCTCTGGTCTACGGCCATCACGACGTGCAGCCCGTCACGCCGCTGGACCTGTGGGAGCACCCGCCGTTCGAGCCCACCGTGGTCGGCGACCGGCTGCTGGCCCGGGGTGCCGCTGACGACAAGGGCCAGGTCTGGTTCCACACCCTCGGGGTGCGCGCGCACCTCGCAGCAACCGGCCGCACCAGTCCGGCGGTGAGCCTGAAGCTCGTCGTCGAGGGCGAGGAGGAGTCCGGTTCGCCGAACTTCGCCGCGCTGCTGAAGGAGAACGCCGACCGGCTGACCTGCGACGTGGTCGTGGTGTCCGACACCGGGATGTGGTCGCGCGAGACCCCGACCGTCTGCACCGGCATGCGCGGCATGACCGACGGCCAGGTCGACTTCCGCGGGCCCACTGGCGACGTGCACTCCGGCTCGTTCGGCGGGGCGATCCGCAACCCGCTGACCGAGATGTGCCGGGTGCTCGCTGCGATGCACGACGCCGACGGGCACGTGACCATCGACGGGTTCTACGACGGCATCGTCGAGCTCACCGACGACGAGCGCGCGCTGATCGCCAAGCTTCCGTTCGACGAGCACGAGTGGCTGGCGAACGCCCGCAGCGAGACGGCGTACGGCGAGAAGGGCTTCAGCACCCTGGAACGAGTCTGGGCCCGCCCGACTGCCGAGGTCAACGGCATCTGGGGCGGCTACACCGAGGCCGGGCACAAGACGATCGTGCCCGCGGAGGGGCACGCAAAGGTGTCCTTCCGCCTGGTCGCCGGCCAGGACCCGCTCGACGTGCAGCGCAAGTTCGAGGCCTGGCTCGGCGCCGTCGTCCCGGCCGGCATCGAGTGGTCGATGCACTGGTACGGCGGCGGTGTACGGCCGTGCCTCACGCCGCTCGACCACCCGGCGCTCGGCTCGGTCACCCGCGCGATGTCCACCGCGTTCGGCACCGAGGTGCTCTACACCCGTGAGGGTGGCTCCGGACCGGAGGCTGACCTGCAGGACGTCACCGGCGCCCCGGTCGTGTTCCTCGGCATCAGCCTGCCCGACGACGGGTGGCACGCGCCGAACGAGAAGGTCGAGATTCCCTTGCTGCTCAAGGGCGCCGAGGCAGCCGCGCACCTGTGGGACGACCTCGCGCGGACGCTTCGCCAGTGACAACCCCGCGATGACCACGCTGCCCGACCTCGCCCTTGCCCGCGCCGTCGTCGACCGGGATGCCGGCCGGCGCACCGACACGGCATGGCTGGCGTCGGCCTGGGCCGACCCGACCACCCGGGTGCTCCGGCTGCGCGACGGCCGGGCCGCGGTGACCGGAGACCCTCCACGGCTGGACCTGGGCACGCGTCCGGACGTGCCGGAGGAGCGCAGGATCTTCCTCGGCAGCTTCGACGGTGTGGCCTACTTCGCCGCCGTCGAGGACGGTCCGGACACCGGCGACGAGCACGCTCCCCGCTTCCTGGGGCTGCGTGAGATCGGCGCGGGGCTGGACGACCTGGAGGCGGGCCTGGTGGTGCACGCGGTCTCGTTGGCGAACTGGCACGTCACGCACCGGCACTGCCCGCGGTGCGGGGCGGACACCCGGCCGGAGAACGCCGGTCACACCAGGCGCTGCCTGGCCGACGGAAGCGAGCACTACCCGCGGACCGACCCCGCCGTGATCATGCTGGTGGTCGACGACGACGACCGCCTGCTGCTCGGCCGGCAGGCCAGCTGGCCGGAGGGCAGGTTCTCGACGCTGGCCGGGTTCGTCGAGCCGGGCGAGTCGCTGGAGGCCGCGGTCCGACGTGAGGTGCACGAGGAGGTCGGCGTCGAGATCGGTGCGGTGACCTACCTCGGCAGCCAGCCCTGGCCGTTCCCGTCCAGCCTGATGCTCGGGTTCAGCGCGCACGCCCGCACCACCGAGGTCCACCGTCATGACGGCGAGATCGCCGAGGCCAGGTGGTACACCCGGGCTGCGCTGCGCGACGACATCGGCAGCGGGCGGGTGCAGATGTCACCGTCGATCTCGATCGCGCGCCGGCTGATCGAGCACTGGTACGGCGAGCCCCTGCCCCACCACGTGGAGGGCTGACCGGTGAGCTGGCTGGACGCACTGGGCTGGGCCGGCTCGGCGTTGCTCATCTACTCGCTGCTGCAGGCCCGGGTGCTGCGGTTCCGCGCCCTGAACCTGGTGGCCAGCAGCGTCCTCGTCGTCTTCAACGCCCTGCTGGGCATCTGGCCGATGGTGGCCATGAATGCGGTCCTGGCCGGGATCAACGTCTGGTTCATCCGTCGCCTGCTCAAGGAACGGCACGACGAGAGCGCCTACCAGGTGCTCGAGGTCGGCGCCGCCGACGCCTACCTCCAGCACGTGCTGACGGTGCACGGCGAGGACATCCGCCGCTTCCTGCCCGGCTTCACCGGACCGCCGGACGTCGGCACCTTGGCGTTCCTCGTCCAGCACGGCGACGAGACCGTGGGCGTCGTGCTGGTGCGCGATGCAGGCGGGGGAGTCGCCCAGGTCGAGCTGGACTACGTCACTCCCCGGTTCCGCGACTTCACGCCGGGCGAGTTCGTCTACCGGCGCAGCGGGCTGTTCCGCGACCGCGGCTTCTCCCGCGTCCTCACGCCGCCCGGGATGGTCGCGCCGTACTACGACCGGCTCGGCTTCCGACGGGACGGCGACACCTTCCGCCTCGACCTGGACCGCTAGTGGACCAGGGAGAGGAATGGCGGGCACCCGCCGAGCTGGCTGCCCGTCGGCTCGCGGTCATCACCGCGACGGGTGCCCTGCTCGGCTTGCTGGTCGGGGGCGCGGGCAGCCGGCTCGCGATGTTCCTCCTCGCCGCGCTCAATCCCGAGGCGTCCGGGGTCACCAGCGATGACGGTTTCACCATCGGGCAGTTCACCGCGGCCACGCTGAACCTGCTCGCCATCGGCACCGTGCTGGGCATAGTCGGCGCCGGCTGCTACGCGATCCTGCGAGACCTGCGGGTCGGACCGCGCTGGTTCCAGGTGCTCAGCCTCGGCGGCGGTCCGGCTGTCGTGGTGGCAGCGCAGGTCGTGCACAGCGACGGCGTGGACTTCACGCTGCTCGAACCGACCTGGCTCGCGATCGCACTCTTCGTGGCGATCCCCGGCGGGTACGCAGCCCTGCTGACAGTGATCGCGGAACAGCTGCTGGAACGGGACCGCTGGAGGACGGCACCGCGATGGATGGTGGGCGCCGCGCTGGCTCTGTGGTTGCCGGTGGCGCCGCTGCTGGTGCTGCTCGTCGCCGGCTGGGTCGTGCTGGCCAGTGTCCGTCGTGTACCGGCCGGCGCGAAGGCCCTGGGTCACCCCGGACTCCGGTGGGCTGCCCGGCTCGTGTTGGTCGTCGTCTTCACGGTGAGCCTGGTCGACCTCGGCCAGGACGTCGCCGAGCTGAGCTGAGGGTTGCTCGTCAGGCGGCGAGCTTGTCCTTGACCTGGGCCAGGCTGGGGTTGGTCAGCGCCGACCCGTCCGGGAAGACGAGGGTCGGGACGGTCTGGTTGCCGCCGTTGACCGACATCACCAGCTCAGCCGCCGTGGGGTCGTCCTCGATGTCGACGACGCGGTAGGTGATGCCCTCGCGCTCCATCTGGTCCTTGAGCCGGCGGCAGTAGCCGCACCAGACCGTGCTGTACATGGTGACCATGCTGGGCGACACAGGGACGAACCTCTCTCCGCGCTGACGACCGGACGACACGGGCACTCTGCCCGGACATGATCATCTCAACGCCTCGGCGTGCCGCCCGCTTCCCCGTCTGGCGCCGGTGTGGCGCGATCCACACCGCCGCCGCGGGGTGTCCGGGGCCGCTGCGAGGATGGGGCCGTGCCGCCCACCCCGACCGCCGACGAGCTGCTCGCCGCACTCGACCCCGAGCAGCGCGAGGTGGCCACCACTCTGCAGGGCCCGCTGTGCGTGCTCGCCGGGGCAGGCACCGGCAAGACCCGGGCGATCACGTCCCGCATCGCCTACGGCGTCCTCGGCGGCGTCTACGTGCCGCAACGAGTGCTGGCCGTGACCTTCACCGCCCGGGCCGCCGGCGAGATGCGCACCCGGCTGCGTGACCTCGGCGCGGCGGGCGTGCAGGCCCGCACCTTCCACGCCGCCGCCCTGCGTCAGCTGCGCTACTTCTGGCCGCGGCACGTCGGCGGCGACCTGCCCGAGCTCGTGTCGCACAAGGCCGGGCTTGTCGCCGAGGCCGCGGGCCGGCTGCGCCTGGCGACCGACCGCGCCACGATCCGCGACCTCAGCGCCGAGGTCGAGTGGGTCAAGGTCACCATGACCGACCGCGACGACTACCCGGCCGCGGCGGCCAAGGCAGCCCGGGTCCCGCCTGCCGGCATCGACCCGGCGCTGATGGTGCGGCTGCTGTCGACGTACGAGCAGGTGAAGCGGGAACGCCAGGTCATCGACTTCGAGGACGTGCTGCTCTACACCGTCGGCCTGATCGCCGAGCACCGCCAGGTGGCCGACGCGGTCCGCGGCCAGTACCACCAGCTGGTCGTCGACGAGTACCAGGACGTCAGCCCGCTGCAGCAGGCACTGCTCGACCAGTGGCTCGGCGACCGCGAGGAGGTCTGCGTCGTCGGCGACCCCAACCAGACCATCTACACCTTCGCCGGGGCGTCGCCGGACTTCCTGCTCAGCTTCCGGCAGCGGCACCCGTCCGCCGGCGAGGTGCGGCTGGTGCGCGACTACCGCTCCACCCCGCAGGTCGTGCAGCTCGCGAACCGCATCGTCACCGGCAGCGCGGCCGGCCGCCGCAGTGCCCTCGAGCTGATCGCGCAGCGACCGCCCGGTCCTGATCCCGACCTGCGCGCACTGCCGGACGAACCGGCCGAGGGCCGCCACGTCGCGACCCGGGTGCAAGCCCTGCTGGCAGCCGGTACGCCGGCCAGCGAGGTCGCGGTGCTGTTCCGCACGAACGGGCAGAGCGAGACCTACGAGCAGGCGCTCGCTGACGCACGGGTGCCCTACATCCTGCGGGGCGGCGAGCGGTTCTTCGACCGGCCGGAGGTCCGCGAGGCGCGGATGCTGCTGCGCGGCGCGGCCCGCTCCGCCGACTCCGACGACCTGCCCTCGACCGTTCGTGCGGTGCTCTCAGGCAGCGGGTGGAGCGAGTCGCCGCCCGACGGCGGCGGCGCGGTCCGCGAGCGCTGGGAGTCGCTGGCTGCGCTGGCCAGGCTGGCCGACGACCTCGCCGCCGCGACAGCCGGCGCGACGCTGCGCGACTTCGTAGCAGAGCTCGACGAGCGGGCCGATGCGCAGCACGCGCCGACCGTCGAGGGCGTCACGCTCGCCTCGCTGCACGCGGCGAAGGGCCTCGAGTGGGACGCCGTGTTCGTCGTCGGGGTCAGCGACGGGATGCTGCCGATCACCTACGCCGAGACACCGGAGCAGGTCGAGGAGGAGCGCCGGCTGCTCTACGTCGCGGTCACTCGGGCCCGGGAGCACCTGTCCATCACCTGGTCGCTGGCCCGGGCACCCGGGGGCCGCGGCAGCCGGCGGCCGTCCCGGTTCCTGGAGGGGCTGCACGCCTCGACAGCGCAGCCGCCGGTCACCCGCGGAGCCCGCGGCCGCAAGGGCCCGGCAGTCTGCCGGGTGTGCGGCAAGGCGCTGACCGCACCTCGCGCGCGCAAGCTCGGGCGCTGCGAGGACTGCCCGTCGGCCTACGACGAGGAGCTGTTCGAGCGGTTGCGCGAGTGGCGGGCCGAGCAGGCGAAGGCGGCCAGCGTGCCGGCGTACGTCGTGTTCACCGACGCCACCCTCACCGCGTTGGCCGAGGTGCGGCCGACCACCGAGCGCGAGCTGCTCGCGATCTCCGGTGTCGGGCGCGCCAAGCTGGAGCGCTACGGGGCGGACGTGATGGCCCTCTGCTCGGGCCAGCCGGTGCCTGTTACGGCGGCCGGAGATGACGATTCGGAAAAGACGCCGACAGGAGTCAAAAAAATGATTGCACCTGACGGGGACCTTCCCTAGAGTTCTTCGCACTGGGTCAGCAGACGCAGATCACGCCGCCTCGAGCGGCCCGAGACAGAAGTGGAGGTGGGCACCGTGGAGAACATCGAGACGTACACGTGCTCGCCGTTCGCGCTGTCCGGTGCCTTCTCGGGTGCCCACAGCATCGTTGCGGGCCCGTGGACGGCATACGCCCAGGGGACCGGTCTGTCCACCGCCATGCGGGAGAAGACCGCCATCGCCCAGGCCCGCACCAGCGCTCTGCTCCCGATCAGCGATGTCGTCGTCTTCGACGGTCTCGCGGGGTCCCGCTCCTGGAGCCCACCGGTATAGGACTTCTCTATCCGGCACCTCCAAGGCCGCGGAACCCGACACCCGGGATCCGCGGTCTTTTTCGTTTTTCGGACCAGATCGCTCCGTCCGTCCGATCGGCCCCCACCGGGGCCCTGGAACCAGAGGCCAGACCGTGGCTCTTCTGACAGACACCAACCAGCCGACGACCAGCCGACTGACACGAAAGATGGAGGTGACACCCATGCAGCTCGCCACACTCGAGGCCCCGAAGCCCGATCGGGTCGACGCCCTCGCGGGCTTGACCGCACTGACCGGTCTCTCGGCCCTCGCCGGCCGCGTCGCCGACGAACAGCTGCCATGCCGGATCAACGACCCGGAGCTGTTCTTCGCCGACTCGCCTGAGGACGTGGAGTACGCGAAGTCGCTCTGCACGACCTGTCCCGCACGCCTGGACTGCCTCTCCGGTGCTCTCGAGCGCCGCGAGCCGTGGGGCGTCTGGGGCGGCGAGTGGTTCGTCCAGGGCGCCGTCGTCCCCCGCAAGCGTCCCCGGGGCCGTCCCCGCAAGTCCGAGGTCGCGGCATGAGCGCCCGGTTCCCGAGCAGCCGACTGCTCGATGCCGAGCTCAGCCCGGTGACCTCGACCACCGACCACCAGACACATCACCTGAACAGGAGCACTGAGATGCATCTCATGCATGAGGACCTGGCGCGTGCCCATTCGGCACAGCGTCTCGAGGAGGCAGTCCGTCGCGAACGGATGCACCGTCTCGTGGTCGCCCACCGGGCGGCCCGACGGGCCGAGCAGGCCGCCATGCGCGCCCGCCGGCTCCTCGCCTCCGCCGTCGTCGGATGAGCCGACGGCTACCGGGCTCACCGAGACGCCCGGCGGCAGAGGAACACCCGCCCCACTTCGGGGCACGAACCGAAGGGCCCCGACCGCAGCACCACGGTCGGGGCCCTTCGTCGTCCGGTGGCTGCCCGTCGACCACGTATGGCAGGTGAGTGGGTACCTTGCAAGGCTCCTGCGCCTCGGGTCGTACCCGTACGCATGCTTTACGTGGTCGACTGCGGGGAGGGGGGTCGGGTACGACGGGGAGCGGGCGGGCAGGGAGGCAGCGTGGCGGAGCGCTCGACGGTGGAGGTCGACGGCCAGCGGCTGTCGCTGTCGAACCTGGACAAGGTGCTCTACCCGGACGGCTTCACCAAGGGCGAGGTGGTCGACTACTACGCCCGCATCGCGCCGGTCATGCTGCCGCACATCGCCGACCGCCCGATGTCCTTCCAGCGCTTCCCGGACGGCACCGCCAAGAAGGGGTTCTTCGCGAAGAACGCGCCGAAGGGAACGCCCGACTGGGTGCGCACGGTGCGGTTGCCCGCGCCGGGCAGCACGATGGACCGGGAGACCCTCGACTACGTCGTGATCGGCGACCTGCCGACATTGGTGTGGGCCGCGAACCTGGCCGCCATCGAGCTGCACGTCCCGCAGTGGACCGTCGGCCCGCGCGGCGGCGTGCGCGAGCCCGACCGGCTGGTGCTCGACCTGGACCCGGGCGAGCCGGCCACCGCGGTCCAGTGCGCCGAGGTCGCCCTGCTCCTGCGGGAGCTCGTCGAGGCGGACGGGCTCACCGCGGTGGCCAAGTCCTCCGGCTCCAAGGGTCTTCAGGTGTATGCCGCCGTCGACCCGGTGAGCGACCGGCGTACGTCGGACTACGCCAAGGCGCTCGCTCAGCGGCTGGAGAAGTCGCACCCCAAGCTGGTCGTGTCCCAGATGCGCAAGGACCTGCGCGGCGGCAAGGTCTTCGTCGACTGGAGCCAGAACAACGCGGCCAAGACGACCGTCGCGCCGTACGGCATGCGGGCCCGGCCCGAGCCGTGGGTGTCCACACCGTTGACCTGGGCCGAGGTCGAGGCCTGCCGGACGCCGGAGGACGTCCGCTTCCGGGCCGAGCAGGTGCTGGAACGGGTCGAGGAGATGGGTGACCTGTTCGCGCCGCTGCTGGAGACCTCCGCGCCGCTGCCCTGACCCGGGTGTGGACAAGTCGGGCGGTGGCTGGAGCGGATCTTCCTACCCTGGGCGCACTCGGGCCTGACGGAGGCCCACCCGCTCCCGGGAGGCCCTCATGCACGGCCGGCTGCGGGTGCAGAGCGACGCGCTGGTGTCGGCCGCCGGACACCTCGAGGCCCGGGCCCGGCTCGCCCGCAGCCACCTGGCCGACGGCGTCCGGGTCTCGGCCGGGCTACGTGACCCCGCCTTGCAGGACGGCGTGCGGGCGCTGGCCGATGTCGTCACCGACGTGCTCGAGCTGGTGGCGCAGGACCTCGAGCTGCTGTCGACCAAGGTGCGGTCCGGGGCCACCGTCTACGACCGCGTCGAGCGCGCGCTGGCCAGCCGCCGATGAGCGGAGCGGAGGCGCTGCCCTACCCGCCAGACCGTTCGGACGTGGTGTCGGACGCCGCCAGGCGCTGTGCCCGGCTGGCTGCCGCGGCCGATCGGCTGGCCGAGGACCTGGCGCAGGACGCCGAGCTGCTCGCCGACGTCTGGGCCGGGGCCGCGGCCCGTGGCTGCCGCGCCGAGCTGCACATAGCCATCGGCCTGGTGCGCCGGCTGGTCGACCCGCTGCACCGGTCGGCGGCACACCTGCGGGACCACGCCGTGGTGGTCGCCGAGGCCTGCTCGGACATCGACGCCTTGCGCCGGGAGTACGACGAGCTGCTCGCCGGTCAGCGGCGCGAGACCAGCCGGCTGCTCCGCGAGACCGAGCTGGTCGGCGCGCTGCTGCGCCTGCAGATGGACGATGTCCTGGCCGGCCAGCAGCTCGAGCTGGCGTCGTTGCGCCGCCGGCACGGCGCAGTGCTCCAGCGGGTGTCCGAGCACGCGCGGCTCACGGCGAGGAGGATCTCCGGCGGGGCCGACCAGATCGTGCCGAGACCACGCGTGGGCGGCAGGCCGGTGGATGCGCGCGAGGGCGAGCTCGCCGCCCTGCTGCCGTTGCTCGGCTCCGCGCGGACGGCAGCCGGCATCGGGGCCGGCCCGCCAGCCCCGGGTGCGGCGCCCGAGCTGGCGCGCCAGTGGTGGGCGTGGCTCACCTCCGACGAGCAGCAGCGCGCGGTGCGCGGCTGGCCGACCACGCTCGGCTCGCTGGACGGTCTGCCCGGCGCCGTGCGCAGTGCTGCCAACGAGTACCGCCTCGACCGCGACGTCGCGACGCTGCGGACCCGGTCGGCGCTGTCCGACGACGAGCAGCGGTGGCTCGACAACTGCCTGCTCGTGCGCTCCGAGCTGCACCGGGTGCGCTCCGCACACGACCCGCTGACGCTCGATCCGCTGACCGCCCAGCTGCTCGTCTTCGACCCCCGGGCCTACGACTACGAGGGCCGAGCGGCGCTCGCCGTCGGCGATGTCGACCTCGCCGACCATGTGGCCTTCCTGGTGCCGGGGCTGGGGACGGAGGTCCGCTCATCGATGGCTGCCTTGACCGGCACGGCGTTGCGGCTCACGGCCGAGGCGCGTCGCGCGGCGCCGGGTACCACGACTGCGACAGTGGCCTGGATGGGCTATGACGCACCCGGCTTCTCGAACGTCGGGTTCGACGGCGCGGCCGAGGCCGGCGCCGACCAGCTGGTGACCGACGTGCTCGCCGTGCAGGCTTCGCGCGACGTCATGCCGCACCTCACGATCATCGGGCACTCCTACGGCAGCACCACCGCCGGCACGGCTCTGCGCGACCATGAGACCGGGGCCGACGACCTGGTGCTGGTGGGCAGCCCCGGCCCGAACGTCGAGCGGGCCTCGCAGCTGCACATCCCGGCCGGGCACGTGTTCGTCGGTGCGAGCAGCCGCGACCCGATCAGCTACGCGGACCGGTTCGGCGTGGACCCGACGCACGCGGCGTTCGGCGCGATCCGCTTCCAGGCCGAGGACACCGGTCGGAACTCGTGGCGGCTGGACCTCGACGACCACTCGAGGTACTTCGACGACGACACCGAGTCGTTGGCCAACATCGTTGACGTCGTGGTGGGGGACTACGCAGCGGTCGACCGCGCGGCCTACCGTGACGAGGTGTTCCTGCTCCCCGACGGCATCAACAGCGACCCGGAGGCCGATCGTGAACCCACGACCGTCCCGTGACCTGCTCGGCGGCCTGCTCGCCGGTGCGGTCGCGCTGACCGGCTGCTCGCCGTCCGCCGCCGAGGTACGAGCCGACGCCAGCGACTCCAAGGCGCACGTGCTGCGGGTCTCCCGCGAGGTCCTCGGCCCGCTCACGGCCGACGGGACCTACCCGCAGCCGCCGCGGGGGCGCTGGTCCGGCTGCGACGACCTCGGCGGGAAGGTGCTCTACCAGGTCAGTGCCCGGCTGGATCCGCCGGACGGCAGCCCGGGGCCACTCGTCGACGCAGTGCGCGCCCGGCTGTCCGAGGCAGGGCTGTCGCTGCAGGCCGACGGGCCGGCCGATGCCGAGGTGCTGACGTTGCGCGGCGTGCAGGACGAGGTGCGCGTCCGGGTCACCGGTTACCGGGACCGGCCGGTGGTGCTGTTCGACCTGTTCGGGCCGTGCCTTGAGGTGGGCGACGTCGACGAGGAGCTGTGGCACGAGCCGCCCGAGCAGCTGGACGTGAGCACGTGACGCGGCCCGACCTGCCCGACGACGAGTCCGTCACCTGTGCCTTGTGCGGGGCCACCGCGGAGTCGTTGCCGCTCGGCTGGAGCACCGCGGTCGAACGCGGCCGCCAGCTCCGCTACTGCGAACGCTGCAGCCGCGAGCACGTGCGATCGATGGAGAGCAAGCTCGATCAGGACTGGTGGTGATTCTGGAACCCTGGCAGCCAGTGGTCGAGCTCGGCCCGCCAGGGCGCGCTGGCCTCCAGCTGGCACAGCACCCCGATGGCGCCGGCGGTGACCCGGTGGATCAGCAGGTACTCCGGCGGCAGGTTGAGCTGCAGCCCGGTGCTGTACGCCGGTGAGCGCGGGTCGCCGATCCGCACCGCCTGCCGGCGCAACCATGCGCGGGTGAACTGGAACTCCGCGACCTTGGCCGGCTCCAGGATCGGCTCGAGGTAGCCGAGCAGTCGCGGGGCGTCCAGGTCGACGCCGGGCCGCACGAAGCCCTCCTGGCGCAGCCCCGCGAACACACCTTCGGCATCGCCGTCGACCGCCAGCCGGAGCAGCGGGCCGATCGAGCGGGGCAACCCGTCCGGCAGGCGGTTCACCGCGCCGTAGTCGAGCACCACGAGGCGGCCGTCGTCGAGCAGCCGGAAGTTCCCGGGGTGCGGGTCGGCGTGCAGCAGGCCGACCCGGGCCGGCCCGGAGAACAGGAACCTGGCGAGCAGCAGACCCGCCCGGTCGCGCTGCTCCCGGCTGCCGTCGGCGATCACGCGGGACAGCGGCAGCCCGTCGACCCACTCGCTGACCAGGACCTGCTTGGTGTGGGCGACCACGTGCGGGACGAGCACGTCGGGGTCCCCGTCGAAGGCAGCGGCGAACCTGGACTGGCTGTCGGCCTCGAGCTCGTAGTCGAGCTCCTCCGCGACCCGCGCCTTCAGCTCGGCGACCAGCGGCTTGACCTCCAGACCGGGGACGAGCATGCCGACCAGCCGGCTCATCCGGCCGATCTGGGTCAGGTCGGAGAGCAGGGCCTCGCCGGCGCCCGGGTACTGGACCTTGACCGCGACGTCGCGTCCGTCGGACCACACGGCCCGGTGCACCTGCCCGATCGACGCGGCGGCAGCGGGCACGTCGGCGAACTCGCGGAACTGGTCGCGCCAGTCGGCGCCCAGCTCGCGGGCCAGCACGCGGTGCACGGTCCGGGCCGGCAACGGGGGTGCCGCCTCCTGCAGCCGGGTCAGGGTCTCGCGGTAGGGGCCGGCCAGGTTCTCCGGCAGCGCGGCCTCGAAGACCGACATCGCCTGGCCGAACTTCATCGCCCCGCCCTTGAGCTCGCCGAGCACCTTGAACAGCTGCTCCGCAGTGCGGGCCTGCACCTCGGCGGCGACGATCTCGGCCGGGCGGCCACCGAGCCGGCGACCGAGGCCGAGGGTGGCCCGACCGGCATAGCCCAGCGGCAGGCCCGCCAGCTTCACCGTGCGGGCCGCGGCACGCCGCGGGAGGTCCTCCACGCCGGCCATTGTCCCCCGCCACACGGTGCGGACCGGCCAGAAGTCGAAGTCAGGCGGGCTCGGCGTCCAGCTGGCCGTCCCACGAGCACCCACACGCCGGGTGGACGCCCCAGCTGCGCCGGCGTACCCGGCCGTCCGCCTGGGAGATCTCCAGGGTGCCGTCGACCGTCGGCGGGGCAGGGTCGCCGTCCAGGAAAGCGAGCGCCTGCAGGGCAGCGTGCGCCGCGACCGCGGTCGCGAGCACGGTGTCGCAGGCCGCGACCCGTTGTCGGGAGCCGCCGGTCAGCTGGGCAGCGATGCTCGGCCAGGCGGGGTCGCGGTCGCAGCGGTGCAGGTCGTGGCAGCGCTGGCAGGACGACCGGCCGGGCAGCACCAGCGGACCCACCACACCGGTGGTCTCGCGGACCCGCGCGACCAGATGGGGGACGCCGGCCCGCAGCATCCGGTCAGTGACCGCCGGGTCGCCGTTGGACCCGGTGGCCAGCACGGCGAGGTCGGGCACGGTGCGGCCGGGCGGCAGCGTGGCGCGCACCGAGGGTGCCACCCGGCGGGCGGCCCGGACCGCGGCGTCCTGCCGGCGCGCGCCGACGTCCTGCGGTGCGGCGGCGGCCGGCGCCACGTCGGCCTCCTGGGTGATGCCGGCGTCCTCGACGACGACCACCCCGACCCCGGCCGAGGCGAGCAGCGACACGACCGAGGCGCCGACCCGGCCGGCGCCGGAGACCTGCACCACGGCACGTCGCCGCCGTGCCAGCACTGCCACGCCACCCTCGCTGCCAGGACGGAGCGAGGCGGCCGCCACGTCGGGCGCGAGGCGGTCACGCTCGGACCGGCTGAGCCCGGCGAGTGCGCGGTGGTCGGCCGCGGCGTCCTCGAGCACACCGGCCCGACTGAGCACCGCGAGCAGCTCGTCGAGCCGTGCGGCGTCCACGCCGTGCCGGGCCGCCCCGATCGCAAGGCCGCGCAGGTCCTTCGACCCGTCGAGGCTGTCGAGGACCCGGGCAGCGCCCGGGTCCAACCCGCTGATGACCACCGCGTGCGCCGGGTCGAGGCCGAGCTGCAACGTGCTGCCGTCCCGCCAGACGCGGCGGAGCGCGGCCTTGAGCTGCGGGCGCTGGGGTGACATGCCGAGGAGCGTGACACGGTCCGGCCGGCCCGCCGGGCCGGTCGTCCACAGGCAGCTGCGTCACCCCCGCCTGGGTGCGGCCACCAGTCGCTCGGTGCGGCATCCGCGCCGCACCCAGCAGCCGTTGATCACGCTGGCGTGATCAACCTGCGGAGGCATGCGTGGTCAGGCGGTCCCGCAGACGTCGAGGGCGAGCAGGGCGAGGGCGCGGGCGGCGGTGTGCACCTCGGCCAGCGGCACCCGCTCGTCCGGTGCGTGCGCGAGCACGGCGTCGCCGGGGCCGTAGTGCAGCGTGGGGATGCCGCCGCCGGCCAGCAGCCGCAGATCCGAGCCGTACGGCGCGCCCCAGCGGCTCGGCGTACCGGCCGAGACCGCGGAGTGCGCGGCGGACATCCGGTCCGCCAGGTCGCTGTCGCCGGGCAGCCGGCCGGGCGCGAACTGGCCGCCCCACCACTCGACGGTCACCGGGTGGTCGCGCAGCCACGGGTCGGCTTCGCCGGCCTCGGCCACCGCGAGCTCGAAGGCGGCCCGCGCGTCTTCCACCGGCTCGTCCAGCGCGACACCCAGCCGGCCCTCGGCGATCAGCAGGTCGGGCACGCTGGAGGGCCAGTCGCCGGCTTGCACCCGGCCGATCGACAGCGGGTAGGCGAGCGACCAGCGGGTCATCAGCGGGTCGACCTCGCGGTTGCGCTGCTCCTCGAGCCGCTGCAGCGCGGCGAGCAGCGGCACCAGCTTCTCGACGGCGCTGACGCCCTCGGTGCGTCGGGACGCGTGGGTCGCCTTGCCCGGCACCCGCAGCCGGAAGGTCAGCGCGCCGGCGCTGGCGGTCACCAGGTCGAGCCCGGTCGGCTCGGGGACGACGCAGGCGTCCGCGGTCCAGCCGCGGCGCAGCGTGGCGTAGGTACCGAGTCCGCCGTCCTCCTCGCCCGGCACGCAGGCCAGCAGCAGGTCGCCACGCAACGGCACCCCGGCCCGGCGTACGGCGGTCACTGCCGCCATCGCAGCCACCAGCCCGGCTTTCATGTCGCACGCGCCGCGGCCGTGCAGCTCGCCGTCGACGACCCGGCCGGAGAACGGGTCGGGCGTCGTCCACGCCGCCGGGTCGCCGACCGGGACGACGTCGACGTGCCCGTTGAGCATCAGCGTGGCACCGTTCCCGTCCCCGGTGCCGGTGAGCCGGCCGACCAGGCCCCACGCCTCGTCGCGGTGCACCTCGACGCCGGGGAAGTCGGGTGCAGCGAGCAGCTCGTCCAGCGGCAGCCGCCAGTGGTCGGTCTCCAGCCCGGCGGCTGCGAGGTCGGCGGCGAGCAGCGCCTGGATCTCGTGCTCGGGATCGGTGCCGACCACGCTCGGCACGGCGACCAGCGCGGCCAGGCGGGCCTCGGTGCTCGCGGCGCCGGCGTCGAGCTCGTCGAGCACCCGGGCTGCCCAGTCGGTCACGGGCGCGAGCCTAGGCGTCCGGAGACAACGACGGGGCGCCCTCCGGATGGAGGACGCCCCGCACAGAGACAACGGTGGGGCGGCCCCTCCGTAGAGGGACCGCCCCACCGGGGCTCGTCGGGTAGGCGCTAGATCAGGCCTTGCCGAGGATGCGGTTGAGCTTGGTGCCGCACACGGGGCAGATGCCCTGGGCCATGCGGCGACCCGACTCGCTGACCTTGACTTCGCCGGTGAAGTCGCGCTTCTCCTTGCACTTCACGCAGTACGCGTCTCCGGTGTAGCTCTCAGCCACGGGGTCCTCCTCGATCGGTGGTCGGTTCGGTGTCCGGCTGAAGTGCCGCTACCGGACCTGCGAACCACCCTAGAGCAGGCGGAACCCCCAGCGTGGGAGGCGGGGGGTCTGAGCGTGCGGCACGCCTGAATAGGCTCGGCCCATGACGGACCCCGAGAACCCGCCGCTGAGCCCTCCCACGGGGGCCTCCGGCAGCCCGGCGTACGACGTCGGGCTGGTCGATCTGCGGGTCTCCCGGCCCTCGCCCGGGGTGGCCCTGGTGACGCTGGACCTGCCGGACCGGCGGAACATGATGTCGGCCCCGATGACGGCGTCCTGGGGACGGGTGATGGCCGGGCTGCGGGCCGACGCCGACGTCCGGGCCGTGGTGGTCACCGGGGAGGGCAGCGCGTTCTGCTCCGGCGGGGACGTCTCGTGGATCGGCGCGGAGCCGGACGCCACGGTGGACGCGCTGCGGGCCCGGATGCTGCCGTTCTACCGGACCTGGCTGGCGGTGCGGGACCTCGAGGTGCCGACCATCGCCGCGGTCAACGGAGCGGCGATCGGGGCCGGGCTGGCCGTCGCGCTGGCCTGCGACCTGCGCTACGCGGCGGACGACGCCAAGCTCGGCGTCCCGTTCACCACGCTCGGCATGCACCCGGGGATGGCCACCACGTACCTGCTGCCGGAGGTGGCCGGATCCGCGCTGGCCCGGGAGATGCTGCTGACCGGGCGGATGCTCTCCGGCGCGGAGGCGGCGCAGGCCGGGCTGGTCAACCGGGCGGTGCCGCGTGCAGACGTGCTGGCGACGGCGCTGGCGGCCGCCGAGTCCGTGGCGGCCGCCGCGCCGGTGGCGACCCGGCTCACCAAGCGGGCCCTCCAGCACGGCGGGCACGCGAGCTTCGAGGCCGCGCTGGAGTGGGAGGCGCTGGCGCAGCCGGTGACGCTGGCCTCGGCCGACCTGCAGGAGGGTCTGCGCGCCCAGCGGGAGAAGCGCCCGCCGCGGTTCACCGGCCGCTGAGCTGCACGTCGACCGCAGCATGCGCGACCAGCGGGGGCTGGGACCCCGGCGGATCGCGCATGCCCGGGGAGATGTCACGAAGCCCCCGGACCGCTCGTCCGGACCGCTCGCCTTCCCCTTGCGAGCGTGCCGGCCGGTCGTCCCGGGGGCTTCGTCGGGAGGACGCTAGGAGCAGCCCGGGGTCCCGTCAACGGCCGGACCGGCCAGCCTGTGGACACCGTTGGGGACCGGATGGGGACACCCCGGGGTGTCGCTGTGGAAGGCAGGTTCACGAGGCTGTGGACAACCCTGGGGATGATCATCAGAAACGCCGCTGACCTGCGGAAACGTCATCCACCGGCTGTGGACGCAAGAAAGTCGCTAGCGTTTCGGCCATGACAGCGCAGGGCGAGCCGCCGGAGCAGCCGGACGTGGAGGTACGCCGGTCCGCGCGCCGCCGGCGGACCGTCTCGGCCTACCGCGACGGCGAGCGCACCGTGGTGCTGATCCCGGCCCGGATGAGCCGCTCCGAGGAGCGCGAGTGGGTCACTGTGATGCTCGACCGGCTGGACCGTCAGGACCGCAAGCTGCGACCCAGCGACGAGGACCTCCTGGCCCGCGCCCGCGAGCTGTCGCGGCGCTGGCTGGGCGGCCGGGCGAAGCCGAGCAGCGTCCGGTGGGTGTCCAACCAGGGCAGCCGCTGGGGCTCGTGCACCCCGGTCGACCGCACCATCCGGCTGTCCACCCGGCTGCAGGGCATGCCGCCGTGGGTCGTCGACTACGTGCTGGTGCACGAGCTGGCCCACCTGCTCGTGCCCGGGCACGGGCCGGCGTTCTGGGCCGAGGTGTCGCACTTCCCGCGCACCGAGCGGGCCCGCGGCTACCTCGAGGGCGTGTCCGCAACGGCCGACCTCGGGCTCTCCGACGACGACCCTGACGCCGACCCCGACGACGGCTCGTACGACGACGCGAGCTGAGCCCTCCGCAGCGCTGCTCCGGCGCGCTCGACGAGCCGGGACAGGTCGTCCACTGCCGCAGGCGGCAGCGCGTCGAACGCGAACCACGCGAGGTCGTCCGACTCGTCACTGATGGCCGGCTCCGCGCCGAGTGGTGCCACCGCGGCGTACCGGACGTCGAGGTGCTCTCCGCAGCTGCCGAACGCCGCGGGCAGCACGTGCCGGTCCAGGTCGACCGGTGCGTCGCCGACCAGACGCAGCCCGGCGATCCCGGACTCCTCGGTGGCCTCGCGCAGCGCCGCCTTGGCGAGCGACTCGTCGGCGGGCTCGCAGTGCCCGCCCATCTGGGCCCAGAAGCCGCCCTTGCGGTGCAGCGTCAGCAGCACCCGCTCACCGGCGTGGTCGAGCACCAGCGCGCTGGCCGTCAGGTGCGCGGGCAGGCAGCTCTTGAGCTGGCCGTCGTCGTGGCCTTGCAGGTGCTCGACGTACGCCGAGCGCAGCCGCTCCTGGTCGTCGTCCGGTGCCGCCCAGCCGGCCAGCACCCGCAGCGCGTCGTCGTGCAGTGCTGTCACGGCTGGTCGGGCTCCGGCGGCGCCTGCGTGTCGTCGAGCCCGGAGAGGTCCAGCGGCGCGGAGCTGCTGCCGCTGGCGAAGCCGGCCGGGTCGTCCAGGTCGTCGGCGGTCGGCAGCAGGTCCGGGTGGGCCCACACCGCCTCGCGGCCGTCCTGACCGCGCTCGGCGAGCACCGCCCGCCACAGCGCGGCCGCCTCGCGCAGCCGCCGCGGCCGCAGCTCGAGTCCCACGAGCGAGGCGAAGGTCGCCTCGGCCGGTCCGCCGCTGGCCCGCCGCCGCCGTACCGTCTCGCGCAGCGCCGCGGCCGCCGGCAGCTTCGTCGTCGCGGCGGAATCGACGACCTCGTCGACCCAGCCCTCGACCAGGGCGAGCGCGGTCTCCAGCCGGGCCAGCGCCGCCTTCTGCTCGGGGGTGTCCTCAGGCTCGAACAGCCCGCCGGTGAGGGCTTGCTGCAGCGACTCGGGGTCGCTGGGGTCGATGCTGCCGACGGCCTCCTCGAGGCGGGCGGTATCGACCGTGATGCCGCGGGCGTAGGCCGCGACGGCGTCCACCAGGTGCGCGCGCAGCCACGGGACGTGCGCGAACAGCCGTTGGTGGGCCGACTCGCGCAGCGCCAGGTAGAGCCGCACCTGGTCGCCCGGCACCTCGAGGCCGGCGCCGAAGGCGGTGACGTTCGCCGGCAGCAGCGCCGCCGTACCGCCCGTCGTCAACGGCAGCCCGACGTCGGTAGAGCCGACGACCTCGAGCGCCAGTGCGCCGATCGCCTGGCCGATCTGGGTGCCGAACATCGCCCCGCCGATGCTGCGCATCATCTGCTGCAGCGGGCCGGCCATCGCCGCCGCCTGCTCCGGCATGGCGCCCAGCCGCGACATCGGGCCACCCTCGCCGGAGAGCATGCTGCCCATCGAGTCGACGACCTTGCCGGCGACCGGGTCGACGAGCTCGCGCCACGCGGGCAGCGTCGCCTCGACCCACTCGGCGCGGCTCCACGCCGTGACCGACGTGGCGCCGGCCGCGAACGCGGACGACTCGTCGAGCCACAGCTCGGCCAGCCGCATCGCGTCGAGCACCTGCTCGCGCTCCGCCGTCGCCACCGACCGGTCGCCCGCCGCGGACACGGTCTGCCGGGCCACGTCGCGGGCGAGGTCCCAGTTCACCGGGCCGCCCTGGTAGGACAGCAGCTGGCCGAGCCGGGAGAACGCGGCGCCGATGTCGCCGCCGCCGCCCAGCAGTGCCGAGAAGGGGTCGACCGGCTGCTCGGGGCCACCGGGACCGGACCCGGAGCCGCTGCCGTCGTCGGGCGGGCCGGGGTTGAAGCCGAAGGGAAAGTTGCTCACGTCTCGCCTCACGTCGTCGCCCGGCGTAGCTGCCGGCGGTCGCCCGGTTGTGGCGCCGCTCCCGCGCGGGGCGCGGAGTTGGCAGGATGGGCGCACCATGACCTCTGCGCGTCCCACCGTATCCACCGGGTGCTGTGACCTCGGGTGCCTTTTCACGCTTCCAACACCGGCGGTACGCCGATGAGTTCCCCCGACGGCGGCGGGGCGGGCATCGTTCGCTCTGGGCGCACCGGCCGGACCCGTCGGCCCGTGGTCGCCGTCACCGGGGCAGCGTCCGGGCTGGGAGCTGCGGTGGCGGCCCGGCTGGTGGCGAACCCCGAGGTCGGGAAGGTGGTCGGCCTGGACGACCACCGCGGCCAGGCCGAGGGCGTGACCTGGCGGGTGCTCGACATCCGTGATCCCGCGCTCGCGACCCGGCTCGGCAAGGTCGACACCGTCGTGCACCTCGCGGTCGACACCACCCTGGACGGTGACCGGCGCACGCAGGGCGAGCTGAACGTGCGCGGCACCCAGACCGTGCTCACCGCGGCGGCGGCCACCGGCGTACGGCGGGTCGTGCTCTGCACCTCGGCGATGGTCTACGGCGCACTGCCCGACAACGAGGTCCCGCTGGCCGAGGACGCGCCGTTGCGCGCGGTACCGGACGGAGGGCTGGTGTCGGACTGGCTCGAGGTCGAGCGGCTGGCGACGCAGGCGCCGCGCAGCCATCCCGGCCTGCAAGTGACCGTCGTCCGCCCCGCGACGGTGGTCGGGCCGGGGGTCGACAGCCTGCTGACCCGGCACTTCGAGGCGCCCCGGCTGCTGGTCGTGCGCGACTCCTCGCCGCGGTGGCAGTTCTGCCACGTCGACGACCTGGCCTCCGCCCTCGAATTGGCGGCACTGGGCACCGTGACGGGGACCCTCACAGTGGCCTGCGAGGGCTGGCTGGAGCAGGAGGAGGTCGAGCTGGTCTCAGGGATGCGGCGCATCGAGCTGCCGTCCGCGCTCGCCTTCGGCACCGCGGAGCGGCTGCACCGCCTCGGCGTCATCCCGGCGCCGGCCAGCGACCTGCAGTACGTCGTGCACCCGTGGGTGGTGCCGTCGACCCGGCTCCGGGAGGCCGGCTGGCGCCCGGCGTACGACAACCCGACGGCTCTGGGTCTGCTGCTCGAGCAGGTGCAGGGTCACCACGCGCTGGGCGCGCGGCGGGTCGGCCGCCGAGAGACCATCGGCGCAGCAGGTGCCGCGGTCGCGGTGGTCGGCACGGCCGCGCTGGTCCGCGCGGCCCGGCGGAAGAGGCGCGGATGAGTCCCGACGGTGTGCTGCGACTGCTCGACGTGCGCGACGAGCCGCTCTCGGTCGACGAGGTCTTCACCGCAGTCTCCGACCCCGGTGCGGGCGGGGTGGCACTGTTCGTCGGCACGGTGCGCGAGCAGGACGGAGGTCGCGGGGTCACGGCGCTGGGCTACTCCGCGCACCCGGGTGTTCTGGACGAGCTGCGGGCCGTCGCGCAGGAGGTCGTGGTCGCCCACCCGGTGCGGGCTCTGGCCGCGGTCCACCGGGTCGGTGACCTCGCCGTGGGCGACCTCGCCGTCGTGGTCGGCGTCGCGTGCCCGCACCGCGGCGACGCGTTCACCGCCTGCCGGATGCTCATCGACGAGCTGAAGTCACGGGTGCCCATCTGGAAGCACCAGGTGTTCGACGACGGCGGCGACGAGTGGGTCGGCCTGCCGTAACCGCGGGCTACCCTTTCCGACGTCCCCTCCACCCTCGTACGACGACGGGAGCGCCTGCGTGTCGTCCCTGGTCTGGCTGGCGATCCCGCTGGTCGCACTGGTCCTCGCGGTGCTCTGGGTGGTGTGGACCAGTCGCAGCCGGCCGCGCGCCGACACCCACGAGACCCTCGAGGAGCACGCGCGTTTCAAGGCGGCGATGGACCCCGAGCGCTACGGCCGACAGGACCGACCGGGTCGCCACGGCGGGGAGCCGCGATGAGCCGGCGGGTCCTCGTGCTCGCGGTCGCGGGATTCCTCACCGTGCTCCTGGCGGCCACCGCCGCCCTGCTGCCGGTGCCGTACGTCGCCCTGCAGCCCGGGCCGACGACCAACACGCTGGGCAAGGTCGGCGACACCGAGCTGATCCGGATCGAGGGCCGGCGCACCTACCCCGACCGCGGTCACCTCGACCTGGTGACCGTGTCGGTGCTCGGTGGCCCGCGGCAGCGCCTCGACCTCGTCACCGCGCTCAAGGGCTGGCTGGACGACTCGGTAGCCGTGGTGCCGGAGACCACGGTGTATCCCGAGGGCGAGTCGGCCGAGGAGGCCGAGAAGGAGAGCGCGGCCGAGATGAGCGACTCGCAGGAGAACGCCACGACGGCGGCCCTGCGTGAGCTCGGGATCCCGGTGGAGAGCAAGGTGATCATCGAGGACTTCTCGCCCGGCTCGCCGTCCGAGGGCAAGCTCGAGAAGGGCGACCAGCTGGTCTCGGTGAACGGCACGACCGTCGCCGGCGGTGCGTCGCTGCGGGACGCGGTCACCGGGCTGAAGCCGGGCGACGACGTGCGGCTCGGCGTGCTGCGTGACGGCAAGCGGGTCACGACCACGGTGACGACGGCCGCGGCGCCGGACGACGGCCGGGCGATCATCGGAGTGACCACCCGGGACCGCGCGGAGTACCCGTTCAGCGTCGAGATCTCGCTCAAGGACGTCGGCGGCCCGAGCGCCGGGTTGATGTTCGCGCTGGGCATCGTCGACAAGCTCACGCCGGGCTCTCTCACCGGAGGTGCGTTCATCGCCGGAACCGGCACCATCGACGACGCGGGACACGTCGGCCCCATCGGTGGCATCGCGCAGAAGATGATCGGCGCCCGACGCAAGGGTGCGACGGTGTTCCTGTCGCCCGCGAGCAACTGCGGGCAGGCACGCGCGGCGGCGCCCGACGGTCTCCGGCTGGTGAAGGTACGCCGGCTCTCGGAAGCCGTCGACGCGCTGGAGGACCTGAAGGCCGGCCGGACGGGCCAGCTGCCGACCTGCTGAGGCGAGCTGCTCCTAGGCCGGCGGCTGGTGGTCGGCCAGCGTCTCGGCCAGGGCGTCGGCGAGACCGGGCACCAGGTCGCGGCCGGTGAGCACGGAGGTCTCGTCGTCGTGGGCGCGCATCCGCAGCGCGGCGGATCTCGAGCCGTCGCGCAGCACGGCGACCACCAGCCGCACCTCCTGCCGCTCGGGGTGCTGCCCGAGCCAGTCCAGGGCCTCGGACTCGTCCTGCGGCATGTCGTGCTCGGCGGCCGGCGGCACCATCAGCCGTTCGACGGTCAACGCGGTCCCGAGCACCTCCGCCGGCCAGACGATGCCGGCCAGCAGCTCGTCCAGGCTGGAGTGCGCGGGCAGGTCACCCTGGTCCACCGGCGTCAGGTCACCGGGGGAGCCACCGTCGAGGCCGAGCTCGGAGCCGAGCTGCGGCTCGCGGCGCAGCAGGTCGGCGGTCTCGACCAGCGCGAAGAGGCGGGCCGGCTGGTCCCAGCCGGCCGAGGCCACGTGGCGCTCGAGATCGAGGGTCAGCAGGTCGAGCCGGGCGTTGGCGGCGGGAGCGTCGCTCATGACGTGATCCTCCCGCGCCGGGGCAAGGAAGCGGGAACTACCCCCCGGGTCGGTAAGTTGAGCGGGAACGACGCGTACCGCGCGCCGACCCAGGCGTGCCCAGCAGGCTCGACGAACGGACCACACGTGAGCTTCGACATGCCGGCCTCGGCAGGCCCGCCCCGGCGCCCGGTGGCGCCCACGAGGCGACGGGGTCGGGTGCTGCTGCCGACCGTGGTCGTGCTCATCGTGCTGCTCATCGTCTTCAGCATCTTCACCAGCATCTACACCGACCTGCTGTGGTTCCGGTCGGTGGGCTACGCGTCGGTGTTCTCCCGCACGCTGGCCGCGCGGACCCTGTTGTTCCTGGGCTTCGGCCTGGTGTTCGCCGCCGTGGTCGCGATCAACTTCGTGGTCGCCTACCGCACCAAGCCGGCGTACCAGGCAATGGTGCCTGGCCAGGCCGAGCTCGACCGGTACCGGATGGCGCTGGACCCCTACCGCCGGATCGTGGTCGCAGTCATCGTCACGCTGCTCGGCCTGATCGGCGGCTCGGCCGCAGCGGGCGAGTGGCGAACCTACATGCAGTGGCGCAACGGCGTCTCCTTCGGGCAGAAGGACGCGCAGTTCGGCATGGACATCTCGTTCTTCGCCTTCGACCTGCCGTGGTACCGCTTCGTCCTGGGCTTCGCCTTCGCCACGGTGGTCGTCGCCCTGATCGCCGCCGCGGTCACCCACTATCTGTACGGCGGCCTCCGGCTGCAGCCGTTCCTCGGCGAGCGAGCCACGCCGGCCGCCCGGGTGCACCTGTCGGTGCTGATGGGTGCCTTCGTGCTGCTCAAGGCCGTGGGCTACTGGCTGGACCGCTACGGGCTGGCCGTCGGTGAGCACCGGGTCAACAAGACCGGTTTCACCGGGCTGACCTACACCGACGTCAACGCCGTGCTCCAAGGCCGGACGATCCTCGCGATCATCTCGCTGATCTGCGCAGCCCTGTTCTTCGCGAACATCGTGCGCCGCACCTGGCTGCTGCCGGGCATCGGCGTCGGGCTGCTGCTGCTGTCCGCCTTGCTGATCGGCGGGATCTACCCGGCGCTCGTCCAGCGCTTCACGGTCGCGCCGTCGCAGGCCGAGAAGGAGCAGCCGTACATCAAGCGCAACATCGAGGCGACACGCATCGCCTACGGCATCTCGAAGGACGACGTCGAGATCTTCAAGTCCTACGACGCGAAGCTGGTACCGGACCAGGAGCAGCTGGCGAAGGACGCCGACATCACCTCGAACATCCGGTTGCTCGACCCGCTGCTGCTCAGCCCGACGTACAAGAACCTGCAGCAGATCAAGGCGTACTACGACTTCCCTCTCTCGCTCGGCGTCGACCGCTACAACCTCGACGGTGACCGCCGCGACGTGGTGATGGCGGTGCGCGAGGTGAGCATCGGCGGGTTGCCGGAGGCGCAGCGCAACTGGATCAACGACCACACGCAGTACACCCACGGCTTCGGCTTCGTCGCGGCGCTGGGCGACCAGGTCGACGGCGGCCGACCGTCCTTCGTGTCCTCGGACATCCCGCCGGTCGGCGACATCGAGGTAGACCAGCCGCGCATCTACTTCGGTCAGGAGTCCCCGACCTACAGCATCGTCGGCGCCCCGAAGGGCACGACGCCGCGCGAGCTCGACTTCCCGGACGACTCCGCGCCGTCCGGCCAGCGGAACACGACGTACGAGGGCAAGGGCGGTGTTCCGGTCGGGGACCTGTTCCACAAGCTGTTGTTCGCGATGAAGTACCAGGAGGCGAACATCCTGCTGTCCGGCCGGGTGAACGCCGACTCGAAGATTCTGTACGTCCGCGAGCCGAAGGAGCGGGTCGAGAAGGTCGCACCCTGGCTCACCCTCGACGGCGACCCCTACCCCGCGGTGGTCGACGGGAAGATCAAGTGGATCGTCGACGGCTACACGACGAGCAACGGGTTCCCCTACTCCACCCGCAGCAGCCTCGAGGACGCCACCACCACCTCGCGGTCGGTCGCCGCCAACCAGCTGGTGACCCCGGTCGCACGGGTGAACTACATCCGGAACTCGGTCAAGGCGACGGTCGACGCCTACGACGGCACCGTGACGCTCTACCAGTGGGACGACGAGGACCCGGTCCTCAAGACGTGGATGAAGGCCTTCCCGGACACCGTCAAGCCACGGTCGCAGATCAGCGACGAGCTGATGTCGCACATCAGGTACCCGCAGGACCTGTTCAAGGTGCAGCGCACCCTGCTCGCCAACTACCACGTCGACTCCCCCCAGACCTTCTACAGCGGCAGCGACTTCTGGCGGGTGCCGAACGACCCGACCACGACCGACCAGTCGACCCCGCGCCCGCAGCCGCCGTACTACGTCACCTTGCAGATGCCGGGTCAGTCCGAGCCGTCGTTCTCCCTGACCTCGACGTTCGTACCGACCGGTGACCGCAACAACCTGTCGGCCTTCGTCTCGGTGAACGCTGATCCGGGGCCGGACTACGGCAAGTTCCGGGTTCTGCAGCTGAAGCGGTCCCTGCAGATCAACGGGCCCTCTCAGGTGCAGAACCAGCTCGAGTCAGACGACGTCATCGCGGAGCAGATCAACATCCTCAAGCGCGGTACGACGGTGAAGTACGGCAACCTGCTGACCTTCCCCGTCGGTGGCGGCCTGCTCTATGTCGAGCCGGTCTACGTGCAGGCGGAGGCGGCGACCTCGTTCCCGCTCCTGCGCAAGGTGCTGGTGTCCTTCGGCAACGACGTTGCCTTCGAGGACACGCTGGAAGAGGCGCTGGACACCCTGTTCGCCAACCAGGGCGGCAACCCCGGTGGGGAGGGCGGGACGCCCACCACGCCACCACCGCCCGAGGAGGGCGGCGGCACGCCGACGACGCCACCGGACAACGCTGCTCTGGCGGCCGCGCTGCAGGACGCCCAGGAGGCGATCGCCGCGTCCGAGGCAGCCCTCAAGGCCGGCGACTTCACCGCCTACGGCAAGGCGCAGGAGGAGCTGCGGAAGGCGATCGACCGGGCCATCGCGGCGGAGCGGGCGGCAGCCACCGCATCCCCGTCCCCGTCCACGACCCCCTCGGCAACCCCGTCCGGTACGGCGTCGCCCAGCCCGTCGCCGTCGGGGTGACTCGGCGGCCGCGGCTGAAGATTTGGCGGAGCCCCGCGGCCTGACGTAGAGTCGGTGTCACGACGCGGGGTGGAGCAGCTCGGTAGCTCGCTGGGCTCATAACCCAGAGGTCGCAGGTTCAAATCCTGCCCCCGCTACCAAGAAGATGCAGGTCAGAGGCGGTTTTCGGAGAGATCCGGGAACCGCCTGCTGCTGTGCCCGGTCGGCTCAGGCGCGGTCGCCGAGCAGCGTGTTCAGGTCACCGACAGGGCCGAGGTGGCCGAGCTTGTCGGGGTTGAGGACATTGTGGAGCCCGACGATCCGGTCGCTGTCGACATCGATCGTCGTCACGCAGAGCAGGGCGCCGTCGGCGGCCCGGGTCCGCAGTGCCGGTTGGCCGTTGGCCTGCACCACGTCCAGAAGGACGCCGAAGCGGTCGCCCTGACGCATCAGACCGAGCAGGAACCGGGCGACGGGCACCGCTCCGGTCAACGGCTTCTGGATCGCTGGCGCCAGACCGCCACCGTCGCCGACGAACACCACGTCCTCGGCGAGCAACCGCTCCAGGCCGGTCATGTCGCCGTCAGTGATCGCGGCGAGGAACTCCGTCGCCAGCCGGTCGCGGTCCTCGCGGGACGCCTTGAACCGAGGCCTTCCGTCGTCGATCCGCTTCTTCGCCCGGGCGAAGATCTGCCGGCAGTTCGCCTCGCTCTTGTCGACGACAGCCGCGATCTCGGCGTACTCGTAGCCGATCACCTCGCGCAGGACGAACACCGCCCGCTCGACCGGCGAGAGCGCCTCGAGCAGCACGAGGAACGCCGTCGACACCGTCTCGTCGAGCTCGACGCGGTGTGCGGGGTCCGCGTCCGCGGACTCGACGATCGGCTCCGGCAGCCACGGGCCGACGTACCGCTCCCGCCGGACACGGGCGGAACGCAGCGTGTCGATGGCGAGCCGGGTGGTGACGGTGGTGGCGTAGGCCTGGAGATTGTCCACGGCGAGCGGAGAGCTGCGGTGGAGGCGGAGGAATGCTTCCTGTACGACGTCCTCGGCCTCCACCACGCTGCCGAGCATCCGGTAGGCGATGGAAAACATCAGCGGCCGCAGCTCGTCGTGCGCCTGGCTGAGATCGGTCATCATCCGCTCTCCTCGGACTGGATCCACGTGGCGGCCGAATCTGTCACAGGCTGCTGGCCATTCCCGTCGAAGGGTCACACCCAACCCGAAGGGAGAAGGATCATGCGAGTCTTCATTGCAGGCGCAACCGGAGCGCTGGGAAGCCGCCTCGTGCCGCTGCTGACTGCGGCCGGCCACGAGGTGTTCGGATCGAGCCGCAAGGAGCCCGGTCGCGCGGCCGTTGACGCGCTGGGCGCCACCGGCATCGTGATGAACCCGCTGGACGCCGACAGTGTGCGAACCGCGGTGGCTGAGGCCAAGCCGGACGTCGTCGTCCACCAGCTCACCGCGCTGAGCGCGATGTCAGGGAACATGAAGAAGTGGGACCAGGACTTCGCGATGACCAACCGGCTTCGGACCGAGGCTACGGACCACCTGCTTGCAGCCGCACGCGAGTCCGACGTACAGCGATTCGTCGCGCAGAGCTACGGGGGGCACTGGACCAACCAGCGCACCGGTGGCCTGGTCAAGACCGAGGACGACCCGCTCGTCGACGATCCCGGTAAGGAAGCGAAACAGTCGCTGCGCGCCATCAAGCACCTCGAGGAGGCGGTCACCAAGGCGACCGGCATCGAGGGTGTGGTGCTGCGCTACGGCAACTTCTACGGGCCCGGAAACACGATGTCACGTACCGGCGAGATGGGCGAGCTGGTGCGCCGCGGGAAGTTCCCGGTGGTCGGCGGCGGGGCTGGCGTGTGGTCGTGGATCCACATCGACGACGCCGCGGCTGCGACGGTGGCCGCCATCGAGCGGGGAGCGCCCGGCATCTACAACGTGGTCGACGACGACCCAGCGCCGATCGCCGAGTGGCTGCCCTACCTGGCCGAGCAGCTCGGCGGGAAGAAGCCGATGCGGCTGCCCGCCTGGCTGGCCAAGCCGCTGATCGGCCAGTTCGGGCTGGACCTGATGACCACGGTGCGGGGGTCGTCGAACGCGAAGGCCAGGCGAGAGTTCGGCTGGACTCCGCAGTACTCCAGCTGGCGGGAGGGTTTCCGCACCGGCATCGGCTGACGCCGCCGGCACCGGGTTGGATCCGCCTCGTCCAGGACCTCGACGACCGACGTGTCGTCGAGGTCCTGGCCTGCGGGCGGCCGCCCGCGTGGGCGCGGGGTCCGGAAATGATCTGCAGCGGAGGCCTGTTACCCGAGAGACTGGGACGGCTGGCGGCGGTCCGTCAGTTGCAGGAGCAGAACGAGCACCAAGGAGTCACCTGAATGTCGACGCGTGAGACCCCGACCTACCCCGAGAACATCGACGCAGCCGTCCTCAAGGTCGCCGGGGTCGTCGTCCTCGGCGCGATCATGTCGATCCTGGACATCACCGTCGTCAACGTGGCGCTACCCACCTTCCAGTCGGTGTTCGGAACGGCTGAGGAACCGATCGCGTACTCCCACGTCGCGTGGACGGTCACCGCATACACCCTCGCGCTCGCGACGGTGATCCCGTTGACGGGATGGGCAGCGGACCGGTTCGGCACCAAGCGCCTCTACCTCACGGCGATCGGCCTCTTCACCGCCGGGTCCGTGCTGTGCGCCACCGCCACCTCGATCAACATGCTCATCCTGTTCCGGGTCGCGCAGGGGCTGGGCGGTGGCCTGCTGATGCCGCTCGGCATGACGATCATGACGAGGGCGGCGGGGCCCGCGCGGATGGGCCGCCTGATGGCAATCCTCGGTGTCCCGATGCTGCTGGGACCGATCCTCGGACCGATCCTCGGCGGGTGGCTCATCGACCACGCCAGCTGGCACTGGATCTTCCTGATCAACGCACCGATCGGGGTCGCGGCACTGGTCTACGCCTTCCTCGTCCTGCCGAGTGACTCCCCGGTGCCTTCGGAGTCCTTCGACTTCCTCGGCATGCTGCTGCTCTCGCCCGGCTTGGCCCTGTTCCTGTTCGGCGTCTCGAGCCTGCCGCAGGAAGAAGGCGACTTCACGGCACCGCGGGTCTGGCTCTCGATGCTCGTGGGCGTCGTGCTGATGCTGACCTTCGTCTGGCACGCGTTCCGCCCGGAGCACCCCTTGCTGGACCTCCGGCTGTACAAGAATCGCAACCTGACCGTGTCGTCGGTCACGATGTTCCTCTTCGCGGCGGCGTTCTTCGGTGGGCTGCTGCTGCTGCCCACCTACTTCCAGGAGATCCGCGGCGAGTCGACGCTGCGGGCCGGACTGCTGATCGCGCCCCAAGGGATCGGAGCCATGATCACGATGCCGATCGCCGGCACCTTGGTCGACAAGTTCCCGGTCGGGCGCATCGTGCCCTTCGGCCTCGCCCTGATCACCGTCGGCATGTTCGGGCTGACGCAGATCGGGGCCGACACGCCCTATCCGCAGCTGCTCGGACTGCTCTTCATCATGGGGCTGGGCATGGGCGGGACGATGATGCCCCTGTTCACGACGGCCTTGAAGACCTTGACGCATCACGAGGTGGCGCGCGGGTCCACCCTTCTCAACATCACGCAGCAGATCGCCAGCTCGGTCGGTGTCGCCGTCATCTCGGTGGTGCTCACGAGCCAGCTCAAGGACGCGCCGCTCGCCCTGCCGGCGATCGCTGCCCAGCGGGATCCCGCCGTCGCGGACAAGATCGGTGGTCCGGCCGGGGTGGCGGAGGGACTGGTCCAGGCCGCAGCTGCCTTCGCGAGCACCTACTGGCTGGCGGCCCTTCTGGTGCTGCTCACCTTCGTGCCGGTGTTCTTCCTGCCCCGCAAGCGCGAGGCGACGCACCTGCTCGACGACGAGGGAGTGCCACCGGTCGTCGTGCACTGAGACTGCTGCCGCCGGCAGTGGTGCTGCAGTAGTATGGCTGGGGCGCCGAACCCAGGAGTGCGACGGTCCGTCGAGGACGTCGGCTCCGAGGTCGGTGACCGGCCATCGACTGGTCGCAGGATCCCAGCGTGCACGGGCCGTCTGGCCCGACGCGTCGTCCTGTCGCAGATCGGTGGACCCGGTCGCGTCTCGGGGTAGCCACCCAGGGCTACGCCGGTCGACGTCCATCGCTCGACTGCTGGGCGCGTGCTGGCGATAGGCCCGCCGCGGCAAGCTCGTCGAGCGCTCGAAGGAGGAGTCTGTGGCCCCACGTGGCCAGCGCCAGTCGGGCGCTCGCCGTACCGCCCCCCGGAGCCAGCGACGGGTGCGCGACCGCGACAACGTCGGCATCATCCCGGTGCTCGCTCGCACCGTGCGGGAGGTCGAGGCGGCTGCCGAGCGCGGGCGCGTGCTGCCGTCCGTGCGCACGAAGTTCCAGGTCGTGGCCATGCTGGTGCGCGAGGAGCGTGCCCGGGTCCGTGCGGACGAGGCCACCAACGGGACCCAGAAGGCCGAGCAGCTCAAGCGCCTGGACGGGATCGCCGTCATCCTCGCGCACACCGCGGCCCGCGACACCTCGTTGCTCGCCCTCCTCGCCGAGGACGCGGTGGTGTCCGACGCGGCCAGGACGCTCACCCGGCGGATGCTGAAGGATGCCGGGATCGAGCCGGCCCCCGACCAGGTCACGCCCGTGGAGACCAGCGCGGCGCCCGCCACCCCCGAGCGCCGGGTCGTGCCGCAGTCGGTGGTCTCGCGACAGCTCGCGAACCCCTTCCTCGCCCCGGACTTCGCGTCGGCCGGGAAGAGCAAGGCGTCACCCCGCCGCCTGGCCAGCTGGGAGCTGCTGGGCCCGCTCTTCAGCTCCTTCGAACGCGCCGGCAGCGGGGCTTCGGCCTGCATGGCGCTTCCCGCGCCGGCATCACTGCGAGCGCCGGGTGGTCTGCAGCTGATGCCCCACCAGGCGCAGGTGGTCGCTGCTGCAGCAGCCGGCCACCGGACGTTCCTGCTCGCGGACGAGCCCGGCCTGGGCAAGACGGCGCAGGCACTGCTGTCCGCCCAGGCAGCCAACGCCTACCCGCTGCTCGTGGTCGTCCCGAACGTCGTCAAGACGAACTGGGCCCGCGAGGTCGGCCTCTGGACACCCAGCCGCCCCGCGACGGTGATCCACGGCAACGGCGACACGATCGACGGCTTCGCCGACATCGTCATCGTCAACTACGAGGTGCTCGACCGTCATGTCGGCTGGATCGGCGACCTGGGTTTCCGCGGCATGGTCGTCGACGAGGCGCATTTCATCAAGAACAAGTCCTCGCAGCGCTCGCAGCACGTGCTCGAGCTCTCCGAGCGGATCCGGGCCCGGGTCGCGCACCCACTGCTGATGGCCCTCACCGGCACACCGCTGATCAACGACATCGAGGACTTCGCGGCCATCTGGCAGTTCCTCGGCTGGATCGACGACACGAAGCCGCGCGGCGAGCTGATGGAAGGCCTCGAGGCCACCGGCCTGACACCGGAGGACTCGGGCTTCTACCCCGCCGCGCGACGGTGCGTGATCGATCTCGGCATCGTCCGTCGCCGCAAGGTCGACGTGGCGGCCGACATCCCGGCCCGGCGGATCGCCGATCTCCCGGTCGAGCTGGACGACGCTGCCGGCCGGTCGATCCGCGAGGCCGAGCGTGACCTCGCTCAGCGTCTGGTAGCCCAGTACGAGACGGCGCTCGCGAGGCGCAAGGCCGGTCCCGCCGTCGACGGCATCGACCACGAGCTGGTACGCCGGATCGCCACCCGGGAGCGCAAGGCCGCGGCATCGAAGAACAAGGACGAGAACGTCTTCAGCATGATGCGTCGCATCGGCCAGGCCAAGGCCAGCCTCGCCGCCGACTACGCGGCGCAGCTCGCGCGCAGCGCCGGCAAGGTCGTCTTCTTCGCCAAGCACATCGACGTGATGGACGTCGCCGAAGAGACCTTTGCCAAGCGCGACATCGGCTTCTCATCGATCCGCGGTGACCAGACGTCGAAGGCGCGCCAGAAGCAGATCGACGCCTTCGTGAACGACCCCGACGTCCACATCGCCGTCTGCTCACTGACCGCCGCCGGCGTAGGGGTCAACCTTCAGGTCGCCTCCAACATCGTGCTGGCGGAGCTCTCCTGGACCGACGCCGAGCAGACCCAAGCCATCGACCGCAGCCACCGCATCGGGCAGACGGAGCCCGTCACGGCCTGGCGGATCATCGCTGCGCAGACCATCGACGCGCGGGTCGCCGAGCTGATCGACAGCAAGGCCGGGCTCGCCGCCAGAGCGCTCGACGGCTCGGAGGACGAGGTGTCGTCATCGGCCGACGTGCAGCTCGAAGCGCTCGTCGGGCTGCTGACGGACGCGTTGACGGCGTTGCCCTAGCTGCCCGCAGCAGCCCCCCGCATCAAAGACGCGCTGGCCAGAGGCTCGGTCCGGAAGGTCGGACCGAGCCTCTGCCGGGTACTCCGAGCCACTACGCCGGCGGCGCGAAGAACTCCAGCGCGATCCCGTCCGGGTCGCGGAACGAGACGCCGGACCCGTAGTGCGCGTCGACGATGCCGCCATGGGTGACGCCGAGCTGGTCCAGCCGAGCAGCCCGGTCCTGCAGCTCGTTGCGGTCACGGCAAGTGAACGACACGTGGTCCAGGCCGGTCTGCGTCTCGTCGAACTTGCCGCCGGCCCCCCGGGGGTGGGTGTGCAGGCCGAACAGCTGACCGCCGCCGATGAGGTAGACCGTGTGGTGAAAGCCTCCGGTCTCCTCGTCCTCGTCGAGGACCGGCTCCGAGTCGAACAGAGCCGAGTACCACCGGGTGCTGCGCTCGAGGTCGCTGACCGTGACAGCGACGTGCGCGAGAGCGGGGAAATCAGACACTAGAACCTCCGGATATGTGACAGATCGGACAGTCATGTCCTCGGGACCGGCTCCGGGTGGGCGCCGACCGCCGTGATCCCAACCTTCGCCGACGTGCCGGTCCCGGTCATCGGGAACGTATCCCTATCTACACCGCAGCGGTCCCCAGGACTTCGATCGCTGCCGGAATCCTTGCCGGCCCGACTTGCCCTCGTCCGGTGGGCGCTCGCCACCCGGCTCTCAGCGGCCGCGAACCAGCCTGAGCAACGGCGTGGCCACCCGGGTGACCAGCAGCCAGTAGGCGATGCCCACTGCGAACGACGCCAGCACCGCGAGCAGCGGGAACCGGTCCTCCAGGTGCGGGTACACCTGCCAGTGCGTGAGATACACGTACAACGAGCTGCTGGCGAGTACGCCGGCCGCCCGACCCAGCAGCCGGGGAACCCGGACGGTGGCCACCCAGCCGAGCACGATGACCCCGCCGGTCACCAGCGCCTCACGCTCTGGCTGGCCGAAGAAGCCGGCGACCGACCCGACGGCGATGGCGGTCACCAGCAGGCGGCGCGGGACCGTGGTGGCCCGGGCCAGCGCCCAGCCGAGAGCGAAGCACCACACCACGGCCCACGGGGAGTACCGCTGTGCATGGGTGGACTCGACACCGACGAAGGCGAACCGGACCGCGAGCGTCGTGGCAAGCACCGTGAGGGCGAAGCCGAACGGTGCCCGGCGCTCGGCCCGGTCGACAGCGGGGACGGCCAGGAGGCCGAGTGCGCCGATCAGCGTCCAGACCAACGTCTCGAGGAACCAGTACTGCCACGGTGGCGTGAAGGTGTCGGTGCCGAAGACCTGGTTCAGGAACAGCACGTTGGCGACGCCGTAGGTGCCCACGATGAGAGCAGCACCGGCGATCCACACCATGCTGGGCGCGGCGACCCGGCCGATGCTGGCGGCCAGATGGCGGACCCGCGAGGTGCGGGTGGCCGCGCTGAGCTGAAACCTGGCGAAGTTGAAGCCGGCAACCGCAAGCAGGAGGTGGGCGCCGCCTTGCACGGTGAGCAGGTTGGCGTGGGTGCCCACGACGAGCACGATGGCCAGCGCCCGCAGCAGGACGCTGGTGTCCAGCGCGCGCCCCCAGCGCGACCGTGGCGCCGGCGCCAGGTCGCGGATGGCGGTGGTGTGCCACTGCGCAGGCAGCTGACCCAGCGCCTCCTCGAGCCGCACCGACATCTCGACGTACGACAGCGAGTCGCCGCCGAGGGTGACGAACGAGTCGTCCTCGGAGACGCTCTCCCGCCCGAGCAGCTCGGCGTACAACGCGAGCAGCGCAGCGCCGGTAGCTGGCTGCGACCTAGGGACCGGCGTCCGGTCGTCCACCGGTGCGAGCCCGGCCACCGCGCGGTAGTCGACCTTGCCGTTGCCGGTGACCGGCAGCTGGCTGAGTGCACATACCTGCACAGCCCGACCGGGCAGGCCGCAGCGCCGGGCCGCCAGTCCCTGCACCGTCGCCAGGTCGCAGGTCACGGTGCGGGTCGGGTCGTGCTCGACCGCAACCACCAGGCAGTCGTTCCCGGCCGCGCAGGCCGCTCGGACCCCGGCGGCGGTGAGGGTGCGCTCGACCCGGTCGAGGTCGATCCGCAGACCGAACAGCTTCGCGTGCCGGTCGAGCCGGCCGACGATCTCGTACAGGCCGCGCTCGGTACGCCGGGCGAGGTCACCGGTGCGCAGCTCGTCCATCGTCCGGCCGAGGGTCAGGTCGGCGGCCGTCCGGGCATAGCCGAGCATGACGTTGGCCCCGGAGTAGACCAGCTCGCCGGTATCGGGGTCGGCGCCGCTCACCGGACGCAGCCGGAACGAGCCCCCGGGCACCGGGACGCCGATGGTCTCCGGCTGCTCCGCGGCGAGGTCGGGGGGCAAGTAGGCCATCCGGGCGGTCGCCTCGGTCTGGCCGTACATGACGAACAGGTCGAAGCCGCGACGCTGGCCCAGCTCGGCGTACCGGCGGACCTGGTCCGGTGCCAGTCGGCCGCCGGCCTGGGTGAGGTAGCGCAGGGTCGGGAGCTCCAGGTCCGCGAAGCCGACCCGGTCGAGGAGGTCGAAGGTGTACGGGACGCCGGCCAGCGAGGTGGCACCAGCCTTGCGGAACAGGTCCCAGAAGCAGCCGTCGACCACCGACAGGTCGGTGAGGACGAGAGCAGCGCCGCGGAGCAGGTGGCTGTTCACCACCGACAGGCCGTAGCTGTAGTGCAGCGGCAGGCTGGTCGGAGCCCGGTCGCTGGCGCGGATGTCGAGGAACTCGGCGATCGAGGCTGCGTTGGCCGCGAGGTTCTCGTGCGAGAGCCGCACCAGCTTCGGTGACCCGGTGCTGCCGGACGTGCTCAGCAGCAGGGCCAGCTCGGGATGCAGGCCGTGGGCGCTGACGGCACGCCGCTCGACGAGCACCTGTCCGTCCTCGCCCGGCCAGAGCACGACGTCGGGGTCGTAGGTGGCGATGATGTCGCGCAGCCGGTCGTCCCGGTCGTCACCGGTCAGGATCACCGGGTGGCCACCACGCAGCGCCGCGAGATAGGCGACCAGGGTGTCCAGGTCGTTCCGGCCGGAGAGCAGCAGCAGACGCCGGCCCGGCCCGAGCCGCGTCGTCATGGCATCCACCCGGACCGCGAGGTCGCGGTAGCTGAAGCGCGCCGTGGCGGTCACCACGGCGGTGCGGTCGCCGTGGCGGGCCAGATCGAGGAACGTGACGGGAGTCGCGACGGGCGCCCGTTCCGGGGTGAGCGTCACCGCTACGAACCCTTCGGCGCGGGGTAGACGGCCACGGCCCCGTGCGTGGTCAGCGTGACCGCGTCACCTGGTGCCGGTGCGACCGCTCCCACGACCCTGGCAACCACCCGCGGGCCGTCCGGCAACAGGTCGAGGTGCACGGCGGCGTCGTGGCCGTAGAAGCTGACCTCGACCACCCGGGCCGGGACGCCGGCGCCGTTCACGCTGTCGCCGGCCGGCCGCAGGTGCAGCTGCTCGGGTCGCACCAGTACCTGCGTCGGCCCTTCGGTGTCCCCGCCGGTGGACACCGCCAGGTCGCCGAGTGCACAACGAGCAGCACCACCGTGCAGGGTCGCGGGCAGCAGGACGGCGCCGCCGACGAAGGTGGCTACCCCGATGTCCACGGGGGAGCGATAGAGCGCGGCCGGGTTGTCGGTCTGGGCAAGGCGCCCCTCGCGCATCACCGCCACCTGGTCGCTCAGCGACAGCGCCTCGCTCTGGTCGTGGGTGACCAGCACGGCGGTCGCATCGGCCGCGCGCAGTGCGCCGATCACGGCGCGGGCGGTGACCTCGCGCAGCCCGGCGTCCAGCGACGAGAACGGCTCGTCCAGCAGCACGACCGCGGGGCGCGGTGCGAGCGCCCGGGCCAGTGCCACCCGCTGCTGCTGGCCGCCGGAGAGCTCGTGCGGGTAGCGCGTCCGCAGCGAGTCGTCGAGGCCGACCAGCCCCAGCAGCTCGTCGATCCGGGAGCTCTTCCGCCGCTGGCCGCGAGGCAGGCCGAAGCTGATGTTCGCCGCGACATCCAGGTGCGGGAACAGCGCACCTTCCTGCGGCACGTAGCCGACGTGGCGGCGCTGCGGTGGCACGGCGCGACCCCCGCCGACCACGGTGGTGTCACCGAACACCACCTTGCCGGCGTCCGGGTTGGTGAAGCCGGCCACGATCCGCAGCAGCGTCGTCTTGCCGCACCCGGACGGTCCGAGCACCGCGGTGATGCTTCGTGCCGGGACCTCGAGGTCGATCCCCTCGAGCACTCGGCTCGCGCCGTAGCTCTTGAACACCCCACGAAGGGACAGCGACGTCATGGCTTTCCCACGGTCCGGCGGACCTGTCGGCTGAGCAGGTAGGTGGCGGGCGCGGAGATGAGCACCATCAGGGCGGCGTACGGTGCGGCCGCGCCGTACTGGACGTTGTAGCTGTTCGACCAGAACTCCGTCGCCAGCGTCGAGGTCCCGATCGGAGCAAGCAGCAGTGTTGCGGTGAGCTCGGTGACCACGGCGAGGAACACCAGCGCTGCCCCGGCGCCGAGGCCGGGCGCGATGATCGGGAGAGTGACCCGGCGCAGGGTGCTGAGCGAGTAGCTGCCCAGCGAGTGGGCCACGTCGTCGAGCAGCGGCGGTGCCTGCGCGAACGCCGCCCGAACGCTGACGATGGCCCGGGGCAGGAACATGATCGCGTACGCCGTCAGCAGCAGCAGCGTGGTCTGGTACAGCGGCTGGACGTACCGGATCGACACCGTCACCAGCGCCAGCGCGACGACGATGCCCGGCAGCGCGTTGCCGAAGTAGGTGCTGCGCTCCAGGGTCGTGCTGACCGTTCCGCGGTGCCGGACGGCGAGCCAGGCCACCGGGACCGCGAGCGCGGTAGTAAGCGCCGCCGCTGCCGTCGCGAGAGCCAGCGAGGTGGCCGCCGCACTGGCCAGCGAGCCGACCGGGAACGCGGTCGACGAGCCGACGAGCAGCCAGTGCACCAGGCTGCCCAGCGGAACACCGAGAGCCAGGGCCACCAGCCCGGCCAGGGCGGCCAGCGCCGGCGCGGTCCAGCGTCCGAGCCGCCGGCGGGTGGCCGGCCGGGCAGCGCCGGAGCCGAGGCGGGAGTACCGGTGGTGCCCGCGCAACCGCAGCTCGGCCAGCAGCAGCAGCAGGCAGCACAGGACCAGGACGCCGGCGATCATGTTGGCTGCCGGGCCGTTGAACGACGACCGGTACTGGTCGTAGATCGCGGTGGTGAACGTGGGGAACCGCAGCATCTGCAAGGCACCGAACTCGGCGAGCAGGTGGATGCCGACGAGCAGCCCGCCACCGAGCAGTGCCGGCCGCAGCTGGGGGAGGACCACCCGGAAGAAGGTCGCCCAGGTGCTGACGCCGAGCGACTGGGCGGTCTCCTCGAGCGCGGGGTCCAGCCCCCGCAGCATCGCCGCGACCGGCAGGTACACGAGCGGGTAGTACGAGAGCGTCACGATCAGCAGTGCCCCGGCGAACCCCTCGACCTTCGGGGTGAGGGACACCCAGCCGAAGCTGTTCACGAACGCCGGGACGGCCAGCGGAGCCGCGAGCAGGACGTGCCACAGCCGTCGGGCGGGCAGGCTGCTGCGCTCCACGAGCCACGCGGCCGCGGTGCCGACGATGCTGCTCAGCACGATCGCACCGATGGTCAGACGTGCGGTGTTGTACAGCAGCTCGCCGATCCTCGGGCGCACCAGCAGGTCCCAGGCCTCGTCGAACCCGATCATCACGGTGTAGACGACGACGAAGACCAGTGGCACCAACGCCAGCAGTGCCACCGCGGTCGCCGCAGCGGTCAGCGGGAGCGGGGCGGCTTCCTTGGGCCGGGCCGCTCCTACCGAGAGGAGGGTGCTGCGAGTCGTGCTCAGAGCAGCCCTGCCTGCTGCATCAGCTCGATGACGACCGGGCCGTTGAGCCCTGAGGGCTCGACCTCCGGGGGCTCGAGCTCGGCGAGCGGCTTGATCGCCGGGTTGGCGGGGACGTCGGGGTTCAGCGGGTACTCCAGCGCGTAGCTCTCGGCGAGGGCGGTCTGGCCCTTGACGCCGCTGAGGTACCGGACGAACTCCTGAGCCTCCTTCGGGTGGTCGCTGGACTTGAGGACGCCCGCCCCGGAGATGCTCAGGAACGCACCGGGGTCCTGGTCGCCGAAGTAGTGCAGGGCGGTGTTGTCGCTGCTCGCGCCGGACTCCTCCTGGTCGCGGTACCAGTAGTAGTGGTAGATGATCCCGGCGTCGACCTGGCCGTCGTTGACCGACTTCAGCACGACGTTGTTCCCCTGGTAGACCGTGCCGTTGGCCTTGAGGCCCTCCAGCCACGTCTCTGCGGCAGCCTTCCCCTCGAGCTCGACGACAGCCGAGACGATCGCCTGGAAGTCGGCGCCGGAGGGCGAGAACGAGATGCGTCCCTTCCACTTCGGGTCCGCGAGCTCCAGAATCGAGCTCGGCAGCTCTGCCTCGGTGACCTTGTCGGTGTTGTAGACCAGCACCGTGGAGCGGGCCGCGAAACCGGTCCAGCGACCGTCGGCGGGGGAGAACTGCGGCGGCACCTGGCCCAGCGTCGCGTCGTCGACCTTGGCGAACAGGCCCTTGCTGTCGACCAGGGTCATGGCCGGCGAGTTCTCGGTGAGGAAGACGTCGGCCGGGGACGCCGACCCTTCCTGGACCAGCTGGTTGGCCAGCTCGAAGTCGTCGCCGTTGCGCATCTTCACCTTGATGCCGGTGGCTTTGGTGAACCCGGGCACGATCTCCTGGAGCAGCTCCTCGTGCTGAGCGTTGTAGAGCGTCAGCGTGGGCTTGTCGGAGCCGGAGCTCCCTTCCCCGTCGCCGCCGCAGGCAGCCGTCGCCATCAGGAGAGCGGCCGTCGCCACGACCGCTGCTCGTCGAACCGTCCTGCGCATGCCCGTCCTCGCTCGTAGTTAGGGAAGCCTAACCTTAGGCAACGGCAACCACGAACGTCCAGCCAGGGGAGTGTCAGCGGCGCCGCCGGCTCGGAAGGGAGTCCAGCTGCTTCTGCAGCGCAGAGACCCGGCGGGTGGCCTGCTCGGCGTCCGCACGGGCGGCGTCCCGGGTGGCGGCGGCCTCGGTCAGGGTGGCCTCGGCTTCCTCGAGCGCGTTCTCGGCTGCCTCGAGGTCGGCCCGCGCCCGGGTCGCCACGGCTCGGCTGCCGGCGGCGTCCTTCTCCGCGGCATCGGCCGCCTCGTCGGCGACGGTGCGGGCGTCGGCCGCGGCCCGGGCGGCTGCCCAGGCTTCGGCGTGCTCGCGTTCGAGCTGCTCGCGACGCTCGGCCTGGCGTTGCTGGGCCGGCGTCAGCGTGGCCGCCTTGCCTCCGGTCGGCTTCGCCTCCTTCGGTCGAGCCGGCGCCGGCGCCGGCGCCGGTGGGGAGCCGCTCGCCGAGCCGAACCCGGTGTGCTGCAGCGGTTCGGTGAGGCGCCCTTCCAGCAACGTCCGGCCCGCGTCCTCGTCGGCCAGGGCCGCGCTCAGCGTGTCCTGCAGCGAGCGGGCGTTGTCCTCCGAGACCTGCTGGCCGGCGCTGCGAGCAAGCTGGCGGGCCTGCCGGACCAGCGCCTGCACCACCTCGTTCCGCTGCCGGGAGAGCTGGCGGAGCTCCGGACCGCTGAGGGTGGCAGTCGCCTCCCGCAGGGCGGCGCCGAGCTCCAGGAGCGGACTGACCTCGTCGCGATGCTCCCGGACCAGCTGGTTCGCCAGCCAGGCAGCCACGGTGGGCTTGCGCAACGCCTTGATCTGCTGAGCCGTCTCCGCGTCGCCGGACGCCTTGGCCTCCTGCGCCCGGGAGTCGCGGGCGCCGATGAACTCGCGCGGGCTCAGTGCATAGAGCTCGTCGGCGGCCTCGTCGAACGCGCTGCGTGCCATCGGTCCGGCTCCTCCTCCGCAGCGGGCGGCCCGCTGCCGCCGTACCGCTCCATGGTGCCCGGGTTCAGTGCGCGATCTCGACGAGCAGGGCCGGCACCTCCGGCGCCAGCTCGCGCGCCAGGTAGCCCAACGGCCCCAGCCGGGCCGAGAGCCGTTCGCCGGCCCGGCCGTGCAGGTGCCCCGCCCAGACGGCGGCCTGAGCGGGTTCGGCGCCACGCGCCAGCAGGCCGGCGACGAGCCCGGCACGGACGTCGCCCGCACCCGAGACGCCCAACCCGGGTGCGCCGCCGTCGTCCTTCCAGACCCGGCCGTCCGGTGCTGCGACCCATGACGTGGCGCCCCCCACCGCGACGACGGCCCCGGTGAGCTCCGCCAGCCGGATCGCAGCCCCAGGCGGGTCCTTCGCCACGGTGTCGTCGGACTCGTGCAGGGCACGCGCCAGCTCGGTGGGGTTCGGCGTGAGCACCACGCGCCCGTCCAGGTCCCGCACGCAGCCAGGGTCCTCGGTCACGGCGGCCAGGGCGAGCGCGTCCAGGACGACCGGCACGTCGAGCCCTTCGAGGAGGGCGCGGGCGACCGCGGCCGACTCGACCGGGTCGGCCAGACCCGGACCGATCAGCACGGCGTCGGCGGCAGCCGCGAGGTCCTTGGCGACACCGGCGCCGACCCCGCTGATCGCGCCTGCCGACGTCTCGGGCAGCGCGCGCACCATCGCCTCGGGCAGGGCGACCGCGACGGCCGTGGCGACCGAGCTCGCGGTGGCCACCTGCAGCTTCCCGGCTCCGCAGCGCAGCGCGGCCTCGGCGGCCAGCAAGACACCGCCGGGGGTCTCTCCCGAGCCGCCGACGACCAGGGTCCGGCCCCGTCCCTCCTTGCCGCCCTCGCCCGAGGGCAGCGGCCAGTCCCGCAGCAAGGCGGGGGTGACGGTCTCAGCCGACGGAGGCGGCATCGGGTTCCTCGGTGACGGGGGCGTCGCTGGTCTCCAGGTGCGAGGCGTCGTTGAACTGCAGCAGCCGCAGGTCCTGGCCCGCCCCGGCATACGTCGTCACTGCGGTGTTCGCGAGTACCTCGGCGCGGTCGATCTCGAGCACCTGCTGTTCGGTCAGGTTCTCGAGGACGTACCGCATCACCATGATGACCGCCTGGTGGGAGACCACCAGCAGGCGCTCGCCGTCGGCCGGACCCCTTCCCTCGAGGACGGCCCGGACCCGACCGGCGACGTCGGCCCAGCTCTCACCGCCCGGCGGTCGGTAGTAGAACTTGCCGAGCCACGCCCGGCGCTCGGCCTCCTCCGGGAACGTGGCCTCGATGCCGTACCGGGTGAACCCGTCGAGCAGGCCGAGGTCGCGTTCGCGCAACCGCTCGTCGGGCTGCACCTCGAGGTGCTGCCAGCCCGCGGCGTCCAGGGTGCAGGTCGCGGTCCGCATGGCCCGTTCGTACGGCGAGCAGAGCACCCGGGTCGGTCGCTGTTCCTCGCCCATGCCGCGCCAGGCCCGTCCCAGGGCGGCGGCCTGCTCCCGGCCGGTCGCGGACAGGGGCACGTCGGCGTCCCGGTGAGTCAGCTCCAGCCGCTCGGCGTGCGCCTGCCGGGCCTTGTCGTCGGCCAGGTTGCCCTCGCTCTCGGCGTGCCGGACCAACCAGAGCGTGCTGCCCACATTCACCTCCGTCGTCGGTGTCTCCCGTACCCGAAGGCCCGGCCGGTCACCCCTGCGGGCGACCGACCGGGCCGGGTCGTGCGTTCAGCGCGTCAGTACGACGGGCTGCCGTTGCTGCTCTTCACCTCGTCCTTGGCCTGCTGCGCCGAGCCGGCGACGTCGTCCTTGGCCGAGGCGGCCTCGCCCTTGACCGTGCTCGCCGCGTCGGTGGCCTTGTCCTTCACCGAGGCAACCGCGTCCTGGGCCGGCCCCTGCAGGTTCTCCTTGGCGTTGCCGGCCGCCTCCTTCAGCGGTGCGGTCAACGTGTCGGAGTGCTCGCTGGCCTTGTCCTTGACCGTGGACGCCGCCTGCTTCTCCTTCTCGCTGGCCGGCAGCAGCGAGGAGATCAGCCAGCCTGCGCCGAACGCGATCAGGCCGGCCGCCATCGGGTTGCCCTGCGTCTTCTGCCGGGCTGCCGAGGGTGCGGCGGTGGCGGCGTCGCCCACCGAGGAGGCGACCGAGGACGCCTTGTCGGAGGCGGTGCCGACAGCCCCGTTGTCATTCGGGTTCGACTGCGATCCCATCACCTTCTCCTTCACCGATCCGACGGCGCTCTTGGCGCGGTCGACCCGTCGTTCCATCACTCGGGCCGGGCTGACCTTCTCGGTCAGGGCGTCGACGTCGCGGCTCAGGTCAGCCCTGGTCGCCTCGATGTCGCGCCGGATGACCTCGGGGTCGTCGCTGCGAGTGGACTGGTCTGTGGTCTCGTTCAGGTCGTTGCTCATGTCGTCCTCTCAGCGGCCCTTGAGGGCGTCGGGAACTTCCTTCAACGTCTGCACCGTGCGCTCCGGCTTCGGGCTCACCGAGGCCATCCGCTTCCTGCCGACGACTGCCAGCACGGCGGCGGCGATGCCCCAGAGGACGGCGACGATCAGTGCGGCCCAGCCCTCGTCCATGCCGTTCGCCAGCGCCCACCACAGGGCGATGGAGGCGAACAGCAGGGTCAGGTAACCCGCGAAGCCGGCGGCGCCGAGCATGCCCGCGGCCTTGCCGGCCGTCGTGGCCTCCTGCTTGATCTCGACCTTGGCGAGCTCGAGCTCCTTGCGCATCAGCGTCGTCAGATCACCGGTGACCTCGCTGATCAGGTCGCCGACCGACCGGCCGGAGACGTCCGGCCGATCGGTCGCCGTGGTCTCACCGGCCGCATACGAGCCGCTCATCGATAGCCGCCGACGGGAGTGCCGGAGGCGTACTCGCCCGGGGTGGTCGTGACGGTGTCGCCGGGCAGCGCGACGGCGTCGTCCAGCCCCACGGCGCGGGCCGCGTCGTCGCCGACCGGGGTCCTCGGTGCAGCCCCGCTGCCCGTGACGTCCTGGTCCTTGCTGGCGTCGACCGCGCCACGGGTGAGGCGGCCGGCAACCACGCCGGCGGCGAGGGCGCCGAGCAGGAAGGTGCCCGGCTTCCGACGGGCGAGCCCGCGGACCTCCTCGAGCAGGGTGCCCGGGTCGCGCTGGTCCAGCCACTCGGCGAGCTCGCCGGCCTTGGCCGACGCCTGGTGCACGAGGTCACCAGCGACGCCGGACGGTGCGCCCTGGCCGTTGGCCATGCCGCGCAGCTCGTCACTCAAGGAGCGGAGACCGGTGGCGGCCTTGTCCTTCTGCGCGGATGTCTGCTCGGTGACCTGGCTGCTCACCTCGCGGGTGAGGTTGCGGGCCTGGGTGCGGCCCTCCTCGAGGACGTTCTTGCCCTGCTCGGCAGCAGTTCCGGCGACCTTCTGGCCGGACTCCTTCGCGGTCTGACCCACCTGGGTCGCCTGCTCCTTGGCCGCGTCGGTGGTGCTGGTCTGCCCGTCGCCGTAGGTCTGGCCCTCGGGCAGGACCTCGCCGAGCGGGCGCTCGGTGGGCGGCGTGCCGCCGTACGGTGCGTCGGTCATGACGCGACTCCTTGTCGTTGGTCTGTGATGCCTGCAGACCGCCGTGTTGCCGGAGCAGAACGACCGAAACCAGCCTGGGGACACGGTTATCGGCCAGGACGGGTCAAACCCCGATCCGCCCGCCGGACACGGCCGCAGTAAGGGCGGGCAGGGAGTCGTAGACGTCACCTGCCCCCGCGGCGAGCAGCTCGTCGCGGCCGAACCCCCCGGTCAGTACGGCGAAGCTCTCGGCGCCGAGCCGACGGGAGGCCTCGCAGTCCCAGGTGGAGTCGCCGATGGTCAGGGCGCTGCTGCCGTTGCCCTTGCGCAGGGCCACCTCGAGCAGGTCGGGCGCCGGCTTGGTGGTGCTCACGTCGTCGGCGGTGGTCCAGGCCTCGGCCACCCCCCTCGCGTGCACCAGGTCGACGTAGTGCTCGACGTGCTCGGCCGGTCCGGAGCTCGCGAGCACCACCGTGAGCCCGCAGTCCCGCAGCGCATGCATCAGCTCGGTGGCGCCCTCCAGCGGGCGGACCTGGTCCAGCAGAGGATCGAAGTGCTTCCGCCACGAGGCCCGCAAGCTCCTCGCCCTGCTGGCGCTCGACGTCCTCGCCGAGCACGGCGGGCACGAGCTGGTCCCCGCCCATCCCGAGGTGCCGGTGGATGCGCCATGCCGGGACGGTGTGGCCGTGCTCGGCGCAGGCCCGCTGCCAGGCCAGGACGTGGAGGTAGTTCGAGTCGACGAGGGTGCCGTCGACGTCGAGCAGGGCGGTGTCGGTCATGACACCGCCCTACCCGGGTCAGGACAGGTGACGCCGCATCACCACTTCACGGTGGCCGAGAACGCGGCCTGGCCGCCCAGCCAGTCGATGACGCCCACCGCGAGGATGCCCTCGCCGACGACCTTGGCCTTCTTGTGGGTCCCGACGTACGTCATGTCCTTGGTGCCGAACACGGCGTTGGCCTGGATCGAGTCGCCGTAGAAGGTGGTGCAGGCTTCGCCCGGAGCTCGGACGGTGAACGTCTCGCCGGGTGCGATGGTGAGGATCGCCTCGACGGTGGCCGGCTCGCAGACGTTCGAGCCCACCGGCAGGGTGCCGTCGCCCGCTGTCAGGGTGACGTCGAGGTAGCCCCCGAGCTCGCCGCGGGTGGCGGCCGCCATGTGCATGCTGGCCGGGGTCCTGTCGACGGTGGCGTCGTAGTTGGCACGGTCGATCCACTCGGACTGCTGGTGAGCCACTTGGTCAGTGCTTGCGCGCGGTGGCCTTGCCGCCCTTGCGGCCCGCGTTCTTCTTCTGCGCGGTCGTGCCGCCCTGCGACGGATCCCCGCCCGAGCCGCTCTTCTTCCCTCCGCGGCTGGACGCGCCGGGGGAGTTGGCGATCCGGGCAGCGCGCTCCTTCGACATCCCCTTGTCCTTGAGCGCCTCGTACTGCTTCTCGTTCTTGATGCTGGAGCTCGGCATGGTCTGCCTCCTACTGGGATGAATCTGCGCGAAGGCGACTACCCGTCCTCGACGGCCCGAATCCGGGCTGTCGCAGTGCCCCCACGGCGGCCGCGGCCCACGCCGTGGCCGCGACGGCGCTGACGGCGGCCGCAGTCCGGTAGCGGGGGACGAGGGCGACGACGGGCAGCATGCTGGCCGCATGAAGGCCGTCGATCACGGCGCCGGCCTGCGCCGACCGAGGCCTCGGGTCGGAGACCAGCAGCGCGCCGGTGGCGACGTCACGTACCGCGAGCGCGAGCGCCGCCACCCGACCCGCTCGAGGAAGGGTCGCGCCGGCGATGGCCTTGTGGGCGGCGAACGCGGCGAGCCAGAGGCCGCCGATGGCGACGCGTGCCCCGCCCAGCGCGCGGATGGACGTACCGCCGCTCATCGCCGCCGCCACAACGCGAGTCCCAGTCCCGCCACGGCCGCGAACCCGGCGGCGACCGCGCCGTGGTGCTGGCTGGCCCAGAGCTGGGTGCTCTGCGGGTGCGCCGTGTCGTCGAAGATGCCGTGCCCGCCGAAGTCCTGGTCGCGGTCGGCCGGGTCCCACAGGTTGACCGGCGCGTCCGGGTCGCGCGGCTGCGAGGTCTGCTGGGAGTCGAAGCCGGTGCGCCCGAGATAACGGTCCAGCAGCCCCGGCATCAGCGCGTTGGCGGCCAGGGTCGCCGCCGTGGTCGACCCCACCCAGTACTCACGTCGTCGGGGATGGTCGGCGGCGTAGAGCACCGCCTTCGCCGCGACCTCCGGCTGGTAGATCGGCGGCACCGGCTGTGGGTGCCGCGGCAGCCGGGAGAGCACCCAGGAGAACTGCGGAGTGTTGACCGCCGGCATCTGGACCATCGTGACGTGCACATTGCTCTTCTCGTGCAGCAGCTCGCAGCGCAGCGACTCGTGGAAGCCCTGGATCGCATGCTTCGCCCCGCAGTACGCCGTCTGCAACGGGATGCCCCGGTAGGCCAGCGCCGACCCGACCTGGACGATCGTGCCGCGGTCGCGCGACTTCATCCGCCTCAGCGCCGACATGGTGCCGTACACATAGCCGAGGTAGCTGACCTCGGTCACCCGCTTGAACTCCGCGGCCTCGATCTGGTCGAACGGGGCGAACACCGAGGTGAAGGCGTCGTTGACCCAGACGTCGATCTCGCCCAGCTCGGCCTCAACCCGCTCCGCGGCGGCCTCGACCTGGTCCGGGTCGGCGACGTCGGTCGGCAGCACGAGGGCGGTGCCGCCCGCTCGCCGTACGGCCTCCGCGGCCGACTGGAGGCCGCTCTCGCCGCGCGCGAGCAGTGCGACCTTCGCGCCGCAGGGCCCCGAAGGCCTCGGCGGTGGCCCGGCCGATCCCGCCGCTGGCTCCGGTGACGACGACGACGGGTGCGGGCATCAGGGGTGCTCCGGGTTCTGGCGGGGCGGGCAGGTACCTGCCTGCTACCCGGGTCGGCCCGGACTACGCGAACCGGTTCGCCCCGGCTCGCGCGGGTAGGGCCCTGACGCCGGCGCGTGGCCGGCAGGTAGCGGAGGCGACGATGGCCCGGGTGACCACCGAGATGGCGGCGACGGCGGACGAGGTCTGGAAGGTGATCAGCAACGGCTGGACCTACTCGGCGTGGGTCGTGGGCACGGTGAAGATCCGCGAGGTGGACCCGTCGTGGCCGGCCGTAGGCAGCAAGCTGCACCACGCCTTCGGCGCGTGGCCGCTGATGATCAAGGACGAGACCGAGGTGCTCGAGCAGGAGGAGCGGCGACGGCTGCTGATGCAGGCCCGCGGGTGGCCGATGGGCGAGGCCACCGTCGAGCTGACGCTGCACCCGGCCGGCGACCACACGATGGTCGAGATGTTCGAAGAGCCGACCGTCGGGCCGGGTGCCTGGCTGAACAACCCGCTGGTCGACGCGGTGGGGAAGAAGCGGCTCGAGGAGACGCTGGTCCGGCTGCGATGCCTGGTCGAGGGCTCAGACGCCCGACCGGCCCGGTGACGGCGTCCAGTCCCGGCCGAACCACCGCCGGACGCGGTCCGCGCCGAAATCCGTCTTGTCACCGGCCAGCTCCGCCGACGGGCCGGCGAGGGACCCGGAGGGCGGACGTCCCGGTCGGAACGTGACCTCGACCGTCGCGACCAGGTCCTGCCCGAGCTCCAGGTAGCAGACGCCACGCCCGTCGTAGGTCGTGTCGGGGGCATCGCCGCGGGACCGAGCGATGATCGTCCCCGCCACGACCGCGGCCTGGCCCTCGGCGAAGACGCCTGCCTTCGGCGTGCCCACGCTGGTGACGTCCCCGATGGCATACACACCCGGGTACGTCGTCTCGAGGGTGCCCGGGTCCACCGCGATCCAGCCGTCGACGGTCATCCCGGACTCGACCACGACAGCGGGGGCGCGGTGCACCGGCACACCGAGGAAAAGGTCGTAGGGCAGCTCGTCGCCGTCGTCCAGCAGCGCGACCCGGCGGTCGGAGTCCAACCCGAGGACGCGCCGGCCCGGGTGCCACCCGATGCCGCGCTCCTCGAATGCGGCGAGGATCACCTCGGACGCCTGCGGGGACGGTGGGATCGGCGTCCCGAGCGGCATCACCAGGGACACCTGCGACGAGCCGAGCAGTCCGCGCGCGGCGAGCAGGTCGTGCATCAGCAGGGCGGTCTCGCTGGGTGCGGGCGGGCACTTGAACGGTGTGGACATCACGCCGACGACCACGCGCCCGCCCGCGAACCGGGCCAGGACCTCACGCGTGGCGAAGGCACCGGCGACCGTGTAGAACTCGTGCCCGTCCTCGACGAGTCCGGGGGTGGCAGCCGGGTCGAGATCAGCACCCAGCGCGACCACCAGCACGTCCGCGTCGAAGGTGCCGGCCTCGGTGGTCACGCGCCGCGCCACCGGGTCGATCGTCCGGACGACCGACTGCACGAACCGGACGCCGGGGCGGACCAGGTCGGCGTACGGGTGCTCGACGTGCGCCGCGGTGGCGCGGCCGAACATGACGTCCAGCTTGGAGAAGCCGAAGACGAACGCCTCGGCCTGGTCGACCAGCACGACATCGGCGTCTCCGCCGAGACCCTGCGAGAGCCGGGTGGCGAGCTCCAGCCCGCCGAAGCCCGCGCCGAGGACCAGCACCCTCATGGTGCGACTCTACGGGCGCGGGGTCAGCCCAGGTACCGCTGGGCCGCCCCTACCGAGGCGTCGTAGAGCCGGCCGCCGACCCGGCTGCGCAGCAGCGCCGCCCGCGCCGCGTTGGCCCCGCAGGCGCCGTGTACGCCGCCGCCCGGGTGGGCCGAGGAGCCGGCGAGGAACAACCCGGGGAACGGGGTGTCGGCGCGCCCGAGCCCGGGGGTGGGCCGGAAGACCAGCTGCTGGTGCAGCGCCGCGGTGCCGCCGTTGAGGGCCCCGCCGTCCAGCGCCGGATCGGCCGCCTCGAGGTCCGCCGAGCTCTGCACGGTGCGTGCTGTGACGACGTCGCGGAAGCCGGGCGCGTGCCGCTCGACCTCAGCCTCGATCCGGTGGACGAACTCGGCGACCACCTCCGGCGAGCCGACGTCCCGCGGCAGGTGCGCGTAGGCCCAGGCGGACTCGGTGCCCGCCGGTGACCGGCTCGGGTCGGTCGTGGTCATCTGGCCGAACAGCACGAACGGCCGTTCCGGCACGGTGCCGGTCGCCAGGTCCGCGCCGCACCGGGTGAGGTCGTCCAGGCCGCCGCCGAGGTGCACCGTGCCGGCCCGGGACACCTCCGCGTTGCGCCAGGGGACCGGCTCGGACGTCGCCCAGTTGACCTTGACCGTCGCGTTGTCCCACTGGAACCGGTCCAGGTCCGCGCGCAGCCGGGCTGAGAGGTGGGCGGTGCCCACCAGGGAGCGGTAGAGGTGCGGCGCGGGTACGTCGGCGAGCACTGCGCGCCGGGCGCGGATCCGCTCACCGGACGCGAGACCGACCCCCTCGACGGCGGTGGCGCCGAGCACCACCGAGGCGACCGGCGCGGCACACCGCAACACGCCACCGCGGCTGCGCAGCCGGTCGACCAGAGCGTCGGTCAGCCGGCCGGAGCCGCCCTCCGGCACCGGGAAGCCGTGCTCCTGCCCGAGCATCGCGAGCAGCAGGCCGTAGAGCGCGCTGCCGGCCGCCTCCGGAGACAGGTCGGTGTGCATCGCATTTCCCGCCACCAGCAGCGCAGCGCCCTCGCCGCGGAACTCCTCGCCGACGAAGCGGCGGGCCGGCAGCACCGCCGTACGCGCCAGCCGCAGGGCGCGCGCCGGCCCCAGCCGACGGGCCATCGACAACGCCGGGCGCACCGGGGGGAAGGGGTGCAGCAGCGCGTCCAGCACCGGACGTTCGACCTCGCGCCACCGGCCGACCCAACGCCGCCAGGTGTCGCCGTCCCCGGCGCCGAAGGCATCCACGCTGGCCGCGGTCTCGTCCAGGTCGCGTGACAGCAGCACGGCGCGGCCGTCGTCGAGGGCGTGGGCCAGCACCGCCGGGGCGTGCACCCAGCGCAGCCCGTGCTCCTCCAGCCGCATGCCCCCGACCACAGGCGACGCGGCGGCCAGCGGGTAGAAGGCGCTGAACAGGTCGGCGGTGTAGCCGGGCGCGGGATGGTCGGCGGCGCTTCGTACCGCGCCACCGGGATGCTCCGCCGCCTCCAGGACCGCCACGCTCCAGCCGGCGTCGGCGAGCAGGTTGGCCGCGACCAACCCGTTGGGCCCCGCGCCCACCACCACGGCGTCGAACACGTCGGTCAACCGGTCCACCTCTCCCAGGCCGTCGACCGGAGGCTGCCCGCTGTTCGCCCCCGGAACCGCACCGGACGCCGCGGTCCCGGCGCGCGTGATCGCCCGACCTGCGGGTAGGGCGCGTCTCATCACCGATGCCGAAGGAGACCACACCGTGCGAGCACTCACCTGGCAAGGGCGCCGTGACGTCCGGGTCGAGACCGTCCCCGACCCGACGATCCAGCAGTCGACCGACGCCGTCATCCGGGTCACCTCGACCGCGATCTGCGGCTCGGACCTGCACCTGTACGAGGTGCTCGGACCGTTCCTCTCACCGGGCGACATCCTCGGCCACGAGCCCATGGGCGTGGTGGAGGAGGTCGGCCCCGAGGTCACCCACATCAAGCCGGGCGACCGGGTCGTCATCCCGTTCAACATCTCCTGCGGCTCGTGCTGGATGTGTTCCCGCGGGCTGTTCGCGCAGTGCGAGACCACCCAGGTGCGCGAGCAGGGCAAGGGTGCGTCGCTGTTCGGCTACACGTCGCTCTACGGCTCGGTACCGGGTGGCCAGGCCGAGTACCTGCGGGTGCCGCAGGCCCAGTTCGGCCCGATCAAGGTCCCGGAGGGCAGCCCGGACGAGCAGTACCTGTTCCTCTCCGACGTCCTGCCGACCGCCTGGCAGGCCGTGCGGTACGCCGACGTACCCGAGGGCGGCACGCTCGCGGTGCTCGGTCTCGGCCCGATCGGGCAGATGGCGACCCGGATCGGACGGCACCTCGGCGCCGAGCGGGTCATCGGCGTCGACTCGGTGGACGCTCGCCTGCAGATGGCCGCGCGGCACGGGGTCGAGACCCTGGACATGCGCGACGTCGACGACGTCGCAGAAGCGCTGATCGAGCGGACCGGTGGCCGCGGCCCGGATGCGGTGATCGAGGCCGTCGGCATGGAGGCGCACGGCTCAGCCCGGGGGACCTTGAGCAAGGTGGCCCAGGCGACTGTCGGCCTGCTGCCCGACGCCGTGGCGCAGCCGCTCACCGACAAGCTGGCGGTGGACCGGCTGGACGCCCTCTATGCCGCGCTCAAGGGCGTTCGGCGCGGCGGGACGGTGTCGATCAGCGGCGTGTACGGCGGTGAGGTCGACCCGATGCCGCTGATGGAGATGTTCGACCGCGGCATCCAGCTGCGGATGGGACAGGCACACGTCAAGCGGTGGGTCGACGACATCCTTCCCCTCGTCAGCGACTCCGCCGACCCGCTCGGCGTACTGGACCTGACGACGCATCAGGTGTCCCTGGAAGAGGGACCGCACATGTACGAGGTGTTCCAGAAGAAGCAAGACGACTGCATCAAGGTCGTGCTGAAGCCGTGACGCCTTCCGTGCCGGACGACTTCGTCGTGGTGATCACCGGTGCCTCGAGCGGTATTGGTCGGGCGACCGCGGCAGATCTAGCCGGCCGAGGGGCGCGTCTGGTGCTCGCGGCCCGGTCGGCAACCTCGCTGGAGGCAGCCGCTGCTGAGTGCCGAGCGACCGGCGCCGAGGTGGTCACAGTCGTCGCCGACGTGGTCGAGGAGGAGGACGTCCGCCGTGTCCGAGACGCGGCGATGCACAGGTTCGGCCGGGTGGACGGCTGGGTGCACACCGCCGCTGTCGTCGCCTACGGCCGGTTCGAAGACGTCCCCTCGGCTGTGTTCCGGCGGGTGGTGGACACGAACCTCCACGGCACCGTGCACGCATCACGCGTCGCCCTGGAGCAGTTCCGCGAGCAGGGCCGCGGCACGCTCGTACTCACCGGATCGCTGCTGGGCGAGATCGTGACGCCGTACATGAGCAGCTACGTGACTTCGAAGTGGGCCGTTCGAGGACTGGCCAGAGCCCTCGCCATCGAGGCGAGAGAGACGCCTGACGTCCACGTGTGCGTGGTGTCACCTGGCGGCGTGGACACACCGGTCTATCACCAGGCCGCCAACTACGCCGGACGGACGGGGCGGCCCCCGCCACCGGTCGATCCACCGGAGAAGGTGGCCGCCGCCATTGTGCGCTCCCTCGTCGACCACCGGCCGAGGAGGTCCGTCGGCCCGGCAAACCTGGTCGCCAGGGCGGGCTTCACGCTCGTGCCGGGCCTGTTCGACATGCTCGTCCTTCCCCTGATGCGCGCCGGCGGCCTGGCCAAGGACACCATCGAGCCGCACGACGGCAACGTGTTCGCAGCCGATCCCCAGGGTGACGCCGTCCACGGTGAGTGGGGACGGCACTGGTTGCGCGGCGCGACTGCGGGCGTCGTGACGGCAAGTGCGGCGCTGGCGGCCGAGCTGCGCCGGCGGAGCCGGTGACCATGCTGTCCCTCCCGCGCGTCGTCAGCACCGACTCGGGCTCACCGCCCGCCACCGATCACTAAGGAGGCGCAGATGCGCATCGGCTACTTCCTCAGCAGCGAGGAGTACACACCGCACGAGCTGGTCGAACAGGCGGTGCTCGCCGAGCAGGCGGGCTTCGAGGCCCTCTGGATCAGTGACCACTTCCACCCCTGGAACGACGAGCAGGGCCAGAGCCCGTTCGTCTGGGGTGTGATCGGGGCGATCTCTCAGGCATGCCGGCTGCCCGTGACGACCGCGGTCACCGCGCCCACGGTGCGGATCCACCCCGCGATCGTGGCGCAGGCGGCCGCGACCGCAGCCGTGCAGCTGGAGGGTCGCTTCACCCTCGGCGTCGGCACCGGTGAGGCGCTCAACGAGCACATCCTCGGGGACCGCTGGCCCAGCGAGGACGTCCGGCTGGAGATGCTCGAGGAGGCGGTCGGCCTGATGCGGGAGCTGTGGAAGGGCGAGTTCACCTATCACCACGGCCGCCACTACACCGCCGAGAACGCACGCATCTACACCCGGCCGGACCAGCCGCCCAAGGTCTTCATCAGCGCCTTCGGGCCGAAGTCCTTCGACCTCGCCCTCCGGATCGGCGACGGGTTCATCACGACCCAGCCGGACGCCGAGCGCGTCCAGGAGTGGAAGCAGAAGGCCGGCGCCGACAAGCCGACCCAGGCCGGCTACAAGGTCTGCGTCGCCGACTCCGAGGACGAAGGCGTGAAGATCGCGCACCGGCTGTGGGCCAATGCCGGGCTGCCCGGCGAGCTGTCGCAGGTCCTGCCGTCGCCCAAGCACTTCGAGCAGGCGAGCGAGCTGGTCACCGAGGACATGACCCGCGAGTCGACGGTGTGCGGCCGGGACGTCGACAAGCACGTGGAGGCGTTCCAACCGTTCGCCGAGGCGGGCTTCGACGAGATCTACCTCGCCAACATGGGGCCGAACTACCGCGACTTCTTTTCGCTGTACGCCGACGAGGTCCTCCCGCGCCTGCGCGGGTGAGGCCTCCCGCGCCTGCGCGGAGGAGCGGTCGTAGGGTCGCGGGTATGCGGATGGCGGTGCTCGGCACGGGTGTGGTGGGTCGGACGCTGGGGGCGGCGTTCGCGAGCCGGGGGCACCAGGTCGTGGTCGGCACCAGGGACGTCGAGGCCACCCTGGCGCGCACCGAGCCCGAGGGAAGCGAGTCGTTCGCCGTCTGGGCGGCCGCGCACCCCGACGTACGGCTGGTGCCGTACGCCGAGGCGGGCGCGCACGGTGAGGTCCTGGTCAACGCCACGAGCGGCGCAACTTCGATGACAGCTCTCGAGGCGGCAGCAGTCGCCGACCGCACCGTCGTGCTCGACGTCTCGAACCCGCTGGACTTCTCGGCCGGCTTCCCGCCGACCCTCACGGTCGCCAACACCGACAGCGTGGGCGAGCAGCTCCAACGCGCGTTCCCTGCGGTCCGGGTCGTCAAGACGCTGAACACCGTCACCGCGCAGGTGATGGTGGACCCGGCGCTGGTGCCCGGGGAGCACCAGGTGTTCGTCGCCGGCGAGGACGACGACGCGAAGCGGGTGGCCGTCGGGCTGCTCGGCGAGCTCGGCTGGCCGGCGGCCCGGGTGATCGACCTCGGCGGCATCAGGGCGGCGCGGTCCACCGAGATGTACCTGCCGCTCTGGCTGTCGCTGATGGGTGCGGTCGGCTCACCCGTGTTCAACATCCAGGTCGTCGGGGGCTGACGGCCCGCGTCAGCCGAGCAGCGCCCGGGTGCCGCGGGCGATCTCGATGTCCTCGCGAGCCTTGACCACCAGCACCGGCACGGCCGCGTCCGACGGCGAGACGACGGCGTCGCCCTCGACGTGCTCGTTGCCCTCGTCGAGAGCGAGCCCGAGGTAGCCGAGGCGCTCGACGAGCAGCCGGCGCACCTCGGCCGACGCCTCCCCGACGCCGCCGGTGACCACGAGCGCGTCCAGCCCGCCCAGGCTGGCCGTCATGGCGGCGACCGAGCCTGCGAGCCGGTGCAGGTAGACCTCTAGGGCGAGGCGCGCATCGGCGTCACCGTCCGCGGAACGCTGGAGCACCTCGCGCATGTCCTTGGTGCCGGCGAGGCCGAGCAGCCCGCCACCCCGGTCGACGCCGTCCAGGACCTCCGACGCGGTCAGCCCCCCGTGCTCGACCAACCACAGCAGCAGACCGGGGTCGACGGTGCCGGACCGGGTGGCCATCACCAGACCTTCCAGCGGGGTGAAGCCCATGGTGGTGTCCATCGACCGCCCCTCCCGTACGGCTGCCAGCGACGCACCCGAGCCGAGGTGCGCCACCACCAGGCGCAGGTCCGGCCGGCCCAGCAGCTCGGCCGCCCGGCGGGACGCATAGGCGTAGGAGAGGCCGTGAAACCCGTAGCGGCGAACCCCGTGCCGCTCCCGCCAGTCACGGGGCAGGGCGTACGTGCGCGCCGCGGGTGGCAGGTCGGCGTGGAAGGCGGTGTCGAAGCAGACCACTGCCGGTACGTCGGGCGCGGCCCGGCGTACGGCCTCGATCGCGTCCAGCGCCACCGGCTGGTGCAGCGGAGCGAGCGCGACGAGCCCGCGGAGGTCGGCGACCAGCTCGTCCGTGACCCGCTCCGGGGCCACGTGGTCCGGGCCACCGTGCACCACCCGGTGACCGACCGCGTCGGCCTGCTGGAGCAGGTCGCCGACATCGATCCCGACCTCCTCAGGCGTGCTGTCCCTGGTGACCAGCACCTCGTCGTCCTCGTCGAGGACCCGCAGCTTGACGCTGCTCGAGCCGGTGTTGACGGTGAGGACCCTCATGCCGGGGCGTCGTCGTCGGGCCACTGCCACTCGCGGATCTCGGGCGGGTCCTCGCCGTGCTCCCGGGTGTACGCGCGGCACCGCACGCGTTCGTCGACCATCTTCTGGCGCAGCTCGGCGGCCCGCGAACGCAGTTCCGGCACCCGGTCGATGACGTCGATGACCAGGCGGAACCGGTCCAGGTCGTTGAGCATCACCATGTCGAACGGCGTCGTGGTGGTGCCCTCCTCCTTGTAGCCGCGGACGTGGATGTTCTGGTGGTTGGCCCGGCGGTAGGTGAGCCGGTGGATCATCTGCGGGTACCCGTGGTAGGCGAAGACGACCGGCTTGTCCCTCGTGAACAACGCGTCGAAGTCACGGTCGGCCAGGCCGTGCGGGTGCTCACGCTCGTCCTGCAGCCGCATCAGGTCCACGACGTTGACCACCCGCACCCGCAGATCGGGGAGCAAGCGCTTCAGCAGGTCGGCGGCAGCCAGCGTTTCGAGGGTCGGCACGTCGCCGGCGCAGCCGAGCACGACGTCCGGGTCGCCCGCCCCGTCGTGGCTGCCGGCCCACTCCCAGATGCCGAGTCCGCGGGTGCAGTGCGCGATCGCGTCGTCCATCGACAGCCAGTCGGGGGTCGGGTTCTTGCCCGCCACGATGACGTTGACGTAGTCCCGGCTGCGCAGGCAGTGGTCGGCGACGGAGAGCAGCGTGTTTGTGTCCGGGGGCAGGTAGACCCGGATGATCTCTGCCTTCTTGTTCACCACGTGGTCGATGAAGCCGGGGTCCTGGTGCGAGAACCCGTTGTGGTCCTGGCGCCACACGTGCGAGCTGAGCAGGTAGTTCAGCGATGCGATCGGCCGGCGCCACGGGATGTCCCGCGTGACCTTCAGCCACTTGGCGTGCTGGTTGAACATCGAGTCGATGATGTGGATGAACGCCTCGTAGCAGTTGAACAGGCCGTGCCGCCCAGTGAGCAGGTAGCCCTCGAGCCAGCCCTCGCACATGTGCTCGCTGAGCACCTCCATGACCCGGCCGTCGGGGGCGAGGTGGTCGTCACCGGGCACGGTCTCGGCGACCCACGCCCGGTCGGTCTTCTCGAAGACGGCCTGCAGGCGGTTGGACGCCGTCTCGTCCGGGCCCATCACGCGGAACGTGTGCGGGTTCGCGGCGATGATGTCGCGCACCATCTTCCCCAGCTCGGCGGTCGGGGCGTGCACACCACCGCCCGGCCGGTCCACCTCGGCCGCGTAGGTCCGGAAGTCGGGCATGGCGAGATCGCGCAGCAGCAGGCCGCCGTTGGTGTGCGGGTTCCCGCTCATCCGCCGCTGACCCTCCGGGGCGCAGCTGCGCAGGCGTTCGACCAGGCGCCCCGAGTCGTCGAACAGCTCCTCCGGGCGATAGCTGCGCAGCCACTCCTCGAGCAGCTTGCGATGTTCGTCATCGGTGCGGGTCTCGGCCAGCGGCACCTGGTGCGCGCGGAAGGTGCCCTGCACCTGCTGGCCGTCCACGACGTCCGGCCCGGTCCAGCCCTTCGGTGTGCGCAGCACGATCATCGGCCAGGCCGGGCGGGTGAGGTCACCACCGGCCGCCACGGCTCGGATCGCGCCGATCCGGTCGAGCACCGCGTCCAGCGTCCTGGCCATCAGCGCGTGCATCGTCTCCGGGTCGTCTCCCTCGACGAAGAACGGCTCGTGGCCGTAGCCGCGCAGCAACGCGTCGAGCTCGTCGTGCGGGATGCGCGCGAGCAGGGTCGGGTTGGCGATCTTGTAGCCGTTGAGGTGCAGGATCGGCAGCACGGTGCCGTCGCTGGCCGGGTTGAGGAACTTGTTCGAGTGCCAGCTGGCCGCCAGCGGCCCGGTCTCGGCCTCGCCGTCGCCGATCACACAGGCCACCAGCAGGTCCGGGTTGTCGAACGCCGCGCCGTAGGCGTGCACCAGCGCGTAGCCGAGCTCGCCGCCCTCGTGGATGGAGCCGGGTGTCTCCGGGGCGACATGGCTCGGGATGCCGCCCGGGAAGGAGAACTGGCGGAACAGCTGGCGCATCCCGTCGAGGTCCTCGCTGATGTGCGGGTAGGTCTCGGCGTAGGTGCCCTCCAGGTAGGAGTTGGCCACCAGCCCCGGTCCGCCGTGCCCCGGTCCGGTGATGTAGATCGCGTCGAGGTCACGGGCGACGATGGCGCGGTTCAGGTGGGCGTACAGGAAGTTCAGGCCCGGAGTGGTGCCCCAGTGGCCCAGCAACCGCGGCTTGACGTGCTCGGGCAGCAACGGCTCGCGCAGCAGCGGGTTGTCCATCAGGTAGATCTGGCCGACCGAGAGGTAGTTCGCCGCGCGCCACCAGGCGTCGACGTCGTCCAGGACCTGCGCTGACACGGGCATGCGGCTGTCCTTACTCTCGGCGCGAGACCGGCTGCCAACCGGCCGGTTCGACGCATTCTGTCCCGCGCGGCACCGGGTCCGACAGGGGCGGAGGTCCCGTCGTACCGTGTGCGGCGTGACCGACGCACCGATCCCGTTCGACGACAGCGCCGCCCTTGCCGAGCGGCTGGGGGCGACCCTGATGCACCTCACCGTGCAGGAGGTGCGGCCGCTCTCGCCGTCGATGGTGCGGATCGAGCTCGAAGGTGACGCTCTGCGCGACCTGGCACACCAGCCGGGCCAGGACCTGATGCTCACCGCGGTCGCCGGGCCGCCTGTTCTGCGCCGCCGGTGGACGATCCGGCGGCTGGACCGCGCTGCCGGCGTGGTGTCGCTCGACGTCGTGCTGCACGCCGACGGAGGCGTCAGCCGCCTGCACGAGGCGACGCCCGGTGAGGTCGTCGAGGCGATCGGCCCGCGCGGCAAGGTGCACCTGGTGCCGGGCGCGCGGGTGCACCACTTCTTGGGCGACCAGAGCTTTCTGCCCGGGGCCTTCGTGATGGCCGAGGCCGTGCAACCTCCGTCCCGCGCGGTGGTGACCCTCACTGTGCCCGACGAGGCAGACCGACTGGACCTCGACGCCGACGCGGTCGCGGACGGACCGACCTGGGTCGACGCGGCCGGCGACGACGAGAAGACCGGCCTCGCGCTGCTCGAGGCCAGCGACCTGGGTGCACCGGAGGACGGAGTCGTCGTGTACGTCGGCGGTGAGATGACGCTGACGTCGACGATCAGATCAACCCTTGTCCGCGACCACGGCTGGCCGCGTGAGGCGGTGCTGCCCAAGCCGTACTGGCGGCGGGGGACGCCGAACGCCCGGCACGGCGAGCCCGGCCGCGACTAGGGTCCGGCAGCCGCCAGCTCCTGGACCAGCTCGTACAGGTCGCCATCAGGGGCAATGAAGTGCGCGTACCGGTAACGCTCGTTCTCGCCCGGCTCGTCCACGTCGACGCCGCCTTGTCGCAGCTCGGCGACGGCGGCGTCCAGGTCGGCGACCTGGAGGCCGACGGTGCGCGAGGTGCCGCCGCCGACCTCCCGCTCGTCGGAGACCGCGAAGCCCGAGCCGTCCGGCAGCGCGAACATGTCGGCGTCCGCCGTGCCGGCGTCGACCCGGCGGAGGCCGAGGGTCTGCTCGACGAAGGCGGTCATGGCCGCCCGGTGCGGGGTGGCCGTGCCGGCGAACACGAGCCCGAGGATCTCCATGAAGGTGACCGTACTGACTCCGCACCCAGGTTCGAGGGCACGATGGGGGCATGACTCCGCCAGTGCCGCCGACCGCGCCCGTGCTCGTGACCGGCTGCTCCAGCGGCATCGGCCGGGCGACCGTGCAGGCTCTGCTGCGCGGACCGCGTCCGGTGTGGGCGACCGCCCGCCGGGTGGACTCGCTGGACCACCTCGCAGCGGCCGGGGCACGGGTGCTGGCGCTCGACGTCACCGACGAGGACTCGATGCTCACGGCCGTGCGCGAGGTGCAGGCCGAGCACGGCGCGGTGGGCGGCCTGGTCAACAACGCGGGGTACGGCGAGTACGGGCCGGTGGAGGAGGTACCGCTGGACGCGGTGCGCCGGCAGTTCGAGACCAACGTGTTCGGACTGCTTCGGCTCAGCCAGCTGGTGCTGCCCGGGATGCGGGCCGCCGGCCGCGGCCGGATCGTCAACGTGTCGTCGATGGGTGGCCGGATGACGCTGCCCGGCGGCGGGGTCTACCACGCGAGCAAGTACGCGGTGGAGGCGCTGAGTGACGCCCTGCGGTTCGAGACCCGCGGTTTCGGCGTCGGCGTCTCCGTGGTCGCTCCCGGCCCGGTGCACACCGGCTTCGCCGAGGAGGCCACGGCGGTCCCGGGGGGCGACGGGCCGTACGCCGGGTTCATGCGCGGTGTCGCGGCGCGCAACTCCGCGGCGTACGACCGGCAGGACGCGCGCGGCACGCTGGACGCCGACGCGGTCGCCGAGGTCATCGTCACCGCCCTGGAGTCGAGCCGCCCCAAGGCGCGGTACCCGGTCGGCCTGGTGGCCCGGCAGGTCGTCGGCGCCCGCCGGGTGCTGCCGACTGCGCTCTGGGACGCCGCGCTCCGCCGGCAGTACCCCACCCCGTGAGGCAGCCGACAGGCCGGGCCGGCCCTGGTCGCGGTTAGAGTCCTGGCCGTGACCGAGCGCCGTCCGTCCCTGCTCGGGCGGGCGCTGCGGGACGAGTCGGCCCGGCCGGCCAGGGTCAGCCCGCTGAACGCTCAGCTGCTCACGGTCGGCGTGGACATCGGCGGCACCAAGGTCGCGGCCGGCGTGGTCACCCACGAGGGCGAGGTGCTCGCCCAGGTCCGCCGCGAGACCCCGCACCGCAGCAAGAGCCCGCAGGTCGTCGAGGACACGATCGTCGACGCCGTGCTGGAGCTCGCTCAGGCGCACGAGCTGCACGCCGTCGGCATCGGGGCCGCCGGGTTCATCGACGCCGACCGGTCCGACGTGCTGTTCTCGCCGCACCTGTCGTGGCGCAACGAACCGCTGCGCGAGGCGATCAGCTCGCGGCTGCGGCTCCCCGTCGTGGTCGAGAACGACGCCAACGCGGCCGTCTGGGCCGAGTGGCGGTTCGGGGCCGGCCGCGGCGAGTCTCACCTGGTCTGCGTGAATCTGGGCACCGGCATCGGCGGGGCGATGATCGTCAACGGCGCGCTGCAGCGTGGCCGGTTCGGAGTCGCGGGGGAGTTCGGGCACATGCAGGTGGTGCCCGACGGCCGTCGCTGCGAGTGCGGGAAGCGTGGCTGCTGGGAGCAGTACGCGTCCGGCAACGTCCTGGTCCGCGAGGCGCGTGAGCTCGCGACAGCGAACTCACCGGTGGCCTACCAGATCCTCGAGCGGGCGGGCGGTGCGGTCACCGCGATCACCGGACCGCTGATCACCGAGGCCGCCCGCGACGGCGACCCGGCTGCCCGCGAGCTCTTCGAGGAGGTCGGGCACTGGCTCGGGATCGGCATCGCCAACCTCGCGGCGGCGTTCGACCCGGGCACGTTCGTCGTCGGCGGCGGCCTGTCCGAGGCGGGCGACCTGCTCATCGGCCCGACCCGCGAGGCGTTCCGGCGCAACCTGACCGGCCGCCAGTTCCGGCCGGAGGCGGCCATCGTGCAGGCGCAGCTCGGCAACACTGCCGGCCTGGTCGGCGCGGCGGACCTGGCGCGCCCGTTCGCCCGCCGGTTCCGAAGGGCTCGGGCTCGCGCGCGGGACCGGCGCGCGCGCCACGAGGAGTCCGGTACGCCGTGACCGCACCGCTGCGCATGTCCAACGTGGACGCGGCCTGGCTGGGGATGGACTCACCCGACAACCTGATGATGGTCACCGCGGTGCTGCGTCTCGAGGACCCGGCCGACCGAAGCAGGCTCACCGAGGTCTTCGAGCACCGGCTGCTCGCGCGCTACCCGAAGTTCTCCATGCGACCGCTGCCGTCGGGCAGCCCGTTCGAGCAGCCGGTGTGGACCGACGACCCGGACTTCGACCTGGGCCGGCACCTCGTCGACGCCGGCGCGGTGGCGGACGACGACGGCCTCGCCGCGCTGGTGAGCGACCTGCTCGGCACGCCGCTGGACATGCGCCACTCGCCGTGGCAGTTCCACCTCGTGACGGTGCCGGCCTCGGTCGGCAGCGGACCGACGTCCGCCCTGGTGGCACGGCTGCACCACTGCATCGCCGACGGCATCGCGTTGGCCAGCGTGCTGCTCTCGCTCACCGACGACGAACCGGACACGCGGCCGGACGAGATCCCGACCGATGCCGGCGACCGGGACCCGCGCCGCCCGGGGATCAGGTCCCGGCTGACTGCCGGCTCGCGCGATCTGCTCCCGGTCGCCGGCGTCGACCCGCTGGCTGCGCGCACGTTCCGGCAGGCCGTGGAGGCGGTGCGGTTCGGCTGGCGGGTGCTGAGCACCGGGGTCGGCCTGCTGGTCGCGACGCGGGACCCGCGGACCCGGCTGTCCGGCCGGCTCGGCACCGCCAAGGTCGCCGCCTGGTCGAAGCCCTTGGACCTGGCGGTCGTGAAGCGGGTGGCCGCCGCGCTGGACGTCACCGTCAACGACGTGCTGCTCGCAGTGACCGCCGGTGCGCTGAGGCAGCACTTCGCCGAGCACGGCGAGCAGGCGCACGACCTGCGGGTGTTCGTCCCCGTCGACCTGCGGCCGCGCGACGAGCCGGTGCCGGCAACGCTCGGCAACCGGTTCGGAATCGTCTTCGTGAAGCTGCCGGTCTCGGTCGCCGACCCACTGGCCCGGGTCCGTGCGGTGCACGAGCGGATGGCCCGGGTGAAGGGCGGGGCGCAGGCGGCGTCGACCTTCGCGATCCTCGCTGTGGTGGGGGCGTTGCCGTCGTGGGCGCACCGGCTCGCCGTACGAATCCTCGGTGCGAAGTCCTCGGCGATCGTCACCAACGTCCCGGGGCCGACCCGGCCCGTCTATCTGGCGGGTTCGCGGCTGGTGCGGCTGACTTTCTGGGTGCCGCAGGCCGGGTCGGTGGGGCTGGGCGTGAGCATCCTGAGCTATGCCGGAGAGGTGACCATCGGGATGGCGGCCGACCGCAACCTGGTGCCCGAGCCGAGTCGACTCGTCGCGTCCGCGGAGGCCGAGATGGCCGACCTGGCGCGAAGGACGCTGGCCGTCGACGACGACGCCGTCGTGCTCGAGGTGGTGCCGTTCGACTCCGACCTCGCGACGTCTCTGGTCGCCGAGGTGCAGCAGGAGTACGTACGACGGTACGGCGGTCAGGACGAGACGCCGGTCGACCCCGCCGAGTTCGCACCACCGCTGGGAACGTTCCTGGTCGCCCATGTCGGCGCCAGTGCGATCGGCTGCGCCGGGCTGCGCCGGCACGGCGACGACACCGTCGAGGTGAAGCGGATGTTCGTCCGTCCCGAGCACCGGCGCCGCGGGCACGCCCGCCGGATGCTGCACGCCCTCGAGGACGTCGCCCGCGAGCAGGGCTTCCGGCGCGTTGTGCTCGAGACCGGCATGGCACAGCCGGAGGCGATCGCGCTCTACCTCAGCGCGGGGTACATCCCGGTCGAGGGGTTCGGGCACTACAAGGACTCGCCGCTGTCACGGTCCTTCGCCCGCGACCTCTGACGAGGCTCCAGGTCAGCGCGGCTGGTCGCAAAAAGCGACGGTCGCGTCGTCGGGGAGCTCGAACCCCGGCAGTGAGCCAGCCGCACCGGGACCGGCCTCGGCCTCGCGGACGCGTCGGAGCAGCTCGTCCGCGCCGCTGGTGCGCAGCAGGTGCAGGGCGGCCGGCCATTCGCAGAGCCGGTAGGGCTCCACGATGCGGCTGGCCCCGTTGCTGAGGACCGCAGCGCCGGTCAGACCCGCGAGAGGCATGCTGCCGGTGACGGCCTCCGCTGCCGCGCGGGCATCGTCCTTGGCGATCCAGTACCCGCCCGGCTGGTTGCGCCGCGCACGAAGGCGTCGGCGAGCACCAGGTAGTCGGCACGGTCCTCTTCGAACCGCACGATCGCTACCGTCGACTGCGGGCTGCTGGGGTCGGCGATGTCACAGCTATGTCGATGCAGTGCCGCCACCTGGTCGATCGAGTCGGCGAGCGACGCAACAAGGTCCGTCCCGCGATCCCGAGCCAGTCTGGCGAGCAGGGTGGCACCCAGGGTGTGGGAGTACCACGCGACTCCGTGGCGGCAGATCCCGTCGGTGTCGGGGATCCCCGCGCCGTCGAGCATGACCATGGCGCCCGGGACGGCCCCGACGAAGTCCTCGTTGCGACGCCCGACGTGTCCGGGGCTGGTGGCCATCACGACCTTCACTTGCGCGACGCTAGCCGGTCGCCGGAGGCTGGGTGTCGAACAAGATCTACTTCACCGCGCTCGTGGACACAGCAGCCTGGGGAGCGGAGCTGGCGACGGCCCTCGCCGGGGGCGAGGAGCGGGGACGCATCTATGTCGTGGAGCCCCTGGGTCCCTTCGAGGACGACCCGAACGTGACCAACAAGCGTTTCCCCGGCAACGTCACGCAGTCCTACCGGACCCGCCATCCGTTGCGCGTCATCAGTGAGGTGGAGAGCTGGGAAGGTCACGACCCGGAGGTCCTGAAGGAGATGCTGGATCACCTTGCACTGCTGCGGGAGCAGGGGCTGGACGTGATCGAGGACTAACGGCAGGTCGAGGTGACACTGGACAGATCCGCCCAGACGGGGGCAGGGTGCTCAAATGCGACTCGGGACCATCTGCCTGACCACAGTCCTTCTCGCCAGCCCTCTGCTGAGTGGTTCGGCGTACGCCGGTAGCACGGGTGCCGCCGGCTCTGGCCACCACGGAAGCCGAGGCCACGACCACGACGGAGCGCTGTCGTGGACGGAGACCGTGATCGACGCCGACCAGAGCTTCCGCGGTCTTGACGCCGTCGACCGGCGTACCGCGTGGGTGACCGGCGGGAGCGCCACGGAGGGTGCCCCGGGCCGGGTGTTCCGCACGACCGATGGCGGCCGGACCTGGAAGGACGTGAGCCCCGCTGACACGGAGGGCCTGCTGTTCCGTGACGTCGAGGCACGCGACGCGGAGAACGCCGTGATCCTTGCCATCGGGCCGGGCGACGCGTCGCGGATCTACCGCACCACCGATGGTGGGACGACCTGGGACGCGGCCTTCGTCAACGACGACCCCGCGGCGTTCTACGACTGCATGGCGTTCTACCCCGGCGGCCGGAGAGGGCTGGTGATGGGGGATCCGGTCGACGGGAAGTTCCGGATTCTCGCCACGTCGGACTTCGGCCGTTCCTGGACCGTCCTCCCGGACGAGGGCATGCCGGAGACTCCGACGGAGTTCGGCTTCGCGGCCAGCGGCGACTGCCTCGTCACGGCTGGCCGCACGGCGTACTTCGGCTCCGGCGGCGGCGCCTCGCGCGTCTTCCGTTCCGACGACTACGGCCTGACCTGGACCGCCAGCGCCTCCACGATCCCGGCCGGCGAGGCAGCCGGCGTTTTCGCACTGACGTTCCAGAGGCCGGGGAAGGGCGTCGCCGTGGGAGGCGACTTCGCGGACGCTGCCGACGGTGTCGATGCCGTCGCGACGACCCGCGACGGCGACACCTGGCGCAGCGCAGGCGACCTGTCACATCTGGGCGAGGACGTCGCCTACCTGCCGGCTCACGAGAGCTGGCTGATCGTCACGGGCGAGTCCGGTGACGTGATGGGTACCAGCCTCAGCGCCGACGGGGGTCGCAGCTGGACCCAGGTCAGCGACGTGGGCTACCACGCTCTCGACTGCACGCGGGACGGCTCCTGCTGGGCCGCCGGCGGCAGCGGCCGAGTGGCACGCCTGGCCCGCTGAGCGGTCAACCCGGCGGGCGCTCTGCCTGAAGCTGGGTCTGGGTCGCGGCGAAGCCGACCGAGCGGTAGACCCGGATCGCGAGGTACTCGGGGTCCGCGACCATGACGAGGGTCGTCGCGCCGAGCTCGCTGAAGCCGTACGTGCTGGTGTGGTGCACCAGGGTGCCTGCGAACCCGCGCCCGCGCATCTCCGGGTGAGTCTCGACGGACTGGAACCGCGCGAGACCGGGGCTGGCCGCGAACAGGCCCATCTGCGAGACGAGTCGGCCGTCGAGGAACGCACCGGACCAGCCACCGTGGCCGGCCTCCGACAACGCGCGGTCGGTGGCGGCGCGCCGGTTGACGAACTCCTCGTGGCCGGGCTCGTCAGAGTCGTCGCAGGCGATCCGCAGCTGGACGCTCTGGGCCCAGTCGTCGTCCGAGACGAGCCGCCGGTACTCGGCTTCGCGGTTGGGCCGCGCAGGTGGCTGGACCGACGTCGCCGTCATGACGGTCGACGCCTCCACCGACATCCCGCGATCGGCGAAGCCCGCGAGATCGGCCAGGTCGCCGTCGGTGCCGTCCACGCCGAAGGCACGGTGCCGCGCCTCCGGGAACTCGGTGGCGAACCGGTCGAGCCAGACGTCTGTGTCCGCGGCCTCGGGTGGCCGGGTCAGCAGCAGGAAGTTGCCCCACCAGAAGGCCGGGTTGTGCGGGGTCCGCACCACGAGGTGGTCACCTCGGTCCTCGAGCTCGCTGCCGCCCAGCTGCAGCAGGGCCAGGTCGGTGCGGAAGCCGAGCGAGGTCACGTCCACCCGCGGCAGCGTAGGGAGTGCGGGAGGGTAGAGCCTGGTTACCCGTGGGTAACATAACGCCATGAGCGTGCAGCTGCAGGGACCGGTGGACCTCGACGAGCTGCGTCGGGTCGTCGACGGACGGTGGGCCGATGTCCGGGCCGTGGTGCGTGAGCAGGTGCCCGCCGAGTGGTGTCGACCGGTAGGCGATCTGGACCGCGAGGCGCAGCGCGAGCGCACGTTGCATCGGGCTCGGGAGCTCGCGGCCACCGACATCCCGCGCCGCGGCTTCCAGAAGGCGTACGGCGGCGAGGAGGACATCGGCGGCTCGATGACCTTGTACGAGATGCTCGGCCTGGTCGACCTGTCGTTGATGGTCAAGGCCGGGGTGCAGTGGGGGCTCTTCGGCGGCGCCCTGCAGGCGCTGGGCACGAGCAAGCACCACGAGCGCTACTTGCCGTCGATGATGAGCCTCGAGCTGCCGGGCTGCTTCGCGATGACCGAGTCGGGCCACGGCTCGGACGTGCAGTCGCTGCGCACCACTGCGACCTACGACGTGGAGCGCCAGGAGTTCGTCGTCTCCACGCCGGACGACGACGCGCGCAAGGACTACATCGGCAACGCCGCGCGGGACGGCCGGATCGCGGTGGTCTTCGCCCAGCTCGTGACGCAGGGGGAGAGCCACGGCGTGCATGCCCTGCTGGTGCCGATCAGGGACGACAACGGGAACCCGTGCCCCGGCGTACGGATCGAGGACTGCGGGCACAAGGGCGGGCTGAACGGAGTCGACAACGGCCGGCTCTGGTTCGACGACGTCCGTGTTCCCCGCGACGCGCTGCTCGACCGCTACGGCCAGGTCGCGGCGGACGGCACCTACTCCAGCCCGGTCGAGAGCCGGTCGCAGCGCTTCTTCACCATGCTCGGTGCGCTCGTGCGGGGCCGGGTCAGCGTGGGCGGTGCGGCCGCGGCGGCGGCGCAGGCTGCGCTGGCGATCGCGGTGGAGCACGGCGAGAACCGGCGGCAGTTCTCCCGGCCCGGCAGCGAGGGCGAGGTCACCGTCCTCGACTACCTGGCTCACCAGCGGCGGCTGCTGCCCGCTCTGGCGACGTCGTACGCGCTGCACTTCGCGCAGGGTCAGCTGACCTCCGACCTGCACGACGTGCAGACCGGTGGCACCACGGACGACGCCAGGCAGCGCGAGCTCGAGTCACGTGCCGCGGGGATGAAGGCGATCAGCACCTGGCACGCGACCGCCACCATCCAGGCCTGCCGTGAGGCCTGCGGCGGAGCCGGCTACCTGTCGGCCAACCGACTGGTGCAGCTGAAGGCCGACAGCGACGTGTTCACGACTTTCGAGGGCGACAACACGGTGCTCATGCAGCTCGTCGCCAAGTCGATGCTCACCAGCTACCGCGACCACTTCGGCGAGCTCGACACCCTGGGCACGGTGCGGTTCCTCGCCGACCAGGTCGTCGAGACGGTGCTGGAGAAGACCTCGGCCCGCGGCCTGGTCGACCGGCTGGCCGCGGCCGTCCCCGGTCGCGACGACGACGTCAGCCTGCTCGACCGGGACTGGCAGCGCGAGCTGTTCGCCTGGCGGGAGAGCCACGTCGTCGCCGGCCTCGCCCGCCGGCTGCGGCGCGCCGCCAATGGCGAGAGCGACGACGTGTTCGAGGCCGTCAACCGGGTCCAGGCCCACTCGCTGCGCGCCGCCCACGCGCACGTGCACCGGTTGGTGCTGGACGCGTTCGCCGCGGCGATCGAGGGCTGCACCGACGACGGAACCAAGGCGCTGCTCAGCCGGACCTGCGACCTCTACGTGCTCGCCGAGGTGGAGTCCGACCGCGGCTGGTTCCTCGAGCACGGCCGACTGACACCCGCAGGGGCGAAGGCGGTCGGGCGGGCGGTCGACGACCTGTGCCGCGAGCTGCGGCCGCACGCCCGCACCCTGGTGGCCGGCCTCGGCATCCCGCGCGAGTGGCTGGCCGCCGACCTGACGACGGCGGCCAGCCCGACGCCGGGATGACCCGGCGGCCTGCTCAGCTCGGCGAGTAGAGCCAGGGCGTCTTGATGTCGATGAAGGTGGGTTCCCCGACCTCGAGCTTGCCCATCTCGTCCATCTGTCCCTGCAGCTCCGCAGGGGTCTCCTTGGTTTCGCCCTCGCGGGCCTCGGCCTCGGAGGTGAAGTACAGCACCGCGGTGTAGCGACCGTCGTCGTGGCTGGCGCCGAGACTGCCGAGGATGTCCGGTCGGAATGCGCGCCACGCCTCCGGGTTCTCCGCCATCAGCTCTCGGGCACGCGCCGGGTCGTTGCTGCGGCCTTGGATGACCTGCACGAAGCCGGCGTCGTTGGGGTCGCCGGCGAGGTCCTGGTCGACATCGGTGCTGTCGAGGAACGTCGCGTCGCTGGTGAACAACTTCGAGGCCTGCGCCCACCACTGGTCCTGCTCGGGCCGGTCGCTGTTGCGGCGCGCCGCGTCCTCGGACTCGAAGCGGGCGATCGCGATGAATCGACCGTCGTCGGTCACGCCGGCGGTCGAGCCGAGCCAGCCGGTTGCTCCCGGCGCCAGCTCCCGGGCCCACTGATCGAGCGCCTCGTGCACCTCTGCGGCGTCACTCACCTGACCCTGGATGATCTGCACGAACATCGCGAACCTCCTCCGCCGTCGTACGGGCTGCTCTGTCGCCTCGAACGTACGGCGGTGCCCGCCCGACGTCGAGGGCCGAATGCTCGCCGGTCAGCCCAGGCGCTCGTCGACGTAGCACCAGCGCCATGCCTCGCCGGTCTCGAAGCTGCGCATGACCGGGTGGTGGTCGGCCTCCTGGAAGTGCCGGTCGGCGTGCCGCTCGGGGGAGGAGTCGCAGCACCCGACGTGGCCGCAGGTCAGGCAGAGCCGCAGGTGCACCCAGTGGGTGCCGTCGCGCAGGCACTCCTCGCAGCCCTCGGGGGTGTTGGGCCGGACCGAGATCGGGGCCTCCTTCAGGTGGTCGCAGTCCTCGACCCGGTCGATCCGCGCGACCAGCTCGCGCTCGACGGCGCTGCCCTTGTCCTCCAGCCGGTCCAGCAGCGACTCCTCGGCGTCCAGCAGGGTCAGGACGTCCCGGAGCACCTCGTCGTCGACCTTGCCGGAGTCCCGCGCCTCGAGCACGACACGGCGCTCGGCGTGCAGCATCTCCTGCCGTAAGCGGCGGTACTGCTCGCTGGGCGTCTCGTCGTCGCTCGGCGCGCCGAGGCGCTCCCACGCGGCGTCGGCCCGGCTGCGGGTGCGCTCCTCGAGCCGCTCGATCACCGACGGGTCGGCGCCCCCGGCCTTGAGCTCCTCCAGCTTTGCCAGGCCGGCCCGGGTCGCCTTGGACAGCAGGGCCGCCTCCTCGAGGGCGTCCTCGGCGGGGTCCGGCCCGGGCAGGTCCAGCCGGCGTACCAGCCAGGGCAGCGTGGTGCCGTTGATGAGCAGCGTGCCGCCCACCACCGCGAACGCGGCCAGCACCAGCACGTCCTTGTGCGGCGTCTCGTCGGGCAGCACGAACGCTGCGGCGAGGGTGACCACACCGCGCATCCCCGCCCAGGACACCAGCGTCGCGTGGCTCCAGCTCCAGCTGCGCTCACGCATGGACGCGGTGCCGAACTTGTAGACGGCCGTCGCGACGAACACCCAGACGATGCGGGTCAACAGGGTGGCCGCCAGGACGACCGCACAGATCAGGGCCAGCCGGAAGGCACCGAAGTCGTCGTCGGTCGCGTTGCGCACGACCTGCTGAACCTGCAGGCCGATCAGCAGGAAGACTGCGTTCTCGAGGACGAAGGTGATCGTGCGCCAGTTGGTCTGCTCGGCCAGCCGGGACGACGCCGACTGCAGCGCCGGCGACTTGTGCCCGAGCAACAAGCCGACGATCACCACCGCCAGCACCCCGCTCGCGTGCACCGCCTCAGCGGCCAGGTAGGTGAGGAACGGCGCGACCAGCGACAGGGTCGTGTCCAGAACCGGGTCCTGGACCTGCTTGCGAGCGGCTGCAAGAACCACCGCGAGCGCCAGCCCGACCACGATGCCGCCCCCGGCCGCGAGCAGGAAGTCGGCGCCGACCTCGAGGACGGTGACGGTGGTGGCGATAGCGGCGATGGTCGTGCGCAGCGCCACCAGGGCCGTGGCGTCGTTGAGCAGGCTCTCGCCCTCGAGGATCGACACGATCCGGCGGGGCATGCCGACCTTGCGCGCGATGGTGGTCGCCGCGACCGCGTCGGGCGGTGAGACGACCGCGCCCAGGGCCAGCGCGGCCGCGAGCGAGACCCCGGGGACGACGGCCCAGGCGACCAGCCCCACCAGCACGGTGGTGAACGCCACGGCGCCGACGGCGAGGATGCCGATGGCCTGGCGGTTGGCGCGGACGTCGACCAGGGAGGTCCGCAGGGCGGCGGCGTAGAGCAGCGGCGGCAGGAAGCCGATCAGCACGAGGTCGGGGTCGACGTGATAGTCCGGCACCCCCGGGATCAGCGACGCGACGACGCCGACGACCACCAGGACCAGCGGCGCGGACAGGCCCAGCCGCCGGGCCCCGGCAGCCACGACCGCCACGACGACGACCAGCGCCAGGATCTGCAGGGCCTCATCCATGGCTCACCACAGCACACGAGTCGGCAACGGGATTCCCGGCCCGACGACGCCGGCTAGGCAGAACGACGGGTGGCGCTCTTCTTGGCGGCCGCCTTCTTCGCCGTACCCGCCTTCTTCGCGGCGGTCTTCTTGGCCGGTGCCTTGGCGGTCTTCTTGGCCGTGCTCTTGGCCGTCGCCTTCTTGGCCGGTGCCTTGGCGGTCTTCTTGGCTGAGGTGCCGGCCCCTTCGCCGCGACGCTCCTTGGCCTCGGCGACGCTGCGCCGCAGGGCGTCCATCAGGTCGACCACCTGACCGGTGGACCGCGGCGCCTCCTCGGGAGCCTTCACCTCGTGGCCGGCGGCCTTTGCCTCGATGACCTCTTCGAGCGCCTCGCGGTAGTGGTCGGAGAACTCCGAGGGGTCGAAGTCGCCGGAGAGCGCGTTGATGTAGGACTCGGCCATGGCCAGCTCCTGCGGCCGCACGTTGACCTCGCCGTCGAGCGAGTCGAGCCGCGGCTCGCGCACCTCGTCCGGCCAGAGCAGGGTCTGCAGCACCAGGACGCCCTCGCGGGCGCGCAGCATCGCCAACCGCTCGCGCTGGCGCAGCGCCACCTTGACGACCGCCACCCGGCCGGCCTTCTCCAGCGAGTCGCGCAGCAGGACGTAGGGCTTGGTGTCGCCGCCGGTCGGGTCGCAGTAGTACGGCTTGCCCATCTGGACGGCGTCGATCTGCTCCTCGGGCACGAAGCTGAGCACCTCGACCGCCCGCGAGCTGGAGATCGGCAGGTTGGCGAAGTCGTCGTCGTCCAGCACGACCATCTCGCCGTCCGGCAGCTCGTAGCCCTTGGCGATGTCGCCGTAGGCGACCTCCTCGCCGTCGACCGAGCAGACCCGCTTGTAGCGGATGCGCCCGCCGTCCTCGCGGTGCACCTGCCGGAACGAGACGTCCTTCTCCTCGGTGGCGCTGTAGAGCCGCACCGGGATCGAGACCAGCCCGAACGAGATCGCGCCCTTCCAGATGCTCTGTGGCATGCGGCCATGATCCTGGCAATCGGGTCTCGGCCGCCACCGCGGGGGTCAGATCGGCCCTGCTCAACACCGGTTTGTCGACAAAGTCGCGGACACGCCGCCCGGCGTACGGGGTTGTGTCCAGGCTCCGTGGCACCGTCAGGGCATGACCACGAATGCAGCCGACCCGCAGTGGTGCTCCACCTGCCAGGCCGACGTCCTTTACGAGCAGCCCGACTGTCTCGAGGAGCACGGGGCTGACTGTCCGGAGTGGGTCTGCGTGCAGTGCGGTGACGCGGTGCTGGTCGGCTTCGCCCTGCTGGGTCCGGACGCTCTCCCGCGGCGATCCAGCTCGGTCGCCTGACCGCGGTGGCCGACCGGGAAGAGGACGACAGCGCCGACGAGCCGCCGCGCTACGTCCGGATCGGCAACGCCCTGCTCGCGGTGACCGAGGATGTCATCTACGTCGGCATCGCCGTCCTGCTCTCCGCATCTGCCGGCGTGCTGCTGCTCTCGGCGGCTCGCGGCCTGACGACGGTGACCGGCGACGGGTCGGCGAGCGACGTGGTTCTCGAGGTCCTCGACCGGCTGCTGCTGGTGTTCATCGTGGTCGAGCTGCTCTTCGCCGTGCGGGTGATCCTGGGCAAGCGGGAGGTCGTCGCCGAGCCGTTCCTCGTCGTCGGCATCATCGCCTCGATCAAGGAGATCATCGTCCTTTCGGTAAGGCCGCCGACTTCGTGGGCAAGGGCGAGCAAGTTCACCCACGCGATCATCGAGGTCGGCGTGCTCGGTGGCCTCGTCCTCGTGCTCGCGGTCTCCGCGATCATGCTGAGAGCCAAGGAGCGCGAGCCCCAGGAAGGCAACGAGCGGGCCGGCCGAGAGGGCCACAAGGACGGTCAGGCGCTGAAGGTGGGGCAGGGCGACCCCGAGGGCGCCGCAGGCGGCTGAGTCAGCCGACCAGCTCGTCGTGCCGGCGCTCGCCGGACCAGCACCGCACGATGTCGCGCACCGACAGGATGCCGGCCACCTCGCCCTGGTCGAGCACGACCAGGTGCCGGAAGCCGCCGCGCACCATCGCGTCCGCCGCCTGCTCCAGGGTCCAGGTAGGGGCCGCGTAGACCAGGTCACCGGTCAGGTGGTCCCGGACGTGCTCGGCGTCGGGGTCCTGACCCATCCCGATCGAGGCCAGCACGTCGCGCTCGGTGAGGATGCGCGACACCCTCACCGTCGGGGTCGTGCACCACGGCCGCGCCGACCCGCCGGCTCGCCATCGCGCGGCTGGCATCCCGCAGCGAGTGGTCGGGCCCGATCGTCAGCACCTCGGTGCTCATGCCCTCGCGCACCTGCATGGGACGTGACCTCCTTGCACGGACGGCCCGGACGGACCCCATCCTGGCCGCCTGGACCGGGCCTGTACAGGACATCGGCGCAGGACAGGCGGCTGTTGTGGGTTGCGTATCCTCGGCCCGGTGACCACCGAGACTCTCGCCGCCCGTCCGGGGCTGCGAGCGGTGGCCGCCCCGGCGATGCGGCTCGACCCGCCGGTCGTGCTCACCCTGGTCTGGGTCCCGCTGGTGCTGCTGCTCGACCGCGGCGCCGACATCTGGGAGCAGCGGGCCCTGGGGATCGGCACCTGGCTGCTCCTGCTGGTGCTGCTCCGCCGCGAGACCCCGCTGGTGCGGGCCCAGGTCGCTGTCGTCGTCGCCTTCGCGACCGCGGTCGAGTACACCTTCTCGCCCCTGCTCGAGGTCTACGTCTACCGGTTGGGCAACGTCCCGGCGTTCGTCCCGCCGGGCCACGGGCTCGTCTACCTCTGCGCGCTGGCGATCGGCCGCTCGGCCTGGGTGCACCGGCGTACCGGGCTGCTGGTCGCGGCCACCGTCGTCGTCGGCGGCCTGTACGCCGGGTGGGGGCTCCTGGTGTCCGACCGGCCCGACGTGCTGGGCGCGTTCTGGTACCTCTGCCTGCTGGGTTTCCTCGCCTGGGGCCGGTCCCGGACGCTCTACGTCGGCGCGTTCCTGGTGGTCACCTACCTGGAGCTGCTCGGCACCTGGTGGGGGACCTGGGCCTGGCAGACCCATGACCCGACCGGGCTGGTGAGCATCGGCAACCCGCCGTCCGGTGCGGCCGGCGGCTACGGCTGGTTCGACCTGGCCGCCGTCCTCGCCGGGCCCGCCCTCCTCGCCCTCGCCACCCGCCTCCGCCCGGTGAAGTCGACCACGGTAAAGCAGGCATGTCGGCACCTTGCGAGGTGCCTGCGCCTGGCGAGGTACCTGTTCGCCTGCCATACGTGGTCGACGGGGGTCACCACCCAAGGAGTGTTTGACGGTGGGTGGCGACCGGTGAGAGACTCCCCAACATGTCTTGGGGAGAGGGAACCAGCGAGCGGGTGGTGTCGCTGCGGGCGATGGCCCACCCGGTGCGGCTGCGGATGCTCTCGCTGCTCACCGGCGCCCCGATGTCGGCGGCCGAGGTGGCCCGCGAGATCGGCCTGACGCACGCCAACGCCAGCTACCACCTGCGCCTGCTGCTGGCGGCCGGTCAGCTGGTCGAGGCGGGGGAGGAGACGATCCGCGGCGGCCGGGCCAAGCGCTACCGGTACGACGTCGACGCCCCCGGTGCGACGGCGTCCCACGCCGGGGAGCGTGAGACGTTCTTCCGGCTGCTGGCCGACGAGCTGCTCCGCCGCAGCGCCTCGGCACACCCCGACGCCCGGCAGACCAGCACCGACGCCGAGCTCTGGGTGGATCCGGACGACTGGGCCGCGGCCCTCGACCAGGTCAACGAGTCGCTGAGCCAGCTGCACCGGGTGGCGCGGCCGCCACGCTCGCCGAGTGCGGTGCACGTCAGCGTGAGCCTGGCGATGTTCGCGATGGCCGACCCGCCGACGACGGCGGCAGCTCCCGATGACCGCGCGCGCGGTCCTCCGGCACCGGCCGTTCGTCGCCCTGCTGTCCGGGCGCTCGGTGTCGCTGCTGGGCAACGGGCTGGCCAACATCGCCATCACCTTCGCGGTCCTGGACCTGACCGGCTCCGTCACCGACCTGGGCATCGTGCTCGCGGCCCGCAGCCTGCCGCAGGTGGTGTTCCTGCTGTTCGGCGGCGTGCTCGCCGACCGGCTGCCGCGGCACCTCGTCCTCGTCGTGACCAACCTGGTCAGCGGCGGCACCCAGGCGCTGGCTGCCACCCTGCTGCTCACCGGCCACGCGTCGATCGGCGCACTCGTCGCGATCGAGGCCGTCAACGGTGCGTCGGCGGCGTTCACCTTCCCGGCCAGCGCGGGCTTGCTGCCGCAGACCGTCCCGGCGCGCGACCTGCAGCCGGCGAACATCGTGCTTCCGGATGGCGTCGACGGCCGCGATGGTCGCCGGGGCCTCGGTCGGCGGCGTGCTCGTCGCGGCGGTCGGCCCGGGCTGGGGGCTGGCGGCCGACGCCGTGTCCTTCGTCGTCGCGGCCGCCTGCTTCGCCGCGATCCGCGTCGTGCCCGGTGACCGGATGCCCGTCGAGCAACGTCCTCGTCGAGCTGCGCGAGGGCTGGACCGCCTTCCGGTCCCGCACCTGGTTGTGGGTCGTCGTCCTGGCGTTCGGCGTCATCAACGCCGTGCACGCTGCCGGCTGGTACACGCTGGGTCCGCTCATCGCCGACGAGACGTTCGGCCGGCAGGGCTGGGGCTTCGTGCTCGGCGCCGAGACCGCAGGCATGTTCCTCGGCCGGCGTGCTGCTGCTGCGGGTGCGCGTTCCGGCGCCCGCTGTTCGTCGGCATGATCGGGTGCTCGCCTGGTCGCCGCTGATGCTGGTGCTGGCCGCCGAGCCCGCCGTCCTCCTGCTGGTGCTGACGAGCCTCGTGGCCGGCGCGTCCATCGAGCTGTTCGGTCTCGGCTGGGACCTGTCCATGCAGCAGCACGTGCCGGCCGCACCTGCTGAGCCGCGTCTACGCCTACGACGCCCTCGGGTCACTGATGGCCATCCCGATCGGCCAGGTCCTGGCCGGTCCGCTCGCGCAGGCCGTCGGCGTCGCGCGAGGCGGTCGTGGTGTGCGCGCTGGGTGTGATGGTGGCCGGCGGCCTGGCGACCCGGTCCCTGCGGTACGCCGGCTGGAGCGCACCGACCTGCCCGAGGCCGAAGCCGGCCGACTACGGCGTGAGCGCGTCGCACGACCTCGTCGTGCAGGTGCCCGTTGGTCGCGACCGCGCTGCCCCCGGCCGGCCCGTCGGTGCCGTCGAGATCGGTGAACCGCCCGCCCGCCTCGGTGACGACGATCGACGGCGCGGCCAGGTCGTACAGCGCCACCTCCGGCTCGGCCGCGACGTCGACTGCGCCCTCGGCCACCAGCATGTAGGACCAGAAGTCGCCGTAGGCGCGGGTCCGCCAGACGTCCCGGGTCAGGCCGAGGAAGCTCTCCTCGCGACCGAGGTCGTGCCAGCCCGACAGGCTCGAGTAGGACAGCGACGCGTCGTCGAGGCGGGTCACCCCGGAGACGGCCATCCGGCTGGCCGACGACAGGCTCTTGCCCGTCCAGGCGCCGGAACCGACGCCGGCCCACCAGCGACGGCCCAGCGCGGGGGCGCTGACCAGGCCGGCGACCACCACGTCGCCGTCCATCAGGGCGATCAAGGTTGCCCAGACCGGGCACGCCGCGGACGAAGTTCTTGGTGCCGTCGATCGGGTCGAGCACCCAGCGCCGCGGGCCGTGGCCCGTGTCGACCCGAGCTCCTCACCGGTGACGGCGTCCCGCGGCCGGGCCCGGGACAGGGTGGAGCGGATCGACTCCTCGGCGGCTGTGTCGGCGTCCGAGACGGGTGTCAGGTCCGGCTTGGTGTCGACGACGAGGTCGAGCGCCTTGAAGCGCGACATGGTGATGGAGTCGGCGGTGTCGGCGAGGACGTGCGCCAGTCGGAGGTCGTCGTCGTACGCCGTCATGTAACGAACCGTACAAGTCCCTTCCGCCCGCTCCAGTCACCGCCGCATACTTCCGATCAAGACTCTTGGAGGATCTGCCGCAGGATTGGGGGAGACCGATGGGACTGTTCCACCGCCGTCCGAGCGTCGGGGTGATCGACCCGCCCCCATCCCCGTGCCCCGGTTCAGCATCGACGGCTGGACGCTGTCCGGCACCCCGTCGGCCGACAAGCTCGGCCAGCAACCTCCCCGGCAGGACCTCCGCGAGCTCGAGACGCTGCTGCACGGCGTCGCCGTCGAGGTCGACACCCCCTACACGTACGAGCGGGCGGCCACCCTGCTGGAGCGGGCCGGCGAGCCGGGCCCCGCCCTGTCGGTCTGCGAGGCGTGGCTGGCCCACCCGGCCGCACGCTGGCCCGAGTACGCCCAGCACACCCGGGCGACCGACAAGCACCGAGCCCGGCTGCGTGCCCGGCTGTCGTCGATGGTGGCCGCGACCGCGCAGTGAGCCATCGGCCCGGACCGCCCGACGAGGTGGTCGTTGAACGCTTCATGCCGGGCGGGCGTTTGGTACAGATGCCGGCCAAGCGCAGCCGGCGCCTCGTGGTCCTCGACCAGGTGGCCCGCTCGTTCGAGCCGGGGACGGCGCTACCCGGAGGCCGAGGTGAACGCGGTGCTCCGGACGTTCTTCGACGACTACGCGGCGCTGCGTCGCTACCTCGTGGACGAAGGTCTGCTGTCCCGCAAGGATGGCGAGTACTGGCGGTCCGGCGGCACGGTCGAGACCTGAGGCGAGGAGGCCGGCGATGTTCGACACGTTCCGGGGACTGCCGGTGCATGCGCTCGTGGTGCACGGCGTCGTGGTGCTGGTGCCGCTGGCGGCGATCGGGTTGATCGCGATCGCCGTCCGGCCCGCGTGGCGGCGGCGCCTACGCCCCGCTGGTCGCTGGCGCTCGCGACCGTCGGGCTGGCGCTGGTGCCCGGTGGCGACGCAAGAGCGGCGAGAAGCTCCAGGAGCGCGTCGAACGCGGGCGGCGTCGTCGCGGAGCAGATCGACGGACCACGAGAAGATGGCCAAGCTGGTCCTCTGGCCGACGCTGGCGATGTGGCTGTTGGCCGTCGCGCTGCTCGTCATGGACCGGCGCGGCCGCACCGGTCGGCCGATGACCGTGCTCGCCGTCGTCGCGGTGGTGGCCGCGCTGGCGGCCGCTCGGGCAGGTGGCGGTCGCCGGGGAGCTGGGGACGACGGCCGTCTGGAAGTGCACCGTCGGCGGCTGCTAGCGCGTCAGTCGTCGTCGGGCGTGTCGCGGCTGCGCAGCAACCGGCGAAGCGACGCGAGCCGGGCCGGGTCGCTGTGCCCCGCCGCCACCCAGGCGTCGAGGGCGCACTCGGGCTCGTCGTGGCTGCACGACCGCGGGCAGTCAGCGGTGCCGTCCGCCAGGTCGGGGAACGCGTGGATGACCCGGTCCAGGTCGATGTGCGCCAGCCCGAAGCTGCGCAGCCCCGGGGTGTCGATCACCCATCCGCCGCCGGGCAGCTCGAGGGCGATCGCGGACGACGAGGTGTGCCGGCCGCGACCGGTCACCGCGTTGACGCCGCCGGTCGCCCGGCCGGCGCCGGGGACCAGCGCGTTGACCATCGTCGACTTCCCGACGCCGGAGTGACCCACGAGCACGCTGACGCGGTCGCGCAGGTGCTCGCGCAGCTCGTCCAGCGGCTGCTCGCGGTTGATGACGACATGGTCGACGTCGAGCGCGCCGTAGGCTCGATCAGCGTCTCCGGCGGCGCGAGGTCGGACTTGGTCAGGCAGAGCAGCGGCCGCAGCCCGGCGTCGTAAGCGGCGACCAGGCAGCGGTCGATCAGCCGCGGCCGCGGCTCGGGGTCGGCCAGTGCCGTCACGATCACCAGCTGGTCGGCGTTGGCGACGATGACCCGCTCGAACGGGTCGGTGTCGTCGGCCGTGCGGCGCAGCGTCGAGGTCCGCGGCTCGACCCGCACGATCCGCGCCAGGGTGTCCGGCGTCCCCGACACGTCGCCCACCAGCGCCACCCGGTCGCCGACGACGACGCTGCGCCGACCCAGCTCGCGGGCCTTCATCGCCATCACCTCGTGACCGTCGACCCGGCAGGTCGACCGGCCGCGGTCGACGGTGACCACGACGCCGATCGTGGCGTCCTCGTGTGTCGGCCGGTCCTTGGTGCGTGGCCGGGAGCGCCGGCCCGGGCGGACGCGGACGTCGTCCTCGTCCAGGTCCCGGCCGCGGCTGGACGGGCCGCTCACTCCAGCATCCCGGTCCACAGCTCGACGAAGCCGGGCAACGTCTTGCCGGTGGTCGCGATGTCGGCGACCTGCACACCGGGCACGCACAGGCCGAGCACCGCGGCCATGGTCGCCAGCCGATGGTCGTCGTACGTCGACACGACCCCGCCGTGCAACGGGAGCGGCCGCACCTCCAGCCCGTCCTCGGTCTCGCGCACGTCGCCACCCAGCGCCGTGATCTCGGTGGCGAGCGCGGCCAGCCGGTCGGTCTCGTGGTGGCGCAGGTGTGCGATGCCGCGCAGCCGGGACGGCCCGGCCGCCAGGGCTGCCACCGCGGTCAGCACCGGCGCGAGCTCGCCGACGTCGCCGAGGTCGACGTCGACCCCTTCGACGCGTCCGGGTCCGGTGACCGTCAGGCCGTCGACGTCGTGGTCCACGGTCGCACCGAACCGGCGCAGCAGGCCGCGCAGCGCGTCGCCCGCCTGGGTCGTGCGCAGTGGCCAGTCCGGCACCGTGACCGTGCCACCGGTCACGACCGCCGCCGCGAGGAACGGCGCCGCGTTGGACAGGTCCGGCTCGATCTGCAGCCGCCCGACGGTCAGCGGGCCGGGCTCGACCCGCCAGGTGAGCTCGTCGACGTGCTCGACGATCGCGCCCGCCGCGCGGAGCATCTCGACCGTCATGTCGATGTGCGCGCCGGACGGCAGCCGGCCGCCCACGTGACGCACCTCGACGGCGTCCGCGCAGCGCGGCGCGCTGAGCAGCAGCGCGCTGACGAACTGCGAGGACAGCGAGGCGTCGAGGGTGACGCTGCCGCCCAGCAGCCAGCCGCGGCCGTGCACGGTGAGCGGCAACCGGTCCGCGGTCGCGGTGACATCGGCCCCGAGGTCGCGCAGGGCGCCCACCATCGGCGCGATCGGACGGGCGTGCGAGCGCCGGTCACCGTCGAACCGGACGTCGCCGTCGGCCAGCGTCGCGACGGGCGGGAGGAACCTCATGACGGTGCCCGCGTTGCCGACGTCCACCTCGGCCGGACCGGCCAGGTCGGCCGGGACGACCTGCCACGAGCCCGGCGACTCCTCGATGCGCACGCCCATCGCGCGCAGCCCGGCGGCCATCAGGCTGGTGTCGCGGCTGACCAGTGGGGCGAGCAGCGTGCTGGGGGTGCGGGCGAGGGCGCGCCAGCACCAGCGCCCGGTTGGTCTGCGACTTCGAGCCGGGCAGCCGCACCGTGGCCCGCACCGGCGACTGCGCGCACGGGGCCGGCCACGGCTCGATCATGGCGGCGAGCGTAGTGCGCGAGGCACGAAGCGACCCGGCGCGACCGTCAGCCGGGCAGGTGCGCCCGGGCAGCCCGGGCGGCGAGCTTGGCCTCCCGGCGCGCGGTCCGGGTCGTCCGCCGGGTACCGGTCGAGGCGTGATGGGCGGCGTGCTGGGCCCGCCAGGCCAGACCGGGCCGGCCCTCGGTGTCGACCGCGGCGAGCATCAGTCCGCCGAGCATCGACAGGTTCTTGAAGAAGTGGATCCGCTGCTGGGCCCGCTTCGTCTCGTCCTTCTCCTCCCAGAACCGGTGCCCGGCCAGCGTGGTGGGCACCAGGCTGCCGGCCAGCAGCGCCGACGACAGTCGTGGGAAGCGACCGAGCGCGAGCATCAGCCCGGCACCCACCTGCACGGCGCCGTTGATCCGGACCAGCTGCTCGGTGTCCTCGGGGAGGTACGGCAGCTTGGCCGCGATGGGCGGGGCGACCGGGTCGGCGGCGGGCACCTTGCCTGCCGGGTTGCTCAGCGAGTCGATACCGCCGGTGACGAACATGGCGGCGAGGCAGGGGCGGGCCAGACGGCGTACCAGGGTCATGGTCGGCCCTTGCCCGACGTCCCCGCAGGTCAATCCTCGCCGCCGCGGCGACCGTCGGCGCGCTCTGGCAGGCTGCACAGTGTGTGCGGACGGTACGCAGCGAGCCGGAACCCGGACGACCTCGTCGAGGAGTTCGACGTCGAGGAGCGGCCGGAGCAGTCGCTCGAGCCGAGCTGGAACGTGGCGCCCACCCAGGACGTGTACGCCGTGCTCGAGCGGGCGCCTCGCGGCGAGCCCGAGGAGCGGCCGAGGCGTCGCCTGCAGGTGGTGCGATGGGGGCTGGTGCCGTCCTGGGCCAAGGACCGCTCGATCGGCAACCGCATGATCAACGCCCGGATGGAGACCGTCGCGGACAAGCCGGCGTTCCGGAAGGCGTTCGCGAAGCGGCGCGCGCTGCTGCCCGCCGACGGCTACTTCGAGTGGTACGGCGAGGTGAAGGGGAAGAAGCAGCCGTTCTTCATCCGGCCGGCCGACGACGGCGTGCTCGCGATGGCGGGCCTCTACGAGCTGTGGCGCGACCCGTCGGTCCCCGAGGACGCCGACACCGACCCGTGGCTGTGGACCGTCACCGTGCTGACCACCACGGCCACCGACGAGCTCGGTCGCATCCACGACCGGATGCCGCTGCTCGTGGAACGCGAGCGGTACGCCGAGTGGCTGGACCCGGGCCTCGACGACCCCGACCTGCTGCGCAGCCTGCTGGTGCCCGCAGCCCCGGGTCGGCTCACGGCGTACCCGGTCGCCACCACGGTGAACAACGTCAAGAACAACGGCCCTGAGCTGGTCGAGCCGCTGCCCGCCGAGGGCCCGCCCGAAGCCGTGCGAGCCGGCGATGACGAGCTCCCGCTCTTCTGAGCTGCGCTCCCTGGCGACGCCCGTCGGGGACGCCCGCGTCGAGGTGCGCCCGGCGTCCGGGCCGCGCCGGGCCACCCTCGTGCTCGGGCACGGCGCGGGTGGCGGCATCGGGGCCGCCGACCTGGTCGCTCTGGCCGACGGGCTTCCGGGGCACGGCATCGAGGTGGTCCGTGTCGAGCAGCCGTGGGTCGGGGCGGGCCGACGGGTCGCTGCTCCGCCGCCCACCCTGGACCTGGCCTGGCTCGCCGTGCTCGAGCACCTCGGCGTGACCGGCCCGCTGCTCGTCGGCGGCCGGTCGGCCGGGGCCAGGGTCGCGTGCCGCACCGCGGCGACCGTCGGCGCCGACGGGGTGCTCGCGCTGTCCTTCCCGCTGCACCCGCCCGGGCGCCCGGAGAAGACCCGCCTGCCCGAGCTCGACCTGCCGGCGACGGCGGGCCTGCCCACCCTGGTGCTGCAGGGGACCAAGGACCCGTTCGGCGGCCCGTCCGACATCCCCTCGGCGGCCGGCCGTCTGGTGGTGCCCGTCGCGGGCGGGGACCACTCCCTGCGGGTGCCGGTCGCGGCAGGTGGCCCGTCGTGGGCGCACGTCGTGTCGGTGACCCTGGCGTGGACGCTCGAGGTGGTCGCCGGCTGACGCCGGGGAATCCCCGTCGTGCAACGGAGGTTGACCCAGACATGTCCGCACTCGCGCCAGACCGGCGCCGTACCGACCTCGACGTGCGGGGGTGGCCGGAATGGCCCCTCGGAGGCGGTTCCGAACGCGGGATAGCATCGAGGGTGATGACCCAGCCAGTTGCCGAGACGGTAGACGAGCGCAACGCCCGTTTCGAGCGCGACGCCATGCAGTACATCGACCAGCTGTACTCCGCGGCCCTGCGCATGACGCGCAACCCGGCCGACGCCGAGGACCTGGTCCAGGAGACGTACGCCAAGGCCTACGGCTCGTTCCACCAGTTCCAGGAGGGGACGAACCTCAAGGCCTGGCTGTACCGCATCCTCACCAACACATTCATCAACACCTACCGCAAGGCACAGCGCCAGCCGAAGCAGTCCGGAACCGAGACGGTGGAGGACTGGCAGCTCGCCCAGGCGGAGTCGCACATGTCGACCGGCCTGAAGTCGGCCGAGGCAGAGGCGCTGGACCACCTGCCCGACTCCGACGTCAAGGAAGCCCTCCAGGAGATCCCCGAGGACTTCCGGATCGCGGTCTACCTGGCGGACGTCGAGGGGTTCGCCTACAAGGAGATCGCCGACATCATGGGCACCCCGATCGGGACGGTGATGTCCCGGCTGCACCGAGGACGGCGACAGCTGCGGGGTCTGCTCGAGGACTACGCGCGCGAGCGCGGACTGGTGCCCGCCGGCGCACCTGACGGGGGAGAAGGAGGCGAACCGTCATGAGCTGCGGGAAGCCGCACGAGACTCCGTGCGCCGAGGTCCTGGACCGCGTCTATGAGTTCATCGACGGTGAGCTCGACGGCGAGAAGCGGCACGAGATCAAGCACCACCTCGACGAGTGCAGCCCCTGCCTGCAGGAGTTCGGGCTGGAGGAGCAGGTCAAGGCGATCGTCAAGCGGTCGTGCTCCGACCCGGCCCCGCCCGAGCTGAGGGCGAAGGTCCTGCGGCACATCGCCGCGGCCCGCGACGAGCTCCGCACCGATATCTGATCGACCGCTGCGCGCCGCCACATGCACACGGCCCGACCCCGCCGTGCGGCGGGACCGGGCCGTCAGTGCGACAGACGCAGCGTCAGCTGTTCGGACGCTTGCCGTGGTTGGCTTTGCTCTTCTTCCGAGCCTTCTTCTTGCGCGACTTCTTGGCCATGGGGCGGTCTCCCGGGGTCGTGTGCTGACCGGTCGTCCCGGTCCTTGCTCCGCCGGCCATCCTCCCACGGCTGCAGACCATCCCCGCCCCCGCCCGTGACCACCCTCCCCCCGCACTCGACGAGCAGGAGACCAGACCGTGCGCGCCACCCTCATCCACGCCCCGCGTGACATCCGCGTCGAGAACGTCCCCGACCCCCAGATCCACCGGCCGGGCGACGCCCTCGTCCGGGTGGTCGCCGCCTGCGTCTGCGGCTCCGACCTGTGGCCCTATCGGGGCGTCACCGAGACCACCGAGCCGCACCGCATCGGCCACGAGTTCGTCGGCATCGTCGAGGAGCTGGGATCCGAGGTGTCCACACTGAAGGCCGGAGACTTCGTCATCGCGCCCTTCGCGCTCTCCGACGGCACCTGCGTGCACTGCCGGAACGGCGTGCACACGTCGTGCGCGAACGGCGCCTGGTGGGGCGGCGAGGACGAGCACGGCCTGCCGATCGACGCCGGCCAGGGCGAGGCGGTCCGGGTGCCGATGGCAGACGGGACGCTGGTCGCGACGCCGGACCTCCCGGACGAGTCGATGATCGCCGGGCTGCTGACGCTGTCGGACGTCATGGGCACGGGGCACCACGCCGCGGTCTCCGCCGGTGTCGGTCCGGGGTCGAGCGTGGTCGTCGTCGGCGACGGCGCCGTCGGGCAGTGCGCGATCATCGCGGCCAAGCGACTCGGGGCCGAGCGCATCATCGCGATGTCGCGGCACGCCGACCGGCAGGCGCTGGCCCGCGACGTCGGCGCGACCGACGTGGTGGCGGAGCGCGGCGACGACGGTGTCGCCCGGGTCGAGGAGCTGCTCGGCGGAGTGGGTGCCGACGCCTCGCTCGAGTGCGTGGGCACCAAGGAGTCGATGCAGCAGGCGCTGGACGCGACCCGGCCGGGCGGCCGGGTGGGGTACGTCGGCGTGCCGGCCGGCGGCTCCGAGCTGCCGATCCGCCAGCTGTTCTCGAGCAACATCTCGGTCGGCGGTGGCGTCGCGCCGGTCCGTGGCTACATCCCCGAGCTGCTCGCCGACGTGCTGTCCGGTGCGATCGACCCGGGCCGGGTGTTCGACCTGGCAATGCCGCTCGACCAGGCGCCCGAGGCCTACGCGGCGATGGACGAGCGGCGCTCGATCAAGACGATGCTGCGGCCGTAGCGGGCGGGGTCAACCTGCGAGCTGGCGGTTCAGTGCCGCGAGGACCGACCGGGCGACCGCGTCGGCCTCGTCGCCGCGCACGGCCGCGCAGCCGGTGAGCACCTGCTCACCGGTCCGCGGCACGATCATCGTGAGCACGGTGAGGGCCACCTCGCGGGTGCCCGTCGCGACGATCATCGACGACTCGACCTCGCACGGCTGACCCAGCAGCTCGGACACGGCGTCCAGGGTGGCGATCGCGACCAGGCGGGCCCGATGGCTCTGGCCGGCCGGTCCCTGGCTGCTGCCTTCGAAGAGCTGGTCGCCGGCGGCCAGCGTGACCGACGCGTCGGTCTCGCCCTTGCCGCTGCGCACCATGATGGCCGCGATCGAGGGCCGCACGACCGGCTCTGTCTCGGGCCCGGAGCCGGTCACCTCGGTGCCCGGCACGGGGGCAGCAGGTTCGGCGGCGCGGACGTCGTCGTCCCCCATCTGCACGACCGAGACGATGCGGTGGTCGATGTCGATGTCGTAGCGCGCGAGCGCCAGCGACTGGACGTCGCGCACCACCTGCTTGGCCGGCTTGCCGGGGGAGGCCAGCACGTGCACCTCGGTCGGCACCGCGTCCGGCCCGGTGACGACGCTCGCCGCCTTGACGCCCTGGATGTGGCGCAGGGCGTCCTCGAGCTCGGGCAGCAGGCGCAGGGCAGACATGAGCGGGACGCTCTCCTCAGCTGGTGCGGTCGGGGCCGACGGGTGCGGTCGTGAGACCGGCGACGAGCAGGCGCGGTGGTCGCCCCTCCAGGGTGCTCGGTCCCGACGGTTCCGGCGCTGAGGCGCGCCGGGCGGCCTCGAGGGCGGCCAGGTCGACCAGGGTGGCCGGCGGCTCAGCCTCGGTGCCCGGCGCCGGGTCGGACGGGTGCCACGGGTCGGGCGGACCCGCCGCCTGCTCGGGAGCCTCAGACTCGCCGTCGCCGTGGTCGACCGGCTCCTCGGGCTCCTGAGCCGGCTCGACCTCGCTGAGCGCCGCGGCCGCCTGGTCGGCGTACCGCTCGGCGTCGTGCCGGGCTGCTGCCAGAGCGCCGAGGGCGACCGGAACCACCGTGCGCGCGTGGTCGGCCAGTGAGCGCACCGAGGCCCGCTGCCAGAACCGAAGCCGGTGAGCGGCCTCCTCGGTCAGGGTGCCGGCGGCCAGGCCGGCGGCGAGCTCGGCGTCGAACCGAGCGGTGGCCGGGTCGTCCCGGGCGTCGAGGAGACCTCCGACGAGGTCGTACCAGACGTCCCGGCCGGTCCCATCAGGCGTCACTCGTCCCACCTGTCCACGCCCGGAGGGTAAAGCAGCCGCCCGCGTGGAAGCCCGTACAAGCCAGGTATTGGTCAGTGTCGAGCAAAATTGTCACCCGTTCGGGCGCACCCCCGGTTCCTAGTCATTTAGGACGATCTTGCCGGGACGACTAGACACAAACCGACCTAACACTTGACGTGAGGTTTACCCGCGCCCTTCACTGACATCGCGGACGAGCCGGGGTTTCTCCCCCAGAAGGGAAGCTTCGGCTCTACCGTGCCAGTGCGGGGGCCGCACACCAGCGGGGGCTTTGACAACTGCAGAGAGCGTGATCGGGATCGGCAGCACAACCGTGTCGATCAGCAGCAGCGTGTTCTTCGACCACAGCAGTACCGATCGTCCCAAGCGGAGCGGATCTTGCACGGGCTTAATTCAGCGGTGCCCGTGACATGAATCCGAAGGGGATGAAAGTCACATGAAGAAGATCGTTTCCGCTGTCGAGCAGTTCCTTCAGTCCGGCGCGAGCTGGAGCTGGTGAAGTGTGCAGCACCCCTGCGCTGCCGATCCCCATCACGCTCTCTGTACTTCCTCGAGTTCCCCTGGAGCAGGTGATGCAGCAGCTGCCCTTTGGCGCGCGGTTGTACGTCGCCGTCGTTGTCGCCGGCGCCATCGTGCTCGCTGCCGTCTCTGTCGTCATGCTGCCCCGTGATCACTGGGACGAGGTTCTCTTCCTCGCCCTTCTCTACGTGGTGAGCCAGTCGCTCTCGGCGCGCGGCACTCGAGACCTGCTGTCGGTGTCGCTGGGGTCTGTGACCGCCTTGGCAGCCATCCCGCTCGTCGGCGGTTGGGGCGCGGTCCTGGTCGCGCTCACCGCCTCGATCGCACGAGTCTCTCAATCCGGAAGCCTGATCAAGCGAGCTTTCAACGGCGCACAGCTTGCGCTGTCGGCCGGGGCCGCCGGAGCTGCCTACATGGCCTGTGGCGGCACGACTCGGCTGACCGCTGACAGCTTCCCCGACGTGCTGGTCCCGATCCTCGTGGCAGACCTCGTCCACTGCGCGGTCAATGGTGCGCTTGTCGCCGTCATCGTCGGGCTCGACCAGCGCGTGTCCCCGCTGCGAGTCCTGCAGGGCACGATGGCTCATTCCGTGCTGCCGTACCTCGCCTACGGCCTGTTCGGGATCTCGCTCGCGGTCCTGTGGGGGCCGGCCCATATCGGACCGTCATCGGCCGTGCTGCTCCTGCTGCCCCTGCTCGTCGCACGCTGGGCCTACGCCCAGTACGCCGAGGAGCAGCTGGCCTACGACCGCACGGTGCGCACCCTGATGGCCGCCGTCGAGACCAAGGACGTGTACACCCGCGGTCATAGCGAACGGGTGTCGGCAGCGTCGGTGCTCGTGGCCCGCACCATCGGCATGCGGGAGGACCGGGTCGCCTCGCTCCGTTACGCCGGGATGTTGCACGACATCGGCAAGCTGGGTGTGCCGACCCGGGTGCTGCAGAAGTCCGGAGGTCTGACCGACGACGAGTTCGCGGCGATCCAGCGGCACCCCGTGCAGGGCCTGGAGATCGTCCGCGAGATCGACTTCCTGGACGAGGCGAACGCCGGCATCATGCACCACCACGAGCGGCTGGACGGCCTCGGCTACCCGATGGGTCTGCGGGGCGACGAGATCCCGGAGTTCGCGCGAGTCATCGCGGTCGCGGACGCGTTCGACTCGATGACCACGACCCGCTCCTACCGCGGTGCCCGCTCGCTCGAGGAGGCTGTGGTCGAGCTGCGCCGATGCGCAGGGACCCAGTTCGACACCGCGATGGTGGAGGCTCTTGTTCGCGGCCTTGACGAGCACGGGTGGGACCCGGAGACCGTGCCCGTGTTCTCCCCGCCGGACGCCGCCCAGGTCTACGACCAGGACCAGCCGGCGTACGACCACGACGACCCGACGGACTCGCTCGTCGAGGACTCCCGATGAGCAGCCCGCGGCGGCGCCTGGACGACGCCGGGACCATGGGCTACGTCGTCGTCATCGCCTCGGCGACGCTGCTCGCCGTCGCCTCCGTGGTGGTGACCGCCTCTCCCGGGGGGTTCGTCGACCCGCGCGTCGCACTCGCGTTCGCCGCGTTCATCGCCCTGGGTGAGCTGGTCCGCATCACCCTGCCCGGTGGTCGCGACAGCGCACCCATCGCGACGGCCGGCGCCCTCGGCTACGTGCTGCTCACTCGCTACCCGGACGGTCCGGCGAACCACGGCGCACTTCAGGTCGTCGCTGTCGTCGTGGTTGCCATGCTCGTCGGAGTCGCACCACATGCGGTCGTCGGTCGTGCACCCTCGGTCGACAGCATGGCCCGTCGACTGCTCAGCATCGGCCTGGCGGCCGGCGCGTTCCGCGGCACCGGGCTGGACGAGCGGGTCAACCAGATCCAGAACGGTTCGCTGGCCTTCATCATGATCGGCGTGCTGCTGGGCACCCTGATGGTGGACGCTCTGCTCGCATCGGTGGTGCGGGCTGGTGCAGATGGCGCGCCCTTCATGGCCGTGCTGCGCAACGAGATCCAGGCCCAGGTGGGTATCGGTTCGGCGATCGGCGCCACCGGAGCCCTGATCGCCTTGGCGGCGACCATCATGGGGTCCTGGGCGCTGCCGGTCTTCGTCGTACCTCTGCTGCTGACCCAGTTCTCGTTCCGCCGGTACGCCGCCATCCGTGAGTCGTCGCTGCAGACGATCCGCGCCCTCTCCCGGGTCACCGAGCTCGGCGGCTACACCGAGTCCGGTCACTCCCGCCGGGTCAGCCAGATGGCGGTGGCCGTCGGTCGCGAGCTGGGAATGAGCGACTCCGACCTGCGTGACCTGGAGTACGCGGCGCTGATGCATGACATCGGCCAGCTCTCGCTCGTCGAGCCCATCCCGGGCGGTGCCACCGTGGTCGCGGCGCCTGCTGAGCAGCGCCGCATCGCCCACTTCGGCGCCGATGTGATCCGCCAGACCGGTGTCCTCGACGAGGTCGCCTCGATCGTGGCCCAGCAGGCCGAGCCGTACCGCCGGGCGCACGACCTCCGAGGTCGCAGCATCCCCCTCGCGGCCCGCATCATCAAGGCGGTCAACGCCTACGACGACCTGGTCGGCGAGTCCTTCGAGACCTCCCGCCGGCTCGATGCTCTCGAGCGGCTGCGGCTCGGCATGGCCTACGAGTACGACCCGCTGGTCGTCAACTCGCTGTCCAAGACCGTCGAACGGGCGGCGCGCCTCGGCGTCTGAGTGCGCCGCGGCCCGGCCGTCAGCAGCAGCAGACCTACGCCGGCCGCGACCAGCACGTCGCCGGCGCTGACCACCTGCGGCCAGCGCGGCAGGGCCACCGGTACGACGTCTCCCAGCGCGCCGAGCCGGGTGGTCGGCCCGGACGGCTCGCGCATCGCGTCCCCGCCCAGCCTGAGGTCGGAGCGCGGGATGCCGGCCCGAGCGGCGGCGTCGACCGACACCGGCATCGCCCCGTTGGCGACGACCACCAGAACGTTGAGCAGCAGGCCGAGTGCCACCAGCGGTACGCCGGGTTGTCGTGCGTTGCCGACCAGGAACAGCGCGACGAGCACCGTGGTGAGGACCAGGGCCGCGGCCCGGGCGACACCGGACCCGGGCACCAGCCCCGACGTACCGAGCTGGACGACCGCGGCGGCGACCAGCAGCCGGACGGCGCGGATGCGGACCTGGGCGAGCCGGGTCCAGCCGGTGGCCGCAGACACGGCAAGGGCCGCTACCGCGACGACGAGCACGAGCACCACGCCCGTTAGTCTCGCCTGCCGAACCACATCCGACGGGGAGGCCAGGCACCGTGTTCGAGACTGTGCTCGTCGCCAATCGCGGCGAGATCGCGCGCCGCATCATCCGGACCGTCCAGCGGATGGGCCTGCGCGCGGTGGCGGTGCACTCCGAGGCCGACGCCCGGCTGCCCTACGTGCGGGAGGCCGACGAGTCGGTGGCGATCGGTCCGGCCGCCCCGGCGCAGAGCTACCGGGACGCCGATGCCCTGCTGGAGGCTGCCCGGCAGACCGGTGCCCGCGCGGTGCACCCCGGCTACGGCTTCCTCGCGGAGGACGCTGGCTTCGCCCGGCGGGTCCGGGACGCGGGGCTGGTCTGGGTCGGCCCGTCACCGGAGGCCATCGAGGCGATGGGGGACAAGATCCGGGCTCGCAACCTGGTCGCGGCCGCCGGTGTGCCGGTGTCGCGAGGCACGTCGGAGCCGGTGGGTGACCCGGAGGAGGCGGTCGCCGCGGCCCGCGAGATCGGCTTCCCGGTCATGGTCAAGGCGTCCGCGGGGGGCGGCGGGATGGGCATGGCGGTGGCGGCCGACGAGGCCGCCCTACGGACCGAGCTGGAGCGGGTGCGCGGTTTCGCGGAGCGGATGTTCGGCGACCCGGCCGTTCTGGTGGAGCGGTTCTTCCCCCGGGTGCGGCACGTCGAGGTCCAGGTCCTCGGCCTCGCGGACGGGCGAGTCGTCGCCCTGGGGGAGCGGGACTGCTCGGTGCAGCGACGCAACCAGAAGCTGGCCGAGGAGACGCCGTCGCCGGCCGTGACGCCGGCGCTGCGCCAGCAGCTGTTCCGCGCAGCGGTGGGGGCAGCAGAGGCCGTCGGCTACCGCAATGCCGGCACCGTGGAGTGCCTGCTCGACCTCGACTCCGGTGAGGTCGTCTTCCTCGAGATGAACACCCGGCTGCAGGTCGAGCACCCGGTGACCGAGATGGTGACCGGCATCGACCTGGTCGAGCAGCAGCTGCTGGTCGCAGCCGGGCGGCCGGTGTCCTTCGACCCAGACGCCGTGCAGCCGACCGGGCACGCCCTCGAGCTGCGGGTCAACGCCGAGGACCCGGTGAGATTCCTGCCGGGGCCGGGGGCGATCACCGTCTGGGAGGAGCCCCGCGGGCCGGGCATCCGGGTCGACTCCGGCTACGCCGCCGGCACCACGGTGACGCCGCACTACGACTCGCTGATGGCCAAGCTGGTCGTCCACGGTGCGGACCGCGAGCAGGTTCTGGAGCGCGCCCGGGCGGCGGTCGCCGCGTTCCGGGTCGAGGGCCCCAAGTGCAACCTGCCCTTCTTCGCCGAGCTGCTCGAGAACCCGGAGTTCGTCTCCGGTGACTACGACACCGGCATCGTGGCCCGGATGCGCGCCTGAGCCGCTGTGGTTGGATGCCTGCGGCCGGTCCGCCGGTCCCGAACCCCGAGAGGAGCCTCCCGTGCCGCAGGAAGTCCGGGCCGAGATGGTGGCGAACGTCTGGAAGATCGTCGTCGCAGAGGGTGACAGCGTCGCGGACGGCGACACCCTGGTGATCTTGGAGTCCATGAAGATGGAGATCCCGGTGCTCGCGGAGGGTGACGGCCGGGTGGCCGCCCTGCACGTCGCGGAGGGTGATGTCGTCCAGGAGGGCGACGTCATCGCGGTCATCGAGTAGCCACGAGGCCCTCAAGGTCGGACGTGGAAGGCCCGAAACAAGCCACGTGACTGGATCGGAGCCTTTGTCCGTTGTCCCGTTCCTGCGCGCCCTCGGCGAGGTCGGCGGGTCTGACCTGCACGTCAAGGTGGGATCACCCCCCCGGGTGCGCATCGACGGCCGGCTGCGCAAGCTGCAGGCTCCGAACCTGACCCCCACCGACACAGAGCACATGGTCGGCGAAGTCCTCCGTCAGGACCTGATCGAGGAGTTCGCCCGCAGCAACGAGGCTGACTTCGCGTACTCGGTGCCCGGTCTCGGCCGGTTCCGGGTCAACGCGTTCCGGGCCCGCGGCTCGGCCGGCATGGTCTTCCGCCGGGTCAGCGTCGGCGCCATCCCGCTCGACGACCTCGGCCTGCCTCCGGTGCTCAGCGCGCTGGCGATGGAGCCGCGCGGCCTGGTGCTCGTCACCGGCCCGACCGGCTCCGGCAAGACCACGACCCTCGCCGGGATGATCGACCACATCAACAACAACCGCGAGGTCCACATCGTCACGATCGAGGACCCGATCGAGGTCCTCCACTTCGACAAGCTCTCGATGATCAACCAGCGCGAGGTGCGGCTGGACACCGTCGACTTCGCCACCGCCCTGCGCGGCGCCATGCGCCAGGACCCGGACGTCATCCTGGTCGGCGAGATGCGCGACCACGAGACGGTCAAGGCAGCTCTGGCGGCCTCCGAGACCGGCCACTTCGTCATGTCGACCCTGCACACGACCGACGCGCAGGAGACCATCACCCGGGTCATCGACTTCTTCCCGCCGCACGAGCAGAAGCAGGTCCGCCTCGCGCTGGCCGGCGCCCTGCGCGGGATCATCTGCCAGCGCCTGGTGCCCCGGGCCGACGGCCAGGGCCGGTGCGTGACCATGGAGGTCTGCGTGTCGACCGGCCGGATCGCCGACGCCATCGCGGACCCCGACAAGACCGGCACCATCGGGGAGCTGATCAAGGAAGGCGCCTACTACGGGATGCAGACCTTCGACCAGCACCTGGTCGCGCTGATCCGGGACGGCGTGATCACCCTCGACGCCGCGATGGCCGCCTCGACCAGCCCGCACGACCTCACGGTCGAGCTGCGCCGCCTCGGTCTGGTGGCCTGAAGCTTCTCAGCCGGTCCGGACGCCGTGCTGGACGCACCGCGCCGACCAGCCCATCGGCAGCACCTGGACCACCATCCGCCGCCGGCACTGCCCGCAGTAGCGCGGTGGCTCCAGGTCCCGGCGCTCGGCGCACGCGCCGTGGTCGCGGCCGGACTCGTCACCGCACTGGTCGCACCAGCGCTCCTCCTCCACCACGGGCCGTAGGCTAGCCAGGTGACGGTGCAGCCGGGCGCCCAGGCCGTCGTGCAGCACCGCGTCGGGAACGACGACACCGCCCGCTCCCTCGGCAGCGGCGACCTCGACGTCCTGGCCACCCCTCGGCTGCTCGCGTGGTGCGAGCAGGCCACCGTCGAGTCCCTGGCCGGCCGCCTCGACGAGGCCAGCTCGACCGTGGGCACCCGGGTGGAGCTCGCCCACCTGCGTGCCAGCCCGGTCGGCGCCGCCGTCACGGTGCGCGCCGACCTCGTGCACGTCGACGGCCGCCTGCTGCGCTTCGACGTCGTCGCCGAGGACACCGACGGCGCCGTGCTGGGTCACGGCCAGGTCACCCGGGTCGTGGTCGACCGGGCCCGCTTCCTCGCCCGCCTGTAGCGCGGCTCAGAGGGCGAGCGCGTAGGTGATCAGCCGGACCTCGGGCATCGGCCACCAGTCCCGCTCCGGTGTGCGCACGAAGCCCATCCGCTCGTACAGCCGGTGCGCGGTGTGCATCACGGTGAGGCTGCTCAGGACCACAGCCGTGCAGCCGTCATCCCTTGCCCGGTCGACGCACCAGGCCGCGAGGGCGGCACCCGCGCCTCGCCCCCGGGCCTCCGGTGCGACCGCGAGCATCCGGAACTCCGCCTCGCCGGGCCGGGAGACCTCGGCCCACGGCGTACCGGCCCGGCAGTACGTGACGGTCCCCAGCAACGTGCCGGCGCTCTCGTCGACGGCTACCGCGAGCTCGGCGTCCCGGGCCCGGTCGGCCGCGGCCCGCAGGTGATCCGCGTACCCGTCCTCGGCGCCGCGCAGAAAGCCGTCCGCGGTGTACGCCTGCACGGTCAGGGCCCCGACCGCCGCCAGCTCGGCCGGGTCGGCCTGGTCGACGAGTCGCAGGATCACGCAGCGCAGCCTAGGAGCCCGCTGGCGACTCCCGGCCCGCGGTGTCCGGTCAGTGACGCAGGGAGTACGGGCCGGACGGCAGCGCGCCGACCGCCCAGGCCTGGTGGCTGGGCGGGGGCTCCGAGCGGGCGGTCGTGCAGGAACAGCCGGACACCGGCGACGACCTCGGCCAGGACGAGGGCGGCGAGGAGGAGCAGGAAGAGGTCATGGCAGAAACTATGCGCCCGTCGAGATCGCGCCACCAGTGGCAGGATTGACAACTAACCTCGACTTCCTGCCATACTCGCCCGGTGATCCGATCCGTCGCCGTGCCCGTGCTGGACGAGGTGTTCGCGTTCGAGCTCGGGGTGCTCTGCGAGGTGTTCGGCGTCGACCGCCCGGACGACCCGCTGCTGCCCTCCTTCGACTTCGCGCTGTGCACGCCGACGCCCGGCCCGGTGCGCACCGCCTCGGGTTTCGACCTGGTGGTCGAGCACGGTCTGGAGCGCATCGCCAGCGCCGACCTGGTCGCCCTGCCGGCGATCCGCCGCGAGGTCGAGGTGCCCGCCGAGCTGACCGAGGCCCTGCGGGCTGCGGCTGACCGGGGTGCCCGGGTGATGAGCGTGTGCAGCGGCGCCTTCCTGCTCGGTGCCGCTGGGCTGCTCGACGGCCGCGACTGCACGACCCACTGGACCCACGCCGCCGAGCTGGCCGAGCGTTTCCCGCTGGCCCGGGTCAACCCCGACGTGCTGTACGTCGACAGCGACGGCGTCCTGACCAGCGCCGGGACAGCTGCGGGCATCGACGCCTGCCTCTACCTGATCCGCAAGGAGTTCGGCGAGCGGGTGGCCAACCGGCTGGCCCGCCGGATGGTCATGCCGCCGCACCGTGAGGGCGGCCAGCGGCAGTACGTCGACACCCCGGTGCCGGTCGAGGCCGACACGCTGACCGGGACGCTGTCCTGGATGCTCGCGAACCTCGACCAGGAGGTCGGGGTCGAGGACCTCGCCCGCCGCTCCCACCTCTCGCCGCGCACGTTCGCCCGCCGGTTCCGCGCCGAGACCGGCACCACGCCGCACCACTGGCTGACCGGGCAGCGGGTCCTGGCGGCGCAGCGGCTGCTGGAGGAGACCGAGCAGCCGGTGGAGGCGGTGGCCGACCTGGTCGGCTTCGGCAGCGCGTCGGTGCTGCGGCACCACTTCACCCGGCGGGTCGGCACGACCCCCAGCGACTATCGCCGTACCTTCTGCGGCGCCCGCGCGGCGAGCTGACGACGACGGTCAGACGCCGGTGGTGCTGCGGGGGTAGGCCAGCTCGGGGTCCGTCGCGACGTTGACGCAGTAGGGGACGCCGGAGGCGAATGCGCGGTCCAGCGCCGGCCCGACGTCCTGCGGCCGAGTCACCAGCTCGCCGTCGCCACCGAGCGCCCGCACCACCTCGTCGTAGCGCGTCCGGGGCGCGAGGTCCGCGATCACGTCGTAGCCGTAGAGGAACCGCATCGGGTGCTTCTCCAGGCCCCAGCCTGAGTTGTTGCCGACCACCATGACGACCGGCAGGTCGTGCCGGACCAGCGTGTCGACGTCCATCAGCGAGAAGCCCGCCGCGCCGTCACCGAGCAGCAGCACCACCTGGCTGGCGGGCCGGGCCAGCCGGGCGGCGATCGCGTAGCCGAGTCCGGTGCCGAGGCAGCCGTACGGTCCGGGGTCCAGCCAGCCGCCGGGTGCCTTCGGCTCCACGTACTTGCCGGCGAACGACACGAAGTCGCCGCCGTCACCGATCACCACCGCGTCGTCGGCCAGCCGGCGGTTGAGCTCGCCGTAGATGCGCACCGGGTGCACCGGGTCGGCCTCGCTCTCGAGCAGCGCCCGGTCCTTCTCGACGGCGGCCCGTGCGGTGTCCTGCAGCCGGGCCGTCCACCCGTCGTACGCCGTGGAGCTGCCGGCGCCCTCCCAGGCCTTCAGCACGCCGTCCAGGACCATCGACAGGTCGCCTGCTGCCGACGCCGCGAGGTCGACGTGCGCGGCCAGCTGGCCCGGCGAGTCGGCGAGGTGCACGACGTCAGCCGGCGGCCCCTCCTTCCCGCCGAAGGCGCCGTAGCCCAGGCGGAAGTCCAGCGGCGTGCCCACGACGACCACCACGTCTGCCCGCCCGAACGCCTCGCTGCGGGCCCGGGTGACCAGCAGCGGGTGACCGGCGGCCAGCACCCCGCGGCCCATGCCGTTGGTGATCACCGGGATCCCGGCCGTCTCGGCCAGCCGGAGGGCTGCATCCTCGGCGCCGTCGGCCCACACGTCCGAACCGATGACGAGCACCGGGCGCTCGGCGTGGGCGAGCAGGGTGCCGACCCGCGCGACGTCGTCCGGGTCGGGCGCGAGCCGGTCGCGCCCCGGCGGCACGGGCAGCTCGACGTCGGCCCGGCTGAAGAACTGGTCCATCGGGACGTCGAGGAACACCGGCCCGCGGTGCGGAGCCGTCGCCAGCCGGAAGGCGTCGTCCACCGCGCCGGCGACTGCGTCGATGGTCTCCACGGTGGCGGCCCGCTTGGTGACCGGCGCCAGGAGCGGTGGGTGGTCGAGCTCCTGGAGGCTGCCGGTTCCCCACCGGAAGGCCGGCGCCCGGCCGCCCACCACGAGCAGTGGTGAGCCGTTGAACCACGCGCTGGTCACCGCGCTCACGCCGTTCGTCACACCCGGGCCGGCCGTGAGGACGGCCAGCCCGGGGCGTCGGGTCAGCTTGGCAGTCGCCTCCGCAGCGAACACCGCGGTCTGCTCGTGCCGGACGTCGAGCAGCCGCATCGGTGGCTCGGCCTTCACCGCCCCGTCGTACATCGGGAAGACGTGCGCTCCCGAGAGGGTGAACATCGTGTCGACACCGTGCGCGCGCGCTACCGCGACGGCGTGGTCACCACCGTGTCCCTCAACCATGGTCGGGACTGTACGAGGTCGCCGTCAGTGCACGATCTCGGGGATGTCGCGCAGCCTCGGGTCGCCGGCGTCGGCGAAGTACTCGTCCTTCTTGGTGCGGTCCTCGCCCTCGGGCACCTTCATCGCCCGGAAGATCAGCGTCGCGATGGCCGCGACGACGAGGTTGGCGAGCAGGGCGAGGAAACCGGCGTAGATCGACCAGGTCGTGTCGAGGCCGAGCTCGGAGAGCGGGAAGCCGGAGCCGCCGAAGTGCTCCTTGACGATCGTGATCGTGCCGTCCGGGTTGAACAGCTTCTGCTGGATCTGGTACGTCGTCCAGAAGCCCACGATCATGCCCGCGGCCCAGCCGGCGATCAGCCCCCACCGGTGGAACCACCGGGTGTAGAGGCCCAGCGCCACGGCGGGCAGCGTCTGCAGGATGATGATGCCGCCGATGAGCTGCAGGTCGATGGAGAACTGCGGGTCGAGGGTGAGGATCGCGACCAGGGCACCGACCTTCACGACCAGCGAGGCCAGCTTGCTGCTGCGAGCCTCCTGCTTCGGCGTCGCGTCCTTGTTGATGTACTCGACGTAGATGTTGCGGGTCCACAGGTTCGCCGCGGCGATCGACATGATCGCGGCCGGCACCAGGGCGCCGATGCCGATGGCAGCGAAGGCGACGCCGGCGAACCAGCTCGGGAACATGTTGTCGAACAGCAGCGGCACGATCGTGTTGCTGTCGACCTTGCCTTCGCTGTTCGAGATCGGCGTGATCTCGGCGGCGATCGCCATGTAGCCGAGCAGGGCGAGCAGGCCGAGGATGAACGAGTACGCCGGAAGCGCGGCCATGTTCCGCTTGATGACGTTGCGGTCGCGGGACGCCAGCACCCCGGTGATCGAGTGCGGGTAGAGGAACAGTGCGAGCGCCGACCCGAAGGCCAGCGTGGCGTACTGCAGCTGGGCGGGGCCGGCCAGCAGCACCCCGTCGCCCGGGTTGGGGGAGGCCTTGAACTTCGCCTCGGCCGCGCCGAAGATCTCGTCCCAGCCACCGAGCTTGTAGGGGATGACGATGACGGCGACGATGATCACCAGGTAGATCAGCGTGTCCTTCACGAACGCGATCAGCGCCGGCGCGCGCAGCCCGGAGTTGTACGTGTAGGCCGCGAGGATCGCGAACGCGACGATGATCGGGACGTGGCCGGTGACGCCCATCGCCTTGAGGACCGCCTCGATCCCGACGAGCTGCAGGGCGATGTACGGCATGGTCGCGACGATGCCGGTGATCGCCACGAGCAGGGCCAACGTCGAGGACCCGTGCCGGGCGCGGACGAAGTCGGCAGGCGTGACGAAGCCGTGCACGTGCGAGATCGACCACAGCCGGATCAGGACGAGGAAGACCATCGGGTAGACGACGATCGTGTACGGAACGGCGAAGAAGCCGATCGCGCCGGCGCCGAACACCAGGGCGGGCACGGCGACGAAGGTGTACGCCGTGTAGAGGTCGCCGCCGATCAGGAACCAGGTGATCCACGGGCCGAAGTTGCGGCCGCCGAGGCCCCACTCGTCGAGGTGCTCGAGGTCGTCCGCGCGGCGCCACCGGGCGGCGACGAAACCGAGGACGCTGACGAAGACGAACAGCACCGTGAAGACGGTCATCTCGACCGCGTTGACGTCGTCGAACATGTCAGCCCCTCGTCTTGTTGTAGACGAGCAGAGTCACGACGACGCTCAGGATGATCGCGGCCAGCTGGTACCAGTAGAAGAACGGGATGTCGAAGAGCATCGGCTTCAGGTGGTTGTACAGCGGCGGGTAGAGCGTCGCGAGCAGCGGGATGACGAGAAGCCAGTTCCACGAGCTGTGGTCGGACCGTTCGGCCCGCGCGGTGGCAGACGTGGGGGCGCCGGGGCGCTCCGGGGGACGATCGGGATCGTTCACGGTCACGACGGACCTCCGGGCCGCAGGGGATGGATTCGGGCCGGAGGTTATCCCCATTTGTCCCGTCGCGGAAGAGGGCCGCTCAGAGCGTCTGCGACAGTGCCTTGACCGGCATGCCCAGGTCTCCGAGCAGCGCCAGGTCGTCCTCGGCGGTGCGACCCAGGGTGGTCAGGTAGTTGCCGACGATGACTGCGTTGATACCGCCGAGCATCCCGTCGCGGGTGCCCAGGTCGCCCAGCGTGATCTCGCGACCACCGGCGTACCTCAGGATCGTGCGCGGCAGGGCCAGCCGGAACGCCGCGATGGTGCGCAGCGCGTCGGTACCTGACATCACCGGCAGGTCACCGAACGGCGTTCCCGGGCGCGGGTTCAGGAAGTTCAACGGCACCTCGTCGGGGGTCAGCTCGGCCAGCTGCGCGGCCAGCTCCGCGCGCTGCTCCAACGACTCGCCCATGCCGACGATGCCGCCGCAGCAGACCTCCATGCCGGCGGCGCGGACCATCGTCAGCGTCGACCAGCGCTCCTCCCAGGTGTGGGTGGTGACGACCTGCGGGAAGTAGGACCGGGCCGTCTCCAGGTTGTGGTTGTACCGGTGCACGCCCATGTCGGCGAGGTCGTCGACCTGCTCCTGGCTGAGCATGCCGAGCGAGGCGGCCACGTTGATGTCGACGGCAGCCCGGATGGCAGCGACGCCTTCGCGCATCTGGGTCATCAGCCGCTCGTCCGGGCCGCGGACCGCGGCGACGATGCAGAACTCGGTGGCTCCGGTGGCAGCCGTCTCCTTGGCCGCCTGGACCAGCGACGGGACGTCGAGCCAGGCGGCCCGGACCGGCGAGGCGAACAGGCCGGACTGCGAGCAGAAGTGGCAGTCCTCGGGGCAGCCGCCGGTCTTCACCGAGACGATGCCCTCGACCTCGACCTCCGGCCCGCACCAGCGAAGCCGTACCTCGTGCGCGAGCTCGAGCAGGTCGGGCAGGGCCTCGTCCGCCAGCTGCAGGACCTCCAGGACCTGGGGCTCGTCCAGTCCACGGCCGTCCTCCAGGACCTGACGGCGGGCGGTCGACAGGATCGGCTCAGTGGTGGTCGGCACGCCGGAAGTCTGCCGCATCGAAGCTGCCACCGAGGGCGGGGGCCAGACCGGTGCGCGCGGACAGCAGGAACTCTGCGGCGTCCAGCGCTCCGGCGCCCTCGCGGAGTGCGCCGGCCAGCGGTCGCGCGGCCAGCGTCTCGAGGTCCCGCACGTTGCTACGGCAGGCCAGGTCCGGTGCCGCCGGCCAGGCACCGATCACGACACCGGCCAGGGAGAGGCCGCGGTGCGCCATCGCCTCCAGGGTGAGGGCGGTGTGGTTGAGGGTGCCGAGGGCGGGGTCCACGACGACGAGCACGGCCGCGGTCAGCGAGTGCGCCAGGTCCGCGATCGTCGCGCCCTCCTCGTCGTACCGCACGAGCAGTCCGCCGGCGCCCTCGACCACCACCAGGTCGCGGTCGTTCGCGAGGTCACGTACCCGGGCGGCGCTGGCCAGCAGGTCCAGGGGCGCGAGCCCGGCTCGGCGGGCTGCCGCGGCGGGGGACAGCGGGTCCGGGAAGCGGGCGTGCTCGTGCACGTCGGTGACGGCTGCCAGCCGGCGTACGTCGTCCAGATCACCCGGCTCGTCCGGCCCGACGCCGGTCTGCGCCGGTTTCACCACGGCCACCCGTGCTCCGCGCGCGGCGGCCAACGCGGCGACGGCCGCGGTGACCACGGTCTTGCCGACGCCGGTGCCGGTGCCGGTCACCACGAGGATGCTCACGGCGGCGAGGGTAGCCACCTGCTGCGGGTGTCTGGCCATGCCCGGCTATTGGCGGACAGGTCCGTTGTCACCATCGTCGGCGATGACGACACGCATCGTGACGTGCATCCGGCCAGCGGGTGAACCCGTTGCGACAGCGCGAAAATGCGAGCACTCCGGCCGTAGCGTGTGCGCCGTGACTCGACGATTCGAGGCCTCTGCAGCAGCCGGAGGCCATCCCCGGCTCGACGGACGCGAGCTCGTCGGAGTGCCGGTGCGCCTGTACCGCCGCCGAGTTCTCGGCGTCGGCGTGCTCGGCCTGTGGGTCGGCGGCCGACCCGTCTACGACGTCGCGGTCTACGACTCCCACGGCCAGCAGCTCGGTGTCATCGAGTCGGAAGGACCGACGGCGCGGCAGACCTACGACGAGCTGCGCCGCGCCCTGGTCGCTGACGACATCCACGCCTGACCGCGGCTTCGGCCCGACCCCGGGTCAGCGTTGCCCCGCTTCTCTTTCGCAGATGCGGCACTTGGCACCCAGGCCGCGCGGCCAGGGGCTGCCGAGGTGCACGATAGCCGTCCCGCAGAGAGCCTCACCCGTCACGTCGTCGACGGCGTGGATCGTCCCGAACGGTTCCCCGCTCCGTGTCTGTGACCATCCCGTGAGCAGCGGCACCGGACGCTCGACCTCTTCACCCCTCGATGGCTCCCGGAACGGAAACGATCATGGCGATCACTCTCGGGTACGAGGTCAGCGTCCCACAGGACTCAGCCGAGAGCGCCGGGTTGAGCCGGTCGTCTTGCGCCGTCACACGGCGGTACGGACGAGCTCCCGTCGGTGCCACCACTGGTCCACGTCGGCCAGGGTCACCATCCAGTCCCCGGGGCGCTCCGGGTGGGTGCTGATGGCGGGCACCTCTCGCGCGGTGACGGCCTGGACCATCACGTCGACGGGGATGTCGGCGTACTCGGCCGCCAGTCGCAGATCGACCCAGTTGTTCGTGGTCAGGGCGGAGAAGAGCCGAATGTCCATGACCAGAGGATCGACGTCCCATGACCTTCCCTTGACCGCCGAACGGGTGAGTCGGGCTCATTCGCTCGGTCGGGCGCGCGCGGGGCTGCCACCGCGGCGCACCGCGGCCAGCTAGACGCCTCGGGCTGCCGCCAGCTGCTTGCAGTGCACGCAGAGGCCGCCCAGGCCTCGCGGCCACGGCGGCCCGACCGCGACGATCTTCGCCCCGCACAGCGCCAGGCTCCGGTCCTGGTCGTCCACCGCATGCGCGGTCCCGGTCGGCACCGCGATCGTCCGGCCGGCGGCCGGTCCGAGGCCGGTGACGTTCCTGGACCGCGACCAACCCGCGAGCAGCGGAGTCGATGCGGCGAGGGACATGGTCAGTCATCGACGCGACGTCGGCCGGTCCTGATCACGATCCAGCGACGCTCTCGCAACGACTCCGCGACGCCGCGTCCCGATGCGCGTCAGGCCTGGTCGGTCTCGGGGTGTCTGGTGGTGCGCGGACTCCTGGACACATCTGGTGCGCAGGCGCCTGGTGGGATCAGTTCAACGCTGGTCGTGCAGCATCAGCCCCGGATGTGTCTGGGAGCCAGCGATTGTGGCGCCGCTCGACGAGCGAGGCAGCTAGGCCTGCTTGGTCTCCCAGAAGATCTTGTCGATCTCGGCGATCTTGTCGAGCAGCTTCTGCGCGGCGTCGGCGTCCATCGAACCCTTGGCACCTGAGGCACCCGCCAGCTTGGTGGCCTCGTTGAAGAGCCCGTGCAGCTCGGGGTACTTCTCGAAGTGCGGAGGCTTGAAGTAGTCGGTCCAGAGCACCCAGAGGTGGTGCTTGACCAGCTCTGCGCGCTGCTCCTTGATGAGGACGGCGCGGGTGCGGAAGTCCGCGTCGGAGTTCTCGCCCACCTTCTGGATGATCATCTTGATCGACTCGGCCTCGATGCGGGCCTGCGCGGGGTCGTAGACACCGCACGGCAGGTCGCAGTGGGCGTGCACCACGGTCTTGGGGGTGAACAGACGCGACAGCACGGGATCAGTCCCTTCCTGGACAGCGTGATCGATAGACGCGGTTTCTCTGCTGGACACTACTCCGGGCAGGTACCCGTCCCGAGAGGGTGTACGCGTGCCGTCCGGAGGCCGGAAGGAGGACTGCGGTGCGTCGGTTCCCGCTGGGTCGGGTGCTGGTCCGGGGCCGGTCGATGGAGCCCACGCTGCGCGACGGCGACCACCTGCTGGTGCGCTGGGGCGGACGTCCGCAACCGGGTCGCCTGGTCGTGGTGCGCTGGCCGGGGAGACCGACCTCGGTGAAGCGGGCCGCGCTGCTCGCCGAGGACGGCTGGTACGTCGAGCGCGACAACGCGGTCGAGGGCGTCGACTCGTGGCAGGTGGGGCCGGTGGCGCCTGCCGACGTGCTGGGCACCGTGCTGGTGCGGCTGTGGCCGGTACGCCGGTAGGTCGTCCGGCTTCGCTACTCGTCGCGGAGCTGCTCGCGCAAGATGTCCGCGTGCCCGCAGTGCTGAGCCAGCTCGCGCAGCATGTGCAGGTACACCCAGCGCAGCGGGAGCGGTCCGCGCCGGTTGCCACGGACCACGTCGTTCAGGCCGAGTGAGGACGTCGCGCGTCGTGACGACGTCGCACGCCTCGGCGTGAGCCTCCTGGACGGTGGCGATCGTGTCGCCGTCGTCGAGGACGAACGAGTCGTCCGGCGTCGCGGGGATGCCGATCTCCGCGCGCGACCGGCAGGTGACGGCCTCGTCGAACCAGACCTTCTCGACGAAGGCGGCGTGCTTCACCAGCCCCAGCAACGTGGTCCGCGACGGCACCAGCGACCGGCGCGCCTGCTCCTCGGTCAGCCCGTCCAGGCAGGCGTTCAGCGCCCGGCGGTGCTCGTCGAGGAAGGCCTCGAACTGGTCCCGGGCGGGGGAGTCGATGACGTCCTCGGCGAACGTCAGCGGGAGGGAGGACATGGCCTGAAGCATCCCAGACGTACGGGGGTGCCCCTCAGGTGCCGGTGATCCGCTCCGCCACCGAGACCGCGGCGGCGCTGAGGTGGCGCTCGAGCTCGGCGATCGCCGCCGCTCCGTCGCCGGCGCGCATCAGGGTGAGCAACCGGCGGTGGTCGGCGACCTGCGCCCGGGCGTTGCGCCTCGCCCGCTCGACCGACGCGAGGGCCAGCCGGAGGTCCCCGGTCAGGACGTCGGCGCTGGCGACCAGCCGAGCGTTGCCGAGCAGGGCCACCAGCGATGTGTGGAACTCGAGGTGGGCGTGCGTCGCCTCGACCTGGTCGTCGGCCTGGGCCGCCTCGGCGTACGTCGTGAGCGCCGTGGTGACGGGCGTCAGGTCCGCCCCGCCCGCACCGGCCCGGACACCGGCGCTCTCCAGCACCAGGCGGGCCTCGAAGATCTCGGCGATGTCGCTCTCTGACAGCTCGGTCACGACCACACCGCGGTTCGGGTAGCGGGTCACCAGCCCCTCGCCGGCGAGCACCTGCAGCGCCTCGCGGACCGTCGACCGGGCCACCTGGAAGCCGTCCGCGAGAGTCACCTCGCGCAGCGGCTCGCCGGGGGAGAGATCGCCGGCGAACAGCATGTCGCGCAGCGCGGCGGCCACCCGGTCGGTGGTGCTCGACCGGTCGATGGCAGGCACGACGACCACCCGCTTGACAGTAGCCGAGGCCAGGCCTCACACTCCGATTGTCCGACAATAATTGTCTGACAATCTGCCAATCCAGACCGCTGAAGGTGACCATGACCGACATCCGTCCGCTCCCGTGGGGCCGCCGCTACCTGATGTGCCGCCCGGAGCACTTCCGCGTCGACTACGCCATCAACCCGTGGATGGACGTCGACTCGCCGGTGGACCCGGACCGCGCGCTGGCGCAGTGGGACACCCTGGTCGTGACCCTGGAGACCGCGGGCGCCGAGGTCGAGCGGATCTCCCAGCTGCCCGGCAACCCGGACATGGTCTACGCCATGAACTACGGCCTGGTCGACGGTGACCACGTCGCCCTCACGAACTTCCGGTACGACGAGCGCCGGGCCGAGGCCGAGGCCGCCGAGTGGTGGTTCGGCGAGGCCGGCCTGCGCACGACGCGAGTCGGTGACGCAGGCGTCGGTGCCTTCGAGGCCGGCGACGCGTTCCTCTACGGCGGCTCCCTGGTCGTGGCGGCCGGCCCGCGCACCGACCTGGCCGCTCATGCCGTGCTGTCCCGTGAGCTCGGGGTCCGGGTCGCGAGCGTGCCCGTCGTGCACCCCGCGCTCTACCACCTCGACCTGAGCTTCTGCCCCCTGGACGAGACCCGGGCGATCGTCGCGCCGACGGCCTGGGACGCGATCGGTCGGCGGACCGTCCGGGACCTGGTTCCCGACCCGCTGGTCATCGACGAGGACGAGGCCTTCACCTTCTGCGCCAACTCGGTCGTGGTCGGCGACGTCGTGGTCATGCCGGCCGGGGTGCCGGCGCGGGTCGCGCGGCAGCTGGAGACCTGGGGGTTCTCGGTCGCCGTCGTCGATGTCTCCGAGCTGCACAAGGGCGGCGGGTCGATCCGCTGCATGACGCTGCCGCTCGACACCCGGTTGGACTCCGCTCGCGTGACGACCGGCGCGCTGGAGGAGGCGGCCGTCCCGGCCTGACCCGCGTCCGCTCTGGTCCGGCACGGTGTGTCACGCTTTCGCGGGACGCAGCCGGAGACGAGAAGGGGCGTTCGTGCCCACCACGCCGTACGACGAGCACGACCCGGTGTTCGTCCTGCATCGAGGCGGCAAGCTGGAGACGGTCTCGACCGCCCCGCTGCGCAACCGTGAGGACCTCTCGCTCGCGTACACGCCCGGCGTCGCACGGGTGTGCACCGCGATCGAGCAGCACCCCGAGCTGGTCCACGACCTCACCTGGAAGTCGCACGTCGTCGCCGTGGTCACCGACGGCAGCGCCGTGCTCGGACTCGGCAACATCGGCCCGGCCGCCTCGCTGCCGGTCATGGAGGGCAAGGCGGTGCTGTTCAAGGAGTTCGGTGGCATCGACGCCGTGCCGATCTGCCTCGACGCGACCGAGGTCGACGACATCGTCGAGACGGTAGTGCGCATCGCCCCGGGGTTCGGCGGCATCAACCTGGAGGACATCAGCGCCCCCCGGTGCTTCGAGATCGAGCGGAAGCTGCAGGAACGGCTGGACATCCCGGTCTTCCACGACGACCAGCACGGCACTGCCGTCGTCGTCCTGGCAGCGCTGCGCAACGCCGCCCGGCTGACCGGTCGCGGCCTCGCGGACCTGCGGGTGGTCGTCTCGGGTGCCGGCGCGGCCGGGGTGGCGGTGACGACCATCCTGTGCGAGGCGGGCATCGGCGAGATCGCGGTCGCCGACCGCGGCGGTGTCCTGCACAGCGGCCGAGAGGACCTCACGTCGGTGAAACGGCACCTGGCCGCGGCGACGAACGGAGGCGGTCGGACCGGGACCCTGGTCGATGCGTTGCGCGGCGCCGACGTCTTCATCGGTGTGTCCGGGGGGACCGTCCCCGAGGAGGCGATCGCGGCGATGGCGCCGGAATCGATCGTCTTCGCGTTGGCCAACCCGCATCCGGAGGTCGACCCGGATGTCGCTCTGCGGCACGCCCGGGTGGTCGCCACCGGGCGCAGCGACTATCCCAACCAGATAAACAACGTGCTGGCGTTCCCCGGCATCTTCCGCGGGGCGCTCTCGGTGCGCGCGACGTCGGTGACCGAGGGGATGAAGCTTGCCGCGGCCGCGGCGCTGGCGGCGGTGGTGGCCGACGAGCTGGCCCCGGACCGGGTGGTGCCCAGCCCGTTCGACGCCAGGGTGGCGCCGGCGGTCGCCACGGCGGTGGCCGCAGCCGCCCGTCGGGACGGGGTGGCCCGGATCTGAGCGGGCTGCTCCGGCGTCCTCACCCGAAGGGGTGCGGCTGGGTGCGCAGAGTCATGTGCACCGGCTCGGCCCGGTGACCCAGCCGGTCCAGCCGGTCACGCAGGTCGTCGTGCCGGGTCCCGCGTCCGCGCAGTGCGTTCCGCATGGGGTCCTCCTCATCAGTTCCTCGAGGACGCGATGTATCGCGTCAAGGAACACGATATATCGTCTTGCTCGAAAGTCAAGATGTATCGCGAGTCGCTTTCTCGGTGCGGCGGCTCCGGCCCCCACGTGCGTTGGATGTGGCAGATAGGGCCGAATGGCTGTACTTCGAGCCGACCGGGATGCAGGATGGCCGCCTCGGGAACCCACTCATCGATGAGGAGCACCGCATGCACAAGCGGTTGGCCATGCTGGTCGCACTGGTCGCGGCCTTGACCATCTCCATGGCGGGCAACGCCACGGCGATCACCGGCAACTACCAGGACGACTTCGAGCACGACTTCGTCGGACTTCTCGTCTTCTACACAACACCGGACCCAGTCACCGGCGACATCTTCAGCCACCGCTGCTCCGGCAGCCTGCTGTCCGACCGCCGGACCGTGGTGACGGCGGGGCACTGCACGGAGGGTGTCGACGAGGGCCGGATCTACTTCCAGCAGTCGGCCGCTCCCAACTACGACCCCAACGCCTTCGGCGGCCTGGGTGGCGACCCGACGACCGGCTACCCGTACACCGGCGGCTACACCTTCCACCGCGCCGACAACTACGGCTTCCACGACTTCGAGGGATTCCCGGAGAACAAGGACGTCGGCGTGGTCGTCCTCGACGCGCTCTACACGACCCCCTCCGGCCACTACGGCATCCTTCCGTCGGTCGGCGCCGTCGACCGCTACGCGGCCTCGACCTCGAAGAAGCAGGACGTGCGCTTCACCTCGAGCGGCTACGGGCTGTCCGCACAGAAGCCGGTGCCGGTGTCGTTCCGCAAGCGGCTCACGGCCAACGCCTACCTGGTCAACAACAGCGCGCCGATCACCACCTACAACCTGAAGACGACGGCCAACCCGTCGCAGGGCAAGGGTGGGACGTGCAACGGCGACTCCGGCGGGCCGATCTTCTTCACCGGCACCAACATCATCGCCGCGGTGACCTCGTTCGGTAACAACGCCGTGTGCAAGGGGCTTGACTTCTCCTACCGGCTCGACCGGGCTCCGGTGCTCTCCTGGATCCAGGACCCGAACCGACCGGACGCCGGCTAGCGCGGCACGGTCCGGCCGGCGCGCGCTCCACGTCGCGCCGGCCGGGCCGTGGGCCGACGCACGGCGTCGGTAGTGTCGGCGCATGCTGGCCGCCTCCGCCGTCCGGACCGACCCCGACGACCCGCTGAGCGGGCTGGAGGTGGGGGAGCGGCCGGACCCTGCGCCAGGAGACGGCTGGACGACGGTCCGGCTGCGCGCCGCTTCGCTGAACCACCACGACCTGTGGAGCCTGCAGGGTGTCGGGCTGCCGGCCGACCGGCTGCCGATGGTGCTCGGCTGCGACGGCGCCGGGATCGACGAGGACGGCAACGAGGTCGTCGTGCACGCCGTGATCAGTGATCCCGACCATCGCGGCGACGAGACACTGGACCCGAGACGCTCGCTGCTCTCGGAGCGGTACGACGGCACCTTGGCCGATCTCGTGGCGGTGCCCCGGCGCAACCTGGTGCCCAAGCCGGCACAGCTCAGCTTCGAGGAGGCTGCCTGCCTCCCGACCGCCTGGCTCACGGCGTACCGGATGCTGTTCACCCAGGGCGGCGCCCAGCCGGGGCAGACGGTGCTGGTGCAAGGCGCCGGCGGCGGCGTCGCGACGGCGCTGGTCGCGATCGGTCGGGCCGCCGGCCTGCGGATGTGGGTGACCAGCCGGGACGGCAGGAAGCGGGAGCGCGCGCTGCAGCTCGGCGCCGACCGGGCCTTCGAGTCCGGCGCGCGGCTGCCCGAGCGGGTGGACGCCGTGATGGAGACCGTGGGGGAGCCGACGTGGGACCACAGCCTCAAGTCGCTCGTGCAAGGCGGCACCCTCGTCGTCTCCGGTGCCACCGGCGGGCACCGTGCGCTGACCGACCTGCGTCGAGTGTTCTTCCTGCAGCAGCGCATCGTGGGCTCCACGATGGGCACCCGCGACGAGCTGACTCGACTGACGCAGCTGATGGCCGAGACCGGCCTGCGCCCGGTCGTCGACTCCGTCCTGCCGTTGGAGGACGCCGAGTCGGCGTTCCGCAAGCTCGCGGGCGGCGACGTCTTCGGCAAGATCGTCCTGACCCGGCCGGCATGACCGCGCATGACCGACGAGCAGGACTACTCGCTGCCGCGATGGCGCGACCCGGCCTGGCGGGCCGAGGTCGACGCCTGGGTCACCGACCGGACCGCTGAGGCGGGCCTGCGGCGCACCGCGGACGGCGACCAGCGCGCGTACCCGTGGTCCACGGTGATCCAGGTAGGCACCGAGACGGGCCCGGTGTGGTTCAAGGCGAACGCTCTCGGGATGCAGCACGAGGCCCGCCTGTACCAGGTGCTGCAGCGGCGCTGCCCCGGGCACGTGCTCGACCCGCTGGCGGTGGACGTCGACCGCGGCTGGCTGCTGCTCCCCGACGGCGGGCGGACGTTGCGCGAGGTCGAGGGAGCGAGCACCGACCTGGCCCTGTGGGAGCGGATGCTGGTCGAGTACGCGGCGCTGCAGCGAGCCCTCGAGCCGTACGTCGACGAGGTGCTCGACGCCGGTGTCCCGGCGGCCCGGCCGGACGAGCTGCCGGCCATCCGCGATGCGCTCCTCGACGACCCCGAGCTGCTGATGGTGGGCGAACCGGACGGGCTCACCGAGGCCGAGGTGGACGAGCTACGTGCTCATGCGGACGAGTACGCCGAGCAGTGCGGGCAGCTGGCGGCTCTCGGCGTCGCGTCCTCGTTGCAGCACGACGACCTGCACGCGAACAACGTGTTCGCGCCGGCGGTGCCCGGTGGGCCCTTGCGCGTTTTCGACTGGGGCGATGCCGTGGTCGGGCACCCGTTCGGCACACTGCTCGTCACCCTGCGGGTCGTCTCCGACCTCGCCGGGCTGCAGCCGGGGGCGACCGAGCTGCTGCGCCTGCGAGACGCGTACCTCGAGGCCTGGACCGGCGACCACGACAGGGCCGACCTCGTCGAGGCCGCGCGGCTCGCTGTCCGCCTCGACGGGGTGTCGCGGGCCGACTGCTACCGCCGGGCCGTGCTGGAGTGGGACGGTCACCGACGGCCGCCGTTCGGCGAAGGAGTGCCGTCCTGGCTGAAGGAGCAGCGCGGCCCGATGCCCCTCTGATCCTGATCGGCTGAAGACGTCACACGACACGGAGGCTCACTCATGGCGAAGCTCATCTACGCGGCGATCACCTCGCTGGACGGCTACGTGGCCGACGAGAACGGCGACTTCGCGGTGCTGGCACCGGACGAGGAGGTGCACGCCTTCGTCAACGACCTGGAGCGGCCGGTCGGCACCTATCTCTACGGCCGCCGGATGTATGACGTGATGGTCTACTGGGAGACCCCGCCCGACGAGCCGGACGAGTCGCCGGTCACGCGGGACTACACGCAGATCTGGCAGGCCGCGGAGAAGGTGGTCTACTCCCGGACGCTGGAGACGCCGTCCAGCGCCCGGACGCGCATCGAGAGGGACTTCGACCCGGACGTGGTCCGGCAGCTGGTGGCAGGGGCCGAGCGCGACGTGTCGATCGGCGGACCCGGCCTGGCCGGCCAGGCGATCGCGGCGGGGGTGGTCGACGAGTACCACCTGTTCGTGTCGCCGGTCGTGATGGGCGGCGGCACCGCGGCCCTGGCCGGCAACGTCCGCCTGGAGCTCGAGCTGCTGTCGGAGAAGCGATTCGCCAGCGGGGTGGTGCACCTCCACTACCGGACCAGGCGCTAGTCACCGAGCCTCCGCAAAGGAGGCAGCGGTGGCAGTCCGAGCGCGGGCCGCTTCGGAGCCAGCCTCCTGGTCCAGGGCCAGGCCGCGGGCACCGACTGGTTCTACTGGTCCGAGGGCACCTGGGCGGTCACCGCGCCGTAGGGCGCTAGCGCTCGAGGATGCGGCGGGCCTCGTCCAGGGTCCGCTGGAGCAGGTCGCGCAGCGCGGCGACGTCCTCCGCCGTGCGGGTCCCGTGCCGCGTCAGCGTGCGGACCTCGGACCGGAACCACTCGATGGACCGTTCCAGGTCGCCCTGGAACGGGTCACCGCTCGGCTTGCGCGACTCGCGCTCGTCGCGGGCCTGCGCACGGTTGACCCGGCGGACGTCCTTGGCAGCTGCCTTGAGCTCCGAGCGCAGGTCGCGGACCGAGCCGCGGACCTCCGACCGGATCTCGGTCGCGAGATCGCGCACCGAGCCGGAGATCTCCTGCTCGAGGTCGTCGAGGTCGCCCTGCCGCTCGCTGAGCTCGACCCGGCCGGCGTCGGTGATCTGGTAGACCTTGCGACCCTCGGTGACCTCGTGGGTGACCAGCCCTTCCGCCTCGAGCCGGGCCAGTCGCGGGTACACCGTGCCGGCGCTGGGGGAGTAGAGCCCCATGAACCGGTCCTCGAGCTCACGGATCACGTCGTAGCCGTGCCGCGGGCTCTCGTCGAGCAGCTTGAGCAGGTACAGCCGGAGCCGGCCGTGCCCGAACACTGGGCTCATGCCGAGGCCCTGCGCAGAAGGGTGACGTCACCCGACACCGTCTTGGCAGTGAGCCGGCCGTCCCCGTCGCCCACCTGGCCGTGCAGCGTCACCTTGCCCGGCTTGCGGTCGGTGCGGACGCCGTCGAAGGCGCTGTCCAGGGACCCGCTCATCGTCTTCACGTCCACCTGGAGGCCGACGTCGTCGGGCATCCTCACGGTGAGGTCGCCCGAGACGCTGGAGACGTCGATGCGTCCACCGCGGCGCAGGTCCAGGTCCAGGATCAGGTCGCCGGACACCGTCTCGGCCTTCACGTGGTCGGTCTCGCCGCGCACGACCGTGAGGTCGCCGGAGACGGTCTGGAACCGCAGGGTGCCGGCCAGCTGCCGGCTCTCCAGGTCACCGCTCACGGTCTGGGCGGTGATGTCGGACCGTACGCCGTCGAGGGTGACCTCCCCGGACACCGACTTGACCGCGGTCCGGTCGCACTGGATGCCGGACACCACGGCGTCCGCGGACACCACGCCGAGCTCGACCGGGCAGTCGACCGGCACCGACACCGACACGGTCGCGGTGGCCCGGCGGTTGCCGACCCAGTCGAGCAGCCCGCCCCAGCTGAGCCGCTCGTGCACGATCGAGAGGGTGCCGTTCTCCAGGCTGACCGTGATCGGCCCCTCGATCTCGCTGATCTCGACCTGGGCCGCGCCGGACGCGGCGTCCTCGGTCCGGCCGACCACGTCGACGTTGCCGGCGACCATCCGCACCTCGAGGCGCCGGACGCCCTCCAGGTCCAGGGACTGCGGTGTCTCGATCCGCCACTGCGGCATGAGCGTGTCTCCGTTCACGATGTATCGCGTCTGATATAGAACAAGATATATCGCGACTGCCGGATGTCAAGTCCCCGGGCATACCACCGGCTCGCGCACCCGATCAACCCGGAGCAGGTCCGCCGCCCGGCTGCGGCCCAGGTTCCACCCGGCCAGCCCCGCCGGACCCGCGCTGGTCATCCCGGCCAGCACGCAGGACCGCACCGGCTCGGGTAGCCGGTCGACCGCCGGAACGGCGTCGGCGGACAGCTCTTGGAGATAGCCGACGTCGAGCCTGCCGGTCGCCCGGTAACGGTCGATGTTCCGCTGCGCGACGAACCTGTCCGGGTCGACGGCGCCGAGCACCAGCAGGCCGACGGCAGCGCTGGCGACGAGTGACCGCGTCAGCCAGGCCGCCCGCAACCGGACCCCGGCCGCCATCACCAGGACCACCACGGCGCCGAGCCAGGTCTCGAACGCGTTCATGAACAGGCGCAGCCGGGTGAAGCCGAACGCCTCCTCGTAGAGGTGCAACCGGTAGAGCGCGGACGCCACGATCACCAGAGCGAGCGCGCACAGCCCGCCGAGCAGCAGCCGGAGCGCGCTCCGTTGCGCCCTTGTCCTCCGTGGGGCCCACCGCACGGTGGCGGCGACCACCGACAGCGTCAGCAGGGTGACCACGACGAGCTGACCGAAGCCGCCCCGGGCGTACTCGGCGTACGTCAGTCCGGCGGTGTCCAGGACGTGCCGGTGCCCGCCGAACAGGACCGTCAGCTGAACGGTGACGAAGGTGACGAACAAGACGTCGAGGACCGCGATCGGGACCAGCCACTCGACCACCCGCACCGGTCGGCCGGGTGACGGCGCAAGGACGTCCCAACGCGGCGGCGCGGCACCGACGAACGCAGCGCTCAGCGCGACCCCTGCGACCGCGACCAGGGCGACCAGCCGCACGGGCAGCAGGCCGACCCGGACCTCCGGGACCAGCGCGGCGAACGCCGCGTCCGCGGCGGCGAACAGCGACCCGAAGACAAGCAGGAGTACGGCGGTGAGCGCGCCGATCCGCAGCGCCGGCAGCCAGCTGCGGGCGACGCCCCCGGCTCGTGGCTGCACGCCGCGGCGCAGCCAGGGCAGGCAGCGCAGTGCGGCGAGCGGCAGCGAGACCCCGCCCAGCACGCCACCGACCAGGGTGCGCCCTGGCGCGAGTGCGTAGGACGCGACGCCCGCGACGCCGAGCAGGCAGAGTGCGACGAACCACGGGGCGTCGCGCACCATCACCAAGGCCAGCAGCAGCACCGCCAGGGCGGAGTAGCCGATCTCGTGCGCCCCGAGCCGGTGCCGCGCCGCGGGGATCACGGCCACGCCCACAGCCAGGCCGGTCAGCACCACGCCGAGGCCCGGCGGGTTGTCGACCAGCAGCACCGCCCCGACCAGGCCGGCCACCAGCGACAGCAGAGGCACCGGTGCGGCGACCGCCCGGCCGTGGTCGGGCCAGACGCGGGCCAGCTCGGCCGCCAGCGGGTCGGTGGCTGGCCTCGGCAGCGCCCGGCCCGGCGAGCTCGGTGTGCTGGCGATGCCGCTCATGCCGACCCCTCCGGACCGGCGGGCAGGTCGACCAGGAACCGGCAGCCGCTCGTCCCGGCCGGAGCCAGCGCGATCTGCCCGCCGTGCAGGGTCACCGCCCACCGGGCGATCGCCAGCCCGAGGCCGGTGCTGCCGTCCGCGGCGTCCGGTGCGCCGCGGTAGAAGCGGTCGAACACCCGGTCGCGGTCGGCCGGTGCGACGCCCGGCCCGTCGTCGGCGACCTCCAGGCGCAGGCCGGCCGGGCCGGAGCAAGCCGTCACCCGCACGGTTCCGCCGGGCGGGCTGTGCCGGGCGGCGTTGTCGAGCAGGTTGGCCAGCACCTGGTGCAGCCGGGCAGGGTCCGCCCAGGCGCGCGCCCCGGGAGGCGTGACGTCGACCGTGAACCGCACGTCGCGCCCGGTCATCGCGGCCTCCGCCACGGCGGCCTCGAGCACCGGCGCCATTGCGAGGTCCCGGCGGTCCAGCGGCTCGGTGCCGGCGTCGATGCGGGAGAGGTCGAGCAGCTCGCGGACCAGCCGGCCCAACCGCTCGGTCTGCGCCAGCGCGGCCTGCAAGGTGGCCGGGTCGGGGTCGGCCACGCCGTCGACCAGGTTCTCCAGGATGGCCTGCAACGCGGAGATCGGCGTCCGCAGCTCGTGGCTGACGTTGGCGACCAGCTCCCGCCGCTCGCGGTCGGCGGCCTCGAGGTCGGCGGCCATCCGGTTGAAGGCCCGGGCCAGCTCGCCGACCTCGTCCCGCGAGGTCGCCTGCACCCGGCGGCTGTAGTCGCCGCGGGCCATCGCCCGGGCCGCCGCGGTCATCGAGCGCAGCGGCGACGTCATGCCGCGCGCCAGCAGCTGGGTGACGGCCAGCGCGACGAGCACCGCCACCGGCAACGTGTAGCGCGGCCGCCAGCCGAGGCTGACCAGCCCGTACCAGACCAGGAAGGACGAGACGGCGACGGTGACGACGACCAGCACACCGAGCTTGGCCTTGATCGAACGCAGCGGGTCGAGGGGGCGGGGCGCGATCATCTAGTCGCCCACCGCGTAGCCGACCCCGTGCACGGTGCGGATCACGTCCGGCCCGAGCTTGCGCCGCACCGCCTTGACGTGGCTGTCGACGGTGCGGGTGTTCGAGGCGTCGGCCCAGTCCCACACCTGGGCGAGCAGCTGTTCCCGGCTCAGCACCTGCTGCGGCCGCTCGGCGAGGCAGGACAGCAGGTCGAACTCCAGCGGCGTGAGGTGCACGACGGTGCCGCTGCGCCGGACCCGCCGTCCCGACCGGTCGATCTCCAGGTCGCCCAGCACCTGCAGCGGCGCGGCCTCGCCCGCGCGGGCCAGCTCCGCTGCCCGGCGTACCCGCCGGAGCAGGGCGTGCACCCGGGCGACCAGCTCGCGCATGCTGAACGGCTTGGTGAGGTAGTCGTCGGCACCCGCCGCCAGCCCCATCAAGGTGTCGGCCTCGTCCTCACGAGCGGTGAGCATCAGCACCGGGACCGGCCGCTGCGCCTGCACCCGGCGGCACACCTCGAGACCGTCGAAGCCGGGGAGCATGACGTCCAGCACCACCAGGTCGGGGTCCAGCTCGGCGGCCGCGGCGACACCGGCGGGCCCGTCCACTGCGACGTGCACCGTGAACCCCTCGGCCCGCAGCCGCGCGGCGACGGCCGCGGCGATGGCCGGCTCGTCCTCGACGACGAGCACGGTGGCGGGGGACTCCATGCGGGAGAGCCTAGGGACGCGGCGTGGTCGAGGTCCGGACGCGAGGTGAAGATCCTGTGCAGACGTTCCTGCCGCTGCCCAGTGACGACGTCAGTCGTCGTCGGCGTCGTCGAGCCGGGCCAGCCAGGTGGCGAGCCGCTCGACCGGGACCTCGAAGTCCGGGTGCTCGTCGACGAACTCCTGGAACCGGTTCGCGAGCCAGGCCAGCGTGACCTGCTCCTCGCCGCGCCGGGCCTGCAGCTCCTCGATGCCGCGGTCGGTGAAGTACACGACTCAGCCGGGGAGGGTGAAGGCCTGCTCGACCAGCTGGTGCTGCTCGAGGTCGTGCTTCTTGTGCGAGCCCGCAGCAGGAGACGCCGAGGCGTTGCGGGCCACGCAGGACAGCCCGCGGCCACCGAGGTGCGCCGGCAGGTTGAGGGCCATGAACGGCCACGGTCCCTGGTTGGCCGGCTCCTCCTGCACCCACACCAGGTCGGCGTCGGGGTAGGCGGCCACCGTCTCGGCGATCTCGGCGCCGGCCAGCGGAGCAAGCTGCTCGACCCGCACGATGGCGACCTGCTCTCCGCCGGAGCCGGCCCGCTTGGCCCGCTCGGCCAGCAGGTCGTAGTAGACCTTGCCGGCGCACAGCAGCACCCGGCGGACCTGGCCGGCCTGGATGCCGCCCTCGGTCTCCGGGATGACCGGGCGGAACGTGCCGGAGGTGAAGTCCTCCACCGCCGACGCAGCAGCCTTCAGGCGCAGCATCGACTTCGGGGTGAAGACCACCAGCGGCCGGCGCGGCTCGTGGTAGGCGTGCCAGCGCAGCAGGTGGAAGTACGACGCCGGCGTGGACGGGTAGGCGACCGTCATGTTGTCCTCGGCGCACATCTGCAGGAAGCGCTCGATCCGGCCGGAGGAGTGGTCGGGTCCCTGACCCTCGAAGCCGTGCGGCAGCAGCAGCACGACCGACGACCGTTGGTTCCACTTCTGCTCGGACGAGGAGATGAACTCGTCGATGATGGTCTGCGCACCGTTCAGGAAGTCGCCGAACTGCGCTTCCCACAGCACGAGCGCGTCCGGGCGCGCGACCGAGTAGCCGTACTCGAAGCCCATCGCCGCGAACTCCGACAGCAGCGAGTCGTAGATCCAGAACCGGGCCTGGCCCTCGTCGAGGTGGGCGAGCGGAACCCACTCGTTCCCGGTCTTCTTGTCGGTGAGGACGGCGTGCCGCTGGACGAACGTCCCTCGACGGCTGTCCTGGCCGGCCAGCCGCACCGGCTTGCCTTCGAGCAGCAGCGAGCCGAAGGCGAACAGCTCGCCCATCGCCCAGTCGATGCCGCCCTCGGACGCCATCGCGGCCCGCTTCTGCAGCAGCGGCATCAGCTTCGGGTGCACGGTGAAGCCGTCGGGCAGGGCGACGTGCGCGTCGGCGATCGCCTTGACGACCTCCAGCGGTACGGCGGTCGCGCGACCCGGCGTACCGACCGTCGAGGACTGCTCGGCCGGGGCGTCGATGCCCTGACCGGTGCCCTGGTCCTGCGACTGGCCGATCGCCTCCCGGGTCTCGGTGAAGACCCGCTCCAGCTGGCCCTGGTAGTCGCGCAGCGCCTGCTCGGCCTCCTCGACCGAGATGTCGCCGCGGCCGATGAGCGACTCGGTGTACAGCTTGCGCACCGAGCGCTTGCCCTCGATCAGCGAGTACATCAGCGGCTGGGTCATCGACGGGTCGTCGCCTTCGTTGTGACCACGTCGCCGATAGCAGACCATGTCGATGACGACGTCTTTGCGGTACTCCTGGCGGTACTCGAAGGCGAGCTTCGCCACCCGCACGCAGGCCTCGGGGTCGTCGCCGTTCACGTGGAAGATCGGCGCCTGGATCATCCGGGCCACGTCGGTGCAGTAGAACGACGAGCGCGACGCGGCCGGCGAGGTCGTGAACCCGACCTGGTTGTTGACGATCACGTGGATCGTGCCGCCGGTGCGGTAGCCGCGCAGCTGCGAGAGGTTCAGCGTCTCGGCGACCACGCCCTGACCGGCGAACGCCGCGTCGCCGTGCATCAGCACCGGGAGCACGGTGTAGCCGCCCTCGCCCTTGTCGATGCGGTCCTGCTTGGCGCGAGTGATGCCCTCGAGCACCGGGTTGACCGCCTCGAGGTGCGACGGGTTCGCAGCCAGGTAGACCTTGGTCTCGCTGCCGTCCGGTGCCTTGAACGAGCCCTCGGTGCCCAGGTGGTATTTCACGTCGCCGGAGCCCTGCACGGAGCGGGGGTCCTGGTTGCCCTCGAACTCGCGGAAGATCTGCGCGTAGCTCTTGCCGGCGAGGTTGGCGAGCACGTTGAGCCGGCCGCGGTGCGGCATGCCGATGGTGACCTCGTCCATGCCGGACTCGGCGGCCGAGGTCATCACCTCGTCGAGCAGCGGGATGACGGACTCGCCGCCCTCGAGGGAGAACCGCTTCTGCCCGACGTACTTGGTCTGCAGGAAGGTCTCGAACGCCTCGGCGGCGTTGAGCCGGCGCAGGATCGTCAGCTGGTCTTCCCGGGACGGCTTCGGGAAGCCGACCTCCACGCGCTCCTGGATCCACTTGCGCTCGTCGGGGTCCTGGATGTGCATGTACTCGATGCCGATCCGGCGGCAGTACGACTCGCGGAGCACCCCGAGGATCGTGCGCAGGCTGGCCATCGGCTTGCCGCCGAAGCCGCCGGTGGCGAACACCCGGTCGAGGTCCCACAGAGTCAGGCCGTGACTGACGACATCGAGGTCCGGGTGGGACCGCTGCCGGAACTCCAGCGGGTCGGTGTCGGCCATCAGGTGGCCGCGCACGCGGTAGGCGTGGATCAGCTCCTGGACGCGGGCCTGCTTGGCCACGTCCTCCTCGTGCGAGGCGGAGATGTCGCGGACCCAGCGGATCGGCTCGTAGGGGATGCGCAGCGAGCGGAAGACCTCGTCGTAGAAGTCGTCCTCGCCGAGCAGCAGGGCGTGGATGCGGCGCAGGAAGTCACCGGACTGCGCGCCCTGGATGATCCGGTGGTCGTACGTCGAGGTCAGCGTCATGATCTTGCTGACCGCGAGCCGGGCGAGCGTCTCCGGTGCCGCGCCCTGGTACTCCGCGGGGTAGTCCATCGCGCCGACGCCGATGATCGTGCCCTGCCCGGCCATCAGCCGCGGCACGGAGTGGACCGTGCCGATGGTGCCCGGGTTGGTCAGGCTGATCGTGGTGCCGACGAAGTCGTCGGCAGTGAGCTTGTTCGCCCGGGCCCGGCGCACGACGTCCTCGTACGCCGACCAGAAGCCGGCGAAGTCCATCGCGTCGGCACCCTTGATCGACGGCACCAGCAGGGTGCGCGACCCGTCCGGCTTCTGGATGTCGATCGCCAGACCGAAGTTGACGTGCTCGGGCCGCACCACCGAGGGCTTGCCGTCGACCTCGGTGAAGCCCTGGTTCATCTCCGGCATCGCGGCCAGCGCCTGGACGACCGCGTAGCCGATCAGGTGGGTGAACGAGACCTTGCCGCCGCGACCGCGCTGCAGCGCATTGTTGATGACCGTCCGGTTGTCGATCAGCAGCTTGGCCGGGACGGCACGGACGCTGGTCGCGGTCGGAACGGCGAGGCTGGCCTGCATGTTGGTGACCACCCGGGCCGCCGGGCCCTTGAGCGTGGTCACGCCGTCGGGCGACGACTTCGCGGCCGGCTTGGGCTGGGCTGCCGGGGTGGGCGCTTTGACCGGCGGTGCGGCCGGCTTCTGCGCGACCGGGTCGGCGGTCGGCGCACCGTCGGCCCGCGGGGTGGCGGCTGCCGGGCCGGCCCCGGTGGTCGGAGGGCTGGCCGGAGCTGCCGCCGGTGCGGGGCTGCTGTCGGTGGTGGGGGCGGCGGTCGCGCCGTTGGCCGGGGCCGCGGGAGCAGGGGAGCCGTTGCTCGCCGGGCCGGCGTCGGCCGGCTTGTAGTCCTGGAAGAAGTCCCACCAGGCGGCATCGACGCTGTTCTTGTCGGCGAGGTACTGCTGGTAGAGCTCCTCGACGAGCCACTCGTTCGGGCCGAACCCGCCCGGTGCGCTGGACTGGCTGCCCGTTCGTTCCCCGGACTGTGACACGGCGCGGATCGCCCTCTTCCCTGCACTTCTCGACTCGTCTGGCGGTGCGTCCCAGCCTAGTCGCCCGGGTGAACCGCGTCAGACCGCCCGAGACGGCCGGGCTACAGCCCCATCGACCGGGAGATCACCAGCTTCTGCACCTCCGAGGCGCCCTCGACGACCCGCAGCACCCGCAGGTGCCGCAGCACCCACTCGACGGGGCCCTCCCGGAGCAGGCCCATCCCGCCGAACACCTGCAGGCATCGGTCCGCGACGGCGTACGCCCGTTCCGTGCAGTAGTACTTGGCGATCGACGAGTCGAGCATCAGCGCACCGGCGGACAGGCCCTGGTCGGTGGCCCAGGCCAAGTGGTAGGTCATCCAGCGCATCGCCTCGATCTCGGCCTTGCACTCCGCGAGAGGGAAGGACACGCCCTGGTTGGCGGCCAGCGGCTTCCCGAACGCGGTCCGGGCCTTCGCGTGCTTGACCGCCTCGGCGAGACACAGCTCGGCCAGCCCGAGCGACTGGGCGGCGAACCCGGCCCGCCCTCCGTTCAGGAACGACATCGCCGCGTGGAAGCCGCGTCCGACCTCCCCGACCACGTGGTCGGCCGGCACCCGGGTCCCGTCGAACCACAGCTCGGCCGGGTGCGAATCGGCCATCGTGGCCTGCACCTTGCCGAGGCGGTACTGCTCGCGCGGCACCACGAACGCGGTGATGCCGCCGTCGGCCCGCTTCTCCTGGTCGGTGACGGCGAACACGATGGCGAAGTCGGCCCGGTCGCCGTTGGTGATGTAGTGCTTCATGCCGTCGATGACCCACTCGTCGCCGTCACGGCGTGCCGTGGTGCGGATCGCCTGTGCGTCGCTGCCGGCCTCGGGCTCGGTGAGGGCGAAGCAGGTGCTGGCCTCGGCGCGCACGACCGGGTGCAGGTACGTCGGCCACAGGTGCTCGGGCAGCTGGAGCAGCATCGGGCTGGGCCCCGACGGGTTGGGCACTCCCAGGGTCAGCGGCGCGAGCCGCAGCCCGGAGCGCGCGGCGTCCTCGACCAGCAGGGCGGTGCCCAGGGTGGAGACCCCCGACCCGCCGACCTCCTCGGGGAGGTAGCAGGCGTAGAAGCCCTCCTCGGCCGACCGTCGGCGCAGCGCGAGCACGGCCTGGTAGATCCGCTCCCGGTCCGGGTCGAGGGCGGTCAGGACCTCGCGCAGCGACTCCTCGGCCGGCCGCACCTCACGGTCCAGGAACGTCCCGTAGGACGTGCGAAGGGCGGTCAGCTCATCGGGAACCGTGAAGTCCATGGGCCGATCTAACCGCCAACGGATCCGTCACACGCGGGGGGCCATCCGGACGGCCAGGTGCACCTGCCGGGCGCCCTCGGGTGCCTCCTCCAGGGGCCGGTTGGTCTGCATCAGCGGCCGCATGAGAGCCATGATCGCGTCGCTGAGCTCCTGAAGCTCCTGGACCGTGGCCACGATCGTGCTGTTGGAGAACAGCGCCGCATCCCGCCACTCCCGCTCGGCCGCCCCGCGGTCGACGAACTCCAGGACCTTCTGGTCCGAGCTGGCGATCATCACCCGGGACAGCGTCGAGTCGATCGCCTGCACCTCGTTCGGGTCGGCGCCGGGGTCCGGGTCGTTCAGCCACCCGGTGATCGCCGCCCGCCAGACCCGCTCGCGGCCGTCCCGGTCGCGCGAGTCGTCCGGCTCGACGAAGCCGTATCGCGCCAGCAGCCGGAGGTGGTAGCTGCAGGCGCTGGGGGAGAGCCCGGCCACCTCCGCGCACTCGGTGGCGGTGGCCGGGCCGTCGGTCTGCAGCCGGCCGAGGATCGCGTACCGCCCGGCGTGGGCGAGGGCGCGCAGGGCTCCGGGGTCGGAGATCCGCCGGCCGTACGGCGTCTGGGGGCTCGTGCGCTGGTCGGTCATGCCCGCGAGAATATCTGAAATAACTCCTTCACAAAAGCGATGTGAAGCACTACCTTCACATTCATGGAGACCAGCACCGCGGCACCTGCCGCCACCAGCACCGTCGACCTGCCGCCGGCCGCGGCCCCTGATCCGCGCCGGCCGCTGCGCAGCAGGGACTTCCGGCTGGTCTGGTCGGCCTACTCGATCTCCACCCTCGGCAGCGAGGTGACGGTGCTCGCCCTGCCGCTGGCGGCGGCCCTGCTGCTGGGGGCCTCGCCCTGGCAGATGGGTCTGCTCACCGCAGCCGGCACCGCGCCCTACATCGGCTTCGCCCTGCTGGTCGGCGCCTGGATCGACCGGCTGCCCCGCCGTCGACCGCTGCTGGTAGCGGCCGACCTGCTCGCGGCACTGCTGCTGGTCAGCGTGCCGGCCGCCTACCTTCTCGACGTCCTCACGGTCTCGCAGCTGGTCGTCGTCGAGCTGCTCGTCGGGGTGGTGCGGGTGACCTTCCGCCCGGCGTTCAGCGCGCACCTGCCGGACGTGGTGCCGGACGAGGCGCTGACCGAGGCCAGCTCACGGCTGAAGGCGTCCGAGGCGACCGCGATGCTGGCCGGACCCGGCCTGGGCGGCAGCCTGGTCCAGCTGCTGTCCGCACCGGTGGCCGTGCTGGTCGACGCCCTGTCGTTCCTCACCTCGGCCGTCCTGCTCAGCCGGGTGCGTGCGCAGGAGCGGGTCGGCCACGTGCCGCCGCCACGCCGCCGGCTGCGCGTCGAGATCGGCGAGGGGCTCACCCAGCTCTGGCAGGACCGCCGGCTGCGGGCGATCGCGGGCGCGGCCGCGAACGTCAACTTCTTCGGGCTGATGATCTTCGCGCTGGTCGTCGTCTACCTGACCCGGGCGCAGGACTTCACCCCGTTGATGGTCGCTGCGGTGACCGTCGCCGGCGGGGTCGGCTCGCTGGTCGGAGCCCTGCTGGCGCCGCGGGTCGCCCGGCGGATCGGGCGGGGCCGCACGATCGTCCTGGGCTCGGCGGTGTTCAGCCTCGGGATGTTCGCCTTCCCCGCGGCGCACGGCCCGCGGTGGCTGGTGCTGGTCGTGCTGCTGGCGAACGAGATCGTGGTCGGCATCGCGATCATGCTGTTCGACGTCACCACCGGGGCGCTCGTCCTGACCGAGGTGCCGCGCGACATGCTCGCCCGGGTCAACGCCTCCCTGTCGACGGTGACCCAGGGCGTCAAGACGCTCGGCGCCCTCGCGGGTGGCCTGCTCGGCACCGTGTTCGGGCTGCACGCGGCGCTGTGGGTCGGTGCGGTCGGCGCCACGACCACCGTGCTGTGGACCTGGTTCTCCCCGCTGCGCTCCACGGACTGACCCGACGCGAGTCCCGCGCCGGTACCGTCGTGTCACGTGCGAGGCGACGGGGGAGTGCGACGACGGGCCGGCCGGCTGGCTGCGGCCCTCGTCGTCGTGGCGGCACTGAGCGGGTCCGCGGTGCCGGCCGGTCCCGCGCAGGCGGCCGACCGTGAGGCTCGGGCCGAGGTCTCCCTGCGGCAGGCCCGGACCTACGCGCTGCACCAGCTCGACCGCACCGAGAGGCGCCTCGCGGCAGGCCGGTTCCCGACCGTCGCCGTGCCGGGCCGGCCGTGGCGCACCAGCGGCCCGAGCGGATGGCTGGCGGGGTTCTGGCCCGGCCGCCTCTGGCTCGCCTACCAGGCCGACGGCCGGTCGACCTGGGCCCGCCGAGCCGCCGCGGCCGAGGCGCCGCTCGTCGTACGGCAGGACGACACCACCGCCCACGACCTCGGCTTCCTGCTGCAGACCAGCTTCGGCCGGGGTGCCGTCATCGCCGGGCGCAACACCGACGCCGAGGTCGTGCGCCGCGCGGCCGCGGCCCTGGCCAGCCGCTACGTCCCGTCGGTGCAGGCCATCCGCACCTGGGACGGGCCGCCGGGGGAGGTCACCGTCAACGTCGACAACCTGATGAACCTCGAGCTGCTGTTCCAAGCCGCCGACCTGGGTGGCCCGGCGCAGTGGCAGCGGATCGCGGTGCAGCACGCGCTGACATCGGCCCGCTGGCACCTGCGCCCGGACGGCAGCACCTTCCACGTCGTCCGTCTCGACGAGGCCAGCGGTGACCCGGTCTGGCGGGGCACCGTGCAGGGAGTGTCGGACAGGTCGACCTGGGCGCGTGGACAGGCCTGGGCCGTGCACGGCTTCACCACCGCGTTCCGCGAGTCGGGAGACCGGCGGCTGCTCGAGGCCGCGCGCGGGGCCGCCGGCTTCGCGGTGGCCCACGCACCTCGCGACGGCGTGCCGTGGTGGGACTACGACGCGCCGCGCACCCGTCGAGACACCACCGCGGCCGCGATCCTCTCGTCCGGGTTGCTGGAGCTGGCCAGGGTCGACCCCGACCCCGACCGCCGGGCCCGGTGGCGGGCCGCAGGGATGCACACCCTCCGGTCGATGGTCGGACCGCGCTACCTCGCACGCGGCACCGGCGCGTGGTCGGTGCTGCTCCACGGCCGGCACGACCCGACGTACGACGACAGCGGGGTGACCTACGGCGACTACTACCTGCTCGAGGCCCTGCTCCGGGTCGAGCTGCTACCCGCCTCCCGGCCGGCGCTGAGCGGCTCGCTCCGTCGCGGTCCTCACGGGGTCGTGCGGGTCGACCTCGGTGCGCAGCGCACCGTCAGCGCGGTCTCGGTGCGCTGGCCGAGCGGCGTTCCGACCAGGTTCCGCATCCGGACCTCGCGCGACGGCCGGGCGTGGAGCCTGGCCCGGGGTGGAGTCAGCAGCGGGCTGGTGACCGGCTTCGAGACCTACGACCTGCGCGACCGCGCCGCGCGGTTCGTGCGGGTCCGGGCGCTGGGAGCTGCCGGCGGCGGCCAGGCCCGGCCGCTCGCGGTGCGGGTCCGCGGCTGACCTGCTGCCGCTAGCGGTCGTGGAGCCGGACCACGAACCGCAGGCCGGACCAGGTCGGGTCGATCGCGCACACCTTGTTGTCGACCAGGCCGGTGGCCAGACCGAACTCGCGCACGACGTTCTCGTCGAGGTCGGTGGCGAGACCGCTCGACCGTTTCGGCCAGGCGATCCAGAGGCCCCCGGCCGTGGTGAGCCGCTGCCGGGCGGGACCGAACCGTGCCAGCAGCGCGCGGTGGTCGGGAGCGAACGCGAGCACCACGTCGTACGGCGAGCGGCCGGCCCGGCGGTGCAGCTCGACGCCCGGCAAGGGACCCAGCGTGTCCTCGACGAACCCCTCGGGAGCACCGGTCACGAGGACGCGGCCGCCAGGCCGGATGCCGAGCTTGGTCGGCAGCGGTGTGCCGGAGTAGCCGGCCGGCTGGTTCACGGCCCGCAGGCTAGCCACTCGCACCGGGTGTTGGATGACGACATGGCCGACACCGCAGCGCCCTCCGCCGAGGCCGGTCTCGCGTTCGGCGAACCGCAGGCCCGGTGGGTGCTGCTGGCGACGGTGCTCGGCTCCGGCCTCGCGTTCATCGACGGCACCGTGGTCAACGTGGCGCTGCCCCGGATCGGGGAGTCGCTGGACGCCGGGGTGTCCGGACTTCAGTGGACGATCAACGCGTACACGCTGACCCTCGCGTCGCTGATCCTGCTGGGCGGCTCGCTCGGTGACCGGTTCGGTCGGCGCCGGGTCTTCGTGGTGGGCGTCGTGTGGTTCGCCGTTGCCTCGCTGGCCTGCGGTGTCGCGCCGGACGTCCGGACCCTCGTCGTCGCCCGCGCGGTACAGGGGGTCGGCGGGGCGCTGCTGACGCCGGGCAGCCTGGCGATCCTGCAGGCGTCGTTCCGGCCCGAGGACCGGATGCGGGCGATCGGCGCCTGGTCCGGCCTGGCGGGGATCGCGGGAGCGGCGGGGCCTTTCGTGGGCGGCTACCTGGTGCAGACCGTCGGCTGGCGGTGGGTCTTCCTCATCAACCTGCCGTTCGCGGTCGCGGTCGTGCTGGTCACCGCCCGGCACGTGCCGGAGAGCCGCGACCCGGAGGCCTCGCGCTCCCTCGACCTCGTCGGTGCTGCCCTGGGTGCGGCCGGTCTGGGCTCGCTGACCTTCGCGCTGATCGCCTGGCAGGAACGCGGTCTCGGCTCGCCGGTCGTCCTGGTCACCGTGGCCGGGGGAGTCCTCGGCCTCGCGGCGTTCGTCTGGCGGGAACGCACCGCGCGGGCGCCGATGCTGCCGCTGGGCATCTTCTCCTCGCGTCAGTTCACCGCCACGAACGCAGTCACGTTCGCGGTCTACGGCGCACTCGGCGGGCTGTTCCTGTTCCTCGTGCTGGCCCTGCAGGTGGTGGCCGGCTTCTCACCGCTCGCTGCCGGGACCTCGCTGCTCCCGGTGACCCTGCTGCTGCTCCTGCTGTCGTCCCGGATGGGTGCGCTCGCCAGCCGGATCGGGCCGCGACTGCCGATGACCGTGGGCCCGCTGCTCGCGGCAGCGGGGGCCGCCTTGCTGGCGTGGCGGGTCGACGGGAGCACCTCGTACTGGCTGGACGTGCTGCCCGGGGTGTCGCTGTTCGGGCTGGGCATGTCGTTCACCGTGGCGCCGCTGACCGCGACGGTGCTCGCCGCCGCCCCGGACCGGCACGCCGGCATCGCCAGCGGGGTCAACAACGCGGTGGCCCGGGTCGCCGGGTTGCTCGCGGTGGCGGCGCTGCCGCTGCTGGTCAGGCTGGACGGCGCGGCCTACGCCGACCCGGAGCTCCTCGCACCGGCGTACCGGTCGGCGATGACGATCTGCGCCGGGCTGCTCGCCGTCGGCGGCGGGCTTGCCGCGGTGCTGGTTCGGTCGCCCGGTGTCACCGGGCCAGCTCCTGCCGAGGAGCTGCCGCACCCTTACCGGTGCCCGGTCGACGGACCAGCCCTGGTCAGTGGTCCTCGGCCACCGCACAGCCCCGACGACGACTCAGTGGTCAGTGGTCCTCGGCCACCCACAGCTTGAGCCGGTCGAGAGCCTCGCGCTCGATCTGGCGGACCCGCTCGCGGGAGACGCCGAGCCGCCCGGAGATCTGCTCGTAGGTCTGCTTCGGCCCGGGCACCAGGCCGTAACGGCACCGGATGACCTCGGCCTCCCGATCGGTGAGCCGGTCGACCAGCCCGACCAGCGCGTCCCGCGAGTCGTGCTCGACGACGATGTCCTCGGGGCTGGGGTCCGCCGCGTCGACCAGGTCGCCCAGCGTGGTGCCGCCGTCGTCGCCGACCAGGGCGTCCAGGCTGGCCGGAGTCCGGGAGATCCGGTCCAGGTCCTGCACGGTGTCGACGTCCAGGCCCATCTCGCTCGCGACCTCGGCGTCGGTGGCGTCCCGGCCGAGGGAGGCTGACAGGTCGCGGCGGGTGCGGCCGAGCCGGCTCAGCTTCTCGACCTGGTGCACGGGGAGCCGGACGGTGCGGCTCTGCTCGGCGATGGCCCGGCCGATGGACTGGCGGATCCACCACGTGGCGTAGGTCGAGAACTTGTAGCCGCGTGCGTAGTCGAACTTCTCGACGGCCCGGACCAGGCCGACGTTGCCTTCCTGGATCAGGTCGAGCAGCGGCATCGACGCCCGGCTGTAGCGGCGGGCGAGGGAGACCACCAGGCGCAGGTTGGCCCGGATGAAGGCGCGCTTGGCCAGCTCGCCGTCGGTGGCGAGCCGGTCGAGCTCATGGGTGGTGGCGACCTTGCGGGCCTCACGGAGCTTGACCGCGCGCCGGTGGCCGAGCTCGTCGAGCAGGTGGCGGGCGTAGAGCCCGGCCTCGATCCGCTGGGCGAGGTCGACCTCGGTCGCCGCGTCGAGCAGCGGTGCCTTGCCGATCTCGTCGAGGTAGAGCCGGACCAGGTCAGGAGTCGCCACCTCCTGGTCGAAGGCGTCGACCGGGCCGGCGCCGAGGGCGTCGGCCGGGTCAGAGGTCTCGGTCAGGGGAGCGGTCCGCGCCAGGGGCTGCTGGGTCATCGATCCCTTTCTTCGCGCCGGAGTAGGGAAGCCGGCACACCGGAGGAAACGAACGAGGGGCCCGCAGGATTCCGGCAGGTGCGAGAGGCCTGTCTGGGGGTAGGTCAAGGCCATCTCAACCTCCACCACGACCTCTCGCGCCACCGCCCTGCAGGCGCTGCGCCCGGACCGCGACGACCCGGTCGCCCGGACGGCAGCCTGGGCTCGCGCCGCCCTCGACGCCGGGCTGCTCGACCTGCCGCTGCCCGGCCGCGGCGCGACCACCGAGCGGTTCACCGGGCTGGCCGACCTGGGCACTGTCGACCTCGACCTGGCCCGTCTCGCCGAGGCCCACGTCGACGCCGTCGCGATCCTCGCCGACCTCGGCATGGCCGGAGCCGGCGACGGGCTGTGGGGGGTCTGGGCCGCGAACCCGCCGGCCGACCCGCTGGTGGCCCGGCGGGACGGCGACCGGTGGCAGCTCGACGGGACCAAGCCGTGGTGCAGCGGCGCTGGGTGCTGCGATCACGCCTTGGTCACCGCGCGCACCGACGACGGCTACCGGCTCTTCGCCGTGGACCTCGCCGCGCCCGGCGCGGCTCCGGTGGCCGGCAGCTGGCCGGCGTCGGCGATGCAGGGCAGCGACAGCCGCTCGGTCCGGTTCGAGGGCGTCCCGGCGGCGGCGGCCGGCGGCCCGGACGACTACCTGCAGCGACCGGGCTTCTGGCACGGCGCGGCGGGGGTGGCCGCGGTGTGGTGGGGCGGTGCCCGCGGTGTCGCCCGCGCGCTGGCCCGGGCCGATGCCCGGCGAGCGCTGAACCCGCACGCGCTCGCCCACGCCGGGGCCGCGGACGCCGCGCTGGCGGCGGCCTGGGCCGCCCTTGCTGCGGCCGCAGCCTGCTTCGACGACGACCCGGCGGACTCGAGTGCCACCGCCCGGCTCACCGCGGCGCGAGCCCGGGCAGCGGTCGAGAGCGCCGCGACGGAGGTCGTCGGCCGCACCGGCCGGGCGCTCGGCGCCGCGCCGTTGGCCCTCGACGCCGCCCACGGCCGACGGGTCGCCGACCTGGACCTCTACCTGCGGCAGAGCCACGCGGAGCGGGACCTCGAGGAGCTCGGCCGGCAGAGTCTGGATGCCGGCGCCTTCCCGTGGGCCGACCCGGACGGTGCGCGATGACACTGATCGAGCCGATGGCAGGAACTGACGAGAGCAGGTGGGCGGACTGGGCGGCACCACAGGCCTGGCCCCGTCTCGACCTCGCCGAGCTTGCCTCCCGCCCGGTGCTCGTGGTGGCCGCCCACCCGGACGACGAGGTGCTCGGGGTCGGTGGGCTGCTCGCCGTGCTGGCCCGGCTCGGCGCCGACCTCCGGTTGCTCTGGGCCACCGACGGCGAGGCTTCGCACCCCGGGTCGACCGCCGAACCGGCCGGTCGGCTCGCCGCGATCCGGCGGGCCGAGTCGTCGGTCGCGGCCGAGCGGCTCGGTCTGGCCGCGGCGTCGCGCACCCACCTCGGCCTGCCGGACGGTCGGTTGACCGAGCGGGAGGACGAGCTGGCCGACCGGCTCGGACAGCTGGTGCGCGACGGTGAGGTCGTACTCGCGCCGTGGTCGGGAGACGGTCACCCCGACCACGAGGCATGCGGGCGGGCAGCAGGCCGGGTCTTCGCGACTGTTCTCGAGTACCCGGTCTGGGCCTGGCACTGGGCCGAGCCCGACGACGACCGGGTGCCGTGGTCGCAGGCCCGCCGGGTCGACCTCGACACCGACGCACGAGAGCGCAAGGCCGCGGCCGTCGGCTGCTTCCAGTCCCAGGTCGCGCCGATCGGCCCGGACCCGTTGGACGGTCCGGTGCTGCCGGACCGGGTACTCGCCCACTTCCGCCGGCAGCACGAGGTGGTCCTGGCATGAGCATCCCGGCCGACTACTTCAGCCGGATGTACGCCGGCTCTGCGGACCCGTGGGGTTTCCGCAGCCGGTGGTACGAGCAGCGCAAGCGCGACGTCACCCTCGCGGCACTGTCCCGGCCCCGGTACCGACGGGCGTTCGAACCGGGCTGCTCGATCGGCGTCCTCACGGCCGGGCTGGCCACCCGCTGCGACGAGGTACTGGCCACCGACGTGGACGAGCGCGCCCTGACGGCGGCCCAGACCGCGCTCGCCCAGGACGACCATGTGCGCTGCGAGCGCCTCGCGGTGCCGGAGCAGTGGCCGGACGGGGTGTTCGACCTGGTCGTGGTCTCCGAGCTCGGTTACTACCTCGATGCCGGCGCGCTCGAGCTGATGCTCGACCGGGTGGTGGAGTCCCTCGCGCCGCGCGGGACGTTGCTCGCCTGCCACTGGCGGCACCCGGTCGCCGAGTACCCGGCGACCGGCGACGAGGTCCACGAGCGCATGCTCGCCCGGCCCGAGCTGACCAGCGCCGTGCGGCACGAGGAAGAGGACTTCCGTCTGGACCTGCTGACTCTCGGCCCGGTGGCGTCGCCGGCCCGGCGCGAGGGACTGGTGTCATGACCGCGCCCGCCCGGCCTGGCCCCGGGCTCAGGGCAGCCAGGGGACGGGGTCGACGAGCGCCGAGTTCACGTACAGCTCGAAGTGCATGTGGCAGCCGGTGGAGTAGCCCGTCGAGCCCACCGTGCCGATCACCTGTCCTGCCGTGACCCGATCGCCGACGGCCACGCCGAGAGCGGTCTGGTGGTTGTAGGTGGTGGTCAGCAGGAGGCCGTCGACGACGCCGTGGCTCACCACGGTCCGCCACCCGTAGGCGCTGTTCCAGCCGGCCTGGATGACCAGTCCCTCGCGGGCCGCCCGGACCTCGGTGCCGCACGGGGCGCCGATGTCGGCGCCGGTGTGCAGCTTGTAGACGCCGGTCACCGGGTGCACGCGCATGCCGAACGGCGAGGTGATGGGACCTCGCACCGGCCACGCCAGGGTGCCGGGCCGGGCCGGGACGGTCGCGCCGTCGCGGCCGGCGGTGGCGCCGAGATCGCGGCGGGCCTGGGCCGCCAGCTCGGCCTGCAGCTGGGTGGCCTCCCCGATCAGGTGCGCGCGGGCTGCATCGTCCTGCACCTGTGCGGCCGCCGCGGCCGCCAGCGCCGCCTTGCGGCGGTCGACCAGGCCGGTGACCCGGGCCTCGGCGGCGCGGGCCTCCTCGGCCAGGGCCGCCACGGTCCGCAGGTCCTCCTGGGCCTGCTCGTCCGCGGCGGCGAGCTCGTCGCGGACCTGCTCGAGGTCGTCGGTGCGCTCACCGAAGGTCTGCTGGACGGTCTCCAGGTCGTCGAGCACCGAACGTTGCGAGGACACCACGGTCTGCAGGGCCACCAGCCGCTCGGCGAAGTCGGCCGGGGACTGGGCATCCAGCAGCATCGAGACGTTGCCCAGCGATCCGCCGCCCTGGTACACCGCCCGGGCCAGGCGACCGATCTTGGCCTGCTGCTCGGTGACCTCGGCCGCGGTCTGCTCGGCCTCCCTGGTGCTGAGCATGTACCGGACCTGGGCCCGCCCGCGACGTTGCGCGGTCTCGGCCTGCCGGCGCTCGGCCTCGGCCAGCAGCCTGCGGGTCTGCTCCGCGGTGGCCCGAGCGCCCGGTAGCGCCCGGTCGGCCAGCCGGAGATCGGCGGCGGCGCGCAGCATCTGCTCGGAGGACTCGGCGAGCTCGGAGCGGACCTGCTTGAGCACGGCCGCCAGCTCGTCCGGGTCGACACCGGGGTCGAGCTCGGTGGTGGCGGGCGGCGTCGTCGGGGCCGGCTTGTCGGCGGCGCTTGCCCCGGCCGGACCGACGGCGAGCAGCGCCACAGCGCAAGCCAGCACGGCACGGCCGAGCAGGCGTCGCATGAGCGTCCTTCGCGGTTCGGGTCCGGCCCGCCGTCCGGGCCTCCCTCACGTCGTCGGCGTCCGGCGACCCCGGCTTGACCGCTGGGGGGCTTTGGCCTGCCCTCGACGGCCGGTCAGACGGCCGAGAGCGCCCCCTGGGTCGCCTCGGCGATCAGCCGGCCGAGGAGCGGACGCACCACCGAGACGTCGAAGCAGGCCTGCACCCGGTCGGCGGCGGCCATCCCCATCGCCTCGCACCGCATCGGGTCGGCCTGCAGGGCACGGGCAGTCGATGGCAGGTCTCCGCGGGTCGGTACGACGACTCCGCTGACGCCGTCGGCCACCAGGTCGGCGAGCACCCCACGGTCCAGCACTACGGCGGGACGCCCGGCCGCCATCCCCTCGAGCACCGCATCGACGCCCTCCGGGGTGTCGTCGTCGACGACCACGACGTCGGTGACGGCCGGGTCGCCGTCCAGCCGGCGCGCGATCCCGGCCACGTCGACGGTCTCGGGGAGCACCCGCACGCGGCTCCGGGGGGCACCCATCATGGCCAGCACCTCCGCCTCGGAGGGAGCGGCCGCGAGCACCGTCACGCCGCTGCGCACGAGGGCCCGCTCGACCCGCGTGACCGACGGATCGCCGGACCGACCGGGCCGCGGCAGCCGCAGGAGCACAGGAACGGACCGCTCCCGGGTAGCGACCTGGGCCACCAGCCCCGCGAGCCACCCGAGCGCGACCACGACGTCGGGCGCGGCGCCGTCCCACGAGTCGGCGAGTCCGTAGCCGACGGCTGCGGCGTCGGTGGCGTGGAGGTCCGGGCGGTCGACGGCATGGACGTCGTGCCCGAGGGCGCGAAGGCCATCGGCAAGCCGGCCGGCGGGGCCGGTCGAGGGCAGCGTGGAGACGAGGAGGACATGCATGGGAGCGGCTCGATCCGAGGGTGGCGCGCGCGGCAGGCGCTCGGGGTGGTGCTGCGCGCCGGGCTGCTCCAGCGCGCGAGGTCTCGCCCGACTCCTCCCACCGACGCACGCGGAAGAAACCTCGCGAATGCGATCAGGTCGCCGTCTGCCGCCGTTGCAGCTCAGCGATCAGGTCCCGGCGACTCATCGCCGACCTGCCCTCGATGCCGGCCCGCCGGGCCAGCTCGTACAGCTCGGCCCGCGACACGTCGAACCGCCGCGGCGGCGGCTCGGCGTCGCCGTGCTCGCGCAGCAACGCGTCCCGACGCGTCTCGTAGACGCCACCGAGACGTCGGACCTCCTTGCGCGGGACCGCCGACTCCAGCGGGGTCAGGACCTGCTCGGCAAGCACAGTGGCGTGCTGGTCGATCAGCCGGCGCAGCCGCTCCCCGATGGCGCCGACCCCCGGCGAGGGGACGGTCGTCTCGGCCAGCTCGCCGACCACCCGTGCCATCTCGCTACCCAGCCGGGCCAGCTCCTCGACGGCGGTACCGGCGGCGGGCCCGGCCTGCGCCACCACGTCCGGCGTCAGGGCCTCGTGCTCGGCGACCTGGTGGGCAGCGAGCAGGTGGACCAGCTCGTCACGCCACCGCTGCTGGCTCGGCCCCTCGGTGACTGTGCGCCGCAGCAGCCGGAGCATGCGCTCGTGGTCGAGCGTCGTGAGTCGGGTGATGCTGCTGGGCATGTCGGAGACGTACCCAGGGACACATCGGTCATTCACCGCGTGGTCGTCGTGTCCAGGTCAATTCTTCTGGTCGGACCGCTCCCGGACAGTCAACGGGATGACGTACCAGACCAGGACGAACCACAGCACGGCGAGACCGGAGAGGATGAACGGCAACGGCCCGGCGAGGACGACGTCCAGGATGAGCAGCACAGCACCGTTGATGCCGAGCAGCAGCATCGCAAGGCCGCCCCGAGCCATCAGGTCGGACCCGCGGACCAGCCGGGGCTTCAGCCCGCGGGCGAACAAGATCCGGTGCAGGGGCACCGGGCCGATGAGCAGTGCCGAGGCCACGGTCGTCGCGAGCAGGGTTCCGACGTAGACCCGGTGCTGGAACTCGGTGATCTGCTCGAACCGCTGGGTGAAGGCCAGGGTCAGCAGGAAGGCGAACAGGAACTGCACGCCGGTCTGGGCGACGCGCAGCTCCTGCAGCAGCTCGTCGTACCTGCGGTCGGCCTTCTCGTCGTCGGTCTCGTCCGGCCGTCGGTCGCTCTTGTCATCGTTGGCGCTCCGGTCGCGGGTCACCGGGTCAGCCTGCCCGGCCCCGGCGCGGGTCGCCAGCCGGGGCGGTGGTCAGTCGACCTCGCCGCGCCATGCGCCGGTCTCGTGGCCCTGGGACTCGATGAAGTCCTTGAACCGCTCGAGGTCGCCCTTGACCCGGTGCTTGACGACCCCGAGCTTGTCGCCGGCCGACTCGACCAGGCCCTGAGGCTCGAAGTCCATCTGCACCATCACCTTCGTGCTGTCCGCCGAGAGCCGGTGGAAGGTGACCACGCCGGACTGCCGGGGCTCGTCCACCGAGGTCCAGGCGACCCGCTCGTCGGGGTGCTGCTCGGTGATCTTGGCGTCGAACTCCCGCTCGACCCCGGCGACCTTGGTTACCCAGTGGGTCATGGTGTCGCTGGTCTGCTCGATCCGCTCGACCCCTTCCATGAACTTCGGGAACGACTCGAACTGCGTCCACTGGTTGTAGGCGGTGGTGACCGGCACGGCCACCTCGATCGACTCTTCGACAGTGCTCATGGCAGGCCGCTGCCCGAACCCTCGGCGGCGAAACCTGCTCAGCGGTCGGGCAGGTGCCGACGGGACTGCACGATCCGGAAGCGGCTGGCCACGTACGCAGCGTCGGTGAGGGCGGAGTTCGCGGCCGGGTTGGCGCCGGTGGCGTGGAAGTCGCTGAACGCTGCTGACTGGTTGACGTACACGGTCTCGGTCAGGTTGCAGGACAGCGCGACACCGGAGTCCAGCGCTGCTTCCTCCACCGCGTCCAGCACCTTGACCTGCGTCGAGTACACGGCGGCGGTGATGGCACCGTGCTCGCGCACCGACTCGCGGAACAGCTCGACCGACTCGGCGGTGCTGCCGGTGGTGACCAGGAACGCGATCGGGCCGAAGCACTCCTGCAGGTACGTGTCGCGGTCGCCCGCGTCGACCTTGACGACGATCGGGGTGCGCACGACGGCATCCGGGAAGTCGGGGTGCGTGACCGTCCGCGAGGACAGCACGACCTCGCCGTACGACGGTGACTTGTCGAGCCGGTCGAGGACACCGTCGTTCACCACCGCGCCCAGCAGCGCCGTGGCGCGCGCGTCGTCGCCGAGCAGACCGTCGATCGCGGTGGCCAGGTCACGGCCGAGGTCATCAACGCTCTTGTGCTCCCCGTCGGCGGTGATGCCGTCGCGCGGGACCAGCAGGTTCTGCGGAGTCGTGCACATCTGACCGCTGTACAGCGACAGGGAGAAGGCGAGGTTCGCGAGCATCCCGCGGTAGTCGTCGGTCGAGTCCACCACGACGGTGTTGACGCCGGCCTTCTCGGTGAAGACGGCTGCCTGGTGTGCGTTGCGCTCCAACCAGGTCCCGAAAGCGGTCGAGCCGGTGTAGTCGATGACCTTCACCTCCGGCCGGAGCGCCAGCACCTTGGCGAGCCCCTCGTCGGGGCGCTCCGCGGCGAGCTGCACGAGGTCAGGGGAGTAGCCCGCCTCGGTGATGACCTCGCGGGCGATCGCGACGGTGATGGCCAGCGGCAGCACGGCCCGCGGGTGCGGCTTGACCACGACGGCGTTCCCGGTGACCAGGCTCGCGAAGAGCCCGGGATAGGAGTTCCACGTCGGGAAGGTGTTGCACCCGATCACCAGCGCGACACCTCGCGGCACCACCGTGAAGGTCTTGGACATCCGCTGCGGCGGCCGCTTCCCCTGCGGCTTCTCCCAGGTGGCCTGCGCGGCGTGCCTGGTCATCTCGGCGTACGCGTAGGCGACCGCCTCCAGTGCGCGGTCCTGCGCGTGCGGTCCGCCGGCCTGGAACGCCATCGCGTAGGCCTGACCGGACGTGTGCATCACGGCCTGCGCCATCTCGTGGCTGCGGGCGTTGATGCGGCGCAGGATCTCGATCGCCAGGTCGGCACGCAGCTCAGGGCCGGCCGCGCGCCAGGACGGCATGGCTGCGCTCGCAGCCGCGAGCAGTGAGTCGACATCCGCGTGCGGGTAGCTGATGCCGAGCTCGATGCCGTACGGCGAGCGCTCGCCACCGACGTCCCCGTCGATGCCCGGCTGCTCGAGCGGGAACGCCGTGCCGAGGTAGCCGTCGAACGCCGCCTTCCCCTCGGCGGCGGACTGGGTGCCGCTCTCCTCGCCGTACGCCTTGAGGTTCTCCGGGTAGGCCGACCAGTAGCTGCGCTCCCGGATCGCGGTGAGTGCACGCTGCAAGGTCTCGCTGTGCCGGCCGGTGGTCGTGGTCGGGTTCGCCGTCATGCTCGTAACCTAACCTCGTGGCCGACGGGAACGAACTGGTGCTGCTGGACGGCGGCCTGGCCACCGAGCTCGAGCGCCGGGGGCACGACTTGTCCGACGACCTGTGGTCGGCCCGGCTGCTCATCGACCGGCCGGACGAGATCGTGGCCACGCACCTGTCGTACTTCCGCGCCGGTGCCCAGGTGGCGACCACGGCCAGCTACCAGGCGAGCTTCGCCGGCTTCGCCACCCGGGGCTGCAGCGCGGATGAGGCTGCCGGACTGATGCGGCGCAGCGTGGAGCTGGCCCGGCAGGCGGCCGACGTCGCCGGCCACGAGGCAGCCGACGGGGTGGACCGGCTCGTGGCAGCGTCGACAGGTCCGTACGGCGCGGTGCTGGCCGACGGCTCGGAGTACTCCGGCGACTACGGCCTCACCGATGCCGCGCTTCGGGAGTTCCACCTGGCCAGGACGGAGGTGCTGGCCACCGCCGGGGCGGACCTGCTCGCCATGGAGACGGTGCCCTCCGAGCAGGAAGCATCGGTCCTGCTGGGCGTGCTGGACGAGATGCCCGACGGCACCCTGGGCTGGCTGAGCCTTACCTGCGCCGACGGCTCGACGACCCGCCGCGGCGAGGACGTCGACCGGGTCTTCGGGCTCGCCCGCGGGCACGACCGGGTGGTCGCCGTCGGCGTCAACTGCACCGCGCCGGAGCACGTCGAGGAGCTGGTGGGCCGCGCGGTCGCAGCCAGCGGCAAGCCCGCCGTCGTCTATCCGAACAGCGGGGAGAGCTGGGACGCCGCCGCCCGCAGCTGGGGCGGGGACGGTGCCGGCGTCGACGCCGAGGCCGCCCGCCGCTGGGTAGGGCTCGGTGGGCGCTACGTCGGCGGCTGCTGCCGGGTCGGAGCCACCGACATCGGGCGGCTCGCGCAGTCGCTGCGTCCGCGCTGACACCGTCCGGTCGAAGGGCGGCTGCTCAGAAGGCGCAGACCTGGCGGAGCGCCGCCTTGGTCGGGTTCCCGGTGGTCGGGTTGACGGCCAGCTCCCCGGTACCGGGGAGGGACACCCAGACCAGAAAGTCGTAGGGCTTCTTGATCTCCCCGATCGTGTGGCCGGTGCAGCGCGCGGCGTAGGACACGACCGGTATCCGCGCCTCCGGCCGGTCGGGGGTGAGTGCGGCCAACGGAGACGGCACGGCGCCGACCGAGGCGTCCGGCTGCAGGCCGTACATCACGGCGCCGGCGACCTGGGTGATCGTGCGCGGGCCACCGTGCAGGAGGCGGGCGACGAGGACGCCGTGCAGCACGTCACGCTCGGAAGCGCGCTCGAGCCGCCAGTCGTCGGCGAAGTGCAGGTCCACGTCGCGCAGGACGCGCTCGACGTCGCAGGCCCGGGTGGCGATGCGCAGCAGGAGGCCGTCGCTGTCGTCGGCCGCGAGCCGCACCGAGCGCGACCTCGGGTCGTCGCCGTACCGCACGTCCAGCGTCACCCGCGGCGGACCGATCTGCGGCGGTCCGTCCATCGGGCAGCTCACGCCGCCGAACGGGACCGGCAGGTTGACGACCGAGCCGGCCAGCACCGGCTCGTCCTTGCGGAGGGCTCCGGGGAGGTCGAAGCCCGCCACCTCGAGGCGCAGTCGCTCGACGAAGAGCTCGGCGTCGCCCTCGTTGTGCACGGTCACCTCGACCCGCTGGAGCACCTGGTCGCGGCGGAGCTGGACGATCTCGGCGGACACGGTGGGCTGCGCGGCTGCCGACGAAGGCTCCGGCGCCGGCTCGTCCTGGCAGGCCGCCAGGCCGAGCACGAGCGCGGCGCCGAGGACGGCGGCGACCGACCGGCCTCGGCGGCTCGGCAGCGCCGGCGCGAGCATGATCACGTCGTTGAGAGTACGGCGGCGGAGGGTGCCCCCGGCAGGATTCGAACCTGCGCCACCGCCTCCGGAGGGCGGTGCTCTATCCCCTGAGCTACGGGGGCTCGGGCAGGTCCCGAGGTTATCAGTCGGTCAAGTCGTCCTCGCTCGACGTCCGGCGCGGTTAGCCTCCCCAGGTGAGCGAGAGCCTGGGCCGCGTGCTGGTCGTCGACGACAGCGACGTCATCCGCACGCTGATCGCCGTGAACCTCGAGCTCGAGGGCTTCGAGGTCGTCCAGGCGGTCGACGGGCAGGACGCGCTGGAGAAGGTCATCGACGTCCAGCCGGACGTGATCACGATCGACGTGCGGATGCCCCGGCTGGACGGGTTCGACACCGTTCAGCGGTTGCGCGCCGACCCGCGCACCTCGGCGCTGAAGATCGCGATGGTGACTGCCTGTGCGCAGGCCGACGACCTGCGGCGCGGAGACGAGGTGGGCGTCGACGCCTATCTGACCAAGCCGTTCGACCCGAGCGCGCTGGTGCGCACGGTCCGCGACCTGGTCGCGCACCAGCCCACCTGACCCGTCCCTCTAGGCTGGACGGCGTGACCAGGGACGCCGCGTGACGCCCGCCGAGCTGTCGGCCGCGGTCCGGGCTGCGGTCCAGGCTGCCGTCGATGCCGGGGACCTCGTCGTCCCGGTGCCCGACGAGGTGCGGGTCGATCGTCCCCGGGTGAAGGAGCACGGCGACTACGCGACCTCGGTCGCGCTGCAGCTCGCCAAGCCCGCCGGGAGGCCGCCGCGCGAGGTCGCCGAGTCGGTCGCCGCCCGGCTCCGGGAGGCCGACGGGGTGGCGGCGGTCGACGTCGCCGGGCCCGGCTTCCTCAACATCACCCTGGACTCCGCTGCGCAGGGCGAGCTGGCCCGGACCGTCGTCGAGGCGGGTGAGGCCTACGGCCGGACGACGACCATGGCCGGCCAGAACATCAACCTCGAGTTCGTCTCGGCGAACCCCACCGGCCCGGTTCACATCGGTGCCGTCCGGTGGGCCGCGGTCGGCGACGCCCTGGGCCGGATCCTGTCCGCCGCGGGTGCCGAGGTCACCCGGGAGTACTACTTCAACGACGCCGGCTCGCAGATCGACCGGTTCGCGCGCTCACTGCTCGCCGCCGCCCAGGGGAAGCCGACGCCCGAGGACGGCTACGCCGGCGCGTACATCGACGACATCGCGGCCGAGATCGTGGCCGCGCAGCCCGACGTCCTCGACCGCGACGACGCCGAGGCGCAGGAGGTCTTCCGGGTCGCGGGTGTCGAGCTGATGTTCGCCGAGATCCGCCAGACCCTGTCCGACTTCGGTGTCGCGTTCGACGTCTACTTCAACGAGAAGGACCTTCACGAGAAGGGCGAGCTCGACGCCGCACTGTCGAGGCTGCGGGCGCAGGGCCACGTCGACGAGCGCGACGGAGCCGTCTGGCTGCGCACGACCGACTACGGCGACGACCGCGACCGGGTCCTCGTCCGGAGCACCGGCGAGCCGACCTACTTCCTCGCTGACTGCGCCTACTACCTGGACAAGCGTGAGCGTGGCTTCGACCGCTGCATCTACATGCTCGGTGCGGACCACCACGGCTACGTGGGCCGGTTGCGCGCCGTCGCCGCCTGCTTCGGCGACGACCCCGACCGGACCGTCGAGGTGCTCATCGGGCAGCTGGTCAACCTGGTCCGCGACGGACAGCCGGTGCGCATGAGCAAGCGCGCCGGGGCCACGGTCACCCTGGAGGAGCTCGTCGACGCGATCGGCGCCGACGCCGGTCGCTACGCGCTCGCGCGCTACTCCTCGGACTCGCCGATCAACCTCGACCTCGACCTGTGGGCGCGGCACACGAACGACAACCCGGTCTACTACGTGCAGTACGCCCACGCCCGGGTCGCCAGCCTGCTGCGCAACGCCACCGAGCTCGGCCTGGACAAGGGCGAGCTGCACCCGGAGCTGCTCGACCAGGAGCAGGAGGGCAACCTGCTCGGTGCGCTCGGTGAGTTCCCGCAGGTGGTCGCGACCGCCGCCGAGCTGCGCGAGCCGCACCGGGTCGCGCGCTACCTCGAGGAGCTGGCCGGCACCTACCACCGGTTCTACGACGCCTGCCGGGTGCTGCCGCGCGGCGACGAGGAGCCGGCCGACACCCACCGGGCCCGGCTCTGGCTGGTCGAGGCGACCCGGGTCGTCCTGGCCAACGGCCTCCGGCTGCTCGGCGTCAGCGCGCCCGAGCGGATGTAAGCGGTACGCCGGTGCGCGCCCACCCGGCCGGGCCGAGGTCCGGCGAGCTGGCCCACGACGGGCTGCACGCCGGTCCGCCGGCTGACCTCGGCGCCGTCGACCCCGCGGTCTGGCCGCTCGGACTTCGCCGCGCCGACGGCGGCCATCTCGTGATCCGCGGCCACGACGTGCGCGAGCTGGTGGCTGAGCACGGCAGCCCGACCTTCCTGCTCGACGAGGCCGACCTGCGGCGCCGCTGCCGTGACTACCGCGAGGCGTTCGGCGGCGCGATGGTCTTCTACGCGGCCAAGGCGTTCCTCTGCTCCGCCGTCGCCCGCTGGGTCGAGGAGGAGGGGCTGGGTCTGGACGTCTGCACCGGCGGCGAGCTCGCGGTCGCGGTGCGGGCCGGCTTCCCGGGCGAGCGGATGCTGCTGCACGGCAACAACAAGTCGGCCGCCGAGCTCGATGCCGCCCTCGACGCCGGCGTGGCCCGGGTCGTGGTCGACTCGCTGGCCGAGATCGAACGGCTGAGCCGGTTGTGCGTCGAGCGCGGCAGCACGCAACGGGTCCTGGTGCGCACCACGGTCGGCGTGGAGGCGCACACCCACGAGTTCATCGCGACGGCTCACGAGGACCAGAAGTTCGGCTTCTCGCTGGTCGGCGGCGACGCCCTCGACGCCGTACGCCGGGTGCTCGCCGCTCCGGGCCTGGAGCTGGTCGGCCTGCACTCGCACATCGGCTCGCAGATCTTCGACGCCGGCGGGTTCGAGGTCGCGGCGCACCGGGTCGTCGGGCTGCTCGTCCAGGTGCGCGACGAGCTCGGCGTCGAGCTGCCCGAGCTGAACCTCGGCGGCGGCCTCGGTATCGCGTACACCAGTGCCGACGACCCGGCCGACGTGGTCGACATGGGCCGTTCGCTGCGCAGCATCGTCGAACGTGAGTGCTCGGCGTACGGCCTCGCCGTCCCGTCCCTGGCGATCGAGCCCGGTCGCGGCATCGTCGGGCCCGGAACCATCACGGTCTACGAAGTAGGCACGGTCAAGGAGGTCGAGGGTGTCCGGACCTTCGTCTCCGTCGACGGCGGCATGAGCGACAACATCCGCACGGCGCTCTACGACGCCGACTACACCGTGCTGCTGGCGTCCCGGTCCTCCGACGCCGAACCGATGCTCGCCCGGGTCGTCGGGAAGCACTGCGAGAGCGGCGACATCGTGGTGAAGGACGCCTGGCTGCCGGCCGACGTCGGGCCCGGGGACCTGCTGGCCGTCGCGGCGACCGGGGCGTACTGCCGGTCGATGGCCTCGACCTACAACCACGTGCCGCGGCCGCCGGTCGTCGCCGTCACCGAGCAGGGCACCCGGGTCCTGCTCCGCCGGGAGACCGTCGAGGACCTGTTCACCCTCGATGTCGGCTGACGGCTTGTCGGGGAGCGGTGGCATCCTCGGGGGATGGCAGCCAAGGAAGTAGGAAAGACCAAGGACGTGGGCTGGGAGATCGGCGTGTCGTCGACGCTCGACCTCCCGCTGGAGAAGGTCTGGGCCGCTGTCGTGAGCCCCGAGGGTGTCGCTACCTGGCTCGGCCCCGGCGCCGTCCTGGCGCCGGAGAAGGGCGCCACGTTCCGCAGCGACGACGGCGCCCACGGGGAGGTGCGCAGCTATCACGACGGCGAGCGGGTGCGGGTCACCCTCTGCCCCTCGGGCTGGGACCACGAGACCACGGCGCAGGTCACCGTCAGCCGGAGCGGACCGGGCAAGACCGTGCTCCGCTTCCACCAGGAGTGGCTGGCGGACGCCGAGGAGCGAGAGCGCCAGCGTGACCACTGGAAGCAGGTAGTGCAGCAGCTCCGGGAGCAGCTGCTCGCGCAGGGCTGACCCGCTGCGGCCCGCCCGGATCGCGGTCACCGGCCGTGCGGGGGGTCGCCGTCTGACAGGCTGGCGCGCATGGGAGGTGCCTTGCGCGTCGCGCTGCTCGGCTGCGGCACGGTCGGCAGCGAGGTGGCCCGGCTGCTCACGACGCACGCCGACGACCTGGCAGCGCGGGTGGGCAGCCCGCTCGAGCTGGCCGGCATCGCGGTCCGCCGGACCTCCCGCGACCGTGGCGACCTGCCGGCCGGGCTGTTCACCACCGATGCGGCTGCGCTGGCCACCAGGGACGACGTCGACATCGTGGTCGAGGTCATCGGCGGCATCGAGCCGGCCCGCTCGCTGATCCTCGGCGCGCTGGAATCGGGCGCATCGGTCGTCACCGCGAACAAGGCGCTGCTGGCCGAGGACGGCGCGACCCTGTTCGACGCCGCCGACAAGCACGGCGTCGACCTCTACTACGAGGCCGCCGTGGCCGGCGCGATCCCGATCCTGCGACCCCTGCGCGAGTCGCTGGCCGGCGACCGGGTGCGCCGCGTGCTCGGCATCGTCAACGGCACGACCAACTACATCCTGACCCGGATGACCGAGAGCGGCGCGAGCTTCTCCGACGCCCTCGAGGAGGCCCAGGCGCTCGGTTATGCCGAGGCCGACCCGACCGCCGACGTCGAAGGGTTCGACGCTGCGGCAAAGGCCGCGATCCTCGCCGCCCTGGCCTTCCACACCCGGGTAACCGCCGCCGACGTGCACCGCGAGGGCATCACCGAGGTCACCAGCGCCGACGTCGCCAGCGCCCGCGCGATGGGCTGCGTGGTGAAGCTGCTGGCGATCGCCGAGGTCTCCGAGGACGGCAGCAGCGTCGGCGTCCGGGCCCACCCGGCGATGATCCCGACCAGCCATCCGCTCGCCTCGGTTCGCGAGGCCTTCAACGCGGTATTCGTCGAGTCCGAGGCGGCCGGCGAGCTGATGTTCTACGGCCGCGGCGCCGGCGGGTCGCCGACGGCCAGCGCCGTCCTCGGCGACATCGTCGCCGTGGCCCGGCACAAGGTCTCCGGCGGGCGTGGCCCGGGGGAGTCGGCGTACGCCGACCTGCGGCTGCGCCCGATGGGCGAGACCGTGACGCGCTACCACGTCAGCCTCGACGTCGCCGACCGCTCCGGCGTGCTCGCCCGGGTGGCCACCGCGTTCGCCGACCAGGGCGTCTCGATCGAGACGGTCCGGCAGGAGAAGCACGGCGAGGACGACGCGGTGCTGGTCATCGTCACCCACCACGCCACCGACGCCGCGCTGTCGGCGACCGTCGAGTCGCTGCGCGGGCTGGACGTCGTGCGCCGGGTGCTCAGCGTGATGCGGGTCGAGGGGGGCTAGGCGATGGCCCACACCTGGCGAGGCGTGATGGCTGAGTACGCCGACCGGCTCCCCGTCGGACCGAGCACGCCGGTCATCAGCCTCGGCGAGGGTGGCACGCCGCTGGTCCGGGCCGGTCACCTCTCTGAGCTCACCGGCTGCGACATCCACCTCAAGGTCGAGGGTGCCAACCCGACCGGTTCGTTCAAGGACCGCGGCATGACGGTCGCCATCTCCAAGGCGGTCGAGGAGGGTGCGACGGCCGTCATCTGTGCCTCGACCGGCAACACCAGCGCCTCCGCCGCCGCCTACGCCGTGAAAGCCGGTCTGTCCTGCGTGGTGCTGGTCCCGCACGGCCGGATCGCGGCCGGCAAGCTCGCGCAGGCGCTGGTGCACGACGCCCGGCTGCTGCAGGTCGAGGGCGGCTTCGACGACTGCCTGCGGCTGGCCCGCGACCTCGCCGACCAGCTGCCGGTCTCGCTGGTGAACTCGGTGAACGCGTTCCGGATCGAGGGTCAGAAGACCGCGTCGTTCGAGGTGGTCGACGCGCTCGGGCGGGCGCCCGACGTGCACTGCCTGCCGGTCGGCAACGCCGGCAACATCACGGCGTACTGGAAGGGCTACACCGAGTACGCCGACGACGGGCGCTGCGAGCGACCGCGGATGTGGGGCTTCCAGGCCGAGGGCGCGGCCCCGATCGTGCGCGGCGAGCGGGTGGCGGCACCGGAGACGGTCGCGACCGCGATCCGGATCGGCGATCCGGCGTCCTGGGCCGGAGCCGTGGCGGCCCGCGACGAGTCCGGGGGGCTGGTGCACGCCGTCAGCGACCGCGCGATCCTCGACGCCCAGCGACTTCTGTCGGCCAAGGAGGGGGTCTTCGTCGAGCCGGCCAGCGCGGCCGCGGTCGCGGGGCTGCTGCAGTGCCACCGGAGCGGCCTGCTCGACCCGGGTCTGCTGGTCGTGTGCACCGTCACCGGCAACGGGCTCAAGGACACCGAGACCGCACTGCGCGAGATCAGCATCGACACCGAGACCGTCCCGGCCGACGTCCGCGCCGCCGCCGCCGTGCTCGGCCTGCAGCCGGCATGAGCCGGTCGGTCACCGTCCGGGTCCCGGCGACCAGCGCCAACCTCGGCCCGGGTTTCGACTGCCTCGGGCTCGCGCTCGACCTGCACGACGAGGTCATCGTGACGGCGGGCGACCCGGCCGACGGTGACCAGGTCAGCGTGCAGGTGCGCGGCGAGGGAGCCGGGGCGGTGCCGACGGGCCGCCGACACCTCGTGGTGCGCGCGATCCATGCCGCCCTCGACGCGCTGGAGGCCCCACACCCGCCGCTGTCACTCGACTGCACGAACGCCATCCCGCACGGCCGCGGTCTGGGCTCGTCGGCAGGCGCAGTCGTCGCCGGGCTGCTGGCCGGACGGGCCCTGGTGGACGACGGCCTGGACCGTCTGGACGACGACGCCGTGCTGGCCATGGCGACCGGCTTCGAGGGTCACCCGGACAACGCCGCCGCCTGCCTGCTCGGTGGGCTGACGCTGGCCTGGGGCGACGCCGACGGCGTGCACGCGGTACGACTCGAGCCGCGTCCCGAGCTGCGTGCCACGGTGCTGGTCCCGAGCACCGAGCTGTCCACCGAGACCGCCCGCGGGCTGCTTCCGGCCACCGTCCCGCACGCCGACGCGGCGCATGCAGCCGGTCGCGCGGCGCTGCTGGTCGCGGCGCTCACCGACGTACCAGGCCTGTTGTTCCCGGCGACCGAGGACCGGCTGCACCAGTCCTACCGCGCACCGGCGATGCCCGGCACCGACGAGCAGGTCCGCAGGCTGCGCAGCCTCGGCCGGGCCGCGGTGGTGTCCGGTGCCGGTCCGACCGTCCTGGTTCTCGGCGAGGCCGGCGACCCTGCGGTTGAGGCGCCCGAGGGCTGGCGCCGGCTCGAGCTCGACGTCGTCCGCACCGGCGCCACCGTCGTCAGCAGCTGACCAGGTGGGCGAGTTCTTCGGGGAGTGGGGAACGCCGCCGAGTCCGATGGTGTTACGCTCGGCAGCGCACCAGCAGCCACTGCCTGGCCGGTGCCCCGCCACGACTCCCCGGTCGCTTCCCGCGGCCGAGTCTTCGACAACCGTGGCTCCCCACTGATCGCCTCCTCGTTGTCCGCGGGGCAGGGAACCGGTGGAGCCTCCGGGGATCGCGTGGGGCTCTCGGCCTGAGGAACCTGGTGAGCGATTCCCACCCCTGTGACGTCCCGGCTGCGGGACGAAACGCCCGACCGGAGCCGCCATGACGCGGCCCGTCGCCCCAGGAAGGACCCCTCTGTGTCCGACACCACCGACGTCCTCGACGCGCCCGCAACGGGCAGCGCCGGGACCTCCGCCGACTCCTCGGCGACCAAGCCCGCCCGCAAGCGCTCCGCCGGTCTGTCCGGCATGGTGCTCGCCGAGCTGCAGGGCCTGGCCGGAGAGCTCGGCATCAGCGGCACCGCCAAGATGCGCAAGGGCCAGCTGATCGAAGCCATCAAGGAACGCCAGGATGGCGGCTCCGGCGGCGCGGCCGCGAAGGCACCGGCCGCCAGGACATCCGCCGGGCGCAGCCGCCGCGGGTCCGCCGGCGCCGAGCGCCGGCCCACCGACGACGACAGCCCGCAGGACAGGTCGGCCGAGACCGGCGACAACCCGCCGTCCGACGGCCAGGCCGACGGCGGCCGCCGACCGCGCCGGGACCGGTCCGAGCGCGGCGACCGGGCAGCTGCGGCGAGCGAGCCCGCCGAGCAGGCCGACCGCCAGGGCCAGCAGGGCGGCGACCGCAAGCGCGACGACCGCGGTGGCCAGCAGGGCAACCGCCAGCAGGGTGACCGCCAGCAGGGTGACCGGCAGCAGGGCGACCGCCAGCAGGGCGACCGCCAGGGCACCTCGGGCAGCCAGGGTGCCCTGGCCAACCGCGACGACGAGGACGACGACCGCGGGGGCCGCAGCCGTCGTCGCGGCCGCTACCGGGACCGCAACCGCAACCGCCGCGGCGGCCGGGACGGCTTCGCGCCCGGCGACGGCGACGCGCTGCCCGAGATCAGCGAGGACGACGTCCTGGTGCCGGTCGCCGGGATCCTCGACATCATGGACAACTACGCGTTCGTCCGTACCTCGGGCTACCTCCCGGGCCCGAACGACGTGTACGTCGCGCTCGCCCAGGTGCGCAAGACCGGCCTGCGCAAGGGCGACGCCGTCACCGGCGCCGTGCGAGCGCCCCGCGAGGGCGAGCGCAAGGAGAAGTTCAACGCCCTCGTCCGCCTCGACACCGTGAACGGGGCCGACCCGGAGAGGTCCAAGGACCGGGTGGAGTTCGGCAAGCTCACCCCGCTGTACCCCCAGGACCGGCTCCGCCTCGAGACCGAGCCGGGCATCCTGACCACCCGGGTCATCGACCTCGTCGCGCCGCTGGGCAAGGGTCAGCGCGGCTTGATCGTCTCGCCGCCCAAGGCGGGCAAGACGATGGTGCTGCAGGCGATCGCCAACGCCATCACCACGAACAACCCCGAGGTCCACCTCATGGTCGTCCTGGTCGACGAGCGACCGGAAGAGGTCACCGACATGCAGCGGTCGGTCAAGGGCGAGGTGATCGCCTCGACCTTCGACCGGCCGGCCGAGGACCACACCATCGTCGCCGAGCTGGCGATCGAGCGAGCCAAGCGGCTCGTCGAGCTCGGGCACGACGTCGTCGTCCTGCTCGACTCGATCACCCGGCTCGGCCGTGCGTACAACCTGGCGGCCCCCGCCAGCGGCCGGATCCTCTCCGGTGGTGTCGACTCGACGGCGCTCTACCCACCGAAGCGCTTCTTCGGCGCCGCCCGGAACATCGAGAACGGCGGCTCGCTGACCATCCTCGCCACCGCGCTGGTCGAGACCGGCTCGCGGATGGACGAGGTGATCTTCGAGGAGTTCAAGGGCACCGGCAACATGGAGCTCAAGCTGGACCGCAAGCTCGCGGACAAGCGGATCTTCCCGGCTGTGGACGTGGACCCGTCGGGCACCCGCAAGGAAGAGATCCTGATGGACCGCAACGAGCTCCAGGTCACCTGGAAGCTCCGCCGCGTGCTGCACGCCCTCGAGACCCAGCAGGCCCTCGAGCTGCTGCTGGACCGGATGAAGAAGACGCAGAGCAACGCCGAGTTCCTCATGCAGGTGCAGCAGACGATGCCGATGCCCGGCAACGGCAACGGCAACGGCAACGGCAGCCCGGACGACGACTGACGCACGCTCTGGAGCTGGACCAGGCGCCCCGATCGACGGCCTCCGCACCCCTCGGTGCGGGGGCCGTCTGCCGTCCTCACCCATCCGGGCTAGTCCTCTCCACGGGTTCTGCCAGCCGACCGGGCCATACAGCCAGAGGTGATCTCTGCCGAACGATCAAGCACGGTCTCCCCCCGACCGGCGGCGTCGTACGCCGACAGACGGCTCAGAAGGGCATTTCGTGCAGCAGGACCGAGGTCGAGCGCCACGTGCCGCGACCCGCGCAGTGCTGCGCGCCGCCGTGCTCGCGGTCGTCGTCGCGCTCTCCGGCCTGACCGGGGTCGGCCTGGCCGGGCCGGCTGCGGCGGCCGTCGTCGAGTGCACCCCGATGAGCGACCCGGCCTGCAAGGACATCACCCCGATCGCGGAGTGCGTGTGGGTCGAGACCAACGGGTCACGCACCATCGTCTGGGGCTGGAACAACCCGAGCAACGACACGGTGCACATCGACTACGGCAACAAGAACAAGATGTCGCCCGGCGCCGACAACGGCGGCCAGCCGGAGGACTTCCTTCCCGGACGCAAGATCAACGCGTTCGTCACCAACGTCCCAGGGAACAGCGCCAGCTGGCGGCTCGGCAACAACTCGGCGAGCCTCTCCGGGGCGCCCGCCTGCGCTACCAAGCCGGTCTCGATGATCGGCAGCGTCACCGCCTTCGCGATCTTCCTCCTGCTGCTGTCGCTCGCGATCCCGTTCGCCGTCCGGCCGCGGCACGGCCACGTCGGCGCCCGACCCGTGTGGAGTGGGGCATGAAGGTTCTGGCCGTCGGGGCGCACCCCGACGACATCGAGCTCGGCTGCGCCGGCGCTCTTCGCGCGCACGTGCTCGCAGGTGACGAGGTCACCATGCTTGTGATGACCTCCGGCGAGCGTGGCCCGCAGGGGATCACCTCCCGCGTGCGCGAGCAGGAGGCGGCGGCGCAGGTGATCGGCGCCACCCTGCTCTGGGGCGGCTTCGACGACGGTTCGATCCCGGCCGGCCGCGAGTCGGTGGACGTCATCGACTCCGTGCTGCGGCGTCTCGAGGCGGACGTCGTCTACACCCACGCGCCCAACGACAGCCACCAGGACCACGTCGCGGTATCCACGGCCTCGCTGGCCGCGGCCCGCCGGACCGGCCGAGTCATGTACTACCAGGCTCCCTCCACCACCTCGTTCGACCCGACGGTGTTCGTCGACGTCGGCGCGACGGTCGAGGACAAGATGGGCGCCCTCCGTGCGCACTGGTCGCAGGTCGTGGACTGCCCCATGGTGGACCTCGAGGCGGTGCACGCCGGCATCCGCTACTGGGGCCAGCGGGCCCGCACCCGGTACGCCGAGGCCTTCGAGTCGCCTCGTTTCCTCTGGCAGGTCGCCCCGGCGGACCTGCCGGTGCGGGACGAGCTCGACCTCGAGGCACTGCAGTGGCGCTGACGACCGAGCCGACCGCTCTCGCCCGGCCGACGACGACGCCGGTGGACCAGGCGGCGCCCTGGACCCTGCTGGTCATCGCCGCGATCGCGGTGCTCGGCTGCGCGGCCGTCGGCGTCAACTCGGCCATCCTGGTGGCGACGGTCGGGGTGAACCTCGTGTTCCTGGTGTTCTTCCTCCGGCACGTCGCGTTCGCGGCGGCAGCGGTGCGCTGGGCACCCAAGGACCTGTACGACGCGCCGGAGGTCGAGCTCGGCTACCAGCCGGCGGTGTCGGTGCTGGTGGCCTGCCACGACGAGGCGCTGGTCGCGGAGAAGCTGGTCCACGGCATGGCAGCGTTGTACTACCCGCGGTCGCACCTGGAGATCCTGTTCGTGGACGACGGGTCGGCCGACGGCACCGGCGACCTGCTGGAGCGGCTGACCGCCGGGGAGCGGCACATGCACGTCCTGCGCCGGCCGCCGGGTGCGGGTGGCGGCAAGTCCGGTGCGCTCAACCTGGCGGCCGAACAGGCGCGCGGCGAGGTGCTGGTCGTCTTCGACGCCGACCACGTGCCCAGGAGGGACGTGATCTCGCGCCTGGTGCGGCACTTCCAGGACGACCGGGTCGACGCGGTCCAGGGCCGCTGCATCATCCGGAACTCCGTCGAGTCGACGCTGGCGCGCTCGATCGCCATCGACTACTTCTCCGGCTACCTGGTCAACGAGTACGGACGGCAGGCGCTGTTCGGGCTTCCGGCCTACGGCGGGGCGAACTGCGCGGTGCGCACGTCGAAGCTGCTCGAGCTCGGAGGCTGGAACGAGGACAGCGTCACCGAGGACACCGACCTGACGATGCGCATCGTGCTCAGCGGCGGTCAGATCCGCTACGACATCACCGCGGTGGACACCGAGGAGGGAGCGACCACGCTGCGCCGGTTCCGCACCCAGCGCTACCGCTGGGCCCGCGGTCACCAGCAGGTCTGGCGCGAGTACCGCTCGGCGGTCGTCCGCTCCCCCCACCTGTCGTTGGTGGAGAAGATCGAGACGTTGCAGTTCCTGCTCGTCTACCACGTCCCGGCCATCTGCGCGCTGACGCTGTTCATAACCGCCCTTCGGATCGGCGGCGTCGGCCCCTCGGTGTCGGTGTTCGAGATGCTCCCGCTGGCTGCCCTTCTCTTCGCCGGTCCGTTCTGCGAGCTCGCCGTCGGCCTGGTCGTGGGCCGGGCACCCCGCCGAGCTGCGTGGTCGGTCGCCTGGCTGACACCGCTGTTCTTCGTCTTCATGCTGGTGTGCGCCAAGGCGTGGATCGACGGTGTGCTGGGCCGGCCCTACACCTGGGCGAAGACCAAGCGGTCGTCCTGGTCGCCGCTGCACGGGGCGTCGGCATGAACGCCCGCCGGCTGCGCGTCGCCTCCTCGCTGCTCGTCTGCCTGCTGATCGCCTACGGCGGGTTCCTGCTGCTGACCGGACCGATGCGCACCGTGGAGGGGGACCTGGTGCTCGGCCTGCTGGGGTACGGCGGCCGCATCTCGGTCGTCGGCGACCACGTCTTCCAGGTCCTGCCGGCCGGCAACGACGCCTTCCGCGCCTCGCTGACGCCGTACTGCTCGGCGCTCATCCCGATCCTCGCGCTGGCCGGGATCGCCCTGTGCATCCTGCGCGGCAACCCCGTCCGGCGGGTGGTGGCCTTCCTGGTGGCGGCGCTGCTGATCCTGACCGGGAACGTGCTGCGGATCGCGGCCTCGCTGTGGGTCGGGGTGGAGGCCGGCCCGGGGAGCCTGGTCCTCTTCCACGACTGGGTGGGCACGCTGTTCGCCCTCACGTACACGCTGGTCGGCTTCTTCCTGATGCTCTACCTCATCCTGCCCAGCGCCACCGCGACGATCTCCCGGGCCGCCCGGGTCAGCGACGTCCTCTAGCGAATCGCTCAAGCGACGGCTGTTTTCACCCGAATGGACCAAGCATGAAGACTTCCGTGCTGGCAGCGGACGGCGGCCTGATGTCCGGGGCGACCATGCTGCAGATCCTGGTCCTGGTCGGGCTGGCCCTGCTCGCCATGGCGGTCGCCTGGCGCACCGTCCGGCTGGCGCGAGTCCGCCGTGGAGTCCGCGCCGGACTGGCCCATGACGACCCGGCCGTCCGCGCCGCCGCTGTCCTGCAGGCCGCTGAGCTCGGGCTGGCTGCGACCGCCCCGTCCCTGCTGCGTGCCGTGCGGGCCGAGAAGGACCCCGCCGTCCTGGCCGCCGTGATCGAGACCGTCGCCGGCCGGCAGTGGGAGCCGGCCTCCACGGGGTCGATCGTGGAGCTGCGGCTCTGGGCCCGGGCCTACCTGGACACCCACCCCGAGCTGCGGGCCCGCCGCCACGGGTCCCAGCCAATCCTCGCCGGCGTCGCCGGCGCGACCGTGCCACCCTCGCTCGACCCGGCGCGGTCGGCCCGGTTCCAGCGCGGTGCCGACGTCGCCGCCGAGGAGCCGCCTGCCGCCGTCCTGGAGACGGCCGACCCGGACCCGCTGCACAGCACCACGGTCCTTGTCACGGGTGTCGGGGGCGCCGCCGGCGTCGCGGTCCTGCGAGCTCTGCAAGCCCGGGGCCACCGGGTCGTCGGTGTCGACTCGGACCCGGATGCGGTGGGCCTCGCGCTGGCCGACGAGTCGCACGTCGTCCCTCGCGGGGACGACCCGCACTTCCTCGCCGCGCTGCTGCGCGTCATCACCGTGTCGTCCGCGCAGGCCATGATCTGCACCGTCGCCGAGGAGTACGCGGCGCTGTCCGGCGCCACGGAGTACCTCGACGAGGCCGGCGTCCGGACCCTGATGCCCTCCGCTGCCGCCGTCGCGACCTGCCTGGACAAGTGGGCGTTCCACCAGGCCATGACCGGTGCCGGGCTGCCGGTGCCCGCGACCGGCCTGGGCAAGGCCGAAGGCGTTCCCGGCCCGTGGATCGTCAAGCCGAGGTTCGGCCGCGGCAGCCGGGACGTCCACGTCGTCCCCAACCCGACGCGGCTGCGCACGGCCCTCGCGTCGACACCGCAGCCCCTGGTGCAGACCCAGCTGACCGGCCGCGAGTTCACGGCCGACGTCCTCGTCGACGGCTCGGGCGCGGTCCTCGCGGTCTGCCCGCGGTGGCGGCTGGAGACCAAGGGTGGCATCTCGACCAAGGGCGAGACCTTCGCTGACGACGAGGTGGTCAACGTGGTCTCCCTCGTGATCAAGGCCACCGGCCTGGTCGGCCCGGCGAACGTGCAGGGCTTCGTCGCCGAGGACGGCGGGGTGACCATCCACGAGGTGAACCCCCGGTTCTCCGGCGGCCTGCCGCTGACGTTGCACGCCGGTGCCGACATCGTCACCGAGTACCTGCGCGAGATCGTCGGCCTGCGTCCCCGTGAGGAGCGCCTGGTGACCCGGCCGGGTGTGAAGATGAGCCGCTTCCTGGTTGAGGTGTACGCGGAGTGAGCGATGCCCTCGCGCTGACCGTGGCGGTCGGGACCCGGCCCGAGGTGGTCAAGCTCGCACCGGTGGTCGCCGCCTTGCGCGCCGCGGGTCATCGGGTGCGCTGCGTCGCCACCGGTCAGCACGCCGACCCCCGCCTCGCCGCCAGGCTGTTCACCGAGCTCGGCTGCCCGCCGGACGACGTGTGGCAGCTCGACGGCGCCGAGGGTGACCGGGTGGGTGCTCTGCTCGCCCACGCCTACCGCGAGCTCGCCGGTCACCGACCGGATGCCGTTCTCGTCCTCGGCGACACCTATACGGCGCCGCTGGTCGCGATGGCTGCCCGGCGTGCCGGTGTCGGCGTCGTGCACGTCGAGGCCGGCCTGCGCTCCTTCAACGAGCTGTCGATGGAGGAGACGAACCGGCGGATGCTCGCCGTGCTCGCCACCGTGCACCTCGCGCCGACCGAGCTGGCCCGGACCTTCCTGGTCCAGGAGGGCGTCGACCCGGGCCGGGTCCGAGTGGTCGGCAACCCGGTCCTCGACGCGGTGCGGCTCGCTGGTGTCGGCCGGGTGCCGCTCGACCGGCGTACCGGCGTCCTGGTCACGGCCCACCGGGCCACCAACGTCGACGACCCGGCCCGGCTCGCCGTGCTGGTCTCGGTGGTCGAGGGGTTGGCCCGCCGGCACGGACCGGTGCTGTTCCCCGTCCACCCCCGCACCCGGGACCGGCTCGAGGCGGCCGGCTGGTGGGCCGGCCTGGCCGCCGTCCCCGGCGTCCGGCTGGTCGACCCGCTCGGCTACGAGAACCTGCTGCGGGCGCTGGCCGCCAGCCGGATGGTGGTCACCGACAGCGGGGGCATCCAGGAGGAGGCGTCCTACCTCGGCGTGCCTGTCGTGGTGATGCGCTCGACCACGCCCCGCTGGGAGGGGGTCGAGAACGGAGCGGCCGTGCTCAGCGGGCTGGACGAGGACCGGGTGCTGGCGGCGGCTGCGGCGTACGACGACCCCCTGGAGCTCGCCCGGGTGGCAGCGCTGCCCTGCCCGTACGGCGACGGTCACGCGGGCGACAAGGTGGTGGCTGCTCTGGCCGACCCGGGGCTGCGCGCGCTGCTCGCGCCGCGCGAACCGGAGCTGCTCACCGGCCCCCCGCTGCGGCAGCCGGCATGAACGGCGGCCCGGTCGCCGCCGTCACGCTCGACCTCGACGACACCGTCTTCCCGCAGGGCCAGTGGCTGGCCGGGGCCTGGGCCGCGGTCGCGGACCGAGGCGCCGAGCTGGGGCTGGAACGGGACCCCCTCCTCCGGGCCCTGGTGCGCACCGCCGCGGAGGGCTCGGACCGGGGCGGCATCGTCGACCGCGCACTGGCCGCCGTCGGCGTCCCGCCCGAGGAGTACGTCGGGGAGCTGGTGGCGGCCTTCACCCGGCACGCACCAGCCCGTCTCACGGCGTACCCCGGAGCGCTCGAGGCCCTCGAACGGCTCAGCGCCGTCGTACCCGTCGTGCTGATCACCGACGGCAACCCGCGGATCCAGCACGGCAAGGTCGCTGCACTGGGCCTGGACCGGCTGGTCGCCCACGTCGTGGTCTCCGACGAGCTCGGCGGCCGCGACCTGCGCAAGCCGCACCCGGCCCCCTTCCGGCGGGCCCTGGAGCTGCTCGACCTGTCGGCCGAGCAGGTGGTCCACGTCGGCGACCGGCCGGGCAAGGACGTCGCGGGCGCCCGGGCGGTCGGCATGCGCGTGGTCCGGGTGCGCACCGGCGAGTACGCCGGGCTGCCGGACCCGGCCGGCCTGCGGCCCTGGCGCTCGACCGGGGACCTGAGCGAGGCGGTGGCCCTGCTGCTGCCGCTGCTGGCGCGGGAACAGGACGGTGCGCCCGTTCGGTTATGACGGGTGGACCTGCCTCTGGCAGACTGTCCCGCTGGTTCCGGTTCACGTCCCGCCGTCCGAGGTGGCGACGACCCGGCGACCGTCATCGTGAGGAGAGCACCAAAGTGAAGCCTGACATCCACCCCGAGTACGTCGAGACCACGGTCACCTGCAGCTGCGGGTCGACGTTCACGACGCACAGCACCGCGAAGAGCGGCGTCATCCACGCCGAGGTCTGCTCGCAGTGCCACCCCTTCTACACCGGCAAGCAGAAGATCCTCGACACCGGCGGCCGCGTGGCCCGGTTCGAGAAGCGCTTCGGCACCGGCAGCAAGTCAGCCGCCAAGTAGCTGTTCCCACGGCGTCGGTCGGGGGTCCCTTCGGGGGCTTCCACCGGCGCCGTTGCTCTTGCGGGTCCGAGTCGAGAGTGAGGTGAGCAGTCGTGGAGGCACCCGCCGAGATGCTGGCTGAGCATGCCCGCCTCGAGCAGGAGCTCGCCGACCCCGCCGTGCACGGCGACCAGGCCCGGGCCCGGGCGCTGGGCAAGCGCTACTCCGAGCTGACGCCGGTTGTGGAGACCTCCCGCGAGCTGCAGGAGCTGGCCGGTGACCTGGCCACCGCCCGCGAGCTGGCGGTCGACGACGAGTCGTTCCGCGCCGAGGTGCCCGTCATGGAGGCCCGGCAGGCCGAGCTCGAGGCCCGGCTGCGCACCCTGCTGCTGCCACGCGACGAGAACGACGACAAGGACGTCATCGTCGAGATCAAGGCCGGCGAGGGCGGCGAGGAGTCGGCGCTGTTCGCCGGCGACCTGATGCGGATGTACCTGCGCTACGCGGAGCGGGTCGGCTGGAAGACCGAGATCATCGAGGCCACCGAGACCGACATGGGCGGGTACAAGGACGTCCAGCTCGCGGTGAAGTCGCGTGGCAACCCGGCTCCGGGGTCCGGGGTGTGGGCGCGGCTGAAGTACGAAGGCGGCGTGCACCGGGTGCAGCGCGTCCCGGTGACCGAGTCCCAGGGCCGCATCCACACCAGCGCAGCCGGCGTCCTGGTGCTGCCGGAGGCGGAAGAGGTCGACGTCGAGATCGACCCGAACGACCTGCGCATCGACGTCTACCGGTCGTCCGGGCCCGGTGGCCAGAGCGTGAACACCACCGACTCGGCGGTGCGCATCACCCATGTCCCGACCGGCATCGTCGCGTCCTGCCAGAACGAGAAGTCCCAGCTGCAGAACCGCGAGCAGGCGATGCGCATCCTGCGTGCCCGGCTGCTCGCCGCCGCACAGGAGGCCGCCGACCAGGAGGCGTCGGACGCCCGGCGCAGCCAGGTCCGCACCGTCGACCGCTCCGAGCGGGTCCGCACCTACAACTTCGCCGAGAACCGGATCGCCGACCACCGGGTCAACTACAAGGCGTACAACCTCGACCAGGTGCTCGACGGCGACCTGGACGCGGTCGTCCAGGCGCTGGTGGACGCCGACACCGAGGCCAAGCTGGCTCTCGCCACGTGAGCCGCCCGCTGCGGGCAGCGCTGGCCGACGCGACGGCCCGGCTCGAGGCGGCCGGGGTGCCGTCGCCCCGGCACGACGCGGAGGTGCTCGCGGCCCACTCGCTGGGCGTCGAGCGCAGCGAGCTGTGGCGGAAGGACGCCCCCGGACCCGAGTTCGAGGCGTACGTCGAGCGGCGGGCCGCCCGCGAGCCGCTCCAGCACATCACCGGGCTGGCCTACTTCCGGCACCTCACCCTGCAGGTCGGGCCCGGGGTGTTCGTGCCGCGGCCAGAGACGGAGGTCGTGGTGGACGCGGTGCTGGCGGCGCTGGACGGCACCGCGAACCCACGGGTGGTGGACCTGTGCACCGGGTCCGGTGCCATCGCGCTGGCGCTGGCCACCGAGGTCCCCGGCAGCGAGGTCCACGGCGTGGAGCTGGAGCCGGCCGCGCACGACTGGGCGCAGCGCAACTGCGCGGGCTCGTCGGTCGACCTCCGGCTGGGCGACATGGCGACCGCGTTCCCCGAGCTCGACGGCACCGTCGACGTCGTGGTGAGCAACCCGCCGTACATCCCGGTGGGGGCGGTGGTGCGTGACCCGGAGGTCGCCGCGTACGACCCGGCCGTGTCGTTGTGGTCCGGGGACGACGGTCTGGACGCGATGCGCGTCGTCGAGCAGGTCGCGGCGCGGCTGCTGCGAGCCGGGGGTGTCGTGGTGGCCGAGCACGCCGACCTGCAGGGCACCAGCGCCCCCGGCATCTTCGCGGCGACCGGGCGCTGGCTGGACGTCGCCGACCACCGCGACCTGGCCGGCCGCGACCGCTACCTCACCGCCGTCCGGGGGGATCGAAGTTGATCACGCTGGCGTGGTCAACTGCTGCTGGGTGCGGTGAGCGTGCCGCACTCAGCAACCACTGATCACGCTGACGTGATCAACTTCGCGGGCGTGGAGCATGAGGGAGGTGCGGGTAGTGGGGTGGGTGCGGCGGTACGACATGGCCGACCCGACCGAGCGTCCGGTCGGGCTCGACCTGGCGGGGGACGCCGTGCGCCGCGGCGAGCTGGTCGTTCTGCCGACCGACACCGTCTACGGCCTGGGGACCGACGCGTTCGCACCGGAGGCCGTCCGCGGGCTGCTCGCCGCGAAGGGCCGCGGCAGGGACATGCCGGTTCCGGTGCTGGTCGGCTCCCCGCGCACCCTCGACGGGATCGCCACCGGGCTGTCCGCCTCCGCGCGCGACCTCGTGGAGGCGTTCTGGCCAGGCGGCCTGACCGTGGTCGCCACCGTCCAGCCGTCGCTGCAGTGGGACCTCGGTGAGACCGGCGGCACGGTGGCGGTCCGGATGCCTCTGCACCCGGTGGCCCTCGAGCTGCTGCGGGCCACCGGCCCGATGGCAGTCAGCAGCGCCAACAAGTCCGGTCAGCCGCCGGCCACCACCTGCGACGACGCCGTCGAGCAGCTCGGCGAGTCGGTGTCGGTCTACCTGGACGGCGGGCCGTCCGGCGACCCGGTGCCCTCCACGATCGTCGACGTCACCGGCGAGGCGCCCCGCCTGCTGCGCCTGGGCGCGGTGACCGCCGAGGCCCTTCGCGAGGTCTCCGGCGACCTGCTGACCGAGCCGTACAGTGATCCGACATGACCCCCTCCGGAGACCGCCGGGCCTACTGGGGCCCGGACTTCGACGCCCTGCAGGCGCAGGACCCGGAGATCGCCGGTGTGGTGCTCGGTGAGCTCGACCGGCTGCGCGGCGGCCTGCAGCTGATCGCCAGCGAGAACTTCACCTCGCCCGCAGTGCTGGCGGCGCTCGGCTCGACGCTGTCCAACAAGTACGCCGAGGGCTACCCGGGCCGGCGCTACTACGGCGGGTGCCAGGAGGTCGACCGGGCCGAGGAGATCGGCATCGACCGTGCGAAGCGGCTCTTCGGCAGTGGTGACACGGCCGACGACCTTCACGTCAACCTCCAGCCGCACTCCGGCGCCAGCGCCAACCTCGCCACCTACGCCGCGCTGCTCCAGCCCGGCGACACCGTGCTCGCGATGTCGCTGCCGCACGGCGGCCACCTCACCCACGGCTCGAAGGTCAGCTTCTCCGGCACCTGGTTCACCCCGGTGCCGTACACGGTGCGCCGCGACACCGAGCTGATCGACTACGACGAGGTCCGCGACCTCGCGCTGCAGCACCGGCCGAAGATGATCATCGCCGGCGCCACGGCGTACCCGCGCCTGATCGACTTCGCCCGGTTCCGCGAGATCGCCGACGAGGTCGGCGCCTGGCTGATGGTCGACGCGGCGCACTTCATCGGCCTGGTCGCCGGCGCAGCGATCCCGTCGCCGGTGCCGTACGCCGACGTCGTGACGTTCACGACCCACAAGGTGCTGCGCGGTCCGCGGGGCGGCATGATCGTCTGCCGGCCGGAGCTGGCGGCCAGGATCGACAAGGCGGTGTTCCCGTTCCTCCAGGGCGGTCCGCTGATGCATGCCGTGGCCGCCAAGGCGGTTGCCCTGGGGGAGTGCCTGCAGCCGGCGTACCGCACCTATGCAGCGCAGGTCGTGGCCAACGCGAGGGCGCTCGCCGACGGCCTGGCCGCCGAGGGGATGCGCCCGGTCTCCGGCGGCACCGACACCCACCTCGCGCTGCTCGACCTTCGCGAAACCGGGGTCCCCGGTCTCACCGGTGCGGTGGCGGAGACCCGCTGCGACGCCGCACGCATCACGCTGAACAAGAACGCCATCCCGTACGACCCCGAGAAGCCGATGGTCGGCTCCGGCATCAGGGTCGGGACCGCGGCCGTCACCACGCAGGGCATGACCGAGCCGGCGATGAAGGACGTGGCTGCGCTGATCGGGCGCGCCGTCCGGGACACCGACGGATCCGCTGCCACCGAGGTCGCCGAGGCGGTCGGAGCCCTGGTCGCCGACCACCCGGCGTACCCGACCCCGGCGTAGGCGGCCGACGGAGCGTGCGCGAATACCTCCTCACCCTGGTCGTGGCTGCGACGGTGACCTACCTGCTCACCCCCGTCGCCCGCCGCATCGCGCTGCGCTGGGGTGCGATGACGGCGGTCCGCGACCGGGACGTGCACGCCATCCCCACCCCACGGCTCGGCGGCATCGCGATGCTCGCCGGCTTCGGGGCCGGAATCCTGGTCGCCACCCAGATGCCGTTCCTCGGCCCCCGGCTCGGCGACGGCAAGCAGACGCTGGCGCTGCTCTCCGGCGCGGTCCTGATCTGCCTGCTCGGGATCGCTGATGACAAGTGGGAGCTGGACGCCCTCACCAAACTGGCCGGGCAGGTGCTCGCGTCCGGCGTCATGGTGATCGGCGGGGTGCAGATGCTCTACCTGCCGATGGGCGGCCTCGGCGGCGACTCCTCCGACGGGGTCCCGAACTCCTTCGTGCTGGGCCCGGTCGAGGGCACCGTTCTCACCATCGTGCTCGTCGTGGTCACGGTGAACGCGGTGAACTTCGTGGACGGTCTGGACGGGCTCGCTGCCGGCATCGTCGCCATCGCCGCGGCCTCGTTCTTCGTCTTCTCCTACATCCTCACCGTCAACGAGAGCCTGACCCGTGCGACCACTCCCGGGGTGATCGCGGCGGCGCTGATCGGCGTCTGCGTCGGCTTCCTCCCGCACAACTTCAGCCCTGCTCGCATCTTCATGGGCGACTCCGGCTCGATGCTGATCGGCCTGCTGCTCGCATCGACGACCATCACCCTCACCGGCACCGTGGCGCCCAACGCCGTCGACACCGACCTGGCGCCGGCGCTGCTGCCGTTGGTGCTGCCGATCGCCGTGATGGCGCTGCCGTTCCTCGACGTGGTGCTGGCCATCGTCCGGCGCACCCTGGCCGGCCGGTCGCCGTTCGCGCCGGACAAGCAGCACCTCCACCACCGGCTGCTCGAACGCGGGCACAGCCACGCACGCGCGGTGCTGGTGATGTACCTGTGGTCGTCGGTTATCGCGTTCGGGTCCACGGCCGTCGTGTTCATGAACCGGACGCCGCTGCTGGCGAGTCTCGCGGTCGTGATCGTCGTCGCGGTGCTGGTCACGATGAACATCCCGCGGCTGCGCCGGGCCGAGGGCACCTTCACCGGGCTGCGGCGAGGGAAGACGCCGTGACGGTACGCCGGGAGATGGGGGTGCGGGCGCTGCTGGGTCCCTCCGTCCTGGTCGCCGTCGGCGTCGGCATGGGCTGCATGGTGCTCGGTGCGGTCCTGGCCGGACCCGAAGGTCTGGCCGCGGCCGGCCTGGGTGGGGTACTGGTTGTCGGCTTCCTGCTGCTGGGACAGCTGCCTCTGGTCCAGGTGGCCAAGGGACGCCGGGGCACCGGAGCCTTGATGCTGCTGCTGGGCTACTCCCTGCAGGTGCTCGTCCTGCTGGTCGTGTTCGCCGTCGTCATCGAGTCCTCGGGCGTCGACGCGAACGTCCTGGGTCTGACGATCATCGCGGTCGCACTGGGCTGGACCGCTGCGACCGTGTGGCGGTGGCTGCGGTGGCGGCCGCCGGTGGTCGAGGTCGATCTGCCGCCGGATCGGGACCCCGCAGAGCGCTGATAGGGTCCGACGCGCGATGGTCGAGGGCCAGCGGGACGGTGACGACGGCGTCACCGGGGTTCCCCCCGGAAAGGCGCCGGAGCCGCCTCCGGCGCGGGACGTCGACCCCTACGCCGTCATCAGCTACCTGCTCGGAGGAGTGATCCTCTACGGCGGTATCGGCTGGCTGCTCGACTGGTGGCTCGGCACCCGCGGCTTCGTCGGTGGCGGCATCGTGGTGGGGGCAGCCGCCGGAGTCTGGCTGGTTTGGCTCCGGTACAGTAGGGACTGATCCCCAAGAGATTTGCTCAGCTTTCGCACACCTGATGCACCGCGCCGGAAATGGAGACGCCTTGCACCTGGTCAACGTCGCCCAGGCGGTCGAGGGAGAGGAGTTCCAGGCTCCCGGGCCGAGGGACTTCGAGTTCCCGCCGCTCTTCGGCGAGGGCACGTTCTTCACCAAGCCGATGCTCATCATCGTGCTGGGGTCACTGCTGATCGCTGTGGTCTTCTACCTGGCCGCCCGCCGCGCGACCCTCGTGCCCGCCAAGATGCAGTTCGTCGGCGAGAGCATCTACGGCTTCGTGCGCAACGACATCGTCGGCGACACCATCGGCCGTGACGGACGCAGGTTCGTCCCCTACCTCACGACGTTGTTCTGCTTCATCGCCGTGCTCAACGTCGCAGGCATCATCCCGGTGCTGCAGCTGCCGGCCACCGCGAAGATCGCGATCCCGCTGTTCCTGGCGCTGATCTCCTGGGCGATCTTCAACTACGTCGGCATCCGCAAGCACGGCTTCGTCGGCTACTTCAAGGCGATGATGTTCCCGCCGGGCCTGCCCAAGCCGATCTACGTCCTGCTGGCGCCGCTGGAGTTCCTCTCGACCGTCATCATCCGGCCGATCACGCTCACCCTGCGTCTCACGCTGAACATGTTCGCCGGCCACCTGGTGCTGCTGCTGACCGTGCTGGGCGGCGAGTACCTCCTCGTCGAGAAGGGCGGCGGGCTGGCGGCACTGAGCGCCGTGCCGTTCGCCTTCTCGATCATCCTCACCTTCTTCGAGGCGTTCGTTCAGGTGCTGCAGGCCTACGTCTTCGTCCTGCTCTCCGCCCTCTACATCGCCGGCGCGCTCGCTGACGAACACTGATCCATCTCTTCACGACCTGCACCACCCCACAGGGAAAGGAACCCCGCAGCAATGGACGGCAACCTGAACATGATCGGGTACGGCCTCGCGGCCATCGGCCCCGGCGTCGGCATCGGCCTGATCTTCGCCGCCTACATCAACGGGGTGGCCCGCCAGCCGGAGGCCCGCGGTGTGCTTCAGGGCATCGCGATCCTGGGCTTCGCCCTCGCCGAGGCGCTTGCCATCATCGGTATCGGCCTCGCCTTCGTGCTCTGAGCTGACGACAGATGACCCTCTCCAGCCACGTGCTGCACGCGTCGAGGCTCCTCGCTGCTGAGGAGGAGCCGAACCCGCTGCTGCCACATCTCTCCGAGCTGATCGTCGGCGTCATCGCCTTCGCGCTGCTCTACCTCTTCCTGCGCAAGCTGGTCTTCCCGGTGTTCGAGAAGACCTTCGCCGAGCGCCGTGACGCCATCGAGGGCGGCATGGAGCGGGCCAAGACTGCTGAGGAGGAGGCGAAGGAGACGCTCGCGCAGTACCGCGAGCAGCTCGCCGACGCCCGGCACGAGGCGGCCCGGCTGCGCGAGCAGGCCCGCGAGCAGGGCGCGGCGATCATCACCGAGATGCGCGAGCAGGCCCAGGCCGAGGCGCGCCGGCTCACCGAGCAGGCGCACCAGCAGATCGAGTCCGACAAGGGGCAGGCGATCAACCAGCTGCGTCAGCAGGTGGGCACGCTGGCCACCGACCTGGCCGGCCGCATCGTCGGCGAGTCGCTCGAGGACGACGCCCGCCAGCGGCGCGTGGTTGACCGGTTCCTCGAGGAGCTGGAGTCCCGCGCCGACGCAGGCGCCACCTCGGTGACCGACGACGCGAGCACGAAGCCATGAGCCATCACCACGAGATCGCTCGCTGCGCTCCCGATCTCGCGGGGGCCTCAGGTGAATAGCGGGGGCATGCAGGGTGCGAGCCGCGGATCGCTCGCGGCCGCGCGCGAGACGCTGGGGGCGCTGATCCGCTCCGGCGACTCCGACCTGCTTGCCCTCGGCGACGACCTGTTTGCCGTGGCGGCGGTGCTCGACCGCGAGAGCGGGCTGCGCCGCGCCCTCACCGACCCGTCCCGCAGCGGCGACGACCGGGCCGGCCTGGCCCGGGCGGTCCTCGGCGACCGCGTGGGCAGCGCTGCTGTCGACGTCCTCGTCTGGGCGGTGCGGTCGCGGTGGTCCTCCCCTCGCGGCCTGGTCGACGCCGTCGAGCTGCTCGCCGTCGAGGCCGTTGCTGCGGCCGCGAACAAGGCACGCCGCCTCGACACCGTCGAGGACGAGCTCTTCCGGGTCAGCCGCATCGTGGCCGGCGCCCCGCAGCTGCGCTCGGCGCTGGCCGACCTCTCCGCCCCGGTGGAGAACCGGGCCGGTCTCATCGAGGGCCTTCTCGGGGACGAGGTCACCGAGGAGACCCGCCGGCTCGTCCGGCAGGCCGTCGTCGCTCCGCGTGGCCGCACCTTCGACCGCTCGGTCGAGGTCTACGGGCAGGTGGCTGCCGACCTGCGCAGCCGGCTGATCGCCACCGTGACGGCGACCGTGCCGCTGACCGAGGAGCAGCGCGACCGGCTGGCCGCGGCGCTGCGCCGCATCTACGGGGCCGAGCTGCACCTCAACGTGCAGCTGGACCCTGACCTCGTGGGCGGCATCCGGGTCGAGATCGGTGACGAGGTCATCGACGGATCCGTGGTGGCCCGCCTGGACGAAGCCCGCCGACGGCTCGTGGGCTGAGCCATGAACCACACACTTGACCTGCTCCGCCGCGACAGCGGCACGGACGACACGACGGAAGAGGACTAGACATGGCCGAGCTCACCATCCGGCCGGAGGAGATCCGGGACGCGCTCGAGCGCTTCGTCGCCTCCTACGAGCCGGACGCCGCCGAGCGCGAAGAGGTCGGGCACGTCACCGAGGCCGGTGACGGCATCGCGCGGATCGAGGGCCTGCCCTCCGCGATGACCAACGAGCTGCTCGAGTTCGAGGACGGCACCCTCGGCCTGGCGCTGAACCTCGACGTCGGCGAGATCGGCGCGGTCGTGCTGGGCGAGTTCCGCGGCATCGAGGAGGGCCAGCCGGTCCGGCGGACCGGTGAGATCCTCTCGGTGCCGGTCGGCGACGGCTTCCTCGGCCGGGTCGTCGACCCGCTGGGCAACCCGCTCGACGGCAAGGGCGAGATCGAGTCGTCCGCACGGCGCGCGCTGGAGACCCAGGCGCCCTCGGTCGTGCAGCGGCAGGGCGTCAAGGAGCCGCTGCAGACCGGCATCAAGGCCATCGACGCGATGACGGCCATCGGCCGCGGCCAGCGACAGCTGATCATCGGCGACCGGCAGACCGGCAAGACCGCCGTGGCGCTGGACGCGATCATCAACCAGAAGGCCAACTGGGAGTCCGGCGACGTCAAGCGCCAGGTCAAGTGCATCTACGTCGCCATCGGCCAGAAGGGCTCCACGATCGCGGGCATCCGCTCCGCGCTCGAGGAGAACGGCGCGCTCGAGTACACGACCATCGTGGCCTCGCCCGCGTCCGACCCGGCCGGCTTCAAGTACCTCGCTCCGTACACCGGCTCGGCCATCGGCCAGCACTGGATGTACGACGGGCAGCACGTCCTGATCATCTTCGACGACCTGTCCAAGCAGGCCGACGCCTACCGCGCGGTCTCGCTGCTGCTGCGTCGCCCGCCCGGCCGCGAGGCCTACCCCGGTGACGTGTTCTACCTGCACTCACGGCTGCTCGAGCGCTGCGCGAAGCTCTCCGACGAGATGGGCGGCGGCTCGATGACCGGGCTCCCGATCATCGAGACCAAGGGCAACGACGTCTCGGCGTTCATCCCGACCAACTGCATCTCCATCACCGACGGCCAGTGCTTCCTCGAGACCGACCTGTTCAACTCCGGTGTCCGACCGGCGATCAACGTCGGTGTCTCGGTGTCGCGCGTCGGCGGCTCGGCGCAGGTCAAGGGTCTCCGCAAGGTTGCCGGCCGCCTCCGCCTGGACCTGGCCCAGTACCGCGAGCTCGAGGCGTTCGCGGCCTTCGGCTCCGACCTCGACGCCGCGTCGAAGTCCCAGCTGGCCCGCGGTGCCCGGCTGGTCGAGCTGCTCAAGCAGGGGCAGTACTCGCCGTTCTCTGTCGAGGACCAGATCATCTCGATCTGGGCCGGTACGACGGGCAAGCTCGACGACGTACCCGTCGAGGACATCCGCCGCTTCGAGAGCGAGCTGCTCGACTACCTGCGCCGCGAGCACAAGGAGCTGGTCGACACCCTCGCCGAGACCAAGGAGCTGACCGACGACGCGACGTCGGGCCTCGAGGATGCGGTCGAGAGCTTCAAGAAGGAGTTCGAGACCTCCTCCGGGGAGCTGCTCGTCAACGACGAGCCGGTCGACGCCATGGACGAGGACGAGGTCGAGCAGGAGACCATCAAGAAGCACGTCCGCAAGCCGGCGACGAAGAAGTAGCGATGGGTTCCCAGCTGCGGGTCTACCGCCGACGCATCAGGTCGGTGAACTCGACCAAGAAGATCACCAAGGCGATGGAGCTGATCGCTGCCTCGCGCATCGTCAAGGCGCAGCAGCGGGTCGCGGCATCCACGCCCTACGCCGAGGCCATCACCCGGGCCGTCTCGGCGGTCGCGAGCTTCTCCGACGTCGACCATCCGCTGACCGGCTCGGTGCCTGCGACCCAGCAGGAAGGTGTCGACGACGGTCCGCCGCGCGCCGCCCTGCTGCTGCTCACCAGCGACCGCGGACTGGCGGGCGCCTACTCCTCCAACGCGATCAAGGAGGGGGAGCGGCTGTCCACCCTGCTCCGCGAGCACGACAAGGACGTCGTGCCGTTCGTGGTGGGACGCAAGGGTGTGGGCTTCTACCGGTTCCGCAACCGGGAGATGGCCGGGGAGTGGACCGGCTTCTCGGAGAGCCCGACGTACACCAACGCGAAAGAGGTCGCCGACGCGGTGATCGAGGCGTTCCTCACGCCCAACTCCGAGGGCGGGGTCGACGAGATCCACATCGTCTACACCCAGTTCGTCAGCATGGTCAGCCAGAAGACCGTGACCCGTCGGCTGCTGCCGTTGGAGATCGAGGAGACGGAGGAGGAGCCGGAAGGCGGGGCTCTGCCGCTCTACGAGTTCGAGCCCTCGGCCGAGGCGGTGCTCGACGAGCTGCTGCCGCGCTACGTCGAGAGCCGGGTCTACAACGCGCTGCTGCAGTCGGCGGCCTCCGAGCTGGCGGCCCGCCGTCGGGCGATGAAGTCCGCGACCGACAACGCCACCGAGCTCATCAAGGACTACACACGCAAGGCCAACGCGGCCCGCCAGGCCGAGATCACCCAAGAGATCAGCGAGATCGTCGGTGGCGCGGAAGCGCTCGCCAGTGCAACTGCCGGGAGTGAGTGAACAGATGACTGCTGTAGCCGAGAACACCGACACGACCGCCGACGCCCCGAAGGCGTCGGGCCGGGTGGCACGAGTGATCGGGCCCGTCGTCGACGTCGAGTTCAGCGTCGACACCATGCCCGAGATCTACAACGCGCTGAAGGTCGGTGTGACGCTCGCCGGCGAGGACAAGATCCTCACCCTCGAGGTGGCACAGCACCTCGGCGACGCGCTGGTCCGCGCGATCTCGATGCAGCCGACCGACGGCCTGGTCCGCGGCGCCGAGGTCACCGACACCGGCAGCCCGATCACGGTGCCGGTGGGCGACGTGACCAAGGGCCACGTCTTCAACACGCTCGGCGAGCCGCTGGACGTCGAGGAGGCCAAGCTCGACATCAAGGAGCGGTGGGAGATCCACCGCGTGCCGCCGGCGTTCGACCAGCTCGAGTCCAAGACCGAGATGTTCGAGACCGGCATCAAGGTCATCGACCTGCTCACGCCGTACGTGCTCGGCGGCAAGATCGGCCTGTTCGGTGGCGCCGGCGTCGGCAAGACCGTGCTCATCCAGGAGATGATCTACCGGGTCGCCGAGAACTTCGGTGGTGTGTCGGTGTTCGCCGGTGTCGGCGAGCGCACCCGCGAGGGCAACGACCTGATCACCGAGATGACCGAGACCGGCGTCATCGACAAGACCGCGCTGGTGTTCGGCCAGATGGACGAGCCGCCCGGCACCCGGCTTCGGGTGGCGCTGGCAGCGCTGACGATGGCGGAGTACTTCCGCGACGTGCAGAAGCAGGACGTGCTCCTGTTCATCGACAACATCTTCCGCTTCACCCAGGCGGGGTCCGAGGTCTCGACCCTGCTCGGCCGGATGCCCTCGGCCGTGGGCTACCAGCCGACGCTGGCCGACGAGATGGGCCTGCTCCAGGAGCGGATCACCTCGACGCGGGGCCACTCGATCACCTCGATGCAGGCGATCTACGTGCCCGCCGACGACATCACCGACCCGGCGCCGCACACCACGTTCGCCCACCTCGACGCGACGACGGTGCTCTCGCGGCCGATCTCCGAGCTGGGCATCTACCCGGCCGTGGACCCGTTGGACTCGACGTCGCGCATCCTGGACCCGCGCTACATCGCCGACGACCACTACCGGGTCGCCGCCCGGGTCAAGGAGATCCTGCAGCGCTACAAGGACCTCCAGGACATCATCGCGATCCTCGGCATCGACGAGCTGTCCGAGGAGGACAAGATCCTGGTCAACCGGGCCCGGCGCATCCAGCGGTTCCTATCCCAGAACACCTTCGTCGCCAAGGCGTTCACCGGTCTCGAGGGGTCGTTCGTGCCGCTCGACGAGACCATCGACGCCTTCAAGAAGCTGACCGAGGGCGAGTACGACCACATCCCCGAGCAGGCGTTCTTCATGTGTGGTGGTCTCGAGGACGTGGAGGCCAAGGCCAAGGAGCTGGAGAAGAATGGCTGACGAGAGCGACCTGCTGCAGGTCGAGCTCGTCGCCGCCGACCGCACCGTGTGGACCGGCGAGGCGACGATGGTGCTCGCCCGCACCACCGACGGCGAGGTCGGGATCCTGCCGCACCACGCGCCGCTGCTCGGCACCCTGGTCAACGGGGCCGTCCTGGTGCGCCAGGAGTCCGGCGACCCGGTGATCGCCGTCGTGCACGGCGGCTTCCTGTCGGTGGCCGACAACCGGGTGGGCATCCTCGCCGAGGAGGCCGACCTGGCCACCGACATCGACCTGGCCGAGGCCGAGCGTGATCTCGAGCAGGCCCGCGGGTCCGACGACGACGACTCCCTCCAGCAGCAGCGCCGGGCCGAGGCCAGGATCCGCGCGCACGGCATGGCTCACTAGCGGCCGGACGTGCCAGCGTCGACCATCCCGGGGGTTCCCCGATGAGCCTGATGGTGGTCCTCGACGTGCTCGCCGCCCTGGTGGCGCTCGCCCTGCTCGCCCTGGGACTCCTGGTGGTGCGCCGCCGGGTCGTCACCCGCAGCGGTGGCACCTTCGACTGCAGCATGCGCTTAGGCGAGGGGACCTACGGCAAGGGCTGGGTGCTCGGCATCGGCCGCTACTCCGGCGAGCGGCTCGAGTGGTACCGGGTGTTCTCCTACGCGATGCGCCCGCGCCGGGTGCTCAGCCGCCGCGACCTGCAGGTCGTCGAGCGCCGCGACCCGCACGGCGCCGAGGCGTTCTCCCTGCTGTCCGGCGCGGTCGTCGTGCGCTGCCTGGACGGAGACGGACCGGTCGAGCTGGCGATGAGCCAGGACACCCTCACCGGCTTCCTGGCCTGGGTCGAGTCGTCTCCGCCGGGCACCCGCACCACCTGAGCTGGCAGCGTCAGCGTACGAAGGTGAACAGCCGCTGCCCCGCGACGAGCGGCTGCGGCTTGCCCGCGAACCGGTTCTCGCCGAGCGACCACATGACCTCGTTCGGGGCCGTGAACGACAGCTCGTCGAAGCCGGCCCCGGCGAACCAGCGACGGATCGCGGGCGTGAGGTCAGGCGCCCGCCGATGGCGGGTCCACAGCACGGTGGCACCGGCTGCGCACAGCTGTGGCAGCGCCGCAACGGTCCGGGCGGCATCGCCGTCGCTGATGTTGCCGAGCACCCCGCAGAGCAGCACCAGGTCGGCCGGTGCGGCGTCGAGGTAGGCGTCGGTACGGCTCGCGTCGGCCTGTCGGACTGTGATGCCCGGCAGGCCGCCCTCGCGAGCGACCTCCGCCGCCCGTCCGACCAGCCCGGCATCGGCCTCGACGAGCGTGGCGCGGACCCGGGCGGAGTCGGTGCGCCGCGTCAGCACGCCGAGCAGGTCGCGCCCATCGCCGGCGCAGATGCTCAGCACGGCGACGGGCCCCGGAGCGGTGGCGTCCAGCCAGCTGCTGATGTGCTCCTGCACGGCTCGCAGCCGCCAGGAGAGGGCCGACTCGGGGTCGGCGTACTCGGCGTGCCAGGCCGCCCAGTCCGTGCTGCTCACCAGACCGCCCCGGCTCAGCGGTTCGCGCCGGGCACCCACACGACGTCGCCGACCTCCCGGTTGGCGTGCCGGGCCAGGACGAACAGCAGGTCCGAGAGCCGGTTCAGGTACTTCGCCGTCATGGGGTTCACCGTGTCCGGGTGGGCGTCCAGAGCCCGCCAGGTGGCCCGCTCGGCCCGGCGTACGACGGTGCGGGCGACGTGCAGGTGGGCGGCTGCCGTCGTACCGCCGGCGAGGACGAACGACCGCAGCGGCTCGAGGTCGGCGTTGACGCGGTCGATCTCGCGCTCGAGGGTGTCGACCTGTTCCTGGGTCACCCGCAGCGGTGGGTACTTCGGGTCGGCCTCGACCGGGGTGCACAGGTCGGCGCCCACGTCGAAGAGGTCGTTCTGCACCCTGGTCAGCACGGCCGCGACATCGGCGCCCAGGGAACCGGACGCCAGGGCCACGCCGAGGAACGCACCTGCCTCGTCGCAGTCGGCGTACGCCTCGAGGCGGGGGTCGTTCTTGCTGATCCGCCCCCGCCCGCCGTAGCCCGTCGTGCCGTCGTCGCCGGTGCGGGTGTAGATGCGGGTGAGGTTGACCATGCCCGCGACTCTACGATGCCCCGCATGGAGAGGTTCCGTGTCGTCGGTGGTGCCCGGCTGGCCGGGGCGGTGCGGGTCACCGGCGCGAAGAACAGCGTGCTCAAGGTGATGGCGGCGGCGCTGCTGGCCGAGGGGCGCACGACGCTGACCGAGGTGCCGCACATCCTCGACGTCGAGATCATGGGTGAGCTGCTGCGCCGGCTGGGCTGCGCGGTGGCCTACGACCCCGACACGGCCACGGTCGTGATCGACGTCCCGGCCGACCTCGGGCACCAGGCCGACTATGACCTGGTACGCCGGATCCGCGCCTCCATCTGCGTCCTCGGGCCGCTGATCGCCCGCTGCGGCCGCGCCGAGGTCGCGATCCCCGGTGGCGACGCCATCGGCTCCCGGCCGCTGGACTTCCACATGTCGGGCCTGACCAAGCTCGGCGCCGAGCTGGACAACGAGCACGGCTACATCGTGGCCAGCGCCCCGCACGGTCTGAACGGCGCGACCGTCTGGCTCGACTTCCCCAGCGTCGGCGCGACCGAGAACGTGCTGATGGCGGCCGTGCTCGCGGCGGGGACCACGGTCATCGACAACGCGGCCCGCGAGCCGGAGATCGTCGACCTCTGCCAGATGCTGCAGCAGATGGGCGCCAAGCTCGACGGCATCGGCACCTCGACGCTGGCCATCGAGGGCGTGGACCGGCTCTCGCCGACCACGCACGAGATCGTGCCCGACCGCATCGTGGCCGGCACCTGGGCCTTCGCCGCGGCGATGACCGAGGGCGACATCACCGTGCAGCACGCGCGTCCCGAGCACCTGGAGATCGCGCTGGACAAGCTGGTCACCTGCGGTGCGGCCGTGCAGGGGACCGACGACGGGTTCCGGGTGGTGATGGAGCGCCGACCGACGGCGGTCGACGCGGTGACGCTGCCCTACCCGGGGCTGGCGACCGACCTGCAGCCGCTGGTGATGGCGTTGAACTCGATCGCCGACGGCGCCGCGATGATCACCGAGAACATCTTCGAGGGCCGCTTCGTCTTCGCCAGCGAGCTGGCCCGGCTCGGCGCGCACGTGCGCACCGACGGGCACCACGCGGTGGTGCGCGGCGTTCCGCGGCTGTCCGGCGCCCCGGTGCGCGCCAGCGACATCCGGGCCGGCGCCGCGCTGACCCTGGCCGGGCTGGTGGGGGAGGGGGTCACCCACGTGAGCGACATCTTCCACGTCGACCGCGGCTACCCCGGGTTCGACCGGGCACTGCGGCACCTGGGCGCCGACGTCACCCGGGAGCCCGACCCGGACGCCGTGTACGACGACCGCTGAGCCGCGGCGCCGTCCTCAGGAGGCCGCGAGCAGCCGGCGGGCAGCGGACTCCTGCTCGCGCAGCACCATCAGCCGGGGGCCTTCGGTGGTGGTGACCAGCTGGGCCCGGATGCCGGCGTCGGCCAGCCGCTGCCGGGCGACCTCGCCCTCGATGAAGGTGCCCGGCGAGGCGATCGAGACCATCAGCCCGTAGTCGTCGGTGGTGCCGGCGCTCGGCCGTCGCTCGACCAACGACCGCTTGCCGCCGCCGTACGCCCATCGCAGCAGGAGGGCGAGCACGCCGACCACGGCGACCGAGGTCATCAGCGCGATCCAGTCCGGCACCCGGCCAGTCTCGCCCATCCAGGCGCCCGGTTAGGCTCCCGGCCCATGACTGGAACAACGCTCGCCGTCGTCGGGGCCGGGTTGATGGGCTCCGGCATCGCCCAGGTGGCCGCAGTCGCGGGGCACGACGTCGTCCTGCGCGACGTGACCGACGAGGCGCTCGGCAAGGGCCGCGCCGCCATCGAGAAGTCACTGACCCGGTTCGTCACCAAGGGCACCCTCGAGCAGGCCGACGCCGACGCCGCCCTGGCGCGGATCACCACGACCACCGACCTCGAGGCCGTCGCGCCGGCCGACATCGTGGTCGAGGCGGCCTTCGAGAGCATCGAGGTCAAGCGCGAGATCTTCCGTGAGCTGGACCGGATCTGCCGCGACGGCGCCGTGCTCGGCACGAACACCAGCGCGATCCCGATCACCCAGATCGGGTCGGTCACCGAGCGGCCGGAAGCGGTCGTCGGCACCCACTTCTTCTCGCCGGTGCCGATGATGGCGCTCTGCGAGCTGGTCCGCGGCTACAAGACCAGCGACGAGACCCTGGCCGCCGCGCGGGCCTTCGCCGAGTCGGTCGGCAAGACCTGCGTCGTGGTGAACCGGGACGTCGCCGGCTTCGTGACCACCCGGCTGATCTGCGCGCTGGCGATGGAGGCGATCCGGCTGGTCGAGAGTGGCGTCGCCTCGGCCGAGGACATCGACACGGCGTGCAAGCTCGGCTTCGGCCACGCCATGGGCCCGCTGGCCACCACCGACCTCACCGGGGTCGACATCCTGCGCAACGCGAGCATGAACATCTACACCGACACCGCGGACGAGAAGTTCTTCCCGCCGGAGTCGCTGTCCCGGATGGTCGCCGCGGGTGACCTCGGCCGCAAGTCCGGCCGCGGCTTCTACAGCTACGACTCCTAGGCTCGACCGCGCCCCCCTGGCCCTCCGCGGCCCGACCCCGCACGTTCGCCGCTCGCGTCCGGCCGCCTCCGGTTGACCACGTATGGCAGGCGTATCGCTACCTTGCCGGGCGCCTGAGCCTCGCAGGGTGCCTGCTCGCCTGCCCTACGTGGTCGACGGTGCGAGTCACAGAAGTCACAGAAGTCACAGGAGTCACAGCGTGGCTCCAAGTTTTTCCCAAGAGCAGGCCCTACCGTCAGGAAGCACGTGACCGGCGGGGCAACCTCGCACCGCCCTCGCGCGTCTGTACTTCCGAGGGGGTGACCAGATGGTCGTCGACGTGGCTAGCGGGCACGAGATCGCGCTGTCCGGCCGGCTGGACGTGAGCGCGGTCTCCGAGGTGCGTGCCGCGCTGCACGACGCGCTGGACGCCGGCTCCGGCGACCTGGTCGTCGACCTGGCCGGCGTCGAGGTCATCGACGCGACCGGCCTCGGCGTCCTGCTCGGGGCCGACCGCCGGGCCAAGCTGCTCGGCCGCCGGATCATCCTGCGGGACGCCGCCCCCCGGGTCCGGCGGATCCTGCGGGTCACCCGGCTGCACCGGGTGCTCACCCTGGACGCGCTGGACGCCCCGGTCGCCGCCACCGTCTGAGGCGCCACCCGCGCCCCGGCCGGAGTTACTCGCCGGTAGGATCCGGCCGTGCGGGACCAGCCGTGGATGATGCGGACGTACGCCGGGCACTCCTCGGCGGCCGAGTCGAACGCGCTCTACCGGCAGAACCTGGGCAAGGGCCAGACCGGCCTCTCGGTGGCCTTCGACCTGCCGACCCAGACCGGCTACGACCCGGACCACGAGCTGGCCCGCGGCGAGGTCGGCAAGGTCGGGGTCCCGGTCAGCCACCTGGGCGACGTGCGGTCGCTCTTCGACGGCATCCCGCTCACCGAGATGAACACCTCGATGACCATCAACGCCACCGCCATGTGGCTGCTGGCGCTCTACGAGACCGCCGCGCTCGAGCAGACCGGCGTCGACCCGGACGACCCGGCCGCGGCCGAGGTGCGGGGCCGGCTCGGCGGCACCACCCAGAACGACATCGTCAAGGAGTACCTCTCCCGCGGCACCTACGCGTTCCCCCCGGCCGCCTCGATGCGGCTCACCACCGACCTGATCGCCTACACGGTCGCTAACGTGCCACGGTGGAACCCGATCAACATCTGCAGCTACCACCTGCAGGAGGCCGGGGCGACTCCGGTGCAGGAGATCGCGTTCGCGATGTCGACGGCGGTCGCCGTGCTCGACGCCGTGCGGGACGCCGGCCAGGTGCCCGAGGAGCGGTTCGGCGACGTCGTCGCGCGGATCTCGTTCTTCGTCAACGCCGGCGTGCGCTTCGTCGAGGAGATGTGCAAGATGCGCGCGCTGGTCGCGCTCTGGGACGAGGTGACCCGTGACCGGTACGGCGTTGCCGACCCGAAGCAGCGCCGGCTGCGGTACGGCGTGCAGGTGAACTCCCTCGGCCTGACCGAGGCGCAGCCGGAGAACAACGTGCAGCGCATCGTCCTCGAGATGCTGGGTGTCACGCTGTCCAAGGACGCCCGGGCCCGCGCGGTGCAGCTGCCGGCCTGGAACGAGGCGCTCGGCCTGCCGCGGCCCTGGGACCAGCAGTGGGCCTTGCGGATGCAGCAGGTGCTGGCCTACGAGTCCGACCTGCTGGAGTACGACGACTTGTTCGCCGGGTCTCACGTCGTCGAGGCGAAGGTCGACGAGCTGTGCGCCGCCGCCCGGACCGAGATGGCCCGCATCGAGGAGATCGGCGGAGCGGTGGCAGCCGTCGAGAACGGCTACCTGAAGTCGGAGCTGGTCGCGTCGCACTCGCGGCGCCGCGCGCGGGTCGAGTCCGGCGCCGAAGTGGTGGTCGGCGTCAACCGCTTCACCGAGACCGAGCCCAGCCCGCTCACAGCCGACCTCGAGACCGTCGTCCAGAGCGTCGACCCGGCGGTCGAGGCGCGCGCGGTGGCCGCGGTCCAGGCCTGGCGGGCCGACCGTGACTCCTCGGCGGTCGACGGCTCGCTGGCGGCCCTGCGCGACGCCGCGACGTCGTCGGACAACCTGGTCCCCGCCACGCTGGCCTGCGTGCGGGCCGGTGTCACCACCGGCGAGTGGGCAGCGGTCCTGCGCGAGGTCTTCGGCTCCTACCGCGCGCCCACCGGGGTCTCCGGCGCGGTGGGCACCGCCGAGCCCGGCGCGGACCTGGCGCGGGTGCGCGAGCTGGTCCGGCGGACCGGTGACGAGCTCGGGACCCGGCTGCGCCTGCTCGTCGGCAAGCCGGGCCTCGACGGGCACTCCAACGGTGCCGAGCAGATCGCCGTCCGGGCCCGTGACGCCGGCATCGAGGTGGTCTACCCCGGCATCCGGCTGACCCCGGCGCAGATCGCGTCGGCCGCCGTCCAGGAGGGCGTGCACTGCGTGGGTCTGTCGATCCTGTCCGGGTCGCACCGCGAGCTGGTGCCGGACGTGCTGCAGCTGCTTCGGGACGCCGGGGCCGGCGACCTGCCGGTCGTGGTCGGCGGCATCATCCCGGAGGCCGATGCGCGCTGGCTGCTCGACCAGGGTGTGGCCGCGGTGTTCACGCCCAAGGACTACGGCATCACCGAGATCATCGGCCGGATCGTCGAGATCGTGCGGGACCAGTCCGGTCTGCCCGCCGCCTGAGGTCCGGCCTCAGGTGTCGTCCCGGCGCTGGAACCGGAAGAACCTCAGCGCCAGCACCAGCGCGGCCACCGACCAGAGGCCCAGCACCAGCGCGGTTCGTCCGAGCTCCCACGATCCGGCCAGCTCCTGTTGCTGGAAGCTGTCCGGCAGGAACACCGACCGCATGCCCTGGCACAGCCACTTCAGCGGGAACAGCGCGGCCATCTGCTGCATCCACGGCGGCAGCTCGTCGTACTGGAAGAACACCCCGGAGGTGAACTGCAGCACCAGGACGACCGGCGACACCAGGGCTGGCGCACCCCGCCCGCTGCGCGACACCGAGGAGAACGCGATGCCGAGCAGGGTGCAGCAGATCAGGCCGAGCGCGCTGACCCAGGTGAACGTCCACCAGTCGGCGGCCTCGTCCGGCAGGTGCACGTCGAACAACGACACCCCGAGCGCCATCAGGGCGGCGACCTGCACGACGTAGATGACCAGGACCAGGCCGACCTTGCCGATGAAGTACGACGCCTTCGGCATCGGTGTGCCCTGCAACCGCTTCAGCGTCCCGTCGTCCCTCTCCTGCGGGATGCTGATCGCGAGGTTCTGGAACGACGTGTAGACGGCGCCGGAGGCGAGCATCCCGGCGAGGAAGTACTGGCTGAACTTGATCCCGGGGGCCACCTCACCGCTGAACGCCGACCCGAACACGACCAGCAGCAGCACCGGCAGCAGCATGGTGAAGAACGCGGCCTCCCGGTCGCGGGCGAACTGCAGCAGCTCGATGCGCACCCGGCGCAGGCCGATCGACCAGGTGCCCGGCACCCGGTCGGTCGAGTCTGCCGCCCGCGTCGTCACTGCAGCCCGACCATCTCGAGGTAGACGTCCTCGAGCGTCGGCCGGCTCACCGACAGCCCGGGCACCTCGCCGACGAAGGTCGCGGCCAGCTCGGTGACCGTGCGGGTCGGCTCATCGGTCCGGACCGAGCGGCGCGTGCCGTCCTGGTCGGTCCAGGACACCGTGGCCGCGGCGTCCCGGCGCCCACCAAGGGCAGCGGGCTCGGCCACCGCGACGATCCGGCCGGACGCGATGACCGCGACCCGGTCGGCCAGCCGTTCGGCCTCCTCCAGGTAGTGCGTGGTCAGCAGGATCGTCGTCCCCTCACGAGCCAGGTCCTCGACCAGCTCCCAGAACTGCCGGCGGGCAGCGGGGTCGAACCCGGTGGTGGGCTCGTCCAGGAACAGCAGCTCGGGCCGGCCGAGGATGCCTAGCGCCACGTCCAGCCGCCGTCGCTGGCCACCGGAGAGCAACCGGGTCCGCTGCGTCGCGCTGTCCGTGAGCCCGACCGTGGCGATGACCTCGTCGGGGTCCCGCGGCCTCGGGTAGTAGCCGGCGAAGTGCCGGACCGTCTCGGCGACCGTCAGCTCGGAGAGGTCGGTCACCGACTGCAGCACGATGCCGACCCGGGCCCGCCACTGAGGCGTCGCGTCGACCGGGTCGACCCCGAGCACCGAGACCTCCCCGGCGTCCCGGCTGCGGTAGCCCTCGAGGATCTCCACGGTCGTGGTCTTGCCGGCACCGTTGGGACCGAGGAGAGCGAACACCTCGCCCCGGGGGATGTCGAGGTCCACGCCGTCGACCGCCGTACGCTCGCCGTAGCGCTTCACCAGGCCGCGGACCGACACGGCCGTCCCGAGTTGGTTCACAGGCCCGAGCATGCCGCATCGAAGGGGGGCAGGGTGCCCGCGACCGGTCCGGTCGTCGCGCTGCTGCGACATGTGGCCGTCGACGTGCGGCCCTTGCGGCACGCAGACTTCCGTCGCCTCTTCCTCGGCCAGGGCGTCGCGTTCGTCGGTTTCCAGCTGACCGCGGTCGCGGTGCCGGTGCAGATGTACGACGTCACGGGCTCGTCGCTGTGGGTCGGGCTGATCGGTCTCGCGGCCCTCGGCCCACTCGTGGTGCTGGGCCTCTATGGGGGCGCCGTGTCGGACGCTGTCGACCGCCGGGTCCTGCTGATCTGGTCCTCGCTGGTCGCCTGGGCGGTGACCGGTGCCCTGCTGCTGCAGTCGCTGGTAGGTGACGGTGACCGATTGGGTGCTGCTGGCGCTGGTCGCCGTGCAGTCCGGGGCGTTCGCCATGTCGGCGCCGACCCGCGGCGCGCTGGTGCCCCGGCTGCTCCCGGTCGCCCTGGTCCCCGCCGGCAACACCTTGAGCTTCACGATGAGCAATCTGGGCACCGTGCTCGGCCCGCTGATCGCCGGCGTGGTGCTGGTGCGTGGCGGCTACTCGTGGGCCTACGGCATCGACGCGTTGCTGTTCACCGCAGGTCTCTACGCGGCGGTGCGGCTGCCCTCCGTGCCGCCGCTCGGCGCGCGGACCCGGCCGGGACTGCGATCGGTGGTCGAGGGCCTGCGGTTCATCAGCGGGCGGCCGGTGCTGCTGATGTCGTTCGCCGTCGACATCGTGGCGATGGTGTTCGCGATGCCGCGCGCGCTGTTTCCCGAGATGGCCGACGACCGGTTCGGCGGCCCGTCCGGGGCCGGCTGGCTGTACGCGGCAATCAGCATCGGCGCCGTCGTGGGCGGGCTGGCGTCCGGCTGGATCGGGCGGGTCAACCGGCAGGGGCTGGCCCTGGTGCTCGCGGTGGCGGCCTGGGGGGCCTCGGTGGCCGTGGCAGGTCTCGCGCAGGCCCTGTGGCTGGTCGTCCTGCTGCTCGCCGTCGCCGGAGCGGCTGACCTGGTCTCGGCGGTCTACCGGCAGACGATCCTGCAGACCTACGCGCCGGACGAGATGCGGGGTCGGCTGCAGGGCGTGTTCATCGTGGTCGTCGCCGGCGGGCCGCGGCTGGGTGACGTGCGGGCCGGCGCGACCGCGGCCGTGCTCGGTCCGACAGCCGCCTGGGTCTGGGGCGGCATCGCCTGCGTGCTGGTCGTCGGCGTGCTGGCCGTGGTGTCGCCCGCGCTGGTGCGCTACCGGCGCCCGGAGACCGACGCCTAGGCGTCGACCGGGCTCAGCTGTGCTCCGGCGAGCAGGCTCTCGACGGCTGTGAGCACGTCGTCGGCGCAGCCCCAGGACAGCGTGACCCCGGCGCCGCCGTGGCCGTAGCAGTGCACGACACCGCCCGGCTCGCCGTCGGCGTGCGGCACCGACTCCAGCCGTACGGCGGGGCGCGCGGGCCGCAGGCCCACCCGGTGGCCGAGCACCTCGGCGCCGCGCAGCTCCGGCACCAGTGCGAACGCCCGGTCGAGGATCGCCCGGGCGACCTCGGGATCGGGCCGCAGGTCCCACGCGTCGATGTCGGCGGTGCCGCCGACGACCACGTCGCGCTCGCGCGGGACGACGTACAGCGGACGCGACTCGTCCGAGGACTCGAGCAGCCACTCCTCGATGCCGGCCTGGGCCAGCCGGAGCACCTGGCCGCGCACCGGGTGCACGGTGGTGTCCCGTGCGACGGCCCGCGAGGCCAGGCCGGTCGCGTTGACCACGACGCCGGTGGCCGGCAGCTCGGCCAGCCAGTGCCGGGTGAGGGTGCCGCCGGCGGCGACGAGTCGACTGACCAGGTGGGCCAGGTAGACGTCCATCTCGGCGACCGGCAGCTGCAGCCGCCAGCCGCGCGGGTAGCCGGGCGCCGGGTCCCGGACCGTCTGCAGGGCGGGGACCGCGTCGCGCCACCAGGGCAGCTCGGGAGCCGGACCCCCCGAGCAGCTCGACACCGGCTCGCAGCCGGACACCGGTTCCCGGCCGGTCGGCGAGCCCGCTGAGCACCTGGTAGGTCCGGGCCGACCAGCCGGTCACCAGGTCGTGGGGGAGCGCCCGGTAGGGGTACCAGAGAGCAGCGGCCACCGCGGAGGTCGTCTCCGGCGGCAGGTCACGGGCCAGCACGTGGGTCTCGTGGCCGGCCTCGGCCAACCGGACCGCGCAGGTCAGCCCGACGACACCGGCCCCCACCACGACGACCCGCACCCGAACCCACCACCCTGCCGTGATCAGAAAGGATCCACCCCCGACTTGCGGGGGGAAGGCTTCATGATCACAGGGAAACAGTTTGCAAAGAAGTATTGGCAAAGGAGTCTTGGCATGGCACCCTCGTGGTCATGCCCGACCGACTCCTCGACGTGTCCGACCCGGTGGCCCTCCGAGCCCTGGCCCACCCGGTGCGGCTCCGCTGTCTGACGCTGGTGCGCGAGCGGCAGCCGATCACCAATGCGGAGCTGGCCGTGTTGACCGGCGAGTCCACGGCGAGCGTGAGCTATCACCTCTCGGTGCTGGCGCGGCACGGCTTCGTCGAGGCCGACCCCGCGCCGGGCGCCACCCGCCGGCACAAGCCCTGGCGCACGACCTACGACCGGATGCGGATGCACTCCGACCGACCGGGCAACACGCCGCTGGAGAGCCCCGGCGGAGCCGTGCTGGCCGCGCTGCTGGCCGACGCCCGGGCCGAGCAGGACGCCTACCTCACCGGCCCCTCGGCCCCGGCGGGGGACGTGTCGGACGCCGCGGTGTTCCAGCTGAGCCGGCTCTGGCTCACGGCCGACCGGGCCGAGCAGCTGGCGGCCGAGGTGGCCGCGGTCCTGGACCGGTACCGCACCGAGCAAGCGCCGGACGAGGGCGCGGCGCGCTTCGCGGTGTCCTTCGTCGCCGTCCCGACCGTGACCGAGCAGGTCGGGCCGTGAGGCTGCTCACCGGGCCGCTGCGGCGGCGTGAGCTGCGGCTGCTGGTCGCTGGGTCGACGGTGTCGCTGGCCGGCGACGGCATCTACACGGTGGCGATCGCCGTCGCCGTCCTGCAGGTCGGCGGCACGGCCGCGTCGCTGGCCGCGATGGCCGTGGCCAACCTGGTGCCCCGGGTGGTCTTCGGCCTGCTGGGCGGCGTGCTGGCCGACCGGCTGAGCAGGCGCGGCGTGGTAGCGGTCTGCGACCTGGTGCGCCTGGCGGTCGTCGCCGCGCTGGGGATGCTGCTGCTGGTCGGCAGCCCGCCGCTCTGGGCGCTGCTGGTGCTGGTGGCGCCGCTGGGGGCGGCCTCCGGCGCCGCGGCGCCGGCGTTCAGCTCGCTCGTGCCGGACCTGGTCCCCGAGGACGAGCTGGTCGCCGCGAACGGCCTGCTCGGCAGTGTCAGCCCGATGGCCCAGATGGTGCTCGGGCCGGTCCTCGGCGGCGTCCTGGCGGCGTACGACGTCGGGCTTGCCCTTCTGGTGGACGCCGCGACCTTCGGGGTGTCGGCGCTCTGCGTGCTGCTGCTCCGGCCGCTCGCCGTGCACGCGCGCGGAGGGCGGCCGCTGCCGTGGGCGCACTTCCGCGAAGGCCTCGGCTACGTCCGGCGCACCCCGTGGCTCGCGACCAACCTGCTGGCGGGACTGGTCATCACGTTCGCGGTGTCCGGCACGATCACGATGCTGCCGTTCCTGGTGAGCCGCGGGTACCACGCGCCGGTGGCGTCCTTCGGCTACCTGATCGCGGTGGGCGGGGTCGCGGCCACGGCAGCGGCCGTCGTCGCGGGCAGCCGGCCGGCGCCCCGGCGTCCGCTGGTGGCGTCCTACGTGGCCTACGCGCTGGGGCTGGGGGCCATCGCCGGGCTCGGCCTCGCGCCGAACGTCATGGTCGCCGGGGTGTTCGTCGCAGTGTTCTTCGTGGGCGCGACGGTCGGCAACGTGTTCCAGGACAGCGTTCTCGGGTCGCGGGTGCCGCGCGAGCTGCGTGGCCGGGTCTCGTCGCTCGACTGGGTGGCCGCGACGGCGGCTGCACCGCTCTCCGTCGTGGTGGCGGCGCTGTCCGCCGACCACGTCGGCATCCGGCCGACGTACGTCGTGGCCGGTCTCGCTGCCGCGCTGGCCTCGCTGGCCGGCCTGGCCCTGCTGCTGCGCTCCGGTGAGCCGGTCAGCGACCCGTCAGAAGAGGCGGGTGTCGGCGTCGTCGAAGCCGCGTAGGGCGTCGTAGTCGAGGGTCACGCAGTCGATGCCGCGGTCGGTCGCGAGCACCCGTGCCTGTGGCTTGATCTCCTGGGCCGCGAACAGCCCGCGGACCGGCCGCAGCGTGGAGTCGCGGTTGAGCAGCTCGAGGTAGCGGGTGAGCTGCTCGACGCCGTCGATCTCACCGCGCCGCTTGATCTCGATCGCCACCGTCGAGCCCCCGGCGTCCCTGGCCAGGATGTCGACCGGGCCGATCGCGGTGGGGAACTCGCGGCGCACGAGTCGCCAGCCGGTCCCGAGCGTCTCGATCTGGTCCGCCAGCAGCGCCTGCAGGTGGGCCTCGACGCCGTCCTTGACCAGACCGGGGTCGACGCCGAGCTCGTGGCTGGAGTCGTGCAGGACGTCCTCCACGGTGATGACCAGGCGCTCGCCTGCCTTGTTGGTCACCGTCCAGACGCCTTCGTCCTGACCGGTGCCGACCCGCAGCGTGCACGGGGGGCTCATCCAGTTCAGCGGCTTGTAGGCGCGGTCGTCGGCATGGATCGACACCGAGCCGTCCGCCTTCACCAGGATCAGGCGCAGGGCGCTCGGGAGATGGGCGGTGAGACGGCCGACGTAGTCGACGGTGCACCGCGCGATGACCAGCCGCACGGCCGCACACGCTAGCCGACCTCCGGCGGCTCCGACGCCAGCATGTCTTCCAGGCCCAGCAGCCGCAGCAGCCGCAGCACCCCGCGCCGGCAGTGCCGCAGGTCGACGCTGCCGTCGCGGCGGGCCAGCACGGCCCGCGCCAGCAGCAGGGGCGAGAGCCCGGAGGCGTCGGCGAAGCCGACCCCGCTCATGTCGACGACCAGGATCTGGCAGAGCGGCTGACGGCGGGCCGCCAGGACCTGGTCGACGACGGCCTGCAGCAGCGGTGAGCTGGTGATGTCGAGCTCGCCGTCCAGCCGGACGAGCACCGTCGGTCCCTCGGACCGGACGTCCACCGCGAGGGTGGACTGGGCGTTGCGCACGCTGGCGCGCTCCCTCCGTGCACGGCCGCCCCGTGCGACCGTCAGCGCGGCGCGCGAGCGAGCCGTGCCCGACCTGTCTACCCGATCTGACCCCGTCCACGCAGACCGGCCTCGACCTGGGAGGATCGCGGGATGGCGCGGAACTTCACGACCGTCGGTGTGGTGGGCCTGGGCACGATGGGTGCCGGGATCGCCGAGGTGTTCGCCCGCGAGGGTCTGCAGGTGGTCGGTGTCGAGCCGACGGAGGACGCCCTGGAGCGCGGCCGCGAGCACCTGCGGCACTCCACGGACCGCGCGGTACGCCGGGGCAAGCTGTCCGAGGACGACCGGGACGCCCTGGTGGGCCGGGTGCGGTTCAGCACCTCGATGGAGGACCTGGCCGACGTCGACCTGGTCATCGAGGCGGTGCCCGAGCGGCTCGACCTGAAGCAGGAGATCTTCGCCACCATCGACAAGGTGTGCCGGGCGGACACCATCCTGGCGACCAACACCTCGTCGCTGTCGGTGACCGAGATCTCGGTGGCCACCACCCGGCCGTCCAAGGTCGTCGGGATGCACTTCTTCAACCCGGCGCCGGTGCTCAAGCTGGTCGAGGTCGTGCGCACGGTCGTCACCGAGCAGGAGGTCGTCGAGGACGTCTCGGCACTGGCCGAGCGGCTCGGAAAGACCCCGGTGGTCATCGGCGACAAGGCCGGCTTCATCGCCAACGCCCTGCTGTTCGGCTACCTCAACCACGCGGTGTCGATGGTCGACGCGCGCTACGCGACCCGGGAGGACATCGACGCGGCGATGCGTCTCGGCTGCGGCTACCCGATGGGGCCCCTGGCGCTGCTCGACCTGATCGGGCTCGACACGGCGTACGAGATCCTCGACACGATGTACCGGCAGTCGCGCGACCGGCTGCACGCCCCGGCGCCGGTGCTCAAGCAGATGGTCACCGCCGGCCTGCGTGGTCGCAAGACCGGCAGGGGGTTCTACACCTACGAGGCAGCGGACTCCCCGACCGTCGTCGACGACAGCCTGACCCCCGTGCCCGGCGCCGCGCTGGGCACGGCCCGGGACGTCAGCAGCATCGGTGTGGTGGGCTCCGGCACGATGGCCACCGGCATCGTCGAGGTGCTCGCGAAGGCGGGGTACGACGTGCGTTACGTCGCCCGAGGTGCGGAGAAGGTCGCCCGGGTCCGTGCCGACCTGGAGCGGTCGCTGGACAAGGCCGTCCTGCGCGGCAAGCTGGAGCAGGCCGACCGGGACGCCGCGCTCGCCCGGGTCAGCGGCTCCGCCCGGCTCGACGACCTGGCCGACCGCGACCTGGTGATCGAGGCGGTGGTCGAGGAGCTGTCGGTCAAGCAGGCGCTGTTCGCGACCCTGGACGAGATCTGCCGGCCGGGTGCGGTGCTGGCCACCACGACCTCGTCGCTGCCGGTCATCGACCTCGCGGCCGCAACGGGCCGGCCCGCGGACGTGGTGGGCATGCACTTCTTCAACCCGGCGCCGGTGATGACGCTGGTCGAGGTCGTGCGCACAGTCTCGACCGCCGAGGACGTCGTGGCCACCGCGCGTGCGGTGTGCGACCGGGCCGGCAAGCACGCCGTCGAGTGCGGCGACCGGGCCGGCTTCATCGTCAACGCCCTGCTGTTCCCCTACCTGAACGACGCGGTGAAGATGCTGCAGGCCCACTACGCCACCGTCGAGGACATCGACTCGGCGATGATCGTGGGCTGCGGCTACCCGCTCGGGCCGTTCGACCTGCTCGACGTGGTCGGGCTCGACGTCGCCTACGCCATCCAGCGCACGCTCTACCTCGAGTTCCGCGAGCCGGGCTTCGCCCCGGCACCGCTGCTGGAGCAGCTGGTCACCGCCGGCTACCTGGGCCGCAAGGCCGGTCGCGGCTTCCGCGACTACAGCTGAGCAGCGGGCACGGGCCGAAGATGAGCACCGACGAGGACGACTGGGTGGTCCGCCAGGTCACCGGCTCGGCCGCGACCCGGGCCTATCGCTGCCCCGGCTGCGACCACGAGATCCGGCCCGCGACCCCGCACGTGGTGGCGTGGCCGGCCGGCGAGGACGACGAGTCGGGTCTCGCGGACCGGCGACACTGGCACACGGCCTGCTGGCGGGCCCGCGGCCGCCGCGGCCCGAAGACGCAGCGCTCCCGGAACGCACCGAGGTACTAGAGGCACGTGAGCGAGCACCACCTGTCGACGTACGGCGGCCCGGAGGAGATCCGAGCCAGCACCGTGCTGCCCGCCGACCGTCGGTCGATCGAGCTGCACACAGCTGACGGCCTCCGGCTGGTCGGCGAGCTGGCCCTGCCCCTCGAAAGGCCCCCGGTCGCCACCCTGGTCACCCTGCACCCGCTGCCCACGCACGGCGGCTTCATGGACAGCCACGTGCTGCGCAAGGCGTCCTACCGCCTGCCCGCGCTGGCCGACGTCGCCGTGCTGCGGTTCAACACCCGAGGCACCACCTCGCCGGCCGGGACCAGCGAGGGCAGCTTCGACAACGGGGTCAGCGAGCGGTTCGACGTGGCTGCGGCCATCGAGTACGCCGAGTTCCACGAGGACCCGCCGCTGCCGAACCGTTGGCTGCTGGGCTGGTCGTTCGGCACCGACCTGGCGCTGATGCACGGCCTGGACCCTTCGATCACCGGCGCGATCCTGCTCTCGCCGCCGCTGCGCTTCTCCGACGACTCGCACCTTGACGCGTGGGCAGCGTCCGACAAGCCGGTCGTCGCGCTGGTGCCGGAGCTCGACGACTACCTTCGCCCGGCCGAGGCGCACGACCGGTTCGCACGCATCCCGCAGGCCGAGGTGATCGGTGTGGACGGTGCGAAGCACCTGTGGGTGGGGGAGCCGGCGGTACGCCGGGTGCTCGACGAGGTGGTCCGACGGGTCGCACCCTCGGCTTACCCGCTGCCGACGGCCGTGACGGCGGTCTGAGACGGCTCAAACCGTTGTGGATAAAGGGTTTCCTGCAGTATAGCGAGGCGGGGTTGTGTCCGGGGTGGTGGCTAGGTTGGCGTCATGTCCGAGGTACTCGACCCGCCGGTGAGTCATCCGGTGACCGATGCCCTCGAGGTCCTGTTCGCTGCGATGGACGACCTCAGCAAGCTCGCCCGCTCGGGGCCGGAGGGCGAGCTGTGGACGATGTCGGGACCGCAGCTGTTGGAGACTGCAGCGGCCGTGCACCAGGCGATGTGTCGCACCGATGCCGTGTTTCACTCCGTCGTCCGCGAGGTCGATGCCCGTGGCGCCGCGGTGCAGACCGGAGCCACCTCGACCGCCGCGTGGCTGCGCGGGCGCCTGCGGCTGCATCCCGGCGCAGCCAAACGACTGGTCGTCACGGCCCGCGCGCTGCACGACGACCCGACTGGCCCCTTGGTGCACCACGTCGACACCGATGAGACCGCCGACGCCACTGCGGGAGGCTTGGCCCGGTTCCGCGCGGCGTTCGCCGCGGGCGAGGTCAGCGCCGAGCACGTGGCGGTCGCCGCCGAGGCATTGGCCGGGCTGCCCGGCTCCCTCGCCTCCGACGTGGTCGCGCAGGCGGAGACGTTCCTTGCCGAGCAGGCCGCGCATCACGACCCCAAAGCGCTGGCCCACCTCGGGCGGCACCTGCAGCACCAGCTCGACCCGGCGGCCGGGGACTCCCTTGCCGCCGGCGAGGAGCATGACCGAGCTCAGCAGACGCTCACCGTGCGCCGTCACAACGACGGCTCCGCCGACGTGCGCGGCCACCTGGGCGCCGAGCTGACCGCTGACCTGCTCGCGCAGTTGCAGCCCCTCGCAGCACCCCGTCCTGCCGCCGGTGGGGTCAAGGACCTGCGAACCGTCGGACAGCGCAACGCCGACGCCCTGGCCGAGCTGCTTCGACGTTCGGCCATCGCGGGCTTGGGCCCGGCCCGCCACGGGTCCAGGGCGTCCGTCACCGTCACCGTGGCCCTGGAGACACTCCAACGCCGATTCGGTTCTCCAGCCGCCATGTTGGACTGGGCCGGACCTCTCTCCGCGGAGGCGGCGCGCCGGCTCGCGTGTGATGCGCAGATCATCCCGATCGTGCTCGGTACCAACGGCGAGCCGCTGGACGTCGGTCGGGCGTCCTATCCCGTCACGCAGGCGATCTGGCGCGCGCTGGTGGCCCGCGACGGGGGTTGCGCCTTCGACATCTGCGACCGTCCGCCGGAGTGGACCGAGGCGCACCACCTGATCCATTGGGTCGATGGCGGACCTACGTCGCTCGAGAACACTGCCCTGTTCTGCGATCACCACCATCACGTGATCCACCACGGCGGCTGGGAAGCGCAGCTGGTCGACGGAGTCATCCATGTGATCCCCCCACCCTGGATCGACTCGGACCAGACACCGCGGCCCAACATCCGGCCAGCCCGGCGGGGCCCCCCCTAGCGGGGACGTGGTGATCATCGTGCGACACCTCGAACGGCTACCGGAGTGGTATTTCCCGGGGATCGGAGACGTTTTGTGGCCTGACACGCCACTTGCTCTCCGCTGTTGCGAAATCGCCCGCTGAGTAGTGCCGGTACCCGGTGATTCGTGTCAGCCGATCAGGGTGACGGGAACGGCACATACCGAGCGCCCGCATCGCGGCATGTGAGGATGTTGCCAAGCCGGAGCTGAGCGTGCGAGCGTGCTAACCATGTTGAGACTCGGAGCGGTAGTGATGAAGGTGTCCGACGTTGACCGGGCTGGCGCGTTCTGGTCCGAGGCGCTCGCCTGCGACCGACACCCGCAGAATCCGGCGTTCCTCATGCCGGGGGATGCGGCACCCGGCACCCGCCTCCATCTTGACGATGAGGACCGAATGCACCTTGACCTGGGCCGACGAGCGAGCACCGCCAGAAAGCCCAGGTGGAGCGACTGGTACCGCTTGGCGCTCAGCAGGTCGAGTGGGACTACCCAGACGATGCCGACTTCGTTGTGCTGGCTGACCCTGACGGGAATCTGTTCGTGCGTCATCGCTCGAGTCGCTGGGGATTGCGCCGCTGCATGCGGCGACAGCGGACGGTTTCAGAATCACTCGGTAGTGCCGGATCAGTTCGGGGTCAGCAACGGCAGGACCAGCCCCCAGTTGCGCACTGACCTCGCTACCCGTGCTTGGCCCCCAACCGAGCTTCGGCTGGCGCCGTGGGCCAGTCGTCGGCCAGCTCACCGCTGCCGGTCGGTAGCGTGCCGGGCATGACTGTCGACCTGCATGTCCGAGAAGCCGGCTCCGGCCGTCCCGTCGTCCTGCTGCACGCCTTCCCGCTGTCGTCGGCGATGTGGCTGGAGCAGCGCAACTCCCTCGGTGAGCGCTACCACGTGCTCACCCCGGACCAGCGGGGCTTCGGCGGGTCACCACTCGGCTACGACGAGCCCTCGCTGGACCGGGTGGCTGACGACGTCGCTGCCCTGCTGGATGCCCGCGGCCTCGACCAGGTGGTGCTCGGCGGCCTGTCGATGGGGGGCTACGCGGCCATGGCGTTCCTGCGCCGGCACCCGGAGAGGGTTTCTGCCCTGGTCCTCGCCGACACCAAGGCGTCCGCCGACCCGCCGGAAGCGGCGGCGAACCGGGAGCGCATCGCGGCCCGGCTCGATGCGGACAACAGCTCGGAGGTGCTCGTCGAGGACGTGCTGCCGTCGCTGCTCGGGCCGACCACGGCGCGGGAACGGCCGCTGGTCTCCGGCCGGGTCAAGGGCCTGGTCGAGGCTGCCCCGCCGGCGGCTGCGGCGTGGGCCCAGCGCGCCATGGCGGCCCGCCCGGACTCGCTCGACACGCTGCGCTCGGCCGACATACCTGCCCTGGTCGTGCGCGGCGACGAGGACGCCCTCGCCTCGCAGGCCGACGTCGAGGCGATGGTCGAGGCGCTGCCGCAGGGACGCCTCGCCGTGCTGGCCGGCGCCGGGCACCTCAGCGCGGTCGAGCTGCCAGAGGCGTTCGACGCAGTGGTGGGGGAGTTCCTCGACGGGCTCGGCTGAGCCAGTCGGCTAGGTGCGGTCCATCCGGGGAATGGCGACCTGGCGGAGCACGAGCAGCACGGCGGCCGCGATGGGGATGGCCAGCAGCGCCCCCACCACTCCGAGCAGCGCACCACCCAGCAGCACGGCGACCACGGTCAACGGCGCCGGGACGTCGACAGCGGCGCGCATGACGCGCGGATAGACGACGTAGTTCTCGAACTGCTGGTACGCCACGTAGAACGCGATGCACACCAGACCGACCGTCACCGACTCGGTGAACCCGACGAGAGACACCACCACGGCGGCGATGGTGGCGCCGACAAGGGGGACGAGGTCGAGGATCGCGACGAACAGTGCCAGGGCCAGGGCGAACGGCATCCCGACGATGCTCAGGAAGATGTACGACGTCAGGCCGGCGATGAACGCCACCGAGAGCGCGCCGCTCACGAAACCGCCGATCCGGCTGATGACCTCGTCGCTGAGCAGCGTCACCCGCTCGCGCCGGCTGGCGGGAACCAGCCGGTAGGCCTGGCGCTTCATGCTCGGCAGCGCAGCGAGGAAGTACAGGGTCATGATGAGCAGCGAGAACGCGCTGAACACCGCGTTGAGCACCACCCGGCCGACGCCGACGATGCCGCCGAACATCCGCTGACCCAGATCACCCTTCGTCACGTAGTTCTGGGCGCGCTCGATGACGCCGTAGTCGTCGTCGAACTGGCGGATGGTGGGGTTTCGCCGCAGGTGGGCGAGGTAGTCGGGCAGCTCCTTGATGAAGGCGTTGCTCTGCTCGATCACGGGCGGGAGGACGGCGAAGCCGAAGCCGACGAAGGCTCCGATGACCGCGAAGAACACGATCGCGATCGCGACCCCGCGGCGCAGGCCGCGGGTGATGAGCCACTCGACGACCGGGCTCAGGCCGATCGCCAGGAACAGGGCGACGACGATCAGCGTGATGACGCTGCGGGCCTCCACCACCGCCTGGACAAGGAACCACGCGACGAAGACGCCGAGGGCGCCGAGGAACCCGAGCATGAACGGCGAGTCCCGGCGCAGCGGTCGTCCGAGCCGGCCGAACGCGGGGTCCGCGGTGTCGCCGTGCACCTCCCGCTCGAGGGTGTGGACCGCCCGCTCGGCCGAGAGCGCGTGCTGCTCGGCCGTGCGGGCGTCGTCGCGGGCTTCCTCGGCGTCGTCACGCGCCTCCTCCGCGTCGTCGGCCGCCTCCTCGGCGTCGTCGGCCGCGGACCGGTCCTCGTCCTCGGCCGGCTCCTCGGCGTCAGGCACCTGTCAGCGCTTGGCCGCTGAAGGCTTCTCGGTGGACACCGTCTGCGCCTCGGGGGTCTGCAGCGAGCCGCCCTTGTCGTCCGGCGTCTTGACGTTCGACGGCGGGCCTTCGACCTTCGCCTCGGTCGCGTCGGCGGGCTTCCCGCCGGCGACCGCCCTGTCGTCCTTGCCCGGCGTGCCTGGCGAAGCCGGCGTGCCCTGACCGTCGGCGGCCTTGGGTCCGGCGTCGGCGCCAGCGGCCGGCTCGTCGCCGAGCGGGTCGGGCAGTGAGGCACCCGTGAGGGTGGCCAGCATCTGCCGCACGTTGGTCAGCTGGGCGTTGATGCTGTCCCGACGCTGGGTGGACGCCGACAGCTCGCGCTCGGACTCGGTGCGGATCCGCTCGGCCTGGGCCTTGGCCTGGGCGATGATCTCGTCGGCCTGCCGGGCCGCCTCGTCCAGGGTGCGCTTGGACTTGCGGTCGGAGTCGGCGCGCAGCTTCTCGGCCTCCAGCCGCAGCTGCTCGGAGCGGTGGCTCACCGCGGTGAGCTGCTGCTCGTTGGCCTTCATCTTCTCGGTGAAGTCGCGCTCGGACTGGTCACGGCGGTGGGCCAGCGTGGTCTCGAAGTCGGCCGCGGCCTGGGCTGCCTTGGCCCGGTTGTTCTCGAACAGCGCCTCCGCCTCCTCGCGGCGCGCCTTGGCGTCGCGCTCGGACTCGTCGCGCAGGGTGTCGGCCTTCCGCTTGGCCTCCTGCAGGATCCGCTGCGCCTCGGTGTCCGCGTCTGCCCGCCGCTCCTCGGCGTACCTCTCGGCCTCCTTGCGGATCTTCGCGGCGTCCTGCTCGGTCAGCGACCGGTGCTGGGTGGCGTGCTCGACCGCGGCAGCCTTGACCTGCTGGGCCTCCTCGTCGGCCAGCCCGAGGATCTGCTCGATCCGCGCGCCCAGACCGGCGTACGCCGGCTTGTCGTCCGGCTGCGCGGTGTGCAGCTCCTGCACCCGGCGCTCGGCCGCCTCGGCGCGGCTACGGGACTCGGCAGCCTCGCGCTGGAGTGCCGCCACGCGCTGGTCGACCTGCGACGGCTCGTAGCCGCGCCGGACGAGCTCGAAGGTCTCTCGGGAGGGGTTGTTGGTCATGGATCAGTTCCTGTCCTGGCGAGCGGGGGTCCGGGTCATCTTGGCACGTCTGCGGATGCGGAGGTCGAGGGCGCCGACGGGACCGAGAGTGCCTCGATCACCCCGGACAGCCGCCCGAGCTCCTCCGCGATGGCGTCCCGGCGGGTCGTGAGCGTGGCCACCTCGGTGCGGGCGTCCTCGAGCACCTGGTAGGCCTCGGAGCGCAGCCGGTCGGCCTCCGTCCGGGCCTCGCCCACGATGTGGACAGCCTCGGCCCGGGCGGCGCGGCGGGCCTCCTCGGCGTCACGCTGGGCCGCGGCCGTCTGCTCGGCCACCCGCTCGCGCAGCGCCTTCGCGTTGGCCTCCGCCTCGGCCTCCCGTCGGGACGCCCGCGAGTCGATCTCCTCGACCCGGGCGGCGGCTTCCTGCGTGGCGCGGCTGGCGCGGTGGCTCGCGTCGGCCAGCCGGCGGTCGGCCTCAGCCTGGGCGGCCTCGAGCACCTGCTGGGCCTCGGCCTCCAAGGTCTCGGCCCGGGCCTGCGCCTCGGCGAGGCGCTGCTCGGCGGCCCCCTTGCTGCTGGCCACCAGTGCCTCGGCCTGCGACCGCAGCTCGGCCACGACGGCGGCACCCTCGGCATGCGCGTCGCTGCGGATCCGCTCGGCGTCGGTGTTCGCCGCGGACACCACCTCGTCGACGGTCCGCTTGGCCCAGGCGGTCTGCTCGCCGACCTCCGCGAGCAGGGCGTCGGCCTCCTCCCGGGCGGCGACCCGGTGCTGCTCGGCCTCATCGGTTCCGGTCTGCACCAGCTGGGCAGCCTCGCCGCGGGCCCGCTCGACGTCGGTGTCCAGCCCGGACCGGATGGCTGCCGCCTGCTCGGCGGCCTCGGCCAGAACGGTGTCGGCCTCCCGGCGCGCGTCGGCGACGAGCGCGTCCACCTCGGTCTGCACCTGGGCCCAGCGCGCCCGGATCTCGTCCTCGGCCTCGCTGCGGCGACGGGTGGCCTCCTCGCGCGCCTCGTTGATGATCGCCTCGGCCTCGCGATGGGCCTTGTCGCGGGTCTCCTGCGCCTGCACCCGGCTCGACTCGGTGTCAGCGGCGGCGACGTCGCGCAGGGTGTCGACCTCGTGCTGCGCCCGGGCGACCAGGTCGTCAGCGGTGGCCGAGGCCGAGGAGACGACCATCGCCGCCTGGTCGGCAGCGTCGCCGAGCAGCTGCTTGGCCTCGTCGGCTGCCTCGCTGCGCTGCCGCTCGGACTCGGCCAGGGCGCTCTCGATCCGCCGCGCTGCCTCCTCGAGGCCGTCGGCCCGCCGGCGGACAGCCTCCTCCTCGAGCCGGCTGGCCTCGGCGTGCCGGCCGGCGATGTCGTCGTGCAGCCGCTGGGCCTCGGCACGCAGCGCGGCGGCCGCAGCGCGGTCGACGGCGACCTCCTGCTCGGTCTCCCGGCGAAGGCGGTCGGCCTGGGCCTGGGCGGCGAAGAGCAGCCGCCCGGCGCGCTCGGCGACCGGCTCGTCAGCAGCCGTCGGCGAGTCGTGCTCCATGGGACGCATGGTGTCAGAAGTCACGCCTGGCTGTCAGACCCGGCTCGCGTGCGGTGGCAGCGGTCCGGCCAGGTCCTCAGACGTCCCGGAAGCGGTTGATCGCGGCCTCGTGGCGGGAGCGCAGATCCGTGTTGCGGACCCCGAGACCCTCCTCGGGGGCCAGGCAGAGCACGCCGACCTTGCCCTGGTGCGCGTTGCGGTGCACGTCGTACGCCGCCTGCCCGGTGTCCTCGAGGGGATAGGTCCGGGAGAGCGTCGGGTGGATCTTCCCTCGCTGCAGCAGCCGGTTCGCCTCCCACGCCTCGCGGTAGTTGGCGAAGTGCGAGCCGATGATCCGCTTGAGGCTCATCCAGAGGTAGCGGTTGTCGTACTCGTGCAGGTAGCCGCTGGTGCTCGCGCAGGTCACGATCGTGCCGCCCTTGCGCGCCACGAAGACGCTCGCACCGAAGGTCTCCCGGCCGGGGTGCTCGAAGACGATGTCGACGTCGTCGCCGCCGGTGAGCTCCCGGATCTTCTTGCCGAGCCGCATCCACTCCTTGGGGTCCTGGGTGTGCTCGTCCTTCCAGAACCGGTAGTCCTCGGCGGTCCGGTCGATGATCAGCTCGGCACCCATGCTGCGCGCGATCGCAGCCTTGTCCTCGCTGGAGACCACGCAGACCGGGGTGGCGCCGCCGCCCAGCGCGTACTGCGTGGCGTAGGAACCGAGCCCGCCGCTGGCGCCCCAGATCAGCACGATGTCGCCCTGCTTCATCCCGGCGCCGTTGCGGGAGACCAGCTGGCGGTACGCCGTCGAGCTGACCAGTCCGGGGCTCGCGGCCTCCTCCCAGGTCAGGTGCGCCGGCTTGGGCATCAGCTGGTTGGACTTCACCAGGGCGAGCTCGGCCAGGCCGCCGAAGTTTGTCTCGAACCCCCAGATCCGCTGCTCCGGGTCGAGCATCGTGTCGTTGTGCCCGTCCGGGCTCTCCAGCTCGACGGACAGGCAGTGCGCCACGACCTCGTCACCGGGCGCCCAGGCGTGCACTCCGGGGCCGGTGCGCAGGACCACGCCGGACAGGTCGGAGCCGAGCACGTGGTAGGGCAGGTCGTGCCGCTTCGACAGCGGCGACAGCCGGCCGTAACGCTGCAGGAAGGCGAAGGTCGGGACCGGTTCGAAGATCGCGGACCAGACGGTGTTGTAGTTGATCGCGCTGGCCATCACGGCCACCAGCGCCTCGCCCGGGCCGAGCTCCGGCGTGGGCACGTCCTCGACGTGCAGCGACTCCCGGGGGTCCTTGTCCCGGCTGGGCCGGCCCTCGAACATCGCGATCTCGTCCTGGTGGACGGTCACGCCGCGGTAGTGGTCCGGTACCTCCAGCGCTTCCCAGTCGGTCGCCGCGGCGTCGCCGGCCAGGATCGCCTCGAGAATGTCCTTCATGGCTGCCTCCGGGTCCGGTCCGGCGAGGGGCTGGCCCAGATGCTACTGGTCAGTAACCAGGCCCCGCACCACCGGGTCCGGCGCCGCCTCGACCAGCTCGACCAGGACCCCCATGGCGTCCTTCGGGTGCACGAAGTTGACCCGGGACCCCGCAGTGCCGCGCCGCGGCTCGTCGTACAGCAGCCGGACCCCGCGGTCCCTCAGCTGCGCCGACGCAGCATCGATGTCCTCGACGCCGTAGGCGACCTGCTGGATGCCCTCGCCGGAGCGCTCGAGGAACTTGCCGATCGGGGAGTCCGGCCGTAATGGGGCCAGCAGCTGGATGCAGGCGCCGCTGTTCCCGACGGCGAGCATCGCCTCGCGAACACCCTGCTCCTCGTTGACCTCCTCGTGCACCACCTGCACCCCGAAGGTGCGGGAGTAGAAGGCGATGGCCTCGTCCAGGTCGCGCACGGCCAGACCGACGTGGTCGATGCGGGTCAGCATGCGGCTATCGTGACAGGACGTCGGCACGACCGTTCGACCGCGTCGCAGGAGGTTGTCCATGAGTGGTTCCGTCATCGTCGCCGGGGCCCGCACCCCGATGGGTCGGCTGCTCGGATCGCTCAAGGACTTCTCCGCCGCCGACCTCGGCGGCGTGGCCATCAAGGGTGCGCTGGCGAAGGCCGGCGTGACCCCGGACCAGGTCGAGTACGTGATCATGGGCCAGGTGCTGCAGGCCGGTGCCGGCCAGATCCCGGCCCGCCAGGCGGCCGTCAAGGCCGGCATCCCGATGTCGGTGCCGGCGCTGACGATCAACAAGGTGTGCCTGTCCGGCATCGACGCGATCGCGCTGGCCGACCAGCTGATCCGGGCCGGGGAGTTCGAGGTCGTCGTCGCCGGCGGCATGGAGTCGATGACCCAGGCGCCGCACTTCCTGCCCAAGTCCCGAGAGGGCGTGAAGTTCGGGGACGTGAAGCTGGTCGACTCGATGTCCTACGACGGCTTGTGGGACGTCTTCACCACCCAGGCGATGGGCGCGCTGACCGAGGCGTGCAACGCCGAGCTCGGCATCTCCCGCCAGGACCAGGACGCCTTCTCGGCCCGGTCGCACCAGCGCGCGGCGGCGGCCTGGAAGAACGGGCTGTTCGACGACGAGGTGGTGCCGGTCGAGATCCCTCAACGCAAGGGCGACCCGGTGGTGTTCAAGGACGACGAGGGCATCCGGTCGGACACGACCGCCGAGAGCCTGGGCAAGCTGCGACCGGCGTTCAGCAAGGACGGAACGATCACGGCCGGCTCCTCCTCGCAGATCTCCGACGGCGCGGCGGCCGTCGTGGTGATGAGCAAGGACAAGGCCGAGGCTCTCGGCCTGCGCTGGATCGCCGAGATCGGCGCGCACGGCGTCGTCGCCGGTCCCGACTCCACCCTGCAGAGCCAGCCGTCCGCGGCGATCCGCGCGGCCTGCGAGAAGGAGCGCATCACTCCCGCGGACCTCGACCTGGTCGAGATCAACGAGGCCTTCGCGAGCGTCGGCATCAAGTCGATGCGTGACCTCGGTCTCACCGAGGACACCGTCAACGTCAACGGCGGCGCCATCGCGCTCGGGCACCCGATCGGCATGTCCGGTGCCCGCATCGCGCTGCACCTGGCGCTCGAGCTGCAGCGACGCGGCGGTGGCGTCGGCGCTGCCGCGCTCTGCGGCGGCGGCGGCCAGGGCGACGCGCTCGTGCTGCGCGTCCCCGCCACCCAGGCAACGGTCTGAGCCGACCGATGAGCACTGCGCCGGACGTCGGCGCGCTGGTCACGCGTGCCCGCGAGGGGGACGCGCGATCCGTGGCGCGACTCATCTCGCTGGTCGAGGACGCCTCACCGCTGCTGCGTGAGGCGATGGCCGCTCTCACGCCGTACGGCGGCAGGGCGACCGTCATCGGGCTCACCGGCGCCCCCGGCGTCGGCAAGTCGACGACCACCAACGCCCTGGTCACCGCCTACCGCGACCAGGGCAAGCGGGTCGGCGTCCTGGCCGTCGACCCGTCGTCCCCGTTCTCCGGCGGCGCGCTGCTCGGTGACCGGGTGCGGATGCAGGACCATGCGCTGGACCGGGACGTCTACATCCGCTCGATGGCCAGCCGCGGGCACCTCGGCGGGCTGGCCTGGTCGACCCCGCAGGCGCTGCGCGTGCTGGACGCCGCCGGCTGCGACGTCGTCCTGGTGGAGACCGTGGGGGTCGGCCAGTCGGAGGTCGAGGTGGCCCGGCTCGCGGACACCACCGTGGTGCTGCTCGCCCCGGGGATGGGCGACGCGATCCAGGCCGCGAAGGCCGGCATCCTCGAGGTGGGCGACGTCTACGTGGTCAACAAGGCCGACCGGGACGGGGCGGACGCCGCCGTCCGCGAGCTGCGGCACATGCTCACCCTCGGGGAGAGCCGGGGGCCGGGCGACTGGCGGCCGCCGATCGTGAAGACGGTCGCCGCCCGCGGCGAGGGCGTCGAGGAGCTGGTGGCGGCACTGGACAAGCACCGCGGCTGGCTCGAGGAGACCGGTGCGCTGCACGAGCGCCGGCTGCATAGGGCAGCCGACGAGGTGCAGACGATCGCTCTCACGGCGCTGCGGTCGCGGGTAGGCGACCTGCGGTCGCGCGGCGGTGAGCACGGCCTCGACGCCCTGGCCGCGGACGTCGTGGCCGGCCGCACCGACCCGTACACCGCTGCCGACCGCCTGCTGGACGGTCTCACCGGCGGCTAGCGGGTGCCGGCGCCGCTGATGACGTCGGCGTGGGGAAGGGGTGCGTCGCGGACGGGTCCGGCGTCTCGGTCGGCTCCGGCGTGTCGGTCGGGTCCGAGGACACGCTCGGGTCCGGGGTCGACGTGGGCTCCTCCGGCGGAAGGTCGGGACAGGGCACCTCGATGTCCTGCCGGACCGACCCGGACGACCCCACGGTGACCTTCGTCCGCTCGCCCCGGGCGGTGATGGTGTGGGTGCCCTCGGGCAGGCCGGAGACGAGGTACCCGTCGCCGTCGTTGAGCTGGCTCAGCCGCACGGCTGTCGTCCGGTGACCGCCCAGCCAGAGCCACATCGGGAACTCGTCGTCGGCGCAGGCGGCGTCGGTGATCACCTCGCCCGACACCGTGGCACCGGGCGAGACCTGGGTGACCTTCCGCGGCGCGGCATAGGCGCAGTCCAGGTTTTTCACCAGCGTCGCTGCCCAGTGACCGTCGGCGTAGAGCCCTTGCGGAAGGTTCAGCTGCCAGGAGGTGATCAGCACCGGGCCGTCGGTGCACGGCACGGAGTAGGCGCCGCGGATGCTGGTGATCGCCTCGGGGGTCGCCGAGGTGGGCACGAAGACCTTGGCCGACACGGTGCCGGTGTACACGAACAGGCCGCCCACCGGGTTGCCGGCGCTGTCCACCACGCGGCCGCGCACCTGGAGCCGGCCGGCCGGGGTGGTCTCGCCGGTGGCGCTGGAGTCCGGCGAGGTGTGGCTCGCCTTCGGCGTCCCGGTCGAGGATGACGGCTTCTCCTTGCTGCTGTCCGACGGTGCCGGCGTCGGCGCGTCGTCACCGCCGAGACCGTTGCCGGTGGCGGCCGACATGATGCTGTCCTGGACGCCGGACACCCCACCGCCCATCGCCAGGCCACCCAGAATGCCGGCCAGGAAGACCGCGGCCACGCCGGTCACCGCGGTGAGCCGGTGGTAGCGGCGGGCCTTCGCCCGGTTGAGCACGGCGTCGAACGCTCCCGGGGGTGGCGGAAGAGGTTCGATCCGGCGGCCGGGGTGCGGTGTCGTCATCGGTCGGCCTCCAGCCAACCGGCCAGGCGGGCGCGGGCGTCGAACAGCATGCGCTTGATCGTTCCTTCGGGCTTGTGCAGCGCCGCCGCGACCTCGGCGACGCTCATGTCGGCGTAGTAGTGGAGCAGGACAGGGTTGCGGAGACGGTCTGGCAGCCGCTCGACGAGGTCGCGCAGCCACGGGTCGCTGGCCGGGGTCGACATCGGCGTGACCTCCTCGAGCCGGCTCTGCAGGCGGCGGTCGCGCTGCTCGCGCCGCCAGCGGTCGCGGACCAGGTTGCTGGCGGTGACGTAGAGGTAGCCCTTGGGGTCGTGCACGGTGAACCACTTGGACAGCAGCCGGGTGAAAGCCTCCGAGGCGATGTCGTGGGCCGCGTCGCGGTCGCCGACCAGGGAGTTGCACCAGCCGGCCAGCTGCCCGTAGTGCTCGTTCCACAGCAGCCGGGCAGCCTCTTCGCGGGATGCCGCGGCGGCCGCCGCGACGCCCTGCGCGCGGCCCGCTCCCGCGGTCACCATGACGCCAGCCATGAACCGAGGACGCAGCACTGTGCTGCTCGGTTCACCTTCGTGCCGGCCCCGTTGTGCGCGGAGTCCCGGTTGTGCCTCTCCACCCGCCCGAGACTAGGCCCAGGGCGGGTACGCTCGGGGCACCAACCGGGCATAACGGCGCGCCGGGCTCCTGGCCCCGAGGTGTCACATCGGCGCCGGACCGTCCTGTCAGAACCGTCGTTCGAGGGTGCGAGGAGCCGGAGTGGACGCCGAGGAGATCGAGCAGGGTCGCGAGCGCTGGCAGCGCCGTTACGACGCGTCCCGGGTGCGTGAGGCGGACTTCACCACGCTGTCCGGTGTGGAGCAGGAGCCGGTCTACGGCCCACGGCCCGGGGACTCGGTCGCGGACTTCGAGCGGATCGGCTGGCCGGGGGAGTTCCCGTTCACCCGCGGCCTGTACCCGACCGGCTACCGCGGGCGGTCCTGGACGATCCGGCAGTTCGCCGGGTTCGGCAACGCCGCGCAGACCAACGAGCGCTACAAGATGATCCTCGCCGCCGGTGGCGGCGGGCTGTCGGTGGCCTTCGACATGCCGACCCTGATGGGGCGGGACTCCGACGACACCCAGTCCCTCGGCGAGGTCGGTCACTGCGGGGTGGCGATCGACTCAGCAGCCGACATGGAGGTGCTCTTCGGCGGCATCCCGCTGGGCGAGGTCACCACCTCGATGACGATCAGCGGCCCCGCGGTGCCCGTGTTCTGCATGTACCTGGTGGCCGCCGAGCGCCAGGGGATCGACATCGGTGTGCTGAACGGGACGCTGCAGACCGACATCTTCAAGGAGTACATCGCGCAGAAGGAGTGGCTGTTCCCGCCGGAGCCGCACCTGCGCCTGATCGGTGACCTGATGGAGTACTGCGTCGAGCACATCCCGGCGTACAAGCCGCTGTCGGTGTCCGGCTACCACATCCGGGAGGCCGGCTCGACGGCCGCTCAGGAGCTCGCGTTCACCCTGGCCGACGGCTTCGGCTACGTCGAGCTCGGCCTGTCCCGCGGCCTGGACGTCGACGAGTTCGCCCCCGGGTTGTCGTTCTTCTTCGACTCGCACCTGGACTTCTTCGAGGAGATCGCGAAGTTCCGGGCCGCCCGCCGGATCTGGGCCCGGTGGCTGCGCGACGTCTACGGCGCGAAGACCGAGAAGGCGCAGTGGCTGCGGTTCCACACCCAGACCGCAGGGGTGTCGCTCACCGCCCAGCAGCCGGACAACAACATCGTGCGGACGGCGGTCGAGGCGCTCGCCGCGGTGCTCGGCGGGACGAACTCCTTGCACACCAACGCGCTGGACGAGGTGCTGGCGCTGCCGAGCGAGAAGGCCGCCGAGATCGCGCTGCGCACCCAGCAGGTGATCATGGAGGAGATCGGCGTTGTGAACGTCGCCGACCCGCTCGGTGGCTCCTGGTACGTCGAGGCGCTGACCGACCGGATCGAGGCCGAGGCCGAGGCGGTCTTCACCCGGATCCGCGAGATGGGCTCGGACGGCTCGATCACCTCCGGGCTGCTGCGCGGCATCGAGGACGGCTGGTTCATGTCCGAGATAGCCGAGGCCGCCTTCGTCTACCAGACCGCGCTGGAGAAGGGCGAGAAGAAGATCGTCGGTGTCAACGTGCACACCAAGACCGTCGAGGAGCCGCTGGAGATCCTGCGGGTCAGCCACGAGGTCGAGCGCGAGCAGAACCGGGTGCTGGCGCAGCGCAAGGCCGGCCGGGACGCCGCTGCCGTCGAGGCCGCGCTGGCCCTGATGGTCCAGGTCGCGCGCACCGACGACAACCTCGTCCCGGCGATGCTGGAGGCGGCGCGGGCCGAGGCCACCCTCGGCGAGATCTGCGACGCCCTGCGCGGCGAGTGGGGCGACTACCGCGAACCCGCACGCTTCTAGGGTCACCTACCCTGGAGGCATGACCCAGCCGAGCATCAACCCGTACGGCGCGGTCGATCTCGCCGCCCTCGCCCCGAGGTCCGCACCCGCGGGTCCGCCCGCCGGCGCCGACGGTGCAGCGGCCGCCTCGACCGTGCCCGGCCTGGTCGTGGACGTCGGTGAGGCCGAGTTCCAGGCCGTCGTCGACCAGTCCATGACCGTGCCGGTGGTGATCGACTTCTGGGCCGACTGGTGCGGCCCGTGCAAGGCGCTGAGCCCGATCCTCGAGCGGCTCGCCGTCGCGGACGCCGGCCGGTGGCTGCTCGCGAAGGTCGACCTGGACGCCAACCCCCGACTGGGTCAGGCGTTCCAGGTGCAGAGCATCCCGGCGGTCTTCGCCGTGGTGAAGGGTCAGCCGGTCCCGCTGTTCCAGGGCGCCCTGCCCGAGGCCCAGGTGCGCCAGTACCTCGACGAGCTGCTCCGGGTCGCCGAGGCCAACGGGGTCTCCGGGCGCCTCCAGGTCGGCGACGCCCCGGCCGAGGAGACCGCCGTCGAACCCCCGGTCGACCCGCGGTGGGACGAGGCGTACGACGCGATCGAGCGCGGCGACCTGGACGCCGCCGCGGCTGCGTACCGCGCCCTGCTCAGCGACGCGCCGGGCGACGCCGAGGCGCAGGCCGGCCTCGGACAGGTCGAGCTGCTGCGCCGCACCCAGGGGCTCGACCCGGCCGAGACCCGCAAGGCCGCGGCCGAGCGCCCTGACGACGTCGCAGCCCAGACAGCAGCAGCCGACCTCGACCTGCTCGGCGGGCACGTCGAGGACGCGTTCTCGCGGCTGCTCGACCTGGTCCGCCGGCTCTCCGGTGACGACCGCAACGCGGTCCGCACCCACCTGGTCGGCCTCTTCGAGCTCGTCGGCAACCAGGACGACCGGGTCGCCAAGGCCCGCACCGCGCTGGCCAACGCCCTGTTCTGACGCCCGCTCCCGCCAACGTCGAAGGCCGCCCTCCCGTGCGGGAGAGCGGCCTTCGCCGTCGTGCGATGGGTCAGACCACGAACAGGACGATGACGAGGATGACGGCGATGACGAGGGCCAGGATGGCGATGGTGCGCGTGTTCATCGGAGCTCCGATCGGATCGGTAGGGGACTCTCGCCTCTTTGTCTCCTCCTGACCCCGGCGCAAACGCATCGCGTCAGGACGCCAGGTCGAGCCCCCACAGGTCGCTGCCGTCGAACACGCCGGATGCCAGCAGCTGCCAGCCCATCCGCCGGTAGAGCCTGGGTGCCGGACGGTCGTCGGCGTACGTCGTGAGCAGCGCCCGCCGGTGCGGCAGTCCCACCAGCAACGTCTCGATCAGTGCCGCGCCGAAGCCGCGGCCCTGCGCCTCGGGCCGGACGGCGAGCTCGACGACCTCGAAGTGGCCGCCGAGCCAGGTCTTCGCTAGGACCGGGGGAACCGTGCCGGCTATCTGGTCGGTCCACCACTGGCCGAGCTCACCGGTGTACCCGTAGGCGAAGCCGAGCAGTGCCGACCCGTCGCGGACGGTCACCAGTCGGAACCCGTCCCTGGCCGCGTGCGCGGGCAGCTGGTCGTCGACGAACCGCGCCACGGCGTGGTCGTCCTCGTCGTAGCCCGGAGCAGTGAAGGCCGCGCGGTAGACGTGGACCAGCTCGTCCCGCAGCGCCAGGGCGCCCGGCCCGTCCAGCACGGCCACCTCGGGGAAGTGGTCGCCGAGGAGGTACTCCCAGCCCTCCCGCCAGGCGAACGGCGCCATCACCGCGGACTCCAGGGGTCGGCCGGTGAGCAGGTGGTCGAGGGCGAACCTGGTCGCCGCGTGCCCGACGAGCAGTACCCGCTGGCCCTTGTTCTCGTCCTTCAGCTCGGCCAGCAGGTCACCGACCCGGTCGCTCACCTCGCGGTAGCTCTGCCCGCCCGGAAAGGGGTGGTCGACCCGGTCCTTGCGCTGGCCGTGGATGACCTCGACCGGGGCACCGTTGAGCTCGCCGTAGTCGACCTCGCGCAGTCGCGCGTCGGTGCGTCTCGGCACCGGCGAGCCCGCGAAGGCGATCTCGACGGTCTGCACCGCGCGGTGCAGGTCCGAGGACACCACCAGGTCGAGCCCGTCGTCGCGCCGTCGGGCGCCCAGGTCGCGGGCGTTCTCGAGCCCGGACGCCGACAGCTCGCCCGGCAGCCAGCCGGTCGCGATGCCCGCCTCGTTGTCCAGAGTGGTCGAGTGGGTCTCGTAGACCAGCCGCACGGACATCAGACCTGTCGGCGCAGCCAGATCGTGCCGAGCGGCGGGACCCGCAAAGTCGCCGAGGCCGGCTGACCGTGCCATCCCTCGCCCTGCGCGTCGACCCCACCCAGGTTGCCGACCCCGCTGCCGATGTAGGCCTCGGCGTCGGTGTTGAGCACCTCGTCCCAGCGCCCGGCGTGCGGCAGCCCGAGCCGGTAGCCCTCGTGCGGGATCGCGGAGAAGTTGGCGACGCAGGCCAGCACCGAGCCGTCGTCGCCGTGGCGGAGGAACGAGAACACGTTGTTGCTGGCATCGTTCGCGTCGATCCAGGCGAAGCCGCCCGGGTCGGAGTCGCGCGACCACAGCGAGCGGCTCTCGGTGTAGACCCGGTTGAGGTCGTGCACCAGCGTCTGGACCCCGTGGTGGTCGGGGTTGTCGGTGAGCCACCAGTCCAGCGACCGCGACTCGGCCCACTCCGACTCCTGGCCGAACTCCGACCCCATGAAGATCAGCTGCTTGCCGGGGTGCGCCCACATGAACGCCAGGTAGGCGCGCAGGTTCGCCAGCTGCTGCCAGCGGTCGCCGGGCATCTTGCGCAGCAGCGACCCCTTGCCGTGCACGACCTCGTCGTGGCTGATCGGCAGCACGTAGTGCTCGGAGTAGGCGTAGACGAGGGAGAACGTCAGCTGGTGGTGGTGGTACTGCCGGTAGATGGGCTCGTTGGCCATGTAGTCCAGCGAGTCGTGCATCCAGCCCATGTTCCACTTGAAGCCGAAGCCGAGGCCTCCCAGGTGCGTGGGCCGGGTGACACCCGGCCAGGCGGTCGACTCCTCAGCGATCGTCACGATCCCGGGGACCCGGCGGTACGCCGTCGCGTTGACCTCCTGCAGGAAGGACACCGCCTCGAGGTTCTCGCGGCCGCCGAACTCGTTCGGCGCCCACTCGCCCTCTTCGCGGGAGTAGTCGAGGTAGAGCATCGAGGCGACCGCGTCGACCCGCAGGCCGTCGATGTGGAACTCCTCGAGCCAGTAGAGGGCGTTGGCGACCAGGAAGTTGCGCACCTCGGTGCGGCCGAAGTTGAAGACGAAGGTGCCCCAGTCCTTCTGCTCGCCGCGCCGGGGGTCGGGATGCTCGTACAGCGCGGTGCCGTCGAAGTGGGCCAGAGCCCAGGCGTCCTTGGGGAAGTGAGCCGGGACCCAGTCCACGATGACGCCGATGCCGGCCTGGTGCAGGGTGTCGACGAGGTAGCGGAAGTCGTCCGGGCTGCCGAATCGCGAGGTCGGGGCGAAGTAGGACGACACCTGGTAGCCCCACGAGCCGCCGAACGGGTGCTCGGCCACCGGCATCAGCTCGACGTGGGTGAAGCCGAGGTACTTCACGTGGCCGACGAGCTGCTCGGCCAGCTCGCGGTAGGACAGGCCCTGCCGCCACGACCCGAGGTGCACCTCGTAGGTGCTCATCGGTGACGCGAGCGGGTCGCGCTTCGCGCGCTCGCGCAGCCACGCGTCGTCACCCCACTCGTAGGACGGGGTGAACACGACCGACGCCGTGGCCGGCGGGACCTCGGCGCGGAAGGCGACCGGGTCGGCCTTCTGCCGCCACACACCGTCCTTGCCGAGGACCTCGAACTTGTAGTGGGTGCCGTCGCCGATGCCGGGCACGAACAGCTCCCAGACTCCGGTCGACCCCATCGCGCGCATCGGGTGGGCCCGGCCGTCCCAGTAGTTGAAGTCGCCGCTGAGCCGCACGCCCTGGGCGCTGGGTGCCCAGACCGCGAACGAGGTGCCGGTCACGGTGCCTGCGATGCCGTCGTACGCGCGGGTGTGCGCACCCAGGACGCGCCACAGCTCCTCGTGCCGTCCCTCGCCGATCAGGTGCAGGTCGATCTCACCGAGGGTCGGCAGGAACCGGTAGGGGTCGTCGACCGTGCGCGGCGGGCCGTCGTAGGCCACGTCGAGCCGGTAGTCGGGCACCTTCGGGTCCGGGAGCACCGCGACCCAGACGCCGTAGCTCTCGTGCCGCATCTCGTGACGTGCGTCGCCGACGACGACGGTGACCGCCGTCGCCCAGGGGCGCAGGGTGCGCACCGTGACGCCACCGTCGTGCGGGTGCGGGCCGAGCAGCGAGTGGGGGTCGTGGTGCACGCCGGACACCAGCCGGTGCAGCTCCTCGTCGGGCACCGGCAGGGCAGCCGGCGACGCGCTCGGGCTCGGGCTGACCGTGGGGGTGCTCGTGCCGGCAGTGGTGCGGGGCGGTGTGGGAGCACCGGTCGGGGGGCGGTTGCTCATGAACGTCAACCTCTCTCGTTCGATGCGCCGTCGTGGGCGGCGAGCCTGCGGATCGCCGCCATCGGGATCTGCAACCAGGTGGGTCGGTTGCGTGCCTCGTAGAGGACCTCGTAGACCGCCTTGTCGGTCTCGAACGCCCGCAGCAGAACGGGCTGGCTGCGCGGGTCGGCGCCCCCGGCGCCGGTGTAGCCGGTGCAGAAGGCGTCCCGGTTCCGCTCTGCCCACTCCGTCGCGCGGTACTCGCGCTGCGGGTCGGTCGGATGGTCGGCGAGCAGGTGACGTGCGGCATAGTCGAACGACCGCAGCATGCCGGCGACATCCTTGATCGGCGAGTCCAGACCGCGCCGCTCGGCCAGCGGGCGGGCCGGCTCCCCCTCGAAGTCCAGCAGCTTCCAGCCCTCGAGGGTGCGCATCACCTGGCCGAGGTGGAAGTCGCCGTGCACCCGCTGCACCTCGACGGCCACGTCGAGCGCGGCGACGTCGTCGAAGGCGGCGCGCAACGCCTCGGCGTACGGCTCCAGCTCGGTCACCTCGGCGGCCGCGCGGTCCAGCCGGCTGCGCATGCCTTCGGCGAGGGCGACCAGCTCCTTGCCCTCCAACCGTCCGGTGGGCAGCGTCGCGGCGAGAGCGGCGTGCACCTCGGCGGTGGCCGCCCCCAGCCGCTGCGCCTCGCCGGCGAAGTCGCCGCCGACCTCGTCGGCATGCAGGTCCGCCTCCGCGTAGAGGTCGCGGACGCTGGTGAGGGCGAGCTCCCAGCCCTCGGTGGCGCCCTTGAGGTAGGTCTGCGCCATCGCCAGGCTGGCTGTCGTGCGCTGCCCAGCGGGGTCGGTCCACTCGCCCTCGAGCCAGCCGAGGGGCGTGGCGATGTGCGTGCTGCCCGCCGAGGCCAGTGCCGAGTGCACCTCGATGTCCGGGTTGAGACCCGGGGACACCTTCCGGAACACCTTGAGGATCACCGTGTCCCCGAAGATCACCGAGGTGTTGCTCTGCTCGGCGCCGACGACGATCGACGGCCCGCCCGGTGGCAGCTCGTCGACGCTGGGGTCGCGGTGGAAGGCGAGGCCGGGTCTGGTGCCCTCGCTCGCGATGCCGGCGATCCAGTGCACCGTGGCGTCCTTGTCCTGCAGCGCGTCGTAGAGGTGCCGACGCCTGCCGCCCGCGCCGGTCTCCTCGCCGACCAGCGCGTGCGCGAGGTGGTCCTGCGGTTGGTCATAGAGGGAGAAGGGCAGCTGGTAGGTCTCGGTCTCGCCGTCGTCGTAGGCGATGGTCACCGTGTCGATGCGAACGCCGGGTGCCAGCTCGCCGACGGTGGCGACGCCGGTGATCTGCCACGCCCGGCCCTTGCCGGCGAACCAGCGTTGGTGGCCGAGGTACCCGGTCAGGTCGACCCGACCCTGCGTGCCGGGCTGGTCCGAGACAGGCATCAGAGCACTCCTTCCGGCGGAGTCAGGCGGAACCAGTAGAACCCGTGGCCCGCCAGCGTCAGCAGGTAGGGCAGCTCGCCGATCAGCGGGAAGTGCACGGTGCCGAGCAGCTCGATGGGCTGGCATCCCTCCCACCTGCGCAGGTCCAGCTCCACCGGCTGCGGGAAGCGCGACAGGTTGTTCACGCACAGCACGACGTCGTCGCCGAAGGCGCGGACGAAGGACAGCACGCTCGGGTTGGAGCCGCCGAGGTCCTCCCAGGTGCCCAGGCCGAAGGCCGGGTTCTGCTTGCGCACCTCGATCATCCGACGGGTCCAGTGCAGCAACGAGGTCGAGCTGGCGAGCTGTGCCTCGACGTTGGTCACCTGGTGGCCGTAGATCGGGTCCATGATCACGGGCAGGAAGAGCTGGCCCGGGTTGCTGGTGGAGAAGCCGGCGTTGCGGTCCGGGGTCCACTGCATGGGGGTGCGCACGCCGTCACGGTCACCGAGCCAGATGTTGTCGCCCATGCCGATCTCGTCGCCGTAGTAGAGGACCGGCGAGCCGGGCAGCGACAGCAGCAGGGCGGTGAACAGCTCGAGCTGGTTGAGATCGTTGTCCAGCAGGGGTGCCAGCCGGCGGCGGATGCCGATGTTCGCCTTCATCCGGGGGTCCTTGGCGTACTCGCCCCACATGTAGTCGCGTTCCTCGTCGGTCACCATCTCGAGGGTGAGCTCGTCGTGGTTGCGCAGGAAGATGCCCCACTGGCAGCTGTCGGGGATGGCCGGCGTCTGGGCCATGATCTCCGAGATCGGGTACCGCGACTCGCGCCGGACACCCATGAACAACCTGGGCATCACCGGAAAGTGGAAGGCCATCTGGCACTCGTCGCCGTCCTGGCCGAAGTACTCCACGACGTCGCCGGGCCACTGGTTGGCCTCGCACAGCATGACCCGGTCGGGGTACTGCGCGTCGACCTCCTTGCGCACCCGCTTGAGGAAGTCGTGGGTGGCGGGGAGGTTCTCGCAGTTGGTGCCCTCCTCCTCGAAGAGGTAGGGCACTGCGTCGAGGCGGAAGCCGTCGATGCCCAGGTCGAGCCAGAACTTCAGCGCCTCGATCACCGCCTCCTGCACCCGCGGGTTCTCGAAGTTGAGGTCCGGCTGGTGGCTGAAGAAGCGGTGCCAGAAGTACTGCTTGCGCACCGGGTCGAAGGTCCAGTTCGACGACTCGGTGTCGACGAAGATGATGCGGGCGTCGGCGTATGCCTCGTCGGTGTCCGCCCACACGTAGAACTCACCGAACGGGCCGTCCGGGTCCGTGCGCGACGCCTGGAACCACGGGTGCTGGTCCGACGTGTGGTTCATGACGAAGTCGATGATCACCCGGATGCCCCGGGCGTGCGCAGCGTCGACGAACTCCACGAAGTCGCCGATGGTGCCGAACTCGGGCAGGACATCGGTGTAGTCGGAGACGTCGTAGCCACCGTCGCGCAGCGGGGAACGGAAGAACGGCGGCAGCCAGATGCAGTCGACACCGAGCCACTGCAGGTAGTCGAGCTTCTCCATCAGGCCGAGCAGGTCACCGGTGCCGTCGCCGTTGCTGTCCTTGAAGGACCGCACCAGCACCTCGTAGAAGACGGCGCGCTTGTACCAGTGCGGGTCGCGCTCCTCGTCGGGCAGATCCGCGAAGTTGTCGATCGCGAGACTGTCTGAGGGGAGCGGGGCGGCAGGCGATGTGTCGGACGTCGCCTCGGTCACTGGCCCGCACCCGCCTCGGCGGCGCGCCCCCGGCGCTCCACCCGGAACACATGGGCCGGCTCGTGGAAGGGGTCCAGCCGCACGTAGTTCGCCTGCCCCCAGACGTAGCTCCCACCACCGATCTCGTCGTGCACGGCCATGGTGTCGTCCCACTCCATCCCCAGTGCCGGCATGTCCAGCCGCACCGTCGTCTCGCGGGCCCCGTGCGGATCCAGGTTCACGACCACGAGAACGACATCGCCCACGACTCCGTCGCCGTTCGCCTCGTCGGCGCCGAAGGCGCCCTTGCTGTAGCAGATGATCTGGTCGCTGTCGGTGGCGTGGAAGCGCAGGTTGCGGAGCCGCTGGAGGGCCGGGTGCTTGCGACGCAGCTCGTTGAGCCGGGTGAGGTACGGCGCCAGGCTGCGGCCTTCGGCCTCGGCGGCAGCCCAGTCGCGCGGACGCAGCTGGAACTTCTCGGTGTCGAGGTACTCCTCGCTGCCCGGCCGGACCGCCACGTGCTCGAACAGCTCGAAGCCGGAGTAGACACCCCACGTCGGCGACAGGGTCGCGGCGAGGGCAGCCCGGATCCGGAACGCCGGCGGGCCGCCGTACTGCAGGTAGGCGTGCAGGATGTCGGGGGTGTTGACGAAGAAGTTGGGCCGCAGGAAGTGCGCCGTCTGCTGGGACAGCTCGGTGAGGTACTCCTCGAGCTCCCACTTCTCGTTGCGCCAGGTGAAGTAGGTGTAGCTCTGGTGGAAGCCGACCCGGGCCAAGGTCTGCATCATCGCCGGCCGGGTGAAGGCCTCAGCCAGGAACAGGACGTCCGGGTCGGTCTTGCGCACCTCGCCCAGCAGCCACTCCCAGAAGGCGACCGGCTTGGTGTGCGGGTTGTCGACCCGGAAGACGCGCACCCCGAGGTCCATCCACTTCCGGACGATCCGCAGCACCTCGGCGTAGATGCCCTCCGGGTCGCGGTCGAAGTTGACGGGGTAGATGTCCTGGTACTTCTTGGGCGGGTTCTCGGCGTACGCGATCGAGCCGTCGGCGAGCTCGGTGAACCACTCCGGGTGCGAGGTCACCCACGGGTGGTCCGGGGTGGCCTGCAGTGCGAGGTCGAGGGCGACTTCCATCCCGAGGTCGGTGGTCTTCTTCACGAACGCCGCGAAGTCCTTCTCGCTGCCGAGGTCGGGGTGGATCGCGTCGTGCCCGCCCTCCGGCGAGCCGATCGCCCACGGCGAGCCGACGTCGTCCGGCCCCGGCGTCAGGGTGTTGTTCGGACCCTTTCGGTTGGTGCTGCCGATCGGGTGGATCGGCGGCAGGTAGACGACGTCGAACCCCATGGCCGCGATCGCGGGCAGCCGCGCCGCAGCAGTCGTGAAGGTGCCGGAGCGCAGGACGCCGTTCTTGTCCTTGGCGGCACCTTCGGAACGCGGGAAGAACTCGTACCAGCTGCTGAACAGCGCCCGCTCGCGGTCGACCCAGAGCGGCATCCGGTCGCTGGCGGTGACGAAGTCACGCAGCGGCTGCTCGCGCAGCGTCGCGAGGACCTCAGGTGCGTCGGCCGCGGCGAGCCGGGCCGGCACAGGTCGCGAGGTGTCGCGCAGCGCGGTGGCGGCATCGACCAGCGCCCGCCGTCCGGACGCCGGCCGCGCGGCGGCCGCCCGTTCCAGTACCCGCGCGCCCTCCTCGAGCATCAGCTCGACGTCGACCCCCGCCTCGATCTTGATGGTCGCGTCGTGGTGCCAGGTGGCGACCGGGTCGCTCCACGCCTCGACCGCGAAGGTCCACCGGCCTTCGCTGGTCGGCGTCACCTCGGCCGACCACCGATCGGTGCCGGGAGCGCCGGGCGTCATCGGGGTGAACGGACCCTTGCGGCCCTTGGCGTCGCGCAGCACCACGTCGGCGTTGACCAAGTCGTGGCCCTCGCGGAAGACCGTCGCCGAGACCGTGAAGGTCTCGCCGACGACGGCTTTGGCCGGCCAGCGACCGCAACCCTCGGAAGGCTGCACGTCAAGGATGGGGATGCGTCCGATCATCGAGGCCGAACCTACCCACGAACCAGGGTGCTGCACACACTCGACCCGGCGGCGTCCGCAGCGCGGGCGCGCGTGCCGTGCCACCCCGTCGGACCAGTATCCTCCCGCCGGTGAAGGCCATCCGACGGTTCACCGTCCGCACCGTGCTGCCCCCGGAGCTCGACCCACTCGGCGAGCTCGCCCTCAACCTGCGCTGGTGCTGGGACACCAGGAGCCAGCAGCTGTTCGAGAGCCTGGACCCGGTGCTGTGGGAGCAGGTGGGTGGCGACCCGGTGCAGCTGCTCGGCGCCCTCGGGCCCGAGCGCCTCACGGCGCTGGCTTCCGACCCCGACGTCGTACGCCGGGTGGACGAGGCGGCCGCGGACCTGCGCGCCTACCTCGAGGGCGACCGCTGGTACCAGGGCGTGCTCGCGACCGCGGCCGGCGGCGACGCTGCCGAGGCCGTCCCTGGTGCAATTGCATACTTCTCGCCCGAGTACGGCATCACCGCCGCGCTGCCGCAGTACTCCGGCGGCCTGGGCATCCTGGCCGGCGACCACCTCAAGGCCGCCTCCGACCTCGGCGTGCCGATCGTCGGCGTCGGGCTGCTCTACCGGTCCGGCTACTTCGCGCAGTCACTGTCGCGGGAGGGCTGGCAGCAGGAGCGCTACCCGGTGCTCGACCCCGACGGGCTGCCGATCTCGCTGCTGCGCGAGACCGACGGCAGCGCGCTCAAGGTGACAGTCGGCCTGCCCGGCGGCCGGCACCTGACAGCCCAGGTGTGGAAGGCGCAGGTCGGCCGGGTCCCGCTGCTGCTGCTCGACTCGGATGTGGAGGACAACGAGCCGACCGAGCGCGACGTCACCGACCGCCTCTACGGCGGCGGCAGCGAGCACCGCCTGCTCCAGGAGATGCTGCTGGGCATCGGCGGCGTGCGGGCGCTGCGCGCCTACAGCCGGCTGACCGGCGCTCCCGCGCCGGACGTGTTCCACACCAACGAGGGCCACGCCGGGTTCCTCGGCATCGAGCGGATCCGTGAGCTGATCGAGGACCACGGGCTGACCTTCGACGAGGCCGTCGAGGCGGCCCGGGCCGCCACGCTGTTCACGACGCACACCCCGGTTCCCGCCGGTATCGACCGGTTCGCGAAGGACCTCGTCGAGCAGCACTTCGGCGGCGACAACGCCGTCCAGGGCATCCCGGTCGAGCGGGTGCTCGCCCTGGGTGCCGAGGACTACGACGGCGGCGACCCCACCATCTTCAACATGGCGGTGATGGGCTTCCGGCTGGCCCAGCGGGCCAACGGGGTCTCCGAGCTGCACGGCCACGTCGCCCGCGAGATGTTCTCCCGGCTCTGGCCCGGCTTCGACGAGCCCGAGGTGCCGATCGGTTACATCACCAACGGCGTGCACGCCCCGACCTGGGTGGCGCAAGAGGTCCTCACGATGGCCGGGCCGGAGATCGTCGAGAGCCCGACCGACCTGGCGTCCTGGGACGACGTGGCGCGGGTCCCGGACTCCGACATCTGGGCGGTGCGTGGCCTGCTGCGCGCACGGCTGGTCGCCGACGCGCGGCGCCGGGTCCGGCAGTCCTGGGTGCAGCGCGGCGCCAGCGAGGCAGAGCTCGGCTGGGTGGACAAGATCCTCGACCCGGACGTCCTCACCATCGGGTTCGCGCGCCGGGTGCCGTCGTACAAGCGACTGACCCTGATGCTGCGCGACCAGGAGCGGCTGACTGCGCTGCTGCGTCACCCGGAGCGGCCGATCCAGATCGTCATCGCCGGCAAGGCGCACCCGGCCGACGACGGCGGCAAGAAGCTGATCCAGGAGCTCGTGCGGTTCGCCGACCAGGCGGGCGTGCGCGACCGGATCATCTTCCTGCCCAACTACGACATCGCGATGGCCCAGAAGCTGTACCCGGGCTGCGACGTGTGGCTGAACAACCCTCTGCGCCCGCTGGAGGCCTGCGGCACGTCGGGCATGAAGGCGGCGCTGAACGGCTGCCTCAACCTGTCGGTGCTCGACGGGTGGTGGGACGAGATGTACGACGGCCACAACGGCTGGGCCATCCCTACGGCTGACGGCGTCACCGACCCGGACCACCGGGACGACCTCGAGGCAGCGGCGCTCTACGAGCTGCTCGAGAAGACCGTCGCGCCGCTGTTCTACGACCGGGACGCGGACGGCCTGCCGGCCCGCTGGATCGAGATGGTGCGCCACACCCTGCAGACCCTGGGGCCGCAGGTGCTCGCCACCCGGATGGTGCGCGACTACGTGCTCGGCCTGTACGCACCCGCCTTCCGGTCGGCACGGGACCTCGACGGCGGTTTCGTCGGCGCCCGCGAGCTGGCGGCCTGGAAGAGCCGGGTCCGCACCGCGTGGCCGACCGTCCGGGTCGACCACGTCGAGACCGGCGGCGTCCCGGACGCGCCACAGGTGGGCAGCACCCTCGAGGTGCGGGCGTTCGTGTCGCTGGGTCAGCTCTCGCCGGAGGACGTCGCCGTCCAGGTCGTGCACGGCCGGGTCGACGAGAACGACCAGCTCACCGGCTCGGCCGCGGTACCGATGCGCCACGAGGAGGCCTACGAGGGCGGTCGGCACCGGTATGTCGGCACCATCACCCTCGACCGGCCGGGTCCGTTCGGCTACACCGCGCGGGTCGTGCCGCACCACCGGCTGGTCGCGTCCCCGGCCGAGCTGGGCCTGGCCACCCTGCCGGCCGAGGCCGCGGGCATGGACTCGGGCGACCTGCGCTAGCGCCGGGCGGCGAGGACCACGGTGGTGTGCGGCCCGATCTCGACCTCGGTGTCGTGCTCGTGGGCCGGTCCGGCGGCCGGCTGCTCGGTCCTGGTGTCCAGCAGCACGTCGTACGCCGAGCCCCACGGCGGGCCCGGCAGCCGGAAGCCCGACGGACCGCCACCGGAGTTGACCAGCACCAGCAGCGACGGGGCCATCTCGAGATCGGCGACCGGCTCGGCCGACAGGTAGAGGCCGAGCACCCGCAGGTCGTGGGCGAACCACCGCTCCGGTGTCATCTCCCGGCCGTCGGGGCCGAACCAGGCGAGGTCCTTGCGGCCGTCGGCGTGGGCCGGCCGCCCCTCGAAGAACTCGTCGGAACGCAGCGCCGGGTTGGCGCGGCGCAGAGCGAGCAGCGCCCGGGTCCAGGCGAGCAGGTCCTGCTGCCACGGTGTGTGGTCCCAGGACAACCAGGACGACTCGTCGTCGGTGCAGTAGGCGTTGTTGTTGCCGCTCTGGGTGCGGCCCGACTCGTCACCGGCGGTGAGCATCGGGACGCCGGTGGACACCAGCAGGGTCGTCAGCAGGTTGCGCATCAGCCGTCGCCGCAGCGCGAGCAGCTCCGGGTCGTCGGTGCTGCCCTCGACCCCGCCGTTCCAGCTGTGGTTGACGTCGGTGCCGTCCCGGTTGTCCTCGCCGTTGGCCTCGTTGTGCTTGCGGTCGTAGGAGACGAGGTCGTGCAGCGTGAACCCGTCGTGCGCCGTCACGAAGTTCACCGACGCCAGCGGGCCCCGGCTCTCGAACAGGTCCGACGAACCGGCCAACCGGTAGGCAAGGTCGCGCACGCCGCCGACGTGGCTCCAGGCCGAGCCGTGGCCGCCCAACCAGGACTCGCGGACCGTGTCGCGATACCGGTCGTTCCACTCCGCCCACGGAGCGGGGAAGCCGCCCAGCTGGTACCCGCCGGGTCCGACGTCCCAGGGCTCGGCGACGAGCTTCACCGATGACAGCACCGGGTCCTGGGCGAGCACGCTGAGGAACGTGCCGTGCTTCTCGAAGGCGTCGGTGCCGCGGGCCAGCGCGGGCGCGAGGTCGAACCGGAAACCGTCGACGTGCATCTCCTGCACCCAGTACCGCAGCGAGTCGGTCGCCATCGCCAGCGTCCGCGGGTGCCGCAGGTCCAGCGTGTTGCCGCAGCCGGTGACGTCGACGTAGCGCCGACCGCCCAGCAGCCGGTAGTAGGCCGCGTTGTCCAGGCCGCGCCAGGACAGCACCGGGCCGTCCGCACCACCCTCGGCGGTGTGGTTGTAGACGACGTCCAGGAGCACCTCCAGCCCCGCGGCGTGCAGCGCCCGGACCATGTCGCGGAACTCAGCGACCTGCTCCCCGTGCGAACCGGCGGCCGAGTAGCCGGCGTGCGGGGCGAAGAAGCCGAGCGAGTTGTAGCCCCAGTAGTTGACCTTGCCGCGGCGGAGCAGGGCCGGCTCGCTGGTGAAGTGGTGCACCGGCAGCAGCTCGACGGTGGTGACGCCGAGGCCGACCAGATGATCGATCGCCGCCGGGTGGGCGAGCCCGGCGTACGTGCCGCGCAGGTGCTCGGGCACCCCGGGATGCGCGGCGGTGAAGCCCTTCACGTGCAGCTCGTAGACGACGGTGTCGGCCCACGGCACCTCGGGGCGACGGTCGCCCCGCCAGTCGTAGGCCGGGTCGACGACCACCGAGTGCGGCACGAACGGCGCCGAGTCCCGGGTGTCCGCGACCGAGTCGTCGGCCGCCGGGTCCGGCCCGAGCACCGCGTCGTCGAGCCGGAGGTCGCCCTGCAGGGCCCGGGCGTACGGGTCGGTGAGCAGCTTGGCCGGGTTGAACCGATGCCCGTGGCCGGGGTCCCACGGGCCGTGCACCCGGTAGCCGTAGCGCTGGCCGGGCCGGACACCCTCGACGTACCCGTGCCACACGTCGTTGGTGCGGTCGGGAAGCCGCACGACCCGCTGGCCGCCGTCGTCGTCGAGCAGGCAGAGCTCGACGTCGTCGCCGCGGCTGAAGACGGCGAACGACGTGCCGCGGTCGTCGGGGTGGGCGCCGAGCCGGGGGACGAGAGGTTTCGGGGCCCCCGCGGGATCGGGAGCCGAGCGAGTGATCTCGTGGGGTTCCACTCGGTCACGGTAGGGGACGAGGGCATGCCGCCCGGCGGTTACCCTCACCCGCATGAGTACTGACGCAGCACTCGTCCGGCTCGAAGTCGAGGACGGCATCGGCACCATCCGGCTGGACCGGCCGCCGATGAACGCTCTCAACGTGCAGGTGCAGGAGGAGCTGCGCGCCGCTGCCCACGAGGCCGGCCAGCGCAGCGACGTCGCAGCCGTCGTCATCTACGGCGGGGAGAAGGTGTTCGCCGCCGGCGCGGACATCAAGGAGATGGCCACCATGACGTACGCCGACATGGTGGCCCGCTCCGGCGCGCTGCAGTCGTCGTTCACCGCGGTGGCCCGCATCCCGAAGCCGGTGGTGGCGGCGGTCACCGGTTACGCGCTGGGTGGCGGTTGCGAGCTGGCGCTGTGCGCCGACTTCCGGGTCTGCGGCGACAACGCCAAGCTCGGGCAGCCCGAGATCCAGCTCGGCGTCATCCCCGGTGCCGGGGGAACCCAACGGCTGCCGAGGCTGGTCGGGCCGTCCAGGGCCAAGGACATCATCTTCACCGGCCGGTTCGTCGACGCGCAGGAGGCCCTGCGGATCGGGCTGGTCGACAAGGTCGTGCCGGCCGACGAGGTCTACGCCGCCGCCCGCGAGCTGGCTGCCCGCTTCGTCGGGGGCCCGGGGTTGGCCCTGCGGGCCGCCAAGGAAGCCGTCGACGGCGGCCTGGAGACCGACCTCGCGACCGGGCTCGAGCTCGAGCGGCTGCAGTTCTCGGGCCTGTTCGCCACCGAGGACCGGCGGGTCGGCATGGAGTCCTTCGTCGAGCACGGTCCCGGCAAGGCCACGTTCACGGGCCGATGAGCACGCCGAACCCGAACCCCACGGCCGACGAGGTCGAGCGGGCCTGGACCGACCCCAAGCTCGCGAACGTGCTCTACCACGACTGGGAGGCCTCCACCTACGACGAGAAGTGGTCGATCTCCTACGACCAGCGGTGCATCGACTACGCGCGCGACCGGTTCGTCGCCGCCGTCGGTCGGAACGACATGGGCCGCTGGCCGTACGCCGAGGCGCTGGAGCTCGGCAGCGGCACCGGGTTCTTCCTGCTCAACCTGATGCAGGCAGGTGTGGCGGCCAAGGGTCACGTGACTGACCTCTCACCCGGCATGGTCGAGGCCGCGGTCCGGAACGGCGCCGGCCTGGGTCTCGAGGTCGAGGGCCGGGTCGCGGATGCCGAGTCCATCCCCTACGACGACGCGAGCGTCGACCTGGTCGTCGGGCACGCCGTGCTGCACCACATCCCGGACGTCGAGCTCGCCCTGCGCGAGGTGCTGCGTGTGCTCCGGCCGGGCGGCCGGTTCGTGTTCGCCGGCGAGCCGACGACCGTCGGAGACTGGTACGCCCGCCGGCTCGGGCGGCTGACCTGGCAGGCCACCACCGCGGTCACGCACCTCGCGCCGCTGCGCCAGCGCTGGTCGCGGCCGGCCGAGGAGCTGGCCGAGTCGTCGCGGGCGGCCGCCCTGGAGTCGGTGGTCGACATCCACACCTTCGACCCGCGGGCGCTGGCAGGCATCGCGCTGCGGGCCGGCGCGGTCGACGTGCGGACCGCGACCGAGGAGCTCACAGCGGCGTTCCTGGGCTGGCCGGTGCGCACCTTCGAGGCGGCCGTCAACCCCGAGCGGCTCGGCCTGCGCTGGGCGATGTTCGCCTACCGGTCCTGGCAGCGGCTCTCGGCGGTCGACCGGGTGCTGTCCCGGGCGCTGCCGCAGCAGCTGTTCTACAACGTGCTGCTCACCGGGACCCGGCCGGAGTGAGTTCCCGCGACCCCCGACAGGTGCCGTTGCGGCGGTTCGTGTCGCCGGACAGCCTGCGCTGGGTGCTGCGCAACCGTGCCTACACGGCGTACTACCTGGTGCGCTACTGGCGGTTCCTGCGGCTCCGGCTGCGGCACCCGGAGGTCGTCACCGAGGGTTTCGTGTTCCTCGGCAAGGGTGTCGAGATCACGGCCCGGCCCGATTACGGCCGGGTGGTGCTCGGGCGGTGGGTGCACCTCGGTGACCGCTGCTCGCTGCGCGCCCACGAGGGGACGTTGCGGATCGGGGACAAGACCGTGCTCGGCCGCGAGGACACCCTCAACTGCTACCTGGACATCGAGGTCGGCCCGCGCTGCATCGTCGCCGACTGGGTGTACGTCGGCGACTTCGACCATCGCTTCGACGACCTGCACGTCCCCATCAAGGACCAGGGGATCGTGAAGTCGCCGGTACGGATCGGCGCCGACGTGTGGGTGGGGGTCAAGGCCTCGGTGCTGCGTGGCGCCCGGGTCGGCGACGGCTGCGTGCTCGCCGCGCACACCGTGGTCCGAGGCGAGGTACCGGCGGGCAGCGTCGTGGCCGGCATCCCAGGCCGGGTGGTGCGCGACCGGGCCGCCATCTTCGCCGCGACCGCCGAGCACCGCGCCGCCCTGGCGGACATGGCCCGAAAGCACGCGCAGCAGGGCCGCTAGAGCGCGAGCCGCACCGCCGCGATCATCGCGGTCAGCGAGACCACCGCCAGCAGCAGCAGCGGCAGCGCCCCCATCACGGCGGCGGGGGCGAAGGCGCCGACGAGGACCAGCAGGACGACGAGTCGGGACATCGGGCACCTCGCGCGGGGAGGACGGTCCTCGGTGTCTGCCCGGGCGCGGGCCGGCTCAAGCCCGCGCGCGGCCGCCGACCAGCAGCCGGGCGTCCAGGTGGGCCGCGAGCGCGCCGTCCTGCGACGGTCCGGGGTGCGGTCCGCTGCCCTCCAGCGCGTCCGCCAGGGCATGGAAGCGGGCGCAGTGTGCGGTCTGCCGCTCCCGGGCGTACCCGGCGGCGCTGTCCCGCGACACCATGAACGCCCAGTCGCTGGCCAGCGCCAGCATCGCCTCCCGGGCCAGGTCGTCCAGGTCCGGGCGCCGGCTGGTCCCGGGCGGGGCGCACCGGCGTACGACGTCGAGCAGGCGGTCGGCCACGGCGCGGCCGCCGGCCGCGAGGTCGGCCACCGGCTCCCCGGTCCACAGCCGCAGGTCCTTGCCCGCTCCCCAGCTGCCGGCGGGCAGGTCCAGAGAGGCGGTTGCCTCGCCCGGCCACCTGCTCGAGGGTCGCGGTGCGCACGCCGGCGTCCGGCAGCATGCGGAGCACCTGCTCGAGGAACTGCGGCCCTTCGTGCCACCAGTGCCCGAACAGCTCGGTGTCCCAGGCGACCACGGCGATCGGTGGCGCTGCGCCCGGCTGTGACCGGCCGGTCAGCCGGTCGCGCACGGCAGCGACGAAGGTGGCCGCGTCCTCGCGCACCGCGGCTGCGGCGGCCGCTGGTCGATAGGGCTGCTTGCGCGGGTCGTGCGGGTCGGTCACCCGCGACGGCCGCAGGCCGGTCGGATGGACGTCGTGGAAGTCGCGGTAGGCGGCCCCACGCGGGAAGCCGGACCGCGACGACCACACCAGGTCGGTGAGGGCGAGGTCCCGGGCCACCGCCACCACATCGGTGTCAGCGACCCGCCACGGCCGGTGGGTGGTCCCGCCGGCCGCGCGGACGGTCGGCTCGTCGACGAGGAAGTGCCCGACCCCGGCATCGGCGTAGAGCTCCTCGAGGCCGGGAGCCCAGGCGCACTCCGGGGCCCACAACCCCCGGGGCCGGTTCCCGACCCGGAGCGCTGCGTCGTCGAGGCCGCTACGGAGGGCGAACGACGCCACCTCCGGCGGCAGCAGCGGCAGGATCGGATGGGTCAGCGGCCCGCCCAGCAGCTCGACGGCGCCGGAGTCGACCAGCGGTCGGAGCGCCGCAGAGCCGCCGCGGCCCCATCGCGCCTCGAAGGCCGTCAGCGCGCGGGAGGCCGCGCGGAACTCCTCGGTCGCCGTGGCGCGCAGTGCCGGCTCGCGCTGCTGCGCCAGCTCCTCGGCGCGCAGCCGCCAGCGTCCGAGCCATCCGTGGTGCTCGCGCAGTGCGTACGGGTCGTCGAGCGCGGCCGCGAGGACCGGCGTGACGCCGAGGCTCAGGAGGTCACGCCGGCCCTCCCCGGCCAGCCGGTCGAGCACCTCCACCAGCGGCAGGTAGCAGCCGGACCAGGCCTGGTGCAGCCACTCCTCGCCGACCGGCCAGGTGCCGTGCCGGGGGAGCCAGGGCAGGTGGGTGTGCAGGACGATGCAGAGCGTCCCGACCGGTGCGGTCACCGGCGTACGGCGACGAGCAGCAGGTCGAGGCAGCTGTCGAGGTCCCGGTCGGCGACCTCGAAGTCGGCGGGGGTGACCGCCGCGACCCGGGCCCGCAGGTCGTCGTCGCGCCGGTCAGGCTCGGCTGCCACCTGGGCCGCGACCAGGTCGCCACGGTGCAGGTCGTCGGTGGCCAGCCTGGGCCCGTGGCGCAGCCCGAGCACCCGGTCGACGTCGAGGTGCCGGCCGACGAGCCGGCTGAGCTCGCCGGCGTCCAGCTCGCGGCTGTGGAACGGGTTGCCCGGCGGGAAGGTGAGCCGGTTCGGGGTGGTGACGACCAGCCGGCCGCCGGTGCGCAGCACCCGGGCGCACTCGCCGACGAACGCGTCCTGGTCCCAGAGGTGCTCGACGACCTGACAGCTGACGACGAGGTCGGCGACCCCATCGGCGAGGGGCAGGGCGACCAGGTTGGCCTGCACGGCCCCGACCCGGTGGTACCGAGCGGCGGCGTGCCGCAGCGTGGGGAGGTCGAGGTCCAGCCCGGCCACCACGGCCGCGCCGGCCTCGGCCATCAGCGCACCGCCGTACCCCTCGCCGCAGCCTGCCTCGACCACCACCGCGTCGCGCAGCGGCAACACCCCTGCCGCCCACCGGTAGGCGGCCACGTGCCGCTGGAACCAGTAGTTCTCGTGCGTGACGCCGGGGACGGTGCGCTCGCCGGTCAGCGGGAGCACGGTGGCGCGCATGACCCCAGACCCTAGGCGGGCGGTACGGCCTCGCCGTCCCGCAGGCCGCGGACCTCGTCCCGGTCCACGGCGGCCTCGTCCCGGTCGCGGCCGGCCCACTCGCGGTCGATGGCCGCCTGGTTCCGGTCGATCTGGTCCCGCTCGGCGTCCCGCCGGGCCCGCTCGGCCCGGATCGTCGCTGCCGCCTCGCGAGCCTCGGCGGCCCGGGCCCTGATCTCGGCCGCGCGATCGCGCGCGTCGGCGGCGCTGATCAGCGAGTCCAGTCGGGCCGCCCGCTCCCGGAGCCGGTCCTCGGCGGCGGCGACGGCCGCTTCCCGGTCGCTCACCGCGGCCTCGCGGGCGTCGGCCCTGGCCTGCTGCTCGGCGGCGAGCAGCTCCCGGGCGTCGACGAGGACCTCGCGGGCCTGCGCGAGCGACTCGTTGCCCTGCTCGTACGTGGTCATCTCACCCACCCCGTTCTCGACGATCTCGACGGACTGCAACCCCTGGCGCGCAGAAATTATGGCAAGACCACGGGCGCGGTAAACACCCTCGCGTTTGGTCGGTTGCTACTGGTGGGTAACATAACGTCCGACCACCCTGGGCCCGAGGGTCCCGGCCCGGCTGGCAGGGTGAGCACCACACCGTCCCGCGAGGAGAGCTGCCGTCGCATGAACATCGTCGTCTGTGTGAAGCAGGTGCCCGACACCTGGTCGGAGAAGAAGCTCGACGCGTCGGACTCGACGCTGGACCGGGCAGCGACCGACCCGGTGATGAACGAGATGGACGAGTACGCCGTCGAGGAGGCGCTGAAGCTGCAGGAGGCGCACGGCGGCGAGGTGACAGTTCTCTGCATGGGCCCGGACGCCGCCACCGAGACGGTCCGCAAGGCGCTGTCCATGGGCGCCGACAAGGCGGTGCACGTCGTGGACGACGCGCTGCACGGCTCCGACGCGGTGGCGACGTCGCTGGCGCTGGCCAAGGCGATCGGGAAGGCACAGGAGTCGGCTCCGGTTGATCTGGTGCTGCTGGGCTCGGAGTCCTCGGACGCCCGGATGAGCGTGGTGCCGGCGATGCTGGCCGAGCGGCTCGGGCTGCCGCAGCTGACCTTCGCCAAGGAGGTCGATGTCACGATGGCCGACGGCTCCGGTGCTGTTTCCATCAAGCGGCTGACCGACGACGGCTACCAGGTGGTCGAGGCGTCGCTGCCGGCGGTGGTCAGCGTGGTGGAGAAGATCAACGAGCCGCGCTACCCCTCGTTCAAGGGGATCATGGCCGCGAAGAAGAAGCCGGTCGAGACCTACGCGCTGTCCGACCTCGGCGTCGACGCCGGTGACGTCGGCCTCGGTGGCGCCTGGAGCAAGGTCAGCTCGTTCGAGGCCGCGCCGCCGCGCCAGGCCGGCACCGTCGTCACGGACGAGGGAGACGGCGCCGACAAGCTCGTCGAGTTCCTCGCGTCCAAGAAGTTCGTCTGAGAAGGGCTGCGCACACTCATGGCTGAGGTTCTGGTTCTGGTCGACCACACCGACGGTGCGGTCAAGAAGGTCACCGCCGAGCTGCTGACGTTCGCCCGTCGTCTCGGCGAGCCGTCGGCGGTGTTCATCGGCAGCGGCTTCGACGTCGCCAAGGAGTCGCTGGCGCAGCACGGCGCCGCGAAGGTCTACGTCGCCGAGGACGCCGAGCTGTCGTCGTACCTCGTCGCGCCGGCGGCCGAAGTGCTCGCGCAGGTCGTCTCGCAGGCCAGCCCGGCCGCCGTGCTGCTCGCCTCCGGCGCCGAGGGCAAGGAGATCGCCGCCCGGCTGGCCCTCAAGACCGGCTCCGGGGTGCTCACCGACGCCACCGACGTGACGGCAGACGGCGGGAGCATCACTGCCGAGCAGCCGGTCTTCGGCGGCTCCACCGTGGTGCGGTCCACGGTCACGACGGGCACGCCGATCATCACCGTCCGGCCGAACTCGGTCGCCGCCGAGTCCGCCGACGGGGCAGCCGAACGCGTGGACGTGACGGTCGAGCTGTCCGACGCCGCCAAGGGCGCGCGGATCACCGACCGGGTGGTGGAGGAGAAGGGCGAGCGGCCGGAGCTGTCCGAGGCCGCCATCGTGGTCTCCGGCGGCCGCGGGGTCGGCTCCGGCGAGAACTTCTCGGTGATCGAGGCGCTCGCCGACGCCCTCGGTGCGGCAGTCGGCGCCAGCCGCGCGGCCACCGACGCCGGCTGGTACCCCCACCAGCACCAGGTCGGCCAGACCGGCAAGACGGTCAGCCCCCAGCTGTACCTCGCGGCCGGCATCTCTGGCGCGATCCAGCACCGGGCCGGCATGCAGACGTCGAAGACCATCGTGGCGATCAACAAGGACCCCGAGGCCCCGATCTTCGAGCTGGTCGACTTCGGCGTGGTCGGCGACCTGCACCAGGTCGTCCCCGCCCTCACCGAGAAGGTCAAGGCTCGCAAGGGCTGACCGACCAGACCGAGGGCCGCGGTGCCGGCGCCCGGCCGCGGTCCGAGCCGCGACGTAGACTCCTCCGGCGATGACCCCAACCGTCGACGGCGGTGTCCAGCCCGGCACCTTCTATCTCGACCACGCGGCCACCACACCGATGGTCCCGGAGGCCGTCGAGGCGATGGCTGCCCGGCTCGGCTCGACCGGCAACCCGTCCTCGCTGCACGCGTCCGGTCGCGCCGCGCGCCGGCTGGTCGAGGAGGCCCGCGAGACCCTCGCCGCCGCCCTCGGCGCGCGCCCCAGCGAGGTGCTCTTCACCGCCGGCGGCACCGAGTCCGACAACCTCGCCGTCAAGGGTCTGTACTGGCAGCGCCGCAGCGAGGACCCGGCCCGCCGCCGGATCCTCGCCAGCGCGGTCGAGCACCACGCGGTCATGGACGCCGTGCTCTGGCTGGCCGAGCACGAGGGCGCCGTCGTCGAGTGGCTGCCGGTCGACGCGGCGGGCCGCGTGCACCCGGAGACGCTCGCGGCCGCGATCGCCGCTGATCCCGCCTCGGTGGCCCTGGTCACCGTGATGTGGGCCAACAACGAGGTCGGCACGGTGCAGCCGATCGGCGAGCTCGCAGCCCTGGCGCGGGCGCACGACGTGCCGATCCACTCCGACGCCGTGCAGGCCTTCGGTCAGCTGCCGGTCGACTTCGCCGCCAGCGGGCTGGACGCCATGACGGTCACCGGCCACAAGATCGGCGGCCCGCTCGGGGTCGGGCTGCTGGTGCTCGGCCGCAACCAGGACCTCGTGCCGGTGCTGCACGGTGGCGGCCAGGAGCGCGACGTCCGCTCCGGCACCCTCGACACCCCGGCCATCGTCGGGCTGGCAGCCGCCGCCGAGGTGGCCGGCAAGCGGCAGGCGGAGCGCGCGGAGCGGCTCGCCGGGCTGCGCGACGACCTGGTACGGCGGGTGCTCGAGGTCGTGCCGGACGCCGTCCTCGGTGGCGATCCCGACCTGTCGACCGCGCACCGGCTTCCCGGCAACGCGCACTTCTCGTTCCCCGGCTGCGAGGGCGACGCGTTGCTGCTGCTGCTGGACGCCCGCGGCATCGAGTGCTCCACCGGCTCCGCCTGCTCGGCCGGCGTCCCGCAGCCCAGCCACGTGCTGCTCGCGATGGGCGTGCCCGAGGCGCTGGCCCGCGGGTCGCTGCGGTTCTCCCTCGGCCACACCTCGACCCAGGCCGACGTCGACGCCGTCGTCGAGGCCATCGGACCCGTCGTCGAGCGAGCCCGCAAGGCCGGCCAGAACGGCATCGCACGATGACCACCCCACGAAATCGCTCGTTCCTCACGATTGGCACCCCACGAGATCGCTCGTTCCTCACGATCCCGCAGGGACCCCACCTTCCGCGGGGACCCCGGAGATGAGGGTCCTGGCCGCGATGTCGGGTGGGGTCGACTCGGCGGTGGCCGCGGCCCGGGCGGCCGAGGCCGGCCACGACGTCACCGGCGTGCACCTCGCGCTGTCCAGCAACCCGGCGTCCTTCCGCACCGGAGCCAGGGGCTGCTGCACCCTCGAGGACGCCCGGGACGCTCGCCGGGCCGCCGACGTCATCGGCATCCCGTTCTACGTCTGGGACCTGGCCGAGCGGTTCCGGCAGGACGTGGTCGAGGACTTCGTGGCCGAGTACGCCGCAGGCCGCACGCCGAACCCGTGCCTGCGCTGCAACGAGAAGATCAAGTTCTCAGCGGTGCTGGACAAGGCGCTGGCGCTCGGCTTCGACGCGGTCTGCACCGGTCACTACGCCCGGGTGGCCGACGGCCGGCTGCTCCGCGCGGTGGACGAGGGCAAGGACCAGTCCTACGTCCTCGGTGTCCTGACCGCCCGGCAGGTGGCGCACGCGATCTTCCCGCTCGGCGACACCCGCAAGGCCGACGTCCGGCGCGAGGCCGAGGCCCGCGGCCTGGCCGTCGCCGACAAGCCGGACAGCCACGACATCTGCTTCATCGCCGACGGCGACACAGCAGGGTTCCTGCAGCGTCGCCTCGGTGCCGAGCCCGGCCCGGTCGTCGACACCGACGGCGTGCAGGTGGGGGAGCACGAGGGCGCCTACGCGTTCACCGTCGGTCAGCGCAAGGGCCTGCGCATCGGCCGGCCGGCGGCGGACGGCCTGCCGCGCTACGTGCTCGACGTGTCGCCGGTGACCAGGACGGTCACCGTCGGACCGGTCGAGCAGCTCGACATCGCCTGTCTGGTCGGCGTCCGGCCGGTGTGGAGCGGGCCGGCTCCCGCCGTACCGACCGGATGCCTCGTCCAGGTGCGTGCCCACGGCGAGCCGGTGGCCGCCACCGCCTGGTGCGAGGGCGAGTCACTGGTCGTCGAGCTGGCCGAGCCGGTCCGCGGCGTCGCGCCGGGCCAGGCCGTCGTCCTGTACGACGGTGACGCGGTGCTGGGGTCGGCCACGATCGACGTGACCTCGCCGGTCGCCACTGCGCCGGCCCGCTCGTAGGTCGGCCTGCACCGCGCTGGCTACGGTGGGCGGGTGAGCGACGCCGATCGACGCTGGCTCGACGCCGTGGTGGCCCGGGCGACCCGCAACGTGGGCGACGGCGGTGGGCCGTTCGCCGCAGTCGTGGTGCGCGACGACGAGGCGGTCGCGGACGGCGTCAACCGGGTCACCCGCGACCTCGACCCCACCGCGCACGCCGAGGTGGTGGCGATCCGGGCGGCCTGCCAGGCACTCGGCGACCACGTCCTGACCGGCTGCGTGCTGGTGTCCTCCTGCGAGCCGTGCCCACTGTGCCTGTCGGCGGCGCTGTGGGCGCGGGTCGACCGGGTCGTCTACGCCGCCGACCGCCACGACGCGGCGCGAGCCGGCTTCGACGACCGGGCGTTCTACGAGCTGTTCGACCGGCCGCGGGACAGCTGGGAGTTCTCGGTGACGCAGCAGCGGGTCGGTGCGGCGGCCGAGCCGTTCGACGCCTGGCTGGCCGACGCCGACCGGGTCGACTACTGACGTGGCGGTGTCCCCCTGGCGACCGGCGCCGGGCAGCGCCACCGGCGTGGGCTCGCTGCCGGGCACCGACCCGCGCGAGGCCGCGGCGACCGTGACCGGCGAGCTGCCGGACCTGCTGCACCTGCCCGAGCTGCCCGGCCGCGGGATCGGCGCGGACATGATCGGTCGGGCGGCGGCGCTGCTGGTCGACCTGCACGTCGACGTCCAGCCCTCCGGCTGGCGCCTGGTCGACCGCCCCGGGATGGACGAGCGGCGGGCGCGGGCCTACCTGGGCCAGGACCTCGACGAGCTCGAGGCGCACGCCCAGGGTTTCGTCGGCCCGGTGAAGCTGCAGGTCGCCGGACCGTGGACGACGGCGGCCGCCCTCGCGCTGCCCCGCGGCGAGCCGGTGCTCTCGGACCAGGGCGCGCTGCGCGAGCTGGTCGCGTCGCTGACCGAGGGACTGCTGGCCCACGTCTCCGACCTGCGGGCCCGGCTGGCCGGCGCCGAGCCGGTCGTCCAGCTCGACGAGCCGTCGCTGCCGGCGGTGATGGCCGGTGCCGTGCGCTCGTCGTCGGGCGCGCGCACCTTCCCCGCGGTGCTCGAGACGACCGCCGAGGACGTGCTGAGCGAGCTGATCGAGACCCTCGGCATCCCGGTCGTCGTGCACTGCTGCGCAGCGCGGCCGCCGGTCGCGCTGGCCCGCCGAGCCGGCGCGGCGGGCGTCTCGGTCGATCTCACGATCACCGGCGACCGGCTGCACGACGATCTCGGCGAGGCGGTCGAGTCCGGCCTGGTGCTGCTCGCCGGACTGGTTCCCGCGACGTCGAGCGGAAGTACAGCGGTGTCGGACCCGGCGACTACCGTCGAACCGGTACGACGACTCTGGCGACGGCTGGGTCTCGCTCAGCAGCAGCTGGCCGAGCAGGTCGTCGTCACCCCCACCTGCGGCCTGGCCGGCGCCTCCCCGGCGTACGCCCTGACCGCGATGTCCCGGGCCCGGGAGGCGGCCCGGATCCTTCCCGAGATGGAGGTCTAGTGGCTGGCACGGCTGGCAAGGCGGGCAAGGCCGGCAAGGCGGGCAGGGCCGGCAAGGCCGCGGACGCGCGGCACCGGCACGCCGAGCTGGTCGAGAGCATCGACCGGGCGCGCTTCGACTACTTCGTGCGCGACTCGCCGCTGCTCTCCGACGGCGACTACGACCGGATGATGCGCGAGCTGCAGGAGATCGAGGACGCGCACCCCGACCTGCGCACCCCTGACTCGCCGACTCAGACGGTCGGCGGCACGTTCTCCACCGACTTCGCCGCGGTCGACCACATCGAGCGGATGATGAGCCTGGACAACGCGTTCTCCGCCGACGAGCTCGCTGCCTGGGCCGAGCGGGTCGAGCGCGACAGCGGTGGGGCCGACGTGCACTACCTGTGCGAGATCAAGGTCGACGGGGTCGCGATCAACCTGCTCTACGAGGACGGCCGGCTGACCCGGGCCCTGACCCGCGGCAACGGGCGGACCGGTGAGGACGTCACGCTCAACATCCGCACCCTGGACACGGTGCCGAGCCGGCTCACCGGTGCGGACGTCCCGGGACTGATCGAGGTGCGCGGCGAGGTGTTCTTCCCGGTCGAGGGCTTCGCCGACCTCAACGCCGGGCTGGTCGAGGCCGGCAAGGCGCCCTTCGCCAACCCGAGGAACGCCGCAGCGGGCTCGCTGCGCCAGAAGGACCCGCGGGTGACGGCGAGCCGTCCGTTGCGGATGGTGGTCCACGGGGTGGGCGCCCGGGAGGGGTTCAGCGCCCCCCGGCAGTCCGCGGCGTACGACGCCTTGCGCGCCCTCGGCCTGCCGGTCAGCGATCGGTACAAGGTCGTCGACGACCTGGCCGGCGTGCAGAAGTACATCGACCACTACGGCGAGCACCGGCACGACGTCGAGCACGAGATCGACGGCGTTGTCGTGAAGGTGGACGAGGTGACCGTCCAGCGACGGCTCGGGTCGACCTCACGGGCGCCGCGCTGGGCCATCGCGTTCAAGTACCCGCCCGAGGAGGTCACGACGAAGCTGCTCGACATCAAGGTCAACGTCGGGCGCACCGGACGCGTCACGCCGTACGGCGTGATGGAGCCGGTCGTCGTCAGCGGCTCCACCGTCGAGCAGGCCACGCTGCACAACGCGTCAGAGGTCGAGCGCAAGGGCGTGCTCATCGGCGACACCGTGGTGCTGCGCAAGGCCGGTGACGTGATCCCCGAGATCGTCGGCCCGGTGGTCGACCTGCGCGACGGCTCCGAGCGGGCGTTCGAGATGCCGACCGAGTGCCCGGCCTGCGGCACCGCCCTGCGGCCGGAGAAGGAGGGCGACGCCGACATCCGCTGCCCCAACACCCGGTCCTGCCCCGCCCAGCTGCGGGAGCGGCTGTTCCACCTCGCGGGTCGCGGCGCGTTCGACATCGACGTCCTCGGCTACGAGGCAGCGGTCGCGCTGCTCGACGCCGGGGTGGTGCAGGACGAGGGCGACGTCTTCGACCTCGACGAGGACAAGCTGCTGCAGGCACCGCTGTTCCGGCGCAAGGACGGCGGGCTCACGGCCAACGGTGCCAAGCTGCTGTCAGCCGTGGCCGCCGCCAAGCAGCGGCCGTTGTGGCGGGTACTGGTCGCCCTCTCCGTGCGGCACGTCGGTCCCACCGCGGCGCAGGCGCTGGCCCGCGAGCTGCGGTCGGTCGACGCCGTCTTCGCCGCCGATGCCGAGCGGCTGGCCGCGGTCGACGGGGTCGGCCCGGTCATCGCCGACGCACTGCGCGAGTGGTGGGAGGTCGACTGGCACCGGGCGATCGTCGAGAAGTGGGGGGCCTCGGGCGTCCGGCTCGAGGAGGAGGGCGGCGACGACGGCCCCCGTCCGCTCGAGGGGCTGAGCATCGTCGTCACGGGCTCGCTGGACGACTACTCACGCGACGGTGCGACCGAGGCGATCCAGACCCGCGGTGGCAAGGCAGCCGGCTCGGTGTCGAAGAAGACCCACTTCGTGGTTGCGGGGGACAGCCCGGGCTCGAAGCTGGACAAAGCCGTGCAGCTGGGCGTGCCGGTGCTCGACGAGGCCGGCTTCGTGGTGCTGCTCGAGCAGGGCCCGGACGCGGCCCGCGCGGTGGCCCGGCCGGCAGCGTCGCCCGCCTGACGGTCGATCTGGACCGAACGGGGGCTTCAGGACCCGGGCAACCACGCCGAGAGGACCCTGTAGGCGGTGCGGGGGCGCTGCGACGATGCGGCGCGTCCGAGGGAGGGTGGATGTCCGAGCTCGTGCCCGGCATGCGCTCGGTCCTGGGCCCGGCCCGGCCCGGCCTGTTCTGGGCCTATGTCGCGACCTGCGGAGCGGCCGGCCTTGGCCTGCTCGTCGCCGCAGCCGAGCACCTGTCCAGCGGACAGCTGTTGGCCATGGGGTCCCCGTTCGCCCTGATCGCCGGCCTGGTCCTGCTGGCCGAGCTCCGGCCGGTCGTGACGGCGGGGGCTTACGACCCCCAAGGCGTCACCATCTCCACCGCTTTCGTATTCGCGATCCTCTTCTACTGGGGACCGTGGGCCGCCCTGCTCGTCCACGGAGTCGGGGTGCTGCTGGGCGAGCTCGCGAAGCGCAAGCCGCTCTGGAAGGTCGTCTTCAACACCGGGCAGTACGTCACCTGTCTTGGCGTCGCCTCGATCGTGCTCTGGGTTGCGGGCATGCGGCCGTCGCCGGCTCACCCGATCGGCGACATCTCGGTTCACCAGACGCTGGTCATGGGGCTGTCCTGGGTCGTGTACTTCGTGGTCAACCTCTCCCTCGTCGCCACCGTGACCACGGTGTACGACGGCACGAGCTGGTGGGCCGACTTCGTCGACGACATCGGCTACTACGCGATCACCACTTTCGCCGTGGTGGCGCTCTCGCCTGTCGTAGTGGTCGTGACCAGCGCCTCTTGGGGCCTGATCCCGCTTCTCCTGCTACCGCTGTTCCTCGTGTACAAGACCGCCTCCATCTCGTTGGAGAAGGAGCATGCCGCACTGCACGACGCTTTGACCGGGCTCGCCAACCGCAAGCATCTGGTCACGCAGATGGCCCTGGCGGGCGAGGAGCACGAACGAACCGGTCGCTCGGTGGCCTTGTGCCTGCTAGACCTGGACCGGTTCAAGGAGATCAACGACACCTTGGGCCACCACACCGGCGACCGGCTGCTCGAGATCGCCGCCACCCGGTTGACCCGCGCGGTACGGCCCGAGGACACGGTTGCGCGGCTCGGCGGCGACGAGTTCGCTGTGCTGCTCACAGACGTCGACGACTCGACGGCGGCGCTCGATGCGGCAGCGCGGATCCGGATGGTGCTCGCGGAGCCGTACCACCTGGACGGCATGACCCTCCAGGTCGAGACCAGCATCGGTGTGGCGTTGCACCCCGAGCACACCGATTCCGTGCCTCGGCTGCTGCAGCTCGCGGACGTGGCGATGTACCAGGCCAAGGAGGAGCGCACCGGGGTGGAGCTCTACCGGCCGGAGCGCGACATCCACACGCCGGACCGGCTGGACCTGCTCGGCTCGGTGCGGCGTGCACTCGAGAACGGCGAGCTGGAGATGCACTTCCAGCCCGCAGTGTCTTTCCCGCGCGGTGCACCGGTCGGAGTCGAGGCGCTCGTCCGCTGGAACCACCCGAGCCGTGGCCTGCTCTACCCGGACGCCTTCCTCAGTCTCGTTGAGCAGTCCGGAATGATGCGGCAGCTCACCCACATCGTGCTGGCGAAGTCACTGGCCCAGGCAGCCAAGTGGTGGAGCGTCGGGATCGAGCTTCCGGTGGCGGTGAACGTCTCGGTGCGGGACCTCAGCGACACGGGCTTCGCCGACGTCGTCGCCGAGCTGCTGCGCGACCACCAGCTACCAGCCCGTGCCCTGAAGCTGGAGATCACCGAGCACGTCCTGATGGCCGACCCCGCGCGGATGACCCATGCGCTGGCGGCGATGGGGCGGCTGGGCGTCGACCTCAGCCTGGACGACTTCGGCACCGGATACTCGTCCCTGGTGCATCTCAAGCGGCTGCCGGTTTCCGAGATCAAGGTCGACCGGTCGTTCGTGCAGCGGATGACCACGGATGCCGACGACGCCGCGATCGTGCGGTCGATCGTCGACCTCGCACACTCGCTCGGGCTCCGCGTCGTCGCCGAGGGCGTCGAGACGGTCGAGACCTGGCGGGCGCTCGAGGCACTGGGCTGCGACCTCGCACAGGGCTACCTGATCAGCCGCCCGGTGCCGGGCGACGAGGTCACCCGCTGGCTGCTCGGGCACTTCCGCGAGACCGACGACGCCGAGCCGATCGCCGCGATGGCTCGCCCCTAGGATGGTCGGGCCGTGCGGACAGCCCACGGCCCCGCCTCCCGAGGAGTCCCGCCGCATGAGCCAGATCACCCGCGACGAGGTGGCGCACCTGGCCCGGCTCGCCCGGCTGGCTCTCGATGACGACGAGCTGGACCGCTTCGGCGGCCAGCTGGACGCGATCGTGTCGGCGATCTCGCGGATCGGCGACCTCGACACCGCCGACGTGCCGCCCACCTCGCACGCCTTGCCCCTGACCAACGTGACCCGCCCCGACGAGGTCCGGCCCGGACTCACCCAGGAGCAGGCGCTCTCCGGTGCCCCCGCCGCAGAGGGCGGCCGGTTCCGCGTCCCGCGCATCCTCGACGAGGAGGCGTGACGGTGGGAGACCTGATCCGGCTCACCGCTGCGGAGACGGCTGCCGCGGTGGCGTCCGGCGAGGCCAGCGCTGCCGAGGTCACCGACGCGCACCTGGCGCGGATCGAGGCCGTCGACCCGGCGGTTCACGCGTTCCTGCACGTCGACGCCGACGGTGCTCGGGAAGCCGCCCGGCGGATCGACGCGCGACGTGGCGCCGGTGAGCAGCTCGGCCCGCTGGCCGGCGTACCGCTGGCCCTCAAGGACGTCATCGCGACCGAGGGCATCCCCACGACCTGTGGGTCGCGGATGCTCGAGGGCTGGCGGCCGCCGTACGACGCGACCGTCGTGCGCCGGCTGCGCGAGGCCGGCGTGGTGGTTCTCGGCAAGACGAACATGGACGAGTTCGCGATGGGCAGCTCGACCGAGCACTCGGCCTACGGCCCCACCCACAACCCGTGGGACCTCGACCGCATCCCCGGCGGGTCCGGCGGCGGCTCGGCGGCGGCGGTCGCCGCGTTCGAGGCGCCTATCGCCGTGGGCACCGACACCGGCGGGTCCATCCGCCAGCCGGCGGCGGTCACCGGCACGGTCGGCGTGAAGCCGACGTACGGCGGGGTGAGCCGCTACGGTCTCGTCGCCCTGGCCTCCTCCCTCGACCAGGCCGGGCCGTGCGCCCGCACCGTGCTCGACGCCGCTCTGCTGCATGCGACGATCGCCGGCCACGACCCGCTCGACTCGACGTCGATCGACGCGCCGGTGCCGGACGTCGTCGCCGCCGCGAAGCTCCAGGACGTCGCCGGCATGCGCGTCGGCATCGTCAAGCAGTTCGGCGGCGAGGGCTACCAGGCGGGTGTCGAGCAGCGTTTCCGGGAAGCCGTCGAGCTGCTCGAGAAGCTCGGCGCGGAGGTGGTCGAGGTCGACTGCCCGCACTTCGAGTACGCCCTGCCGGCCTACTACCTGATCCTGCCGAGCGAGTGCTCGTCGAACCTGGCCCGGTTCGACGGCATGCGCTACGGACTGCGGGTCGGCGACGACGGCAGCGGCAGTGCCGAAGACGTCATGTCCGTCACCCGGGCCGCGGGCTTCGGGCCCGAGGCGAAGCGCCGCATCATGCTCGGCACCTATGCGTTGTCCAGCGGCTACTACGACGCCTACTACGGGCAGGCGCAGAAGGTGCGCACCCTGGTCGTGCGCGACTTCGAGGCCGCCTTCGAGCAGGCCGACGTGCTGGTGTCGCCCACCACGCCGACCACGGCGTTCAAGCTCGGTGAGCGGCTCGACGACCCGCTCGCCATGTACCTCGCCGACCTGTGCACCATCCCGTCGAACCTCGCCGGCAACGCCTCGATGTCGCTGCCGATCGGCCTGGCGCCCGAGGACGGGCTGCCGGTCGGCCTGCAGGTGATGGCGCCGCCGACCGCTGACGACCGGCTCTACCGGGTGGGGGGTGCGGTGGAGGCCGCGCTCGCCGACCGGTGGGGCCATCTGCTCATCGACGAGGCGCCGGACCTCACGACCCTGACCACGGAGGCTCAGCTGTGAACGTGAAGAAGCTCAAGTCCATCGTCACCTTCGTCACCACGGTGATGGCCGGGCGCACCGCCCTGTCACGGCTCCGTCAGGCGCGCGAGGACGGCGACCGCCTCGAGCTCGTCGACGCGTTGCTGAACGCGGTCGTCCTCGTCACGGGCACGATCATCATCGTCCGCCGGCTGCGGCGCGGTGAGGACGAGGCGTGATCTCCGCATGAGCGACACCCACGTCAGCACCGCGGCGCCAGGCCTGGCCGACTACGAGGAGGCGGTCGCCGCCTTCGACCCGGTGCTCGGTCTCGAGGTGCACGTCGAGCTCGGCACGGCGACCAAGATGTTCTGCGGCTGCGACACCACCTTCGGTGCGCCGCCGAACAGCCAGGTGTGCCCGACCTGCCTGGGGCTGCCCGGCTCGCTGCCGGTGCTCAACGCGGTCGCCGTCGAGTCGACGATCCGGATGGGGCTGGCGCTCGACTGCGACATCGCGGGCTGGTGCCGGTTCGCGCGGAAGAACTACTTCTACCCCGACATGCCGAAGAACTTCCAGACCTCGCAGTACGACGAGCCCATCTGCACCGACGGCCACCTCGACGTCGAGGTGGGGACCGACGACGGCCCGCGCACGTTCCGGATCGAGATCGAGCGCGTGCACATGGAGGAGGACACCGGGAAGTCGTTGCACGTCGGCGGCGCGACCGGCCGCATCCACGGCGCCGACCACTCGTCGGTCGACTACAACCGGGCCGGCATCCCCCTGATCGAGATCGTCACCAAGCCGGTCGAGGGCACCGGCCAGCTGGCGCCGCAGGTGGCCCGCGCCTATGTCACCGCACTGCGCGAGCTGATGCGCACCCTCGGTGTCTCCGACGTCCGCATGGAGCAGGGCTCGCTGCGGTGCGACGTCAACCTGTCGCTGCGGCCCTCGCCGTCGGACCCCCTCGGTACCCGGTCCGAGACCAAGAACGTCAACTCGCTGCGCTCGGTCGAGCGCGCGATGCGGTACGAGATCCGCCGACAGGCAGCCTTGTTGTCGTCCGGCGGGCGGGTCGTGCAGGAGACCCGGCACTGGCACGAGGACACCGGCAGCACCACGTCCGGCCGGTCCAAGGAGCAGGCCGAGGACTACCGCTACTTCCCGGAGCCCGACCTCGTCCCGGTCGCACCCGATCCGGCGTGGGTCGAGGAGCTGCGGGCCGGGCTGCCGGCGTCGCCCTCGGTCCGTCGTCGCCAGCTGCAAGACGCCTGGGGAGCATCCGACCTGGACATGCGCGCCCTCGTGAACGCCGGCGCCGTCGACCTCGTCGAGAGCACCATCGCCGCCGGCGCCCCGGCCGAGGCCGCCCGCAAGTGGTGGCTCGGAGAGCTCGCGCGGCACGCGAACGAGCGCCAGGTCGACCTCGCCGAGCTCGCGATCACCCCGGCCCAGGTCGCGCGGGTGGTGGCGCTCGTCGGCTCCGGTGCGCTGAACGACAAGCTGGCGCGGCAGGTCATCGAGGGCGTGCTGGCCGGCGAGGGGGAGCCCGACGAGGTGGTCGACAGCCGCGGTCTCGCGGTGGTCAGCGACGACAGTGCGCTGCTCGCCGCCGTCGACGAGGCGCTGGCCGCCGACCCGGACGTCGCGGAGAAGATCCGGGCCGGCAAGGTCGCGGCGGCCGGTGCGGTGGTCGGCGCGGTGATGAAGGCCACCCGCGGCCAGGCCGACGCGGGGCGGGTCCGCGAGCTGGTGCTGGAGCGCTGCGGCCAGTCCTGACCGCCGGTTCTCAGCCGGTCGGGCCGAGGCGCAGGACCGACCCGGCTGGGTGCTCCGCCCGGCCGTCCGGCGTGAGAACCCACACCGACTGACGGCCGACGACCTCCCACTCCTCCGGGTCCTCGCGCCAGCCGCCGACGAGCGCGGTGTCCTCGTCGATGCCGACGGCAGTCACACCTGGCGGCGGGTTCGACACCCGGTTCAGCACCAGGTCCGGAAGGCGGCCGGCGAACCGGTCGAAGTGCGGAAGCACACTCAGCTGCGGGACGGCGCCGAGGCCGGGCACCGGCTCGCGGAACGGGTGACGGATGTCGGGCACCTGCCCGGTCAGCGCCATCGCCCCCGCGCTGCAGCCGGCCAGCGCTGCACCGCCGCGCCAGGCCGCCTCGATCGCCGACCAGACCCGGGTGCCGAGCAGCGTCGTGGCCAGGAACGGCGGGTTGCCGCCGGAGAGGTAGACCAGCCCGGCACCGTCGACCAGTCCGGCGAGCCCGGCGTCGTCGGCACTGATCCGGTCGACCACCGGGACGACGACCTGGGTGACGCCGAGCCGGTCGGCCGCGGCGCGACCCAGCCCGTGCCACCTGCCGAGCGACGCTGGTCCCTCGGGTGCGGCGGCGGTCGCCAGCTGCACGAACCGCGGCGGCCGCCCCTCGAGCAGCCGGCCCTCGACCTCGGCCATCACCGGCAGGTACTCCCCGCTCCCGACCAGCGCGACAGGTCCGGGACGGTTCTCCATGCCGTCCATGCTCTCCCCTCCAGGAGCCCGAAACGTGATGATCGGAGCGGCTGGGAGTCACCCGCTACCGCTGTTCTGCTCCGATCATGGTGAAACGGGCGCGAAACGGGGGGCAGTGGAACGGCCGCGTTCCGGCTGTCCCGGCTAGGGCGTCGACAGCGTGAGCCGGATGATCCGGTCGTCGCCCTGGCGCGGACTGCCCCGGCCGTCGGTGTTGTTGGTGAGCACCCACAGGGAGCCGTCCGGCGCCGTGACCACGGCGCGCAACCGCCCGTAGCGCCCGGTCAGCAGCGGTCGCGGCGCCCCGGTCCCCTCGTCCAGCAGCGGGATCTGCCAGAGCCGCTCGCCGCGCAGCCCGGCCATGAACACCGAGCCGCCCGCGATCGCGATCCCGCTCGGCGACGCGACGTCGGTGTGCCACTGCCGCACCGGGTCGCGGAAGTCGCCGCCCCCGGCCCGGCCCTCGACCTCAGGCCAGCCGTAGTTGCCGCCCGGCACGATCCGGTTCAGCTCGTCCCAGGTGTTCTGCCCGAACTCGCTGGCCCACATCCGGCCGCGCTCGTCCCATCCGATGCCCTGCACGTTGCGGTGCCCGAGGCTCCACACCGGTCCCCCCTCGGTCGGGTTCCCGGGCGCCGGCTCACCGTCCGCGGTGATCCGCAGGATCTTGCCGCCCAGGTCGTCCGGGTCCTGCGAGGGGTCGCGCCGGCCGGCCTCCCCGGTCCCGACGTACAGGAACCCGTCCGGACCGAACGCGATCCGGCCGCCGTTGTGGATCGGCCCGGAGGGGATGCCGTCGAACACGGTTCGCTGCCCGGACACCCGCTGGCCGTCGTACGTCATCGCGGCGACCACGTTCTCCGACCCGGCGGTGAAGTAGGCGTACACCGTCCGGTCCTCGTCGTACGACGGCGAGACCGCGAGCCCGAGCAGCCCGCCCTCGCCGGCGCCGTCGACGCCGCGCACCGTCCCGACGGCCGACACGTCGCCCGCGGCGGTCACCCTGAGCAGCCGGTCGTCGTCACGCTCGCTGACCAGGGCCGTGCCGTCCGGGAGGAAGGCGATGTCCCACGGCGCCGCCAGCCCGGTAGCCACGACGTCCGCCACCCGGGCCCGCGCGACGGGGGCCCCGCTCTCCGGCGCCGACGTCGGGGACTCGTCGTCGGACGAGCTGCTCGCACCCCCGGTCGGCGCGGCATCGGGATCGGCATCGTCGCTGCCGGAGCAACCGGTGAGCAGTCCCGCGCCGAGCACGAGGGTGGCCGCGGCGGTGGTCAGGCGAAGGCGCATCCCCCGAGCCTGTCCGACGAAGGCGGCGCTGACCACCGGGGGGCGAGCCGTGACCCGATCGTTAGGGTCGGCGCATGGCAGACCCCGCCCCACTGCGCACCGACCTGGTCCTCGAGGGCGGCGGCGTGAAGGGCATCGGGCTCACCGCGGCCGCGGCCACTCTCGCCCGGGCGGGCTACACCTTCCCGCGGGTGGCCGGCACCTCCGCGGGCGCCGTGGTCGGCGCCTTCCTCGTCGCGCTGCAGCGGGCCGGCGAGCCGATCGAGCGGCTCGAGGACGTCGCCCGCAGCCTCGACTACAAGCGGCTGCGCGACCGCGGTCCCGTCGGCCGGGCGGCCGGTCCGCTGGCCCGGTTGGTCGACGGGTTCTCGCTGGCCTTCGACGGCGGGGTCTTCGAGGGCGACTACCTGCGGTCCTGGGTGAAGGGTGCGCTCGGCGACCTCGGTGTGCACACCTTCGGCGACCTGCGGGCCGACGACCCCGGCAGCAGCCTGCCGGAGGACCAGCGCTACTCGCTGCTGGTGACCGCGAGCGACGTCTCCCGCAAGCGGTTCGTCCGGCTGCCCTGGGACTACCCGCTCTACGGCCTCGACCCGGACGAGCAGGAGGTCGCGGACGCGGTGCGCGCCTCGGCGTCCATCCCGTTCTTCTTCGAGCCGGTCACCCTGCGCTCGACGCCGACCGAGGAGGGCCAGCCCGACGTGTCGACGCTGGTCGACGGCAGCGTGCTGTCGAACTTCCCGATCGCGGTGTTCGACCGCACCGACTCGCGTCCGCCCCGTTGGCCGACCTTCGGCGTGCGGCTCGCGATGCGCCCGGACGGCCGGGTCAGCACCACCGAGGTCCGCGGCACCGTGTCACTGGCCCTCTCCCTCGTCGAGACGATGCTCGAGGCCTGCGACGGCCAGCACATCGACGACCCGTGCGTGCAGGCGCGCAGCATCTTCGTCGACGCGTCGGGCGTCTCGCCGGTCGACTTCGGCATCACCGACGAGCAGCAGGAACAGCTGCTGCTGGCGGGTCACGTGGCGGCCGGGTCGTTCCTCGCCGACTGGGACTGGCAGCGCTACCTCGCCGACTGCCGAGGGTTCGAGGACCTGCCGGCGTGACCGTCCTGCTGCCCTACGCCGACTGGCCGGCCGGCCTGGACCTGCCCGACGGCCTCGACCTCGCTGTCTACGACGGCAGCGGTGACCCGCCGGCGGACCTCGACCGGGTCGACTTCTACGTCCCGCCGTACCTCGCCGGGCCCGCGCCGGCCCGGCTGATCGCCCAGATGCCGTCCCTGCGGGTCGTGCAGACACTGACGGCCGGCGTCGACGACATCCGACCGCTGGTGCCGGACGGCGTCACGCTGTGCAATGCGCGCGGCGTGCACGACGCGTCCACTGCCGAGCTCGCCGTCGGCCTCGCCCTTGCGTCGCTGCGCGGGATCCCCGACCACGTCCGGGCAGCACAGCGGGGCGAGTGGGCGCACGACACCCGGCCGTCGCTGGCCGACCGCCGGGTGCTCATCGTCGGCTACGGCGCCGTGGGCGCGGCCGTCGAGCGGCGGCTGGCAGGGTTCGAGTGCGAGGTACGCCGGGTGGCGCGGCGGTCCCGGCCGGGTGACGCCCCGGTCGAGCCGTTCGAGGCGCTGCCCGAGCTGCTGCCGTGGGCGGAGGTCGTGGTCCTGACGGTGCCGATGACCGAGCACACCCGGGGCTTCGTGGACGCCCGGTTCCTGGCCGCGCTGCCCGACGGGGCCCTGGTGGTCAACGTGTCGCGCGGCCCGGTGGTGGTGACCGACGACCTGCTCGCCGAGGTGCGCACCGGCCGGCTGCGTGCAGCCCTCGACGTCACCGACCCGGAGCCGCTGCCGCCCGGGCACCCGCTGTGGTCGAGCCCCGGTGTGCTCATCAGCCCGCACGTCGGCGGCGACACCACCGCGTTCCTGCCGAGGGCCCGGCGGCTGGTGGAAGAACAGCTGCGACGGTACGTCGACGGGCGGCCGCTGGAGAACGTCATCACCTCGGCGTACTGACGTACAGTCCGGGCGTGGAGCCCCCTCCGCGGGCCGACCAGCTCACGGCCGGCCCGGACGGCGACGGTGGCCCCGGGCGACCGCGCCTGTGGTGGGCCATCGCGCTGGCGGTCGGGCTGGTGGCCGTGGTGCTGGTCCGCCCGGACCTCTCGCTGCACGGCGAACCGCCGGTGGACGCCCGGCCGACCTCGGCCCCCAGCGGCACTCCGCCGGACGGCTCGCCGACGTCGGTGGTCACCTGGGACACCCGGGGCGACCTCGCGACCGACCTGGGGTTCCTGCAAGCGGCGCTCACGAGGGTCCGGCGCGAGCAGCCCGAGGTGGCCCGGGTCTTCTTCGCCGGCCGGCTGCCCGACGGCGGTCGCCTGGTGCTCGCCGGCACCGACGTCTACCACGGCGTCGTCGCGACCGCGGTGCACGCGCTGGTGATCGCACCGGGGGTCGCGGTCCAGGACGCCCCGCTGTCCGAGCTCGCCGCGCTGACCGACCCGCAGCAGGTGCTGGCCTGGGCCGGCCGTGGCCCGGACGGCCACGTCTCCGCCGTCGTCCTGACCCGGCCCGGTCCGGTGCGCTTCGAGCTCTCGCCTGCTGTCCGGTTCACCGACGACGGCGCGCCCCGGCGGATCTGGACGCCGGCCTACACCGAGGACGGCGTCGTGGTGTCGGACCTCGGCACCGACGTCGACCCGGTCGTGACGGTCCGGGCCGTCGGGCCGGGCGTGCTCCCGCTGGCCGAGAGGGTGCAGGTGACGGGAGTCTCGGGAGTCCCCGCGCAGTCGCCGTTGCTGATCCGCGGCGTCGACGCCCGGTCGTACCGCGGCCCCGACCCCGCCCTGCTCGAGCGCGGCCTGCGGCAGGCGGCCGGGGCGCTGGCCGACCTGTCGACCGCCCGGGTGCGGGTGCTCTGGAGCGGCGCTCCCTGGCGGCAGCGCCGGCTGGCCCTGGTGCTGGTGACCCGACCGGACGGCGTGCGGCTGCAGACCGTGGTGGGCCAGCAGGGCAGCTCCGGCTTCACCGTCGGTGTCCGTGCCCTGCCCCTGGGCGGGCCGGGGCAGCTGCCGTGGCTGCTTGAGCCGTTCTCGGCCTCCGACCCGACCTTCCTGCTCTGCCCCACCGGCGCGGGCACCCTCGTCTACTCCCGGCCCGGCCGGCCGGACCGCCGGATCCCGGTGCCGGCGTCCGGGGCGGTCGCCCTGATCGAGCCGGCCCCGAACCCGCCCACCGCGAGCGGCGCCCGGGTGACCCTGCTGGACCCTCAGGGTCGCAAGGTGCTCGGCACCGTCCTGGCCGACGCGGCGGTGGACGACCCGCTGGCGCTGGACTGAACCGGTCTGCGCAGGTGCCAGCCGGCCGGGCGGCAGGCGACGTGGCGGGCCAGCCGGAAGCCCACCGCCACCACGACGGCCCCGGCGACGGCGTCGAGCAGGTAGTGGTTCGCCGTGCCGACCACGACGAGGGTCGTGACCACCGGGTAGGCGATGGCGACCAACCGCACCCAGCGGTGGGTGCTCAGGCCGACGACCACCCACGCCACCCAGACCGCCCAGCCGACGTGCAGCGACGGCATCGCGGCCAGCTGGTTGGTGAGAGCACCCATACCCTTCGGAGCGCTGGCCTCGCCGCCCCACCAGCCCGCGTTCGAGGTCGAGGCGAGGGTGTCGACGAAGCCGGGCAGCATCCGCGGCGGAGCCATCGGCAGCAGGGTGAAGCCGACCAGGCCGATCGCGCTGGCGATCACCAGGGCGTTGCGCACCCGCGGGTAGTCCCCGTGCCGGCGGCGGTAGACCCAGACCAGCACGGCGGGGGTGACGATGTAGTGCAGCAGGGAGTACCAGTAGCTCGCGACGATCGCCAGCAGCGGCCAGGTCTGGACGGCGTCGTTGGCAGGGCCCTCGACGTCGAGGTGCAGGCTGCGCTCGAGAGCCAGCAGATCGTGCGCGTTGGCGGTGGCACCGGCCAGGTCGGCGTGGCCGAGCAGACGCGCGACGCTGTACCCGGCGTACAGACCGACGAGCAGGCCGAGCTCGCGCACCCAGCGCGCCCGGCGGGGTCGCACGGCCGGGGCGGCCGGTGCCGCGGCTCGTGTGGTCAGCTCGCACGTCGTCATGGCTCCAGCCTCCTTCCGGTCCGTGCGCCGCACCATGCCGCTAGCCGCCCGCCCCGGGTGGGGCTGGCACCACCCCAGTGGGCCATCAGCCGCTTGCAGTCCGGTTGCAAACCGCTGATGGCACGACCTGCGACGGTCTCGCCCGGCGGACCCGTCCCCGCTGCGGGGCCCCCGGGGTGGCAGCATCAGGGCGTGCCGAAGCATTCCTCGTCCGCGCCCGACATCAAGCCGCGCAGCCGTGACGTCACCGACGGTCTCGAGAAGACCGCGGCCAGAGGGATGCTGCGGGCGGTCGGCATGGGCGACGACGACTTCGCCAAGCCGCAGATCGGGGTCGCGTCCAGCTGGAACGAGATCACCCCCTGCAACCTTTCTCTGCAGCGCCTCGCGCAGTCCGCAAAGGAGGGGGTGCACGCCGCCGGGGGCTATCCCCTGGAGTTCGGCACCATCTCGGTGTCCGACGGCATCGCGATGGGGCACGAGGGCATGCACTTCTCGCTGGTGTCCCGCGAGGTGATCGCCGACTCGGTCGAGGTGGTCATGCAGGCCGAGCGGCTCGACGGTTCGGTGCTGCTCGCCGGCTGTGACAAGTCGCTGCCGGGCATGCTGATGGCCGCCGCTCGGCTCGACCTGGCCAGCGTGTTCCTGTACGCCGGATCCATCCTGCCCGGCATCGCCAAGCTCACCGACGGCACCGAGAAGCAGGTCACCATCATCGATGCCTTCGAGGCGGTGGGCGCCTGCTCACGCGGCCTGATGAGCCGCGAGGACGTCGACATCATCGAGCGGGCGATCTGCCCCGGCGAGGGCGCCTGCGGCGGCATGTACACGGCGAACACGATGGCCAGCGCTGCCGAGGCCCTCGGCATGTCACTGCCCGGCAGCGCGGCACCGCCAGCTACCGACCGGCGTCGGGACGGCTTCGCCCGCCGGTCCGGCGAGGCGGTCGTCGGGATGCTGAGGAGGGGCATCACGGCCCGCGACATCCTCACCCGCGAGGCCTTCGAGAACGCGATCGCGGTGGTGATGGCGTTCGGCGGCTCCACCAACGCCGTGCTGCACCTGCTGGCGATCGCCCGCGAGGCCGAGGTCGACCTCGACCTCGACGACTTCGACCGGATCGGGGCGAAGGTCCCGCACCTTGCCGACGTCAAGCCGTTCGGTGAGTACGTGATGACCGACGTGGACCGGGTGGGCGGGGTGCCGGTGGTGATGCGGGCGCTGCTCGACGCCGGCCTCATGCACGGCGACGTCATGACCGTGACCGGCCGGACGATGGCCGAGAACCTGGCCGACATCGCCCCGCCGGACCTCGACGGCAAGGTGGTGCGGGCGATGTCCGACCCGATCCACCGCACCGGCGGCCTCACCATCCTGCGCGGCTCGCTGGCACCGGACGGCGCGGTGGTGAAGACGGCCGGCTTCGATGCCGACGTCTTCGAGGGCACCGCGCGGGTCTTCGACCGGGAGCGCGCGGCGATGGACGCGCTCGAGGACGGCACGATCGCGGCCGGCGACGTCGTGGTGATCCGGTACGAGGGCCCGAAGGGCGGCCCCGGCATGCGCGAGATGCTCGCGATCACCGGCGCGATCAAGGGCGCCGGCCTCGGCAAGGACGTCCTGCTGCTCACCGACGGACGGTTCTCCGGGGGGACGACCGGGCTCTGCGTCGGGCACGTGGCGCCGGAGGCCGTCGACGGGGGACCGGTGGCGCTGGTGGCCGACGGCGACCGGATCCGGCTCGACGTCGCGACCAAGCGGCTCGACCTGCTGGTCGAGGACGACGAGCTGGCCCGCCGGCGTACGTCGTGGGAGCCGCTGCCGCCGGTCTACACCAGCGGAGTGCTCGCCAAGTACGTGAAGCTCGTCGGCTCGGCCGCCCACGGCGCCGTCTGCGGCTGACCCGGCGGGTCAGTGACCGAGCAGGCCGCCCAGCAGGCCGCCGCTCCCGTGCCCGCTCGAGCCGCTCGGCCCCGAGCTGGAGCCCGAGCCGGACCCGGAACCGGACGAGCCGGACCCAGACCCCGATGACCCGGAGCCGGACCCGAGCAGGGTGCCGAGCGTGTCGTCGACGGTGTCCAGCGTGTCGTCCACGGTCCCGGTGACGGTGCCGACCGGATCGGCGAGCACGTCGTCGACGGTGCCGGTGACCGTCCCGACCGGGTCCTTGACCACGCCGCCCACGGTGCCGGTCGGGTCCTCGAGCACCTCGCCGACCACGCCGGACCCCGAGCCGCTGCGCGGCTTCGTCGGGGACGGCGGCGGCGCGGTGGCCGGGGCCGGTGCGTGAGCCGTCGTCGGGGCCGGTGCGGTGACGGGATCGGCAGGAGACGTCGCCGGGTGGGCGGGGGCGTCCGCCGCCGCGGACGGGCCATCGGCCGCACGCGTGGCCGGTTCCGGGTCCTTGGTGCCGCCGTCGCCGACTCGCGGCACGGCCCGCTCGACGAGGCCGGGGCTGGAGGCGCCGGCCGGTCGGCTGCTGTCCGTCCCCGCCGGGCCGGCGGTGGCGGACGGGCCGTCCTCGTGCTCGGCGACGTCGAGCACCTGGGTGTGTGCGGCCGTCGGCGGCTCGGCGACGACCCCCATGGTGACTCCGCCGGCAACCGCCCCGGTCGCGAGCGCGCCGGCGCCGACGACCCGGGCGACCGTCGCCGCTGGTACCGAGGCGGTGGCCACCAGCGGGATGTCGGACAGCCAGGCGAGCACGCCCTGCGCCCGACGCAGGCGGGGTGCGCTCACCGAGAGCATCGCGCGGACCACGACCGGGTCGAACTGGGTGCCGGAGAACTTCACCAGCTCGCGGTAGGCGGCGGCCCGCGAGACCGGCCGCTTGTACGCCCGGGCGGCGGTCATCACGTCGAAGGCATCGGCCACCGAGACGATCCGCGCGCCCTGACTGATCTCGCGCCCGGCCAGGCCCAGCGGGTAGCCGGTGCCGTCGTACCTCTCGTGGTGCTCGACGATCACCGCGCCCCACTCGCCCAGCCACGGCAGCAGGGCCTCGGCTATCTCGGCTCCGTGGGCCGGGTGGGCGCGCAGCACGTCCCACTCGTCCGCAGTGGGCTTGCCGGGCTTGTTCAGGAGGCTGGTCGGGACCCGGAGCTTGCCGACGTCGTGCAGGATCGCCGCCCACCGGAGCAGGTCACGGTCCCGCTCCGGGATCTTCAGCTCCTCGGCGAGCAGGTCGGTGAACATCCGGACCCGTTCGGCGTGCCCGCGGGTAGGCCGGTCATGCGCGCTGAGCGCGGCCACCAGGGTGAGGATCTCGCGAGCCACGGCACCGGGATCGGCCCCGGCACGTGCGACCCGCGCCAGCTGCTCCTCGATCGGCGCCCGCTTGATGGCCGCGCGGGCGACTCGCAGCCGGGACGGGGCGCCGTCCGGGAAGAGCATGCTCAGGTCGAGCAGCGTGGCCAGGGGCAGCGCTCGCCGGGCCAGCCGGTCGACCACGACCAGCGCCGCGGTGGAGACCACGACCAGCGCGAGCAGGTAGGCCAGGTGTCCCCAGACACCGACGGCCGGCGGCAGCAGCGGCCGGACCAGGGCGGCCGCCCCCACGGAGGCGGCAACCGGCGCCACGAAGACCAGCACCCTGATCGCGCGTGCCAGCCGCGGACGCCGGCCCCAGCGCCCGCGGTTCGCGTCGTCGTCCATCTCGGCCCCCTTGACCTTCCATTTACCATCGAACGCGCGCGGACGTGGGTCGATCGGCCAGCAGGGTGAACCTGCCGGCTGACTCGCCATCCGAGACGGCCCGTGCCGCGCGTTGACACGCTGGGAGGCCGCCGGGAGGGTGTGACCATGCAGTCCCTCGTCGTACTTCGCCTGCGCGCCGCCTGACGCCCGTCAGCCGAGCGCGCAACCCCTCGTGAGTCCACCTCCGGACCGAGGGGTTTTTTGTTGGCCGAACCACCTGTCCGAGAGAGGTCCCTCAGATGCCCGAGCAGGTCACCGGAGCGCAGAGTCTCGTCCGCTCGCTGGAGTCCGCCGGCGTCCAGACCGTCTTCGGCATCCCCGGGGGAGCGATCCTCCCGCTCTACGACCCGCTGATGGACTCGCCGCAGATCCGGCACGTGCTGGTCCGGCACGAGCAGGGCGCCGGCCACGCTGCCACCGGCTACGCGCAGGCGACCGGGCGGGTCGGGGTCTGCATGGCGACCAGTGGCCCGGGTGCGACCAACCTGGTCACGCCGATCGCCGACGCCTACATGGACAGCGTGCCGATGGTGGCCGTCACCGGGCAGGTGCCCAGCGCGGCGATCGGCACCGACGCCTTCCAGGAGGCGGACATCCGGGGCATCACGATGCCCATCACGAAGCACAACTTCCTGGTCACCGACCCGGCCGACATCGCGCGGACGGTCGCCGAGGCGTTCCACATCGCCTCGACCGGACGGCCCGGACCCGTCCTGGTCGACGTCGCCAAGGATGCGCTGCAGGCGCTGACCACCTTCGACTGGCCGACCTCGGTGGACCTGCCCGGCTACCGGCCGGTCACCAAGCCGCACGGCAAGCAGATCCGCGAGGCCGCCCGGCTGATGATCGAGTCCCGCCGGCCGGTGCTGTACGTCGGCGGCGGCGTCATCAAGGCTCGCGCGTGGGCGGAGCTGCGCGCGCTGGCCGAGCTCACCGGCATCCCGGTCGTGACGACCCTGATGGCCCGTGGCGCCTTCCCGGACAGCCACCGGCTGCACCTGGGCATGCCCGGCATGCACGGCACGGTCGCCGCCGTCACCGCGCTGCAGAAGTCCGACCTGATCGTCTCGCTCGGCGCGCGCTTCGACGACCGGGTCACCGGCAAGCTCTCCAGCTTCGCGCCGGAGGCCACGGTCGTCCACGCGGACATCGACCCGGCCGAGATCTCCAAGAACCGGGTGGCCGACGTGCCGATCGTGGGCGACGCCCGCGAAGTGATGGCCGAGCTGGTGCTCGCCATCACCGCGGAGCACGAGGCGGGCAGGCGCGGCGACTACGAGGCCTGGTGGGCGCAGGTCGACCGCTGGCGCACGACGTACCCGCTGGGCTACGACCAGCCGGCCGACGGGTCGCTCGCCCCGCAGTACGTCATCGAGCGGCTGGGCAAGATCGCCGGTCCGGAGGCGCTCTACGTGGCAGGCGTCGGCCAGCACCAGATGTGGGCTGCCCAGTTCATCTCCTACGAGAACCCCGGCACGTGGCTGAACTCCGGCGGGCTCGGGACGATGGGGTACGCCGTCCCGGCAGCGATGGGCGCCAAGGCGGGCCGGCCCGACGCCACCGTCTGGGCCATCGACGGGGACGGCTGCTTCCAGATGACCAACCAGGAGCTCGCGACCTGCGCCATCAACGACATCCCGATCAAGGTGGCCATCATCAACAACGGCACCCTCGGCATGGTCCGCCAGTGGCAGACGCTGTTCTACAACGAGCGGTACTCCAACACCGACCTCGGCGGCGCCGGCCGTGGCGCCGCGCGCAGCGGGGGCCGGGTCGAGCACATCCCGGACTTCGTCAAGCTCGCCGAGGCCTACGGCTGCATCGGGCTGCGCTGCGAGAAGGCCGAGGAGGTCGACGCCACGATCGAGCGCGCCATGTCCATCGACGACCGCCCGGTCGTGGTCGACTTCACCGTGCACCAGGACGCGATGGTCTGGCCGATGGTCGCCGCCGGCACCAGCAACGACGAGATCCAGGTCGCCCGCGACATGGCACCGCAGTGGGACACCGAGGCCGGGGAGACTCGCTCATGAGTAGGCACACGTTGTCGGTCCTGGTGGAGAACAAGCCGGGCGTGCTGGCGCGGATCGCGGGGCTGTTCTCGCGGCGCGGCTTCAACATCGACTCGCTGGCCGTGGGTCCGACCGAGCACGACGACGTCTCGCGGATGACGATCGTGGTCAACGTCGAGGAGCTGCCGCTCGAGCAGGTGACCAAACAGCTGAACAAGCTGGTCGAGGTGCTCAAGATCGTGGAGCTGGACCCGGGAGGCTCGGTGCAGCGCGAGCTGCTCCTGGTCAAGGTCGCAGCCGACCGGGCCACCCGCTCGCACGTGCTGGAGACCGTGCAGCTGTTCCGCGCGAAGGTGGTCGATGTGGCACCGGACGCGGTCACCATCGAGGCCACCGGCAACGTCGACAAGCTCGACGCGCTGCTCCGCGTGCTCGAGCCCTACGGCATCCGCGAGCTGGTGCAGTCGGGCATGGTGGCCATGAGCCGGGGCGCCCGGTCGATGACCGACCGGTCGGCCCGTCCCTCCAGCGTCACTCCCATCGCCCGACAGACGTCCTGACACCCGAGGAGAAGAGAACCGTGGCCGAGCTGTACTACGACGACGACGCCGACCTGTCCGTCATCCAGGGACGCAACGTGGCCGTCCTGGGCTACGGCAGCCAGGGCCACGCGCACGCGCTGTCGCTGCGCGACTCCGGGGTCGACGTCCGGGTCGGGCTGCCCGAGGGCTCGAAGAGCAGGGAGCGGGCCGACGCCGAGGGGCTCCGGGTGGTGCCGCCGTTCGAGGCCTGCGAGGAGGCCGACCTGGTGATGGTGCTCGCCCCGGACCCGGTGCAGCGCTCGCTCTACGCCGAGGCGATCGCGCCGAACCTGGTGGACGGCGACGCGTTGTTCTTCGGCCACGGCCTCAACATCCGCTACGACCTGATCAAGCCGCCGGCCGGCGTCGACGTCTGCATGGTCGCGCCCAAGGGCCCGGGCCACCTGGTGCGCCGGCAGTTCGTCGACGGCCGTGGCGTCCCGGTGCTCGTCGCCGTCGAGCAGGACGCCACCGGCACCGCCTGGGACCTGGTGAAGTCCTACGCCAAGGGCATCGGGGGCACCCGGGCCGGCGCCATCAAGACCACGTTCACCGAGGAGACCGAGACCGACCTGTTCGGCGAGCAGGCGGTGCTCTGCGGCGGCCTGTCCGAGCTGATCAAGTCCGGCTTCGACACACTGGTCGACGCCGGGTACCAGCCCGAGATCGCGTACTTCGAGTGCCTGCACGAGGTGAAGCTGATCGTCGACCTGATGTACGAGGGCGGCATCTCGAAGATGTACTGGTCGGTGTCCGAGACCGCCGAGTACGGCGGCTACACACGAGGCCCGCGTCTTGTCACCGACGACACCCGCGCCGAGATGAAGAGGATCCTCGGCGAGATCACCGACGGGTCGTTCGCCCGCGAGTGGATGGACGAGTACGACAGCGGCCTGCCCAACTACAAGCGCTACTACCAGGAGAACACCGAGCACCCGGTCGAGCAGACCGGCCGCAAGCTGCGGCCACTGATGAGCTGGATCAGCGAGAACGACTGATCAACTCCCGCGCTGCCGGAGGTTTGGCGGGGCGGCATCCGGAGCAGCACCTCACGGTAGCCAGGGCGAACCTGGTGACGGACCCACGAGGTGCTCATGGACGGCGGCCTGCGGCTCGACCTGAACCCGCTCGACTACCTCATCCTCGCGATGTACTTCGTGACCGTGCTGGGCATCGGCGTGCTCGCCCGCCGCAGCATCAGCTCAAGCCTCGACTTCCTGATGTCCGGCCGGGCGCTGCCCGCCTGGGTGACAGGGCTGGCGTTCGTCGCGGCCAATCTGGGCGCGCTCGAGATCCTCGGGATGGCCGCCAACGGTGCTCAGTACGGCATCGCGACCGCGCACTACTACTGGATCGGCGCGGTGCCGGCGATGGTGTTCCTCGGCATCGTGATGATGCCGTTCTACTACGGCTCCGAGGTGCGCAGCGTGCCGGAGTTCCTCCGGCTGCGGTTCAACAAGCAGACGCACCTGCTGAACGCCGTCATCTTCGCCGTGTCGGCCGTTCTGATCGCCGGCGTCAACCTCTACGCGCTCGCCATCGTGCTCGAGGCCCTGCTCGGCTGGCCGCTGATCGTCGCGGTGCTCGTGGCCGCGGCCCTGGTGCTGGCCTACATCACCCTCGGCGGTCTCTCGTCTGCGATCTACAACGAGGTGCTGCAGTTCTTCGTCATCCTGGCCGGCCTCATCCCGCTCGTGGTCGTCGGGCTGACCGCGATGGGCGGCTGGGACGGGCTGAAGGAGAAGGTCGCCGCGCACGAGAACGGCGGCGAGGGCTTCCTGCACGCCTGGCAGGGGACCGGGGTGGGCGACGTCACCAACCCGATCGGCGCGAACTGGATCGGCATCGTCTTCGGCCTCGGGTTCCTGCTCTCGTTCGGCTACTGGACGACGAACTTCGCCGAGGTCCAGAGGGCGATGTCGGCGCAGAACATGAGCGCGGCCCGTCGTACGCCGCTGATCGGCGCCTTCCCCAAGCTGTTCATCCCGGCACTGACCATCATCCCCGGGCTGATCGCGCTGGTCGTCTTCCCGAAGCTCGGCGCGGAGGAAGGCGACTTCACCTACACCAACGCCATCCCGCTGCTCATCAACCGTTACCTGCCCAACGGCGTGCTCGGCATCGCGGTGACCGGCCTGCTGGCGGCTTTCATGGCCGGCATGGCCGCCAACGTCTCGAGCTTCAACACGGTCGTCACCTACGACATCTGGCAGACCTACGTCCGCAAGGGCCGTGACGACGCCTACTACCTGCGCACCGGGCGGGTGGTCACGGTGGTCGGCATCCTGATCGGCATCGGCACCGCGTTCATCGCGGCCGGCTACAGCAACATCATGAACTACGTCCAGACGCTGTTCTCGTTCTTCAACGTGCCGCTGTTCGCGACCTTCCTGATCGGCATCTTCTGGAAGCGGATGACGGCCTGGGCCGGCTTCTGGTCCCTGCTGGGTGGCACGCTCGGCGCGCTGGCGACCTACATCCTGTACAAGATGGACGTGCTGACCTTCAAGACCGACCTCGAGGAGACCTTCTGGGGCTCGGGTGTGGCGTTCGTGATCAGCGCCGTCCTGGCCGTCGGCGTCAGCATGGCGACCAGTCCGAAGTCCGAGGACGACCTGCAAGGTCTCGTCCGCGGCGTGGGCGCGACCGATCTCAGCGCCGGGGAGCTGGTCGGTGACAGCACCTGGTACCGCAACCCGATCCTCCTCGGCGGCATCGCGCTCACCCTGAGCGTCCTGCTCTACATCCCGTTCTGGTGAGGCGAGAGGCTCCGACCATGCCCGAGAACTCAGACCACACGGCTGCCGACCGCGACCCCGAGATCGAGAGCACCGAGACAGCGAGCTCCTCCGCGGCGCGGCTGTTCGACGTACGCCGGGTGATCGGCGGCCTCTTCACGCTGTACGGCCTGCTCGTGCTGGGAGCGGGACTGTTCGACGGCCCCGAAGCGACCAAGAAGGCCAGCGGCATCGACATCAACATCTGGACGGGGGCCGGCATGCTGGCGCTCGGCCTCGGCATGCTGCTCTGGATGCGGCTGAGCCCGACCGAGGTCCCCGAGGACACCTCCGACGACCGCCGGGGCGACCACGACGCGAGACGCTCGTGAACGGTTTCACAAGGCCTGGCTAGCATCGGGGTGGCCCGCCCGCCCAGCTGAGGACTGCTCGTGACCAAGCCCGTCGTGCTCATCGCCGAAGAGCTATCGCCCGCCACCATCGACGCCCTCGGCCCCGACTTCGAGGTTCGCCACGTCGACGGGGCCGACCGGTCGGCGCTGCTGCCCGCGGTCGTGGACGCCGACGCGCTGCTGGTCCGCAGCGCCACCACGGTCGACGCCGAGGTGTTCGCGGCCGCCCGCAACCTCAAGGTGGTGGCCCGGGCCGGCGTCGGCCTGGACAACGTCGACGTCAAGGCCGCGACCACGGCCGGGGTGATGGTGGTCAACGCCCCGCAGTCGAACATCGTCAGTGCGGCCGAGCTGGCCGTCGGGCTGCTGCTGGCAGCGGCGCGCAACATCGCTCCGGCCAACGCAGCGCTGCGGCAGGGGGAGTGGAAGCGCAGCAAGTACTCCGGCGTCGAGCTGTACGAGAAGACGGCCGGCATCGTCGGCCTCGGCCGGATCGGTGCCCTCGTCGCGCAGCGGCTGTCCGCCTTCGGGATGACCGTTGTCGCCTTCGACCCGTTCGTCGCCGCGGGCCGCGCGGCCCAGATGGGGGTACGCCTCGTCTCGCTCGACGAGCTGCTGCGCACCGCGGACGTCATGTCGGTGCACCTGCCGAAGACGCCGGAGACGGTCGGCATCATCGGCGCGGAGCAGCTCGCCACCGTCAAGCCGTCGCTGATCCTCGTGAACGCCGCCAGGGGCGGCATCGTCGACGAGGCGGCGCTCTACGCAGCGCTCAAGGAGGGCCGGGTCGCGGCTGCGGGGCTGGACGTCTACGCGACCGAGCCGTGCACCGACTCGCCGTTGTTCGAGCTGGAGAACGTCGTGGCCACCCCCCACCTGGGCGCGAGCACCGACGAGGCGCAGGAGAAGGCCGGTGTCTCGGTGGCCAGGTCGGTGCGTCTCGCGCTGGCCGGCGACCTGGTGCCGGACGCCGTCAACGTGCAGGGCGGCATCATCGCCGAGGACGTCCGGCCGGGCATCCCCCTCGCCGAGCACCTCGGCCGTTTCCTCACCGCGGTCGCGGCCGCCGTGCCCGCCCAGCTCGACATCGAGGTGCGCGGCGAGATCACGGCGTACGACGTGCGGGTGCTCGAGCTCGCCGCCCTCAAGGGCCTGTTCATGGACGTGGTCGAGGACCCGGTCTCCTACGTCAACGCCCCGCTGCTCGCTGCCGAGCGCGGTGTGCAGGTGCGGCTCACGACCGACGCCGAGTCCCCCGACTACCGCAACCTGGTCACCCTGCGCGGCACCCTCGCCGACGGCAGCCAGGTGTCGGTGTCCGGCACCCTGACCGGCACCCGCCACGTCGAGAAGGTCGTCGAGATCGACGGCTTCGACGTCGAGGTCGCGCTGTCCGACCACATGGCGGTGTTCCGCTACGAGGACCGGCCCGGCATCGTCGGCACCGTGGGCCGGGTGCTGGGGGAGGCCGGTGTCAACATCGCCGGCATGCAGGTCAGCCGGGACCGCCGTGGCGGGCACGCCCTGGTCGCGATGACCGTCGACAGCGCGATCCCGTCCGGCGTCCTGGACGACATCGTCCGCGAGATCGGCGCCGAGACCGCCCGGCAGGTCGACCTCACCGACTGACCGGCCGCCGGACCGGCAGTCCCAGCATCCGGGACCGGCTGACAACTGGCGAGACAGGTGGCGCGAGCCAGCCCTACCGTCGAGGCATGCGGCAGATCTTCGTACTTCGTCGCCGCGGCGGGGCCTGCTAGAAGGGCCGGCTCCCCGTCGCGGAGACCGGCGCTGGCCCGCCACGCGACGAACCTCTTCGAGGAGCCCACGATGACCCGCACCCACCGCGCGAGCCGCCCGTCCGCCGAGCAGAAGCAGGCGGTCCAGCAGGCCGTGCAGGAAGCCATGGACCGGCGCGACAACGGCGGAGAGACCGGCCACTGAGCGTGCCCGTCCGCACCGCACTGCGTCTCGCCCTGGTCCCCGGCGACGGCATCGGCCCCGAGGTCGTCGCCGAGGCCGTCCGCGTCCTCGACGCGGCGACCCGCGCCGCCGAGGTCAAGCTCGAGACCACCGAGTACGACCTCGGGGCGCGCCGTTGGCACGCCACCGGCGAGACGCTCCCCGACGGCGTGCTCGAGGAGCTGCGCGGCCACGACGCGATCCTGCTGGGCGCCGTCGGCGACCCGACGGTGCCCAGCGGGGTGCTGGAGCGAGGCCTGCTGCTCAAGCTCCGGTTCGCTCTCGACCACCACGTCAACCTGCGGCCGGCGCGGCTCTACCCCGGTGTCACCTCGCCGCTGAGAGGAGCTGGTCCCGACTCCGCCATCGACTTCCTGGTGGTCCGTGAGGGCACCGAGGGGCCGTACGTCGGCAACGGCGGCGTGATCCGCGAGGGCGGTCCGCACGAGATCGCCACCGAGGTCAGCATCAACACGGCGTACGGCGTCGAGCGCGTCGTCCGGGACGCGTTCCGCCGGGCGGCCGCCCGACCGCGTCAGCACCTGACCCTCGTGCACAAGACCAACGTCCTGGTGCACGCCGGAAGTCTCTGGTCCCGCACCGTGGCCCGGGTCGGCGAGGAGTTCCCGCAGGTCAGCACCGACTACCTGCACGTGGACGCCGCCTCGATCTTCCTCGTCACCCGGCCGGAGCGGTTCGACGTCATCGTCACCGACAACCTGTTCGGCGACATCGTGACCGACCTGGCGGCGGCGATCACCGGCGGCATCGGGCTCGCCGCCAGCGGCAACCTGGACGTGAGCGGCGCCAACCCCTCGATGTTCGAGCCGGTGCACGGCTCGGCACCGGACATCGCCGGAACCGGCGTCGCCGACCCGACCGCGGCGATCCTGTCCGCCGCACTGCTGCTCGACCACGTCGGCCTGGACGCGGCGGCAGCGGCCGTCGAGGCCGCGGTGGTGGCCGACCTCGCCGAGCGCGGCGACGCGCCGCGCGGCACCACGGCGGTCGGTGACGCCGTGCTGGCCCTCCTGCAGACCCCCTGACACGGGCTGCCTGCACGGCAGCGCGTCGGATACCGTCGGATCATGAGCGACCTGACCATCGACCTCGCCCCGTCGACCTCGCCGCGCACCGCTGAGGAGCGCGCCGCGCTGCTGCAGGACCCGGGCTTCGGTCAGGTCTTCACCGACCACATGGTCACCGCACGCTTCTCGCCGGAGGACGGCTGGCACGACGCCCGCCTCACGGCGTACCAGCCGCTCACCCTGGACCCGGCGACCTCTGCGCTGCACTACGGCCAGGCGATCTTCGAGGGCCTCAAGGCCTACGCCCAGCCGGACCGGTCGGTGGCGCTGTTCCGGCCCGAGCAGAACGCTCGTCGCTTCCAGCGGTCGGGCCGCCGGCTCGCGATGGCCGAGGTCCCGGAGCAGCTGTTCCTCGACGCCGTGCGCGCCCTGGTCGACGCCGACCGCGACTGGGTCCCGGCCAAGGAGGGCGAGGCGCTGTACCTGCGGCCGCTGGAGTTCGCGCTCGACCCGTTCCTCGGCGTCCGCCCGTCCCGCGACTACCAGTTCATCGTGTTCGCCTCGCCGGCCGGTGCCTACTTCCCCGGCGGGGTGCGACCGGTGTCGGTGTGGCTGTCGACGGAGTACGTCCGCGCGGCGCCGGGCGGCACCGGCGAGGCCAAGTGCGCCGGCAACTACGCGGCCTCCCTGGTGGCCCAGGCGCAGGCCGCCGAGCAGGGCTGCGACCAGGTCGTCTGGCTCGACGCGGTGGAGCACCGGTACGTCGAGGAGATGGGCGGCATGAACCTGTACTTCGTGTACGCCGACGGACGGCTGGTCACCCCCGCACTCACCGGCACCCTGCTGCCGGGCGTGACCCGCGACTCGATCCTCACCCTCGGCACCGACCTCGGCCTGGACGTCGAGGAGCGCCGGATCACGACCGAGGAGTGGGAGGCCGGCTGCGCCGACGGGACCATCAGCGAGGTCTTCGCCTGCGGCACCGCCGCGGTCGTCACGCCGGTCGGCGAGGTCAAGCACGCGGGGGGCAGCTTCCCGGTGGCCGACGGGCAGCCCGGAGCGCTGACCATGAAGGTGCGCGAGGCGCTGCTGGGCATCCAGCAGGGGACCGCACCGGACCCGCACGGCTGGATGCAGCGAGTCGGCTGATTTGCCAGGTTCGTCCTCGTTGGGGAGGGTGGAACGTCAGCCCCGCACCGCCGACGAGAGGAACCGCCATGACCGCGCCGAATCCCCAGGGCGAGCAGACCGAGGCCGTGATCGCCGCCGGCATGGCCGCGGGGGACACCGACGCCGTGATGCGCGCCGTCGCCGCCAGCGAGGTGGTCGTCCCGCAGGCGCCCGGCGCCGACGACACCGACCTGCCCGACGGGTCGATCTCGCTGCCGGTCATCGAGCAGGACGGCACGTCGTACGTGCCGGTCTTCACCTCGGAGACCACGATGGCCGCGGCGGCGCCGGACATCGCCGACGCCGTCCAGGTCAACGCCGCCGAGCTGGGCGCCAACTGGCCGTCGGACGACCTGTGGCTCGCCGTGAACCCGGGCACCGAGGACGGCCTCACCCTGCCGCCGGACGCCGTCCGCTCGCTCCCGACCTACACCGAGAGCACACCCCCCGCCTGAGCCACCGACGGGTGACCGGATGGTGGGACGGTGGTTCCGCGGTCCGGTCACCGGCTGGCACTCTCGACGGTGATGAGCACCGCCCGTTGCATTACGACCTGAGCGCGCCCGCCGGACCACACCGGCCGACGCGCAGACCTCCCGCGACCGCGGGGGGTCTTTTTTGTTGGGGAGACACGTGAGCACCGACGAGTTCCACGTCTACGACACGACGCTGCGCGACGGCGCCCAGCAGGAGGGCCTGGCGTTCTCCGTCGAGGACAAGCTGGCCGTCGCCGGCCACCTGGACACCCTCGGCGTCGGGTTCATCGAGGGGGGCTGGCCGGGCGCCAACCCCAGGGACACGGAGTTCTTCCGGCGGGCTCGGACCGAGCTCGACCTGAGGCATGCGCAGCTCGCCGCGTTCGGCGCGACCCGCCGACCGGGGACGAAGGCCGCCGACGACCCCCTGGTGGCCGCCCTGCGTGACTCCGAGGCCGGGGTGGTCACGCTGGTCGCGAAGAGCCACGCCCGGCACGTCGAGCTGGCCCTGCGCACCACGCTCGCCGAGAACCTGGAGATGGTGCGCGACTCGGTGAGCCACTTGCGCAGCGAGGGCCGCCGGGTGTTCCTCGACGCGGAGCACTTCTTCGACGGCTACGCCACCGACCCGGCGTACGCGCTGGAGGTGCTGCGGGTCGCTGCAGAGGCGGGAGCAGACGTCGCGGTGCTCTGCGACACCAATGGCGGCCGGCTGCCCGACGAGGTGGCCGACGTGGTCAACGCCGTGCGCGACGCCACCTCGGTCCGCCTGGGCATCCACTGCCACAACGACGCGGGCTGCGCTGTTGCCAACTCACTGGCTGCCGTCGACGCCGGCGCGACGCACGTGCAGGGCACCCTCAACGGCTACGGGGAACGCACCGGCAACGCCGACATCCTCACCGTCGTCGCGAACCTCGAGCTGAAGCGGGCCCGCCGCGTGCTGCCCGAGGGGCTGCTCCAGGAGGCGACGAGGGTGGCGCACGCCGTGTCCGAGCTCGCCAACGTGCCGCCGTACAGCAGGCAGCCGTACGTCGGGGCCTCCGCGTTCGCGCACAAGGCCGGCCTGCACGCCAGCGCCGTCCGGGTCGACCCGATGCTCTACCAGCACGAGCAGCCCGGCGCCGTCGGCAACGACATGCGGATGCTCGTGTCCGACATGGCCGGTCGCGCGTCGATCGAGCTCAAGGGCCGTGAGCTCGGCTACGACCTGTCCGGCAACGACGAGCTGCTCGGCCGGGTCACCGCGAAGGTCAAGGACATGGAGAGCCGCGGCTACACCTTCGAGGCTGCCGATGCGTCCTTCGAGCTGTTGCTGCGCGCCGAGGTCGAGGGAGCCCGGCCGGACTTCTTCGAGGTCGAGTCCTGGCGGGTGATCGTCGACGCGCACGGCGACCGGCCCGGCGAGGGAGCCGGCGCGGCCGCCGAGGCGACGGTCAAGCTACGGGCCGGCGGGGAGCGGCTGGTGGCGGTCGGCGAGGGCAACGGTCCGGTCAACGCCCTCGACCACGCGCTGCGCACCGCGCTCGCGCACGCCTACCCCGAGCTGACGAAGCTGGAGCTGATCGACTACCGGGTCCGGATCGTCGACGCCGCGCACGGCACCGACGCAGTGACCAGGGTGCTCGTGGAGACCAGCGACGGCGAGACCTCGTGGGAGACCGTCGGCGTCCACCCGAACATCATCGAGGCCTCCTGGGAGGCGTTGCTCGACGCGGTGACCTACGGGCTGCTGCGCCACCGCGGCGCGGTCAGCTGATGGTCACCCCGTCCACCCGAAGTAGGCCTCGCCGAGGCTGATGACCCCCCACCACGCGATGCCCGCGACGACCGGCACGGCGAGCACCGCGTACGAGCCGCGGCGGGCCAGCCACACCGCGAGGCCGAGCAGGACGAGGTAGAGCAGCCACATCAGGAACAGCCACGGGCCGGGCACGAGGAGGCCGGAGGCCGCGTAGAAGAAGCCGGCCGGCACCATCGCAAGGAGGGCGATGACCGCGGCGGCGATGCGCATGCCGTTTCTCGCAGCGCCGGTCGACGGCGGGCTGACAGGGCTGTCGGTCGTCATGGCCGCAGCATGCCAGCCGCGGTGCGCCGGATAGCCTCTGCGGGTGCGTATCGCGAGGTTCACGACCGGTGACGGAGCGGCGTTCGGCGTCGTCGAGGGTGACGCCGCCGAGGGCGACGGCCACGCGGCCCTGACCGTCCGGCGGATCGAGGGCCACCCCTTCGCGCCGTTCACCGTGACCGGCGACCCCGTCCCCGTCTCCGACGTGCGGCTGCTGGCCCCGGTGCTGCCGAGCAAGGTCGTCGCCATCGGACGCAACTACGCCGAGCACGTGAAGGAGATGGGCGGCGAGGCCGACCTCGCCGAGCCGCCGGTGGTGTTCCTCAAGCCGTCCACCTCGGTGATCGGGCCCGGCGACGCCGTGCAGTACCCGGTGGGCGTCTCGGAGCAGGTCGACTTCGAGGGTGAGCTCGCCGTCGTCATCGCCCGGCTCTGCCGCGAGGTCCCACCCGAGCGGGTGAAGGACGTTGTGCTCGGCTTCACCTGTGCCAACGACGTGACCGCTCGTGACCTGCAGCGCCGCGAGTCGCAGTGGGGGCGGGCCAAGGGCTTCGACACGTTCTGCCCGATCGGCCCGTGGGTCGCCACCGACGTCGACCCCTCGGACCTCGCCGTCACCACCACCGTCAACGGCGAGCTGCGGCAGGCCGGGCGCACCTCGCTGATGATGCGCGGTGTCGACGAGCTGGTGTCGCACGTGAGCCAGGCGATGACCCTGCTGCCCGGCGACGTGATCCTCACCGGCACGCCCTCCGGAGTCGGCCCGCTCGAGGTCGGCGACGAGGTGAGCGTGACGATCGAGCAGGTCGGCACCCTGACCAACCGGGTCGTGGCCCGTGGCTGAGCTCACGCAGGAGAACCGGCCGGTGCGGGTCCGGGTGGCGCCCTCACCGACCGGCGACCCGCACGTCGGTACGGCGTACATGTCGCTGTTCAACCTGGCCTTCGCCCGGCAGCAGGGCGGCCAGTTCATCCTGCGGATCGAGGACACCGACCGGGCCCGGTACGTCGCCGACAGCGAGCAGCAGGTGTTCGACACCCTGCACTGGCTGGGCCTGGACTGGGCCGAGGGTCCGGACAAGGGCGGTCCGTACGCGCCGTACCGGCAGTCCGAGCGCACCGAGTCCTACCGGGTGCACGTCGACCGGCTTCTCGCCGACGGGCACGCGTACCACTGCTGGTGCTCCACCGAACGGCTCGCGCAGATGCGCGAGGAGCAGCAGAAGGCCAAGCTCCCCACCGGCTACGACCGGATGTGCGTCGGCAAGACCCGCGAGGAGCGGGCCCAGCTGCCCGGCTTCAGCGAGAACCCCGTCGTGCGGATGCTGGTGCCCGACGACGTGCCGCTGGTCTTCGACGACGTCATCCGCGGGGAGGTCAAGGCGCCGCGGCCGGACGACCAGGTGATCGTCAAGGCGGACGGCTTCCCGACGTACCACCTGGCGAACGTCGTCGACGACCACGAGATGGCGATCACCCACGTGGTGCGCGGCGAGGAGTGGATCTCCTCCACTCCCAAGCACGTCCTGCTGTACGACTGGCTGGGCTGGCAGCGGCCGGCCTTCGCGCACATGCCGCTGCTGCGCAACACCGACAAGTCGAAGATCTCCAAGCGCAAGAACCCGGCCGCCAGGCTGACCTGGTTCCTCGAGCAGGGCTACCTGCCGGAGGCGCTGCGCAACTTCCTCGCGCTGATGGGCTACTCCCAGCCCGACGGCGAGGAGGTCTTCACCTTCGAGGACATGGTGCGCGACTTCGACTGGCACCGGGTGAATCCCGTCGGGCCGGTCTTCGACCTGGACAAGCTGAACTGGCTCAACGGTCACTACGTGCGCGAGCTGTCGGTCGAGGACCTGGCCGGCCGGATCACCGATCACCTGGTACGCCGGGGGCAGCTGCCTGCCGAGCCGACCGCCGAGCAGCGCGCCCTGGTGCTCGCCGCCACCCCGCTGGTCAACGAGCGGATGCAGGTGCTCTCGGAGGCCGAGGGGATGCTCGCGTTCCTCCTGGTCCACGACGCCGACTTCACGCGTCGACCCGGAGGACGCGGCCAAGGTGCTCTCGCCCGAGTCCCGGCCGGTGCTCGACGCGGCGGTGAGCGCGCTCGGCGACCTCCCGACCTGGGCGACGGCTGACATCGAGGCCGCACTGCGGACTGCCCTCGTCGAGGGCCTCGGCATCAAGCCGAAGCTGGCCTTCGGACCGGTGCGGGTCGCGGTCACCGGTCGACGGGTCTCTCCGCCGCTGTTCGAGTCGCTCGAGCTGCTCGGGCGCGACCGGTCGCTGGCCCGGCTGAGGGCGCGCTCGAGGGCATCGCGGCGTGACCGCAGCCGCGGCCGCGGTCCCCGACGGCCGACCGTCGGCGACTCCTACCCGCGGCTGCTGCGGACTCCGCGCTCTGCCTGGTGGCGGCCGATCCTCGGGCTGCTGCTCGCGGCCGGCTCGATCGTGCTGGCCGCCACCATGCTGGTCGCTGGTCGCGATGCTGGTGTCGCAGGCCACCGGCGGCTCCGCCGGCGCCTCCGCGGACGACGCGCTCGACCCGGACACCGTGCTCGGCCTGCTCACCAACAACCTGGTGATCGCCCTGCTCGCCCCGGCTGCGGTGCTCGCGGTGCTCGTCGTCCACCGGGAGCGGGTCGGCTGGCTGGCCTCGGTGACCGGCCGGGTCCGCTGGGGCTTGCTGTGGCGGCTGCTGGTGCTCGCGCTCGTGGTGGTCGTGGCGTTCTTCGCGCGTCGGCTTCCTGCTCCCGGGCTCGGACGACCAGGACGGGTCGTCGGTCGCCGGCCACCCGGACGCTGCTCGGCCTGCTGGCGGTGATCCTGCTCACGACGCCGCTGCAGGCCGCCGCCGAGGAGATCTGGTTCCGCGGGTACCTCAGCCAGGCGGTGTCGTCGTGGGTCGCCCGGCCGGCGGCCGGGATCGCGACCTCGGCGCAGTGGTGAGTGCCGTCGAGCTTCGCGCTGGCGCACGGGTCGCAGGACGCCTGGCTGTTCGGCGACCGGCTCGCCTTCGGTCTCGTCGCCTCCTGGCTGGCCTGGCGCACCGGCGGGCTCGAGGCGCCGGTCGCCCTGCACGTCGCGAACAACCTGGTCAGCCTGGCCGTCTCCGCCGCGACCGGCTCGCTGGACGACTCGCTGTCGGCCTCGACGCTGGACTGGCAGTTCGCCGTGCTGGACCTCGTGATGATGCTCACGTTCGCCGTCCTGGTCCACCGGCTCGTCGGTCGCCGCTGGTCCAGCGGCCACCCGGCGCGTTTTGTCCGGCCACGGCGCGTTCGGCTATCCTGAGCAGCGCCCGCCCACCCCGCCGCCAGCGGGGCGCGAGATCCCTTGGGGTATGGGGTAATTGGCAGCCCGACTGATTCTGGTTCAGTTAGTCTTGGTTCGAGTCCAGGTACCCCAGCAAGGCAGGCCGGCGGAGCAGTCCGCTAGGGTTTCTGCTCGCGCGAGCCGCCCTCCGGGGCGGGCAGCGCAACCATCGTGGCCCCGTTGTGTAGCGGCCTAGCACGCCGCCCTCTCAAGGCGGTAGCGCGGGTTCGAATCCCGTCGGGGCTACCACGAGAAGCCCCCAGGTCACCGACCTGGGGGCTTCTGTTTGTCGTGGGGACCAGCCCTCCCTGATCTGACGCGTCGCGGCCGGCGTCCGGACAAATTGTTACGGTTGTCCGATTTGGTCCGAACCCAGGGACGCTCCGTGCGTCCTTGTTCATGACCTGCCAGCTACCTCGAAACGGGGACCACCTCGATGCGCCGCACCACCCGCACCGCTCTCGCCACCGGCACGGCAGCACTCGTGCTCGGCGTCCTGCCCACAGCGCTGCCGGCCCAGGCCGCCGACGCCCCTCCGCTGACCTGCAACGGACTGGTCGCCACCATGCTCGGCACGCCGGGCGACAACACGATCACCGGGACCGACGGCGACGACGTCATCATCGGTCTCGCTGGCGCAGACACCATCGACGGCGGCGCCGGCGACGACACCATCTGCGCCGGGGACAACAAGGCAGCCGTCAACCCCACGACCAGCCAGCCGGAGAAGCTCGACGTGGTGCACGGCGGAGCCGGCAGCGACTGGATCGACGGCGGCACCGGCGTCGATCGGCTGTACGGCGACGAGGGCGACGACACCCTCCAGGCCGGCAGCGCCACCGCCGAGGACGGCACCGTGGGCGTCGGCGAGGAGCAGAGCGGCGGCTCCGGCGACGACCTGATCTACGGCAGCGACTCGACCGACACCACGCGCGGCGGGTCCGGCGACGACCGGATCCACGGCGGCACCGGGGTGAACGCGATATTCGGTGACTCCGGCGACGACGCGATCGAGGGCGGTTCGGCCGCGGACGACATCACCGGCGGCTCGGGCGCGGACACCATCAAGGGCTGGGCCGGCGCGGACACGATGAGGGGCGGGACCGACGCCGACCGGCTGTACGCCGGCCGTGACGGGGACACCGTCACCGGCGGCGGTGGCGACGACTACCTCAAGGGTGCGCAGGGCGACGACGGGCTGTACGGCGGCACGGGTGACGACGAGCTGGTCGGCGGCGTCGGTGTCGACACCTGCCGCGGTGCGCAGGTGAAGCGGGGCTGCAACCTCTAGTCGCGCCGCCGACCCGGACCGGGCACAATCGTGAGATGAGCAGCCGTCTTGTCGCCGTCCTGACGTTGCTCGGTCTCGTGACGGCGATCCTGCTCGCGGTCCGGATGCTGCCGGTGGAGGCGATGCTCATCTCCGGCCGGTAAAGCCTCAGGCAGGCTGCCGCGCGGTCTTCGCGGTGGCCTGCCTGGGCGGCTGGGCCGCCTGCTGCGGCTGGGTCTGGGCGGCCTGCTGAGCCTGCTGCTGGTGCTGGAGCACCTCGCTGAGCTTGGCTGCGGCGGCGCACACGATCTGCGCGTGCAGCCGGCCGGGCTGGCGGCTCAGCCGCTCGATCGGTCCGGACACCGACACGGCGGCGACGATGCGTCCCCCGGGGCCGCGCACCGGGGCCGAGACCGACGCGACACCGGCCTCCCGCTCGCCCACGCTCTGCGCCCAGCCGCGCCGCCGGACCGCCGAGAGCGCGGTGGCGGTGAACTTCGCCTCGCGCAGCCCGCGGTGCAGCCGGTCCGGCTCCTCCCAGGCGAGCAGGATCTGCGCTGCGGAGCCGGCCTTCATGGTCAGCGTCGCGCCGACCGGCACGGTGTCGCGCAGCCCGGTGAGCCGCTCGGCGCCGGCCACGCAGACCCGGCTGTCGCCCTGCCGGCGGTAGAGCTGGGCGCTCTCACCGGTGATGTCGCGCAGCCGCGCGAGGACCGGGTTCGCCGCCTCGAGCAGCCGGTCCTCGCCCGCGGCGGTCGCCAGCTCGCGCAGCCGGGGGCCGAGCACGAAGCGGCCCTGCAGGTCGCGGGCGACGAGCCGGTGGTGCTCCAGGGCCGTCGCCAGGCGGTGCGCCGTCGGCCGGGCCAGCCCGGTGGCAGCGACGAGGGAGGCGAGGCTGGCCGGGCCGGCCTCGAGCGCTCCCAGAACGATGGCGGCCTTGTCCAGGACGCCGACTCCGCTAGAGTTGTCCATGTACCGATACTGCCGTCTCAATCGCCGAGACGCAAGTAGGGCTCGTCTCACAGGGAGAGAAGCACCGTGGCGCGAACGCTGGCCGAGAAGGTCTGGGAGTCCCACGTCGTACGACGTGCCGAGGGCGAGCCCGACCTGCTCTACATCGACCTGCACCTGGTGCACGAGGTGACCAGTCCCCAGGCCTTCGACGGGCTGCGTCTCGCCGGCCGCCCGGTCCGGCGTCCGGACCTGACCATCGCGACCGAGGACCACAACGTCCCCACCGTCGACATCGACCAGCCGATCGCCGACCTGGTCTCGCGCACCCAGGTCGACGCGCTGCGCCGCAACTGCGCCGAGTTCGGGGTGCCGCTCTACCCGCTCGGCGACCGCGAGCAGGGCATCGTGCACGTGGTCGGCCCCCAGCTCGGTCTCACCCAGCCCGGCATGACCGTCGTCTGCGGCGACTCGCACACCTCCACCCACGGCGCGTTCGGCTGCCTCGCCTTCGGCATCGGCACCAGCGAGGTCGAGCACGTCCTCGCGACGCAGACCCTGCCGCTCGAGCCGTTCAAGACGCTGGCCGTCACCATCGAGGGCGCCCTCCGGCCCGGGGTCACCGCGAAGGACGTGATCCTCGCGGTCATCGCCGAGATCGGCACCGGTGGCGGCCAGGGCTACGTCATCGAGTACCGCGGGTCGGCGATCCGGGCGCTGTCGATGGAGGCCCGGATGACCATCTGCAACATGTCGATCGAGGCCGGGGCGCGGGCCGGCATGATCGCGCCGGACGAGACGACCTTCGAGTACCTCGCCGGGACGGCCGCGGGCGCCCCACGGGGACGACTGGGCGGCGGCGGTCGCGGCCTGGCGCGAGCTGCACACCGACGACGACGCGACCTTCGACCGTGAGGTCGTCATCGACGGCGCGGACCTGGCGCCGTTCGTCACCTGGGGCACCAACCCCGCGCAGGGGTTGCCGCTGACCGGCTCGGTGCCCGACCCGGCCGCCATCGCGGACGAGCACGAGCGGTCCGCGGCGAGCGCGTGCCCTGGAGTACATGGGCCTCACCCCCGGTACGCCGTTGCGCGACATCGCCGTCGACACGGTCTTCCTCGGCTCGTGCACCAACGGCCGGATCGAGGACCTGCGCGCTGCTGCCGACGTGATCCGCGGTCGGCAGGTCGCCGACGGGGTCCGCGTCCTGGTGGTGCCCGGCTCGGAGCGAGTGCGGCTGGCGGCCGAGGAGGAGGGCCTCGACATCGTCTTCAAGGAGGCGGGCGCCGAGTGGCGGCATGCCGGCTGCTCGATGTGCCTGGGCATGAACCCGGACCAGCTCGCACCGGGGGAGCGCAGCGCCTCGACGTCCAACCGCAACTTCGAGGGCCGGCAGGGCAAGGGCGGGCGCACCCACCTGGTCTCACCGCTGGTCGCCGCCGCGACCGCCGTCGTCGGCCGGCTCGCCGCACCGACCGACCTGCCGCCGCTTCCCGACGACGGCGAGGGGAGGGGCTGAGATGGAGCCGATCACCGTGCACACCGGTCGCGCCGTCGCCCTGCGCCGGTCGAACGTCGACACCGACCAGATCATCCCGGCCGTCTACCTGAAGCGCATCACCCGCACCGGCTTCGAGGACGGCCTGTTCGCGGCCTGGCGCAGCGACCCCGACTTCGTGATCAACCGGCCGGAGGCCCAGGGTGCGACGATCCTCGTCGCCGGCTCCGACTTCGGCACCGGGTCCTCACGCGAGCACGCGGTCTGGGCCCTGCAGAACTTCGGCTTCCGGGTGGTCATCTCCTCGCGCTTCGCCGACATCTTCCGCGGCAACGCGGGTAAGGGCGGCCTGGTCACGGCCTGCGTCCAGCAGCCCGACGTCGAGCGGCTGTGGGCGTCCCTGGAGGCCGATCCGGCCGCCGAGGTGACCGTCGACCTGGCCGCCAGGACGGTGGGGTGGGGCGACCAGACGGTGCCGTTCGCGATCGACGACTACACCCGGTGGCGGCTGATGGAGGGCCTGGACGACGTCGACCAGACCCTGCTGCACGCCGACGCCGTGACGGCGTACGAGGACCGTCGTCCGTCCTGGCTGCCCACGACCGTCTGACCGAACTGGAAATTCCCGTCTCAAACCTGTGAACTCGTTGAGACACAACGGGAAAAGGGCCCGTCGGTCGTTGTTTCGTGATGACGTTGCGCCTAACGTCGCCCTCGACTCGAGCGACCGCTCGACAACCGCGTCCACTGCGACAACTGCATCCACAAGGGGTTCTACGTGAACAAGGCTCAGCTGATCGACAAGCTGTCCACTCAGCTCGGCAGCAAGAAGGCCGCCACCGACGCCGTCGACGCTGTCGTCGACACCATCACCCGCGCTGTCGCGTCGGGCGAGCGCGTCGCCATCACCGGCTTCGGCGTCTTCGACAAGGTCGCCCGTCCGGCGCGCGTGGGTCGCAACCCCCGCACCGGTGCGGCCGTGAAGATCAAGAAGACGACCGTGCCGAAGTTCAAGGCGGGCCAGGGCTTCAAGGACGTCGTCAGCGGCGCCAAGAAGCTGCCCAAGGCCGCGGTCTCCGCGGCCCGGACGGCCACCGGCACGTCTGCTCCGGCCAAGAAGACCACGGCCAAGAAGACCGCTGCCAAGAAGACGACGGCCAAGAAGACGACGGCCAGGAAGTCGAGCACCAAGTCGGCGGCCGGCCGCACGCTGGCGACGAAGTCTCCGGCCAAGTCGGCGGCGACCAAGAAGTCCGCTGCCAAGAAGCTCGCCAGGAAGTCCCCCGCGAAGAAGGCGACGGCGCGCAAGCGCTAGTCCCCACTCGACGGGCGACGGGCCCGGGCACCCGCGAGGGCGCCCGGGCCCGTCCGCGTCGTCAGGTCAGCGTGGCGATGGTGAGGAACGTGACGCGCGGCCCGTCGACCTCGATCCGCACCCGCTGCCCGACCCTCAGCAGCCGGACGCCACCGGGGTCGAAGGCGTCCCGGTCGTACGGCAGCTCGACGCCGTCGTCGAGCAGCACGGTCCCGGAACGGCTGCCCGGGTCGAAGCTGCGGACCGTCGCCTGCATCGTGCGAACCTATCCGGCTCGCGGGCGGAACGCCCGGTCCAGGGCGCGGGCTGTCGACGGCCCGACGCCGAGCTGCAGCGCGGCATCCAGGTCGGCGGCGGTGTCGACGTCCTGCCGGAGCGAGGGCAGCGCCTCCGTCCCGAGCTCGTGCCCGCCCGAGCCGGCGTGCCGGGCCGCCGACCCCGGGCCGAACATCGGCCGCAGGTCGTCGGCCGCGCGGGCCAGCAGCAGCGTGGTCCCGGTACCGGCCGCGTCCCGGACGAAGCTGCGGCAGTGGCCGGAGGCGGTGCGCAGCGCCACCGCGAGCTCCGTCGGGCGCAACGCCGGGAGGTCGGCCGCGAGGGTGCCGACCGACGTCCCCGGGCGGTGCCGGGCGGCGAGCGCCGCACCGTGCACCAGGGCCGGGTTCAGTCCGGCGTCCGGGTCGTCCCCGGTCACGTCGGCGCCGATGGCCGACAGCGACGCCGCCGCATCGGCGTCGTCGGTCACGACCTGCACGGCGGCGACCAGGGGGCAGGCCAGTGCGGCCAGCGTGGTGTCCAGCGCGAAGGCCAGCGCGAGGGTCGCCCGGTGGTCGTCGTACGGCGGCCCGAGCCGGGTCTTGGCCGCGGTCAGCCGTTTCACCGGCAGCACCAGGCACCACCGTCGGGTCGCGTCGTCCACGGTCTGATCCTGCCAGTCGCGCTCGACACCGGGACCGGCGGACGGGAGGATGTGAGGCCCGGCAGAGCCGACCGGGTCCGAGGGGTCGCAGGGACAAAGGTCACCGGGTGAGTCAGAGGCGGTCGCGCCACGGGTCGATCGGATTCTGGTACCGGCTCGCCGTCGTGATCCTGCGGCCGCTGCTGATGGTCCTGACCCGCCGGGACTGGCGGGGCACCGAGCACATCCCGGCCGAGGGCGGCTTCGTGGCCGTCACGAACCACGTGTCGCACGCCGACCCGCTGACCTTCGCGCACTTCCTCTACGACAACGGCCGCCTGCCGCGCTTCCTGGGCAAGGAGGTGCTCTTCCGGCTGTTCTTCGTCGGGCGGGTGCTGCGCGGGGCGAAGCAGATCCCGGTCTACCGCGAGTCCGCGGACGCCGCCCAGGCGTTCTCCGCGGCCGTGGCGGCGGTCCGGGCCGGGGAGTGCGTCGGCATCTACCCGGAGGCGACGCTGACCCGCGACCCGGAGCTGTGGCCGATGGTCGGCAAGACCGGCGCGGCCCGGGTGGCGCTGGAGACAGGTGCCCCCGTGGTGCCGGTCGCACAGTGGGGGCCGCAGCAGCTGCTGCCGCCGTACACCAAGCGCCCACACCTGTTCCCGCGCACGACGGTCCACGTCTGGGCCGGCCCGCCCGTGGACCTGGCGGAGTTCCGGGACCGACCGGTGGACGCGGCGCTGCTCCGCGAGGTCACCGAGCGCATCATGGCGGCTGTGACCGCACTGCTCGAGGAGATCCGGAACGAGCCCGCGCCTGCCGTGCGGTACGACCCGCGCGGCAAGGACGAGCCGGTCACCGGCAACCCCCGACGCCCTCGCAACGACGACCGCAGGAGGTCAGCATGACGCGGGTCGCGGTGCTGGGCACCGGGTCGTGGGGCACCGCGTTCTCCATGGTCCTCGCCGACGCCGGTGCCGACGTGGTGCTCTGGGGTCGCCGGGCCGAGGTCGTCGAGGCGATCGCCTCGAGCCACGAGAACCCCGACTACCTGCCCGGGATCCCGCTGCCCGAGACCGTGGGGGCGACGGCCGACGCGGCCCGGGCCCTCGACGGCGCCGAGGTGGTGGTGCTCGCGGTCCCCTCGCAGACCCTGCGCGGCAACCTCACCGAGTGGCAGCCGCTGCTGCCACCGGACTGCGTGCTGGTGAGCCTGATGAAGGGCATCGAGCTCGGCACCACCCGACGCATGAGCGAGGTGATCGCCGAGACGACGGGAGCCGGACCGGAGCGCATCGCGGTGGTCTCCGGCCCGAACCTGGCCAAGGAGATCGCCCAGCGGCAGCCGGCCGCCAGCGTCGTCGCCTGTGCCGACGAGGCGGTCGCGGAGAAGCTGCAGCAGGTATGCCTGACGGCGTACTTCCGGCCCTACACGAACACCGACGTCGTGGGGGTCGAGCTCGGCGGCGCGGTGAAGAACGTCATCGCGCTCGCGGTCGGCATGGCCAAGGGCATGGGGATGGGCGACAACTCGCAGGCCTCCATCATCACCCGGGGGCTAGCCGAGATCACCCGGCTCGGGCTCGCCCAGGGCGCCGACGCCGCCACCTTCGCCGGGCTCGCCGGCGTCGGCGACCTGGTCGCGACCTGCATGTCGCCGCTGTCCCGCAACCGCACGTTCGGAGAGAACCTCGGCAAGGGGATGACCCTGGACGAGGTGGTGCAGGCGACCAGGCAGACCGCCGAGGGCGTGAAGTCCGCGGAGTCGATCCTGGCCCTGGCCCGGGCACACCACGTGGACATGCCGATCGTCGAGCACGTCGTCGCCGCCGTGCACGACGGGCTGCCGCCCGGCGAGATCGTCCGGCGGATCATGAGCCGGTCGGCCAAGTCCGAGGCCGACTGAGGGACTGACCGACCTCAGCCGAGACCGAGCGCTTCGTCGAGGTCGCGCCAGAGGTCCTCGACGTCCTCGACGCCGACCGACAGCCGCACCAGCGACTCCGGCACGTCGGTGCTCTCGCCGGCCCACTTGCGCCGGCGCTCCAGGCTCGACTCCACACCGCCGAGGCTGGTCGCGTGCACCCAGAGCCGGGTCGCGGCCACCACGGCCTCGACCTGCAGCGGTGACCGGTCGAGCTCGACGCTGACCATCGCGCCGATGCCCGGGTAGTGGACCTTGGTCACCCCCGGGTGCGCCGCCAGCCGGCCGGCCAGCTCGGCGGCGTTGGCGCAGGCGCGCTCCACCCGCAGGTGCAGGGTGCGCAGGCCGCGCAGCGCGAGCCACGCCTCGAAGGTGCCCGGGATCGCGCCCAGCGTGCCGCGGAACTCCACCAGCCGGCCGGCCAGGTCGACGTCGTGCGCCACCGCGACACCGAGCAGCACGTCGGAGTGCCCCGACAGGTACTTCGTGACGCTGTGCACCACGACGTCGGCCCCCAGCTCCAACGGTCTCTGCAGGATGGGCGTCGCGAACGTGCTGTCGACGACCAGCAGGGCACCGGCTGCCGCCGACCTCGCCGCCAGCGCCTCGAGATCCACCAGCTTGAGCATCGGGTTGGTCGGCGACTCCGCCCAGACGAGGTCGGACCCCTCGACTGCCTCTGCGGTCGCAGCCGGGTCGCTCAGGTCGACCTGCCGGACAGTCAGCCGGCCCTGGGTCTCCAACCGGCGGAGCACGTCGAGGCTGCCGTAGTAGGCGTCCGGCGCGGTGACGACCACGCCGCCCTCCGGCACCAGGTCCAGCGCGGCCGCGACCGCGGCGAGCCCGGACGCGAACGAGGTGGCGACGCCACCCTCCAGGGCACCCACCGCGCTCTCGAACAGCTCCCAGGTCGGGTTGCCGTAGCGGCCGTACCCCACCTCGCCGCCCGCGTGGTAGGTCGAGGCCATCACGAGCGGTGGATTGGTCGGACCGTCCGGCTGCCGGGGCGGGCGGCCGGCGGAGACCGCCACGGTGGCAGGGGACAGCGACGAGTCAGGTGCGGGGGGCATGGCTGCGAGTATTACCGTCCGCGCAGCCGTCGGTAGGGTCGTCCACGATGAGCGACCAGACACCTGACGCCGGCGGCTCCGACCAGAAGCCCCGCCGAGCCCGCGTCGCGGTCGTCTTCGGCGGGCGCAGCACCGAGCATGCGGTGTCCTGCGTGTCGGCCGGCAGCGTGCTCGCCGCCATCGACCGCGAGCGGTACGACGTCGTGCCGGTCGGCATCTCCCGCGAAGGCCGCTGGGTGCTGGCGGCCGACGACCCGCAGCGGCTCGCCATCACCGGCGGCGAGCTGCCCGAGGTCGCCGGCGACGGCGCCGCCGTGGTGCTCTCGGGTGACCCCACCCACCGGGGGCTGGCCGTCTACGAGCCCGGGCAGATGCCGCAGGAGCTCGGCGAGGTCGACGTCGTGCTGCCGCTGCTGCACGGCCCTTACGGCGAGGACGGCACCCTGCAGGGCCTGCTCGAGCTGGCCGGCGTGCCCTACGTCGGGTCCGGCGTCTTCGCCTCCGCGGCAGCCATGGACAAGGGACACATGAAGACCCTGCTGCAGGGAGCCGGCCTCCCGGTCGGCCCGTACGCCGTGGTCACGCCGCGAGCCTGGGCGACCGACAAGGCGGCGGTCCGCGAGACCGTGGCCGCGCTGGGCTTCCCGGTCTTCGTCAAGCCGGCCCGGGCCGGATCGAGCGTCGGCATCAGCAAGGTGCACGGCCCCGACGAGCTCGACGAGGCCATCGAGACCGCCCGGTCGCACGACCCGCGCGTCGTGATCGAGGCCAACCTGTCCGGCCGGGAGATCGAGTGCGGCGTGCTGGAAGGCCTCGACGGTGCACCGCCGGAGGCCAGCCTGCCGGGAGAGGTCGTGGTCGGGGGCGACCACGAGTTCTACGACTTCGCCGCGAAGTACCTGCCCGACGAGGGCACCGACCTGATCGTGCCGGCCGAGCTGTCCGACGACGTCGTCGCCGAGGTGCAGGACCTGTCCTGCCGAGCCTTCGAGACGCTGGGCTGCGAGGGTCTGGCCCGGGTCGACTTCTTCCTCACCCGGGACGGCTCGGTCGTCATCAACGAGGTGAACACCATGCCGGGCTTCACGCCGGTGTCGATGTTCCCGCTGATGTGGAAGGCCAGCGGGCTGGACTACCCCGCGCTGGTCGACCGGTTGGTGCAGACCGCGTTGGCCCGGCCGACCGGCCTGCGCTAGGCCTCAACGGCGCCGCAAGGTCGCCTTCACGGCGCCGGCGAGGTCGACCAGCGGTGCGGTGGCCTCGGCCCGCGGTGTCGAACGCGGCACCCGCACCTCGACGTACGTGCCGCGGTCGACGACGGTGAAGACGTACGGCGGGGTCGGCTCGGCGAGGTACCAGGACACCCCGTCCACCTCGATCAGCTCGGAGTCCGCCGCGAGCCCGTCCGGGCGCGGCACCCCGCAGCGCAGCACCACCGCAGGGGTGCCCCACGCAGCCGTCCGCGTCGAGCCCGGCTCGGTGTCGCGCCGGTCCCGCCCGTCCAGCGAGCCGGGCAGCGCGTCGTGCAGCCGGTCGCAGCCGGGCCCGCGGTCGCCGGGGACCGCCACCGGGACAGCAGGGCTGCTCGCGCAGCCCGTGAGCGCCGCGACCGCCAGCAGGGCGGCGACCGGCGCAGGGCGCAGGGTCAGAGGTGGACGACCGGGCAGGTCAGCGTGCGGGTGATGCCGTCGACGCCCTGCACCTTGGCGACGACCATCTTGCCGAGCTCGTCGACGTTCTTGGCCTCGGCGCGGACGATCACGTCGTACGGACCGGTGACGTCCTCGGCCTGGGTGACGCCCTTGAGCTCGGCGATCTCGCGGGCCACAGCGGCCGCCTTGCCGACCTCGGTCTGGATCAGGATGTAGGCCTGGACAACCATCGGCATGGCCCCTCTTCGTAGAGTTCCGGTCGCATCGCAGGCGGCACCCTCGGGTGCCGCTCGCGTGCGAACCTACCGGATCGTGTCCGGGGCATGACGAGCGAGGGAGCGAGATGAGCGGCACCGTGGGTGACCTCGGCGAGGTCGACCTCATCGAGGCTGTCGTCGCCCGCCTCGGGACCACCCCCGCCGTGCTGCTCGGGCCCGGCGACGACGCCGCCGTGGTGGCCGCGGCGGACGGCCGGGTCGTCGTCACCACCGACATGCTCGTCGAGGGCCGGCACTTCAAGCGGGACTGGTCCAGCGCCACCGACGTCGGCGTCCGCGCCGCCGCTGCCAACCTCGCCGACGTCGCGGCGATGGGAGCGGTGCCGACCGCGCTGGTGGTCGGCCTGGCCCTGCCGGTGGACCTGCCCGCCGAATGGGTGCTCCAGCTGGCCGACGGGCTCGGCGAGGAGGCCGCCCGGGCCGGTGCCGCGGTAGCGGGCGGCGACCTGGTCCGCGGCGACCTGGTGACCATCGCGGTCACCGCGCTGGGCTCGCTCGAGGGGCGTGACCCGGTGACACGCTCCGGTGCCCGACCAGGCGACCTGGTCGCCGTCGCCGGCCGGCTCGGCTGGGCCGCGGCGGGCTTCGCCGTGCTGTCCCGTGGGTTCCGGTCCCCCCGCGTGCTGGCCGACGCGCACCGGCGACCGGTGCCGCCGTACGACGAAGGGCCGCGCGCCGCCGGCCTCGGTGCCACCGCGATGATCGACGTGAGCGACGGCCTGGTCTCCGACCTGGGCCACATCGCCCGGGCGAGCGGGGTCTCGGTGCGGCTGTCGTCCGACGCCTTCCACGTGCCGCAGGAGTTCAAGGACACCGCACGGGCGCTGAACGCGGACCCGCTGCAGTGGCTGCTGGCCGGCGGCGAGGACCACGCGCTGGCCGCGACCTTCCCGCCCGACGTCGACCTGCCGATGGCCTGGAGCGTCGTCGGCCGGGTGGAGGAGGGCGAAGGCGTGCTGGTCGACGGCGCGTCCTGGTCGGGGCCGGGCGGCTGGCGGTCGTTCTAGTGCAGGTCCTCTCCGACTGGACCCGTCGCGCGGCGGCGCACGAGGAGCGGGTAGACGCCTGGGTGCTGCCGCACCTGGACCGTCGCCGTGCCGGCCGGAAGCACCCGGTCGAGGACTTCCTGTTCGACTACTACCACCTGTCGCCCGCCAAGCTGCGTCGCTGGCACCCGGGCGCCGGTGCGGTGCTGGCGGGACCGCACGCCCTGCCCTACCTCGGGCTGGCCGACTACCGGCAGGTGGACGGTGGCGTGGCGACCGACCCGGCCCGGTTGGCCCGGCACGCGCGGCGGCTGCGCGACGTGCGCCACCTGCTGCTCGCCACCGGCTCGCGGCCGGCGTCCTACGGATGCTTCGGGCTGCACGAGTGGGCCATGGTCTACCGCGCCCCCGCCGACCGGGTCCGGCACCAGGCCCACCCGCTGCGGCTGGGCGCGGCCGGCACCGACACCGTCGTCGAGGCCGGTCCGGTGCGCTGCACCCACATCGACGCCTACCGCTTCTTCACGGCGGCGGCCGCGCCGCTGAACGCGCTGCGGCCGACCCGGGACACCCAGGCCGAGCTGGAGCAGCCCGGCTGCCTGCACGCCGGGATGGACCTCTACAAGTGGGCGGCGCTGTTCTCCCCGTTCGTGCCCTCCGAGCTGGTCGCCGACTGCTTCGGGCACGCCCGGGAGATCCGCGCGGTCGACATGCGCGCCTCGCCGTACGACCTGACCGCCCTCGGCTACCCGCCGATTCCGGTCGAGACCGCGGCCGGCCGGGCCGAGTACGTCCGGCACCAACGGCACTTCGCCGAGCAGGGCGCGGTGCTGCGGGCCAGCCTGGTGACGGCTCTCGACCGCCTGCTCGGGCTGGTCGGGGAGCCGGGGCGGGACGACGAAGGCCGGCCCCGCTGAGGGGACCGGCCTTCGACGACTGCGTCGCGGGGCGGGCTCTAGCGGGTGACCTTGCCGGCCTTGAGGCAGGAGGTGCAGACGTTGAGCCGCTTCGGGGTCTTGCCGACGATGGCGCGCACGGTCTGGATGTTGGGGTTCCAGCGGCGCTTGGTGCGGCGGTGCGAGTGCGAGATGCTGTGACCGAAGCCCGGCCCCTTGCCGCAGACGTCGCAGGTGGCGGCCATGGTGACAACTCCTCTGGTGCGGACATGGCTGATGGCGATCACGCCAGGCCGTAGATGGGGGCGCCCGTCGTCCGGGCAACCGGAGAAGCGTAACCGACCGGCGCGCCGGTGCGCCAACCGGCGGTGACCGGCCGCCCGGCTAGATTCCTGGGCGTGAGCACCCGCGTCGTCCTGAGCCGGCTCGACGGCGAGGCCGTCGCCCGGTGGCTGACGGCCGGCCGGGACGCGCTGGAGGCGGCCCGGGCCGAGATCGACGAGCTCAACGTCTACCCGGTGCCCGACGGCGACACCGGCACCAACCTGCACCTCACCCTCGTCGCCGGGGTGGAGGCGCTGACCGAGTCCTCGCTGCGTGGCGGGGACACCGAGACGCCCACCCCGCGCCGGCTGATGTCGGCGCTGGCGCACGGTTCCCTGATGGGCGCCCGCGGCAACTCCGGAGTGATCCTCGCGCAGCTGCTGCGCGGAGTCTCCGACAGCCTGGAGGGCGTGGACGGCGCCGTCGACGCCACCCGGCTGGCGCACGCCCTGACCTCCGGCGCGCAGGCGGCCTACGAGGCGGTGGCCGACCCGGTCGAGGGCACGATGCTGACCGTGGCCCGGGTGGCGGCCGAGGTGGCCGAGGACGTCGCGGCCGGCTGGACGGACGAGGCGGACGCCGACGAGGCGCTGGCCGCCGTCGTCACCGCCGCCGCGAGCGGGGCCCGCGCCGCGCTGGCCCGCACGCCCGAGCAGCTCGAGGTGCTGCGCCGGGCCGGCGTCGTCGACGCCGGCGGCCGCGGCATCTGCGTGCTGCTCGACGCGCTGGCCTCGGTGGTCACCGGAGAGGACACCGAGCCCACCGAGGTGCGCCTGCCCCGCGAGCAGACCGAGTCGGCCCGGCCGCGCAACGGGCTGGACGTCGCCGACCCCGATGCCCACGGCCCGACGTACGAGGTGATGTACCTGCTGGACGCACCGGCCGAGGCGATCGCACCGCTGCGCGAGGCGCTCGCGCCGCTCGGCGACTCGCTGGTCGTGGTCGGCGGAGAGCCGACGTGGAACGTGCACGTGCACGTCGACGACGTCGGCGCCGCGGTCGAGGCAGGCATCGAGGCCGGCCGGCCGCACCGGATCCGGATCACGCACTTCCGCGACGCCGCCCGGGAGGCAGCCGGCTCGCTGCCCGCCGACAGCCGACGGGTGGTCTCGGTGGTGGCCGGCGACGGGCTGGCGGCGCTGTTCGAGTCGGCCGGAGCCACCGTCGTGCGCGGCGGTCCCGGCCTGCGCGCCTCGACCGCCGAGATGCTCACCGGGCTGCGGGCCGCCCGGTCCCGCGACCTGGTGGTGCTGCCCAACGACGCGGACAGCCTCGCCGTCGCCGAGGCCGCCGCCGGCAAGGCCCGGGACGAAGGCCTCCGCGTGGCGGTGATCCCGACCCGGGCCAGCGTCCAGGCCATCGCCGCGCTCGCGGTGCACGACCCCGACCGGCGGTTCGAGGACGACGTGGTCGCGATGACGGCCGCCGCCGGCCACTGCCGGCACGGCGGCGTCACCGTCGCGGCCCGGGACGCGGTGACGATGGCCGGCGTCTGCCGTCCTGGTGACGTGCTGGGCATCGTGGACGGCGACTTCGCAGTGATCGGCGACGACCTCGTCGCGGTGGCCACCGTGGTGCTCGACCGGATGCTCGGGTCCGGTGGCGAGCTCGTCACCCTGGTCACCGGCGCGGACGCGGAGGACGGGCTGGCCGAGGCTGTCGCGCAGCAGCTGCGGGCCACTCGCCCCGAGGTCGACTCGGTGGTCTACGACGGGGGGCAGCCGCGCTACCCGCTGCTGATCGGGGTCGAGTGAGCGAGGTATCGCTGCGGGCGCCGGTCAAGACCGTGGTCGGTGGCCAGACGGCCAAGGAGCTCACCGACCGGCTCGGTGTCGTCACGGTCGAGGACCTGCTGCGCCACTACCCCCGGCGCTACTACGAGCGGGGTGAGCTCACCGACCTGTCCGCCCTGCGTCCCGGCGAGATGGTCACGCTCCAGGCCACCATCTCCTCGGTCAGCGGCCGGCAGATCCGGCCCAAGCTGCACAAGCTCGACGTCGTCGTGACCGACGGCCGGACCCGGCTGACCCTCACCTTCTTCAACCAGCGGTTCCGGGAGAAGGACCTGTTCACCGGCCGCGAGGCGTTCTTCGCCGGGAAGGTCGAGGTCTTCAAGGGCCGGCTGACCCTGACCAACCCGGAGGTAGCGGTCGGCGACGACGCCGAGGACTTCGCCGGCGGCCTGATGCCGATCTACCCGGCCACCGCGAAGCTGCCGTCCTGGCGCGTACGCAAGTCGGTGCGGGTGGCGATGGACGTGCTGCTCGGCGAGGCGCTCCCCGACCCGTTGCCCGCCGAGCTGCGGCTGCGCCGCGGACTGGCGCCGCTGACCGAGGCGCTGCGGCTCATCCACCAGCCGGACTCGCAGGCCGACGTACGCCGTGCGCGCGACCGGCTGCGATTCGACGAGGCCTTCGTGCTGCAGGTCGTGCTCGCCCGCCGCCGCGCCGAGATGTCCGCGCTGCCGGCCACCTCACGGGTCGCCCGGGACGCCGGGCTGCTCGCCGCGTTCGACGAGCGGCTGCCGTTCACCCTCACGGCCGGCCAGCAGGAGGTGGCGGCGGCGGTGTCCGCCGACCTGGCCCGTGAGCACCCGATGCACCGGCTGCTGCAGGGCGAGGTCGGATCGGGCAAGACCGTCGTCGCGCTGCGGGCGATGCTCGCCGTCGTCGACAGCGGCGGGCAGGCGGCGCTGCTCGCCCCGACCGAGGTGCTCGCCCAGCAGCACCACCGGTCGATCACCACCATGCTCGGTCCGCTCGCCGAACGCGGCTTCCTCGGTGGCTCGGACATCGGCACCCGGGTCGCGCTGCTCACCGGCTCGCAGGGAACGGCTGCTCGCCGGGCTGCGCTGCTCGACGTCGCCAGCGGTGACGCCGGGATCGTGGTCGGCACCCACGCGCTGATCCAGGACGCCGTCCAGTTCCAGGACCTCGGCCTGGTCGTCGTCGACGAGCAGCACCGGTTCGGTGTGGAGCAGCGGGACGCGCTGCGCAGCAAGGCCAAGGTCGCACCGCACGTGCTCGTGATGACCGCGACGCCGATCCCGCGGACGGTGGCGATGACGGTGTTCGGCGACCTCGACGTGTCGACGCTGACCGAGCTGCCGGCCGGCCGGTCGCCGATCAGCTCGCACGTCGTGCCCACCGGTGAGAAGCCGCACTTCCTCGAGCGGGCCTGGCAGCGGGTCCGGGAGGAGGTCGAGACGGGCCACCAGGTCTACGTCGTCTGCCCGCGGATCGGCGGCGACGGCAGCGTCGACGCGGAGCCGTCGGCGGGCGGAGAGCCGGAGCCGGCCGACGAGGCGACCACGGCCCTGCGCCCCGCGGTCGCGGTCCTCGACGTCGCGCCGATGCTTGCCGACGGCCCGCTCGCCGGGCTGCGCACCGAGGTGCTGCACGGCCGGCTGCCGCCGGAGGAGAAGGACGACGTGATGGGCCGGTTCGCCTCCGGCGAGGTCGACGTCCTCGTCGCAACGACCGTCGTCGAGGTCGGCGTCGACGTGGCCAACGCCACCGTCATGGTGGTCCTGGACGCCGACCGGTTCGGCGTCTCGCAGCTGCACCAGCTGCGGGGCCGGGTGGGCCGCGGGTCCGCGCCCGGGCTGTGCCTGCTGGTCACCGACGCCGAGGCCGGCACGCCCGCCCGGGAGCGGCTCGATGCGGTGGCGGCGACCCTCGACGGGTTCGAGCTCTCCCGGCTGGACCTCGAGACCCGCCGGGAGGGCGACGTCCTGGGGGCCTCGCAGTCCGGGCGCCGCTCCAGCCTGCGGCTGCTCTCGGTGCTGCGCGACGAGGACGTCATCCAGCAGGCCCGGGACGACGCGGTGGTCCTGGTCGGCGACGACCCCGACCTGTCCCGGCACCCGGCGCTGCGCTCCGCGGTCGAGGCCGTCCTGGCCGACGAGCGGTCCGACTACCTGGAGAAGGCGTGACTCCTCGTCCCCGCCGTGATCATGAAGGTTCACACCCGCACTTGTGGGGACAACTCTTCATGATCACGGAAGGTGTGGGCGCGTGCCGCGGGTGATCGCAGGGGCGGCGCGCGGGCGGCGGCTCGGCGTACCCCCAGGGGAGGGCACCCGGCCGACCTCGGACCGGGCCCGCGAGGCGCTGTTCTCCACCCTCGAGTCGCTGGTGACCGCCTGGGCCGGCCGCCGGGTGCTCGACCTGTACGCCGGGTCCGGCGCCGTCGGGCTGGAGGCTCTCAGCCGGGGGGCGGCCCACGCGCTGCTCGTCGAGGCCGACGCGCGGGCCGCGCGCACCGTCACCGACAACGTGGCGACGCTCGGGCTGCCCGGTGCCGTCGTCCGGCACGGCCGGGTCGAGCGGGTGGTGGCCGACGGGCTGCCCGGCCCGGCGTACGACGTGGTGTTCGCTGACCCGCCGTACGACCTGGCCGACGGCTCGCTCGCCGCCGTGCTCACCGACCTGCGTCCGGCGCTGGCCGACGGCGCCGTGGTCGCCGTCGAGCGTCCTACCAGGGGCGGCGGCTGGGTCTGGCCGGAGGGCTTCGAGGCCCTTCGCTCCCGGCGCTACGGCGAGGCGACGCTTTGGTACGGTCGCGCCACTCCGGACCGACCGGCCCCGGACCCCGCGAGACCAGGTGTCGAGGAGAGCCCAGCGTGACCGAGCGCCGCTGCGTGTGCCCCGGCTCCTTCGACCCGGTGACCAACGGGCACCTCGACGTCATCGAGCGGGCCAGCCGGCTCTACGACGAGGTGACGGTGGCGGTGCTGGTCAACGCCGCGAAGACCGGCCTGTTCGAGGTCCAGGAGCGCATCGAGATGCTGCGGGAGGTGACCGACGGGCTGGGCAACGTGCGGGTCGACTCCTTCCAGGGACTGCTCGTCGACTACTGCCGAGAGCGGGACATCCCGGTGGTGGTCAAGGGTCTGCGGGCCGTCAGCGACTTCGACTACGAGCTGCAGATGTCGCAGATGAACCACCGGCTCACCGGCACCGAGACGCTGTTCGTGGCGACCAACCCGGAGTACTCCTTCCTCTCGTCTAGTCTCGTCAAGGAGGTCGCGAAGTGGGGCGGTGACGTCTCGGGCCTGGTGCCGGACCCGGTGCTGGCCCGCTTGCGGTCCCGGCTCGACCGACCCTGACACCGCTCCCACCGACCCGAAGCGCGAGGACCACCGCCCGTGGACGTGCACGACAAGCTCGACGAGCTCATCACCATCGTCGAGGAAGCCCGTTCCATGCCGATGTCGGCGTCCTGCATCATCAACCGCGGCGAGGTGCTGGCGCTGCTCGAGGAGGTCCGTGCGCTGCTGCCGGAGGAGTTCCGGCACGCGCAGCTGCTGCTCGCCGACCGCGAGTCGGTCGTCGACGAGGGTCGCCGGGAGGCCGCCCGGATCATCGGGAAGGCCGAGGAGGAGCGGGTCGAGCTGACCTCGGAGACCGAGGTGGTCGCCGAGGCGGAGCGGCAGGCGACCCGGATCCGCAACGAGGCGGCCGAGGAGGCCCGGACCATGCGGGTGGAGGTCGACGACTACGTCGACACCAAGCTGGCGAACTTCGAGGTCGTGCTGGAGAAGACCCTCACCGCGGTGCACCGGGGCCGGGACAAGCTGCGCGGGCGCGGCACCGAGGCCGACTGGGACGACCAGCCGGGCGACTCAGGCATGTCCGCGCACCCGCTGGACCGCAGCGAACCGGCCGGCTGAGCCCGGAGCGTAGAGAACCTGCGTCCGTTGCCGGATTCTCCCTGGGCCGCCGTCCCGCGATCTTGCAGGCTGCCGCGGACCGCGGCAACCACGAGGGGGCCCCATGCCGGACACCGAGAACGCGGAGCCGGGTTCTCACCGGCCGACCCGCCGGCAGCTGCAGGCCGGAGCGGGCATCGGCTCGGTCGGCTACGGCGGCAGGCCCCCACCCTGCGAGTTCGTCTCTGACGGCCAGGTCAGTTACCCTGGACGGGTCCTGAACTGGACGCCGTTCCGTGCTGCCCTACCTGAGCAAATGCCCGAAGAGAGCAGGAGAGCAACGACCCGCCTCGACCCGCGATCGCCCCTCGTGCTCGACACGCGCGAGCTGGGGCGACGGCCAGGGTCGATGCGCTCGCTCTCCCGATCTGTTCCGGCACCGGCTCACCTGGGTGTCGATGTGCTCGGCGTCCAGGAAGGGTCCCCGCTCGAGCTGGACCTTCGGCTCGAGTCGGTGGTTGAGGGAGTGCTCGTGTCCGGCACGGTGGCCGCCACCATGTCGGGGGAGTGCGTGCGCTGCCTCGACCCGGTCACGAGCCCGCTCGTGGTCGACCTCCAAGAGCTCTACGCCCATCCCGGGCACGAGCGCGACGAGGACGACGACACGGACCCGCTGCCGGAGATGAACGGTGACCTGATCGACCTCGAGCCGTCGCTGCGCGACGCGGTGGTGCTCGCCCTGCCACTGCGGCCGCTGTGCCGGGACGACTGCCCGGGGCTGTGCTCCGAGTGCGGGGCCCGGCTCGAGGACGACCCGGACCACGGGCACGACGCGGTCGACCCGAGGTGGGCGGCTTTGGGTGACCTGGCCACCGGCACCGAGCACGACCGCACCACCTGAACCACCTGACCGAACCGAGCACCACGCACGACCGACGACGCGGGCCCGCGCCCGCACCGAACGAGGAGAGACAACCCGTGGCCGTTCCCAAGCGGAAGATGTCGCGCAGCAACACCCGCTCGCGACGGGCGAACTGGAAGGCGGCGCTCGCTCCTCTGGTGGCGTGCAACAACTGCCGCGAGCCCAAGCTGGCGCACGTCGCGTGCCCGGCGTGCGGCACCTACAACGGCCGCGACGTCCTCGACGTCTGACCGCGTGAGCGCGCAGCCGACGGCAGGGGACTGGAGCGACCGGCAGGCGCGGCTCGCTGACCTGCTCGACGTCACCGTCGACCCGGCCCTGCTCGAGCGCGCCCTGACCCACCGCTCGTACGCGTACGAGAACGGGGGCCTGCCGACCAACGAGCGCCTGGAGTTCCTCGGCGACTCCGTCCTCGGCCTCGTCGTCACCGACACGCTGTTCCGCGGCCATCCCGAGCTGCCCGAGGGCCAGCTGGCGAAGCTGCGGGCCGCCGTGGTCAACATGCGAGCCCTCGCCGACGTGGGGCGCGACCTGGCCATCGGCGAGTACGTCCGGCTCGGTCGCGGCGAGGAGTCGACCGGCGGCCGTGACAAGTCCTCGATCCTCGCCGACACCCTCGAGGCGGTCCTCGGCGCGGTCTACATCGACCAGGGTCTGGAGGCTGCCGCCCGCCTGGTGCACCGGCTGTTCGACCCGCTGATCGACCAGGCCGCCACGCTCGGCGCCGGCCTCGACTGGAAGACCAGCCTGCAGGAGCTCACCGCGGTGGCCGCGCTCGGCGTACCGGAGTACGTCGTCACCGAGACCGGGCCGGACCACGAGAAGATGTTCACCGCCGTCGTCCAGGTCGGCGGCGAGCCGTACGGCGAAGGCAGCGGGCGCAGCAAGAAGGAGGCCGAGCAGGAGGCCGCCGCGGCGGCCTGGCGGCACCTGAAGGCCGAGCTGCCCGAGGACGACGCGGAGCCGACGGCCGAACCGGCCTGACCATGCCCGAGCTGCCCGAGGTCGAGGTGGTCCGCCGCGGCCTGGCCCGCTGGGTGGCCGGCCGCACCGTGGCGTCGGTCGACGTGGCGCACCCGCGCGCGGTCCGCCGGCACACCGGTGGCGGCTCCGACTTCGCCGGCCGGCTGGCCGGTCGCACCCTCACCGGCGCCAGCCGGCGCGGCAAGTACCTCTGGCTCCCGCTGGACGGCCACGAGGACGCGGTGCTCGCCCACCTCGGGATGAGCGGCCAGCTGCTGGTGCGGGAACCCGGCAGCCCGGACGAGACCCACCTGCGGGTGCGGCTCGGCTTCACCGACGGCGGTCCCGAGCTGCGGTTCGTCGACCAGCGCACCTTCGGTGGGCTGGCGGTGGTCGACCTGCTCAACGGGGTGCCGGTCCCGGTCGCGCACATCGCCCGCGACCCGCTCGACCCGGAGTTCGACGACCCGGCCTGGGCCGCCAGGCTGCGCAAGCGCCGGACCGGGCTCAAGCGGGCCCTGCTGGACCAGACGCTGGCCAGCGGTATCGGCAACATCTACGCCGACGAGGCGCTCTGGCGGTCCCGGCTGCACTGGGCCCGACCCACCGACACGCTGCCGCGGCCGAAGGCGCTGCTGGTGCTGGGCGCGGCCCGGGCCGTGATGGTCGAGGCCCTGCAGCAGGGCGGGACCTCGTTCGACTCCCTGTACGTCAACGTCAACGGGGACAGCGGCTACTTCGACCGGTCGCTGCACGTCTACGGCCGCACCGGGAAGCCGTGCGACCGGTGCGGCTCCCTCGTGGTCCGCGAGCCGTTCATGAACCGGTCGTCCTTCCGCTGTCCTCATTGCCAGCCTCGACCGCGACTGGCCCACGGGTAGGAGACCGCAGTTCCAACCGAGACGCGTCTGCGCCACGGTTGGGAGCCCGCACAGCCAGCCTCGGCCGCGTCAGCCCCGCCCGTAGCCGCGCGGCAGCGATACTCCGGCCATGGCCGACACGGTGGAGCAGGGCCCGGAGCCGGGTGGTCCCGGCCGGCTGCCGCCCTGGGCGCGCCGCGGTGGCATCGCGGTGGCCGCGGTCGTGGCGGTGCTGGGTCTGTCCCGGTCCGGGTTGCTCTCGGCCGACCAGCCGCAGCCGCGACCGGAACCCGGCCCCTCCGGGTCGGCGACTCCGGGTGATGGCGGGCCCCGTCTGGTCGCCCGGGTCGCTGACCTGCTGCTGCTCGCCGCCGACGGCCCGGCCCAGCCCGGCGCCCGGTTGCCTGCCGACCTGCCGACCGACGCCCGGCTGGTGCCCGTGCGGCTGCAGGGGCAGGACGACCCGCCGGTCGCCTCCGACGGCCCCGGCCCGGTGCTCGGGGTGGCCGACGGGCGGCTCGTCCGGGTGGACCCGGCCCGGCCGCGCTGGCGGTCGCTCGGCCCGGCCGACGCGGTGCTCTCGGCGTCGTACAACCCGGCCAAGGCCATCGTGCTGCGCGGGTCCGAGCTGGAGGAGGTCGAGATCGCCACCGGCGGGCAGACCGACGCCAAGCCGTTCCCGGGCTTCGACCCCGAGACGTGGACCCCGCAGGGGGTGCTGACCGCGGCCGGGTCGGGCGCCCTGGTGATGACCGGGCCGGCGAGGCAGGGCCTCTCGGCTCTGGCGCTGGCCTGGCCGAACGGCGTCGTGCGGACCGGCACCCACCCGCTGGTCCAGGACCTCGGCATGATCGGACCGCTGCTCGGCATCGCCGACGACTGGGTGATCACGTTGAGTCCCGGCTGCCCCGGGCCGGCCTGCCGGCTGCGGGTCGTCAGCGTCACCCGTGACCTGGTGCGGACCCGCGACAAGGCCCCGCCGGCTGGCTGGACCTTCATCGACGGGCCGTCGGCCGGGCGGACCCACGAGGCGCTGGTGCCGGTCGAGCACCTCACCGGAGGTCGCCCGGACGGCCGGCGGGCACTGGCCCGGCTGGTCCCCGGCGGCGACAACGCCCTGCTGGTCGACCTCAGCGGCGACGTATCCCTGGAGGCCGGGCTCGCGGACGGGCCGGGCGGCACGGTCTACCTGCTGAGCGCATCGCCGGGGGTGCCCGGCGGCCGGCTGCAGGCGCGGGTCTGGGACCCGCAGAAGCCGGCGGCGACCCGGCTGCTGCTGCCGCGCACGACGTTCCCCGACCAGGCGCGGCTGGTCTGCGTCTGCGGGTGAGGCTCTCTACGCTGCCCGGGTGGGTGCAGGCACGGTTCTCAGGACGGTGGCAGTCGTCGCCCTGGCGCTGGTCGCCTCCGGCTGCGGCGGCTCCGACCCCGCAGCCGATCCGGCGCCGCGGCTCGGTGCCGAGATCGTCCAGCTGCGCCGGGACGAGGTCCTGCGCCGGGTCGAGGTGGCGATCACCAACCGGACCGGCGAGCAGGTGACGGTCGAGTCCATCGACCTGCGGGTGCCGGGGTTCACCGGCGGCGGGGTGCAGCCCAAGGACGAGCCGCTGCTGGCAGGTCAGGTGGTCGACCTGCCGACGCCGTACGGTGCGGTGCGCTGCTCCGACGGCCGGGCCCGGGTCGGCCGGGCCCGGGTCGTGGTCCAGGTGCACACCGCGAGTGACCCGGCCTCGCACCGGGTCGTGCTGCGGCCCCGGGACCCGCAGGGCCTGCTCGACCGGATCGCCGCCGGCGAGTGCCTGGCCCGCCGGCTGAGCCGCGAGGTCTCGTTGTCCTTCGACCCCGGCTGGCGGCGCAGCGGGACGGGCGCGGGCGCTGCGGTGCACGGAGTGCTCCGGGCCCGGCTGCGCACCGACCAGCCGCGTGACCTGACCCAGGTGGCCGGAACGGTGATCTACGGGCTGGCCGCCGAGACCGCCGGAGGCCGCCCGGTCGAGCCCCTCGCGCACCTGACCACGGAACAACCGGAGGCCCTCGTCCCGGTCGTGGTCACCCGCTCCCGCTGCGACGGCCACGCCCGCGCCGAGACCAAGAAGCCCTACGCGTTCCTGGTCTGGCTGGCTGCTCCGGGCGGCGAGGAGCACGCCGTGAGCCCGGTGGTCAGCGCCGCCGACCGGGCGGCGTTCGACCAGGTCTGCCCGCTCTGAGCGCTTCGCACGCGGGCGGTCCGACCGGCGGATCACCCGTTCGGCGCAACGGTTCCTGTCACCCTCCCGTGACCTCTTGACCCACCGGATCGCGGGTGTCACCCTGGAAGACGCCCCCCACGTCGACCGGCCCCGGTGAACACGCCCGACCGGTCCACGGGACCAGGGCATCAGAGAGAGACCCGCGCTCCGCGGGACAGACGCAGGTGGAGGAACCACGCATGGCGAAGGCTCTCATCGGTCATGTCGGTGGACCCGACCCCCGAATGATCATGGAGATGCGGCGCTTGCAGGAACGAGTACGGACCCTCGAGTCCGAGGTCATTCGGCTGCGTGCCGAGAACGACGCGCTCACCGAGGGCGTCAATGACGCCGACCTCATCAGTCTCAACGTCAAGGAGCCCGCACTCGCCTGATCGGTGACCATCCGGTCGCCGGCAGCGCAGCGCATCAGCAGCACCACCGCACCAGGAGGGGACGTCGCAGCGCGACGTCCCTTCTCCCTTGTCCCGGGCCGGTTGCGGGCCGCTGCGTGACCCGGCTCTGCCCGGCTCGTTGGGCACGGCATGCAGACCTCGCGACGCGCGCTCCGCGCTGCCCTGGTGCCCGCGGTCCTCGCCCTGGTCATGGGCGGAGCCGGCCCGGCCGCCGCACATGACGGCGCAGCCGGCCCCGGCAGCAGCAAGCGGGCGCAGTTCACCGACGGCGCGAGCGTGCCGGTGATCTCCACCCCGAACATCCGCCTGGTCACCAACGTGCCCGACACCGCCGGGATCTCCGGGGTGTTCGCCCGGTCCGCTCCGTACTTCTACCTGTCCAGCGCCGACAGCATCACGGTGTACGACGTCAGCAACCCGGTGGCCCCGAAGATCACCGGGACACTGCCCAACCTGGTGTTCGAGAACGAGGCGATGAACTACGGCGAGAAGAAGAGGGTCGACGGCACCGTCAACCGCTTCGTGCTCGTCGGCGTCGACCTCGTCCAGGCCAGCCCGACCGTGCCGGACCACATCGGCCGGACCAACGAGGTGATGGTCGTCGACGTGACCGACCCGGCCCGGCCCTACATCCGGTCCAGGGTCGCGACCCAGACCAACACCCACACCGTGACCTGCATCCACGAGACCGACTGCCGCTACGCCTACACGGCCGGGCGAAACGGGAAGTTCTCCGTCGTCGACCTCTCCGACCTGGACGCCCCCCGCGAGGTGGGGGTGTTCGACTCGCCCGCCGGTGGGCCGAACGCGGCGTTCACGTCCGGGGCCGGCCACAAGTGGAACTTCGACGACGCCGGCTACGGGACGCACACCGGCTCGGGTGGCAGCGCGGTCTTCGACGTGGCGGACCCCACCCAACCGCGGCTGGTGGCCACCACCGACGCTCACGGCGTCCAGAGCCCGTGGAACGACTTCATCCACCACAACTCGTACCGCCCGAACGCCTCCCGGTTCTCCCCGGGGCAGCAGGCGAGCGTCGCGAACGGCAACGTCCTGCTGGTGACCGAGGAGGACTACGAGAACACCGACTGCGCCACTGCCGGCAGCTTCCAGACCTGGCAGGTGGGCAGCCTGGACGGCACCCCGGGCACCATCACGCCGCTGGACCGGATCAACCCGGTCGACCTCGGCGAAGGCGTCTCGGCGCCGAGGATGGCCTTCTGCTCCGCGCACTGGTTCGACTACCACCCCAGCGGCATCGTCGCGCAGGGCTACTACGAGGGCGGGCTGCGGCTGCTCGACGTCCGGGACCCCCGGGACATCAAGGAGTACGGCTACGTCGCCAGCGGCCTGTCCGAGGTCTGGGACGCCTACTGGGTGCCGCAGCGCAACAAGAACGGCGTGGCCACCGGCGCGAAGACCAACATCGTCTACACGGTCGACGCGGTCCGCGGTCTGGACGTCTACACGGTCGACCTGCCCGGAGCCGTCCCCGGTGACGCCCTGCTCGGATCGGTCGCCGGGGCGGACCCCGCGCTGAGTGTGCTCGCCCTGGGACTGATCGGCCTGGTCGGGCTGGGGACGGCGCGCCGCCGTCGACTGGCGCCGGTGCGGCCCCCCGCCGGGTAGGCTGGCCACGGCCTTCCCCGCCCGACGTACGCCCCACTCGCACCGCGCCCGGTCCACCGCACCGGCCCGCCGTGCCGGGGTCGAGGAGTTTCACGCGTGCACCTGAAGAGCCTCACCCTCAAGGGGTTCAAGTCCTTCGCGTCCGCGACGACCTTCCACTTCGAGCCGGGCATCACGGCGGTCGTCGGGCCGAACGGCTCCGGGAAGTCCAACGTCGTCGACGCCCTCGCCTGGGTGATGGGCGAGCAGGGCGCCAAGTCGCTGCGCGGCGGCAAGATGGAGGACGTCATCTTCGCCGGGTCGACCGGCTCCGGCGGGCCGGGCGGCGGCGGGCGGGCACCGCTGGGCCGGGCCGAGGTGAGCCTGACCGTCGACAACGCCGACGGCGTGCTGCCGATCGACTACGCCGAGGTCACCATCTCGCGGATCATGTTCCGCAACGGGGGCTCGGAGTACGCCATCAACGGCCAGCCGTGCCGGCTGCTAGATGTCCAGGAGCTGCTCTCCGACAGCGGCATCGGTCGGGAGATGCACGTCATCGTCGGTCAGGGCCAGCTGGACGCCGTGCTGTCGGCCGGTCCGGAGGAGCGCCGCGGCTTCATCGAGGAGGCCGCCGGTGTCCTGAAGTACCGCAAGCGCAAGGAGAAGGCGCTCCGCAAGCTCGACGCGATGCAGGCCAACCTGACCCGGGTGCAGGACCTCACCGTCGAGCTGCGTCGCCAGCTCAAGCCGCTCGGACGGCAGGCCGAGGTCGCCCGCCGGGCCGCGGTGATCCAGTCCGACCTGCGGGACGCCAAGCTGCGCATCCTGGCCGACGACCTGGTGCACCTCAGCGCCACCCTCGAGGCCGAGGTGGCCGACGAGACCGCGCTGCGGGCCCGCCGGGCCGAGGTCGAGGCTGACCTGGCGGAGGCCGGGGAGCGCGAGGCCGCTCTCGAGCAGACCACTGCGGCGGAGGCCCCGACGCTGACCCGCGCCCAGGAGACCTGGTACCGGCTGTCCTCGCTGCGGGAGCGGTTCCGCGGCACCGGCAGCCTCGCGGCCGAGCGCGTCCGCCACCTGGCGGCGGCGCCCGAGGACGAGCGGCCGGGCCGTGACCCCGACCAGCTCGAGGCCGACGCGGCCAGGCTGCGCGCCGAGGAGCAGGAGATCGAGGCGACGGTCGCCAGCGACCGCGAGGCGCTGGCAGCGGCCGTGACCGCCCGGCAGGAGGCGGAGGACGCGCTGGCGGCCGAGCAGAAGCGGGTCGCCGCTGCCGCCCGCGCAGCCGCCGACCGCCGCGAGGGCCTGGCTCGGCTGGCCGGTCAGGTGGCGGCGCGGCGCAGCCGGGTCGAGGCGGGCGAGTCCGAGGTCGGCCGGCTCAGCCCCGCGCTGGAGGAGGCCCGCGAGCGGGCTGCCCGGGCGCAGGCCGAGTTCACCTCGATCGAGACCCAGGTCGCCGGTCTGGACGCCGGCGAGGAGGACCTCGACTCCGACCACGAGGAGGCCGCGCTGCGGCTCGCCGCGGCCGAGGAGAAGGTCGCCGCCCTGCGCGAGGAGGAGCGCGCCGCCGAGCAGGAGCGGGCTGCCCTGGTCGCCCGCAAGGACGCCCTGGAGCTCGGCCTCGCCCGCAAGGACGGCGCCGGCACCGTGCTCGCCGCCAACGACCGGCTCTCCGGCGTGCTCGGGTCGGTCGCCGCGCTGCTCACCGTCGAGCCCGGCTTCGAGACCGCGGTCGCAGCGGCGCTCGGCTCGGTCGCCGACGCGGTGGCCGTCAGCGACGTCGGCTCGGCCGAGGCCGCGATCCGGCTGCTCAAGGACCACGACGCGGGCCGGGTCGGCCTGCTCGTCGGCGGTGCCGCTCCCGCCGACGGCGGGCACCACTTTCACCGTCCCGACCTGCCGCAGGGCGCGCGGGCGGCGCTCGACGTCGTCACCGTCCCCGAGCTGCTCCGGGCCGCCGTGACCCGGCTGCTGGCCGACGTCGTCGTCGCCGACGACCTCGCCACCGCACGACACCTGGTCGAGAGCCGGCCCGGACTCGTCGCTGTCACCGCCGAGGGCGACCTGCTCGGTCGGGAACGCGCGGCCGGCGGGTCGGCCACCACGCCGAGCCTGCTGGAGGTGCAGGCCGCCGTCGACGACGCGGGCGCCCGCCTGGTCGAGGCCGGCCACCGCATCGAGCGGGTGCGCTTCTCGCTGCAGACCGCGCTGGACGACGAGGCGCTGGCCACCCGCGACGTCCAGTCCGCCCTCGACCGCCTGCACGAGTCGGATGCCCGGATGGCTGCCGTGGCCGAGCAGCTCGGCCAGCTCGGCGCGCAGGCCCGGGCGGCCCGCGGCGAGGCCGAACGGCTCGACCGGTCCATCGCGGCGGCGGTCGAGCAGCTCGACGCCGACCGCGCGGCTCTGGCCGAGCTCGAGGAGCGGCACGCCGCGGCGAGCGAGATCGGCCCGGACGCCGGGAACGACCTCGAGCCCGACACCGCGCTGCGCGACGAGCTGGAGGAGGCCGCTCGCACCGCCCGGCAGGCCGAGGTCGAGCAGCGGCTCGCCGTCCGGACCGGTGAGGAGCGGGTCCGCGCACTCGCCGGCCGGGCCGACCAGCTGGCCCGCGCAGCCGCCCAGGAGCGGGAGGGCCGGGCCAGGGCCGAGGCCCGGCGGGTACGTCGGGCCCGTGAGGCGGCCGTCGCCCAGGAGGTCGCGCTGGCCGCCCAGGCGGCGCTCGCGCACCTGGAGCACTCGCTGGCCCGCGCCGCGGAGGTCCGCGAGCAGGCCGAGCGCGCCCGGGCCGAGCGGGATGCCGAGATGGCGACCCTGCGGACCCGGCTGCGCGAGCTGTCCGGCGAGCTCGAGCGGCTCACCGACAGCGTGCACCGCGACGAGGTCGCCCGAGCCGAGCAGCGGCTGCGGATCGAGGCGCTGCAGGAGAAGGCCCTCGAGGACCACGGCGTCGAGCCGGAGACCCTGGTCGACGAGTACGGGCCGCACCAGCTGGTGCCGCCCTCCCCGCCGGCCCCGGACGAGGAGCGCGAGGTCGAGCCCGACCCCACGCCGTACGTCCGAGTCGAGCAGGAGAAGCGGTTGCGCGGCGCCGAGCGGGCACTGTCCCTGCTCGGCCGGGTCAACCCGCTGGCCCTGGAGGAGTTCCAGGCCCTGGAGGAGCGGCACCAGTTCCTGGCCGAGCAGCTCGAGGACCTCAAGGCCACCCGCCGCGACCTGATGGACATCATCCGCGAGGTCGACGAGCGGGTGGAGCAGGTGTTCACCGCGGCCTACCACGACACCGCTCGGGAGTTCGAGATCGTCTTCGCCCGGCTGTTCCCGGGCGGCGAGGGCCGGCTGGTGCTCACCGACCCCGGCGACATGCTCACGACCGGCATCGAGGTCGAGGCCCGGCCGCCGGGGAAGAAGGTCAAGCGGCTCTCGCTGCTCTCCGGTGGCGAGCGGTCGCTGACCGCGGTGGCGCTGCTGGTGGCCATCTTCAAGGCCCGGCCCAGCCCGTTCTACGTGATGGACGAGGTCGAGGCGGCTCTGGACGACACCAACCTGGGCCGGCTGCTCGGGCTGCTCGAGGAGCTCCGGGAGGCCAGCCAGCTCATCGTGATCACCCACCAGAAGCGCACCATGGAGATCGCCGACGCGCTGTACGGCGTCTCGATGCGCGGCGACGGGATCACCACGGTGATCGGGCAGCGGCTGCGCGAGGCAGAACCCGCCTGAGCACCACTCCGGTCACGCTGAGTGACAAACGTCACCCTGGTGTGTCCTGATCGTGACGTTTGACCACGCTCCGTCCCGGTAACCTGGCGGGAGTGACCACCCTGCTGATCGCCCACCTGGTCCTCGGCCTCGTCGCCCTGCTCGTGGTGGGCTTCGTCGCCTTCCCGTACCGCGGCCGCGACATCCCGCGGGCCGAGCGGCTCACCGACACCATCGCCGCCGCCGTCGAGCGGGTCGACCCGGGCGAGGCGCCGCCGCTCGGCGTCCTCAGCACGCCGGAGAAGTCCCGGGCCATGTCGGCCCGCTTCGAGCGTGCCGAGCGCCAGGTCCGCAAGGTCGTCACGGCCGGTCGCGGCTGACCTGACGGTCCGGGCCGCACGCCCTCCACGGCCGCCGGGTGCTGACCGCGGGGACCGAGTCGGGTCGGCTCTGCGAGACTGACCGGTGATGGACACGCTCACCCTCGTCATCGTCCTGGCCGCTCTCGGCCTGCTCGTCCTGCTCGGCGGCGGGCTCGCGCTCGTCCGCGGCCGGAGCAGCCGCAAGGCGCCGCTGCCGCCGCTGACCGACCTCGAGGAACGCCCCGGCGCCGGCACCGCCGAGCCCTCCGGCGACGTCCGGGTCCTCGAGCCGCCGTCCGCCCCCGGCCGCCCCGAGACCCCGGAACCGGTCGCCGGCCGGATGTCGCGGCTGCGGGCCCGGCTGACCGGCTCGCAGTCCACCCTCGGCCGCGGCCTGCTCGGTCTCCTGTCCAGGGAGCGGCTCGACGAGCAGGCCTGGGAAGAGGTCGAGGACGTCCTGCTCACCGCGGACGTCGGCGTCGGGCCCACCCAGGAGCTGGTCGAGCGGTTGCGCACCCGGGTCAAGGAGCTCGGCTCCCGGGACCCCGCCGCGGTGCGCGGCATGCTGCGCGACGAGCTGCTCACCCTGGTCGGCCGGGACGCCGATCGCTCGTTGCGCACCACCGGCACCGGCGGTCGTCCGGCGGTCGTCCTCGTCGTCGGCGTCAACGGCACCGGCAAGACCACGACCGTCGGCAAGCTGGCCCGGGTGCTGGTGGCCGACGACCGCACCGTGCTGCTCGGCGCCGCCGACACGTTCCGGGCCGCGGCCGCCGACCAGCTCACCACCTGGGGCGAACGCGTCGGGGCTCCCGTCGTCCGCGGACCGGAGGGCGGCGACCCGGCCAGCGTCGCCTTCGACGCCGTCAAGCAGGGCGCCGACGGCGGCTACGACGTCGTGCTGGTCGACACCGCAGGGCGGCTGCAGAACAAGGTCGGCCTGATGGACGAGCTGGGGAAGGTGAAGCGGGTCATCGAGAAGCAAGGCCCGGTGGACGAGGTCCTGCTGGTACTGGATGCCACGACCGGCCAGAACGGGCTGGTCCAGGCCCGGGTCTTCGCCGAGGTCGTCGACGTCAGTGGCATCGTCCTCACCAAGCTCGACGGCACCGCGAAGGGCGGCATCGTGGTCGCCGTGCAGCGCGAGCTCGGCGTCCCGGTGAAGCTGGTGGGGCTCGGCGAGGGCGCCGACGACCTGGCGCCGTTCGACCCCGAGGTGTTCGTCGACGCCCTGCTCGGCGAGCCGGGGCTGTAGCAACGGCCGCCCCGTCGAGGCACCATGGGGTCATGGCCGAGCCCCGCGAGCCCAGCGAGACCGAGCGACTTCTCGCCGAGGTCGAGGGCATGCTCGACGGCACGCCGAAGAGGTCGGTGCAGCCGCACGGCGCCGCCGACCCGCAGCCGGGCTGGGTCGGCGGCCGGCTGAGGTCAGCTGCCGTGGTCGGCGCAGTGGCCGGGGCGGGCGTCTGGGTGCTGTTCGCCCTGCTGCCGTTCCTGCGGGCCGGCTCCGGCGGGATCGGCGCGTTCCTCGCGACCTTCGTGGCCGTCCTCCTGCTTCCCCGCCGCCGCTGACTCGACGAGGGTCCCGTGATCCGGACCGGGGCGGCGGCTCGTAACGCGGCCGTAACGCGAGCGGTCCGATGGATACACGGCCGAAACGCGGCGCGCGCGGGGCGGTAACCCGCGCCGACCAACCTCTGGGGCAGATCCCGTTCCCCAAGGAGGAACCTCCGTGACACCCAGCTCCGGCGACACCGCCTGGGTCCTCACGAGCGCTGCGCTCGTGCTGCTCATGACACCAGGCCTCGCGCTCTTCTACGGCGGCATGGTCCGCGCCAAGAGCGTCCTCAACATGATGATGATGAGCTTCGGCGCCCTCGGGCTCATCAGCGTGCTGTGGGTGCTGTACGGCTACACGCTCGCGTTCGGCGACGACGCGGGCGGCGGCCTGATCGGCAACGTCGACTTCGCGGGCCTCAAGGGCCTGCTCGACGCCGCTCCGCTCGGTGGGGTCGAGGGCGAGGCGGCCGGAATCCCGCCGCTCGCCTTCGTCGGCTTCCAGGCTGTCTTCGCCATCATCACCGTCGCGCTGATCAGCGGCGCGATCGCCGACCGGGCCAAGTTCGGCTCCTGGATGGTGTTCGCCGGTGTGTGGGCGACGGTCGTGTACTTCCCGGTCGCGCACTGGGTGTTCGCCTTCGACGGCTACACCGGTGAGGTGGGCGGCTGGATCGCGAACGACCTCAAGGCGATCGACTTCGCCGGCGGCACCGCGGTGCACATCAACGCCGGTGCCGCGGGGCTGGCGCTGGCCCTGGTGCTCGGCAAGCGGATCGGCTTCGGCAAGGAGGCGCTGCGGCCGCACAACCTCACCCTGGTGATGATCGGTGCCGGCCTGCTGTGGTTCGGCTGGTTCGGCTTCAACGCCGGCTCCGCGCTGGGCGCCGGCAACACCGCGGCGGTGGCGTGGATCAACACGCTGGTCGCCACCGCGGCAGCCTCGCTTGCCTGGCTGCTCACCGAGAAGGTCCGCGACGGGCACGCCACGTCGCTCGGGGCTGCCTCGGGCGTGGTAGCCGGACTGGTCGCCATCACCCCGGCCTGTTCCGCAGTCAACCCGGTCGGCGCGATCCTCGTCGGCGCCGTGGCCGGCGCGCTGTGCGCGCTGGCCGTCGGGCTGAAGTTCCGTTTCGGCTACGACGACTCGCTCGACGTCGTCGGCGTACACCTCGTCGGTGGCGTCGTCGGCACCCTGCTCATCGGGATCCTGGCCACCGACAAGGCGCCGGCCGGCGTCGACGGCCTGCTCTACGGCGGCGGCGTCGACCAGCTCTGGCGGCAGGCGGTCGCGGCCGGAGCAGTCCTGACCTTCTCGTTCGTGCTCGCCTACGTGATCGGGACGGTCATCGACAAGACGATCGGCTTCCGGGTCCGCGAGGAGTCCGAGGTGACCGGGATCGACCTGACCACGCACGCCGAGTCGGCCTACGAGCTCGGCTCGGTCAGCGGTACCGGCTACCGAGCCGGTGCCGGGGCCGGTGCCACGACGAAGGAGAGGGTGGACGCATGAACGTTCCCCACGAAACTGCTCGCACGCTCGCACTTCCGAGGGGGCCCCGATGAAGCTCATCACGGCAGTGATCAAGCCCTTCAAGCTGGACGACGTGAAGACCGCCCTGGAGTCCTTCGGGGTGCACGGCATCACCGTCACCGAGGCCAGCGGCTACGGCCGGCAGCGCGGCCACACCGAGGTCTACCGGGGAGCGGAGTACACCGTCGACCTGGTGCCGAAGGTGCGCGTCGAGGTGCTGGTCGACGACGCCGACGTCGAGGACGTCATGGAGGTCATCGTCAAGTCGGCGCAGACCGGACGGATCGGTGACGGCAAGGTGTGGTCGGTGCCGGTCGACACCGTCGTCCGGGTCCGCACGGGCGAGCGTGGCGTCGACGCGCTCTGAGGAGTCCGGAGGGGCCGGGCCGGTGTCCGCACCGGCTTCGGCCCTTCCGTCGGACTACGCCGCCCGGCGCCGGGAGCTGCTGGCCGAGGCCCGCAGCCCCGGCACCGGGACCGTGATGCGCCGAAAGGGCCTGGCGGCGCTGACCGACTCGTGGTTGCGCCGGGTGTACGCCGACGCGGTCGCCACCACCGGGCTTGCCCCGGACCGTGCCGCTCTGGTGGCGGTCGGCGGCTACGGCCGCGGCGAGCTGGCTCCCGGCAGCGACCTGGACCTGCTCCTGCTGCACACCGACCGCGACGTGGTCGGCGCCCTCGCCGACAAGATCTGGTACCCGGTGTGGGACACCGGTGTGCACCTGGACCACGCGGTGCGGACCTTCGAGGAGGCCCGGCGGCTGGCCAGCTCGGACCTCGCCGTCCTGCTCGGCCTGCTCGACGCCCGACCGGTCGCCGGTGACCCGGCGCTGGTCGGCCGGCTGCGCAGCGCCGTGCTCGGTGACTGGCGGGCAGCGGCCAGGCGACGGCTGCCCGAGCTGCGCGAGGCCTGGGACGAGCGGGGTGCCCGCGCGGGCGACCTGCGGCACGACCTCGAGCCGGACCTCAAGGAGGGCCGCGGCGGGTTGCGCGACGTCGTGTCGCTGCGGGCGGTCGCCGCCTCCTGGGTCGCGGACCGTCCGCACCGCGACGTCGACGACGCCGTACGCCGGCTGGCCGACGTACGCGACGCCCTGCACCTCGTCACCGGCCGACCCGGGAACCGGCTGCTGCTGCAGGAGCAGGACCAGGTGGCCACCGACCTCGGGCTGCCCGACGCCGACGCGCTGCTGCGCGAGGTCGGCTCGTCCGCGGCCGCGGTGACCCACGCCGCAGACGTGACCTGGCGGCGCGCGCTGCAGGCCAGCCGGCCGCAGCGGTCCCGCTTCGTCCGTGGCCGCAAGCCGGTGCTGCGGCTGCTCGGCCCGGGGCTGGCCGAGCACGACGGCGAGGCGGTGCTGACGGCACAGGCCGACCCGCGCTCCGACCCGCTGCTGGTGCTGCGGATGGCGGCCCGCGCGGCCCGCTCCGGCCTGCCGGTGTCGCCGAGCTCGGTCGACCGCCTGGTGGCCGACAGCCCGGACCTTCCGCAGCCCTGGCCGGAGAACGCCCGCCAGCTGTTCGTCGAGCTGCTCGGAGCCGGCGCCGCGCTGGTGCCGGTCTGGGAGGCCCTGGACCAGGCGGGGCTGGTCGCCCGGCTGCTCCCGGAGTGGGACCTCGTGCGGCACCGCCCGCAGCGCAACGCGGTGCATCGCTACAGCGTCGACCGACACCTGCTCGAGACCGTGGTGCGGGCCGCCGACCTGGTGCGCGAGGTGCACCGTCCGGACCTGCTGCTGCTGGCGGCGCTCCTGCACGACATCGGCAAGGGCTCACCCGGTGACCACAGCGAGGCCGGCCGGCCGCTGGCCGTCGCGGTCGCGCAGCGGATGGGCTTCGACCCCGACGACGCGGCAGCAGCGGGCCTGCTCGTGCGGCACCACCTGCTGCTGGTCGAGAGCGCCACCCGGCGCGACCTGCAGGACCCGTCGACCGTCGCTGCGGTCGCCGACGAGCTGGGCACCACCGAGGTGCTCGAGCTGATGGCGGCCCTCACCCGGGCCGACGCGCTGGCCACCGGGCCGGCCGCGTGGAGCGAGTGGAAGGCGGGACTCGTGGAGGACCTCGTACGCCGGACCGCGTCGAGCCTGCACGGCGCACCGCCACCGCCGCCGCCGTCCCTGACCGCCGCGCAGGAGACGCTGGTCGCCGCCGGCCGGCTGGCTGTGGTCGCCGAGCAGGACGAGGCGGTGACCTGGACGGTGACGGTCGCCGCGCCGGACCGCTCGGGCCTGTTCGCCGCCATCGCGGGCGTCCTCGCCCTGCACCGGCTCTCGGTGCGTTCGGCGCAGGCGCGGACCCGGCACGGGATGGCGCTGGACGTCTGGACCGTGGTGCCGGACCGTGACCACGAGCCGCGGGCCGAGGCCTTGCGCAACGACATCGCCCGGGCCCTCGACGGCGACCTCGACCTCACCCAGCGGCTCACCGCCCGCGACGCCAGCCGGCGGCTGCCGGCCAGCCCGCCCGCGGCCCCCAGGGTCGACCTGGTCGAGGCCGCCTCGGCCACCGCGACCGTGCTCGAGGTCCGGGCGGGCGACCGGCCGGGGCTGCTTTACCGGCTCGGCCGTGCGCTGGCCCTGATGGGCGTCAGCATCCGCGGCGCCCGGGTGGTGACGCTGGGCGCCGAGGCGGTCGACGTGTTCTACCTGCAGGACTCCGCGGGACAGCCGTTGTCCGACCCCGCCGCCCGCGAGGCGGTCCGGCTGCTCACGGACGCGGCAGGCTGAGCACCGGCACCGGGAGCGCGACCCTGGGGTCCGGCATCCGGGCCGAGAACGACGCCGCGACGAGGCACAGCCCGCCGGCGGCGAACCAGGCCGGCGTGTAGGTGCCGAGGTGGTCGCGGGTCAGTCCGGCCGCGGTCGCGGCGATCGCCGCACCGACCTGGTGCGAGGCGAACACCCAGCCGAAGACCACCGGCCCGGCGTCGCCGAAGTACTGCCGGCAGAGAGCGACCGTCGGCGGCACGGTGGCCACCCAGTCCAGCCCGTAGAAGATGATGAACACCAGCATGCTCGGGTGCGGTGACGCGGCGAACAGCTGCGAGACGACGAGCAGCGAGAAGCCGCGGAAGGCGTAGTAGCCGGCCAGCAGCAGCCGCGAGTCGACCCGGTCGGTGAGCCAGCCGGACGCGATGGTGCCGGCGATGTCGAACAGCCCGACCAGTGCCAGCAGCGAGGCCGCCGTGGTCGTCGGCATGCCGTGGTCGTGCGCCGCGGGGATGAAGTGGGTGCCGACCAGGCCGTTGGTCGTCGCGCCGCAGATCGCGAACCCGGCGGCCAGCAGCCAGAACGGCTGGGTCCGCGCCGCCCCGCGCAGGGCGTCGACCGCGATGCGGGCAGCGTTGCCGGTGCGCGGGGGAGGGGGCACGATCGCGTCCCCGCCGTACGGCGGCAGGCCGACGTCGGCCGGGTAGTCGCGCAGGAGCAGCAGCACGAGCGGCACGACGGCCAGCGCGCCGCCGGCGACCACCAGGGCCGCCGAGCGCCAGCCGTGGTTGTTCGCCAGCCAGGCCACCAACGGCAGGAAGATCAGCTGGCCGGTGGCGTTGCCCGCGGTGAGGACGCCGGTGACCAGCCCGCGGCTGCGCTCGAACCACCGGCCGGCCACGGTGGCGACGAAGGCCAGCGCCATCGATCCGGTGCCGAGGCCGACGACCACGCCCCACAGCAGCACCAGCTGCCAGCTCGTCGTCATGAAGACGGTGAGCCCGCTGCCGGTGGCCACCAGCAGCAGCGCGATGGCGACGACCCGGCGGATGCCGAACCGGTTCATCAGCGCGGCGGCGAACGGCGCGGTGAGGCCGAACAGCAGCAGGTTCACCGACACCGCCACCGAGATGGTGCCGCGGGACCAGCCGAACTCCTCCTGCAGCGGGTCGATCAGCGCGCCCGGGGTGGCCCGGAAGCCCGCCGCGCCGATCAGCGCGACGAAGGCCACCGCAGCGACCCACCAGGCACGGTGCAGGCGCGGACGGGCCGGGGCGCTCGTGGTCACCCGAGCAGCCTGACCGACCGGAGCGCCGTCGGCCAGTGGCCGGACGGCCATCATGTGCAAGAATCCGGCCATGTCGTCGTCGTCCGCCGCACACCGCGTCGCCGTGCTGGCGCTGGACGGCGTCGTCGGTTTCGACCTCGGCACCCCGCCGCAGGTGTTCGGTGCCGCCCGGGACGCAAAAGGCCGGCGGCTCTACGAGGTGCGGGTGTGCACCCCTGGCGCGGCGCCGGTGCGCTCGGCTGCCGGCTTCGCGGTGCAGCCCGAGCACGGCCTGGAGGCGCTGGCGTGGGCCGACACCGTCGTGGTGGCCGGGATCGAGGGCGAGGTGGTCGACGGACCGTTCCCGGCCGAGGCGCTGGCCGCCCTGCGCGCGGCCGCCGGCCGGGCGCGCACGGTGTCCATCTGCACCGGCGCCTTCGTGCTCGCTGCTGCCGGGATGCTCGACGACCGGCCGGCGACCACGCACTGGTTCTGGGCCGACCGGTTCCGCGACCAGTACCCGCGGGTCCGCCTCGACCCGGACGTGCTGTTCGTCGACGACGGGGACGTCCTCACCTCGGCCGGCGTCGCCGCGGGTGTGGACCTCTGCCTGCACGTCGTGCGGCGCGACCACGGCGCCGCTGTGGCCAACCGGGCCGCCCGCCGGTGCGTCGTGCCGCCGTGGCGGGCCGGCGGTCAGTCGCAGTTCATCGAGCGGCACGTCCCGGCGGTGACGGAGACCTCGACCGCTGCCGCGCGCAGCTGGGTGGTCGAGCACCTCGACCAGCGGGTCGACCTCGCCGCGATGGCGGCGCGGGCCCGGATGAGCGTGCGCACCTTCACCCGGCGGTTCCGCGACGAGACCGGGCAGAGCCCGGCCCAGTGGCTGGCCCAGCAACGGGTCGACCGGGCCCGGCACCTGCTCGAGACCACCGACCTGCCGGTCGACCAGGTCGCGCGCCGGGCCGGGTTCGGCACCGGGGCGTCGCTGCGAGCCCAGATGGCGGCCGCGGTCGGCGTCGCGCCCAGCGCCTACCGGGCTACGTTCCGGTCGGCCGGCTGAGGCGCGCCGGCGCCGGTCGTCAGCCAGTCGGCGATGACCTCGGCCAGCGCCGGGCCGCCGTCGGCGATCAGGTCGTGGCCCCACCCGGGCAGCGTCCGGATGTCCGCCCGTGGGTGCCGCGTCCGCACGGCCTGCTCTCCCTCGGCGTTGGCGACGCGCACCGACTCCGGCTCGGTCGCGAGCAGCAGCAGTGCGGGCAGGTCGGCCGCCGCCACGGCATCCCATCGACCCAGCGACCGCTCGCGGAGCATGCCGTCCTGGGCGGCGGCGCGGGTGAGTGCGGAGGCGACCGGCTCGAGCGACCCGGTCGCGGTCTCGCGCATCGCGGGCCACAGACCTGCGGAGTAGGCGTCGGTCAGTGGCCGGCGCACGTCGTCCTGCACCTGACGCAGCAGGTCGGCGCGGTCGGCGTACACCGGCTGTCCGGCGGCGATCGAGGCGGCCCGGTCCTCGCGCGACCACTCGGGGTGCGTGCCGGGCCGGTCGACGTAGTCGAACTGCCCGCTGTCCAGCAGCACCAGTGCGGAGACGTCGCGCGGCCGCTCGGCCGCGGCGGCGAGCATCACGACCCCGCCCCACGAGTGACCCATCAGCACCGGCCGGGCCAGCTCGAGGGTATCGACGAGCCCCCAGACGAGACCGGCCAGCCGGGGGGTCGCGTAGTGCTCCGGCGGCAGCGCCGGCGACCCCCCGAAGCCGGGCCCGTCCGGCGCGACCAGCCGGAGTCCGCGGGCGGTCAGGACCGGCACGAGCTCGCTGAGGTAGGCGCCGGACGTCACGTCGCCGAGCGGGTGCCAGAACACCAGCGGCCGGCCGGCGACGTCGCCCCACGACCGCACCGCCAGCGGGACGCCGTCGACCTCGACCTGCTCGACGTGACCGGTGGCCGGGCTGCTCACGGCGCCGATGCTAGTCAGCCGGCGGACGCCTTCGCGCCGGTCCCGACCGTCACGCCGTCCAGGAAGCGGCCCAGGGTCGCCTCGTCCCAGCCGAGGTCGGAAGGCGCCTGCGCGCGCAGCGCCGTGCCGTCGTCCTGAGGCACCCAGACCTGCAGTGCCGCGTCGTCGGCCCGGATCGCGTAGCCGGTGCGGTCCCCGACGGCGACCTCGACCGCCTTCGGCAGCGGCTCGTTGGGGATCCCGGAGTCGAGGTACACCACGAGCTTGCCCACGAAGTCGTCCGGCGAGGTCCCCAGGCCAGGCGGCGACACCACCAGTGCGTAGGCGTTGCCGCTGACCGTCCATCCGGTGGGGATCTCGCCGGGGGAGAGGGGCTTGGGGTGCGCTCCGGCGTCGTAGCGGACCAGGTCGACCCCCGGGTTCGGCGGGTCGACGGGCTGGCCGGACGCCGGGGTGGCGACCTGGACCTCGCCGTCGCCGCCGACGTACCCCGGGGCGACCGCCATGGCCACGACCGCGGCGGCGCCGGCGAGCGCGACGGCCGAGCCGCGTGCCCACCGTCGCTGCAGCAGGGCCCGGCGGCCGCGGCGCAGGTCGGCGGCGACGACGTCGGGCGTGGGCGACGCCGGCTGGCCGGCAACGGAGTCGAGGACCTCGGTCAGGTCGGTCATGGTCAGCTCCTGGTGGCAGGGATGGGGGTGAGCTCGTCGGACAGGAGAGTGCGTAGGCGTTCGAGGCCGCGGGCGGTCTGGCTCTTGACGGTTCCCTCGCTGCAGCCGAGCAGGTCGGCGCACTCGCCGACGTCGTAGCCGAGCCAGTGCCGCAGCACGACGGCGGCGCGCATCCGCGGGCCGAGCGCGGCTAGTGCGTCGCGTACGGCGCTGCTGTCCTCGACGCTGCCGCCCGCAGCCGCGGGCGGCTCGGGAAGCTCGGCCCGGCTGGTCTCGCCGCGGCGCCACGGCCGCCGCCGTTCGTCGATGGCGGCGTTGACCAGGATCCGTCGGGCGTAGGCCTCCGGGCCCTGCTCGTGCTCGACCCTCCGCCACGCGACGTACAGCCGGGTGAGCGCGGTCTGCACGAGGTCCTCGCCGAGATGGGCGTCGCCCGCCGCGAGCAAGGTCGCCAGCCGGACCAGTGCGGCCCGCCGCGCGACCACGAAGGCCCCGAACTCCTCGTCCCGGGTGGTGCTGCCGTCCACGCCGTCCCCTCTCCGTCACCCTCCACTACGGCACGACGAGCCGAAGCGTTGCATGCGCCCCGGTTAGGCTTGCTGCGTGTTCGCCACCCTCTCCGACCGCCTGGCCGCCAGCTTCAAGAACCTGCGCGGGAAGGGCCGGCTCACCGACGCCGACATCGACGCCACCACCCGCGAGATCCGGGTGGCGCTGCTCGAGGCCGACGTCGCGCTGCCCGTCGTCAAGGACTTCATCGCCGCCGTCCGCGAGCGGGCCCGCGGTGCCGAGGTGTCGCAGGCGCTGAACCCCGCCCAGCAGATCGTCAAGATCGTCGACGAAGAGCTGGTCACCATCCTGGGCGGCGAGACCCGGCGGCTGCGGTTCGCCAAGACCCCGCCCACCGTGATCATGCTCGCCGGCCTGCAGGGCTCCGGCAAGACCACGCTGGCCGGAAAGCTCGCGCACTGGCTCAAGGGCCAGGGCCACGCCCCGGTGCTGGTGGCAGCCGACCTGCAGCGGCCCAACGCCGTCACCCAGCTGCAGGTCGTCGGCGAGCGGGCCGGGGTGCCGGTCTTCGCGCCGGAGCCCGGCAACGGCGTCGGCAACCCGGTCGACGTCGCGCGGCGGGCGATCGAGCACGCGAACCAGAAGATGTTCGACGTCGTCATCGTCGACACCGCCGGCCGGCTCGGCATCGACGCCGAGCTGATGCAGCAGGCCGCCGACATCCGCGACGCGGTGCACCCGGACGAGACGCTGTTCGTCGTCGACGCGATGATCGGCCAGGACGCCGTCACGACCGCGCAGGCCTTCCTCGACGGCGTCGGCTTCGACGGCGTGGTGCTGACGAAGCTCGACGGCGACGCCCGCGGTGGTGCGGCGCTGTCGGTGGCCAAGGTCACCGGGCGTCAGGTCATGTTCGCGTCCAACGGCGAGAAGCTCGACGACTTCGACACCTTCCACCCCGACCGGATGGCGTCGCGCATCCTCGGCATGGGCGACATGCTCACCTTGATCGAGCAGGCCGAGAAGGCCTTCGACAAGGGCCAGGCCGAGGAGATGGCGGGCAAGTTCGGCCGCGGCGAGGACTTCACCTTCGAGGACTTCATGGCGCAGATGGAGAGCGTCCGGAAGATGGGCTCGATGTCGAAGCTGCTCGGGATGCTGCCGGGCATGGGCGCGATGCGCGAGCAGATCGAGAACATCGACGAACGCGAGATCGACCGCACCACCGCGATCATCAAGTCGATGACGCCGGAGGAGCGGCGCAACCACAAGATCCTCAATGGCTCGCGCCGGCAGCGCATCGCCCGCGGCTCTGGCCGCAGCGTGTCCGACGTCAACGGCCTGGTCGAGCGGTTCACCGACGCGCAGAAGATGATGCGCCAGCTGGCCGCGAGCGGCGGGATGCCGGGCATGCCCGGGATGGCCGGCATGCCGGGGATGGGCCGCGGAAAGAAGGCCAAGGGCAAGGCCGCCGCGCCGAAGAAGGTCAAGGGCGGCCGCTCGGGCAACCCGGCCAAGCGGGCCATCGAGCAGCGGCAGGCCGAGGCGCGCGCCAGCGGAGATTTTTCGGCCGACCTTGCTGGCAGTGACGTGGACTTCCAGCTCCCCGACGAGCTCAAGGGCCTGCTCCCGCCCGACTCCCGCTGACCGCCGTACGCCATGATCCACACCGGATCGGTCACCTGTCGGCGTACCGATCCGGTGTGGATCTTGGGCCCTCGATCATGGAAGGGTGGCGGGCGTGACCGGGCAGCACGGAGCTAGGGCGGCGGGCAGCGCGGTGGCGGGCAGCGCGGTGGCGGCGGGCAGGGCGACTGCCTTGTCTGATCATCAGCGCTCTTCGTCCGGGCCCGTCGCGCCGTTGCACCTGCGGGCGGTGGTGCTGCCGGACGACGACGAGCGCGACATGTGGGTCGACACCGACGGCCTGCTCCGCGACGAACCGGTCGACGGCGCCGAGACGCTGGTCGACCGCGGCTGGGTCGTGCCCGGCCTGGTCGATGCGCACTGCCACGTCGGGCTGGACGCCGACGGCGGCGTCGACGAGGCGACCACCGAGGCTCAGGCGGTGGCCGATCGCGACGCGGGTGCCCTGCTGCTGCGCGACGCCGGGGTGCCGGTGGACACGCACTGGATCGACGCCCGCGACGACCTGCCCCGCATCGTCCGGGCCGGTCGGCACATCGCGCGCACCAAGCGCTACATCCGCAACTACGGCGCCGAGGTCGAGCCACCGGACCTGGTCGACGAGGTCGAGACCCAGGCCGCCCGCGGTGACGGCTGGGTCAAGCTGGTCGGTGACTGGATCGACCGGGACGCCGGGGACCTCACGCCGTGCTGGCCGGCCGACGTCGCGGCCGCCGCGATCACCCGGGCGCACGAGCTGGGCGCCCGGGTCACGGCGCACTGCTTCGGCGAGCAGTCGGTGGCCGAACTGGTCGGCGCCGGCATCGACTGCATCGAGCACGGCACCGGGCTGACCGAGGACGTCGTGGCCGAGATGGCCCGCCGGGGCACCGCGCTGGTGCCGACCCGGGTGCAGATCGACAACTTCCCGAAGTACGCCGAGCAGGCCGGCACCAAGTTCCCGGCGTACGCCGACCACATGCGCGACCTGCACGCCCGCTGCGACGTCACCCTGCGGTCGGCGCACGAGGCCGGCGTCCCGGTCTACGCGGGTACCGACGCGGGAGGCGTGCTGCCGCACGGCCTGATCGGCCGGGAGGTGCTGGCCCTGCACGAGCAGGTCGGCCTGAGCGCCACCGAGGCGCTGGCGGCGGCGTCCTGGGCGGCCCGGGACTGGCTCGGGAGGCCCGGTCTGGCGGCGGGGGAGTCGGCCGACCTGGTGGTCTACGACACCGATCCGCGAGCCGACCTGCGAGCCCTCGCGCACCCGCGTGCCGTCGTGCTGCGTGGTCGCGTCGTCGGCTGATTTCGGCAGGTGGCGGCCTGTCTGGCATGATGGCGCGCTGTACCCGGCGTACGGCGGACCCTCTCATCCGCTGCGTGCCGGGTCCCCCGGCCGGCTCCGACCGCACCCCCACGCGGCCCGGACCGCCACCCGCATGCGAGAAGCAGGAGCTTCATCAACCGTGGCAGTCAAGATCAAGCTGATGCGCATGGGCAAGATCCGTGCGCCGTACTACCGCATCGTCGTCGCCGACTCGCGCACCAAGCGTGACGGTCGGGCGATCGAGGAGATCGGCAAGTACCACCCGACCCAGGAGCCCTCGCTGATCGAGGTGAACTCCGAGCGCGCGCAGTACTGGCTGGGCGTCGGCGCGCAGCCGACCGAGCCGGTCGCCGCGATCCTCAAGGTCACCGGGGACTGGCAGAAGTTCAAGGGCCTGCCGGGCCAGGAGGGCACCCTGCGGGTCGCCGAGCCGAAGGCCGACAAGAAGGCGATCTTCGAGACCGCCGCCAAGGACTCCGCCGGCGAGCCGAAGGACGGTGCCACCACGCCGCGAAAGAAGGCCGCCAAGAAGGTGGCCACCGCGGCTGCCGAGGGGACGCCGAAGGCTGACCGCCCGACCGCCGACGAGGCCGCGGCTGACGGCGATGTCCGGGCCGCCGGGTCCGACGAGCCCAAGGCCGCTGCTGCCGAGGCTCCGGCCGCCGAGCCGACCGTCACCGAGGAGCCGAAGACCGAGGACGCCGCGTCTGCGCCGGAGTCGGCCGAGGGTGCCGAGGCCACCGCCGAGACCAGCGAGTCGACCGAGGCTCCGAAGGACGAGGCCTAGCCCGTGCTCGAGGAAGCCCTCGAGCACCTGGTGCGAGGCATCGTCGACCACCCGGACGACGTGTCCGTGCGCGACCGCAACGGTCGCCGCGGGCGCACCCTCGAGGTGCGCGTGCACCCCGAGGACCTCGGCAAGGTCATCGGCCGGGCCGGTCGCACGGCCAAGGCCCTGCGCACCGTGATCGGCGCGCTGGCGCCGGGCCGCGGCGTCCGCGTCGACTTCCTCGACGTCGACGAGCGCTGAGCCGACCTCCGGCCAGCCGGCAGGTGGAGGGCTGATGGACGTCGTCGTCGCGCGGATCGGGCGTCCGCACGGCCTGCACGGTGACGTGTCGGTCGAGCTGCGCACCGACGACCCCGAAGGCCGGCTGGCCCCGGGGACCACGCTGCGCACCGAGCCGGCCACCGCCGGTCCGCTGACGATCGACAACGGGTGGGTGCACTCGGGTCGGCTGCTGCTGCACTTCCAGGGGTACGACGACCGCACCGCGGCAGAGGGGCTGCGCAACGTGCTGCTGGTCGCCGACGTCGACCTCGCGGAGCGGCTCGAGGACCCCGAGGAGTTCTACGACCACCAGCTGGTCGGCCTCGCCGTCCGCACCGTTGCGGGAGAGCCGGTCGGCGAGCTCGCCGAGGTGCTGCACCTGCCCGGCCAGGACGTGCTCGCGGTACGCCGGCCGGACGGCACCGAGGTGCTCGTGCCCTTCGTCGCCGAGATCGTCCCCGACGTCGACCTCGACGCGGGCCAGGTCCTGGTCGACCCGCCGCCCGGCCTGCTGACCGACGTACCTGAGGAGTGACGTGCGCCTCGACGTCGTCACGATCTTCCCGGAGTACCTCGCCCCGCTGCGGCTGTCCCTGATCGGCCGGGCCATCGAGGACGGCCTGATCGACCTGCGGGTGCACGACCTCCGCGACTGGACCACCGACCGGCACCGCACCGTGGACGACTCGCCGTACGGCGGTGGGCCGGGCATGCTGATGCGGCCCGAGCCGTGGGGCGCGGCCCTGGACGCCGTCTGCGGGCCGCAGTCCCGGCTGCCGCCGCGGATCCTGGTGCCGACCCCCGGGGGCGCGCCGTTCACCCAGGCGCTGGCCCACGAGCTCGTCTCCGAGCCCTGGCTGGTCTTCGCCAGCGGGCGTTACGAGGGCATCGACCAGCGGGTGCTCGACGAGGCGGCCGGCCACGGCCGGGTCACCGAGGTGAGCCTGGGCGACTACGTCCTCAACGGCGGCGAGGTGGCGGTGCTGGCGATCGTCGAGTCGGTGGCCCGGCTGCTCCCCGGCGTGATCGGCAACTCCGAGTCGCTGGTCGAGGAGTCGCACAGCGACGGCCTGCTCGAGGCGCCGGGCTTCACCAAGCCGGCCAGCTGGCGCGGTCGCGAGGTGCCCGAGGTGCTGCTCTCCGGCGACCATGCCCGGATCGCCCGGTGGCGCCGCGACGAGTCGGTACGCCGGACCGCGGCCCGCCGCCCGGACCTGCTGGAACGGCTTGACCCCGCCACGCTGGACCGCCACGACCTCGCGCTGCTCGCCGAGCTGGGCTGGGCGCCCGCCGACGGACGATTGGCCCGCCTTCCCGGCCCTGTGGCAGACTGAGCTACCCCACGAGATCGCTTGCTTCGCTGCGCGATCACGCGGGGACCCCAAAGCGCAGCGGTCAGCCGCGAGCACCCCCGCCACAGGGAGGGTGCTGCCTCACGACACGACCGCCACACAACTCCACCCCACACCGTGGGTGACCTGTGGCACCGCGAGAGAAGAGATCCCGATGCAGACGCTGGACGCACTCGACGCCGCTTCGAAGCGCTCGGACATCCCCGAGTTCCGACCCGGCGACACCCTCAAGGTCCACGTCAAGGTCGTCGAGGGCACTCGCTCCCGCATCCAGGTGTTCCAGGGCGTCGTGATCCGCCGCCAGGGCGGCGGCAGCCGCGAGACCTTCACCGTCCGCAAGGTCAGCTTCGGCGTCGGCGTCGAGCGGACCTTCCCCGTGCACACCCCGGTGATCGACAAGATCGAGGTCGTCACCCGCGGCGACGTCCGCCGCGCGAAGCTCTACTACCTGCGCGAGCTGCGCGGCAAGGCCGCCAAGATCAAGGAGCGCCGCGACGCCCCCGTCGCCCGCTGACCGTCACCCCGGACGAGCTGCGGCCGCCACGCACCACGGTGCGCGCGCCGCAGCGACGTCGCGCACCGGGTGCTCGCGCAGCGTCTGCGCGCCGGATGCTGCTGCTCATCGCCGTCGTCGTCGTGGCGACCTCGTTGGTGCGCTCCTACGTCGTGGCGCCGTTCTCGATCCCGTCGGGGTCGATGGAGCAGACCCTGCAGGTCGGTGACCGGATCCTGGTCGACCGCATCTCCTACCGGTTCTCCGACGTGCACCGGGGCGACATCGTCGTCTTCGACGGCACCGACACCTTCGGGCGACTCGGCAACGGCAGCGGTGAGACCGACTACGTCAAGCGCGTCATCGGTCTTCCGGGCGACCGCGTCGTCTGCTGCGACGCGCGCGGCCGGCTCACCGTCAACGGGGAGTCCCTGCACGAGGCGTCGTACCTGCACCCGGGGGACGACCCCTCCGAGCTGCGCTTCGACGTCACGGTGCCGGCCGGCCGGCTGTGGCTGATGGGCGACCACCGGTCGGACTCGCTGGACTCCCGCGCCCACCTCGGTGACCCGGGCGGCGGCACCGTCCCGCTGGACAAGGTCGTGGGCCGCGTTCTGGTCGTCGTCTGGCCGTTGGACCGGCTCGGCGGGTTTCCCGACGTGACCGTAGGCTCTGCTGCGCGGCGTCTGCCGCCGACGGGGACGGAAGGACGGACGCGATGACGACCGAGGACGGTCAGCGCCCGGTCGGCGCGCGATCCGCACCGAGCACCGCGGTCCCGGACCGGGGTGACCGGCCGTCGCCGGTGCGCACCCGGCGCGCCCAGCCCAAGCGCAAGTCGTTCCTGCGCGAGCTGCCCGGCATCGTCATCACCGCACTGGTCATCTCGGTGCTCATCAAGACCTTCCTCGTGCAGGCGTTCTACATCCCCTCGGGGTCGATGGAGAACACGCTGCTCGTCAACGACCGGGTGCTGGTGAACAAGCTCGCCGACAAGCCGGACGAGATCCACCGTGGTGACGTCGTGGTCTTCCGCGACCCGGGTGGCTGGCTGAACGGCCCCGGCGAGACGGCCTCCCGGGGCGGAGTCCTGGGCCTGGTCCGCGACGGCCTGGTCTTCGTCGGGCTGGCGCCGGCGGCCGGCGAGGAGGACCTCATCAAGCGGGTCATCGGCGTGGCCGGCGACAAGGTCGCCTGCTGCGACGACAAGGGCCGGGTCACCGTCAACGGCGTCCCGCTCGACGAGCCCTACCTCTTCCCCGGCGACGACCCGTCCTCGGAGACCTTCGGACCGTTCACCGTGCCCAAGGACTCCCTGTGGGTGATGGGCGACCACCGCTCGGTGTCCGAGGACAGCCGGGCGCACCGCGGTCAGCCCGACAAGGGCTTCGTCCCGGTCGACGACGTCATCGGTCGCGCCTTCACCATCGTCTGGCCGCTGGACCGGACAGCATTGCTTCGCGGCCCGGAGACCTTCGACCAGCCCGGGCTCGACGCGTCCCGACGCTGATGGCACGGCCGGGCGTCGTAGGCTCGGGCCCGATGAGCGCGAGGTCCCGGTCATGAGAGCGACGCCGCGGTTCGTGGTACGTCGCGAGGGTGGCCTGTACGCCTACGAGAAGGCGCTGGAGCGGGCCGGGCTCACCCCCGTCGCCGGTGCCGACGAGGCCGGTCGCGGCGCCTGCGCCGGGCCGCTGGTCGTGGCGGCCGTGGTGCTGCCGACCGGTCGCCGGGGCCAGGTGCCCGGTCTGGCCGACTCCAAGCTGCTGACCCCGGCTGCTCGCGACCAGGTGTACGACGAGGTGCTCGCCAGGGCGGCGGCCTGGTCGGTGGTCGTGGTGCCGGCCGGCGAGGTCGACCAGCTCGGCCTGCACGTCTGCAACGTCGAAGGGATGCGGCGGGCACTGGCGCGGCTCGAGATCACCCCGGCGTACGTGCTGACCGACGGGTTCCCGGTGCGCGGCGTCCCGGCGCCCGGTCTCGCCGTCTGGAAGGGCGACCGGGTCAGCGCCTCGATCGCCGCCGCGTCGGTTCTGGCCAAGGTGACCCGGGACCGCATCATGGCGCGGTTGCACGAGCAGTGGCCGTCGTACGACTTCCTCGGCCACAAAGGCTATGTCACCCCGGTGCACAGCGCTGCACTCGACCAGCACGGACCGTGCCCAGAGCACCGGTTCTCCTACGTCAACGTGGCCCGCCGGGTGCCGGGCGACCAGCGGGTGCCCGTCCGGACGCTGGTGCGGGTCGAGGACCTGGAGTCCGAGGAGGTGCTGACCGGATGAGTGCCGAGGACCTGGAGAAGTACGAGACCGAGATGGAGCTGCAGCTCTACCGGGAGTACCGCGACGTGGTCGGGCTCTTCGGCTACGTCGTCGAGACCGAGCGGCGCTTCTACCTGACCAACGCGGTCGAGGTGACCCCGCGCAGCACCGAGGGCGGCGAGGTCTACTTCGAGGTGACGATGTCCGACGCGTGGGTGTGGGACATGTACCGCCCGGCCAGGTTCGTCAAGAACGTGCGGGTGCTGACGTTCAAGGACGTCAACGTCGAGGAGCTCGCCCGGCACGAGCTCTCGGTCGAGCTGCCCGGCGAGTGACGCTGCACGAGGACGAGCTCACGATCGAGCCGGCCACCGTGCGGGCCCTCGTCGACCGCACGCTGCCGGACGCCGCCGGGCTGCCGCTGCGCCCGCTGACTGCGTCGGGGTCGGACAACGCCCTGTTCCGGCTGGGCGACGAGCTGCTGGTCCGCCTGCCCCGGCAGCCGGGTGGGTCCGCCTCGATCGGCAAGGAGGCGCGCTGGCTCCCGCTGATCGCTCCGTTGCTGCCGGTCCCGGTGCCCGAGGTGCTCGCCGTGGGGGAGCCCGGGTTCGGCTACCCGGAGCGCTGGTCGGTGGTGCGGTGGATCGACGGGTCGACACCCGCTGGCGCGGCGAGCGGCGCTGCGGGCGACGCGCTGGCCGCCGAGCTGGCCGCCGTCGTGACCGCCCTGCGCGAGGCTCCGGTCCCCGACGTCGCGCTGACCGACCCGGGGCTGCGGTGGTACCGGGGCAGGCCGCTGGCGCTGCTCGACCGCAGCACCCGCGAGGCTGTCGAGAAGTGCCGGGGCATTCGCGGGCTGGACCTCGACCTGGACGCCGTCCTCGCGGTGTGGGACGCGGCGGTCCGGCTGCCGGGCAGCGCGCACGAGGCCGCGCCGCGGTGGCACCACGCAGACCTGGTGGCCGAGAACCTGCTCGTCCGCGACGGCCGGCTCGCTGCAGTGCTCGACTTCGGTGCCGTGTCCGTCGGCGACCCGACCGTGGACCTGATCGTCGCCTGGGACGTGCTCGACGCCCCGTCCCGCGAGACGTTCCGCGGTGCAGTCGGTGTCGACGACGAGACCTGGCTGCGCGGTCGGGGCTGGGCGCTGGGCCTCGCGGTGATGACCTTCCCGTACTACTGGCACTCGATGCCGCAGCGGTGCGCCAACCGGCTCGCGGTCGCGCGCGCTGTACTCGCGGACGCCGTCGGCTAGGCCGGCCGCGGGACCCGGTCCAGCGCCTGGTCCTGGTCGAGGCCGGTGAGCTCGAGCAGGTCGACCACCATCGAACGCACCTGGGCGAGGACCACCGTGGCGGACATCGACGGCGACGGGCCGGCGGTCGAGGACGCCCGGGCGACCCGCTCCAGCGCGGGCCGCAGGTCGGCGGTCCGGCCCCGCGCCGCCAGGATGTCGGACAGCCGGCCGGTCACATCGGCGAGGTCGTCGACCAGGTCGAGGTAGGCCGGCGGCACCTGCTCGCCGAAGCGCACCGCGGCCGTCACCCGCCGGACGAGCACCCGCGCGTTGCGCACCGCCCGGTCGATCGGCTCGGCCAGCTCGGCGACGCGTTCGACGTGCGCGCGCTGGCGACGGCGGAATGGTGAGCTGCGCACCACGTCGATGCCCTCGGCGGCGGCCGCCCGGAGGTCGTCAAGCGCCTTCTCGGTGTCCCGCGCACGCTTCAGGGTGGCCTCGGCCCGCTCGACGTCGTCAGCGCGAGCCGTCGCGGCCGCCTCGTGCAGCACCACCGCGAGCTCGTCGAGCACCCGGGCGGCCTCGAGCCGCGGCCGCCGCAGCGGTGTCTGCGGCGCGACGGCGGCTGCTGCCAGCGCCACCGCGCCACCGATCAGCGCGTCCAGCCAGCGGTTGAACCCGGCCTCCGGCCTCGGCAGCAGGGTGACCACCACCACCGACTGCACCGCGGCCTGGGTCACGATCAGCGGTCCGCCGGACAGCAGCACCGCCACGGCCATCGACAGCGCGACGATCACCGCGACCTGCCATCCGCCGGAGCCCACGAGGCGCACGAACACGTCGGCCACCGCCACCCCGACCGCGACGCCGAGCGTGACCTCGCCGACCCGGCGCAGCCGCTGGCCGTAGGACATGCCCAGGCTGACGATCGCCGCGACCGGCGCGAAGAACGGCCGCTGGTGGTCGAGCAGGTCGTGCGCGATGAACCAGGCGACCCCGGCGGCGACCGCGACCTGGCAGATCAGGAACGACCGCTGTCGCAGCCGCAGCAGCCGGGACTGCACCGTGCTGCGGCTGCGGCGGGCCATCCGGGCTGCCGGCTCGCGCACGAGGGTCATCGTGCCCCCGATGCCGGTGACCGAAGCGGTCGCATCCGTCCACAGGACGCCGTGTCCGGCTCGCTGTCCACAGCACCGGGTCGCACCGTCCGACCAGCGCCGCCGCGACGGCAGGCTCGGCACGCTGACGGGCGACGGTTGTGGAGGTGGCGGGTGCGGGCCAAGGACGCATTGGGGGCCTACGGCGAGCAGGTGGCCGCCGCGCACCTGGTGGCCGAGGGGATGACCGTCCTGGACCGGAACTGGCGGTGCCCGCAGGGCGAGATCGACATCGTGGCCCGGGACGGCGACGTGCTGGTCGTCTGCGAGGTGAAGACCCGGTCGTCGATCGCGCTCGGGCACCCGCTGGAGGCCGTGACGGCGCGCAAGGCTGCCCGGCTGCGGCGACTCGCCGCGGCCTGGATCCGGGAGCGGCGGGTGCACCCGGCCGAGGTCCGCATCGACCTGGTCGGCGTGCTGCGCCCGGCGCGCGGCGCGGCCGGCGTCGAGCACGTCCGGGGGGTGGCCTGAGTGCCGCTGGCCCGGACCCGCGGCGTCGCGCTGGTCGGCGTCGAGGGGCACCTGGTCGAGGTCGAGGCCGATCTCGGCATCGGCGTGCCGTCGTACAGCCTGGTCGGGCTGCCGGACGCGTCGCTGGCCGAGTCGCGCGACCGAGTGCGGGCCGCGATGGTGAACAGCGGCCAGCACTGGCCTGCCACCAAGCGGGTGACCGTCAACCTCTCGCCGGCCAGCCTGCCGAAGCGCGGGTCGAGCTTCGACCTGTGCATCGCCGCGGCCATCCTGGCGGCGCAGGAGGTGGTGCCGCCGCACGTGTTCGACGACGCGGTGCTGCTCGGCGAGCTCGGCCTGGACGGCCGGGTGCGGCCGGTGCGCGGCGTGCTGCCGGCGGTGGTCGCGGCGGCCCGGGCCGGTGTCGCTGCTGCCGTCGTGCCGGCCGCCAACGCCGCCGAGGCGTCGCTCGTGCCGGGGCTGCGGGTCACCGGGGTGCGCACGTTGGCCGGGCTGGTGGCCCGGGCCCGGGGCGACGAGCTTCCCGACGAGGAGCTCGCCGAGGACCCGCCGGTGCCCGCCGACGACGAGGTCGACCCGGAGCACGGGCCCGATCTCGCCGACGTGCTGGGCCAGGCGTCCGCCCGGTACCTGCTGGAGGTCGCGGCGGCGGGCGGGCACCACCTGCTGATGACCGGTCCGCCGGGCGCCGGCAAGACGATGCTGGCTGAGCGACTGCCCGGCCTGCTCCCGCCGCTGGACGCGGCCGCGGCGCTCGAGGTGACCGCGGTGCACTCGGTGGCCGGGTCGCTGCCCGACGGCACCGGTCCGCTGGTGTCCCGGCCGCCGCTGCAGTCGCCGCACCACACCGCCTCGGTGGCGGCGATCGTCGGCGGCGGCTCGACCCACGTCCGGCCCGGCTCGGCCTCGCTGGCCCACCGCGGTGTGCTGTTCATGGACGAGGCGCCGGAGTTCGCGCCTGCGGTCCTCGACGCCCTTCGCGAGCCGCTGGAGTCCGGCGAGATCACGGTCGCCCGGCTGGCGGCGCGGGTGCGGTTCCCGGCCAGGTTCCAGCTGGTCCTGGCGGCCAACCCGTGCCCATGCGGCCTGGCGGCCACCGCGCCGGGGGCCGACTCCGGCTGCACCTGCACACCGATGGCCCGGCTGCGCTACCTGGGCCGGCTGTCCGGACCGCTGCTCGACCGGGTCGACCTGCGGATCGAGATGCGGGCCGCGACCCGGGCCGACCTGCGCGGAGGCGGTGCCGCGCCGGAGGGCACGGCCGCGGTCGCCGGCCGGGTGGCCGAGGCTCGGGACCGGATGGCGAGCCGGCTGGCCGGCACGCCGTGGCGGGTCAACGCCGAGGTGCCCGGGCACGTCATGCGACGGCTCTGGCGGCTGCCCTGGGAGGTCGTCGGCGAGGCCGAGCGGCTGCTCGACCGCGGTGTGCTGACCGCCCGCGGCGTCGACCGCGTGGTGCGGGTGGCCTGGACGCTGGCAGACCTCGCAGGACGCGGTCAGCCGGACGCCGGCGACGTCCGGGTCGCCCTGGACTGCCGGGGGGTGGCCCGGTGGGCGGCCTGACAGGCGGCGACTCTCCGGGTCAGGCCGAGCGGGCCGCCCGGGCCGCGCTGACCCGGCTGGCCGAGCCGGGCGACGCCTGGTTGGGGCGGGCGGTGGCCGGGCTGGGAGCGGTCGAGGTGCTCGACCGGGTACGGGCCGCCTCGGCGGCCGAGGACGAGCGGCTCGCGCACTACCGGGTGCGGCTGCCGGCACTGGACGCCGACCTCGACCTGGCCGTCCGGGCCGGGGCTCGGGTCGTCGTGCCCGGCGACGACGAGTGGCCGCTTCCGCTCGACGACCTGGCCGACCGCGCTCCGCTGGCGCTCTGGGTGGCCGGCGACGGTCACCTCGGCGACGTGACCCGTCGGGCGGTGTCGGTCGTCGGCGCCCGCGCCTGCACGCCGTACGGCGAGCACGTGGCCGCCGAGCTCGCGGCCGGGCTCGGCGACCGGGGCTGGACGGTCGTCTCCGGCGGCGCCTACGGCATCGACGCCGCGGCCCACCGTGGTGCGTTGGCCGTGGACGGGCCGACGGTGGCCGTGCTCGCCTGCGGGGTCGACGTTCCCTACCCGGCGGCACACGACGGCCTGCTGCGCGCGGTGCGGTCCGCCGGGGTGGTGATGTCCGAGCTGCCGCCCGGTGCCCGGCCCACCCGTCGGCGGTTCCTGGACCGCAACCGGGTGATCGCCGCCCTGGGCCGGGGAACGGTGGTGGTCGAGGCCGCGATCCGCAGCGGCGCACTGAACACGGCCGGGCACGCGGAGGAGCTCTCCCGGACCGTGATGGCCGTGCCCGGCCCGGTGACCTCCGCCGCCTCGAGCGGCTGCCACGAGCTGCTCCGGACCCGCGGGGCAGCACTGGTCACCGGCGCCGCCGACGTGCTCGACCTGGTCGGCGACCTGCTGGTCGACGCCAGCGACCCGCGGCGCGGCGAGCGGCGGCCGCACGACGAGCTCGACCCACTCGCCCTCCGGGTGCTGGAGGCGCTGCCGATCCGCCGCCGGGCGGCCGCGGACAGCATCGGCCGGGTCGCCGGGCTGGACGCGCCCACGGTGCTGCGGACGCTCGGGCAGCTCGCCGCGGCCGGGCTGGCGGACTCCGATGGCGGCCGGTGGCGCCGCCGGGCGGCCCCGCCGAGGTGAAGACCTGACCCGATCTGGCGCGCCGGTGCTTGCGCAGCGCACCATCCGCGGGTCACCGTGTCGCTTGTGGGGAACTCTGCGGGGGGTGCGGGTGCGGTGACGCTCCCGGACGCCGCCCTGCCGCCGGCCCTGGCGGACGCCCTCGAGGGCTTCACCCGGCACCTGCGCTCCGAGCGCGGCCTCTCGGTGCACTCGGTCCGCGCCTACCGCGGTGACGTCACGACGTTGCTCGAGCACGCCCGCCGGATGGGCCGGGACGAGCCGGCGGCACTGGACCTGCTGGTGCTGCGCAGCTGGCTGGCCGGGCAGGCGAGCCGTGGGATGGCCCGCACCACGCTGGCCCGCCGGGCTGCCGCCGCCCGCGGCTTCACCGCCTGGGCCGCCCGGGAGGGGCTGGTCGCCACCGACCCCGGCGCCCTGCTGGCCACCCCGCGCACCGGTCGCACGCTGCCCGGAGTCCTGCGCCGGGACGAGGCCGACGCGCTGCTGCACGTCGCCGGGCTCGCGGCCGACGACGACAGCCCCACGGCGGTCCGTGACCTGGCCGTCCTCGAGCTGCTCTACGCGAGCGGGATCCGGGTCGGGGAGCTGTGCGGGCTGGACCTCGACGACGTCGACCGGGCCCGCCGGGTCGTCCGGGTCCTGGGCAAGGGAGCAAAGGAGCGCACCGTGCCGGTCGGGCTGCCGGCCCTGCGCGCCGTGGAGCGTTGGCAGGCGGAGGGCCGCCCGCGGCTGCTCGGGCCGGGCAGCGGCGCCGCCCTGTTCCTGGGCTCCCGCGGTGGCCGGATCGACCCCCGGACCGTACGGCGGGTGGTGCACGACCTGCTCGCCCACGTGCCGGGCGCACCGGACCTGGGGCCGCACGGCCTCCGCCATTCGGCTGCTACCCACCTACTGGAAGGAGGAGCCGACCTGAGAAGCGTTCAAGAGCTTCTTGGCCACGCTACGCTCGCCACGACGCAGATCTATACCCATGTGTCCGTCGACCGGCTGAAGGCAACTTATGACCAAGCGCACCCACGGGCCTGACGGCGCTGCCGCCACGCCCTCCGGGGGAGTGGGCGCCGCCGCTGCCGCACGCGAGCTCGTCGCTGACGACGCCGTGGCGGAGAAGAGCGCTGCCGAGGCGGCGCTGCGCGAGCTCTGGCAGGACTTCAAGAAGAGCGCGGAGCCCGCGCTGCGGGAGCGGCTGATCCTGCACTACTCGCCGCTGGTGAAGTACGTCGCCGGCCGGGTCGGTGTCGGTCTGCCGCCCAACATCGAGCAGGCCGACCTCGTCTCCTACGGCATCTTCGGCCTGATCGACGCCATCGAGAAGTTCGACCTCGAGCGCGCCATCAAGTTCGAGACCTACGCGATCAGCCGCATCCGCGGGGCGATCATCGACGAGCTGCGGGCCATCGACTGGATCCCGCGCTCGGTGCGCTACAAGGCCCGCGAGGTCGAGCGCGCCTACGCCTCGCTGGAGGCGCAGCTGCACCGCACGCCCAGCGAGGCCGAGGTGGCCGCCGAGCTCGGCATCAAGCTCGAGGACCTGCACCAGATCTTCAGCCAGGTGTCTTTCGTCAACGTGGTCGCGCTCGACGAGCTGCTCAGCGTGGGCGGCGAGAAGGGCGACAAGCTCAGCCTGGTCGACACCCTCGAGGACACCAAGGCCGAGGACCCCGTCCTCGCCTTCGAGTCCGAGGAGACCAAGTTCCTGCTGGCCAAGGCGATCAACACGCTCCCGGAGCGGGAGAAGATCGTCGTCACCCTCTACTACTACGAGGGCCTCACGCTCGCCGAGATCGGCCAGGTCCTCGGGGTCACCGAGAGCCGCATCTGCCAGATGCACACCAAGGCCGTGCTGCAGCTGCGCGGCAAGCTCGCCGAGGGCTAGGTCAGGCGGGCCGGCGTCCCTCAGAGCCGGGTGATCGCCGAGCGCGGTCCCATCACCAGCACCGGCCCCGCGGACGGGTCCAGCCAGCGCAGCACGCGGCGCATGTCGACCCGCGGGATCGACACGCAGCCCGCGGTCGCCCCCGGTCCGTTGACGTGCAGGAAGATCCCGCCGCCCAGCCGGGTGTCCGCCGGCTGGTCGGCGATCCGCTGGCCGTCGGCCGCGCGGTGCACGCCATCGGGCAGGTTGAAGTCCAGCACCGCCACGAAGCGGTACTGGGCCGCGTACGCCGACAGGTGCTCGGCCCAGCTGGTCCGCCACCGTGCGGAGCTGACCCGCCTGGTCTGCAGCACGTTGTAGGTGCTCGGGTCGCGCGGGTCGTAGGTCCACCAGTCGTTGCCGTCGGCCACCCGATAGGGCAGCGCGGTCCCTGGGTCGGCGCCGTTGCCGAAGGCCGATCTGATCGCGAACGTGCCGGCCGGGCTGGTCCCGGTGCTCTGCCGGCGCTCGTCGGCCAGCACGAATCCGTTACGGCCGACCCGTGCGTGCACCGGGCCGATCCGTAGCCGCCACTCGCCGTCGTCGGTGCGCTGCCACGCACGCAGCACGGCGGTGCTGCTCGACCAGGACGGCGCGGTGACGACGACCACCTGGCGGGCGTCGCCCAGGGAGCTGAGACGGCTCGGGTGGTACCGCGGCAGCGGCTCCGCCCCGGTGGCGGCCGGCCCGACCAGGCTCAAGCCCGCCGTGACCAGCGCCAGCAGCAGCACGGCCACGACCGGCCGCTCCGGAGCGAACGGGTGGCCGCGTCGGCGGGGAAGTCGCGGATGTCCGACCATAGGCTGACCATCATGCCCGCTGAACCCGCGACCGCGACGGATGTCGACGCCAACCCGCTGTGGGGCGAGGACTGGGTCGAGGTCCGGGCACTGTGGCCGCTCGAGAGCACGGTGGCCCACCTCAACCACGGGTCGTTCGGTGCGGTGACCACCCCGGTGCTCGAGGAGCAGCAGTCCTGGCGGGACCGGATGGAGACCAACCCGGTCCGCTTCTTCCGCCGCGAGCTGCCGGCAGCGCTGGTGGCCGCCCGCTCGGAGGTCGGCGCGTTCCTCGGTGCCGACGAGGGCTCGCTCGCGTTCGTGCACAACGCGACCAGCGGCGCGAGCACTGTCCTGTCCGCGTTCCCGCTCGCCGCGGGCGACGCCGTGCTGCTCACCGACCACAGCTACGGCGCGGTGCGCATCGCTGCCCACCGGTTCGCCGCAGACCGGGGCGCGGCCGTCGACACCGTGCACGTCCCGCTCACCGCCGCCGACGACGAGGCGCTGGCCACCGTGCTCGGCGCCGTCCACGACCGGACCCGGCTGGTCGTGCTCGACCACGTGACCTCGCCGACGGCCCGCCGATTGCCGCTCGTGAGCCTGATCCCGGCTCTGCAGGAACGCGGCGTGGCCGTGCTGGTCGACGGCGCCCACTCGCCGGGGATGCTGGCCGTCGACCTGGAGCGCCTCGGTGCCGACTTCTTCGTCGGCAACCTGCACAAGTGGTGCTGCGCGCCGCGCGGCACCGCGGTCCTGCACGCAGCCGAGCGCTGGCGTCCGGTCCTGCGCCCGCTGGTCGCCTCCTGGGGCGAGGCGGACGGCTTCCCGCTGGCCTTCGACGACACCGGCACCGAGGACCCGACCGCCTGGCTGTCCGCACCGCGCGCCCTGCGGGTGCTCGAGCGGATCGGCCTGGACCGCCTGCGCCGGCACAACGTGGAGCTCGCCGTGGCCGGCCAGCTCGAGGTCGCCAAGGCCCTGCACGTCGAGCCGGCCGACCTGCCCCGGGACGCCGCCGTGAGCATGCAGCTCGTGCCGCTGCCGGAGGGGGTGGCCACGTCGGTGCCGGCCGCGGACGCGTTGCAGGACCGGATCGGTGAGGCCTCCGCGGTCGAGGTGGCCGTCACCTCCTGGGCGGGCCGCGGCTTCGTGCGGGTCTCCGCGCAGGCCTACAACGCGCCGGCCGACTATCGCCGGCTCGCCGCGGACCTGCCCTCCCTGCTCTGAGCAGCAGCGGGCCGCCGAGCAGGGCCGCGGCCCCGGTGCCCACGACCACGGCGCCGGTCGCGGTGTCCGCTCCCCGGAATGGGGAGGACGGGGACGGTGCAGCGAGATCAGCCACCGGCGATGCCGACCCGGAACCGGACCCGGACCCGGACACTGCCCGGCCGGGGCGACCCGCGGACAGCGGCTGGCCGTCGAGCGCCCAGACCGGCAGCAGCCGCACCCGGACCTGCCCCAGCCGGGCGAGCGGGTCGAGGTAGACGACCCCCCGGCGCAGCCCCCAGTGCAGGCAGGTCGCCGGCGGGCAGTGGCTCGGCCCAGCCTCCAGCAGGCCGAGCACGGTCCCGGGGGCGACTGGCTCGCCGCGGGCCACTCGCGCGGCCACCGGCTCGTAGGTCGTGCGCAACCCGCCGGGGTGGTCGACCGACACCACCCCTCGGCCGGCCACCCGGCCGGCGAACGCGACCGTCCCGGCGGCCGGCGCGAGCACCGGGGCACCGGCCGGAGCCACCAGGTCGACGCCGCGGTGACCTGGGGCATACGGCCCGGCCGGGGCCACGAACCGGGCCGCGACCTGCGGGCGGGGAGCCAGCGGCCACCCCCAGGACGCTCCGGCGACCGCTTCCGGTGCGGCCGCCAGCAGGCCGGCCACCGTCACCAGCAGGCCGGTCACCGCCGCGGGCAGCCCGCTCACCACCCGCCGGAGGACCATGCCTCGAGGATGCCGCCGCCGCACCCACCGAGAACGGCCGGCGGAGGAGGATGTGGACAGCCGGCGCCGTGCGGCGGCCTGGGGACGGCGACGATTTCGGCCTCGGGGCGCGCCCGGCGTACACTGCACGCGGCGACCCGCCTGTGCGGGTCGACTTCGCACGCCCGTATCCGCCACCGGACCTCGTCCACCGGCGGGGGCGCGCTCATCGGTCCGCCCGACCCGCGATGGTGACGGCGGCGAGCGCGTTCCCGGGTGTCAGGAGGCGGACGCCCGACCGGGCGCCCGCCAGGCAAACCGACAGGCGCCAGGCCGCCCGCGCATGCGGGCCGCGGCGCGAGAAAGGCAGGCCGACCGTGGCCACCAACCAGGTCGTCTCCATGAAGCAGCTGCTCGAGAGCGGCGTGCACTTCGGGCACCAGACCCGCCGTTGGAACCCGAAGATGAAGCGCTTCATCTTCACCGAGCGCAACGGCATCTACATCATCGACCTGCAGCAGTCGCTGTCCTACATCGACCGCGCCTACGAGTTCATCAAGGAGACCGTCGCCCACGGCGGCTCGGTGCTGTTCATCGGCACCAAGAAGCAGGCGCAGGAGACCGTCGCCGAGCAGGCGACCCGGGTCGGCATGCCCTACGTGAACCAGCGCTGGCTGGGCGGCATGCTCACCAACTTCCAGACCGTGCACGGCCGGCTGCAGCGCCTCAAGGAGCTCGAGCAGCTCGACTTCGAGGACGTCCCCGGCTCGGGCATGACCAAGAAGGAGCTGCTGGTCCTCCGTCGCGAGAAGGACAAGCTGGACAAGACCCTGGGCGGTATCCGGGACATGGCCCGGGTCCCCAGCGCCGTCTGGATCGTGGACACCAAGAAGGAGCACATCGCTGTCGGCGAGGCCAAGAAGCTGGGCATCCCGATCGTCGCGATCCTGGACACCAACTGCGACCCGGACGACGTCGACTACAAGATCCCGGGCAACGACGACGCGATCCGCTCCGTCACCCTGCTCACCCGGGTGATCGCCGACGCCGTGGCCGAGGGCCTGATGGCCCGGGTCCGCACCCAGGTCGACGGCGACGAGAAGCCGGCCGACGGCCAGCTCGCCACCGACGAGCCGCTCGCGGCGTGGGAGCAGGAGCTGCTCCAGCGCGGCACGGCCGCGGAGGGCACCCCGGCCCAGGGCGAGACCGTCGAGGGCGCCGGTGCCGACGCACCGGCGTCGACCGCCGCGGCGGTCGACACCGCAGCCCCGGAGGCTCCGGCCACCGAGGCTCCAGCCGCCGAGGCACCAGCAGCACCGGCCACCGAGGCTCCGGCCACCGAGGCAACAGCAGCACCGGCCTCCGAGGCTCCGGCCACCGAGGCGCCGGGCGACGCTGCGGCCGAGAGCACCAAGGAAGCCTGAGCCGCTGCTGCCGGCCGGTCGCCACCTGACCGGCCGGGGCGCACCCACGACCACTCAGACAAGAGAGCGAGACAGCGTACCCATGGCAGACATCAGCGCCGCCGAGGTCAAGAAGCTCCGTGATGCCACGGGCGCCGGCATGATGGCCGCGAAGAAGGCCCTCGTGGAGGCCGACGGCGACCACGACAAGGCGGCCGAGCTGCTGCGCATCAAGGGCGAGACCAAGGTCAAGGAGCGCGGCGCCGAGCGCAGCGCCACCAACGGCCTGGTCGCCGCCGCCGACGGCGCCATGATCCAGCTCAACTGCGAGACCGACTTCGTCGCGAAGAACGAGCAGTTCCAGCAGCTCGCCGCCGACATCGTGTCCCACGCCGCCAAGACCGGCACGGGGGACGTCACGGCCCTGCTCGGCGAGACCCTGGCCGACGGCCGCACGGTTGCCGACAACATCGACTCGGTCGCCGCCGTCATCGGCGAGAAGCTCGAGCTGACCGCCGTCGTCGTCCTCGGCGCCGAGGGTCGCTCGGTCGCGTCGTACATGCACCGCCGCTCGTCGGACCTGCCACCGCAGGTCGGCGTGCTGGTGGAGTTCGAGGGCGAGGACCTGGAGGCAGCGCGCGCCGCCGCCATGCAGGTCGCCGCGATGCGCCCGCAGTACGTCTCGCGCGACGAGGTCCCGGCCGAGGTCGTCGAGAACGAGCGCCGGATCGCCGAGGCAACCGCCCGCGAGGAGGGCAAGCCCGAGCAGGCGCTGGCCAAGATCGTCGAGGGCCGGGTGAACGGCTACTTCAAGGACGTCGCGCTGCTCGAGCAGCCGTCGGTGCTGGACAGCAAGAAGAACGTCAAGGCGGTCCTGGACGCGGCGGGCATCAGCGTGAAGAGCTTCTCCCGCTTCGAGGTCGGCGGCGCCTGACCGGCCTGCTGGCAGACTGACCGGCAGGTAGGGCCGGGGGCAGCGCACCACGACGACGAGGAGGCCGCGATCGTGCAGGGATCCACTGAGGGAACCGGCAGGGTCGCGGCCTTCGCTGCGTCCGAGTCCGAGGGGGAGCGGCCGTACCGACGAGTCGTCCTCAAGCTCTCCGGCGAGGTCTTCGGCGGCGGCCAGATCGGCGTCGACCCGGTCGTCGTGGCCGGCCTGGCCCGGCAGATCTCCGAGGTCGTGCGGTCCGGGGTGCAGGTGGCCATCGTCGTCGGCGGAGGCAACTTCTTCCGCGGCGCCGAGCTCTCGCAGAGCGGCATGGACCGGGCCCGCGCCGACTACATGGGCATGCTCGGCACCGTGATGAACTGCCTCGCGCTGCAGGACTTCCTGGAGAAGGAGGACGTCGAGACGCGGGTCCAGACGGCCATCGCGATGGGCCAGGTCGCCGAGCCGTACATCCCGCGCAAGGCCATCCGGCACCTGGAGAAGGGCCGCGTGGTCATCTTCGGCGCCGGCGCCGGCATGCCGTACTTCTCCACCGACACCGTCGCCGCCCAGCGCTCCCTGGAGATCGGTGCCCAGGTGCTGCTGATGGGCAAGAAGGGCGTCGACGGCGTCTACGACGCCGACCCGGCGACCCACCCGGACGCCGTGCGCTACGACCGGCTGTCCTACGACGAGTTCCTGAACAAGAGCCTGAAGGTCGCCGACGCCACCGCGATCAGTCTCTGCCGCGACAACCGGCTGCCCATCGTGGTCTTCAACATGACCGAAGAGGGCAACATCGCCCGTGCCGTGCACGGCGAGAAGATCGGGACCATCATCGGTCCCGACGCGTGACCCCAGGACCACCGGACCGACCCAGACCGACGCAGGAGACGACGTGATCGACGAGACCTTGTTCGAGGCCGAGGAGAAGATGGAGAAGGCCGTCTCCGTCGCCAAGGACGACCTTGCCTCCATCCGCACCGGCCGGGCCAACCCGTCGATGTTCAACAAGATCCTGGTCGACTACTACGGCGCGCCCACGCCGGTGAACCAGCTCGCGTCGTTCCACGTCGCCGATGCCCGGATGCTCACCCTCACGCCGTACGACAAGGGCGCGATGGGCGCCATCGAGAAGGCGATCCGCGACTCCGACCTCGGGGTGAACCCCACCAACGACGGCGCGATCATCCGGGTGGTGTTCCCGCAGCTGACCGAGGAACGCCGCAAGGAGTTCATCAAGGTCGCGCACAAGAAGGCCGAGGACGCCCGGATCTCGATCCGCAACGTCCGCCGCCACGCCAAGGACGAGCTGGACCGGCTCGCCAAGGACGGCGAGACCGGCGAGGACGACGTGAACCGCGCCGAGAAGGAGCTGGAGAAGGTCACCCAGCGCCACGTCGGTGCGGTCGACGAGCTGGTCAAGCACAAGGAGTCCGAGCTCCTCGAGGTCTGAGGCTCGGCCACCCATCGTCATGACCACCGACCAGGAGGACGGCAGCTCCCCGCTCGAACCGGTCCCCATGCAGCCGGTCCCGCCGCCGGAGCGTCGCAGCCGCGCGGGTCGGAACCTGCCCGCAGCCATCGGGGTCGGCCTCGGGCTGGCCGTGGTCATCGTCGTCTCGCTGTACGTCTGGAAGCCCGCGTTCGTCGGAGTCGTGGTGGCCGCTGTCGTGCTCGCGGTCTACGAGCTGTCCAACGCGTTCGGTGCCGACCGGGTCCGGGTGCCCGTGGTGCCCCTCGCCGTCGGCGCAGTCGCGATCGTCGTCTCGGCGTACGCCGGGGGAAGCGAGGCCATGGTCGTCGCCCTGGCACTCACCGTGCTGGGCACGATGCTGTGGCGGTCCCCGGAGAACCCGAAGGGCTACGTGCGCGACGTCACCGCCGCGACCTTCGCGGCGCTGTACGTGCCCTTTCTCGCCGGCTTCGCGGTGCTGCTGCTGCGGCCTGACGACGGCGCCGACCGGGTCGTCGTCTTCATCGTGCTCGTGGTGCTCAGCGACACCGGCGGCTACGTAGCAGGCGTGCTGTTCGGCAAGCACCCGATGGCGCCGACCGTGAGCCCGAAGAAGTCCTGGGAGGGCTTCGCCGGCTCCGCACTGTTCTGCGCCGTCGGCGGGGCCGTCGCGCTGCCGGAGCTGCTCGAGGGCGAGGCCTGGCAGGGGGCGCTGATCGGCCTCGCCGTCATGGTGACCGCCACCCTCGGCGACCTCGGCGAGTCGATGATCAAGCGGGACCTCGGCATCAAGGACATGGGCAGTCTCCTGCCAGGGCACGGCGGGATGATGGACCGGCTGGACTCGCTGCTGCCGGCCGCGCCCGTCACCTACCTGCTGCTGGCCTGGCTCGTGCCGGCCTAGGAGAGAAGAGCACCGTGCCTGCCCCCGTCCCCGGCGTCCTCACCTTCGCCGAGCCGCGCCGCGCCAAGCCGCCGCGGCACCTCGCCGACCTCGCACCCGGCGAGCGCCGTGCCGTGGTCGCCGAGCTCGGCGAGAAGCCCTTCCGCGCCGGGCAGCTGTCCAGCCACTACTTCGACCACCTCGGCGGCGACCCCGAGCAGATGACCGACGTCCCCAAGGCCTCCCGGGCGCAGCTGGCCGAGGCGCTGCTCCCGACGCTGCTCACCCCGGTGCGGCACCTGGAGGCCGACCGAGGGCGCACCCGCAAGTCGGTCTGGCGGCTCTTCGACGGCGCGACCGTCGAGAGCGTGCTGATGCGCTACCCGGGCCGGGTGACGATGTGCGTCTCGTCGCAGGCCGGCTGCGGCATGAACTGCCCGTTCTGCGCGACCGGCCAGGCGGGGCTGACCCGCAACATGTCCGCCGGGGAGATCGTCGACCAGGTGGTGGCCGGAGCCCGGATGCTGCGCGACGGCGAGATCGCCGGCGGCCCCGGCCGGGTCTCCAACGTGGTGTTCATGGGGATGGGGGAGCCGCTGGCCAACTACAAGGCGGTCCTCGGTGCGGTGCGCCGGCTCACCGACCCGACACCTGACGGCCTCGGCCTTTCGCAGCGCAACGTCACGGTCTCGACCGTCGGCCTGGTACCCGCGATGGACCGGCTGACCGCCGAGGACCTCAACGTCACGCTGGCGCTGTCGCTGCACGCCCCCGACGACGAGCTGCGCGACACCCTGGTGCCGGTCAACACCCGCTGGAAGGTGGCGGAGGTGCTGGACGCGGCTCGCCGGTACTTCGACGCGACCGGGCGCCGGGTCAGCATCGAGTACGCACTGATCCGCGACATCAACGACCACGCCTGGCGGGCGGACCTGCTCGGCACCGAGCTCAACCGGCGCGGCCGCGGCTGGGTGCACGTCAACCCGATCCCGCTCAACCCCACGCCGGGCTCGAAGTGGACGGCGAGCGACCCCGACGTCGAGCGCACCTTCGTCACCCGGCTGCGGGCGCACGGCATCCCCACCACCGTCCGCGACACCCGGGGCCGCGACATCGACGGGGCCTGCGGCCAGCTGGCAGCAGTGACCGAGTGAGCACCCGATGAGCCACAAGAGGTTCGCCCGGGTCAGCAGGCTGCGGCGGGGCTACCACCGCCGCCAGGTCGACGCGTTCCTCAACCACGTGGAGATCTCGCTCGGCGGCGTCTTCCCGCCGCCGACGGCCGCGGAGGTGCGCAAGGCCGGCTTCGAGCTGGTGCACGGCGGCTACGTCGTCGCCGAGGTCGACGAGTACCTGGACACCCTCGAGGAGCGGGTGCTCCTCGCGCAGGGGCTGATGGCCGGCCGCCGGGGAAAGGCCGATCCGGGCAGCGAGGCAGAGTTCCTCAAGGGCGAGCTGGCCGGCGCGTACATGCGGCGGTTTCCCCGGGCCGGTGCTCTGCGGCGGGGGTACGACCCGGACGACGTGGACGAGTTCGTCGACCGAGTGGTCGCGACCCTCGACGGCCAGGACACGGTGACGGTCGAGCAGGTCCGCACCGCACCGTTCCGCCCGCGCCGCGGCGGCTATCGCGAGGACGCCGTCGACGAGGCCATGGACCGGGTGGTCGAGCACCTCATGCAGGTACGCCGACCGGCCGACGCACCGCAGACGCCACCCTTGCCGCGGCCGGCGGACTGACGCTCACCCGGCCCTGGCGCATCGGCGTCCGCCGGGGTGAGGATGCCGGTATGGGCGACTACCGGGCGACCTACCGCCGCAGCATCGAGGACCCGCAGGACTTCTGGGCCGACGCAGCCCGGGACATCCTCTGGCGGACCGAGCCGACGACCGTCCTGGACGTGAGCCGCGCCCCGTTCTACCGCTGGTTCCCGGACGGGGTCCTGAACACCTGCGAGAACGCCCTGGACCGCCACGTCGCCGACGGCCACGGCGGACGCGTCGCGCTGGTCTACGACAGCCCGGTGACCGACACCCGGCGCACCTACACCTACGCCCAGCTGCTCGCGGAGGTCGCGACCTTCGCCGGTGCGCTGGCCTCGCTCGGTGTCCGGAAGGGCGACCGGGTCGTCATCTACCTGCCGATGGTGCCCGAGGCCGTCGTGGCGATGCTCGCCTGCGCGCGGCTAGGGGCGGTGCACTCGGTGGTGTTCGGCGGGTTCGCTGCCCACGAGCTGGCCGCCCGGGTCGAGGATGCCCAGCCGCGGGTCGTCGTGTCGGCCTCCTGCGGCATCGAGGTGAGCCGCGTGGTGGAGTACAAGCCGCTGCTCGACCGGGCGCTCGAGCTGTCGTCGCACCAGCCCGAGCACGTCGTCGTCCTGCAGCGCCCGCAGGCGCGAGCCGAGCTGACGGCGCCGCGCGACCTCGACTGGGACGACCTGGCCAAGGACGCGGAACCTGCCGAGTGCGTCCCGGTCGCGGCGACCGACCCGCTCTACGTGCTCTACACGTCGGGGACGACGGCGAAGCCCAAGGGCGTGGTCCGGGACAACGGTGGGCACGCCGTGGCACTGCAGTGGTCGATGTCCAACGTCTACGGCGTCGGCCGCGGCGACGTGTGGTGGACCGCCTCCGACGTCGGGTGGGTGGTCGGCCACTCCTACATCGTCTACGGGCCGCTGCTCGTGGGCGCGACCACGGTGCTGTACGAGGGGAAGCCGGTGGGGACGCCGGACGCCGGCGCGTTCTGGCGGGTCGTCGAGCAGTACGGCGTGCAGGCGTTGTTCACGGCTCCCACCGCGATCCGGGCCGTGAAGAAGGAGGACCCGGACGGCGAGCTGCTCGCCCCGCACGACGTGTCCTCGCTGCGCACCCTGTTCCTCGCCGGCGAGCGGCTGGACCCGGACACCTGGGAGTGGGCTACCGAGCACCTCCAGGTTCCCGTCGTCGACCACTGGTGGCAGACCGAGACCGGCTGGCCGATCGCGGCCAACCTGCGCGGGCTGGAGGCGATGCCCATCAAACCCGGCTCGCCGACGGTTGCGGTGCCTGGCTACGACGTGCGGGTGCTGGACCCGTCCGGTGCGGAGGTGCCGCCCGGCACCGAGGGGGCGATCTGCATCAAGCTGCCGCTGCCGCCCGGCACCCTGCCGACGCTGTGGGGCGACGACGACCGCTTCGTCGCGTCGTACCTGTCCGCGTTCGACGGCTACTACCTGACCGGGGACGGCGGATACGTCGACGAGGACGGCTACCTGTTCGTGATGGGCCGCACCGACGACGTCATCAACGTGGCCGGCCACCGGCTCTCGACCGGTGCGATGGAGGCGGTCGTGACCGCGCATCCCCTGGTGGCGGAGTGCTGCGTGATCGGCGTGCACGACGAGCTCAAGGGCCAGGTGCCGCGGGGGCTGGTCGTGCTCAGTGCCGGCGCGGAGGTCGACCCCGAGCAGCTGCGGTCCGAGCTGGTGCAGCGGGTGCGCGACGAGATCGGGGCGGTGGCGTCGTTCCGTCAGGTCGACGTGGTGGCGGCGCTGCCCAAGACCCGGTCCGGCAAGATCCTGCGCCGGTCGCTGCGAGCGATCGCCGACGGCAGGGACGAGCCGGTGCCGTCGACCATCGAGGACCCCACGGTCCTCGACGCGCTGCGGCCGACCCTCAGCGGACGATGACCAGGTTGACCATGTCGACGACCGGCCGGTAGCCGAGGGCGGCGTAGATCTTGTTCGACGTCGGGTTCGCCTGGTCGGTGAAGAGGCAGAGCCGGGTCCCCTCGGCCCGGAGCCGCCGGGAGACCTCGGCGACGGCGTTGCTGGCCCACCCCCGACCGCGCTGGGTCGGCGGCGTGTACACCGGCCCGAGCCGGGAGACCCCGAACGAGGGCGGGTTCGCGCCGGTGAGGTGGACCTTCTCGCCGGTCTCGTCGACCCAGAACCACAGCCCGCCGGCCCGGATCCGGCGCAGCAGGTCGGGCCGGTCGGGGACGTCGTGCGCGCTGGCACCGCGCGGTCGGCCGGCCTGTTCGTCGGCGTCGCCCATGAACGCGGTGAACCACTCCGCGACCAGATTCACGTCGTCCTCCGTCGCGGCCACCAGGCTGCCGGGGACGTGCACCGGGAAGGTGAGCTCGCCGAGCTCGTGCAGCCGGGTGTGCAGGGCTACGTCGACCCGGCCGCCCTCGAGCCTCGCCAGCTCGGTGGCGAACAGCTCGACGGCGGGCAGTGCCCCGTTGACCCCGAGCACCTCCTCGCCGCGGTCGTGCACCGCCTGCGCAAGTGCCGTCGCAGCCCCGCCAGGCATCGGCAGCAGGAACGGCGGATAGGGGACGAACGGCGCCGTCCGCATCCCGGCTCCGACCACGTCGCCGCGGCTGTCCCTGACGACCAGCCACCAGTCGCGCTCCGGCTGCACGATGCCGTCGGCCACCTCGGCCCGGACCCGGTGGGCGATGGTCGTCACGACCGTGCTGACGACCGGATCGGCAGCCAGGTGGTCAGCCGCCGCGGTCAGGAACTCGCCTGCGTCCGTGCAGAACTGGAGCCGCAGCCCTGCCATCATCCCAGCGCCACGAGAGCGCCGAGGGCCAGGCCCAGGGCGAGCAGCCAGAGCAGCGTCGGCAACCGGGACACCTCAGCCACCTCCCGGCATCGTCACGGCACCGTCCGCGACCTCGACGTGCACCGGGTCGAGCGCCCGGGTCGCCGGACCGGTGACCACCTTGCCTGTTCCGGCGTCGAAGGCGCTGCCGTGGCACGGGCAGGTGATGACTCCGTCGGAGACGCCGTCGACCGTGCAGCCCTGGTGGGTGCAGGTCGCAGAGAAGGCGCGCACGTCGTCCCCGGTCCGTACCAGCACTACGCGCTGCTCCTCGAGCACCAGCCCGCCTCCGTCGGGGATCTCGCTCAGCAACGCGAGCCTGCTGGCGGTGGACGCCGGTTCTGGCCCGTAGGCGTTGGCGGCGACCGCCGTGCCGGTGCCGCGTGCTGCGTCAGTCCGGCGGGCCAGCAGGTATCCCGCCACCGCGCCGACGGCGACGATGCCGGAGCCGCGCAGCACGGTACGACGGCTGAGGGCAGTGCTCATGTCAGCGGCACCCCCGACCGGGTGAAGAACCACAGGGCCGAGGTCAGCCAGACCAGCACGAGTGCCGTCAGCACGGTCCCGCCGAGGACGGGCAGCGACCAGCCGGGCAGGCCGCGGACCCGCAGGCCGAGCATCTTGGCGGCGTACGCGCCGTAGAACAGGCAGGCGGCAAGTCCGTGGAGGAGGACCCTCGGGTTGTCGGTGGCCAACCCGAGGGACCACATGCAGTGCAGGGCGACCGGCAGCGTCACGGTGAACGCCGCGGCTCCGGACCAGCGGTGCACCGAGGATGCCCACCCGGGTGCGCGCCGCCGGACACCGGGCAGCCGTCCCCACATCCACAGCGCCGTCGTCAGCTGGACCAGGAGCAACGCGACGGCCGCCGTCGTGAGCCATGCCTTCATCTGCAGCATGCCGGAGAAGCCGAGGGTGGCGAAGGGTCGGCCCGCGGGCTCGTGCACCCCTGCGTACGTCCCGACGGCCACGGCGACCGACGCGCCGAGGAGCAGCACGAGTCCGGCGACCGGGCGGTCGGCGCGCACCCGGCCGCTCACCGCAGGGCTGGCCACAGGGCCACTGTCGTGGCGGTTCACACCGCCGCGCAACCCGCGCCCGGGGGCCAACGTCCTCGGCCCAGCGTCAGCCCGGGGCGGCGGGCAACGTCCGCATGACGTCCTCGAGCAGGCCGCGACAGGCCCGCTCCACCTGGTCCAGGACCTCGGCGAAGTCACGCGCCTCGCCGAAGTACGGGTCCGCCACCTCCGCACCCTGCGGCGCCGTCGGGTCGAACGAGCGGAGCAGCCGCACCCGGTCCCGCTGCGCCTCGGTACGCGCCAGCGCCCGCAGCTCGAGCAGGTGGCCCCGGTCCAGGGCGAGGACGAGGTCCCGCCCGTCGAGCCAGCCGGCCTCGAAGACCCGCGCGCGGTGGGCCCGCCCGTCGTACCCGCCGTCGTACAGCGCGGTGACCGCGCGACGGTCAGCCGGGTCGCCGACGTGCCAGTCGCCGGTCCCGGCCGAGTCGACCTCGACGGCGCTCGACAGCCCCGCGTCGTCCACCAGGCGTCGCATCACGACCTCCGCGATCGGGGAGCGGCAGATGTTCCCGCTGCAGACGAAGCACAACCGGTACGTCGGCCCGCTCGGCTCGGGAAGGTCCACCACGGGACCATCCTGCCCAAGCCCGCCTAGTGCCCGAGGACCCGGCTCATCAGCGCCGCCCGCCGGGACGCCCGGCCGGTGCGGGCCTCCTCGGCGTCGGCGCCGGTCATCACCGCGAGCGACGCGCTCACCCCCAGCCAGCGCAGTGGCTCCGGCTCCCACCGCCGCGACCGGTGGTTGACCCAGGGCAGTCGCACGAGGTCGCTGTTCCTGCCCAGGACCAGGTCGGCCAGGGTCCTCCCCGCGAGGTTCGTCGTGGAGACGCCGTCTCCCACGTACCCCCCCGCCCAGCCGAGGCCGGTGGCCTTGTCCAGGCCGACCGAGGCGCACCAGTCGCGGGCGATGCCGAGCGGTCCGCCCCACGAGTGCGTGATCGCCGCGCCCTCGGCGGCGGGCAGCAGGTCGACCAGCACCTGGTGCAGCGCACCGAACACGGCCGGCTCGCGGTCGTACTCCGGCCGGATCGTGGAGCCGAAGTGGTACGGAGCGCCCCGTCCGCCGAAGGCCAGCCGGCCGTCCGCGGTGCGCTGCCCGTAGATGATCAGGTGACGGTGATCGGCGAAGGTCTCGCGCTCGCGCAGCCCGATCCGGTCCCAGACCTCGGCGGGCAACGGCTCGGTGGCGATCATCAGCGAGTAGACCGGCGCGATGGTGCGCCGCAGACCCGGCAGCCGGGCGGTGAAGCCCTCGGTGGCGCGGATCACCACCTCGGCCCGGACCGTGCCGTGCGGCGTGGTCACCCGGCCCGGCTCGATGCTGGTGACCTGCGTCTGCTCGTGCAGCGCGACGCCCTGCCGTTCCACCGCCCGCGCCAGGCCGCGCACCAGCCGGGCCGGGTGGATGGCGGCGCAGTGCGGCGTGTACGTCGCACCGAGGACGTCCGACGCGTCCAGCCGGCTGCGCGCCTCGTCCCGGTCGAGCAGCGTGAGGTCCTGCTCCCCGAAGCCCCACCGCCGGGCTTCGGTCACCTCGGCCCGGGCCCGCGCGAGCTGGACCGGGGTGCGGGCGACGGTCACGTTGCCGCCCTTGGCGAAGCCGCAGTCGATGCCCTCGGCCGCCGCGGCCCGGCCGACCTCGTCGACGCTGCCCTGCATCGCGCGGTGCTGCTCGATCGCCTGCTGCTCGCCGTACCTCGACGCGAGCCACTCGACCGACGCCGGGAACAAGGCCGAGCACCAGCCCCCGTTGCGTCCGCTGGCCCCGAACCCCGCGACCTCCCGCTCCAGCACGGCGATCCGCAGCGACGGGTCGGCCGCCGCGAGGTAGTACGCGGTCCACAGCCCGGTGTAGCCGGCGCCGACGATCGCCACGTCGACGTCGGTGCTGCCGGGCAGTGCGGGCCGCGGCGCCCAGTCGTCGTCGGTGGTGTCGTGCCACAGCGACAACGACCGGTACGCCGGGTGGCTCACCGGCGCGACCATCCGCGGACGTAGCCCGGCACGGCCAGGCCGTCCCTCAGGTCCGGCGCCGGGGCCGGGTCGCCGTACTCCTCCTGCAGCGGCAGGACGCCGGCCCACACCGGCAGGGGGAGGTCGTCGGGCGCGTCCTCCGGTGGGCCGTCGCTGATCTTCACCGACCACTCCACCAGCGGCAGTGAGAGCACCAGCGTCGCGGCAAGCTCCTTGCGGTTCGGCTGCCGCGCGTCGGCCCAACGACCCGGCATCAGGTGCTCCGAGATCCGCTCCAGCCCGCGCAGCTGGTCGTCGCCCTCGAGCGTGGTGGCCACGCCGAGCACCATCGCCGACCGGTAGTGCATCGAGGACTCGAACACCGACCGGGCGAGCACCAGGCCGTCGAGCAGCGTCACCGTGAGGCAGGTGGGTGCCCCTGCGGCCAGCGACCGGAACAGCCGGCTCGCCGTCGACCCGTGGAACAGCACGTCGTCGCCGTCCCGCGCGTACCCCACCGGCACGACGTAGGGCTGGCCCTCGTCGTCACGCACCGCGACATGCGCGACGAGACCGGCGTCGAGCACGGCGTCCAGCGCTGCCCGGTCGTGGACCTGCTTCTCGGGCAGCCGCCGGACGGCGGTACGGCTTACAGGCGGGACCATGCCTCGGTCAGCACCGACCGGAGGATCTGCTCCATCTCGTCGAAGTGCGACTGGTCGCAGACCAGCGGCGGCGAGAGCTGGATGACCGGATCGCCGCGGTCGTCGGCCCGGCAGTAGAGCCCGGCGTCGAACAGCGCCTTGGACAGGAAGCCGCGCAGCAGCCGCTCCGACTCGTCGTCGTCGAACGTCTCGCGGGTCGACTTGTCCTTGACCAGCTCGATGCCGAAGAAGAAGCCGTCGCCGCGCACGTCGCCGACGATCGGCAGGTCGGTCAGCTTCTCCAGGGTGCGCCGGAACGGTCCGGTGTTCTCCAGCACGTGCTCGTTGAGCTTCTCGCGCTCGAAGATGTCGAGGTTCGCCAGCGCCACGGCCGCCGAGACGGGGTGACCGCCGAAGGTGTAGCCGTGGGCGAACGAGTTGTTGCCCTGCAGAAACGGCTCCATGATGCGGTCGGTGGCGATCATCGCGCCGATCGGGGAGTAGCCGGAGGTCATGCCCTTGGCGCAGGTGATGATGTCCGGCTGGTAGCCGAACCGGCTGGCGCCGAAGTAGTGGCCGAGCCTGCCGAACGCGCAGATCACCTCGTCGGACACCAGCAGCACGTCGTGCTTGTCGCAGATCTCGCGGACCCGCTGGAAGTAGCCGGGCGGCGGCGGGAAGCAGCCACCGGAGTTCTGCACCGGCTCGAGGAACACCGCGGCCACCGTCTCGGGACCCTCGAACTCGATGGCCTCCTCGATCCGGTTGGCGGCCCACAGGCCGAACGCCTCGAGGTCGTCGCCGTGCTCCGGCGCGCGGTAGAAGTTCGTGTTGGGCACCTTGTGCGCGCCCGGCACCAGCGGCTCGAACATCGCCTTGGCCGCAGGGATGCCGGTGATGGACAACGCGCCCTGCGGCGTGCCGTGGTAGGCGACGTTGCGGCTGATCACCTTGTGCTTCATCGGCTTGCCGGTGAGCTTGAAGTACTGCTTGGCGACCTTCCAGGCGCTCTCCACCGCCTCGCCGCCGCCGGTGGTGAAGAAGACCCGGTTCAGGTCGCCCGGCGCCAGGTCGGCGAGCCGGGCTGCCAGCTCGACCGCCTTCGGGTGCGCGTAGGACCACAGCGGGAAGAAGGCGAGCTCCTTGGCCTGCTTCGCGGCCGCCTCGGCGAGCTCGGCGCGGCCGTGTCCCGCCTGCACGACGAACAGCCCGGCGAGGCCGTCGAGGTAGCGCTTGCCCTTGTCGTCCCAGATGTAGGGACCCTCCCCCCGGGTGATCACGGGCACGTCGGCCTGGGCGTAGGCCGACATCCGGGTGAAGTGCATCCAGAGGTGGTCGCGTGCCGAGGCGGCCACCGAGGTGGCGGCGCCGGCGGTCGACTGCTCGGACACGTCCTGCGAGGTGAGGGTCATCTGGTTCCCCAGTTGTAGAGCTGCTTACGGAGCTTGAGGTAGACGAACGACTCGGTGCTGCGCACCGAGGGGACTGCTCTGATGCGCTTGCTGACCAGCTCGAGGAGGTGGTCGTCGTCCTCGCAGACGACCTCGACCAGAAGGTCGAAGCCACCCGCGGTGATGACGACGTAGTCGACCTCCGCCATGTCGGCGATCTTCTCGGCGACCGCCTCGACGTCGCCCTCGCAGTTGATGCCGATCATCGCCTGCCGGGGGAAGCCGACCTGGAGCGGATCGGTCACCGCCACGATCTGCATCACGCCGGAGTCGAGCAGCCGCTGAACGCGCTGCCGGACCGCCGCCTCGGAGAGGCCGACGGCCTTGCCGATCGCCGCGTACGGCCGGCGGCCGTCCTCCTGCAGCTGCTCGATGATCGCCTTCGAGACGTCGTCGAGCACGACCGCGCCGGCACGTTCCCTGGTCCCCATGGAGGCGATCCTGACCGTTGGGCAGGTCTCTTGGCAAGTGAATCCGTGGTGGAAGCCTGCCAAATTTGCTGAATCTGTCGTTGGAGGTACCCCTCACTGTTGAGAACGGTGTCCGGGCGGTTACCCTCGCCCTACTGCCCGCCCGCCGCGAAGGAGCCTCCCGTGAGCACCCAGCCCCGCACCCTGCGCAACTTCGTCGGCGGCGCCTCCGTCGACACCGTCGACGGGCGCACGGCGGAGCTGGTCAACCCCAGTACCGGACAGGTCTTCGCCGCGGCGCCGGTGTCCTCGGCAGCCGACGTCGATGCGGCCATGTCCGCGGCCGCGGCGGCCTTCGACGGGTGGCGGGACGCGACCCCGAGCGACCGGCAGAAGGCGCTGATCCGGATCGCCGACGCGATCGAGTCGAAGGCCGACGAGCTGGTGGCGGCGGAGTCGGAGAACACCGGAAAGCCGATCGGGCTGACGATGTCGGAGGAGATCCCGCCGATGGTCGACCAGATCCGGTTCTTCGCCGGGGCCGCCCGGATGCTCGAGGGCCGCTCGGCGGGGGAGTACATGGCCGGCCACACGTCGTTCGTGCGCCGAGAGCCGATCGGCGTCTGCGCACAGGTGACCCCGTGGAACTACCCGATGATGATGGCGGTGTGGAAGTGGGCCCCGGCCATCGCGGCGGGCAACACGGTGGTCCTCAAGCCCTCCGACACGACGCCGGTGTCGACGCTGATGATGGCCGAGATCATGGCCGAGTTCCTGCCGGCCGGTGTCTTCAACGTGGTGTGCGGCGACCGCGACACCGGCCGCGCCCTGGTCGAGCACGCGACCCCGCAGATGGTCTCGATCACCGGGTCGGTGAGGGCCGGGATGGAGGTCGCCGGCTCGGCGGCGGCCGATCTGAAGAAGGTGCACCTCGAGCTCGGCGGCAAGGCGCCGGTCGTGGTGTTCGACGACGCCGACCTCGAGGCGGCCGCCGAGGCGATCGCGGTGGCGGGCTACTTCAACGCCGGTCAGGACTGCACCGCCGCGACCCGGGTGCTGGCTGCACCGGGCATCCACGACGACTTCGTGTCCGCGCTCTCCCAGCAGGCCATGGACAGCGCCCGGACCGGCCTGCCGGACGACGAGGACGTGCTCTTCGGCCCGCTGAACAACGCTACCCAGCTCGACCGGGTGATGAGCATGCTCGCCCGGGCTCCCGAGCACGCGGCCGTGGCCGCCGGCGGTGGCCGGGTCGGGGGCGACCTGTCCAACGGCTACTTCCACGAGGCCACCGTCGTCTCCGGGCTGCGCCAGGACGACGAGCTGGTCCAGGACGAGGTGTTCGGACCGGTCATCACGGTGCAGCGGTTCACCGACGAGGACGAGGCCGTCCGGTGGGCCAACGGCGTGCGCTACGGCCTGGCCTCCTCGGTCTGGACCAAGGACCACGGCCGGGCGATGCGGATGGCCAAGCGGCTCGACTTCGGGTGCGTCTGGATCAACACGCACATCCCGCTCGTCGCCGAGATGCCGCACGGCGGCTTCAAGCACTCGGGCTACGGCAAGGACCTGTCGATGTACGGCTTCGAGGACTACACCCGGGTCAAGCACGTGATGTCCAACATCGAGGCGTGACCGGGGCGCCACAGCAGTGAGCGTCGACCTGGTCATGCACGGCGGGGTGGTGGTCACCGGCGACCCCGGAGCGCCGCGAGTGCGTGCGGTGGCGGTGCACGACGGCCTGGTGGTGGCTCTCGACGAGGACGCCCTCGACCTGCTGCCGCAGGCCGGCGAGACCGTCGACCTGGCGGGCGGCGCGGTCCTCGCGTCGTTCGGCGACGGGCACGTCCATCCGCTCTGGGGCGGCGTCGAGCTGGCCGGGCCGCAGGTCCGCGACGCGACCTCGGTCGCGGAGGTCGCCGAGGGGGTACGCCGGTGGGCCGACGCGCATCCCGAGACCACCTGGGTGCAGGGCGGACCCTACGAACCCACCTTGGTGCCGGGCGGCCGCTTCGACGCGACCTGGCTGGACGCGGCAGTGCCGGACCGGCCGGTCGTGCTCCAGTCGACCGACCACCACTGCGCCTGGGTGAACACCGAGGCGCTGCGCCGGGCCGGCATCGACGCCAGCACCCCGGACCCGGCGGCCGGCGAGGTGGCCCGGCGCCCGGACGGCAGCCCGATGGGGACCCTGGTCGAGTGGACCGCCATGGACCTCGTCCTCCAGCACGCGCCGCGCGCCACCCTCGTCGAGCGGCAGGACGGGCTGGCCGCTGCCAGCCGGCTGCTCGCAGCGGCCGGCGTGACCTGGGTCCAGGAGGCCGCCCTGTCCCCGGCCGACGTGGAGGTGTACCTCGCCGCCGCGGCCGCGGGCCAGTTGGCCGTCCGGGCCAACATCGCGCTCCGTGCAGAGCCGGACCGGTGGCCTGACCAGCGCGCCGAGTTCGGCGCGGCGCGGCGCGCCGCTGCCGACTCGCCGGTCGCCGGCCAGGTGTCGGCGCGCACCGTGAAGATGTTCGCCGACGGGGTCGTCGAGGCAGGCACGGCGGCGATGCTGGCGCCGTACGACGACGCACCGGACTCCTGCGGGCTGCCCGTCTGGTCGCCGGACGAGCTGGCGGCTGCCGCCATCGCCTTCGACGCCGACGGCTTCCAGCTGCACGTGCACGCCATCGGCGACGCCGGGGTCCGGGCGGCGCTGGACGCCGTCGAGCGGGTCGCCGCGGTGAACGGTCCTCGCGACCGGCGTCCTGTGATCGCCCACACCCAGGTGGTCGACCCGGCCGACCTGCCCCGGTTCGCCGCGCTCGGCGTCGTGGCGAACCTGGAACCGCTGTGGGCCCAGCTCGACCCCTTGCAGGTCGAGCTCACCGCCCCACGACTCGGCCCGGACCGGACCGCGTGGCAGTACCCGATGGCCTCGCTGGCCGCCACCGGCGCGGTGCTCTCGATGGGCAGCGACTGGCCGGTCAGCTCCTACCGCCCGCTGGACGGGCTCGCCGTCGCGGTGACCCGGCAGACCGCGGCCGGGATCCCGGCCGGTGGCTGGCTCCCGCACCAGCGGCTGCCGGTCGGGACCGCGCTGTCGGCCTACACCCAAGGGGTGGCCTACCAGGCCTTCGAGGAGGACCGGTGGGGCACCGTCACCGTCGGGCGACGGGCCGACCTGGTGTGGCTGGGCAGCGACCCCACCGTCACCGACCCGGCCGGCTGGCCGCAGATCCCGGTGCACGGCACCTGGCTGGCCGGCGCACGGACCTGGCAGCCACCGACCTGACCGTGATCCCCGCCGGATCGCTCCTCCGTCACGATCCGGCGGGAGCCCCAATGAGCACCATAGGGGGGTCACGACCCCTGATTTCGTGGTAACGATCCTGAGACGCAACGGAATCGCTTGTCCGAGGCGACACCCTCTGTCAGGATCGTCCCCGCCGGGTGGACAGGCAGCCCGGTGCCACGCAGGACGAAGGGTCTCGAGGAAGCGTGCACCAGTTCATCGCCGGCAGGCGCCGTACCGGCGGCTCGGGTGAGCATTTCGAGGTCACCGACCCGGCCACCGGCGAGACCGTCGAGCGGGTCGTGCTGGCCGACGGGGCCGACGTCGACGCCGCCGTGACCGCTGCCCGGGGCGCCTTCCCCGCCTGGTCCGGCGCACCGCCGGTCGAGCGGTCAGCCGCGCTCACCCGGCTGGCCGCCCTGCTGGCCGAGCGGTCGGACGACCTGGCCCGCACCGAGTCGCGGCAGACCGGCAAGCCGATCCGTCTCTCCAGCGGCTTCGACGTCCCCGGCACCGTGGACAACGTCGCGTTCTTCGCCGGTGCCGCGCGAGTGCTCGAGGGGAAGTCCGCGGGGGAGTACTCCGGCGACCACACCTCCTACGTCCGGCGCGAGGCGATCGGTGTCGTCGGCTCGGTCGCGCCCTGGAACTACCCGCTGCAGATGGCCGCCTGGAAGATCCTGCCGGCGGTGGCAGCCGGCAACACCATCGTGCTCAAGCCTGCTGAGCTCACGCCGCTGACCGCCCTGATGTTCGCCGAGGCGGCGAGCGAGGCGGGAGTCCCGGACGGCGTCGTCAACGTCGTCACCGGCACCGGACGAGTGGCCGGCGAGGCGCTGATGGCCCATCCCGATGTCGACATGGTCTCGTTCACCGGTTCGTCGGCGGTCGGGCGCCGGGTGATGGAGCTGGCGTCGCGCGGTCCGAAGCGGGTGCACCTCGAGCTCGGTGGCAAGGCACCCTTCCTGGTCTTCGACGACGCCGACCTGGAGGCCGCCGTGCAGGGGGCGGTGGCGGGTGCGCTGATCAACACCGGTCAGGACTGCACCGCGGCCACCCGGGCCTACGTGCAGCGCCCCCTGTACGACGCCTTCGTGGCCGGGGTCGCCGACCTGATGGGCACGGTCGTGCTCGGCGAGCCGTTGGACGAGCGGACCGACCAGGGACCGCTGGTGTCCCGCCTCCAGCAGGAGCGGGTGGCGGGTTTCGTCGACCGGGCCCGGCGAGACGGGGCGAAGGTGGTGAGAGGAGGTGCGGTGCCGGGTGGGACGCTGGCGCGCGGCGCCTACTACGAGCCGACGCTGGTCGTCGACGCTGCCCAGGCCTCCGAGATCGTCCAGGACGAGGTCTTCGGCCCGGTCCTGGTGGTGCTGCCCTTCGACGGCGACGACGAGGGCCTGCAGCTCGCCAACGACTCGCCGTACGGCCTGGCCGCCTCGGCGTGGACACGGGACGTGTTCCGCGCCCTGCGCGCGACCCGTGAGATCCGGGCCGGCTGCGTCTGGGTCAACGACCACATCCCGATCATCAGCGAGATGCCGCACGGCGGCTACAAGGACTCGGGGCACGGCAAGGACATGTCGTTGTACTCGATGGAGGAGTACACGACGATCAAGCACGTGATGTACGACGGGACGGCCGCGGTCCGCAAGGATTGGCACCGCACCGTGTTCACCGGACCGAGCCCTGCGACCACCAGCCGAGGAGAACGAAGCCACGATGAGTGACATCCGACAGGACCCGAGGTTCCGTGCGATCGTGCGGTCCCAGCTCTCCAGGCGTTCGCTGATGCGGGGCGCCGGCGGCATCGGCGTCGCCGCGGCACTCGCTGCTTGCGGCACCGGCGACGACACCGCCACGGACAAGCCTGACGCCGACGTCAAGGACAAGTCGTCGACCGAGAAGGTCGTGCGCTGGGCGAACTGGCCGGCGTACCTCGACTACGACGAGGACACCAAGAAGTACCCGACCCTGGACAAGTTCCAGGAGGCGAGCGGCATCAAGGCGACCTACGCCGAGGACATCGACGACAACGACTCGTACTACGGCAAGGTGCAGGGTCAGCTCAAGAACGGTGATGACATCGGCAAGGACGTCATCACCATGACCGACTGGATGGCCGGCCGACTGATCCGGCAGGGGTACGTGCAGAAGCTGGACAAGGCGAAGATCCCGAACGCGAAGAACCTCAACGCGAAGCTGCAGGACGTCGACTTCGACCCCGGCCGGAACTACTCGATGACCTGGCAGAGCGGCTACGCCGGCATCGGCTACCGCAAGGACAAGGTCGGTCGTGAGCTCAAGACCCTCGAGGACCTGTGGGCCCCCGACCTCAAGGGCAAGATCGTCGTGCTGTCCGAGATGCGCGACACCGTCGGACTGATCATGCTTGCGCAGGGGGTCGACATCTCCCAGTCGTTCAGCGAGGACGACTTCAAGAAGGGCCTCGACGAGCTGCAGAAGCAGGTCGACTCCGGTCAGATCCGCCAGGTGAAGGGCAACTCCTACCTGGAGGACCTCCGGAGCGGCAACGCGGTCGCCTGCATCGGCTGGTCAGGAGACATCCTGCTAGCCCGCTTCGAGGAGGAGGACGACAACTACACCTTCACCCTGCCGGAGACCGGCGGCACGCTGTGGTCGGACAACTTGATGGTGCCGATCGCCTCACCGCACAAGGCGAACGCGGAGAAGCTCATCGACTTCTACTACGACCCGGCGATCGCCGCCGAGGTCGCGGCCTACGTCAACTACATCTGCCCTGTCGACGGCGCCAAGGAGGAGATGGAGAAGATCGACCCGTCGCTGGTCGACAGCCCGTTGATCTTCCCCACCGCGGAGGACCTGGCCAACGTGAAGGTGTTCCGCAGCTTGAAGCCGGACGAGGAGACCTCCTTCTCCGAGCAGTTCCAGCAGGTGATCGGCAACTGATGTCAGCGCCTGAGACGGGTGGGCGAGATCTCCGGCTGGAACGCGTCAGCAAACGGTTCGGATCGTTCGTCGCTGTGGACGACCTGTCACTCACCATCCCGTCCGGCTCGTTCTTCGCGTTGCTGGGGCCGTCGGGCTGCGGCAAGACCACCACGCTGCGCATGGTCGCGGGCCTCGAGGAACCGACCGAGGGGACGATCCTGATCGGGGACGACGACGTCACCCACGCGAAGCCGTACAAGCGACCGGTCAACACGGTCTTCCAGAGCTACGCGTTGTTCCCGCACCTCGACATCTTCGAGAACGTCGCCTTCGGCCTGCGGCGCCGGGGCAGCAAGCAGGTGAAGGCGGAGGTCGAGGCGGCGCTCGAGCTCGTCGAGCTCGGCGGGATGGCCCGGCGCAAGCCGGCGCAGCTCTCCGGTGGCCAGCAGCAGCGGGTGGCTCTCGCTAGAGCCATCGTCAACCGCCCCGCTGTACTGCTCCTCGACGAGCCGCTCGGGGCACTGGACCTCAAGCTCCGGCGGCAGATGCAGATAGAGCTCAAGCGGATCCAGACCGAGGTCGGGCTCACCTTCGTCCACGTCACCCACGACCAGGAGGAGGCCATGACCATGGCCGACACCATCGCGGTGATGAACAGCGGACGGATCGAGCAGATGGGCGGGCCGGGTGAGCTCTACGAGTCGCCGACCACGACCTTCGTCGCGAACTTCCTCGGCCAGTCCAACCTCATCAGGGCCACCATCTCGGGCACGGACGGAGACGACCTCGTCCTGGAGGTCCAGGGGCAGAAGGTCGCACTGCCGGCCGCCATGAGGGCCGGCGATGGAAGCGACCTGCTCATCGGGGTCCGGCCGGAGAAGATCCAGCTCGTCCCGGAGGGGGGCGCGGTCGAAGGGGCCCGGCGCAACGTGCTCCCCGGCGGTGTGATCTCTGACGCCAGCTTCACCGGCGTGAGCACGCAGTACCTCGTCCGGATGCCCTGGGGCCAGGAGCTGATGGTCTTCGCCCAGAACCTGGGCACCGGCGGCCTCCTGCGTCCGGGGACGACAGTGGACCTGCACTGGGACCCGGCCCACACCTTCGCCCTCGACGGAAGCCTCGACGTCAATGCCGGTGTCCAGCACGAAGAGGGCGCGGCGCCCGTTCCGGTGGGCTGATGAGCGCAGCGCACAGCATCGGCATCGGCGAGCAGCAGGAGCTCGAGAACGCTCCGGGCGGGGGCGGCTCGACGGCCCCGTCGCAGCCCGGACGCCGGCGGATGACGCCGTACCTTCTCCTCCTGCCCGGCATGGCCTGGCTGACCGTCTTCTTCATCGTCCCGCTGGTGACGTTGCTGTCGACCTCGACGCAGACCCGGCCGGAGGGCGCCGAGATCGGGGTCTACACCCAGACCGGGCGGTTCGCGAACTACACCGACACCCTTGACGAGTACCTCACCGTCTTCGGCCGGTCCTTCACCTATGCCCTGATCGCCACCGTGCTCGCGCTGGCGATCTCCTACCCGCTGGCGTACGCCATCGCGTTCAAGTCAGGCCGGTGGCGCAACCTGCTCCTGGTCCTGGTCGTGGCACCGTTCTTCGTCAGCTTCCTGCTGCGCACCATCGCCTGGAAGCAGATCCTCGCCGACCAGGCCTGGGTGGCCGATGCCCTGCGGACCGTGCACCTGCTGGGCCCCGACGGCCGGATCATCAACACCGCTCCCGCGGTGGTCATCGGCATCACCTACAACTTCCTCCCGTTCATGATCCTGCCGATCTACGCCTCTCTCGAACGGGTCGACCCGCGGCTGATGGAAGCCGCCGGCGACCTCTATGCCGGCGCGCTGACGACCCTGCGCAAGGTCACCTTCCCGTTGTCCATGCCGGGAGTCGTCGCGGGGACGCTCCTCACCTTCATCCCGGCCGCCGGCGACTACATCAACTCGGCGCTGCTCGGGAATCGCGACACCACGATGGTGGGCAACGTGATCGACAGCCGGTTCCTGCGGGTCGTCGACTACCCGACCGCGGCCGTGCTCTCTGTCTCCCTGATGGTGTCCATCCTGCTGCTCGTCTTCCTGTACATCCGGCGCGCAGGAACCGAGGAGCTGGTATGAAGGTCTCCCGACGAGATCCCTCGCTGCGCTCGCGATCCCGCGGGGGCCCCGAATGATCGTTCGGCGCTGGCTGGGGCGCAACGCGATCCGCATCTACGCCGTCGTCGCGTTCGCCTACCTGTTCGTCCCCGTCGCCTACACCTTGGCGTTCTCGTTCAACGACTCCGGCAAGTCGAATATCGCCTGGAAGGGCTTCACCCTCGACAAGTGGAAGAACCCGTGCGGCGCGCCGGACGTCTGCCCGGCGCTGGTGAACAGCCTGAAGATCGGCGTCCTGGCCACGGTGATCGCCACAGTGCTCGGGACGATGATCGCCTTCGCTCTCGCCCGGCACAGGTTCCGCGGACGGACCGCCACGAACCTCACCATCTTCCTGCCGATGGCGACGCCGGAGGTCGTGCTCGGTGCCTCGCTGCTGGCCCTGTTCCTCAACCTGGGGGTCAACCTCGGTTTCGGCACCATCGTCATCGCCCACGTGATGTTCTGCATCTCGTTCGTCGTGGTGACCGTCAAGGCGAGGATCGCCGGGCTGGACCCACGGCTCGAGCAAGCAGCGATGGACCTCTACGCCGACGAGTGGCAGACCTTCCGCCGCGTCACCTTTCCCCTGGTGGCGCCGGGCATCGCGGCGGGTGCCCTGCTGGCGTTCTCGCTGTCGTTCGACGACTTCATCATCACCAACTTCAACTCGGGTGCGGAGAACACCTTCCCGAAGTTCGTCTGGGTCTCGTCGCTGCGCGGCATCCCCGCCCAGGCCAACGTGATCGCCTCGGCCATGTTCTTCATCGCCCTCCTCGCGGTGCTCCTCGGCCAGGCCGTCACGGGCCGGAAGAAGCAGAAGGTCTAGACGCCGTGCCGCCCTCCGGCTCCGGTCCTGCGGCAGCCGCCCTCGTCGACGTGCGACACACGCCGTACTGGCTGGACGGGCCGGCCCCGGAACCCTGCCCGGCGCTGGCCGGCCGGGCTGAGACGGATCTCGCCGTCGTGGGCGGCGGGTACACCGGGCTGTGGACCGCGCTGCAGGCGAAGGAGCGCGACCCCGGCCGGGACGTCGTCCTCCTGGAGGCGCGCAGCGTGGGCTGGGCGGCCTCCGGCCGCAACGGCGGCTTCTGCGCCGCGAGCCTCACCCACGGTCTGCGCAACGGCCTGGACCGTTTCCCGAGCGAGATGACGACCCTGGAGCGGCTCGGCCGGGAGAACCTCGACGCCATCGAGCGCACCATCCAGGAGCACGGCATCGACTGCTCCTTCGAGCGGACCGGGGAGCTCACCGTCGCCACCGCGCCGTGGCAGGCCGACGACCTGCGCGAGCTGCCGGCGCTGGCCGCTCCGGTGGGCACGACGCTGGAGTGGCTGGACCGCGAGGAGGTCCGGTCGAAGGTCGACTCGCCCACCTACCTGGGTGGCGTGCTCGACCGGAACGGGGTCGCGATGCTGGACCCGGCCCGGCTGGCACGCGGGCTGCGGGCGGCCTGCCTGCGGCTGGGGGTCCGGATCTGGGAGAACACGCCGGTCACCGACCTGGCCGGCACCGGCTCCGGCATGGCGCTGCGGACGCCGTACGGACAGGTGACGGCGCGCCACGTCGCCCTGGGGACCAACGCGTTCCCACCGCTGCTGCGCCGGCTGTCGTCCTACCTGGTGCCGGTGTGGGACTACGCACTGATGACCGAGCCGCTCACCGAGACGCAGCGGGCCGCGGTCGGCTGGGCCGACCGGCACGGCCTGGCCGACGCCGGGAACCTGTTCCACTACTACCGGGTGACCGACGACTGGCGCATCCTCTGGGGCGGCTACGACGCCGTCTACCGGTTCGGCGGACGTACCGACGACGCGATGGAACGCAACCCGGAGACGTTCCTGCGGCTGGCGGAGCACTTCTTCGAGACGTTCCCCCAGCTCGAGGGGCTCCGGTTCACCCACGCCTGGGGCGGCATCATCGACACCTGCTCACGCTTCTCACCGTTCTGGGGAACGGCTCACGGAGGTCGGGTCGCGTACGCCGCCGGCTACACCGGCCTCGGCGTCGGTGCCAGCCGGTTCGGCGCCACGGTCATGCTCGACCTGCTGGCCGTCGACCGGACCGAGCGTACGGCTCTCGAGATGGTCCGGCGGAAACCGTTGCCCTTCCCGCCCGAGCCGTTGCGCTGGGCCGGGATCGAGCTCACCCGCCGAGGGGTGGCGAAGGCCGATGCCCGTGGTGGGCGCCGTGGCCCGTGGTTGCGCACCCTGGACGCCGTCGGACTCGGGTTCGACTCGTGAGAGCGTTCACCGCACCCCAGACGCACCGAGGAGCACCGCGATGACGCGCTACGGGCCGATGTTCGGGCCGGACATCACCTTCCTCGGCGTGGACCGCTGCGACCTGGGGGACCCCGCCACGTTCGCCGGCGCGGACGTGGTCGTCGTCGGCGCCCCGTTCGACGGCGGCACGTCGCACCGGCCGGGCACCCGGTTCGGCCCGCAGGCCATCAGGTCCACCGACTACCTCCCGCACGACGGTTCGCGGCCGCACCTCGCGCTGCGTGTCGACGCGTTGCGCGACCTGCGGGTGCTCGACGCCGGGGACGTCCAGATGCCGCCGGGCGAGATCGAGCGGTCGCTCGCTGCGCTGACCGAGGCGGTGGCGACCATCGCCACGAGCGGCGCCATCCCGGTGGTGCTCGGCGGGGACCACTCGATCACGCTGGCCGACGTGACCGGCGTGGCCCGGCAGCACGGCGACGGCCGGGTGTCCGTCGTGCACTTCGACGCGCACGCCGACACCGGCGACATCGAGTTCGGCTCGCTGTACGGGCACGGCCAACCGATGCGACGGCTGATCGAGTCCGGCGCCGCCCGCGGTGACCGGTTCCTGCAGATCGGGCTGCGCGGCTACTGGCCCGGTCCCGAGACGCTGGACTGGATGGCGGGGCAGCGGATGCGGTCCTTCGAGATGACCGAGATCGGTTCGCGCGGTCTGGACGACTGCCTGGACGAGGCGTTCGGGATCGCCGTCGACGACTGCGACGGGGTATTCCTTTCCGTCGACATCGACGTCGCGGACCCCGCCCACGCGCCGGGCACCGGGACGCCGGAGCCGGGCGGTCTCACGGCCCGCCAGCTGCTGGACGCGGTCCGCCGGGTCTGCCTGCAGCTGCCCGTGGTCGGCGTCGACGTGGTCGAGGTCTCGCCGCCTTACGACCATGCGGACATCACCGCCGCGCTGGCGAACCGGGTGGTGCTCGAGGCACTGTCCGGGATCGCAGTCAGGCGGCAGGCAGTGGACTTCGACCCGCAGCGACCGCTGCTGGACGACCGTGTCACGAGAGAGGTCTGACCTGATGCGGATCCTGGTGGTAGGCGCGGGCGGTGTGGGCTCTGCTGCTGTCGGCATCGCTGCTCGCCGCAACTTCTTCGACGCAATGGTGGTCGCCGACTACGACCTGCGCCGGGCCGAGGCCGCGGTCGCGCCGCACGCCGGCGACGCCCGGTTCAGTGCGGCGCAGGTCGACGCCTCCTCCGCAGACGCGGTCGCCGCCCTGGCCCGCGAGCACCTCGCGACGCATGTGCTCAACGCGGTGGACCCGCGGTTCGTCATGCCGATCTTCGACGGCGCGTTCGCGGCCGGGGCCGACTACCTCGACATGGCGATGTCGCTGTCCCAGCCGCACCCGGAGTCGCCGTACGAGAAGACCGGCGTGATGCTCGGCGAAGAGCAGTTCGCCAAGGCGGCGGAGTGGGAGGCCGGCGGCCGGCTCGCCCTGGCCGGCATCGGGATCGAGCCGGGGCTCTCCGACGTGTTCGCGCGGTACGCCGCCGACCACCTGTTCGACGAGATCGACGAGATCGGGGTGCGGGACGGCGCGAACCTCGAGGTCGACGGCTACGCGTTCGCTCCGTCCTTCAGCATCTGGACGACGATCGAGGAGTGCCTCAACCCGCCAGTGGTGTGGGAGAAGGACCGCGGCTGGTTCACGACCGCCCCGTTCAGCGAGCCGGAGGTGTTCGACTTCCCCGAGGGCATCGGGCCGGTCGAGTGCGTGAACGTCGAGCACGAGGAGGTGCTGCTGATCCCGCGCTGGGTCGACGCGAAGCGGGTCACCTTCAAGTACGGCCTCGGCGAGGAGTTCATCACCGTCCTCGAGGTGCTGCACAAGGTCGGGCTTGACCGGACCGACCGGGTCAGGGTGGGCGGGGTCGAGGTGTCGCCGCGCGACGTCGTCGCGGCCTGCCTGCCGGACCCGGCGACCCTCGGTGACCGGATGCGCGGCAAGACCTGCGCGGGCACCTGGGTGAGCGGCAGGAAGGACGGCGAGGACCGTCAGGTGTACCTCTACCACGTGGTCGACAACGCCTGGTCGATGGCGGAGTACGGGTCGCAGGCGGTGGTGTGGCAGACGGCGGTCAACCCGGTGGTCGCGCTCGAGCTGCTCGCGGGCGGCGTCTGGTCGGGTGCCGGGGTGCGCGGCCCGGAGTCGTTCGACGCGGTGCCGTTCCTCGACCTGCTCACGGCGTACGGCTCCCCGTGGGGGATACGAGAGGGCGGCTGACCTAGGGTCCCTTCCATGCCGCACGAAGTGCAAGGAGTCGTCGCCCGCGGGAAGGGCGCCCCGGTGTCGCTCGAGACGATCCTCGTCCCGGACCCCGGTCCCGGTGAGGCGCTGGTGCAGGTGCAGGCCTGCGGGGTCTGCCATACCGACCTGCACTACCGCGAAGGGGGCATCAACGACGAGTTCCCGTTCCTGCTCGGTCACGAGGCCGCCGGTGTCGTGGAGGCCGTCGGACCGGGCGTCACCGAGGTCGCCCCGGGTGACTTCGTGGTGCTCAACTGGCGGGCGGTGTGCGGGAACTGCCGGGCCTGCCGGCGCGGCCGGCCGTGGTACTGCTTCGCCACCCACAACGCGACCCAGAAGATGACCCTCGCCGACGGCACCGTCCTGAGCCCGGCGCTGGGTATCGGGGCGTTCGTGGAGAAGACCCTGGTCGCCGCCGGGCAGTGCACCAAGGTCGACCCGGCGACGCCGGCGACCGCTGCCGGCCTGATCGGCTGCGGCGTGATCGCCGGCTTCGGCGCCGCGGTCAACACCGGCGACGTGGGTCTCGGGGACAGCGTCGCGGTCATCGGCTGCGGCGGCGTCGGCAACGCGGCGATCGCCGGTGCGCGGGTGGCCGGTGCGACGACGATCATCGCGGTGGACGTCGACGACCGGAAGCTGGAGTGGGCCCGAGGCTTCGGAGCCACCCACGTCGTCAACGGACGCACCGAGGACGTCGTAGAACGGGTCCGCGAGCTGACCGGCGGCTTCGGAGCCGACGTCGTGATCGAGGCGGTGGGCCGGCCGGAGACCTACGAGCAGGCCTTCTACGCGCGCGATCTGGCCGGCGTGCTGGTTCTGGTCGGTGTCCCGACACCGGAGCTGAGGCTCGAGCTGCCGATGATCGAGGTGTTCGGGCGGGGCGGTGCCCTGAAGTCCAGCTGGTACGGCGACTGCCTGCCCAGCCGCGACTTCCCGTTGCTCGTCGACCTCTACCGCCAAGGCCGCTTCGACCTCGACGCCTTCGTGTCCGAGACGATCGGGCTCGGCGACGTGGAGCAGGCCTTCGGGAAGCTGCACCGCGGCGAGGTGCTGCGCTCGGTGGTGGTGCTCTGATGGCCGCGCGGGTGGAGAAGGTCGTGACGTCCGGGACGTTCGCCCTCGACGGAGGCGAGTGGGCGGTCGACAACAACGTCTGGCTGGTCGGGAACGGCGACGAGGTCCTGGTGATCGACCCGGCGCACGACGCCGAGGCCGTCCTCTCGGCCGTCGGTGGCCGGCGGGTCGTGGCCGTCGTGTGCACGCACGGGCACAACGACCACGTCAACGCGGCCGTCGAGGTCGCCGCTGCCACCGATGCCGAGATCGCCTTGCACCCGGCTGACCTGGTGCTCTGGCGGCAGGAGTACGGCGACCTACGTCCCGACCTGGAGCTGGCCGAGGGCGGCTTCTGGGAGGTCGCGGGCAGCCGGCTCGCCGTCCTGCACACGCCGGGTCACTCGCCGGGCGGCGTCTGCCTCTACGCCCCCGACCTCGGGGTGCTGTTCTCCGGGGACACCCTTTTCCAGGGCGGGCCTGGCGCCACCGGCCGGTCCCACAGCGACTTCGGCCTGATCATCGCCTCGATCCGCGACCGGCTGCTCACCCTCCCGCCGGACACCGTGGTCCACACCGGCCACGGCGACGACACGCACGTCGGGCGCGAGGCCCCGCACCTGGCCGAGTGGGTGGCCCGTGGCCACTGAGCCGGTCTTCCACCTGGCGCTGAGGCAGGACTGGGAGGAGGCCCAGGCGTCCGGGGACTACCGGGTGTCGACCCTCGGCCGGACCTTGGACGAGGAGGGGTTCCTGCACGCGTCCTACCGCCACCAGTGGCCCGGCGTGCGTGCGGCGTTCTACTCGGCGGTCGAGCAGCCGCTGGTCCTGCTCGAGATCGATCCCGGCCGGCTCGACGTCCCGGTCGTCGTCGAGGCGCCGGCCGGGTCCGACGAGGCGTTCCCGCACATCTACGGCCCGCTGCCGGTCCGCGCCGTGGTCGCGGTGCACCCGCTGGACGGCTAGTCCGGGTCGACGGTCCCGGTCGCCGCCAGGAACTGCCGCACCCGCGCCGCGGAAACCCGAACCATCTTCGGTGGGTCGCCGGGAAGCTCGAGCAGCAGCTGCCGGCCGGAGCGGTCCGGCCAAAGCCGCAGACCACGGTGCTGCACCGGGCCCAGAAGGCCGTCGTGTAGCGCCGACCGGGCCACCCGCCACCGGCCGCGAGGCAGCGAGGGGTGGTTCGGCTGGTAGGAGAGGGCGAGCCACACCTGGTCCGGCCGGTCCGGAAGCCATGCCAGGCACAGGCGCACCACCCATCGGCTGGTGTCATGCACCCCCCCGCGGCCGGCGTTGACGGTCAGCCACCAGCGGACCGGCCGCTGCGGACCGGCGCCGGCCAGAGACTGCCGGACAGGCAGCACGGCCCAGACGACCTTGCCGCCGGCGGCGTCGGACTGCACACCGGCGGACACGGCAAGCGCGCGCACGATGGTCAGGCCGTGCCCCCAGACCGGCACGTCGAGGAGGTCCTCCGGGTCGCCGTCCCCGTCCGGCTCGCCGCGCCACCACGACGCGAAGTGCCCGCCCTTCCCGTCCCGCACCGCCACGGTCACCTGATCGGTGGTCCGCTCGAGCCGCAGCACGACATCGGTGCCGGCGTGGTCGACGGCGTTGGTGACCAGCTCAGCCACTAGCAGCTCCACATCGTCCGCGACCCCGTCCAACTGCCACTGCGCGCAGGTGTCGCGAGCGAACCGGCGAGCCAGCCGGGGTGCCGAGGAGCCGGCGGCCAGCGAGCGCACCGCGCACAGCCTCGGCGGGCGGGCGCGTGCCAGCTCGACCGCCGCGACGACGGTAGGAGCGATCAGCACGAACCGCGGGATCCCCATCTGCTCCAGGGCCAGAGCTACCGCGCCGCGGGCACCGGCGAGGCAGATGGCCGGACCGGGGCCTTCCCCGGTCCCCTGGTGCGAGGCGAAGACCGTCAGCGCGTCCGGGTCGGCGGAGCGGACCCGGGAGAGGTCGCAGATGACCATCTCCCTGCTGTCCTCGCTCAGCAGCGAGCTGAGCTCGCGGCGCAGCTCGGCGGTGTCGGCGGCCGTGACCTCCCCGCCCAGGACCAAGACGCTGTACCGGGACACCGTTGTGGTCCGAACCCTCATGTATCCCCTGACGGAGAGCGGACTCCTCCCTCGACTGTCGTCCTGCGCGAGGAAGCGCGCAACGACGCTCAGCCGAGGCCGGCGAAGGCCTTCTCGAGCACCCCGAGTCCCTCGTCGAGCAGGTGGTCGGGCATGACCAGCGGTGGCAGGAAACGCAGCACGTTGCCGTAGGTGCCACAGGTCAGCACCACCAGGCCGTCGGTGTGGCAGGCCTTGGCGACCGCGGCCGTCTCGGCGGTGGCCGGCTCCAGGGTGCCGGGGCGGGTGAGCTCGACCGCGACCATCGCGCCACGGCCGCGGACGTCTCCGATGACTTCGTAGGTGGCCGCCAGGTCGCGCAGCCGCGCGGTCATCACCTCTCCGATGTGCCGGGCCCGGGCGGGCAGGTCCAGGCTCTCCATCGTCTCGATCGAGCCGAGAGCTGCTGCGCACGCGACCGGGTTGCCGCCGTACGTACCGCCGAGACCCCCGGCATGCGGCGCATCCATGATGTCCGCGCGACCGGTGACCGCTGCCAGCGGGAGGCCGCCGGCGATGCCCTTGGCGGTGGTCACCAGGTCCGGCACCACACCCTCGTCGTCGCAGGCGAACCAGTCACCGGTGCGGGCGAAGCCGGACTGGATCTCGTCGGCGACGAACACCGCGCCGTTGTCGGTGCACCACCGGGCCAGCGCCGGCAGGAAGCCCTCGGCCGGGACGACGAACCCGCCCTCGCCCTGGATCGGCTCGATCACCATGCAGGCGACGTTGTCGGCGCCGACCTGCTTCTCCACGAGATCGAGGGCCCGGGCGGCTGCCTGCTCGCCGGTCATGCCCGACGGGTCGCGGAACGGGTAGGACATCGGGACCCGGTAGACCTCGGGCGCGAACGGGCCGAAGGAATGCTTGTAGGGCATGTTCTTCGCCGTCAGCGCCATCGTGAGGTTGGTGCGGCCGTGGTAGCCGTGGTCGAACACGACGACGGCCTGCCGCTTGGTGTGTGCCCGGGCGACCTTCACGGCGTTCTCGACTGCCTCGGCGCCGGAGTTGAACAGCGCCGAGCGCTTCTCGTGGTCGCCGGGAGTCAGTCGGTGCAGCGCCTCGCAGACCTCGACGTACCCCTCGTACGGCGTGACCATGAAGCAGGTGTGGGTGAACCGCGCGACCTGCTCCTGCACCCGGGCCACCACTGCCTCGGCCGCGTTGCCCACGCTGACGACCGCGATGCCCGACCCGAAGTCGATCAGCGAGTTGCCGTCGACGTCGACCAGCACGCCGCCCCCGGCGCGCTCGACGAACACCGGCAGCGTCGTCCCGATGCCGCGGGCCACCACCGCGTTGCGCCGGCTCATCAGGGCCACCGAGCGCGGCCCGGGGATCGCCGTGACCAGGCGCCGCTCTTGAGGAAGCGTGGGACCACCGACGTCGCTCATGCGGAGCACGATACGGAGTCCGTCACCGCTTTCGGAACGTTGCGGCCATCGGCTGGCTCGGCACCCCGTACAACTTCGGTCGCCGTGCCGTCCAGTCACGACGCCCGAGCGATGTGTCCAGGCTCCCCGCGAAGCCCTCCAGGGAGTTCAGTGCGTCCGTCAGACGCCGAAGAGCGGTTTCCCAGCGTTGACGTTCGAGGGACTGCGGGGGGCTCTTCACGAACCGTTCCGCGGCCGCGCGCCACTCCGCCTCCAGTCGGGCGCTCAAGCAGAGCAGCGACGAGCGGACGGACTCCTCCGGCAACCCGGTCACGAGTTCTGTCGCCATGACGCCCCCAAATGCGGTCCCCTGCCCCGCCTGAGTGTGCGCCGGTCGGCCAGAAAGCGCCAGCAGAATGCCGCGGTTCGGTGACGGGCGACCCACCCGGCCGGGTCCTACACTGGTGCCGTGGTGGAGCCGACGGAGCCGACGGCAGTGCGATGGGCCGAATGGCTCGGCGAACGCATGCAGATCCTCGGGTTCGAGGGGAACAGCGACCTCGCGCGCGCCACGGGCGTCCCGGACTCCGTCATCTCTCGCTGGCGCACCAGCGGCACCACTCCCTCTATCGGCCAGCTACGGCGCCTGCAGTCGGCCCTGCAGATGTCTCTCGTCGAGCTGCTGGTGGCAGCCGGGCACCTCTCGGCGGCCGAGGCCAGGATCACCAGCTTCAGCGCGCCGGAACGGGTGTCCCGCGGTACCCGGGACGCGATCAGCCAGGACAGCGACCTCGACGACGACCTACGGCACCTCCTCGAGGTGCAGTACGACGCGATGCTGGCGATCGCGCGGGCCAGGAACCCCTCGCCCACCACCCCGGCTGTCGATCGGGTGAACCGGCTGTCCGGTTCCGGCTGATCTCTCCGGTAATTTCCGCCGTCCTTTCTGGCTAGACCATTTCTGGTCTGCCACTTTGCTTGCGCGCAAGTAGGACCGTCCCTACCTTTGCGTACGCACAGGGACCACAGGTCCGGGGGGTGTAGATGAACGGGTGGCGGGTGGGTACCGGCCGGCGGCAGCGCCGTGGCTCCCTCGCGCTGCTCGCTGTGCTGGCGCTGCTCCTCATCGTCGCCGGCGGCGCTCGGGCAGCGGCCGACGACCCCGGCACCGAGGGGAACGCGGGTCCGGACGAGCCGAGCGCCGTTCCGTCGGCGGTGGCACCGTCGTCCGAGGCTGCACCCTCGTCCGAGGCTGCACCGTCGTCCGAGGCTGCACCGTCGTCCGAGGCTGCACCGCCGTCCGAGGTGGCGCCGGCGACCCCTGACGGAGATGTGGCGACGGACGAGACGGCCACCAGTCCTCCGGTGACCCAGCAGTCAGTGACGCGGGACGAGGTGGCCGCTTCTGCAGTCCAGACGTCCCCGGGATCAGACGCGGCGGCCGCCGGCCCGGCGACGCAGGTCGGAGCGGCCGCCGACGCCACGCCAGCGGAGACGGAGCCAGAGACGGATCCAGCGGTCGTCGAGCCGCGGGCCGACCGTGGCCCGACGGGTCCACTGGCGACCGACCCCGGACGCGCCGAGCAGGTCCAGCAGTTGGTGTCCTCCTACGTGGAGTCCCTGGTGCGAGCCGCGGTCGTCGACGGGAACGGTCTCGCGTCCTCGTGCTTCTGCGCCGTCTCGGTCTCGGTCAGCCTCGACGGGCCGACCAACGCGGTGGCGGCCCTTGGCCGGGTCGCGGCGCCGTCGGGCATCGGGTCGGACGGCGCCGGTGGCAGGTCCGGACGAAGCGGCGACGCCGTGGCCGTGAGCGTGACGGGTGGCGGGAGTGCGACCGCGGCCGCGACGAGCGGCAGCACCGGGGCGGTGAACCTGGCCGGCACCTCGATGATGTCGGTGGCCTCGGGATCCCGGTCCCGCAGCACGACCATCGACGTCGGCGCCATCACGTCGTCGTTGCGTGACCTCGTGAACGGCCTCGGCGGCCAGATGTCTGCCGCTGCGGATGCGGAGACCGGCCCCCAGGTGGCGGATCTGCTTGCCGGAATCGGAAGGACGACCGCGGCACAACGCGGGCAGGTCACCGTCGATGTCGCGAGCTGGGACCAGCACGGCGGGACGGCACGCACCGGGGAAACCGACGTCCTGCACTGCGCGGCCGACGCGGGCTACGCCACGGTGCCGAGCTGCGGCCTTGCGGTGGCCGTGACCGCCGGAGCCGGAGCACAGGCCACCGTCCTGCCACCGCGACAGCAGGCCGTCGCGACTTCGGTCGGAGTCCCGGGGATGGCGACTGCGGTCTCGGTGGCAGTCTCAGGCTCGGCAGTGTCCGCGGCCCGTACCGGTGACGCCGGTGCCCGAGCCCCCCATGGCGCGGCGCTCGATCCGGGCCTCGTCGACACCGCGGGCACGGGCCCCTCTACTGCACGGTCCGGCCGGTCGGGCAACTCCGTCGCAGTGGCGCTCACTGTGCACGGTGCCTCGGCAACGTCCGCGCGGTCAGGGGACACCGGGAGTGCCGTCAGTGTCGTGGGCACCCACATCGACCAACCGGCCCTGTCCGTCCCCGGTGTCCTCCCCGGGCAGGGCGGTGCTGCGACCGCCGGCGCCACCAGCGGCGACAGCGGAGGCGCCTGGGCGCTGACCAGTGGCCGGAACGGCGCGGCTGGGCAAGCGGTCAGCGGCGACACCGGCGATGCAACAGCCAGCGCGACCGAGGGCCTTCCGGGCAGGGACTGGTCCGTCCCTGGCGGAGAGGTAGCCGGCGGTGCCATCGGTGGTGCCGGCGGCGGCGCCGGCGCCACCTCTGCGTCAGGCCGATCAGGAAACACGCTGTCGCTCGTCATCTCCGGGGGGAGCGCCGTGGCGACCGCCAGCAGCGGGCCGACCGGCGACAGCAGTGCCGCCGCTGCCGGCGGGCCGGGTGGCGACACCCACGTGACAGCAGCCGGAACCGGCGTCCCGCGCACGAGCGCCGGCGGCTCGGCGTCGGTGAGCGGCGCATCAGGTGACACGGGAAGTGCAGCGGCGGTCCTGGTGACGCCCTACGACGGCTCGGCGTCGGGTCGGTCCGGACGCTCGGGACAGGTCAGCTCGGTTGCCCGCGGAGGCGACGCCGGCTGCGCGTCGAACGGCGTCGCGGCGGAGGAGGCGTGCCGCAACGCGGCCGCGCCGGAACCGCCGGTGGCCGTGGTCGAGACGGAGTCCGCGGCGTCCGCGTCGTTCTCGAGCCTGCCCGCGCTGCCATCGGCGAGCACAGCCGTGGTGGGACCAAGACCTCGCGGCGTGGGTCACTCGCGTGCGCCGGGCGACGGCGCCGGCGGCTCAGCGCCTGGTCACCTGGAGGCACACTCGCGCGACTCCTCCGACGTCACCTGCGTCGGCGTCGTGGGGACCCGCGACTGTCGTAGCGGCGACACCCGGCCGGTGCATGTCATGCGCAGCTCTCCCGAGGTGGATCCGCTCCCGACCCCGGTTTCCGGGCCGGAGGTCGTCGCGACGACAGTCTCGTCCGGTTCCACCGATCGGATGCAGCCGGTCGGTTCAGCCAGCGACTCCGGGCTTCCTGAGTCCGACGGGCGCGTCGGCCTCGTCGTCCTGCTCGTCAACGCCGCCGTTCCCGTTCTCGCCCTGCTGTCCCTGGCCGCGATGGTCATGACCAGCAGGCGTCGGCGCGCAGCTCACGTCAAGCCTCACATCCCGAAGCACCGTCGCAAGCAGTCACTGCCCGCCTCATCTATCCCGGCTCGTCACCGCTGACAGATCGGATCGCGTCATGTTCGAGAAGATCGCCTTCGCCGCTCTCATCGCCTCGATGGAGCTCCAGGAGTCGCCCGCCAGCTCGGCCAGTGTGATCCGAACCCTCGACGAGCCGGAAGCCAGCGGCGACTCGTCGTCGAGCTCGTCGTCGGGCTCCGGCGCGAGCACGGGGTCGTCGACGACCACGACGTCGTCGACGTCGTCGACCGGGGACACCGGCGATGCCACCGCGGGTGGCGGCGCGACGGCCGGCAGCGGGGACGGCGGTGGGGCCAGTGCCGACGGTACGTCCGGCAACACCGGCGGCTCCGGTGCGAGCAGCGGCGGCACCGGTGGCGGTTCCGGCGGCGGCACCGGCGGGATCGCCGTGGACGTGACCTCCGGTGACTCCGGGGACGTCAGCGGCAGCTCCACCGGAGGCGGCTCAGGACCGGCGAGCTCCTCGTCGTCCGGTTCGGCCAACTCCGGCTCCTCCGGGTCCTCCTCGTCCAGCTCGACCGGGCGTGGTGGGGACACCGGTCCCGCCACGTCGAGGAGCGATTCCTCCAGCACGGCTACCTCGGGGCCGGGGGTTCCGGCTCGGGCGCGACCCCGGTCAGCAGCGGATCCGGTGCAGCCTCGGGGAACAGCCTCACGACCGGAGAGCCGGGTGTCGCCGGGGCTGGTGCGGCAGGACCGGCGGGTGCGAACTCGGGCAGCGTGGCCGCCGCAGGCGCAGCCGCGAGCTCCGGTGACGCCACCGCCCGTTCGTCGTCCGAGAGCGAGGCGACGTCCGGGTCCACCGACACCACCACGGGAGCGTCTTCGTCCTCCGGCGGCAGTGGTAACGCCACGTCCAACCCCACTTCCCACGCGAGCTCCGGCAGGGGCGGCGACGCATCAGTCGAGGGCCGTTCCGGAGACACCGGCGACGTCTACGGCACCACAGGCGACACGGGGACGTCGAGTGGCGGCGGCGGGACCGGCGGCATCGCTCTCATCGTGATGTCCGGATCCTCCGGTGCGGTGCGCGGGACGAGCAACGCCGGCAGCTCGGGTCAGGCAGACGCCATCGCGGCCGGCAACGCGGTCTCCGGTGGCACCGGTGCGTCGTCGGCGACCGCGAACGGTGCGGGCGGAGACACCGGTGCGGCAATGTCCGGCAGCACGGCCACCGGAACGGCCACGACCGGCGCCGGCGGCAGCTCGGCTGCCTCCGGCCCGGCCAGCCTGTCCGCTGTGAGCGGCGACACCGGAGCCGGCGGGGCGTCCGGTGACGCGTCCTCCGGCGTCCACTCCGCCAGCACCGCGGTGAGCGGCGACACCACGACCGAGTCCACCGCCTCGTCGTCCTCAGGCTCCTCCGGTGACGCCGAGAGCAGCCCTGTCGCGTCCGCGTCGAGCGGAGCCGGTGGGGACGCCGTCGTCCACGGCCGCAGCGGTGACACCGGCTCGGTCCGCGGCAGCAGCGGCAACACCGGGAACACCAGCGGGGGCGGCGGGTCCGGTGGCATCGCCGTCACCCTCGTGTCCGGGGACTCCGGTGACGTCACGGGTGCAGCCACCGCTGGAGACTCCGGCGCAACCTCCGCGCGGGCCACCGGCTCGGCGGTGTCCGGAAGCACCGGCCCCTCCTCTGCCTCGTCCGGGGCCACCGGGGGCGACAGCGGCGCGGCGAACTCCTCGAGCACGGCCTCCGGCGCGGCAACCAGCGGTCCCGGCGGCAGCAGCGGCGCGTCCGGCGCAGCCGACGCGACGTCCGCCGTCACGTCCGGCACGGCCGGCGGGCCCGGCAGCGGCGGTACCGGTGCCGCAGGCGACGCCGACGCCACCGCGACCAGCGGCGACACCGGGTACGGCGGCGACAGCGGTGACGCGAACGTGCACGTGGGTTCGGCGAGCAGCGCCACCTCCGGCGACACGGACACTTCCAGCGACGCGAGCGCCTACTCCGGCGACTCCGGTGACGCCACGAGCAGCCCGACAGCATCGGCGTACTCCGGTGACGGTGGCGGGGCCACGGTGATCGGTCACTCCGGCGACACCGGCGACGTCACCGGGACCACCGGCGACACCGGGACCACTGCGGGTGGTGGCGGTTCCGGCGGGATCGCCCTCACGGTCCGTTCGGGTTCCTCGGGGGACGTGTCCGGAACAGCCGCCGCCGGCGACTCCGGCAGCGCCTCGGCCAGTGCCGTGGGCAGCGCTGTGAGCGGCGCGACCGGTGCGGCCACGGGCTCCGCCGCTGCCACCGGCGGAGCGTCGGGTGCAGCGACGTCGGCCAGCAACGCGAACGGCCGTGCCACCAGCGGCGCAGGTGGCGCCTCGGGCGCCAGCGGCGACGCGACGTCGGACGCCTCGTCGGCGAGCGGATCAACGACCGGCGGCACGGGAACCGGCGGGTCCGGTGCAGGGGGCGACGCCTCGGCCGCAGCTGCCAGCGGCTCCACCGGGGCCGGCGGCTCGTCGGGTGACGCAACCTCGGGGGTCTACAGCGACAGTGCCGCGTACAGCGGGGACACGTCGACCCACGCCTCCGGCGAGGCTGGTTCGGGCAGCTCCGGAGCGGCAGAGAGCTCGCCGGAGGCATCCGCCTCCACCGGCGCCGGGGGTCACGCGGTGGTGCTCGGCGCGTCCGGCCGCAGCGGCTCGGTCCATGCTGACACCGGGAACACCGGCGACACGGCGGGTGCCGGTGGCAGTGGAGGCATCGCGGTCGTCGCGGAGAGCGGGACGACCGGTGCGGTGACCGGGTCGGCGACTGGCGGCGGTAGTGGCCCCGCCTCCGCGAGCAGCACGGGCAGTGCCAGCTCCGGAAGCACCGGCGCGGCGAGCGGTTCCGCGTCCGCGACCGGCGGGGCGTCGGGTGCGGCGGGCTCGTCCAGCAGCGCGACCGGGACCGCGACCAGCGGCCCGGGTGGTGTCTCCGGGGCTACCGGGGACGCGACCGCGGACGCCAGCTCGGCCAGTGGTGACACCGGGCCGGGTACCGGTACTGGTGGCTCCGGCGCTGGTGGTCCGGCCAGTGCGTCGGCGTCCTCCGGTGACAGCGGGGACGGTGGCAGCTCCGGCGACGCCTCTTCCGTGGTGGCCAGTGGCAGCCACGCTGCCAGCGGCAGCACCCACACCGGTGCCCATGCGACGGGTGTGTCCGGTGACTCGGGCAGGGCGGAGTCCGAGCCGGTGGCGTTGGCCGGGTCCGGTGACGGCGGGGGTGCGCTGGTGCTGGGCGGGTCGGGCGAGTCCGGTGGTGTGTGGGCCGGCTCGGGTGACACCGGTGACACGGCCGGGGGTGGGGCCAGTGGTGGTATCGCGGTGGCCGCGACCTCGGGTGGCACGGGTGCGGTGACCGGGTCGGCGACCGGTGGGGCCAGTGGTGGCGCCTCGGCCGGGGCGACCGGCAGCGCGACCTCGGGCGGGACCGGCAGTGCGTCGGGGTCGGCCGGGGCGACCGGTGGCGACACCGGTGCGGCGACCTCCTCCAGCTCGGCGACCGGGACCGCGACCAGCGGCCCGGGCGGTGCCTCCGGGGCGACCGGGGACGCGGACGCGACGGCGAGCTCGGCCAGTGGTGACACCGGGCCGGGTACCGGTACTGGTGGCTCCGGGGCTGGTGGTCCGGCCAGTGCGTCGGCGTCCTCCGGGGACAGCGGCGACGGTGCAGGTTCGGGTGCGGCCGCGGTCCACGTCGGCTCGTTGAGCGGTGCCTCCTCCGGTGACTCGTGGACGGGTGCTGCCGGGGTGGCGGTGTCCGGTGACTCGGGCAAGGCGGAGTCCGAGCCGGTGGCGTTGGCCGGGTCCGGTGACGGCGGGGGTGCGCTGGTGCTGGGCGGGTCCGGTGACTCCGGTGGGGTCGGGGCCGGTTCGGGGGACACCGGTGACACCGCGGGTGCTGGTGGCAGTGGCGGGATCTCGGTGGATGCGGACAGTGGCGCGACCGGTGCGGTGACCGGGTCGGCGACCGGCGGGGCCAGTGGCCCGGGTTCGGCGACGGCGTCGGGCACGGCGGTCAGTGGCACCACGGGTGCGGCGTCGGGGTCGGGGAGCGCGGTCGGTGGGGACACCGGTGCGGCGACCTCCTCCAGCAGCGCGACCGGGACCGCGACCAGCGGCCCGGGCGGGGCCTCCGGGCCGACCGGGGACGCGACCGCGGATGCGGACTCGACCTCCGGCAGCACCGGCGGGACCGGCGCCAACGGCACCGGCGGATCGGGGCTGGGTGGTCCGGCCAGTGCGTCGGCGTCCTCCGGGGACAGCGGCGACGGTGGTTGGTCCGGCGAGGCGACGACTCATGTCGGGTCGGCCAGTGGTGCGGAGTCCGGGGACTCGGGCACCGAGGCCTTCGGGCTGGGTGTGTCCGGTGACTCGGGCAAGGCGGAGTCCGAGCCGGTGGCGTTGGCCGGGTCCGGTGACGGCGGGGGTGCGCTGGTGCTGGGCGGGTCGGGCGAGTCCGGTGGTGTGTGGGCCGGCTCGGGTGACACCGGTGACACGGCCGGGGGTGGGGCCAGTGGTGGTATCGCGGTGGCCGCGACCTCGGGTGGCACGGGTGCGGTGACCGGCTCGGCGACCGGTGGGGCCAGTGGTGGCGCCTCGGCCGGGGCGACCGGCAGCGCGACCTCGGGCGGGACCGGCAGTGCGTCGGGGTCGGCCGGGGCGACCGGTGGCGACACCGGTGCGGCGACCTCCTCCAGCTCGGCGACCGGGACCGCGACCAGCGGCCCGGGCGGTGCCTCCGGGGCGACCGGGGACGCGGACGCGACGGCGAGCTCGGCTTCCGGGGACACCTTCGTCGGTCGTGGCACGGGCGGCACGGGTGAGGCCGGCTACCCGAGTGCGTCGGCAGCCTCCGGGGACAGCGGCGACGGTGCAGGTTCGGGTGCGGCGGCGGTCCACGTCGGCTCGTTGAGCGGTGCCTCCTCCGGTGACTCGTGGACGGGTGCTGCCGGGGTGGCGGTGTCCGGTGACTCGGGCAAGGCGGAGAGCGAGCCGGTGGCGTTGGCCGGGTCCGGTGACGGCGGCGGTGCGCTCGTCGGTGGTCTCTCCGGCGACAGCGGTCACGTGACGATCGCCAGCCAGGGCAATAACTCCGAGCTTCGCTCGGTCCGCAACGGCGGCACCGGGGACACCGGTGACACCGCGGGTGCTGGTGGCAGTGGCGGGATCTCGGTGGATGCGGACAGTGGCGCGACCGGTGCGGTGACCGGGTCGGCGACCGGCGGGGCCAGTGGCCCGGGTTCGGCGACGGCGTCGGGCACGGCGGTCAGTGGCACCACGGGTGCGGCGTCGGGGTCGGGGAGCGCGGTCGGTGGGGACACCGGTGCGGCGACCTCCTCCAGCAGCGCGACCGGGACCGCGACCAGCGGCCCGGGCGGGGCCTCCGGGCCGACCGGGGACGCGACCGCGGATGCGGACTCGACCTCCGGCAGCACCGGCGGGACCGGCGCCAACGGCACCGGCGGATCGGGGCTGGGTGGTCCGGCCAGTGCGTCGGCGTCCTCCGGGGACAGCGGCGACGGTGGTTGGTCCGGCGAGGCGACGACTCATGTCGGGTCGGCCAGTGGTGCGGAGTCCGGGGACTCGGGCACCGAGGCCTTCGGGCTGGGTGTGTCCGGTGACTCGGGCAAGGCGGAGTCCGAGCCGGTGGCGTTGGCCGGGTCCGGTGACGGCGGGGGTGCGCTGGTGCTGGGCGGGTCGGGCGAGTCCGGTGGTGTGTGGGCCGGCTCGGGTGACACCGGTGACACGGCCGGGGGTGGGGCCAGTGGTGGTATCGCGGTGGCCGCGACCTCGGGTGGCACGGGTGCGGTGACCGGGTCGGCGACCGGTGGGGCCAGTGGTGGCGCCTCGGCCGGGGCGACCGGCAGCGCGACCTCGGGCGGGACCGGCAGTGCGTCGGGGTCGGCCGGGGCGACCGGTGGCGACACCGGTGCGGCGACCTCCTCCAGCTCGGCGACCGGGACCGCGACCAGCGGCCCGGGCGGTGCCTCCGGGGCGACCGGGGACGCGGACGCGACGGCGAGCTCGGCCAGTGGTGACACCGGGCCGGGTACCGGTACTGGTGGCTCCGGGGCTGGTGGTCCGGCCAGTGCGTCGGCGTCCTCCGGGGACAGCGGCGACGGTGCAGGTTCGGGTGCGGCCGCGGTCCACGTCGGCTCGTTGAGCGGTGCCTCCTCCGGTGACTCGTGGACGGGTGCTGCCGGGGTGGCGGTGTCCGGTGACTCGGGCAAGGCGGAGTCCGAGCCGGTGGCGTTGGCCGGGTCCGGTGACGGCGGGGGTGCGCTGGTGCTGGGCGGGTCCGGTGACTCCGGTGGGGTCGGGGCCGGTTCGGGGGACACCGGTGACACCGCGGGTGCTGGTGGCAGTGGCGGGATCTCGGTGGATGCGGACAGTGGCGCGACCGGTGCGGTGACCGGGTCGGCGACCGGCGGGGCCAGTGGCCCGGGTTCGGCGACGGCGTCGGGCACGGCGGTCAGTGGCACCACGGGTGCGGCGTCGGGGTCGGGGAGCGCGGTCGGTGGGGACACCGGTGCGGCGACCTCCTCCAGCAGCGCGACCGGGACCGCGACCAGCGGCCCGGGCGGGGCCTCCGGGCCGACCGGGGACGCGACCGCGGACGCCAGCTCGGCCAGTGGTGACACCGGGCCGGGTACCGGTACTGGTGGCTCCGGCGCTGGTGGTCCGGCCAGTGCGTCGGCGTCCTCCGGTGACAGCGGGGACGGTGCAGGTTCAGGGTTGGCGGCCGCCCTGGTCGGCTCGTTGAGCGGTTCCTCCTCCGGGGACTCGGGCACCGAGGCCTTCGGGCTGGGTGTGTCCGGTGACTCGGGCAAGGCGGAGTCCGAGCCGGTGGCGTTGGCCGGGTCCGGTGACGGCGGGGGTGCGCTGGTGCTGGGCGGGTCGGGCGAGTCCGGTGGTGTGTGGGCCGGCTCGGGTGACACCGGTGACACGGCCGGGGGTGGGGCCAGTGGTGGTATCGCGGTGGCCGCGACCTCGGGTGGCACGGGTGCGGTGACCGGGTCGGCGACCGGTGGGGCCAGTGGTGGCGCCTCGGCCGGGGCGACCGGCAGCGCGACCTCGGGCGGGACCGGCAGTGCGTCGGGGTCGGCCGGGGCGACCGGTGGCGACACCGGTGCGGCGACCTCCTCCAGCTCGGCGACCGGGACCGCGACCAGCGGCCCGGGCGGTGCCTCCGGGGCGACCGGGGACGCGGACGCGACGGCGAGCTCGGCCAGTGGTGACACCGGGCCGGGTACCGGTACTGGTGGCTCCGGGGCTGGTGGTCCGGCCAGTGCGTCGGCGTCCTCCGGGGACAGCGGCGACGGTGGTTGGTCCGGCGATGCCTTCACGCTGGTCGGGTCGGCCAGCGGTGCCTCCTCCGGTGACTCGTGGACGGGTGCTGCCGGGGTGGCGGTGTCCGGTGACTCGGGCAAGGCGGAGTCCGAGCCGGTGGCGTTGGCCGGGTCCGGTGACGGCGGGGGTGCGCTGGTGCTGGGCGGGTCCGGTGACTCCGGTGGGGTCGGGGCCGGTTCGGGGGACACCGGTGACACCGCGGGTGCTGGTGGCAGTGGCGGGATCTCGGTGGATGCGGACAGTGGCGCGACCGGTGCGGTGACCGGGTCGGCGACCGGCGGGGCCAGTGGCCCGGGTTCGGCGACGGCGTCGGGCACGGCGGTCAGTGGCACCACGGGTGCGGCGTCGGGGTCGGGGAGCGCGGTCGGTGGGGACACCGGTGCGGCGACCTCCTCCAGCAGCGCGACCGGGACCGCGACCAGCGGCCCGGGCGGGGCCTCCGGGCCGACCGGGGACGCGACCGCGGACGCCAGCTCGGCCAGTGGTGACACTGGCGGGAGCGGTAGCGGCGGTACGGGTGCAGCCGGTCCGGCGTCGGAGACCTCTTCCACGGGGGACTCCGGTGACGTCGGCACCACGGGTGATGCGTTCACGCTGGTCGGGTCGGCCAGTGGTGCGGAGTCCGGGGACTCGGGCACCGAGGCCTTCGGGCTGGGTGTGTCCGGTGACTCGGGCAAGGCGGAGTCCGAGCCGGTGGCGTTGGCCGGGTCCGGTGACGGTGGGGGTGCGCTGGTGCTGGGCGGGTCGGGCGAGTCCGGTGGTGTGTGGGCCGGCTCGGGCGACACCGGTGACACGGGCGCTGGTGGCAGCGGCGGGATCTCGGTGGCCGCGGACAGTGGTGCCACCGGTCCGGTGACCGGCTCGGCGACTGGTGGTGCCAGTGGTGGCGCCTCGGCCGGGGCGACCGGCAGCGCGACCTCGGGCGGGACCGGCAGTGCGTCGGGGTCGGCCGGGGCGACCGGTGGCGACACCGGTGCGGCGACCTCCTCCAGCTCGGCGGCCGGGACCGCGACCAGCGGCCCGGGCGGTGCCTCCGGTGATGCCGTGGCCATCGTCCTGTCGGGCAGCGGCGCGGGCTCGGGCGACAGCGTCACTGGTGCCTGTGCGACCGGAGAGTCCGGCGACTCCGGCGATGCGACCGGTTCTCCGGAGGTCAAGGCTCACAGTGGCGACGGCGGTTCGGCCGAGACGGCGGGCTACTCCGGTGACAGCGGGTGGGTCGGAGCGACCTCTGGCGACACCGGCGACACCGGGTCCGGCGGCAGCGGTGGCATCGCAGTGGCCGCGGCCAGTGGTGACAGCGGATCGGTGACCGGAGCGGCGACGGGTGGTCGCAGCGGCGCAGCGGTGGCGAACGGGTCCGGCTCGGCCACCACGGGCGCCACGGGCGCCGCCAGTGGCAGGGCGACGTCAACCGGTGGAGACACCGGGGCCGTGCAGTCGGGCAGCGGCGCGACGGCGAACGCGGCCAGCGGTGCCGGAACAGGCTCCGGCGACGCGACGTCGGTAGCGCTCTCGCACAGCGACGCGGCTTCGGGTGACTCGGTTACCACGACCAGCGCCGCGGCCGGCTCCGGGGACTCCGGGTCAGCCGACGCCTCACCAGAGGTCGACGGCCGGAGCGGGAGCGGCGGCGGGGCTGACGTCTACGGCGAGTCGGGGTACTCCGGCGCCGTGGACGCCACCAGTGGCGACACGGGCGCCACCGGGACCGGCGGCAGCGGCGGCATCTCCGTCGACGCCTCCACCGGGGACACCGGGGCTGTCACCGGTTCGGCGGCTGGTGGGGCGAGCGGTAACGCCTCGGCCTCCGGGAGCGGCTCGGCGACGTCCGGTAGGTCCGGCGACGCCACAGCAGCGGCTGCCGGGACCGGTGGCGACTCCGGCGCCGCCACCTCGGGCAGCGGCGCACTCGCCGTCGCGGCGAGCGGTCCGGGGGGCGCCGGCGGATCCGGGGACGCGGACGCCGTTGCGCACTCCCGGTCCCACGCCGGATCCGGTGACAGCGCGACCGGCACGAGTGCGGACGCGGGTTCGGGCGGGTCCGGCGACGCCGAGGCATCGCCGTACGTCCTCGCCTTCACCGGTAACGGCGGATGGGCGCACGTCGCGGGTAGCTCTGGCGAGTCGGGTGACGTGGACGCCTCCAGCGGCGACACCCGGTTCGGCGGGTCCATCGCCATCGGCGCGACCTCGGGTGGGTCCGGGATCGTGACACAGGCTGCTACCGGCGGTTCGTCAGGTTCCGCGACGGCCGCGGGTATCGGTTCGGCGACCACCGGGAACAGCGGCAACGCCAGCGCGAACGCCGTTGGTGTCGGTGGCAACACCGGCGCGGCCAACTCGTGCAGCACGGCGGTGGCCGTGTCGGCGACAGGGATCACGCTGCCGCCGATGAGCCTGGCCGTGTGCTTCCTGCCTCCCGGCGGCGGTACCGGTGGTACCGGTGGTACCGGTGGTACCGGTGGCACCGGTGGCACCGGTGGTAGCGGCGGTGCCGGCGGTACGAGCGGCTCGGTCGTGCCGACGTTCCTGGCCGCCGGGACCGCCGGCACCACCGGCAGCGGTGTGGGCTCAGGCGTGGGATCCACGGAAGGGACCGACACGGCTGCCGGCGGCACCGGCGTCCTGGGTGCCGGCGAATCCGCCGGGCCGGCCCACCGGCGTCCGGGTGCGGGGGTACTCGCCCAGACCGGCGGCGAGGACCCGACAGGTCTCGCACTGATCGGGTTCTTCACCGCCGCGGCGGGCGTCGGCCTGGTTCGACTCGGGCGGCACCGCAGGGCCTGACCTAGCTGTCGGAGCCGGGTCCCGAGCACGCGGGGCCCGGCTTCGGCACGACGCGGGCCCCGCCGCTACGGTCGTCAGGTGCGTCTGACGAAGTACGGCCATGCCTGTGTCCGCCTCGACACCGGCGACGGCTCGGTGCTGCTGGATCCCGGCACCTACTCGCCTGACCTCGACCTGGACGGCGTCGCAGACCTGCTCGTCACGCACGAGCACCCGGACCACCTCGACGTGGACCGGCTGGTCCCCGCGGTGCGCTCCGGGGTGCGCCTGCACACCAACGCGGCCGTGGCCTCCCAGCTGGCCGACCAGCACGGCCTCGAGGTGCACGCCGTGGCGGTGGGCGAGGTGTTCGAGGTCGCCGGGCTCGAGGTCCGCGTGGTGGGCGGCGAGCACGCGGAGATCTACGACGGGCTTCCCGGATGCGCCAACGTCGGGTTCGTCCTCGGCGGCATCTACCACCCGGGAGACGCGCTGCACATCCCCGACCTCGAGGTCGAGACCCTGCTGCTCCCGGTGAGTGCACCGTGGCTCAAGCTCGCCGAGGCGATCGAGTTCGTGCGGGCGGTCGCTCCCGCCCGGGCCTTCCCGGTGCACGACGCGATGCTCAGCGACATCGGCAACGCCGGCGTCGACCGGTGGCTGGAGATGAAGGGCGGCACCGACTATCGCCGGCTCTCACCCGGCACGTCGACCGAGCTCTGACCGTGTCGTCCGGGGTGCGCGCGGCCTACGACGCGATCGCCCGGGCGTACGACGCCCGGCTGGCCGACGAGCTCGACCACAAGCCGCTCGACCGGGCGCTGCTCGCAGGCTTCCTCGAGCTGGTGGGCCCGGGAACGGTGGCCGATGTCGGCTGCGGACCGGGGCACGTCACCCGCCACCTCGCCCGGGACCACCCTGACGTCATGGGCGTGGACCTGTCCCCGGGGATGATCCGGGTCGCCCGCGACCGAGCTCCCGCTCTGGCGTTCGTGGTCGGGTCGATGCTCCGGCTGCCGGTCGCCGACGGCAGGTGGGCGGGCGCGATCGCGCTCTACTCGATCATCCACCTGTCACCCGAGGAGCGTGCTGCCGCCTGCGCCGAGCTGGCCCGCGTGGTGGCTGCAGGTGGCTGGCTGCTCGTCGCGTTCCACGTCGACAGCGCGGACTTCTCCGTCGGAGACGTCAACCACCTCACCGAGTGGTTCGGCGAGCCGGTGGACGTCGACGCGTTCTTCCTGGACCCGGACGCCGTCGTGGCCGACGTCGAAGCCGCGGGCTTCACGGTCATGGCGACCATTCTCCGGCGTCCGCTGTCTGACGTGGAGTACCCGAGCCGACGCTGCTACCTGATGGCGCAGCGGCGCGAGGCGTGACTGCTCAGCGGCGGGAGAGCCAGCGACGGACCTCGCCGACCGAGACCTGCCAGGCGCCGCGCACCTGCGCGCCTTTGAGCTTCCGGTCACGGATCGCCTCGGTGACGATCTGCGGGTCGAGGCGGGCCATCGCGGCCGCCTCGTCGAGGGTCAGCATCTTGCTGGGGGGATGACGCGTGAAGTCCGACACCTTCCCTGTGTCGGCACCGCACGGCCCCGGCTTGACCGGATGAGCAGGAGCACAGGCCTGGCGCGGGCCCTAACGGGCGTCAGGTGGATCCAGGCGCTGCTCGCGAGGTCGCGCGTCACGGATCCGCTCGTCCGTCCAGTACTCCTCTACCTGCTCGGGCGGGGTGGTCACCTCGGAGGTGACCACCCCGCCCCTGCGCCGGAGCAGCCGCTCCAGCAGCCTTCTCACTACCGGGTCGCCGCGCTGCTGTAGGCCGACTGGATCTCGCTGCCGAAGTACGGCCCGAACATCTTGTTGTTCAGACCGTTGTAGCCAAAGCTGTTCAGCGAGTTGATCGTGGAGCTGTTGGCGATGAGCCACGGCCCACCGCTGGAGCCGCCGGTCATGTCGCAGGTGATGGCCTGGCTCTGCGTGCCGCCCCACACGTCGTCAGACGCGGTGCCCGAGCACGACTTGAGGGTCTCGCCGTTGAACGGCGGCGCCGCCGGGTAGCCGTAGGCGTTGTAGCTCAGTCCGCGGGCCAGGTTGAAGCCGATGCCCTGGCCGCCGACCACGTCGGTGAGGTGGGCACCGTTCAGCGTGTTCATCACGGCGAAGCCGCCGTCGTAGTTGATGTCGCCCTGGTTCGCCCAGGCGCTGGTGGTCACGAGGGTGCGTGCGGTCCAGGTGCCGTAGGGCCGACTGCCGTTGTTGTAGGCCGGCACGAAGGCCCAGTTCGTAGCGAACGCACCGGGACCCTCGTTGACGCAGTGGCCGGCAGTGGTGACGACGTCGCGGTTGCTGCTCGAGGTCGCGGTGCCGGAGCACACGTAGTTGACACCACCGAGGGTGAAGAACACCTTGCCCGTGGTGGCCACCGTCGACGCGGCCGGTGTCGGGGCCGGGCCGCTCGGCGGCTTCCGGGCGGCCACCTTGGTCGCCGTCCCGCGGGCCACAGTGCTGCTCGACGCCGAGGACGCAGCGGGTTCCTGCGCCGGTCGGGCGTTGCGCATCCGGGTCGTGGTCCAGTAGTCGCTCACCCGGTCGGCGGACCCGGCGGAGGTGGCGGCGGCATGCGTCTTCACCCCGTGCTCCGGGCCGCTGGCCCCGGACGCAGCTGTGGGTGCGGCGCCGACGGCGAGCGCGCCGCCGAGCAGAGCCATCGCGGTACCGAGCACGGTGCTTCGTGTTCTGCGCATGGGCAGGTTCCTCCACGGGAGAGAGACGAACGTCGGGTGACGGTGCGCGGCCACGGTAGGCAGCCGGTGCCGGAAATGTCTGCTTCGTCACCCCTTGTGCTTTCGGCCCTCCGTCAGGTAACAGCCGTGCGTGCCCGACACTGGAGCGGTGAGCGCTCGTCGGGACGTCGTCGTGCTGGGGTCGACCGGGTCGATCGGCACCCAGGCCCTGGACATCGTCCGGGCCAACCCGGACCGGTTCCGGGTCGTCGGGCTGGCCGCCGGCGGTGCCAACGTCACCCTGCTGGCCACGCAGGCCCTGGAGCTCGGCGTCGAGGCCGTGGCGGTGTCGCGGGCGAGCACGGCGCAGGACCTGCAGCTCGCCTTCTACGCCGCGGCCAAGGCCGGCGGGTACGACGCGGGCGAGCACCCGGTCCCCAAGATCCTGGCCGGTCCGGACGCGGCGACCGAGCTCGCCCGCTGGCCCTGCGACGTGGTGCTCAACGGCATCACCGGCTCGATCGGTCTCGGCCCGACGCTGGCGGCCCTCGAGGAGGGCCGGGTCCTCGCCCTGGCCAACAAGGAGTCGCTGGTCGCCGGCGGCCCGCTGGTCAAGGCCGCCGCCGCGCCCGGGCAGATCGTGCCGGTCGACTCCGAGCACTCGGCGCTGGCCCAGTGCCTGCGTGGCGGGTCAGCGACGGAGGTGCGCCGGCTGGTGCTGACCGCCAGCGGCGGCCCGTTCCGCGGCCGCACCCGCGAAGAGCTGCACGACGTCACGGTGCAGCAGGCCCTGGCCCACCCCACGTGGGACATGGGACCGGTCGTGACGATCAACTCGGCAACCCTGGTGAACAAGGGACTTGAGCTGATCGAGGCGCACCTGCTCTTCGACATGCCGCTGGACCGGATCGACGTCGTGGTGCACCCGCAGTCGATCGTGCACTCGATGGTCGAGTTCGTCGACGGCTCGACCCTGGCCCAGGCCAGCCCGCCGGACATGCAGCTGCCCATCGCGCTCGGCCTGGGCTGGCCGGACCGGGTGCCCGGCGCCGCGGCGGGCTGCGACTGGACCACCGCGTCGACCTGGGAGTTCCTGCCGCTGGACGACGAGGCGTTCCCGGCCGTCGGGCTGGCCCGGGCCGCCGGCACCGCGGGCGGCACGGCTCCCGCTGTCTACAACGCGGCCAACGAGGTCGCGGTGGCGGCCTTCGTCAAGGGCCGGCTGCCGTTCACCGGTATCGTGGACACCCTCGCACGGGTGCTCGACGAGCACGAGGTAAGGAACCTCTCGACCGTTGCCGATGTTGTCGATGCAGAGACCTGGGCGCGTCACCGCGCCGAGCAGCTGACGTCAGGGGTAAGTCCACAGTGAGCTTCTGGATCGGTGTGCTGATCTTCGCGATCGGCATCCTGGTGTCGGTGTGCCTGCACGAGGCCGGACACCTGCTCACCGCCAAGCGGTTCGGCATGAAGGCCACCCAGTACTTCGCCGGCTTCGGGCCGACCGTGTTCTCGTTCCGTCGCGGCGAGACGGAGTACGGGCTCAAGGCGGTCCCCGCCGGCGGCTTCGTGAAGATCGTCGGGATGACCCCGCTGGAGGAGGTCGCTCCCGAGGACCGCGACCGCGCCTTCTGGCGGTTCCCGCTCTGGCAGCGCACCGTCGTCCTGGTCGCCGGGTCGGCGACGCACTTCGTCCTGGCCCTGCTCATCTTCTACGCGGCGGCGATCACCACCGGCCTGCCCAACCCGGCAGCCCAGAGCTTCGACACGATGACGGCGAAGCCGGTGGTCGGCCAGGTGTCCGAGTGCATCGTCCAGGCGTACGACGTGACCAAGGACAAGGCCCTGCGTGCCTGCCGCGCCAGCGACCCCGAGGCGCCGGCCCGTGTGGCCGGGCTCCGCCACGGTGACCGGATCCTGACCGTCGGCGGCACCACCATCACGACGTACGGCGACCTGGTCCGGACCCTGCGGTCCTCGCCGCCGGGACCGGTCGAGATCACCTACCGCCGCGACGGCGTCGAGCGCACGACGACGGCCGACCTGGTGGCGACCCGACGCCCGGCGCTGGACGCAAAGGACGACAAGGGCCCGCTGCAGACTGTCTCCGCGATCGGGCTCTCGGTCCGCCAGCCCCGCTACGTCCTGCACTACGGCGCTGCGGGAGCGGTGGGAGGAGCCGTCTCGTTCCTGGGCACCAGCGTCGAGCAGACCTTCCAGGCCGTGGGGAAGTTCCCCTCCAAGATCCCCAAGCTGTTCGACGCGATCGGCGGCGAGGAGCGAGACGCCGAGACGCCGATCAGCGTCCTGGGGGCCAGCCGGATCGGCGGCGAGGCCATCGAGATCGGCGCACCGATCTTCTTCCTTGTGCTGCTCGGCGGTCTGAACGTCTTCATCGGCGTCTTCAACCTGTTCCCGTTGCTCCCGCTGGACGGCGGGCACGTCGCGGTCGCCTGGTACGAGCGGGCAAGGTCCTGGCTGGCCGCGCGCCGGGGCCGGGCCGACCCGGGCCGGGTCGACTACAACAAGCTGCTGCCGGTGACCTACATGGTGATCCTGCTGTTCGGCGGCCTGACGCTGCTCACCCTCGCCGCGGACATCGTGAACCCGCTGTCCATCCGGCAGTAGCCACCCGAGCGATACTTACTCCCATGACCGTCTCCCTCGGGATGCCCGAGACGCCGCCCCGGCCGCTGGCCACCCGCCGGGTGTCCCGCCAGATCGACGTCGGGGGAGTGCTGGTCGGCGGCGACGCGCCGGTCTCGGTCCAGTCCATGACCACGACCCCGACCACCGACATCAACGCCACCCTCCAGCAGATCGCCGAGCTGACGGCGACCGGCTGCCAGATCGTCCGGGTCGCGGTGCCGAGCCAGGACGACGCGGAGGCGCTGCCGGCGATCGCGAAGAAGTCGCAGATCCCGGTGATCGCCGACATCCACTTCCAGCCGAAGTACGTCTTCGCCGCCATCGACGCGGGCTGTGCAGCGGTCCGGGTCAACCCGGGCAACATCAAGGCCTTCGACGACAAGGTCAAGGAGATCGCGAAGGCGGCCGGCGACGCCGGCATCCCGATCAGGATCGGGGTCAACGCCGGGTCCCTCGACAAGCGGGTGATGGAGAAGTACGGCAAGGCCACGCCGGAGGCCCTGGTCGAGTCCGCCCTCTGGGAGTGCTCGCTGTTCGAGGAGCACGGCTTCCGGGACATCAAGATCTCGGTCAAGCACAACGACCCGGTCGTGATGATCAACGCCTACCGGTTGCTCGCCCAGCGCTGCGACTACCCGCTGCACCTCGGCGTGACCGAGGCCGGCCCGGCGTTCCAGGGGACCATCAAGTCCTCGGTGGCCTTCGGTGCCCTGCTCGCGGAGGGCATCGGCGACACGATCCGCGTCTCGCTGTCGGCCCCGCCCGTCGAGGAGGTCAAGGTCGGCAACCAGATCCTCGAGTCGCTCGGGCTCAAGCAGCGCGGGCTCGAGATCGTCTCCTGCCCGTCCTGCGGCCGGGCCCAGGTCGACGTCTACACCCTGGCCGACCAGGTCACCGCCGGGCTCGAAGGGCTCACCGTCCCGTTGCGGGTCGCGGTGATGGGCTGCGTCGTCAACGGACCCGGCGAGGCCCGCGAGGCCGACCTGGGCGTGGCGTCCGGCAACGGCAAGGGCCAGATCTTCGTCAAGGGCGAGGTCATCAAGACGGTCCCCGAGTCGCAGATCGTCGAGACGCTGATCGAGGAAGCCATGCGGATCGCGGAGCAGATGGAGGCCGAGGGCGTAGCCTCGGGCGAGCCTGCGGTGAGCGTCTCCTAGGCGCGACCGGGCACGAGACGAGGAGGTCGGGCGATGCTGCGCAGCACCTCGCTGCGTGTGCTGCGCCCGGAGGACCTCGACGAGGTCCAGCAGGTCCTCACCCGCGACCCGGTCGCCGACGTGTTCGTCGCCTCCCGGGTGGAAGCGGTCGGCCTCGACCCCGCCCGGCTCGGTGGCGAGATGTGGGGCTACTCCGTCGACGGCCGGCTCGAGGCGCTCTGCCACGCCGGCGCGAACCTGGTGCCGGTGCAGGCCGGGTCCGACGCCGTCCGGGCCTTCGCGGACCGCGGCCGCCGGCAGGGCCGCCGGTGCGCCTCCATCGTCGGTGACCGCGCCGCGGTGGGCGAGCTGTGGCGTGAGCTGGCGTCCGCGTGGGGTCCGGCCCGCGAGGTCCGCGACCCGCAGCCGCTGATGGCCCTCTCCCGGCCAGCTGCCATCCCGCTCGACCCGCTGGTACGCCGGGTGACGCCGGACGAGCTGGACGTCCTGCTGCCCGCCTGCGTCGCGATGTTCACCGAGGAGGTCGGGGTGTCCCCGCTCGGGCCGGACGGCGGCGCGTCGTACCGCAACCGGGTCGCCGAGCTCGTGCGCGCCGGTCGCGCCTTCGCGCGGATCGAGGGCGGCCGGGTGGTGTTCAAGGCCGAGATCGGCTCGGTCAGCTCGGCCGCCTGCCAGGTGCAGGGCGTGTGGGTGCCGCCCGACCTGCGAGGCCGCGGCCTGTCGGCGCCGGGGATGGCGACGGTCGCCGAGGTCGCCCGCCGGGAGATCGCCCCCGTCGTCAGCCTGTACGTGAACGGCTTCAACGAGGCGGCCCGCGCGACCTACCGGCGGGTCGGCTTCACCGACGTCGGCTCGTTCATGTCCGTGCTGTTCTGATGCTGCACCGCGATGCCCGGCAGGGTCGGCGGCGGGTGGGGCTCGACCACGATGCTGACAGGATCCCCTCTGGTGCACGCCTTTGTTAGATTGCTAGCATTCTAGCCATGGTGGAACCGGCGCCCAAAGTGCAGTTCAACGTGTACCTGCCCCCCGAGCTGGTACGCCGGGCCAAACATGCCGCCGTCGACTCCGGAGCATCCCTGTCGACCCTCGTGCAAACGGCGCTCACGCAGTACCTCGACGGCCAGAACAGGAGGAGCAAACCATGAAGGTGACACCGGTCCGCTACACCGACGACGTACCGGCCATGCGCGCGTTCCTCGAGGCGTTGGGTCTTCCACCACAGCTCAGCAGTGACAGCGGCGGCTGGGTCCTTCAGCGTGGCGATGGCGGCGGCGTCCAGCTGCACACCACTGCTGTCACGGAGCGGCCTCACCAACCGGGGGACACCGACCTGTCGTTCGAGTCCGACGAGCCGCTCGAAGAGGTGCAGGCGAGGCTGATCTCGGCCGGCTTCACCGACGCGCACATCATCGACGAGGAGTTCGGCCGCTCCCTGCGCCTGACCGATCCCGACGGCCGGCAGATACACGTCGCAGAGCCGATGAGCGACCTTTACGGCTACCAGGCGCACGACGGCTAGGGTCCGCAAGCATGCTGCAACGGCTCCTGTCCCACGACACCACGACGTTCTTCCGGGTGCTGTTCCGGGCGGCGCCGCGGCTGGCGGTCGGGTGGTGGGCGCTCCTCGTGCTGCGGGCGGCGATGCCGGCGCTGCTCGCCATCTCGACCGGGTGGCTCGTCGGTGCGGTGCGCGACGGGTCGGCGCTGGCCGGGCCGCTCATCTTCGTCGGCATCGTCTTCGTCGCCATGCAGGTGCTGACACCGCTGCAGCAGGCGGTCAGCGCGATCCTCGGCGCGACCACGGCCGACTGGCTGCACGACCGGCTGATGATGGCGTCCGTGACCCCGCCGGGGATGGGACACCTGGAGAGCAACGAGCTGGCCGAGGACCTCTCGATGGCCCGTGACTTCGACCTCGGGATGAACGGCCCACCCCTCGTGGTCGGCATGGACTTCATCGCCGGCGGACTCGTCCTGCTGCTCTCCGGGGTGGCGTCGGCCGCAGTGCTCGTCGGCTTCGCCTGGTGGGCGCCGCTGGTGCTGCTCGCCGTCTGGGGTGCCACCCACTGGCTGCTGCGCGAGAGCGGCGTCTGGAAGGACCGCAACACCGCCGAGGTGCGGGCCGAGCACCGGCACGCCGCCTACGCCTACGACCTGGCGGTCGAGCCGCCGGCCGCCAAGGAGCTGCGGCTGTTCGGGCTGGCCGGCTGGGTGATCGAGCGGTTCACCGCCCGGCGTACCCGGCTCTACCAGCTGCAGTGGGAGGCCACCCGGCTTCGCGAACGGCCGCTGGCCGGCGCACTGGTCATCGTGCTCGCGGGCAACGCGCTGGTGTTCTGGGCCCTGGCCGACGCGGTGCTCGACGACCGGATCGGGCTGGGCGCCGCCACGACCTACCTGCAAGCAGCCGTCGGCGCGAGCGCCGTCGCCTTCGGCGGCCTGAGCTGGGCTCTGGACACCGCCGCCGCACCCGCTGCGGCCACCGTGCGGCTTCCGGCCCTGATGGCGGTCGCCGGAGCCCTGCCCGGCGGCACACGAGGGGCCGTATGGGGCACGGAGGCTCCGGAGGTGCGGTTCCGCGACGTCACCTTCGGCTACCCGGGTGGCCCGTCCGTGCTCGACGGGGTCGATCTCACGGTTCCCGCCGGAACGTCGATGGCGGTGGTCGGCGTGAACGGGGCCGGCAAGACCACGCTGGCCAAGCTGCTCTGCCGGCTCTACGACCCGCAGGTCGGCGCGGTCGAGGTCGGCGGTGTCGACCTGCGCGAGATGGCGCTGGCGGACTACCGGTCGACGGTCACGGCCGTCTTCCAGGACTTCGTGCGCTACGAGCTGCCCCTGCGCGACAACGTCGCGCCGCTGGGTGCGCCGGACGACGTCGTGACCGACTCGCTCACCGCTGCCGGCGCGGAGCAGCTGGCCGCGCTGGACACCGTGCTGGCTCGCGGGTACGAGGGCGGCACCGACCTCTCCGGCGGTCAGTGGCAGCGGATCGCTCTGGCCCGCGCGCTGGCCGCCGTACGGCAGGGCGCGCGGGTCGTGCTCCTCGACGAGCCGACCGCCGCACTCGACGTGCGGGGGGAGGCCGAGATCTTCGACCGCATCCTCACCGAGACCCGTGGGTGCACCACCATCCTGGTGTCGCACCGGTTCTCCACCGTGCGCAAGGCCGACCTCATCTGCGTGCTCGAGCACGGCCGGGTCGCCGAGCTGGGGACCCACGACGAGCTGATGGCGCTCGGTGGCCGCTACCGGACGATGTTCGAGCTGCAGGCCTCCCGGTTCACCGAGTACGACGAGCTGGGGGAGGAGGTCGTCGTTGAGTCGCTCGACTGAGGAGGAGAAGGCGCGCGACGCCGACCTGCCCCCGGCGATGGAGTCGCTGTGGCGGATGGTCAAGCTCGCCTACGCGATCGAGCCGCGCCTGCTCGCCGTGTCACTGGTCATGACCTTGGCCGTCGCGCTGCCGCAGTCACTCGTCGGGCTGTGGCTGGCGCTGCTCGTCGACGGCGTCAACGACGACGCCCACGGCAAGGTGATGGTCGCCGCGGTCGGGCTCGCGATGTCCGCGACCCTGCTCTGGTGGCTGCAGGTGGTCTTCGACCGGATCAGCCGGCGGTTCCGCGACCGGATCTCGATCGCGATGGAGGCCCATGTCGCCGAGCTGCACGCCTCCGTCGCCACGATCGCCCATCAGGAGCGTCGGGAGCACCTGGACCGGCTGGAGGTGCTCCGCCGGCACACCTTCGGCCTCGATCACCTGTTCCTGTCGCTGTTCTCCACCCTCGGCTGGGTCCTGCGTCTGGGGATCGTCGTGGTGCTGCTGGTCACCCGGGTGCACCCGGCGCTGGGCCTGCTCGTGCTGTTCGCGGTGCCGACGGTGGTCGCGGCGACCTGGCGGCCGGGGGTCGAGCAGGCGGTGCTCCGCCGGGAGGCGCAGCACCAGCGGCGGGTCCGCCACCTCTTCGTCCTCGGCACCACCGCGCCGCCGGGCAAGGAGCTGCGCGTCACCGGCAACGGGCTCGACCTGGCCGAACGCCGCCGGGCCGAGTGGCGTCTTCTGTACCAGCCGATGCGGCGGGCCAAGTGGGGGACCGCGCTCTGGAGCAGCCTGGCCTGGGCGGTCTTCGGGCTGGGCTACGTCGGTGCGGTCGTGTTCACGGCCAGCGTTCTCGACGCGTCCGCCGGGTCGGTCGTGCTGGTGCTCGTGGTCGGCAGCCAGCTCTCCCAGTTCGTCGGTGCGGCGGTCGGGGAGCTCGGCTTCCTGCGTAGCATCTGGCTGGACATCTCGCGCCGGCTGATCTGGCTCGAGGACTACGCCGCGGCGGTCGACGCCCGCTCGGACGGCACCCCGCCCAGCACGTTGTCCACCGGCATCCGGTTCGAGCACGTGTCCTTCCGCTACCCGGGCACCGACCGGCTGGTCCTGGACGACGTCAGCATCGAGCTGCCCGCCGGAGCCGTGGTCGCGGTCGTCGGCGACAACGGCGCGGGCAAGACCACCCTGGTCAAGCTGCTGGCCCGGCTCTACGACCCGGACTCCGGAAGGATCGAGGTCGACGGCGTCGACCTCGCATCGATGTCGGTGCCTGAGTGGCGCAGCCGCCTCGCCGGCGCCTTCCAGGACTTCTTCCGGTTCGAGCTGCGTGCGCTGGACGGCATCGGGCTCGGCGAGCTCGCGCGCCTGGGCGACCGGGCCGCCGCCTCGACCGCCGTCGACCGGGCCGGCGCCGAGGACGTGGTCGAACGGCTGCCGGCCGGACTCGACACGCAGCTCGGGCCGAGCTGGGACGACGGCGTCGAGGTCTCCTTCGGCCAGTGGCAGAAGCTCGCACTGGCCCGCGGCTTCATGCGGGACGACCCGCTGCTGCTCGTGCTGGACGAGCCGACCGCGGCGCTGGACGCGGAGACCGAGCACGCGCTGTTCGAGCGGTTCGCGGCGGCCGCCCGTGAGGAGGTGACCAACGGCAGGGTCACGGTGCTGGTGTCGCACCGGTTCTCCACCGTCCGGATGGCCGACCAGATCGTGGTCCTGGACGGGGCGCGGGTCGCCGAGGTCGGCAGCCACGCCGACCTGATGGCGCTGGGCGGCCGGTACGCCGAGCTCTACGGCATCCAGGCCACCGCCTTCCGGTGACCGGTGCGACCCGGGTGACCGGGCCGGGCGAAACCGGGTCGGCCACCCGGCGTCCGCGTCGTTATCCTTCGGGCGACACGACGCCTCCGAGGGGACCACCAGTGCTGCTCCGCATGTCGACCCTGTTCCTCCGCACGCTTCGCGAGGACCCGGCCGACGCTGAGGTCCCGAGCCATCGGCTGCTCGTCCGCGGCGGCTACATCCGCCGGGTGGCCCCCGGCGGGTACGCCTATCTGCCGCTGGGCTGGCGGGTGCTGCGCAACATCGAGGCGGTGATCCGCGACGAGATGGACACGATGGGCGCGCAGGAGGTGCACTTCCCGGCGCTGCTGCCCAAGGAGCCCTACGACAAGAGCAACCGGTGGACCGAGTACGGCGACGACGTGTTCCGGGTCGAGGACCGCAAGGGCGTCGACTACATGCTCGGCCCGACCCACGAGGAGTTCTTCACCCTGCTGGTGAAGGACCTGTACTCGTCGTACAAGGACCTGCCGCTGTGGATCTACCAGATCCAGACCAAGTTCCGCGACGAGCAGCGGCCGCGCGCCGGGCTGCTGCGCGGTCGCGAGTTCGTGATGAAGGACTCCTACTCCTTCGACGTCGACGACGCCGGGCTGGACCGGTCGTATGCCGCGCACCGCGAGGCCTACGTGCGGATCTTCGACCGCCTCGGGCTCGACTACGTCATCGTGTCCGCGCTCTCCGGTGCGATGGGCGGCTCGAAGAGCGAGGAGTTCCTCACCCCGGCCGAGGTCGGCGAGGACACCTACGTCCGCTGCACGACCTGCGACTACGCGGCCAACGTGGAGGCGCTGCGCACCCTGGTGCCCGATGCCCAGTCGTACGACGACGTTCCGCCCGCGCACGTCGAGGACACGCCGGACACCCCGACGATCGAGACCCTTGTGGCGCTGGCCAACTCCCGGGCCGACCTGCGCCGCGACGACCGGGAGTGGACCGCCGGAGACACGCTGAAGAACGTCGTCGTGAAGCTGCGGACGCCCGCGGGCAAGACCGAGCTGCTGGCCATCGGGGTGCCGGGCGACCGCGACGTGGACGCGAAGCGCCTCGAGGCGGTCGTGCACCCGTCGGTCGTCCAGCCCTTCACCGAGGAGGACTTCGCCGCGACTCCCGGGCTGGTCCGCGGCTACATCGGCCCGGCGGCGCTCGGTGCCGACAAGCCGTCGGCCATCCGCTACCTGCTCGACCCGCGGGTGGTCGGGGGCACCCGCTGGATCACCGGCGCGAACGAGCCCGGCCGGCACGTCTTCGACCTGGTCGCCGGCCGGGACTTCACCGGCGACGGGACGATCGAGGCCGCCTCGGTGTTCGAGGGCGACCCGTGCCCCAACGGCGACGGCGGCACGCTGGTGACCGCGCGGGGCATCGAGATGGGCCACATCTTCCAGCTCGGCCGCAAGTTCGCCGACGTCCTGGACCTCAAGGTGCTGGACGAGAACGGCAAGCAGGTCGTCGTGACCATGGGCTCCTACGGGATCGGACCGTCCCGGGCGGTCGCAGCGATCGCCGAGGCCACCCTCGACGACAAGGGCCTGTGCTGGCCGCGCGCGGTTGCGCCGGCCGACGTGCACGTGGTCGCCGCAGGCAAGGACGACGCGGTGCTCGAGGCGGCCCAGGCGCTCTCCGACGACATGGTGGAGCAGGGCCTGACGGTCCTCTTCGACGACCGCCGTGGGGTCTCGGCGGGGGTGAAGTTCAAGGACGCCGAGCTGCTCGGGATGCCGACGGTGGTCGTGGTCGGCAAGGGCCTCGCCGACGGCGTGGTCGAGGTGCGCGACCGGCGTACCGGTGAGCGCGAGGACGTCGCTGTCGCCGAGGCCGCGGCGCACCTGGTCCGTACCGTTCGCTCGTGACGGCGGTCGACGCGGTCGTCTTCGACTGGGGTGGGACGCTGACTCCGTGGCACACCATCGACCTGCGTGAGCAGTGGCTGCGCTACGCCGAGGTCTACGACCCCGACCGCGCCGACGAGCTGTCCGCGCAGATCCTGTCCGCCGAGGACGATGCCTGGCGCGCGGGCCGCGAGCACCAGCGCTCGGCGACTCTCGACGAGATCTTCCGCAGCGTCGGCGTCGAGACCTCGACCGACCGGCACGAGCGCGCGCTGGCGGCCTACCACGCGTTCTGGGAGCCGCACACGCTCACCGACCCGGACGTGCCGGACCTGTTCGCCGCCCTCAAGGACCGCGGCATCCGGGTCGGCGTCCTGTCGAACACCCTGTGGACCCGCGAGCACCACGAGCAGGTCTTCCGCCGCGACGGCATCCTCCGACTGATCGACGGCGCGGTCTACTCCAGCGAGATCCCGTGGACCAAGCCGCACCCGGAGGCGTTCCGGGCCGCCCTCGCCGCGGTCGGCGTCGCGGACCCGGCCCGAGCCGTCTTCGTCGGCGACCGGCCGTTCGACGACATCCACGGCGCCAAGCAGGTCGGCATGCGCGCCGTGCTGGTGCCGCACAGTGCCATCCCCGACGCGCAGAAGGGGCACGTCGAGGGCGACCCGGACGCCGTCGTCCAGCGGCTCGCCGACCTGATCGCGGTCGTCGACGCGTGGCGGCACTGAGCCGGTGCCCGGGCTGCACGAGGTGCTGCTGCTCTGCGCCGCTGCGGCATTCGCCGGCTGGGTCGACGCGGTGTCCGGCGGCGGCGGCCTGATCCAGCTGCCGGCACTGCTGCTCGTGCTGCCTGGCGCCTCGCCGGCCGCGGTGCTGGCGACCAACAAGCTGTCATCCGTCTGCGGCACGACCGCATCCGCGTTGACCTTCCTGAGACGGGTGCGCCCCGACCTGCGCACCGCTCTGCCGATGGCCGGCGTCGCGCTGGTCGGCGCGGCGGGCGGCGCGCTGTGTGCTTCGCTGCTGCCGAGCGGGGTGTTCCGTCCTCTGGTGCTCGTGCTGCTCGTCCTCGTGGGTGCCTGGACCGTGGCCCGGCCGCGGATGGGGCTGGAGGAGCGGCTCCGTTTCAGCGGGCACCGCCACCACCTGGTGGCAGCTGCGGCCGGCGGCACGATCGGCTTCTACGACGGCATCTTCGGTCCCGGGACCGGTGCGTTCCTCGTGGTCGCGCTCGTCGGGTTGCTCGGCTACGCGTTCCTGCCGGCCTCGGCCACCGCCCGCATCGTCAACCTCGCCACCAACGTGGGGGCACTGCTCGTGTTCATCCCGCAGGGCGCCCCGATGTGGCGGCTCGGCCTGGCGATGGGTGCGTGCAACGTGGCCGGCGGCTGGCTCGGCGCGCACACCGCGATCCGCCGCGGCAGCCGGTTCGTCCGGGTGGTCTTCCTGGTGGTCGTCACCGGCCTGGTGGTCCGGCTGGGCTACGACATCCTGCGCGGGGACTGACGGACCGGGACAGCGGCGGCGCTGGTTGACATCCCGGTAACTAAACCGCTTTATTAGACCCAATGACCTCGCGTCGCCCCACCATCTCCGACGTCGCCCGCAAGGCGGGCGTCTCGAAGGGTGCGGTGTCCTTCGCGCTCAACGACCGGCCTGGGGTCGCGCCGGAGACCCGGGACCGGATCCTGGCCGCGGCCCGCGACCTGGGCTGGACGCCCAGCCACCGGGCCCGCGCGCTGGCGGCCTCCCGGGCGCTGGCGGTCGGCCTGGTCATCGCCCGCCCGCCGGAGACCCTCGGCGCCGACCCGTTCTTTCCCGGGTTCATCGCCGGGATCGAGTCGGCACTGGCCCCGCTGGGGCAGTCGCTGCTGCTGCAGGTCGTGCCGGACCGCGAGCGCGAGCTGGCGGGGTATCGCCGCCTGGCCGCCGACGGCCGGGTCGACGGTGTCTTCCTCACCGACCTGCGGGTCGACGACCCCCGCCCCGCGCTGCTCGCCGAGGCCGGCCTGCCCGCGGTCTGGATCGGCCCGGACTGCGTCGGCAGCAGCCTGCCGTGCGTGGCCGTCGACGACCGGCCGGGCATCGCGGCGGCCGTCGCGCACCTGGTGGAGCTCGGCCATCGCAACATCGCCCACGTGGCCGGACCGGACGAGTTCGTGCACGGCGCCTCGCGGCGCGAGGCCTGGGCCGGGGCGCTGGTCGCCGCCGGCCTGCCCGAGGGCCCCTGCGTCGTCTCCGACTTCTCGGCCCAGGGCGGCGCCGAGGCCACCAAGGCGCTGCTCGACCGGCCGGACCCGCCCACCGCGATCGTCTACGCCAACGACCTGATGGCCATCGCGGGCATGGCCGCGGCCGCGGCCCGTGGGCTCGACGTCCCCGGCGACCTGTCCATCACCGGCTTCGACGACACCGAGGTCACCGCGCACCTGCAGCCGGCCCTGACCACCGTCCGCACCGATGCCTACGCCTGGGGCCAGGCCGCGGCTGTGCAGCTGATGGCCCTCATCGACGGGCGCGACACCACCAACGTCGGACTGTCCCCGCCGCACCTCGTGATACGAGCCTCCACCGCACCACCCCGCACGTCCCCGTCACCGCATGTCCCCGAAACGGAGAACTGATGAACCGCACCGCTAGCGCAGCCGTCCTACTCGCCCTGGCTCTCGGCGCCTCTGCCTGCGGGGGCGATGACGGCGGTGGCTCCTCCTCCGGTGGCGAGCTCGCCACCAAGGGCGCGATCAAGATCTGGCTGTCGAACAACCCCGAGGAGCTCGCCTGGGGCAAGGAGATGGTGGCGGCCTGGAACACCAAGAACCCCAAGGAGAAGGTCACCGCCCAGGAGATCCCCGCCGGCAAGACCTCCGAGGAGGTCATCGGCGCGGCGATCACCGCCGGCAACGCCCCCTGCCTGGTGTTCAACACCGCTCCCGCCGCCGTGCCTGGCTTCCAGAAGCAGGGCGGACTGGTGCCGCTGGACGACTTCCCCGGCGGCAAGGACTACATCGAGTCGCGCACCGGTGACAGCGCCGCGCAGTACAAGTCACCGGACGGCAAGTACTACCAGATGCCGTGGAAGTCGAACCCGGTGATGATCTTCTACAACAAGGACGTGCTGAAGAAGGCGGGCGTCGACCCGGAGAACCCGCCGCTGTCGACGTACGACGAGTTCCTCGCCACCAGCGACAAGATCGTGTCCAGCGGTGCGGCCCAGGCGGCGATCTGGCCGGCCCCGAGCAGCGAGTTCTTCCAGTCCTGGTTCGACTTCTACCCCCTCTACGCGGCCGAGTCCGGCGGCAAGCAGCTGGTCGAGGACGGCAAGGCCACCTTCAACGACGACGCCGGTAAGGCGGTCGCGAACTTCTGGGCGACGATGTACGAGAAGGGCTACGCGCAGAAGGAGAAGTACAACGGCGACTCGTTCGCCGACAGCAAGGCCGCCATGTCGATCGTCGGCCCGTGGGCGATCGCGGTCTACGGCGACAAGGTGAAGTGGGGTGCCGCTCCGGTCCCGACCTCCGCGGGGATGACTGCAGAGGAGACCCACACCTTCTCCGACGCGAAGAACGTCGCGATCTACTCGGCCTGCAAGGCCAAGGGCACCGCCTGGAGCGTCCTGAAGTTCGCCACCAGCAAGGAGCAGGACGGCGCGCTGCTGGACAAGACAGGACAGATGCCGCTGCGCAGCGACCTCGAGGCCGCGTACCCGGACTACTTCTCCAGCCACCCTGAGTACAAGGACTTCGCCTCGTTCGCCAGCCGCACCGTCGAGGTGCCCAACGTCCCCAACTCCATCGAGGTCTGGCAGAAGTTCCGCGACCAGTACAGCTCGGCGGTGATCTTCGGGAAGACCTCGGTCGATGACTTCCTGTCGAAGGCTGCCACCGAGGTCGACGGCCTCGCCGGCGAGTCCTGACCGGTCCGCTGCCATGACGACAGCACAGCCCACGCAGTCTGCGGGCAGCCCTCGCCGCAGCCGGCTGGCGACCGTTCTCGGTCGCCAGCCGCTGGGCATCGCGTTCGCGGCGCCCTACGCCCTCTTCCTTGCCGCCGTGTTCGCCTACCCGCTCGGGCTGGCGGTGTGGATGAGCTTCCACGACTACTTCTTCGCCGCGCCGGGCGCCAGCGTGCCGCGACCGTTCGTCGGCTTCGACAACTATGCGACGGTCCTCAGCGACCCGGACGTCCGGCGCGCGTTCTTCAACGTCGGCGTCTTCCTGGTCATCAACGTCCCGTTGACCGTCGGGCTGTCCATGATCCTGGCCAACGCACTCAACGCGGCCATCGTGGGCCGGACCTTCTTCCGGGTCGGCTACTACGTGCCCTACATCAGCGCCAGCGTCGCGGTCGTGTCCGTCTGGCTGTTCCTGTTCTCCAAGGACGGCATGGTCAACCAGCTGCTCGGCGGCCTCGCCCCGGACCCGTCCTGGCTGGTCAACTCCTCCCTGGCGATGCCGCTCATCGCGATCTTCGTCACCTGGAAGGGGCTGGGCTTCTACATCCTGCTCTACCTCGCTGCCCTGCAGTCGGTGCCCAAGGAGCTGTACGAGTCGGCCAGCGTCGACGGAGCCACCCGCTGGCAGCAGATGCGCAACGTGACCATTCCCGGCGTCCGGCCGGCCACCGCGCTGGTGGTCATCCTGGCGATCATCACCGGCGCCAACCTGTTCACCGAGCCGTACCTGCTCACCAATGGAGGCGGCCCGGACGGCGCCTCGGCGTCACCGGTGCTGGTGATGTACCAGAAGGGCATCGAGCAGGGGAACCCTGACGTCGCCGCCGCCATCGGCGTGATCCTCGTGATCGGCGTGCTGGCCCTGTCCCTGCTCAGCCGCCGTGCCCTGGAGAGGGACTGACATGAGTGAACCAACCCAGACGGCCCTCACCCCGCCGCCCACGATCGACGACAGCACCTCGTCACGCGCCGTGACGCCGGTGCCGGAGCGCCGGCGCTTCGACCTGCCCTACCTGGCCCGCTTCGCCCTGCTCGCCCTGGGCGCGTTGGTGTTCCTCTTTCCCTTCTACTACATGCTCGTCGGGTCGCTGCAGGCGAAGTCCGACACGTCCGTCGGGGGCGCCTTCCCGATCGGCGGCTGGACCCTCGACAACTACAAGCAGATCAACGAACGCGTCGACCTGGCCCAGTCGCTGCTCAACTCCGGCATCTTCACCGGGGGCGTCATCCTGGGGACGATCGTCTTCGGCGTCCTTGCCGGTTACGCGCTGGCGGTGCTGCACTTCCGTGGCCGCGGGGCGTTGTTCGCGTCGATGCTGCTCGTGCAGCTCGTGCCGTTTCAGCTGCTGATGATCCCGCTGTACGTGATGATCGTGCGCAGCTACGGGCTGGCCGACACCTACCTCGGGATGATCCTGCCGTTCGCCATCAACTCGACGGCCGTCTTCATCTTCCGGCAGTTCTTCCTGCAGCTGCCCGAGGACCTGTTCTCGGCCGCCAGGATCGACGGCGCGGGCGAGATGCGCATCCTCTGGTCGATCGCCCTGCCGCTGGTGCGCCCCGCGCTTCTCACCGCCGTCCTGCTCACCTTCATCGGGCCGTGGAACGAGTTCTTGTGGCCCTTCCTCATCACCAAGGACAACAGCCTCCAGCCGCTGGCCGTGTCGTTGGCGAACTACCTGTCCAACGTCGCGGGACGGGCCAGCAACCCCTACGGCGCGATCCTCGCGGGGGCCGTCGTGCTCGCCGCGCCCGCGGTCGCGTTGTTCGTCGCCTTCCAGCGGCACTTCACCTCCTCCGAGCTCGGCTCCGGCGTGAAGGGCTGATCGTGCCCGCCCAGACGACCACCGTCCCCTACGCGCTGACCCGGCTCGGCGTCGTCATGTCGCCGCAGCCCGACGACCCGCTGGAGGAGCTCGGCGTCCTCAACCCGGCCAGCGGGCGCGCACCGGACGGCCGGCTGCACCTGCTGCCGCGCATCGTCGCCGCCGGCAACGTGTCCAGGGTCGGGCTCGCCGAGGTGCTGATCGAGGACGGCGTGCCGGTGGGCGTCGAGCGCAGAGGCGTGGTCCTCGCCCCGGACGAGGGCTGGGAACGCGGCGCGCACAACGCCGGGGTCGAGGACCCCCGCACCACCTGGGTGCCGTCGCTCGGCCTGCACCTCATGACGTACGTCGCGTTCGGTCCGCTCGGCCCTCGGCTCGCCCTCGCGGTGTCGTCCGACCTGCGCGACTGGCGCCGGCTGGGGCCGGTGCAGTTCGCCTACCAGCCCGACCTCGACACCGACCTGTGCATGTTCCCCAACAAGGACGCGGTGTTCTTCCCCGAGCCGGTGCCGGACCCGCAGGGCCGGCCGGCGTACGCCATGCTGCACCGCCCGATGTGGGACCTGGGCTGGTTCCGTGAGGGCGAGACCGTGCACCTGCCGGCCGGCACCACCGACGAGCGGCCGGGCATCTGGATCTCCTACGTGCCGGTCGACGAGGCGCAGGCCGACGTCCGGGCGCTGGCCCGGCCGCGCGACCACCGGTGCGTCGCGTTGGCCGAGTTCCCCTACGAGCAGCTGAAGATCGGTGCCGGGCCGCCTCCGCTGCGGGTCGACGAGGGCTGGCTGCTCATCCATCACGGCGTCACCGGCGAGCAGCCCGTCGGCTTCGACCCGACCACGCAGCGCGTCGAGTACGCCGCCGGCGCGATGCTGCTGGACCCCGAGGACCCGTCGCGGGTCCTGTCCCGCACGGCCGAGCCGATCCTCGCCCCGGAGACCGACGACGAGCGGGCCGGCACCGTGCCGAACGTGGTGTTCCCGACCGCGATCGAGCTGGTCGACGGGGTGCGGTTCGTGTTCTACGGCATGGCCGACTCCAAGATCGGCGTGGCGAGGCTCGACCACACGTGACGCGCACCCTCGGCCTCGGCCTTGCAGGAGCCGGTCGGTTCGCCGGCTTCCTGGCCGACGCCGTGGCCGACCTCCCCGGCCTCGAGGTGCGCGCGGTGGCCGACCCGGACCGGGACCGGGCGGAGACCCTCGCCTCCCAGCACGGCGCGACGGCGAGCAGCGACTGGCGTGCCCTGCTCACTGACGACCGGGTCGACGTGGTGGCGGTGGTGGCACCGCCGGCCCGGCACGCCGAGATCACCCTTGCGGCGCTGGACGCCGGCCGGCACGTCCTGTGCGAGAAGCCGCTGGCCACCGATCTCGCGACCGCACGGATCGTGGCGGCGGCCGCGGAGGCGTCCGGGCAGGTGCTCGTCGTCGACCACGTGCTGCGCTACAACCCGCTGCTGCAGGCGCTGGTCCGGCTGCAGGACGAGCTGCTCGGGCCGGTGCAGGTCTTCAGCTTCCAGAACGACGCCAGCGACGAGAACCTGCCGGCCGGTCACTGGTTCTGGGACGAGGCCGTGAGCGGCGGCATCTTCGTCGAGCACGGCGTCCACTTCTTCGACGCTGCGCACCTGCTGCTCGGCAGCGCGCCGGATGTCGTCTCGGCCGTCGCCACGCAGCGCGCCGACGGCACCACCGACCTGGTCAGCGCCACCGCCCGGCACGCAGGTGGCGCACTCGCGACCCACACCCACGGCTTCACCCACGCCACCCGGTGCGAACGTCAGCACCTGCGCCTCGACCACGGCGCCGCCGAGGTCCGGGTCGAGGGCTGGATCCCGCTGCGGGCCCGGGTGGAGGCGTGGACCGACGACGCCGGTGCCGAGACGGCGTACGGCCTGCCGGCCCGAGCAGATGGGCTGCTGCACGTCCCCGGGCACCGGCTCGGCCCGGGGAGCGGTGTGACCGCGGTGGTGCATCGCGATGCCGGGCCGCGGTCGGCCTGCGGGCGGGGCCGCGACCTCGACCTGCCGCACCGCGTCGTGCTCGAGCTGGTGCTGGGTGACGACGGCGCGAAGCAGCGGGTGTACGCCGAGAGCGTCCGGGCCGCGGCCGCGGACCTGCTCAGCGCCGCGGCCGGTGGACCGCCCCCGCGCTCCGGCGCCGCCCACGCACTCGCCGCCGTCGCCGTCGCGGACGCGGCGCGCCGGTCCGCCGCCGAGGGACGGCACGTCCACCCCGAGCTGACGACTTCGACCATCGACCGACGAGACGACATGAGGACCGCATGACCGAGACCAGTCAGCACACCGCGACCACCGAGAGCCCGGCACCGCGACCCGTCCAGCGGGTCGACAAGCCCTGGGGCCACGAGGACATCTTTGCCGTGGTCGAGGGAGGCTACGTCGGCAAGCTGTTGACCGTGCGAGCGGGAGAGTCGCTGTCGCTGCAGTACCACGAGGACAAGGACGAGACGATCGCGCTGGTCTCCGGCCGGGCCGAGCTCGACCTCGGCACCGCGGCCGACGCCCTGACCGCCGTGCCGTTGCCGGTCGGTACGTCGGTGCACGTGCCGCCTGGTCTGCTGCACCGGCTTCGAGCACTGGAGGACTCGATGTTCGTCGAAGCATCCACCGCCGCCCCGGGCTGGCGTGAGGACGTCGTCCGGCTCGAGGACCGGTACGGCCGCAACGGGACGAGCGCGCCGTGACCCGCGCGCCGCGCCGCACCATCGGCGCTCTCGTGCTCGCCCTGGTCTGCTCCGTGCTGGTGATGGGGCAGGCGACGTCGCCGGCGTCCGCCGCCGTACCTCTGACCAACTTCGCCCACCTGGACTTCCTCGGCACCACCGTGAGCCCGCCGGCCCAGGCGAACCACACGACCTACCAGCCGGACCGGCCGCTGGGGGTCCTCTGGACCTACGCCGACCGGCGCGCCGACGGGCACTACGACCGGATCGGTGGCGGCGGTGACGACGACGGCGACGGCAACTGGGGGCAGGGCGCCTTCAACGCCGACGACGTCACCCGGGCCGCGGTCGTGTACCTGCGGCACTGGCAGCAGACCGGCGACGCGACCAGTCGGCAGAAGGCCTTCGACCTGCTGCGCGCGGTGGCCTACTTCCAGACCTCGTCCGGCCCCAACGCCGGCAACGTCGTGCTCTGGATGCAGACCGACGGCACCCTGAACCCGAGCCCGGTGGTTCACGAGGAGCCCGATCCGTCGGACAGCGCCGAGTCCTACTGGCTGGCCCGCACGGTCTGGGCGCTCGGCGAGGGCTACGCGGCCTTCCGTGGCTCGGACCCCGCGTTCGCCGGCTTCCTCAAGGACCGGCTGGACCTCAGTGTCGGCGCAGTGCAGCGACAGCCGCTGGCACGCTACGGCCAGTTCAGGAACATCGACGGCGAGCAGTCTCCCGCCTGGCTGATCGCCGACGGCGGCGACGCCAGCGCAGAGGCGGTGCTCGGCCTCTCGGCCTACGTCCGGACCGGGTCGGCGACTCCCGCGGCCCGGGACGCGCTGGTCAAGCTGGCGAGCGGCATCGCTGCCCTCGGCGGCGGCGACGCGCGCAGCTGGCCGTTCGGTGCCGTCCGGCCGTGGGTGCTGTCGCGCTCCATCTGGCACGGCTGGGGCTCGCAGATGCCCGCGGCGCTCGCTCGCGCCTCGGTGGCGCTGGGCGACGCGTCGCTGGCCGCGGTCGCCACCCGGGACTCCGCGGTCTTCGACCCGTGGATGCTGACCTCCGGCGGCCCGGACAACGGACGGCTGCCGACGCGGGTGGACCGCTCGCAGATCACCTACGGCGTCGACTCGCGGCTGCAGTCGCTGCTCGCCACCGCCGAGGTCACCGGCTCGACCGGGCTTCGTCGACTGGCGGGGGTGATGGCGGCCTGGTACTTCGGCGCCAACGCGTCAGGTCAGCCTGCCTACGACCCGACGACCGGCCGTTCCGTGGACGGCATCCAGGCGGACGGCTCCGTGAACCACAACGCGGGGGCCGAGTCGACCATCCACGGGCTGCTCTCGATGCTCGCCCTGGACGCGAACCCGGACGTCGCCGAGCTCGCCCGGACCGCCGGCGTGCGGGAACGGGTGGGCACCCGGGAGGTCCCGGTCGAGGGCGCGGCGCTGGCCGGTGGCGCGCACGTGGTCACGCCGGCGAGCGCCTGGACAGGGGAGTCGCAGTACGAGGGCGGCCGCTACGTCGCGCTGCCGGCGGGCGGCTCCGCCCGGGTGACGGTCGGCAAGGGTGAGAAGCGGCTGGTCATCGCCGTCGTGGACCTGCAGCCCGGCAGCACCGCAGTCACCACCTTCCGGGCGGGGGACACCGTGCTCGGCACGGTCCGCTCGGGCGACATCGGTCCGCAGGGCGACTCACCGGCCCCGGGCGCTCTGCTGCCGGTGACCCTGCCGGTGACGCTGCCCCCCGGCCAGCAGGTGGTGACGGCCACGACCACCGCCACCGGCGGCGACGAGGCTCGGCTGGACGCGCTGATGGTCGAGCCCCTGGTCTCCCGGCTGGTGCTCGGCGGTGACGGCCACGGGACCGCTTTGCTGCGCAGCGCTGCCACCACCGACCAGCGGGCCAAGGTCGCGGTGCCGGGCAGTGGTCCGGCCCGGATCGAGGTCTACGACGGTCGCGGCCGCCTGGTGCGTGCGTCGACCAGCAAGGCGTCCGGCGAGGTCCCGGTCAGCGTGGTGGCGGGAGGCTTCACCGTCGTCCGGCGCTGAAATCAGCCCCCTGGCAGCACGTTGACCGCGCCGGTGCTGGCTCCCAGCACCGGTGCGGCGCCGGCTGGGACCGGCGGGCGCAGCGCCTCCATCACCGGTCGGGCGAAGTCCTCGTGCACGCCTTTGAGGTCCACCCAGACCAGGTCGGGCCGAAGGTGACCGCGCACCCGGAACAGGTCTCCGCAGAACGTGAAAGTCAGCGCACCGATGGCGAACAGCGTCCACAGGACCACCCAGAAGTCCGATGGCGACGAACCCACGACTCCGAGCAGGACGGCGGACAGCACCCAGGCCGCGACCACCGCAGCGCGGAAGCGTCGTCGGTCGGTCGTGCACCGCGAGCAGGCGGACAGCTGACCCTTCACGGTCTTCCGGATCGACAGCGCGACGATCGCCCCGATGAGCAGCGAGCAAAGCATGATCAGGAAGACCCAGCTCGGCGTCTTGGTGTGGATGGAGCGCTTTGCCCGGTGGCTCGACGGGCCGCCGTGCCGCGCGCAGACCATGGGCAGCTGGCCGCCGGCCAGCCACGGCGCAGGAAGAGTGACGTCCATCGTGGGCCCCCGTGACCTCGTGCCGCGTGGTGAGAGCGGCTCCGCACTGATTCGGCCGGAACGCTCTCGACCTTGAACCGCGCGGCAGGATGAGGTGCGTGACCGGGGACCTCGAGCTGTCGTCCCACCTGGTCGAGGCGGCGGCGCAGGACCTGCACGACCGGCGGCGTGGCTGGATCGGGCGGCTGCCACAGATCGTCGCGGGGCTGGCGGCACGCTGGGATCTGACCCTGGGTCCGCCGTTCCAGCCGGGCGGCGAGTGCTCGTGGACGGCGCCGGCCAGCGACGCCGGTGGCCGCGACCTGGTGCTGAAGGTCGGCTGGACGCACGACGAGGGCCGCGACGAGGCGGCCGGACTGCGGGTGTGGAGCGGGCGCGGAACAGTGTTGCTGCACGCCGATCTCGTCGACGGCGACACGACGGCGCTGCTGCTCGAGCGCGCCCGCCCGGGCGCCGAGCTCGGGCGCACGCTGCCCGAGGACGAGCAGGACCGGGTCGTCGCCGGGCTGCTGCGGCGGCTGTGGCTCGAGCCGCCGGCGGTGCTGCCCTTCCGCCCGCTCGGCGAGATGTGCGCGGCCTGGGCGCAGGAGCACGAGGAGGACCGCCGGCAGACCCTCGACCCGGGTCTGGCCCGGGCCGGGCTGGAGCTCTGGCGGTCGTTGCCGGGGACGGCTGAGGCCGAGGTGCTGCTGCTCACCGACCTGCACGGCGGCAACGTGCTCTCAGCCGAGCGTGAGCCGTGGCTGGTGATCGACCCCAAGCCGTACGTCGGCGACCCGGCGTACGACCCGCTCCAGCACATGCTCAACTGCCCGGGCCGGCTGACCGCCGACCCGCACGCCCTCACGGCGCGGATGGCGGACCTGTGCGAGGTGAATGCCGAGCGGCTGCGGCTGTGGTTGTTCGCGCGCTGCGTGGTCGAGTCGCCCTGGTGGCCGGACCTCGCCCCGGTGGCGGTCGCGACCGCGCCCTGACGGCTACCGCTCGGGCAGTCCGGGGAACGGCACGCTGCCGCCACGCCACCTCGCGGCGGCGACCGCGGCCTCGGTCAGCCCGTCCACTGCTTGCCCTCGCAGCTTCCCGGACAGGTCGGCGACGGCGTCGGCCCAGACCGCGGCCAGCCGCTCCTCGAGGAGGGTGAGCAGGGTGCCGGCGTCCTCGGGGGTGACCACTGGCGACGGCAGCGCGTACGCCGGGGCGGGCGGCTCGGGATCAGCCCCCAGGTCGCTCAGCTGTGCCTCGAGGGCGTCCCGGCCGGCCCGGTGCGTCGTCCACCCGCGCTCGGCCCGGCGCCGCGCGGCACCGCGCAGCCGGGCGCCGGCCACGCCGTACCCGTAGACGACGGCGTGCTGGGCGGCCAGCACCCGCTGCAGCACCGTCACGTCCGCCTGCCGGGTCATCCGCCGGCCTCGCCCGCGAGCAGGACGGCGTGGGTGGTCTCGCAGGCGCCGACGGCCGCCAGCAGCCGCGCCAGGTCGGCGCCGGCGCGCAGCGACTGCCGGCTCCGTCGGGTGGCGGCAGCCCGCTCGAGGCCGGTCAGCCAACGGAGTGCGGCCGGCACCGTCGACGGCACGGTCGGGGGAGCCGGGGTCGCCGACGGTGACGCCGACGCCTGGCTGGGCGGTGGGCCGGTCAGCGCCGCCACGTGCGCCTCGTGCTCCGCGGCGAGGGCGCGCAGCGTGCCGACCTGCGGGGCCTGGGGGAAGGCCGTCACGACAGCGGCGTAGGCGGCGACCAGGTCGCTCACCTCGGCAGCGACGTGACGCCGCAGCAGGAGGTCCGGGTCGGGGCGCTCGGGTTCCGGACCGTCGGGCAGGCAGGCGGACAGGGTGAGCAGCGTGCCGGTCGCCAGCACCGCGCGGCGTGGGAGGCGGTCCTGCACGGCGGCATGATCGCATGCGCCGCACCCGCTACCCTCGGAGCAGGACGCGGGGCCGGCGGCGCCGGAGCGCGCCGGACGACAACAGCAGAGCGAGGAGGTCCGCATGGGCAAGGCATCGGACCGTGACTCGCTCGTCAGGCTGCTCGAGCCCGTGGTGGCCGCCGAGGGCCTGGACCTCGAGGACGTCGTCATCACGCCGGCGGGCAAGCGCCGCCTGCTGCGCGTGGTCGTCGACCGCGACGGCGGGCTGGAGCTGGACACCGTGGCGGCGGTCAGCACCGCGGTCTCCGCGGTGCTGGACGAGCGCGACCCGATGGGCGGCTCGCCGTACGTGCTGGAGGTCAGCTCGCCCGGGGTCGACCGGCCGCTCACCGAGCCCCGGCACTTCCGGCGCAACCTCACCCGGCTGGTGAAGGTTGCCACCGTCGAGGGCACCTCGCTGGCCGGCCGGCTGGTGGAGGTCGACGACGACGGCATCGGTGTCGAGTCCGACGGCGTCCTGACCCGGCTGGTCTGGGACCGGATCTCCTCGGGCCGGGTCGAGATCGAGTTCAACCGTCCGCGGGGGACCACTGACGAGACACCAGAGGAGGACTGAGCTGTGGACATCGACATGGGCGCACTGCGCGCGCTGGAGCGCGAGAAGGAGGTCTCCTTCTCGATGCTCGTCGAGGCCATCGAGTCGGCCCTGCTCATCGCCTACCAGCGCACCGAGGGCCACCAGCCCCGGGCGCGGGTCGAGCTGGACCGCAAGAACGGCCACGTCACCGTCTGGGCGGCGGAGACCGACGACGACGGCAACGTGCTGCGCGAGTGGGACGACACCCCCACCGGGTTCGGCCGGATCGCCGCCACCACCGCCAAGCAGGTCATCCTGCAGCGGCTGCGCGACGCCGAGGACGAGCAGACCTTCGGCGAGTTCTCCGGCAAGGAGGGCGACATCGTCAGCGGCGTGGTCCAGCAGGGCAAGGACCCGCGCAACGTGTTCGTCGACCTCGGCCGGATCGAGGCCGTGCTGCCGCCGCCCGAGCAGGTGCCGGGGGAGAACTACGAGCACGGCAGCCGGCTGCGCTGCTACGTCGTCCAGGTGCGCAAGGGCGCCCGTGGGCCGTCGATCATGCTGTCCCGCACCCACCCCAACCTGGTCCGCAAGCTGTTCGCGCTGGAGGTGCCGGAGATCGCTGACGGCACCGTCGAGATCGCGGCCGTCGCCCGCGAGGCCGGGCACCGCACCAAGATCGCGGTGAAGTCCAACCGGGCCGGGGTGAACGCCAAGGGATCCTGCATCGGGCCGATGGGCGCGCGGGCCCGGGCCGTGATGGCCGAGCTGCACGGCGAGAAGATCGACATCGTCGACTGGTCGGAGGACCCGGCACGGTTCCTCGCCGAGGCGCTGCAGCCGGCCAAGGTGCTGCACGTCGAGATCGTCGACCTGGCGGCCCGGTCGGCCCGGATCACGGTGCCCGACTACCAGCTCTCGCTGGCGATCGGCAAGGAGGGCCAGAACGCCCGGCTGGCGGCCCGGCTCACCGGCTGGCGGATCGACATCCGGCCGGACGTCACCCGCGAGCCGCCGGCGGCCGCCGCCCCGGTGGGCGACGCCGAGAGCTCGGTCTGAGCGCGCCGGTCCGCACCTGCGTCGGGTGCCGGCAGCGCGCCGACGCCGCCGACCTGCTGCGGGTGGTCGCCCGCGAGGGCGCGCTGGTGCCCGACCCGGGTCGCCGGCTGCCCGGCCGGGGGGCTCACCTGCACCGCGACCTGGCCTGCCTGGAGCTGGCCGAGCGGCGGAAGGCCTTCCCGCGGGCTCTGCGCGTGCCGCCCCCGCTGGATGCCGCCGCACTGCGCGGGATGCTGTCGGGAGCGTGAGGCGTTAGACTGCCCAGGACCGCGAGCACCCCTGCGCCGTCCGGCGCGGATCTGGCACGCCCGCGGCCTGCTGAGCACGACCGTCCCTATCCGGAAGCGAGTCGAGACGCCATGAGCACCCGATGAGCCTGCACCGATGAGTGCCCCCGTGAAGTAACGACGGTCCGACCCCCGGTCTCCATGATCCGGCCCGGACCGAGACAGGAGAGATGTGGCTAAGGTCCGGGTCTACGAGCTCGCCAAGGAGCTCGGGGTCGAGAGCAAGGTCGTCATGGCCAAGCTGAACGAACTCGGTGAGTTCGTCCGCTCGGCCTCGTCGACCGTCGAGCCCCCCGTCGTACGCAAGCTCCGGGACGCCCTTCCCGCCGCGGCACCTACCGAGGCCAAGGCTCCCGCGAAGAAGGCGGCCGCCAAGAAGGCGGCTCCCGCCGCTCCGGCGGCCCCCACCCCTGCCCCGGTCGAGGCGCCCAGCCCCGCGCCGATCGAGGCCACGCCGGCGCCCGCGCCGGCCCCCGCCGCGCCCGCGGCTCCCGCGCCGGCCGACCCGGCGGTGGCTCCCGCCGCTGCGGCCGCCTCCGCTCCCGAGGCCCCGGCCCGGCCCAGCCAGGCCCCGCGCCCGGCCGGTCAGCCCCGGCCCGGCAACAACCCGTTCACCTCGGGTGGCTCGAGCGGCATGGGCCGCCCCGCCGCACCGCGGCCGGGCAACAACCCGTACTCCACCGACGGCGCCACGGGCATGCCCCGTCCCGGTGCAGCTCCCCGTCCGCCCGCTGCCCGTCCGGGCGGCGCCAGCGGTCCCGGCGGCGCGCGTCCCAACCCCGGCATGATGCCGGCCCGGCCGGCTCCCGGCGTGGGCCGCAACGGCGGTGCCGGTGGTCCCGGCGGACGTCCGGGAGCACCGGCCGGTCGCGGTCGGCCCGGCGCCCCCGGCGGTGCCGGCCGACCCGGTGCCGGTGGTGGCGGCGGCTACGGCGGCGGTCCCGGTGCCGGTCGCCCCGCGGGCGGCTTCGGTGGCGGTCGCGGCGGCGGTCCGCGCCGTGGCGGCACGGCAGGTGCCTTCGGGCGTCCCGGTGGTCCCCCGCGTCGCGGCCGGAAGTCCAAGAAGCAGCGGCGCCAGGAGTTCGACAACATGGCGGCGCCGTCGATCGGCGGCGTGCAGGTCCCGCGCGGCGACGGCACGACGATCGTCCGGCTGGCCCGCGGCTCCTCGCTGACCGACTTCGCCGAGAAGATCGACGCGAACCCCGCGTCGCTCGTCACGGTGCTGTTCCACCTCGGTGAGATGGCCACCGCGACCCAGTCGCTGGACGAGGACACCTTCCAGCTGCTCGGCTCCGAGCTGGGCTACTCGATCCAGGTCGTCAGCCCCGAGGACGAGGACCGCGAGCTGCTCGACTCGTTCGACATCGACTTCCTGGGCGAGGAGTGGGACGACGACCAGCTCGTCTCGCGACCGCCGGTCGTCACCGTCATGGGTCACGTCGACCACGGAAAGACCCGGCTGCTGGACGCGATCCGCAAGACCGACGTCCTCTCCGGCGAGGCCGGCGGCATCACCCAGTCGATCGGCGCCTACCAGGTCCACACGACCCACGAGGGCCAGGAGCGGGCGATCACCTTCATCGACACCCCGGGTCACGAGGCCTTCACGGCCATGCGTGCCCGCGGTGCCAAGGTGACCGACATCGCGGTGCTCGTGGTCGCAGCCGACGACGGCGTCATGCCGCAGACCATCGAGGCGCTCAACCACGCCCAGGCGGCCGACGTCCCGATCGTCGTCGCGGTCAACAAGATCGACAGCGACGGCGCCAACCCCGCGAAGGTCCGTCAGCAGCTGACCGAGTACAACCTGGTGGCCGAGGAGTACGGCGGCGAGACGATCTTCGTCGACGTGTCGGCCAAGCAGGGCACCAACATCGAGCAGCTGCTCGAGTCGATCCTGCTCACCGCCGACGCCGCGCTCGACCTGCGCGCCGTCGCCGACGCACCGGCCCGCGGTGTCGCGATCGAGGCTCACCTCGACCGCGGCCGGGGTCCGGTCGCGACCGTCCTGGTGCAGCGCGGAACGCTCGCCGTCGGTGACTCGATCGTCGCCGGCGACGCCTACGGCCGGGTCCGCGCCATGCTCGACGAGCACGGCGAGAACCTCGACGTGGCGCTGCCGTCGCGTCCGGTGCAGGTGCTCGGCTTCACCTCGGTGCCCGGCGCCGGCGACAAGTTCCTCGTCGCCGACGAGGACCGGATCGCCCGTCAGATCGCCGAGAAGCGTCAGGCCATGCAGCGCAATGCCACCTTGGCCAAGGCCCGCAAGCGCGTCTCGCTCGAGGACTGGCTGGAGCAGAGCAAGGTCGACACGCTCAACCTGATCCTCAAGGGTGACGGCTCGGGTGCCGTCGAGGCCCTCGAGGACGCCCTGCTCAACATCGAGGTGGGCGAGGAGGTCGAGCTGCGAGTCATCGACCGCGGTGTCGGCGCGATCACCCAGAACGACGTCAACCTCGCCGTCGCGTCCGATGCCGTCATCATCGGCTTCAACGTGCGGCCGGCCGAGCGGGTCTCCGACCTGATCGACCGCGAGGGCGTCGACGTCCGCTACTACTCGGTGATCTACCAGGCCATCGACGAGGTCGAGGCTGCGCTCAAGGGCATGCTCAAGCCCGAGTACGAGGAGGCGCAGCTCGGCACCGCAGAGGTCCGCGAGGTGTTCCGGTCGAGCAAGTTCGGCAACATCGCCGGCTGTCTGGTGCGCACCGGCGAGATCCGCCGCAACGCCAAGGCACGGCTGGTCCGCGACGGCGCCATCGTGGCGGACAACCTCACCGTCGAGTCGCTCAAGCGGTTCAAGGACGACGCGACCGAGGTGCGTGAGGGTTACGAGTGCGGCATCGGCCTGGGGTCGTTCAACGACATCAAGGTCGACGACGTGATCGAGACCTTCGAGATGCGGGAGAAGGCCCGGGCCTGATCCACCCAGCGGTCAGAGCGAGGAAGCGTGTGCTGAGTTGTTCACTGGCAGCGTCGCCTTCGACCTGCTGCTGGGCGACGTCCGGTCGCTGAAGCAGAAGCGCTCCCTCGTGCGGCCCCTGGTCGCCGAGCTGCGCAGGAAGTACGACGTGAGCGCGGCGGAGGCAGGTCACCTCGACCTGCACCGCCGCGCTCTCGTCGGGGTGGCGGTGGTCGCCGCGGACCGGGCGCACTGCGTCGAGGTGCTCGACGCGTGCGAACGGCTGGTAGCGGGCCACCCCGAGATGGATCTGCTCTCCGCCCGGAGGCAGCTGGTCAAAGGCACCGACGACGACGTCATGAGCAGAGGGGACGAGTAGCCGTGGTGGATGCTGCGCGTGCGCGCAAGCTGGCCGACCGGATCAAGGTCGTGGTTGCCGAGACGCTGGAGATGCGAGTGAAGGACCCTCGGCTCGGGTTCATCACGATCACCGACGCCCGGGTCACCGGCGACCTCCAGCAGGCGACCGTCTTCTACACCGTGCTCGGTGACGAGACCCAGCGGGCCGACACCGCGGCGGCGCTGGAGAGCGCCCGCGGCGTGCTGCGCTCCGAGGTCGGCAAGCAGACCGGCGTACGGCTCACGCCCTCCTTGACGTTCATCGCCGACGCGATCCCGGAGAACGCGGCGCACATCGAGGACCTGCTGGCCAAGGTGGCCGCGGCCGACGCCGAGGTGCACCGCGCCGCCGCCGGGGCGACGTATGCCGGCGAGGCAGACCCCTACAAGGCGCCCGCGGGTGGACGACGAGGACGACGACGAGTCGGACCTCGCGCAGCCCGCCGCTTCGGTCGACGAGGCCGATGTCCGCGACCGGTGACGGGCTGGTAGTCGTCGACAAGCCGGCCGGGCTGACCTCGCACGACGTCGTGGCACGGGTGCGTCGGCTGGCGGGCACCCGCAAGGTCGGCCATGCAGGCACTCTCGACCCGATGGCGACCGGCGTCCTTGTCGTCGGCGTCAACCGCGCCACCCGGCTGCTCGGGCACCTGGCGCTGACCGAGAAGGCGTACGAGGCGACGGTGCGGCTCGGGGCGACGACGGTCACCGACGACGCCGAGGGCGACGTGGTGGCCACGTCCGACGCGTCAGCTGTGACGGCTGACGCGATCGCCGGAGTGGCGCGCGAGCTCACCGGCGACATCCTGCAGGTGCCGTCGTCGGTCAGTGCGGTCAAGATCGACGGCCAGCGCGCGTACAAGCGGGTCCGCGCCGGCGAGGAGGTCGAGCTCGCCGCCCGACCGGTGACGGTGAGCCGGTTCGACATCGGTGCCATGCGGCCCGGGGCCGGGACGACGGTGGACGTCGACGTGCACGTCGTCTGCTCCAGCGGAACGTACGTGCGCGCGCTGGCCCGCGACCTCGGTGCCGCTCTCGGCGTCGGCGGTCACCTCACGATGCTGCGCCGGACCCGCGTCGGCCCCTACGGCCTGGACGTCGCGCACACCCTCGAGTCGTTGGCCGAGGACTTCGTGCTGCTGCCGATCGCGGACGCCGCGCGGGCCGCCTTCGCCTCCCGGGACGTCGACGAGGCCGACGCCGTCGCCGTCTCCCACGGCGGACCGTTGCCGGCGAGCGGTGCTCCGGGCCCGGTGGCCGTCTTCGGCCCGGACGGCGGTTTCCTGGCGCTGGTGGAGGACCGCGGCGAGGTCACCCGCGCGCTGGCCGTCTTCGTCTGAGCGTCACAGCATCAGGTTCAGCATCGTCAGATCGCTGACGACCTCGAAGCCCGCGCTCCGGTAGAGCGCCACTGCCCGGTCGTTACCGATCTCGGTCTGCAGGCTGATCCTGGCTGCACCGGCGGCCCGCGCGTCGGCGACCACGACGTCGAGGAGGGCTCGCCCGACCCCCTGACGCCGGTGCTCCGGCGCGACGTACAGGTCCCGCAGCTGCCAGAACAACGACAGCACCATCGACGCCGGGGAGACGGCGACGTTGGCCATCCCGACGGTCGCGTCCTCGGGCCCGCTGCGGGCGAGGTAGCAGTGGTAGCGGCCGGCGTCGAGCTGCTCGCGCAGCCACTGGTCGCACTGCTGCGGCTCGCGGTCCTGGCCGTAGTGGGCGCGGTAGTCGGCGAAGAGCCCGACGTGGCTGTCCCAGCCCGGTTCTCCCGGGCGGACGGTCCGGACGTCGAGCGTGTTGTCGGCCACCCGGGCATGCTGCCAGGTCCCTGGGCGGTGCCGGCCGGGTCCTAGGGTGCGGGGGTGGACTTCACGGAGGCGCGAGCCCGCGCCGAACAGCTCGACGCCGGCGACCCGGTTGCCGTCGCCCGGGAGCGTTTCGTGCTGCCGGACGGTCTCGTGTACCTCGACGGCAACTCGCTGGGCGCGCTGCCCGCCGCGGTGCCCGAGACGGTGCGCGACGTCGTGGAGCAGCAGTGGGGGCAGGACCTCATCACCTCGTGGAACGTCCACGACTGGTGGGACGCACCGCGCCGGATCGGTGCCCGGATCGCCCGGCTGGTCGGTGCCGAGGCCGACGAGGTCGTGGTGGCCGACTCGACGTCGGCCAACCTGTTCAAGGTGCTGGTCGCGGCGGCGCGGCTGCGGCCCGGTCGCGACACGTTGGTGATCGAGCCGGGCAACTTTCCGGCCGACCTCTATGTCGCTGACGCGGTGAGCGACCTGCTCGGCCTGCGAGTGATGCGGATCGAACCGGGTGCGGTCGGGCCGGTGCTCGACGACGACGTGGCCGTCGTCTGCTACTCCCACGTCGACTACCGCACAGGGCGGGCGCACGACATGGCCGGCATCACTCGCGCGGTGCACGACGCGGGGGCGCTCATGGTGTGGGACCTCTCGCACTCGGCGGGGGCGCTGCCGGTGGACCTGGGCGGATGCGACGTCGACATCGCGGTCGGCTGCACCTACAAGTACCTCAACGGCGGCCCCGGCGCCCCGGCGTACGTCATGGTCGCGCGGCGTCACCACGACGCCGTGAGCTCGCCACTGGCCGGGTGGACGGGGCACGCCCGGCCGTTCGCGATGGAGGACAGCTACCGGCCGGCGCCGGGCATCGACCGGATGCGCACCGGCACGCCCCCGATGCTGTCGATGCTGTCGCTCGAGGCGGCCCTCGGGGCGTTCGACGGGTTGTCGATGCGCGACGTGCGCACCAAGAGCCTGTCGCTGACGTCCTTGTTCCTGGAGCTCGCGGACGAGGTGCTGGCGCCGCTGGGCTTCGAGCCCGTCACGCCACGAGCGGCGCACGAACGCGGCAGCCAGGTCTCGCTGCGGCACCCCTCGGCGTACGGCGTCGTGCAGGCGCTGATCGCCCGGCGGGTGGTCGGCGACTTCCGCGCTCCCGACCTGGTGCGACTCGGCTTCGCCCCGCTGTACGTCCGGCACGTCGATGTGGTGCGGGCGGTGGAGCAGCTTGCGGCGGTGGTCGCGGCGGGGGAGCAGGACGACGCGCGGTACGCCGAGCAGACCAAGGTCACCTGAGGACCGCTGCCGAGGAACTGTTGGTGGGCGACGGAAAGCTGTGCACAAGTCTTCCGTCGGAGAAGTGGCTGCTGCTAGGATTCGAACATACGTTCGAGTACGCCGGGAGGTGGCAGCCGTGACCGTCGAAGCACCACCGCTGCCCGCCGACCAGCCGCTGGATGACCTGCCGCTGGATGACCTGCCGCTGGATGACCTGCCGCTCGAGTCACGCACGGAGTGGGCGGCAGAGGTGCCGGTCGATCCGCTGGAGCGGGACTGGGACCGGTTCTTGGACCAGATCGTGGCCGAGGGGCCGCCGGCGGGGTTCGAGGACGCCCCCGACCACGGAGCGGGTCGCGATCCGTTGGCGGTGCTGACCGCGGCGGCCGCACCGGAGCAGGACGCGGATCTGGAGGGTGCGGCGGTAGCGGCGGCGCTGTCCGCCGTGGACCTGGCTGAGCTGCCCGATGACGGGGTGGTGGCGGCGGTGGCGGCGGCGTCCCGGCTGGCGGGGTGGGCGGCGGGGGTGGAGCTGGCGGCGACGGCGGAGCTGACCCGCCGGGCCCGGGGCTGGCGCGGGGTGGGCGACGGGGTGGGCGAGGGTGGGGCGCCGGAGCTGGTGTCGGCGCGGGACCTGGCCGCGGCGGAGGTCGCCGCGGCCTGCCAGCTCTCGCATTCGGGCGCGCTGCTGCGGGTGGACCTGGCCGGCGACCTGGCCCGGTTGCCGGCCACGCGGCTGGCGTTGGCCGGTGGCCGGATCGACCGGGCCAAGGCGGCGGCGATCGCCGAGGCGGTCACGGTGCTCGACGACCAGGCGGCGGCCGGGGTGGAGGCCCGAGTGCTGGCCCGGGCGGGCGGGCAGACGATGCCCGGGCTGCGGGCCGCGTTGCGCCGGGCGGTGATCGCCGCGGACCCGGCCGCGGCGCAGAAGCGCGAGCAGGCGCAGGTCGAGGCCCGCCGGGTGATCCGCTACCCGGGCCAGGACGGTGCCGCCACCGTGGAGTGGACCGGCCCGGTGGCTGAGGTGGACGGGTTCTGGCGGTGGCTGACCGGCTGCGCCACCGCGGCCCGCGGCCCGGCCGGCACCGACCACCGGTCCCTGGACCAGCGGCGCTCCGACGTGCTGGGCGGCATCGGCGCCCGCGGGCTGGCCCTCTCTCTGACCGACTGCGGCGAGCCGCTGCCCAGGGTCAAGGGCCGCCGCCCGCAGATCGGGGTGGTGGTGGCCGCGTCCACCCTGCTCGGGCTGGACGAGGAACCCGGCGAGCTGACCGGGGCCGGCCCGATCACCGCACCGCTGGCCCGGCGGATCGCCGCCGAGGGGACCTGGCGGCGGCTGCTGGTCGACCCGCGCACCGGGCGCCTCGACGAGGTCTCGGCCGACACCTACGACCCGCCCCAGGACATGGTCGAACACGTGGTCGCCCGCGACGGCACCTGCCGCGGCATCGGCTGCCGCATCCCGGCCCGCCAATCCGACCTGGACCACGTCCGGGCCTGGCCGGCCGGGGCCACCGAGGTGACCAACCTGCACCCCGTGCACCGGCTGCACCACCGGATCAAGACCCACACCGACACCACCGTCCGGGTCGACCCCGACGGCACCACCACCTGGACCCTGCCCTCCCGGCGCACCTACCGGGTGCCGCCGCACCAGGTCATCGACCACCCCGACCTGCACCCACCCCCACTCCGGCACGCCATCCACCAGCTCACCGACCAAGCCCGCACCGGCAACCACGGCGGTACGCAGCCGGCCGACCGCGGCGGCAAGCAGCCGGCCGACCCCGACCCGCCGCTCGGACCGGACATCCCACCCTTCTGACAGCGTCGGCGTCAGCAGGTGCAGTCACTCGGGAAGGTGCCCGAAGCGGCGCACCTCCTGGGGCCAGCCGCAGGCCTCCGCGATCTTTCCCGCCCACATCGTGGCCGTCTCGTCATCAGACACGTCCACCACGGTGAACCCCCCCAGGAACTCCTTGGTCTCCACGTACGGTCCGTCGGAGATCACCAAGGTGCCGCTGGTCGCGTCGGCGCTGTAGACCGGGCCGTCCTCCTCCAGTCCTCCGGCGAAGAGGTACGCGCCAGCAGCCTTGATCTCGTCCACGACCGCCGAGGCGAGCGGTCCGCGTCCGCGGAACCACTCCTCGGTGTGGTCGCCCACCCACTGCTGGTTGAAGTAGATGAGGTACTCCGGCATGACCGCTCCTTCTCCTGGGGCCTGACGGCCCGCGTCACCAACCCTACGAACGACGACCGGCGAATCCGACAAGGTCACACCAGAACCCGGACATCGGACCTGTGCGGGACGGCGACGTGCCGTTCAGTTCCGTTCGAGCGTGGCCTTGAGGTTCCGGAGCCCTTTCTCGACGTCTGGACGGATGAAGACCGCCATGATCAGCGGGAACACGACTGACACTGGGAACGGCGGCTTCGGTGCGTCCGTGGTGCGAACCAGCCGGGTGCCGCCCCCGTGCGGTTCGAGCTCGAAGGTGTTGATGAAGTGCTCATCCTTCTCGAGCGAATCGAGCACCAGTCGCCGTGGCGGAGTGCACTCGGTGACCGTGACCTCGTTGCGGTGGTTCTTGTCGCCGGGGATGGTGCCGATAGAGGTGAAGGTGTCGCCGACCTTGACCCTCCCGGACGAGCCTTCCACGCGGTAGGGCTTCGGCGACCACTCGGCGTGCTTGCCGACATCGGCCAGGTAGTCGAAGACGACCTCGGGTGGCCGGTCGATCGTGGTGGTGAAGCTCGCCACACTGCGCTGTGCCATCGATACCCCCAGGGAGCGCGCCAGGGGCAGACCCTCGCACAGAGGGACGACGCACCGCCAGGGTCTTGCGTCAGACGAGGTCCGACGAGCTCGAGGGCTGGATGTTCTGGTTCAGGTGGAAGACGTTCTGCGGGTCGTAGGTGTCCTTGACGGTGGTGAGCCGGGAGAGCTTCTCCGGTGAGTACGCGCGGCGCACGCCGGCGGCACCCTCGTCACCGAGGACGTTCACGTAGACGCCCGAGGCGAACGGCTCGAGCGTCGCGGCGTAGGACCGTGCCGTCTGGATGCGCACCTCGTCCTCGGCGGAATCGGTCCACCCGGTGCTCGCGCCGAGCTCGAACGCGGTGTCGCGGTGGCTGAAGGCGGTGTCGTCCTCGGGCACGTCCGCGATCGCCCCGCCATACGCCTGCAGCCCGACGCCGGGAGCGAACGGCCCGATCGCGACCACCGTCACCATGGTGTCGATGACCTCGTCGGTGAGACCCCGGAAGTAGTGCCCCTTGGTGTAGCGACGGCGCGCGTGCCCGTCCACCACGTCGTCGCGGGTCTGCAGCTCGACGTAGGTGAGGCGCTCGACGCGCTCGGCCGACGGGCGACCCAGTGCGCGCACAGCGGGAACCAGGGCCTCGCCGCGCTTTGGGTCGCCCACCCAGACGAAGCCGAGCGTCACGACACCTCCGCCGATCCCCGCCGTGAACGTCGCCTCGCGCGGAGCCGATGCGCTGAGGTCACGCCACCCGCGCAGCGCGGTGGCTGCCTGGTCGACCGGGAAGTCGATCTCGACGGACAGCGACTGGGTGCCGACGTCGTGCAGCCGGAACTCGAACTCGGTGACGATCCCGAAATTTCCGCCGCCGCCGCGCAGCGCCCAGTAGAGATCGGGGTGCTGGGACTCGCTCGCCCGCAGGACCTCACCCTCGGCGGTGACGACCTCGAACGACGCGACGTTGTCGCATGCCAGGCCGACCTGCCGGGCCAGCCATCCCATCCCGCCGCCGAGAGTGAGACCGCCGACGCCGGTGTGCGACACGTTGCCCGCGGTGGTGGCCAGCCCGTACTGCTGGCTCGCCCGGTCCAGCGCCCCGAGGAGCGCGCCGCCCTGTACGACGGCGCGCTGCTGCCGCGGGTCGACGCGGACCGCACGCAGCGGTGCCAGGTCGATCATCAGCCCGCCATCCGGCACCGCGTGGCCCGCCGCGCTGTGGCCGCCGCACCGGACGCCGATCTCGAGGTCGAGCTCGCGCGCGGTCCGGACCGCCGTCACCACGTCGCTCACGCTGGCGCACCGGATGATCAGCTGGGGACGCCGGTCGACGATCGCGTTCCAGATCGTCCGGGACTCGTCGTACGCCGGGTCACCGGGCAGCAGCACCGAGCCGTCCAGCGAGCCGGCCAGCTTTGTTCGCGTCGCATCATTCATGCCACACCAGACCCTCGTACCACCGGGAAGTCATCGGTCCTGCGCCGAGCTCGGAGAACACTCGCAGGTCAGACCCTCGCGCGGCGGCCGAGCCGGCGCCAGGACCGCCGTGGCTTCTCGTACGGCGCGTAGCCGAAGATCCGCTCCCAGCCGTGCCGGGCCAGCCGGGTGCGCGGGCCGTGCCGACCCCATGCGAGGCCACCGCCGACCTGACGGTGGCGAAGATCCACCACGGTCCAGGTGTCGTCCAGGGTCTCGGCGAACTCGCGGAGTGCGGCGTCCGGCGAGCCGAGCGCTGCCGCCCGGGGCAGCGCACCGGGACGGCTGCTCCAGACGTCGTGCAGCCGGTCCTGCCGGACGTCCTCCACCAGCGACCGGTGCGGCGGCTCGTAGCGCGTGATCGCCTCGTCGAGGAAGCTCGCCAGGTCCGGTGCCTGGTACAGCAGGACCGCGGGGTCATGGCCCAGGAAGAACACCGGTGCTACGTCCATGGTGTCCGGCGTGAGGTCGAGGACCCAGAAGTTGCCGAAGCCGTCGGCCGCCACCGGCAGGCCGGCCGGCAGCAGCTCGGCGGCCTCGACGCTGTGCCGCTCGCCGGTCAGGTCGAGATCCAGCAGCCCCTCGACACCTCGGGTGAACGCAGCGAGCCGCAGCAGCTCCGCGGGCAGCGGCACCGAGAAGCGGGACTGCAGCTCCGCAAGCTCTGTCTCGTCCAGACCCGGCAGCAGGCGAAGGGAAACGTCGTGGCCCTGCGGGTCCACCAGCGTCGAGGCGGCCACCGATCGCAGCCGCGCGACGACGTCCACCTAGCCCACCAGGTCCGGTGCGTCGACCAGCCGACCCGCCACCAGCCACAGCGTCCGGTCGCAGGCCGCGAGCACGTCGCGGTCGTGGCTGGCCAGGACGACGAGCGACCCGGACCGGGCCTGCGCCACCAGCTCCTGCACGACATGGTCGCGCGAGACCTCGTCGAGCTCGGACGTCGGCTCGTCCGCCAGCAGCACGTCGGGGTCCGCCACCAGGCCGCGAGCCACTGCCGCCCGCTGCTGCTGCCCGCCGGACAGCCGGTCCACCAGGCGGTCGCCGAGGTCGGCGATCAGCACCCGCTCCAGGGCCGCCGCTGCCGCCGCGGACACCTCCGCGGCGTCGCGGCCCTCGGCCTGCAGCACGACCTCGACGTTCTCCGCCGCGGTCAGGACCGGGACCAGTCCGTAGCCCTGCAGCACCATGCCGACCCGCGGCGACCCGTGCAGCACGACGCTGCCGGAGTCCGGGCCGGCCAGACCGGACAGAACAGTGAGCAGGCTCGTCTTCCCGGAGCCTGAGGGTCCGCCGATGCCGACGACCTCCCCGGCGTACGCCGACAGCGAGACCCGGTCGACGACGCGCCGGCCGTCCCGGACCACGCTGACCTCGCGCGCCTCGAGCAGCAGCCGCCGGCTCACGGCTCGCGCTCCCGCAGTCGCAGCTCGGTGCCGTCGTCGTCGTACCCGAGCAGCGTGCCGGCCGGCCACCGCTTCCGTGCCGACTGCGGAAGCTGGATGCTCCCGTCGCGCGCGACCACCGCGAAGTCGCTGCCCTCGCCGCCCATCGAGCCGACCCGTCCGTCGCGGATGGTCACCGTGCGACCGAGCCGGGCCGCCACGACCGGGTCGTGCGTCACCACGATCACCGTCGCCCCCAGGACCTCGTTGACCCGGTTCAGGGTGTCGACCATGTCGGCCCGGTGCTCCAGGCCGAGCTGCGAGGTCGGCTCGTCGGCGAGCAGCAGCCCAGGCTGGTTGGCGACCGCGACCGCCAGCGCGACCCGCTGCTGCTCCCCGCCGGAGAGCTCGGCAACCCGGCGACCGGACAGGTGGCCGGCACCGACGAGGCCGAGCAGGTCGCCGGCCGGCATCAGGTCGCGCCGCTTCCCACGCCGCAGGCCGAGCCGGGCGAACGACACGTTCTGCGCGGCAGTGGCGTGGGGGAGCAGGTTGCGCCCGGCGCCCTGGATCAGCGACCCCACGCCACCGGCCCGGAAGCCCACGAGCTCGCGCTCCGACATCGCCGACAGGTCGTGGTCGCCGACCCGGAGCGTCCCCGCCGTCGGCCGGAGCAGGCCGGCGAGCAGGTTGAGCAGTGTCGACTTGCCGGACCCGGACGGACCGAGCAGCGCGTTCCGGCTCCCTGCGGCGAGGTCGAGGTCCACGCTGCGCAGCGCGACCACGTCGCTGCCGTCCTCGGAGGGGTAGATCTGCACCAGCCCCTCGCAGACGACCCCCAGTGCGGTGCTCATGTCGCCGCCTCCCGCAGCAGGTCGACGTCGGCGAAGCGCACGTTGGCGCGGGCGCAGAGCTGGGCGACGACGACGAACACGACCATCCCCACGACGGTGACCGGCAGCAGCGTCGCCCACTCGACCGCGTCGACCACCGGAGCCCGGGTCCCGTTGCGCCCCAGCCCGGCCACCGAGCTGCCGAGCAGCCGAGCGGTCGTCGCTCCGCAGAGGACACCGGCGACGGTTCCGGCCCCCAGCTGCACGACGTACTCGCGAAGGGACGCCCGTCTCAGCACGCGGTCGGACACCCCGGCGGTGCGGAGCGCGGCGAGCTCGTAGGACCGGCGACGTCCCTGCACGAGCGCGACGGCGAGCAGGGCCAGTACGGCGATCGCCAGCGCGGCCAGTGCGACCCCGACCAGCAGCGCCAGCGCCAGGGCGGGCCCGGTGCGGGACAGCGCCTCTGCCCGGCGCTCGACGGTCTCCACCCGGGTCACCGGGAGCCCGGCCATCCGCAGCCGGTCGCGCAGGACGGCGCCGCGCGGCGCCTGGTCGCTGGCCCAGACCTGGTACACCAGGCCGGGCACCGGGTCCGGACCCGCCCGGTAGGCGATCTCGAGGTCGGTCAGGACGCCCGCTCCGCCGAGGCGGGGGAGGACCGCGGCCCGCTCCACGACCCGCGACGGCACCAGGAACCCGTCCAGCCCGCGGGTCATCACCAGCTCGTCACGGCCGACCGGCGGCAGGGAGGTCGCGGCGGTGACGACCACCGGCACCTCGGCGGGCACGTCGGCCCGGCTCATGCCGGGACTCAGCGACGGGGTCACGTTGAACCGCATCTCCACGCCGTCGACCGCCCGACGGATCGTCGACACCGTCGAGCTCAGCGGAAGGTCCTCGTTGATCCTGCTCGGCCGCCAGTCGGCCGACCGGAACGGATCGGTGACCGGCTCCCGGTCGACCGTGAGCCCGGTGAACGTGGTGCGGCCCACCATGGCCCCGAGCTGCCCCTGGCTCCGGACCAGGCCGAAGCTGGCGATCCGGCAGCCGCGCAGGCAGGCCTCCGTCTCGGCCGTCACGGTCTGCGGCCCGACGGTCAGCTCGCCGAACGACACCGGGAACTCGCGACCGTCGCGGTCGACCACCGTCGCCACCAGCGAGACGTCCGGCGAGCCGTTGGGGACCGCGTGGTCCAACGTCACCTCGAGGTCGCGCCCGATCAGCGACAGGCTGGCTGCGGTGTCCGAGCGCATCCGCCGGGCGACCTGCGCGATGCCGGAGCCGCTCCACGGCTGCTGCCACACCGACACGGCAGCAAGGCGACGGCTGTCGACGGCCAGCACCCGGTCGCTGGGGAAGGTGGAGGGGTAGATGACAGCCGCGGCGAGATCCTTCCCGGTCGGGTCGAGCTCCTGGACCGTGCTCAGCAGCCGGGCCGGCGACGGGGCGTCCACCCGGTAGACCCGGCCGGCCCCGATCTCCATGGCCGCCTGCCCGTCCCGCTGCCGCTCGACGAGCCCCCAGGTGCTCGCGGCGAAGGCGGCCAGCGCCATCGTGACGGTCACGATGACCGCCGCTCGAGTGCCCCCGGTGCGCCGGCCGATCTGGCGGGACGCCAGGAAGCCGGCGACGTCGCTGCTGTGCCGGGTGCGGCGCGTCCACCGCCGGGCGAACTCGTGCAGCAGCCGGCCACCGATCACCCCGACCGCCAGCGCAGCGAGCCCCGGGGCCAGCAGGGCCAGCCCGTCGAGGCCCTCGTCGCCCTCGCGGGTCCGCACCTGCCACAGCGCGGCCAGCGCCGCGGTCACCACGACCGCCTCGGCCAGCAGCACCCGGCCGACCGCCGTCGCCGGCGTGGCGCGCTGCAGCTGCGCCAGCACCGGCTGGCGCAAGGTGCGCCGCAGCCCGAGCGCGGCGGCGGTCAGCGCGCCGGCCATCGCGATCAGCAGCCCGGCGGCCAGCGCCTGGTCCGGGCGCAGGTCGACCGACCCGGGCAGCAGGGCACCGGCCACCGCGCGCACCACGACGAAGGCCAACAGGAAGCCCAGCGGGACGGCGGCGGTCACCACCGCCAGCGGCTCCAGCAGCCCCAGGACGGCGACCTTCCGGGGCCGCAGGCCACGCAGCTTGGCCAGCGCCACGTCGTGCGAGCGGCTCTCAGCCGACGTCGACGTCAGCAGGAACAGCATGTACCAGACCATCATCAGCAGCTGGAGGCCCAGGACGTAGGACGCCAGCCGGACCGCGTCGCGCTCGTCCCGGACGCCGGCCATCGTCCGCAGCGGCGCGTTGCTGACCCGCACGCTCCCCGACCTGGCCTGGTGCGCGGCGTCCCACCGGGCGAGCTCGTCCTGCACCGGGTCCACCACGTCGCCGCGCGGCGCACGGGGGACGTACCGGCGGGTGGCGACCGCCTCGACCGGGGTCTCGGCCAGCCGCTCCATCAGCGCCCGGGTCAGGAACCCGGCCTCGGTCCGGGCCGGCACCGGGTCCTGGGCCGACAACCCTGCCGGAGCCACGTCGAACAGGCTCGAGCCGGCCCAGAACGGCGTCCCGGTGTCCGGGCGCCGGTACACGCCCACCAGCCGCAGCTCGGTCGGGAACGGGTCGCCGCTCCCCGCCTCCTCCGGCTCGGTCGCGAACAGCGGCAGCGAGACCGGCCGGCCGACGACGGCGCCCACCGCCCGGGCCGTCCGCTCCGACAGCAGGATCTCGCCGTCGCCCTCGGGGCACCGGCCGACGGTCAGGTGCAGCCGCTCGCAGCCGCCGTCGACCCAGGCGAGGGTGGACAGCACCCGGGTCGGCTCCGTCTTGCCGCGGGACGGCACCGTCACGCTCTGCCGGGTGGCGGTGGTGAGGGCGAGCCGGGTCGGGCCGAAGGCGCGGTCCAGCAGCGGCGTCATCCCGGCGTCCAGGGAGACGTCGCGCAGCGCCAGCGCGGGGATGCTGGAACCCAGCTGGATGTCGTTGCCGTAGGCCCGCAGGGTCAGGGTCATCCGCGACGGCTTGGTGTCGACCACCGAGCGCTGCAGCAGCGAGTCCTCCGACGCGTTCGCCCACAGCGGCCCGACCGAGGCGGCCGCGAACGCCGTCGCGGCCGTCAGCAGCAGCCCGACGGTCGACCAGCGCCGCCAGGACAGTGAGGCCAGCGTGATCGCGAGCAGCGTCCTCACGGCCACGGCCCCGAGGACGACGGCATCCCGCCATGATCGCGGTCCGGGTGCCTCGGCGTAAGCACTTCGGTGCAGGTCACGTGGCGTGCCGGCGCCCTCTACGCTGACCGGGTCCTCGACCAGGGTCCAGCAGGGAGGTCCGGCAGTGCGCGTCTGGCGTGCGCTCGACGACGTACCGGCCGCCGCCGGAGGCACCAGCGGCTCCGTCGTGACCATCGGCAACTTCGACGGCGTCCACCTCGGCCACCGACGGCTGCTCGCCGGTCTCGTCACGCGAGCGCGCGAGCGGGGGGCGGATGCCGTGGTCACGACCTTCGACCCGCACCCGATGACCGTGATCCACCCGGACTCGGCCCCGCCCCGGCTGACCACCCTCGACCACCGGCTCGCCCTGCTCGCGGACCAGGGGGTCGACGCAGTGCTGGTGCTGCCGTTCACCGCCGAGCTCTCCCGCTGGGAGCCCGAGGAGTTCGTCCGCCGGGTGCTCGTCGACGCGCTGCACGCGCGCGAGGTGCACGTCGGGGAGAACTTCCGGTTCGGCCACCGGGCCGCCGGCGACGTCACGACGCTGCGTGCCGAAGGCGACCGGCACGGCTTCCAGGTGGTCGCCGTGCCGCTGGCCGGCGACCGGGCCCGCTGGTCGTCGACGTACGTCCGCCAGTGCCTCGCCGAGGGCGACGTCACCAGCGCCGCCGCCGCGCTCGGCCGGCTGCACCGCGTCGAGGGACCGGTCGTCGAGGGCGACAAGCGCGGCCGCGGCCTCGGGTACCCCACGGCCAACCTGTCCCTGCCCGACGACACGGCCATCCCGGCCGACGGCGTGTACGCCGGCTGGCTGACCCGCGCCGACGGCACCCGGCTGCCGGCCGCCGTGTCGATCGGCACCAACCCGACCTTCGGCGGCACCGTTCGGCGGGTCGAGGCCTACGTGCTCGACCGGGACGACCTCGAGCTGTACGGCGAGCACGTGGCCGTCGACTTCCTCGAGCGGCTCCGCGAGACCGTGACCTTCGACGGGGTCGAGCCGCTGCTCGTCCAGATGGCCCTCGACGTCGACCGGGCCCGCGCCCTCACCGCCGCGTCGTGACCGCGCACGAGCACCAGCGTGCGACCCGGGAGACCGAGCAGTGGTTCCTCGGGCACGGCCTGCCGTTCTTCGTGGAGGGGCGCCGGATCGAGGTCGACGACCTCGCGCACGGCCGGTCCGTCGTCGTCCTGACCCTCGTCTACTTCGGCTCGCTGGTCCTGGCGGTCCCCGGCGACCGGCCGTGGCCGCAGCGGCTGCTGCTGGCTGTCGCCGGCCTGGTCGGCCTGGTCGCCGTGTGGGCGGTGGCCAACCTGGCCCGCCGTCAGCGCGCACTGGAGCGGCCGCGGCGGGTCGGCGTCGTCGAGGTCGCGGTCTTCGCCCTCGGCCCGGCCGCGGTGGTGGCCGTGCTTCGTCGCGACCCGGACCTCGTCCTCGCGGTCCTGCTGGCCGACCTCACGGTCCTCGCGGTGGTCGCGGCCGCCGAGGTGCTCGACGCCGGGCCGATCGCACGCTGGGCCATGGTGCGCACGTTCGCCGAGCTCGGGTCGCTGTTCCGGCTGGTCACCCGAGCGCTGCCGATGCTGCTGCTGTTCATCACCTTCCTGTTCATCAACACCGAGGTGTGGCAGGTCGCCTCGGCGCTGTCCCGGCCGGTGCTGTGGCTGACGGTGGCGTTCTTCGGCGCCCTGGCGCTGGGCTTCCTCCTCGCCCGGCTGCCCGAGGAGGTGGCCGCCGTCAACGACGACCTGGACCCGGACGTCGTGCGCCGCGCGGTCCGCGGCACCCCGCTGGAGTCGCACCTCGACGACCTGTCCGACGTGCACACCGAGCCGCTGGACCGCCGTCAGCGCACCAACCTGCTGCTGGTCCTTCTGATCACCCAGGCGAGCCAGGTCCTGCTGCTCGCGGTGTCGGTCTGGCTGTTCTTCCTGCTCTTCGGCCAGGTAGCGATCGAGGACAGCGTCATCAACAGCTGGGTCGGCCACGGTGCGCCGCACTACCCGCCGGTCCTCGGCGAGATCGGGCTCTCCCGCGAGCTGCTGAAGGTGTCCACCTTCCTGGCCGCCTTCTCCGGCCTGTACTTCACCGTCTACGCGGTGACCGACGCGACCTACCGCGAGCAGTTCTTCTCCGAGATCACCGCCGAGCTCGAGCGGGCCGTCGGCGTCCGGGCGGCCTACCTCGCCCTGCGCCGCGACGCCGGCTGACCGGCGTACGTAGGGTCTCGGGGCATGGAGTACCGCACCCTCGGCTCGAGCGGCACAGCAGTGTCCAGCTACGCGCTGGGCACCATGACCTTCGGCAACGAGACCGACGAGGCGCACAGCCACGAGCAGCTCGACGTGTTCCTCGAGGCCGGCGGCACCCTGGTCGACACCGCCGACGTCTACACGGCCGGCGCCAGTGAGGAGATCGTCGGCCGCTGGCTGGACGACCGCCCCTCCGACGTGACCGACCGGGTGGTGCTCGCCACCAAGGCCCGGTTCCCGATGGGGGAGGACCACAACGACGCCGGCCTGTCCCGGCGGCACCTGGCCCGCGCCCTGGACGCCTCGCTGACCCGGCTCAAGGTGGACTGCATCGACCTGTACCAGGTGCACGCCTGGGACCCGCTCACGCCGGTCGAGGAGACCCTCGGCTTCTTCGACGACGCCGTGCGCGCCGGGAAGGTCCGCTACGCCGGCCTGTCGAACTTCAGCGGCTGGCAGGTGCAGAAGACCGTCGACCTGGCCGACCGCCTGCACCGGCCCCGGCCGGTGACCCTCCAGCCGATGTACAACCTGCTGGGCCGTGAGATCGAGTGGGAGATCGTGCCCGCCTGCCAGGAGAACGGCCTCGGCCTGCTGCCCTGGTCGCCGCTCGGGGGCGGCTGGCTGACCGGCAAGTACACCCGCGACCAGCGGCCCAGCGGCGCCACCCGGCTCGGCGAGGACCCCGACCGCGGCGTGGAGGCCTACGACAAGCGGGCCGGCAGCGAGCGGACCTGGGCCGTCGTCGAGGCCGTGCAGGCCGTCGCCGAGAGCCGCGGGGCGTCGATGGCCGCGGTGGCGCTCGCCTGGGTGCACGACCGCCCCGCGGTGTCGTCGGTGATCCTGGGGGCGCGCACCACGGACCAGCTCACCGCCAACCTGGCCGCGGTCGGCCTGCACCTGAGCCAGGAGGAGACCGATCGGCTGGACGCGGTGAGCGACCCGCAGCCCGCCGACTACCCGTACGGCCCGGCCGGCCAGGAGCAGCGGCACCGCAGCCTGTGACCTGCGCTGATTCGGCTACCAGCCCTCCCGGCTGGTAGCCTCGGGAACTGCCGTGAACACGGCGTGAGCCATTCTGATCCGCGCGTGACCCATACCGGGCGGAGCTCACCCAAGACCCTTCAGGGAGAACTGTGCCGCTCGACACCGCCACGAAGACCCAGATCATCGCCGACCACGGCCGCGTCGAGGCCGACACCGGCTCTCCCGAGGTCCAGGTGGCGATGCTCTCGCGTCGCATCAGTGACCTGACCCAGCACCTCAAGGAGCACAAGCACGACCACCACTCGCGTCGTGGCCTGCTCCTGCTCGTCGGCCGTCGCCGCCGGCTGCTCAACTACCTGGCGAAGAAGGACATCAACCGCTACCGCGCGCTGATCGAGAAGCTCGGTCTGCGCCGCTAGTCCCGCACTACCAACGAGGACGAGCGGTTCGCCCCGGCGTACCGGTCCTCGGTAGTGGCCCGCGGACGGTCTACCTCCCGCAGGCTTCCATCGAAGACCGGCGCCGCGACCCGCTCTCCCTGCCACAAAGAGGAGAGTGACCCATGGAGGGTCAGACCATTCACACCGCCGACGCCGTGATCGACAACGGCTCGTTCGGCACCCGCACCGTCCGCTTCGAGACCGGGCGCCTCGCCCTGCAGGCCGCCGGCTCGGTCGCCGCGTACCTCGACGACGACACGATGCTGCTCTCGGCCACCACGGCCGGCAAGCACCCCAAGGAGCAGCTCGACTTCTTCCCGCTGACGGTGGACGTCGAGGAGCGGATGTACGCCGCCGGCCGCATCCCCGGCTCGTTCTTCCGCCGTGAGGGCCGCCCGTCCGAGGACGCGATCCTCACCTGCCGGCTGATCGACCGCCCGCTGCGCCCGACGTTCGCCAAGGGCCTGCGCAACGAGGTCCAGGTCGTCATCACCGTCATGGCGCTGGACCCCAAGGACCAGTACGACGTCGTCGCGATCAACGCCGCGTCGGCCTCCACCCAGCTGTCCGGCCTGCCGTTCTCCGGCCCGGTCGGCGCCACCCGGGTGGCCCTGATCGACGACCAGTGGGTTGCCTTCCCGACCCACGAGCAGCTCGAGTCGGCCGTCTTCGACATGGTCGTCGCCGGCCGCATCGCGGGCGACGACGTCGCGATCATGATGGTCGAGGCCGAGGCCACCATGGCCGCCTGGCACCTGATCAAGGACGACGGCAGGACCGCGCCCACGGAGGAGATCGTCGCCCAGGGCCTCGAGGCTGCCAAGCCGTTCATCAAGGCGCTGTGCGAAGCCCAGCAGGAGCTCGCCGGCAAGGCCGCCAAGCCGACCGCCGAGTTCCCCCGGTTCCTCGACTACCAGGACGACGTCCTCGACGCCGTCACCGGTGCCGTCTCCGACGACCTGGCCAGCGCGCTGACCATCGCCGCCAAGCAGGAGCGCGAGACCGAGCTCGACCGCATCAAGGACGCGGCCAAGGACAAGCTCGCCAGCCAGTTCGAGGGCCGCGAGAAGGAGATCAGCGCGGCGTTCCGCGCCGTCACCAAGAAGCTCGTCCGGCAGCGCATCCTGCGCGACAAGGTCCGCATCGACGGCCGTGGCCTCTCCGACATCCGCACGCTCTCGGCCGAGGTCGAGGTGCTCCCGCGGGTGCACGGCTCGGCGCTGTTCGAGCGTGGCGAGACCCAGATCCTCGGCGTGACCACGCTCAACATGCTCCGCATGGAGCAGATGATCGACACGCTGAACCCGGAGAACCGCAAGCGGTACATGCACAACTACAACTTCCCGCCCTACTCCACCGGTGAGACTGGCCGGGTGGGCTCGCCGAAGCGCCGCGAGATCGGCCACGGCGCGCTCGCCGAGCGGGCGATCCTGCCGGTGCTGCCGGCCCGCGAGGAGTTCCCCTACGCGATCCGTCAGGTGTCCGAGGCCCTCGGCTCCAACGGCTCGACCTCGATGGGCTCGGTCTGCGCCTCGACCATGTCGCTGCTGCAGGCCGGCGTCCCGCTGCGGGCACCCGTCGCCGGCATCGCGATGGGCCTCATCTCCGACACCGTCGACGGTGAGACCGAGTACGCGGCGCTGACCGACATCCTGGGTGCCGAGGACGCGTTCGGCGACATGGACTTCAAGGTCGCCGGCACCCGCGAGTTCGTCACGGCGATCCAGCTGGACACCAAGCTCGACGGCATCCCGGCCTCGGTGCTCGCCTCGGCGCTCACCCAGGCCAAGGAGGCCCGCCTCCACATCCTCGACGTCATGCACGAGGCGATCGACGCGCCGGACGAGATGTCCCCGCACGCCCCGCGGATCATCAGCATCAAGATCCCGGTCGACCAGATCGGCGCGGTCATCGGGCCCAAGGGCAAGATGATCAACCAGATCCAGGACGAGACCGGCGCCGAGATCAGCATCGAGGACGACGGCACGATCTACATCGGCGCGACCGACGGCCCCAAGGCCGAGGCCGCCCGGGCCATGATCAACGCCATCGCCAACCCGACGATGCCCGAGGTCGGCGAGCGGTACCTCGGCACGGTCGTCAAGACCACCACCTTCGGCGCGTTCGTGTCGCTGGTGCCCGGTCGTGACGGCCTGCTGCACATCTCGAAGCTGCGTGCGCTCGCCGGTGGCAAGCGCGTCGACAACGTCGAGGACGTCGTCAAGGTCGGCGACAAGGTGCAGGTGCAGATCGCCGAGATCGACCCGCGCGGCAAGCTCTCGCTGATCCCGGTCGAGGCCGACGGCGGCAACGCCGACGCCCCGGCCGCAGCCGAGACCGCCGACAGCACAGTCGTCGAGGCCTAGGCCTCGCGTCGGTGCGGCAGGCAACTCGCACGCTCCATCGGGGGGACGGCGGTGGCGGACTCGTCCGGCACACCGTCCTGCCCGGTGGGCTGCGCATCGTCACCGAGGCGGTGCCGACCGTCCGGTCGGTGACCGTCGGCGTCTGGGTCGGCGTGGGCTCCCGCGACGAGACCCCCTCGCTCGCGGGTGCCTCGCACTACCTGGAGCACCTGCTGTTCAAGGGCACCCGCCGGCGCGACGCCTTGGCCATCTCCGCGGCGATCGACGCGGTGGGCGGGGAGATGAACGCGTTCACCTCCAAGGAGTACACCTGCTTCTACGCGCGGGTGCTCGACACCGACCTGCCGCTGGCCGTCGACGTCGTCGGTGACCTGGTGACCTCGTCGGTCATCCGGGCCGCGGACGTCGATGCGGAGCGCGGCGTGATCCTCGAAGAGATCGCCATGCACGAGGACGACCCGACCGACATGGTTCACGACCAGTTCGCGCAGGTCCTCTTCGGCGGCGGCTCGCTGGCGCGGCCGGTGCTCGGAACCGTCGAGTCGATCGAGACCATCGGCCGCTCCGCGATCAACCGCTACTACCGCCGGCGCTACCGGCCGCAGGACATGGTCGTCGCGGTCGCCGGCAACGTCGACCACACCACCGTCGTGCGCCTGGTCCGCAAGGCGTTCGGTGCCGCCGGGATGCTCGACGGCGACGGCGTTCCCGGTTCACCGCGCAGCGGCCGGGTCGTCCCGACCCGCAGCGGGGTCCGGGTGGTGCGGCGCACCACCGAGCAGGCGAACGTCGTGCTGGGTGGGCCGGGCGTGGCCCGCACCGACGAGCGGCGGTTCGCCCTCGGCGTGCTCAACGCGGCACTCGGCGGCGGCATGTCCTCGCGCCTCTTCCAGGAGGTGCGCGAGAAGCGCGGCCTGGCCTACTCGGTGTACAGCTACCACGCGCAGTACGCGGACACCGGGCTGTTCGCCGTCTACGCCGGCTGCGTGCCGCGCAAGGTCGACGACGTGCTCGCGATCTGCCGCGAGGAGGTCGCCAAGGTCGCTGCGGCCGGCATCACGATCGAGGAGCTGGAGCGCGGCAAGGGACAGCTGCGCGGCTCGATGGTGCTCGGCCTCGAGGACACCGGCTCGCGGATGAGCCGGATCGGCAAGGCGGAGCTCGTCTACGGCGAGCAGCTCTCGGTCGACCAGGTGCTGGACCGGATCGACTCGGTGACCCTCGACGAGGTGTCCGCCGTCGCCGCCGACGTGCTCAGCGCTGCGCCCACGCTGGCCGTCGTCGGCCCGTTCGACGAGGACCGCGACTTCACCGCGGCCGTGGCCTGATGAAGGTCGCGGTGCTCGGCGCCGGCGGGCGGATGGGCGCCGAGGCCTGCCGCGCGGTCGAGGCGGCCGACGACCTCGAGATGGTCGCCCGGGTCGGCTCGGCCGACCCGCTGCAGGCGGTCGTCGACGCCGGGGCGCAGGTCGCGGTCGACCTGACCCGGCCGGACGCCGTGATGGACAACCTGCGGTTCTGCATCGAGCACGGCATCCACGCCGTGGTCGGCACCAGCGGCTTCGATGCCGACCGCTTGGCCACCGTGCAGGGCTGGCTGGACGCGAGCCCCGGCGTCGGGGTCGTCGTGGCGCCGAACTTCGCGGTCGGCGCGGTGCTGATGATGCGGTTCGCGGAGCAGGCGGCCCGGTTCTTCGAGTCGGTCGAGATCGTCGAGCTGCACCACCCGGACAAGGCCGATGCGCCCAGCGGAACTGCCCGGCGTACCGCCGAGCTCGTCGCCGACGCGCGCCGCGAGGCCGGCCTCGGGCCGCAGCCGGACGCCACCGTCTCGGCGATGGAGGGGGCCCGGGGCGCGGACGTCGACGGCGTGCCGGTGCACTCCGTGCGGGCCCGCGGTCTGGTCGCGCACCAGGAGGTGCTGCTCGGTACGGCGGGGGAGACGCTGACGATCCGGCACGACTCCTACGACCGGGCGTCGTTCATGCCCGGCGTGCTGATGGCGGTCCGCGCCGTCGGCGAGCGCCCCGGGCTCACCGTCGGGCTGGAGCCCCTTCTCGGCCTGGGCTGAGCACCAGCAGGACGAGCGCAGCCCCGGTGAGCAGGCCGGCCGCCACTCCCCAGACCTCGGGATGGTCGTCGCCGACCAGGGTCGAGGTCCAGGTGCCGGCGACCACGGCCACCAGGAACAGCGTGGTGGCCAGGGTCAGGCGGTGCCGCCTCGGCAGGTGGTGCAGCATGCGGGTCCCCGTCCTGTGCTCGGATGCGTCCCTCACGACCTAGACGATCGAGCGGCCCGGATGGTTGCCAGTCAGTGGCAGCTCATGTCAGCAGGCGGAGCAGCGCCGCGGTGGCAGCCGCTGCGGCCACCACGACGAGAAACGGGGCGCGCAGCAGCAGGGCGACCGCGGCCACCGCCACCCCGGCCACCCGCGCGTCGAGGACGAGCGTGGTCCCGGTCGCGAACGTCTGCACCGCAGCCAGCGCGGCCAGCAGGGCCACCGGCAGCAGGTCCGAGACCCGGGCCATCACGGGATGGTCGAGCACCCGCTCGGGCACCCAGAGGCCTGCCACCTTGAGCAGATAGCAGCCGGCGGCCGTGGCCAGGATCGCCGCCCAGGTCATGGCGACCGCCGCCGGGCGAGGACGGCCACCACCGGCACCAGGGCTGCGACGAGCACCGGCACCCCCGCCGGGACGAGCGGGACCACCGCGACGGCGACCAGGGCTGCCACCAGGGCGGTCAGCCAGGTCGGCCGGTCGCGCAGTCGGGGTGCCAGCAGGGCGAGGAAGGCGGCCGGGGCCGCGGCGTCCAGGCCGAGGTCGCGGGGATCCCCGATGCCGGTGCCGGCCACGGCACCGATCAGGGTGGCGAGGTTCCACAGCGTGAAGACCGCCAGGCCGGTCGCCCAGAACCCCAGCCGGCCGGCTCGCTCGCTGGTCGTCTCGGCGCCGAGCGCGACAGCGGTCGACTCGTCGATCACCAGCTGGGCACCGACCAGCCGGTGCAGCCCGCGCAGCCGCAGCAGCCCGGCCAGCCGGGCGCCGTAGACCACGTTGCGGGCACCGAGCAGCACGGCAGACGCCGTCCCCGACACGGCCGAGCCCCCGCCGCCCAGCACCCCGACCAGGGCGAACTGCGAGCCGCCGGTGAACACCAGCACCGACAGCGCGCAGGTCTGGACCACCGACAGGCCGGCGGCGACCCCGAGGGCCCCGAACGACAAGCCGTACGCGCCGGTCGCGACGCCGACCGACAGCGCGGTGCGCAGGACCTGGGCGCGGGTCGCCGGCCAGGCCGCAGCGTCCGCTGTCACAGGTCGACGAGCGCGGTGCGCAGCCGCGTCTGCTCGACCTGCACCGCGCCGTCGCCGCGCAGGTCCAGGCTGCGGGTGGCGCCGTCGTCGGCCCAGCCGGAACCGGCGAGGAACGCCCGCAGGTCGGTCTCGGCGGTAGCCAGCCAGGCGTGCAGGTGGTGGACGCCGTCCTCCCGGGCGACGTCGGCGACGGCGTTGACCAGCCGCGAGCCGTGCCCGTGCCCGGCCGCCGCCGGGTCCACGCACAGCGCAAGCAGCTCGCCGTCCAGGCTCGCGATGGTGTCCGGGTCGGCCGCCGGGGCCAGCGCCGCGAAGCCGACCACCCGGTCGCCGGCAACCGCGGTCAGCACCCGATGCCGCGGTGACGGCGGCTCCGCGATCGCCGTCCGCCAGCGCTCGGTCGCCTCGGACGAGCCGACCGCCTCGAGCAGGTCGTCGGGAAGCTCACCCCCATGCACACCAGCCCAGACGGCCGATTGGATCCGCGCGAGCTCGTCGGCGTCCTCGGGGGTCGCGGGGCGCACGCTCGCGTCGGCCATGCCTGCGATCCTTCCAGAGCGCTCCGGCCTACGATCGGGGCGTGGCCGAACACCCGCACCTCGACACCCCGTACGAAGACCTGCTCCGGCACGTGCTCGAGCACGGGACGAGCCGGCCGGACCGCACCGGCACCGGGTCACGCAGCATCTTCGGTCACCAGATGCGGTTCGACCTCCAGCGCGGCTTCCCGCTGATCACGACCAAGCGGGTGCACTTCCGGTCCATCGCCTACGAGCTGCTGTGGTTCCTCCGCGGCGAACGGAACGTCCGCTGGCTGCAGGACAAGGGCGTGACGATCTGGGACGAGTGGGCCGACCCGGACGGCGACCTGGGTCCGGTGTACGGCGTGCAGTGGCGGGCCTGGCCGACACCGGGTGGTGAGCACGTCGACCAGATCAGCACCCTGCTGGACACCCTGCGCACCGACCCGCACTCGCGGCGGATGGTCGTCTCGGCCTGGAACGTCGGCGAGATCCCGCAGATGGCGCTGCCGCCGTGCCACACGCTGTTCCAGTTCTACGTCGCCGACGGCCGGCTCTCCTGCCAGCTCTACCAGCGCAGCGCCGACCTCTTCCTCGGCGTGCCGTTCAACATCGCGAGCTACGCCCTGCTCACCCACATGATCGCGCAGCAGGTCGGGCTCGACGTCGGTGACTTCGTCTGGACCGGCGGTGACTGCCACATCTACGACAACCACCTCGACCAGGTCCGCGAGCAGCTCTCCCGGGAGGCCTACCCGTTCCCGCGGCTGGAGCTGCGCCGGGCTCCGTCGCTGTTCGAGTACGACTACGACGACGTCACGGTCGTGGACTACCAGCACCATCCGGCCCTGCGCGCACCGGTCGCGGTGTGACCACAGAGCGATGACGGTCGGGCTCGTCTGGGCCCAGGCCGCGAACGGTGTGATCGGCTCGGCGGGGGGCCTGCCCTGGTACCTGCCCGAGGACCTGGCCCGGTTCAAGGCGCTCACGCTGGGCTCGACCGTCGTGATGGGCCGCGCGACCTGGGACTCGCTGCCACCCGCCGTGCGGCCGCTGCCCGGCCGGCGCAACGTTGTGCTCAGCCGGCAGCCGGGCTGGCAGGCACCCGGGGCGGTCGTGGCCGGGTCGCTGGCCGAGGCCCTGGACCAGCCGGGAGACGTCTGGGTGATCGGCGGCGCCAGCGTCTACCGGGCCGCCCTGCCCTTCGCCGACATCGTGGTCGTCACCGACCTCGCCGAGCCCTTCGAGGGTGACACCGTCGCCCCGGAGCTCGGGCCGGCCTGGCGGGTCGCGGGCCGTGACCCGGCCAGCGGCTGGCTGTCCTCCCGGACCGGGCTGGACCACCGGGTGACCACCTACCTGCCGGCCGACGCCGGTGACACCCGGTGATCACTTCTTGTGCATCCGCACCACATCGTCGCGATCTGTAACGTCGCTGGTTCGGGCGGCGATGTGCGGGCGGAGCCCCGTCGCTGCCCGAACCCCCGAGCGGGCGGCGGCGGGTCTCCCTCACTGCCAGACGGCGCCGGCCCCGGTAGCGTGAGGCCATGCCCAGCACTGCGCCCTCCCCGGCAGCCGCGGCTGCCTTCGGCCGCGTCCTCACCGCGATGGTCACGCCGTTCCGCGCCGACGGCGCCCTCGACCTGGACGCCGCCCAGCGGGTGGCCACCCACCTGGTCGACCACGGTCACGACGGCCTGGTGATCAGCGGGACGACGGGGGAGTCACCGACCACCAGCGACGACGAGAAGGAGCGGCTGGTCCGGGCGGTCGTCGAGGCGGTCGGCGACCGGGCCCGGGTGGTCGCCGGAGCCGGCACCAACGACACGCACCACACGGTCGAGCTGTGCCGGAGCGCCGAGAAGGCCGGGGCGCACGCGCTGCTGCTGGTGACGCCGTACTACAACAAGCCGCCCCAGGAGGCACTGGTCCGGCACTTCGAGACCGCCGTCGACGCCGTCGGCCTGCCGGTGATGCTCTACGACATCCCGGGACGGACCGGCACGCCGATCGAGTACGACTCGCTGCTGCGGCTGGCCGGCCACGAGCGCATCCTCGCGGTCAAGGACGCCAAGGGCGACCTCTTCGAGGGCTCCCGGGTGATGGACCGCACCGACCTCGCCTACTACTCCGGCGACGACCCGCTCAACCTCGCCTGGCTGACCCACGGCGGCACCGGCGTCGTCAGCGTGGTGGGCCACGTGCACGGCGACGACTACGCCGCGATGGTCGCCGCCGTCGACCGCCGGGACCTGACCGAGGCGCTGGCGATCCACCGGCGGCTGATCCCGTCGGTGCGCGCCGTGATGGACCGCTCGTCGCAGGGAGCCGTCCGGGCCAAGGCCGCCCTCCAGCTGCTCGGCGTCATCCCGGAGCGCACGGTCCGGCCGCCGCTGCTGCCCGCCTCCGACGCCGAGGTCGACCTCCTCCGCGAGGTCCTCGGGGCCGCCCGGTGAGCCACCCGCACCCCGAGCTCGGGCCACCGCCCGCGCTCCCCGAAGGCGGCCTGCGCGTGGTGGCCCTCGGCGGCCTGGGTGAGGTCGGCCGCAACATGACCGTCTTCGAGTACGACGGGCGGCTGCTGGTCGTCGACTGCGGGGTGCTGTTCCCCGAGGACTTCCAGCCCGGGGTCGACCTGATCCTGCCCGACTTCGACTACATCAGGGACCGGCTGGGCGCCATCGACGCGATCGTGCTGACCCACGCGCACGAGGACCACATCGGGGCCGTGCCCTACCTGCTGCGCGAGAAGCCCGACATCCCGGTGATCGGGTCCCGGCTGACCCTGGCGATGGTCGAGGCCAAGCTGCAGGAGCACCGCATCACGCCCTACACCCTCGAGGTGCGCGAGGGGCAGCGCGAGCGGTTCGGTCCGTTCGACTGCGAGTTCGTCGCGGTCAACCACTCGATCCCGGATGCTCTGGCGGTCGCGATCCGGACCCCGGCCGGGCTGCTGCTGCACACCGGCGACTTCAAGATGGACCAGCTGCCGCTGGACGGCCGGCTCACCGACCTTCGGGCCTTCGCCCGGCTCGGCGACGAAGGGGTCGACCTGCTGCTCGCCGACTCGACGAACGCCGAGGTGCCAGGCTTCACGACTCCGGAGCGGGACATCGCCCCGGTGCTCGACCAGGTCTTCAGCCAGGCCACCAAGCGGATCATCGTCGCGAGCTTCGCCAGCCATGTCCACCGCGTCCAGCAGGTTCTCGACACGGCGGTCCGGCACCGGCGCAAGGTCGCCTTCGTCGGCCGCTCGATGGTGCGCAACATGGGAGTTGCCCGCGACCTCGGCTACCTGCGCGTGCCCGGCGAGCTGATGGTCGACGTCAAGGCGCTCGACGACCTGCGCGACGACGAGATCGTGCTCGTCTGCACCGGGTCGCAGGGCGAGCCGATGTCGGCGCTGTCGCGGATCGCGAACCGCGACCACGTCATCCGGATCGGCGAGGGCGACACCGTGATCCTCGCCTCTTCGCTCATCCCCGGCAACGAGAACCCGGTGTACCGGGTGATCAACGGGCTGTCCCGGTGGGGCGCCACCGTGGTGCACAAGGCGAACGCCATGGTGCACGTCTCGGGCCATGCGTCGGCCGGCGAGCTGCTCTACGTCTACAACATCGTCCGGCCGAGCAACGTGATGCCGGTGCACGGGGAGTGGCGGCACCTCCGCGCGAACGCCGAGCTCGCGGTGCTGACCGGTGTGCCGCGCGACCGCACGGTGCTCGCCGAGGACGGCGTGGTGGTCGACCTGGTCGACGGCCGCGCCACCATCGTCGGTGCGGTGCCCTGCGGATACGTCTACGTCGACGGCTCCAGCGTCGGCGACGTGACCGAGTCGTCGCTGAAGGACCGGCGCATACTGCGCGACGAGGGCTTCATCTCGGTCGTCGTCGTCGTCGACTCGGTGACCGGCAAGGTGTCCGGCGGGCCCGAGATCCACGCACGTGGCTTCGCCGAGGACGACAGCGTCTTCGACGAGGTGCGCGGCCGGATCGAGGAGGCGCTGGAGAAGGCCGCCGCCGAGGGCATCGGCGACGGGCGACAGCTCGAACAGCTGGTGCGTCGAACAGTGGGCAAGTGGGTCAGCGACACCTATCGTCGTCGTCCGATGATCATTCCTCTCGTGGTCGAGGTGTAACACCGATGGCTGGAACGGTTGACGAGGTCCCGGTACGACGGCTGCTGTCGGCGCTGGAGGACATGCGCGACGGCAAGTTCCGCCGACGCCTGCCCGAGACCGGCGACGGCGTGCTGCTGGAGCTGGCCCGGACCTACAACGAGGTCGCCGAGCGCAACGCCCGGCTCGCCGCCGAGCTGCACCGGGTCCGGCGTACGGCGGGACGCGACGGCCGGCTCACCGAGCGGCTCGACGGCGCGGACGCACCGGGCACCTGGGCCGAGGCCTACGAGGACGCCAACGCGCTGGTCGACGACCTGGTGCGCCCGGTCACCGAGGTTGCCCGGGTCATCGAGGCGGTCGCCGAGGGCGACCTGTCCCAGCGGATCGAGCTGCGCAGCGGCAACCTCCCGCTGCGCGGTGAGTTCCTGCGCATCGGCCGCACCGTCAACGCGATGGTCGACCAGCTCGCGCTGTTCACCGCCGAGGTCACCCGGGTCGCCCGCGAGGTCGGCACCGAGGGCAATCTCGGTGGCCAGGCCAAGGTGCGCGGCGTCAGCGGCAGCTGGAAGGACCTCACCGACTCGGTGAACTCGATGGCCAGCAACCTGACCAACCAGGTCCGCAACATCGCCCAGGTGACCACGGCCGTGGCCAACGGCGACCTGTCCCGCAAGATCACGGTCGACGTGAAGGGCGAGCTCTTCGAGCTGAAGAGCACGATCAACACGATGGTCGACCAGCTGTCGTCCTTCGCCTCGGAGGTCACCCGGGTCGCCCGCGAGGTCGGCACCGACGGCATCCTCGGCGGCCAGGCCGAGGTGCCCGGCGTCTCGGGCACCTGGAAGGACCTCACCGACAACGTCAACGGCATGGCCAGCAACCTCACCGGCCAGGTCCGCTCGATCGCCCAGGTCTCCACCGCGGTCGCCCGCGGCGACCTCAGCCAGAAGATCACCGTCGAGGCCAAGGGCGAGGTCGCCACCCTGGCCGACACCATCAACACGATGGTCGACACCTTGCGGGCCTTCGCCGACGAGGTGACCCGGGTGGCCCGCGAGGTCGGCACCGAGGGCCGGCTGGGCGGACAGGCGGACGTCCAGGGCGTCGCCGGCACCTGGAAGGACCTCACCGACAACGTCAACGGCATGGCCAGCAACCTCACCGGCCAGGTCCGCAACATCGCCCAGGTCACCACCGCTGTCGCCCGCGGCGACCTGACCCAGAAGATCACGGTCGACGCCCGCGGCGAGATCCTCGAGCTGAAGAACACCATCAACACGATGGTCGACCAGCTGTCGTCGTTCGCCGACGAGGTCACCCGGGTGGCGCGCGAGGTCGGCACCGACGGCATCCTCGGCGGCCAGGCGCAGGTCCGCGGTGTCGGCGGCACCTGGAAGGACCTCACCGACAACGTCAACTCGATGGCCCTCAACCTCACCGGCCAGGTCCGCTCGATCGCCCAGGTCTCCACCGCGGTCGCCCGCGGCGACCTGAGCCAGAAGATCAGCGTCGAGGCCAAGGGTGAGGTCGCCGCGCTCGCGCAGACGATCAACACGATGGTCGACACCCTGCGGGCCTTCGCCGACGAGGTGACCCGGGTCGCCCGCGAGGTCGGCACCGAGGGCATCCTCGGCGGCCAGGCGCAGGTGCCCAACGTCGCCGGCACCTGGAAGGACCTCACCGACAACGTCAACTCGATGGCGTTCAACCTCACCAGCCAGGTGCGCTCGATCGCCAACGTCACCACCGCCGTCGCCAAGGGCGACCTGACCCAGAAGATCTACGTCGACGCGCGCGGCGAGATCCTCGAGCTGAAGAACACCATCAACACGATGGTCGACCAGCTGTCGTCGTTCGCCGCGGAGGTGACCCGGGTCGCCCGCGAGGTCGGCACCGAGGGCAAGCTCGGCGGCCAGGCCGAGGTCGAGGGCGTCTCCGGCACCTGGAAGAAGCTCACCGAGAACGTCAACCAGCTGGCCAGCACCCTGACCAACCAGCTGCGCGCGATCGCCGAGGTCTCCACCGCCGTGACCCGGGGCGACCTGACCCGTCAGGTCGCGGTTGACGCCAGCGGCGAGGTCGCGGAGCTGAAGGACAACATCAACCAGATGATCGCGAACCTGCGCGAGACGACGCGGGCCAACGAGGACCAGGACTGGCTGAAGACCAACCTGGCGCGGATCACCGGGCTGGTGCAGGGCCGGCGCGACCTCTCCGATGTCACCGACGTCATCATGCGCGAGCTGACGCCCTCGGTCGCCGCCCAGCACGGCGCGTTCTTCCTCGCCGAGGGGCCGCACGCCGAGGCAGGGCTGCGGCTGGTCGCGACCTACGGCTACAGCGCCCGCGCCGACCTCCCCACGCACTTCCAGCTGGGGGAGGCGCTGGTCGGCCAGGCCGCCAAGGAGCGGCGGCGCATCCTCATCCCGCAGGCACCGGCCGACTACATCCAGGTCGCCTCCGGCCTGGGTGGCTCCACGCCCGTGAGCATCGTGGTGCTGCCGGTTCCGTTCGAGGACCGGGTGCTCGGCGTGATCGAGCTGGCCTCTCTCATGCCGTTCACCGAGGTGCACCTGGCGTTCCTCGACCAGCTGATGGAGCTGATCGGCGTCTCGCTCAACGCGATCCTGGCCAGCTCCCGGACCGAGGAGCTGCTGGCCGAGTCGCAGCGGCTGGCCACCGAGCTGCAGGAGAAGCAGGCCGAGCTGCAGGCGCAGCAGGAGGCCCTCGAGGAGCGGGCCGAGCAGCTCTCGCAGTCCAGCCGCTACAAGTCCGAGTTCCTGGCCAACATGAGCCACGAGCTGCGCACACCGCTGAACAGCCTGCTGATCCTGGCCCGCCTGCTCACCGAGAACAGCGACGGCAACCTCACCGACAAGCAGGTGGAGTTCGCTCGCACCATCCACAGCTCGGGCACCGACCTGCTGCAGCTGATCAACGACATCCTCGACCTGTCCAAGGTCGAGGCCGGGAAGATGGACGTGCACGTCGGCGAGGTGTCGCTGACCCACATCGTCGACTACGTCGAGGCGACCTTCCGGCCGCTCACGACGGACCGGGCACTGGGGTTCGAGCTGACGGTGGCCAGCGAGCTGCCGCAGACCGTGCACACCGACGAGCACCGGCTCCAGCAGATCCTGCGCAACCTGGTGTCGAACGCGGTGAAGTTCACCGAGCACGGCACGGTGCGCCTGGTCGTCGAGCCGGCGACCAAGGCCCAGGTGTCCCGCTCCTCCCTGATGGGCCGCGAGGTGATCGCGTTCTCCGTCGTGGACACCGGCATCGGCATCCCGAACGAGAAGCTGCGGGTCATCTTCGAGGCTTTCCAGCAGGCCGACGGCACCACCAGCCGGCGGTACGGCGGCACCGGGCTGGGCCTGAACATCAGCCGGGAGATCGCGCACCTGCTCGGCGGTGAGATCCAGGCGGCCAGCCGGGTAGGGGAGGGCAGCACGTTCACCTTGCTGCTGCCGTTGGACGCCTTCCCGGGCGGGCTCGACGGTGTCGTTCCCGCACAGGGCGGCACCCCGCTGCACGAGCTGACGCCCCGGCCGTCCCGCGAGGTCGCGCTGCTCGACGACGAGGCGTTCGCCGCCAAGAAGGTGCTGATCGTCGACGACGACGTGCGCAACGTCTTCGCGCTGACCAGCGTCCTGGAGCGCCGCGGGATGTCAGTGGTCTACGCGGAGAACGGCCGCGAGGGCATCGCCGTCCTCGCTGACAACGCCGACGTGGACCTGGTCCTGATGGACGTGATGATGCCGGAGATGGACGGCTACGCCACCACGGAGGCGATCAGGGCGACGCCACGGTTCGCCACCTTGCCCATCATCGCCCTGACCGCGAAGGCGATGCAGGGCGACCGCGAGAAGAGCCTCGCCTCCGGCGCCTCCGACTACGTCACCAAGCCGGTGGACATCGACCAGCTGCTCTCCACCATGCGGCTCTGGCTGTCACAGCAGCCGTGAGAGCGGCTGGCTACAGTGGCGCGGTGCCTCCCCCCATCGGCGAGGTCGAGCCGGCTCGGATCCTGCTGGTCGACGACCGGCCGGAGAACCTGCTCGCGCTCGAGGCGATCCTGTCCTCGCTGGGCCAGACCCTGGTCCGGGCCGGCTCCGGCGAGGAGGCGCTCAAGGCGCTGCTGGCCGACGACTACGCGGTGATCCTGCTCGACGTCCAGATGCCGGGCATGGACGGCTTCGAGACCGCGGCGCACATCAAGCGCCGCGAGCGCACCCGGGACATCCCGATCATCTTCCTCACCGCGATCAACCGCGAGCCGCAGCACGCGTTCCGCGGCTACTCCGCCGGGGCAGTCGACTACCTGTCCAAGCCGTTCGACCCGTGGGTCCTGCGCGCCAAGGTCGCGGTCTTCGTCGAGCTCTACCGGAAGAACCGGCAGCTGCGCGACCAGGCCGAGCTGCTGGCCAGCCAGGTGTCCGGGCTGGGCGACCCGGAGGTCGTCGAGGACGTCGCGCGGCACCTGGACGCCGTCGAGCGCCAGCTCGACGGCGAGCTCGACGTGCCACGGCTCACCGCGGCGGTGGCCGCCCTGCGGGCCCGGGTCGACTCGCTGCGCTCCCCCTGACCGCCCGACAGACCGGGCGAAGGGCGCGACACGCGGGAGGCTGGTAGCCGTGTGACCAGTGGTGCAGGCGTGACGGACGGGTAGCCTCCCCATCATGGCCACCCGTACGCCCACCCGCCCGCGCGGCCCCGTGAAGCCGGCGGCCCGCAGGCCGGCGAGCCGCAAGCCGGCCGCCCGCAAGCCGGCCGCCCGCAAGCGGACCTCGCGACGGGCCGGTCCGCCGCTGCCGGTCCGGGCAATGCGGGGGCTGTGGCTCGGCATCGCCCACCTGGTCGGGGCTCTGGCCCGACGGATCGGCAGCAGCGCCCGCGAGCTGGACCCGGCCCACCGGCGCGACGGCATCGGCCTGGCGCTGATCGGCCTGGCGACCGTGGTCGCCGCCGTCGAGTGGTGGGACCTGCAGGGCCCCGTCGGGCAGGTCGTGCACGCCGTCGTCTCCGGCACCTTCGGCCGGGTCGGCCTCGTGCTGCCGCTCGTCCTGCTCGGCCTGGGCGTGCGCATCCTCCGGCACCCGCAGGACGCCGAGTCTGGCGGTCGCATCGGCATCGGTCTCGGCGCCGTCGTGCTCGCGGTGCTCGGGCTGGTGCACATCGCCCGCGGGCTGCCCGACCCGTCGCAGCACGACGAGCTGCGCGCCGCCGGCGGCTACCTCGGCTACCTGGTGTCCTCCCCGGTGGTGGCGGCGGTCACGACGTACGTCGCCGTCCCGCTGCTGGTGCTGCTGCTGGTGTTCGGCCTGCTCGTGGTCACCTCGACGCCGCTGCACGCCCTGCCCGAGCGGGCCAAGGCAGTCCTCGCCTGGCTGATGCACCGGCCCACCGAGGAGCAGCCGGACGGGGCCGACGGCGACGGCGTGACCACCGACCTGGCTGCGCCCCCGCTGGAGCCGCTGAAGCGCCGTCGGCCGCGCCGCCGCCAGGGCTCGATGAACGAGGACGAGCCCGCCGACATCCCCTACGACGAGTCGGTGGTCGCTCGCGGTACCGAGGCCGGCCCGGTCGGTGCCGGGCCGGAGAAGCCGGGCGAGGAGGAGAAGCCGCCGCCGGTGCACTCCCCGATGCCCGCCCGGGTCGAGCAGCTGCTGCTCTCCGGCGACGTCACCTACGCGCTGCCGCCGGCCGACGTGCTGCGCGAGGGCTCGCCGCACAAGGCGCGCTCCAAGGCGAGCGATGCGGTGGTCGAGTCGCTCACCCAGGTGCTCGAGCAGTTCGACATCGACGCCCAGGTCACCGGCTACACCCGCGGCCCGACGGTCACCCGCTACGAGGTCGAGCTCGGCACGGCAGTCAAGGTCGAGCGGGTCACCGCCCTGAGCAAGAACATCGCGTACGCCGTCGCGAGCGCCGACGTCCGCATCCTGTCGCCGATCCCCGGCAAGTCGGCGATCGGCATCGAGATCCCCAACGTCGACAAGGAGGTCGTGAGCCTCGGCGACGTCATGCGCTCGCCGGTGGCCCGCAACGACCACCACCCGATGCTGGTCGCCCTCGGCAAGGACGTCGAGGGCGGCTTCGTGGTCGCGAACCTCGCCAAGATGCCGCACCTGCTGGTCGCCGGCGCCACCGGCTCGGGAAAGTCCAGCTTCGTCAACTCGATGATCACCTCGCTGCTGCTCCGGGCGACGCCGGACGAGGTGCGGATGGTCCTGGTCGACCCGAAGCGGGTCGAGCTCACGCACTACGAGGGCGTGCCGCACCTCATCACGCCGATCATCACCAACCCGAAGAAGGCGGCCGAGGCGCTGCAGTGGGTCGTGCGCGAGATGGACCTGCGCTACGACGACCTCGCCGCCTTCGGCTTCCGGCACGTCGACGACTTCAACAAGGCCGTCAAGGCCGGCAAGGTGACACCGCCGCCGGGCAGCGAGCGGGTGCTCGCGCCCTACCCCTACCTGCTGGTCGTGGTGGACGAGCTGGCCGACCTGATGATGGTCGCGCCGCGGGACGTCGAGGACTCCATCGTCCGCATCACCCAGCTCGCCCGGGCGGCCGGCATCCACCTGGTGCTCGCGACCCAGCGTCCGTCGGTCGACGTCGTCACCGGCCTGATCAAGGCCAACGTGCCGTCCCGGCTCGCGTTCGCGACCTCGAGCCTGGCCGACAGCCGGGTCATCCTCGACCAGCCGGGCGCCGAGAAGCTGGTCGGACAGGGTGACGGGCTGTTCCTGCCGATGGGCGCCAGCAAGGCGATGCGGATGCAGGGGGCCTGGGTCACCGAGCCCGAGGTCCTGGCCGTGGTGGAGCACTGCAAGGCACAGCTGCAGCCGACCTACCGCGACGACGTCACCGCACCGCAGGCCAGCCGGCGCGAGGTCGACGAGGAGGTCGGCGACGACCTCGACCTGCTCTGCCAGGCGGCCGAGCTCGTCGTCACCACGCAGTTCGGGTCGACCTCGATGCTGCAGCGCAAGCTGCGGGTGGGTTTCGCCAAGGCGGGCCGGCTGATGGACCTGATGGAGAGCCGCGGCATCGTCGGACCCTCCGAGGGCTCCAAAGCACGCGACGTCCTGGTCCAGCCGGACGAGCTGGACGGCGTCCTGTTCACGCTGCGCGGCGAGTAGCAGGAGCCGCGAGCCGCCCGGGTTCATCCTGTTGCAGCAACGTGATCACTCAGGGTGGGTCCTCGGCTGGCCGACAGTGAGGGTGATCCCTAGACTGAGGCGTCACCACGGGAGGAGCGCACGTTGTCCATCGGCACCACCCTCGCCGAGGCGAGGGAGTCTGCCGGGCTGTCTCTCGAGGAGGTCGCGGCAGCGACCCGGATCCGTCGCACCCTGATCCTGGGCATGGAGAACGACGACTTCTCGGCGTGCGGCGGCGACTTCTACGCCCGTGGCCACCTGCGCAACGTCGCCGCCGCGGTCGGGCTCGACCCGGCGCCGCTGCTGGCGGAGTTCGACGCCGGCCGGCCGGACTCGGCCCCGCCGCGCGCGACCGAGGTCTTCGAGTCCGAGACCTCGGCCCGGGCCGAGCGCCGCGGCCCGAACTGGAGCGCCGCGATGGGTGCCGCGCTCGCGCTGGTGCTGGTCTACGGCGTGGTGCAGGCGTTCGCCGGCGCCGACAAGGACGGCTCCGACCAGGCCGGCACCGGCACCAGCAGCAGCGCGCCGGTCACCGCGTCGCCCAGCGCCTCGGCCAGCCCGTCCGGCGGCGGCAGCAGCGCAGTGGCGCAGGCGCCGCGCGGCAAGGTGACCGTCGAGGTGCACGCCACCGACCGCAGCTGGGTGCAGGTCACCACCGCCACCGGGCAGGAGCTGTTCCAGGGGCTGCTGCAGGCGGGTGCCCAGCAGAGCTTCACCGACAAGACCCGGCTCCGGCTGGTGATCGGCAACGCCGGTGGCGTCACCCTCGTCGTCAACGGCACCGAGATCGGCCCACCGGGCGACAGCGGCCAGGTCGCCCGGGTGCAGTTCACCCCCGAGGACCCCGCCGCCGGCTGACGCGTCGGGTGCGGGTCCGGACCGCCGTTAGGCTGGCGCAATGCCCCCCACCGCCCCGACGGGCCGGCGTGTCGCGCTGGTCACCCTCGGCTGCGGCCGCAACGAGGTCGACTCCGAGGAGCTCGCCGGCCGGCTCGCCGCCGACGGCTGGCTGCTGGTGCCCGAGGCGGCTGACGCCGACGTCGCGGTCGTGAACACCTGCGGGTTCGTCGAGGCGGCGAAGAAGGACTCGGTCGACACCCTGCTCGCCGCGGCCGACCTCAAGGGCGGCGGACGCACCCAGGCGGTCGTGGCGGTCGGCTGCCTCGCCGAGAGGTACGGCGAGCAGCTCGCGGCCGCGCTCCCGGAGGCCGACGCGGTGCTCGGGTTCGACGACTACGCCGACATCTCGGCCCGGCTCGGCAGCATCCTGGACGGCACCGCGCACGTGCCGCACGTGCCGCGCGACCGGCGCCGGCTGCTGCCGCTGGCCCCCGCCGACCGGGCGGCACCGGTCCCCGCCCGACCCGACCTGCCGGCCGGGGTGGCTCCCGCCTCCGGGCCGCAGCCGCTGCGGATGCGGCTCGGCGACGGGCCGACCGCCGCCCTGAAGCTCGCCTCCGGCTGCGACCGGCGGTGCACCTTCTGCGCGATCCCCACCTTCCGGGGCTCGTTCGTGTCCCGGCGGCCGCACGAGGTGCTTGCCGAGGCTGCCTGGCTGGCCGGGCAAGGCGTGCGCGAGATCGTGCTGGTGAGCGAGAACTCCACGTCGTACGGCAAGGACCTCGGCGACCTGCGGCTGCTCGAGTCGCTGCTGCCCGACCTGGCCGCGATCGACGGCGTCGACCGGGTCCGGGTGAGCTACCTGCAGCCCGCCGAGATGCGCCCCGGCCTGATCGAGGCGATGGCGACCACCCCCGGCGTGCTGCCGTACTTCGACCTCTCCTTCCAGCACGCGAGCGGCCCGGTGCTGCGCCGGATGCGCCGGTTCGGCGACACCGATCGGTTCCTCGACCTCGTCGCCGCCGTCCGCGACGGCGGCACCCGCCGCGGGCATCCGGTCCAACGTCATCGTCGGCTTCCCCGGCGAGACCGAGGACGACCTCGCCGAGCTCGAGCGCTTCCTGGTCGGGGCCCGGCTCGACGTCGTGGGCGTGTTCGGCTACTCCGACGAGGACGGCACCGAGGCGGCCACCCTGACCGGCAAGCTGCGCCGAGGACGTCGTGCACGATCGGGTCGAGCGCATCACCCGGCTGGCCGAGGAGCTGGTCGCGCAACGCGCCGAGGAACGAGTCGGCGAGACCGTCGACGTGCTCGTCGAGGAGGTCGACCCGGGCGCCGGCACCGCCGAGGGCCGGGCTGCGCACCAGGGCCCCGAGGTCGACGGCAGCACCACGTTGCTCGGCGGTGGCGGACCTGACGGTCGGGCAGATCGTTCCGCGCGACCGTGGTGGCGAGCGAGGGCGCTGACCTGGTGGCGAGGTGACGTTGCCGGAGACGTCGTCGCCGCAGGCCAGCGCGTGGAACATCGCCAACGCCCTGACCGTGCTGCGCATGGTGCTGGTGCCGGTCTTCCTCGTCACGCTGTTCCACGACGACGGGGAGGACGACGCGTGGCGGGTGCTGGCCTTCGTCGCGTTCGCCGTGGCCTCGGTGACCGACCGGGTCGACGGTGAGATCGCCCGCAAGCGCGGGCTGGTCACCGACTTCGGCAAGATCGCTGACCCGATCGCGGACAAGGCGCTGATCGGTGCCGCGCTGATCGGGCTGTCGCTGCTCGACGAGCTGCCGTGGTGGGTCACGGTGCTCGTCCTGGTGCGGGAGGTCGGGCATCACCCTGCTGCGCCTGTACGTGATCAGGCACGGGGTGATGCCGGCCAGTCGTGGCGGCAAGGTGAAGACGCTGCTGCAGTCGCTCGGCGATCGGCCTGCTCATCCTGCCGCTGGGTGGCGTCCTGGACGACGTGGCGCTGCTCATCATGTACGTCGCCGTCGTGGTGACCGTCGTGACCGGTGTCGACTACGTGGCAGCGCGCCGTACGCCTGCGCCGGACCTCCCAGCGCACCGTGCTCAAGCGGGCCCGGCGCGCCGAGCGGCCGTGAGCGCACGCGGATGTCGGCGGTCACGGTGACGTCGCCGGGAACTGTGGACCGCTCGCCGGCGAGGTGCACGCGCTGCTGCTGGCCCGCGGCGAGACGGTGGCCGTCGCCGAGTCGCTCACCGGCGGAGCGCTCGGCGCCGCGCTGACCGGCGTGCCCGGCGCCTCGACGACCTTCCGCGGCGGCGTCGTCGCCTACGCCACCGACCTCAAGGCGGCACTGCTCGGGCGTGGACCCCGAGCTGCTTGGCGCGCGCGGGCGCGGTGGACCCGCGAGGTCGCCGCTGCGATGGCCGCCGGTGTCCGCGACCGGCTCGGTGCGACCTAGGGGCTGGCGACGACCGGGGTGGCCGGACCGGACCCGCAGGACGGCCGGCCGCCCGGGGAGGTCGCACCTGGCGGTCGCCGGCCCGGGCGGCGGCCGCTCCGAGCGGCTGGACCTTCCCGGCGACCGGGCCGCGGTGCGGCGCGGCGACGGTGCGGCCGCGCTGGCGCTGCTGCGGGACGCGCTGGCCACGGCGGGAACGACGGCGGGATGATTACAGCGTTACACTCGGACGCACCGTGCCGCACCGGATACGGTGGAGACACGCCGGGATGATCGCGCACCGCAGAGAGGGAGGCGTCCGGATGATCCTGCTCCGCCGCCTGCTCGGCGACGTCCTTCGCGAGCGCCGCCGCGACCAGGGCCGCACCCTGCGCGAGGTCTCCGGCGCCGCCCGGGTGTCCCTCGGCTACCTCTCCGAGGTCGAGCGTGGCCAGAAGGAAGCGTCCTCCGAGCTGCTGGGCTCCATCTGCGAGGCGTTGGACGTCCCGCTCTCCGAGGTGCTGCGCGAGGTGAGCGACAACCTGGCGCTGGCCGAGACGCTGCCCGAGGTGCCGGCCGCCGCGCCGACCACGCTGCACGTCACCAACGTCGCCGCATAGCGGGGGCCCTGCGGGGTACGACCTGCCCAACGACCGCCCGTCCACCCCACGTCAACGGGGGTGTGGACGGGCGTTCGTGGTCTCGGGGGACGGCCCCGGCTGGCACGCGCGGGCACCAGTAGGAGATCCGCTGGTAGGGCGCGGCGCCCTGGTGCGCACTGACGATCGTGGTGCCGCAGCGCAGGCACGGCCGGCCCTGCCGCTCGAAGACCCAGTGGTCCTGCCCGCGGCGCTGGATGCCGGTGGTGCTCTGCCACGCGTGCTCCTTGTTCACGTCCAGCAGTCGGTGCGAGCGCGTCGACGACCGCGTCCAGGTCGCACCTCGCGCACCGGTGTCCAGGGCGAGAAGCCCGGCAGGAAGCAGACCTCGGTCTTGTAGAGGTTGCCGATGCCGGCCAGGTTGCGCTGGTCGAGCAGCGCCTGGCCGACCTCGCGGTCCGGGTCGGCGGCCAGCCGGCGGACCGCCTCGGCCGGGTCCCAGTCCGGGCCGAGCAGGTCCGGGCCCAGGTGCCCGACGGCCTCGGCCTCGCGGTCGCGCGGCGATCAGCTCGACCACCGGGCAGCCGGTAGCCCACCGCCTGCCAGTCGGCGTTCTCCAGGAGCACCCGCACCTGCCAGTCCGGCCCGCCGCGCCGGCGCTCGCCGGGCCGGTAGAGGTGCCAGCTCCCGTCCATCCGGAAGTGGGTGTGCAGGGTCAGAGGTCGTCAGCCGTCCCGTCGAGCCGGAACAGCAGGTGCTTGCCGCGGCTCACGACCTCGGTGACGGTGCGGCCGGCCAGGTCGGCCGTGGCGAGCTGCGGCACCCGGAAGTCGGAGCGCGTCAGCGGCCGGCCGGCGAGCGCGTCGTGCAGACGGCGGCCGGCAAGCCAGACGGTGTCTCCCTCGGGCATGGTGTGACCATCGTCTCCGCTGCCGGCGGGATGATGCACCCGGGCCGGACGCTTGGGAGAGGAGATGAGCCTGCTGTCCCGCACCGCTGAACCGGTCACCGTCACGGTGGCGCGGCGCGTCGCCGTCGGCAGGGAGCGCGAGTTCGAGCAGTGGTACGACGGCATCATCGGCGCTGCCTGCCGCTTTCCGGGCTTCCTCGGCTCCGGGGTGCTGCGGCCGCACACCGTCGACCAGGACTGGCACGTGGTCTACCGGTTCGCCGACCCACAGTCGCTGGAGCGCTGGGAGAGCTCGCCCGAGCGCGCGGCGTGGCTGCACAAGGCCGACGACCTGGTCCAGGAGACCGGCGTCGAGCGGGTCTCCGGGCTGGAGACGTGGTTCTCGCTGCCCGGTCGCACAGCCCCGGCCCCGCCGCGCTGGAAGATGTTCCTCGTCACCCTCACGGCCATCGTCCCGCTGGTGCTGCTGATGAACCTCACCGTCCTGCCGCTGCTGTCGGACTGGCCGCTGGTCGCCCGGACCCTGGTGTTCTCGGGCACCCTGACCGGCCTGATGACCTGGCTGGTCATGCCGCGCATCACCAGGTTGTTCCGCCGCTTCCTCTACGGGAGGCGCTGACAGCCGGCCGGCGAGGGCGGAACCTGTTCGACATCGTCGGTGGTCTCCGGTTGGGTCGGACCATGAGCCTCCGCTGGCAGTGCGTCTGCATCGACACCACCGATCCCGCGCGCCTCGCGCCGTTCTGGGAGGCGGCCCTGGGCTGGCGGCGCACCTACGACACCGCCGACGAGGTCGTCCTGGAGCCGCCCGAGGGCAGCCCGGAGGACGGCGTCTCACCCGATCTGCTGTTCCTGCGGGTGCCCGAGGAGAAGGCCACCAAGAACCGGCTGCACATCGACCTGCGCCCGGACGACCAGGCCGCCGAGGTGGCCCGGCTGGAGGGCCTGGGGGCGAGGCAGGTCTCGGTCGGCCAGGGCTCTGACGTGTCCTGGGTGGTGCTCGCCGACCCGGACGGCAACGAGCTGTGCGTCCTGCGTGCCCTGACCGCCGAGGAGCTCGCCGAGTGACGATCGTCGCCGTCAACCCCATCCTCGAGGTGTTCTAGCGGTGGCACCGGTGGTGCGCACCGGGCGGCCGGCCGACCTGCCCGAGCTGACCCGCATCTACAACCACTACGTCCGTACCAGCGGCGCCACCTTCGACGTGGAGGAGCAGAGTCTGGGCGCGCGGCGCGGCTGGTTGGAGCAGCACGCAGCGACCGGTCCGCACCGGTTGCTGGTCGCGGAGGAGTCCGGCCGGCTGCTCGGCTGGTCGTCCAGCGGGCCGCTGCGGCCGCGCCCGGCGTACGCGCGGTCGGTCGAGACGTCGGTGTACCTCGACCCGAACGCAACCGGTCGCGGTCTCGGCAGCCTGCTCGGGTCGGCGTTGCTCGAGGTCCTCGCCGACGAGGACCTGCACCGGGCGTTCGCGCTCGTCGCGGTCCCCAACGACGCCTCCGAGGCGCTGCACCGGCACCTGGGCTACCGGCTGGTCGGCACCTGGTCGGAGGCCGGCCGCAAGCTCGGCCGGTGGTGGGACGTCCGGTGGTACGAACGCCCGCTCGGCTCCGGGGCGACCGGCGATGGCTGACGCCGATGACGTACGTCGGCTGGCCCTGGCCCTGCCTGACGTGGAGGAGATCGAGAGCGAGGGGTTCGACTTCCGGGTGGCCGGCAAGGGGTTCGTCTGGTCCTACCCGGAGCGCCGGCCCGGCCAGCGACGGCTCATCCGCACCGACGTCGCGGTGCTGTTCGTCGGCGACGAGGCCGAGAAGCAGGCCCTCCTGCTGGGCGAGCCCGAGGTGTTCTTCACCGCGCCGGGCTACGACGGCTGGCCACTGGTGATGGTGCGGCTGGCCGAGGTCGGCGCCGCGCGCCTGAAGGAGCTGGTCACCGACGCCTGGCGGATGCGTCAGTCGGTCCCGAGGTAGCGGTCGACCATCTCGTTGCCGAACACGTTGCCCGGGTCCAGCTCGCGGCGCAGCGCCGCGAAGTCCGCCAGCCGCGGGTAGAGCCCCCGGACCTCGTCCGGGTCGGTGCCGAAGACCTTGCCCCAGTGCGGGCGGGCCCGCAGGCCGTGCAGCCGGGCCTCGAGGGCAGCCACGACCGGCCGGACGGCGTCGACGTCGTCGACCCAGGTGAAGTGCAGCGCCGAGGACATCGGTCCGGTACGCCGGGCTGAGCCACAGGTCGTCCGCGGCGACCGTGCGCAGCTCGCCGACCTGCAGCGCCGGCGCCACCTGTCGCGGATCGCAGCGATCGCGTCCAGCGCCTCCACGGCGTGCTCGCGCGGGACGAGGTACTCGGTCTGCAGCTCCGATCCCGCTGCTCGGCGTGTGGTCCAGCCGGAAGTGCGGCAGCCGCTGGTGCCACGGCCCGGGCACGCCGAGCTGCTCGGTGCAGCTCGCCGGCGACATCCCCGGGACCGGGTGACGTGGGCTGGTCGCGGCCCGCGCGCCCAGCCACGCTGCGCCGAGGTCCGGACGCGGGTCGTCGGCCCCGCGCTTCACCCAGACCTGGTCGACGGCGTCGGTGGCCCAGGTCGTGAAGACGCTGACGCTGCGGCCGGCCGCGAAGACCGTGTCGAGGTCGGTGCGCAGCCGCTCGAACGGCAGGTCGCTCGTAGACCCGCTGGACCACGTCGTACGTCGGCCCGACGCGCAGGGTCAGCGCGGTCACGACGCCCAGGCAGCCGAGCGCGACCACGCAGCCGGAAAACCGGTCGCCGTCGTGCTCGCGGGACAGCCGGCGGAGCTCCCCGTCGGCGCTGACCAGCTCGAGCCCGATCCACCGCCGTGGCCAGGCTGCCGAGCCGGTCGCCCGACCCGTGGGTGCCGGTGGCGACCGCCCCGGCGACCGAGATGTGCGGCAGCGAGCCGAGGTTGTCCAGGGCGAGGCCCACGTCGTGCAGCCGGGTCGCCACCTCGCCGTACCTGAGTCCGGCGCTCACCGTCACCGCCGACCGGTCGGGTGCGACCTCGAACCGCACCGGCAGCCCGGCCACCGAGACCAGGTCGCCAGTCGTGTCGGCGACCGGGCTGAACGAGTGGCCGGTGCCCAGCGCGCGGACCCGGTCGCTGGACCGCACGATCTCCTGCAGCTGGTGCACGCGTGTCCGGCCGGTGCACCCGTTCGGCCCGGAAGGTGACGTTGCGGGCCCAGTTGGTCGGGTGCCCGCTCACCGGTCCCAGGTCTCCCCGGCCGCCAGCCGCTGGCGGAGCAGGTCCGGCAGCGGGATGGACTCGCCGTCCCGGCCGCCGGCGCCCACCACCAGCGGTGGGTCGCTCGGCGTGAGCGTCACTCCTCGCAGCCGGGCCCGCATGCTGGTCGGCGCGGACATCACGAAGAAGTCGCCCTGCTCGTCGACGGCGACCGTGCCGTTGCGGCGCAGGTACCAGCCGGTCAGGCCGGTGCGGTAGAGCGTCCGGCCGTTGAGCGCGCGGGCTCTCAATGCCACCGTCGGCAGCCGGCGCTCCTGGGCCTCCCGCACGAAGTCCGCGAGCAGCGCGGACGCCTGCTGCGCCTCCGCGGCGCGCCGACGGTCGAGCCGGGCGGCGTGCTCGGCTGCCGCGTCGCCGCGCCGTTCGGCCCAACTCCCGCCCTGCTCCCCGGTCCCGGACATGACGGCAGTCTGCGCCGGGATGAACCGACCCGGTAGCCGGGGGCGTTGACCTGTCGAGGGAAACCGCAGCAGTTCCAACCGAGGCGGGATCGCCCGCCTGGAGAGGTGGCCGAGATGTCAGCGCTGCACCGTCTGAAGGTGGTCCTCGTCGTCGTCGCCCTGGTGGGAGTCGGTGGTGTGACCGCCGCGGTCGCATCAGGTGACGGTGGCCGGTCGAAGTTCTCCACCGACCTGGTCGGCTACGAGGAGGTCCCGGCCGTCTCGACCGACGGTGGCGGCACCTTCCGGGCGGTGATCTCGCGGTCGGCCGACGAGATCCAGTACGAGCTCAGGTACTCCGGCCTGGAGGGCAACGTCACCCAGGCGCACATCCACGTCGGTCAGAAGGACGTGGCCGGTGGGATCTCGGTGTTCCTGTGCAGCAACCTCGGCAACGGGCCGGCCGGCACCCAGGCCTGCCCGCCCAGCGGGACCGTCACCGGGACCATCCGGCCGGCCGACGTCATCGGTCCGACGCCGCAGCTCATCACCGCGGGGGAGTTCGACGAGCTGGTGCGGGCACTGCGGGCCGGCGTCGCCTACGCCAACGTCCACTCCACCCTCGTCCCGGGCGGCGAGATCCGTGGTCAGCTCGACGGGGACCAGGGTCGCGGCGACGACTGAGAGAGAAGGCGGTCAGCGGCTCAGCCGCGCAGGCGCAGGCCGCGCGGCGTGGCGTGGAAGCCGGCCTCCTCGAGCGCCCGCCCCAGGGGTGAGTCGAGGACGCCGGCGCCGTCCGCGCGCTCGACGGTCAGCCGGCCCAGCTGTCCCTCGCGGACCGCGAGGGACAGCGCGTCGACGGCCGGCTGCAGCAGCCCGGGCTCGTCGTCCCAGGTGAGCAGCGTGCGCCCACCGCGCTCGACGTACAGCACGAGCCGGCCGTCGACGAGCACGACCAGCGCGCCCGCCTTGCGACCCGGCTTGTGACCGGCGTCCTCGCCGCGGCCCGGCCAGGGAACGGCCGCGCCGAACGGGTTCGCCGGGTCGGTGGCGGCGAGCACGAGAGCCCGTGGGACGTCGGAGCCGGTGGGTCGCGAGCCCTCGGACGAGCGCTCCAGGGCGGTCCCGACCGCGCGCAGCCGGTCGACGGCGCCGGGCAGCGCGAACTGCGCCGCCCCGAGGCCCTCGACGAAGTAGCCGCGCCGGCAACGTCCGGTCTCCTCGAAGGTCGCGAGCACCCGGTAGACGGCCGCGAAGCCACCGGGGGCGCGCTCGGCCGCGACCGCACCGCGGATCACCACGCCGTGCCGGTCGAGCAGCACCTCGGCCAGCGACGCGGCCCGCCGGGTGGGGTCGGCCTCGACCTCGGGCAGCAGGGACCAGCGGCCCGCGGCCACCGGTGGGCCGGTGCGGCTCGGCATCGTCGGGCGGGAGCGGCCGTAGCGACCGCGGGGCGCCACGCGCCGGGCCTTGTGCGCGCCGCCGCTGGCGACCAGCGTGCGCAGCGGCGACAGCGTGTCGTTGCTGACATGCCCCGACCAGACCAGGTCCCACAACGCCGACACCAGCTCGGCGTCGTCGGTCGACTCGGCCACGTCGGCGAGCCGGCGGAAGAAGAACGCACCGCCTCCGGCGAGGGCGTCGACCACGGCCTGGTGCACCGGTGTCGTCACGGCGACCGGGTCCGGTGCGGGCATGGTCAGGTGGGCCGAGTCGGCGAGGTGCAGCGACACCCAGCCGTCGCCGCCGGGCAGCGACCCGTGGCCGCGCCAGAGCACCTCGCCGGCGGCGCACAGCTCGTCGAGCATGGCGGGGGAGTAGTCCTGCACCCGGACCGGCAGGACCAGGGACTCCAGGGCGGACGCCGGCACCTGGGCGCCCTGCAGCTGCTCGACGACGCGCAGCACCCCCGCGGCACCACGCAGCCGGCTGCCGACCTGCTGCCAGGCCGGCAGGAACGAGGCGAGTGCCTCGACCGGGACCGGCTCGACCTCCTTGCGCAGGACCGCGAGCGACCGTCGGCGCAGCGTGCGCAGCACCTCGGCGTCGCACCACTCCGGCCCGCTGCCCCCGGGCAGGAACTCACCGGCCACCACCCGGCCGGCACCGGCCAGCCGGGACAGCGCCTGCTCGACCACTGCGGGGCCGAGGCCGAACCGGGTGGCCACGTCGCCGGTCACGAACGGCACGTGGGTGCGGGCGTAGCGCGCGACCAGGTCGCCGATCGGGTCGCGCAGCGGCTCGAGGAACGCGTCCGGGATGCCCACCGGCAGCGGGGTGCCGAGCGCGTCGCGCAGCCGGCCGGCGTCCTCGACGGCGACCCAGCGTTCCTCGCCGGCGACCCGCAGCCGGACCGCCCGGCGAGCCTCCTCGAGCTGGGCCAGCCAGGCCGGCGTCGCACCGCGCTCCACGGCCTCGGCCGTGCTCAGCGGTCCGAGCACCCGCAGCAGGTCGGCGACGCCCTCGACGTCACGCGCCCGTCGGTCCTCGGACATCCGCTGCAGGTCGCGCGCCAGGGAGGCGATGGCGTCCGGGTCGAGCAGCTCGCGCAGCCCGCCGTACCCCTGCTGGCCGAGCAGCTCGGCCAGCAGCGTCGCGTCCAGCGACAGCGCCTGCGCGCGGCGCTCGGCCAGCGGCGAGTCGCCCTCGTAGAGGAACTGCGCGACGTAGCCGAACAGCAGCGACCGGGCGAACGGCGACGGCTGCTGGGTCTCGACCTCGACGAAGCGCACCGAGCGCTCCTGGACCTCGCGCATCAGTCCGACCAGCCCGGGCACGTCGAACACGTCCTGCAGGCACTCGCGCATCGTCTCGAGAACGACGGGGAACGAACCGTAGTCGCTGGCCACCGACAGCAGCTGCGCCGAGCGCTGCCGCTGCTGCCACAGCGGCGACCGGCGGCCCGGGTTGCGCCGCGGCAACAACAACGCCCGGGCGGCGCACTCGCGGAACCGGGACGCGAACAGCGCCGACCCTCCGACCTCGGCAGTCACCAGCGGCTCGACGTCGTCCGGCTCGACGACGGCCATCTCGGTGCCCGTGCGCGCCGCAGACTCCGAGGACTCGATCGCGTTGTCGATCTCGATGTCGGGCAGCCGCAGCACGATGCCGTCGTCGGCGTGCATGGCCTGCACGTCGACGCCGTACCGCTCGCGCAGCCGGGCCGCGACCACCAGCGCCCAGGGCGCGTGCACCTGCGACCCGAACGGTGAGTGGATCGCGACCCGCCAGTCGCCCAGCTCGTCGCGGAACCGCTCGACCACGATGGTGCGGTCGTCGGGCAGGTGACCGGTCGCCTGGCGCTGCTCGTCGAGGTAGGCCAGCAGGTTGTCGGCAGCCCAGCGGTCGAGGCCGGCGGCCATCACCCGCTCGCGGGCCTTGCCGGTCGAGAGCCCGCCGAGCTCGCGGGTGAACGCGCCCAGTGCCCGGCCCAGCTCGACCGGCCGGCCCAGGGTGTCGCCCTTCCAGAACGGCAGCCGCCCGGGCTGCCCCGGTGCCGGCGTGACGAGCACCTGGTCGTGGCTGATGTCCTCGATCCGCCACGAGGTCGAGCCGAGGGTGAAGACGTCACCGACCCGCGACTCGTAGACCATCTCCTCGTCCAGCTCACCGACCCGGCTCTTTTTGTCGCCGACCAGGAAGACGCCGAACAGGCCGCGGTCGGGGATCGTGCCGCCGCTGGTGACCGCGAGCCGCTGCGCGCCGGGGCGGCCGGTCAGGGTGCCGCCGACCCGGTCCCAGACCAGGCGCGGGCGCAGCTCGGCGAACTCGTCGGAGGGGTAGCGGCCGGCCAGCATGTCGAGCACCGACTCGAAGGCGCTGCGGGGCAGCGAGGCGTAGGGCGCGGCACGGCGCACGACGTCGTACATCACCTCGACGTCCCACTCGTCCAGCGACACCATCGCGACCACCTGCTGGGCGAGCACGTCGAGCGGGTTGCGCGGGTAGCGCAGCGACTCGATCTGGCCGGCCCGCATCCGCTCGGCGACGACGGCGGTCTGCACCAGGTCACCGCGGTACTTGGGGAAGATGACACCGCGGGAGACCGCACCCACCTGGTGGCCGGCTCGGCCCACGCGCTGCAGCCCGCTGGCCACCGACGGCGGGGACTCGACCTGGATGACGAGGTCGACCGCTCCCATGTCGATGCCGAGCTCGAGGGAGGACGTGGCGACCACGGCGGGCAGCCGGCCGGCCTTGAGCGCCTCCTCGATCTGGCCGCGCTGCTCCTTGGACACCGAGCCGTGGTGGGCCCGGGCCAGCTCGGGCACGGCGCCCAGCGAGGCACCGGACTGCGCCATGATCTGCGCCGGCTGGACCTCGCCGCCGGCCGCCAGCTCGCGGCCGGTCACCCGCTGCTCGTGGATCTCGTTGAGCCGGGCGCACAGCCGCTCGGCCAGCCGCCGCGAGTTGGCGAACACGATGGTCGACCGGTGCGCCTCGACCAGGTCGACGATGCGTTCCTCGACGTGCGGCCAGATCGACGTACGGCGTTCCTCTCCCGCCGCGGAGCCGCTGACCTCGCCGGTGGTCTGGCCGAGCTCGCCGAGGTCCTCGACCGGCACGACGACCTCGAGCTCGACGGTCTTGCTGCTCGGCGGCTGCACCACCTCGACGTCGTGCGGGCCGCCGAGGAACCGGGCGACCTCCTCGACCGGGCGCACGGTGGCCGACAGCCCGATCCGCTGGGCGGGACGCTCGAGCTGGTGGTCGAGCCGCTCGAGGGAGAGAGCGAGGTGGGCGCCGCGCTTGGTGCCGGCCACCGCGTGCACCTCGTCGACGATGACGGTCTCGACGCCGCGCAGCGACTCGCGGGCCTGCGACGTGAGCAGCAGGAACAGCGACTCCGGCGTGGTGATGAGGATGTCGGGCGGGGTGCGCAGGAACCGCCGGCGCTCGTCGGCCGGGGTGTCCCCGGACCGGACGCCGACGGTGAGGTCCGGCTCCGGGAGGCTCAGCCGCGTGGCGGCGTGCCGGATGCCGGCCAGAGGTGAGCGCAGGTTGCGCTCGACGTCCACGGCCAGGGCCTTCATCGGCGACACGTAAAGGACCCGGCACCGCCGCTGGGGCTCTGCGGGAGCGGGCTCGCTGGCCAGCCGGTCGATCGACCAGAGGAACGCGGCGAGGGTCTTGCCTGACCCGGTGGGGGCGACCACCAGGGCGTTGCGGCCGGCGCCGATGGCGGCCCAGGCGCCCTGCTGGGCGGCCGTGGGCGCGCGGAACGACGCGTCGAACCACGCCTGCGTCGCTGCGCTGAACCCGGTCACCGGGTCATCCTCGCCGACGGCACCGACAGATGTCGGCCGGTCAGCCGCCCGGGGCGATCCCCATGCCCCAGCGCCAGGCGACCTCGCGGTTCTCGTCCTTCTCGGCGTCGGTCGCCGCGGCGCTGGCGTCGATCACCTCGACGGTGTCCTCGAGCGGGATCCGTGGCGGCAGCGCGGTGAAGCGGCCCTTCGCGGGCGGCGCCGCTGCTGCCGGGCCGTCCTCGTCGTCCGCCATGCCCCCAGTGTGCCCGGTCAGAGCCGGTGATCATGAAGCTTCGTCCCCGCAAGTGCGGGACGAAGCCTTCATGATCACGGAGGAGAAGGTCGCGCAAATCGGGTCGAACGCTGTCGGGGGGTCGGTCTAGGGTCGGCAACCGTGCCGAACGAACCGTTGGTCCTCGCCCGCGGCTTGGTGAAGCGCTTCGGTGACTTCACCGCGGTCGACGGCATCGACGTCGAGGTCTCCCGGGGCGAGGCCTTCGGCTTCCTCGGCCCGAACGGCGCCGGCAAGTCCTCGACGATGCGCATGATCGGCTGCGTCTCGCCGATCACCGCCGGCACCCTGCGGGTGCTCGGGCACGACCCGGCGGTCGACGGGCCCCGGATCCGGGCCCGGCTCGGGGTCGTGCCGCAGGAGGACACCCTCGACTTCGAGCTGTCCGTCCTCGAGAACCTCGTCGTCTACGGCCGCTACTTCGGGATGTCGCGGCGGGCGGCGACCGACCGGGCGCGACAGCTGCTCGAGTTCGTGCAGCTCGAGGAACGGGCCGGCAGCCAGGTCGAGCCGCTGTCCGGCGGGATGAAGCGGCGGCTCACCATCGCCCGGTCACTGGTCAACGACCCCGACCTGCTGCTGCTCGACGAGCCGACCACCGGCCTCGACCCGCAGGCGCGCCACGTGGTCTGGGACCGGCTGTTCCGGCTCAAGCAGCGCGGCGTCACGTTGGTCCTCACCACCCACTACATGGACGAGGCCGAACAGCTCTGCGACCGGCTCGTGGTCATGGACGGCGGGCGCATCGCCGCCGAGGGGTCCCCGCTCTCCCTGATCCGCGAGTGGTCTACCCGCGAGGTCGTCGAGCTCCGGTTCCCCGCCGACGAGACCGAGGCGCAGGGCGAGAAGGTCGAGGGCCTCGTCGCTGAGCCGGAGCGGCCGCTGCACGCGCTTGTCGAGCGGGTCGAGGTGCTGCCCGACCGGGTGCTCCTCTACAGCGACGACGGCGACAGCACGGTGACCGAGCTGCACCACGGCGGCATCCAGCCGCAGTCCGTTCTCGTGCGGCGCAGCAGCCTCGAGGACGTCTTCCTGCGGCTCACCGGGCGGAGCCTGATCGAGTGACCAGCACGACGGCCACCAGCCAGGTACCCGGACTGCCGCCGGCTCCGTCTCCGCTGGCCCTCATCGGACGGGCGGTGGACTTCTGGCGGGTCCAGTTCCGGCGTACCTGGCGGGGCACCTGGGCCAACACCGTGCTCACGCCGTTGGGCTTCCTCGCCGCGATGGGTCTGGGCCTGGGCTCGATCGTCGACAGCGGCGCGCAGGCCTCGACGCTGGGCGGCGTCGACTACCTCGACTTCATCGCGCCCGGGTTGCTCGCGGCGTCGATCATGCAGCAGGCCACGTTCGAGTCCAGCTACCCGGTGCTCGGCGCCATCAAGTGGGCCAAGCAGTACCACGCACAGCTCGCCACCCCGCTGCGCGTCCGCGACGCACTGGCCGGTCACCTGCTGTGGGTCGCCGTGCGGCTGGCGATCAGCGCCGCCGTCTTCCTCGTCGTCATGGGTCTGTTCGGCACGTTCCACTCGTGGTGGGCGCTGCTCTGCCTCCCGGCCGCGGTGCTGACCGGCATGGCGTTCGCGCCGGGCATCTTCGGCTACTCCGCCACCCTCGAGACCGACAGCGGCTTCGCCCTGCTGTTCCGGTTCGTGATCATGCCGATGTTCCTGTTCTCCGGGACGTTCTTCCCGGTCTCGCAGCTGCCGGGCTGGCTCGAGCCGCTGGCCTACCTGACGCCGCTCTGGCACGGCGTCGACCTGTGCCGCGACCTCGCGCTCGGCACCGTGTCGTGGGGCTCGTCGCTGGGCCACGTCGCCTACCTGCTGCTGTGGACGGCTGGCGGCTTCGCGTTCGCGCTGCGCACCTTCAGCCGGCGGCTGGTCACGTGAGCGCCCCGACCGTCGCGCCGTCGTCCCTGCGCGTCACCCCGCCGGTGCTCACCCGATTCGTCGGCACTGGGGGTGCCCGCTACCTCGTCGAGCGCAACGCCCGGGTCTACCGGCGCGAGTGGCTGGTGCTGGTGTCCGGCTTCCTGGAGCCGGTCTTCTACCTCTTCTCCATCGGCGTCGGGGTGTCGAAGCTGGTCGGCGACGTCGCACTGCCAGGTGGCCAGGTGGTCACCTATACCGCGTTCGTCGCGCCCGCGATGCTTGCGGCCAGCGCCATGAACGGCGCGATCATCGACGCGACGTTCGGCCTGTTCTTCAAGCTGAAGTACAACAAGCTGTACGACGCCGTGCTGGCGACCCCGGTGACGCCGGTCGATGTAGCAGTCGGCGAGATCACCTGGGCACTCGCCCGCGGTTCGATGTACTCCGTGTCGTTCATCCTCGTGATGCTGCTGATGGGGCTCATCTCGTCCTGGTGGGCCCTGCTCGCGTTGCCGGTCGTCGTCCTGACCGGCTTCGCCTTCGCCGCGCTGGGCACCGCGTGCACCACGTTCATGCGCTCGTGGCAGGACTTCAGCTACATCACCCTCGTGCAGCTGCCGCTGTTCCTGTTCTCGGCGACCTTCTACCCGCTGTCGGTCTACCCCGAGTCCCTGCAGTGGGTGGTGCGCTGCTCGCCGCTCTACCACTCGGCGACGCTGCTGCGGGAGCTCACCACGGGCACCGTCAGCGCGGGGTCGTTCGTGCACGTCACCGTGCTGCTGGGTCTTGGCCTGGTGGGTGTGCTGGTCACCGGCCGCCGGCTGGAGAAGCTGCTGCTGACCTGAGCCGGGAGCGCGCGCTCTAGGCTTCCGGGCGTGCCGACCGATGACGTGTTCGCCGACGTACTGGGTGCCAACCAGGACTATGCCGCGCGCTACCAGCACGGGGGCCTGGAGGCAGTCGCCGCCCGGGGACTCGCGGTGCTCACCTGCATGGACTCGCGGATCGACCCGCTGAACATGCTCGGGCTCTCGCCGGGTGACGCCAAGATCCTGCGCAACGCCGGTGCCAGGGTGACCGACGACGTGCTGCGCACCCTGGCTCTGGCCCATTACCTGTTGGGCGTCGAGCGGGTGATGGTCGTCGCGCACACCGGCTGCCGGATGGCCGGCGGCGACGAGGCGGACATCCACCGGGCCATCCGGGACGCGGGCGGGCCGGACACCCGGAGCATCGGCTTCCTCACCACCGACGACCAGGAGGCGGCGCTGCGCCAGGACGTGCAGCGGGTCAGGTCCTGGCCCTACCTCGACAACCTGACGGTGGGCGGGTTCGTGTACGACCTGGACACCGGCCGGCTGCGACAGGTCTGCTGACAGCAGGCGATACTGGGACGGTGCGCGTGACGGACTTCTGGGACCGGATGCGTGCGGTCTTCGGGCCGCACGCCGACTCGGTCGTCGAGCTGCACGTCCTCAGCGAGCTCGGCGGACGGACGCCCGCCCAGGCGCTTGCGGCGGGGGAGCCGACCATCGAGGTATGGCGTGCGGTCTGCGAGGGCCTCGAGGTCCCCGCCGCCAAACGCTGAGGGCTCAGCGGAGGGTCAGGTCGCGCCAGGTGTCGCCGCCGTCGTCGGTGCGGTAGAGCGTGCCCCCGACCTCGGCGTACCCCACCTGGGGCGTGGTGAAGGCGATGAGCTCCCCGCTGGTGCCGCTGGGCGGCGGGGAGGCGAGGTCGGACAGCGTGCCGTCGACCGAGAGCCGCTGGAAGGACCCGGCCTCGCTGGCGTACACGATCGCGTCGCCGTCGGTCCGGGCGCCGACCACGAGGCCGTTGGGCAAGGCTCCGCTGTCGCTGCGGACCGGGACGCCCGCCCACGTGATGCCGTCGTCGGACACGTGCAGCGCGGCTGACATCCCCGTGCCGCAGGTCGCCCAGATCGAGCCGACCGACGACATCCGGACGCTGGTCGCCCCGGGGCACGGGCTCGGGTGCTCGGCGAAGCCTGCGGTACCGCCCACCCACAGGCGGGAGTCCTGCGCGCCGAGCACGACGACCCGCCTGCCCTGCACCGAGAGGTCCGCCGGGCCGGTCACGAAGACATCCGGGACCCTGGCCCAGTCGTCGGCGCCGACCGGGGAGGACCAGAGCTGCAGGCGGTCGTCGTCCTTGCCCGAGCCGACCAGGGCCCAGGCCGAGCCTGCGGCCGCCTCCAGCCGGACGACAGGGCCGGGAAGCGACTGCTGCGTCCAGGAGTAGCCGCCGTCGTGGCTCGACCACAGGTCGCCGCCGAACAGCCAGCCGTCCTCGCCGCTGCCGAACCGGACCGACTGGACACCGTCCTGCGACGGCACCGTCCCGGTCTGCCCGAGCTCTGCCGGCAGCGGCAGCGCGGTGAACGTCCGGCCCCCGTCATTGCTCTGCGTCAGCCGCAGGCACCCCGACGGGCACGGGCCCCCGACACCGCCCAGCACCACGAAGGTCCTGGTACTCGTGGCCGTGACCGAGAGCGGCAGCTTGCCGTCCCACGGCAGACCGGACGGTGCCGGGCTCGGCGAGTCGCTGGGGGTCGGGTCGGGCGACTCACTGGCCGTCGGGGTGGGGGAGGTGTCCGCGACCGGTGCCCGGTCGGGTCCGCTGCTCAGCCCGATGCCGACGGGGACGGCCACAGCGACCACCGCGACCAGCGCCACCGCACCGGCCGCGACCCTGCGTCGAGTGCGCCGCCGGGCGGCCCGGGCGTGCACCCGCTCGAGCGGCACCAGGGACGCCGGCAGGGTGCGCCGCTCGCTGGTGAGGACGTCGCGCAGCTCGCGCTCTAGGTCCATGACGGCATCCCTCCGGGGTCGGCGACGTCACGGGACGTCGCTTGCGCACGCAGCCGGGTCAGGGCCTTGTGCGCCTGGCTCTTCACGGTGCCGACCGAGCAGCCCAGGGCGGCGGCGGTGTCGGCCTCGGTGAGGTCCTCGTAGTACCGGAGGACGATCACGGCGCGCTGCCGCGGTGGCAGGGTCGCCAGCGCCGTCCACAGCTCGTCGTCCCGGCCGGCCGGGACATCGTGACCGTGCTCCGGGGTCTCGGCGACGAGCTGCTCGCGGCGGGTGCGCCGCCAGACGCTGATGTGCCGGTTGACGATGGCCCGCCGCACGTAGGCCTCCGGGTCGTCCTTGCGCTCGACCCGGTGCCAGGACAGCAGGGTGCGCTCGAGCGCGTCCTGCACGAGGTCGGCGGCGCGGTGCGGGTCGCCGGTGAGCACGTGGGCGAAGCGCAGCAGCTCGCGCATCCGGCCGCGGGCGAAAGCGTCGAACGCCTCCCGCTCGGCAGCGTCCACGGCTCGGCTCGCCTCCTCAGCTCTTCCTCGATCATGACCTGGACGCACCAGGTACGTCGCAAGGTTGCCGTCCGGTACGGCGTGTCGCGATGGACCTTCACGGGGTCGAACAGGTGTTCGGGTAGCGTCCACAGCTGACAGGCCCGATCAGCGATCTCCACAGACTCGTCCGGCCCCGCAGGTCATGTCCGGGGTCGGCTCTAGGTTCGGACACGTGACGAAGAAGACGACTCGATCCTCCTCTCCCGGGACGGCAGCCATGGCTCCCTCATCAGACCGCGACAAGGCACTCGACACCGCCCTCGCCAACATCGACCGCCAGTTCGGCAAGGGCTCGGTCATGCGGCTGGGCGACGACGTCCGGGCCCCGATCGAGGTGATCCCCACCGGCTCCATCGCCCTCGACATCGCTCTCGGCATCGGCGGCCTGCCGCGCGGCCGGGTGGTGGAGATCTACGGGCCGGAGAGCTCCGGCAAGACCACGGTCGCGCTGCACGCGATCGCCAACGCGCAGAAGGCGGGCGGCATCGCGGCGTTCATCGACGCCGAGCACGCCCTCGACCCCGACTACGCCCAGAAGCTCGGCGTCGACACCGATGCGCTGCTGGTCTCCCAGCCGGACACCGGGGAGCAGGCGCTCGAGATCGCCGACATGCTGATCCGGTCCAACGCGCTGGACATCATCGTCATCGACTCGGTGGCCGCGCTCGTGCCGCGCGCCGAGATCGAAGGTGAGATGGGCGACAGCCACGTCGGTCTGCAGGCCCGGCTGATGAGCCAGGCCCTGCGCAAGCTCACCGGCGCGCTGCACAACTCCAAGACGACCGCGATCTTCATCAACCAGCTGCGCGAGAAGATCGGCGTCATGTTCGGGTCGCCGGAGACCACCTCGGGTGGCAAGGCGCTGAAGTTCTACGCCTCGGTGCGCCTCGACGTCCGCCGCATCGAGACCCTCAAGGACGGCCAGGAGGCCGTCGGCAACCGGGTCCGGGTGAAGGTGGTCAAGAACAAGGTGTCGCCGCCGTTCCGGCAGGCCGAGATGGACCTGATGTTCGGCAGCGGGATCAGCCGCGAAGGCGGCCTGATCGACGTCGGCGTCGAGCAGGGCTTCGTCCGCAAGGCCGGGGCTTGGTACACCTACGAGGGCGACCAGCTGGGGCAGGGCAAGGAGAACGCGCGGGCCTTCCTGCGCGACAACCCGGACCTGGCCGACGAGCTGGAGAAGCGGATCAAGGAGAAGCTCGGCATCGGGCCGCAGGTCGACGCGCCGGCGGAGCCGCCGGCCGTCATGCCGGCCGACATCTGACCGTGGCGCTGCGTGCGACGAGGCGGGTCGGGGGCGGTCCCAGCGGGCCGACCCCCGGCAGCCTCGCCGACGCTGGTCCCGAGCCCGACCCGGAGTCGGTGGCCCGCACCATCCTGCTGCGTCGGCTCGCGGCCGCACCGCGGACCCGCGCGCAGCTGGCCTCCGACCTGGCCGCCCGCGAGGTGCCGGCCGAGGTCGCCGAGCGGGTTCTCGACCGGTTCGTCGAGGTGGGCCTGATCGACGACGCCGCGTTCGCCGAGACCTGGGTGCGTACCCGGCACGCCGGTCGGGGGCTGTCCCGCAGCGCGTTGCGGCGCGAGCTGCGCGAGAAGGGGGTCGACGACGAGACCGTCGCCACCGCGGTCGACGCGATCGACGTCGACGACGAGGCCGCGGCCGCCCGGGCCCTGGTGGCCCGCCGGCTGCCGGCCACCCGCGGCCTCGCCCGGGCCGCCCGGACCCGACGGCTGGTCGGGCAGCTGGCCCGCAAGGGCTATTCCGGTGGGATGGCGATGGCGGTGGTCCGCGAGGCGCTGGCGGCCGAGGGTGAGGCCGAGCCGGAGCAAACGTAGGGTCGGGGGATGAGCAGTCCGTTGCGTGACCTGGCCCGTCGCGCCCTGCGGTTGGCGGTCCGCCAGCTGCCGGCTACCGGGCCGACGACCATACCGACGACGGGATCGACGGCCGGGCCGACGACCGTCCGCCAGGGGCCGCCGGCGGGTCGGCACCTCGACTACAGCCCGGACCTCGACGGCCGGGCCGACCCGGGCGAGGTGGTCTGGGCCTGGGTCGCCTTCGAGGAGGACGCCAGCCAGGGCAAGGACCGGCCGGTGCTGGTCGTCGGCCGAGAAGGCGCCACGGTGCTCTGCCTGATGCTGTCCAGCCAGGACTACCACCGGGGTGACCCGGAGTGGCTGGGGCTCGGCTCGGGTGCCTGGGACGGCGAGCACCGACCGAGCTGGGTACGGCTGGACCGGGTCCTCGAGCTGCGCGAGGACGGCATCCGGCGCGAGGGAGCGATCCTGGACCGGCAGCGGTTCGACACGGTGGCCGCGGCTCTGCGCCGTGACCACGGCTGGCGTTGACCCGGGGGCGAGAGCCGCCCCGCCGGCGCGACGTGCTGCGCCTGGCGGCGGCCGGCGCCGCGACGGCGATGCTGCCCGGCTGCACGGACGGCGACAGCGCGCCCAGGTCGAGCCCGACCCCCAGGAACAGCACCGCGCCCCCGTCGAGCAGATCGGCGCCGAGCCCGCCGCGCACCTCCCCGCCGGACTGGGACGGGCTGGCCAGCCGGCTGCGCGGTGACCTGGTCCGGCCCGGCGACCGGGCCTACGACCGGTCGCGCGAGCTGTTCGACCCGCGCTTCGACCACATCCGGCCGCGGGCGGTCGCCTACTGCGCGTCTGCACGCGACGTGCAGACCACGGTGTCCTTCGCCCGGGACTCCGGGGTGCCCCTGGCACTGCGCTCGGGCGGGCACTCCTACGCCGGCTGGTCGACGGGCACCGGGATCGTGCTGGACGTCAGCCGGCTAGCCGACGTCCGCGTCTCGGGCGAGGTCGCGGAGATCGGTGCGGGTGCCCGCCTGATCGACGTGTACGCCGGAGTCGCGGCCCGTGGGCGGGCGCTGCCCGCCGGGACCTGCCCGACCGTGGGCATCGCCGGGCTGACCCTCGGCGGTGGTCAGGGGGTCCTGTCCCGCGCCTGGGGGCTCACCTGCGACAACCTGCTCGGCATCGACCTGGTCACAGCAGACGGCAGGATGGTGTCGGCCGACGCGACCACCGAGCCGGACCTGTACTGGGCCTGCCGAGGTGGCGGTGGGGGCTCGTTCGGTGTTGCCACCCGGCTCCGGTTCCGGCTGCGGCGCGCCACAGCGGTGGCGTCGTGGTACCTCCGGTGGGAATACGTCCATGCCTCCGACGTCCTGGCCGGCTGGCAGCGATGGGCCGTCGAGTCCCCGCGCGAGATGTGGTCGACCTGCAAGCTGCTGACTCGGCCCGGAGAGTCCACGGCATCCGTGCAGGTGAGCGGCAGCTGGCTCGGCGGTGCTGCTCGGCTCGACGGCGAGCTGGCGCGGCTGGTGGACGCCGTCGGGCACCGCGCCGCCGGGTCCAGCCGTAGCCGTCGTGGCTACCTCGAGGCGATGCTCGCCTTCGCCGGGTGCGCCACCGTCGCCGCCGCGCGGTGCAGCACGCCACGCACGACGTTCGGAGCGGCCTCGCACGTCGTCCACCGGGCGGCACCGGATGCAGCCGTCGCGCTGGCGGTGGCGCAGGTCGCGCGCCGGCACCGCGAGCAGCATCCTCGTCAGGCCGGCGTCTCCTTCGACGTGCTGGGAGGTGCCGTGGCAGACCTGGCGTCCGACGCCACCGCCTTCCCGTTCCGTGACGCCCTCGCCGTCGGCCAGTACACAGTCGGCTGGCCGATCGGGCAGGGCGGCGCGAAGGTGGCTCGCGACCTCGACTGGCTGCACCGCTTCCGCGACGCCATGACTTCGCACGTCGGCGGGTCGGCGTACGTGAACTACGCCGACCCTCGTCTGGACGGCTGGCAGCTGGCCTACTTCGGCGCGAACTACGCACGCTTGCAGGAGGTGAAGGCCCGCTACGACCCGTACGACGTGTTCCACTTCCCCCAGTCCGTCCGACCGCCGGGGTGACCCGCCGTACCCTGGTGGGCGCCATGCAGACGCGCAGCTATGAGGTCCGCACCCACGGGTGCCAGATGAACGTGCACGACTCCGAGCGGCTCTCCGGGCTGCTCGAGGAGGCCGGCTACGTCCGTGCCGCCGAGGATGAGCAGCCCGACGTGGTCGTGTTCAACACCTGCGCGGTGCGGGAGAACGCCGACAACAAGCTCTACGGGAACCTCGGTCATCTCGCGCCGGTGAAGAAGGCCAACCCCGGCATGCAGATCGCGGTCGGCGGCTGCCTGGCGCAGAAGGACCGGGGCGAGATCACCCGCCGAGCGCCCTGGGTGGACGTGGTGTTCGGCACCCACAACATCGGCTCGCTCCCGGTGCTGCTCGAGCGGGCCCGGCACAACGAGACCGCGCAGGTCGAGATCGTCGAGTCGCTGGAGGTCTTCCCCTCGACGCTGCCGACCCGTCGCGAGTCGCCGTACGCCGCCTGGGTGTCGATCAGCGTCGGGTGCAACAACACCTGCACGTTCTGCATCGTCCCGTCGTTGCGCGGAACCGAGAAGGACCGTCGCCCGGGCGACGTCCTGGCCGAGGTCGAGGCGCTGGTGGCCGAGGGCGTGCTCGAGGTGACGCTGCTCGGGCAGAACGTGAACTCCTACGGCGTCGAGTTCGGCGACCGGCTGGCGTTCGGCAAGCTGCTCCGCGCGTGCGGCGTGATCGATGGCCTGGAGCGGGTCCGGTTCACCTCGCCGCACCCGAAGGACTTCACCGACGACGTGATCGCCGCGATGGCCGAGACGCCGAACGTGATGCACTCGCTGCACATGCCGCTGCAGTCCGGCTCCGACCGGATGCTGAAGGCGATGCGCCGGTCCTACCGCCAGGAGCGGTACCTCGGCATTCTCGACCGGGTGCGCGCCGCGATGCCGGACGCCGCGATCACCACCGACATCATCGTCGGCTTCCCCGGGGAGAGCGACGACGACTTCGCGCAGACGCTGCACGTGGTGCGCGAGGCGCGTTTCAGCGGCGCCTTCACCTTCCAGTACTCCAAGCGCCCGGGCACGCCGGCAGCCGAGCTGCCCGACCAGCTGCCCAAGGCGGTCGTGCAGGAACGCTACGAGCGGCTGCTCGCCCTGCAGGAGGAGATCTCCTGGGCGGAGAACACCCGCCAGGTCGGCCGGGTGCTCGACGTCCTTGTCGCCGAAGGGGAGGGTCGCAAGGACGGCGCGACGCACCGGCTCTCCGGTCGCGCTCCCGACAACCGGCTGGTTCACTTCGCGGTCCCCCCGGACGTCACCGCGCCCCGGCCGGGCGACGTCGCGACCGTCGAGGTGACCTACGCGGCGCCGCACCACCTGGTGGCCGACGGCAGCTTCGGAGGGGCCCGCCGCACCCGGGCCGGCGACGCGTGGCAGGCCCGGCAGGGCGGTACGCCGGCAGCCGCCGGCGTGCTGCTCGGCATGCCGGGCGTCGGCGCGCCGGCACCGGTCCCGGCGGTATCCGTCGTCAGCTGCGGCTGACGTGCTCGTCGCTGCGGCGGTCCTGCCACATCCGCCGCTGCTCGTCCCCGGCGTCGGAGCCGGCGCCTCCGGCGAGCTCGACGAGCTGCGTGCGGCGTGTGACGCCGCGGTAGCAGAGGTGCTCGCGGTCGACCCGGCCCTGCTGGTCGTCGTCGGAGGTGCGCCGGTCGTGGGACCGTTCCCCGACACCGCGTGGGGGAGCCTGGACGGGTACGGCGTGCGGGTGCCGGTCGGCTCCGGGCAGGGCAGCCCGACCCTCCCGCTCGCGCTCACCCTGGGCCGTTGGCTGCTCGACAGGGCCGCCCCGGAGCTGCCCGCGCTGCTGTTCGGCGTCGAGCCGGACGCGGCCCCGGACCGGTGCGCCGCCCTGGGCGAGGCACTCGCCGGCCGGGCCGACCGGGTCGCGCTGCTGGTGATGGGCGACGGCAGCGCCCGGCGCAGCCGCAAGGGGCCGGGCGGGCTGCACCCGGATGCCGAGCTGCTCGACACCGAGGCCGAGGCGGCGCTGCGGGCCGGCGACCCGGCCGCGCTGGCGGCACTGGACCCGGGACGGGCCGACGACCTGCTCGCGGCCGGTCGGGCACCCTGGCAGGTGCTGGCCGGGGCAGCAGAGGGCAGCAGCTGGCGCGGGTCCGTGACCTGGTCGGGCGCGCCCTACGGCGTGACCTACCTGGTCGCGACCTGGTTGCGGGTCAGCTGACCGGAACCGTCACTTCGCCGGCGGGTGCGGCTTGGGCGCGTGCGGCTTCGGCGTCGGGTCGTTCGGGATGTCGTCGTCGCGACCGTCCAGCTTGTCCAGCGCACCCTTGGCAGCAGATGCGCCCTTGTCGATCTGGCCGCCGTGCTTGCCCTTGGTCTTCTGGTCGGCCAGGTCGGCGGCCTTGTCGATGCCCGACGCGATCTTCTCGCCGTGCTCGTCGACCGCAGCCGTAGCCTTCTTCTTGAGATCATCGAACATGCCCATGGGCCCACCGTAGTCCGCCGGTGCGCGAGAATGCCGTCCTGTGACTCCTCCCGCCCTGCCCTCCCCCGTGGTGGCAGTGGTCGGCTGCACCGCGGTCGGCAAGAGCGATCTCGGGGTAGCGCTCGCGCAGCGGATCGGCGGCGAGATCGTCAACGCCGACTCGATGCAGCTCTACCGCGGCATGGATGTCGGCACCGCGAAGCTCACGGAGGCCGAGCAGGGCGGCGTCGTGCACCACGTGCTCGACGTGTGGGACGTCCGCGCCGAGGCCAACGTGGCCGGCTACCAGCGGATGGCTCGGGCCGCCTTCGCCGCCGTCCGGACGCGCGGCGCCGTACCGGTCCTCGTCGGCGGCTCCGGGCTGTACGTGCGTGCAGCCCTCGACCGGCTGGAGTTCCCGGGTACCGACCCGCAGGTGCGGGCCCGGCTGGAGATGCAGCTCGCCACCGACGGCCCCGGGGCACTGCACCGCCGCCTCGAGGAGGTCGACCCCGCCGCGGCGGCTGTGATCCTGCCGAGCAACGGCCGTCGGCTGGTGCGGGCGCTCGAGGTCGTGGAGGTGACCGGACGGCCGTTCACTGCGACGCTGCCCGCACCCGAGTACGAGGTGCCGGCGGTGCAGCTCGGGCTCGCCCTGCCGCGGCCGACCCTTGACGAGCGGATCGCGGCGCGCGTCGACCGGATGTGGAGCGACGGTCTGGTCGACGAGGTACGCCGGCTGGCCGCCGCCGGCCTGCGCGAGGGGCGCACTGCGTCCCGGGCGCTGGGCTACGCGCAGGTGCTGCGGTACCTGGACGGCGCGTGGACCGAGGAGCAGGCGCGGGACGAGACCGTGCGAGCGACCCGGCGCTTCGCCCGCCGTCAGGAGTCCTGGTTCCGCCGCGACCCCCGGGTGGTGTGGCTGGACGCCACCGCACCCGACCTGCTGGACCAGGCTCTGGGCGGATTGACCCGTTCCTGGTAGAGATGTCGGCATGATTCTTCGCCGCCGCCACTCCCTGCTCGCCGCCGCGACGGCCCTGGCCGTCCCCGCCGCCCTCCTCGCCGGCTCCCCGCAGGCCGGCGCCGCCGATGGCGCCGTGCACCGCGCCACCGCGAAGCACCCCACAGCCGTGGGTCGCGGCGGGGCCGTCAGCACGGTGGACCCGGAGGCCACCCGCGCCGGGCTGCGGGTGCTGCGCCGGGGCGGCAACGCCGTCGACGCCGCCGTCGCCGCGGCCGCCACCCTCGGGGTCACCGAGCCGTACTCCTCCGGCATCGGCGGCGGCGGGTTCTTCGTCGTGTACGACGCGAAGTCCGGCAAGGTGCGCACCCTCGACGGTCGCGAGACCGCGCCGAAGGCGACCACGGCCGACACCTACCGCGGGATCTCCTTCGACGAGGCGGTGACCAGTGGCCTGTCGGTCGGGGTGCCCGGGACGCCGCGCCTCTGGTCCCGCGCCCTGCACCGCTGGGGAACCCTGAGCCTCGCCAAGGCGCTCGCGCCGGCGGCCCACGTCGCACGCCGCGGCTTCGTGGTCGACCAGACCTTCCGCGACCAGACCGCGTCCAACGAGGACCGGTTCCGCGACATCGTCCCGACCCGGACACTGTTCCTGCCGGGTGGAGAGCTGCCGGCGGTCGGCTCGGTGTTCCGCAACCCTGACCTCGCCGACACCTACCAGCGGCTGGGCCGCAAGGGAGTGGGCTGGCTGTACAAGGGTCGCCTCGGTCGCGAGATCGTGCGCACCGTGCAGGCACCGCCGAAGGACCCGGCGGCCACCCGCAACGTCCGCTCCGGTCTGCTGACCCGGGCGGACCTCGCCGACTACCGCGCGGTGCCGCGCAAGCCCACCAGCGTCCGGTACCGCGGCCAGCGGGTGTGGGGGATGGCCCCGCCGTCCAGCGGCGGCTCCACCATCGGCGAGGCGCTGAACATCCTGGAGAACGTCGAGCTCGGCGCGACCTACCGGGCCGACCCCACCAAGGCGCTGCACGACTACCTCGAGGCCAGCGCGCTGGCCTTCGCCGACCGCGGTGCCTACGTGGGTGCACCGCGCGCCATGCAGGCCGGCGTGCTGAACCGCCTGCTGTCCCAGCGGTTCGCCGACGAGCGGTTCTGCCGGCTGGACTACACCAAGGCCGCCACCAAGCCGGTCGCGGCCGGCACGCCCGACGGCCACTACGACACCGACTGCGACGGCGTCGACGACGCGAAGGCTCCCAGCGCGCGTGACTCGGAGGGGTTGTCCACGACGCACCTCACCACGGCTGACCGATGGGGCAACGTGGTCACCTACACGCTGACCATCGAGCAGACCGGCGGCAGCGCGCTGACCGTTCCGGGCCGTGGGTTCCTGCTGAACAACGAGCTGACCGACTTCGACCTCGAGCCGGCGTCCGCCAGCGCGCCGAACGCGCCCGGCCCGGGCAAGCGCCCGCGCTCGTCGATGTCACCGACGATCGTCACCCACCACGGCCGACCGGTCCTCGCCGTCGGCTCCCCGGGCGGCTCGACGATCATCACCACCGTGCTGCAGGTGCTGCTCAACCGGCTGGACTTCGGGATGTCGCTGCCCGGAGCAGTCGCGGCCCCCAGGGCCAGTCAGCGCAACACCAAGGACGTGCAGGCCGAGCCGGCGTTCGACCGGACCGGCCTCGCGGCGTACGGGCACACCTTCGTCGCCCCGCCGGCTCCCGGCGAGATCGGCGCGGTCACCGGCATCCGGTTCGGCAACCGGGGCCGGATGGTGGCGGTGGCCGAGCCGGTACGCCGTGGCGGTGGTGACGCCCGGGTGGTCCACCCGCGCTGAGCGCTCACGCCGACTCCGCAGGTGTGCTGGAGTTGCCCGGTGGATGCCGCAGAGCTCGCTGGACGCTTCGGCCTCGGTGGCGGTGCGCGGCTGTCGGACGGGCCGGTGGCACGGGGGAAACAGGGCGAGGTGTGGCGGCTGGAGAGCGCGGCCGGCAGCTGGGCGGTCAAGGTCCCGTTCGACGAGTCGAGCGAGGACGTCGTGCGGGCGGCGACGCTGTTCCAGGAGGCCGCCCACGCCGCGGGTGTCCCGACACCGCAGGTGCGGCGCACGACCGACGGATCAGTGCTCGCCGACCTGGACGGCCGGCAGGTCAGGGTGTACGAGTGGGTGGACCTGCTCGCTCCCGACGCCCGGCTCGACCCGGCTCTGGTCGGCAGTCTCGTCGCTGCTCTGCACCAGCTGCCCGTCCCGCACCACGGCGCGGTCGACCCCTGGTACGTCGAGCCGGTCGGCGCCGAGCGCTGGGACGAGCTGGTCGGGCAGCTGCGGGCGGCGGGAGCACCCTTCGCCGGCCGGTTGGCTGTCGTCCGCGACGAGCTGGTGGCGCTGGAGTCCTGGCTGGAGCCGCCGCAGACCCTCCGGGTGTGCCACCGCGACCTGTGGGCCGACAACGTGCTGCCGACCGCCGCAGGGGGAGTGTGCGTCATCGACTGGGAGAACAGCGGCCCGGCCGATCCGAGCCAGGAGCTCGGCTGCCTGCTCTTCGAGTTCGCTCGCGGCGACACCGGTCGGGCCCGCGCGCTCGCCGACGCCTACCGGGAAGCCGGCGGACCGGCAACGGTGACCCGACGCGGACACTTCTCCATGCTCATCGCCCAGCTCGGGCACATCACCGAGATGGCGGCGACCGACTGGCTGGCGCCCAACCCGCGATCCCCGGACCCGGCCGACGCGGCCGGGTGGATCGCTGAGGTCCTCGACGAACCGCACACCCGCGCGCTGCTCGACGACCTGCTGGAAACGGTGCGCGAGTCGTTCAGCCCGGCTGCGCGTCGAGGAAGTCGAGAGTAGTCGCGGCGAACAGCGGCGAGCTGAAGCTGTTGTAGTGCGTCAGGCCGGGCAGGATCGCGAGAGCGTGTCCGCCCTTGGGCCGGTTCTCACCCATCCAGCCGCCGTCCCGCAGTCCGCCGTCGAGCAGCGTGAACATCTCGACGAGGTGGCGCGGCGGCGCCATGTCGGAGTCGGCGCAGACCAGCATCGTCGGCACCTGGATGCCGCGGAGGTCCTCGGTGAAGTCGAACGGCTGCGCCATGTACGCGCCGATCTTGTCCAGCAGCCGGCCGAAGTCCTCCGGCCGCGGCGCGATGCGCTGGTAGAGCTGGTACATCGGGGTGTCCTTCATGAACTCCGCGGCGGCCGCGTTCACCTGGCCCTGCTGCGCCAGGATCGCGGGGTCGGGAGCGTCCGAGCGGAAGTACGCCGACGCCACCACCAGCTTGCGCACCTGGTGCGGGTACTTCACGGCGGTCCGGAAGGCGACACCGCCGCCGAGCGAGTAGCCGACGATGTCGGGCTGGTCGAGCCGGAGGTGGTCGATCAGCGCCGCGACGTCGTCGGCCATGTGCTCGAGGTCGATCGGCCGGTCGATGTCGGCGGTCCGGCCGTGCCCCTGGAGGTCGGGGACGATCACCTGGTGGGTCTCGGCGAGCATCGCCAGCACCGGCCCGAACATCTCGCCGGACCCGAGGCCGCCGTGCAGCAGGATCAGGGGCCGGCCGGCCCCATGTGTCTCGACGTACAGGTTGATGCCGTTGACCTCGACGTAGCTGCCGGTGCCATGGGTGTCGGTGGTCCAGTCGGTGGTCATCGAGCTGCTCCTCGTCGTCGCTGCGTTGGTTGCTGCCGTTAAGACGGTCCCGGCGCCGGTTTCTCATCGGCGCGCCGCACGTAGGCTGGTGGCGTGATCCCTTTCGTCAAGGGCCACGGCACCGAGAACGACTTCGTGCTGCTGCCCGACGCCGACGGCGCGCTCGACCTGACGGCGGAGCTCGTCGGCCGGCTCTGCGACCGCCGGGCCGGCGTGGGTGCCGACGGCGTGCTGCGCGTCGTGCGCACCGAAGCCGACGACGAGGCCCGCGCGCTCCCCGGCGCTGATGATGCGCGGTGGTTCATGGACTACCGCAACGCCGACGGCTCGCTGGCCGAGATGTGCGGCAACGGGATCCGGGTGTTCGCGCGCTACCTGGTCGACGAAGGCCTGGAACCCGCCGGTGAGATCGCCGTGCTCACCCGGGACGGCGTGAAGCAGGTGCGGCTGGCAGCCGCGGGCGACGTCACCGTCGACATGGGGCCGGCCACACTGCCCGGCACCGATCGCAAGGTCGTCGTCGGCGAGCACGCCTGGCCGGCCGTCGAGGTGACGACGGGCAACCCGCACGCCGTCGTGTTCGTCGACGCCCTCACCGACGCCGGCGAGCTGCGGGCCGCTCCGGTGGTGGAGCCGCCGTTCCCCGACGGCGTCAACGTCGAGTTCGTCGTCCGCCGGGGCGACCAGCACGTCGCGATGCGGGTGCACGAACGCGGCGTCGGCGAGACCCGCTCCTGCGGCACCGGCGCCTGTGCCGCGATGGTCGCAGCCGCCCGTGCCGACGGCGCCGGCCCCGGGGCGACGTACGTCGTGGACGTCCCGGGCGGCCGCCTGTCGGTGACCGAGCGGGCCGACGGCCACCTCGAGCTCACCGGGCCGGCCGTGCTCGTGGCCACCGGCCAGGTCGACCTGTGACCGACGGCGTCGCCACCGCCGCGGCCGCCAAGCCGGTGGTGACCGGGCTCGGCGGCGCGTTCATGATCTCGTCGCAGGCCAAGGCGGCCGGCAAGGACGGCGGCTACCGCGGCTGGCAGCTGTACGTCACCGGCCGGGCCGGTGTGCTCGGCGACGTGAGCACCGATGTCGTGCAGGCCGCGCTCGGCTTCCACCACCCCGACCTCGTCCGCTCTGCCTGGGAGGGCGGCCGAGCAGTCGCGCCCGTGTCCGACACCGTCGCGCGGTACGTCGAGGTGTGCCGGGCCTGGGGCCGGAACAGGTACGCCGGCCTGGCCGAGGCCGACCGGCTCGCCGACCTGCTCGAACAGGTCGTCAGCGCTGCCGACCCGGCCGGCTGGCTGCTGTTCGCCGCCTGGCGGGCCCAGCCGCTGCCCGACGACGCACCCGGCCGGGTCGTCCAGCTGCTGCACGTCCTGCGCGAGCACCGCGGGGATGCCCACCTCGGGGCGGTCCGCAGCGTCGGCCTGCGCCCACTGCAGGCGGTCGTCGCCGGCGCCGGCGGGCCGGCCAACGCGACCTTCTTCGGCTGGCCGGACCCGCTGCCCGAGGTGACCGACGAGCTGGAGGCCCTGCTCGCCCGCGCCGAGGAGGCGACCGATGCCCAGGTCGGCCCGGCGTACGCCGTGCTCGACGGGAGTGAGCGGGACGACCTGCTCCGGCTGCTCGGTGCTGCTGCGGCTGCCGCCCGCCCGGAAGCCTGAGCGGCACCCGGGCGTTATCTACCAAGACGGGGCGCTGGGTCCCGTGTCACCCTGGAGCACGATGACTTCTGCTTTCGACGACGACCACGACATGGCGGCGCCGGCCTCTGACCCCGCCGCCCCGCTCTACGAGACCGATCCCCGCGACCACGACGGTGAGCAGTACGACCTCGCCGACCGGCAGGCGCTGCGCCGGGTAGCCGGGCTGTCGACCGAGCTCGAGGACGTCACCGAGGTCGAGTACCGGCAGCTGCGCCTCGAGCGGGTGGTGCTGATCGGGGTCTGGACCGAGGGCTCCTCGCAGGACGCCGAGAACTCGCTGGCCGAGCTGGCGGCGCTGGCCGAGACGGCCGGCTCGCAGGTGCTCGAAGCCCTGATCCAGCGCCGGGACAAGCCCGACGCCGCGACGTTCATCGGCTCCGGAAAGGCGCGCGAGCTGCGCGACCTCGTCGTCGCCACCGGTGCCGACACGGTCATCGCCGACGGCGAGCTCACGCCGGGACAGCTCAGCCAGCTCGAGGCCGTGGTCAAGGTCAAGGTCGTCGACCGGACCGCGCTGATCCTGGACATCTTCGCCCAGCACGCCAGCAGCCGCGAGGGCAAGGCGCAGGTCTCGCTGGCCCAGATGGAGTACATGCTGCCGAGGCTGCGCGGCTGGGGCGAGTCGATGTCCCGGCAGGCCGGTGGTGCCGGTGGCTCGGGCGAGGGCGGCGTGGGCACCCGCGGCCCCGGTGAGACCAAGATCGAGACGGACCGCCGCCGGATCCGCACCAAGATGGCCAAGCTGCGCCGCGAGATCCGCGAGATGAAGACCGCCCGCGACACCAAGCGCCAGGAGAGACGGCGTCACGAGGTGCCCTCGGTGGCCATCGCCGGCTACACCAACGCCGGGAAGTCCTCGCTGCTCAACCGGCTGACCGGCGCGGGCGTGCTGGTCGAGAACGCCTTGTTCGCCACCCTCGACCCGACCGTGCGGCGCGCCGAGACCCCGGACGGCCGCACCTACACGCTGGCGGACACGGTCGGCTTCGTCCGGCACCTGCCGCACCAGCTGGTCGAGGCGTTCCGCTCGACGCTGGAGGAGGTCGCCGACGCCGACCTGATCCTGCACGTCGTCGACGGCTCGGACGCCGACCCGGAGGCGCAGCTCGCAGCTGTGCGCGAGGTGCTCTCCGACGTCGACGCGCAGAACGTCCCGGAGCTCGTCGTCATCAACAAGGCCGACCTGGCCGACCCGCTGGTGATCGACCGGCTGCGTCGCCGCGAGAAGCACAGCATCGTCGTGTCGGCCCGCACCGGGCGGGGCATCGACGAGCTGCGTCAGGTGATCGCCCGCGAGCTGCCGCGCCCGTCGGTCCAGGTCGACGTCGTCGTCCCCTACGACCGGGGTGACTTGGTCTCGCGGGTGCACGACGACGGGGAGCTGCTCGAGCAGGAGCACCGCGCCGAGGGCACCCGGGTGCGGGCGCTGGTCAACCCGGCGCTGGCCGCCGAGCTCGCGCCGTACGTCGTCACCCCCACCCGCTGACCAGACGAGCGGGTCGTGCACAGGCGGTCTGCCGGGCCGTCGGCCGGCCGCACTAGCCTCGGTCGGTGACCGCCGCCCGCTCGGAGACCGCCGACGCAGCCGATGCCGACGCCGTTGCCGCCGACGCCGCGGACCAGCCCTCGGTCGGTGAGCTTCTGGCTACGGCGGTCGCCGGCATCGGCGGCAGCGAGCGGCCCGGCCAGGTGCAGATGGCCGAGGCGGTCGCGGCCGCGATGACCGACGGCAGCCACCTGCTCGTCCAGGCAGGTACCGGCACCGGCAAGTCGCTGGCCTACCTGGTCCCCGCGCTGCTGCACGGCGGGCCGGTGGTGGTGGCCACGGCCACCATCGCCCTGCAGAACCAGGTCGTCGACCGCGACCTGCCGGCGCTGGTCGACGCCGTCGAGCCGTTGCTGGGCCGGCGACCGACGTACGCGATCCTCAAGGGCCGGTCCAACTACCTGTGCCGCAACAAGGTGCACGGCGGCATGCCGGACGACGAGGGCGACGCGCTGTTCGACCCGTCACCGACGACGGCGCTGGGCCGTGACGTGGTCCGGCTGCGCGGCTGGTCCGACGAGACCGAGACCGGCGACCGCGACGAGCTCGACCCGGGGGTCTCGGACCGGGCTTGGCGCCAGGTCAGCGTCACCGCGCGGGAGTGCCTCGGCGCGGCCAAATGCCCCTACGGCGCCGAGTGCTTCGCCGAGCTGTCCCGCAACCGGGCCGCCGAGGTCGAGATCGTGGTGACCAACCACGCGATGCTGGCCATCGACGCCCTGGAGAGCTTCTCGTTGCTGCCCGAGCACGACGCCGTGGTCGTCGATGAGGCGCACGAGCTGGTCGACCGGGTCACCGGGGTGGCCACCGACGAGCTGACCGCACCGATGGCCGAGCGGGCAGCCCGGCAGGCGCGCCGTCTCGTCGAGGGGAGCGAGGACCTCACCGACGCGGCCGAGGCGCTCGAGGCAGCACTCGAGACGCTGCCCGAGGGGCGGCTCGTCGCGCTGCCCGAGCAGCTCGCCACCGCGGTGGCGCTGGTCCGCGACGCGGCGCGCGACATCCTCTCCGAGCTGTCCCGGGCCAAGCAGGCCGACGACGGCGCGCGCAAGGTGGCGCACGCCGCCGTCGGCTCGGTGCACGACACGGCCGAACGCATCGCCGACCACCTGCCCTACGACGTGGCCTGGATCTCCCGCGACCAGCGGCGCGGCGCCGTGCTGCGGGTCGCGCCGCTGTCGGTCAACGGGCTGCTCCGCGAGGCGTTGTTCGGCGGGCGCTCGGTGGTGCTCACCAGTGCCACGCTGGAGGTCGGCGGCAGCTTCGACGCCGTCGCGCGGCAGGTCGGGCTCACCGGCGAGGACGCGCCGGACTGGACCGGGCTGGACGTGGGGTCGCCGTTCGACTACCCCCGGCAGGCGATCCTCTACGTCGCGCGGCGACTGCCGCCGCCCGGGCGGGACGGCACGTCGGAGGCAACCCTGGACGAGCTCGCCGCGCTCGTCGAAGCGGCCGGCGGACGCACCCTCGGGCTGTTCTCCTCGATGCGGGCCGCCGAGGCCGCGGCCGCCGCGATGCGCGAGCGCCTGGACGTCCCCCTGCTCTGCCAGGGGGAAGAGCGCACCGCCGCCCTCGTCGCGGCGTTCGCGGCCGACGAGCCGACCTGCCTGTTCGGCACGCTGTCGCTCTGGCAGGGCGTGGACGTCCCCGGCGACGCCTGCCGCCTGGTGGTGATCGACCGGATCCCGTTCCCCCGGCCGGACGACCCGCTGATGGCGGCCCGGGCCCAGGCGGTGGCCGACGCGGGCGGGAACGGGTTTCTGACCGTCTCGGCGGCGCACGCGGCGCTGCGGCTGGCCCAGGGCGCCGGTCGGCTGGTGCGGCGCAGCTCGGACCGTGGCGTGGTCGCGGTGCTCGACTCGAGGCTGGCGACGGCACGGTACGCCGGGTTCCTGCGGGCCTCGCTGCCGCCGTTCTGGCCCACCACCGACCACGAGGTGGCGATCGGCGCGCTGCGACGGCTGGCGGCTGCTGACGCAGAGTGACCGGGTTGTAGCGCCACTACCCCAGTGGGCGGTCGCGAGACCGATTTGTGGCGTTTAGACCTCCCCAGGGCGCACTTTCGCGTCTAGGGTTCCGCCCAACCCACTCACCTTTTGAAGAAGGACTCCTTCTGTGCGTCTGACCAGAACCTCTGCGCTGAGCGCAGCCTGCGTCGCCGTGGCCACCGCCGCCGGCACGCTCGTCGCGGCTCCTGCGGCCACCGCCGCCGAGCCCACCGCCCCGTTCATCTCCGAGTTCCACTACGACAACGTCTCCGACGACATCGGAGAATTCGTCGAGGTGCAGGTCCCGGCCGGGGCCACCAGCGCGGGCTGGAAGGTCGTGCGCTACAACGGCAACGGCGGCGCCACCTACGGAGCCGTGTCTCGTGAGCCGCTGCCCGCGGTCGGGTCGTCCACCGCTGCGACGGTGGCAGTCATCGACTACCCGGCAAGCGACGGGCTGCAGAACGGTTCCCCGGACGGGCTCGCCCTCGTCCGACCGGACGGCTCGGTGGCCGAGTTCCTCTCCTACGAAGGCCCCATGACGGCCACCAACGGGGCTGCCGTCGGCACGACGAGCACGGACATCGGTGTCACGGAGGCCGGGTCCGGCCCGGTCGGCAACAGCCTGTCCAAGCGCTACAGCCCGACCACGGACACCTACGTGTGGCAGGCAGAGGGCGCGAACACCAAGGGTGCCGTCAACCCGCCGCTGGCCGCGGAGCCGCCGCCGGCCAAGCCGTGCGAGGAGACCCCGACCCACGAGATCGGCCAGATCCAGGGCACCGGGCCGTCCGCGGCAGTGACCGGCCAGGTCCGGGTGCGCGGCGTGGTGGTGGGCGACGTCCCCGGCCTCGGCGGTTTCTACCTGCAGGACGCCGACGGTGACGGGAACCCGGCCACCTCCGACGGGATCTTCGTGCGCAGCCCCATCGCGGTCGACCTGGGCGACACGGTCGCCGTCGACGGTGGGGCCGGCGAGGACTTCGGCCAGACCCAGATCGTCTCCCAGCGCGACGTCGCGGTCTGCCAAGACGGCTCCGCAGCCAATCTCCCGGCGGCCGCTGCGCTCGACCTGCCGGCTACCAACGCTCAGCGTGAGCCCTACGAGGGCATGCTCGTCTCGCCGGTGGACACGCTGGTGGTCAGCGAGGTCTTCGCGCTCACCCGGTTCGGGGAGCTGACGCTCTCCCAGGGTGGCCTGCTGGTGCAGCCGACCGAGGTGGCTCGCCCCGGCACGGCGGCGGCAGCAGCGGTCGCCGCGGACAACGCGCTCCGCAAGATCCTGCTCGACGACGGGACCGACGCCAGCCGGAGCGCCACCAACCGGCCGTACCTGTCGGCGACCACCCCGGTGCGGGTCGGTGACAAGCTCACCTTCACCGAGAAGCTCGTCCTCGGCTACGGCTTCGGCGAGTGGCGGCTGCAGCCGGCCGACGGCACCCCCGAGGGCGTCTTCGCGCCGCAGAACACCCGGCCGGCCGTGGCTGCACCCGACGAGGTCGGCGGCGACGTCCAGGTGGGCGCGTTCAACGTGCTCAACTACTTCACCACGCTGACCGGTCCCGACGCCCGTGGTGCCACCAGCCCGGCCGCCTTCGCCAAGCAGTCGGCGAAGATCGTGACCGCGATCACTGCCCTCGACGTCGACGTTGTGACCCTCATGGAGATCGAGGACACCGACTCGACAGGTGCCAGCCCGGGCAACGCGGACGGCGCACTGGCCGACCTGGTCGGCAAGCTCAACGCGTTCGCCGGTTCCGACCGGTGGGCCTACGTCCCGCTCCCGGACGAACTGTACGGGGTCGACCGGGACGTGATCCGCAGCGCGATCATCTACCGCAAGGACGTCGTGCAGCCGGTCGGTGACCCGGTCGGCCTGGTGGACGAGGACGTGTGGTTCAACGCGCGCGAGCCGCAGGCGCAGACCTTCGTCAAGGACGGCGACACGTTCACCGTCGTCGCCAACCACTTCAAGTCCAAGAGCCCCGGCTCGCCGACCGGCGACAACGTCGACGCTGGCGACGGGCAGGGCGAGTGGAACGGCGACCGGATGCGCCAGGCTGCTTCACTGGCCTCGTTCGTGGACGACCTCAAGGCGTCGACCGGGGACGACGACGTCCTCCTGCTGGGTGACTTCAACGCCTACACCCAGGAGGACCCGGTCGAGGTGCTCCGCCAGGCGGGCTTCACCGACCTCGGTTCGCGGTTCGACCCGAGCCGCTACAGCTACGTGTTCGACGAGCTGTCGGGGTCGCTGGACCACGCCTTCGGCACCGCTTCGGTGACCGCGAAGATCACCGACGTGGCGCACTGGAACATCAACTCCGTCGAGTCGTTCGCCTACCAGTACACCGGTGACCCGGCGCTGTACGCGCCGGACCAGTTCCGGTCGAGCGACCACGACCCGCTGGTGCTCGGGATCGACCTCGAGGAGCGGTGCAACGGCCTGCTGCCCACCATCAAGGGCACCAACGCCGCCGAGACGCTCACCGGCACCAACAAGAACGACGTGATCATGGGTCTGGGCGGCAACGACCGGATCACCGGGGCCAACGGCAACGACGTGGTCTGCGGGGGTGCCGGTGACGACGTCGTCGACGGTGCCAACGGCGACGACGTCCTGCTGGGTGGGTTCGGCAACGACACCGTCACCGGGGCCAACGGTGACGATGTCCTGATCGGTGGCCCGGGAGTGGACGTGCTCGACGGCGGTCGCGGCACCAACACCATCACCCAGGACGGCGCGGAGTCCTGATCGGGCGCTGACCCGACGCAGCACCAGAACGGCCCCCGGCAGAGTCCGCCGGGGGCCGTTCTGCTGTCCGGACCTAGTAGACCGAGACGTGCACGTGGTCGTAGTGGTTGGCAGTCGTCGAGCCGCGGTCGGACATCGGTCGCCACCCCTCGCTGCTGCGCTGCACCGTCCAGATGCGCTGCGACCAGATGACCTCGCTGACACCCAGCTCGCCGGCGTGGGCGCGCACGTAGGCCGCGATCGCGTCGCCGAGCGAGCCGCTGCACATGATGTCCAGGGCCAGACCGGCGCCGTGGTCACCGGAGCCCGAGCGTCCGCCCCACGAGCTGACCGCCGGGAACGCGGCGCACACCGAGCGGTAGACCTTGATCGTATTGGTCTGCAGCCCGCTCTCGACGGCCGAGCCGTCCGAGCAGGGCGAACCGGAGACCCGCGCCGACGGGCTGCCGACGGCAGCAGCGGTGCCGCTGGTCGGCTTGCTGCGGGTCAGGTACTTCTTGTTCACCCAAGCCAGCTGCTGGCGGTAGGAGATCTGCGCCCAGTCGCCGTGGACGACCCCCGTCACCTGGACCTTGTCGCCGTCGTCGAGAACCGTGAGCCGGCGACTTCCCTCGTCGGAGTCGCTCCAGACCTTGAGGTCGTCGCTCGCCCATCGCGGCGAGAGGTCCAGCGGGGTGTTCTCGCCGGGCAGCTCCAGGGCGACGACGTCGGCCATCCGCGGAGCGGGCGGCTCGGGACGCACCACGTCGCGTGACACGGTGCGGGCCTGGACCCGCTCGGAGGTCCGACCGGCCGGCTGGAAGGCGGCGGACAGGGGAGCGCTGAGTCCGTCGGCCGGCTCGAGAGCGGCCGCGACCGGGACCACCGCCGTCGCCGCGAGCACCGCGGCGGGCAGGGCCCCCCAGCGCTGCAGACGCACCTGCCAGGGCAGGGTTCTGCGGTGCCGGCCGGTAGGCAAGAGGGGAACACTCCGGTGCAGGGGACGGTCGGACGGAACGAGTGAAGCACAGTCACCGGCCCGGACTCGAACCGGCCGGTGCGGTACGAATGGTCCGTGTCCCGTCCCGACCCGCTGCCGCTGGTACGCCCGATGCTGGCCAGTCCGGGCGAGCTGCCCCCGCCGGGGCAGGAGCACCACTGGGCCTTCGAGATGAAGTGGGACGGCATCCGGGCGGTCGTCTACCTGGACGGCGGCGCCCTGCGGCTGATGACCCGCAACGACCGGGAGGTCTCAGCCACCTACCCCGAGCTGGCCGGGCTCTCCGCGGCGTTGACGGGCCACCGGGTCGTCCTGGACGGGGAGGTGGTGGCCTTCGACGAGGCCGGCCGGCCCAGCTTCGGCGAGCTGCAGGCCCGGATGCACGTCCGCGCACCCGGCCGGGCGCTGGTGGACCGGGTACCCGTCAGCCTCCTGGTCTTCGACCTGCTGCACCTGGACGGCACCTCCCTGCTGGGCCGCAGCTACGACGAGCGCCGCGCGGCGCTCGAGAGCCTGGACCTGGCGGGGGACCGGTGGGCGGTCCCGCCCGCCTTCGACGGGCACGCCGCGGACGCGCTGGAGGCCTCCCGGGCGCAAGGTCTGGAGGGTGTCCTCGCCAAGGCGCACGACTCGACGTACCTGCCGGGCCGGCGCTCGCCGCACTGGATCAAGGTCAAGCACCAGCGCATGCAGGAGGTCGTGGTCGGCGGCTGGTCGCCCGGGGCCGGCCGGCGGGAGGGCGGCATCGGCTCGCTGCTGCTCGGCGTACCCGACGACGAGGGGCGGCTGGTCTACGCCGGGCACGTCGGCACCGGGTTCACCGAGTCGATGCTGGCCGACCTCGGCCGGCGGCTGCGGGCCGCGGAGCGGAAGTCCTCTCCGTTCGCCGACGAGGTACCTCGCGCGCACGCCAAGGATGCGCACTGGGTCAGCCCGCAGCTGGTCGGCGAGGTGCGGTTCTCGGAATGGACCCGAGACGGTCGGATGCGGCACCCGGCGTGGCGCGGGCTGCGCCCGGACAAGGCTCCGGAGGACGTCCGCCGGGAGAGCTGATCGGCCGACCAGCCCTGGCAGGATGGCGACATGGAACGAGTGCTGGGAATCGGTGGCCACTTCCTGCGAGCGGCCGACCCGGTGGCCATGGGCGCGTGGTACCGCGACTCCCTCGGCCTGGACGCCGACGAGAACGGCCTGTGGCTCCAGGAAGCGGGGCCGACGGTGTTCGCGGCGTTCGAGTCCGACACCGACTACTTCGGGTCCGGCACCCAGCAGGCCATGCTCAACTTCCGGGTCCGCGACCTGGACGCGATGCTCGGGCAGCTGCGGGCCAAGGGAGCGGACGTGGCCGCCGAGACGCAGGACATGGAGGGTGTCGGCCGGTTCGGCTGGGTCACCGATCCCGAGGGCAACCGGATCGAGCTGTGGCAGCCCGCCTGACCTGCGGGCAGGTCGTCAGGCGCCGGTCCGCTCCAGCGGGGTGAGATCGATCCGGCCGGGCCGGCCGAGCAGGTAGCCCTGACCGTAGGAGCAGCCCAGGCGGGACAGCATCCGGCGCTGGTCCTCGTCCTCGATGCCCTCGGCGACCACGTCGATGTGCAGCGCGCGGCAGAGTGACACCACCGCCTCGACGATCGCGGTGCTGGCGTCCGAGCTGCCCATCCGGGCCACGAACGAGCGGTCGATCTTCACGTAGCTCGCCGGCACGTCGACGAGGTGGGTCAACGACGAGTAGCCGGTGCCGAAGTCGTCGATCGCCAGTCGGACTCCCAGGTGCACCAGGGTGTCCAGCTCGGACGTCGCGGTCGGTGTGACACCGAGCAGCGCGGTCTCGGTGAGCTCGAGGGTGAGCCTTTCCGGCGGGAGGCCGCTGCCGCTCAGGGCCCGGGCCACCAGCCCGGGCAGCAGCCCGCGCCCGACGTGCCGGGCGGAGATGTTCACGCTGACGTTGGGCACGTCCGGCCCGGAGCCCCAAGCCATCGCGTCCTCGCAGGCCCGCAGCAGCACGTAGCGGTCGATCTCGAGAACCAGGTCGGTGGACTCGGCCACCGGGAGGAACGCGTCCGGGGCGAGGACGCCGCGCACCGGGTGGTCCCAACGGACCAGTGCCTCGTACGCCGCCACGGTGCCGTCGCCGAGCCGGCACACCGGCTGGTAGTCGAGGAACAACGCCTGCGTGCGCATCGCCTCGCGCAGCTCGTGCTCCAGGCCGAGGCGCCGGGTGGCCCGCTCGATGAGCTCGGGTGCGAACAAGGCGTGCCGGTCGCGGCCGTTCTCCTTCGCCCGGTACAGCGCGGCGTCGGCGTTGCGCAGCAGCTCGGCAGCGGTGATGCCCGGATCGGAGATCGCGATGCCGACGCTCACCGTCATGGTCACGTCCTGGGCCCGTTGCATGGGCCTGGTGATCTCGTCGATCAGCCGCTGCGCCACCTGCTCGGCGTGGCCGCGGGACGGCAGAGCCTCGCAGAGCACCACGAACTCGTCGCCGCCCAGACGGGCCGCCGTGTCGCCGTCCCGGATGCTGGCCACGAGCCGCTCCGCGGTCTCGACCAGCACGGCGTCGCCGGCCTCGTGGCCGCGGCTGTCGTTGACCAGCTTGAAGTGGTCCAGGTCGCAGAACAGCAGAGCGGTCGGCCGACCGTTGACGGCCGCCCGGTCGAGGGCCTCGGCGGTGCGGGCGAGCAGCGTCGAGCGGTTGACCAGGCCGGTCAGCTCGTCGTGCGAGGCCTGGTGCGCGAGCGCCTCGTGCGCGGCCCGTTCGGCGGTGACGTCCTCGATCATCGAGATGAAGTAGAGCGGGTCGCCGGAGGTGTCCCGGGCCAGCGCCACCGTCAGCTGCGCCCACATCGGCTCACCGCTGCGGGTGAGGTAGCGCTTGTAGATCTTGTACGTCTCGGCGCCGCCGGCCAGGAGGTCGGCCACGTGGGCCAGGTCCAGCGCGAGGTCGTCCGGGTGCGTGATGGCCTGGAAGGTCAACCCGGACAGCTCGCCGTGGCCGTAGCCGAGCAGCCGGCAGAACGCGTCATTGCTCTCGAGCAGCTCGCCGTCCAGCGAGACGATCGCGATGCCGATCGGTGCATGCTCGGCGGCCAGCCGGAAGCGGTGCTCGGCGGCCTCCAGGGCAGCGGCCGCGTGCCGCTCGGGAGTGACGTCGACGGCGGTGACCACGGCGACCGTCTCGCCGGCGACCGCCACGGGGGTGACGTTGAGCCGCAGCCAGCGCGGATCGTCACCGGTGCCCGCACCGGGCAGCCCGACCACGCTGCCGAGGACCTGGCGGCCGGCGGCCAGCGCTTCGGCCCAGGGGTGCCGCGCCGGTGGCAGCGAGCGGCCCTGGTCGTCGAGCACGAGGTCGAGCCGGTCGAGCGGGCCGACCAGGTCGGCGAAGGCGGCGTTGCAGCCCAGCAGGGTGCCGGCGGCGTCGAGCGCGGCTACGCCCTCGTGCAGCCCGGCGGCGACATGGCGGTACGCGAGGTCGGCGAGCACGCCGGCTCGCTGCGACCCCGCCAGGTCAGGTGTTCCCCCCGTGAGCCCTGCAGGAAGGTTGCCCACAAGACCAGATCGGGTCCCGGGCGGCCGGTCTTGATTCCCGCGCGCCGTCCTTGACCATCCCTTGACCGCAGGGTCAGACCCGGCGCAGCACCGCGGTGACCCGGCCGAGCACGGTGGCCTCGTCGCCCGGGATGGGCTCGTAGGCAGGGTTGTGCGGCATCAACCAGACGTGGCCGTCGCGCCGCTTGAAGGTCTTGACGGTGGCCTCTCCGTCGATCATGGCCGCCACGATGTCGCCCTGCTCCGCGACCTGCTGCTGGCGCACCACCACCCAGTCGCCGTCGCAGATGGCGGCGTCGACCATCGAGTCGCCCTGCACCTGGAGCAGGAACAGGGTGCCCTCGCCCACCACCTGCCGGGGAAGGGGGAACACGTCCTCCACTGCCTGCTCGGCGAGGATCGGCCCGCCGGCGGCGATCCGGCCGACGAGGGGGACGTAGGCGGCGGCCGGGCGGGCGTCGCCGCTGCCGGTCTCCAGGTCGTGCGCGCTTCCGCCCCCGTCGTACGACGGGGCAGCCACCGGTCCGGAATCGGGGCTGCGGACCTCGATGGCGCGCGGCCGGTTGGGGTCGCGCCGCAGGTAGCCCTTGCGCTCCAGCGTGGCGAGCTGGTGGGAGACGCTGGAGGAGCTGGTCAGGCCGACCGCCTCGCCGATCTCGCGCATGCTCGGCGGGTAGCCCTTGCGCTCGACCGCGGACCGGATCACCTCGAGCACCCGGCGCTGCCGGGGAGTGAGGCCGGACTCGTCCGGCGGGCCGTCCGGGATCTCGGCCACCGTGCCTCCCGCTCCAGCCTTGCCCCGCGCGGTGCCCGTGCCGACCTTGGCGTCCTGCTCGCCCGATTCCCGTCGCGCCACCAGTGCCTCCAGCTCGTTGTGTCCGACCCTTCCGGGACGGTCTCCCGGGATGAACCGTAGCGATCTCGCACGGGTGTTTCAAACACCTGTTCGAACTTGCGCTGGATTTTGTCCCCGCGATGGGGTACAACTCGTACAGGTGTTCGATCGAACAGGTGTTCGCCCGAGCGCCCGACCGGACCGAACACAGGAGGCCACGATGAGCACGATGACCGTCAGCGCCGGCTACGCCGGTCGCCGTACCACCCGGCGACCGGCCCGGGCGGCGACTGCCGCAACCGCCACGCCCCGGTCGGCGACCCGGCTCACCCGGCGCGGCCGGCTGCTCGTCACCGGGCTGACGCTGCTGGTGCTCGTCGTGGCCGCGGTCCTGCTGTCCGGCGGTGTCCGCGCCACGGCCGGGACCGACCACGCGGCGCCGGTCACCGCCGAGCGGGTCACCGTCGCGCCGGGGGAGACCCTGTGGCAGATCGCCGAACGGGTCGCGCCGGGCACCGACCCGCGCGACACCGTGGCGCTCATCCTCGACCTCAACGGCCTGCAGACCGCCCAGGTCCAGGCCGGCACCGCACTGCTGCTGCCCTCCTGAGCCCGGGCGTGCGGCTCAGTGGCAGCCGGCAGCGGCCGCGGCGCAGGACGAGCCGAGGGCCAGGTCCGACAGCGCGTCCCAGGTGCCCGGCTGTGCTGCGGAGCCCGAGGCGGCCAGCACCAGGCCGACGCCCTCCGAGGCCAGCACCAGGACGACCTGCTGGGTCCCGTCGACACCCGATCCGGTCAGCAGCTCGGACGCCTCGCCCAGCCGCGGATCACGGTCGCGGGTGAACCCGCAGCCGACCAGTCGGTCGGCCGTCGCGGACACCGCGCGCACGGCTGCTGCGGAGTCGCCGGTAGGCCGCCACCGACTGCACCAGCCGGCCGTCCGGCGACTGGAGCAGCTGGTGGCGGGCGGCACTGCTCCCGGGCATCCGTGGGCCGGCGCACCAGTCGCCCGGCGCCGCCGAGACGGTCCAGTCGCCGCCGGCGACCGCTGCCACGCTGGTGACGTCGAGCATGGCGTCCCGCGGCACCGCGGGCGCCTTGCCGGTGTGCGAGCTGTCGTCCGGCCCGTCCGGGTCGTGGTCGGCACTGCCGGTGCCGGGGTCGCCGGGCGGCAACGTGGGCGTCGGCTGGCCGGACAGCGCCGGGTCCGGGGTGTCCGAGGCCCGGGACCGTCCTCGCCGAACGGCTCCTCGGTCGCCGAGCCGGTCGAGCCCGGCTCGCTGCTCGCCCCGGCGGCCGGCAGCCCTTCGGTCAGGCGGTCGTTGCCGGTGGTGCGGGTCGGCTCCGATGAGCAGCCGACCAGCAGCAGCGTCGCGCCGAGCAGCGCGAGGGCCGGCAGGCCGGCTCGCGCGCGCTTCCGGTCGTGGGTCACGCCCGTCATCCTGCCGGGCCGATCGTCACCGAGACAGTGCCGAGGTTGTCGGCCAGGTCCAGGTCCGCGACGCCGAGGGTGATCGGCCCGGTCTCCCGCGGGGTGTAGGTCAGGGAGTAGGTGTGCGTCGCGGTGTCGCACCGCCCGGCCCCGGACGGTGTCCAGTCGGGCAGCGAGCCGTCGACGGTGACGTCCCCCAGGTAGCGCCCGTCGACCAGCATGGTCGAGCGGATGTTGCGCCAGGTCGGGTCGGCCGTGGTCGCCGAGCACTCGGCGTCGGCGGTCACCCCGGCGGCGTACGTCCAGGTCCCCGTCGCGGTCAGTCGCAAGCGTCTGGCCGGCGAGGTAGTTCCGGGTGGTGGTGACCGCCGGCTTGCTGGTGTCGACCGCGACGGTCTCGGTGTCGACCACCGGGCGCACCCGCAGGACGTCCACGGTCAGCGCACCGGTGTCGTCGCCGGCCACCGGGTCGTCGATCCGCAGGTTGACCGCGGAGGTCGAGCCCGGCCGCAGGGTCAGCCGGTAGGTGTGCGTCTCCGCGTCGCAGCCGTCACCGTCGGGGTCCGCGACCGGCGTGAAGGTCACGTCGTCGTGGTCGACCAGCACGTCGAGGTGGTCGGCGGCCGGGTCCTCCGGCAGCACCGAACGGTCCCGTCGCCAGACCGGGTCGGTCGCGCTCGTCGAGCACTCGGCGTCCGAGACGACACCGCCGCCCGCCTCGACCGTGCCCGACACCGTCACCAGGTAGCGTCCCGCCGCGCTCGAGGGCGCCGGGGCTGGTGACGCCGGCCGCGCCGGAGGCCGGCAGCTGCCAGGTCATCTGCTCGCGGGGGACGAGCGCGATCAGCCGGACGGCCAGCGCGCCGGAGTTGTCGGCGAGCGTGGTCGGGTCCCACATGGCCAGCGACACCCGGCCGGTGCGCGTCGGGACGTAGGTCCAGCGGTACGTGTGCGTCCGGGTGTCGCAGGAGTCGCCGGCGTCCACGTCCGGCTCGCCCTGCAGGTCGACGCCGTCGACGTAGAGGTCCAGGTGGTCCTCGGCCGGCTGCCACGGGTGCACCGAGCGCTGGCGACGCCAGATGGTGTCCCCGTTGGCTCGCGAGCACTCCGCGTCGGCGACCTGACCGGAGCGGGTGCCCCACCGGTAGGTGCCCGAGGCCTCCACCAGGTAGGCCTGGCCGGCGGTCAGCGATCCCGTGGTGAGGGCGCCCTCTCCGGCGGCCGTCACCGTGACGATCTCGTCGGTGAGCTCGGGGCCGGCGGCCAGCACGGCCGCGGGCACCGGCTGCGGCCGCGGGGGGACGGTGGTGCCCGGTGTCGGCGTCGGGACCGGCCCGGGCGGCGGCAGCGTCGGGGTGGGTGCCGCGCCGACGTTGCCGACCTTGCCGGTCCAGAACGACGTCTTGGCCCGGGCACCGGCCCAGGTGAAGGAGATGTGCACGTGGTCGGTGTGCGGGTTCGCGCCGGTGTACTTCCGCCAGCCGCTGGACGCGTTGTAGGCGCCCCAGATCTTGCGGTTCCAGATCACGTACTGGATGCCGAGCCGGCGGGCCATCGCGTACTCGTTGCCGTACCTGTCCTTCTTCAGCAACCAGGTCAGGAAGCGGGCGGCCTTCGCGCGGCCGGCGGGGGTCTTGGCGCTGACGCCCCAGTCGAAGGCGCGGCCCTCCTTGTGCTCCGAGCGGCCGCCGACCGAGCAGCTGCGGACGATGCCCAGGCTGCGCGTGGTCGGGTACGCCGCGAGCAGCCGGGCCGCGAAGTTCGCGACGCCCGGCTTGGCGACGGGCGAGCAGGTGGTCTGCGGCTGGTAGCCCGCCAGCGGCTCGATGGCCTGCGCGTAGGCGGCCCGGGGCGTCTTGATCCGGCGCGCCTCGGCCGGTGCGGCCGTCGCGGTCAGGGTGGCGGTCAGGGCGACCAGGCTGAGCAGCGCGGCAACGAGGCGGCTGCCCGACCGGTGGTGCAGCTCGGGCACGGCAAGGACTCCGATGGGTCTTCTTCACGGGATGACCTGGGACCTATCGGCGGCCTGGCCGTCCACTGGACCATGGGCGGGCAAAATGGTGCGATCGGACGTCCCCGACCACCCGGTCGGCCCACCGGGAAGCGCGCGACACGCCCGCCGGTCGACGCCGTTTTCCGCTGCCTGGTCCGGCTGCCGCGAGCCGCTGACCTGCGGCGATGTCCCGGGCAGCGCCCGGTGCGGGGGCCGGTTCCGACGATTTTCCCGATGCCCTTGCACATGTGGTGGTCGAGGGGCATCCTTACCCCCACATCTTGTGAATCACACCGGTGTAGTTATCCACACGGTCCTCACAGGATGTGCCCAGGAAAGGGCCGGTCGTGCACAGGACGGTGCACAGACCAGTCCACAGCAGCGGCCGAGAGGAGCCCCCCGCATGCACTGCCCGTTCTGCCGGCACAGCGACAGCCGGGTGGTCGACAGCCGCGCCTCCGACGACGGCACCTCGATCCGCCGGCGCCGCCAGTGTCCCGAGTGCGGCCGGCGGTTCAGCACGGTCGAGACGGCGTCCCTCACGGTCACCAAGCGCTCCGGCGCCAGCGAGCCGTTCAGCCGCGACAAGGTCCTGATCGGCGTCCGCAAGGCCTGCCAGGGGCGTCCGGTCACCGAGGACGACCTGGCGCTGCTGGCCCAGCGGGTCGAGGAGTCGGTCCGCGCCAGCGGGGTCGCCGAGGTCGAGGCGCACGAGGTCGGCATGGCCGTGCTGCCGCCGCTGCGCGAGCTCGACGAGGTGGCCTACCTGCGCTTCGCGTCGGTCTACCGGGCCTTCGAGGACCTGGAGGCCTTCGAGTCCGAGATCGCGCTGCTTCGAGCGGAGCGAGAGATGGGGCACGAGGCGGAGCTCGGCATGCGCGACAGCGCGCCCGGACCGGCGCTGGACGACCAGCGAAAGGCCCCCTAGAGGTACGCCGGGAAGGCCCGCGAAGCGGACTTTCTGTCGGTGCAGACGTGTTGAATCAGTAGCAGTTTCGGGAGGAGCAGGAATGACGGAGACGTCGCAGGACAAGCCCCAGGTGGTCCGTCAGGGCGGGCGCAACAAGGGCCTGAAGATCGAGCGCATCTACACCACGGCGGGTGTGCACCCCTATGACGAGGTGACCTGGGAGCGACGCGACGTCGTCCAGCAGAACTGGAAGACCGGCGAGACCATCTTCGAGCAGCGCGGGGTCGAGTTCCCCGACTTCTGGTCGGTCAACGCCTCTACCATCGTCACCACCAAGTACTTCCGCGGCGCGGTCAACACCGACGCCCGCGAGAGCGGCCTGCGCCAGCTGATCGACCGCGTCGTGCTCACCTACCGCCGGGCCGGCGAGGAGCACGGCTACTTCGCGAGCCCGGAGGACGCCGAGGTCTTCGAGCACGAGCTCACCTGGGCGCTGCTGCACCAGGTCTTCTCGTTCAACTCTCCCGTCTGGTTCAACGTCGGCACCTCGTCGCCGCAGCAGGTCTCGGCCTGCTTCATCCTCGCCGTCGACGACACGATGGACTCGATCCTCAACTGGTACCGCGAGGAGGGCCTGATCTTCAAGGGCGGCTCCGGTGCCGGCCTCAACCTCTCCCGCATCCGCTCGTCGAAGGAGCTGCTGTCCTCCGGCGGCACGGCGTCCGGCCCGGTCTCGTTCATGCGCGGCGCCGACGCGTCGGCCGGCACCATCAAGTCCGGCGGCGCCACCCGGCGCGCGGCGAAGATGGTCGTGCTCGACGTCGACCACCCCGACATCGTCGAGTTCGTCCAGACCAAGGCGCGCGAAGAGGACAAGATCCGCGCGCTGCGCGACGCCGGGTTCGACATGGACCTCGGCGGCAAGGACATCACCTCCGTCCAGTACCAGAACGCCAACAACTCGGTGCGGGTCACCGACGAGTTCATGCGCGCGGTCGAGCAGGGCACCGACTTCGGCCTGCGGGCCCGCGCGACCGGTGAGGTCATCGAGACCGTCGACGCCCGCCAGCTGTGGCGCAAGATCGCGGTGGCGGCCTGGGAGTGCGCCGACCCCGGCATCCAGTACGACGACACGATCAACGACTGGCACACCAACCCCGAGACCGGCCGCATCACCGCGTCCAACCCGTGCTCGGAGTACATGTCGCTGGACAACTCGTCCTGCAACCTCGCGTCGCTGAACCTGCTGAAGTTCCTCACCGACGACGACACGTTCGACGCGAAGACCTTCGCCAAGGTCGTCGAGCTGGTCATCACCGCGATGGACATCTCGATCTGCTTCGCCGACTTCCCGACCGAGGCGATCGGCGACACCACCCGCAAGTACCGCCAGCTCGGCATCGGCTACGCCAACCTCGGCGCGCTGCTGATGGCGACCGGCAAGGGCTACGACTCGGCCGGTGGCCGGGCGCTCGCGGCGTCGATCACCTCGCTGATGACCGGCACGTCCTACAAGCGCTCCGCCGAGCTGGCCGGCATCGTCGGGCCGTACGAGGGCTACGCGCGCAACGCCGACGCCCACAAGCGGGTCATGCGCAAGCACGCCGCCGCCAACGACGCGATCCGCACCTTCGAGACGCTGGACAAGGACGTGCAGCGCGAGGCCAACAAGGCCTGGGACGCGACGATCCGGGTGGGGGAGAAGAACGGCTACCGCAACGCGCAGGCGTCGGTGCTCGCCCCCACCGGCACCATCGGCTTCATGATGGACTGCGACACCACCGGTGTGGAGCCCGACTTCTCGCTGGTGAAGTTCAAGAAGCTGGTCGGCGGCGGCTCGATGCAGATCGTCAACCAGACGATCCCGCGGGCGCTGCGCCGGATGAAGTACTCCGAGGAGACCATCGAGGCGATCGTCGAGTACATCGCCGAGAAGGGCCACGTCATCGACGCGCCCGGCCTGCGCCAGGAGCACTACGAGGTGTTCGACTGCGCGATGGGCGAGCGCTCGATCGCGCCGATGGGCCACGTCCGGATGATGGCCGCGGTGCAGCCGTTCCTGTCCGGCGCCATCTCCAAGACGATCAACGTGCCCGAGACGGCCACCGTCGAGGAGATCGAGGACGTCCACTTCCAGGGCTGGAAGCTCGGCCTGAAGGCGCTTGCGGTCTACCGCGACAACTCCAAGGTCGGCCAGCCGCTGTCCGACGCCAAGGACAAGTCCAACGACGAGCCGGTGGTCGAGAAGGTCGTCGAGTACCGCCCGATCCGCAAGCGGCTGCCGAAGCAGCGGCCGGCGCAGATGACGTCGTTCGCGGTCGGCGGTGCCGAGGGCTACATGACGGCGTCGTCCTACCCCGACGACGGTCTCGGCGAGATCTTCCTGAAGATGTCGAAGCAGGGCTCGACGCTGGCAGGGGTCATGGACGCGTTCTCGATCGCGATCTCGATCGGCCTGCAGTACGGCGTCCCGCTGGAGACGTTCGTCTCGAAGTTCGTCAACATGCGCTTCGAGCCGGCCGGACTCACCGACGACCCGGACGTCCGGATGGCGCAGTCGATCATGGACTACGTGTTCCGCCGGCTGGCGCTGGACCACCTGGACTTCGACACCCGCTCGGCGTACGGCATCTACTCGGCGCAGGAGCGGTCCCGTCAGCTCGAGACCGGGTCGTACCAGGCCGAGGAGTCCGACGAGGAGGTCGAGGAGGAGCTGGAGACGATGGCGCAGTCGGCGCCGGTGACCGAGGCCCCCAAGGTGGAGGCGCCGACTTCCGAGGCGGCCAAGGACGTTCCCGCGGAGACGCAGGCGGAGGCCCAGGAGGCTCCCGGCGGCGCCCACTCGTCGGCCGAGCTGCTCGAGGTCATCACCGGCAAGGTGTCCGACGCCCCGCTGTGCATGACCTGCGGGATCAAGATGCGCCCCGCCGGTTCCTGCTACGTCTGCGAGGGCTGCGGCAGCACCAGCGGCTGCAGCTGAGAAGACGTTCCGTGACCCGGTGACCCGTCACGTTCGGCGGGTCACCGGGTCACGTGCATGTCGCCGGAGCGCGGTGCTGACGGGGGGTGGGTGAGGACGTGCACTACGGGCGGTTGCGGACGCCCGTCTCTGTTCTGGGGCCAGACGTTAGGCTGAGACGTGCCCGCGGATGGACTTGAGGAGCTCGTGGTCCCTGATGCCGAGGCCTTGCGCGCGTGGCTGCTGGACAACCACGAGTCCTCGCCGGGGGTGTGGCTCGCCCTCACCAGGAAGGGCGGAGCGGTCACGTCGCTGACCTGGCAGGAGGCAGTCGACGAGGCGCTTTGCGTCGGCTGGATCGATGGGCAGGGACGTGCTCGTGACAGCGAGACGTCGCTGATCCGGTTCACTCCTCGTCGGCCGCGCAGCCCGTGGTCGCAGCGCAACGTTGCGAACGTAGCGCGACTGGAGGCGGAAGGGCGGATGCTCCCAGCGGGCCGGCGCGCTGTGGAGGCCGCCAAGGCGGACGGCCGGTGGGAGGTCGCCTACGCCGCTCAGTCCGAGGCCGAGGTGCCGGCCGACCTTGCCGCTGCCGTCGCCGCAGACCCGGCGGCCCAGGCAATGTTCGACGTGCTCACCAAGACCAACCGCTTCGCCTTGATCTACCGTCTCGGTGCGGTGAAGCGTCCCGCGACCCGTGAGCGCAAGATCGCGGAGTTCGTCGCGATGCTCGCCCGGCAGGAAACGCCGCACCCGCAGAAAGCCAGGCCCACGGGCACGTCCTGAGCTGGGCATCACCGGTCGACGCCATCAGCGCGTGAGCAGCGCCATCATGGCTCCATGCGTGTGCTCTGTGCATCCACCGCTGGCGCGGGTCACTTCTCGCCGTTGGTGCCGTGGATCGAACATCTCCTCGGGGCCGGGCATGAGGTGCTAGTCGTAGGCCCGCCAGCCCTCGGGGAAGCTGCTGCCCGTTGGGAGTTCCGTTCGGGTGGGACGGCGGATCCTGCCGAGGTCGCAGCGATCATGGGGCGCGCGATGTCGATGCGCCAGCAGGACGTCGTCGACATGGTGATCGGTGAGGTCTTCACCCGGTTGAACTCGGGGGCCCTCGTCCCGTCGATGCGGGCCGCGATCGCAGAGTTCCGCCCTCACGTCGTGCTTCGCGACCCTGCGGAGTTCGCTTCCGCCCTGTGTGCCGCCGAGGCTGACGTCAGGCAAGTGCGGATCGGCCACGGCCTGGCCAGTGGTGAGGTCACCCTGCTGCGTCACGCACGACCAGTCCTCGAGGAGTGGAGCGGAGGATTGACGGACGTGGTGGCAGCTTCGGAGTACGTCACCCGCTTTCCTGCGTCCGTCGACCCTGCCTACTTCCCAGCGACGCTGCGCTATCAGGAAACGCCGGTGCCACACGATTCGCGAGCTCGGGAACGCGAGGAGCGCGAGTTCGTCTATGTCACGCTCGGCACGGTGGCTCCGACCATTCCCGTCCTGCTGCCGTGGTACCCGGTGCTCCTCGAGGCGGTCGAGGGACTCCCCGTCAGGGCACTGATGACTGTCGGGCGCAACCTTGAGCCATCAACGATGGGGCCAGTTCCCCACAACGTCGAGGTCGCGCAGTGGGCGGACCAACGGGCAGCCATGGCGTGTGCTGCTGCCGTCGTCCACCATGGAGGTTCCGGCACGGTGCTGGGCTCGCTGGAATGTGCGTGTCCTCAGCTCGTGGTCCCTCTCTTCGCCGACCAAGGGGACAACGCGGCCATGGTTGAGCGGGCAGGACTGGGGCTCGCCGTTCTTGACCAGGCCAGCGGCGGCCCCGCAGCCGTGAGGGGACCGAAACCGGACGACGCTCACCGGATTCATGACACGCTGCAGCGGCTCCTCGCCGCACCCGCGATACGCGCGCGCAGTCGAGAGGTAGCAGACGAGATGTCGCAGCTTCCCGCCCTCGCTGACCTGTCCATGGGCTGACACCGAATTCGATGGCGCCATCTCCGGGTGTGGTGACACGCTCGGCCGGTGCCTGCGGATGCGGACCGACTGGAGGCGCTCAGCCATCAGCTGAGCTCGTGGGGCGAGACCCGCGACCTGTCCGGTGCCATGTTGCTGACCCGGGGCGGGAAGCGGATCCTCGAGACCTGCGTCGGGTACGCCGACCGTGCGACCCGGACGCCGGTCACGCCGGCCACGAGATTCGGAATCGCCTCCGTGACCAAGATGTTCACGGCCTGCGCGGTCGTCAGCCTCGTTCGTGACGGGCTGGTGGCGTTCGACACGCCCGTCGTGGGGGTGTTGCCCGCGGGCGGCAGGCCCAGCACCCTGCTGCCCGACGTCACCGTGCATCACCTGCTCTGCCACACCTCGGGCATCGCGGACTACTACGAGGAGGACGAGGACTTCCCGACCTATTTCGCCGACTACGCCGACCTGTGGCGCGAGCTGCCCTCGTACTCGATGACCCGGCCGGCGGACTTCCTGCCGCTCTTCGGCGAGCTGCCGCCTTACCGTCCACCCGACGACCGCTTCCAGTACTCCAACGCCGGCTACATCGTCCTCGGTCTGGTGATCGAGGAGCTGACCGGTCAGGCCTACACGGAGGTCGTGCAGCAGCGCGTCTTCGAGCCTGCCGGGATGTCGTCGAGCGGCTTCTTCCGGCTGGACGAGCCGGTCCCCGACGTGGCCGTCGGGTACGTGCCGGGGGACATCCGCACACCGTGGCGGACCAACGTCTACTCGATCCCGGTGATCGGTGGCGGGGACGGTGGCGCGATGTGCACCGCGCGCGACCTCGACCGGTTCCTGAGGGCATACGCGGACGGCACCCTGCTGGGACCGTTGCACGACGTGGTTCTGACCCGGCACGCGGACGCCGGGGACGGGTACGGGGAGGGCTACGGCGTGCACCTCTACCCTGACGGCCGTTACGGGCACGGCGGCGGCGACCCCGGCGTCGAGGCCCTGCTTCATCGTTGGCCCGAGGAGGACGTGCACCTCGTCGTACTGATCAACGCCGAGGTCGGGCTCGCCTCCGAGGTCCGCGACGCGATGGTCGCCGCCTGGCGCGGCGGCTAGGGTCCGGTCACCTCATCGATCTGTTCGCTGCCTGGATCAGAGTCCGGCCGAGAGGACGACATGGATCCCCTGGTCGACCGGCGTGAGTACGCCGGCCTTGCCGACTGCACCTACCTGAACCAGGCCTCCCTCGGCCTGATACCTCGAGCCTCGCTGGAGGCGAGTACCCGCTTCCTGACCGATGTCGCTCAGTACGGCAACCTCCGCCTCTCCGACCAGGCCGAGGCCGACATCCTCGACTCGCTGCGAGCGGCTGCAGCCGATCTGCTCGGTGCCCCGATGGAGTCGGTCGCGGTGGTGGGCGGAGCGAGTGAGGGCCTGGGTCAGCTGGCCGCAGTGCTGGCCGACCCGGACGGCGAGGTGATCCTGGTGTCGAGCGACTTCCCGAGTGTGACCTACCCATGGCTGGCCGCCCACGCGCGTTCGGGCATGCGCATCCGCTGGGTTCCCGACGTCGCGACCGCGGACCTCACGCAGTCGATTCTCGGTGCCATCAGTGGGCGGACCACCGTCGTCTGCGTCAGCGCGGTTCAGTTCTCCACCGGTACCCAAGTCGATGTCGAAGCCCTCGCCGAGCGGGCTCGGAGCGTGGGAGCTCGCATCGTCGTCGACGTCACTCAGATGGCTGGTGCTGTTCCGGTCACCATGAGCGCGTGGCGAGCAGACGCGCTGGTGTGCAGCGGGTACAAGTGGCTGTCCGCTCCCGGCGGTGTCGCGCTGCTGGCGGTGGACGAGGACCTCGCATCGGTCATTCCACCGCTCGTCGGGTGGAAGGGCAGTGCCACACCGTTCGACTTCACGCCGCAGGAGCTCTCGCTCGCCCTGGACGCCCGACGGTTCGAGCTGTCGACGATGTCCTACAGCGCAGCCTCGGGGCTGCTCGCCTCCCTCAACCTGCTCACCGGGGTCGGGCTGGACTCGATCCGCGAGCACGCCGACCGGCTGGCCGACAGCCTGGTGAAGCGCGTCGCGCCGCTCGGCTGGACGCCCTACCGGCCGCTGAGCGACCCGTCCTCGAGTGCGCACATCGTCTCGCTGCGACACCCGACCGCCACGGTCCAGGAGGTCCAGGCCGCACTGGCGGACGACTACCGGATCATCACCAGCTCACGCGCCGGTGGCATCCGGGTCTCGGTGCACGCCTACAACAGCGAGGACGACGTGCAGGCGTTGTCCGAGGCGCTCGAGTCCATCGGCCGCCACGAGAAGTAGGGGCGGTGGCGGGGGCCGGGTCGTTCGCCGTCCTGACCGGTCAGAAGGCGACCTCGGTGCGCCGGAGCGAGCGCTCCGGGTCCACTGCGGCGGTGTAGCCCGCGCCTGCCGGACGCTTCTCGAAGTGCAGGTGGCAGCCATCCGGTGCCGCGAGCCTGCCCGAGCGAGCGATGACCTGCCCGGGCCGGACTCGCTGCCCCGGCTCCACGAGCAACCGCCGGGCGTGCCCGATGACGTAGTCGAACCGTCCCGACCGGATCTTCAGCCCGTACCTGCCGTACGCCGGGCCGAGGTCCGGGTCGCGCACGACCCGGCCGGTGACGGCTGAGCGGATGCGCGTGCCGCACGGCATGTACATGTCGATGCCGTGGTGCTTCCCGGGCCGCGCACGTGGGCACGAGGCGTCGCGCGAGTAGTACGGCGCGCGGGTGCAGCCGAACGGGATCATCTCCTGCCAGGCCCCGTCGTACCACGGCGAGGCGTAGTAGCTGTGGTCGGTGGTGTAGACGTTGTCCGGGTCCGGCGAGGGCGGGGTGCGGCCGGAATCGGCCGCCGATGCCGCCGCACCTGAGGACACTGCGGCGGTCACGACGACGGCCACCAGCACGCGGCCTACGACGCCACCACTCAGTCCGGGCACACCCCGAGGATATGACGTGACTCAGAGGTGGCGCTGCCACTCGACGCCGGACATCAGCACCTCGTAGCGGAGCAGCTCGTTCACGTTGATCATGTGCGAGTTGGACGCGGCGTTCCAGGTGGTGATCTCTCGCAGCTGGGGCTCCTGCTCGCGCAGCCAGCGCAGCATGCCCACCTTCAGCAGCATGCCGAGGCGGTGGCCTCGGTGGGCGCGGACGACGCTGGTGTCGTACTGCTCCGCGTGCCACGGCTGCTCGGAGTCGACCGTGACGACGGTGACGCCGGCCAGCGCACCCGTCGACGTCTCGCGGGCGATGAGCCGGTAGACCCGCTTCCCGAGCAGGTCGTGCATGTGCTCGAACGCGCGGAGCCGCTCGGGCGTGAAGACCTCGTCCTCGACGTCCAGTGCATCGAGCGGGGCATCGTTGATCGCCGCCGTCATCTCGGCGACCGCTGCCTGCATGACCTCCGGCACCCGGCCGGCCAGCGGAACCAGCTCGTACCCGACTGCATGCGCAGACGCCTCGTCGTACGCGGAGTCCAGACGGGCCCAGTCCAGAGCCGTGAGGTCCTGCCGCCGTTGGACGACGTCCTGGGCGCGCTCGAGCCCCACGGATGCCGCGAACGCGACGAACGGGCCGGAGTCCAGGGATTCTGCGAGCACCATCGTGCGACCCGCCGCTCGGAGTCGCTCGACGCCCGCCTCGAAGAGGGCACGGCCGATTCCCTGCCGTCGGTCGCGAGGGTCGACCTGCACCTCCAGCAGACCGAGGTGCCGGTTGTCCCAGTTCGGCAGCTCGATCTGCAGGAGACCAACCGGACGGCCGGTCTTGTCGCGGAGCAGCGCTGCCTCGGTGGGCTCCCCGTCCCAGCCGTACGTCACGTTGGCCACGAAGGCCCTGGTCGAACAGATCGGCCAGTCCGGCGTGTCGGCCCGGCGTGCGGCCTCGCGGACGGCAACCGCACCCGCCACGTCGCGGGTGTCGAGGTTGTCGCGGTCGAGCCAGGTCAGGGTCACGCGTTCAGGAAAGCGCGCAACGGCCGTGACCGCGACCGAAATAGCTGCGCGCTGGTCAGGGGCGCGCCATGACGCACCAGGCCGACGCGCTCACCTCGAACGGTGCCGGCGGCAGCGCCTCGGCGCACCGGCGCCGCAGTTCGTCGCGCTGCGCGTCGTCCAGGCGCGCGACGTGGTCGCCTGCCGGGCCGACGCCCAGCGTGTACGGCTCCCACCAGTCGTCGAAGGTCGGATAGGCGACCGTCACCGTGAGCGACGTCGCCTCGACGTGATCCAGGCCGGCGGCGTCGCACAGCTCGGCCAGGTGCCCCTCGCGGGCGCCGGCCAGTCCGGACTCGTCGTGCGCGTCCGGGTCGATGTCGCGCACGACCCGCCAGAAGCGCGACAGCGGTCCGGCGTCACCGGCGTGGTCCCACACCGAGGCTCCCACCCGGCCGCCCGGACGGGTGACCCGGGCCATCTCGCGCAGCCCGGCCACCGGGTCGGTCATGAAGTGCACGACGAGCTGGGCGAGGACGAGGTCGAAGCTGTCGTCGCCGAACGGCAGATGCTCGGCAGCCCCGGTACGCACGTCGACGTCGGGAAGGCGCGCCCTGATCGCCTCGACGAACGGCGTGGACGGGTCGATCGCCGTGACGGAGTCCGAGCCCAGTCGCTGCGCGAGTACCGCAGTCAAGGCGCCAGGTCCGCACCCGACGTCCAGTGCCTTCTGGCCCACCTGCACGCCGGCGAGCTGCACGAACTGCTCGGCCAGCGGCTCGGAGTACCGGCCCATGAAGCGGCCGTACGCCTCAGCCGCGACCTCGAAGCCCACAGCCTGAATGTATGCCCGACAGCTCCGCGGGGCATCGTTCGGCATGACTGTTGTCGGCTTCCACGCCTCGCACGAGCAGGTTCCGCCCGCTGACCTCCTGATAGCGGTGCAGGCCGCCGAGCAGGCCGGGTTCACAGCCGCCATGTGCTCCGACCACTTCTCCCCGTGGAGCGCGCGGCAGGGTGAGAGCGGGTTCGCCTGGTCCTGGCTCGGCGCGGCGCTCGCGACGACGTCGCTGCCGTTCGGTGTGGTCAACGCCCCGGGCCAGCGCTACCACCCGGCGATCATCGCCCAGGCCTCGGCGACTCTGGCATCGATGTTCCCCGGCCGTTTCTGGGCCGCCCTGGGCACCGGAGAGGCCTCAAACGAGCACATCACCGGCGACGGCTGGCCGCGGAAGGACGTGCGTACCGAACGGCTGCAGGAGTGCGTCGACATCATCCGGGCTCTGCACCGCGGCGAGGAGGTGAGCCATGACGGGCGGGTCCGGGTGGACCGCGCCCGGCTCTGGACCCTGCCGCCGCAGCCACCGCTGCTCGTCGGCCCGGCGGTCAGCATCGAGACCGCTCGCTGGGTCGCCGGCTGGGCCGACGGACTCATCACCATCCAGCAGCCGCACGACCACCTTCGGCAGATGCTGGCGGCCTACCGGGAGGCCGGCGGCCGCGGCCGGACTCACCTGCAGGTGCATCTGTCCTGGGACCCCGAGGAGGACACGGCGTTCGGGATCGCCCACGACCAGTGGCGCAGCAACGTGTTCCCGCCACCCGTCTGCTGGGACCTCGAGCACCCCGAGCACTTCGACGCGATCAGCGAGCACGTGCAGCCGGCGAGCCTGCACGGGCCGGTCCTGGTGTCCAGCGACCTCGGTCGGCACGCGGCGTGGCTGAACGAGCTGGTCGAGCTGGGCTTTGACGAGATCTACCTGCACCACGTCGGTCGTGAGCAGCTCCGGTTCATCGACGCGTTCGGTACGTCGGTGCTCCCGGAGCTGGGGGTCACCGCCAAGGCCGGGTAAAACCTGCCGCCGTACGCCGACGGATGACCGCCTTCGTCCGCAATGGGACAAGCCGGTCCGCGAAGTCCGTCGCATTGCGGTGAACCTTCGGCGGCCCAGGACATTGCTCGGGTGGTTGTGGAGCGGCGGCTCCCCGGTCCAGGCGCCGGGGGCCGCCACGAGCACACCGGCGCCTACCCGACGTCCATGTGCATCAGCTCCCAGACGTGGCCGTCCAGGTCCTGGAAGCTGCCGCCGTACATCGGCCCGTCCTCCACCGCCGGCTTCCACGGCTTGCCGCCGGCCGCGATCGCCCTGGCGACGAGATCGTCGACCTGCTCGCGGCTGCCCGCGGACAAGCTGGTGACGACCTCGGTGGCCGTGGTGGCGTCGCTGATCTCGCCGGTCACGAAGTCGGCGAAACGCTCTTCCACCAGCAGCATCACGAAGATGTTCCGGTCGACGACCATGCAGGCGGCCTGGTCGTCGGAGAAGTCGGCGTTGAACGGGAAGCCGAGCCCGGCGAAGAAGGCCCGCGACGCGCGGAGGTCCTTGACGGGCAGGTTGAGGAAGATCGTGCGCATCTCGCGGGCTCTCCTCGCGGCATGGTCGGGGGTGATGCCGGTACCGACCGAGCCCGAGCGGCCGACTCATCGCGCGGGGACCGATGAGTTCCCGCGCGCCACGCCGTCTGTACCTGTGACGGACCTGGCCCGACGCAGGAGGCGCGACGATGATCGACCAGCGAGCCGACGAGGACTTCCTCGAGGTCACCGCGCCCTACCGGCGCGAGCTGCTGGCCCACTGCTACCGGATGCTCGGCTCGGTGCACGACGCCGAGGACCTCGTGCAGGAGACCTACCTGCGGGCCTGGCGCGCCTACCACGGCTTCGAGGGCCGGTCATCGCTGCGTACCTGGCTCTACCGGATCGCCACCAACGTCTGCCTCACCGCGCTGGACAGCCGCAACCGCCGGCCGCTCCCGACCGGCCTCGGCGCCCCCAGCTCGGCCCCCGAGGACAAGCTGATGGTCGAGGGAGAGGTGCTCTGGCTCGAGCCGGTGCCGGACGCGATGGTGGGGGCGTCCAGCGACCCGGCGACCGTCGTCACCGACCGCGCCTCGGTCCGGCTGGCGCTGATCGCCGCCCTCCAGCACCTGCCGCCGCGGCAGCGCGCGGTCCTTGTGCTCCGTGACGTCCTGCGGCTGCGCGCCGCTGAGGTCGCCGAGATGCTGGACACCTCCGTCGTCGCCGTCAACAGCAGCCTCCAGCGGGCCCGCGCCCAGCTCGACCAGGCGGGGCTCACCGAGGACGACCTGGTGGAGCCCACCGACCCGGCCCAGAGGGCGCTGCTCGACCGCTACGCCCGGGCGCTGGAGGACAAGGACATCCCCGCCATCGTGGCTGCGTTCACCAGCGACGCGGTCTGGGAGATGCCGCCCTTCGTCTCCTGGTACCAGGGAGCTGCCGTCATCGGCCGCCTGATCGACGTCAACTGCCCGGCCGGTCCGGGGGAGATGCGGATGGTCCCGACGGAGGCCAACGGCCAGCCTGCGTTCGCGGTCTACCTCCGCGACCCGGACGGGAGCTGGAACGCCTTCCAGCTGCAGGTGATGACGATGAGCCGAAGCGGCATCTCGCACGTCGCGGCGTTCTTCGACCTCAGCCTGTTCCCGACCTTCGGCCTGCCGGTCACCCTGCCTGCCGACGACCGGGCGGTCCTGGCGACCGCCGCCCGATGAATGTCCAGGAAGGTACGACGGCGGCCCTGACCCGGGACGTCGCCCTGCTGGAGCGCGCCATGGGGTACACGCTCGGCAGCCTGGTGCTCGTCACACCGGACGCCATGGCCAACCCCACGCCGTGCTCGGCCTGGGACCTTCGCGCGCTGCTGCTGCACATGAACGAGTCGCTGCTCACGCTGCACGAGGCGGTCAGCATGGGTCGCGTCGACCTGGTCGCGGCCGCCGGCCCGGACGCCGACTACGGCGACCCCGAGCGGGACCCGGTGGCCAGCCTGCGCAACCGGGCCTGCCAGATGATCGGCTCCTGGGCCGCCGGCGCGGCGGAGCCGCGGCAGATCGCCATCGCGGACCGTGAGCTCGCGGCCGGCCTGGTCGCCGCCACCGGAGCGCTGGAGGTCGCGGTGCACGGCTGGGACGTGGCCATGGCCTGCCGCCAGGAGCGGCCGGTGCCGCCAGCCCTGGCCGACGAGCTGCTCGTGCTCGGCTCGCTGCTGGTGGGTCCCGAGGACCGGCCGACCCGCTTCGCCGACCCGGTGCCGCTGCCCGCGCGGGCCAGCGCCAGCGACCGGCTCGTCGCCCTGCTCGGCCGCCGCCCGTCCTGAGTGCGTCAGGTCCCCTTCCATCCGGCGGCATGACCCGCGGCTGCCCGGGGCAGGTGGGTGGCGACCAGCACTGTTCGCACCGGCCGCACCGGCCGCGAAGGGAGCCGTCATGACCACCTCCAACCCGAGCATCCCGCCACCGGCCGGTGCCGGCGAGCCCGACCCGGACCGCACCGACACGCCGTCGACCCGTTGCTCAAGGACAAGCTGGACGGCGCTGTGCCTGACGACCACGACCCGGACGTCGAGCCGGACCACGACCGGGAGACCGACAGCGTCGAGGACGACCGGAAGAGCTCCGGGGCGGACTGAGTCCCGCCGGCGCAGGGCGGCTGCTCTAGCGCACGGTCGACGGGTCGAAGGAGACGTCCCGGCCGGCGAGGGTCACCCGGAAGCCGTCAGCCGCCGGCGTGGCCCGGCGCACCGTCACGCCGTCCGGCAGCGCCGGCCGCAGGGGGTAGCTGACCGTGAAGCGATCCACGAGCAACCCGTCCAGGGTCGCGTCCACCGCGCCGCCGTCGGCGAGCCGGAACGACTGCGGGCGCACCCGCAGCCGGCTGCCCGCGACCCGCACCCGGCCGACACCGACGACCTCGACACTGCGTCCGAGCACGTCCACCTCGCCACGCAGCCGCACCCGGCCGTTGCCGGCGGGCGACATCTCGAGCTCCTGCCGGCCGGCTCGCTCGAGCACCTCGTCGTACGGCACCAGCAAGCTGGCGTGCAGAGCGCTGGCGGTCGCGTCGGCGCCGGAAGGCAGCTCCACCTGCCGGGCGCGCACCCGGATGCCGGACACCCGGTTGCCGTCGACCTCGGCGGCCGAACCGGTCAGCGTCACGTCGCCGAACCGGTGGCCGACCAGCTGGGTCAGGAACGGGAAGCCGGCCACGTCGACCTGGGGGTCGGTGACCCCGTTCTCGGCGAGCCGTCGCTCGGCGCCGGAGGTGACCAGGTGCTCGGCCACCCGGTCACCGGCGACAGCGACGGCGGCCAGGACGAGCAGGATCACGAGCAGCGTGCGCACCCGGCACGGTAACCCGGCGGGGTCGAGCACCGACCCACCGACCCACTGGCCCTCTGGTCGGCGCCGGCATCGCCGCATACGGTCGGTCCTGTCGGCGGCACCTGTCGAGCGTGTCGGCCCATCGAAGGTCGAGAGGAGTGTGTGAGTACTCCGCTGCGCCGCTGCCGGCGGCTCTCCACCTGGCTCGCGGCCGCGGCCCTGGTCGCGGTCGCCGGCTGCACCCCGGGAGGTGAGCCGGACAGCTCTGCCGCCTCGTCAGGGCCACGCCGGTCCGCGTCGAGCGCGCCGTCCAGCTCTCCGGCGGCGAGCAGCCCTGCCCCCACCAGCTCCTCGACAGCGGCGGCCGACCCTGTGTCACTGCCGGCACTGATGGCCAAGACGTACGACGGCCGGTCGCTCCGCACCCGTCAGGTGCTGCTCCGCACCGGCGACTACACCCGCTATGCGGTGACCTACCGCAGCCAGGGCCTGCGGATCTCCGGCGTGATGAACGTCCCGCGCGGCAAGGGTCCCTTCCCGGTGCTGGTGCTGCTGCACGGCTACATCGACCCGGCGGTGTACCACTCCGGTCAGGGCCTGATGCGCGAGCAGGACTACCTGGCCCGCGAGGGATACGTCGCCCTGCACATCGACTACCGCGGACACGCCGGCTCGGACCCCGCCCCGCGGGCCGAGCAGCAGCTGAGGCTCGGCTACACCGTCGACGCCATCAACGCCGTGCATGCCGTACGCCGGTCCTCGTTGCCGTACCTGGACGGCGACCGGATCGGGCTGCTCGGCCGCTCGATGGGCGGTGGCGTCCTCTACAACGTGCTGGTGGCCCAGCCGGGTCTGGTCGGCGCCGCGGTCGCGTTCGCCCCGGTCAGCTCGGACACGGTCGACAACTTCAACCGCTGGACCCGCCCGGAGCGCTCCGAGGTCGCGGCCGACATCATCGCCGACCACGGTTCGCCGGAGAGCGCCCCTGCCTTCTGGCGGGCGGTCAGCCCGCGCACCTACTTCGACCGGATCACCGAGCCGCTGCTGATCCACCACGGGACCGCCGACGAGAGCTGCCCCTACCGCTGGAGCCGGACGTCGCTGCGCCTCCTCGGGCAGGCCGGGGTCGACGCCAGGCTGCGCACCTACCGAGGTGAGGCCCATGCCTTCGGGCCGCAGTGGCCGCTCTCGATGCGCCGCACGGTCGCCTTCTTCGACCGCTCGCTGAGCGCGTGAGCCCTCCGGACACCCTCGGCTGCCGCGTTAGGAGTCCGGAGCGTCGGGTACGCGGCGGGGCAAGACACCCAGCGACCCAGACAGAGGAGCAGACATGACCACTGCCCGAGAGATCATGACGCCCGGTGTGGAGTGTGTGAGCGTCGGCGAGACGTTGGTTGACGCGGCGCGCCGGATGCGCGACCTCGACGTCGGGTCACTGCCGATCTGCGGGGACAACGACCGGCTGGCCGGGATGCTGACCGACCGCGACATCGTCGTGCGGGTGCTGGCCGAGGGCCGGGACCCGAGCTCGGTCAAGGTCGGCGACCTCGCCGACGGCAACGTGGTGACCATCGGCGCCGACGACTCCGTCGAGGACGCGCTGGCGACGATGAGCAAGCACGGCGTACGCCGGCTACCCGTTATCGACGGCCACGACCTGGTCGGCATGGTGAGCCAGGCCGACATCGCCCGGAACCTGCCCGAGGCCAAGGTCGGCGACCTCGTCGAGGCCATCTCCAGCGCACCCGGCAACTGACGGCGAGGATGCTGCCTCGCGCGGTCCTAGTGGCCGAACCTGGCCACCAGGGTCGCGCGGGCCAGCGTGTGCGACGACAGGTTGAACCCGAGGTAGGCCGGCGACGCGCCCTCCGGGAGACCGAGGCTCGGCACGTCCACCGCGTGCACCACGATGTAGTAGCGGTGGTCGCCGTGGCCGGGCGGCGGCGCGGCCCCGACGTACCCGCGGATGCCTGCGTCGTTCCGCAGCATGACCGCGGAGCCGGGCAGGTCCCCGCCCTCGGTGCCGGCGCCGGCGGCCAGCTCGGTGACGTCGGCAGGAAGGTCGGCGACCGCCCAGTGCCAGAAGCCGCTCGCGGTCGGTGCGCACGGGTCGTACACGGTCACCGCGAAGCTCTGCGTCCCCTCCGGGAAGCCGGACCAGGACAGCTGCGGCGACCGGTCCTCGCCACCGGGCACGCCCATCGCGCCGGAGCGCTGCGCGGGCGGCATCTCGCCGCCGTCGGTGACGTCCTCGCTGCGGACCTCGAAGGACGGGACCGGGTCGAGGAACTGGTACGGGTCGGGAAAGTTGTCGGCCTTGGTCATGCGAACAGCGTGCCAGAGTTGATGCTGTGACCAGCTTCCAGGGGTTCTCCGACCGGGCGCTCGAGCTGTACGCGGGACTGGAGGCCGACAACAGCCGCGAGTACTGGACACGCCACAAGGCGGTCTACGACTCCGAGGTCCGCGACCCGATGCTCGCGCTGCTCGCCGACCTCGAGGACGAGTTCGGCGCGGGCAGGCTGTTCCGGCCGAACCGCGACATCCGCTTCAGCAAGGACAAGACGCCGTACAAGACCCATCAGGGCGCCTTCGTGGGTGAGACGCTGGGCGTCGGCTACTACGTCCAGCTCGACGCCGAGGGACTGCTCGCCGGCGGCGGCTGGCGGGCCCACGAGGCGGGGCAGGTCGAGCGCTACCGAGCCGCCGTGGACGACAGCGCCGCCGGGGAGGCCCTGGCCGTCATCGTGGCGGCACTGCGGGGGAGCGGCTACGACCTGCACGGTGACGAGCTGAAGACCAGGCCGCGGGGCTACCCGGCCGACCACCCGCGGCTCGACCTGCTGCGCTGCCGGTCGCTGATGGTCAGCCGGCGCTTCGGCGCCCCGGACTGGCTGGCCGGCCCCGCGGCGCTGGAGCAGGTGCGCGGGACCTGGCAGGAGGTCCGCCCGCTGGCTGACTGGGTGGGCGCCCACGTGGACCCCGGCTGAGCGCGGAGAATCGCCTGGACGGGCTGTCCGGGGCCGGGCCTAGGGTGGGCGACATGCTGGAGAACGCACCCGCTGCCCCGCCTGCCGAGGGCTTGGAGCAGCTCGAGGCCCACCGCATCGAGCTGACCGCCTACTGCTACCGGATGCTCGGTTCCTCCTTCGAGGCCGAGGACGCCGTCCAGGACACCCTGGTCCGTGCGTGGAAGGGCCTCGACCGGTTCGAGGGCCGGGCCTCGCTGCGTTCCTGGCTCTACCGCATCGCCACCAACGTCTGCTTCGACTCGCTGGACGGCCGGCAGCGCCGGGCCCTGCCGATGGACATGGGGCCGGCGCAGACCGCTGCCTCCACCCTCGGCCCGCCGCTCCCCGAGGTCGCCTGGCTGCAGCCCGTCCCCGACGCACGCGTCGTCCCCGCCGCCAGCGACCCGGCCGAGGTCGCCGAGCTGCGCGAGACGGTGCGGCTGGCCTTCGTCGCCGCCCTGCAGCACCTGCCGCCGCGGCAGCGGGCCGTCCTGATCCTGCGCGAGGTGCTGCAGTGGCCGGCCGCCGAGGTGGCCGAGCTGCTGGACACCTCGGTGCCGTCGGTCAACAGCGCGTTGCAGCGGGCCCGCGCGACGCTGGCCGCGAACGACGTCGGCAGCGGCGACCCGCCGAAGCCGCTGGACGACGAGCAGCGCGAGCTGCTTGCGCGCTACGTCGACGCGTTCGAGCGCTACGACATGACGGCGCTGACCTCGCTGCTGACCGAGGACGCGACCTGGTCGATGCCGCCGTTCGAGCTGTGGCTGCAGACCCACGACGACATCCGGGCCTGGTGCCTCGGCCAAGGAGCGGCCTGCGAGGGCTCCCGCCTGGTGGCGACCTCGGCCAACGGGGCACCGGCGTTCGCGCAGTACAAGCCGGACCCGAAGGGCGGTCACTCCGCCTGGTCGCTGCAGGTCCTCGAGGTCGACGGCCCGCGCATCACCGGCATCATGTTCTTCCTCGACACGGCGGCGATCTTCCCGATGTTCGACCTGCCGCTGCATCTCGACACCTGAGGCACCGAAACACGAGCGCACCGATGAGTTCTGCGGGTCGGGTCGGTCTCTACTCCTGACAGCACTTGCAGAGCTCGAGGAGCGATCGTGAGCCACCCGACGTACGCCGACCCGACGACCGACCGTCCCGCGACGGACAGCCGCACGCGGTGGACCGCGCTGTTCGTGCTGTGCCTGGGCAACCTGATGATCGTGCTCGACACGACGATCGTGAACGTCGCCCTGCCCTCGATCCGGGAGGACCTCGGCTTCTCCGAGTCCTCGCTGGCCTGGGTGGTCAACGCCTACCTCCTCACCTTCGGCGGCTTCCTGCTCCTGGGTGGCCGGCTGGGCGACCTCTACGGGCACCGCCGGCTGTTCCTGATCGGCATCGCCGCGTTCACCGCCGCCTCAGTCGCCTGCGGCGTCGCCGGCTCGGCCGGCATGCTCGTCGGCGCGCGTGGCGTGCAGGGCTTCGGCGGCGCGGTGGTCTCGGCCGTCGCGCTGTCCCTGGTGATGAACCTGTTCACCGAGCCCGCCGAACGGGCCAAGGCGATGGGGTTCATCGGCTTCGTCGCTGCCGGTGGCGGCAGCATCGGCGTCCTGCTCGGCGGCGTGCTGACCGACCTGCTCACCTGGCACTGGATCTTCCTGGTGAACGCACCGATCGGTGTCGCCGTCTACCTGCTCTCGCTGCGTGTGCTGCCTGCCACCCACGTCCGCGCCGCGGAGTCCCGGCTCGATGTCGCCGGTGCCGTGACCGTGACGACTGCACTGATGCTGGCGGTCTACGCGATCGTCAACGGCAATACGGCCGGCTGGACCTCGGTGCAGACGGTCGGGCTGCTGAGCGCCGCCGCGGTCGCCATGGCCGTGTTCCTGCGGCTCGAGTCCACGGTCCGCTCGCCGCTCGTGCCGCTCGCGCTCTTCCGGCTGCGCAACGTCGCGGTCTCGAACGTCGTCGGGGTCATGTGGGCGGCCGCGATGTTCGCCTGGTTCTTCCTCTCCGCCCTGTACCTGCAGCTGGTGCTCGGCTACAGCCCGCTGCAGGTCGGCCTCGCCTTCCTGCCGGGGAACCTGGTGATGGGTGCGTTCTCGCTCGGCCTGTCGGCGAAGCTGGTCATGCGGTTCGGCATCCGCGCACCGCTGGCGGTCGGTCTGCTCTTCGCCGCCCTCGGCCTGCTGCTGTTCGCCCGTGCGCCGGTCGACGGGAACTTCCTGGCCGACGTGCTCCCCGGCATGCTGCTGATGGGCTTCGGTGCCGGCATGGCCTTCAACCCGGTGCTGCTCGCCGCGATGAGCGACGTCGAGCCGAGCGAGTCCGGACTCGCCTCGGGTGTCGTCAACACCTCGTTCATGATGGGTGGCGCGCTCGGTCTGGCCGTGCTCGCCAGCCTCGCGGCGGCGCGCAGCGGCAGCCTGGCGTCGGCCGGCGCGGATGCGGTCGCGGCGCTCAACGGTGGCTACCACGTCGCCTTCGTGGTCGGCGCGGTGTGCGCGGCAACTGCCGCCGTGCTCGGCGGCCTGCTGCTGCGCATCGCCCCGGCGCCGACGCTGGACGACGAGATCGAGGAGTGCCTCGCCGAGCCGGTGCCCGCCGACTGCTGACGTGGCGGTACTTCTAGGTCAAGTAGCGCTCGCGGAGCCGGTCCGCGGCATGTGGGGCGGACGACCCGCCGCGCAGGTACTCGACCACCTGCGCGGCGCACGTCGTCGGGTCGCTCCGGCTGGTGTCGCACTCCACGTCGTACTCCAGCCCGTCGTGCACCCGGGGGAAGTGATGAGCCGCCCGACCCGGGATCCGATCACCACGTTCCTGTTCGCGGCGCTCCAACTCGGGCAACGGGCAGTAGACGCCGACCAGCACCGTGTCGAAAGGCGCGAACAGCTCGAGGCAGTCGAGCAGCCAGGCCCGCTCACGCAGCACGTGGTCGACGAGCACGTCGTTGCCGGCCGCCGCGATGCCGGCGACCGCCCGATGGAAGCCCAGCACGGTGCGCTCCAGGACCTCCGCGAGCTGATCCGGCTCCAGCTCGCACTGGTAGCGCATCGAGTTGATGGCGTCGACCGGCAGGTAGAACCACGGCGCGTCGAGCAGGGGCAGCAGTGCCCGGGCCAGGCTCGACTTCCCCGAGCTGGTCGTGCCGTTCAGGAAGACGATCATCGCGGTCAGTATCCCCGGCGTCCGCAACACGTGCCGGTCCGGGAGGATGGATGCGTGACGCTGCCGTGGGACGAGTCCACCCGACCGGGCGCCGGACGAGGCTCCGAGGTGGACACCGATCCCCGCGGTGCCGCGGCGGGCAAGCACCTCGTCGACGTGCACGACCACTACCGCCAGGAGCTCACCCGGCTGCGCGACGTCCTCGAGCAGGTGCGGGTCGGGGCGCTCGGCGCCGGCGCCGCCAGGTCCGAGCTCAACGACATGGCGGTCCGCGCCAACACCTGGGTGCTGGGCTCGGTCTGCCAGTCCTACTGCTTCGCGCTCACCCAGCACCACTCGATGGAGGACGCCGGGATCTTCCCGCACCTCGGCGCCGAGGACGACGGCCTGCGGGCCGTGATCGACCGGCTGGGAGAGGAGCACCGCGCGATCCACGACCTGCTCGAGGCCGTGGACCAGGCCCTGGTCGCCCTGGTGCGCGATCCCGGCGACCTCACCAGGGTGGACCAGGCGGTCGACGCGCTGGGCGCCGCCCTGCTGTCGCACTTCGCCTACGAGGAGCGCGAGCTGGTGGGTCCGCTGAGCCGGCACGGCTTCTACGCCGGCCAGCTCTGAGGCAAACTCAGTACCGGATCCACTCCCGGAGCCGCCGCCACAGTCCTCGCCGGGCGCCGCGGTACCGCACCACCTCGCAGGACTCCGGAGCTGTCGAGGCCAGGTCCCGACCGAGAGCGTGCAGCAGCCGGGACAGCCAGGCATTGTCGGTCCGCACAGGTCTCACCTCTGAGGAGATGACCGCCGGATCGTCGAACGGGTTGCACCTGCTACTGGATGCCGCCGCCGATCGTGGCCTCGAAGGTGTCGACGATCGCGACGTCCCCGCCGCGGTCGAGGTCGTGGCGCGTCGGTCGGCGCCAGAGCCAGCAGTCGAGGTCCTCGGCCGTGCCGCTCACGGTCGCGACGGCGTCCTCGCCCGGATCGGTGGCGGCGATGGAGATGTCCGGCTCGTCGTGGGTGGTGCCTTCCGGGTCGGTCCCGGTGAAGCGGGCGAGCGTCACCAGCCAGGAGTTCTCGGTGTCGGTGCTGCGGAGCCGGAGGGTGCGGCCCGCATAGGGCGTGATCCTGCCCCACGGCGGGCAGCCGCCGTACATGATGCGCAGCACCTCGTCGACCCCGTCCGCCGCGAGCGCGGGGTCGACCGGGGTGCGTTTGCCGGCGGTGAGCTCGGCGTCGAGCCGGTGCACCAGCGCCTCGTGGGCCTGCCGTCGGCGGATGAAGCCGGCCGACTGCTCGGCGGACCAGGTCCAGACCGTGGTGGCGGGCTCGGTCTCGGCCAGGTCCCGGGCCAGGTCGGCGCCGGCCCGGTCGTAGAAGGCCTGCAGCGCCTCGCGACCCGTCGGCCGCTCACCCGGGCTGAGCTTGTCGGCCTCGTCGCCGTCGGTGATCCGGCGACCCACCACCTGGCCCCAGAACCACTGCACCTCGCCGAGGTGCCAGAGCAGGTCGTCGGCGTCCCAGTCGGGGCAGGTGGGCACCCGGGCGTCGGCCGGCGCCGCCCGCAACGCCTCGGCGAATCGCGAGGACTCGCGGCGCAGGTGGTCGAGGTAGTCCAGTTCGGCGGCCATGTCCGGCCAACCTAGCGACGTGAGCCGCCCCGTCCAGCGAGTTACAGAGCGAGCTCCAGCACCTCGGCACCGGGAAGCCGGGCGAGGTCGGCCCCCGCGGCGACGAGCTTGGAGCGTCGCAGCCCGGAGCCGATCACGACGTACGGCGTGCCGGCGACCGCGGCGTCCACGAGCAGCGGCCAACCATCGGGCAGCCCGACCGGGGTGATGCCGCCGTACTCCATGCCGGTCTCGGTGACCGCGAGGTCCATCGGCGCGAACGACGCCCTGCGCGCGTCCAGCCTGCGGCGCACGACACCGTTCACGTCGGCCCGGCTGGTGGCGAGCACCATGCAGGCTGCCAGCCGGGTGTCGGCACCGCGCCGGCCGGCCACCACCACGCAGTTGGCCGAGACCTCCAGCGGCACGCTGTAGCGCTCGCAGAAGGCGGCGGTGTCGGCGACCTCGGGGTCGATCTCGGCCACCCACGTCTCTGGCGCGCCCGGGGCGGACAGTGCTGCGGCCACCGGTGGGCCGAGCAGGTCGAGCCGCTCGGTCGCCGGAACGGTCCTGAGGTCTCCGATCACCTCAGCGACCCTAGGGCGCCCTCAGCCGGACGATCTCGCCGAGGTGGGAATGCAACCCGGCCGTCATGTGATTGCACCTTGAGGTAACCCCAGCGCGTGATCCTGGTCGGGACGCCTCGCGTTCCTGAGCCGTCCGCCACGCCCGACCTGCCCGTCCTGCCAGAGAGTCCTCGCCATGCCTTCGCGCCAGCTCGCGGCCGTGCCGCGCGCCGGAACCCGTCCCGCCGACCCCAGCCGCACGAACCGCGTCCACCGCCGCGACGTACCCGTCTGGGTGAGCCTCCTGGCCCTGGCCGTCGGCGGGTTCGCGATCGGCACCACCGAGTTCGCCAGCATGGGAGTGCTGCCGGACATCGCCGGCGACCTGGGCGTCACCATCCCGCAGGCCGGGCACGCCATCACGGCGTACGCCCTCGGTGTCGTGATCGGAGCACCTGCCTTCGCCGTCCTCGGGGCGCGGCTGCCGCGCAAGGGCCTGCTGCTGGTGCTGATGGCGGCGCTGACTGTCGCCAACCTTGCCTCTGCGATGGCGCCGACCTTCGGGTCGCTGGTGGTCGCGCGGTTCGCCAGCGGCTTCCCGCACGGCGCGTACTTCGGCATCGGGGCGGTGCTCGCTACCTCGCTGGTGCCGCGGCACCGCCGGGCGCATGCCGTGGCGATGACGATGATGGGCCTGACCGTGGCGAACGTGGTCGGTGTCCCGCTCACGACGTTGCTCGGGCAGTCGTTCGGCTGGCGCAGCACCTACGCGACGGTCGTCGTGATCGGCGTGCTCACCCTCGTCGCGATCGAGCTGCTCGTCCCGCGGGTGAGCGCGCACGACGGAGCGAGCCCCCGGCAAGAGCTGTCCGCGCTCCGGCTGCCGCAGGTGTGGCTCACCCTGCTGGTCGGTGCGGTCGGTTTCGGTGGCTTCTTCGCGGTGTACAGCTACGTCGCGCCGACCCTGACCGAGGTGTCCGGCTTCGCCGAGGCCGGCGTTCCGATCGCTCTGGCTCTGTTCGGTGTCGGGATGACGCTGGGCACGATGCTCGGTGGCCGGTTCGCCGACTGGTCGGTGCGCAAGACCCTGGTGCTGGCTCCCGTGGCGACCCTGGTCGTCCAGCTCGCGTTCACGGTGACCGCGCACGCCGTGGTCCCGGCAGCCGTCACGCTGCTCCTGGTCGCCTTCACCTCCTCGGCCAGCCTCCCGGCGCTGACCGCGCGGCTGCTCGACGTGTCCGGTGACGGCAAGGCGCTCGCCGCGACCCTGAACCACTCGGCCCTCAACGTCGCAAACGCCCTCGGTGCCTGGCTCGGCGGGCTGGTGATCGCCGCGGGTCTCGGCTACACCGCCCCGGCCGTGGTCGGCGCCGGCCTCTCGGCCGCCGGGCTGGGGGTGCTGGCCGTCTCCCTCGGCCTGGAGCGTCGCGACCGGCGCCGGGCCCTCGAGGCCCGGGACGAGCGCCAGGCGGCCTGACCCGCACCTCGCCGGTCAGGGGTGCCTGACGCCGGCCAGCTGGTGCCCGGTGGCGACCAGCCGCCCGGTCGAGTCCCAGACGTCGCACTCCTCGTCGACCCGGCCGCCGGCGACGAGCCGGGCCTTCTGCCGCACGACGAGAGCGCCCGGTGCCGGCACCGCCCGGACGTGGCAGGTGAGCGAGAGTGTGGGCACCCAGCCGGTGACCCCGAGGTCGAAGGTGGCCGGCGGCAGCGCGTCGGCGACGGTGAGCAGCGCGACCGGGTCGGGCTGCATGCCGTCGTCGAAGCGGACGTAGCCGCGCAGCTCGCCGCGGCCGCTCGGCTTCCCGACGGCCCAGCCCATGCTCGCCGGGTCCAGCCGCTCGGCCACCACGCCCATCAGCGGCACGGCGAACCCGGGTCCCTCCACCGGCAGCCGGGGACAGGCATCCTCCGGCGGCAGCTCCGGGGGTGGCACGCCATCGAAGTACGGCTCGGCCGGGTCGAGCTGGCCGCAGGTGACGAGCGCCTCCACGCACGGACCCGCCGCGGTGGCGAGCGTGACCCGGGTCTGGGCGGTACGCCGGCCGCGGCGCAGCACATGCACCGTCAGCTCCGCAGGGCCGACCTCCGGGGCTGCCAGGTAGTGCGCGGTGGCGGCCAGCGGGTGCGGGAAGTCCTCGCCCAGCTCGGTCAGCGCTGCCCGCCCGGCCAGCGACAGGAGGTAGCCGCCGTTGAGCTTGCCGGCGATCTGCCAGTCGGGGTCCAGCTGGGCGGCGTACCGTCGATCGCCCCGGGCCGTCAGCGCCGTCGCCACGCCGAATCCCGCCACGGCGGCAGCCTAGGGCTCCTAGGCTCGCGGACCATGAGCTGGCTGCCGGAGGACTTCGATCACCCCACCCGCGTCGATCTGGCGACCGGGCAGCACCTGCGGCCGATCCGGGAGAGCGACGTCGACCTCGACCTCCCGGCGGTGATGGGGTCGCAGCAGCGCCTCTGGTCGATCTACGGCGACGCGTGGGGGTGGCCGCCGGCCACCATGACCCGCGAGCAGGACCGCGAGGACCTGGCTCGGCACGAGGCCGAGATCGAGGCGCACCGGTCGTTCAACTACGCCCTGCTGGACGCCGACGAGACCGAGCTGCTGGGCTGCGTGTACATCGACCCGCCGGAGAAGGAGGGCGGCGCGGACGCCGAGATCTCCTGGTGGGTGGTGGACCGGCTGGTCGGCAGTGACGTCGAGCGCGAGCTGGACGCCCTGGTGCCGCGCTGGATCGCCTCGGACTGGCCGCTGACCACTCCGCGGTACGTCGGCCGCGAGCTCAGCTGGACCGACTGGATCGCCCTTACCGACCTCCAGCGCGACGAGCCGGGGCACCCCGGCGGGTCCTGAGCAAGGCGACGCACCGTCTGCCTGACCAAGTTTTGACCTGTTTTGGGGCAACTGGGGTTCAGGTGACGCCTGGGACGGCCGACCATGATCAGGTACCGGCCTGCACCGACCAGGGGAGTCGTCACCGTGCCGTGGGTCCACCGCACCACCTGTTCCGCCGTCGCCACGCTCGCCCTGGCGCTGATCCTGGGTGCGCTCGGCACCGGGACGGCCCAGGCAGCGGTGCCCGACCCGGTGCCGCCCACCCCGCTGGGCGTGGCCGAGGGCTTCACCCCCTACCTCCCGCAGGTCTCCTGCGACCCGGTGGCCAAGCCCGGGACCCTGGCGCTGCGCTCGCTGCTGATGGCGACCTACGGCGGTCGCGACCTGGGCATCACCCGGGGCTGCGAGATCGGGGCGCTCAGCGAGCACAAGGAAGGTCGCGCCTGGGACTGGGGCCTCAGTGCCGCGGTGCCGGCCGAGAAGGCGCTCGCGCAGCAGTTCCTGACCTGGCTGATGGCTCCCGGCCCGAACGGCATGGCGGCGTCCAACGCCCGTCGGCTCGGGGTCATGTACGTCATCTGGAACGGCAAGATCTGGAGCGCCTACCGCGCGTCAGAGGGCTGGCGTTCCTACAGCGGCGGCGAGTCGCACGCCGGGCACATCCACATCTCGCTCGCCTGGAACGGCGCGATGAAGCGCACCTCCTGGTGGACCGGGACCACCGGCCGGATCGACTACGGCCCGTGCGTCGCGGTCGAGGGAGACCCGGCACCGATCTGGTCCGCACCGCGGGACACCGCGTGCCCGGCTCCGATCAGCGCCTTGTCGCTCACCGGCACGCCGCTGCTGGCCCCCGAGTCGAGCGGCGCGTACGTGGTCCAGCTGCAGCGGCTGCTGAAGGTCACGCCGGTCACCGGCTTCTTCGGCCCGATCACCGCGTCGGCCGTGACCAAGCTGCAGACCGCCCGTGGCCTGCCTGTCACAGGGACGACCACGCCGGCCACCTGGGCCGCGGTGCGCAACCCGCTGGCGACCACCACGCCGCCGGCGCCGACCGCCCAACCAGTCGTGGCGGCGCGCTCGCTGCCGGCCACCATGGGCTACCGGGTCCGCGCCGGTGACTCGTTGAGCGCCATCGCGGCGAAGTGGGGCTCGACGGTGGCGGCGATCAAGTCGGCGAGCAAGCTGCGCAGCGACGTGATCCGGGTCGGTCAGGTGATCACGGTGCCGGTGCGCTCCGGCATCACCAAGTTCACCTACACCACCCTGCGCAAGGGCAGCAAGGGCGTGGCCGTCACGGCGCTGCAGACCGCTCTACGGATGCGGCCGAAGTACCGCACCGGTGTCTTCGGCGACATCACCAAGCGCAAGGTCTCGGCGCTGAAGACGAGCCGTGGCTGGCGGGCCAACGGCATCGCCGGGCCGGCCGTGTGGCGCGCCCTCGGCGCCTGAGCCGCACCGCAGCGCCCGGGCCCTAGGCTCGCGGCATGACGGACAGCGCGGCGGAGACCGCCCCGGGCACGACGTACCTCGTCGTCGACGGCGAGAACATCGACGCCACTCTGGGCATGAGCGTGCTCAACCGGCGACCGAACCCGGACGAGCGGCCGCGCTGGGAGAAGGTCCGCGACTTCGCGGAGGCCGAGTGGGCGCAGCCGGTCAAGGCGTTGTTCTTCCTCAACGCCACCTCCGGGCACATCCCGATGCCGTTCGTGCAGGCGCTGCTCGCGATGCAGTACCGCCCGGTGCCGCTGTCCGGTGAGCCCGGGCAGAAGGTCGTCGACATCGCGATCCAGCGCACCCTCGAGGCGCTGCAGGACCGTTCGGGCGACGTGCTGCTGGCGAGCCACGACGGCGACTTCTTGCCGCAGGTGACCTCGCTGCTCGGCGGTGGCCGGCGCGTCGGCCTGCTGGGCTTCCGCGAGTTCGTCAACCTGCAGTTCGCCGAGCTGGCCGGGCAGGGGCTGCGCATCTACGACCTGGAGGACGAGGTCCGCTGCTTCACCGGCATCCTGCCGCGGGTCCGCATCATCCCGATCGAGGAGTTCGACCCGGTCCGGTTCCTCTGACGGCACGGTTGCCCTTCCCGGAGCCGGTCCGCGAGCTGCTCGCCGCGGCCAACCCCGCGGTCATCACGACGTTGCGCTCCGACGGGCAGCCGGTGTCGGTGGCTACCTGGTACCTGATGGCTGGCGACGACCGCGTCCTGGTCAACATGGACGAGGGCCGCAAGCGGCTGAACCATCTGCGGCGTGACCCGAGGGTCAGCCTCACGGTGCTGCAGGACGGTGACTGGTACGCCCACGTCAGTGGCCGGGTCAGCGCGCTGGTCGAGGTCGACCGTTGGCACGGCTGGGGCGCCGCTCGCGAGCGCTGATACCACCTCTACGTGCTGTCGCGGTGTGTTCTGCACTGGTCTGTGGATGGCGGAAACCGTTGGGACAAACAGATTCCGGGCTTTGGCGGTTTTCGGGTTGTGTCCGGGGTGGCCCCCATCCCAGCCTGGGCGACCACCCCACCTCCGCAACCGAAGGGTGGCCGGGGGTCAGATGGGGAGTGCGTTTGCCCGCCACGGTCCTCCCGACCGTGCCGTAGCGGCTCTTACCGAGCACTTTCATCGCGGCATGGGCGGACCTCTGTCAGCCTGCCGGTACGTTTCGGAGGGTGGACGATCCCGAACGCCCCGGTGAGCGACTCGTTGAGCAACGCATGCGCAACCGCGCCATGGAAGAGAATCAGCGCCCTTACCAGCCACGAATGCCGCCGATGGCCGGGGACGATCCGGTTGTGCAGTGGCTGCTGGAGGGCGATCCGGCGATCCGTTGGCAGGTGCTGCGCGACCTCGTAGACGCCTCGGAGACCGAAGTGGCGACCGAGCGAGCGCGGGTGGAGCACGAGGGCTGGGGTGCTCGGCTGCTGGCGCTCCGGGCGCCTGATGGCCTGTGGGCGAACGGGGCCTGCTTTCCGGGTACCGCGGCGTTCGCAGCCGCCACTGCGCGGGCTCTGGCTGCCGGCCAGCCGCCGCCGCCTTTCCCCTCGCCCGACGCGGAACCGGCAGAGGCACCGACCGACGGGTCGGGCGCCGAGCCGAGCCAGCCGTGGACCTCGACGTACCCGGTCCTGCTCGACCTGTGCCACCTGGGCATACCTCCGGGCAGTCCGGTGATGCAAGAGACCGCACACCTGGTGGCCCGCAACTGCCGCTGGGAGTACGACGGGCTGCCGTTCTTCGCCGGCGAAGCGGACTGCTGCATCAACGCCGGCACGATCCTGATCGGTGCCTACCTGGGCGTCGACGTCGACCCGGTGGTGCAGCGGCTCGTGGCCGACCAGATGCCGGATGGTGGCTGGAACTGCTGGGCCGAGACGCGCCCAGCGCCGGCATCTTTCGCAAGCACCCTGGACGTGATCGACGCTCTGCTGAGGTGGGAGCGCCATACCGGCGGATCCGACGAGATCCGCCGGGCTCGCCGGAACGGAGAGGAGTACTTGCTCCGGCGCAGCCTCTTCCGGTCGTTACGCACGGGCGAGGTGGTCAACCCGCAGTGGGCATTGTTCTCCTACCCCCCACGCTGGCACTACGACCTGCTCAAGGCCACCGAGTACTTCGCCCGGCGCGGGGGCACTCCGGACCCGAGGCTGGCCGAAGCGATCGAACTCGTCCGCGCCAGGCGCCGACCCGACGGGCGTTGGCTGCTCGAGAACAGCCACTCCGGCGCGGTCCACTTCCGGTTCGAGGAACCTGACGGCACGCCGAGCCGGTGGAACACCCTGAGGGCGCTGCGGGTGCTGCGCTGGTACGACGCGTCCGCCGTCTCCGGCAGCTCGAGCCCGGCGTCTTGACGACCGGCTCCCGTCAGTCGAGGCGGTCGACGCCGGTCACCGTGACCACGGCGGTGCCGGCATCGTCGGACGCGGCCAGGTCGACGTCAGCACTGATGCCCCAGTCGTGGTCGCCGGCCGGGTCGTCGAAGATCTGCCGCACCCGCCATACGCCAGGCTCCTCGATGATCACGATCAGCGCCGGCCCACGGGCATCGGGGCCGGTCAGCAGGGAGTCGTGGTCGGCCCAGTAGCCGGCCATCGCATCGGCCCAGGCGTCCGCGTCGTAGCCGGCCTCGGCGTCCAGCTCGCCGAGTAGGTCGTGCCGGCGCAGCGCGGCGAGCTCGACCCGACGGAACATCGCGTTGCGCACCAGCACCCGGAACGCGCGCACGTTCGAGGTGACCGCGGGCGGCTTCTCGTCGATCAGCCGGACACCTTCGACATCGACCACGTCCGGTGAGGTCAGCCGCTCCCACTCGTCGAGCAACGAGGAGTCGACCTGGCGTACCAGCTCGCCCAGCCACTCGGTGAGGTCTCGCAGCTCCTCGGTCCGGATGGTCTCCGGCACGGTCTGCCGCAATGCCTTGAACGAGTCGGCGAGGTAGCGCAGCACCAGCCCCTCGGAGCGAGCGAGCCCGTAGAACCCGACGTACTCGGTGAAGGTCATGGCCCGCTCGGACATGTCACGGGCGACCGACTTCGGCTTCAGCTCGTGGTCGGCAACCCACGGGTGGCCCTTCCGGTACGACTCGTACGCGTGCTCCAGCAGCTCAGCCAGCGGTCTCGGATAGGTGACCTCCTCGAGCAGCTCCATCCGCTCGTCGTACTCGATGCCCTCGGTCTTCATCGCCGCCACCGCCTCGCCGCGGGCCTTGCTGCGCTGCGCCGACAGCACCTGGCGCGGGTCCTCGAGCGTCGACTCCAGCACGGACAGGACGTCGAGCGGGTACGACGGGGAGTCGCGGTCGAGCAGCTCCAGCGCCGCCACCGCGAAGGTCGACAGCGGCTGGTTCAGTGCGAAGTCCGGCTGCAGGTCGACGGTCAGCGCGACCGACCGACCGTCCGGCAGGGGAGGGTCGATGCGCTCGATGACACCGCCCGCCAGCAGCGCACGGTAGATCGCGATGGCGTGCCGGATGTGCCGCAGCTGTGCAGCGCGGGGCTCGTCGTTGTCCTCGAGCAGGTGACGCATCGCGGTGTACGGGTTGCCCGGCCGGGCGATGACGTTGAGCAGCATCGCGTGGGTCACCCGGAAGCTCGAGGTCAGCGGCTCCGGCTCCGCGGCCACGAGCCGCTCGAAGGTCGGCTCGCCCCACGAGACGAAGCCGTCCGGTGCCTTCTTCTTCACGATCCGCTTGAGCTTCTTCTCGTCGTCACCGGCCTTGCGACGGAGCCGCTCGTTCTCCACGTCGTGGTCCGGCGCCTGCACCACGACCGTGCCGGCGGTGTCGAAGCCCGCTCGTCCCGCGCGCCCAGCGATCTGGTGGAACTCGCGCGCGCTGAGGTGCCGCACCCGGGTGCCGTCGTACTTCGACAGCGAGGTGACCAGCACGGTGCGGATCGGCACGTTGATGCCGACGCCGAGGGTGTCGGTGCCGCAGACGACCTTCAGCAGCCCGGCCTGGGCGAGGGTCTCCACCAGCCGGCGGTACCGCGGCAGCATCCCGGCGTGGTGCACGCCGATGCCGTGCCGCACCAGCCGGGAGAGCGTCTTGCCGAAGCCGGCGGAGAACCGGAAGCCGCCGACGGCCACTCCGATGGCGTCGCGCTGCTCGCGGGTCGCCACGTTGACGCTGGTCAGTGCCTGGGCTCGCTCCAGTGCGGCCGCCTGGGTCGGGTGCACGACGTACACCGGTGCCTGTCCGGTCGCGAGCAGCTCCTCGAGCGTCTCGTGCACCGGCGTACGGGCGTAGTAGTAGTTCAGCGGCACCGGCCTGTCGCCGGTCGCGACCACCGCGGTCGCCCGCCCGGTACGCCGGATCAGGTCGTCCCGGAACCGCGTGACGTCGCCGAGGGTCGCCGACATGAGCAGGAACTGCGCACCGGTCAGCTCGAGCAGCGGCACCTGCCAGGCCCAGCCGCGGTCCGGGTCGGCGTAGTAGTGGAACTCGTCCATCACCACCAGCCCTAGGTCGGCATCCGCCCCCTCGCGCAGCGCCTGGTTGGCGATCACCTCGGCGGTCGCGGTGATGATCGGAGCCCCCGGGTTGACCGCAGCGTCACCGGTGAGCATCCCGACGTTGTGCGCTCCGAAGGTGGCGCAGAGCGCGAAGAACTTCTCCGACACCAGGGCCTTGATCGGCGCGGTCCACACACCTCGTCGGCCCTGCGCGAGGGCGGCGTAGAGCGCGCCGGTGGCGACCAGGCTCTTGCCCGAGCCGGTAGGTGTCGCGAGGACCACGTTGCTGCCGGAGACCAGCTCGATCAGCGCCTCGGTCTGCGCCGGGTAGAGGTCCAGACCCTGGTCCGCGGCCCAGCCGGCGAAGGTGTCGAACAGGGTGTCCGGGTCGGGCTCGGCGGGCAGCAGGTCGGCGAGGGTCATGTCCGGGTCATCCTGCCTGAGGCCTATGATAGTTGGCGGTCGCAACTACTTTGCAAGCCTCTGGAGCGAGACCGATGACGTCGTACGGCGAGGTGGAGCGAGAGCTTGCGGCACTGCTTCGCCGGGCTCGCGCCTGGAACCGCGAGGTCGCGACCATCGTCCACCCCGACCTGCAGCCCACGGCGTACGCCCTGCTCGCCCGGATAGACGAGCTGGGCAGCACCCGGGCCATCGACCTGAGCGACTACTTCGGCATCGACAAGGGGGCGATCAGCCGACAGGTCGGCCTGCTGGAGCGGGTCGGCCTGGTCAGCCGCGAGCCGGACCCGGCCGACGGCCGCGCCCAGCTGCTGGTCGTCACGAGCGAGGGCCGCAAGCGGCTGTCGCTGGCTCGTGGCGGCCGGCGCCAGCTGGTCCGGGACCAGCTCGACCGGTGGCCGGAGAAGGACGTCGCGACCTTCGCCGAGCTGCTCGGCCGGTACAACAAGCAGATGGACGCGGCCGTGGGCGGCGACCCCGACCGTTGATGCAGCCGAAGCGGCGGTCGGGAAGGGATCGCCCGTCTGCTCGGTTGGCATCGGAGATGACCACCACCGACAAGCCGTCCGCCGTCGGCCTGCGCTCCGAGCGGGGGCCCGTCCTCATCGCGTTGATGCTGTCGACCTCGCTGGTCGCGCTCGACGCCACGATCATCGCGACCGCCGTGCCGTCGATCGTCCGCGACCTCGGGGGCTTCTCGCAGTTCCCGTGGCTGTTCTCGATCTACTTGCTGACCCAGGCCGTCACCGTGCCGCTCTACGGCAAGCTGGCCGACGTCGTCGGGCGCCGTCCGGTGCTGTTCTTCGGCATCGCCGTCTTCCTGGCCGGCTCGGTCCTGTGCGGTGTGGCGTGGAGCATGCCCGCACTGATCATCGCCCGGGCGATCCAGGGCATCGGCGCCGGCGCAGTCCTGCCGATGACGGTCACGGTCGTGGGTGACCTGTACTCGGTCGAGGAGCGGGCCCGCGTCCAGGGCTACGTGGCCAGCGTGTGGGGTGTGGCCGCGGTCGTCGGCCCGACCCTCGGCGGGGTGTTCTCGGAGTACCTGAGCTGGCGCTGGATCTTCTTCATCAACATCCCGCTCGGTGGTGTCGCCGCCTGGATGCTGTGGCGGCACTTCCACGAGCAGGTGGACAAGACCAAGCACCAGCTCGACCTCGCCGGTTCCGCACTGCTCACCGCAGGGTTCTCGTTGCTCATCCTGGGGCTGCTCGAGGGCGGCGTGGCGTGGAACTGGGACTCTCCGGTGAGCTTCGCGGTCTTCATCCTCGGCGCGCTCTCGCTGGTCGCCTTCGTGCTGGTCGAGCGCCAGGCCCCCGAGCCGGTGCTGCCCTTGTGGGTCTTCACCCGCCGGGTGCTGATCGGCGGCAACCTGGCCGCGGTGGCCATCGGGGTGGCGCTGATCGGCCTGGTGTCCTACGTGCCGACGTACGTCCAAGGTGTCCTCGGCACCGGCGCTCTGGTGGCCGGCTTCGCGCTGGCCGCGATGACGGTCGGGTGGCCGATCGCGGCCGCGCTGTCCGGCCGGCTCTACCTCCGGATCGGCTTCCGGGACACGGCCCTCATCGGCGCCGCGATCGTGGTGCTCGGCGCCGTCCTGGTGGCTCTGCTCTCGGCGTCCTCCCCGGTGCTGGCGGTGGCCGGCGCCACCTTCGTCATCGGTGTCGGGTTCGGCCTGAGCTCCGCGCCGACCATCGTCGCCGTGCAGTCGGTCGTCGACTGGCGGCGCCGCGGCGTGGTGACAGGCACCAACCTGTTCTGCCGGAACCTCGGGAGCGCGGTGGGCGTGGCAGTGTTCGGCGCCATCGTCAACGCGACCCTGGCCGACCGGTTCGCGAACCCGTCCACCGGCGTCGCCGGCCGACTCCCGGAGCGGTCCGAGGCGGAGCGGCTGGTGCTCGACGGAGACGCTCCGCCGGGGCGGGTCACCGAGTTCCTGCGATCCGCCCTCTTCGACGCCTCGCACTACGTCTTCGCCGGCGTCGTGGCGACAGCGGTGGTGCTGTTCGCGGTGCTGTGGCTGATGCCGCGGCGCACTGAGATGCTCGACGTCGGCTGACGCACTGGCGAGTCGCTGACCGACGTCACTGGTCGAGGGCGTCCATCGCGCGGTAGATGCGCTTCTCGGAGACCGGCGACGGGGTGCCGAGCTGCTGGGCGAACAGGCTGACCCGCAGCTCCTCCAGCATCCAGCGCACCGCCCGCACGTCCGGGTCGACCCGCCGTTCCGGGCGCAGCCCGGCCAACCAGGTCGCGTGCTCCTGCTCGACCTGCTCGACCCTGGTCAGGCGCTCGCGGTCGCGGTCGGTCGCGCCGGGCAGGGCGTCCAGCCGGCGCTGCACCGCTGTGAGATAGCGCAGCAGGTCAGGCAACCGGTCCGCCCCGGTTCCGGCGACGAAGCCGGGATGCACCAGTCGTTCCAGCTGGGCGCGGATGTCCAGCTGCGCCGGCAGCACCGCGGGCGAGGCGGCACCCGAGACCCGGTTCGACACGTCGTGTGCGACGGCGAGGATGCGCGCGACCTTCGCCAGCACGTCGTGCGTCGTGTCCGAGAGCTCGGCCCGCACCTCGGCCCGGAGCCGTTCGAAACCCTCGGCGTCGCGCGGCGGCCCGCCGTGCCGGGCGAGCAGAGCGTCCAGCGCCGCGGTCACGCCGTCGTCCAGCAGCGCGGCTACCGAGCCGTGCGGGTTGTTCCCGAAGGCCAGCTTGCTCGCGTTGTCAAGCCGGCTCACCACCCCCTTCAGCGGCGAGGGCACCGTGAGCGCGAGCAGCCGCCGCACGCCGGACCAGGTCGCCGACCGCGCCTCGCGCTCCGAGCCCAGGACGCGCAGCGCGACGGTCGATCCCTCGTCGACCAGGGCCGGGAATCCCTGCACGGTGCGGCCGTCGAGCTCCCGGGAGAAGGTGGCCGGCAGCTCGCCGAACGACCACGACGTCAAGCCCGCCCGCTCGACGTCGGCGGCGGCCGCGGCGACCGTGCGCCGCACCGTCGGGGCGAGCCGATCACGCAGGGCGGCAAGGTCCTTCCCCTCCGCGACCACGACACCGTCGTCCTCGACCCGGAACGTCATCCGCAGGTGGTCGGGGACCTTCGCCAGGTCCCAGGCCTCACGCAGCACCGGAATGCCGGTGGCGTAGCGCAGCTCGCGGGCCAGCGCGTCGGTGAACGGCTCGGCGCCCACCCCAGGGCCGATCTGCCGGAGCGCCGCGGCGGCCCGGTCCGGCGCGGGGACGAAGCTGCGGCGCAGCGACTTGGGCAGCGAGCGCAGCAGCGCGATGGCCAGGTCGGCGCGCAGACCGGGGACCTGCCAGTCGAAGCCGTCGGGCCACAGCCGGTTCAGGACCGTCAGCGGCACGTGCACGGTGACCCCGTCGGCGTCGGCACCGGGCTCGAACTGGTAGCTCAGCGGCAGGACCAGGTCTCCCTGCTGCCAGCTGTCCGGGTAGTCGGTGGTGCTGACCCGGTCGGCTTCGTCGCGGACGAGCATCGCCGGGTCGAAGGTGAGCAGGTCCGGCTGCTCGCGACGCGCCTTCTTCCACCAGGCGTCGAAGTGCCGGGCGGAGACCACCTCGGCCGGCACCCGCTCGTCGTAGAACGCGACCAGCGTCTCGTCGTCGACCAGGATGTCGCGGCGCCGGGCCCGGTGCTCGAGCTCCTCGACGTCCTCGCGCAGCGCCTGGTTCTCGTGGAAGAACGGGTGGTGGGTCCGCCACTCGCCCTGCACCAGTGCGTGCCGGATGAACAGGTCGCGGGACACGTCTGGGTCGATCCGGCCGTACGGGACCGTGCGGCCGGCCACCAGCGGGACGCCGTAGAGCGTCACCCGCTCGACAGCCATCGCGGCCCCCCGCTTGGCCGACCAGTGCGGCTCGCTGTAGGTGCGCTTCACCAGGTGCTCGGCCAGCGGCTCGACCCACTCGGGCTCGACCCGGCCGAGGTCGCGACCCCACAGCCGTGAGGTCTCGACGAGCTCGCCGGCCATCACCCAGCGCGGCGGCTTCCTGAACAGCGCCGAGCCGGGCCAGACGGCGAACCGGGCGCCGCGCGCACCGGCGTACTCGCGCTTGTCGGGATCCCACAGCCCGACGTGGGAGAGCAGCCCCGGCAGCAGCGAGACGTGCACCGGCTGCGGGTCGTCGCCGGGCTGGGACAGGTCACCGGTCGAGGACAGCCCCAGCGAGCGGGCGACCTGGCGCAGCTGGCCGACCAGGTCCTGCCACTCGCGCACCCGCAGGTAGTGCAGGAACTCGGCTCGGCACAGCCGGCGGAAGGCGCTGGAGGACAGTGCCGTCTGCTGCTCCTGCAGGTAGAGCCAGAGGTTGCGGTAGGCGAGGAAGTCCGACCGGTCGTCGACGAAGCGGCGGTGCTTCTCGTCTGCCGCCTGCTGGTGGTCCGGCGGTCGTTCGCGCGGGTCCTGGATGGACAGCGCGGCCGCGATGACCAGGACGTCGGGCAGGCAGCCGTTCCGGTCGGCCTCGAGCACCATCCGGCCCAGCCGCGGGTCGACGGGCAGCCGGGACAGCTGGCGACCGGTCGGCGTCAGGCGCTTGCGGACGTCGGGCTGCGCCGGGTCGAGGGCGCCGAGCTCCTCCAGCAGCGCCACGCCGTCCTTGACCTGGCGGCGGTCCGGCGGCTCGACGAACGGGAACGCGGCGATCTCGCCGAGGTCCAGCGCGGTCATCGACAGGATCACCGAGGCGAGGTTGGTGCGCAGGATCTCCGGCTCGGTGAACTCGGGCCGGGCCAGGAAGTCCTCCTCGGAGTACAGCCGGATGCAGATGCCGTCCGAGGTACGCCCGCAGCGGCCGGCCCGCTGGTTCGCGCTGGCCTGGCTGACCGGCTCGATCGGCAGCCGCTGGACCTTGAGTCGATGGCTGTACCGCGAGACCCGCGCGGTGCCCGGGTCGACGACGTACCGGATGCCGGGCACGGTCAGCGAGGTCTCGGCGACGTTGGTGGCCAGCACGATGCGGCGACCCTGGTGCGGCGCGAAGACCTTGTGCTGCTCGGCCGCCGAGAGCCGGGCGTACAGCGGCAGGACCTCGACCGGCTCGATCGCCGACGCGAGGTGCCGGCGCAGCGCCTCGGCGGTGTCCCGGATCTCGCGCTCGCCGGAGAAGAACACCAGCACGTCGCCCGGACCCTCGACCCTCAGCTCGTCCACCGCGTCGAGCACCGCCTGGGTCTGGTCGCGCTCCTCGGCAGCCGGGTCGTCGGGATCGGACAGCGGGCGGTAGCGCATCTCCACCGGATAGGTGCGGCCGGACACCTCGACGACCGGCGCACCGCCGAAGTGCTCGGCGAACCGCTCGGTGTCGATGGTGGCCGACGTGACGACGAGCTTGAGGTCCGGACGCCGGGGGAGCAGCTGCTTGAGGTACCCGAGCAGGAAGTCGATGTTCAGGCTGCGCTCGTGAGCCTCGTCGATGATGATCGTGTCGTAGCGCTTGAGGTCGCGGTCGCGCTGGATCTCGGCCAGCAGGATGCCGTCGGTCATCAGCCGGACCAGGGTGTCCGCGCCGGCCCGGTCGGTGAACCGCACCGAGTAGCCGACGGCCGCGCCGAGCTCGACGCCGAGCTCCTCGGCGATCCGGTCGGCCACCGTGCGGGCCGCCAGCCGCCGGGGCTGGGTGTGGCCGATCAGCCCCGCGACACCGCGGCCGAGGTCGAGGCAGATCTTCGGCAGCTGGGTGGTCTTCCCCGACCCGGTCTCGCCGGCCACGATGACGACCTGGTGGTCCCGGACGGCGGCGGCGATCTCGTCCCGGCGCTCGGCGACCGGGAGGTCCGGGTAGCGGATCGGGAGCAGTGCGGCGCGCCCGGACTCCCGTCGCGCGAGGCGATCCGGTGAGTCGGTCCTCGAGCGTCGCGCGCGACCTGCCATCCGGCCGTCCAGCCTAATCGGTGATCCACACCGGATCTGTCCGCATTTCTGCGACCGATCCGGTGTGGATCACGGGAGTTGTCGATCGGGGGCTGCGCCGTACGTCGGAGGGGTGTCAGAGTCACGTGAGTCCGGTCCTCCGGGGGCCGGGGGAGGAGCAGCACCCATGAGCGAGTACCTGATCCTGATCTACGGCGACGAGCAGGCCTACGCGGCGGCGGACGACGCGTTCGCCCAGCAGCTGATGGAGGCCCACAACCGGTTCTCCGAGCAGGTCGCCGAGCAGGGCGCGAAGATGGTCGGCGGCAACGCGCTGCAGAACACCGACACGGCCACCAGCGTGCGCGGCGACGTGGTCACCGACGGTCCGTTCGCCGAGACCAAGGAGGCGCTCGGCGGCTACTACCTGATCGAGGCGAACGACCTCGACCACGCGCTCGCGATCGCCAAGCTGTGCCCCGCCCCCTTCGGCGGCGTCGAGGTCCGCCCGATCCTGGAGTTCCCGGAGGGGTGACGCCGCCGGCCGACCGACCTGTCGACGTCGAGGCTGCGGTCGCCGACGCGCACCGTCGCGAGTGGGGCTTCGTGCTCGCCGCGACGGTGCGGGTGGCCGGCAGCGTCGACCTGGCCGAGGAGTGCGTCCAGGACGCGTACGGCGCTGCGCTGGACGCCTGGCGACGGCAAGGCGTGCCGCGCTCGCCGGGCGCCTGGCTGACGACGACGGCCCGCCGACGGGCACTGGACGTGCTGCGCCGCGAGCAGACCCTGCGGCGCAAGCTGCCGCTGCTGGTCGAGCCGGGGGTGCAGGAGGGCCCGGACGCGACCCTCGGGGAGGCGGAGGACGAGGTGATCACCGACGAGCGCCTGCGCCTGGTCTTCACCTGCTGTCACCCGGCGCTGGCCCGTGAAGCACAGGTGGCGTTGACGCTGCGGCTGCTCTGCGGGCTCACCACGACCGAGATCGCCGCGGCCTTCCTGGTCCCCGAGGCGACCATGGCGGCCAGGGTGACCCGGGCGAAGAAGAAGATCACCGCCGCCGGGATCCCGTACCGCGTCCCCGGGTCGGTCGAGCTGCCGGACCGCCTGGATGCGGTCCTCACCGTCGTGCACCTGGTCTTCACCACCGGGCACACGGCGCCGACCGGCGGCTCGCTGGTCCGACCCGACATGGTCGACCGGGCCATGGACCTGGGTCGGGTCCTGCGCCGGCTGATGCCTGACGAGCCGGAGGTCCGCGGCCTGCTGGCCCTCATGCTGCTCACCGACGCGCGACGGGACACCCGGGTGGACGACGCCGGCCGGCTGGTGCTGCTGGCCGACCAGGACCGCGACCGCTGGGACCGCGGGCAGGTGCTCGAAGGTCTGGCCTTGGTCCGCGACCTGCACCACAGCCGGGTCGGCCGCTTCGGCGTGCAGGCGGCGATCGCGGCCGAGCACGCACTGGCGCCGTCGTACGCCGAGACCAGCTGGACCCGCGTCGTCGCGCTCTACGACGCGTTGCTGCGGGAGTGGCCGTCTCCGGTCGTCGAGCTGAACCGGGCGGTCGCCCTGGCCGAGGTCGCCGGTCCGGCGGCCGCCCTCGCCGAGGTCGACCGGCTGGCCGCGGACGGGCGGCTCTCGGGCTACCGGTACCTGCCCGCGACCCGGGCCGACCTGCTGCGCCGTCTCGGCCGGCAGGCGGAGGCGGCGACGGCGTACGACGACGCGGTGGCGCTGGCCGACAACGATGCCGAGCGCAGGTTCCTCACCGGCCGCCGGGACGACGCCCGCCGGTCCTGAGGTTGCCGACCGGTCAGCCCCCCTCGGCCGCCTTCTCGATGGCCGCGATGTCGATCTTGCCCATCTGCAGCATCGCCGCCATCGCGCGCTGGGCACGCACCGGGTCCGGGTCGCCGATCAGGCCCGGCAGCGCCTTCGGGATGATCTGCCAGGACAGGCCGAACCGGTCCTTGAGCCAGCCGCACTGGCTCTCGACTCCGCCGCCCTCGAGCAGGCGCGACCACAGCCGGTCGACCTCCTCCTGGTCCTCGCAGCTCACCGAGAACGACACCGCCTCGGTGAACGGGAACTGCGGGCCGCCGTTGAGCCCCATGTACTCCTGGCCCTCGAGAACGAACGACACGGTCATCACCGTGCCGGCCGGCCGGGGCCCGGCGTCCCCGTAGTGGGTGACCTCGAGGACCTTCGCGTCACCGAAGAGCGAGACGTAGAGCTCGGCGGCCTCCTCGGCCTCGGTGTCGAACCACAAGCACGGCGTGATCTTCTGCATGGCGGGTCCTCTTCGGAAAGGGGCTGTCGGGGGTATGACCGGGCCGGCCCGGGAAGTCATCGCAGCCTGCGGGGCCGGCGGGGGAGCAGAGCGACGAGAGCCACGCTGAACACCGCCGCCGAGGCCAGCTCGACGGTGAAGCGGTGCACCTCCTCGTCCTGGATCCGGGCGTGCGCCGCGTCGAACCAGCGGGGGAACGGCGAGCGGCCGAAGAACACCTGTCCCGGCTTGTCGAGGTCGGGCAGGCAGGCGCCGAAGATGCCGGCCAGCACCGGGAGCAGCCGGTCCCGCGGCGCCGCCCGGGCGATGACCGCGACGGCCGCCAGACCGATCAGGCCGTCGGGCACCGCCACCTTGAGCAGGTGCGCGTCGTCGACCCCGAAGTGCGGCAGCCCGTCGAGGACGAAGTGGGAGAGGAAGCCGAGCGTCGCGGCCTGGTGGACGTCCGGTGCGACCGCGCCGATGACCGCACCCGACAGGACGTGGTTGGTGATCAGCACGGTCCCGAGAGTGCCAGAGATCAGCCGGCCCCGCCCCCCTCGCGGTGGTGGCCGGTGAGGTCGTGGGGGTGGCCGACCGGGTCGGCGTGCACCAGCGCGGCGTGCAGCCGGGGCACGTCGTGCAGCAGCCGGTGCTCGGCGGACTCGGCTATCCGGTGCGCCTCGACGACGCGTCAGGTCGTCGGCCACGACGATCTCCAGCTCGGCGCGCAGCCGGTGGCCGATCCAGCGCAGCCGCACGTCGCCCACGTCGCGCACCCCCTCGGTGCCTCGCGCGGTGGCCTCGACGCGGTCGACCAGCGCGGGGTCGACGGCGTCCATCAGCCGGCGGTAGACGTCCCGCGCGGCGTCCCGCAGGACGGCGAGCACGGCGAGGGTGATGAGCAGGCCGATGACCGCGTCGGCCTGCTCGATGCCGGCCCAGGCGGCCGCGGCGCTGACGACGACGCCGAGCGAGGTGAACCCGTCGGTGCGGGCGTGCAGCCCGTCGGCGACCAGGGCGGCCGAGCCGATCTGCCGGCCGACGGTGATCCGGTACCGCGCGACCGCCTCGTTGCCGAGGAAGCCGATCACCCCGGCCGACGGCGACCAGCCCGAGGTGGTCGAGCTCGCGCGGGTCGGCGATCCGCCGGACGGCCTCGACGGCGGCGAACACCGCGGAGGCGGCGATGACCAGGACGACCACGATGCCGGCCAGGTCCTCGGCGCGCCCGTACCCGTAGGTGTAGCGCCGGGTCGCGGCCCGGCGGCCGAGAGTGAAGGCCACCGCGATCGGCAGCGCCGTCAGCGCGTCGGCGAAGTTGTGGATGGTGTCCACGAGCAGCGCGACCGAGCCGCTGACCACCACGATCGCGGCCTGCAGCAGCGCGGTGACGGTGAGGGCGACGAACGACAGCAGCAGGGCCCGCATGCCGCGCCGGCTGGCCTCGAGCTCGGAGTCCATCGACACCGCGGCGTCGTGGCTGTGCGGGGCGACCAGGTGGCGCAGCCGGCCCAGCAGGCCGCTCGGCGCGTCGTGCTCGTGCCCGTGGTCGTCGTGCGTGGTCGTCTGCGGCTGCGTCGCTCGTGCTCGGTCACGGTCGCCCCGCGCCGACGTCGTGCAGGTGGTGCACCCAGTCGTGCACGAAGTAGCGGCCGAAGGTCTCGACGGTGAAGACCGCCCCGTCGCTGCGCCGGGCGGTGCGCGCCCACTGGTCCCCGGTCACCGAGTCGAACCGTGCAGCCACGACCTCGGCGGCCTCGGCGAGCTCGCGGGCCACGGTGGCCGGCTGCTGCTCGGCGTACCGCTCCTGCAGAGCGGTCTCGTCCTGGTCCCAGTTCTCGAACGCCGGGTCGTCCTCGGCGAGCATCCGCGCCAGCCGGCCGTCGAAGACCCGGTAGACGTCCCGGACGTGGCAGGCGTACTCCAGCGGCGACCACACGGCCGCGCGCCGGCCGCCGACGGGCGTCGGGACGGTCGAGCACCTGCTGCCAGGCGGCTGCGTTCGCCCGAGTCATCGGGCCCGACGTCCGAGCCGGCCAGCGTCTTCGCGTCGAGACCGCACTCGGGACACGGCCGGCCGAGGACCCAGGTCCAGTCCTTGCTGTCCGGTGTGACGGTGTCCGGGACTACTGCTGGTTCTTCCTGCATGGTCGGGCACGATACGACCGTGGACCACCGCACCTTCCTCGCCCTCGGCGACTCGTTCACCGAAGGGCTCGAGGACGACCTCGGGCCGGACGGCCGCCACCTGGGCTGGGCCGACCGGGTCGCCGCGGCGCTCGCCACCTCACGAGGGCGGTCTGCGCTATGCCAACCTCGCAGTCCGCGGAAAGGTGCTCGACGAGGTGGTCGAGGAGCAGCTGCCGGTAGCGCTGTCGCTGCGCCCGGACCTGGTGTCCTTCCACGCCGGCCCGAACGACGTGCTCCGGCCGGGTCGCGACGTCGCCGCGGTCGTCTCGCGCTACGACCGTGCGGTCGCGGACCTGGCAGCGGCCGGCGTCCAGGTGCTGCTCTTCACCGTGATCGAGCGGGCCGGTGGGACGGGACGCACCGCAGCCCGGCTGGCGGCCCGGTTCGCCCGGTTCAACGTCGGCGTACGCCGGGCAGCCGAACGCACCGGTGCCCTGGTCGTCGACGTCGGTGCCGAGCCGGCCCTGCAGGACCGCCGCCTGTGGCACGAGGACCGGCTGCACCTGGCGCCGGCCGGCCACGCCCGGGTCGCGGCGGCGGTCCTGGAGACCCTCGAGGTCGAGGACCCTGAGCTGCTCGGCGGGCCGGCCGGGTGGTGGCGCGAACCGCTGCCGTCCGGCGCGCGCCCGGGACGACGGGCCGACGTCCTCGCCGACGTGCGCTGGGTCCGCCGCTACTTCGCGCCGTGGGTCGGCCGGCGGCTGCGCGGGGTGTCCAGCGGCGACGGCCTCTCGGCCAAGCACCTCGGGCTGGTCGACCTGGTGCCGGCCCGGCGCGACGGGTCAGCCGGCTGAGGCGATGCGCTGCTGGTAGATCCGCAGCGCGAGCACCCGGGTGGCTGCCTCGGTCAGGCGGTCGGCGGGCAGCCGGCCGCTGGTCACCGCGTGCTGGACCGCCCGCCGGGCCCGGCGCGGGTACGGCGAGTTGAGCACCAGGTCGTTGCCGGCGAGCAAGGAGCGCACCGCGCCCTCGGCCGAGTTGTACGGGCCGTTGATCGGCCCCATCCCCTGCGAGTCGGTCACTGCGACACCCTGGAAGCCGAGGGTGTCGCGCAGCAGCCCTTGCACGACCCCTTCGCTGATCGAGCCGGGCATGCCGGGCTCGATGGCGTCGACCGCGACGTGCCCGGTCATGATCACCGGCGCACCGGCCTCGATGGCCGCCGCGAAGGTGACCAGGTCGGTGCGCCGGAGCCGGGCCAGCGACTTGCCCTGCTCGGGCAGCGAGTGGTGGCTGTCACCGGTGACCGTGCCGAGGCCGGGGAAGTGCTTGACCGCCGGGACGATGCCTGCCGCCAGGTAGCCCTCGACGGTGGCCGTCACCATCTCGGCTGCGACCTTGCGGTCGGGGGAGTAGGTGCGGGAGCCCATCACCGAGCTGCCGTCGGGGTCGACGTCGGCCACCGGCGCCATCACCATCGTCACGCCCAGGCGGCGCAGCGTGCGGCCGTTGTCACGAGCGACCTGCTTCGCGTACGCCGGGTCGCCGGAGGCGCCGACGGTGCTCGCTGCCGGGACCGGGTCGACGCCGACCTTCAGGCGCTGGACGACCCCGCCTTCCTGGTCGATGGAGACCAGCAGCGGCAGGCCGTCGGGCCGGTCGCCGACGTCGTGCAGCTCGCCGGCCAGCCGGTCGACCTGGTCGGCGTCGGCGATGACCTCCGGTCGCAGGAACACCCCGCCGAACGGCGAGCCGGCCAGCGCCTCGTCGGCGGAGCCGGCGCCGTGCATCACCTGGTTGCGCTCGGCCTCGGCCGGCGTCGGGCTCCAGGGCGTCGTAGCCCCAGAAGCCCGGCATCAGCACCGTGCTCGCCTGCTCCGGCAGCGTCATGGCAGCCACCAGCTCGCGGGCCCGGGCGAGCTCGCCCTCGGTCGGCCCCCAGCCGGTCGGCGTGTCCGGGTCCACCGTGGCGCTGGCCGAGGTGGACGGCGAGCTGTCGCCCGCGCCGGCCGGCGCGTTGCGCGGCTCGGGGTCCGACCCCGGCGAGCAGCCGGTCAGCACAGCCAGCAGGGCCGCGCGACGGCGAGGCGACGGTGGCCGGGTACCGGCTCGGCGTGGGGTGGTGCTCATCGCCGTCCACTGTGTCATCCCGCCTACGCTGACCCGGTGGCCGACCCGCTGGCGCCGCGCGCCCTGACCGAGCCGCATCCCTCCCGGCTGCCACCGGACGCGCCCGGGCGCGACGAGGTTCTTGCCGCGCACGCGGCCGCGCTCGCCGCCGGGGACGCCGGCTACCTCGACCGGGGCAGCGGGCTGTTCGTCCTCACCGCAGGCTTCCTCGCCGAGCGCGGGACCTGCTGCGGCCGCGGCTGCCGGCACTGCCCCTACGTCGACGAGTGACCCTCTTCTGGGGATGAGACCGGTGTCCGGATGGTGGACAGAACGGAGCGGGCTGTGGATGCATCGGTGGATGACACGGTGGACAACGGTGGTTTCCGGGGGACAAGTAGTGCACACCTGTGGACCGTCCTGTGGACCCGGAAACTCGTCGAAATAGCTGCCGGAAAGCCCTTGTGGGGCTTGCCGTCTGCCCACTAGACATCTCCTTGTCACCGGGAACGGGGACTGGCCCGGAAGGAGACTTCCGGGGCGCGGGCAAGTAGCGGGAGACCGTTGCTGGCAGCGGGTTCCCGAGCACCGGTGATGGGTTCCGAGGTATGGACAGGCGAGCAATCGCCGAGGTCGGACCACGGATACCGGTCCCACGACGACATGTCCTGAGCAATCAGGGCACGGCGAGGCGGGGCGGTCTCGTGCAGGCGGGTTCCGAGTGATCGGAGCAACGTCGGCGGGGCACCCGCTCTGCGTAGGAGCTGGACCCGAGCGATCGGGACCGGCGACCGCGTGGGGCACCCGTTCCGCGTAGGAGCTGGACCCGAGCGATCGGGACCGGCGGACCGCGCGGGGCACCCGTTCCGTGTGGTGCGAGTTCCGAGCAATCGGGACACGCAGCATGCGGAGCAGTCCGGCAGAGCCGGTGGATGCCGAGCAATCGGCCGAAGCAGGGCAGCAGGACCGGCGAGGCCCCTCCATCTCATGCATGGAGGGGCCTTCGTCGTTCCCGGGGGACGAACGACGAAGGACGGCGCCGCCGGCGTCAGCCCTGGTCGGGCAGGTGCAGCTCGGCCACGGCCAGCTCGGCCTCGACCACCTCGGTGACCTGGGCGTTGGCCTTCTCCACCGACATCCGCCGGATCTCGGCAGCGCCTCGCCGGCTGTCGTCCAGCGCGGCCCGGTCGACGAAGGTGACCAGCGAGACCCCGCGGCCGGCGTCCAGGTCGATCAGCAGGCCGGCGCTGGCGAACCCGTCGAGCAGCGACAGCGCCGGCACCGTGGTCGTGCGGTAGATGTCGACGAGCTGGGCGGCGTCACCCGGGTCGAACTCGAGCCGGGTCGACCGGTTGGCGAAGCCCCTGCGTGGCCGGCGTACCCGGTAGAGCTCGGCGACCTCCCACACCTCGGCCCGCGGCCGGCCGCCCATCAGCGCGCCGGCCTCCTCGCGGACGGAGGTGAGCAAGCGGTCGCTGGCCGCCATCGCGGCCCTGGTGCCCCACAGGGTGCTGGTCTCGGTCTGACCGGTGGCCCGGTTCACGAGCATGGTCAGGCCCAGGGCCCCCTCCAGGCTGGCGACCAGCGGAGCCACCCGGTCCCGCACGAACGTGACCCCGTCGTCGAGCCGGGCCCGGTCAGCGTCGATGACGGTGCTGCGGACGAACATGCGCGCCCCTCCCGGCGAGGTTCGCGCCTCGGGCGGCGCGACCGACCCTGCCACGGTCCACCCATCCCGCAGGCGTGGCAACACCCGATCGAGCCAGCGGAGCCGGCGGCTCAGGCGTCGACGGGCGACATGTCGGGATAGCGGTCGCCGGCTGTCGCGCCGACCGGCGCGACCTCGTCGAGGCGCTTCAGGTCCTCGGCGGTCAACGCGATCTCTGCTGCCGCCGTGTTCTCCTCCAGGTACCTCACCCGCTTGGTGCCCGGGATCGGCACCACGTCCTCGCCCTGGGCCAACACCCAGGCGAGCGCCAGCTGGGTGGCGGTGACGCCCTTCTCCTGCGCGATCTCGCGCACCTTGTCGACCAGCTCGAGGTTCTTGGCGAAGTTCTCACCCTGGAACCGCGGGTTGCTCCGGCGGAAGTCGTCCGGCGCGAGGTCGTCCGGGCTGCGGATCTCGCCGGACAGGAAGCCCCGGCCGATCGGCGAGTAGGCCACGAAGCCGATGCCGAGCTTCCGGACCGTGGCGAGGACGTCGTTCTCCTCGACGTCGCGGGTCCACAGCGACCACTCGGTCTGCAGGGCTGTGACCGGGTGCACCGCGTGCGCCTTGCGGATCGTGGCGGCCGAGGCCTCGGAGATGCCGAGATGGCGCACCTTGCCGGCCTGCACCAGCTCGGACAGGGCACCCCAGGTGTCCTCGATCGGCGTGGAGCGGTCGACCCGGTGCTGGTAGTAGAGGTCGATGTGGTCGACGCCGAGCCGCTTCAACGAGGCGTCGCACGCCTTCCGGACGTACTCGGGACGGCCGTTGATGCCGATCCGGCTGCCGTCCTCGCCGCGCTCGTTGCCGAACTTGGTGGCCAGCTGCACCTCGTCGCGGCGGCCGGCGACGGCCTTCCCGACCAGCAGCTCGTTGGTGAACGGCCCGTACATGTCGGCGGTGTCCAGGAAGGTCACGCCGATGTCCAGCGCCCGCTGGATGGTCTCGGTCGACTGGTCCTCGTCGGTGGTCCCGTAGAACTCGCTCATGCCCATGCAGCCGAGCCCGAGGGCCGAGACGGTGAGGGCCGCGTCGCCGCGGCCCAGGGTGCGTGTCTGTGTCAGCGTGGTCATGCCGTCCTGCCTACCCCACGTGTGCGGTCCCCGCACGTGAGGACGGGTCGGTGTCAGGTCGCGGCCACGGTCGCGGCGCCTCGCCGTCGTGCTGCCGGACGAACTCCTCGACCAGCCACCGCCGCAGAGCATGCACCTGCGGCGAGGCCGCCAGGCTGATCAGCTCGCCGTGGCGGCAGTACTCGTCCGCCTGCTCCATCAGCCGGGCGTAGCGCAGGATGCTGGCCCGGGAGTCCGGCAGCACCGGGTAGCGCAGCTCGGTGTACGGCTCGCGGGACCTGATCGCGCGCTCGAGCTCCTCCCGCGGGCCGGTCAGCGCCTCGCCCCAGTCGGCCCACATCCTCGCGGCGAACTCGACGACGTCGTGCAGCACGTGCGTCTCGGGCGCCCCCAGGATGATCAGCTGGAACTCGCGCATCATGTCGGCCGTCTGCTGCTGCTGCTCGACCGCCAGCAGGACCGGGTAGTCGATCAGCCGGATCTCGTTGGGGGCAGGAGCCTCGGGAGCCGGCCGGGCCTCCAGCACGTCGATCCAGTCTGCCGCCATGGGCAGAGCCTGGCGTGCCGAAGATCGGGAACGCAAGACACGTCGCTTGCGGCGTTAGGCTCAGGGGCCCTCACAGGGACCTCACAGCGAGTGCGCAGGGAAGCAGCAGGGCGGCGTACGACGATCAGGACCATGACGACGACCAGCCCGCACCCGACGACCCAGGGACGACCCGTGACCACCGACCGCGTGCCCGAGGCCCGGCTGCTCGTCGTCGACGACGAGCCGAACATCCTCGAGCTCCTCGCCACCAGCCTGCGGTTCGCCGGGTTCGAGGTTGCCACCGCCACCAACGGCCGGGACGCGCTGACCGAGGCGCGGCGGCTCCGTCCCGACCTGGTCGTGCTCGACGTGATGATGCCCGACATGGACGGCTTCGCCGTGGTCCGCCGGATGCGGGGCGAGGGCACCACCGCGCCGGTGCTGTTCCTCACCGCCCGCGATGCCACCGAGGACAAGGTCACCGGCCTCACCGTCGGCGGCGACGACTACGTCACCAAGCCGTTCAGCCTCGAGGAGATCGTGGCGCGGATCAGGGCGGTCCTCCGCCGTACGTCGGGCCACAGCGGCCCGGGCGACGACCAGGCCCGGCTCACGTTCGCCGACATCGAGCTGGACGACGACACCCACGAGGTGTGGAAGGCCGGCGAGCTCGTCGCCCTGTCGCCCACCGAGTTCAAGCTGCTCCGGTACTTCATGCAGAACGCCGGTCGGGTGCTGTCGAAGTCGCAGATCCTGGACCACGTGTGGCACTACGACTTCGGCGGCGAGGCGAACGTGGTCGAGTCCTATGTCTCCTACCTGCGCCGCAAGGTCGACACCAGCGAGCCGCGTCTGCTGCACACCCTTCGTGGCGTCGGCTACGTCCTACGGGTGCCGCGCGGGTGAGACTTCCGCCCCGGTCCTGGCTGCAGCGTGCGCCGCTGCGGGTGACGCTGGTCGTCGCGCTCGTCCTGCTCGCCGCCGTCGGCCTGACCGTGACCGGTGCCGTCGTGACCACCCAGCTGCGTGGCTACCTCGTCGACCAGGTCGACCAGGACCTCGCCGGTCAGATCCCGCGCTCGCTCGCGCAGGGTGACGGCCAGGAGCAGGCGTTCGGCCCGGGCAGGCCGGAATGGCTGCGCGCGGTCACGGTCGACGGGCAGAAGCTCGATCCCCGACCGGGTCATCGGGGCCGATGCACCGACCCCGCAGCTGACTCAGAACCAGATCGCGGCCGCCGAGGACGGCCGGCCGTTCACCGTCGCCTCGACGAGCGGCGACGATTCCTGGCGGGTCGTGGTGCAGGGCGTGGACGATCCCCGGGTCGGGCCGTACTACCTGGTACGGGCGATCTCCCTGAGCGACGTCGACGACACCGTCGGCCGGCTGGTCCTGCTCGAGCTGCTGGTCGGGCTGCTGGTGCTCGGTCTGCTCGGCGGGCTCGCCTACGTCGTGGTCAGGACCTCGCTGCGACCGCTGGAGGAGGTCGAGACCACCGCGGCGGCGATCGCGGCCGGCGACCTGACCCGGCGGGTCCCGGAGAGCGACCCGCGCACCGAGGTGGGGCGGCTGTCCGGCGCGTTCAACTCGATGCTCGGGCAGATCGAGGTCGCGTTCCGGGCCCGGGAGGCGTCCGAGGGCTCGGCGCTGGCGTCGGAGGCGCGGATGCGGCGTTTCGTCGCGGACGCCAGCCACGAGCTCCGGACGCCCCTGACGTCGATCCGCGGCTTCGCCGAGCTCTACCGCCAGGGCGCGGTGACGGACCGGGACGACCTCGACCGGGTGATGCGGCGGGTGGAGGACGAGGCGGCCCGGATGGGGCTGCTCGTCGAGGACCTGCTGCTGCTGGCCCGGCTGGACCAGCAGCGACCGCTCGAGCAGGAGCCGGTGGACCTCCTGCAGGTGGCCGGCGACGCGGTGCACGACGCCCGGGTGCTCGACCCGGACCGGCCGATCGAGCTCGACCTGCGCGACGGCGGGGCGCCGGTCGTGCTCGGCGACGAGAGCCGGCTCCGGCAGGTCGTCACGAACCTGGTCACCAACGCGCTCACGCACACCCCCGCCGGGACGCCGGTGTCGGTGTCGCTCGAGGTCTCGCCGGGAACCGACGGGGGCCCGGACCGGGTGCTGCTCGCCGTGACCGACCAGGGGCCGGGCATGACCGAGGCCGATCGGGCGAAGGTCTTCGAGCGCTTCTACCGCGCCGACCCGTCGCGCACCCGGTCCGCGGGTGGCAGCGGGCTCGGTCTCTCGATCGTGGCGGCCCTCGTCGCCGCGCACGGCGGCCGGGTGGGCGTCCAGTCCGCGCCGGGGGAGGGAAGCCGGTTCCTGGTCGAGCTGCCGCAGCACGTCGCGGCTGTGGACTCACAGGCTGGTCACAGGTTGGCGGAGGACCATCGCCGGGAAGAGCCCGTGCGCCCGCCCTCCTGACGTCCCGAGGTGAGAACTCATGAGCCCCACCGAGCCGACCCCGACCGACCCGCGGCGCACCGCACCGCTGGATGCCATCGAGTCGACGACGCCGGCGCGGGCGGACCGGCGCCGGCTGGTTCTTGTCCTGGCGCTCGCCGTGCTCGGGCTCGCCGCAGCCGGGGCGACCGGCATCGCACTGTCCCGTGGCGGGGGCACCGACGACACGGCGTCCTTCGCGGCCTCTACCAGCACGCCCACCCCCAGCGGCGACCCGGACGAGATGCGCCGGGGCATGCGCGGCCGGCACGGCCACCTGCTCGGTGGTCCCGGCGGCGCCCTGCACGGAGAGTTCGTCGTCCCGGACGGCTCGGGCGGCTACCGCACGCTGCTGAGCCAGCGGGGCACCGCGACCAAGGTCAGCGACTCGTCGATCACGGTGCGCAGCGAGGACGGCTTCACGGCGACCTACGCCATCACGGCCGCGACCCGGGTCGGTGCCACCAGGGACGGTGTCGGCAGCATCAAGGACGGCGCCGACGTCGCGGTGATGGCCGAGCAGAAGGGCAGCAGCAGCAGCAAGGCCGCGACCGCGCTGGCCGTGGCCGACCTGGACGCCTGGGGACGACCGGGACTGCGCAGGGGCCAGCAGCCCGAGGTGCCGGGCACCGGCTACGGCGCCTGACCGCCTCGTTACGCTCGGTCGGGTGACCTCAGGAGCCCTGACCCGCTATCGCGTGATGGCCTACGTCACCGGGGTGGTGCTCGCACTCGGGGCGCTGACCGGCCTGAGCTTCTGGCCCTGGTACGTCGGTGAGGGACCCGCCGGGGTGCTGTGGACCGCGCACGGCTGGCTGTACGTGCTCTACGTCGTCGCCGCGTTCCACCTGTCCTACCAGCTGCGCTGGCGGCCGGGAAAGACCGTGCTCGTGCTGCTGGCCGGCACGGTGCCGTTCATGTCGTTCGTCGCGGAGCGACGAGTGGTGTCGGACCTGCGTCGGGACGAGCAGGCTCATGCTCCCGCTGCTCCAGCGCCGCCCGCCTGAGCACGGTCCACCAGAAGAACACCGCCGCCACGGCGAACAGCCACCACTGCAGCGCGTAGGCCAGGTTCCGCCAGCGGCCGACCCCGTCGGTCGGAGCGGGCTGCGCCTCGGGCGGCACCGGCGTGATGGCCGGCGCGGGCCGCTCGGAGCGCACCGCGAGGAATCCGTCGTACAGCTCCGTCGCGCGGTAGGGCAGCGCGTCCAGCAGGGTGACGGTCGCGACGTAGGGCAGCTCGCCGGCTCCGGCGCCCCCGGCCGCGCCGGCCGGCGGCCCGGCTTCGGAACGTTGCAGCAGCCCGACGACGCGCACCGTGCCCTCCGGCGGCGCGACGGCCGGTGACCTGGTCGAGCGGACCCAGCCGCGGACGACGGGCAGGACACCGGCAGGGGTCCGCAGCGGCGACACGACCAGGAAGCCCGAGCGGCCGCCCCCGGGATGCTCGCGTCCCGGCACCAGCAGGGTGCGCCCGGCGTCGTACCGGCCCTGCGCGTGCACCCGGCGGCCGAGGTCGCCGGAGTCCAGCCGCCCGCCCGGCGTCGCCAGCCGGTCCAGCGGCACGAGCACGCCCGACGGGGGAGCCGCGGCACCCTTGTCCTCGAAGGCCGACAGCTGCCAGGCGCCGAGCCAGCCGAAGGAGACCAGGACCCCGACGAGCAGCAGGTGCCAGGCCAGCCAGCGGGGCTGCAGGGCGAACCGGGTCACCCGCCCCACGCTAACGGCTGCCACGATGGCGGCCATGCCCTCCTCGATCGACGAGCTGCTGTCCCTGCTGGACCTCGAGCCGATCGAGGAGTGCCTGTTCCGCGGTCGCCAGCCGGAGACCTCGCTGCAGCGGGTGTTCGGCGGGCAGGTGGCGAGCCAGGCACTCGTCGCCGCCGCCCGGACGGCGGACGTGGACCGGGTGGTGCACTCGCTGCACGCCTACTTCCTGCGGCCGGGCGACACCAAGGTGCCGATCCTGTACGACGTCGAGCGCACCCGGGACGGCCGGGCGTTCAGCACCCGGCGGGTGGTCGCCCGCCAGCACGGCCGGCCGATCTTCTACATGTCGGCGTCCTTCCAGGTGCCCGAGGACGGCCTGGACCACCAGGACCCGATGCCGCCGGTGGCCGCACCGCTGGACTGCCCCGAGCTGGGCGACGTGCTGGCCGGTCTGACCGGGCGGCCGCGGGACGACTGGGACCGCGAGTGGGCCTCGTTGGACGTCCGGTACGCCGGCGACTCGCGCCCGGGCGGCGCCCTGCAGGACGACCGGCATCCCGCGCTGGCCAGGGTCTGGCTGAAGGCCTCCGGCCCGATCGGCGACGACCCGGTGCTGCACGCCGCGGTGCTCGCCTATGCCTCGGACCTGACCCTGCTGTCGGCCACCGTGGTGCCGCACGGCACCTACATCGGCGACCCGCGGTTGCAGCCGGCCTCGCTGGACCACGCGATGTGGTTCCACCGGCCGCTGCGCGCCGACGAGTGGCTGCTCTACGACCAGGTCTCGCCCTCGGCCTCCGGCGGGCGCGGGTTCGCGACCGGCCGGCTGTTCACCGAGGACGGCCGGTTGGTGGCGACCGCCGTGCAGGAGGGCCTGGTCCGCCTCCGACGCTGAGCGAGACACCTGGCGAACGGCCCGGACCTGGCGCACACTGGGCGCATCGGAGGTGGGCGACATGGCCTGGCTGGTGTCCGGATTGACGGTGCTGGTCCTGGTCGCCGCCGCGATGCTCGGTCATCTCGGCTGGCTCGCCCGTCGCATCGCCCGGCTCTGGGCCCGGGTGCACCCGGCACCGCCGCAGGCCGACAACGTCAGCGTCGAGCAGCTCGCTGCCGACCTGCGCCGGCTCGCCGCCGAGCTGGAGCGGGTGCAGACCCAGGACCAGCCGGCCAAGATGGCCCGGCTGACGGCGGCGGCCCTGGCGTACGACTGGGTGCTGCTCTCGGCGGCGCGCACCCTCGACGTCCCGGTGACCGGCGAGGCACCCCTGCGGCCGGTCGAGCGACTCGAGACCGAGGCGGCACTCGCGGCGCAGGGCCTCGACTGGTAGCGGCTGGCACAGTAGGGCCGTGCAGTGGCCCTCGCTCCTGGTGGCTCGACGCGGCCGGGTCCGGCTGCGCGGCGTCCGGACCATCAAGTCCACGGTCGCGGCCGTCGCGGCGTACCTCGTGGCGCTGCCGCTGTCGGACAACCCGCGGCCGGTCCTCGCGCCACTGACTGCCCTGCTGGTCGTGCAGCTGACGCTGTACGACACGGTGCGTCGCGGGCTGCGGCGGGTGGCGGCCGTGGTCCTCGGGGTGCTGTTCGCCGCGGCGCTGTCGACGGTCGTGCCGCTGACCTGGTGGAGCCTGGGCCTGGCCATCGCGGTTTCCCTGGTGGTCGGACGGCTGTTCCGCCTCGGCGACGACATCGCGGAGGTGCCGATCAGCGCGATGCTGATCCTTGCCGTCGGTGGCGCGGACACCGTGGTCGAGGGTCGGATCGCCGAGACCGTGATCGGGGCCGTGGTCGGCGTGCTCGTCGGTGCGGTGGTCGCGCCGCCGCTGTACGTGCGGCCGGCCAGTGACGCCGTGCAGGGTCTGGCCCGGTCAGAGGCCGAGGTGATGCGGCAGGTCGCTGCGGAGGTCCGCGAGGAGTACACCGAGGAGCAGGCCGACGAGTGGCTCGAGGCGGCCCGCGGGCTCGGTCGCGACATCCTGCGGGCGGACCGGGCGCTCAGCACCGCGGAGTCCAGCCTGCGCTACAACCCGAGGGCGATCAGCCGACCGCACGCCGGGCGCAGCCTGCGCTCCGGACTGGACGCGATGGAGCGAGTGGCGGTGTCGCTGCGCGGCGTCTGCCGGGTGCTGGCCGACCTGGTGCACGGGCAAGGCGAGGAGACCGTCTACGGCCCCGACGTCCGCGAGGCGCTCTCGGACGTGCTGGCCGACGTGGCCGACGCGGTCGAGTCCTACGGTGTGCTGGTGGGCTCGGAGGTGGTCGGCCCCGGGCCCGACGACCAGCGGCTGCGCGAGGCGCTCGCGGCGGCCTGGGCGGACCGGCACCGGATGGCGGGGCTGCTGCGCCAGGGGGACCGGCTGGCCCGCGACGAGTGGCAGCTGCACGGCCAGCTCACCTCGCAGATCGACCAGCTGCTGCGCGACGTGGACGGCGAGGCCCGCGCCGAGCTGCGGCGCAGCTGGCCGACACCGGACTCGCCCCTGGGGCCGGTGCTGAGCCGGCCGGTGCAGACGGCACGGGACCGGATCAAGCGCCCGTCCGGGTAGCCGCGGCTCAGCTGGCGTCGAGCACCACGCAGCACCGGCCGTCGGCCGGCTCGAGGCGGGCGGCCAGCCGCTCGTCGGAGCTGTGCTCGGCGACCGCGGTGACCAGGGCGAGGTTCATCTCGCAGACCAGCTCGGTGTGCTCGGTCGCCAGCGCGTGGAACGGGCAGTTGGCCAGTGTCACCCGGCGGTCTTCGCGCCGCGGCTCGTACCCGTGCCGCTCCAGCACGGAGCAGGCGGCCTCGACCAGGGTCTCGCGGCTGGGCCGGCGACCGGAGGACGTGCGCGCCTCCGCGCCGAGCCGGGCGCCGAGCGCGGCGGCCACCCGGTGCAGCGACTGCCGGACCGGCACGCCGTCGCGCGCCGACTCCTCGATCGCGCTGGCCATCAGCTGGCCGGCCAGGTCGTAGCGGCGTTCCGGGACGGTGACCGAGACCTCGCGGCCGGACCGCCGGTACAGCTTGGTGGGCCGCCCGGCACCGGGGCCCTGACGCCCGGTCAGCCGGCGGAACTCGGTGTCCAGCAGACCCTCGTCGACCAGCCGGTCGAGGTGGAACTTCGCCGTGTGCCGGGGGACGCCGACGCCCGCACCGGCCTGGTCACGGCTGACCGCCTCGGGCTGGGAGACCACGAACCGGTAGAGGTCCCGGCGTACCGGCTCGGCGAGCGCGGCCACCCCCGCGACCTGCTCCGCGAAGTCGTCTGCCATCGCTGCCTCCCCAGGAACGCGCCATTGACCGATGCCGTCGGACGCTCTAACGTCAACATTACTGTCCCTTAGACGTGGAGGCAACAGATGTCCGCAGGTGTCCTGGTCCCGCTCCGCGTGGGTTCCGAGCCGGGCGAGGTCGACCTGGCCGCCGCCGAGGTCGCCGCCGGCGACTTCCTGTCCGCGCTGGGCGTGGGGCTCGGCGAGGAGGGCCTTCGGGGGACACCGGGCCGGATGGCCCGGGCGTACGCCGAGATGTTCCGGCCGCGCCCGTTCGACCTGACCACGTTTCCCAACGACGAGGGGTACGACGAGCTGGTCATCGCCCGCTCGCTGCCGGTCCTGTCGGTCTGCGAGCACCACCTGCTGCCCTTCGTGGGCATAGCGCACGTGGGCTACCTGCCGGGCGAGCGCATCCTCGGCCTGTCGAAGCTGGCCCGGGTGGTCGAGCACTTCGCCCGCCGGCCGCAGGTCCAGGAGCGGCTGACCCAGCAGGTGGCCGACTGGCTGCACAGCCACCTCTCACCACGTGGTGTCGGCGTCGTGATGGAGGCCGAGCACCTGTGCATGACGGTGCGCGGTGTGCAGGCGGCCGGCTCGACCACGGTGACCTCCGCGCTGCACGGCGTGCTGCGCCAGGATGCCGCCGCACGGGCCGAGTTCTTCGCCCTTGCCTTCCGTCACGGAAGTGGCAACGCCGAGCAGGCGGCGTCATGAGCGGCGACCGTGGGTTCGTGATCGTCGGCGCCAGCCTGGCCGGCGCCAAGGCGGCTCAGTCGCTGCGCGACGAGAGGTTCGACGGCCGGGTCACGCTGGTCGGCGACGAGGGGGTCCGCCCCTACGAGCGGCCGCCGCTGTCCAAGGAGTACCTGCAGGGCAAGTCCGAGCGCGAGAAGGTCTTCGTCCATCCGCAGGGCTGGTACGCCGAGCACGATGTCGACCTGCGCCTGGGCACCGAGGTCACCGAGATCGACCGGGCCGGCCACCAGGTGGTCCTCGCGGGTGGCGAGCGCCTCGGCTACGACGCCCTGCTGCTCACGACCGGTTCGGTGCCGCGCCGGCTGACCGTCCCCGGCGCGGACCTCGACGGCGTCCACTACCTGCGTCGCCTCGACGACAGCGAAGGCATCAAGGCCGCCTTCGCCTCCGGTGCCGGCCGGGTCGCCATCATCGGGGCCGGCTGGATCGGGCTCGAGACCGCGGCGGCAGCCCGGAACGCGGGCCTCGAGGTCACGGTGCTGGAGTACGCGGAGCTGCCCCTGCTCCGGGTGCTCGGGCGGGACGTCGCGACCGTGTTCGCCGAGCTGCACCGCGGCCACGGGGTCGATCTGCGGTGCGGCGTCGAGGTGGCCGAGCTGGTCGGCGACGGCGGCTCGGTGACCGGCGTACGGCTGGGCGACGGCACCGAGGTCGCGGCCGACCTCGTCCTCGTCGGCGTGGGGATCCAGCCGCAGGACACGCTGGCGCGCGCGGCCGGGCTCGACGTCGGCAACGGCATCACCGTCGACGCGCACCTGCGCACGTCGGACCCCGACATCTACGCCGCGGGCGACGTCGCCGACGCCTACCATCCGGTGCTGCGCCGGCACGTCCGGGTCGAGCACTGGGCCAACGCCCGGCGGCAGGGTGTGGTCGCCGGCAAGTCGATGCTCGGCCAGGACGTCGAGTACGACCGGCTGCCGTACTTCTTCAGCGACCAGTACGACCTGGGCATGGAGTACTCCGGGTACGCCGATCCGGACGGCTATGACCGGGTCGTGTTCCGCGGCGACCGGAAGGCCGACGCGTTCATGACGTTCTGGCTGAACAATGGGGCTGTGCTCGCCGGCATGAGCGTCAACACCTGGGAGATGACCGAGGCCGTCGAGGCTCTGGTGCTGTCCGGCCGCGCGGTCGACGTCGACCGGTTGGGCGACCCGGAGGTACCGCTCACCGACGTGTGAGGCGGCTGCTCAGACCGTGGCGAGGTCGGTGAGGCCGGGCGGCAGCGGGTCGGAGTGCAGGACCCGCAGCCGCTGGGTCGGGCGGGTCAGCGCGACGTACAGGTCGTTGGCGCCGCGGGCCGAACCGGCCAGGATGTCGCCCGGCTCGACCAGCACGACCGAGTCGAACTCCAGGCCCTTGACGTCGACCACGGCCAGCACCGATACCGGCCGGTCCAGCGTGCCGCTGCCTTCACCGACCGTCCCGTCGGGAAGAGCCGCCGAGAGCGCGGCACGCAGTTCGTCCTCGGCGCCGAGCACGGTCACCACCGCCAGCCGTCCCTCGCCGAGCACCTCCAGCTCGGCGCGCACGGCGTCGGCGATCGCGCTCGGGTCGTCGCGGCGCACCTGCTGGGCCACCGGCTTCCAGTCGCCCTCGCGGACCGACTCAGGTGTCGGCGCCTCGATGCCGGCGGCCGCCAGCATGTCGGAGGCCAGCTGCATCACCTGGGCCGGCGTGCGGTAGTTCACCGTGAGCTCGGCCATCCGCCAGCGACCCGGCACGTAGCGGTCCAGCACCTCGCCCCAGGACGAGGCGCCGGCTGCCGACCCGACCTGGGCGACGTCGCCGACCAGGGTCATCGACCGGGTCGGGCAGCGCCGCATCAGCAGCCGCCACATCATCGGCGAGTGCTCCTGCGCCTCGTCCACCACCAGGTGCCCGAAGGCCCAGGTGCGGTCCGACTGGGCGCGCTCGGCGACGGTCAGCACCGGACCGCTCTCAGCGAACCGGTCGGCGATCTGCTCGGCCCTCGGCCTGATCATGGTGTCGACGTTCTGCAGCGCCGCCTCGGCGTTCGCGATGTCCTCGGCACGCTGCCGGGCGGCCGCCTGCGCGCTCCGGTCGCCGGTCGTGACCTCGCCGAGCAGCTCGGCGAGCTCGTCGAGCAGCGGGACGTCGGCCACGGTCCAGGGCGCACCGGCGGGGCGGCGCAGCAGGCCTCGCTCGCGGCGGTCCAGGTCCTCGGCGGCGGCTGCGTCGAGCCGGGCGGGTTCGGCGTACAGCCCGGAGAGCACCTGCTCCGGGGTGAGCGGCATCCACGCCAGGTTCAGCTCGCGGCGCACGTCGGGGGAGTCGCGCAGGTCGTCGACCAGGTCGTCGCGGTTGTCGTTGGTCAGCGTGGTGCCGATCGTGCCGGCCAGCCGCCCGGCCAGCACGTCCAGCAGGTCGCGGAGGAACGACTCGCGGGCCGAGTTGTGCGGCTTGCGGCTGCGCCGGGCCCGCGCCCGGGCGCTGGCCACGTCGGCCGGCGTCAGGGTCAGCCGTTGGCTGCCCACGGCCAGCACCCGCGGCCCGTCCGGCACCCGCTGCCGGGCGCGGACCGCCCGGGCGAGCACCGCCGCCATCCGCAGGTCGCCCTTGAGCGCGGCTACGTCGGCCAGCGGCTCGTGCACCCCGACGACCCCGGGATAGAGCTCGGCCGCCGTGGAGAGCACGACCCCGGTCTCGCCCAGCGACGGCAGCACCTGCTCGATGTAGCGGAGGAACAGCGGGTTCGGCCCGACGATCAGCACGCCGCTGCGGCTGAGCCGGTCGCGGTGGGTGTAGAGCAGGTACGCCGCCCGGTGCAGCGCCACCGCGGTCTTGCCGGTGCCGGGGCCGCCCTGCACGACCAGCGGGCCGGCCAGGTCGCTGCGGATCACCTGGTCCTGCTCGGACTGGATGGTCGCGACGATGTCGCCCATCCGGCCGGTCCGGTGCGCACCGACCGCAGCCAGCAGGGCGCCCTCGCCGGTCAGCGAGCTGCGCTGCGACTGGTCCATCGAGTCGAGGTCGAGCGCCTCGTCCTCGACGCCGATAACGCTGCGTCCCCGGGTCGCGAGGTGCCGCCGTCGTACGACGTCACCGGGGGAGGCCGCGGTGGCCTGGTAGAACTCCCGGGACGCCGGCGCCCGCCAGTCGACCAGCAGCTGGGTCTGCTCGTCGTCGGAGAGCCCGATCCGGCCGATGTAGCGCCGGGCGCCGTCACGGAGGTCGACCCGGCCGAACGCCAGTCGGTCCTCCACGCCTTCGAGCTGGGCGAGCCGCTGCTCGTGCAGGCTGGCGAAGGAGTCCCGCTCGGAGCGGTTCTGGTGGGTGCTGGCCTGCCCGCTGCGGCGCACGTTCGTCAGCTCGGCCGCGGTGCGGGCCCGCAGGACGTCGAGGCGCGCGTACAGCCGGTCGACGTACTCCTGCTCGAGGATGACCTCGTCCTGGCTCACTGGTGGCGGACCCCCTTCGGCGCGACCGTCCATTCTGCCGCACGACGCGGGCGCCCGCTGACCGGATCGCCCGAAATGGCGTCGTGGAAGACTCGCGCGATGACCACCGAGCCTGCCTACCTGCCTGCGTCCGACCGCTACGACGCGTTGCCCTACCGACGCTGCGGGCGCAGCGGCCTGGTGCTGCCGCCGGTCTCCCTCGGGCTCTGGCACAACTTCGGCGACGACAAGCCGCTGGAGACGCAGCGGGCGATCCTGCGCCGGGCGTTCGACCGCGGCGTGACCCACTTCGACCTGGCGAACAACTACGGGCCGCCCTACGGGTCGGCCGAGACGAACTTCGGCCGGGTGTACCGGGAGGACCTGCGCCCCTACCGTGACGAGCTGGTCATCTCGACCAAGGCCGGCTACGACATGTGGCCCGGTCCTTACGGCGACGGCGGCTCGCGCAAGTACCTGCTGGCCAGCCTGGACCAGTCGCTGGCCAGGATGAGCCTTGACCACGTCGACATCTTTTACTCGCATCGTCTCGACGCGGACACGCCGCTGGAGGAGACGATGGGCGCGCTCGACACGGCGGTGCGGTCCGGCCGGGCGACGTACGCCGGCATCTCGTCGTACTCACCGGAGCGCACCCGCGAGGCGGCGGAGATCCTGCGTGAGCTGGGGACACCGCTGCTGATCCACCAGCCGTCCTACTCGATGCTCAACCGCTGGGTCGAGGACGGGCTGCTGGACGTGCTCGGCGAGGAGGGGATCGGCTGCATCGCGTTCTCCCCGCTCGCCCAGGGCATGCTCACCGACCGCTACCTCGAGGGCATCCCGGAGGACTCCCGGGCGGCGCAGGGCAAGTCGCTGGACCCGGCGCTGCTCAGCGACGAGAGCCTGGCCCACGTCCGGGCGCTGAACGAGATCGCGCAGTCCCGCGGGCAGTCGCTGGCACAGATGGCGCTGGCCTGGCTGCTGCGCGACGACCGGGTGACCTCGGTGCTGATCGGTGCGAGCAGCGTGGCCCAGCTCGACGACAACCTCGCGGCGCTGGACCGCCTCGGCTTCAGCGACGACGAGCTGGCCGAGATCGACCGGCACGCGGTCGACTCCGGCATCAACCTGTGGTCCCGCTCGAGCGACTCGTAGGCTCGGGTCATGGACGAGCAGCGGGCCCGCCGGGTCGTGGACGCCCTGCGTGAGCGCGGGGTCGATGCCCGGATGGAGAAGGCGGGCGTCTACCAGTTCGGCATCGCGGTCAAGGTGCCCGGCGCCCGGACCGCGGTGTGGGACAGCGACGGCACCCTCGGCCTGGAGGCCCAGGTGATGCGGGACGGCATGCTGGTCGGCTTCGTTCCGGTCATCGAGGGGTCCGAGGACTTCGACGACGCCCAGGTGATCGACGCGATCCTGCGCACCGACTACGACAAACCGGTCGCGACCCGCAAGGCCACGGCGCCGCCACCCGCCGCGCCGCTGCCCCAGGAGGGCGGCGTGTTCCGCCGCTTCCTCGGCGGCTTCCGCCACCACTGACCCGCTAGGGATCGTTGGCGGCGGCGCGGTCGGCTCGCAGGGTGCGCTCGCGGACCGCGTGCTCGTCGGTCTGCGCGTCGTAGCGCCAGAAGTCCTTGAGCCAGGCCGCCGTGGCGGCGACCCCGAGCACGCACAGGACGCCGCCGCTGACGATGGAGGTGCGCACGCTCGTCGCGTCCGCCACGAGACCCGATCGCGCCTGGCCGCCGAGCGGACCGACCGAGTAGGACAGCATCTCGATGCCGGCCAGCCGGCCGCGCTTCTCGTCCGGGATGGTCTGGTGCCAGATCGTGCTCCGGAAGATGCCGCTGATCATGTCCGAGGCGCCAGCCAGGCCGAGGAAGACCAGCGCCAGCCACACCGACGGTGCCAGCCCGGCCAGCGCGATGGAGCCGCCCCAGCACATCGAGGCGACGACGACCGCGCGGCCGTGGTGGTGGAACCGGCTGGTCCAGCCACTGGTCAGGGTCGCGACGAGGGAGCCCACGCTCTCTGCGGTGTAGAGCAGCCCGAGGGTCTTCGGCTGCTCGAACACGTCCTGGGCGAGCGCCGGGAACAGCACGATCGGGTAGGCCAGGAACATGGCCGTCATGTCGATGACGTAGGTGCCGAGCAGGTCGCGGCGCCCGACGGCGTACCGGATGCCCTCGACGATTCCGGCCAGGCTCGGCGGCGTGCTCCGGTCGGTCGGCGGGTACGCGCGCATGGCGAGGAACAGCACGGTCGCGATCGCCAGCCCCGCGACGTCGACCCCGTAGGCCCAGGGGACACCGACCGTCCCGACGAGCAGGCCACCGAGGGCCGGCCCCAGCAACGTCCCGATCTGCATGCCCAGCGACGACACCGCCACGGCCGCCGACAGCTCGTCGTGCCGCACGGTGCGCGGGATGAGTGCCTCACGGCTGGGCCGTTGCAGCGACTGCGCCACCGACAGCAAGGCGCCGATCACGTAGATGACCCAGACCTGCGGGTCGGGGACCAGCGAGTTGGCCAGCAGCCCGGCGGTGAGCACGACCTGCGCCATCGCGGTCAGCACGAGCATGGTGCGCCGGTCGACGTGGTCGGCGAGCGCGCCGCCGTACAGGCCGAAGACCACCAGGGGCACCAGCTCGGCCAGGCCCATCGCGCCGACCGCGAAGTTCGAACCGGTCAGCTGGTAGATCTGGTACGGCAGCGCGACGTAGCTGACCATGCCGCCGAGGTAGAAGACCGTTCCGGCCGAGAACAGCAGCCGGAAGTCGCGCGACGTGCGCAGCGGGGTGACGTCGACCCGCAGGCCGGCCAGCCGGGCCCGGAAGGTGGGGCGTCGCGGCTGCTCGGCGGGGTCGGGTGAACCGTCGGACACGAGAGATCAGGGTGTCAGGCGGGCGGCGCCGCCGCAGCCCGGATCTTCGCAAGAGCTCAGGACGGCGGGAAGCTCCACCGCAGCTCGTCCTCGCCACCGTGCTCGGACACGACCTTCGACACCCGCCTGATCGTGCCGTCCCGGCTGACTCGCAGGACGGCAGCCTTGCCCTTGCGCCAGGTGTGGACGACGAAGGACCGGTCGTCCTCCCAGTAGGGCTGCACGAAGAACCCGCTGGTGTGCAGCGTCGCGAGGACCTTGTTGGTGTCGGAGACCCGGACCTGCAGCATGCCGGTGCCGGGCCCGTCAGCTCCGATGAAAGTGGTGACCATCCGGCTGCCGTCGGGGGAGAACGCCAGTGGCCGGTCCGTGCAGCTGCGCCAGAGCTGATGCGACGGCCGCGACAGCGGGGCGTAGACCAGGCACAAGCCGTCCCAGCCGTTGACCGGGTCCTCCACCCGGACGACGGCCCGGTTGTGGCGCAGGTCGGCGGAGGAGAGGTCGAAGCCGCGACGGGCAGTGACGTGGTCGGTGCGCGCGGAGTACCAGAGCACCCGGTCCGGGCCGGAGCCACCGAGCAGCACCCGGCGCTGGAAGTCGAGAACCTCGACACCGCCGCGGAAAAGCCGCGAGCCGACAACCGTGCCGTCGCTGGAACGCACGACGAAGACCCGGGTGCGGAACGGCCTGGCCCGGAGATGCCTCGTGTACGCGATCCGGGAGCCGGTCGAGGAGACGCGCAGCTCCTCCCCGGTGCGGTAGCCGCCGAGCTCGCGCAACCAGACCGCTGACCCGTCCCTGCGCGCCCGCCACAGGGTCCGCGTGGTGCCCTCGTCGTTGCGGGTGAGGACGATGTAGCCGGACGGCGCCCGCCCGAGGACCTGCAGCCGGCCGGGCAGGGTGGTGACCACGGTGACCCGGCCGTCGATGATCGACTGGCCCTCGGTGTGCAGCGTCGTGGGTGCCGGGCCGCGGTGCACGGCCGCCGGGTCGATCCGCCTTCGCGTCCGGGAACGCGGCAGACGTCGCGCCTGCCGGGCCGGTCGACACCCCGGCGAGGGTGACCGCGAGGCTGAGGGAGGCGACCGCCGCGAGGGCGCGTCGGGCAGTGCTATTCGCGGTCATGTCGACTCCCCGTCCGGCCCGGACTTGTCCTGGATCTCCCAGACGTGGTCCAGGACGTGCCAGGCCGCTCGCCGAAGAAAGTACCGTGCCGGCCACTTCGGCATCGGTTTCCCGCTGCGCGCCTCGCGGAGAACCTGCTCCACCTCGGCGCGGCACGCCTCGACTGCGTCCGCGTCGCCGTGGAACGGCGGGTGCCGGACGCCGATGGCGCGCGCGTAGGACCGCTCGGCCTCGATCACGTGCTCGACCACCCTGTCGCGGTCGCGACCGCCGCCGCGCGGACCCTTGCGCAGCTGCTGCGGCGCCTCGACCGCGAGCCGGTCCAGCTCCGTCCAGCCCGCGCGCAGCAGCCGGACCTGGCGGTCGGCCTCGGCAGCGGTCAGGTCCCTGCGGTCGGGCCCGCCGACGATGCTGGGGGCGCCGAACGCGGTCGTGGCGTCCCCGGGCTGGGTGTCCACCACGGCCGGCTCGTCGGCTGCCGTCAGCGCGAACCGGACTCCGGCCAGCCTGGCGACGACCGCGTAGCGGGCAGCGTAGGAAGCCAGCGTCTCCAGCGCCTCGTCCGCGGTCCTTGCCGACCGGCACCAGCCGGGCCAGTCGACGGCGGAGGCGAAGACCTTGCGGTCGGCGACCTCGAGGACGACCTCGGTGGGGCGGCGGGCAGGCATGTCGGCGAGCATTCCGCACAGCGCCGACAGCGTCCACGGCGGGCCGTGGCAGGCTGCCGGGGTGAGGTCCGCACCGCTGCTGCTGGCCGTCGTGCTCGCCGCCGCAACCCTGGGAGCGTCCGGGTCGGCGCACAGTGCCGCGGCCGAACCGCTGCCGCTGGCGGGTCGGACGGTCGCGATCGACCCCGGGCACCAGCTGGGCAACAGCCGACACCCGCGAGAGATCGGCCGCCGGGTCTGGGTCGGGATGTGGAAGGCGTGCAACACCGTCGGGACGGCGACGAACGGCGGGTTCCCGGAGGCCACCTTCACCTGGCGGGTGTCACGTGCGCTGGCCCGCCGGCTCGAGGTGCTCGGCGCGACCGTGCGGATGACCCGAGACACCAACAGCATCGACGACTGGGGACCGTGCGTCGGCACCCGCGGCCGGTTCGGCGCGAAGGTCGGCGCCGACCTGGAGATCTCGCTGCACGGCGACGGGGCGGCCGCCTCGACGCACGGCTTCTTCGTGATCCGTCCCGGGCTCCGGCGCGGCTGGACCGACGACATCCTCGGCAGCTCGCGGGCGCTGGCGATGCGGGTGCGGGCCGGCCTGGTCGGCGCCGGCTTCCCGGTCTCCACGGCGTACGGCGGCGACGGGCTCGACGTACGTCGCGACCTCGGGACGCTGAACGCCGCCGACGTCCCGACGGTGATGGTCGAGCTGGGGAACATGCGCAACGCGGGTGACGCGCGCTGCATGACATCGTCGTCCTGCCGCGGGCGCTACGCCGCGGGTCTCGCCGACGGGGTGCTCGCCGCACTGACCCGCTGAGCAGAAAGCCGGAGGCGGGCCGGAAGGGCGGTTTGCCAGGATGGCTCCGACGAAGGGACAGGTGAGCTCGTGAGCGACAAGAAGAAGGCCCCGGCCGAGAACGACGTGCAGCGCAGGATGCGCGACGCGCTGGAGGCCAAGAAGGCGCGCGACAAGGCCGGGCAGGGCGAGGACCACCTCGGCGGGCACGGCGTCGGGCCGTCGCAGAACGACGTCACCAAGCGGCAGTTCCGCCGCAAGTCCGGCGGGTAGGCCGGCTCAGGGTTCGGCGACCGTGCAGACCCCGGTGTCGGCAGCCGTCGTCGCGCCGGTGCGCGGGGAAGGGACGGCGGCCGCGGGGGAGCGCCGGGTGGCGAGCACCGACCCGGCCAGGATGAGGACGAAGCCGGCCGCCGTCGCGAGCGTGAAGGCCTCGTCGAGCAGTGTGACCCCGAGCAGGACGGCGACCGCCGGGTTGACGTAGGTGATGACGGTCGAGCGGGTCGGGCCGACCTCGGCGATCAGCGCGAAGAAGACCAGGAAGGCCACCGCGGTGCAGACCACGGCGAGCCCGACCACGGCCAGCGCGACGTCCCAGCCGGGCCAGGACGACGGCGCCTGGGCCACGCCCACCGGCAGGTAGGCGAGCGCGGTGAGCGCGAGCGAGGCGGTGATGACCCCCAGCCCCGGCAGGTGGGACAGCCACCGGGACAGGATCAGCGGCCCGGTCGCGTAGCAGATCGCCACGACCGCGAGCGCCGCCACCGCGGCCAGGTCGCCGCCGCCGACCTCGAAGCCGACCAGCGCCGCGACACCGGCGAAGCCCAGCAGCAGGCCGGCCAGCCGCCGGCCGTCGAGCCGGTCATCGAGGCGGGTGGCGACGGCGAGCACCGCGCCGACCAGCGGGACGGACGCGATGAGCAGCCCGGTCAGCGAGCTGGACAGCTGCTGCTCGGCGACACCGAGCAGCAGCCACGGGATCATGATCTCGACGACGGCGAAGGCAACCAGGGGGCGCCAGGCCGTCAGCACCGCGCCGAGCCGGCCACGGGCCAGCGCCACCGGCAGCAGCAGGAGGGTGGCGAGAACGGTGCGGCCCAGCACCAGCGTGCTGGGCGAGATCTCGTCGACCGCGACCTTGATCAGCAGGTAGGGGACGCCCCAGATCACGCCCATCGCCACGAAGAGGACCCAGCCCCGCCTGCTCACCCTGCCGCTCCCGTCGCTTGCCCGTCTGTCAGCAGTCAGTCTGCACCATGCCCCTGACAATTCGCGTCCGGTCAGCCGAGGGGCTGCCCCATGAACACCACGTTCGGCTTGCTCGCCGGCAGCTCGGCCCATCCGGTGGCCTGGTAGAAGCCGCGGGCCCGCTCGTTGGCCGGCGAGACGCCGAGGTGCACCCCGGTGGAGCCCTCGACGGTCAGCAGGTCCAACAGCGCCGTGACGAGCAGCCGGCCGAGGCCGCGCCCCTGCACCCGGGGAAGCAGGTCCACGTGCAGGTGCGACGGGTACCTTGCGACGATCTCGTCCGGGGCGTGGATCGGGTGGTGCACGAGGTGGGCCAGCCGCTGGTCCGGCGTCCAGGTCGAGGGCGCACCCGGCGGGTCCGCGACCCGGTGCCGCAAGGTGGGCCACCACCGCTGGTCGCAGTCCTGCTCGAAGGCCCTGGTGTCGAGGGCGCCGAGGACGTAGCCGGCCACGCCGTCGGCGTCCTCGATCACCAGCGCGTGCTCCGGCTCGAGGGCCAGGTACGGCCCGGCCCACACATGGCCGAAGAGGTCGGGGTCGGCATGCCGGCCGGTGGCGTCGGCGCCCTTGTCGCCGGTACGCAGGCACACGTCGTACACCGCCGCGGTGTCGTCGGGCCGGGCGGTCCGGATCGTCGGTCCCGTCACAGCAGCGGCGCCACCGCTCGGTCCAGCAGGAGCCCGACCTCGCCGAGCAGCAGGTGCTCGCCACCGGACACCACCCGACGGCCGGAGACCACTACGTCGGTGACGTCTGCCGCGGTGCCGGCGAACAAGACGCGCTCCAAGGCCTCGGCGTCCGCGCCGCCGGCGGTGCGGACCGAGTCCAGCCGCACGGCCACCAGGTCCGCGACCGCGCCGGTGTCGATCACCCCGGCGTCCGGCCACCCCAACGACGCGTGGCCGGCGCGGGTGGCGGCGTCGAGCAGGGCGGCGGCCGACCAGTGGCCGCGCTGCTGGGAGGCGAGCCGTTCGTCGAGCTCCACCGCGCGGGCCTCCTCGAGGAGGTCGACCACGGCGTGGCTGTCCGAGCCGAGGGTGACCGGCGAGCCGGCCTCTCTGACCCGGCCGGCCGGGCCGACGCCGTCGGCCAGGTCGCGCTCGGTCGTCGGGCACATGCACACCGCGGTGCCCGAGCTGCCGAGCAGGTCGATGTCGTCGTCGGTGAGGTGGGTGGCGTGCACAGCGGTGCTTCGGGGGCCGAGCAGGCCTCGCTCGTGCAGCAGGCGGGTCGGCGTGACGCCGTAGGCCTGCAGGCAGGCCTCGTTCTCCTGGCGCTGCTCGGAGACGTGCGCGTGCAGTGGCACCTCGTGCTCGGCAGCCCAGGCGGCCACGGTGCCGAGCTGTCGGGCCGGCACGGCGCGCACCGAGTGCGCCGCCGCGCCGACCCGGACGTCGGGTTCGCCGTCGTACGTCGTGCGGAACGACTCGGCGCGCGACACCCAGCCGTCGGCGTCGCCGTCGCCGAACCGCTGCTGGACGCCGGCCAGTGGCTCGCCGATGCCGCCGGACAGGTAGCAGGTGTCCAGCAGGGTGAGGCGCAGCCCGGCCTCGCGGGCTGCCTGGACCATGGCGTGCCCCATCGCGTTGGGGTCGTCGTAGTGCTCGCCGCCGGGGGCGTGGTGCAGGTAGTGGAACTCACCGACCGCGGTGACGCCGGCCAGCACCATCTCGCCGTACGCCGCCCGCGCGAGCGTGAGGTATGAGTCGGGGTCGAGGCGCTCAGCGACGGCGTACATCTGCTCGCGCCAGGTCCAGAACGAGCCCTGGCCGCCGGTTCCGCGCTGGGTCCGGCCGCGTAGCGCACGGTGGAACGCGTGCGAGTGCGCGTTCGCCAGTCCCGGCAGGACCAGGCCGGGCAGGTGCTCGGCGCCCGCGCTGCTGCTGGCGCCCTCGGTGACCTGCGCGACCCGGCCGTCCTCCACCGCCACCGTGACGTCCCGGGCCAGGCGTCCGGGCGGGAGCCATGCCAGGTCGGCGTGGTACGTCGTCACGACGCGGTCCCGGTCAGTTCGGCCAGCACGGTCGCCAGCGCTGCCACGCCGGCGCGGCAGTCGTCGGTCTCGGCGTGCTCGGCAGGGGAGTGGCTGACCCCGGTCGGGTTCCGGACGAACAGCATCGCGGTCTCGACGCCGGCGTCGGCCAGGATGCCGGCGTCGTGACCGGCTGCGGTGGGCAGCACCGGAACGCCGCCGAGCAGCTCGGCCAGCCGGTCGCGCAGCGCGGCCCCGAAGGTGACCTCCGGTGTCCAGGACTCCTCGACGGCCTCGGTGCCTGCTGCGGCGGCGACCTCGGCGACCACGGCCCGCACGTCGGCCTCGGCAGCGCCACGCGCGTCCAGCCAGGCCCGCACCTGTGAGGGGATGGCGTTGGTCCCGTTGGGGTGCACGGCCACGCGCCCGATTGTCGCCACGGCGCTGTGCTCGGTGGCTGCCTCGCGGGCGGCCAGGACCGCCGCGGCGAGCCGCAGCATCGGGTCGTCGCGGTCCTCGAGTCGGGTCGTACCGGCATGGTTGGCCTCACCGGCGAGGTCGAGCCGCCACCGGCCGTGCGGCCAGATGCTGCGGGCCACGCCGACCGCCGACCCGTCGTCGACCAGCGCACGGCCCTGCTCGACGTGCAGCTCGACGAGCGTGCCGATGCGACGCAGCGTCTCGTCGTCACGACCGAGGTGCGCCGGGTCGTGCCCTGCCGCGCGCATGGCCTCGGCCATCGACGTCCCCTCGCCATCGGTCAGCGCGCGAGCCCGGTCGGCGTCCAGCGCACCGGTCAGCAGCCGGGAGCCGGCGCAGGCGATGCCGAACCGCGCGCCCTCCTCGTCGGTGAAGCTCACGACCGCGAGTGGCCGTCCGGGCTGCTGGCCGCGCTCACGCAGCAGGTCGACCGCGGCGAACCCGCCGACCACGCCGAGCGGTCCGTCGAACGCACCGCCGTCGGGCACCGAGTCGAGATGGCTGCCGGTCACCACGCCCGGGCCGTCGACGTCCGGGTCTCCCCACCATGCCCACTGGTTGCCGTTGCGGTCGACCACGAGGTCCAGTCCGCGGTGCGCGGCCTCGGCGGCGAACCACTCCCGGCAGGCGAGGTCGGCGGGCGCCCAGGCGTGTCGCCGGTAGCCGCCGGTGCCGCCGTCCCGCCCGACCGGCAGCAGGTCGGCCCACATCCCGTCCATGGACGCCTGGCTCACGCCGGACACCCTAGGTGGCAGGATGCGGGCTTGCCCGACGCGCCGCCTCCCGGCGGCGGCCCGTGCCGACCGGAGGACTGAGATGCGCCTGCTGCTGATCGGCGCACCCGGCTCCGGCAAGGGCACCCAGGCGGTGCGCCTCGCGGAGCACTTCGGGATCGCGCACATCTCCAGCGGTGACCTGCTGCGAAAGCACGTCACCGAGGAGACGCCGTTCGGCCAGCAGGTGCAGCAGTACGTGTCGCGTGGCGACCTGGTGCCGGACCAGATGGTGCTCGACATGCTGCGCAAGCCGATCGTCGAGGCCAGCGCCAACGGCGGCTACGTGCTCGACGGCTTCCCGCGCACGGTCGAGCAGGCCGAGATCGCCTACGAGACCGCCAGCAAGCTCGGGGTGGCCGTGCAGATCGCGGCCTACCTCGACGTGGGCCGCGACGAGCTGATCCGTCGCCTGCTCGCCCGCGGCCGCGGTTCCGACGACACCCAGGAGGTCATCGAGCACCGGCTGGAGGTGTACGAGGCCAAGACCCGGCCGATGATCGAGTACTACCGGCAGCGCGAGCGGCTGGTCACGGTCAACGGCGCCCGCCGCGAGGACGAGGTGAGCTGGTCGCTGATCGTTCAGCTGCAGAAGCACAAGCGGGAGCTGCTGGAGGACTGACCGCGGGACGACTCGCTCGTTCCCGCGCGTCAGCTGCCGGCGAGCTGCTCGACCACCGGACCGAGGTGGTGGAGGTCGACCAGGAACGACGAGATGCCGAGGCGGTCGCGCAGCTCGGTGAACTTCTCGACGAACCGGTCGAGGGAGCCGATGAAGATGTGCGGCGAGTCGATGACCTCCTGGGCGGTGAGCACCGCCCCGCCGCGTTCCTGCATGCTCGCGATCACCTTCTCGGCCTCGCCGTGGAGGTCGTCGGTGACGGTGACCGGCCAGAACGACGGGTAGACGTTGAACGTCAGGTCGTCGAACCGGTCACCGGCCGCCTCCCGGACCCAGCCGATCTTCTCCTCGGTGGCGGCCCAGGTGAACGACGCCGGGTCGGACCGGCCGCCTCGCCGGATCCGCGGCGCCAGGCCGACGATCTGCGCCTCATGCGCGGCCAGCTCCAGGGTGGTCCGTCCGCCGCCGCCGATGAAGAACGGTGGGTGCGGCTGCTGCACCGGCTTCGGCTGGGCGTCGTAGTCGGTGATCGTGTAGTGGTCACCGGCGAACGAGAACGGGCCCGGGCCGAAGCAGCCCTTGAGGACTGCCACCGACTCGGCCAGCCGAGCCTGCCGGACCCGGATCGGGTCGAACGGCAGGCCGATCGCGGCGTACTCGGACTCGTTCCACCCCGCCCCGACGGCCACGTCGAGCCGGCCCTCTGACAGGACGTCCAGGGTGGCCAGCTCCTGCGCGAGCACCGTGGGATGACGAAGGTCGTTGTTGTGCACGAAGGCGCTTATCCGGAGGCGCTCGGTCAGGGCGGCGACAGTGGCCAGGTACGGCACCGGGGCCGGCTGGCCGACGAGATGGTCCGGCAGCACGAACGTGGTCACGCCGAGCGTCTCCGCGGCGCGGGCCCGCTCGCCGAGCTCCCGGGCGCTCGACACGTCGAACGCGTCGGCGAGGAACGTGAACGGTTTTGTCATGCCGACGATCATGCCGCTGGTGCGCCAGGTAGCCGAACGGTGACGCAGAGCCCTCCAGCCGCACGGGGCGTGAGGGTGAGGTCTCCGTCGTGTGCTCGGGTGATGCTCCTGACGATCGCCAGGCCGAGGCCGACGCCGGCGTGGCCGGTGCGGATGCGTTCGGTACCGCGCTGGAACGGCTCGACGAAGGTGGAGACCAGCTGCGCGGGGAGCTTCTCGCCGGTGTTCTCGACGGTGAGCACGACGCTCCTGGGTTGAGCGCGGGTCGTGACCCACACCGTGCCGCCGCCAGGCAGGTTGTGGACGATCGCGTTGTGCAGGAGGTTCGTGGTCATCTGCAGAAGGAGCGCGGATGAGCCGACGGTCGCGGTCGCCATGTCACCGGAGGTCTCGACGGCGACACCATGCTCTTCCGCGAAGGGAAGCAGCGTCTCGGTGGCTTCCTCTGCGACGAGGGACAGGTCGACGGGCTCCCGGGTGAAAGACCGCTGGTCGGCGCGGCTGAGCAGGAGCAATGCCTCCGTGAGGTCGATCGCCCGGCTGTTCACGAAGTGGAGCCGTTCGACCATCTCGGCGCTGTCGCGGTGCGGATCGTTGCGGGCGACATCGAGAAGGGTCTGCGTGATCGCCAGCGGAGTGCGCAGCTCGTGCGAGGCGTTGGCGGCGAATCTGCGCTGCTCGGCGACGTGTGCTTCGAGCCGCGCGAGCATCGTGTCGAACCCGTCCGCGAGCTCGCGGAACTCATCTCTGCGGCCGGGTAGCCGGATCCGGTGGGAGAGCGATCCGTTTGCGGCCACCCGGGTGGCGTCGGTGATGCGGGTCAACGGGGCGAGCATCCGGCCGGCGAGAAGCCACCCGCCCAGGAGACCGAACACCAGCAGGAACGCCAGCACGATGGCCGCGGCGGGAGCGAAGGCACGCAGGAGGAAGGAGTTGTTCCCGGGCACGAGGCCACCGAGGGTGCTGATCACGCCGTCCGGTACGTATCGGAGCAGGGAGTCGAAGGAGTTCCCGGGCTGCCCGGCGAGCCATGCGGCGGCGAGCATCAACGTGCCGGCGACCAGGAGGAAGCCGGCGTAGCTGAGGGTGAGCTTGAGGCGAACGCTCATACCGGGGCGTCTATCCACGGTTCGCTCCCTCGCCTCCCGTGCCGGGTGCCGGGTCGATGCGGTAGCCGACGCCGGCCACGGTGGCGATGATCCGGGGTTCGCCGAGCCGTTTGCGCAGTGCCGAGACCGTGATGCGTACGGCGTTGGTGAACGGGTCGGCGTTCTCGTCCCAGGCCCGTTCCAGCAGGTCCTCGGCGCTGATCACACCGCCTTCGGCGGCGACGAGGACCTCGAGCACTGCGAACTGCTTCCGGGTGAGAGCGACGTAACGGCCGTCGCGGTAGACCTCGCGGCGGAACGGATCGAGCCGAAGGCCAGCTATCTCCCGCACCGGGGGCCTGTTGTGCGCGCGCCTGCGATCGAGTGCTCTGAGCCTGAGCACGAGCTCTCGAAGGTCGAAAGGCTTCGTGAGGTAGTCGTCGGCGCCGAGCTCGAACCCGGAAGCCTTGTCGTCGATCCGGTCGGCCGCGGTGAGCATCAGGATCGGCATATCGCCGCCTGAGGCGACGATGCGTTGTGCGATCTCGTCTCCGGAGGGGCCGGGTATGTCGCGGTCGAGGACGGCGATGTCGTAGGTGTTGATGCTCAGCAGCTCCAGCGCCGTGTCACCGTCAGCGGCGATGTCGGCGGCGATCGCTTCCAGGCGCAGCCCATCGCGGATCGCCTCAGCCATGAAGGGCTCGTCCTCGACGATCAGCACGCGCATAGACCCTCGATGCTACGAGTCCGCGCATATCGGCGGCATATCGGAAACGCCATACGGACCGGCAACGTCATGCCGCCTTGACTGCAAGCATGTCTCCCGGCGCACCAGCTCGACCACTCGCTCGTCCCCGATCGCCCTTCCTCGCTGTCCTTGTTGTCGTCGCGACGCTTGTCGGCGTCCTCGCGGCTCGCCAGTCACTGGCATCATCGTCCCCCTTGTCGGTGCTCGAGAACCGGCCGCCGTTGCCGCCTGGCGCTGGATCCGTTTCCCACGTCGTGACGGTCTTCGACGATCTGGATCCGGCCGTGGCCAACCTCGACCCGAGGCTGCTGCGCGCTCTCCGCCAAGCCGCGACTGACGCCGCCGCAGACGCCGGCGTCGTGCTCTCCGTGAACAGTGGCTGGCGCTCGGCGCAGCACCAGAGGCGACTACTTCGTGAGGCGATCGCCCGGTACGGCTCGAAGGAGGAAGCGGCCCGCTGGGTGGCCACCGCTGAGACGTCTCCGCACGTGTCAGGGGACGCCGTCGACCTCGGGCCCTCGGACGCCACGGAGTGGCTGTCCGACCACGGCGCCGAGTACGGGCTCTGCCAGATCTACAGCAACGAGCCCTGGCACTACGAGCTGCGCCCGGACGCGAGGGAAGACGGTTGCCCGGCCAGGTACCCCGACCCGACGCAGGACCCCCGGATGCGGCGGTGACACCGGTGTCGTACGCGCTGAAGAAGTGGAGCCCGGCGGTGGAGAAGACCGTCGTCAAGCTGGTGAAGGCCGCAGTCTCCTGACTCGCCGGCTACGGCCATGCCACCTCGGGGGAGCGGTAGTAGTTCACCGACATCACGTCCCAGCGCGGCCCTTGCTGCGCGAGGCGTGGCCGGTACTCCTGCCAGGACCTGCCGGTGGCCGGTGACCAGCCGATCTCGGCGATGCCGGCCATCCGCGGGAACGCCATGAACTCGACGTCGTCGATGTCCTCGAGGGTCTCGCTCCACAGCGGTGCCTCCGGACCGAGGACCGACTGCTCCGGCATCCCCGGGACGAAGGTGGCAGGGTCCCACTCGTACGAGTCCTGGACGTTGGTGAAGCCGGCCCAGGACAGACCGAGCGGCGTGTCCTTGTCGTACTTCATGTCGAGGTAGGCCTTCTGGGCCGGGGACATCACGACCTCCATCCCCTTGCTGGCCGCTGCCCTCGCCTCCGCAGGGGTGTCCCAGAACTGGGCCACCGAGCTCGACGGCACCTCCGCGCCGGAGATCTCCTCCCAGCCGAGCATCCGCTTGCCATGGCTGCCGACGATCCCCGCGACCCGGTTGACGAACCGCACGTAGTCGTCGTGCGGCGTGCTGTGCGCCTCGTCGCCCCCGATGTGGATGTACGGCCCAGGTGTCATGGCGGCGAGCTCACGCACCACGTCGTCCACGAACTGGTAGGTGATCTCCTTGTCGATGCACAGCGAGCTGAATCCGACGCTGGTGCCGGTGTACAGCGGCGGTGCGACGCCGTCGCAGTTCAGCTCGGCGTACGACGCGAGGGCGGCGTTCGTGTGGCCCGGCATGTCGATCTCGGGCACCACCATGATGTGCCGGTCCTGGGCGTACCGCACCAGCGCGGCGTACTGCTCCTTGGTGTAGTAGCCACCCGGGCCGCCGCCGACCTCCGTGCTGCCGCCGTGGGTGGCCAGCCGGGGCCAGCTGTCGATCTCGATCCGCCAGCCCTGGTCGTCGGCGAGGTGCAGGTGCAGCACGTTGACCTTGTACATCGCGAGCAGGTCGATGTAGCGCTCGACCTCAGCGACGCTGAAGAAGTGCCGCGCCACGTCGAGCATCGCCCCGCGCCAGGCGAATCGAGGGTGGTCGGTGATCCGCACGCCGGCGATGGTCCACGGACCGTCCTGGACGGTGCTCGCCTCCACGCGTGGCGGCAGCAGCTGCCGCAGGGTCTGCACGGCGTAGAAGAGCCCGGCAGCGTTCCGGCCGGTCAGGACCACCTCACCGGCGGCGACCTTGAGCCGGTACCCCTCCGCACCGAGGCCTCGGGCGCCACCGACCTCGAGCCGAACGTCGTGGCCAGCGGACCGGTCGTCGGCGACGATGGGCAGCGGGTACCCGGTCGAGGGGCGCAGGACTGCGGCCAGCGCCGTCGCGGCAGACTCCGCCGCCGCCGAGCGTGACGGCACCAGGATTCGCGAGGCAGGGGTCAGCGTGAACGGCGCGCCGGGCCGTGCGTCGACCGAGACCGGCTTCGGCACCACGCCAGTCGTCGTCGCCGCACCTGCGGCACCGGCCGTGGACATGCCGGTGAGGGTAGCCGTCAGGGCCAGCACGGCGAGGGCCGCGACAGCCCGACCGCGCAGTCCGGGGTGGACAGGTGATGAGTTCACGGCAGACCTCCGTTGGTCCGTGTTGTGTCCTACCAGTGAGCGACGGCGTGCATCAGGGCACCCGTGTCGGGCCGGCCGAGCCGGACGAACACCGGCGTCTCGCCCAGGCCGGCCGAGTAGCGCGGCAGGGTCGTCGGCCCCACCACCACCCGTGACCGGGTCACGTCGAACCACCGGCCCGGTGGGATGTGCACGCGGCGGCTCTGCGCGTCGGTGACCAGCGGCGCGGCGAGCAACGAGTCGCCGAGCAGCCATTCGTCGTCGATGCTGTAGCCGGCGTCGTCCCCAGGGAACTCGAAGAACAGCGGCTTCATGATCGGTTCACCGCTCGCGATCGCGCGCTGGACCTGGTCGCGGATGTACGGCGTCAGATCTTCGTGTCGCTGCACTGCCCGCGTGTAGAGGTCGATGGTCTCCTGGTCGTAGTCCTCGAGCTCCCCGGTGGAGGGGTCGGTGCGCCCGACCGGAGAGGTCGAGGAGTACATCAGCGGCATCAGCGAGGCAGCCTGCGCCCAACGCACGAGCAGCCGCTTGCTCGGGGTCGGCCCGCCCAGTGACCCGCCGATCATGTCGGTCTCGACGAAGGGGTAGCCGATCGAGCTGATGGCGAGGTCCTGGGCGACGGCCGCCTGCAACGACCCCCAGTCCGTGCCCTTGTCGACCTGGCGGATCACGAACCCGTAGCGCTGGGACCCGGTCCAGTGGATGCGGACGCCGGCGCCCTGCTGGTCGAACTCGTCGGCGAACGTGGCGCCGAGGTCGAGGTAGTCGAGCGGCTCATGGCCGGGGTAGGGCGCGCACCGCTCGTCGAAGAACCGGGTGTCGAACTTGAAGCCGTCGACGTCGAACCGGCTCTCCAGGTCTCGAAGCTGCTGACCGAACCAGGCCCGCGCATCCGGGTTCGCCAGGTCGACGATGCCCGCCGTGCCGTTCCACCAGGAGACCTGGCACGGCTGCGCCGGGTCCTCCTTGCTGCGCAGCAGGTACCCGTGGTCACGGGCGAACGCGTAGTTGTCCGCGTCGTTGTTGATCCAGAGCGTCACCCAGAGGCCCATGTCGTAGCCGAGGTCGTGGATCGCCTTCGACATCTCCGCGGGCGCCGGGAACTTGTCGTTGAACGTGAAGTCGCCGTAGTGGGACATCCAGCCGTCGTCGACCTGGATCGTGTGACCAGGCACTCCCGCCGCCTTCAGCCCGCGGGCGTACTCGAGCAGCTTGTCCTGCGAGACGCTGGTGTAGAACTGGGCCCAGCTGTTCCAGAGCGGCATCCGGTACTGCGTCGGCGTTGCGTCGCTCTTGTCCGGGCCGCCGGTGATGCCCGCGTAGTCCTGGTAGACCGCGTGAGGTGTGCCTTCCACGAAGACGGTGTGCGTCGAGCTGTCGCTGTCCTGGACCTCGAGCGCTGCCGTGCCCGCCTGCCGGCTGCCCAGCGAGACAGCCATCACGTCACGCGTGTCGAACCAGAGCCCGGCTGCGGACTGGGTGAACCAGAACGGGTCGATCATGAGGTAGGAGGCCGGTCCGAAGAGCTCGTCCTCGATCGGGGACTCGTCGAGCGGCCAGGGTTGTGCGGTGTACGGCGCGCCGTCGTCGGTCTGCGCCTCGCCGTGGCCGTACCAGTGGCCCGCGGACGCCATGTCGTAGTTCACCCGGGTGCTGAGCACAGGGCTGGCGCCCGCCGCGGACAGGCGCAGTGCATAGCGATCAGCGGTCGGGGTCAGCCGGACGTGCGCCGGCTCGGCCGCCTGGGTGGTCTCGACGGTCAGGTCGAGCACGCCGTCCTGCCACTGCGCGCGCCGCACCGTGGTGGTGCCAGCCCAGCCGGCGGCCGTGCGGATCTCGAGCGCAGCGGGAGTGCTCGACTCGGTCGCCAGCACGCGCTTCCCGTTGCGCCAGGTGGCGATGCCGAACGGCGCGCGGTCGACCTTGATCGTGTACCCCGGTGCCCCCGACCCGGCCCGCACCTCGAGGGAGATGACCCCGCCGCTGTCCCGGTAGGTCACGTTCGGGCGCGCGGCAGCATTGCCGACCGGGCCGCTGACCAGTCCGGTGAGCAGGAGCGCCGCCAGGGCGGCGAGGGCGGCGAGGAGACCCAGCGGTCGTCTTACATCCACGAATCGGCACATTTCACCTGTTACCGGACGCTGTCAAGACCGCGGGAGTGTGCTTCGCTGGGGCATGGACGCCACGAACCTCGCCGAGCTGTACGGGCTGCCGTTGGTCGACTGGCAGCGGGTCGAGAGCCGGCTTGCAGGGCCGGAGGGGCTGGCCGGGACGGACGCTCCCGACCACCGGAGCTGGCTGGCGACCACCAACCCGGACGGCAGTCCCCACCTGACCGGCCTCGGCCCGCAGTGGGTGGCCGGGCTCTTCTACTTCACGACCGGGGAGACGACGCGCAAGGGGCGGAACCTGGCGAGGGACCCCCGGTGCACGCTGGGTGTGTCCACCGCGGAGTTCGACCTCGCGGTGGAAGGCGATGCCGCTGCGGTGGACGAGGCGGACGTCGTGGCGGAGATGGCGCAACGGTGGGCCGCGGGAGGGTGGCCGTGCCGGGTCGACAGTTCCGGAACCGCCCTGACCGCGGAGTACAGCGCACCGTCCGCCGGGCCGCCGCCGTGGCGGGTCTACCGGCTGACCCCGCGGCAGGCGACGGTGGTGCTCGCCGCCACCCCGGGCGGGGCCACCCGTTGGCGCTTCTGACCTCTCACTCGTCGCTGGTGAGCCGCAGAGTTCGCAGCCGCCAGCCGGCGTACCACGTGGACCCGATGATGACGACCAGCAGCAGCGGGACCGCCGCGCCGAGGCTGACGGCCGAGATGACGTCCAGCCGCTCGGCGTCCGAGCCGACGACCTTCTCGGTGATCGCGAGCGACCACTGCTGGATGCTCAGCGTCTGCGCGCCGGGCACGTAGCTGCCGACCAGCGTCTCCCAGATCAGCGCGTAGAGGAGCCCGACCACGACCGCATGGCGGGTCAGCACCGCGAGCATCAGGAAGAACGTGCCGTAGGCGATGCCGGCGACCAGCGCGCCCACCGCATAGCCGATCGCCAGGTTGTCCGACGTCCCGTTCAGGACCAGGCCCGCGATCAGCACGCTGACCGACCCGAACACCGTGATGACGGCGACCGCCACCACCGCCTTGGTCAGCACGATCGAGAACCGGCTCAGCGGCTTGGACAGCAGGTAGACGATCGACCCGTCGTCGATCTCCGGCCCGATCGAACCGGTTCCGGCGATCAGACCGAGCAGCGGCACGATCGTGGCCAGCGCGAAGCCACCGAGGATGCCGACGGTGATGTCGGTGTCCTGACCGGCGAGACCCCGGACCAGGGCGGAGAGCACCACCAGGATCAGCGACAGCGCCAGGAGCAGGTAGGCACGGCGTCGGCCGAGCAGGCTGCGGGCGGTGAGCTGGGCAACGGTGGCGTTCATCGCGCCACCAGGTAGGAGAAGACGCTCTCCAGCGACTCGTCGGCGGGGGAGACCTCGTAGAGACGGATGTTGTGCCGGCTGGCCAGCTGAGGCAGGACCCGCACGAAGCTGGCGAAGTCGGTGGCCTGCACGTGCAGGGCGCTGGTCGCGTCCCGGGTGCCGACGGTCGCTCCACCACGGTTGACCTGCCGACCGCCGGTTATGGCCGCGACCAGCTCGACCGAGGATGCGCTCCGGTCGGCGATGATGGCCGCCGCCAGCGCCCGGTCGTCGTCCGAGCGGATCGTGTACTGGTGCGGCCGCTCGGTCATCAGCTGACGGATCTCGCGGAAGCCGCCCGAGGCCGCGTGCCGGCCGGCGACCATCACCTGGATGTTACCGGCGATCCGCTCCACCTCCTCCAGGATGTGCGAGCTGAACAGGACGGTGCGCCCGGCGTCGCCCATCGCCTGCAGCAGGTCCATCAGCTGCAGCCGCTGACGCGGGTCCATGCCGTTGAACGGCTCGTCCAGCAGCAGGACCGGCGGGTCGTGCACCAGCGCGGTCGCCATCTTGATCCGCTGCTTCATCCCCTTGGAGTACGTCGAGATGTCGCGCTCCTGCGCGTCGGTCATGTGCACGGTCTCGATGGCCCGCCGGGCGGCGCCCTGCGGGTCGTCGAGCCGGTGCAGCCGGGCGTTGGCCAGCACGAACTCCCAGCCGCTGACGACGTCGTACATCGCCTCCCGCTCAGGCACCAGCCCGATCCGGCGGTAGATCTCCTCGTTGCGCCAGACCACCTCGCCGTCGAGGGTCACCGTGCCGGACGACGGCGGCAGGAAGCCGCCCATCATGTGGATCAGCGTGGACTTGCCGGCGCCGTTGGGACCGAGCAGCCCGGTGACCCCGGGGCCGATCGTCATGGTCACGTCGTTGACGGCGACCACGTTGCCGAACCATCGGGACACGTTGTCCAGGAGCAGCGTGCTCACTAGATCGAGACCTTCCGGTAGCGAAGGATGAGGGCGCCGAAGCAGGCGGCGACGACCAGCAGCGTGGCGCCCATGAACACCGCGCCGCCGAGGGCACCCGGTGGCTCCGCGTCGAGCACCTCGGGCGCACCGAGCACCGAGGACATGACTCCTTGCACCATGGTGAACGGCGAGAACAAACCGGCGTAGCCGGCGAAGGTGTCGGCGCCCTCCTCGACCGCGATCGCCTGCACGGCTCCCTGCACCCCTGCCAGCACGGCGAGCACCGCGATGATGGCGGCCACGCCGAGACCCCGGCGCGGGGTGAACGCGGCGATGACCAGGCCGAGGCCGGCGAGCACCAGGGCGACCAGCAAGGCGCCGACCAGCGCTCGCAGGTAGTCGGGCACCTGCTCGTCCAGCGGCAGCTTCGCCAGCAGCGCGCCGACGAACAGGATCGTGAGCGGCAGGGCGAGCAGCACGAAGATCGCAGTGGTCATGGCGGCGTACTTCGCGACGACGTAGTCGATGCGTTCCAGCGGTCGGGAGAAGTACAGCGAGACCACGCGGAACCGCAGGTCGCGCGAGACGTTCGCCGGCGCCTGGCCCGCCACGTAGACCATCACCAGCAGGCTCACGTTCAGGACGTAGGAGGTGTAGTCGCCGGGCAGCTCGTCGGCGTTGGTCACCGTGGCGATGACCACGATGATGAACGCGGGCAGGCAGATCGCGGCGAGCAGCAGCATCGGCATGATCTTCGACTTGGCGGACCGGCCCAGGCCGTACGCCCCCTTCGCGCTCTCCAGGAACAGCGCCCGTGCGATGTAGCGACGGCCCGCCCGCAGCCCGTCGTAGTGCCGGTAGCCGAGGTCGTGGATGACCCCCTGCCCGGTCGTCGCCATCATCGGCTCCCGTCAGGGGTGGTGAAGATCTCGGACATCCGGTGCCGGCGTCGTTCCATCCGGATCAGCCCGACGCCGAGGCCGGCCACAGTGTCGCGCACGATGTCGTACGTCGTGTCGTCGGTCAGGTCCACCTCGAGCAGAGTGCCGACCGGCTGTGCGCCGAGCCCGGCCTCGCGCAGTGCCGCGGCGAGCTCGTCGGTGCGCTCGGTGACCTCGACGGCGATCAGCTGGCTGGCCGCGGTGACGTCGGCGGTGGACGACGAGCGCAGCAGCCGGCCGGCGTCGATGACCACGACGTGGTCGCAGACCCGCTCGAGCTCACCCAGCAGGTGCGAGGCCACCAGGACCGAGATGCCGAACTCGGTGCCGATCCGGCGGATCAGCCCCAGCATGTCGTCCCGCCCGGCGGGGTCCAACCCGTTGGTCGGCTCGTCGAGCAGCACGAGCTGCGGGTCGTGCACGAGCGCCTGGGCCAGCTTGACCCGCTGCTTCATGCCGGTGGAGTAGCCGCCGATCGGGCGGTACCGCTCCTCGTAGAGCCCGACGTGCCGCAGTGTGTCGGCCGTCCGCTCCCGCGCGGCGGTCTTCGGCAGCCCGGACATCCGGGCCATGTGCACCACGAACTCGGTCGCCGAGACGTCCGGCGGCAGGCAGTCGTGCTCGGGCATGTAGCCCACCCGCTCGCGGATCGCCGCGCCGTCGGTGGCGATGTCCAGGTCGAGCACGGTGGCCGAGCCCGAGGTCGGGGGCAGCAGGCCGAGCACCATCTTGATCAGCGTCGACTTGCCCGCGCCGTTGGCGCCGATCAGCCCGACGACGCCCGGTTCGATGTCGACCGTGAGCTCGGAGACGGCCGTGACCGATCCGTACTTCTTGGTGAGGTCGGCGGTCTTGATCAGTGTCACGGCCCCGACACTACGCAACGAGGCTGTTCGTACGTCTCAGGTCGCGGCGCTCACGACGGTCGCGAGCAGCATGAGTGTGCCGAGGGCGCCGGCGACGATGCCGAACACGGCCCGGCCGCGGCCGTGGCTGCCGTCTCGCTGGCTCTTCGGCGTCCGGCGCACGGAAATGAAGGGACATGTCGGCGGGATCCGCGTCCAGGTGCAGAGAAGCCGACGGGAAACGGCAAGAACCGAACTCGTCAGGAGTACGTTCGGTGGTGCAGAGACCGCGCTGCCGCCCCGGACCCGGCGTCGTTCGACCCGGTACGAGAGCTGGCAGAGCATGTCGCCCTACACCCAGGAACAGATGCGCCTGTCCATCACCAGGCCGCGAGACTCCAGCGCGGTCTACGTGCGGGTCGTCGGCGACGTCGACCTGTCCGACGCCAAGGCTCTCGGCGTAGCGGCGCGACGGCTGCTGGATGCCCCCGGCAGCGTCACCTACGTCGACCTCGGCGGCGCCACCCTGATGGGGTCGACGTTGGTCGCCTTCCTCATGCACCTGGCTGACGCGCGCGGTCGGATCCGGCGACCGCTGGTGCTGTGCCGTCCGACGCCGTTGGGCGACCGGGTCATCCGGATCACCGGGCTGGACCTGGTGGCCGAGGTGCGACCCGAGCTGCCGTCGGACTGGCCGGACATCGCACTGGTCTGACCGACCACCGTCAGCGGCGCGCCCCGGATCGGAGCCGGGCAAGCACCGCGTGGGCGTACGCGGACACCGGGTCAGGCCCGGTCGCGCGCACCTCTGCCTCGCCCTCGGCCATCACCACGGCGAAACCCTCCGCGGCCCGTTCCAGCCGATGGAACGACGTGCCGAGCCGGTCGCGCAGCTGGTCCTCGGCCGGCAGCCACAGGGCGTCGTCCTGGTCCAAGGAGTCCAACGCCCACTCGGTCGTGCCGTTGAACGCGATCACCGGCCCGGAGGGGAAGGAGCGCACCTCGACCGTCATCTCGCTCAGGACGAACACCTGGTCGTCCATGCCGCGATCGGCGACGACGAAGCGGTCGCCGGACGCCGGCTCCCAGTGCAGCCCGGCCAGCCGCAGCTCCCGGGCCAGCTCGACGGTGATCACGGGTCCGACGGTAACCCGCCTAGCCTGGGCCGGTGAGCGAGGTCCGGGTCGGCATATCGGGGTGGAACTATCCGCCGTGGCGCGGGGTGTTCTACCCGCCCGGGCTCCCGCAGCGGCTCGAGCTGGAGCACGCGGCCAGCCTGCTGAGCACCATCGAGGTCAACGGCTCCTTCTACGCGCTGCAGAAGCCGGAGAGCTTCCGCGCCTGGCACGACCGGACGCCGCCGGACTTCCTGTTCTCCGTCAAGGGCGGTCGCTTCGTCACCCACATGAAGAAGCTGCGCGGCGTCGAGGTCCCGTTGGCCAACTTCTTCGCCTCCGGGGTGCTCGCCCTCGGCGCCAAGCTGGGACCGCTCCTGTGGCAGCTGCCGCCGAACCTGGGGTACGACGAGTCGCGGCTGGTCGACTTCTTCGCGCTGCTGCCGCGCACCACGACCGAAGCGGCGGCTCTGGCAGCCGGGCACGACGAGCGGGTCGAGGGGCGGACCTGGCTGACGGCCGACGAGGACCGGCCGCTGCGGCACGCCCTCGAGGTGCGGCACCCGACGTACGAGAACCCACGGTTCCTGCCCCTGCTGCGGGAGCACGACATCGCCGTCGTCACCGCGGACACGGCGGGGAAGTGGCCGATGTTCCTCGAGCCCACCGCCCGGCACGTCTACGTCCGCCTGCACGGGGACGCCGAGCTCTACGTCAGCGGCTACTCCGACCAGGCCCTGGACACCTGGGCGGCCCGGGTCCGGGACTGGCGCGACCAGGGGCGCGACGTGGTCGTCTACTTCGACAACGACGTCAAGGTGCACGCCCCGTACGACGCCCAGCGGCTGGCGCACCGGGTCTCGGACTCCCGTCCGGGTTGACGGTCGGCAAAATGCTTGTATGCTGCATCCAGTTAGATGACGCACGCAAGCAGTTGCGTCCTGCTACCCGTCGGACCAGCCTCTGGAGGAGCCCGTGACCGTCGGTCCGGACAGCGTCGCCGCGCTCGGCGAGCAGGTGATCCGTCTCCAGCGGGCCTTCGCCGGGATGCGACAGCAGCTCGTCGCCAGCGGCAGCACCAGCGGCGACGGGGTGGAGTGGGCGGCCTACGGCCTGCTCTTCCAGCTGGTCAACGACGGCCCCCGGCGCAGCTCGGCGCTCGCCGAGATCGCCTGCGTCGACCCCTCGACGGTCAGCCGCCAGGTCGCCCAGCTGGTCAAGGCCGGCCTGGTCGAGCGGCAGTCCGACCCGGAGGACGGGCGGGCCAGCCTGCTCGTCGCCACCGAGCGCGGCCGCCAGGCCTACGCCGCCAAGCAGGAGCACCGGCAGCGGATGTTCGCCCACGTCCTGGAGGGCTGGCCGGCCGACGACGTCGACGCCCTGACCGCCCTCCTCGCCCGCTTCAACGACAGCTTCGTCGAGCAGCGCACCTCGCTGACCGACCTCGCGCACAGCCACGCTTCCAAGGAGCACGCTTCATGACCACCACCCCCGCCGTGGCACACAGCCCGGCGTCCGGCGAGTTGAGCCACCGCCAGATCCTGACCATCCTGTCCGGGCTGATGGCGGGGATGTTCCTCGCGGCCCTGGACCAGACCATCGTGGCCACCTCGATCCGCACCATCGCCGACGACCTGCAGGGTCTCTCGGTGCAGGCCTGGGTGACCACCGCGTACCTGATCACCGCCACCATCAGCACGCCGCTCTACGGCAAGCTCTCCGACCTCTACGGTCGCCGGCCGTTCTTCCTCGCGGCCATCACCATCTTCGTGCTCGGTTCGGCACTGAGCGGCTTCGCCACCTCGATGACCGAGCTCGCGGCCTTCCGCGCCTTCCAGGGCCTCGGTGCCGGCGGTCTGTTCTCGCTGGCGCTGACGATCATCGGCGACATCGTCCCGCCGCGCGAGCGGTCGAAGTACCAGGGCTACTTCCTGGCGGTCTTCGGCACGTCCAGCGTGCTCGGTCCGGTCATCGGCGGCTTCCTGGCCGGCCAGGACACCATCCTCGGAGTGGCCGGCTGGCGCTGGGTGTTCCTGGTCAACGTCCCCATCGGCATCGGCGCACTGCTGCTCGTCATGCGCAGCCTGCACCTCCCGCACATCCGTCGTGACCACCGGATCGACTGGCCCGGCGCCGTCGCCCTCGTGGTGGGCTTGGTGCCGTTGCTGCTCGTCGCCGAGCAGGGGCGCGAGTGGGGCTGGACCTCCCCCGCCTCCGTCACGGCGTACCTCGTCGGTGCCCTCGGCATCGCGGCCTTCATCTGGGACCAGGGCCGCTACGGCGACGACGCCCTGATCCCGCTCAGGCTGTTCCGCGGCCGGACGTTCGGCCTCGGCTCGCTGCTGAACTTCATCCTCGGCATGGGGATGTTCGGCGGGCTGGCCGCTCTGCCGCTGTACCTGCAGATCGTCAAGGGAGTCTCGCCGACCAAGGCCGGCCTGCTCCTGATCCCGCTGACCTTCGGCATCATGGCCGGCTCGATCGTCTCCGGCCAGATCATCTCCCGCACCGAGCGGTACAAGAAGTTCCCGGTCATCGGCACCGGGCTGCTCGTGCTCGCCCTCGCTGGCCTCGGCCAGATCGGCGTCGACACCGAGCTCTGGGTGACGATGGCCCTGTCGGCCCTCTTCGGGATCGGGCTCGGCTTCAACATGCAGCCACTGACGTTGGCGGTGCAGAACGCCGTACCGCCCCAGGACATGGGTGTCGCCACCTCCTCGGCCACCTTCTTCCGGCAGATGGGCGGCACGCTCGGCACGGCGGTGTTCCTCTCGGTGCTCTTCTCCACCGTGGGCGAGAAGATCGTGGCGGCCTTCCGCACCGACGCCGCGACGCCGGCCTTCCAGGCGGCGCTGAAGGACCCGCAGGTGCTGTCCGACCCCACCAACAAGCGGGTGGTCGAGGCGATCACCAGCGGCGGCGGACTGCCCAAGGGGGCGCTGGACGACACCTCGTTCCTGTCCCAGCTCGACGACCGGCTGGCGAGGCCGTTCCTCGAGGGATTCACCGGTTCGATGAACCTGGTGTTCGTCTCGGCGGCCGCGGTGGTGCTCGTCGCCTTCGTGCTCGTGTTCTTCCTGCCGGAGGAGAAGCTGCGCACGATGTCGGGAATCGAGGCGCGACGGCAGGACGCCGCGAACGCCGCGGACGCCGCAGCAGCCACCGTCCCGGGGCAGGACACCGCCGGCCGGGCAGCGGCGGTCTCGGCGCCGTCGAGCCAGATGGTCGACGGCGCGACCTTGGACGAGGCCGGCTCGGACGAGGCCGGCCTCGGCGCGCCGGAGCGGGACGGGATCCGCCGCTAGGGTCGCGAGCCATGAGGGCCCGGCTGCAGGACATCGCCGAGCAGGCGGGGGTCAGCGAGGCCACCGTCAGCCGGGTGCTCAACGGCAAGCCGGGCGTCGCCGCGGCCACCCGGCTGGCGGTGGTGACCGCCCTCGACGTCCTCGGCTACGACCGGCCGGACCGGCTGCGGGTGCGCAGCGCGGGTCTGGTCGGTCTCGTCGTCCCGGAGCTGGGGAACCCGATCTTCCCGGCCTTCGCCCAGACCATCGAGACGGTGCTGGCCCAGCACGAGTACACGCCGGTGCTGTGCACCCAGACCCCCGGCGGGGTGAGCGAGGACGAGTACGTCGAGATGCTGCTCGAGCGCGGGGTCGCCGGCATCGTCTTCGTGTCCGGGCTGCACGCCGACTCGACCTCGAACCCGGACCGCTACCACCGGCTGATCGCCCAGCGGGTCCCGATCGTGCTGATCAACGGCTACACACCCTCGGTGCCGGCGCCGTTCTTCTCCAACGACGACATCGCGTCGATGGAGCTCTCGGTCCGGCACCTGGTGTCGCTCGGCCACCGCAGGATCGGGCTGGCCGTCGGGCCGGAGCGTTACGTCCCGGTCGTGCGCAAGGTCGAGGGCTTCCTGCGCAGCATGGCCGACCACGTCGGCCCCGTCGAGGCGGCCGAGGCGGTCGAGTACACGTTCTTCTCCGTCGAGGGCGGGGCGGCAGCGGCCTCGACGCTGCTCGAGCGCGGGTGCACCGCCGTCGTGTGCGGCTCGGACCTGATGGCCCTGGGCGCGGTCCGGGCCGCGCGCAGCAGCGGGCTCGCCGTGCCGCACGACGTCTCCGTCGTCGGCTACGACGACTCGCCGCTGATCGCGTTCACCGACCCGCCGCTCACCACCGTGCGCCAGTCGGTCCAGGCGATCGGCCAGGCAGCGGTGCAGGCGCTGGTCGACGAGATCGCCGGCAACCCGGCGCCGCGGCGGGAGTTCGTGTTCCGCCCGGAGCTCGTCGTCCGGGGGTCGACCGGGGTGGCCGTCCCGCGCTGACCGATGTCGCCCTCAGCGCAGGACGAACCAGACGTTCTTGCCGTCCTCGACGGGGTCGACCCCCCAGTCGGCCGACATCTCCGCCACGAGCGCGAGTCCTCGCCCGCCCTCGTCGGTCTGCGCCGCCTCGCGAAGAGCCGGGAGCTCGGACGAGCCGTCGCGGACCCGGACCTGCAGGGAGTCCTCCGTGCAGTCGACGGCGACCACGACCGGCGGGCCGCCGTGCAGGACCGAGTTGGTCACCAGCTCGCTGACCATCAGCACGGCGTCGTCGAGGACCTGGCTGTGGTGCTCGGCGCAGGTGGCCTTGCGCAGGAACTCGCGGGCCATCGCCGGGGCCTCCCGCGAGACCGGTAGCTCACGCTCCTGTCGCGGTGTGGTCTGGCACATGGCGGACGGCCTCCGAAACCTGGGGGTCGGCGCGCCAGGCGGGCGCCAACCCCAGAGTGCCCAGGTCCTCGCCGGGTGAACCCCCTGTCTGCCACGATCCGTGACGGCTGCTCCACCGGCCGCCACCACCGGGGCTCAGGGCACCATCCACCCCAGCACGGAGGTGCTCTGCAGCAGCACGATCACGCACATGAACAGCAGCAACAGCAGGCTCCAGCCGAGCACCTTGCGGAAGATCACACCCTCCTGGCCGGCCATGCCGACTGCGGACGCGGCGATCGCCAGGTTCTGCGGGCTGACCATCTTCCCCAGCACGCCGCCCGAGGAGTTCGCTGCGGCCAGCAGCAGCGGGTCCAGCCCGGCCTTGGCCGCGGTCTGCACCTGCAGCGCACCGAAGAGCGCGTTGGCGGAGGTGTCCGATCCGGTCACCGCGACGCCCAGCCAGCCCAGGATGGGGGAGAGGAACACGAAGACGTCCCCGGTCTCCGCGAGCAGCGCGCCCAGGGTGCTCGTCTGCGCCGACTGGTTCATCACGTAGGCGAGACCGAGGACCGCCATCACGGTGACGATCGCCCAGCGCAGCTCGACGTACGTCTCCTTGTACGCCGTCAACGCGCGGGCCGGCGACACCCTCAGCACCAGAGCGGTGAGGATGCCGGCCAGGATCATCAGGGTGCCCGCAGCGGGCAGCCAGTTCACGTTGAACGTGAGCGACGCGAGCGGCTCGCCGTCGCCGTTGACCACGTCCAGGCCGGGCCACTGGAAGCTGGTCGTCCACGGCTTCTCGGCGAGGGCGTCCTTGACGGCGTTCAGGTTGGCCACCGAGAAGATCGCGATGATGATGAGGTACGGCGCGTAGGCCTTGGCCACTTCGGACCCGCTGTCGTGCACGGCGACCTCGCCGGCCGCCGAGCCGGCTCCGGCCGGCCGGCTGCCGCTGCGACCACCGCCGCCGGCCACGGGCCGGGAGACCCCACGCGCGGCCTGGCCCTCGGCGCCCGCGACGTCGCCGCCGACGGTGACCGGCTCGCCCTCGACCTCGTCGTGGGTCAGGTCGGGCGACTCGACCGGAGTCCAGACGCGGAGCAGCAGCACGACCGCCGCCGCGGACACCAGCGAGGCGATGATGTCGGTCAGCGGCACCGAGATGTAGTTGGACGCCACGAACTGGGCGATGCCGAAGGACACGCCGCACACCAGGGCGGGCAGCCAGGTCTGGCGCAGGCCGCGCTTGCCGTCGACGACCAGGACGAGCACCAGCGGCACGACCACGGCCAGGATCGGCGTCTGCCGGCCGACCATCGAGCCCAGGGTGTCGACCGTGAGCCGGCTGTCGTCGTTCACGCCCGAGGTGACGTCGGCCAGTGTGACGATCGGCGTCGCGAGAGCACCGAAGGCGACCGGTGCGGTGTTCGCGATCAGTGCGACCGATGCGGCGCGGACCGGACGGAACCCGAGGGCCATCAGCATCACCACGGTGATCGCCACCGGGGTGCCGAAGCCGGCCAGCGCCTCCAGCAGCGCGCCGAAGCAGAACGCGATGATGATCGCCTGGATCCGCTGGTCCGGGCTGACCCGCTCGAAGGACCGGCGCAGCACGTCGAAGTGACCGCTCGCGACGGTGAGGTTGTAGACCCAGATCGCGTTGATGACGATCCACAGGATGGGGAAGAAGCCGAAGGCCGCGCCCTCGGAGGCTGACAGCGCCGCCTGCCCGACCGGCATCCCGTAGACGGCGACCGCGACGACGATCCCGACGCCGAGGGACACCAGCGCCGCGATCCAGGCCTTGACCTTCAGGACGCCGAGCAGCAGGAACAGTGTCAGCAGCGGCAGCACCGCGAAGATGGCGGAGAGGCCGAGCGAGTCGCCGACCGGGTCCAGGATCTGCTCGTACATGGGTCAGCCTCCGGACGTGCAATCGCCGGGCAGTTTCCGCCTGTATGTGGTCTATGTCACAGTCTGCCGGCGGGTAAACCCGAGCGCGAGTCCCTGGGTCATCTGCTCGACGGTCCGGCCGCGCAACGAGGCATCGAGGACCTCGATGGTGTGGGCCAGCAGCAGCCGGCCGCCCTGCCGCTCGACGGCTGCCGCGACCTGCATGAGGCACCCCGGGTTGGCGGTGACCATCACCTCGGCCCCGGTGGCCAGCACCGAGCGGGCCTTACGGTCGCCGAGCTCGCCGGCGGCCTGCGGGAAGAGCAAGTTGTAGACGCCCGCCGAGCCGCAGCAGATGTCCGGGTCGGCCACCTCGCGCAGCTCGAGCCCGGGGATGCCGCGCAGCAACGCACGGGGCTGGGCCCGCACCCCTTGGGCGTGACCGAGGTGGCAGGCGTCGTGGTAGGCGACGGTCATCGGCAGCGGATGCCGGCCGGCGACCGGCCCGAGCTCGTCGATCAGCTCGGACACGTCACGCACCGAGGCCGCGAACCGGGCGGCCCGATCGGCGTACGCCGGGTCGTCCCGCAGCAGCTCGGCGTACTCCTTCATCGACGAGCCGCAGCCCGCCGCGTTGACGACGACGTGCTCGACGCCGGCCGCCTCGAAGGTGTCGACCGTGCTACGGGCGAAGGCCATCGCCTCGGCCTCGCGCCCGTTGTGCACGCTCAGAGCTCCGCAGCAGCTCTGGTTGCGCGGGATGACGACGTCGCAGCCCTCCATGGCCAGGACTCGGGCGGTGGCGGCGTTGACCCGCGGGAAGAACTCCCGCTGCACGCAGCCGGTGAGCATTCCGACCACGGCCCGGCGCGGGCCGCGGGCCGCGACCCGCTCGGGCAGTGGCGGCGCGGCTCGCACCACGGGAGCCAGCGACTCCATCGCAGCCAGGCTCGGCGAGAGCCGGTGCAGCACACCGCTGCGCTGGACCGCACGCTGCAGCCCGGACCGCCGGTACGCCGTGAGCGGGCCGCGCAGCAGCCTCAGCCGCCGCGGGTGCGGGAACAGCGCGAAGATCGCCCCGCGCAGCAGCCGGTCGCTCAGCGGCCGGCGATGCCGGCGCTCGACCTGGGCCCGGGTCGCCTCGATCAGCTTGTCGTACTGCACGCCGGACGGGCACGCCGTCACGCAGGCCATGCAGCCGAGGCAGGCGTCGAAGTGCCCGACCATCGCGTCGGACAGCGGTTCGCCGTCCAGGCCGGCCTGCATCAGGTAGATGCGCCCGCGCGGGCTGTCCATCTCCTCGCCCCAGAGCGCGTAGGTAGGGCAGGTCGGCAGGCAGAAGCCGCAGTGCACGCAGTCGGCGGCCAGCTCGGCCGACGGCGGTCGGTGGGCGTCGAAGGCCGGTACGCCGGCGGGCGCCGGCGTCCGCTGCGGCCCGTCCTCGCCGAGGGTGCCGTGCGTCGCGTCTACGGGTGGCGACGTCATGTGTCAGATACCTCCGACGAAGCGGCCCGGCGAGAGCCGGTGAGCGGGGTCGAGCTCGTGCTTGAGGCGGCGCATCACCTCGAGGCCGGGCACCGGCCCCCACACGTCGACCTTGTCACGGACCTCGGCCGGGGCGGTGAGCACGCTGACGGTCCCGTCGTACGGCGCCGCTGCCGCGCGCAGGCCGACGACGACCGCCGCGGCCGCCGCCGGGTCGGTCGACGCGGGCAGCCCGGCGTAGAGGACACCGGCTGCCGAGCCGCGGACGGCCAGCGCGACGTCCTGGTGCTGCGCGATCAGCTGGGCAGCCGCGAGCACCGGTGCGACCCCGCTCAGCGACGAGGTGACCTTCAGGCCGGTGCCGTCGGCGTCGAACGGCAGGGACCCGAAACCCGGCGGGGGCTCGCCACCTTCGGTCGCGTCGCTGCCGAGCAGCTCCAGGACCACCGCGGTCCGGCCCTCGACGCCGGCCTCGACACCCTCGATCAGCACCGTGACCGCCACGCTGCCGTCGTCCAGCGCGTCGATCTCGACCGCCGTCGGCACGACCTGCGAGCCGAGGACGGACAGTGCTGCCCGCCCGGCCGAGGCGGCGTCGACGCAGAGCGCGGTCACGGTGCGGCGTGCGGCCGGGCGCGGGTGCAGGCGGAACACCGCCTCGGTGATGACGCCGAGGGTGCCGAAGGACCCGTGGAGCAGCTTGCCGAAGTCGTAGCCCGCGACGTTCTTCACCACCCTGCCGCCGGCCTTGGCGACGACGCCGTCGCCCCGGACGAAGGTGACGCCGATCAGCAGGTCACGCGCGGTGCCGTAGAGCAGCCGCCGCGGCCCGCTGGTGCCCACCGCCAGCGTGCCGCCGACAGTGGCCGCGGGATAGGGCGTGTCCAGCGCGAGCTGCTGGCCGGCTTCGGCCACCACGCCCTGCAGCTCGCTGACCGGCGTCCCGGCGCGGACCGTGACGACGAGGTCGCCGGCCGCGTGCTCGACGACGCCGGTGATGCGCGTGGTGTCCAGCACGAGGTCGGCACGCGAGGGCGGCACTCCCCAGCCGATCGTGGTGCCGGCCCCACGGGGCACGACGGTCAGGTCGTGCCGCGCCGCCACCCGGATCACCTCGGCCACCTCGTCGGTCGAGGCCGGTGACGCGACGTAGCGGGGCCGGACGCCCGCGATGTCGTCACGCGCCCCGCGGACGGCCCGGGCCTGCGCGACCTTCTTCAGGTCGTCGCGCACCGGGTCGCCCGCCGCCACGTCAGAACACCTCCGCCAGACCGGCCTGCTGCAGCGGGTGCGGGCCCTTGTGCCGGCCCGGGATCTCGCCGCACAGCCGGGGTGTGGGAAAGACCTTGCCCGGGTTGGACAGGTGGTGCGGGTCGAAGGCACAGCGGAGCATCTGCATCGTGTCCAGGTCGTCCTCGGTGTACATCCGCGGCATGTACCTCGCCTTGTCGACGCCGACGCCGTGCTCGCCGGTGATCGAGCCGCCGTGCTCGATGCACAGGTCGAGGATCGACGCCGACACCTGCTCGGCCTCCTCGGTCTGGCCGGCGACGGCGTCGTCGAAGAGCACCAGCGGGTGCAGGTTGCCGTCGCCGGCGTGGAACACGTTGGCGACCCGCACTCCTGACCCGTCGGACAGCGAAGCGATCCGGCGCAGCACCTCGGGCAGCGCAGTTCGCGGGATGACGCCGTCCTGCACGATGTAGTCAGGGCTGATCCGGCCGACGGCGGCGAACGCCGACTTGCGGCCTTTCCAGAACAGCGCGCGCTCGGCATCGTCCTGGGCGATCCGGATCTCGAACGCGCCGTTGTCGTGGCAGTGCCGCTCCACCTCGGCGAACTGCGCCTCCACCTCGGCGCGCGGGCCGTCCAGCTCGACCACCAGCACGGCACCGGCACCCGCCGGGTAGTTGCAGTGCACGGCGGCCTCGGCCGCCTCGATGGCGAGGGCGTCCATCATCTCGATCGCGGCCGGCACGACGCCGGCGCCGATGACCGCGGACACCGCACCGCCGGCCTCGTCGGTCGACGGGAAGGCGGCCAGCAGGGTGCGCACCGTCTCGGGAGCCCGGGTGAGGCGCACGGTGACCTCAGTGGTGATGCCGAGGGTGCCCTCGGACCCGACGAACGCGCCGATCAGGTCGTAGCCGGGCGGATCGGGCGCGCGGCCGCCGAGCCGGACCACCGTCCCGTCGGGCACCACGACCTCGAGGCCGGCGACGTGGTTGGTGGTGAAGCCGTACTTCAGACAGTGAGCACCGCCCGAGTTCTCCGCGACGTTGCCGCCGATCGAGCAGATCTGCTGGCTGGACGGGTCCGGGGCGTAGTAGTAGCCAGCCGGCGCGGCGGACCGGGTCACCTGCAGGTTGATGACGCCGGGCTGCACCACCGCCCGCTGGTCGGCCGGGTCGACGTCGATGACCTCCCGCATCTGCGAGAGGACGACGAGGACACCGTCGGCGTGCGGCAGCGCCCCGCCGGACAGCCCGGTGCCGGAGCCGCGTGCGACGTACGGCACCTTCGCGTCGATGCACCCGCGCACGACGTCGGCCACCTGCGCGGTGCTGCGCGGCAGCACCACGATCGCCGGGGTCACCTTGTACTGAGCCAGGCCGTCGCACTCGTAGGTGCGCAGCTGCGCCCGGTCGGTCAGGACGGCGTCGTCGCCCAGCTCGGCGCGCAGCCGGGCGGCGAGCCGGTCGAGAGTCCCCGTGGTCACGGCCTGCGCCCTAGGGCATGCGCTCGTACGCCGGGATGGTCAGGAAGTCCTCGAAGTCCTCGGACAGCGCCATCTCGGTGAACAACCCGCGTGCGTCCTCCCACCGCCCCTTCGCGAACGCCTCGTCGCCTACCTTCGACCGGATGGTCCCGACCTCCTCCTCGATCAGGCGCTCCACCAGGTCACGGGTGACGGTCTCGCCGTTGTCCAGCCGGATGTCGTTGTGCAGCCACTGCCACACCTGCGACCGCGAGATCTCCGCGGTGGCGGCGTCCTCCATCATGTTGTTGATGCCGACCGCGCCCGAGCCGCGCAGCCAGGCCTCGAGGTACTGCACGCCGACGCTGATGTTGGACCGCAGGCCGCCCTCGGTGACCGCGCCGGGCGTGCTCTTCACGTCGAGCAGCTGCTCGGCGCTGACCTGCACCTCGTCCCGGGTCCGGTCGACCTGGTTGGGCCGGTCGCCGAGCACCGCGTCGAACACCTCGGTGCACAGGGGCACCATCGCCGGGTGGGCCACCCAGGACCCGTCGAACCCGTCGCCGGCCTCCCGGGTCTTGTCGTCGCGGACCTTCTCGAACGCGGCCCTGTTCGTCTCCTCGTCCTTGCTCGGGATGAACGCGGCCATCCCGCCGATCGCGTGCGCGCCGCGCTTGTGGCAGGTGCGCACCAGCAGCTCGGTGTAGGCCCGCATGAACGGCACCGTCATGGTCACTGCGTTGCGGTCCGGCAGCAGGAAGTCCTCGCCGCGAGTGCGGAACTTCTTGATGACCGAGAACATGTAGTCCCAGCGGCCCGCGTTCAGGCCGGCCGAGTGGTCACGCAGCTCGTAGAGGATCTCCTCCATCTCGAAGGCGGCCGGATAGGTCTCGATCAGCACGGTGGCCCGGATCGTCCCCTGCGGGATGCCCAGAGCGTCCTGCGCGTGCACGAAGACGTCGTTCCACAGCCGGGCCTCGAGGTGGCTCTCCATCTTCGGCAGGTAGAAGTACGGCCCGAGCCCGTTGTCGAGCTGGCGCTGCGCGCAGTGGAAGAAGTAGAGGCCGAAGTCGGTGAGGCTGCCGGAGGTCCGCTGATCGTCGACCAGGATGTGCTTCTCCGGCAGGTGCCAGCCACGCGGCCGGACCACGATGGTCGCGACGTCGTCGGCAAGTGCGTAGGACTTGCCTTCGGGCGAGCTGAAGTCGATCTGCCGGTCGATCGCGTCGCGCAGGTTCAGCTGTCCCTCGACCAGGTTCTCCCACAGCGGGGTGTTGGCATCCTCGAGGTCGGCCAGCCACACCCGGGCACCGGAGTTGAGCGCGTTGATGGTCATCTTGCGGTCGGTCGGGCCGGTGATCTCGGCCCGCCGGTCGACCAGACCGGGAGCAGGCGGGGCGACCCGCCAGCTGTCGTCCTCGCGGACGTCCTTGGTCTCGGGAAGGAAGTCGAGCATTTCGCCGGCGGCCAGCTCGGCGTACCGCTGGTCCCGCAGGGCCAGCAGCTCACGGCGTCGGGCGTCGAAGCGGCGGTGCAGGTCGGCCAGGAAGGCGAGCGCCTCATCGGTCAGGACCTCGTCGTACCGGTCCTTCATCGGTCCGTCGATCCGGACGCTGCTGTCGGTCATGCTGCTCCTCTCGGTTGCGCGCTCGACCTGGTGGGGAGGGCGTGGAACGCCCGGGCCGCGAGCTCGCCCAGCAACGGGCCGGGCCGCGCCATCGCGAGAGCGGGGTCCGGCTCCAGGTCGAGCAGCGCACAGGTGCTGATGATCCCGAGGTCGGCGAGCCGGGCCCGGTCGGCGGCGTCCAGGTCGACCCGCCCGGCCAGCACCACGACCGGCACGCCGGCGGCGCGAGCCCGGCGCGCGACTCCCACCGGTGCCTTGCCGGCCAGCGACTGGTGGTCGAAGGAGCCCTCGCCGGTGATCACGAGGTGGGCGCCGACCAGCGCCTGGTCGAAGCCGACGAGGTCGAGCAGCAGGTCGATGCCGGGTGTGAGGCGGGCGCCGAGGAAGGCCACCGCACCTGCCCCCACACCACCTGCGGCGCCCGCGCCGGGAATCCGGTCGACGTCGATGTCGTGGTCTCGGTGCAGCAGCTGCGCCAGGCGGGCCAGCCCGGCGTCGAGCACGGTGACGTCGGCGGCAGTCGCGCCCTTCTGCGGTCCGTACACCGCGGCGGCCCCTGTCGGACCGGTCAACGGGTTGTCGACGTCGCAGGCGACGACGACCTCCGTGCCGGCCAGCCGCCGGTCCAGGCGTGAGGTGTCGATCCGGGCCAGCCCGGTCAGCGCCGCGCCGCCGGCCGGGAGCGGCCGGTCGCTGCCGTCCAGCAGGCGGACGCCGAGAGCCGCGGCCATCCCGGCACCGCCGTCGGTCGTCGCGCTGCCGCCGATGCCGAGCACCAGGCGTGCGACACCCTCCTCCAGCGCGGCCGCGATCAGCTCGCCGGTGCCGTGCGTGCCCGCGTTGCGCGGGTCCGGGGTCGCGCCGGGCAGCAGAGTGAGCCCGGACGCCGCCGCGAGCTCCACGACCGCCGTGAGCGTCCCGGCACCGTCGGGCGACAGGGCGAACGCGGCGCGGACCGGCTCGCCGGTGGGGCCTGCCACCGTGCGTTCGCGGCGTCGCCAGCCGGCGGCCAGCAGGACGTCCACGGTGCCCTCGCCGCCGTCGGCCACCGGGTGCCGGCGTATCTCGAGCTCCGCCCCGGAGCCGGCGGCCGCCGAGCGCAGGCCGGTCTCGACCGCCGCCGCCACCTCGTGCGCAGGGAGGCTCCCTTTGAACGAGTCGGGGGCGACGACCACGGTCAGCCGCGACGCTGCGGTCACACCTGTCCTCCCGCATGTGGAGGTCTCTCCTGCTGCGCGACCCTAGGGAGCAGGTCGTTGCCCGGTCAAGGGCAGTTGGTCCGCGTTTGCGGTCGTACGACGGGGATCGTCGATCCGGCGTACGGTGACCCGGTGACCAGTGCCTCGACGGTCGACCGTGTCGACGAGTTCTCGCACGAGGCCTTCCTGTACTCCTCGCTGCCCGAGTTCCTGGAAGAGGTCTGCGGTTTCCTCCGGGAGGGCATCGAGCGCGACGAGGCCGTGCTGGTCGCCACCGGCGGTGAGCGGCTCGCCGCCCTGCGGTCGCTGTTCCTCGGTGTGCCCGGCGTGCAGATCGTCGACATGGCCGAGGTGGGTGCGAACCCGGCGCGGATCATTCCGGTGTGGCGGGACTTCCTCGCGAGGAACCTCGCCGCCGGTCGCTCGGTCCGGGGGCTGGGCGAGCCGATCTGGGCCGGCCGCAGCGAGGCGGAGCTGGCCGAGTGCCACCAGCACGAGTCGCTGCTGAACCTGGCGTTCGAGGGCGGTCCGGCCTGGCGGCTGCTCTGCCCGTACGACGTCACCGCGCTGCCGGGCGAGGTCATCGAGGAGGCCCGGGCGAACCACCCGATGGTGCTGGACGCCGGCACCTGGTCGTCCAGTGACCGCTACCGACCGGAGCGGCCGCGTCGCGCGCTGCGGCACCGGCCGTTGCCGCCGCCGGGCGGGGCCCCGGTCGAGCTGGCCTTCGGGACCGGGGAGCTGGGCGCGGTACGCCGGCTGGTGCAGCGCACCTGCGCCGAGCACGGCATGCCGTCGGCTGAGACCGAGGACCTGGTGCTGTGCGTCGACGAGATCGCGGCGAACAGCCTGATGCACGGCGGTGGGGCTGGTGTGCTGCGGCTCTGGCGGGAGGCCTCGGCGCTGGTCTGCGAGGTGTCCGACAGCGGGACCATCGCCGACCCGCTGATCGGCCGCGAGCACCCGTCGGTGGACCGGATGGGCGGTCGCGGGGTGTGGCTGGCCAACCAGCTGTGCGACCTGGTGCAGATCAGGTCCGGCGCCGCCGGGACGGTCGTCCGGCTGCATGCCCGCCTCGCCTGACCGCTCCGGACGCCCTATGTTCACTCCCACCGAGGGAAGGGGTCGTCGGAGTGGAGTTCCTCGCGCCGAGCACGTGGGCCGACGCGCTGGCCGCGCGCAGCGAGCATCCCGGTGCGGTGCCCATCGCCGGCGGCACCGACGTGATGGTCGAGCTCAACTTCGACCGGCACCGGCCGGACGTCCTGATCGACCTGACCCGGGTCGAGGAGCTGCGCGAGTGGTCGCGCGCAGAGGACGGCGGCATCCGGCTGGGCGCCGGCGTGACCTTCGCCCGGGTGATGACCGAGCTGGCCGCGCAAGCACCGGGGCTGGCGATGGCGTCGCGGACCGTGGGGTCCCCGCAGATCCGGGTGCGCGGCACGGTCGGCGGCAACCTGGGCTCGGCCTCGCCGGCCGGCGACGCGCACCCCGTCCTGCTCGCGGTCGACGCCGTGGTCGAGGTCGAGTCGGTGCGCGGAGTGCGACAGGTGCCGGTGGCCGACTTCTTCACCGGCGTCAAGAAGAGTGCGCTGGAGCCGGACGAGCTGATCGCCGCCGTCCTGCTGCCACCGGTGGCTGGGCCCCAGCAGTTCGCCAAGATCGGCACCCGCAACGCGATGGTGATCGCTGTGACGTCCTTCGGGCTGGCGCTGCACCCGCAGCGGCGGGCGGTCGGCGCGGCGATCGGCTCGGCGGCACCGACCCCGCGGCATGCGCGCACCGCCGAGGAGTTCCTCGCGGCCGCGCTCGCTGACGACGGCCTCTGGGAGTCGCGCGACGACGTCCCCGACGCCGTCGCGACCCGGTTCGGCGACCTGGTCGCCGCCGACGCGTCACCGATCGACGACGTCCGGGGCACGGCGGCGTACCGGCGGCACGCGCTCTCGGTGCTGGCCCGGCGCACGCTGGGCTGGGCCTGGCAGGACTACCGGCGGGAGGCGGCCTGATGAGGGTGGAGCTCACGGTCAACGGCGAGCGCCGGCAGGCCGACGACGTGTGGGAGGGCGAGAGCCTGCTCTACCTGCTCCGTGAGCGGCTCGGACTGCCGGGATCGAAGAACGCCTGCGAGCAGGGCGAGTGCGGCTCGTGCTCGGTCTACCTCGACGGTGACGTCGTGTGCGCCTGCCTGGTGGCGGCGGGTCAGGCCGAGGGCCGCGAGGTCGTCACGGTGGAGGGCCTGGCCGACGACGAGGCGGCCGAGCGGCTGCACCCGGTGCAGACCGCCTTCCTGGAGACCGGCGCCGTGCAGTGCGGCTTCTGCACGCCCGGCCTGGTCGTCGCGGTGCACGACCTGCTGCAGCGGGTGCCGTCGCCGGACGACGACACGGTCCGCGAGGCGCTCGCCGGCAACCTGTGCCGCTGCACCGGCTACGAGAAGATCCTCGACGCGGTCCGGCTGGCGGCCGATCGGATGCGGGCGTGAGCGACGTGCTCCTGATCGAGGGCGCGACGGTCTGCACGGTCGACGCCGCCGGGACAGAGCACCCGGCCGGCCATGTCGTGGTCGAGGGCAACCGGGTCACCGCGGTGGGCCCCGGACCTGCAGCCGACGACGTACGCCTGGCCGCTGACCGCGTGCTCGACGGGACCGGCTGCCTGCTCACACCGGGCTTGGTCAACACCCATCAGCACCTCTACCAGTGGGCCACCCGTGGGCTGGCCGTCGACGCGACGCTGTTCGAGTGGCTCACCGAGCTGTACCCGGTCTGGGCGGGCATCGACGAGGAGGTCGTACGCGCCGCGTCCACCGCGGCGCTCGGCTGGCTGGCGCGCACCGGCTGCACCACGAGCACCGACCACCACTACGTGTTCCCGGCCGGCGGCGGCGACCTGCTCGCGGCCGAGATCGGCGCAGCCTCTGCGGTCGGGCTGCGCTTCCACCCCACCCGCGGGTCGATGGACCTCGGTGCCAGCCAGGGCGGGTTGCCGCCCGACTCCGTGGTCGAGGACCTGGACGCCGTCCTGGATGCCACCGAGTCGGCGATCAGCCGGTTCCACGACCCGTCGTCGGACTCGATGCTGCGGGTGGCGGTGGCGCCCTGCTCGCCGTTCTCGGTGACCGCGAAGCTGATGACCGAGGCGGCCGACCTGGCCCGCCGGCACGGCGTGCGGCTGCACACCCACCTCGCCGAGACCGTCGACGAGGAGTCGTTCTGCGCCGAACGGTTCGGTGCGACCCCCACCGAGTACGTCGACTCGCTGGGCTGGCTCGGCCCGGACGTCTGGATGGCGCACGCCGTGCACCTCGACGACGCGGCGGTGGCCCGGTTCGCCGACACCGGCACCGGCGTCGCGCACTGCCCCTCGAGCAACGCCCGGCTGGGCGCCGGCATCGCCCGGACCCGGGACCTCGTCGACGCCGGCGTGCCGGTCGGGCTGGGGGTCGACGGTGCGGCGTCCAACGAAGCGGGCTCGCTGCTGGAGGAGCTGCGGCACGCGGCGTTGTTCGCCCGCGCCCGCGGCGGGCCGACCGCGCTGTCGGTCCGCGAGGCCTTGCGGCTGGCGACCTACGGCGGCGCCCAGGTTCTCGGCCGGGCCGACGACATCGGGTCGATCGAGGTCGGCAAGCTGGCCGACCTGGCGCTGTGGCGTGTCGACACGCTGCCGCACGCGGGCATCGCCGACCCGGTCGCGGCACTGGCGCTCGGCTCGGCACCGCCGCTCGAGCTGCTGCTGGTCGACGGCCGCGCGGTGGTCGAGCGGGACCGCCTGGTCACGGTGGTCGAGGAGCAGCTGGCGCGGGACGCGGCGTCGGCGTCCCGTCGCCTGCTCGAGAGGAGCTCTCGATGACGGCACCGGTCAGCACGCCGGTCCGCACCGACGGCGGGGTCGGTACCGACGCCGCCCGGCCGGACGGCACCCTGAAGGTCACCGGTGAGTTCGCCTACGGCAGCGACCTGTGGGCCGACGAGATGCTCTGGGGCGTCACGCTGCGCAGCCCGCACCCGGCCGCTCGGATCAGGTCCATCGACCTCGGGCCGGCGTTGGCCGTGCCCGGCGTCTACGCCGTGCTCACCGCCGACGACGTGCCCGGCGCCAAGCGGTACGGGCTGGAGTTCCAGGACCAGCCGGTGCTGGCGATGGACGTCGTGCGCTACCAGGGCGAGCCGGTCGCGCTGGTCGCGGCCGAGCACCCGGAGACGGCCCGGCGGGCCGCTGCCCGGATCGTCGTCGACTACGAGGAGCTCGAGCCGGTCACCGACGCCCGGGTCGCGCTGGGGCACGCGGCCCGCGACGTGCACCCCGAGCCGACTCCCGTGGTGGAGCGCAGCCGGGAGGCCGCTCCGCTGCACCCGCACGGCAACCTGATCCGGCACCTGAAGATCCGCAAGGGCGACGCCGACGCCACCGCGGACGTCGTCGTCGAGGGCGACTACGAGGTCGGCATGCAGGACCAGGCCTTCCTCGGCCCGGAGTCCGGTCTCGCCGTGCCGGCCGAGGACGGCGGCGTCGACCTCTACGTCGCCACCCAGTGGCTGCACGTGGACCAGCAGCAGATCTGCGGCGCTCTCGGCCTCCCGCCGGAGAAGGTGCGTCTCACTCTCGCCGGCGTCGGCGGCGCGTTCGGCGGGCGCGAGGACCTCTCGATGCACGTGCACGCCTGCCTGCTGGCGATGCACACCGGCAAGCCGGTGAAGATGTCGTACAACCGTGAGGAGTCGTTCTTCGGCCACGTGCACCGGCACCCCGCTGAGCTGCACTACGAGCACGGGTTCACCCGGGACGGCGACCTGGTCTACGTCCGCGCCACGATCTGGCTGGACGGCGGGGCGTACGCGTCGAGCAGCGCAGCGGTCGTGGGCAACGCCGGGCTGATGGGCATCGGGCCCTACGTCGTGCCGAACGTGCACATGGACTGCTACGGCGCCTACACGAACAACCCTCCGTGCGGCGCGATGCGTGGCTTCGGCGCGGTCCAGGCGGCCTTCGCCTACGAGTCGCAGATGGACAAGGCGGCCGCCGCGCTCGGCATCGACCCGGTCGAGCTGCGCTGCCGCAACGCCATGGAGGAGGGCTCGATCGCCCCGACCGGGCAGGTGGTCGACAGCCCCGCCCCGGTGGCGGACCTGCTGCGCCGTCTGGAGGCGATGCCGCTGCCGCCGGACCGGGTCGGCGAGGACCTGCGCCGGCTGCCCGGCGGGGTGGCCAACTCCACCCATGGCGAGGGCGTACGCCGGGGCATCGGCTACGCGGTGGCCTACAAGAACATCGGCTTCTCCGAAGGTTTCGACGACTACTCGACCGCCCGGGTGCGGCTGGAGGTGTCCGGCGGCGAGCCGGTGGTCACCGTGCACACCGCCGCCGCCGAGGTGGGCCAGGGCCTGGTCACGGTGCAGCAGCAGATCGCACGCACCGAGCTCGGTGTCGAGCGGGTCGTGGTCGCACCGGCCGACACCGCGGTGGGCAGTGGTGGCTCGTCGTCGGCGTCCCGGCAGACCTACGTGACCGGCGGCGCGGTGCGCGAGGCCTGCCTGCGGGTGCGCGACCGGGTGCTGGTCCTGGCGGGGATGTCGTCCTGGGACGAGGTCGACTCCCAGACCCTGGTGCGCGCGCTGGGCGACGAAGCGGTCGAGGAGACCGTCGAGTGGCGGCACCGCCCGACCGAGGCCGTCGATCCCTCGACCGGGCAGGGCAACGCGCACGTCCAGTACGCGTTCGCCGCCCACCGCGCCGTCGTCGACGTGGACGTCGAGCTGGGCCTGGTCAAGGTCGTCGAGCTGGCCTGCACCCAGGACGTCGGCAAGGCCGTCAACCCGCAGGCGGTCGTCGGTCAGATCCACGGCGGCAGCGCGCAGGGCCTCGGGCTGGCCCTGATGGAGGAGGTCGTCGTCACGGACGGCATCATCCGCAACCCGTCGTTCACCGACTACCTGATCCCCACCATCCTCGACATGCCGCCGATGACGGTCGAGGTGCTCGAGCTGCCGGACCCGCACGCGCCGTACGGGCTGCGTGGCGTCGGCGAGCCGCCCACGATCTCCTCCGGCCCGGCGGTACTGGCCGCGGTCCGCGCGGCGACGGGTCAGTTCCTCAGCAGGGTGCCGATCCGTCCCGAGCACATCACCGGCACCGCGTGACCCGATCGGCCCGGCCCGACCTCGTCGTGCACGCCGCCCGTGCCGTGCTGCCACCTCCCGTCCGCGGCGCTGATGGCGACGGTGATCTCTCCACCACCTATAGCCCTGCTAGCGGTGCCGCTAGCAGGGCTATAGGTGCGGGGGAGGAGGCAGTGACCGTCACAGTCACGGGCGGTGTGATCTCCGAGGTCGGGCCGCTGGACCGGTCGGCCAGCGGCGGAGCGGGCTGCCAGGTGGTCGACCTCGGGGACGACGTCCTCCTGCTGCCCGGGCTGGTGGACACGCACGTGCACGTGAACGAGCCGGGCCGTACCGAGTGGGAGGGGTTCGCCTCGGCGACCCGCGCCGCGGCGGCCGGCGGCGTGACGACGATCGTGGACATGCCGCTCAACAGCCTGCCGCCGACGCTTGACCCCGAGTCGCTGGCGGTCAAGCGCGCGGCCGCCGAGGGCCAGTGCCTGGTCGACGTCGGCTTCTGGGGCGGCGCCGTGCCCGGCAACCTCGGCCGGCTGGGCGCTCTGCTCGACGCCGGCGTGATGGGCGTCAAGTGCTTCCTGCCCGACTCCGGCGTCGAGGAGTTCCCCGCGCTCCCGCCGGCCGGGCTGCTCGCCGCGGCCGAGGAGGTGGCGGCGGCCGACGGGCTGCTGCTGGTGCACGCCGAGGACCCGGCCGTCCTCGCCGCGGCACCGCCGCCGGCCGGCCCGGCGTACCGGAGGTTTCTCGCGTCCCGCCCGCACAGTGCCGAGGACCGCGCCATCGACGGCGTCATCGACGCGGCGCGCCGGACCGGGGCGAGGCTGCACGTCGTGCACCTGTCCAGCGCGGCGGCGCTGCCGGCGCTTGCGGCCGCGAAGGCCGACGGTGTTCGGGTGACGGTCGAGACCTGCCCGCACTACCTGGTGCTGCGCGCCGAGGACGTGCCGGACGGGGCGACGTCGTACAAGTGCTGCCCGCCGGTCCGGGACGAGGCCAACCGGGAGGCGCTCTGGGCCGGCCTGGCCGCCGGCACCATCGACCTCGTCGTCAGCGACCACTCGCCGTGCACCGCCGACCTCAAGCACCTGGACACCGGCGACTTCGGCACCGCCTGGGGCGGCATCTCCTCGCTGCAGCTGGGGCTCGCCCTGGTGTGGACCGAGGGACGCCGGCGCGGTCACCCGCTCGCCGACGTGGTGCGCTGGATGTCGTCGGCACCGGCCGCCCTGGTAGGTCTGAGCACCAAGGGCGGGATCAGGGCCGGCGCGGCGGCCGACCTCGTCGCGTTCGACCCGGACGCCGAGCAGGTGGTCGACCCGGCGCTGCTGCACCACCGCAACCCGGTGTCGCCGTACGCCGGTGCGCGGCTCACCGGTGTCGTGCGAAGGACATGGTTGGCTGGGACGCCGATCGGCGCGGACCGACCGGGTCCGGCGACCGGACGGCTGCTGGCGAGAGGGGAGGCGTGATGGCCCAGGAGGCGACCACCCAGGACCTGCTGGCCCTGCCGGACCTCGCGGTGCGGACGTTCGGCGGCGCGGTGGTGTGGGCCAACGACGAGCTGTTCGCAGGGCGGGAGAACCTGATCAACCCCGGGCCGGCCGCGTTCACGCCACGGACGTTCGGTGCCAAGGGCCAGGTCTACGACGGCTGGGAGACCCGGCGGCGGCGCGAACCCGGACGTGACGAGGCGATCGTGCGGCTCGGGGCACCTGGCGTGGTGCGCGCCGTGGTCGTGGACACCAGCCACTTCACCGGCAACTTCCCGAGCGAGGCCTCGGTAGAAGGTCTGGCCGTCGACGGCCACCCGGCCGTGGCCGCCCTGCGTGCGGCCGAGTGGACGACGCTGGTCGAACGCTCGGCGCTGCAGGGCGACACCGCGAACGTCTTCCCGGTCTCGTCGGAGAGCCGCTGGACCCACGTGCGCCTGACCATCCACCCGGACGGCGGGGTGGCGCGGCTACGGGTGCACGGCCAGGTCGTCGCCGACCCGCGGCCGGTCGAGGCGCTCGGCACCGTCGACCTCGCCGCGCTCGAGCTCGGTGGACGGGTCACCGGCTGCAGCAACCTGTTCTACGGGTCGCCGGACCGGCTCATCGCGCCGGGGCTGGCCCGCACCATGGGGGAGGGGTGGGAGACCGCGCGGCGGCGCGACGACGGCAACGACTGGGTAGAGGTGCGGCTGGCTGCCCGCGGCACGGTGCGCGTCGTCGAGCTGGACACGACCTGGTTCCTCGGGAACGCACCCGGTGCGGCGGCCCTGTCCGCGTACGACGGCGAAGGTGACCCGGCCGATCGCGAGTCGTGGTTCCCGCTGCTCGACCGCACCGCGCTGCAGCCCGACACCCGGCACCGGGTCGTTCTCCCCGAGCCGTCGGCGCCGGCCACCCACGTGCGGCTCGACGTCTACCCGGACGGCGGGATGGCCCGGCTGCGGCTCTGGGGCCGTCCGACCGACGACGGCCTGTCCGCGCTGCGGGACCGGTGGGAAGCGACCGGATGACCCTGCCCGACGACGTCCTGCGCGAGCTCGACGAGCTGCTCGCCCCCGCCGACGCGGCGCTGACCGAGGGCTGGCCGGGGGAGCCGTCAGGCCGGCAACCGGTGCACACCCTGTACCTGCCGGCCGACCGGGCCGCGGCCGACCTCGCGAACCGTGTCGGTGCCGAGGCGTTGGACGCGGTGGCCGCCGAGGACGCCGGGTCGATGGCGCGGATCACCGGACTGGGCGCAGCCGTGGTGGACGAGGTGTGGCCGCGGGTGCTGGCGAAGCTGGCCCGCGAGCCGGTCGAGGACCTGCGGCTGGACCTCGAGGACGGCTACGGCGCCCGGCCGGACGACGAGGAGGACCGCCACGCCCGCCTCGCCGGCGAGGTCCTCGCGAAGCTGGTCGGCGCGGGTGCACCTTTCGTGAGCGGCGTCCGCATCAAGTCGCTGGAGGCGCCCAACCGGCGGCGCGGGGTCCGCTCGCTGGACCTGGTGCTCGACGTCCTCGGCGCACCGCCGCCGGGCTTCGTCACCACGCTGCCCAAGGTCACCTCGGTCGACCAGGTGCAGGCCATGGTGCTGCTCTGCGAGCGGCTCGAAGGCGCCCACGGCCTGCCGCCCTCGTCGCTGCGCTTCGAGGTGCAGGTCGAGACGCCGCAGGCCGTGCTCGGTGCCGACGGCACGGCGACCGTCGCCCGCGTCGTGCACGCAGCGGGCGGCAGATGCACCGGGCTGCACTACGGCACCTACGACTACAGCGCCTCGCTCGGTGTCGCCGCTGCGCACCAGTCGATGGAGCACCCGGTCGCCGACCACGCGAAAGCCGTGATGCAGGTGGCCGCTGCCCAGACCGGGGTGCGCGTGAGCGACGGGTCGACCAACGTGCTGCCGCTCGGGGACCGGGCACACGTCGAGACGGCGTGGGCCCTGCACGCACGCCTCGTGCGGCGCTCGCTGGAGCGCGGCATCTACCAGGGCTGGGACCTGCACCCCGCGCAGCTGCCGACCCGCTACCTCGCGACGTTCGCGTTCTACCGGGAGGGGCTGCCCGCCGCGGTCGCCCGGCTGCGCAGCTACCTGGACCGCCAGTCGGGCGGGGTGCTCGACGAGCCGGCCACCGCGTTCGCGCTCGCCGGCTTCCTGCTGCGCGGCCTGGACTGCGGGGCGCTGGACGCCGACGAGGTCGCGGCTGCCGGCGGCCCGGACGGCGACACCCTTCGGCAGCTGGCCCGGCGCGACGGCGCGAACCCGTGGCTGGACAGGTTGCCGGCGGCCGAGCTGCGCGAGCTCCTGCTGACGGTGTGCGCCTCGCCGCGGTGGGCCGACCTGGTCGTCGCCGCCGCGCCCTACGGCTCGGCCGACCGGCTGCTCGCCGCAGCCGAACGTGCGCTCGGCGTCCTCGCCGAGCAGGACGTCGACGACGCCCTGACCGGCCACCCCCGGATCGGCGAGCGGTCGGCCCACTCCTCCTCGCAACGCGAGCAGGCCGGTGTCGGCGACGACGTGAAGGCCGCGCTGGCCGAGGGCAACCGCGAGTACGAGAAGCGGTTCGGCCACGTCTACCTGGTCTGCGCCAGCGGCCGCAGCGGCGACGAGCTGCTCGACGTGCTGCGCTCCCGGCTCGGCAACGACCCGGTGCACGAGCGCACGGTCGTGCGCGCCGAGCTCGGCAGCATCAACCGGCTGCGGCTGCAGCGTCTGCTGGACGAAGGAGGACCGACCCGATGAGCGTGGTCACCACCCACGTGCTGGACAGCGTCAGCGGCCTGCCGGCCCGCGGCGTCGCGGTGCGGCTCGAGGGCCGCGGCCTGTCGGTCGAGGCACGCACCGATGACGACGGCCGGGTCCGCGGGCTCGGCCCGGACCGGCTCGACCGCGGCACCTACCGGGTGGTCTTCGCGACCGGCGACTGGTTCGCCGCGCAGGGCCGCGAGACCTTCTACCCCGAGGTCGTCGTGACGTTCACCGTCGACGACCCGGACGGCCACCTGCACGTGCCGCTGCTGCTCTCGCCCTACGCCTACTCGACCTACCGGGGGAGCTGAGGTGGTGGCTACCAACGGCATCGTGCTCGGGGACAACCGCTACGGCAAGGCGGAGACGCGGCTGGTGCGGGTGGTGCGGGACACCGCGCGGCACGAGATCCGCGACCTGAACGTGTCGACGTCCTTGCGTGGCGAGTTCACCGCCGCGCACGTCGAGGGTGACCAGCGCGACATCCTGCCGACGGACACCCAGAAGAACTCCGTCTACGCGTTCGCCAAGGAGCGCGGGGTCGGCACGGCGGAGGAGTTCGCCCGGGAGCTGGCCCGGCACTTCGTCGACGACGTCGGCCCGGTGACGTCGGCCCAGGTCGTCGTCGAGGAGTACGGCTGGGAGCGCGCGACGGTCGACGGGCGCCCCCACGACCACACCTTCGTGCGCACCGGGGCAGAGACCCGCACGGCGGTGGTCACGGCGTACGACGGCGGCGAGCACGTGGTGTCCGGGCTGACCGGTCTCGTGCTGCTGAAGTCGACCGGCTCGGAGTTCAAGGACTTCCTGGTCGACGACCTCACCACGCTGCCGCCGACCACGGACCGCGTCCTCGCGACCGCATTGACCACCCGCTGGCGGTGGGCGGCAGTCCCCAGTGACGGCTACGACGCGGCGTACGCCGAGGTCCGGGCGCTGCTCGTCTCGCGGTTCGGCAGCCTGCACAGCCTGGCTCTGCAGCAGACGCTGTGGGAGATGGGCCGCACGGTGCTCGAGGCTCGCGCGGACGTCGCCGAGCTGCGGATGTCGGCGCCGAACAAGCACCACTACCTCGTCGACCTCTCCCCGTTCGGCCTCGAGAACCCGGGCGAGGTCTTCAACGCCGGCGACCGGCCTTACGGGTTGATCGAGGTCGCGGTCGGCCGGGACGACGACGAGCCGCAGCCGGAGGCCTGGCGCGACGTCCCGGGTTTCGTCTGAGCGCCGTCAGGCCGATGCGCGGCGGGCGACCTCGATGATGCTGCTCTCGTTGGTGTCGCCGAGGCCGATGGCGACCAGCCGGTCGAGACCGTCCAGGGCGGCGCGGCCGAACGGCGCCGCGACCCCGAGCGTGTCGGCCAGCCGCACACCGTAGTCCGCGTCCTTGCGGCGCAGCCGGCCGGAGAACACGACGTCGCGCCGGTGGTCGCCGTCGGCCATCCGGCGACTGTTGCGCACCACCTGGGGACTGGCCGCCTGCCCGGCGGCGATCGCCCTTGCGACCTGGTCGAGGTCGAGCCCGGCCCGTTCCGCGAGGGCCATCCCTTCGGCTGCGCCAGCGATCTGCACCGCGCCCATCAGGTTGATGATCAGCTTGTAGACCGTCCCGGCTCCGACCGGTCCGAAGTGCAGCTGGGCGGCGGAGAGCGGCTGCAGCAGCGGCATCGCGGCGGCGAGGTCGGCCGGGTCCGCCCCGACCAGCAGGGTCAGCTCGCCGGCCGCGGCGGCGTCCGGCAGGCCGGTCACCGGGCAGTCGAGGTAGCGGAGCCCGCGATGGCGCACAGCGGCGGACAGCTCCAGCACCCAGGCGTGGGACAACGTCGAGCACTCGATCGCGAGGGCGCCGCGCGCGGGCTGGGCCGCGAGGACTCCGTCGTCGCCGTGCCACACCGACCGGGACGCCTCGTCGTCGCTGACCATGACGAAAACCGCCGACGCGCCCTCCGCTGCGTCCCGCGGACTCGTCGCGAGCCGCGCGCCGCGCTCGACCAGCGGCGCACCCGCGTCGGGCGTCCGGTTGAAGACCGACAGCTCGTGACCGGACGCCAGCAGACGACCGGCCATGCCGCTGCCCATCCGACCGAGACCGATGAACGCGAGTCCTGACATGGCGCCAAACCTAGGGCTCGGCAGCCGACAACGGCGAGGGTCAGCGCTGGGCCGGCAGCGTGATGGTGTCGGCGGCGATGTGGTGGTTGGCCATCAGCGTGCCGTCGGGGTCGATCGACGCCCGCAGCGACCGCAACCGCTCGAAGGACTCGGCGTCGTAGCCGGCCCGCGGGTCGCCGGGCTCCTCGAGGAAGTTGAGGTACTGCCGGCCGTTGGCCCACGGCGCCATCGCGGTGACCAGAGCGTTGGCATCCGCGTGACCCGCGGCACCCATCTCCGGGGTCGCGGCGATCGCCACGCCGAAGAGCACGAACTGACCCTCCAGCCGCGGCAGCGCCCCCGCTCCGGGGTGCGGCCGGCCCAGCGCGCCGCCGAGCTGGCGCAGCTCGGCCGCCAGCAGGCTCTGCTGCGTGCCGTGTCCCACCGTGGCGAGGAACGCGTCGACGGCGTCGTCGGGCAGCGAACCGAGCACCGTCGTCGCGCTGACGCCGGGCGTCGGGCCCTCGGGGTCCATGTGCAGGCGCACCAGCGAGGCGGCCGGAACCCGGGCGAAGGTGTCGATCTCGGGCTCGAGCGCGCGCAGCTGGACGAGGATCGCCTCGGCGGCCGCGTCGTCGCCGAGGACCGCGCCGTTGATCATGGCGAGCTGGCGGCCGCGCACCGGTGCGGGGATCTCCTCGAACGGCGGCAGCTGCAGGATCCGGAACGACGTGGTGACCTCGTCCGGCGCGTCGGCCGCCCAGCGGGCCCAGGTGCGCAGGACCTTCTCGGCGTCGGCGCGGTCCCAGACCAGCATCCCGGCGTACGCCGTCTCGATCGGGAACAACCGGAACTCCAGCGCGGTGACGACGCCGAAGTTGCCTCCGCCGCCGCGGACCGCCCAGAAGAGCTCGGACTCGTTCTCGGCGTCGGCCCGGACCAGCCGGCCGTCAGCCGTGACGATCTCGAACGCGGTGACGTGGTTGGTGGCGAGGCCGTGCTGGCGGGCGTACCAGCCCATGCCGCCGCCGAGCGTGTAGCCGACCACGCCGACGTCGGGGGAGGAGCCGTGCAGCGCGGCGAGGCCGTAGGGCGCGACGGCCTCGACGACGTCGATCCACAGCGCACCGGCACCCACCCGGGCGGTGCGCGAGGTGGGGTCGACCGTCACCTCACGCATGGCCGAGGTGCGGACGAGCACGGCGTCGCTGAGGTCGCCCAGCGGGCCGGCGTTGTGGCCGGTGCCCTGCGGTGCGACGCGCAGACCGGCGGCCGCGGCGACGCGGACGACCTCGACGACCTCGTCGGCGTCGGCCGGGTAGGCCACGGCGGCCGGGTGCTGCTGGACGGTGACGTTCCAGGGCATCCGGGCGGCGTCGTAGCCGGGGTCCCCGGGCAGGTGGACGGCACCGCCGCAGAGCTGGCGAAGACCCTCGATGGTCGTGGTGGGCTGGGTGGTCACACTGGCTCCTCGATCGGTACCTGGGCTGCTTCGACGGGAGCAGAGTGCGGCCCGGTACTTGTGGGGACCTTGGAGCCCACTTGAGGGGTACGTCGTCGCAGGTCAGGCGGGGGCCAGTGCGGCGCCGAGCTCGGCGTCGGTCTGCACACCGAGCCGCTGGCGGACCTCGGCGAGGGTGTGCTCGACCACCGCGGGGGTGAGGAACAGCTCCTGGGCGACCGCGCTGGGTGCCGCGCCGGCCGCGGCGAGCTGGGCGACCCGCCGCTCGGTGGCGGTCAGCGACACCACCTCGTCGAACGGCGCGGGTTCCTCCGCCCCGTCGGAGGCCAGCTCGTGGCCGACCTGCCGGTACAGCCCCGGTGAGCCGCACTCGGCGGCCAGGGCGAGAGCGCTGCCGAGCAGCGCGGTCCGCTCGGCCGGGTCACCGGTCACTCGGGCCAGCGCCAGCTCGGCGCAGGCCCGCTCGTAGCGGGCTACCGAGGGCCGGAGCAGCTGGTAGGCCTCGCGCAGCACCGGCTCGGCGTCGTCGTCCGCGGCGAGCTCGCCGGCGCCGCGCAGCGTGCGGCCGAGCACCGACGGCGCCCCCCAGTGCCGGGCCAGCCTCACCTCCTCGGCCATCAGTGCCCGGGCCTCCTCGACCCGGCCGAGCGCGGCCAGCACCGGCGCCCGGTAGGAACGCCACGGCCGCCACACCGGGTTGATCACGCTGGTCTGCATCGTCGTCGCCGCCTCCAGGGCGGCCAGCGCCTCGGCATGGCGGCCCTCGGCGGCCATCAGCCGGGCGTGGTTCTCGTCGAACAGCCGGGCCCCGTCACCGATCCGGGACTGGTGCAGCACCCCGTCGACGTACCGGCGCGCCTCCGCGATCTCGCCCTGCTCGAGCAGGATGCCGATGCTGAACGCCTGGCCGTAGGGGACACCGACATCCGGGGCCCCCCACTGCTCGCTCTGCTCGTTCGACGTCTGCACCGACCGCAGCGCCTCACGCAGCTGGCCGCGGTGCCAGAGCATGTGCCCGCGCCAGAGATGCACCGACAGCGCGGAGAACAACGAGCCCCGGGCGAACGCGTCGGCCAGGGTGCGGTCCCAGAAGTCGCCCATGTCGACCTCGCTCATCTCCTGGACGAACGCCGAGACCACCCAGAGCAGGCCGGTGTCGACGCGCTGCAGATGCCCGCCGGCGAGGGCGAACCGCGCGAGCTCGATGCAGCGCAGCCGGTCGCCGTTGCTGATCAGCTCCTCCCAGGCCAGCGTCGCGGCGAGCATCCGGGCGCCCACGCCGTCGCCGCGGACCTCCAGCCGGCCGCGTCCCCACTCGGACTCCGGGAGGCCGTGCATGTAGCCGCCGATCCGCTCCAGCCCGTGCAGCCCCTGCCGGGCGTCGTCCAGCTCGTCGGGCAGTGCGGCCGCGGCCTCCCGGGCGAACCGGGTGGCCTCCCCGGGCCCGCCGGCGAAGACCAGCGTGCGGGCCAGCATGGTGGCGACCTCGGCTCGGACGGCGACGTCGGGAACGGTCTCGTAGGCCTCGCGCAGGTGGGCGAGGGCGGCCGGACCGTCGGTCATCGTCCCGAGGTGACCCAGCTCGAAGAGGATGTCCGGGCGCTCGGCGGCCTCGGGTGGCTCGGCGAGTGCCCGCTCGAGGTAGGTCGAGGCGGCGTCCGCGGCGCCTCGCTCGGCGGCTGTCGTCGCCGCGAGCCGCAGCACCCGCACGGCATCGTTGCTGCCGCGCCGCGGGGCGAGCAGCAGGTGCGCGGCGACCTGCTCCGGAGTCGCTGCGCGCGCGAGCAGCAGGGCGGCGGCCCGTTCGTGGTGCAGCTCGCGCTCGGCGGACGACAGCGCCTGGTAGACCGCGTCCCGGACCAGGGGGTGCACGAAACCCAGCTGGTCGTCCGACCGCAGCACCTCGGCGCGGGAGAGTGCGGCCAGCGCGGCCGCGGTGGCTGACTCGTCCAGCCCGCTGAGGGCGGCGACGTCGGTGAGGAGGCAGCCGTCGCCGAGGACGGACACCGCGCGGCCCACCGCCGTGCAGTCGGCCGGCAGCCGGGCGAGGCGCATCAGGACCATGCTCGACACGGCTCGTGAACCGATCGCGTTCACCGTGTCGGCGTGCGACGCGTCGGGCCGCACGCCTTCCACCTGCAGGGCGCGCAGCAGCTGGCGCAGGAGCAGCGGGTTGCCGCCGGTCGTGCGGTGGCAGGCGGCGACGAAGGGCTCCTGTGCCTCCGCGCCGAGCCGCTCGCGCACGAGCTCCGCGGTCGCCTCCGGCGCCAGCGGCCCGGGGTGCACCTGCACCGTCGCGTGGTCCTCGGCCAGCTCGGCGAGCAACGGCTCGTCCTCGTGCACCTCGCCGGTGCGCAGGGTCGCGGCGATGAGGACCGGCAGTCCTTCGAGCCGGCGCAAGAGGAAGGCCAGCGCCCGCAGCGAGCCGGTGTCGCACCACTGCACGTCGTCGACGGCCAGCACCACGGGCTGCTGCTCGGCCAGGTTCACGGTCAGCCAGTACAGGCCGTGCAGCACCGCGAACGACCCGTCGGCGCGCTCCGCGGGGTCGGCGGAGGGGATCTCGCCGAAGACCGAGGACGCCGAGGAGGCGGACCCGCGCAGCAGCTCGACGCGCCGCGCCGGGTCGCTGAGGGTGCCCTCGAACAGCTGGCGGACCGCCCCGAACGCGAACGCCCGTTCCAGCTGGCTGCCCCGGGCGGTCAGCACGAGCGCTCCTTCCGCCTCGGCGTGCCGCCGTACCTCCTGGAGCAGCCGGCTCTTGCCGATGCCGGCCGGGCCGCGGATCAGTGCCAGCCGTCCCTGCCCGTCGACGGCGTCGGCCAGCGCGCCGCGCAGCACCCGCACCTCGGGGTCGCGGCCCACCATCACCGCGGCCGGGGTAGCCCGGAGCTCGCCGCGACCGGCCCGCGGTCCGGGGACCGAGGGCGCGGGCTCGCGCTCGGCCACCACCCGGGCCGGAGCGTCCAACGACGGCGACTGCGCGAGCACCTCGCCCTCCAGGGCACGCAAGGCCGGCCCCGGGTCCACACCCAGCTCGTCGGCCAGCGTCGAGCGCGCCCGGCGCAACGCGGCCAGGGCGTCCGCCTGCCGGTGGGCTCGGTACAGCGCGAGCACCAGCAGCCGCCAGCGCTCCTCACGCATCGGGTCCTCGGCGACGAGCCCCTCGATCTCCGGCACCAGCACGGCCGACTCGCCCTGACCCAGCCGCGCCTCGAGCAGCTGCTCGCGGGCGACCTCACGCAGCCCCGCCAGGCGGGCGACCTCGCCGTCGACCCAGGTCTGCCCGGCGTGGTCGGCGTACGCCGGGCCGCGCCACAGCTGCAGCGCCGCCTCGAGCAGTCGCTGCGCGGTGGCCGGGTCGGAGCCGCCGGCCTGTCGCAGCAGGCGCTCGAAGCGCCACGCGTCTACCGAGTCGTCCTCGACCCGAAGCGCGTAGCCAGGGCCCTGCCGGGCGATCACGCTGTCCCGGTCGCGGGGGCCGCGGTCGGGTTCCATCCGCTTGCGCAGGTGCGAGACGTAGGCCTGCAGTGCACTGGTGGCACTCGGCGGGGTGGCGTCGCCCCAGAGAGCGTCGACCAGGCGGTCGGCCGGGACGACGTCGCCGCGGGCCAGCACCAGCAGCGCCAGGACCGCGCGCTGGCGCGGGCCGCCGAGCTCCAGCGAGGTGCCGTCCCGGGTCGCGACCAGCTGCCCGAGCACCCCGACCCGCAGGCCGGCCTCGGTGACCACATCGACGGCGTCCCGGGTGCCGGGCACCCGTGCCTGTTGTGATCCCACCGTCACGCCCACCCTTTCGTCCCGGGAAGCCTAGGTGGCGGCTCAGGCGTACGGCAGGACTTTCCGGCAGCCGGTGCGGGCCGCGCGGTTCGCACCGGGTAGCGTCCCGCGCCGTGCTCGTCCTGCTGCCGCCGTCGGAGGCGAAGGCAGCCGGTGGGGACGGGTCACCGGTCGGCCGGCGGCCGGCCATGGGCATCCCGGAGCTGGCCGCCCCGAGGGCCGTCCTGCTCGCCGCGCTGCGGTCCGCCGCCCGGGCCGACCCGGCGGGCCTGTCGGCGGGTCTCAAGCTGCCGGCCTCGGTGGCCGCCGCGGCGATCGCGGCGGACGTGCGGGCCGCCACCGCGCCGACGGTGAAGGCTCTGGACCGCTACCGCGGCGTCGTGTACCAGTCGCTCGACCCGGCGTCGTTGACCCGGTCGGCCCGGCTCCGCGCCGAGACCGACGTGCTCGTCACGAGCGGGCTGTGGGGACTCGTGCGGGGCGGCGACCCGGTGCCGGACTACCGGGTGCCCGCGTCCGGCACCGTGCCCGGGCTCGGTGGTGTCAGCGCGCACTGGCGGCCGGCCCTTGCCGTAGCAGTCCCCGTCCTGGTGGGCGACCAGCCGGTGCTGGACCTCCGGTCCACCGACTACCGCGCGATGTGGCGGCCCGGCCCGCAGCTGCGCGACCAGGTCGTGGCGGTGCGGGTGCTGGCCGAGCGCGGCTCCGGGTCCCGGCGTACGACGGCAGCCGTCAGCTACCACGCGAAGCACGTCAAGGGGCTCGTGGCACGGCACCTGCTCACCGGCCGACGGCGGCACACCGACCCGATGGCAGCGATCGCCGACGCGGCTGCTGCCCTCGACCTGCGGGTCGTGCCGACGTCCCGGGCGTCGCACCGGTCGGTCGACCTCGTGGGCCGGTACCCCTGACCGTCGTACGCTCGGTGGGGTGAGCATGGTGCTGGCGCCTCGCGAGGTGCCGCTCGGCGGGCCGCGAGCGATGGTGGTGCGTCGCACCCTGCCGCACCGCGACCTGCGCACCATCGGCGCCTGGTGCTTCCTGGACGACTACGGCCCGCACGTCATCACCGGCACCGCCGGCATGCAGGTCCCGCCGCACCCGCACACCGGCCTGCAGACGGTCACCTGGCTGCTCGACGGCGAGGTGCACCACCAGGACAGCCTCGGCAGCGATGCTCTCGTCCGCCCCGGCGCGCTGAACCTGATGACCGCGGGTCGCGGCATCAGCCACGCCGAGACCTCACCGGTCGGTGCGACCGGCACGCTGCGCGGGATCCAGCTGTGGGTGGCCTTGCCGGCCCGCGACCGCGACACCGCACCGGCGTTCGCGCACCACGGCAGCCTGCCCCGCTTCCAGGGCGACGGGCTCGACGTCACGGTGCTGCTGGGCGCGGTGGCCGGCGCCCACTCACCGGCCAGAGTCTTCACGCCGATCGTCGGCGCCGAGGTGCTGCTCGAGCCAGGTGCCCGCAGCGCGCTGCCGCTCGAGCTCGGGTTCGAGCACGGGGTGATGGCCCTGTCCGACGACCTCACCGTCGACGGCAAGCCGCTCGACCGCGCGTCGCTCGCGCACCTGGCTCCCGGGCAGCAGCAGGTGCTGCTGGGTGCCGGCCCGGACGGTGGCCGGCTGCTGCTGCTCGGGGGCGAGCCGTTCGACGAGGAGCTGCTGATGTGGTGGAACTTCGTCGCGCGCAGCCACGACGAGGTGGTCGAGGCGCGCGAGGAGTGGACCGCCGCCGTCGGGGGAGCTGTCACCCGGTTCGGCGAGGTGACCGGGTACGACGGGCCCTCGCTGGCGGCGCCGGCGCTGCCCACCAGCCGGCTGCGTCCGCGCCGCAGCCGCCTGCCGGCGCTCTAGCCGGACGAGCCGTCGCGCATCAGCGCGGCGACGGCCCGCGCCGCGGCCTGCTGGTCGCCGGACAGGCCGTCGACGACTCCCTCGACATCGGCCGCCGACCTGTTCTGGCTCAGCTTCCACTTGGCGTCGATCCGGCTGATCTCGACCTCGAGGCCGACGATGGCGCGGAGCTGACCGGCGACGAAGACGGGCGGTGCGTCGTCGACCGACCACGGCTGCCGCTGGTGCGACTCGTGCTTCTCGGTGAGCCGGCGCACCAGCGACTCGACCCAGGCCGCGTCGTCGTGCACGACCAGCCGGCCGTGGACGTGCGCGGTCACGTAGTTCCAGGTCGGGACCACCCGGCCGTGCTCGCTCTTGGTGGCGTACCAGGAGGGGGACACGTAGGCGTCCGGGCCGCGGACGATGACCAGCGCCTCCCCGACGGCCGGCTCGCTCCACTGCTCGTTGTTGCGCGCGACGTGCCCGAGCAGCCGACCCGGGCCGTCGTCGTCCGGCTCGTAGACGAACGGCAGCAGGGTCGCGAGCAGCCCGCGGGAGGTCGAGGTCACCAGGTCGGCCGCGCCGTGGTTCTGCAGCAGGTCGCGCACCGCGTCGTCGTCCGGGGCCGCGAAGTGCTTCGGGATGTACACCTCCGGAAGGGTAGGTCAGCGGGCGGGTCTGGACACCTGGTCGGGCAGAGGCGCTAGCATGCGGCGACCGGATGTGAGCGTTCACAAGAGCGGAGCCCCAAGTCAGCATGGCGACCAGCGACTCCCAGGACCGGTTGCGGGCGCCGGTGATGGCCGACGTCGCGCGGCTCGCCGGGGTCTCCCACCAGACCGTCTCCCGGGTGGTCAACGCGCACCCGAGCGTGACCCCGGACACCCGGGCCCGGGTCGAGACCGCGATCGCCCAGCTCGGCTACCGGCGCAACACCGCCGCCCGGGCGCTGGTGACCCGCTCCACCAGGACCCTCGGGGTGGTCAGCGTCGACACCACCAACTTCGGCCCGTCCAGCACGCTGTTCGCGATCGAGGGCGCTGCCCGCGCGGCGGGCTACTTCCTCAACTTCGTCAGCCTGCGCCAGGTCGACCGCCAGCACATGGTCGAGGCGATCGACCACCTGATGGCGGCCGGCGTCGACGGCCTGGTCGCCATCGCCCCGCTGCGGGCGGCCGTCGAGGCCCTGCGCGGGGTGTCCACCGCTGTCCCGCTCGTCGAGGTGGAGGCCACCGACCTGTACGCCGAGTCCGGCGTGGTCGTCGACCAGCGGGGCGGCGGCATCGCCGCGACGCGGCACTTGCTGGACCTCGGGCACGAGACGGTCGTGCACGTCGCCGGCCCGATCGGCTGGCTGGAGGCCGAGGCGCGGATCAGCGGCTGGCGGGCCGCGCTCACCGCCGCCGGCCGGGAGGTCCGGCCCGAGATGCTGGGCGACTGGTCGGCCCGGTCCGGCTTCGCCGCGGGGCGCGAGCTGGTCGGTCCGGTGTCCCGGGGCGAGGTGACGGCGGTGTTCGTCGGCAACGACCAGATGGCACTCGGCCTGGCCCGCGCCCTGTGCGAGGCCGGCCTGTCGGTGCCCGGCGACGTCAGCGTCGTCGGCTTCGACGACATCCCGGAGTCGGCCTACTTCCTGCCCCCGCTGACCACGCTGCGGCAGGACTTCGCCGAGGTCGGCCGACGCTGCATCGAGACGCTGATCGCCCGGATCGCGGGCGAGCAGCCGGCGCCGCGGTCGCCGATCGAGCCCGAGCTGCTCGTGCGCGCGAGCACCGCACCCCCGCGCCGCCTCTGATCCGGCACCGCATCCAGGTCACGGTGCGGTCACGGTCTCGGGCGAGTCGGCGAGAAGTTCTGGTCAGCCCTTGACGGCGCCCGCTGTGAGCGTTAACAATTCCGCAACACCGCGATGTGAACGCTCACATACCCCACCCCCTTCCGCGAGGAGCACCACCCCGTGCCAGCTCCCCAGACCACCGCGACCGGCTCGCCGGTGGTGGTCGGCGTCGACTACGGGACGCTGTCCGGTCGGGCGGTCGTGGTGCGGGTGGCCGACGGGGCCGAGCTCGGGTCGGCGGTGCACGAGTACCCGCACGCGGTGATGGACCACCAGCTCGCCAGCACCGGAGCACCGCTGCCGCCGGACTGGGCGCTGCAGGTGCCGGGCGACTACGTGGAGGTGCTCCGCCAGGCGGTGCCCAAGGCGCTGGCCGCGGCCGGCGTCCCGGCCACCGACGTCATCGGCATCGGGACCGACTTCACCGCGTGCACCGTGCTGCCGACCCTGGCCGACGGCACGCCGCTGTGCGAGCTGCCCGACCTCGCCGACCGTCCGCACGCCTACGTCAAGCTGTGGAAGCACCACGCCGCCCAGCCGCACGCCGACCGCATCAACGCGCTGGCCCACGAGCGCGGCGAACCGTGGATCGCGCGGTACGGCGGGAAGATCTCCTCGGAGTGGGAGTTCGCGAAGGGCCTGCAGCTGCTCGAGGAGGACCCCGAGGTCTACGCCCGCACCGAGCGCTGGGTCGAGGCGGCCGACTGGATCGTCTGGCAGCTCACCGGGACCTACGTCCGCAACGCCTGCACCAACGGCTACAAGGCGATCTACCAGGACGGCGCCTACCCGTCCGAGGAGTACCTCGCGGCGCTGAACCCTGGCTTCGCCGGCTTCGTCCGCGACAAGGTCCAGGCACCGGTCGGCCGCCTCGGCGACGCCGCCGGGACGCTCACCGCCCGGGCCGCTGCCTGGACCGGCCTGCCCGAGGGCATCGCGGTCAGCGTCGGCAACGTCGACGCCCACGTCGCGGCACCCGCGGCCGGTGCCGTCGACCCGGGCCAGATGGTCGCCATCATGGGCACCTCCACCTGCCACGTGATGAGCTCGGACGTCCTGGCCGAGGTGCCGGGCATGTGCGGGGTCGTCGACGGCGGCATCGTGGACGGGCTCTGGGGGTACGAGGCCGGCCAGAGCGGGGTCGGCGACATCTTCGGCTGGTTCGTCGATCGGTGCGTGCCGCCGGCGTACGTCGAGGAGGCCACCGGCCGCGGCATCGGGGTGCACGAGCTGCTCACCGAGAAGGCCGCGACCCAGGCCGTCGGGCAGCACGGCCTGGTGGCGCTGGACTGGCACAGCGGGAACCGATCGGTGCTCGTCGACCACGAGCTCTCCGGCCTCGTCGTCGGCCTCACCCTGGCGAGCAGGCCGGAGGACGTCTACCGCGCCCTGCTCGAGGCGACCGCGTTCGGGACCCGCACCATCGTCGAGGCCTTCGAGGCCGGCGGCGTGCCGGTGACCGAGCTGGTGGTCACCGGCGGGCTGGTGAAGAACGCCCTGCTCATGCAGACCTACAGCGACGTGACCCGGCTGCCGCTGAGCATCGTGAGCTCGAGCCAGGGTCCGGCAGTCGGGTCCGCGCTGCACGCCGCGGTCGCCGCGGGCGCCTACCCCGACGTGCGGGCAGCGGCCCGGGCGATGGGTCGCCGGGAGGTCGCGGTCTACACCCCCGACGAGACCCGCGCCGTGGCCTACGACGCGCTGTACGCCGAGTACCGCACGCTGCACGACTGGTTCGGCCGCGGGGGAAACGACGTCATGCACCGGCTGCGCGACATCCGGCGGGAGGCGAGCGCGCGATGACGGCCCACCTCGACGTCGGTCTGGCCAGGGACGAGGCGGTGGCGGCGGTCCGTGAGACCGTCGCGGCGCTGCACGCCCAGCTCACGGCGTACGGCCTGGTGGCCTGGACGGCGGGCAACGTGTCCGGTCGGGTGCCCCACCACGACCTGATGGTCATCAAGCCCAGCGGCGTCGACTACCCGGACCTCACCGCCGAGTCGATGATCCTCTGCGACCTCGACGGCGCCGTGCTCGAGGGCGACCTGAAGCCGTCCAGCGACACCGCGGCGCACGCCTATGTCTACCGCGAGATGCCCGAGGTCGGCGGTGTCGTGCACACCCACTCGACCTACGCCTCGGCCTGGGCGGCTCGCGGCGAGCCGGTGCCCTGCGTGCTGACGGCGATGGCCGACGAGTTCGGCGGCGAGATCCCCGTCGGCCCGTTCGCCCTCATCGGCGACGACTCGATCGGGCAGGGCATCGTCGGCACGCTGCGCGGACACCGGTCGCCGGCGGTGCTCATGCAGAACCACGGCGTCTTCACCATCGGCGCCAGCCCGCGCGACGCGGTCAAGGCCGCGGTGATGTGCGAGGACGTCGCGCGGACCGTGCACGTGGCCCGTCAGCTCGGCGCGCCGTTGCCCATCGCGCAGGCCGACGTCGACCGGCTGTACGACCGCTACCAGAACGCCTACGGCCAGCCCGGCCCGACGCAGGGGACGGAGCAGGCACCGTGAGCACCGACACCGAGTTCGAGATCTGGTTCCTCACCGGCAGCCAGGCGCTGTACGGCGACGACGTCCTCGACCAGGTCGCGCGGCAGTCGCGCGAGGTCTGCGAGACCCTCGCAGCCGGGCTGCGCGCCACCCCGCGGATCGTCTGGAAGCCGGTGCTCACGAGCTCCGACGGCATCCGCCGCGCCTGCCTCGACGCCACCGGCGACGACGCGGTCGTCGGCGTGATCGCCTGGATGCACACCTTCTCGCCGGCCAAGGCCTGGATCGCCGGGCTCGAGGCGCTCGGCAAGCCGCTGCTGCACCTGCACACGCAGGCCAACCGGTCGCTGCCCTGGGCCGAGCTGGACATGGACTTCATGAACCTCAACCAGGCGGCGCACGGCGACCGCGAGTTCGGCTACGTGCAGTCCCGGCTCGGCGTCGTCCGCAAGACCGTCGCCGGCCACGCGAGCGACCCCGGGGTGGCCGAGCGGGTGTCCGACTGGGCGCGGGCGGCCTCCGGATGGCAGGCGTCCCGGTCGCTGAAGATGGCCCGGTTCGGCGACAACATGCGCGACGTCGCGGTGACCGACGGCGACAAGGTCGGGGCGCAGGCCCAGCTGGGTGTGTCGGTGAACGCCTACGGCGTCAACGCGCTGGTGGCCGCCGTCGAGGACACCACCGACGCCGACGTCGACAAGCTGGTGGCCGAGTACGACGACAGCTACAGCGTGGCTCCGGAGCTGCGGCCCGGCGGCGACCGCCATGAGTCGCTGCGCTACGCGGGTCGCATCGAGCTGGGGCTGCGGCAGTTCCTCGAGGCCGGCGGTTTCACCGCGTTCACCACCAACTTCGAGGACCTCGGCGGGCTGCGCCAGCTGCCCGGTCTCGCCGTGCAGCGGCTGATGGCCGACGGCTACGGCTTCGGTGGCGAGGGGGACTGGAAGACCTCGGCGCTGCTGCGCATCCTCAAGGTGATCGCCGCCGGTCGTGACGGCGGGACGTCCTTCATGGAGGACTACACCTACCACTGGGGTCCTGGGGAGCCGAAGATCCTCGGCGCGCACATGCTCGAGGTGTGCCCGAGCATCGCGGCCGGCACCCCGACGGTGGAGATCCACCCGCTGTCGATCGGCGACCGCGAGGACCCGGTCCGGATGGTCTTCACCGCCGCGCCCGGTCCGGCCGTGGTCGTGGGGCTGGCCGACCTGGGCGGACGGCTGCGGCTCACCGCCAACGAGGTCGACGTCGTCGAGCCGGACGAGCCGCTGCCGAACCTCCCGGTCGCCCGGGCCGTGTGGAAGCCCCGGCCCAGCCTCACCACGTCGGCCGAGTCGTGGCTGCTCGCCGGCGGACCGCACCACACCGTGCTGAGTGCGGCCGTCGGTCGCGAGGCACTCGCAGACTTCGCCGAGATGGCTCGCACCGAGCTGCTCGTCATCGACGGCGACACCGACGTCCGCTCGTTCGCGAAGGAGGTGCGGTGGAATCAGACGTACCACCGGCTAGCGCAACGACTGTGAGGTGCCCGGAATGCATCGCACCGAGCACCACCGCAAGAATCCGACTGCGGTCCACCCCTGTGGCCCGTTGAACACCCGACAGGAGAAGTGAATGCGGAAGATCCTCGCACTGGCAGCCGCCAGCGCCATGGTGCTCGCGATGAGCGGCTGCGGCCGTTCGGACGACACATCGACAGGTGACGGTGGCAACCTCAAGGAGAAGGGCACCATCGGCGTCGCCATGCCGACCAAGACCTCCCAGCGGTGGATCAAGGACGGCGACTACATCAAGGCCGAGCTGGAGAAGGCCGGCTACAAGGTCAACCTCCAGTACGCCAACGACGACATCCCGACCCAGGTCACCCAGGTCAACGACATGGTGACCCGTGGCAACCAGGTTCTGGTCGTCGCCTCCATCGACGGCACGGCGCTCGCCGGCGTGCTGAAGGAGGCCAAGGCGGACGGCATCCCGGTCATCGCCTACGACCGCCTGCTCCGCAGCACCGAGGCCGTCGACTACTACACGACCTTCGACAACCTCAAGGTCGGCGAGCTGCAGGCCAACTCCCTCGTCGAGGGCCTCGAGGCCAGCGGCGTGCCGAAGCCGTGGAACGTCGAGCTGTTCGCCGGCTCGCCGGACGACAACAACGCCACGTTCTTCTTCAACGGTGCGATGGAGGTCCTCCAGCCGCTGATCGACTCCGGTGACATCGTCATCCCGTCCGGGGAGACCGACTTCAAGACCGTCGCCACCCTGCGCTGGGACGCGGCCGTCGCCAAGAAGCGGATGGAGAACCTGCTCACCAAGTCGTACTCGAACAAGGACGTCAACGGCGTGCTCGCACCCTACGACGGCCTGTCCCGCGGCATCATCGCGGCCCTCAAGGGCAGCGGCTACGGCAGCGGCGAGAAGAAGCTGCCGGTCATCACCGGCCAGGACGCGGAGATCGAGTCGGTCAAGTCGATCCTCGCCGGCGAGCAGTACTCCTCGGTGTTCAAGGACACCCGTGAGCTGGCCAAGGCCACGGTCAAGATGATCCAGGAGATCGCTGAGGACAAGAAGGTGGAGGTCAACGACACCAAGTCCTACGACAACGGCGTCAAGGTGGTCCCGACCTTCCTGCTCGACCCGGTCTCGGTGAACAAGGAGAACGTCAAGCAGGTCCTGCTGGACGCCAACTACTACACCGAGGAAGAGCTCAGCTAGCTCTTCGCCTCACCACAGGAAGAACCCCTCCGTGGCCCGGTCCCGTGCCAGCATGGCACCGGGCCACGGACGGGCAGGCGTAGCCCCGGCAGCTCCAGCGACAAGGGTGTGCACATGGCGGACACGATTCTCTCGATGAGGTCGATCACCAAGGAGTTCCCCGGCGTCAAGGCGCTCTCCGACGTCAACCTCGAGGTCCGTCGCGGCGAGATCCACGCCGTGTGCGGCGAGAACGGTGCCGGCAAGTCGACCCTGATGAAGGTGCTCTCGGGCATCTACCCGCACGGGACCTACGACGGGCAGATCTTCTTCGACGGCGAGGAGTGCCAGTTCAAGGGCATCCGCGAGAGCGAGGACGCCGGGATCGCGATCATCCACCAGGAGCTCGCCCTGGTGCCGGAGCTGAGCATCACCGAGAACCTGTTCCTCGGCAACGAGCAGGCCAGCAAGGGCGTCATCGACTGGCTCGCCGCCACCCGGCGGGCGACCGAGCTGCTGGCGCGGGTCGGTCTCCGCGAGAACCCGAGCGCTCAGATCAAGAGCATCGGCATCGGCAAGCAGCAGCTCGTCGAGATCGCGAAGGCCCTCGCCAAGGAGGTGAAGCTGCTGATCCTGGACGAGCCCACCGCCGCTCTGAACGACGAGGACTCGCGGCACCTGCTTGACCTGCTCAGCGGCCTGCGCAGCAAGGGCATCACCTGCATCATGATCTCGCACAAGCTCAACGAGATCGAGCAGATCTCCGACTCGATCACGATCATCCGGGACGGTCGCGCGATCGAGACGCTGGACGTCAAGGCCGACGGCATCAACGAGGACCGCATCATCAAGGGGATGGTCGGACGCGACCTCGACCACCGCTTCCCGCCGCGCACCCCGTCGGTGGGCGACGTCCTCCTCGAGATCGAGGACTGGACCGTCCAGCACCCCGACGACAGCAACCGGCTGGTCATCGACCGTGCTGCCCTGACCATCCACCGCGGCGAGATCGTCGGGCTGGCCGGCCTGATGGGCGCCGGCCGCACCGAGCTGGCACGCAGCGTGTTCGGGCAGTCCTACGGCCGCAAGATCGCCGGCGAGCTACGCAAGGACGGCAAGGAGCTGAAGCTCAAGAACGTGCAGCAGGCCATCGACAACGGGCTCGCCTACGTCACCGAAGACCGCAAGAGCCTCGGGCTCAACCTGCTCGACAACATCAAGGTGTCGATCACGTCGGCCGGCCTGCGCAAGATCCGGCGCAACCTGACGGTCGACGAGAACGCCGAGATCAAGGCGGCCAACAAGTACCGCAAGGAGATGAACATCAAGGCCCGGTCCATCGAGCAGAGCGTCAACACGCTCTCCGGCGGCAACCAGCAGAAGGTCGTCCTCGGGAAGTGGATGTTCACCGAGCCGGACGTGCTGATCCTCGACGAGCCCACCCGAGGCATCGACGTCGGCGCGAAGTACGAGATCTACGAGATCATCAACCGGCTCGCCGACAGCGGCCGTGGCGTCCTGATGATCTCCTCCGAGCTGCCGGAGCTGCTGGGCATGTGCGACCGCATCTACACCCTCAGCGAGGGCGTGATCACCGCCGACTTCTCGCGCGACCTTGCCGACCAGGAAACACTCATGCGATACATGACGAAGGGAAGGAGCAAGCGATGACCTCCGAGACCGTGACGAAGGAGTCCCTCGTCAGCCAGGCCCGCAAGGCCATGGGCGGCAACGTGCGGCAGTACGGGATGATCATCGCCCTGCTGCTCCTCGTCCTGCTGTTCCAGGTGCTGACCGACGGGCTGTTCCTGCAGCCGCGCAACGTCACCAGCCTGCTCGTCCAGAACGGCTACATCCTCATCCTGGCCATCGGCATGGTGATGGTGATCATCGCCGGCCACATCGACCTGTCGGTCGGTTCGGTCGCCGCGTTCGTCGGTGCGACCGTGGCGATCAGCATGGACCGCTACGACCTGCCATGGCCGGCGGCGATCGTGCTCGGCATCCTCGTCGGCATCCTCGTCGGCATGTGGCAGGGCTACTGGGTCGCGTACGTCGGCATCCCCGCGTTCATCGTCACGCTGGCCGGCATGCTCCTGTTCCGCGGCCTCGACCTGATGATGCTCGACGCGTCCAGCGTGGGGGTCCCAGAGGGCTTCCAGGTCATCGCGAACGGCTACATCCCCGACATGGGTCCGGACACCGGCTACCACAACCCGACCCTGGTCATCGCCCTCGCGCTGATCCTGCTGCTGGTCTGGCTCGAGCTGCGCAAGCGGGCCGACCTCGCCAGCCACGACATGGCCGTGCCGCCGATGGCGCTGAGCGTCATCAAGCTCGCCCTCGCCGGGGCGGCCATCATGGCCTTCGCCCTGATCCTGGCGTCCTACAAGGGCGTCCCGGTCGTCGGCCTGATCCTCGGCGGCCTGGTCGTGCTCTACAGCTTCATCATGAGCCGCACGGTGTTCGGCCGGCACGTCTACTCGGTCGGCGGCAACGCCAACGCGGCTCGGCTGTCCGGCGTCGACACCAGGCGGGTCGACTTCCTGGTGATGGTCAACATGGGGCTGCTCTCCGGCGTGGCCGGCATGGTGTTCACCGCCTACCTCAACGCGGCCAACCCCAAGGACGGCACCGGCTTCGAGCTGGACGCGATCGCCGCGGTCTTCATCGGCGGTGCCGCGGTGGCCGGCGGGGTCGGCACCGTGCTCGGGTCGATGATCGGTGGCCTGGTGATGGGCGTGCTGAACCTCGGTCTGGCCAACCTCAGCGTCGACTCGAACTTCGTCCAGATCATCAAGGGCATGGTCCTGCTGCTGGCGGTGGCCTTCGACGTCCGCTCGAAGATGCAGGGCCGCCCGTCGTTCATCGGGATGATGCTCACCGCGATCGGCCGAGGCGCGCCGAAACCCACCGGCGCCGCCGCCCCGGTGGCGACCGACGCGGCCCTGATGGGCACCGACAGCAGCCGGTCGGCCGTCCCGTCGGGTGCGCCCACCCTGCCCCAGGACCTGCCGCCCGACCTGGACGACAGCGACCAGCCGGCCGAGACCCGCTAGCGGCCGACCCGGCTCACCACCGGGAGTGCACGTGCTCCCGGATGTCGGTGTCGTAGACCTGGCGCAGCTCCTCGAGGCTCTCCGCGGGCAGCGCCGCCAGGTCGGCGGCAGCCGCGTTGGCGCGCGCCTGGCCGGCGTTGCGGGCACCGGGGATCACCGTGCTCACCCCCGGCTGGTCGATGATCCAGCGCAGCGCCAGCTGGGCGGTGGTGGCGCCGTCCGGCGTCAGGGCCGAGACCTTGCGGGCCGCCCGCAGACCGACGTCGAACGGCACGCCGCTGAACGTCTCGCCGACGTCGAACGCCTCGCCGGACCGGTTGAACGTCCGGTGGTCGTCCGCGGCGAACGTCGTGCTCTCGTCGTACTTGCCGGTGAGCAGGCCGGAGGCCAACGGCACCCGCGCGATGATGCCGACCCCGGCCTCGCGAGCAGCAGGGAGCACCCGCTCGAGCGGCTTGCGGCGGAACGCGTTGAGGATGATCTGCACGGTGGCCAGCCGCGGTCGGGCGATCGCTGCCAGCGCCTCGTCGACGGTCTCGACCGAGACGCCGTAGGCCGCGATCACCTGCTCGTCGACCAAGGTGTCGAGGGCGTCGAACACCCGGTCGTCGGCGAAGACCGCGGAGGGCGGGCAGTGCAGCTGCACCAGGTCGACGGTGTCGACGCCGAGGTTGCGCCGGCTGCGGTCGAGCCAGCCCCGGAACGCCTCGAGCGTGAAGGCACCGGCGACATGCGGGTCCGCGCGGCGACCCATCTTGGTCGCCACCGTGACGCCGGCGTCGGCCCGCTCGCGCAGCGCCCGGCCGACCAGCGACTCGCTGCGCCCGTCGCCGTACACGTCGGCGGTGTCCAAGAACGTGACGCCGGCGTCCAGCGCCGCGTGCAGCACGGCCAGGGCGTCATCCTCGCCGACGTCTCCCCAGTCGGCGCCCAGCTGCCAGCAGCCGAGGCCGATGACCGAGACCTGCCGGCCGGTCCTACCGAGCTGTCGTGACTCCATGACCTGAGCCTACGGATCCGGTCGGGGGCGCCCATCACAGGAGCGGTCAGCGGTCCCAGGGCGGCTCGTCGCCCATCTTCGCGTAGTACTTCGCCAGGTGGCCCTTGACGCGCGGAATCTCGTCGCGCGGCAGGTCGACCCCGCCACGGGACCCCTGCATCACGGCACCGGCGGCCATCACGCCACGCGGCACCGCGACGAGCTTCCCGCCCACCACGTCGGCGACGAGCAGCTTGTAGCTGCCGAAGTTCTCCGGCGCCGAGTCGTCGTACCAGACATGGGCGTCGCGGTACTTCGCGTTGGGCTCGTTCTCTGCCCCGGCCCAGGCCCGCACCCGCTTCTCGGCGGCGGTGCCGTCCCACTCACGGTCGCGGTCGGCCAGCGGCAGGTCCTGGAAACGTGGGACCGACATGACTCCTCCTCCACCCGGGAGCGTCCTACGCCGGTCGGGTACCCACGTCGGCCGCCCCGAAAAGCGTCAGGCGGTCGCGCTCGCGGCGGACCTGCCCGCCGTCCGGCCGGAGAACAGGCAGCCGCCGAGGAAGGTGCCTTCCAGCGCGCGGTAGCCGTGCATCCCGCCGCCGCCGAAGCCGGCCACCTCGCCGGCCGCGTACACGCCGGGCAGCGGCTCGCCGTCGGGCCGAAGCACCCGCGCGGACAGATCGGTCTCCAGGCCGCCGAGGGTCTTGCGGGTGAGCAGGTGCAGCTTGACCGCGATCAGCGGGCCGGCCTTCGGGTCGAGCAGACGGTGCGGCGACGCGACCCGGACCAGCTTGTCGCCGCGGTAGCGCCGGGCACCGCGCAGCGCCGTGACCTGCAGGTCCTTGGTGAACGGGTTCGCCATCTCGCGGTCGCGGGCGAGCACCGCGCGCTCGACGTCGTCGACGACGAGCAACGGCGAGTCGGTGAGGGCGTTCATCCCGTCGACCAGGGAGCGCAGGTCGTTCCGGACCACGAAGTCGACGCCGTGCTGCTTGAACTTCTCGACCGGGCCAGGTGCGCCGGGCCTGATCCGGGCGAGCACCTGACGCATGTCCCGGTCGGTGAGGTCCGGGTTCTGCTCCGAGCCGGAGAGCGCGAACTCCTTCTCGATGATCTTCTGGGTCAGCACGAACCAGGTGTAGGCGTGCCCGGTGCGCTGGATGTGGGCCAGGGTGCCCAGCGTGTCGAACCCGGGGAACAGCGGGACCGGCAGCCGGTGCCCGGTCGCGTCCAGCCACAGCGACGACGGGCCGGGCAGGATCCGGATGCCGTGGCCGGGCCAGATCGGGTCCCAGTTGGTCACGCCCTCGGTGTAGTGCCACATCCGGTCCCGGTTGACGATGCTCGCGCCGGCGTCCTCGGTGATGGCGAGCATCCGGCCGTCGACATGGGCTGGTACGCCGGTCAGCATGCCCTCGGGGTACGCGCCCAGCCGGTCCGGCCAGGCCGCCTTCACCAGATCGTGGTTGGCGCCGATGCCGCCCGAGGTGACGACCACGGCCTGCGCGTGCAGCTCGAAGTCGCCCGCGGCCGTGCGGGACGAGGCGAAGCCGCGGCCCAGCGTGGACTGCTCGAGCAGCGTCCCCCGCACGCCGTCGACCGTGCCCGCTGTCGACGTGAGGCCGTCGACCCGGTGGCGGTGCCGCAGGGCGATCCGGCCGCTGGCGACGTGCTCCCGGACCCGGCGCTCGAACGGCTCCATCACCCCCGGCCCGGTGCCCCAGGTGACGTGGAAGCGGGGGACCGAGTTGCCCGGACCTTCCGCGTCGTAGCCGCCGCGCTCGGCCCAGCCGACGACCGGGAACCACCGCATGCCCTGGTCGTGCAGCCAGGACCGCTTCTCACCGGCCGCCCACTCGACGTACGCCCGGGCCCACCGCCGCGGCCAGCGGTCCTCACGTTCGCGGTCGAAGCCCGCGGTTCCCTGCCAGTCCTGCCACGCGAGGTCGAACGAGTCGTGGACGCCCATCCGGCGCTGCTCGGGGGAGTCGACGAGGAACAGCCCGCCCAGCGACCAGAACGCCTGCCCACCGAGGTTGGCCTCGTTCTCCTGGTCGAGCAGCAGGACCCGGCGCCCGGCGTCCGCCAGCTCCGCGGTCGCCACCAGGCCGGCCAGCCCGGCACCCACGACGATCACGTCCGCGTCCACGGCGTCGTCTCCCGCTCTCGCTCGGACCGGCTGGTCGTCCACAGGCCGGGTCTGTCCACGGGTCCGCTGCCGCGGCCCGGCTGCACCCTCCCATGCACCCAGGCTCGAGGACATGGACGACGACCCGGGTGCCTGCCGTGACGACCTGCTCCCCTCGGTGGTCCGGCTGCGCGGGCCGGCCGACATCCTCGGCGTGCTGCCCTACCGGCTCGGCTTCCACCCCACCGAGAGCCTGGTCGTCGTCTGCCTCGAGGGGCAGCGCCGGCGCGATCGGCTGGTGCTGCGCCTCGACCTGCCGACGGCGACCGAGGAGGAGGTGGTGGCCGCCGAGGTCGCCGAGCGGGTTGCGCACGTGGGCGGCTCGGCGGCGGTGCTGGTGGTCTACACCGGCGCACGGTCCCGGCCGCGTCGCGGTCGGCTCGCGCGGTCCGGGCTGGTGGGGGCGTTGCGTCAGGCGTTGGCCGATCGGGGCATCGACCTGCAGGAGGCGCTGCTGGTCACCGGCGACCGCTGGTGGTCCTACCTGTGTCACGACCCGGTCTGCTGCCCGCCGGCGGGGACGCCCCTGCCGGCCGAGCCGACCGAGGCCACGGTCCGTTACGCGGTCGAGGCGGTCGCGCAGGGTGAGGTGGTGCTGGCCGACCGGGACGCGCTGCGTCGCAGCATCGAGCCCTCCGACCACGCCGTGGCCCGCGCAGTGCGCGAGCAGGCCGCAGTCGAGGCCGAGCAGGTGCTGATGGCAGCCGGGCAGGACGACGCAGGACCGGACGGTCCGCGGGCGGTGACGGCTGCCCTGCTGCAGGCGCTGCGCCTCCGGTGGGAGCGCGGCGACCGGCGGCTGCTGCCCGAGGACGCCGCGCTCGTCGTCCTCGGCCTGCACGACAAGACGTGTCGGGACGCCGCCATGACCGCCGTCCTGGACGACGACGCCGCGTCGCTGCTCGACCTGCTCGGTGCTCTGGTCCGCCAGGCCGACGACCTGGACGCGGCGCCGGTCTGCACGGTCCTGGGCTGGGTCGCCTACGCCGCCGGCAACGGTGCCCTGGCAGCCGTGGCCGCCGAACGGGCGGTGCGCTGCGAACCGGGCTACGCGATGGCCGAGCTGCTGCTGGAGAGCATGGACCGGATGGTGCCGCCGGACTACCTGCGGCAGATCAGCCACGCGGTCCGACGCGACCTGGGCATGCTGCCGGCGGGCCACGTCGGCGACGCGGGCGAGGCCGCGACGGGGGAGGTGCGTGACGCGGGATAGCGGGCAGGACGTGAGGAGCACCCGCCTCCCGGAAGGATCCGATGACTGTGCCCAGCCCTCGCACCGATGCCCAGGACTCCGCGTTGGGCATCTATCTGAACGACCACCTTGCCGGTGCCACCGGAGGCCTGGAGCTGGCCCGCCGGGCGGCGGCGGCGGAGCAGGCGTCTCCCCTCGGGCCGCCGTTGCACGCGCTGGCGGAGGAGATCGCGCAGGACCGGGAGACGCTCAAGGCGCTGATGGCCCGGTTGGGCGTCGGCGTCTCCACGTACAAGGTGTACGCCGGGTGGCTGGCCGAGAAGGTCGGCCGGCTCAAGCTCAACGGAAGCGTGGTCAGCCGGACACCCCTCGCGGCCGTGATCGAGACCGAGGGCCTGCGGCTCGGCATCGAGGCCAAGGCGGGGTTGTGGCGGGCGATGCGGTCGCTGGCGGACGGGGACGAGCGGCTGACGGTGGCCGAGCTGGACCGGTTGCTCAGCCGGGCACAGGAGCAGTCCGACGTGGCGGAGCGCCTCCGGGCCCAGGCGGCGGCGATCGCCTTCGGGGGGCCGGTCGAGACGACAGACCTTTGAGGGAACAATAATTGCTGCGGCAATCTTCTACGGGTGATCTGTTCGTCCCGCACCCGCCGAGGAGCACCCATGACCCGCTCGCCCCAGCTGTTCCGCCTCGACGCCAGCCTGGCCGGGGCGACCTCGGTCTCCCGCTCGGTGGCCGACACCTTCGAGCGGGTCTGGTCGCTCGAGCACCCGGACGGCACCGTGCTGCGCCGCGACCTCGGCGCCGATCCGGTCCCGTTCATCGACAGAACGGCCGTGGGCGCGCGCTTCGTCCCCGCCGAGGACCGCAGCCCGGAGCAGCGGGCAGCCCTCGAGCTGGCCGGGACGTTGACCGACGAGCTGCTCTCCTCGGACGCGTACCTGTTCGCCGTACCGCTGTACAACTGGTCCAACCCGGCCAGCGTGCAGGCGTGGGTGGACCGCATCTTCACCGCGTCGCCGCTGCGTGCCGGCGAGGGCGAGCCGATCGCCGGTCGGCACGCCGTGATCGTGCACAGCAGGGGAGGTGGCTACGGCCCCGGCACGCCGCGCGAGGGCTGGGACCACGCCGAGCCCTACCTGCGCCGCATCCTGTCCGACGTATGGAAGCTGGACGTCACGATGGTCACCGCCGAGCTGACGCTGGCCGCGACGGTGCCCGCCATGGCCGACCTCAGGCACCTGGGCGCCGCCTCGCTGCAGGCCGCCCACACCGCCGCAGAGGACCACGCCCGACGGATCGCCGAGCTGGTCGCCGCCGGCGAGCCTGCAGTGGACCTCTCCCGCCTCCGGACCGCCGTCTGACCGACGGCTAGGGTCGCCGCCGTGCGACGGCTGCGGCGGGTGCTGGTCGGCGGTCTCGTGCTGCTGCTCGTGCTCGCCGTCGGCGCCGGCCTCTTCGTCGCCTGGACGGTGCGCCGTTCGTTCCCGCAGCGCGACGGGACTCTCGCGGTCGCCGGGCTCCACGCGGAGGTCACGGTCTACCGCGACGAGCACGGCGTGCCGCAGCTGTGGGCCGACGACGCGGCGGACCTGTTCCGTGCGCAGGGCTTCGTGCACGCCCAGGACCGGTTCTGGGAGATGGACTTCCGCCGCCACGTCACCGCCGGCCGGCTGTCCGAGCTGTTCGGGCCGGACCAGGTCGAGACCGACGAGTTCGTCCGGACCCTCGGCTGGCGCCGGGTCGCCGAGCAGGAGCTGGAGCTGCTCGCCCCGGCGACCCTGCAGTACCTGCAGGCGTACGCCGACGGGGTCAACGCCTACCTCGAGCACCGGTCCGGTTCCCGGCTGAGCCTCGAGCACGGCATCCTCGCGCTGACCAACCGCGGCTACCACGTCGAGCCGTGGACGCCCGCGGACTCGGTGGCCTGGCTGAAGGCGATGGCCTGGGACCTGCGCAGCAACCTCGACGACGAGCTGGACCGGGCGCTGCTGTCCCGGACCCTGAGCCGCGACGAGGTCGAGCAGCTCTACCCGGCGTACCCGTACGGCGAGCACCCGACGATCCTCGCCGACACCGACCTGCCGGTGGAGCAGCCCGAGTCCGCAGCGCGCGCGGTGCCGACGACCGGTGAGGCCGCGGTGCTGCGCGGTGTGCAGGCGCTGCTCGGCCGGGTGCCGGAGCTGCTCGGGCCGCACGGCAGCGGCATCGGGTCGAACTCCTGGGTGGTCTCGGGGAGGTACACCGAGTCCGGCCAGCCACTGCTCGCGAACGACCCGCACCTCGGTCCCAGCCTGCCGTCGGTGTGGACCCAGATGGGTCTGCACTGCACCACCGTGAGCGATGCCTGCCCGTTCGACGTCGCGGGCTTCACCTTCTCCGGCGTGCCCGGTGTCGTCATCGGGCACAACACGCAGATCGCCTGGGGCTTCACCAACCTGGCCCCGGACGTCGCGGACCTCTACCTGGAACGGGTCACCGGTGACACGTACGAGTTCGAAGGTCAGCAGGTGCCGCTCGACGTCCGCACCGAGACCATCGCGGTCGCCGGTGAGGAAGCGAGGCGGATCACGGTCCGGGCCACCCGGCACGGGCCGCTGCTCTCCGACGTGGCCAAGCGCTGGCGTCGCGCCGGCGCCGGGAACGGGGTCGCGCTGCGGTGGACGGCGCTGACCCCTGGCCGGACGATGGACGCCCTGTTCGCGCTCGACCAGGCGGGCAGCTGGGACGAGATGCGGGTCGCGGCCGACCAGTTCGAGGTGCCGGCGCAGAACATCGTCTTCGCCGACACCGCGGGTCACATCGGCTACCAGTCGCCCGGCAAGATCCCGGTGCGCAGCGGGTACGACGGGCGCTGGCCGGCCCAGGGCTGGACCGGCGACGACGAGTGGGTGGGCACTGTGCCGTTCGACCAGCTGCCGAGCTCGCTGGACCCCGAGGCAGGCTTCCTGGTCACCGCCAACAACCCGGTGGTGCCGGAGGCGTACCCGGTCTTCCTCACCCACGACTGGGACTTCGGCTACCGCGCGGCGCGCATCACCGATCGGCTGGAGGCCCTGACCGGCCGCGGCGACGTCACCACCGCCGACCTGGTCCGGCTGCAGGGGGACACCCGGAACAACCTGGCGCCTGCGTTGCTGCCGTGGCTCGAGGGGGTCACGGCGCCGCAGCGCGCGCGCGATGCCGTCGCCCTGCTACGCCGCTGGGACGGCACCCAGCGTGAGGACTCGGCCGGTGCGGCGTTCTTCAACGCGGTCTGGCGTCACCTTCTCGCGCGCACCTTCGACGACCAGCTGCCGCACAACCAGCGCGCGGACGGCGGCAGCCGCTGGATGCAGGTGGTCAGCGGTCTGCTCGACGACCCGACCTCACCGTGGTGGGACGACACGACGACCGGGGCCACCGAGTCGCGCGACGACATCCTGGTCGCCGCGATGGGCGACGCCTACGGCGACCTGACCCGCCGTCTCGGCGACGAACCGGCGGACTGGCAGTGGGGAGACCTGCACGCGCTGCCGATGGAGAGCCCGACCTTCGGTCAGTCGGGCGTCGCACCGATCGAGTGGCTGGTCAACCGGGGCCGGGTCGAGGTGGGCGGTGGGGAGGCGACGGTGACCGCGACCGGCTGGAGCGCCGATGACGGCTACCGCACCGACTGGATCCCGTCGATGCGAATGGTCGTCGACCTGGCCGACCTGGACGCCTCACGCTGGGTGCTGCATGCCGGGGCGAGCGGCCATGCCTTCCACGACAACTACACCGACCAGACGCAGCTGTGGCGGCGCAACGACCGCACGCCGTGGCGCTTCAGCAGGCCGGTCGTCCGGCGTGCTGCGGAGCACCGCCTCCTGCTGACGCCGTAGTCCCGCACTCGTGAACTGACCGGGGAGTCAGCAAGGGCCGGGGACGGGTCCTAGGCTCCCGGCATGGCCGAGACCCTCCTCCCGCAGCGCGCCCGAGTCGTCGTGATCGGCGGGGGTGTCATCGGGACGTCGGTCGCCTATCACCTTGCCCACCTCGGAGAGGACGTCCTGCTGCTGGAGCGGGACCGGCTCACCAGCGGCACCACCTGGCACGCAGCGGGCCTGATGGTGACCTTCGGCTCGACGTCCGAGACCTCGACCGAGATGCGCACCTACACCCGGGACCTGTACTCCCGGCTGGAGGCCGAGACCGGTCTCGCCACCGGGTTCAAGCCGGTCGGGTTCATCGAGGTCGCCAGCGACGCGGACCGGCTCGAGGAGTACCGCCGGGTGTCGGCGTTCAACCGGCTCTGTGGTGTCGATGTGCAGGAGATCTCGGCCCGCGAGGTCGGCGAGCTGTTCCCGCTGGCCCGTACCGACGACCTGCTGGCCGGCTTCTACGTCGCCGAGGACGGCCGGGCGAACCCGGTCGACGTCACGATGTCGCTGGCCCGCGGCGCTCGACAGGCAGGTGCCCGGATCGCCGAAGGGGTGCCGGTGCTCGACGTCCTCACCGACCGCGGCGCCGTCACCGGCGTACGGACAGCTCACGGCGATGTCGAGTGCGAGGTCGTCGTGAACTGCGCCGGCATGTGGGCCCGGCAGCTCGCCGCGCGCACCGGCGTCAGCGTCCCGCTGCAGGCCGCCGAGCACTACTACCTGCTCACCGAGGAGATCCCCGGCATCTCCGGCGACTGGCCGGTGCTGGAGGACCCTGCCCGCTACGGCTACTTCCGTGAAGAGGGCGGCGGCCTGATGCTCGGGCTCTTCGAGGCGGTCTGCGCGCCGTGGCAGGTCGGCGGAGTTCCCGAGGACTTCTCGTTCGGCGAGCTTGCGCCGGACTGGGACCGGATGAGCCCCTACCTCGAGAAGGCGATGACCCGGATCCCGGTGTCGTCCGAGGTGGGCATCAAGAAGTTCTTCTGCGGGCCGGAGAGCTTCACCCCGGACCTCCAGCCCGTGGTGGGGGAGGCACCGGAGGTGCGCAACTACTTCGTCGCTGCCGGGCTGAACTCGATCGGCATCCTCACCGGTGGCGGGCTGGGCCGGGTGCTCGCGCACTGGATCGTCGACGGGCGACCGGGCGTGGACATCACCGGGATGAACATCGACCGCCTGCACGGCTACCAGGCCAACCCGGAGTACCGGGCGACACGCACCGTGGAGTCGCTCGGCATGGTCTACCAGTGCCACTACCCGAACCGCTCGATGCAGTCGGCCCGCGACGCGAAGCGGTCTGCTCTGCACGACCGGCTCGCTGCGCGCGGTGCCTACTTCCGGGACGTCAGCGGCTGGGAGGGCGCCGACTGGTACGCCCCCGATGGTCAGACGCCCGACCCGGGCCCGCTGACCTGGGGCAAGCCGCAGTGGTTCGACCTGTGGGCGGCGGAGCACCGGGCGGCCCGCGAGGACGTCATCGCGATGGACATGTCGTTCATGTCAAAGTTCCTCGTGCAGGGCCGGGACGCCGGCGGCCTGCTGCAGCAGCTCTCGGCCAACCATGTCGACGGGCAGCCCGGTGTCATCACCTACACCCAGTGGCTGAACGAGGGCGGCACCCTGGAGGCCGACCTCACGGTCACCAAGCTCGACGACGAGCGGTACTGGGTGGTCGCGTCGGACACCGCGCACCGGCACGCCGAGACCTGGATGCGGCGGCATGCCGGCGACCGGCACGTCGTCGTCACCGACATGACGTCGGGGTTCGCCCAGCTCAACGTGCAGGGACCTCGTTCGCGCGAGCTGCTCCAGTCGCTGACGTCGGTGGACCTGTCCAACGAGGCGTTCCCGTTCCGCACCGCGCGCTCGATCGACGTCGGCTTCGCCCGTGCCCTGTGCATCCGGATCACCTACCTCGGGGAGCTCGGCTACGAGCTGTACGTCCCGGTCGAGCAGGCGACCCACCTGTACGACCGGGTGGTGGCCGCCGGACCGGCGTACGACCTGCGGCACGCGGGGCTGAAGTCGCTTGCCAGCCTGCGGATGGAGAAGGGGTACCGCGACTACGGCCACGACATCGACAACACCGACTCGGTGCTCGAGGCCGGCCTGGGGTTCGCCGTGGCCCTCGACCACGACTTCCTCGGGCGGGCGGCGGTCGAGGCGAAGAAGGCGGAAGGTCCGCTGACCCGTCGCCTGGTCCAGGTGCTGCTCGCGGACCCGGAACCGATGCTGCACCACGCCGAGCCGGTGCTGCGCGACGGGAAGCCGGTGGGCTACGTCCGCGCCGCGTCCTACGGCCACACCCTCGGCGGTGCGGTCGGGCTGGCGATGGTCGAGGGCTCCGAGGTCGTCGACAAGGCCTGGATGGAGGGAGCCGACTGGCAGGTCGAGGTGGCCGGCCGGCTGCACCCCGCAACGGCATCGCTGCGCCCGCTCTACGACCCGTCGAACGCGAAGATCAAGGCCTGATCACCGGGGTTCAGGCGTCCTCTCGCCCGGAGCTCGGGGCCGCGGCGTCGTTGCCGGAATCGTCATCACGTTTGAGGACCCAGAAGATGCGCTGTCCGGGCAGCGAGTTTCGATGGCCACGCGGCCACGCTGCCTCGAAGTGGCGGCGCAGCTCCTCGGGGTCGGTGAACGTGTAGCGCATCGGCGCGTCCACGACTTTGGCTGCGGGATCGTCGATCAGGCTCACCAGGGTCTCGAGAACCAGCTCGCGGATCATCTGGCGGTTCTCCTCACCGACGAGCTGGCCGGCGTCGAAACACATCGCGGACAGGTTGACGTAGTCGCGCTCGAGGTCGGCGAGAGTGTCCGCGCGCAGCTGCGGGATCAGGGCGGCGTCGACAGGCACGGCGGCATCCTCCCTCAGTCTCGCGGCCGGTGCACGCGCTTCAGGCCCAGCCCAGGGAAGCCGTCGACATCGATCGTGTAGCCGCCGCTGTCGCTGAACGTGCGGAACCCGATGGTCCCTCCTGAAGGCAGGGTGGTGACGGATTCGATTCCTCTCCGACTTCTCGTCACCTCTGTCGCGCCAAGGTGCTCGAGCTGGTCGCGGTAGAACCGCTCGACCGACTCGTCGTCCGGGAGCATGCGGATCGTCTTGTTGTCGCCGCGGACGCTGAGGTGCGAGAGCACGTAGCGGGCGCGGACGTCGGCCGGCACGTCGTCAACGACCTTCGCGACGTCGCCGGCGTGCTCCAGCGCCCTGCCGATCTTGGCGCCGCCCGCGATCCAGCCCTCTGGGCCGGGCACGACCGCGGCGGCGGTGAGCAGCCCCTCGCCCCAGCGGCCCTGCACGAAATAGACCCCCGCGTTTCCGGCGTCGACGGCATCGCCGACCACCGGGACGAAGCCGGCCAGGTCGAGCCAGGTCCGGGCCGACAGGCCGGCCCGGACCACCCGGCGTCCGGACAGCTCGGTGAGCTCAGCGGCGAGACGGCGGGCTGCCCGGTCGTAGCAGCTGCGGGCGTCGTGAGCGCGGCCTCGGGCCCGGTCGAGCAGCGCCACCGCGTGCGGGTCGTAGAGCGCGCCGTCGGTGCGGTGGCCGCCCCACCCGGCAGAGGGCCGGGTGCCGGCCCCACCTGCCCCCCCGATGCCGCCGGGGCCGGTCAGGTCAGCCACCTCCTGGGCGGCCCGCGCGGCGGCCAGCAACCGGGTCGCCTCGTCGGCCAGTGTCCGGGCCGCGGAGACCTGTCCGCTGAACCGGGTCAGCGCCTCGGCCGCGCGCAGCATCCGACGGCGCTCCAGCCCGAGCGCGAATGCGGTGACGGCCAGTCGCTGGTCCGCGGCGGCGGAGGCCACCCCGGACCAGCGCTGAACCGGCAGCATCGACGCCAACCGGCGCCCGAGCGAGCTGAGCCGGTCGGCAGCGGCGAGCAGGCCGTCGGCGGTGCGGGCGGTGACGGCGGGGTCGTCGACCGGGAGCGACCAGCCGAGCAGCGGATCATCGAGGGTGGCCGTCACGGCAGCGGCACCGCCCGGTTCTCGGCCCGGGTGTAGTCGAACCGGGCCGTGTCGACCAGGACGGCGACCGTCGACAACGCCGCGGACATCGCCCCGAGCTGCTCGGCGCAGACCGAGAGCAGGGCGCCGACCGCGTCGGCCGCCGCGACGTCCTCGCACGGCGGGGGAGACGGCACATCGATGGCCCTGGCGGCGCGGGCCAGGCCCCGCACGCCGGTGGTCAGCCCGACGAGCGCCTCGGTCTCGACTGTCACGCGCATGCCCCTACGCTGCCGGGCCGGGCAGCCCTTGCAGGTGTGCTGTCCACAGCCCCCACGCCTGGGGCGGCCGATCCGCGGTTGTCCACAGGGCCGTCGTACGGTGAGCGGATGGACGTCGCGATCGGCGAGCAGGGCATTCGGCTCGGTCAGCTGCTCAAGCTGGTCGACCTGGTCGACACCGGTGGCGCCGCGCGGGCCCTGCTCGACTCCGGCGAGGTGCGAGTCAACGGCCAGGTCGAGACCCGCCGTGGCCGCCAGCTGGCTCCCGGGGACGTGGTGGACTGCGCGGGTGGGCGGGTCGTCCTGCGTTGAGTGGATTCGTTCCATTCCGTGCCGGATGCGTGCACCTGGCCGCTCACCTGCTAGCCTGGTCGGCGGTTGCAGTGAGCAATTCCCCGAACGTTTCTGACGCCCGCGGATTTCTGACACCGCGGGCCTTCCTGTCTCCCGAGATCTCTCGGTCGTAGGACGGTCCACGAGCAGCCCGGTGGCGCGCACAGTGCGCGGCCCCGACCGTTCACCCAGAAGGAAGACAGATACATGGCTCAGGGCACTGTCAAGTGGTTCAACTCCGAGAAGGGCTTCGGCTTCATCGCTCAGGACGGCGGCGGCGCCGACGTCTTCGTGCACTTCTCGGCGATCCAGGGCGACGGCTACAAGTCGCTCGACGAGAACCAGCGCGTGGAGTTCGACATCACGCAGGGCCAGCGCGGCCCGCAGGCGGAGTCGGTCCGCCCGGTCTGACCTGACACACAACAACGAAGGCCCCCGTCGCAAGACGGGGGCCTTCGTCGTTCCCGGAGGTCTCGAGAGGGCCGTGACGACAGTGGTGGTGGCTACACCGTCGAATTCGCGTTCTCACCCCTTGTCGCCGCGCCGATCATGAATACAGTGCGAGGAACGCCCAGGCACACAGAACCTGTGCGTGTCCTGGTTACCGATGGAGGGGAACTGCACATGCGCGCTCGCTCGATCCTGGCCGCCACGGCGGCCGCCGGCCTCGTCGCCGGCCTGGCCGCCTCGCCCGCACAGGCCGCCTCGGCCCCGCTCGTCCAGGGGCTCGCTGGACCCCTGTCGCTCTCGGTCGACAACGGCAAGATCTACGTCACCCAGAACTTCGGCGGGATGCTCACCCGCTACGGCACCGACGGCAGCGGCGGGACGAACCTCGTCCAGCGCAACCCGAAAACCGAGGTCGGGGGCGTCCAGGCCAAGGGACCGGGCACCCTGTTCACCGTGACCGGCAAGACCAAGGCCGGCAAGAAGTTCGCCAAGCTCAAGCACCTCGCGCCGGACGGGACGGTCACCACCCGGGCCGACCTTCGTGGTTTCGAGAAGCAGTTCAACCCGGACAAGCACGTGACCTACAACTTCCGCGACATCAGCAGCGCCTGCGAGAAGAAGGTCCCGGAGCAGGTCGGCGGCGGCTCGTACACCGGCATCGTCGACTCACACCCGTACGCCACGGCGCTGATGGCCGACGGCACCGCGGTCGTCGCTGACGCTGCTGGCAACGACATCATCACAGTCAGCCCGAGCGGCTTCCGCACCGAGATCGCGACCCTGCCGGGGCAGCCGCTGAAGGTCACCAAGGCTCTCGCCTCGCAGTTCCACTTCCCGGGCTGCACGGTCGGTCACAAGTTCTGGTTCGAGCCGGTGCCGACCGACGTCGAGATTCACGACGGCCTGATCTACGTGTCGCTGCTGCCCGGCGGCCCTGAGGACCCGAGCCTCGGCGCCCGCGGCAAGGTCTACACCGTCGACCCGTCGACCGGTGCCATGCAGCAGATCGGCAAGGGCTTCGCCGGCGCCACCGACCTCGCGGTCTCCCCGAACGGCAAGGTCTTCGTGGCCGAGCTGTTCGGCGGCCAGATCTCGACGATCAAGAACGGTGTCGCGAAGCGGGTCATCGCGGTCGAGGAGCCGGCAGCGGTCGAGTGGTACAAGGGCAAGCTGTTCGTCGCGGGCGGTCTGCAGGGCCCGGGCTGGATCCGGAAGTTCACGCCCTGACCTCAGCGTCGACGTAGTGCAGCCGGGCGCCCCGCGGACGAATCCGCGGGGCGCCCGTCTACGACGCCGAGGGGAAGGCGCAGAACTCGTTGCCCTCCGGGTCGGCCATCACCTGCCAGCCGTGGTCGCCGCCCATCGGGCGCAGCAGCGTCGCACCGATCCCGGTCAGCTCGTCGGGCTCGGCTGTGACGTCCCAGTGGATCCGGTTGGCAGTCGTCTTCGGCCCGGTCATCGGAACGAAGACCAACGGCACCGGCATGCCCGGTACGCCGGCCACCTCCCAGCTGCCGGAGGCGTCCGCCTGCGAGGTCCCGTCCAGGACCCGGGCCCACCAGGTCGCCTGGGACAGCGGGTCGGCGCTGTCCACCTGGATGCCCCGCCACCGCCGGGACCGGATGTCCAGCCGGACCCGGTCGGACTTCGCGGCCGCGTCGGGCACCGCGTTGAACCAGATCAGGTAGCGGCCCTCGGGACCGAGCAGGCCGCCTTCGCCGGAGTCGTCCGGTCGCCAGGGCAGGCCGAGCGTCTTCCCGAGCACAGGTCCGTCCGTCTCGGGGGAGACGGCGTCGATGCAGGCCTTGCGGTACGTCGCCATCGGGCCCCGTTCGTCGCTGGAAGCACCCATCCTCTCCCGGATCCGGCCGGCCCGACGCCACCGCTCGACGTTCGGTAGCGTCCGCGCGATGTCGAGATCGCGAGCCCGGGTCCGACCCAGGGGTAGCTGCGTCCGCTGCGGGCGCACACCGAGGAGGACGACGTGAAGTACATGATCATGATGTTCGGGTCGGCGGCAGCGATGACCGAGGAGCGCTCACCGGACTGGATCGAGCAGATGATGGCGTTCATGCACACGCTCAACGCCGAGCTCGAGGGCGCCGGCGAGCTGGTCGAGGCCCGCGGGCTCGTCGACGGAAGCCAGGCCAAGACCGTCACCCTCACCGACGGCGTACCGGTGGTGACCGACGGGCCCTTCGCCGAGTCGAAGGAGTCGCTGGTCGGCTACTGGGTGCTCGACGTGGCGGACGAGCAGCGGGTGCTCGACATCGCCGGGCGGATAGTCGTCTGGTCCGGCGTCGTCGAGGTGCGCCAGTCGCCCGACGCGCCACCGGAGATGTGACGACGGCCGACCGGAGCACGGAGGACCTGCTGCGCGAGCTCGCGCCGCGGGTCCTCGGCGCGCTGGTACGGCGGCACGGGCAGTTCGACGCCTGCGAGGACGCCGTCCAGGAGGCCCTGCTGGCGGCGGCGCTGCAGTGGCCGGTGGACGGGGTGCCGGACAACCCCCGCGGCTGGCTGAGTGCGGTCGCCACCCGCCGGCTGGTGGACGAGTGGCGCAGCGAGAGCGCCCGGCAGCGCCGCGAGCAGACCGCCGCCGCGCTCGACGTACCCGCCGAGGTCCCGGACGAGGACGACACCCTCGCGCTGCTCTTCCTCTGCTGCCACCCGTCCCTGTCCGAGCCGTCGCAGCTGGCGCTGACGCTGCGTGCTGTCGGTGGCCTCACCACGGCGGAGATCGCGAAGGCCTTCCTGGTGCCCGAGGCCACCATGGCGCAGCGGATCGGCCGCGCCAAAGCGACGATCAGGAGTGCGGGGCTGCGGTTCGACCTGCCTCCCGAGTCCGAGCGCACCGAGCGGCTGCGCGTCGTCCTGCACGTGCTGTACCTCGTCTTCAACGAGGGATACGCCGCCAGCTCCGGGCCGGTCGTGCAGCGCACCGACCTGACGGTCGAGGCGATCCGGCTCACCCGGCTGCTGCACCGGCTGGTGCCGGCCGCCGAGGTCGCCGGCCTGCTCGCCCTGATGCTGCTCACCGATGCGCGGCGGGCTGCCCGCACCCGGCCCAACGGCTCGCTGGTGCCGCTCGACGAGCAGGACCGCTCGTCGTGGAACCGCGAGCAGATCGAGGAGGGCATCGCCCTGGTGACCCGCACCCTCGGGACGGCACCGATGGGTCCGTACCAGCTGCAGGCCGCGATCGCCGCCGTGCACGACGAGGCAGCGACCCCGGAGCGCACCGACTGGCCGCAGATCCTCGCGCTGTACGACGTGCTGGAGCGGGTCTCGCCGGGCCCGGTCGTCACCCTCAACCGTGCGGTGGCCGTCGCGATGGTGCACGGACCCCGGGCCGGTCTCGCCCTGCTGGGCACCCTGGACGACGACGACCGGATGGCGCACACCCATCGTCTCGAGGTCGTCCGCGGGCACCTGCTCGAGCGCGCCGGCGACCTCGCTGCCGCGCGCACGTCGTACCTGCGTGCGGCCCGGATGACGGCCAGCCTGCCGGAGCAGCACTACCTGGCGCTGCGCGCCGCACGCATCGACTCGCGCTGACCCGCGGCTAGCGGGTGTGGTGCTCCAGCAGCAGCCGAGCGGTGACCTCGCCGGCGTCGACGAGGGCTTTCGGCGCCATCACGAAGGCCTCCGGCCCGCAGCAGAGCAGGAGCAGCCCCAGCCGCGACGGGACCGGCGGGAGCAGGTCGGCCTGCAGGGACACCGACTCCTCGTCGTCGGCCAGCACCGTCACCGACTCGGCGAACCGCTCCACGGCCCAGCGCGACGACTGCGGCACGACCAGCTCGACCCGCTCGGCCGCCCGGTTCTCGGCGAGCCGGACGTCGAGGTCGTCCGGCGGGACGAAGGTCGCGTCCAGCACCTCGTGCTCGACGATGCCGGAGACGAGGTAGGTGCGCACGGCGGAGTGCTCGTCGGCCGGTCCCGCGTCCACCTCCCAGCCACGGCGGGTCCGCACCAGCCGGTACGGCTCGATCACCCGCTCCGACGCACCGGGGCGCCACTGCCGGACGTAGCTGATGCGCACCTTCCGGTTCTCCTCAGCGGCCCGGTGCAGCGCCTGCGCGGTGCCGGCTCCCCATTGCGCCGCGAGCGGCTTGTCCGCCGGTTCCAGCGCCGACTCGAAGGCCTCGACGGCGCCGCGCAGGGTGGCGTTGTCGGGCTCGAGAGCCAGCAGGTCCACCCCGGCCTCGTAGAGGGCGGCCAGCTGCCCGGCGCTCAGGTGGTCGACGCCCAGCTCGTGCTCCGGGTCGGCCGCCAGGACCCGCACCCACTGCCCTTCCACGGACGCAGCGTCCGGGTCGTCGTCCTCGTCCTCGTCCGAGTCCTCCGCGCCGGGGGCGAAGAACTCGACGACCGGCAGGGTGAAGCTGTCCAGCTCGACCAGGTCGGCCAGGTAGTAGGCCATGAACACCTCGCGCAGGTCGACCGGCTCGACACCGAGCTCGCGGGCGAGGTCGGCCAGGGGCAGCCCCTGCGGGTGCAGCTCGAGGATGCCGAGGGCGCGAGGCAGTGCTGCCAGCCGCTGGGCGTAGACGGCGACCGGGCTCATGACGCGGCCCCGGCAAGCGCCGCCAGCTCCGCCACGATCTCCTGGCGCACCTCGTCGGGCGAGATGACGCCGACCCGGGTGCCGAGCTCGTAGAGGCGGTACCGGAAGACCCGCCGGTGGGTGACGACGTAGGTCAGCTCGAGGACGGTGCCCGACTCCTCGGCTCGTACCGGCGTACCGAGCAGGTTCTCCGCGATCACCCGGTGCTCCACCGGCACCTGCAGCACCACGTCGGTCGGTGGGTCGACCTCCCAGGACAACGGGTCCAACGACCGCCGCACCGGCTCGCCGACGGCATCGGCGCTGCCCGGCGGGTCGAGGACGACGTCGCTCATCCGCGACACGACGAACTCCTTGACGACCTGGCTGCCCTCCTCGCGGCCGCTGAGGTACCAGCCGGACGGGCCGCTGTGCACCCGCGCGGGATGCACCGTGCGCGGCTCCCCCTTGTAGCTGAACCGCACCCGGCAGTGCCTCGTCGTGCCGCGCTGGACCAGGTCGAGGTCGGCCGACGCCGGACCGGACGCCGGGGCACCCGCGTCCTCGGCGCCGAGATGGGCCGCCATGCCGTCCAGGCCGGCCGCGATCGCGGCACGCAGCAGCTCACCGCGCTGCTCGGGGGACAGGTGCACCTGCAGCCGGTTGTCCCGGGCCCGCATCAGGTACACGCCGTCGGTCCCGGGGTCGGCGACGTTGCGGATGTCGTAGCCGAGCGCGTTGAGGTGCTCGAGGTCGCGGCTGAGCATCTTGCGGCGGGCCTCGTCGGTGGCGTCGTCGGGGGAGACGGCCTTGAGCAGTACGCCGAGCGGCGCGCCGTCCCGGTGCTTGGTGAGGGCGCCGATCAGCCGGACCAGCCGCTCCATCGGGGCGGTCTGGTCCCGACCCGGCGGGCGCGCCATTCCCAGTCTCCCTCGTGTGCTCGTTCGTGGACCCCACGCACTCTTGCCAACGACGGCGGATGTGTCCAACCCGGCGCGCCGTCCGGCACGGCCCGGGGCCCGTAGGCTCGCGGGTGTGACGATGCCGATGGTCGAGGGCGGCCGCCCGATCGCCCGGTTCCAGCTGTTCGGCTTCCCAGTGACGATCGACATCTCGTTCCTCGTCATCGCCGCGATCCTCGGCTGGTCGTCCGGCCTCGGGATCCGGCTCTTCGTGGCCTGGCTCGTCCTGGTTCCGCTCGCCGTCCTGGTGCACGAGCTCGGCCACGCGTTCGTCGCGCGCACCACCGGTGCCCGGCCCGTCATCACCCTCGCCGGCCTCGGCGGCCTGACGTCCTACCTCCCGCCCCGGCCGCTGTCCCGCGCCAGGTCCTTCGCCATCTCGATCGCCGGGCCGGCCGTCGGCATCGGAATCGGTGTGGCACTGCTGGCCCTCCGCGGGGGAGCGGGCGCCGAGTCGTCGATGGTCCGGTCGGTCCTCGACCTGGCAGTCTTCGCCACGCTGGGGTGGAGCCTGCTCAACCTGCTGCCGATCCTGCCCCTGGACGGCGGCCAGGCGCTGCGTGAGCTGCTGCCGGGCTCGCCGGCCAAGCGTGAGGTCCGGGCCGCGATGGTCTCGGTCGTCGTGGCCGTGCTCGCCGCGCTGGCAGCGCTGCGCTACGGCCTGCTGTTCGGCGGCCTGATGGCGGCGTTCTTCGTCTTCAGCAACGTGATGACCATCCGCAACGCCCGCGAGCTGGAGCAGGTCGACGTCAACGAGCGCGCCATCGGGCTGCTGTGGGCCGGCCGTCCCGCCGAGGCCCGCGACCTGCTCGCCGACCTGCCCGACGACGCCCCCGTGCACCCGCTGGTCCGGGCGACGGTGCGGGCCGCCGGCGACGACCCGGCCGCCGGCACGGCCGAGCTCGAGGCAGCGACCGACCGCGCTCCCACCGACCCGCAGCCGGCGAGCCTGCTCCTGCTGGCTCACCGGGCCCGCCAGGACTGGGACGCCGCACACCGCCAGCTCGCCGGCCCCCGGGGCGCCGTCGACCCGGGCGCCCTGCTCGGCGTGCAGACCGCCGCCTTCCAGGCCGGGGCCACCCGGCACAGCGCCGAGCTGGGCGAGCTCTTCCTCTCCCGGACCGACGCTGCTGCGCCGCCGACCGACGAGACGCGGGCCCTGATCGCCTACAACGTCGCGTGCGGCTGGGCCAGGGCCGGTGAGCTGCCACGCGGCCTGCAGGCCTTCCGGCGCGCCGTCGATCTCGGGTTCGCCGATCTCACCCAGCTGGACAGCGACGACGACATCGCCCCGCTGCGCCCGCTCCCCGGGTACGACGAGGCCCGCCAGCAGGTGCGCCGGCGGGCTCTCGCCGCAGCGGAGGAGCAGCAGGCGCCCTAGCCGGTCTGGCCGGCGAGCACGACGTCCGGGCTCGGATGAATGGCGGTCGTTCCTTGCCGCCGGGCGGGCCTGCTGGTTTGTTGATCACGTGACCGAACCCGAGCGAGCGCCGGCGGACGAGGCCCGCGCCTTCGCACGGGCCTTCCGGACCTTCCTCGAGTGGATCCACGAGGACCACGGCGAGAGCCGGCGAAACCCGGTGGTGATCTTGGTGCAGGACCACCTCGGCGCCGGCGTCGAGGAGTCGGTGCTGGGCGTCGAGCTCTCGGTCATCGAGCAGGTCAACCTGCAGGTCGCGCTGGATGTCTGGGCGGTCGCAGACGACCGCACCGTTGCCGTCCACGGGGTGGCGATCCCACCGCACTACGAGCCGCCCTCGCTGCAGCACCTGGTCCACGGCGAGGGCCTCGGGCCGGTCCGGCTCTCCGCGCCCGACCTGGTCGACCTGCCGTCCGGGCCGGACCGGACGACGGCCTGCCTGCGTCGCGCCGTCCTGCTCGTCGAGGACGCCCGCGGACGGTACGTCGTCATGGTGCGCGGTCCGGAGCGGCACCAGGAGCCCGTGCTCTCCGTCGAGGTCGCCGGGCTCGCGACAGCGGTCGCGCAGGAGGTGCTGCGCGAGCTGGCCGAGCTGCGGCTCCGGCTCAACGTCTACCGCGGGCAGCTGCTCGAGCTCGCCTACGGACCGAGCGGCGTCCGGGTGGTCTTCCCGGTGCTCGCCGCCACCGCACGCGGCGACGTCGTCCTGCCCGAGGAGACCTTGCGCCGGGTGGAACGGCACACCCTGGACGTCGTGGCGCACCGCGACGCCCTGCGCCGGGCCGGGCAGCACCTCAAGCGGGGACTGCTCCTCTTCGGCCCGCCCGGGACGGGCAAGACCCACACCACGCGCTACATCGTGCAGCAGCTGCGCGACAGCACCGTCCTGATGCTGTCAGGGCAGTCCTTGCACGCGATCGGGATGGTCACCCAGATGGCTCGCGACCTGCAGCCGGCGGTGATCGTGCTCGAGGACGTCGACCTGGTGGCCGAGGACCGCGGCTTCGGCCCCGGCGCCAATCCGGTGCTGTTCTCGCTGCTGGACGCGATGGACGGCGCGGCCGCCGACGCCGACCTGCTGTTCCTGCTCACGACCAACCGGGCGGACCTCCTCGAACCGGCGCTGGCCGCCCGGCCGGGCCGGGTGGACGTCGCCGTCGAGATCACCCTGCCGGACGCCGAGGCGCGGCGCCGGCTGCTCGGGGTCTACACCCGAGGTGTCCCGCTGGCGCTCGCCGATGCCGACATCGAGGACGTGGTGGCCCGCACCGAAGGCGTGACCGCGTCCTTCGTCAAGGAGCTGGTACGCCGCTCGGTGCTCGAGGCGCTCACCGACGGGTCGGCCGCCGACGAGCCCCTCACCGCCGACGTCGTGTCGCGCGCCCTGGACGACCTGCTCGACAGCGCGCAGGCCGTCACCCGCGCGCTGCTGGGCGTCGGCACCGCCGGCGCGCCCGCGGCCGACGGCGGTCGCACCGCGGGCGGGCACCGGTCCACCGGCTGGCTGGGGGTCGGCCCGGCCATGCCGGGGGCCTACGGCAGCAGGCTGGGCATCAGCTACGACGAGTGACCCGGGCCGGCTCCGACGGCGGCCGGCTCCCGCTCCCTCACGTCGACCTCTGAGTCCGGCTCCTCCTCGTCCTCGTCGAGCATCGTCGACTCGTCGAACGGGTCGTTCCCGCCGAGCACCCGGGACACCTTGTCGGTGTCGAGCTCGTCGGTCCACTTCCCGATGATCACCGTGGCGACCGCGTTGCCTGCGAAGTTGGTCAGCGCCCGGGCCTCGGACATGAACCGGTCGATGCCCACGATCAGGCCGACGCCGTCGACCAGGTCCGGGCGGTGCGACTGCAGGCCGCCGGCCAGCGTGGCCAGGCCGGCGCCGGTGACCCCGGCGGCACCCTTGGAGGCGATGACCATGAACACCAGCAGCGAGATCTGCTCGCCGATCGAGAGCGGGTCGCCCATCGCCTCGGCGATGAACAGAGTCGCCATCGTCAGGTAGATCGCGGTCCCGTCCAGGTTGAACGAGTAGCCGGTCGGCACCGTGATGCCGACCACCGGCCGGGACACCCCGAGGTGCTCCATCTTGGCGATCAGCCTGGGCAGCGCCGACTCCGAGGACGAGGTCGACAGGATCAGCAGGAACTCCCGACCCAGGTAGCGGAACAGCGACAGGATGTTCAGCCCGGTGGTGACCTTCAGCAGGGTGCCCAGGACGAGGAACACGAAGATCACGCAGGTGGCGTAGAAGCCGAGCATGATCACGGCGAGGCTCTTCAGCGCGTCGAGGCCGGCCGACCCGACGACGGCGGCCATCGCACCGAAGGCGCCGATCGGCGCGAGCCACATGATCATCGCCAGGATCTTGAAGACCAGCCGCTGCAGGTAGCCGATCGCGACCAGGATCGGTGCGCCCCGGGCGCCGAGCGACTGGATCGCGAAGCCGGCGAGGAGAGCAACGAACAAGGTCTGCAGCACCGAGCCCTCGGTGAACGCCGAGAACAGCGTCAGCGGGATCACGCCGAGCAGGAAGTCGACGGTGCCGGTCGACTCCTCGCCGACCGCACCGGTCCCGGCGTCCCGGATCTCCTTGGTGAGCTCCAGGCCGGACCCCGGGTGGAGCAGGTTGCCCACGACCAGCCCGATCGCGAGGGCCACCGTCGACATCACCAGGAAGTACCCGAGCGCGAGGCCGCCGACCCGGCCGACCCGGGCGGCCTGCCGGACCGAGCCGATGCCCAGCACGATCGTGCAGAAGATGATCGGGCTGATCAGCATCTTGATCAGGGCGACGAACCCGGTGCCGAGAGGCGCGAGGTCGACGCCGAAGTCGGGCCAGATCAGGCCGACGGCGATGCCGGCCAGGACGGCCAGGACGACCGCGATGTAGAGCCAGTGGGTGCGGTCCCGGCGTTGGCTGGGCGCCGCGTCGGCCGCGGCATGGGTGGTGGTCACGGGTCCTCCAGACGGGCGCGCCGGAGCGTCCGGCGGTCGGCGCCACCACCGTGTGTTCCCCGTCACACCCGATCTGTCCCCTCCGGGACCCGATTTTCGTCGCATCCTGGCTCGGATGCTCAGTCGGCGCCCGCACGTTGCTCCGGGCGGTGCCGGCCGCGACTCACGAAGCGCCCCACGGCAGCGGTGAGCCGCTCTCGGC
>CAVVAY010000012.1:0-35292 GCA_963746465.1 uncultured Actinomycetota bacterium | reverse complement strand
GTAGCTGATCGGGTCGAGGTAGGCGTCACGGACCTGCAGGGTGCGCGCGAGCATCGGGTTCGAGCCGAGCAGGCTGGACTCGCGGGTGACGGCCAGCACCTCGTGCACCGTCGCCTCGTGCTCGGCACGGACCAGGTCGAACACGTGCCGCAGGTCGGGGTCGACCAGCGAGTCGACGTAGTGCGCTGCAATCGTCAGGTCGGTCTTCGCCAACGTCATCGAGACGTTGGAGAGGAAGGTGCGGAAGAAGTGCCAGCCGTCGTACATCTCGTCCAGGACGTCGCCGAGCCCGGCCTCGCGGACGGCGGCCAGCCCCGCGCCGACGCCGTACCAGCCGGGCACGACCTGTCGCGACTGCGTCCAGCCGAACACCCACGGGATCGCACGCAGCCCGGACAGGCCCGCGCCGCTGTCCGGCCGCCGTGACGGCCGGGACCCGATGTTGAGGTCGGTGAGCAGCTCGACCGGTGTCGACTGCACGAAGTACGCCGGCGAGGTCGGGGTGCTCGACGAGGCCGCGGTACGCGGTCTGCGCCGACTCGGACAGCAGGTCCATCACGTCGTCGAAGCGGGCCATCGCCGCGGAGCTGTTGCGGGGCTCCCGGTGCAGCACGGTCGCCTCGAGGGTGGCGGCCAGGGTCAGCTCGAGGTTCTCCCGGGCGAGCGCGGGCAGCGAGTACTTGTCGGAGATGACCTCGCCCTGCTCGGTCACCTTGATCTCGCCGTCGAGAGTTCCCCACGGCTGGGCGAGGATCGCGTCGTGCGTCGGGCCGCCACCCCGGCCGATGGTGCCGCCGCGACCGTGGAAGAGCCGCAGCCGGACACCGTGCCGGCCGGCCACGTCGCGCAGCTGCCGCTGGGCGCGGTGGATCTCCCACTGCGAGGTCGCGATGCCCGCCTCCTTGTTGGAGTCGGAGTAGCCGAGCATCACCTCCTGGACGTCTCCGCGCAGTGTGACCAGCCGCCGGTACGACGGGTCCGCCAGCAGGTCGTCGAGCACCCGGCCCGCCTCGCGCAGCTCGCTCACCGTCTCCAGCAACGGCACGAACCCGATCCGGGCGACGCCGGCATGCAGGTCGACCAGGCCGGCCTCGCGGGCGAGCAGGACGGCAGCCAGCAGGTCGTCGGCGCCGCGGGTCATCGAGACGATGTAGGTCTCGCACACCTCGGGCCCCAGGGTGTCCAGGGCGTCCCGCACGGTGGTGAAGACGGCCAGCGTCCTGGCGCCGTCCTCGTCCAGCTGCACCGGCTGCGGCGCGAGCGGCCGCCGGCCCGCGAGCTCCTTGCGCAGCAGGGCCAACCGGTCCTTGCGCGGGAGGTCGTCGTACCGCCAGGACAGCTCGCCGAGCCGGTCGAACAGCTGCGCCAGCGCGTGGTGGTGGGCGTCGGCGTGCTCGCGCACGTCCAGCGTCGCCAGGTGCAGCCCGAAGGTCGCGACCGTCCGCACCAGCCGGTCCACCCGCCCGTGCGCGGCCAGGCCGGCACGGTGGGCGGCGAGCGAGTCGCGCATCAGCAGCAGGTCGGCGAGCAGCTGGCCGCTGCCGAGGTAGTCGTGGCCGTCCCGGTGCGCTGCACCCGCGGCGATCCGCTCCCGGGTGTGCGCGAGCTTCAGCTGGACGCAGCGGCCCTTCAGCCGGTACGGCTCGTCGGCGTTGATGCGGCGCACGCGCGGGTCCAGGTCGGGCAGCGCGACCAGGTCCCGCTCGATGCTGGCCATTAGCTGGGGGCTCGCGCCGACCAGCTGCTCGGACGACGACAGGTCCTGCATCAGGTCGTCGACCATGACCGCGAGGTCGCGCAGGGCGTGCCCGTGCTGCAGCACCAGCACCTCGGAGGTGACCTGGGGGGTGACGTTGGGGTTGCCGTCGCGGTCGCCGCCGATCCAGCTGCCGAAGGTCAGCGGCCGGCTCTCCGGCGGCAGCTCGATGCCCAGCGTGGCGAGCTGGTCGGACAGCTCCTCGAGCACGTCGGCCACCGTGTGCAGCATCAGCTCGTCCAGGTAGTACGCCGCGTTGCGCGCCTCGTCCAGCGGCTCCGGCCGGTCCAGCCGCACCTCGGCGGTCTGCCAGAGCAGGTCGATGACCTCGGCGATCCGGCGGTCGGCGCGCGGGTCGTCCTGCGCGTCGAGCAGCTCGGCCACCCGGCGCCGTTTGGACAGGATCGACCGGCGGGCCGCCTCGGTGGGGTGCGCGGTGAACACCGGCCGTACGGCGATCCGCTCGACCAGCGCGGCGACCTCCGCCACCGGCATGCCGGACGCCCTGATCCGCTCGGCCGTCTGCGCCAGCCAGCCGCCCTTGCCGGCTCGCTCGACGCGCATCTCGCGGGCTCGGTGCACCTGCTCGGTCACGTTGGCCAGGTGGAAGTAGGTGCCGAAGGCGCGCACCAGCCGAGCCGCGGTGTCCAGGTCGACGCCCTCGAGCAGTGCGGCCAGGTCGGCGCTGCTCCCGCCGCGGGTCAGCCGCCGTACCTCCTCGACGAGGTCCAGCAGCTGTTGACCCTCCTGGCGCACCAGCGACTCGCCCAGCAGGTTGCCCAGGCGTCGGACGTCGGCGCGAAGGGCGGCCTGGGCGTCCGGTGCTGTGTCGTCCGGGTGTCCGCCGCGCTCCACCCGCTCGACGATAGGTGGCGATCCGGTGTCCGAGACGCGCCGACCGGGATCCGAGACCGTCAGCGTCCCGACGTACGCTGAGAGCGTCCCCGGCCGCCTCGCGGTCCGGGGCTGCCGTGCTGCGCCAGCCACCACCGGGAGTCCTTTCGTGAGCCTGACCGGCCTGCTCGACCTGCTGCTCGACGAGCGCGCGGGCGATCCCGCCCTGCGCCTCGCCGTCGAGTCCGCCCGGTCCGGTGGCCGCGCCGATCTCGACCTCACCGCACCGCCCGGGATCCGCCCGTTCGCACTGGCAGCGCTGACCGCGAGGGCCGGCCGGCCGGTGTTGGCGGTCACTGCGACCGGCCGCGAGGCGGAGGAGCTCGCGACCGCGCTGCGCGACCTGCTCGAGCCGAGCTCGGTCGTCGAGTTCCCGGCCTGGGAGACGCTGCCGCACGAGCGGCTGAGCCCGCGCAGCGACACCGTCGGCCGCCGGCTCGCCGTCCTGCGCCGGCTGGCGCACCCGGACGCCGACGACGTCGAGCACGGCCCGGTGCAGGTCGTGGTGGCTCCGGTGCGCGCGGTGCTGCAGCCGATGGTTGCGGGCCTCGGCGAGCTCGTGCCGGTGGCTCTGCGTCCCGGCGACGAGGTCGACCTCGACGACGTCGTCGAGCGGCTCGCTGCCGCGGCGTACACCCGGGTGGACCTGGTCGAGCGGCGCGGCGAGTTCGCCGTCCGTGGCGGGATCATCGACGTCTTCGCGCCCACCGACGAGCACCCGTTGCGGGTCGAGATGTGGGGCGACACCGTAGAGGAGGTCCGCTGGTTCAAGGTCGCCGACCAGCGTTCGCTCGAGGTCGCCGAGCACGGGTTGTGGGCGCCGCCCTGCCGCGAGGTGCTGCTCACCCCGGCCGTGCGCGAACGCGCTGCCGACCTGGCCGTCGCGCACCCCGGCCTGGCCGACGTGCTGGGTCAGCTCGCCGAGGGCATCGTGGTCGAGGGCATGGAGTCGCTGGCCCCGCTCCTGGTCGACGACATGGTGCTGCTGCTCGACCAGCTGCCGGCCGGCACCCACGTCGTCGTGCAGGACCCCGAACGGATCCGGACCCGCGCGCACGACCTCTTCGCCACCAGCAAGGAGTTCCTCGAGGCCTCCTGGGCCAACGCCGCCGCCGGTGCGGCCACACCGGTCGACCTCGGGGCCGCGGCCTACCGGAGCCTGGCCGACGTGCGGGCCCGGGCCGGTGACCTGGGGCTGCCGTGGTGGTCGATCAGCCCGTTCGCTGCCGGCGAGGCTCCGGACGAGGCCGAGACCTCGGTGGTCGCCGCCCGCGGCGTGGAGGGCTACCGCGGCGACACCGCCCGCGCCCTGGCCGACGTCAAGGGCTGGCTCGGTGACGGCCACCGGGTGGTGATGCTCACCGAGGGCCACGGCTCCGCGCAGCGCATCGTCGAGGTGCTCTCCGGCGAGGACATCCCGGCCCGGCTCGACGAGACCCTGGACGACGTGCCCACACCCTCTCTCGTGCACGTCGCGTGCGCCGGCCTGGGCCGCGGCTTCGTCAGCGAGGCGCTGCGGCTCGCGGTCCTGACCGAGACCGACCTGATGGGGCAGGCCGGCCCGTCGACCAAGGGGATGCGCAGGCTGCCCAGCCGGCGTCGCAACACCATCGACCCCCTGCAGCTGCAGCCCGGCGACTTCATCGTGCACGAGCAGCACGGCGTGGGCCGGTACGTCGAGATGGTGCAGCGCACGGTGCAGCAGGCGACCCGCGAATACGTCGTCATCGAGTACGCACCCAGCAAGCGCGGCCAGCCGGGCGACCGGCTGTTCGTGCCGACCGACCAGCTCGACCAGGTCACCCGGTACGTCGGCGGCGAGGCGCCGTCGCTGCACCGGCTCGGCGGCGCCGACTGGCAGAAGACGAAGGGCCGGGCCCGCAAGGCGGTCAAGGAGATCGCCGCCGAGCTGATCCGGCTCTACGCCGCGCGAACCTCGGCCCCCGGCTTCGCGTTCAGCCCGGACACCCCGTGGCAGCGCGAGCTGGAGGACGCGTTCCCCTACCACGAGACCCCCGACCAGCTCGGGGCCATCGACGAGGTCAAGGAGGACATGGAGAAGACGGTCCCGATGGACCGGATCATCTGCGGCGACGTCGGCTACGGAAAGACCGAGATCGCGGTGCGCGCCGCGTTCAAGGCGGTGCAGGACGGCAAGCAGGTGGCGGTCCTGGTGCCGACCACGCTGCTGGTCAACCAGCACCTGTCGACCTTCGAGGAGCGCTACGCCAGCTTTCCGGTGAAGGTTGCGGCGCTCTCGCGGTTCCAGAGCGACAAGGAGGCCACCGCGATCAAGAAGGGGCTGCTCGACGGCACCGTCGACGTCGTCATCGGCACCCACCGGATCCTGTCCGCCGAGGTGCAGTTCAAGGATCTCGGTCTGGTCATCGTGGACGAGGAGCAGCGCTTCGGCGTCGAGCACAAGGAGCAGCTCAAGCACCTGCGCACCAACGTCGATGTGCTCACGATGTCGGCCACGCCGATCCCGCGGACTCTCGAGATGGCGGTCACCGGCATCCGCGAGATGTCGACGATCCTCACCCCTCCCGAGGAGCGGCACCCGGTGCTCACCTTCGTCGGGCCGTTCGACGAGAAGCAGATCGCCGCCGCCGTCCGGCGTGAGCTGCTGCGCGAGGGCCAGATCTTCTACATCCACAACCGGGTCGAGTCGATCGACCGGGCCGCGGCGCGGCTGCGGCAGCTGGTGCCCGAGGCGCGGATAGCCACCGCGCACGGTCAGATGAACGAGCACGCACTCGAGCAGGTCGTGCTCGACTTCTGGGAGAAGCGCTTCGACGTGCTCGTCTGCACGACCATCGTCGAGAGCGGCCTGGACATCTCCAACGCGAACACGCTGATCCTCGAACGGGCGGACGTGATGGGACTCTCCCAGCTGCACCAGCTGCGGGGCCGGGTCGGTCGCAGCCGGGAACGTGCCTACGCCTACCTGCTGTACCCGCCGGAGAAGCCGCTCACCGAGACGGCGCACGACCGGCTCGCCACCATGGCGGCGCACAGCGACCTCGGGTCCGGGATGTGGATCGCGATGAAGGACCTCGAGATCCGCGGCGCCGGCAACCTGCTCGGCGGCGAGCAGTCCGGCCACATCGCCGCCGTCGGCTTCGACCTGTACGTCCGGCTGGTCGGCGAGGCTGTCGCGGACTTCAAGGGGGAGGGCAGCCACGAGCTGCAGGACGTCAAGGTCGAGCTCCCGGTCGATGCCCACCTGCCGCACGACTACATCACGGGCGAGCGGCTCAGGCTCGAGGCCTACCGCAAGCTGGCCGCCGTCGGGTCCGAGGACGACCTCGAGGCGGTGCGGGCCGAGCTCGACGACCGGTACGGCGAGCCACCGACGCCGGTGACCAACCTGTTCGAGGTCGCCCGGTTCCGGATGCTGGCCCGCGGCGCCGGACTGACCGAGGTCTCGCTGGCCGGCAACACCATCCGGTTCGCCCCGGTCGAGCTGCCCGAGAGCGCCCAGCTGCGCCTGCAGCGGCTCTACCCGGGAACGCTGGTCAAGCACGCGGTCCGTACGATCCTGGTACCCAAGCCCATGACCGCCCGGGTGGGTGGGCAGCCGCTGCGCGACGTCGAGCTCCTGCACTGGTGCCGAGACCTCGTCCAGGCCGTGCTGCTCCCCGTCGGCAGCGCGACGCTCTCCGACCATGCTGAAGGAACGCGATGACCCGCCTGACCCGCACCGCCGCCGTCCTCTCGCTCGCGCTCGCCGTGACGGCCGGCCTGTCCGGCTGCTCGGACGACCGGCTGGGCTCGGCGGCGGTCGTCGACGGCAGCTCGATCAGTACCGACGAGCTGCAGCAGGCCACCCAGGGCTACCTCAAGGTGGTCCCCGGCGCGCAGGCGGGCGACGCGCAGCGACGGATCCTGGAGCGGATGATCCTGTCCCGCGTCATCGACAAGGCGGCCCGCGAGCAGGGCGTGCACGCCAGCGCCGGCGCCGTGGCGAAGCAGCGCGACGACGTGCTCAAGAGCACCGGCGGCCGCAGGGGCCTGGTCGAGCAGCTGGCCAACCAGCAGACGCCGGTCGTGCTGGCGCCGTCGTACATCGATCGCTGGTTCAAGGACCGGGTGCTCTACACGCGGCTCGCGCGCTCGTACGCGAACGGCGGCGACCCGACGTCCGGCGAGACGCTCACCCGGACTTCCGCAGCCCTGCTCGAGGCCGGTCGTTCGATGCACATCGAGGTCAACCCCCGGTACGGCAGGTGGAACCCACGCCGGGGCGTCTCGCCACTGGTCAGCGGCGGCCTGTCCCAGACGGCGGCACAGCTCAGCTCCGGCGGGTGAGGTGATGGGCCGGCTGGTCCTGCTGCCGACCTCGCCGCGGGTCGCTCCGGGTCTGCTCGCGGCCCGGGCCTGGGACGTCCTGCGGTCCAAAACGACGGTTCTCGCCGTGGAGGGCCACCCGCTGGTCCCGTACCTGGCCGCCGAAGGGGTGGCCGTCGACACCAGTCCGGCCGCCGGCCCACGGGACACGGCCGCCCGCCTGCTCGACCTCGCTGCGGCCGGCGAGGTCGTCTGGCTGGTCGGCGCGGACGGCGACCCCGACCTCGGCCGGGCCCTGGGCGCCGAGCTCGAAGCCGGCCGGACAGGTGTCGAGGTCGAGGTGCTCCCCGGCTCCTACGACCTGCCCGGCGCCCGGCTGCTCGACCTGGTCGGCGTCATGGACCGGCTGCGCTCGCCGGGCGGGTGCCCGTGGGACGCGGAGCAGACCCACGCGTCACTGGCGACGTACCTCGTCGAGGAGACCTACGAGACGCTCGAGGCGATCGAGACCGGCGACCGCCGGCACCTGCGCGAGGAGCTCGGCGACCTGCTGCTGCAGGTCGTGTTCCACTCGCGGATCGCGGCCGAGGACGGCGAGGACCCGTGGTCGGTCGACGACGTGGCCGGCGACATTGTGGACAAACTGGTTCGCCGGCACCCGCACGTCTTCGGTTCCGCGGCCGGCCCGGTCGGCACCACCTCGGCCGAGGTCGAGGCCGGCTGGGAGCGGCAGAAGGCCGCCGAGAAGGGCCGCACCTCGGCGGTCGAGGGGGTGCCGATGGCGCTGCCGGCGCTGTCCCTGGCCACCAAGCTGGTGCACCGCGCCGAGCAGAACGGCGTCCAGGTCGACCCCGTCGACGGCGACGACGTCGGGGCCAGGCTGATGGCGTTGGTGGTCGAGGCCCGGGCCGCGGGGGAGGACCCGGAGGCACAGCTGCGGCTGGCGGCCCGGCGTTACGCCGAACGGGTGCGCGCCGCGGAAAGGAAGCCGGGCAGAATGGGCAAGTCGGGCCACCAACCGTCGGGCCAGCCGTACATTGGGCTCCCATCTGGCGTGCCTCGTTCCGGGGGGAAACCGTGACGGACAAGCGGAGTGCCGGTCTGCGCTTCGCGCTGGCCGCGGTCCTCGCTGTCACGTTGGCCGAACTCGTCGTCCCGGCCGCTCCTGCCAGTGCGCGCGTCTGCGACGCCCTGACGGCGGTGGTCACCGCGACCCCCTCGGATCGAACCGAGGTGCTGGTGTCCCTGCCGGAGGCGCTCACCCGCCGTGCGGTCCCCGCCTCCGCCCTCACCGTGACCGAGGACGGCTTGGAGGTGCCCGTCCTGGAGTTCGCGCCCGGGTCCGCTGCCGCCATCGACGTGGTCGTCATTCTGGACAACTCCGCCAGGTCCGCTCGCTTGCGCGTCGGAGCGGGAGGCGGCCGTGCGCTTCTCATGGCTTCCCGGCGCGAGCAGCGCCGCGGTCGTCACCACGGCCGGGGACCCTGCTGTCGCACATGACCTCACGGTCTCGCCCCGCTCGGCCCTGCCGGCTGTCAAGGCTATCCGTCCGGCGGGCGAGGCTCCCTGCTCGACGCCGTGGTGCTCGCCGTCAAACAGCTGCCGCCGAGCCACGGCGTCAGCAGCACGTCGTCGTGGTGGGGGCGGGCCCCGACGAGTCGAGCAGCGCCGCGTGGACCTCCGCCGGTCGCTGGTTGCGCGACGCGGCGTCGCCCTGGACACCATCGACCTCGGCGACGACCGTCGCTGCCCGCGGCGGGACCCCAGTGTCCCGGACGGGTGGCCGCCGGGGATGCCGGCGCGGCCAGTGCGCTCGCCGCTCAGGTCGGCGACCGCCGCCTGTCGTCCTGCCCGTCCTAAGGCGGGGTCCACCGTCCTCGCCTCTCTGAGCTTCACGGTGTCAGTAGCAACGCGGTGCTTGTCCGCGGTTCGGCGGCCTACCCCGATGACCGATCCGACGCCCCGGTGGGTCCCGTGGCATCGGGTTCGGCACCCTCGTTGTGGCACTCATGGTCGGTCTGCTCCCTTCGTTCTCCTGCTCGTCCTTGCAGCGCCCGCTCCCGTCGCTCGGTCGGATTCCGGGCGGCCGTACTGGCTTGAGCTCGGGCCGGTGTCGACGGAGTCGGGGACCGTCAGCGGTGCCGGACGCCGCCCGGCGCGTGCCGCGCGCAGAATCCGGCCGCCGCCTTGTCGATGCCTGGCAGGACCTCAACTCTCGTCCTTCGGGTCCGTGCCTACCGCCTCGAGCCCTGTCCGAGCTGGCCGCCAGGCAGGAGGAGACGGCTCGCAGCGGCGAGCGCCCAGCACAGACCGGGCCCTGCGGGAACGCGAAGCCGCCCGGCGACCGGGCGCACGAACGGTACCTCCGGGCCCTTCGGCGCGCCGAGATCTTGGCGGCCGAGGAACGTGCGCTCCGGGACAGTCTGGGCTGCAGGGTCGCCCGCTGCCCGTGGAGCATACGGGCGCTGGACCAGGCTGAGCGCTTCCAGCGGGCAGCTATCGCCGAAGCCACCCGCATTCTCGCGGCGGAACGGGCCGCGGCAGAGGAAGCAGCGAGAGCGCCGCTTCGCAGACGAGACTGCTGCCGCCGAAGCGGCGGCACGCGCCGGACTGGAAGCTGCGGCGGCGGCAGCCGCATTGACCGGGTCAGCTCCGAACATGTTGCGCCGAGCAAACAGCCGGCCCCGGAGCGGCTCGCGGCGAGCGACGCGCATGCAGTCAGGCTCACGGCCCCGCACCTGTTGAGCCCGGCAGTCGCTGCCGAGCGTGCGGCCGAGGACGCAGAGGCGCGTGCGGCCCGCGAGAGCCGGTCGGCGCCGAGGCCGAGGCTGCCCGGCGTGCGGCAGCGATGGGCAGCGCGGAACGTCGGGCTGCAGCCCGGAGCGCGGCAGCGGCGGCGGATCGGGCACGGGCCGACGAGCAGGCAACCGCCGTGGCGCACCGCGAACGAAAGCTGGCGGAGCGGGCTGCTGCCGAGGCCGATCGCGAACGCGAGTCGGCTGAACGGGCCGCTGCCACAGCCCGCCAGGAGCGCGCGGGTGCCGAGGCCGCCGCCGCCGAGGCTTTCCGAATGCGAGCTGCGGCTCAGGAGGCCGAGGCCGAGGCCAATCGTCAGCGGATTCTGGCGGAGAACGATGCTGCCGTCGCTGACCGAGACAGAGAGGTCGCGGTGCTTGCTGCTGCCGAGGCCGAAAGAACCGTGCGGCAGCCGAACGCGCTGCCGCACTCTCCGCGCTATCCATTCGTCGACGCTCCGGTTGGTGAGGTCACGGCCCGCGCGATCGACCTGCGCGAGGTAGACGCCACCGAGACCCTCGGCGAGCCGACCTGACGACCATCGACATCGCGCCGATCAAGGTAGCCGCAGCTGCCGGGGGAGGAACTTCCAGCACCATCACAGCCCGTCTGGACGCCACGCCTCGAGGCCGAGGGTCGCGCGAACGAACTTTCCGATCCCCCAACGCGGATTTACAGAACCAGGACGAGGACGAGACTGAACCACCCGACGAGGGTGGACGGGACGACTGGCCGATGGACCTCCGGGCGCCGGTGGGTCCCCGCGTCGCGCACGGCGCAGTGCTGGTCCGACTGACGGCGACGTCGTACACGACCCAGGTTCGCGTTGCGGCCATCACCGCCGAGCTGCTGGCAGACCGCAAGCGCATCAGCAATGAGCCGTCGACGCGCGAGGCAAAGATCGCCCGGTTCGGTCTGATCGCTCTGGTTCCGTTGCTGGTCGTCGGCCGCGCGACGCTGGACCCGGGGTGGTTCGTCGACGCGCTCACCTCTGTGCCGGCTGCGGTCATCCTGTCGGCCGCCATCGCACTGACAGCTGTCGGGTCGTGGTGGACCTGGACGGTGACCACACCGCCGTACACCGCTATCGACCGCCACGGGTCGCCGCGAGCAGGCTGACGGCTGCACGCGCGGCCGAACAGCTCGCCCTTCGCCTGGGCGCGTCGTCGGCGCCGAGCTGGGCCGAACCTGACATGGCATATCCGCGCGTTGGTCTGGCCGCGCCAGGAGCGGTAGCCCTGACGAGCGACGACGCCGTGGCAGCTGCTGGCCGCTACCGCATGGCCCACGCGGACCCGGCAGATGGTGGCGAACGGCGGGTCGCTGCGGTGGCCTTGGCGCCGTTGGTCTCGTGCCTCTCTCCCAGCCCTCGTGGGGATCCTTCTTGTGTGAGGTCGGGGAATCCATAGGGTTCACCGCGTGACAGACGCCCCGTCCGCAGCCCCGCACGAGTTCCACCGACTGGCCGGCGCCGTCCTCGACGAGCTGCTGGAACGGCACCCGGAGTCGGCGACCGTCCTCGGCGACCACCGGTTCGACGACCGGCTCAACGACCAGTCGGCGGAGGCCCAGGCCGAGCAGGTCGCCTGGGCCGGACGACGGCTGGCCGACCTCGACGCGGTCGACCCCTCGTCCCTGTCGGCGGCCGACCGGGTGGACGCCGACATCCTGCGCAACGCGTTGGGTGCTCTCCGCTACGAGCTGCAGCAGCTGCGCGAGACCGAGTGGGACCCGCTGGTCGCCAACCCGGGCACGGCCGTGTACACGTTGCTGGCTCGAGACTTCGCGCCGCTCGGCGACCGTTTGCGTGCGGCAGCCGGTCGGCTCGCCGCCGTACCCGCACGGCTGAGGGAGGCCCGTGCGGCGCTCGGCGCGATGCCCAAGGTGCACGTCGAGACGGCGATCGGGCAGTTCACCGGCACCAGGACACTGATCGCGACCGAGCTCGAGCGCGCGCTCGGTGAGGAGCCGGCGCTGCGCGGAGAGGTCGACCGCGTTCGGGACGTGGCGGTGGCCGCACTGGACGAGCACCTGGACTGGCTGCGGTCCCGACTCGAGGACGCCGCCGGGGATCCCCGGCTCGGCGCCGAGCGGTTCTCCCGCAAGCTGGCGCTCACCCTCGACACGGCCACCGACGCCGACGCGGTGCTGGCCCGCGCCGAGTCCGACCTCGAGCGGATCGAGACGCTGATCGCCGAGACGGCCGGCCGGCTGGACGGCGGCGCCGCCGACGGCCGGGTGCGCCGGGTCCTCGACCGGCTCGCGACCGAGGGGCACGTCGACGACGAGACCATCGTCGGCCTGTGCGTCGCCGCGATGGCACAGACCACGGAGTTCGTCCGGTCCCAGGACCTCGTCACGGTCCACGACGACCCCGTCGAGGTGATCGTGATGCCCGAGATCCACCGCGGTGTTGCAGTGGCCTACTGCGACCCGCCCGGCCCGCTGGAGTCGGCACCGCTTCCGACGTACTTCGCGGTCTCTCCGACCCCCGAGGACTGGTCGGCGCAGCGGGTGCGGTCGTTCTTCCGCGAGTACAACGCGCACATGCTGCAGAACCTCACGGTGCACGAGGCGATGCCGGGTCACGTGCTGCAGCTGGCGCACAACCAGCGCTTCGAGTCGGCTGTTCCGGTCCGCAAGGCGCTGTGGAGCGGCTCGTTCGTCGAGGGCTGGGCGGTGTACGCCGAGGAGCTGATGGTCGACTCCGGCTACCGGTCCGAGCAGGGACTCACGGACGCGCTGCGGATGCAGCAGCTGAAGATGCAGCTGCGGATGACGATCAACGCGGTGCTCGACGCCCGGGTGCACGCCCACGGGATGACCGAGGACGAGGCGATGCGGCTGATGATGCAGCGCGGGCACCAGGAGGAGGGCGAGGCCGCGGGGAAGTGGCGGCGGGCACTGCTCACGAGCAGCCAGCTGTCGACGTACTACGTCGGCTACGTCGAGGTGTCCGACCTGGCCCGCGACCTGGCCGCGGCCAGGCCCGACCTGTCGCTGCGCGCGCGGCACGACGCGATGCTGGCCCACGGCTCACCGGCACCACGGCACCTGCGCACCCTGCTCGCTGTCTGACCCCGTGCCGACGACGTCGGCGACGGGGCGTCAGTGGTGGTCGCCCTGCCGGCCGAGAGTCTGCGCGGGGGTCGCGCCGGGGCGGCGCCACTGCGGCACCGGCCGGCTGGTCGGGCCCCAGCTGGCGACGCCGTCGGCGTCCGAGCGCCAGTACCAGCAGATCGGCACCCCATGCCCGCCGATCGGTGCGCCGGCTTCGGGGGCCTCTGGCCAGCCGTCGGGGTCGTCCTCCCACGGCTCGCGGCGGCCGTAGGGCGTCATGTCGAGCAGGCCGAGGGAGCCGTCGGCCGGCTCGTTGCCGCGGCCGGTCGTGGAGTAGGTGAGGAACACCCGGTCACCGTCACGCAGGAAACAGATGAAGTGACCCTCGTCGGCCAGGAGGCGCGCCTCCACGTCGCGCACCGAGTACCAGGGCTCGGTGTAGCCCATGAACTCCACGTAGGTCGCCACCTCGTCCCACCGGCCCGAGGTCAGGACGGCGAACGAGACACCGCGGGCGTTCAGGTAGCCGGCGTCCCTGATGTGCCAGAGGTTGAAGGTGCAGCCCTCGCACTGCCCCTGGTGCGGCGCGCCGTCGTACCACATGGAGTGGTAGACCACGAGCTCGTCGCGACCCTGGAACAGGTCGATGAACGGGACCGGTCCGTGAGCCCCGACGACCTCGACCGCCCCGTCGATTTCCACCATCGGCAGCCGGCGGCGGGCCGCGGCGAGGGCGTCACCCTCACGGGTGTGCGCCTTCTCGCGGACCAGCAGCTCCGCGCGAGCGGCCTGCCAGGTGCTCAGGTCGACGACCGGCGGCTTGCCGGGAAGGTTGTTGCGGGCAGTGGTGGACCTGGTCGTCATGGTGTCCTCCGTGGTTCTGGTGCCTGGCCGCGTCGTACGACGTCCTACCAGAACAGACCCGCGACTCGGCCAGGACTCATCGCCAGAGACCGGCCGAGGATCCGGGGCGTCGGAGATCGGGTCGGCAACGCAGCGCCGGTAGCCTGAGGCGGACCGTGGCTGCGGCCTGCCCGCAGCCAGCCCCCGCACGAAGGAGCACAGCCGTGGCGAGCATCGACGCCGTCGGAGCCCGCGAGATCCTGGACTCGCGCGGCAACCCCACCGTCGAGGTGGAGGTCGCGCTCGACGACGGCACCATCGCGCGGGCCGCGGTTCCCAGCGGTGCGAGCACCGGCCAGTTCGAGGCGGTCGAGCTGCGTGACGGCGACAAGAAGAGGTACGGCGGCAAGGGCGTCGAGAAGGCCGTCATCGGTGTCCTGGACGAGATCGCTCCCGCCCTCGTCGGATTCGAGGCGAGCGAGCAGCGGCTGGTCGACCAGGCCCTCATCGATCTCGACGGCACCCCCACGAAGTCCCGGCTGGGTGCGAACGCCCTGCTCGGTGTCTCGCTGGCGGTGGCACGGGCGGCTGCCGAGTCCGCCGAGCTGCCGCTGTTCCGCTACGTCGGCGGGCCGAACGCGCACCTGCTGCCGGTGCCGATGATGAACATCCTCAACGGCGGCGCGCACGCAGACACCGGTGTCGACGTCCAGGAGTTCATGGTCGCGCCGATCGGTGCGCCGACGTTCCGCGAGGCGCTGCAGTGGGGGACCGAGGTCTACCACGCGCTGAAGTCGGTGCTGAAGGAGCGCGGCTTGGCGACCGGTCTCGGCGACGAGGGCGGCTTCGCACCGGACCTGCCGAGCAACCGCGACGCCCTCGACCTCATCGTCGAGGCGATCGGCAAGACCGGCTTCTCGGTCGGGCAGGACATCGCGCTGGCGCTGGATGTCGCGGCCACCGAGTTCTACGGCGGCGGCGCCTACGCGTTCGAGGGCGCCAAGAAGTCGTCGGAGGAGATGGCGGCCTACTACGCCGAGCTGGTGTCGTCGTACCCGCTGGTGTCCATCGAGGACCCGATGAGCGAAGAGGACTGGGACGGCTGGACCGCACTGACCGAGCAGCTCGGCGACCGGGTGCAGATCGTCGGCGACGACCTGTTCGTCACCAACCCGGAGCGCCTCCAGCGGGGCATCGACCAGCACGCCGCGAACGCGCTGCTCGTCAAGGTCAACCAGATCGGCACCCTGACCGAGACCCTGGACGCCGTCGCGATGGCCCACCGCAACGGCTACCGCTGCATGATGAGCCACCGGTCCGGCGAGACCGAGGACACCACGATCGCGGACCTCGCGGTGGCCACCGACTGCGGCCAGATCAAGACCGGCGCCCCGGCCCGGTCGGAGCGGGTCGCGAAGTACAACCAGCTGCTGCGCATCGAGGAAGAGCTCGACGACGCCGCGCGCTACGCCGGCCGGGCGGCGTTCCCGCGGCACGGCGGCTGACGACGCCATGACCACGACCGGCGGGCACGGTGAGCGGCGACGCTCCAACATCACCGGACGAGCAGCGATGCTCGCCCTGGTGGTGTGCCTGCTGGCGATCTCGCTGGCCTATCCGCTGCGCGAGTACCTCGCCCAGCGCGGTGACATCAACGACTACCGCGCCCAGGTCGCCGAGCAGGAGAAGCGGGTGGCCGAGCTGCGCCGTCAGCACGAGCGGTGGGACGACGAGGCGTACGTCGAGGCGCAGGCGCGTGAGCGGCTGCACTACGTCATGCCCGGCGAGAAGTCCTACGTGGTCCTGGAGGCCGACGAGGCACCGGCCGAGGACGGCGTGGTCCAGGCGCAGAAGCCGGAGCGTGAGCGCAGTCCCTGGTTCACCGACCTGTGGAGCAGTGTCGAGGCCGCGGGTGGCGACGCGAAGTCCGCGAAGTGACCGACCGGCCCGGCCGGCGTGACCTGGAAGCTGTCGAGGCCCAGCTCGGCCGGGCCGCGCGCGGTGTACGCCGGGTCGCGCACCGCTGCCCGTGCGGGCACCCGGACGTCGTCGAGACCGCTCCGCGGCTCCCGGACGGCACGCCGTTCCCGACCGTGTACTACCTGACCTGCCCACGGGCCGCCGCGGCGGTGGGGACCCTCGAGGCCGAGGGGATGATGCGCGAGATGACCGGGCGGCTGGCGGCCGACGACGAGCTGCGGGCCGCTTACCGGGAGGCCCATGAGCGTTACCTCGCGGTCCGCGACGCGGTCGAGGATGTCCCCGAGATCGCCGGCGTCTCCGCCGGCGGCATGCCGGACCGGGTGAAGTGCCTGCACGTGCTGGTGGCCCAGGCGCTGGCCGAGGGCCGGGGTGCCAACCCCCTCGGCGACGAGGCGCTGGAGGCCCTGCCTGCCTGGTGGCGCAACGGCCCATGTGTCGATGTCGGCGAGGTGGCGGAATGACCAGGGTCGCGGCGATCGACTGCGGCACCAACTCGATCAGGCTGCTCGTCGCCGACATCGACGTCGAGCACTCGACGCTTACCGACGTCGACCGGCGGATGGAGATCGTGCGGCTCGGTCAGGACGTCGACCGCACCGGGCGGCTCGCGCCCGAGGCGCTGGAGCGCACCTTCGCCGCGTGCGACGGCTATGCCGAGGTGGTGCGGGGGACCGGTGCCGAGGCCGTGCGGTTCGTCGCCACCTCGGCCTCGCGCGACGTGACGAACCGCGACGAGTTCGCGGCCGGCGTCCGCGACCGGTTCGGCATCGAGCCCGAGGTCGTCACTGGTGACGAGGAGGCCGCCCTCTCCTTCACCGGCGCGACCCGCGACCTGACAGCCGGGGGCCTGCCGCGCCCGTTCCTGGTCGTCGACATCGGCGGCGGGTCGACCGAGCTGGTGCTGGGCGACCCGGGCGCGTCTCCGCGCGCGGCCGTGTCGGTGGACGTCGGCTCGGTCCGGATGACCGAACGTCACCTGCACGACGACCCGCCCACCGCCGGGCAGGTCGCGGCGGCCCGGGCCGACATCGCAGCCGGGGTGCGGCGGGCCGGCCGGACGGTGCCGCTCGCCGAGGCCGGCACGCTTGTCGGCCTGGCCGGCTCGGTCACCACGGTCGCGGCGATGGCGCTCGACCTGCCGGCGTACCTGCCGGACCGCATCCACCACGCGCACGTTCCGGCTGCCGACATCCACCGCGTTGCCGACCGGCTGCTCGCGATGACCCGCGAGCAACGCGCCGCGCTGCCGTTCATGCATCCCGGCCGGGTCGACGTGATCGGTGCCGGTGCCCTGGTGCTCTCGGTCGTGCTGGGGTCGGTGCCGGTGGACGAGATCGTGGTCAGCGAGCACGACATCCTGGACGGCATCGCGTGGTCCATGCTGGAACGGTGACGCATCGCTACTGGCCGCTGCTCGACCTGCGGCTGACGACCGGCGACCTGGCGCTCACCCCGCTCACCGAGGCCGACCTCGACGAGGTGGTGCGGGTGCTGCCGGCCGACTCGGAGCAGAACCCGGGTGCCCCGCAGTTCGGGCTGCCCGACGACGTCCGGCGTGGGGTGGTGGTGCACCAGGAGTACTGGCGGTCCTACGGCACCTGGACGACGCAGGCGTGGCGGTTTCACCTCGCGGTCCGGCGCCACGGCGAGCTGCTCGGCCTGCAGGAGCTCGAGGGCAACGACTTCCCGACGCTGCGCACCGTCGACACTTCGTCCTGGCTGGTGAGCGGGGTGCGCGGGCAGGGGCTGGGGAAGGCGATGCGCCGTGCGGTGCTGGCGCTGGCTTTCGACCACCTCGGGGCGGAGGCCGCGATCACCTCCGCATGGCACGACAACGCCGCGTCGCTCGGCGTCTCGCGCTCGCTCGGCTACCGCGACAACGGGGTGTCGTCGCTGGCCCGCGACGGCGGGGTCGACACCCTCGTGCACCTGCGGATGACCCGGGCTGAGTGGCAGGCGCTCGGCGGGGCAGCGGACGTCGCGGTCACCGGCCTCGCACCCGCCCTGCCCCTCTTCGGCTTACCTCCCAGCACCCCTTCCCCGTGATCATGAATGCTCCTCCCCGCACTTGAGGGGTGCTCTCTTCATGATCACCGGGCTGGAGGCGACGGACAGGCTCAGCGGGCGGTCTGGGCGAGCACGATCCCGGCCAGGACGACGGCGGCACCGACCAGCTGCCCGGCGCTGAGCGCCTCGCCCAGCCAGGCCCACGCGACCACGCCGGCGAGCACCGGCTCCAACATCCCGACCATGCCCACCCGGGTGGCCGGCAGGTGGTGCAGCCCGGACAGCACGAGCACGAACGGCACGATCGTGCCCAGCACCACCATGCACAGCATCAGCGTCCACACCGGCAGGGTGACGTCATCGAGGTTGCCCAGCAGCGAGGTGCTGCCGCGGGTCTGCCCGACCGGGAAGCTCCACCACGGCTGCACGACCGCCCAGAGCAGGCTGGCGAAGACGAAGGCCCAGAAGGTGGTGGACAGCGGGTCGCGCGAGCTCGCGCTGTGCTCCCCGAGCAGGTAGTACGCCGCCAGCGCGACGGCTGCCGCCAGCGCGGCCGCGACACCCAGGCCGTTCAGCGTGCTGCCCTGCCAGACCTCGGCGACGAGGGCAAGGCCGACCAACGACAGCCCCAGCGCCGCCCATACCCGGCTGCGCACCGGCTGCCGGAAGACGAAGCGGGCCCACAGCGCGACCATCAGCGGTGCGGTGTACTCCAGCAGCAGCGCGATGCTCACCGGCATCCGGGCGATCGCGACGAAGTAGAAGAACTGGGTCAGCGCGACGCCGGCCACGCCGTACGCCGCGAGGAGCGGCAGCTCGCGACGGCTCACCCGGACCCGCGCCGGCGCCACCACGAGCAGCACGAGGAGCAGGCCGAGGGCAGCGCCGGTGCACCGCAGCTCGGTCAGCCGCATCGCGGTCATCCCGGAGGCCAGGATGACCTTGGACACGGTGCCGTTGACGGCGAACAGCGCTGCGGCGACCACGAGGTACACGTAGCCGCGGCCCGGGTGCCGGACCCGGTCCGACTCGTCCATCGCGACGGGCAGCGCTGTCTCGACCACCCCGGGACCTTAGTCGGACGCCGCCTTCAAGGTCGTTCGCGACGTTCCGCCCTGCGACACGCCGCGGAGCGCGGCGTGTCGCGGGCGCGGACGCCGCAGATGATCTCGATCAGTAGCCGATGCGGCGGTGCAGGCGCAGGAACGAGGGCCGGTAGCCGAGCCGCGGCCAGGTCCGCGACGACAGCAGGTTGGTCGCCCGCCAGTCGGTCACCGCGCTGGTGAACCCCGCGGTCGCGGTCCAGGCGAGCACGGCCTCGCCGAGGGCCCGCCCCGCACCGAGCCCACGCGCCTCGGGAAGGACTGCGGCGAAGCCCAGGAAGCCGGCGTGGTCCGGACGGGTAAGGCCGAGGTGGGTGCTGGACTCCTCCAGGGCGCAGCCGACTCCGGCACCGACGACGTGTCCGGCGTGCTCCGCCACCAGGTAGTGCCAGCCCTCCTCGTCGAACGTGTCCTCCCAGCTCTTCACCGCCTCCTCGAGCGTCGGTGTCTCGCCGGCCGAGTACGTCGGTGCCAGGGCCTGGTGCCGGGGAAGTGCGAGGTCGAGCTCGCCGAGCACCGGGATGTCGCGGCGCTCGGCCGGCCGCACGAGTACTCCCGGTACGTCGACGGGTGGCTGGTCGGGCACCTCGCGGATGCCGTGGACGTGCTGCTGGCCGAAGCCGAGCCGGAACCAGGCGTCGACCAGCGCAGCGTCGTGTGCCGGGACCAGGGCGTAGTGGGCGTCCTTGCCGGCTTCGACCCAGACCGGCGCGGCGACGGCGTACAGGTCGCGCACGACCTCGGGCTCGGTGACCGCCTGGCCCGCGGACTCGACCCAGGCGTTGGGCCCCCACACCGGGTTGTCCTTCGCCTGGCCGAGGAGGTAGCCGGTCACCTCGCCGCGCTCGACCGCGACCGCGCCGGTCGCACCGTCGGCGAGCGCCTCCTCGACCTGGGCCGTGGCGACGGCCGGGTCCTCGAACCGAGCGGCCAGCAGCGGCTCGACCCGGCGATGGGCGACGTGCCGGCCGGCCAGCAACCGACCTGCCGCCGGCGCATCGGAGGGTTCGAAGCCGCGGATCTCGATCCTGGTCACGGCGCAGGACGGTAACCGCGGTCCCGCCGGACGGCGACCGGTTTCCGACTCGGACACCGCCTGGCCGAGCCCCGTCCTTGGGAAGCGGTGACCCCCCTGGTGCAACGGCGCGAGCTCGTGACAGGGTCACGGTTGCGCCGCTCCGGCGTGCTCGACCCGAGGTCCTAGGAGGTCCCGCCCGTGGGCGAGATGGTCAGCTTTCCCAGCAACGGCGACTCCTGCGAGGGCTATCTCGCCCGGCCCGCGGACGGCGCCGGCCCCGGAGTGATCGTGGTGCAGGAGTGGTGGGGCCTGGTCGACCACATCCGCGACGTCGCCGACCGGTTCGCCAAGGAGGGGTTCGTCACCCTCGCACCCGACTTCTTCCACGGCGCCTCGACCGACGAGCCGGACGAGGCCCAGCGGCTGCTGATGGGCCTGGCCATGGACCGCGCCGCCAGGGACATCCAGGGCGCGGCGCAGTACCTCGCCGGTCTCGACGACGTCGAGGGTGAGGGAGTAGGCACCGTCGGCTTCTGCATGGGCGGATCGCTGGCCCTGTGGAGCGGTTCACTCGCCGACGAGGTGAAGGTCGCCGTCGGCTTCTACCCCGGCCTGCCCTGGGAGAAGATGTCGCCGACGTGGGGCAACTACGCCAACAAGTCCGCGATGATCCACGCCTCGGAGGAGGACGGCACCTCGCAGGCAGCCGGCGTACAGGCCGCGGTCCACGGCATCCAGGAGGCCGGCGGTGACGTCGAGGTCTACGACTACCCCGGCTCCTCGCACGCGTTCTTCAACGACCAACGTCCCGAGGTCCACGACAAGGAGCACTCGGAGAAGGCCTGGCGGCGCACCATCGACCTGCTGAAGAGCCGTCTCTGACCGGTCCCGGACCGGCGCCGCCGGGCACCGGCTGGCCGGGCGACCCGGCTGACGCAGCCACCCCGGTGGCGCGGAGCCCGCAGGACGTACGCCGGTTCGCCGCCGCCGCACCGACCCTTCCGGTCCTGGACGCCGAGGTCTCGGTCTGCCGGGCATGCCCCCGGCTGGTGGCCTGGCGGGAGCAGGTGGCGGTCGAGAAGCGCCGGTCGTTCGCTGACCAGCCGTACTGGGGCCGGCCGATCGCCGGCTGGGGCGACGATTCGCCGGCCGTGCTCGTCGTCGGCCTCGCCCCGGCCGCCCACGGTGGCAACCGGACCGGGCGGATCTTCACCGGGGACCGCAGCGGTGACTGGCTGTTCGCGGCGCTGCACCGGGCCGGCCTGGCGAGCCAGCCGACCAGCACCGCCGCCGACGACGGGCAGCGACTGATCCGGACCAGGATGCTCGCGGCCGTGCGCTGCGCCCCACCGGCCAACGCGCCGACGCCGGCGGAGCGGGACACCTGCGCCCCCTGGGCCGATGCCGAGGTGGCGATGGTGCTGCCACACCTGCGGGTCGCCGTCGCGCTCGGCGCGTTCGCCTGGCAGTCGCTGCTGGGCACCCTGACCCGGCTGGGCCTCGCAGTGCCGCGACCGCGACCGCGGTTCGGGCACGGGGCCCTCCTGGAGATCGAGGACCTGATGGTGGTGGGCTGCTTCCACCCGAGCCAGCAGAACACCTTCACCGGTCGGTTGACCGAGCAGATGCTCGACCAGGTCATGGACCTCGCGGCGTCGAGGGCCGGGATCGGTCCTACCCTCTAGGCCATGGCGATCATGTCGGCAGCGTCCGCGGAGCGGACCCGCATCCTCATCGTCGGCGGCGGCTACGTCGGCATGTACACCGCACTGCGTCTGCAGCGCAGGCTGCGCAGCGAGCTGAAGGCCAAGAAGGTCGAGATCATCGTCGTCGACCCGCGCTCGTACATGACCTACCAGCCGTTCCTGCCCGAGGCGGCGGCCGGCAGCGTCGAGCCGCGGCACGTCGTCGTCCCGCTGCGCCGCGTCCTGGACCATTGCGAGGTCCTCACCGGTCGGTTCGTCTCGCTCGACCACGAGCGCCGGGTGGCCCGGATCCAGCCCACCCGGGGTGAGGCCTACGACCTGTCCTACGAGGTCGTCGTGCTGGCGCCGGGCTCGATCGCGCGCACCCTGCCGATCCCGGGTCTTGCCGAGCAGGGCATCGGCTTCAAGCAGGTCGAGGAGGCGATCGCCCTGCGCAACCAGATGCTCGACAAGCTCGACATCGCGACCAGCGTCACCGACCACGAGACCCGACGACGGTTGCTCACCTTCGTCTTCGTCGGCGGCGGGTACGCCGGTATCGAGGCGCTTGCCGAGCTCGAGGACATGACGATGTACGCCACCCGCTACTACCCCGAGCTGTCCAAGGGCGACATCCGGTTCGTGCTCGTTGAGGCGACCGGCCGGATCCTTCCCGAGGTCAGCGAGGACCTCGGTCGCTACACGGTCCGCGAGCTGGTGAAGCGCAAGATCGACGTCCGGCTGAACACCCGGCTCGAGTCCTGCGTCGACGGGCACGTGGTGCTCTCGGACGGCGAGGAGTTCGACGCCGAGACGATCGTCTGGACCGCGGGGGTCAAGGCCAACCCGGTGCTCGCGAAGACCGGTCTGCCGCTGGACGACAAGGGCCGGCTGCGCTGCCGGTCGGACCTGCGAGTCGAGGACGTCGACGGCGCCTGGTCGGCCGGCGACGGCGCCTCGGTGCCCGACCTCACAGCCGGTCCCGGGGTCACGACCAGTCCCAGTGCCCAGCACGCCGTCCGGCAGGCGAAGGTGCTCGGCGACAACATCGCCCTCGTGCTCAACGGCCGCAGCCCGCACGCCTACGCGCACAAGCACGTCGGCTCGGTGGCCTCGCTCGGCCTCTACAAGGGTGTCGCTCAGGTGTACGGCGTGAAGCTGCGCGGGTTCCCGGCCTGGTTCATGCACCGCACGTACCACGTGAGCCGCGTCCCCACCTTCAACCGCAAGGTGCGGGTGGTCCTCGACTGGACACTGGCGCTGTTCTTCCGTCGGGACATCGTCTCGCTCGGCACGCTGCAACGGCCGCGCGAAGAGTTCAGCGAGGCGAGCAGGTGACCACCGGCCGCGTCATGCTCGCGGTGACCGTGCTCGGCCACGACCGCCCGGGCATCATCGCCGAGACGGCGGGCGTCCTCGCAGAGCTCGGGGCGAACCTCGAGGACTCGACGATGACCCTGCTCCGCGACCACTTCGCGATGGTGCTGATCGCGACCGCAGAGGTGACGCCCGCCGAGGCGGAGCAGGCGCTCGCCTCGCTGTCGTCGGACGGCTCGCTGCTCATCTCGGTCCGGGAGGTGCCCCCGGAGCAGCCGCCGGCCCAGCTGGGTACGACGTACCTGCTGTCGGCACACGGCGCCGACCGGCCGGGGATCGTCGCGACGGTGACCGGCATCGTGGCCGATGCGGGCGGCAACATCACCGACCTCTCGACCCGGCTCTCCGGCGAGCTCTACGTGCTGCTCGCCGAGGTCGACCTGCCCGGCAGCGTCGACCCCGAGCAGCTCAGCCGTGACCTCGCAGCCGTCGGCTCCGACCTCGGGGTAGACGTGTCGCTGCAGGTGCTCGACCCCGACGTGCTGTGACCCGGGTGTGAGCCATCTCCTCCCGCCGCTCCCGGAGGGCCGGGTCCGCGCCGCGGTCCGCGCACCTGCCGGCGTCCTGTCGGCCGTCTCGGCCGAGGTCGACCCGCTCGACCCGGACGTCGTCGCGCTGGCCGCCGACCTGCTGGCCACCCAGCGCGCCGCTCCGGGCTGCGTCGGGCTGGCCGCGCCGCAGGTCGGGGTCGGCTCGCGGGTGTTCTCCCTGGACGTCACCGACCACCCGAAGGCCCGGACCTGCCACGGACCGCTGGTCCTGGCCAACCCGGTTGTCGTCCAGGCCACCCGGTGGGAGCGCGGCCGCGAGGGCTGCCTGTCCGTGCCGGACCTGACCGGGGACGTCAAGCGGGCCACCCGGCTGGTCCTGCGCGGCGTGGTCCCGGGCACCGGCGAGGCACTCGAGCTGACCACCGACGCGTTCGAGGCCCGCGCTCTGCAGCACGAGGTCGACCACCTGGACGGGCTGCTGATCCTGGACCGGGTCGCCGGTGCGCACGCCCTGCACCCCCGCCGGAGCTACCGGTAGGCGGTACCGTCGGACTCGCGCCGCCCCTGTAGCCCAACCGGCAGAGGCGCCCGCCTTAAAAGCGGGGACATGAGTGTGGGTTCGACTCCCACCGGGGGCACGAGTCCGACCGACCGCGCAGCCGTCTGCGGGCGCTCGGGAACCCAAGTTCGGCAGATTTCGTTACGCTGGACACGATCGACGTCCCGCGACCCGCCGCGGGCACCCCTCTGGAGGGATGTCATGGAGAGCCGCAACCCGGTCTTCAACAACAGCAAGGCCTTCTCGCGGAAGGGCTACGCGACGTTCAACGACGCGCCGGCCGCCACCGCAGGCCAGCTGGAAGACATGTACACCGCGCCGTCGGCCACCTCGGTCGACACCGGTCGGATGACGATCGACGACGTCGTCATCAAGACCGGCCTCATGTTCGCCGTGCTGCTGCCCCTCGCGGTCGTGAATTACGTGATCGGGAGCCCCCTGCTGACCTTCGGCGGCGCCATCGCCGGCCTGGTGCTCGGCCTGATCGTGTCGTTCAAGCAGTCGACCAACGCCGGCCTGATCCTGGCCTATGCCGCGGCAGAGGGCCTGTTCATCGGCGGCATCAGCAAGGCCTTCGAGAGCCAGTGGAACGGCATCGTCCCGCAGGCGGTCCTCGGCACGGTCGCCGTATTTGCCGTAGCCCTGGCCGCTTACAAGAGCGGCATGGTCCGGGCCACCCCGAAGTTCCGCAAGACCGTGCTCATCGCGATGGGCGGTTACCTGGTCTTCTGCCTGGTGAACCTGGTCGTGATGCTGGCGGGCGGCGGCGGCGAGTTCGGCCTCCGGCAGGGGCCGCTCGGCTTCGCGATCGGTCTGTTCGCGGTCGGCCTGGCCGCGGCGATGCTGATCCTGGACTTCGACTTCGCCGAGCAGGGCGTGAAGAACGGGATCCCCGAGCGCTACTCGTGGCTCGCGGCCTTCGGGCTGGTCGTCACGCTGGTCTGGCTCTACATCGAGATGCTCCGCCTCATCGCGATCCTGCGCGGCGACTAGCCCCGCAGCCCGACTGCCTTACGGGCCGCATCCCTTCCCGGGGTGCGGCCCGTTCGTGTCTGGGCTCAGCCGGAGACGGAGGGGCCGGCGCGCTCGATCGCGAAGCGCACCAGGACCCGCTTCTCGTCCTCCATCGCCTGGCGGTACTCGTCCCAGTCCGGGTGCTCACCACTGATGCGCCGGTAGTAGCCGACCAGCAGCTCGATCGCCTCCGGACGGTCGACGATCTCGGCGGTGCCCTCGACCTGGGCCCACGGACCGTGGATCTCCGAGCTGATCACGCACAGCGAGATGCGCGGGTCGCGCCGCAGGTTCTTGACCTTCATGGCGGTCTCCCGGGTCGAGATCTCGATCCGGCCCTCGTCGTCGACCCCGGCGCCGACCGGGGTGAGCTGCGCCCGGCCGTCGCGACGGTAGGTCGCGAGAACAGCGCTGTGGTGGGTGCGTACGAAGGCGCGTGCCTCGTCCGGGGTCACCGTCAGGCGTGCCGGCGGGCGCCGCGCCGCTTGTCGTACTCGTGCACGATCGCCGAGGCGTGGCCGTGCGCGATGCCGTGCTCGTCGCGCAGCCAGTTCACCCGTTCGTCGAACCGAAGAAGGCTCGGGCCGTTGTCGATGGCCTCGAACCAGTGGGGCAGGTCGCGCCCTGTCACCTGTGGCACCCGCTCGACCAGCTGCTGGTGGGTTGCCTCGGAATGGTGCAGGGACATCGGCGCCTCCAGTGCGACTCAGCGAACCATGACGTCGAGCGTGCCTCACCGCGGGCCGTTGCCACAACCCCCTGTCCGGACCTGTTCGCGGTCCGGGCAGGTCATAGGGTGCCGGGCGTGCCGGACGACGACTGGGGCCTGCTGCGCGCCGAGCTGGCTGTCGACGTACGCCGGGTGTCCGACCGGCTGCGGAGCCTCTCCCATGCCCGCCTGCGGGAGCCGGTGCCCCCGTTCCCGTCGCGGGCCGCCGCCGGCCTCGAGGCTGCCCGGGTCCTCGCCGTCGCGGCGCACGGGATCGAGGAGAGGGCCGGCGCGGACGAGCCGTCCTGGCGGCAGCTGCCCGAGCTCGCCGACTTCGCCGTTGGCGACCAGGTCGCGGTCACCGGGCAGGACCTGCTCGCTGCGCTGGAGGGACTCGACCCGGCCGAGACCGTGTGGGCTTCCGCCACCCGGCGGCCGGCCCGGAACGTGGTCGCCGAGGCAGCCGCAGCCCTCGCCGCGACCCGCCGCCTGCTCTAGCCCCTCAGCTGAGGCGCTGCAGGACCATGGCCATCCCCTGCCCACCGCCGACGCACATGGTCTCCAGGCCGAACTCCTTGTCGGCGCTCTGCAGGCCGTTGAGCAAGGTCGTGGTGATCCGGGCGCCGGTGGACCCGAAGGGGTGGCCGAGCGCGATCGCGCCGCCGTGCACGTTGAGCCGGTCCAGGTCGATCCTGAGCTCCTGGTACGACGGGATGACCTGGGCGGCGAACGCCTCGTTGATCTCGACCAGGTCCATGTCGCCCACGGTCATGCCGGCCAGCGCCAGGGCCCGCCGCGAGGCCTCGACAGGGCCCAGCCCCATGATCTCGGGGGACAGGCCGGACACCCCGGTGGACACGATCCGGGCCAGCGGCGTGAGGCCCAGCTCGGCGGCCCGGGTGTCGGACATGATCACCACCGCCGCGGCGCCGTCGTTGAGCGGGCAGCAGTTGCCGGCGGTGACGGTGCCGTTCTCGCGGAACACGGTCTTGAGCCCGGCGACACCCTCGAGAGTGACCCCCGGCCGCGGCCCGTCGTCCCGGCTGACCACCGTGCCGTCCGGCGTCGTGATCGGCACGATCTCGCGGTCGAAGAAGCCGTCGGCGATCGCCTTCTCGGCAAGGTTCTGCGACCGCACGCCGAACTCGTCCTGCTCCTGGCGGCTGATGCCCCGAGAGGTGGCGAGGTTCTCGGCGGTCTGGCCCATCGCGATGTAGACGTCGGGCAGCAGGCCGTCCTGCCGGGGGTCGTGCCAGGTGTCGTTGGAGGCTGCGGTGGCGTCGGTACGGGCCCGTGCCTCGTCGAAGAGCGGGTTGAGGAACTCTTCGCGGCCGCCGCCCGCCCCGCTGAACGCCGGGTAGTGCGAGACGCACTCGACGCCGGCGGAGACGAACGCGTGACCCTCGCCGGCCTTGATCGCGTGGAAGGCCATCCGTGAGGTCTGCACCGACGACGCGCAGAACCGGTTCACGGTGGTGCCCGGCAGCGAGTCGTAGCCCAGTGCCACCGCCACCCGACGGGCCATGTTGACGCCCTGCTTGGCCTCCGGCTCGGCACAGCCGAGCATCAGGTCGTCCAGCGTCGCCGGGTCCAGCCCGGGCACCTTGTCCAGGGCTGCCTGCACGACGGTGGCCGCCAGGTCGTCCGGCCGTACGCCGACCAGCGAGCCCTTGAAGGCGCGGCCGATCGGGCTGCGCGCGGTCGCGACGATCACTGCCTCGGGCACGGGGACCTCCTGGGTGCGACAGCCGATATTACCGGCTGGTAACCAGGTCTACGTTAGCGGAGCGGTGCGTCTTCCTCGGCGGTGGCTCGCACCTCGTCGCTGCTGGCGCCCGGCCGGCGACGGAGCAGCGCCCAGCGGCCCCGCGGTCCGCGGTCCCGGCCACCGACCTGCGCGGCCGCGACCTCGGTGCCGGCCTCCTCGGCCGCCTCCACGGCCGCCAGCGAGATCGGCCGGACACCCTCTCCACGGCCGAGGTCCGGCGCCTCCTCGGCCACCCCGCCGAACCAGACGTCCAGGGCGGCGCACACCGACGGCAGCAGCGCCGCGGCGGCGCTGGCGTAGCCGGCCACCGACGGGTGGAAGCGGTCCGGGCCGAACATCTCCTTCGGCGAGGCGGCGAACTCCGGGCCGAGGATGTCGCCCAGCGACACGGTGCGCCCTCCGGCCTCGACGACCGCGATCGTCTGAGCCGCGGCCAGCTGCCGGCTGGACCGCCGGGCGATCCAGCGCAGAGGCTGGGGGACCGGCTCGACGGTGCCGAGGTCGGGGCAGGTGCCGACGACCACCCGGGCGCCGACCTCGTCCAGCCGGCGCACGGCGTGGTCGAGGTGCCGGACGGCCGTCGGCGGCTTGACCCGGTGTGTCACGTCGTTGGCGCCGATCATCACCACGGCCACGTCGAAGGTGGACCCGGCGACCTGCTCGATCTGCCCGGACAGGTCGCTGCTGCGCGCGCCGACCGCGGCGACGCCGGTGAGCTCGACCGGCCGGTCAGCACACTCGGCGAGGCCGGCGGCGAGCATGGCGCCTGGCGTCTGGTGCGGGTGGTCGACGCCCAGCCCGCAGGCGCTGGAGTCGCCGAGCATCAGCAGGCGCAACGGCTCACCGGAGTGGTGGGCGCCGTACACGCCGTCTGCTGCCGGCGGCTCCCCGGTCGGCTCGCCGATCGCCCGGCGGGCCAGCGCGGCCTCGGCCCGGACCAGACCGAAGGCGCCGGCGCTCAGGACGCCGAGCCCGCCGCCGCCGTACGCCGCCGCCATCGCGATGCGCCGCGCCACCCGAGCCTTGGTCACCGGGCGGCCTCGCGCTGCTTCGTCCGCAGGAAGCCGCGCACCGCCTCACGGGCCTGCTCGCGGATCTCCGGGCCGTGGGTGAACGCCACGATGTCGTAGTCGAGCTCCCCGAGCACTTCCGCCGTACGCCGGCCAAGTGCCGCGTCGGTGCACAGCATCCGCACCGGCCAGGTCATCCGGCCGAGCATGTTCCAGATCGAGTCACCGGTGATCAGCAGTCGGCTCGGCTCGTGCAGCAGCGACACGTGCCCCGGCGTGTGGCCCGGTGTGTGCAGCACCCGCAACCCGCCGGCGACGTCGAGGCGCTGGCCGTCGACCAGCTCTTCCTCGACCGGGGTCGGCGAGATGCCCGGTGATCGCCGGAGCAGGCGGCCGCCGAGCGTCGTGCGGTCCAGCACCGGGCCCTTGCCGGCCCGGAGGTAGGCCGCCTCCCGCTCGTGCGCTGCCACGGTCGCGCCGGTGCGGGCCCGGAGCCCGCCCAGCCCGCCCACGTGGTCGCCGTGCGCGTGGGTCACCAGGATGCGGGTCACGTCGGTGACGTGCGTGCCGATGTGCTCGAGGGCGGCCACCACGACCTTCGGCGCCCGTTTGGTCCCGGCGTCGACCAGGGTCACCTGGCCGTCGTCGTCGACCAGGACGAAGGTGTTGACCAGGTCCCGGGGCGCGGTGGCCACGCGCCAGACCCCGGGCGCGAGCTGCACAGCGGGAGGGCGGGCCACCCCGGGAATCTAGCGGACCGGGCTCTCCGGGCGGGCCCGTGACGTCGCCCCTCTAGGCTTCCGACATGCAGTTCTACGAGTCCATGGTCGACCTCGTCGGCGACACCCCGCTGGTCAGGCTCAACGCGGTCGCCCGCGACGTCGCGCCGACGGTGCTCGCCAAGATGGAGTACCTCAACCCGGGCGGCTCGGTGAAGGACCGGATTGCCGTCCGGATGATCGAGGCGGCCGAGAAGTCCGGCGAGCTGCGCCCGGGGGGCACGATCGTCGAGCCCACCTCGGGCAACACCGGAGTGGGTCTGGCCATCGTCGCCCAGCAGCGCGGCTACCGGTGCGTGTTCGTGCTGCCCGACAAGGTCGGCCAGGACAAGATCAACGTCCTCAAGGCGTACGGCGCCCGGGTCGAGGTCTGCCCCACCGCGGTTTCGCCCGAGGACCCGCGGTCGTACTACTCGGTCAGCGACCGGCTGGTCCGCGAGATCGACGGGGCCTGGAAGCCCGACCAGTACTCCAACCCGAACAACCCGCGCTCGCACTACGAGACCACGGGTCCGGAGCTGTGGGCCCAGACCGACGGCCGCATCACGCACTTCGTCACGGGCGTCGGCACCGGAGGGACCATCACCGGCACCGGCCGCTACCTCAAGGAGGTCAGCGACGGCCGGGTGCAGGTCGTCGGCGCCGACCCGGAGGGCTCGGTCTACTCCGGCGGAACCGGGCGGCCCTACCTGGTCGAGGGCGTCGGCGAGGACTTCTGGCCGTCGGCGTACGACAAGTCGGTGACCGACGAGATTGTCCCGGTGACCGACCGGGAGTCGTTCCTGATGACCCGGCGGCTTGCGCGCGAGGAGGGCATGCTCGTCGGCGGCTCGTGCGGGATGGCCGTGGTGGCGGCGCTGCGGGTCGCTCAGCGGCTGACCGCCGACGACGTCGTCGTGGTGCTGCTGCCGGACGGCGGCCGCGGTTATCTCGGCAAGATCTTCAACGACGAGTGGATGGCCGACTACGGCTTCCTCGAGGGCGACAGCAGCGGCGGCACCACCGTCGGTGACGTGCTGGCGGGCAAGGGCGAGACCGTCCCGACGCTGGTGCACGTCCATCCCTACGAGACGGTCCGCGAGGCGATCGACATCCTCCGCGAGTACAGCGTCTCGCAGATGCCGGTGGTCAAGGCCGAGCCGCCGGTGACCGCCGGTGAGGTTGTCGGGTCGGTCAGCGAGAAGGAGCTGCTCGACCTGCTCTTCGCCGGGCACGCCCACCTGGCAGACCCGCTGGAGCGGCACATGTCGGCCCCGCTGCCGATCGTGGGTGCCGGCGAGCCGGTCGCGGCCGCCACCGCGGCCCTGGAGAAGTCCGACGCCCTGCTGGTCCACGACGACGGCAAGCCGGCCGGCGTGCTGACCCGGCAGGACCTGCTCGGCTTCCTCGCCGCCGGCTGACCCGGCTGACCCGGCTGACCTTGCTAACCCTGGATCGCCCCGGGCATGCGCGACCTGCGGGGCTCAGGACCCCACTGGGTCGCGCTGCCCCGGGTCGGCCCCCCGGGCATGCGCGACCTGCGGGGCTCAGGACCCCAGCAGGTCGCGCATGCCCTGGTTTCGCGGGGAGACGTCGGGTAGGACGGACTCGCAGGCCCGTACCTCTCTACCGATGGAGGACTTGATGGCGCTCGACGACGACATGACCACGACCCCTGACGAGCACGGCCCGGCAGACGGCGGCGCAGGATCCGGCAGTGACGGCGGAGCGGACGGAGGTGCCGACGGTGGCGCCGACGGCGGCGCGCACGGCCCGGCCGACGGCGGGGCAGGTGGTACCCCCGGTGAGAGCGACGGCGGTGCCGATGGCGGTGCCGATGGCGGCGCTGACGGCGGCGCGGACAGCCAGGCCTGAGGCACGCGCTGAGCAGCACCAGGCGTGACGCCGGGGGCGGGGCGGGCAGCGCGAGCTCCCACCCTGCCCTCCGGCGTTGCGTGCGGCTGGACCCGGACGACTTCGCGCGTGACGTCTGGTCGCGCGGCCCGCTGCTGTCGACCGGCGCCGAGCTCGCCGGCGGCGGCAGAGGCTTCGCAGACCTGTTCTCCCTCGACGCGGTCGACGAGCTGCTGTCCCGCCGCGGCCTGCGCACCCCGTTCATCCGGCTGGCCAAGAACGGCGTCGTCGCCCCCACCTCGCGCTACACCCGCTCCGGCGGCACAGGCGCGCAGGTGGCCGACCAGGTCGCCGACGACCGGGTGCTCGAGCTCTTCCTCGACGGGCACACCGTCGTGCTGCAGGGGCTGCACCGGCTCTGGCCCCCGCTGATCGACTTCGCCGGTGGGCTGACCACCGAGCTCGGCCACCCGGTACAGGTCAACGCCTACATCACGCCCCGCTCGTCGCAGGGGTTCTCCGCGCACTACGACGTGCACGACGTCTTCGTGCTGCAGGTGGCCGGCGAGAAGCGGTGGCGCATCCACGAACCCGTGCACCCCGCACCGTTGCGGGACCAGCCGTGGACGGACCACCGTGCGGCCGTCGAGGCGCGCGCCAAGCAGCAGCCGGTGATCGACGCCGTCCTCCGACCTGGCGACGCGCTCTACCTGCCACGCGGCTACCTGCATGCTGCCGAGGCCCTCGGCGACGTCTCGTGCCACCTGACGGTCGGCGTCCACCCGGTGACGCGGCATGCCGTGCTCGAGTCGATGCTCGCGATCGTGGCCGACTCGCCCGAGCTGCGGACCTCGCTGCCGATGGGCATCGATGTCAGTGACCCCGCCGCCGTCGCGGCCGACGTCCAGGCGACCGTCGCGGCCGTGACCGACCGGCTCCGGTCGATCAGCCCGGCCGACGTCGCGGCGCGGCTCGGTGACCGGCTGGTCGACACCAACCGGCCCGGTCCGGTCGCGCCGCTGGCCCAGGCGGCGGCGCTGGACCGCTTGGACCTCGGCTCGGTGCTGGTCGCCCGGAACCACCTGAGGCACGTCGTGTCCACCGACCGCGACGAGGTGGTCCTCCGGCTCCCGCACCGCACCCTTCGGCTGCCGGCATCCTCCGGCAAGGCGGTTCGCGCACTGCTCGACGGCGAACGCCTGCAGGTCGCCGAACTGCCCGACCTGGAGCCGGACGACGCCTTGGTGCTGGCCCGTCGGCTGGTCAGCGAGGCCGTCGTCGTGGTCGAGGGTCGGTGACCGCCAGCGCTGGAGGGCCCGAGGCGGACGCGCCGACCCAGAGATGCTCGGTCGGTGCGCGGCTGCGGGGCGACCCGATGGCGGGCACGGCGGCACCGGCGGCGGGCTTCCTGCTCCTCGAGCAGCCCGGCGGCTGGGGGCGGCAGGCGCTCACGTCGTCACGTCTCGACCCGGCCGTGGGGCGCGCGGTGTCCGTGCGGGCGATCGCGCAGGGCTTGCGGGTGCTGCTGATCCGTCGGCCGGGGCGTCGGCCGGCTCCGGACCGGCGGGCCTGGGCGGTGGTCAGCTCCCGGCCCGGTCGAGAGGTGAGCTGGTGGGGCGACTTCGGCTCGGACGACGAGCTTCTGACGCTCCCGCTGGACGGCAGCGCCGGCTCCCCGTCGTACGAGCCCTTCTTCCTGGTGTGCGCGCACGGCCGGCACGACACCTGCTGTGCGGTCGAGGGACGGCCGGTCGCGGCTGCCCTCGACAGAGTCCGTCCCGGATCGGTGTGGGAGTGCTCGCACGTCGGCGGCGACCGGTTCGCGGCGAACGTGGTCGCGATGCCGCACGGCGTCTACTACGGACAGGTCGAGATGGGGCGTGCCGAGGAGCTGGTCGCTGCCCACGAGCACGGCGACATCGTCGCCGACCTGCTGCGCGGCCGGTCCACCATGGCGCCGGCAGCGCAGGCCGCCGCGGCGCACGTCCGCACCCTGCTCGGCGACAACCGCATCGATGCGCTCACTCCCGCCGGCACGTTGCACCTGGGCGGCGGCCGGTGGCAGGTGCGGCTCCGCGGCCAGCCGCACAACCTGATGGTCACGGTGCAGGCCGGCGCGCGACCGGAGCCCGGGCTGTTGACCTGCCACGCCCGCAATGAAGCGCACCCGCCGGTCTTCGAGGTCCTCGACGTCACCGAAGTCGGCTGACGCGGGCCGCACCGGCCGCGACGGTGAGACGCTGGGCCGCATGGCCCTGTTCAGCCCCGACGAAGCAGCTGCCGAGCTGACGCGACTGCTCCCGGTCCTCGACGAGGTCGTCGCGCTCCGGGCCGACGCAGCAGAGCTCGCTGCCGCCGCGACACCCGGCGGGCGCCCGACAGCGCTAGGTGCCACGCCCGAGCTGAAGGCAGCCCAGGCGCGGCTCGACGAGCTGCTCACCCAGGTACAGGGCACCGGCGCGGAGCTCAAGGGCCTGGCGCCGCTGCTGGTGGACTTCCCCAGCGAGCTGGACGGGGTGGACGTCCTGCTGTGCTGGCTCGAGGGCGACCGTGCCCTCGAGTGGTACCACCGGACGGACCTCGGCTTCGCCGGCCGGCGGCGGCTCCCCTCATAGGTCGCCGGTCAGGCCTCCGGCAGCTCGACCTTCGTCGGGGCGTCCTGGCCGTGGGCCGCGGGGTTGTAGGCCACCTGGCAGAAGCCGTGGTTGCAGTAGCCGCGCGGGTTCTTGTGCAGGTAGCCCTGGTGGTAGTCCTCGGCGTACCAGAACTCGCCCGCAGCGGCGGCCGGCTTGACCTCGGTCACGATCTCGCCGAAGCCGGCCTCCTTGAGCGCCTGCTGGTACCGCGACCTGGAGTCCTCGACGGCCGCGAGCTGCGCGTCGGTGGTCGGGTAGATCGCCGAGCGGTACTGCGTGCCGACGTCGTTGCCCTGCCGGTCCGGTGTGGTCGGGTCGTGGTTCTCCCAGAACGCCTTGAGCAGCACCTCGAGGTCGACCTTCGCCGGGTCGTAGACGACCCGGACGGCCTCGGTGTGGCCGGTCATGCCGGTGCAGGTCTCGTCATAGGTCGGATTGGGGGTGTAGCCGCCCTGGTAGCCGGCCGCGGTGACGTGGACCCCGGGGATCTCCCAGAAGATCCGCTCTGCACCCCAGAAGCACCCCATCGCGAAGGTGATGACCTCGAAGCCGGCCGGCACCTGTCCCTCGAGGGGGGTGCCGAGCACGACGTGGTCGGGAGCGATGCGGAAGGGACGGTCCGGACGGCCGGGAAGGGCGTCCTGCGGGCTGACGGGCTGTGGCTTCCTGCCGAAGAGCATGTGGTGACCTCCTGGTGCTTTCAACAGGTTCGGCGCGGCCGGTGTTCCGGGTGGGTGTCAGCCGCGCAGCAGGGGGCGGGTCAGGCAGGTGGGGCCGCCGTCACCCTTGTTGATCTGCGCCGCGGCGTAGCTGTGCACCTCGACGCCGGCCCGCTCCAGAGCAGCCCGGGTCCGGGGAGCGCTGTCGGCCATCACGACGACGCCTGGCCGTACGGCGAGCACGTTGCAGCCCTGGTCGTCGAGCTCGTCCGGGTCGGCCGGCACGATGCGGTAGCCGCGGTCGGCCAGCAGCTCCAGCAGCGGCACCGGGGCCAACGGCTCGAAGACGACCGCGAGGTCCGCTGCCACCGGCGAGACGACCGACATGAGGTGCATGACGTGGGCCGCGCCGAGGTGGTGCGGCAGGTCGGCGCGCTCGACCGTGACGCCTTCGCGACCCAGTACCTCGGTCAGCTGTGCGTGCGCCGCTGCATTGGTCCGGTAGCCGCGCCCGACGGCGAGGGTGGTGTCGTCCAGCCAGCACATGTCGCCGCCGTCGGCGGTGGCAGGACCGGTCAGCCGGCCCACCACCGGGACGCCCGCCTTCTCGACCTCGGCCACCAGGAACCCGGGCTCGGACTGCCGGGCCGGCTTGGCCATCCGCAGCTCGATCGCTCCGTCGCCGGTGACGAAGACCGGGTCGTAGGCGAAGCACGCGTCGACCATGCCTTCCGGCGCCTCGGCCAGCACGACCTCGACGCCTAGCCAGTCGAGCAGCCCGACGAACGCATCGTGCTCGCGCAGCAGCTCGTCGCCGTCCGGCGCGCGCCAGCCGGCACCCGCGAAGTCGCCGGTCGTGGTCGGTCGGACGACGAGCACCCGGCGCAGGTCGGCAGTCATCGAGCGGACACCGAAGGTGGAGGAGGAGGTCATGGCCGCATCGTGCCAGGATCCCGGCCATGACAGCGGATCGGCTCGAGGCCGCGGTGGACGCCGGCGTGCGTCAGCGGGCCCGGCTGGCC
>CAVVAY010000011.1:0-13987 GCA_963746465.1 uncultured Actinomycetota bacterium | reverse complement strand
CCGCGTCCGGGCTCGGGGTGGCCCTGGCCACCGACGGCAACGGCCGGTTCGCCAAGCTCGACCCGTACGCCGGTGCGCAGCTCGCGCTCTCCGAGGCCTACCGCAACGTCGCGGTCAGCGGCGCCCGGCCGCTCGCCGTGACCGACTGCCTGAACTTCGGGTCGCCTGAGGACCCGGACGTCATGTGGCAGTTCGCCGAGGCGACCCGCGGGCTGGCCGACGCGTGTCTCGAGCTCGGCGTCCCGGTCACCGGCGGCAATGTCAGCTTCTACAACCAGACCGGTGACGTCGCGATCAACCCGACCCCGGTGGTGGGCGTGCTCGGCGTGGTCCAGGACGTCCGCCGGCGGGTGCCGATCGGCTTCGCGGCGGCCGGCGAGGCCGTGCTGCTCCTGGGCAAGACCCGGGACGAGCTCGCCGGGTCGGAGTGGGCGCACCACGTGCACGGCCACCTCGGCGGGTTGCCGCCCGAGGTCGACCTGGCCGCCGAGAAGGCGCTGGGACAGCTGATGGCCGATGCGGCCGACCAGACACTGGTCACGGCCGCCCACGACGTGTCGGACGGCGGCCTGGCGCAGACGCTGGTCGAGATGGTCCTGCGGCGCGGGGTCGGGGCGGCGGTCGAGATCACCGGCGACCCGTTCGTCGCCCTGTTCAGCGAGTCGGTGGCCCGGGCCGTCGTGTCGGTGCCCGCCGACCGGGTCGCGGAAGTCGAGTCACGCGCATCGGCGTACGGCGTGCCGGTGACGCGGCTGGGCACCACGGGCGGCAATTCCCTTGCGGTGCAAGGCATTCTCGAAGTCGGTGTCGACGAGCTGCGCGCCGCCCACGAGGGCACCCTGCCCGCCCTCTTCGGCTGACCTGTCGACACCGGAAAGAAGGTGGAGCGGGCGGCTGGTCGCGAACCAACACCTCCACCCTGGAAGGGTGGCGCTCTAGCCGGTTGAGCTACGCCCGCACGTGCCGCTCCGGGCTGCCCCAAAGTGACGCGGCCGCCCACGATAGCCGTCGGCCCGCTGATCTAGGGTCGGCGGGTGAGCCGGACACCTCAGGACTTCTACGTCGGCCGGATGCACCGCTGATGCCGCCGCGCCGACGCACCGATCCCGAGACCGGCCGAGCCGCGCTGACCCGGGTGCTGGAGGCGCACACCCTCGAGCCGGACGACGTCCGCGATGCCGTGCGATTCCTACTGGAGGAGCTCGCGGCGAAGGCGCCCGGCCGCTCGGTCGAGGTGCGGGTCCCGCCGTACGGCGCGGTGCAGTGCGTCGAGGGACCGCGGCACACCCGCGGGACCCCGCCAAACGTGGTCGAGGTCGACCCGATGACCTGGGTCGCGCTGGCGGTCGGCGGCACCGACTGGCCCGCCGCGGTGGCCGAAGGCCTGGTCCAGGCGAGTGGCGAACGCGCCGACCTGTCCGCGTTCCTCCCCGTCGTCTGACACCCTTTGGCCGGTGATGTCTGCCCGCTGGTCCCTTGCCGTCGCCACGGCGCTCAGCGCCCTGGTCGGCGCCGTCGTCGTGTCACCACCGGCAGCCGGCGCCGAGGGCGGTGTCGTCACCACCCGCGAGGTGATCGGTACGTCGGTGAAGGGCCGGCCGATCGTGGCGGTGCACCGCACCCGGGCTGTCCCCGAGGGCACCGTCGTCGATCCAGCGACCACTCGCACGGTGCTGGTGATCGGCAGCATCCACGGCGACGAGCAGGCCGGCCTGCGGGTAGTCCGCCTGCTCCGCGACCGGGACCGGCTGCCTGCCGGGCTCGACCTGTGGCTGGTGCGCACGGTCAACCCCGACGGCACCGCCGCTGACCGGCGTACCAACGCTCACGGGGTCGACCTGAACCGCAACTTCCCCTACCTGTGGCGCAGCAGCTCTCGGACCGCGACCTGGTCCGGCCCCAAGCCGCTGTCCGAGCCCGAGGGTGTTGCGCTGCGGGACCTCGTCCGCCGCATCCAGCCGGACCTCACCCTCACCTTCCACCAGCCGCTGTTCGGGGTCGGGGCGAACGACAAGGCGATGCCCACGGTGCGCGCGCTGGCCCGCGGCATGCGGCTGCCGGTGGACGAGTTCCACTGCACCGGGGTCTGCTACGGCACCTTCACCGGCTGGGTCAACCACCGCACCGACGGTCTCGCCGTGACGGTGGAGTTCGGCTCCCGGGTGCCCGGCTGGCGGATCTGGCGGGCGGCCCGGACCGTCGTCGAGGTGGGCTCACAGCCGGTGCTGTGAGCCCACCTCGTGCGGTGCATCGGGTCGTCAGAAGGTGCTGACGTCCAGCAGTCGCTCCTTGACCGGGTCCGGGTCGTCGACGTCGTTCCAGTCCAGGCTGCCCGCGCCCTGCAGTGCCGAGCGGACCTGCGCCGGGGTCGCCGTCGGATGGGTGGCCTTGTAGAGGGCCGCACCGCCTGCGACGTGCGGCGACGCCATCGAGGTGCCCGAGATGGTGTTGTAGCCACCGTTCATCCAGGTGCTGAGGATGCAGGTGCCCGGTGCGATCAGGTCGACGTCGGCGCCGTAGTTGGAGTAGTCGGCGAAGGTGTCGTCGACGTCCGCCCGGCAGGTCGACGGTGCGCCACCGCCGGGGAGGCCGTTGAAGTCCGAGAGCGCACTGACCGTGATGACCTCGTCGTACGCCGCGGGGGCTGACGTCGAGGCATCGGCCGAGTCGTTGCCGGCTGCGACGACGTACGTCACGCCGGCTGCGACCGACCGGCAGATGGCCTGGTGCTCGGCGTCACCGTCGGTGCGCCCGCAGTTCCCGTCGTCGCTGCCGTCGCCGCCGAGGCTCATGTTCGCGACCTCGATCGACGCCGCGTTCGCGGTCACGTAGTCGATGCCGCAGACGATGTCGGAGGTGAAGCCGACGCCGGCGGCGTTGAGCACCTTGACCGGCCAGATCCGCGCGCCGGGCGCCATGCCGACCACGCCGTCGCCGTTGTCGAGGGCACCGATGGTCCCGGAGACGTGCGAACCGTGCCCGTTGTCGTCGTCGGCCGACAGCGCGAGCGCGCAGGTCTTGGCCTTGGCCCTGTTGACGTTGAGGTCGGGGTGGTCCAGGTCGACACCGGTGTCGATGACCGCGACGTCGACGTCGACGCGCTGGTCGGCACCGTCGATCCGGGCGGTCGGGCTCGCGTCGGCGTTGGCCCGGTTGATGCCGGTGGGGGTGGTCTGCGCGGTGGCGCGCACCTTGGTGTCCGGCTGCACGTAGGCGACCCGCGGGTCGTCGGCCAGCCGGTCGGCCACCGCAGACGGCATCCGGGCGGCGTAGCCGTCAAGGGCGCTGGAGTAGACGTGTCCGGTCACCACCCCGAGAGTTCTGGCGTGCTCCGCGGCCACCGAGCCGGCGTCGGTCCCGTTGTCGAGGACGACGATGTAGCGCCGGAGCGTGTCGTCCGGCGCGGCGGCGGCCGAGCCGGCGGTTGCTGTGGCGGTGGCGGTGAGGGCAGCGGCGGCCGCGACCAGCGCGACTCCCGTCCTTCTCCTGGTCAGACGCATCAGGTGACACCCTTCGTCGGAGGTAGTAGTTCCTGGACAGCCCAACGAGACGCGCCGGATGCGGGTCACGTCGGATGCGGAGGACGGCCGATGCATCTCGGTTCGGCCACGATTTCGGCGGTCAGAACTGTTCAAGACGACGGAATCCGTTCCGCTCGCGGCCCAGGGACGCTACGGTGTCGCGCGTCGGCAGGTCTCCCAGCGGAGGTGGCGGTGAGCGAGGCTGCGGTGCGCCTCGTCGGGCTGCGCAAGGTGTTCGCCGGCCGCGGCGGTGCCGGCGGCGAGGACGTCGTGGCGGTCGACTCGATCGACCTCGAGGTCCGCGACGGCGAGTTCTTCGCCATGCTCGGGCCGTCCGGGTCGGGCAAGACCACGGTGCTGCGGATGATCGCCGGCTTCGAGACGCCGACCGCCGGCCAGGTGCACCTCGGGGGCCGGGACGTCACGCGGGACGCGCCGTTCGACCGGGACGTCAACACGGTCTTCCAGGACTACGCGTTGTTCCCGCACATGACCGTGCTGCAGAACGTGGCCTACGGGCTGATGGTCAAGGGCGTCGGCAAGGCCGAGCGCCGGACCAGGGCGGAGGAGGCGCTGACCACGGTCCGCCTCGAGGGGTACGGCGGCCGCCGGCCGGGACAGCTCTCCGGCGGGCAGCGGCAGCGGGTGGCCCTCGCCCGGGCCCTGGTCAACCGTCCCCGGGTGCTGCTGCTCGACGAGCCGCTGGGCGCCCTCGACCTCAAGCTGCGCGAGCAGATGCAGGTCGAGCTCAAGGGCATCCAGCGCGACGTCGGCATCACCTTCCTGTTCGTCACCCACGACCAGGAGGAGGCCCTGACGATGAGCGACCGGATCGCCGTCTTCAACGAGGGCCGCATCGAGCAGGTGGGGACGGCCAGCGAGGTCTACGAGCGGCCGGCATCGGCCTTCGTCGCCGGCTTCGTCGGCAGCTCCAACCTGCTCCAGGGCGAGCCAGCGGTGAGCCTGCTGGGTGATCCCGCGCCCGTCTCGTTCCGACCCGAGAAGGTCCGCGTCGGCCCGGCCGGCGGTGCTCCGGCCGACGGCGAGGTCGTCGCCGACGGCGTCGTGACCGAGGTCGTCTACACCGGCGTGGCCACCCGGGTCATCGTCCGGCTGGACGCCGGGACGGAGGTCCAGGCGCTGGTGCAGAACACCGGCGCGACGACCGCGCCGGTGGTCAGTCGCGGTGACCGGCTCCAGGTCGGGTTCAACAGGGCGCACGTCTATCGCGTCACCACCACAAACGCCTCGGCCACGGACTCCGTGGCCGATGAGGGCGAAGCCACCAATGCTGACCGTGTGCGGGGCGCGGTCTCCCAGGGAGGGAACACATGATCAGCAAGAGACTTCTCGCGATCGGGGTCGCGACCCTGCTCGCGCTCGCAGCCTGCGGCGACGACGGCGACGACACGTCGAGCGACGGAGGCACGAAGGGTGGCACCGGCAACGACGCCGCTCCGCAGGGCTTCACCCCGCCGGACCTCAAGGCGCTCGACAAGCTGGGCACCCCCGAGGGCGAGGTCAACATCGTGGCCTGGGCCGGCTACGTCGAGGACGGCTCCACCGACCCCGCGGTCGACTGGGTGACGCCGTTCGAGGAGGCGACCGGCTGCCAGGTCAACGTGAAGACGGCACCCACCTCCGACGACATGGTCAACCTGATGAAGACCGGTCAGTACGACGTGGTGTCGGCCTCCGGTGACGCCTCGCTGCGCCTGATCGCCTCGGGAGACGTCGAGCCGGTCAACACCGACCTCGTCCCGAACTACGCCGACGTGTTCGAGGGCCTGAAGATGAAGGCCTGGAACAGCGTCGACGGGGTGGCCTACGGCGTCCCGCACGGCCGTGGTGCGAACCTGCTGATGTACAACACCGACGAGGTGACCCCGGCGCCGACCTCCTGGGGCGCGGTGTTCGACGACGCCTCCCCGTACAAGGGCAAGATCACGGCGTACGACTCCCCGATCTACATCGCGGACGCCGCGCTCTACCTGATGAAGACCAAGCCGGAGCTCGGGATCAAGAACCCGTACGCCCTCGACGACAAGCAGTTCACCGCGGCGGTCGACCTGCTCAAGGCGCAGAACGCGAACATCGGCGAGTACTGGTCGGACTACACCAAGGAGATCCAGGCCTTCAAGAACGGCGACTCGGTGATCGGCACGACCTGGCAGATCATCGTCAACCTCGCGCAGGCCGACAAGGCGAAGGTCAAGGCGATCCTGCCCACCGAGGGTGCGACCGGCTGGTCGGACACCTGGATGGTGGCGACCAAGAGCAAGCACAAGACCTGCGCGTACAAGTGGCTCGACCACATCATCAGCCCCACGGCGAACGCCCAGGTCGCCGAGTGGTTCGGTGAGGCACCGTCGAACAGCAAGTCCTGTGCGGAGACTGCGGCCAAGGACCACTGCGACGTCTTCCACGCCGCGGACGAGGCCTACTTCGACCAGGTCTGGTACTGGAGCACGCCGATCACCCAGTGCCTGGACGGCCGCGAGGACGTGCAGTGCAAGGACTACGGTGACTGGACGTCGGCCTGGCAGGAGATCAAGGGCTGACGGCGGGAGAGCAGGGGGACGGGACCGTGGCGCGGCGCCTCTCCGGCGTCCTGCACCGGCACGCGGCGCTGCGGCTGGTGCTGCTGCTGGCCGCGCCGATGCTGGTGCTCGTCGTGGTCTACCTCGGCGCGCTGGCCGTCCTCCTGCTCTCGGCCTTCTGGAGCACCGACACGTTCACCGGGAACGTGGTCCACTCCTTCACGCTGGACAACTTCCGGGAGGTCGTCACCAACGACACCTACCGGGCGGTCACGGTGCGCACCGTGGGAGTGGCTGCAGCGGTCACAGTCGTCTGTGCGGTGCTCGCGTTCCCGATGGCGTTCTACATGGCAAAGGTCGCGTCGCCCAGACGGCGCCGCTTCCTCGTCGTGGCGATGCTCACGCCACTGTGGGCGAGCTACCTGGTCAAGGCGTACGCCTGGCGGGCGATGCTGGCCGGCGACGGTGTCGTGAACTGGTCGCTGGACCCGCTCGGTCTCAAGGGTCCGGGCTTCGGGCTGACCGCGACCGTCATCGTGCTGAGCTACCTGTGGCTGCCGTTCATGATCCTGCCGGTGTACGCCGGGCTGGAACGGCTGCCGGACTCGCTGCTGGAGGCCTCCGGCGACCTCGGGGCGAAGGCGGGGCGGACGTTCCGCTCGGTCGTGGTGCCGCTGGCCTTCCCAGCGGTGGTGGCCGGTGCGATCTTCACCTTCTCGCTCAGCCTCGGTGACTACATCGCCGTGCAGATCGTCGGCGGCAAGAGCCAGCTGCTGGGCAACCTGATCCAGGGCAACGCCGGCGCCGCGAACAACCTCCCGCTCGCGGCCGCGCTGGCCGCCGTACCGATCGTGATCATGGTGGTCTTCCTGCTCGGTGTCCGCCGCACCGGCGCCCTGGACAATCTATGAACCTCTCGCGCGGGGCTCGGGGCGCGCTGGCGGCCGTCATGGCGCTCGGCCTGGCCATCGTCTACGTGCCGCTGCTCGTCGTCCTGGTCTCGTCGTTCAACACCGACCGCACCTTCGGCTGGCCGCCCAGCGGGCTGACCCTGGAGTGGTGGCAGCGCACCTGGCACAACGAGGGTGCCCGCGCGGCGCTGACCACCTCGGTGAAGGCCGGTCTCGGTGCGACAGCGGTGGCGCTGGTGCTCGGCACGATGGCGGCGTTCGCGGTCTCGCGCTACCGCTTCTTCGGCCGGGAGGCGGTGTCGATCCTGATCGTGCTGCCGATCGCGCTGCCCGGCATCGTCACCGGCATAGCGCTGTCGAACGCCATCACCACGACGCTGCAGCCGCTCGGCATCAACTTCGGGCTGTTCACCGTCGTGGTCGGGCACGCGACCTTCTGCGTCGTCGTGGTCTACAACAACGTGCTCGCCCGGCTTCGGCGCACCGGTGGGTCGCTCGAGGAGGCGTCGATGGACCTCGGTGCCGGCGTCTTCCAGACCTTCCGGCACGTGACCTTCCCGGCCGTCCGGTCGGCGCTGCTCGCCGGCGCCCTGCTCGCGTTCGCCCTGTCCTTCGACGAGATCATCGTGACGACGTTCACGGCGGGCGCCAGCGTGCAGACCCTGCCGTTGTGGATCTTCACGAACCTGGCCCGGCCGAACCAGGCGCCGGTCGTCAACGTGGTGGCCGCCGTCCTCATCGTCGGCTCGATCGTGCCCGTCTGGCTGGCGCAGCGGGTGTCGTCGGATCCAGCGGGTGGCCGGCTCTGAGCGTCGCCCGGGGCGTCATAGGGTCGGAGGCGTGCCCCGCCGCAACCCCCGCTACTCCGCCTTCCTGCTGACCGGTGCCGCCGTCGGCGTCCTGGTGGCCGTCGTGCTGGTGCTGGGTCCCGGCGCGGAGGCGGACAACCAGGGCCGGCTGCTCGCCTATCTCACTGCGCTGCTCGGCGGGCTCGGCGCGCTGGCCGGCGGCGTGGTCGCCGTCCTGCTCGAAGGCCGGCGGCGCTGACCGGTTCGGGCCTGCCCGACCCGTAGACTGGCCGCGTGCCCCGAGGCGACGGACGGCTCAATCTCGATCTCGATCCCGCAGAGCGGGGACCCCAGGACTCCTGCGGGGTCTTCGGTGTCTGGTCCGGCGACCGCTCCGGGGACGACCCGACCGAGGTCGCCAAGCTGACCTACTTCGGCCTCTACGCGCTGCAGCACCGCGGTCAGGAGTCGGCCGGCATCGCGGTGAGCAACGGCTCGCAGATCCTGGTCTACAAGGACATGGGCCTGGTGGCGCAGGTCTTCGACGAGGGTCACCTCAACTCCTTGCGCGGGCACCTGGCGATCGGCCATACCCGTTACTCCACCACCGGTTCCAGCGTCTGGGAGAACGCCCAGCCGACGTTCCGGTCCACCGCGGCCGGGTCGATAGCGCTGGGCCACAACGGCAACCTCACCAACACCCGTGACCTGCTCGAGCTCGTCGAGAAGCTCGCCGCCGAGAGCGGCCAGCTCTCCTACGACGGCGACGGCCCGACCCAGGAGGAGACCAGGCGCTGGCGCGAAGGCATCCGCGGCAGCCACGTGGCCCTGCACAGCACGACCGACACCGAGATCGTGACCGCGCTGCTCGCGTCCTACCCGGACCGCTCCCTGGAGCAGGCCGCCCTCGAGGTCCTGCCGCAGCTCCGCGGCGCGTTCTCGCTGGTCTTCATGGACGAGGAGACGTTGTACGCCGCGCGCGACCCGCAGGGTATCCGCCCGCTGGTGCTCGGCCGCCTCGAGCGCGGCTGGGTGGTGGCCAGCGAGACCGCCGCCCTGGACATCGTCGGTGCGGCCCAGGTCCGCGAGATCGAGCCGGGTGAGCTGATCGCCATCGATGCGCACGGCCTTCGCTCGTCGCGTTTCGCCGACGCCGAACCGAAGGGCTGCCTGTTCGAGTACGTGTACCTCGCCCGGCCGGACACCAAGATCGCCGGCCGCTCGGTGCACGCGACCCGGGTCGAGGTCGGCCGCCGGCTGGCCGAGGAGGCGCCGGCCGAGGCCGACCTGGTGATCCCGGTGCCGGAGTCCGGCACCCCGGCCGCCGTCGGCTACTCGCAGGGCAGCGGCATCCCCTACGGCCTGGGCCTGGTGAAGAACTCCTATGTCGGCCGGACCTTCATCCAGCCCTCGCAGACCATCCGGCAGCTCGGCATCCGGCTCAAGCTGAACCCGTTGCGCGAGGTGATCGCCGGGCAGCGGCTGGTGGTGGTCGACGACTCGATCGTGCGCGGCAACACCCAGCGGGCCCTGGTGCGGATGCTCCGCGAGGCCGGCGCCGCGGAGATCCACGTCCGCATCTCGTCGCCGCCGGTGAAGTGGCCGTGCTTCTACGGCATCGACTTCGCGTCGCCGGCCGAGCTGATAGCCAACGGTCTGGCGGTCGAGGAGATCCGCGCTTCCATCGACGCCGACTCGCTGGCGTACATCTCGCTGGAGGGGCTGGTCGCCTCGACCGAGCAGCCGATCGACAACCTCTGCCGTGCCTGCTTCGACGGCGTGTACCCGGTCGAGCTGCCGGAGCCCGAGCTGCTCGGCAAGCACCTGCTCGAGGTCGAACCCGCGACACTGCTGGGCGGCCTCGGCGCCGCCGACGCCCTCACCCGCCCCTGACGCACCCCCCCGCGCAGTGCAGCGTGATGTTGATGCACTTTGGACCACGTTCCCGTTGCAATGTTGGGCTGCAGAACGATCATGAGGCGCAAAGCCGGAAGACCGGACTGCGTACCCCTGACCGGTCGCCGCTCTCGCTGACTCCAGGACACAACCGTGGCTGACCCACACTCGTGGGACCACGAGCTCGGCTCTCCTGACTCACCTGCACCGGATGTGTCCGGTGGTCAGAGCGACGGCCGCGATGGCGGGGGCAGGTTGCGTGACTCAGGTCACAGCGGCGGTCTGCAACCGGGCCGGGCAGCCGCGGGTCCTCCTCTCTGACGCCTCACGGTGAGGCGCACGCGGACCGGGTAGCCGGCCCGCCTCAGACACAGAGGAGTCACGTTGAACACCTTCAGGTCCGCGGCACAGCGGGTGGCGGGAGTCGCCGCGGTGTCCGCTCTCAGCATCACCGCCCTCGCCGGTACGGCGCTGGCCGAGACGGCAGCCTTCACCGACGCCCACGGCGACATGTCCCAGGGCGCCGACATCCGCAAGGTCCGCGTCATCAACGGCGAGGAGCAGCTCAAGATCAACGTGGTCCACCGCGACCTCGTCCGGTCCTTCCGCAGCGGAAGCAGCATCTCGGTCTTCATCGACACCGACCGCGCGCGCACCGGCCCCGAGTACGTCTTCACCGGCGGCACCTTCGAGGGCTCCGACTACGCACTCCTCCCGGCCGACGGCTTCAAGGCCAAGGGGAACCGTCAGGTGCCGCTGCACGGCGGGACGTACATCATGAAGCTCGACTACGTGAAGGACGTCGCCCGCATCAGCATCGACCAGGTCGTGCTCAACGACCCGGCCGACGTGCGGGTCGAGGTCAAGACCGGTGCCGAGCTGCTGCCCGAGGGCAGCACCACGTCGACCAACGAGGTGGACTGGCTGAACACCCCGCGCCGCTTCACCCCCTGGGTGGCGAAGGGCTGAACCGCTTCAGACCAGCGCGCCCGGACCGGACGGTCCGGGCGCGCTGTCGTGCGTTCCGGCGAGCCATTGTCGGCCGACCAGGGGGCTGCAAGACTCGGCGTCTCGCGAGCAAAGGAGAAGTTCGATGGCCTCCGTCCTCAACCCTTACATCAGCTTCGACGGGACAGCCCGGCAAGCCATGGAGTTCTACAAGGACGTCTTCGGCGGCACCCTGACGTCGAACACCTTCGGCGAGTACGGCGCCGCCGACGGCCCCGCGGCCGACCAGATCATGCACGCCCAACTGGTGACCGACGGCGGCATCACCTTGATGGCCGCCGACACGCCGCCGCACGAGACCTACAAGCCCGGCGAGAACATCTCGATCAGCCTGTCCGGCACCGACGCCGACGAGCTGCGTGGCTACTGGGAGAAGCTGTCCACCGCCGGCAAGGTCCTGGTCCCGCTGGAGAAGCAGATGTGGGGCGACGAGTTCGGCATGTGTACGGACCAGTTCGGCATCAACTGGATGGTCAACATCGGCCAGCCGACCTGACCGGCCGCGCGCCGGTAGGCTCGCGCCCTGTGAGCCAGCAGCGCGTCTCCTACGCCGGTGCCGGGGTCGACATCGAGGCGGGTGACCGCGCGGTCGAGCTGATGAAGGCCTGGGTGGCGAAGGCGTCCCGGCCCGAGGTGGTCGGCGGGATCGGCGGTTTCGCCGGGCTGTTCGACGCCAGCGCGCTGAAGGCGTACCGGCGTCCGCTGCTGGCGACCTCTACCGACGGGGTCGGCACCAAGGTCGCCGTGGCCGCTGCAGCCGACCGGCACGACACCATCGGGCACGACCTTGTCGGCATGGTCGTCGACGACCTCGTGGTCTGCGGGGCCGAGCCGCTGTTCATGACCGACTACATCGCCTGCGGCAAGGTGGTGCCGGAGCGGATCGCGGCGGTCGTCAAGGGCATCGCGGAGGGCTGTGTGCTGGCCGGCTGCGCCCTCGTCGGCGGCGAGACCGCCGAGCACCCCGGGCTGCTCGGTCCGGACGAGTACGACGTCGCCGGCGCCGGCACCGGCGTCGTGGAGGCGGACCGGCTGCTCGGCGCCGACCGGGTCCGGGCCGGCGACGCACTCGTCGCGATGGCCGCCAGCGGCCTGCACTCCAACGGCTACTCGCTGGTGCGGCACGTGCTGCTGACCAGCGCGGGCTGGGAGCTGGACCGCGAGGTGCCGGAGCTCGGCCGCAGCCTGGTCGACGAGCTGCTGGAGCCGACCCGGATCTACGCCCGCGACTGCCTGGCCCTGATCGACGCCGTCGACGTGCACGCGTTCAGCCACGTCACCGGCGGCGGGCTCGCGGCGAACCTGGCCAGGGTGCTCCCGGACGACCTCGGCGCCTCCGTGGACCGGGCGAGCTGGTCGCCTTCCCCGGTCTTCGGGCTGGTCCGGGACGTCGGCGGGGTGGCGGTCGACGAGCTCGAGCGCACGCTCAACATGGGCGTCGGGATGGTCGCGGTGGTCGCCGCGGATGACGCCCACCGCGCAGTGCAGCTGCTCAGCGGCCGCGGGGTCCCCGCGTGGGTGCTCGGCACCGTGGGGCCTGGCGACGGCACGGTCACCGTCCACGGCAGCCACCCGGCCTGACGGTCAGCTCCACGTCGTCCAGCGGTGTCGGATCGCGGCCGTGGGGTTCGTAGCAGGGGTGAACGGCAGCCCACGACGGGCTACCCCACAGCACAGGAGATGATCGTCAGATGCAGTACCTGATGTCAGTGATCGACGACGGCACCGGGCCGGCCACCGCGACCGAGGATGCCGCGATCGACGTGTTCAACGACCGGCTCCGGGACAAGGGCTACTGGGTCTTCGCCGGCGGACTCGGGGCGCCCGACTCGGCCACCGTCATCGACAACAGGAGAGACGAGCTGGTGTTCACCGACGGCCCGTTCGTGGAGTCGAAGGAGTACCTCGCCGGCTTCTGGATCATCGACGCACCCGACCTGGACGTCGTGCTCAAGCTGGCCACCGAGGGATCCAAGGCGTGCCACCGGAAGATCGAGGTGCGGCCCTTCCTGTGAGCGTGCTCGACGTCCCGGAGGCGATCTCCCGGGCACACCGCGAGCAGTGGGCACGGGTGGTCGCCGCCCTGGCCAGGCGGTTCGGTGACCTCGACATCGCCGAGGAGGCCGCGGCGGAGGCGTTCGCGACCGCCGTCGAGCGGTGGCCGGCCGATGGCGTACCGCCCAACCCGGGCGGCTGGCTGACCACCACCGCCACCCGCAAGGCCATCGACCGGGTCCGGCGCGAGAACAAGCGCGCCGACAAGCAGAGGGAGGCTCAGCTGTTGTCCGACGACGACCCGCCGGAGCCTCTCGGCGCCATCGACGACGAGCGGCTCCGGCTGATCTTCACCTGCTGTCACCCGGCGCTCGCGATGGAGACCCGCGTCGCGCTCACCCTGCGCATGGTCGGGGGGCTGACCGTGGCCGAGATCGCCCGTGCCTTTCTCGTGCAGGAGACCGCCATGGGGCAGCGGATCACCCGCGCGAAGGCGAAGATCAAGGCCGCTCGCATCCCGTACCGGGTGCCATCCGCGGTGGATCTTCCGGCCCGGGTCTCGGGCGTGCTCGCCGTCCTGTTCCTCGTCTTCAACGAGGGCTACCTGGCCACCGGCCCCGACACCGACCCGGTGCGTTCCGACCTGACCGCCGAGGCGATCAGGCTCACCCGCATGCTCGGAGCCCTTCTGCCGGACGACGGTGAGGTGGCCGGGCTGCTGGCGCTGATGCTGCTCACCGAGGCCCGCCGCACCGCCCGGGTCTCGGCGGCCGGCGAGCTGGTCACCCTCGACGAGCAGGACCGTGGGGCCTGGGACGCGGAGCTGGTCGCCGAGGGTCATCGGCTGGTGCGCGACCGGCTGGCGACCGGGGTGGCACCGGGTCGCTACCAGGTCCTCGCCGCGATCAACGCCGTGCACACCTCGGCCCGCGACGTGCGCGACACCGACTGGTCACAGGTCGTCGCCCTCTACGACCAGCTCGTCCGGCTCGACCCCTCGCCGATCGTCGCTCTCAACCGGGCTGTCGCGGTCGCCGAGCTGGACGGGCCGCAGGTGGCCCTGGCGGCCGTCGACCGGCTGGCGGACGCGTTGGCCGGCTACCACGCCTTCCATGCGACCCGGGCCGACCTGCTGCGCCGGCTCGGCCGCAGTCAGCAGTCGCGCGAGGCCTACGGCAGAGCGATCGAGCTGGCGGGCAACACTGCTGAGACCGCCTACCTGACCCGTCGCCGCGACCAGCTGGGGCAGTGAAGACGCAGGGTGGAGCGGAAGGGGGTGCGGGTCAGCGCTTGTCGGCTGCCCAGTCGTCGTACTCGTCCTTGTCGGA
>CAVVAY010000010.1:0-57554 GCA_963746465.1 uncultured Actinomycetota bacterium | reverse complement strand
CCCCTCCAGGGTACCGCTGCGGCCCTCGGCAACCTCAAGGCACCAGGGCATTCGCCGAACACTCGGGATATGCCTTCCCGCTTCCGCCTGACCGTTGGTCGCAAGCTCGCGCTGAGCTTCGCGCTGCTCGGCGTGTTCCTCCTCGTCGTGGTCGGCGCCGGCCTCTCGGGCATGGCGACGATGTCGCGCGTGCATCACGACGTCGTCGATGTGACCGTGCCGAAGCAGCTCGCAGCTGACGCGGCCCAGACCGCCGCGAGCGACATGCACTTCGCCGAGACGGAGTACGCGCTGGACGAGGGAGCGAGCCGCCCCGACTACGAGGACGATCGCTTGGTGTTCCAGGCCACGCTCGTCAAGCTGGACGCGCAATCGACGACGGCCTCCGATCGTCGCGCGATGCCAGCGCGGATCGAGGACACGGTGGCGGCATTCGACCGCGGCGACGAGCAACTGATGGCGGCCGTGCGTGCGCACGACGACAGCCACGTCAGGCCCCCCTCGTGACCGGCACTCAGGACAAGATCACCGACCTCCTGGTGGAGTCGCTGAGCGAGTACCAGCAGCAGGCCCGGCGCGTGCAGAACGCGCAAACGAGCCACTTCGCGTCCTTGGAATCCTCCTCGCGGCTGCTCATGATCGTGGTGGCGCTGATCGCTGCGCTGGTGGCGGAGCGCTCGCCTTCCTGCTCGTGCGCTCGATCACGCGCGCCGTCCGGCAGGTCCTGCACGCGGCCGAGGGCATCGCCGAGGGCGACCTCGACCGCATCGAGGTCCGCTGGCGCGACGAGCTCGGCGCGATGGCCAACCGCTCTTCGAGAGCGTGATCGCCTATCTGAAGGACCTGTCCGCGACCGCCCCAGCGGTCGCGGGCGGCGACCTCACCGCGGGCAGCTGGAGCCGAAGGGCCCAAAATAGATGCGCTCGGCAACACCATCGAGACGATGGTCGGGATACCTGCGCGTGCTGGTCGGCAGCGTCGCACTGTCGGCCGAGACGCTTGAGCAGCTCATCCGAGCAGATCGCGGCGACATCCGAGGAAGCCGGCCGCGCAGTCGGCGAGATCGCCGAGGCGCTGACCGAGGTCGCGTCCACGGCGCCGAGCGTCAGGTGCCAGCATGGTCGCGCTCCGACCCGCACCCGCGGTGCAGGGCGCGGCGGCGTGCCGCCGCGTCGAGCGCACAGGCCGCCGCCACGACCGCCCCAGGCCGTCGAGGACGCGCAGCGCGTCGCCCGCGAGGGCGTCCTTACCGCCGGGCACGCGAGCGACGCGATCGAGCAGGTCGCGGTGCTCCTCGCAGCAGGTCGGCGTCGCGATCAACGACCTCTCGGGCCGCTCACCAGCGGCATCGGCGGGATCGTCGACACGATCACCGGCATCGCCGAGCAGACGAACCTGCTCGCGCTCAACGCCGCGATCGAGGCCGCGCGCGCCGGAGAGCAGGGCCGTGGGGTTCGCCGTCGTCGCCGACGAGGTCCGCAAGCTCGCCGAGGAGTCACGTTCGGCAGCCGCCGACGATCTCCGCGCTGATCGCAGAGATCCAGTTCGAGACGAGGCAAGGTCGTCGGGTCGTCGCCGAGAGCGCCAGGCGCACCGGCGACGGCGTCGCCAGCGTAGCAGCTCACCCGTGACGCGTTCGAGCAGATCGGCCGCGCCGTTTAGGACGTCACCGCCCAGGTGCGACGACATCACCGCCGAGGGGTTCAGGAGATCGCGGACGAGGCGCAGCGCGCCGGAGACCGATGGTCACCGAGGTTGCCACCGTCGCCGAGCAGTCCTCCGCCTCCGCGCAACAGGTGTCGGCGTCGACCGAGGAGACCAGCGCCTCCGCACAGGAGATCGCGGCCTCCGCACGCAGCCTGGCTCAGGACCGCCGAGCAGCTCAACATGCTCGTCGGCCGGTTCACGCTCAGCGGCTGACGCGGATCAGCGCGCGTAGCCGCGCGACGGGTCGACGTTGCTCGAGTTGTGGGTGCCCTTGGCGGGGGCGCGGTGCTTCGCACCGGGGGCGGTCGCCGCACAGGAGAACGGCGAGGCGGACCAGATCGCGCTGCTGTGTGTTCGGCGGAAGGCTCATGCTGCAAGCATCGAGATTCGACGCTCGCGGAGCCATGGGGCCGCCCCCACAATCGCCACGCGGAAACCCGCCTCTTGACGGCGGTGAACCCTACGGTGAGGGGCCCTACCCGACGTACGGCCGGCACGGCTCGCCGCGCAGGCCCGGGCACGGCGGCAGCGCCGTCGGCGCGGCGAGCCCGGCGACGACCGGCAGGACCAGCCGCGACGGCACGCGCGGCGGCGCGCGACCGCACCGCCGCCGTGCGCTGCGCGGGCTGCGTCTCGCCGAACGCCCAGACGGGCTGGTCGCCGCCGGGCGCGGCGAGCGATCACGCGGATCCGCGAGCCCGCCCGGTAGACGTGGCCCTGGTAGTAGAGCGGGACGTCGACCTTCGCGAACCGGCCCGCCGGGCAGCGGCGCTGCGTCGCGCTCGCGCAGGCTCGGCACCGGCTCGAGCAGCGTGCTCTTGCGAGCGGTCGAGCTTGCGCGCGCTCGCGCGCAGCCAGCCGCTCTGGACGAAGGTCTCCTTGCCGTCCGGCCGGACCTCGGTGATCGTCGCCTGGAGGTCGACGCTCGGCGCCGGCGCTTGATCCACGCCCGAGCGCGCCGGCGCCGACGACCGTCGTGTCCGCCGCCAGCGGCGGGGTCATGTAGGACAGCGCCGTGCCGGCCGGGTTCTGCGCCAGTGTAGGTCGGCGTCGCGGTCCACAGCCCGTTCGTCCCCGCGCCGGTGTCGCCGGTGAAGTCGGTCGCGCGGCCGCGCGTCGCGGCTCCACGTGAACCGGTCCTCGCCGGCCGGGCTGGGCGCGGCGTCGGCGAGCGTGCCGCCGGCGCCGAGGTACCACGAGCGCGCCGCGTGCCCGGCAGCGGGAAGCGGGAGAACGAGCGCTCGAACGCCGGGCACGGGCGCGCCGGCGTCGCGCCGCCCGCGCCGTTGTCGAACAGGATGCGCACCGGCGGCAGCGCCTCGAACGCCGCCCGCGCCGCCGCGTAGCTCGGCTGCGCCTGGATCGGGTCGTCGGGCAGCGTCACGCCGGCGACGCCCATGCGCGTGCTGAAGATCATCGGCGCGAGCCGCCGCGGACGCCGGGCGACAGCTGCGGCGCGCGCCGGCGCGACGTAGAGCTCGAGGAAGTCGAACCAGCGGTTGAACGTCGCCGGGTCGAGCGAGTCGATGTGGGTGCCGTTGGTGAACGTGAACCACTTCGGTCGGTCCCGGTGAAGCGGCTCGCGAGCGTCGGGCAGTGGCCGCCGGTCTGCTCGTCGGTCCACTGGCAGGCGAGGAAGACGGGCACGCTGGATCTTGTGCACGAACGTGACCGGCGCGAGCGGGTCGGCGACCTTCGGCACGTAGAAGCGGTTGCGCGCGGATCTTCGCGAGCAGGTCGACCGCCTCGGGGTGCAGCGCCTGGTTGGCCTTGCAGGTCTTGTCGCCGTCCCGGATCCGCTTCAGCGCCCACGCCTGGCCGCCGGTCGCGCGCGCCGGCTTGCGCGTCGTGGACGCGGTCCTTCGCCCAGTTCAGCGCGAAGCCGGTGTTGAGGATCCCGCCCGGGTAGAGCGTCGTCGCGGTGTTGTCGATCACCGACAGCGGCGTGATCGCGGCGAGGCTCGGCGGCCGCGTGGCGCGCGACGAACAGCTGGCTGATGCCGCCGTAGGAGACGCCCGACCATCCCGACCTTGTTGTGCACCACCCACGGCTGGCGCGCGACGGTCTCGACGACGTCGTAGCCGTCGAGGCCCTGGAGCGGCTCGAAGTAGTCGAACGCGCCGCCGGAGCAGCCGGTGCCGCGCATGTTGACGTCGACGACCGCGTAGCCGAGCAGGTTGGCGATCGCGGCGATCGAGCTCTCGCGCGCCGTCGGGGTTGGCGTAGCCGTAGCCGGAGTACTCGACCAGCGTCGGGTACGGGCCCGGGCCGGCCGGCAGCCGGACGTTGACCGCGAGCTTCGTCCCGTCGCGCGTGGTCAGGTAGCCGTAGCCGCTCGCGCGGGATCTTCTGGCCGTAGCCGCTTCGTGCTCGGCGGCGCCGACCGGTTCGGCAGCACGCGCGACGCGCTCGCGCCGGCCGACGCGGTAGCCGGCGCCGGGCTTGACGTTGCGGAACACCGCGCCGCCGAGCGAGCCGGCGCGCTGCGAGGCGACCGCGCGCCCGCGCCGCTCGAGCAGCTCAGCTGCGCCCCGGCTTCGCGCCCGGTGACCTGGACCTGCTCGACGCTCCCGCGCACGTACGGCGCGCTGCGGCGCCGCCACGGGCGAGCAGGCGAGGACGAGCAGCGCGACCAGGAGTCCGGTTCATGCGGTCACTCTGGCATGCGGAGCGTCGCAGGATATTCTCTGACGCGGGTCAGAGATGTCGAACAACAGGACATCGCGCTCGTGCGCAGCTTCAACCGGCTGGTCACCCGCCAGGTCGGCGCGCTGAACGACCGCTACCTGGGCCGGCGGCCGCTCGGGAGGGACGGGTGCTCTACGAGATCGGGTCGACGGGGCGACCCCGCGCGACGTCCGGGCCCGGCTCGGCCTGGACTCCGGATACCTGGCGCGCCTGATCCGCTCGCTGCAGCGCGAGGGCCTGGTCGAGGAGCGGCCGAACCCCGGCGACAGGCGAACCAAGCGCCTGTCCCTGACGCGCGCCGGTCGCGTCCGAGCTGGCCGAGCTCGAGCGCATCTCCGACGGGCTCGCCGCGTCGACGCTGGCCCCGCTCAGCGACGAGCAGCGCGCCCGGCTGCTGCGCGCGCAATCCGAGGTCCGCCACCTGCTCGCGATCTCGATGGTCGCCATCGCCCCCGAGGATCCCTCCTCGCCGGACGCAAGCTGGTGCCTGGCCCACTACTTCGCCGAGCTCGGCGAGCGCTTCGAGGAGCCGTTCGATCCGGGCCGCACGCTGCCCGCCGACGCCAAGGACCTGGTCCCGCCGTCGGGAGCGTTCCTCGTCGCACGCTGAGCGGGCAGCCGGCCGGATGCGGAGCGCTGAAGACCTGAGCCCGGGCGTCGGCGAGATCGTGCGGATGTGGGTCGACCGCGCCCACCGCGGCCTCGGATCGGCGCGCGATCCTCGAACGCGCTCGAGGAGCAGGCGAGCCGCGCTCGGGCACCGCGCGTGCGGCTCTACACGAACCGCTCGCTCGCACGAGGCGAAGGCGATGTACCGCGCACGGCTACGTGGAGATCCCCCGCTACAACGACGACCCCTACGCCAACCACTGGTTCGAGAAGCGAGAGGTAGCCTCCCGGGACGTAGGTCAATGGGTCTATGGCGTAGTACGGATGGCACCCCCTGGAAGCCGCAGACGCCGACGCGCCAGCATCGATCGCGATGACAACGGACTCCACACTCGCGATCGAGGCCACGGGCCTCGTCAAGCTGTTCGGCGAGACCACGGCGGTCGACGGCGTCGACCTCGCCGTGCGCAGCGGCTCCGTCTACGGCGTGCTCGGCCCGAACGGCGCAGGCAAGACGACGACGATCCGAATGCTGGCGACGCTGCTACGCCCAGACGCCGGCTCGAGCGCGCGTGCTCGGGCACGACATCATCACGCGAGGCCGACGCCGTCCGCGGCCTCGTAAGCCTCACCGGGCAGCTCGCCTCGGTCGACGAGGAGATCTGACCGGGCGCGAGAACCTGATCCTGCTCGGGCGACTGCTCGGCCTCAAGCGCGCGCACGGGGGCGAAGGAGAGCGCGGCCGTCGAGCTGCTCGACGCCTTCGGCCTCACCGAGGCGGCCGGGCGGCCTGGCCAAGCACTACTCCGGCGGCATGCGCCGGCGGCTCGACATCGCGGCCAGCATCGTCGTCACGCCTCCAGCTGATGTTCCTCGACGAGCCGACCACCGGGCTCGACCCGCGCTCGCCGCAACCGGTGTGGGACATCATCCGCGCGCTCGTCGCGGGCGGCAAGACGATGCTGCTCTGGACGCACTACATGGACGAGGCCGACCGGCTCTCGCGACGCGTTGCCATCATCGACCACGGCAAGGTGATGGCCGAGGGAACGCCCGGCCAGCTGAAGGCGTCGGTCGGTTCTGGGGCGCTGCGCGTGCGACTGCTGGATCCCGAGCAGCGGCCCGAGGCTGAGCGCGTGCTGTCGCGCGAGCTCGGCTCGGTGCACCTGGAGCCCGACCCGTCGGCGCTGTCGGTCTCGCATGCCTCGGTGGCAATCGCGCCGCCGAGGCCGTCGCCGAGCTGGCTCGCGCGGGACGTCAGGATCGCCCCAGTTCTCGCTCGCGCAGCCGAGCCTCGACGAGGTCTTCCTGGCCCTGACGGGACACCCGGCCGAGGATCGCAGAAAAAATAAATCGCCGTCGAAGAGGAGCAGGCCGCATGAGCGCCACCGACCCGATCGCCGACGGGGCGGCACTGCGCAAGGCGCTCGCCTCGACTCCGCGTCCGCCGCGTGCCGAGCGGCATGTCGGCCGCGCTCACGTTTGGCTGGCGCGGGATGCTGAAGGTCAAGCACGTGCCCGAACAGCTGCTCGACGTGACGATCACGCCGGCTGGTCGTCCTCGTCACGCGCCATCGAGACGGCCAGGGACACCCAGACGACCTCGCCGTCGCTGTCGAAGTACCGCTTCTCCAGCGTGTAGTGGTCGACGTAGCCTTCCCTCAGCTCGTTCAGCAGCTCGAGGTCCGAGCCGAGGTCGTCCGGGTGGGTGAGCTCCTGGAAGCTCCGGCCCACCAGTTCTGCCTCGTCGTACCCCAGCAGCCGGCACAAGGAGCGGTTCACCTCGGTGAAGGCGCCGTCCAGGCTCACCAGCGCCATGCCGACCGGTGCGTGCGCCATCGCCGAGCGGAACTGCTCCTCGCTGCGCGCGAGCGCCCGGGACGCAGCGCGCTGCGCGGTGATGTCGCTGAACGTCGTGACGACACCGACCACGACGGACGACCCGTCCGGCTGGGTCTCGAACAGAGGCTCGGCCGCCACCTCGAGCCAGACCAACGTCCGGTCGGCGCGGTGCACACCCATCGTCACGTCGCGGACCGAGACGCCCCGGCTCAGTGCCACCATGGCCGGTCGCTCGGGCGCCGGGAAGTCGGTCCCGTCCTCGCGCACCGCTCGCCAGCGCGGGTCGACCGAGCGGCCGCCCAGCATCTGCTCGAGCTCGAGACCCAGCACCCGGCAGGCTGCGTCGTTAGCGGTGACGATGACACCGTCGGCGTCCTGGAGCACGACGCCCTCGGCCATCGTCGCGACCACCGAGCGGTAGCGCCGCTCGGAGTCGGCCAGCATCTGGCTCGCCTCGACCTGAGCCGTGACGTCCGACACGCTTCCCAGCCATCGGGTCACCGTGCCGTCGGCGGACCGGATCGCGGTGGTCGTCGTGTCCACCCAGCTGACGGTGCCGTCCGGGCGCAGGTAGCGGTACCGACCGACGTACTCGCGACCTGCGGCCATCGCCGCGTCCCGGTCGGCAGCGACCCGGTCGCGGTCGTCCGGGTGCACGACCGAGGGCCAGCTCTCGCCGCCGGGACCGTCGTCCTCCGTCGTCCCAGTCAGCTCCCGCCAGCGCCGGTTGACGTAGAGGCGGCGTCCGTCGGCGTCGGTCTCGAAGATGCCGACCGGCGTGCCGTCCAGCAGGTACTGCAGCCGTTCCCGGTCCTCGACCGCGGTGCGGGCGTGCTCCCCGCGCGCAGCGGTCCGGGCGCCCAGCACGACGGCGACCACCGTGCCGGCGGTGAGCACCAGCGCGAGCAGGCCCTGGCCGTACGCCGGGTCGAACCAGCCCGCGCGTTCACAGCGGACCACCAGCCACCCGACGAGCGGCGGCACCGCCAGCGCCCAGCCGAGGTGCCGGCGCAACAGCTCACCGGCGGTACCGGTGGCCCGCAGGGCGCGGCTGAGGGGTAGATCCGGCCGGTGCAGAAGGACCGCGACCGCAGCCGCCAACGCGACCGGCACCGTGGGGACCGCCATGGCGGTCGCCGTCTGCAGGGTGGTCAGCGAGTCGCTCCCGTAAAGGTGGCCGACGAGACTCACGAACGCGAGGCCGTAGGCCAGCGCACCGAGCGCGGAGGCGCTGCGGGGCTGCCGCGCTGCTACTGCGACGGCGAGCACCAGCGTCAGCAGGACCAGGGCCGACGAGAGGGGCGTCTGGCCGGTCGGGCTGACCGCGCGCCATGCGTCGGTGTAGAGCACGTCCGCCGAGAGCAGCGGCCGGTCCAGCAGGCTCGACACGACACCTTCGAGGGCCAGCAGCGCGACCGCGAGCAGGGTGACTCCGCGGACCCGGGCCGGCAGCGGGAACGCGAGCACGACGCCGAGCAGCAGGAATCCGACGATGCTCGTGGGCTTGGTCGGCTGGTGGTCCAGCAGGAGAGGGAGCAGCGCCTGCGGTGCGGCGACCCACAGCAGGAGCTGGACGGCCTCGAAGGCGACGATGGCGATGCCGAGGACCGAGCTGGCGCGGTCCAGCCGCTGCACGCTCATCCCTGCCTCCGTCGATGCTCCCGGGTCCCCGGTGATGTCTCGACAGGAAGCGGCTCGGGCAGCAGGATCACCCGGATGCCTTGACCAGGTCTTTACCTGCTCAGTGGGCGAAGTGCCGGACCCGGGTGAGGTACAGCGGCACGCCGGCCGCCGCGGCCGCGGCGACGACCTCCTCGTCCCGCACCGACCCGCCGGGCTGGACGACGGCCCGCACACCGGCGTCGAGCAGCACCTGCAGGCCATCGGCGAAGGGGAAGAAGGCGTCCGATGCCGCAACCGCCCCGGACGCCCGCTCCCCCGCCCGGGACACCGCGAGGCGGGCCGAGTCGACCCGGTTCACCTGACCCATCCCGACGCCCACGGTCGCTCCCCCGTCGGCGAGCAGGATCGCGTTGGACTTCACCGCGCGGCAGGCCCGCCAGGCGAACTCCAGGTCGGCCAGCGTCCGGTCGTCGACCGGGGCGCCGGCCGCCAGGGTCCAACCGGCCGGGGAGTCCCCGGGCTCGGCGAGCAGGTCGGCCTCCTGGACGAGGAAGCCGCCGCAGATCTGGCGCACCGACAGGCCGGCACTCTGGTGCTCGACCTTCAGCAGCCGGATGGCCTTCTTGCGCATCAGCACCTCGAGCGCGCCCGGCTCGTAGTCCGGTGCTGCCAGCACCTCGGTGAAGACCTCCGCCACCTGCTCGGCCATCGCGACGGTGACCGGCCGGTTGGTCGCGACCACGCCGCCGAAGGCCGAGACCGGGTCGCAGTCCAGCGCCTTGCGGTGCGCGTCGGCCACCGCGTCTCCGGCGTCGGCCGCGGCGACGGCGATGCCGCACGGGTTGGTGTGCTTGATGATGGCCACGCACGGGGCGGTGAAGTCGTCGACAGCTCGCAGGGCCGCCTCGGTGTCGACGTAGTTGTTGTAGCTCATCTCCTTGCCGTGCAGCTGCTCGGCGCCGGCCAGCCCCGCCGGACCGGCCGGGTCGCGGTAGAGGGCGGCCCGCTGGTGCGGGTTCTCGCCGTACCGCAGAACCGTCTCGCGCTGCAGGCCGGCGCCGAGGAAGGCGGCCCAGCCGTCCGGCTCGGGCGCCAGCTCGACGGCGAACCAGGAGGCCACCGCGACGTCGTACGACGCGGTGTGCGCGAACGCCGCAGCCGCCAGCCGGCGCCGCTGGTCGAGGGTGAACCCGCCCGCGGCCACGGCTGCCAGGACGTCGGGGTAGCGCGCCGGGTCGACGACGACCGCGACCGAGGGGTGGTTCTTGGCGGCCGAGCGGACCATCGCCGGACCGCCGATGTCGATCTGCTCGACGCACTCGTCCGGCGTAGCCCCCGACTCCACCGTGGCGGCGAACGGGTAGAGGTTGACGACGACCAGGTCGAACGGCTCGATCTCCAGCCCGGCCAGCTGCTCGCGGTGGCTCGCCTGCCGCCGGTCGGCAAGGATCCCGGCGTGCACCGCCGGGTGCAGCGTCTTCACCCGGCCGTCTAGGCACTCGGGGAAGCCGGTGACCTCCTCGACCGGGGTCACCGGCAGCCCGGCGGCGGCGATCCGGGCCGCCGTCGAGCCGGTCGACACCAGCGCGACCCCGGCGTCGTGAAGCCCGCGAGCCAGGTCCTCCAGCCCGGTCTTGTCGTAGACACTGAGCAGGGCCCGGCGGACCGGGGCGATGTCGCTCACGGAATCGTGACCTTCCGTCCGGTGACCGTCCAGCCCTCGCGGGCCATCCGGCCGATGACGTCGACGAGCATCGCGCGCTCCTCGACCTTGATCCGCTCGTGCAGCGAGCTCTCGTCGTCGCCGTCGTGCACCGCGACGGTCCGCTGGGCGACGATCGGGCCGGAGTCGACCCCACCGTCCACGACGAACAGCGTCGCGCCGGAGACCTTGACGCCGTACGCCAGTGCCTCACGCGGGCCGTGCATGCCGGGGAACGCGGGCAGAAGCGCGGGGTGGCTGTTGACGACCCGCCCGGCGAACCGCTCGAGAACGGCCGGCCCGAGAAGCCGCATGAAGCCGGCCGAGACGACCAGGTCCGGCTGGTGCGCCCCGACGGCCTCGGCCAGCGCGGCGTCCCACTCGGTCCGCTCGCTGTGGTCGCCGAAGGCGCAGACGAAGGTTGGAACACCGGCGGCCTCGGCCCGGTCGACGGCACCGGTGCCGGCGCGGTCGGCCCCCACGGCAATCACGTGCACGCCGTACGCCGGGTCGCCCGCCGCGTCGAGCAGGGCCTGCAAGGTGGACCCGCTGCCGGAGGCCAGCACGACGACGCGCGGTCCGGGGCCGAGGTGCACGGGGCGACCCTAGCCGCGGCGGCGCAGGACCAGCAGCGCAGCGGCCATTCCGGCCGCGACCTCGAGCCCGGCGGCCGACCCGGTCGCCCACCAGGTCGGCCCGGTGTCGACCAGCCGGCCGGGACCGGCCGGGCCGCTGGCCAGCAGCGAGAGCACCATGACCGCCGCGGCGACCAGTCCGCCCGCCATCGCGGACACCTCGGCGACCGGGCGCCACCCCGGCGCGGACCCGGCGCCGCCACGGCGGGCGAGCAGCCCGGCGAGCACCCCCGCCAGCAGCGGCACGACCAGCACCAGCGGCCCCCAGGCCGGGCCGGGCTCCTGCGGCAGGGCGGCGAGCAACGGGAAGGCCGGCACGGCGCCGAGGTCGGTGCCGGTCAGCGACACCGAGGTCCCGGCACCGACCGCGAACCCCGGCCCCACGACGTACGCGAGTCCCCACACCGCCGCGGTGGGGGCGTAGAGCAGGCACAGCACGGCGAGCAGCACGCCACCACCGATGCCGGCGTCCAAGCCGTCGAACAGCAGGGCGGCCTGCTGGTGGTGCACCGCGAGCGAGGCACCGGCGAGAAGTGCGCCGCCGGCCACGAGGGCCGCCAGCGCGGCCGCGGCGGCCGGCAGGGCCGCGCGGACCAGCAGCGGGAGGCGCCGGGTCACGCCGGCCCAGCTGCCGGTGGCCCGCACCGCTCCGGAGCCGGACCCCAGCGCGGCGACCCCGGCGGCGCCGACGAAGGCACTGACCGGCAACGCCTGCACCGCGTCGGTGCGCGCGAGCAGCGCCACGAAGGTGGCCAACACGGCGTACGTCGCCGTCACCGAGCACGCCAGCGCGAGCACCCCGCTACGGCCGTGCACCCCGGCGGCCCGGCCGGCCCGCAGCGTGGCCGTGTGCAGCAGCGCCAGCGGCAGCGCGGTGAGGCCGAGCGGCACCAGGGCCAGCTCGCCGCCGGGCACCGCGAGGTGTGCGTGGTGACCGACCAGCCAGGCCTGCAGGGCGGTGGCCACGGCGTCCGGCGCGTCGGCCCCGCTGTCCGAGGCGGTGGCCCAGGCCACCAGCACGAGCACCATCACGGTGAGCACGCCCAGGCCCGGCCGCGCGCAGGGCGGCCACCACACCGACGACGGTGACCGACCGTGACGCCGGCGGCGTCCCGGTCCGGGCGCCGGGGCGCCGGGCGGTCCGGCCCCGGGGCGGGCGCGGCGGTCGGGAGAGCAGCTCGGTCATCGTCCGCCCATCGTCGCCGGTCCCGGCGGCCGCGCCCCGGACCCGAGGACACTCGGGGTGTCGGAACCGGCGTGCAACCGACCCGGCGTCTGGCGAGTCATCCTTCGTGACAGCGCGACCGGCCGACTGCAGGGAGGAGGGCGACGGTGAAGGACGCCGCAGGCTTCGACGCCTTCTACGCCGCCACCAACCGGCGGGTGATGCACCAGATGTACGCCATGACCAGCAACCTGGCCGACGCCCAGGAGCTGACCCAGGAGGCGTACGCGCGGGCCTGGCAGCGGTGGTCGTCGGTCTCGTCGTACGACGACCCGGAGGCCTGGGTGCGGACCGTCGCCTGGCGCCTGGCGGCCAGCCGGTGGCGCAAGGCGAAGAACGGCGTCACCGCGATGCTGCGTCACGGCCCGCCGGAGAACACCCCCGAGCCCAGCGTCGACAACGTCGCTCTCGTCACCGCCCTCCGTCAGATCCCGGAGGCCCAGCGGCGAGCCATCGTCCTGCACCACCTCGGCGGCCTCTCGGTCGCCGAGGTCGCCCACGAGGTGGGAGCGCCCGAGGGCACGGTCAAGGCGCGCCTCTCGCGCGGCCGGGCCGCCCTGGCCGAGCTCCTCGCCGACACGACGCTCGCGGAGGTGAGCCCTCATGCCTGAGAACCGAGACGACCGGATGATGCTGACGCTGGACGCGCTGCGCAGCGATGTCGAGCGGAACCCGCTCGCCGACTCGCTGACCGTGCGTCGTCGCGGCGATCAGCGCACCCGACGGCAGGCCGTCGGTGGCGCACTCGCCGTCGTCGCCCTGGTCGCCGGCGCGGCGGGCATCTACGGCGGCCTGGACGGCGACAAGCGCGCCACCCAGGTCCCGGCCAGCCCGTCGCCGACCGCCGAGCAGACCCTCGACCTGGCCGCCGAGCCGTTCCTCCGGCTGGACGACATGGCCCGGTTCGGCGACTACGACCAGGCAGGACCGTTCCTCGACTCCGGCCAGGAGCCCGACATCCAGCCCGAGCAGTGCGCCACCCGACCCGGCGGATGGGGAGCCGCCCAGGTCCGGTCCACGCGCTACTACCAGGACGGCACCGAGGCGCAGATCCACGAGTACGTGCTGCGAGTTCGCCGACGTCGCGGCTGCCGAGCAAGCCGCCCTCAAGCGCGCGTACGCCGACCTGGTGGCCGGCTGCACGGCAACCGTCGACGCGACCGACGGCACTCTGACGACCCGCGAGTCTGTCGCCGTGCCAAGGCTCGACGGAGCCGTGCGGCACTCCCGCTACTTCTATCCCGACTTCGCCTCCGAGCCGAGCTACTACGAGGTCGCGACAGCCCACCGGGCGAATGTCGTCGTCGTGCTGGAGTGGCAGGCGTCCGGGAACCCGATGGGTGACGGCGCGAACGCCTGGGTCTGGGACGCCGAACGGCTGCAGACCGCGCTGGACCGCGCCGTCGGCTAGCTCAAGGTCGTTTGCGACGTTCCTCGGCACGACACGCCGGTGACCGCGGCGTGTCGCCGGTGCACGCGTCGCAAACGATCTTGTGGGGTACGCCGGTCAGCGGGAGGTCATGATCTCGCGCATCAGGCGGGCGGTCTCCGACGGCGTCCTGCCGACCTTCACCCCGACCGCCTCGAGCGCGTCCTGCTTGGCCTGCGCGGTGCCGGACGAGCCGGAGACGATGGCGCCGGCGTGGCCCATGGTCTTGCCCTCGGGTGCGGTGAAACCGGCCACGTAGCCGACGACCGGCTTGGTGACGTGGTCCTTGATGTAGGCCGCGGCCCGCTCCTCGGCGTCCCCGCCGATCTCGCCGATCATCACGATCGCGTCGGTCTCGGGATCGGCCTCGAAGGCCTCCAGGCAGTCGATGTGCGTGGTGCCGATGACCGGGTCGCCGCCGATGCCGACGGCGGTGGAGAAGCCGATGTCCCGCAGCTCGTACATCATCTGGTAGGTCAGGGTGCCGGACTTCGAGACCAGCCCGATCCGGCCGGCCTGGGTGATGTCGGCCGGGATGATGCCGGCGTTGGACTTCCCGGGACTGATCAGGCCGGGGCAGTTGGGCCCGACGATCCGCGTCGTGCCGGCGTTCACCGCGTGCTGGTGGAAGGCCGCCGAGTCGTGCACCGGGATGCCCTCGGTGATGACCACGCACAGCGGTATCGAGGCGTCGACCGCCTCGATCACCGCGTCCTTCGCGAAGGCCGGCGGCACGAAGACGACCGAGACGTCGGCCCCGGTCTCCTTGATGGCCTCGGCGACGGTCGCGAAGACCGGCACCTGGGTGCCGTCGACGTCGACCACGGTGCCGGCCTTGCGCGGGTTCACGCCGCCGACGACGGCCGCACCGGAGGCGATCATCCGCCGGGTGTGCTTGGTGCCTTCGGAACCGGTGATGCCCTGGACGATGATCTTCGAGTTCTCGGTCAGCCAGATGGCCATGTCAGTAGTCCCTCGTCCCTTACTTGGCTGCGAGCTCGGCCGCGCGCGCGGCGGCGCCGTCCATGGTGTCGACCTGCTCGAGCAGGGGCAGTGCGGCCTCGGTGAGGATCCGCCGGCCCTCCTCGGCGTTGTTGCCGTCCAGCCGGACGACGAGCGGGTGGCTGATCTCGTCACCGCGTTCCTGCAGCAGTGCGAACGCCTGGACGATGCCGTCGGCGACCGCGTCGCACGCGGTGATGCCACCGAAGACGTTGACGAACACCGACTTCACGTCGGGGTCGCCGAGGATGATCTCCAGACCGTCGGCCATCACCTCTGCCGAGGCACCGCCGCCGATGTCGAGGAAGTTCGCCGGCTTCACGCCGTTGTGGTCCTCGCCGGCGTACGCGACGACGTCCAGCGTCGACATCACCAGGCCGGCGCCGTTGCCGATGATGCCGACCTCGCCGTCGAGCTTGACGTAGTTGAGGCCCTTGACCTTGGCCTTGGCCTCGAGCGGGTCCGCGGAGAGCTCGTCCTCCAGACCGGCGTGGTCGGCCTGCCGGAAGTCGGCGTTGCCGTCCAGCGTCACCTTGCCGTCCAGCGCGACGATGCGCCCGTCGGCGGTCTTGACCAGAGGGTTGACCTCGACCAGGGTCGCGTCCTCCGCGACGAAGACGCCCCAGAGCTTGACGATCGCGGCGGCCACCTCGTCGAGGATCTCGGCCGGGAAGCCGCCCTGCTCGGCGATCTCCCGCGCCTTCGTCTCGTCGATGCCCTCGAGGGCGTCCACTGCCACCCTGGCCAGCGCCTCGGGCTTCTCGACCGCCAGCTGCTCGATCTCCACGCCGCCCTCGCGGGAGGCCATCGCGAGGTAGGTGCGGTTCGCCCGGTCGAGCAGCACCGAGAAGTAGTACTCCTCGGCGATCGCCGCGGCCGGCGCGATCATCACGCGGTGCACGGTGTGGCCCTTGATGTCCATGCCGAGGATCTGGCCGGCGACCTGCTCGGCCTCCTTCACCGAGGACGCGAGCTTGACGCCACCGGCCTTGCCGCGGCCACCGGTCTTCACCTGGGCCTTCACCACGACCTTGCCGTTGCCCTCCGGCAGCAGCCGTTCGGCCGCGGCCCGGGCCTGCTCGGGCGTCTCGGCGACGGCGCCGCCGAGCACGGGCACGCCGTGCTTCTCGAACAGGTCGCGTGCCTGGTACTCGAAGAGGTCCACGGTCAGTCCTCGCCTCGCTGTGGTGGTCCGGTGCGCGGTTAGCGCCTCTGGGGGCGGGCATCCGCGGTACGCGAGCGTAACCGCAGCGTCGCTCGCCCGTTGTACCGGGCGAACCCAGGAGGCTCCCGTGCGCAGAAGCGCCACCGTCGTCGTCGCCGTCACCACGCTGCTCACCGGCGCCGGCGTGCTTGCTGGGCCCGCGGCGGCTGCCGGCCCGGCAGTGACGAAGACGCCCGTACAGCTGACCGTGCTCGTCGGGCCGACCGGCAGCACGCCGTGCCTGGTGGACGCCGACCTGTACGTGCCCGACGGCGTCACAGCGGCCGCGCCCGCGCCGGCGGTGCTCACCACCAATGGTTTCGGCGGCTCGAAGGACGACCAGGCCGGCGCCGCCGCGGCGTTCGGTCGCGAGGGCTACGTCACGTTGTCCTACACCGGGCTCGGCTTCCCGAACAGCGGCTGCAAGATCGCCCTGGACGACCCCGACTACGACGGAAAGGCCGCGTCCCAGCTGGTCGACTACCTCGCGGGCCGCAAGGCGGACAACTCCGGCCGGGTCCTCGACATGGTGGCCACCAACGCCCCGGGAGACCCCAAGGTGGGCATGGTCGGCGGCTCGTACGGCGGTCAGGTGCAGTTCGCGGCCGCCTCGGTGGACCCGCGGATCGACGCGCTGATCCCGATCATCACCTGGAACGACCTGTCCTACTCACTGGCGCCGAACAACACGAGCATCGGGAGCACCGTCACCTACAGCACTCCCGGCGTGCACAAGAAGCAGTGGACGTCGCTGTTCTTCTCGATCGGCATCACCGACGGCATCCAGGGCGCGGGCGTCGACCCGACGCGGCTGCTCGGCTGCCCCAACTTCGTCGACCAGGCGTGCCTGTCCAAGGCCCAGCTCGAGGCCTTCGGCTACCCCGACCAGGCAACGATGGACTTCGCCCGGCACGCCTCGGTGTCGTCGTACCTGGCGAAGGTCAAGGCACCGACGCTGCTCGTGCAGGGACAGAAGGACACCTTGTTCAACCTGCAGGAGGCTGCCGCGACCTACCGCGGGCTGCAGAGCCGCGGCACACCGGTGCAGATGATCTGGCAGTCCTGGGGCCACAGCCTGGGCGGCAAGCCGGCACCCGGCGAGCTCGACCTCACCGGCACCTCCGACCTGCGCTCCACCTACCTCGGTGGCCGGTTCCTCGACTGGTTCAACCGGTACGTGAAGGGCGACACCGCGGTGCCGACGGGTCCGGAGTTCGCCTACTTCCGGGACTGGGTCAGCTACTCCGGGATCGCCACCCCGGCATACGCCAGCTCGGAACGGTTCCCGGTGGCCAAGGCGCTGCCGCTGTACCTGTCCGGGGCGAAGGACCTGGTCACGTCGCGCAACACGGTGCGGCCCGGGTCGCAGAGCTGGGCGAACGGCCCTGCGGGCTCGCCCACGAGCTACTCCGAGACCTCCTCCCAAGGCGGCAAGGACACCGATCCCCTGCCGCCGTCCGACGCCCCCGGGACGTTCGGGCAGTGGACCTCGACACCGGTCAGCGGGCCGACCGTGCTCGTCGGCTCGCCGACCCTCGACGTGACGCTGACCTCCCCTGCGGCCGCGGCAACCCAGGCCGGCGGACCTGCCGGGCAGCTGGTGGTCTTCGCCAAGATCTACGACGTGGCGCCGGACGGGACGCAGACGCTGCACAACCGGCTGATCTCGCCGGTGCGCGTTGCGGACGTCACCAAGCGGGTGCACATCGAGCTGCCCGGCGTCGTCCAGCGGATCCCGAAGGGACATCGGGTCCGGTTGGTACTGGCCGCGAGTGACGCGGCGTACGCCGGCAACGCCGCCGTCCTCCCGGTGACGGTCTCCGCCGACCCGGTGAACCCCGCCGTGCTGACCCTGCCGGTGGCGTCGGGCAGTGGGCCGGCCGGTGGTCCGAAACCGGCCACCACGCCGAAGCCGAAGCCCGAGGGCTCCGGGGGGGCCGGTGGCGACCGTGGCACGGGTACGGCAGGCGGTTCGAGCAGCGGCGGCGGTTCGGCGGGCACCAACGGCGTCACCGGCACCTCAGTCCTGGGGTCGACGCTCCCGCACACGGGCGCCGGTCCGGGCTCGTCGCCGCTCGCCGTGCTGACGGGTCTGCTGCTGCTGGGCGCCGGAGCGGTGTTGCTGCGGGTGACCCGCATCCCGACTGCTCGCTGAACGAGGCTGCCTCAGGCGGGTGACCGCTCGCCCAGGTTCTCGCGGACCCAGCTGACGATCTCGCCGGTGGTCGCGCCGGGGGTGAACACCTTCGCGACGCCCATCGCGGTCAGCTCGGGCATGTCCGCCTGGGGCACGATGCCACCGCCGAAGACGACGATGTCGTCCGCCTCGCGCTCCCGGAGCAGCTCGATCACCCGCTTGAACAGCGTCATGTGCGCACCGGAGAGGACCGAGAGCCCGATCGCGTCGGCGTCCTCCTGGATGGCGGTCTCGACGATCTGCTCCGGAGTCTGGTGCAGCCCGGTGTAGACGACCTCGACACCCGCGTCGCGCAGCGCCCGGGCCACCACCTTCGCCCCGCGGTCGTGCCCGTCCAGGCCGGGCTTGGCGACGACGACACGGACCGGGGCGGATGAGCTCACGGCCGAGAGCGTAACCGAGCCGATCCGGCGCGTCCGGCGGCCGGTGACGGGGTAGGTGGGGGTTACGGTGCCCGGGACGCCGGGGAGGACTCGGCCGGTCAGGACGACGCGAAGGGGTTGGGGTGCGGAAGCGGATGGGGCGGGCCGGCACCGGTCTGCGTCGTGGTGCGGCCAGCCTGCTGTCCCCGACCGGCCTGCGCGGCGCCGCGGTCGAGATCACCTGGGTGGCGGCGCACGCCGCGCTCTACCCTCTCGGGGTGGCCCGCGAGCGGGCCGGTGCCCGGGGCAACGAACGGCGCGACCTGGCCGGTCTGTCGCCGATGCAGCGCGGTCTGCTCGTCGGCGACGTCGAGGCCTCCGGGACCCCGATCCTGCTGGTGCACGGCATGGTCGACAACCGGTCGATCTTCACGGTGCTGCGGCGCAGCCTGCGTCGCCGCGGCTTCCGGCGGGTGCTGTCGATCAACTACAGCCCGCTCACCACCGACGTCCGGCTCGCCGCGACGAACCTCGCCACCCGGGTCGAGCGATTGTGCGAGGAGACCGGCTTCGAGCGCATCCACGTGATCGGCCACAGCATGGGCGGCCTGATCGCGCGCTACTACGTGCAGCGGCTGGGCGGCGACGAGCGGGTGCACACCCTGGTGACTCTGGGCACCCCGCACGACGGCACCCGGACGGCGCGCCTGATCCCGCACCCGCTGGCGAAACAGCTGCGCCCGCACAGCGAGCTGGTCAGCGAGCTGCGTGACCCGGCGCCCGGCTGCCGCACCCGGTTCCTCGCGGTGTGGAGCGACCTGGACCAGCTGATCGTCCCGAAGCGGGCAGCCCGGCTCGACCACCCCGACCTGGACGCCCGCAACGTGCTGATCCGCGGCGTGGGGCACATGTCGCTGCCGATCGACCGCCGCACCGTGCACGAGATCGGCCAGACCCTCGCCCAGCTCGACCCGCACGGCGGCACGGTCCGGCGCGGGGTCACCTCGATCGCCAGCGACCGGGCGACGGAGCGGGTCCCCGGCCCGGCCGCCCGGGTCGGCAGCACGCACCGGACGGCCGGCCAGCGGCTGATGCTGCAGCCGGACGGGTGAAGACGTCGCCGAGCGAGGTTTTCGGCTCCCCGAACCCGGACAAACACCCGGAGACGGGGCGTCCGCGGGGGACGAACCGTCAGTTCTGGCTACTCCGGGTGATTGAACAAGGTGTGAACACCTCCCCGGTTGGCCCCCCACGTGATCCGTTCGTTATCGTCGCCCGGTCCCTGCCCCCCGACGACGAGGCGATCCCCCCGTGCCACCTCGCCGCCCGCCCCGCGGACGACACCGCAAGCCGAAGCACAACAGCGGTCCTGCGTACGTCACTGCCGCCACGCTGGCCGCCTTCACCGTGAGCGGACTCAACGTCCCCGGCGCCATCGGCGACGCCCGCGAAGGAAGCAGCAGCACCCAGCGCTCGCCCCAGCTCCAGCAGGCGCGCTCGGTCGCGGCCAGCCAGCTGCGGCAGACCCTCGTGACCCAGCAGGAGCAGCGCGCCACCCGGACCCGTACCGCGTTCACCTCCTCGGTCCGCGAGCTGCAGGCGGCCGAGAAGAAGGCCCGGGAGGCCCGCGAGGCCGCCCGGCCGAAGTGGGTCGTCCCGGTCCACGGCTACCGCCTGACCGCCGGCTTCGGCGACTACGGCTTGTGGAGCCACTCGCACACCGGCCAGGACTTCGCGGCGCCGTACGGCACCACGGTCCACGCGGTGGGCGACGGCAAGATCATCTTCGCGTCGTACGACGGCGCCTACGGCAACAAGATCGTGATCCAGCACCCCGACGGCACCGTCACCTGGTACGCCCACATGGCGGAGTTCCTCAAGACCAGCGGCACCGTCAAGGCCGGCGAGGCGATCGGCCGGATCGGGATGACCGGCAACACCACCGGCCCGCACCTGCACCTCGAGGTCCGCCCGGGCGACGGCGCCCCGGTGCCGCCGCTCACCTGGCTGCGCGAGCACGGCGTCAGGGTCTGACGCTCAGAGCTTCTCGACCGGGGCGTACCGCAGCAGCAGCCGCTTGACCCCGCCGGTGCGGAAGTCGATCGACGCGACCGCCCGCTCGCCGGAGCCCTCGACGGCCACCACCGAGCCGAGCCCGAAGGTGTCGTGGGTGACCCGGTCACCCGGCTCAAGGTGCACCACGACGCGGTTGCCGGGCGACCGGACTCCGGGGCGGGCCGCGACCGCGGCCACCGCGGGGATGCTGGACACCGACGACTCGAGCCGCCGCCAGTCGACCAGGGTGTCCGGGATCTCCTCGAGGAACCTCGACGCCGGGTTCGCCTGCGGGGCACCCCAGGCACTGCGCACCGTCGACCGGCTCAGGTAGAGCCGCTGCTGGGCGCGGGTGATGCCGACGTAGGCCAGCCGGCGCTCCTCCTCCAGCTCACCCGGGTCACCCAGCGAGCGCAGGTGCGGGAAGATGCCGTCCTCCAGGCCGGTGAGGAACACGACCGGGAACTCCAGGCCCTTGGCCGTGTGCAGGGTCATCAGCGTCACCACGCCGGGCGGGACCGCGCCGTCCTCGCCCTCCCCCGGCTCGTCCGGGATCTGGTCGGCGTCCGCGACCAGCGCCACCGTCTCCATGAAGTCGACGAGGGTCCCCTCCGGGTTGGCCTCCTCGAACTCGCGGGCCACCGCGACCAGCTCCTGCAGGTTCTCCAGCCGGGTCTGGTCCTGCGGGTCGGCCGACCCGGACAGCTCGGCGGCGTAGCCGGTGCGGTCGAGCACCGCCTCGAGCACCGTGGCCGGCGGCGACCCGGCCTCGACCAGCGTTCCCAGCTCGTCCATCAGGGTCCGGAATCCCTGCACGGCGGTCAGCGACCGCGAGACCAGGCCGTAGGCGTCCTCGCAGCGCTGCAGGGCGTCGTTGAACGTGAGCGACTCGCGCTGGGCCAGCGCCTCGATGCAGGCCTCCGCGCGGTCGCCGATGCCGCGCTTGGGGACGTTGAGGATGCGACGCAGCGACACCGTGTCGGCCGGGTTGGCGAGCACCCGCAGGTAGGCCAGCGCGTCGCGCACCTCGCGCCGCTCGTAGAACCGCACGCCCCCGACGACCTTGTACGGCAGGCCGACCCGGATGAACACCTCCTCGAAGACTCGGGACTGCGCGTTGGTGCGGTAGAACACGGCGACCTGCGAGGGCAGCACGCCCTCGCTGTCGGTCAGCCGGTCCACCTCCTGGGCGACGAACGACGCCTCGTCGTGCTCGTTGTCGGCGACGTAGCCGACGATCGGCACTCCCTCTCCGGCGTCGGACCACAGGTTCTTCGGCTTCCGGCTGGCGTTGCGCGAGATCACTGCGTTGGCCGCCGACAGGATGGTCTGGGTGGAGCGGTAGTTCTGCTCCAGCAGGATCGTCGAGGCGTCCGGGTAGTCCTGCTCGAAGGCCAGGATGTTGCGGATCGTCGCGCCGCGGAAGGCATAGATCGACTGGTCGGCGTCACCGACGACGCACAGCTCGGCCGGCGGCACGCCGAGGGTCGGGTCGCCGCCCGAGACCAGCTCGCGGACCAGCACGTACTGCGCGTGGTTGGTGTCCTGGTACTCGTCGACCAGCACGTGCCGGAACCGACGCCGGTAGTGCTCCGCGACGTCGGGAAAAGCCTGCAGCAGGTGCACCGTGGTCATGATCAGGTCGTCGAAGTCGAAGGCGTTCGCCTCGTGCAGCCGCCGCTGGTAGAGCCCGTACGCCTCGGCGAGGGTCTGCTCCATGTGCGTCTCGGCGCGGCGCGCGAAGGTCTCGTGGTCGACGAGCTCGTTCTTGAGATTGCTCACCTGGGTCGAGAACGACCTCGGCGGGTAGCGCTTCGGGTCGAGGTCGAGGTCGCGGCAGACCAGGGTCATCAGCCGCTGCGAGTCGGCCTGGTCGTAGATCGAGAACGTCGACTTCATGCCGAGGTGGCTGGCCTCGCGGCGCAGTATGCGCACGCACGCCGAGTGGAAGGTGCTCACCCACATCGCCTTGGCCCGCCCGCCGACCAGCGCGGTGACTCGTTCCTTCATCTCCCCCGCGGCCTTGTTGGTGAAGGTGATGGCGAGCACCGCGCCGGGGTGCACCTTGCGCTCGGCGAGCAGGTAGGCGATCCGCGAGGTCAGGACCCGGGTCTTGCCGGAGCCGGCTCCGGCGACGATGAGCAGCGGTCCGCCCTCGTGCACGACGGCGGCGCGCTGCTGGGGGTTGAGGCCCTCGAGCAGGGCCGCGGGGTCGGGTCGCCGCGGCCGGTCCGCAGGGGGCGCAGGAGGCCCCGACGGGAGCGGGAAGGTGTCGTCGAAGAGAGTGCTCATCTCCCGACGAGTCTAGGCGTCGGGCCGGACGGATCCGGGGTCAGACCACCGGCGCAGCGACGTAGCCGAGGACGTCGGCACGCAGGTGCGCCATCGCCCCGCCGAGCTGCAGGCTCACGCTGCCCGCCGTACCGACCGGCACCGTCACCACGGCCACCCGGCCGGTCACGTCCAGCGGCACGGTCTCCAGGGGCGGCAGGCTCCCGGCCGGCCACACCCGCAGGGTGGCCGGCGCATCCGGGCCGACCAGCTGAACCCGCAGCACCACCGCGGCGACGCCGGTGGCGGGCACGCCGCCGCTGCCGAGCACGTGCAGGTCGAGCCGGACGTCGGGGTGCACCCGGCAGGGTCCGGCGTCCGAGCCGGTCCCGGCCTTGGTGCCGAGCAGCCGGGTCGGGGCGAGCGGCAGCACCGGGCCGGTCACCGGCGGGGCGGGCACGGGCGGCGGGACGACCGGGACGGGCATCCCCGGCAGGGGGGGCACCGCTGGGACGACCGGGAGCGGGACGACGGGCAGCGGGGTGGGGCAGGCGACGTAGCCGGTGTAGTACGACGTCCGCTTGAGGGCGCCGTCCCAGGTGAAGCTGATGTGCACGTGGGTGCGGTGGCAGGTGTTGTCGAGCGCCCGCTTCGCCTTCTTCTTGGCGCGACAGCCGTTGTAGTCCGTCCAGCCGCGCGCGGGGTCGTACGCCCGCCAGGTCTGGTTGTTCCAGATGACGTAGGAGATGCCCAGGCGCCGAGCCATCGCCGCGGGGTTGCCGAACGCGTCGGGGGCCTGCAGCCAGGCGATGAAGGTCTCCGCCATCTCCTTCTGCGCCGGCACCCGGACGCTGGTCATCCAGTCCAGGGCGCGGCCCTCCTCGTGGCCCGAGTCAGACCGGGTGCAGGGGCGGACGATGTTCGATCCCACCGGCCCGTACGTCGCCACCAGCAGCGTGCGGAGGTACCGCGGGCCGGGCTTCTCGGTCGGGCTGCAGCTGCTCTCGCGCTGCCAGGTCGGGTATGCGTCGATGCTGAGGCCGAACGACTTGGCGGTCGCCGGGACAGCAGCAGCGGTCGCCGGCCCCGCCTGGCTGAGGCCGACGAGGACCAGCGCCACCAGCAGGGCGGTCCGGGTCGGCCACGAGGTCGTCACCTCCGAGTGATCGACTTCCCGGCGGGACGTCTTGAGCGATCGGGGTGCCTCGCTGCCTACGATGACCGCCGACGAGGGGAGCACAGACGTGCTGGACGACAGCGAGGTGCAACGCGTCCTGGTCGTGACCGCGCACCCGGACGACGTCGACTTCGGCGCGTCGGGGACGATCGCGACCTGGACGTCAGCCGGCGTCGAGGTGACCTACTGCGTCTGCACCGACGGGGACGCCGGCGGCTTCGACCCCGCGGTGGACCGGGCCGAGATCCCCGGCATCCGGCGGGCCGAGCAGCAGGCCGCGGCCGCTGTGGTCGGGGTCAGCGACGTCCGGTTCCTCGGCTACCGGGACGGCGCCCTCGAGCCGACCCAGGAGCTGCGGCGGGACATCAGCCGGGTCATCCGGCAGGTGCGTCCGCAGCGGATGCTGATCCAGAGCCCGGAGCGCAACTGGGCCCGGATCGGTGCCAGCCATCCCGACCACCTGGCTGCGGGCGTCGCAGCGATCGCCGCGATCTACCCGGACGCGCGCAACCCGTTCGCGCACCCGTCCCTGCTGGCCGACGAGGAGCTCGCGGAGTGGGCCGCCGCCGAGACCTGGCTGATGGCCCACCCCGACAGCAACCACGCGGTGGACGTCACCGACCGGTTCGACACCAAGATCGCCGCGCTGCGCGCGCACGCGAGCCAGACCAGCCACATGGACGACCTGGAGTCGCGGCTGCGCGAGTGGGGCGCGGTCAACGCCGAGGCAGCCGGGCTCCCGGCCGGCCGGATCGCCGAGCGGTTCTTCGTCGTCTCCACCGCCTGACCGGTCAGGGCAGCCGGACCACGTCGGCCCAGTGCTCCTCGATGTTGCGGACGACGTCCATGAAGCGCTGCAGGTCCACCGGCTTCACGACGTACGCGTTGGTCCGGGGCCGGCCTCCTCGAGGGCGAGCTGGACCAACCAGGAGGTACCGGCCGGTGCGGCTCAGCTGAGGGAGATCAGCGCAGCGACGCGGGGTTCACCGCGGAGACCGGACGCCGGGCCCGGGCAGCCTGCTCGTAGGCGTAGCCCAGGCCGAGCAGCAGCGCCTCCGAACCGGCCGGCCCCAGGAAGGACACGCCGAACGGCCGGCGGCCGGAGCGCCGGTAGCCGGCGGGCACGACCAGGCTGGGGTAGCCGGCCCGGGCGGCGACACCTGCGCCGTGCCAGGACGGCATGACCACGGCGGCGGCATCGGCTGCGCGCAACGTCGCATCGATGCCGTGCTCGCCGGCCATCGCGAGGTCCCGCGCCCGGTTGGCCCGGTAGGCGACCGCGTCGGCCTCGTGGTCCACCTCGAGGGCGGCGAGGACGTGCGCCTGCCCGTACTTGAGCGCGACGTCGGGGTGCGCCTCGTTCCAGGCGGCGAGCTCCGCCATCGAGCGCACCGGGGCTCCGGCCGGGAGCCGTGCGAGGTAGGCGTCGACGTCGCGGGCGAACTCGTAGTGCAGCACCGGGACCTCGTCGGTCTCTGGCAGCGCCGGCACCTCGACGGTGGTGGCGCCGAGGTCGCGCATCACCTGCAGGGCAGCGTCGAAGAGCTCGCGGTCGGCGGCGTGCAGGTCCTCCGGCGCCGGCGGTACGGCGAGCCGCACGGCGTCCAGGGCATCCGGGCGCAACGGGGCCGCGACCGCCCGACCGACGAGTGCGTCCAGCAGGGCTGCTGCGTCGGCGACGGTGCGGCACATCGGTCCGGCGCAGTCCTGGCTGGTGGCGATCGGCAGGATGCCGGTGCCGCTCACCAGCCCGAGGGTGGGCTTGAGCCCCACCAGGCTCTGCGCGTCGCTCGGGCAGAGGATCGACCCGTCCGTCTCGGTCCCGACGGTCACGGTCGCGAGCCCGAGAGCCGCGGCGGCACCGGACCCGCTGCTCGACCCGCACGGTGTCAGGCTCGCGTCGTACGGGTTGAGCACCTGGCCGCCGAGCGAGGAGTACCCGCTCGGCATCTCCTCCGCCATGAAGTTCGCCAGCTCGGTGAGGTTGGTCTTGCCCAGCACCACGGCGCCGGCTTCGCGCAGCCGGGTGACCAGGTCGGCGTCCTGTCCGGGCACCGAGTGCTCCAGGGCCAGCGACCCCCCGGTGGTGGGCAGGCCGGCCACGTCGATGTTGTCCTTCACCAGCACCGGTACGCCGTGCAGGGGCCCGCGGACCCGGCCGTCCCGACGTTCGGCGTCGGCGTGCTCGGCCTGGTCGGTGGCATCCGGCGCCAGGCAGCGCAGCGCGTGCACGGCCGGGCCGCGCCGGTCGAGGGCGTCGATCCGGGCCAGGTATCCCGCCACCAGGTCGGCGCTGCTGGTCGAGCCGGCGGCCATCGCTGCCTGCACGTCGGCGACGCCAGCGGTCTCCAGGTCGAGCTCGCTCATGGCGACGCAGCCTAGGCCGATACGGCCCGCTGCTCTCGACCAGGCGTCAGGTGGGTCACACGACGATCACGGCTGGCCGGAGTCGACCGATCGGGCGACTCCTCGGAGGACGGTGGTGACCCACGAGTGGAACAACGGCACGAGGGGGCACAGGTGGACGACACCGGGCTGCCGGTCGTCGACGGCCAGGCGGTCGACGCCCCGCACGGCGGGCAGTTCGACTTCTGGCTCGGCTCCTGGAAGGTGCACCACCTGGCCGGCTCCGAGGTCGACGGGAGCAACGAGGTCGGCTGGACGCTCGACGGGGCCGTCCTGTGGGAGCAGTTCTCGGCAGGGTCCGACCCGTTCACCGGTTGGAGCTTCTCGGTCCCGGTCGAGGGTCGTGGCTGGGTCCAGACCTGGGTCGACAACACCGGCGCCTACCTGGACTTCGTCGGCGGGTGGTTGGGCGACCGGATGGTCCTCGAGCGCGACCGGGCCGGCGCACCGCCGACCCGGCAGCGGATGACCTGGCACAGCATCACCCAGGACGGGTTCGTCTGGGACTGGTCGGCCCGCACGGCCCCGGAGACCGTGTGGGAGCTGGTCTGGCGGCTGCGGTACGACCGCCGCTGACGGGGGTCAGGACGTGGAGATCCTGAACGGGACGACGTAGTCGAGGAAGCCGCTCCCGTTGTAGCCGGGGATGTTGGCGATCAGGTAGAGAGTCGGCAAGTAGACCGAGTTGTTGGTGAAGCCCTGGTTCACCCGGGTCTGGACCGTGATGTTCAGCTGGCATCGCTGCCCGACCTGCAGAGCGACCTGGCTGCCGCTGCAGCTCCCGGTGCCGTTGGCCGGTGCGAAGGTCACGGCTGCGATCGGCTGCAGGCCGGAGGCCGGGTCGACGGCGAGCGCCACCCGCACGGTGACCGTGGTGACCCCGGTGGGCAACGAGCCGGGAACCGCGACGACGAGCACCCGGTTCACCACGACGTTGTTCTCGTTCTTGTGGCTTCCTAGGTTCACCGCGAGCGTGCTGTCGACCCCGGTCGCGGCGGTCACCGGCGCAGATCCGGCCTTGACCGCGTAGGCCGTCAGTCCGGTCGGGTCGGTGGCCTGGCTGTACCCGTGCAGGTACCGACCCGGTGTGTCAGCAGTGAAGGAGTTCCCCGGGTTGGTGGTCGCCGCGGTCAGGTTGGCGCCGGAGCTCGGGACGGTCAGGCTGAGCACCAGGACGGCCCCGAGCAGCGCACCAGCGAGCAGAGGGCGCCGCATCACGGCGCCACAGGCACACGCTCGTCGTCAACCGAGGGCGACGTCTCCTCGGCCGGGTCCCCGGCGCCGCGCTGCTCGGCCGCGACCAGCTCGCCGGCCTCCCGCCACAGCCGTCGGCCGGTCACCCCTGCGACGACAAGAGCCGGCGCACCGATCAGCAGGAACCGGGACAGCCGGCTGCCGAGGACCCAGAGCGGGTAGCCGGCGTAGGGGACGCTGAACGACACCCGGGCCTGGCCGGGGTCGTCCAGGTTGAACAGCCAGGGATCGACCGCCTCGTTCGCGTCGCCCCGGGTCGTGAACACGAGCTGGCCGTCGTCGCCGCGCGTCATCGACATGATCCGGTGCGAGAGCGGGCTGGACATCCCCGGCGGCACATAGGTGATGACGTCGCCGACCACCAGCTCCTCGACCGGCGTGACCCGGTCGAACACCAGCGAGCCCCGGTGCAGCGTGGGCTCCATGGATCCGCCGGTGAGCACGTAGCGCTGGAACCCCAGCAGGCTGGGGACGACGAGGAGCAGGCAGTAGCCGGCCAGGGCAGCCGTCGCGAGCACCGTCGCGACCGTCATCAGGACACGCCGCCGGCCCGCCGGTGCGGGGACGGCTGGTGCCGTCCCCGCCGACGGGCCGTCGGCGTTGCTGCTCATCGTCGGGTCTCCCTAGGGACCTGCGGGTCAGGAAGCCGCGGTCCAGCTGTAGGTCAGCGTGGTGCTGGCGCCCTGGTAGGCGTTGTCCGCGCCATTGGGACCACCGTCCGGGAAGGTGACCACGAAGGAGTAGCGGTGGGTGTCGCCGGCCGCGAAGTTGCCGAGCGAGCGGGTGCCCATCGCGGCAAGCGTGCCGGACCAGATCTGCGCCGCGGCCGGGCAGCTCGTCACACAGGCGGGGTCGCCATTGTCGGTGATCACCACGGTGAGCTTGCTGGCGAAGCCCGCGGTCTCCGCGGTGACGGTCTTCGACAGGCTGAACGCGCCGGGCAGGGTGCCGGTGTTCTTGATGTCGACGGTGCCGCTGGCGGTGTCGCCGGGCTTCATGTTCGTCGCGGTCAAGATGGCGCCGGCCTTGCTGTTGCTGTGCGACAGCGTCCCGGCGGTGAACACGTTGCTCGGGTTGGCCGTGCTCGACGTGAAGTCGGCGCCGGACCCGACGGTGACGGCGGCGGCGAGGCCGATCGTCCCCAGGCCCAGCAGCAGGGCGCGCGGGGACGAGCGCCAGAGGGCGGACATGCGGTTCATCGGGGCTCCCGGAGGTGATCGGCGGTTACAGCCGGTACATCGGGGTGTGCCGTTGCGCGCTGAAGCACTTCGGAGCGTGATGGTCCGCCCGGCGGCGAAGAACCGCCCGGACGTGACCCCGGGCCGCCGTTCGGGCCAGCCCGTATCACCCGGAAATCGGATGATTCCGTCAGATATGTACCTGGACCTGCACCGGGTCGGCGCCGCGGGCGGCGGACGCGCTGACCGGACAGGTCAGCAGCACCTGACCGGCTGCCGGCCGATGGCAGGCCCAACGACGCGTCCCGCCGGCCAGGCTGATCGACACCGGCTCCGGTGAGGTCAGCGGGGCGGACAGGTGCAGCCGGACCGCCGTGCCAGCATGGGGCAGGGTGCCGAGGGAGACGTCGAGCACCCGGGGCTGCGGCTGGGTCCGCGCCACGGACGACTCGCCGGCGTGGTACCCGGGGAGGAAGGCGACGGCGGCCAACGCGACCAGGCAGGCGGCGATGACCCGGCGCAGCACGACGGCAGCCCTGTCGAGGGTGTGCACGTGGGAAGCCTTTCGTTCGGCAGCCCGGCTGACCTCGAGGGTCCCGTGGCTTTGCGTCCCCGCCTTGCGACGGGTTTGCCCTTTTCGCTGATGCCTTTCCATCGGCATCGGTGACAGCCGCGGGTACCGGCCGAACGGGTGATGACGTGACCTGCTCTTGGGGAAACCGTCATCCAGTCGCGGTGCGGAGCGTCATTCCCACTCGATCGTGCCCGGCGGTTTCGAGGTGATGTCGAGCGTCACCCGGTTGACCTCGCGGACCTCGTTGGTGATGCGGGTCGAGATCCGGGCCAGCACGTCGTACGGGACCCGGGTCCAGTCAGCGGTCATGGCATCCTCCGACGACACCGGCCGGAGCACGACCGGATGGCCGTAGGTCCGCTCGTCGCCCTGCACACCGACCGACCGCACGTCGCCGAGCAGGACGACCGGGCACTGCCAGATCTCGCGGTCGAGACCGGCCGCGGACAGCTCCTCGCGGGCGATGGCGTCCGCCTCGCGCAGGACGTCGAGGCGTTCCATCGTGACCTCGCCGACGATCCGGATGCCCAGGCCCGGGCCGGGGAACGGCTGCCGCCAGACGATCGCCTCCGGCAGGCCGAGCTCGAGGCCGACCTTGCGCACCTCGTCCTTGAACAGCGTGCGGAGCGGCTCGACCAGAGCGAACTGCAGGTCGTCCGGCAGGCCACCGACGTTGTGGTGTGACTTGATGTTCGCCGTACCGGTGCCGCCGCCGGACTCCACGACGTCCGGGTAGAGGGTGCCCTGCACGAGGAAGTCGACGGTCTCGCCGTGCGCGCCGGCTTCGGCGACCACCTCGCGGGCGGACTCCTCGAAGACCCGGATGAACTCCCGCCCGATGACCTTGCGCTTCTCCTCCGGGTCGCTGATGCCGGCCAGCGCGTCCAGGAACCGCTTCGACGCGTCGGCCACCTTCAGCCGTACGCCGGTAGCCGCGACGAAGTCGCGCTCGACCTGCTCGGCCTCGCCCTTGCGCAGCAGGCCGTGGTCGACGAACACACAGGTGAGCTGGTCGCCCACGGCACGATGGACCAGAGCAGCGGCCACCGCGGAGTCGACGCCGCCGGACAGCCCGCAGACCACCCGCCGGTCCCCCACCTGGGCCCGGATCGCCTCGACCTGCTCGTCGATGACGTTGGTCATCGTCCAGGTGGGCTGGAGGCCGGCCACCTCGTACAGGAAGTGCTCGAGCACCGCCTGGCCGTGCTCGCTGTGCAGCACCTCGGGGTGGAACTGCACGCCGGCCAGGCGCCGGTCCAGGTGCTCGAAGGCCGCGACGGGGGTGTCGGTGGTGCGGGCCACGACGGCGAACCCGGCCGGCGCCTCGGACACCGCGTCGTTGTGCGACATCCACACCGGCTGCTGGCGGGGCAGCCCGTGGAACAGCGTCGGGTCGCCGCCGACCACCTCGAGGCCGGTCCGGCCGAACTCCGCGCTGCCGGTGCGGGCCACCGTGCCGCCCAGGGCCAGGGCCATCGCCTGGAAGCCGTAGCAGATGCCGAACGCCGGCACGCCCGCCTCGAACATCGCCGGGTCGACCGACGGGGCGCCCGGCGCGTACACCGAGGCGGGGCCGCCGGACAGGATGATCGCGGCCGGCCGGCGGGCGAGCATCTCGGCCACCGGCATCGTGTGCGGCACGATCTCGCTGTAGACCCGGGCCTCGCGGACACGTCGCGCGATGAGCTGCGCGTACTGCGCCCCGAAGTCGACGACCAGGACGGTGCCAGAAGCATCGGGCGTCGCTGTCACGTCCCCGATCCTCCCACGCCCCCCTGATCGCCCGGACAGCGCGAAACCCGCTTTATTCGAAGGCCCTCCACGACGTACCGTCGATCATCGTGCGCCCCCTCCCCCTCGACGACCCCGGCCAGCCGGACGTCACCTCCGCGGCGCGCTTCCTGCTCTGGACCGGCCGACAGCAGTGGCGCACGCTGCTGATCGGTGTCGTCTACGGCGTCATCTGGATGGTCGCGCAGGCCCTGGTGCCGGCCGCCATCGGCCGCGGGCTGCAGAGCGGGGTGGCCGACGGAGACCTGGCCGCGGCCGGTCGGTGGTCCCTGGTGGTGCTCAGCCTGGCGGCGATCCAGGCCGTCTTCGGCGTCCTGCGACACCGGGTGGCGGTCACCAACTGGCTGATCGGCTCCTTCCGGGCGATGCAGCTGCTCGGTCGGCACAGCGCCCTGGTCGGCGTCGCCATCCGTCGCCGACTCCCGACCGGCGAGGTGGTCTCGGCGGCGACCAACGACGCGCTGCGCCTCGGTGGCGCCTTCGACGTCACCGCCCGGCTGGCCGGCGCCGTCGCGTCCTACGCGGTGGTCGCGGTGCTGCTGCTGCGCACCTCGGTGCTGCTGGGCGTGATCGTGCTGCTCGGCGTCCCGGCGATGGTGCTGCTGCTCGGGCCGCTGCTGCGCCCGCTGCAACGCCGCCAGCACGTGCAGCGCGAGGTCGCCGGGCAGCTCACCTCCCTCGGCGCGGACACGGTGGCCGGGCTGCGGGTGCTGCGCGGCATCGGCGGCGAGCCGGCGTTCCTCGACCGCTACCGGATCCGGTCCGCCGAGCTGCAGCGCGCCGGTGTGCACGTGGCCTCGCCGCAGGCGACCCTCGACGCGGCCCAGGTGCTGCTGCCGAGCATCTTCCTGGTGGTCGTCACCTGGCTCAGCGCCCGGCTTGCGGTCGAGGGCACCATCGACGTCGGCGACGTGATCGCGTTCTACGGCTACGCCTTCTTCCTGGTCATCCCGATCAGGACCGCCGTCGAGGCTGCGGACAAGATGACCCGGGCGCTGGTCGGCGCCCGGCGCATCGTCGCCGTCCTGGTGACGGTGCCGGAGATCCCCAGCCCCGCGCAGCCCGCCGACGAGCCGCCGTACCGGGTGGCGCTGGCCGACCCGCGGTCCGGCCTGCACGTCACGCCCGGGACCATGGTGGGGGTGGTCAGCGGCGACCCCGACGAGTCGGCCACCGTCGCGATGCGGCTCGGGCGGCTGATCGACGACGACCAGGTCACCCTCGGCGGGACCCGGCTGGCCGACCTGCCGCTGTCGACGGTACGGCGGCGGGTGCTGGTGTCCGAGGCCGAGCCGCGCCTGTTCACCGGCGGCCTGCGCGAGGAGCTCGACCCCTGGTCGGGCGCCGGCGGCGACGAGGCCCTGCTGGCTGCCCTCGAGGTGGCCTCGGCCGGCGACGTGCTCGAGGCCCTTCCCGAGGGCCTGGACGCGCAGGTCGACGAGGCCGGTCGCGGGTTCTCCGGCGGGCAGCGCCAGCGGCTGGCCCTGGCGCGGGCCGTGCTGGCCGACAGCGACGTGCTGGTGCTCGTGGAGCCGACCAGCTCGGTCGACGCGCACACCGAGGTGCTCGTCGCCGAGCGGCTGCAGGCAGCACGACACGGGGCCGACCGGACGCCGGACCGGGCGCGGACCACCGTGGTCACCAGCGCCAGCCCCCTGCTGCTCGACCGCTGCGACGAGGTGGCCTACCTGGTCGCCGGCCGGGTGGTCGCCACCGGGTCGCACCGCGACCTGCTCACCCGGCACCCCGGCTACCGGGACACCGTGACCCGAGGGGAGGAGTCCTCATGAGTATCCCCACGAGATCACTCGCTGCGCTCCTGATCCCGCGGGGGCCCCGAAAGACTGGGCCGCCGCTGCGCCGCAGGCTGCCGACCGCCACCCTCCCGGTCGCGAACACCGCCCAGGTCCGCGAGCAGGCCAAGCTGTTGATGGCCGACCACCGCCGGCCGCTGACCTGGATGCTGGCCCTGAACGGGCTCGCCGCCCTCGCGGGGCTGGCCGGGCCGCGGCTGCTCGGCGACATGGTGCAGTCGGTCCGCGAGGGCACGGGCACGGGGCACATCGACCGGCTCGCACTGCTGCTGGGCGCGGCACTGCTCGCCCAGACCCTGCTCACCTGGTTCGCCCGGCGGTCCGCCTTCGTGCTGGCCGAGTCGGTGTTCGCCCGGCTGCGCGAGCGGTTCCTGGAGCGGGTGCTGTCGCTGCCGTTGTCGACCGTCGAGCGGGCCGGCACCGGCGACCTGGTGACCCGCAGCACCGGCGACGTCGAGGCGCTGGCCCGCACCGTGCGGTTCGCCGTCCCCGAGGTCCTCGTCGCGTCGCTGACGGTCGTGCTGACCGTCCTGGCCGCGTTCCTCACCGGACCCCTGGTCGCACTCCCGCTGCTTGCCGGCGGCCCGTTGATCTTCGCCGGGACGCGGTGGTACCTGCGGCGCGCACCCGAGGGCTACCTGGCCGAGCGCGAGTGCTACGCGGCCTTCAACGGCTCGCTCGCCGAGACCGTGGACGGGGCACGCACCGTCGAGGCGCTGGGCCTGGGCCCGCGGCGGATCCGCCGTCTCGAGGAGGACCTCGGAGACGCCTTCGCGGCCGAGCGCTACACGTTGCGGCTGCGCACCCTGTTCTTCCCGACCATGGAGCTCGCCTACGCGATCCCGATCTCGCTGAGCCTGGTCTGGGGCGGCTGGCTGGTCTCCAACGGCAGCGCCACGCTGGGTCAGGTCACGGCGGTGACGCTGTACGCCGTGCAGATGGTCGACCCCGTCGACCGCCTGGTGTCCTGGCTGGACGAGGTCCAGGTCGGGGCCACTGCCCTGGCGCGCATCCTCGGGGTCGAGCTGGTGCCGCCGGACCGTGAGCAGGGCAGCGCAGTCCCGGACGACGAGCACGTCGAGGTGCACGACGTCCGGTTCGCCTACCGGAAGGACCGGGACGTGCTGCACGGCGTGGACCTCGACCTGCGCCCCGGCGAGCGGCTCGCCGTCGTCGGCCCGTCCGGAGCCGGCAAGTCCACCCTGGGCCGCCTGCTGGCCGGGGTGCACCCGCCGCGCACCGGCCGCGTGACGGTGGGCGACGTGCCGCTGGTCGAGCTGCCGCTGGACGACCTGCGCAAGCACGTCGTCCTGGTGACCCAGGAGCACCACGTGTTCGTCGGCTCGGTCGCCGAGAACCTCCTGCTCGCCCGGCCGGGTGCCGACGAGGGCGACCTGCGCTCGGCGCTGGAGGCGGTGGACGCGCTGGGCTGGGTGCTCGCCCTGCCGGACGGCCTCGCCACCGAGGTCGGGTCCGGTGGCCGCCCCATCACGCCGGCGCAGGCCCAGCAGCTGGCGCTGGCGCGGCTGGTGCTGGCCGACCCGCACACCCTGGTGCTGGACGAGGCGACCTCCCTGCTCGACCCGCGGGCTGCCCGCCACCTCGAGCGGTCGCTGGCCGCCGTCCTGCACGGCCGGACCGTGGTCGCCATCGCCCACCGGCTGCACACCGCGCACGACGCCGACCGGGTCGCCGTCGTGGAGGACGGCCGGATCAGCGAGCTCGGCAGCCACGACGAGCTGATCGCCGCCCGGGGTGCCTACGCGGCCCTGTGGGCGTCCTGGCGCAGCGACGCGGCCGACCCGGCCGCCTCCGCGCACTGATCCGGGCCAATCCGGCTGGGCGGCGGCGCCGAACCACGACGGGCGGGGGCCGGTGATCGGAGCAGGGGAGCCGGCCTCCGCCTAACTCGCGGGCTGCCCCGCGCCGTGGAGCGCGTCGAACGTCACGCCGGTGAGGCGTTCCGACTCCGCCCAGAGCAGCCCCGCGGCCCGGTCGTCGCGCGCGTTCGCACTGGGACGCACCCGCGTGGGTAGCCCACGCTGCTCGCCGGGCCCGCGCGGCCCGAAGTACTCGCCGCCTCGGACCCCCGGGTCGGTCGCGGCCCGGAGCTGCGGAAGCGCACCGGAGCGAGCGCTCTGCCCGGCCAGTGCGGTCCCGGCCCGCAGGACAGCACCGGTGATCCGCCGACCGGCGGCCGGTCCGGCCGCCACCAGGTTGGTCCGGGCGTAGCCGGGGTGCGCGCCGACGCTGACCAGGTCGGCACCCACCAGTCGGGCCCGGGTGTCGAGCTCACGGACGAACAGCAGGTTCGCCAGCTTCGAGCCGCAGTAGGCCCGCCAAGGGTCGTAGGACCGCTCGCTCATCAGGTCGCCGAGGTCCAGCGAGCCGAACCAGTGCAGGAAGCTGCTGACCGTCACCACGCGCGCCCCGGGCCGGGCCAGCAGGGCCGGCAGCAGCAGGCCGGTGAGTGCGAAGTGCCCGAGGTGGTTGGTGCCCATCTGCAGCTCGAAGCCGTCGGCGGTGTGCCGGGGCGGGACGGCCATCACCCCGGCGTTGTTGACGAGCAGGTCCAGCGGCTCCTGACCCAGGTCCGCTGCGAGGGCGCGCACCGAAGCCAGGTCCGCCAGGTCGAGCTCGGCCGGTCGCACCGAGGCGTGCGGGACGTCGGTCAGCACCCGGCGTACCGCCTGCTCTGCCCTGCCCGGGTCGCGGGAGGTCATCACCACGTCCGCCCCGTGTGCCGCGAGCGCCCGGGCGGTCTCGAGGCCGAGGCCCGAGCTGGCCCCGGTGACCACGGCACGGCGACCGGTGAGGTCAGGGATGTCGGCCGCGGTCCAGCCCGGGAAGATCTTCACGAGAGGGTCATGCCCGGCACGGCCGGGTTCGACGCCGGCACGGCAGGAACCCGGCGGTACGGCGAGCCCAGCGACGGCCGCGGGTCGGCGTCGCCCTGGACCGGCCAGAAGGACATGGCCCGCTCGGCCTGCGCGGTGATGGTGAGGGACGGGTTGGCGCCCAGGTTCGCCGACACGGCGGCACCGTCGACGACGTGCAGCCCCGGGTGGCCGAACACCCGGTGCCAGCCGTCGACGACACCACTCTCGGCGTCCGCCCCGATCGGGCAGCCGCCCAGGAAGTGCGCCGTCAGCGTGGAGCCGAGCAGGTCGGCCGCGTTGCCCCCGGGGTCGCCGTCGATCACGTCGGCGAGCCGGCGGACGACCTCGTTGCCGGCGGGGATCCAGGTCGGGTTGTCCACGCCGTGTCCCTGCCGGCTGGTCAGGCCCCACCGGCCGAGTCGCCGTCGGCCCGAGACGACCAGGGAGTTGTCGATCGACTGCATGACCAGCGCGATGATCGTGCGCTCCGACCAGCGCCGGACGGTCAGGGTGCGCAGGAAGGCGCGCGGGTCACGCACCTGGTCGTGCACCCAGGTCACCCATCTCGGCCGCGGCCCGTCGCCGTCGGTGAGGGTGACCGAGAGCAGCCCCATGGCGTTCGAGCCGTGCCCGTAGCGCACCGGTTCGACGTGGGTGTCCGGCGCCGGACGGAAGGACGACGTGATCGCCACGCCGCGGGTGAAGTCGACGTCGCGGCGCCGCGACAGCGCGCCCACCAGCGACTCCGAGTTGGTGCGGGTCAGCTCTCCGAGCCGTGGCGAGAGGTGCGTCAGCCGACCGGTGCCGCGCATCCGGTGCAGGAGCCGCTGGGTCCCCCAGGTGCCGGCGGCGAGCACCACCTGGCCGGCGGTGACCGTCCCCCGGCTGCGCCGCGGGAACCAGGCGCCGCTGCGTTCGGTCTCGACCTGCCACCCGCCGGGCACCTCGCGCAGGCCGGACACCGTCGTGAGCGGCCGGACCTCCACCCCCAGCTGCTCGGCGAGGTGCAGGTAGTTCTTCACGAGGGTGTTCTTCGCGCCGTGCCGGCAGCCGGTCATGCACTCACCGCACTGGATGCACCCCGTGCGTTCCGGGCCGGCCCCCCCGAAGTAGGGGTCGGGCACGGTCCGCCCCGGTGCGTCGCCGAAGAACACCGCGACCGGCGTGAGGGTGAAGGTGTGGCCGACGCCCATCTGCTCGGCGACGGTGCTCATCGCAACGTCGGACGGCGTGGTGGTCGGGTTCTGGGTGACGCCCAGCATCCGGCTCGCCAGGTCGTACGCCGGTGCCAGCTCGGAGCGCCAGTCGGTGATGCCGCGCCACTGGGGGTCGTCGTAGAACGCCTCGTCCGGCCGGTAGAGGGTGTTGGCGTAGACCAGCGAGCCGCCCCCGACCCCGGCTCCGGCCAGGATCGTGACGTCGGGCAGCCGGTGGATCCGCTGGATGCCGAAGCAGCCCAGCCGGGGCGCCCACAGCCAACGCCGCAGGTCCCACGACGTGCGCGCGAACTCGTCGTCGGCGAACCGTCGGCCGGCCTCCACGACGAGCACCCGGTAGCCCTTCTCGGCCAGCCGTAGCGCACTGACCGACCCGCCGAACCCCGAGCCGACGACCGCGACGTCGTAGTCGGGCCGGCTCATCTGCGGCGGAGCGCCTTGAGCGCGCGCAGCGATACCGAGAAGCCGCGCGCCCAGGTGTCCCATGACATCGACGGCGGCGGCGAGAACCCGTGCAGCCGCTGCACCGCGACGGTCTGCGGCTCGGTGTACTTCAGGATGCCGTCGCGGCCGTGCCGCCGGCCGAGCCCGGAGTCCTTGACGCCGCCCATCGGTGACCGGATGGCGCCCCACACCGCGGCGTAGGTCTCGTTGATGCTCACGGTCCCGGTGCGGATGCGCGCCGCGACCGCCCGGGCCCGGCGCACGTCCCGGGACCACACCGACGCGTTGAGACCGAAGGCGGAGTCGTTGGCCAGGGCCACGGCTTCGTCCTCGTCCCGGACTGCTCGCACCGCCACCACCGGGCCGAAGGTCTCCTCACGGCACAGCGCCATGTCCTCGGTGACTCCGGTCAGCACCGTGGGCTCGTAGAAATAGGGCCCGAGATCGGGCCGGGCGCGGCCACCGGTCAGCACCGTGGCGCCCTTGGCGACTGCGTCCTCGACGTGCGCCTGGACCCGCTCGAGCTGGCGGCCCGAGATCAGCGAGCCCATGTCCGGCCGGTAGCCGAGCTCGCTGCCCAGGCGGAGCCCCCGGACCCGCTCGAGGAACCGGTCGAGGAACGCGTCGTGCACGCTGTCGACGGCGTACAGCCGCTCCATCGAGATGCACAGCTGTCCCGCGTTGCTGAAGCAGTCGCGCACCGCCCCCTCCGCGGCCCGGTCCAGGTCGGCGTCGCCGAGCACCAGCATCGGGTTCTTGCCGCCGAGCTCGAGCGAGCAGCCCACCAGCCGGCTGGCGCACCGCTCGGCCACCTCGCGGCCGACCGGCGTCGAGCCGGTGAAGCAGACGAAGTCGCCGCCGTCGACCACCGCCCGGCCCACCACCGGGCCGTCGCCGACGACCACCTGCCACAGGTCGGCGGGCAGCCCGGCCTCGATGGCCAGCGCCCGGATCCAGAGTGCGGTCAGCGCTGTCTGAGTGTCCGGCTTGTGCACCACGGCGTTGCCGGCGAGGAACGCCGGGATCGAGTCGCTGATCGCCAGGGTCAACGGGTAGTTCCACGGCGACACGACACCGACCACACCCTTGGGGTGCCGCAGCTCGTGCGCCGAGGACAGCACCGGGACGATGCCGGTGTGCCGGACCGGGGCCAGGTAGCGCCGGGCGCTGCGCGCGTAGTGCCGCGCCGTCAGCGCCACGTCGACCAGCTCCTCGAGCGCGTGCCGACGTGCCTTGCCGGTCTCGAGCTGCACGAGGTCGAGCACCTCGGCCTGCCGGTCCAGCAGCAGGTCGTGCAGTCGCAGGAACACTGCCGTACGGTCCCCCAGCGACACCCAGGCCCACCGCTCCTGGGCCGCCCGCGCCGCGGCGTAGGCGCGGTCGACGTCGGCCGGGGTGGAGGCCGGCAGATCGGCGAGCGGCTCACCGGTGAAGGGCGCGTACGTCGTCGTCCGGAGCGCGTCGGCTCCGGCGACGACGGACGCGGTCAGCTCCCTGTGCTCGGCGAGCAGGCCCATGGCCCGAGGTTACCCGGCGGTAACGTCGGGCGTCGCGCCGACCTGGGCGCGGATCTCCTGCACCGCCCAGCCGTTGCCGTCCGGGTCGGCGAAGAAGACGAACGAGCCGCCGTCCCGCGGGTCCAGCTGCTGGATCTCGGTGGCGTCCACGCCGCGCTCGACGAGCTGGGCCCGCGCTGCGGCCAGGTCCGTCACCACCAGCTGGAACCTGGCCCCGGAGGACAGGTCGGTGCCCGCGGGAACGACCGTCGGCCCCACGACGACCGAGCACGCCGACCCTGGCGGGGTCATGTGCACGACGCGCAGCGTCTCGGTCGGTTGGGTGTCGGCGTCCAGGTGGAACCCGAGGGTGTCCACGTAGAAGGTCTTCGCCCGGTCCACATCGGTGACCGGGACCACGACGACCTCAAGCTTCCAGTCCATGACTCGTCCTCTCCTTGCCGGCGTCCGGATGACGCTCCCAGCACGAGGTCGGAGCCGACCGCGCCGTCTCGACATCACCGGAAGAACATTTTCGGACCGGACATGGCGCCGCCACCCTCGACCTGCCCGTCGAGGGTGGCGGCGGATGGAGCCAGGCCGTGCGTCAGGCGGTGGTGAGTGAGAAGTCGTCGACGAAGAAGCTGGTGGCCAGCGTGCTGTCCTCCGCTCCGACGAGCTTGATGGTCACCGTCCTGCCGACGTACGACGACAGGGAGAAGCTCCGCTGGAGGTACCCGCTCGACGCGTTGGCGTTCGAGTAGGTCGCCAGGGTCGTGGTCGTCGTACCGCTGACCACCTGGACCTTGAGAGTGTCGTAGGGCGTCGTGCCCGACTCGCTGGTCGCGACCCTCAGCCAGAGCGACAGGGTGGCGCTGCTGGCCGCCGGGATCGCCACCGACTGCGACAGCGTGTCGGTGTGGGTGGTGCCGTAGCCGTCCAGCCAGCCGAGCCACGACCCACCGTGCGCCCGGGCCGGGTCGTTGCTGATAACGCCGGACGTCTGGGTCCACGAGGCCGCACCGGACTCGAAGCCCGGGTTGACGATCTTGTTGCCCCCGGTCGGCGGCGGCGTGGTGCCGCAGGTCGTGCCGGCGACGTTGATGGCGCTGAAGGCGCTCGCGACACCGGCGCACTGGCTGCTGCTGGCGCCGTAGAGGTCGGTGGCCGCCTTCACCGCCGCGGTGCGCGCGCCGGCGTAGTTGGTCGACGACGTCATGTAGACGCTCAGCGCGCGGTACCAGATCTTGGCCGCGGCGTCCCGGCCGATGCCGGTCACGGTCGAGCCGTTGCAGGTCGGGCTGTTGTAGCTCACGCCGTTGATGGTCTTGGCGCCGCTGCCCTCGGCCATCAGGTAGAAGACGTGGTTGCCCGGACCGGACGAGTAGTGAACATCGAGGTTGCCGACGCCGGCGTACCAGCAGTCCGCCGAGCCGCCGTCCTTGCTCGGCTTGTCCATGTAGCGCAGCGGGGTGCCGTCGCCGTTGATGTTGATCTTCTCGCCGATCAGGTAGTCGCCGATGTCGGCGGCGTTGTTGGCGTAGAACTCGACGCTGGTGCCGAAGATGTCGCTGGTCGCCTCGTTCAGGCCGCCGGACTCGCCGGAGTAGGTGAGGTTCGCGGTGTTCTCGGTGACGCCGTGGCTCATCTCGTGGCCGGCGACGTCCAGCTCGGTGAGCGGGCGGGTGTTGCCGCTGCCGTCGCCGTACGTCATCTGGCTGCCGTCCCAGAAGGCGTTGTTGTAGCCGTTGCCGTAGTGGACCCTGGAGCGCACGCCGGTGCCGTTGTTGAAGATGCCGTTCCGGCCCAGGACGTTCTTGTAGTAGTCGAAGGTGACCTGGGAGCCGTAGTGCGCGTCGACCCCGGCTGTCGCCCGGTCGGTGGTCGAGCCGTTGCCCCACTGGTCGTCGGCGTCGCTGAACAGCGTGCCGTTGCCGAAGGTCGAGCCACCGAGGTCGGTGGTGTTGTTGCCGCCACGGGTCGGGTCGCTGAGCTTGTACGCGCCGGCACTGCCGGAGGTCGCGATGGCCACCGTGCCCGAGTACTTGCTGTAGCCGGTACCGGTGCGGACCTCGTCGGCCGAGCGGCGGACGCCACCGGTCGCACCGTCGACGACGACGTGCAGCACCGATGGCGTCTGGTCGGCCCGTACGCCGGTCAGCGTGACCTCCCAGGCCGCCGCCGGCCGGGAGCCGATCGCGTCCACCACCCGCCGGGCGTCGGTCGACGACACGGTGCCGTCGAACGCGCGGGTCGCCGTGGCCACCGCGTCGGCCCGCGAGACCTTGGCGACCGGGTCGAGCTGCAGCGGGCGCTGGAGGGTGAGCGACGAGCCGTCGTACGAGCCGTCCTCGGCCAGGTGCACGACGACGTCGCCGCCGAGCACCGGAAGTCCGCGGTAGCTGCGGTCGTAGCGCACGTGCGCGCTGCCGTCCTTGTCGCGGATGGTGCTGCCGCGGGCGGTGAAGGAGTCGTCGGAGCTCGTGCGGGTCGCGGCGGGGTGAGCGGCGAGGGCGTCACGGGCCTGGTCGCGGGCGTCGCGGCCGGCGGCCGAGGCGGTGGGTGCGCCGAGGCCGGTGGCCAGCAGGCCGACGGTCGCCATGGTGGCGAGGCCGGCCAGCAGGCGGGAACGGGAGGGGGTCATCGAGCTCCTCGAGGAGTGGTCGTGCGGCCCTGCGGTGGGCCGCCGAGGAGCGTGGTGTGGCGCAGGTCACACGGTCAAGAGCCGCGAACAGAACATGACGGACTCTTGACCCGAGTCCGGACAAGTCATGACGAGCCGGGCGTGGCGGCGGTCAGTGGCCGACGGTGACCTCGACCCGCTGGAACTCCTTGAGGTCGGAGTAGCCGGTGGTCGCCATCGCCCGGCGCAGGGCCCCGATCATGTTCATCGACCCGTCCGAGACCCGGCTCGGCCCGCAGAGGATCTCCTCGAGCGAGCCGATGGTGCCGACCCGGACCCGCTCCCCGCGTGGCAGCTCGCCGTGGTGGGCCTCCGAGCCCCAGTGGAAGCCGCGGCCGGGCGCCTCGGTGGCGCGGGCCAGCGGGGAGCCGACCATCACGGCGTCGGCCCCGCAGGCGATCGCCTTGGAGATGTCGCCGGAGACACCCACGCCGCCGTCGGCGATGACGTGCACGTAGCGACCGCCGGACTCGTCGAGGTAGTCCCGCCGAGCGGCGTGCACGTCGGCCACCGCGGACGCCATCGGCACCGACACCCCGAGCACCGACCGGGTGGTGTGCGACGCACCGCCGCCGAACCCGACCAGGACGCCGGCCGCGCCGGTGCGCATCAGGTGCAGCGCGGCCTGGTAGGTGGCGCAGCCGCCGACGACGACCGGCACGTCCAGCTCGTAGATGAACTGCTTGAGGTTCAGCGGCTCGGCCCGGCCGGACACGTGCTCGGCGCTGACCGTCGTACCGCGGATGACGAACAGGTCCACGCCTGCGTCGACCACGGTCTTCCACAGCTGCGCGGTGCGCTGCGGGGAGAGTGCCGCCGCCACCGTCACGCCGGCCGCGCGGACCTCGGCGATCCGGGCCGTCACCAGGTCCGGCTGGATCGGCGCCTCGTAGACCTCCTGCATCCGCCGGGTGACCTCGGCGTCGTCCAGGCCGGCGATCTCGGCGAGCAGCGGCTCCGGGTCCTCGTAGCGGGTCCACAGACCCTCGAGGTTGAGCACGCCCAGGCCGCCGAGGTGTCCGATCGCGATGGCGGTCGCCGGCGAGACGACCGAGTCCATCGGCGCGGCCAGCACCGGGATCTCGAACCGGTAGGCGTCGATCTGCCAGGCGACCGAGACCTCCTCGGGGTCGCGGGTGCGCCGGCTCGGGACGATCGCGATGTCGTCGAAGGAGTAGGCCGTCCGGCCGCGCTTGCCCTTGCCGATCTCGATCTCGGTCACGTGTGCTGCTCGCTCCTCAGCGGGAGTGGTAGTTGGGGGCCTCGACGGTCATCTGGATGTCGTGCGGGTGGCTCTCCTTGAGCCCGGCCGAGGTGATCCGGACGAAGCGGCCGCGCTGCTGGAGCTCGGGGATGGTGTGGGCACCCACGTAGAACATCGACTGGGCGAGGCCGCCGATCAGCTGGTGGGCGACCGCCCGCAGTGGCCCGCGGTAGGGCACCTGGCCCTCGATGCCCTCGGGCACGATCTTGTCGTCCGACCCGACGTCGGCCTGGAAGTAGCGGTCCTTGGAGTAGGACACCTTGCCGCGCGATGCCATCGCGCCCAGCGACCCCATGCCCCGGTAGCGCTTGAACTGCTTGCCGTTGACGAACACCAGCTCGCCTGGGCTCTCGTCGCAGCCGGCGAGCAGCGAGCCGAGCATCACGGTGTCGGCGCCGGCGACCATCGCCTTCGCGATGTCGCCGGAGTACTGCAGCCCCCCGTCGCCGACGACAGGCACCCCGGCCGGCTTGCAGGCCTTGGCGACCTCGTGGATCGCGGTGATCTGCGGTACGCCGACCCCGGCGACGACCCGGGTGGTGCAGATGCTGCCCGGACCTACCCCACACTTCACGCCGTCGACGCCGGCGTCGAGCAGCGCCTGGGCACCGGCCCGGGTCGCGACGTTGCCGGCCAGCACCTGCACGTGCCGGGTGGCCGGGTCGGACTTCAGCCGGCGCACCATCTCGAGCATGAGCCGGGCCTGGCCGTTGGCGGTGTCGGGCACCAGGACGTCGACGCCGGCGTCGACCAGCGCAGTGGCCCGCTGCCAGGAGTCGCCGAAGAAGCCGATCGCCGCGGCGACGCGCAGCCGGCTCTCGGCGTCCTTGGTGGCCTGCGGGTACTTCTCGGTCTTCACGAAGTCCTTGACCGTGATCAGCCCGGCCAGCCGGCCGGCGCCGTCGACCAGTGGCAGCTTCTCGATCTTGTGCTTGGCGAGCAGGGCCGCCGCGTCCGCGCTCGAGATGCCGACCGGTGCGGTGACCAGCGGCATCGGCGTCATCAGCTCGCGGACCGTGCGCGAGTCGAACTCCTCGGCGGGCACGAACAGCAGGTCGCGGTTGGTGATGATGCCGAGCAGCCGGCGGTGGGCGTCGACGACCGGCAGGCCGGAGACCCGGTAGGTGCCGCAGAGCGCGTCCAGCTCGGCCAGGGTGGCGTCCGGCCCGACCGTGACGGGGTCGCTCACCATCCCCGACTCGGAGCGCTTGACGAGGTCGACCTGGTGCGCCTGGTCGTCGATCGAGAGGTTGCGGTGCAGGACGCCGATGCCGCCCTCGCGTGCCATCGCGATCGCCATCCGCGCCTCGGTCACGGTGTCCATCGCCGCCGAGACCAGGGGCACGGACACGGTGATCTCGCGGGTCAGCCGGGACGTCGTGTCGACCTCGGACGGGATGACGTCGGTCTCGTCCGGCAGCAGGAGCACGTCGTCGAAGGTGAGGCCCAGCGGGGCCAGGTCCTCGGAGGAGCCCATCGCCGTCACCCGGCCCATGCTACCGGCGGGCGCCGTGCCGCCCGGCCGCCACGGCGTCAGTGCGACGTGTTGCCGTTGCCGTTGCCGGCGCTGGTCCGGTGGCGGGCTCGTCGGTGCCGGTCGCTGCCGCGGTCGAGCCGGGCTGCGACTCGGCCTTCCTGGTGCTCTGCGGCGTCGGGTTCTTCGTGTTGCGCGGCGTGGCCTTCTTGGTGGCCTCCGGCTCCGGCACCGGGCTGCTCACCGGGGCGGGCACCTCGGTGGCATCGGGCGTCGCCTTCTTCGTGTTCTGCGGCTGGTGCACCCGGGTGCTCTGCGGGTCCGGCGTCTTGGTGTTCTGCGGCTGGTGCGCCTTGGTGTTCTGGGGCTGGTGCACCTTGGTGTTCTGGGGTTCCGGCGTCTTGGTGCTCTGCGGCTGGGTCGTCTTCGTGCTGTTCGGGCCTGGCGTCACAGCCGGTCCGCTGCCGGTGTTCCCGTGCTCCTTGGACTCGCCGTTGGTGGTGCCGGCCTCGGCACGGTCCTGGGCGCGGGCCAGGGCCGCCTCCAGCGCAGTGATGCGCGCTTCGAGGGCGGTCCGCCGGCCGTGGCTGAGGCCGTCGGTCGCCTCGAGCCGGTCCCTCAGCCGGGTCAGGTCGGTGGCGGCTCCCGTGAGGTCGCCGTGCGCCACCTTGGCGCGGGTGCCGGTCAGCTGCCGCTGCAGCCACGCCATCCGGGCGGCGTGGGCAGCTGACTCGTCGTCGCCGCCGGTGACCGCCGAGACGATGCCGCGGTAGGGCGAGAACGGGTCGCCGGTGACGGCAGCCGCAACCCCGCTGACCGACAGGGTCGCGCCGACGACCAGAGCGATGGTGGTGGCCCGCAGCCCGTGGCTGCGCGCGGCCGAGGGCTCCGGCAGGTCGGGAACGACCGAGACGGCAGGTACGGCGGTGAGCGGCGACCCGACCGTGCCATCGGCGGCCTCGGCCGACGCCAGCAGTGCCGCCAGGCCGTCGTCGACCTCGTCGGCGAACGCGGCCAGCAGGCCGGCGATCGTGTCGTCCGCAGGCACCTCGGCACGCGCCCCGAGCAGGTCGAGCAGCGCGTCGTCGGCGGCGACCGCGGCGAGGTCTACGTTGCCGTCTCCCTGGGTGATCATGAGGCCACCTCCGCGGCGGCGAGGGTGCGCAGGCGGGACAGCGCCCGGTGCTGGGCGACCCGGACGGCACCGGGGGTCATGCCGAGCGCGGCACCGGTCTCCTCGGCGGAGAGCCCGACGACCACCCGGAGCATGAGCAGCTCGCGCTGGTGCGGCGGGAGGAGGTCGAGCAGCCGGCGCGCGGTTTCGGCCTCGCTGCTGCGCACCGCGTGGTCCTCCGGACCGAGGCCGGTGTCGGCGCTCTCCGGGAGGTCCTCGGTCGGCACGGCGGCCCGGACGGCGGCCCGCTGGGCGTCGACGACCTTGTGCGCGGCGATGCCGAAGACGAACGCCTCGAACGGGCGTCCCTCGTCTCGGTATCGCGGCAGGGCGGACAGCACGGCGAGACAGACCTCCTGGGCTACGTCGTCGGCGGCGTGCTCGCTCCCGGGCAGCCGCCCCAGTCGTGCACGGCAGTACCGGTGGACGACCACTCGGACCTGTCCGAGCAGCGTGTCCCGCGCCGCGGTGTCACCCGCGACGGCCCGAGCAGCCAGGCCACCCATGTCGACCCGGTCCTCGACCTCCGTGCGTCTGGAGATCGCTTCCGGCGGCCCCGACGTTACGGTCACCCGGTCACCGCACCAGTCCCCAGCGGAACCCCATGGCCACGGCCTGGGCCCGGTCCGCCGCGCCGAGCTTGCGGAACAGCCGGCGCGCATGGGTCTTCACGGTGTCCTCGGACAGGTAGAGCTCGCGACCGATCTCGGAGTTGCTGCGCCCACGGCCCATGCCGCGCAGCACCTGCAGCTCCCGCTCGGTCAGCGGCGGCAGGCTCTCCGCGTCCGGGCGGGGCCGCGGCAGGTGCCGGGAAGCGACGTCGGCGAGGGCCTGGGTGACCATGGCGGTCAGCTCCTCCCGGGACGCGTCCTTGACGAGATACCCCCGTGCCCCCGAGCTGACGGCGCGGGCGACGCCGTCGACGTCCTCGGCCATCGTCATCATGATGACGGCAGTACGGGGCGCCGCGCCGAGGATTCGCCGAGCTGCCTCGACGCCACCGATGCCCGGCATCCGGACGTCGACGAGGACCAGGTCGGGCCGCTCGGCGCTGAACCGCACCAGGCACTCCTCCCCCGAGCCGGCGACGACCACCCGCTCCACCCCAGCAACCGTGGCGACGGCACGCCGCAGGGCCTCCCGGGCCAGCGGCGAGTCGTCGCAGACGAGGACGGTGGTCATGGGCGTGGGTCACCTCCTGCGGCCGGGTCGGTCCCGGCGCACCCCGTTCTCATCGGCAGGTGTGCCGCCCGGCCTGACCCCCAGGCGCCGAGATTCGCGCTCAGGCCTCGAGCAGGGCCTCGACGTCGGGCCGGGCGAGCCACTCGGCCCGCAGCTCCTCCGGCAGGTCGTCGGCGATCGCGCTCACCGCGCGCCGGGCCGAGTCGAGGGCCTTGGCGCTCTCCTCCGGCGCGTCGGCAGCCAGCAGAGCCCCCAGGACGGCCCGGACCGGCCACTGCAGGGGCAGGGTGCCCAGGCTCTCGGCCAGCAGCCCCGCGCGCCGCAGGACACTGCCGGCCTCGGCGGTGCGGCCGGCCTCGAGCTGGGCGACCCCGAGGAAGAGCAGGCCCTTCGCCACGTGCCGCGGCGCCCCGGAGTGCTCGGCGAGGTCCACCGCCTCCGAGGCAGCCTGCACGGCGTCCTCGCTGCGTTCCTCGAGCAGGGCCACCTCCGCCCGCACCCAGCCCAGCCGGACCCGCTGGCGCCACCAGTCGACCCGGCCGTCGGCCAGCGCGGTCGCCTCGGCCAGCCGGGCGGCGGCGGTGCCGCGGTCACCGAGGCCGACCGCGTCGGCGGACAGCCCGAGCAGGGCGTCGAAGCCGGCCTCGCCGGCCCCCTCGGAGCCCTCGAGGGCACGCTCGTCGTAGCCCTGGGCCACCGCGTGCCGGCCGAGCTGGCGGTGCACGCTGGCCACGGTGGCACTGGCGAGGGCCGACAGGAGCCGGCTCTCGGCCGACCGGTCGCCGGCGACCAGCGGGTCGAGCACCTCCAGCGCGCCGCCGTACCTCCCGGCGGACGCGAGGCAGACACCGAGCAACCAGCCGGCCGCGGCCGCCTCGGCGCTCAGGTCACCCTCGGTCGCGAGCTCGACGGCCCGGCGCAGCGGGGCGACACCGGCCGACGGGCGGCCGTGGAAGGCCGCCCGCTCCCCCTCGGCCAGCAGCCCCGCGAGGTCGTCGGCCACGCCTGCCCCCTGATCCTCGCCCGGTACGTCGGGCGCGAGGTTACCGTGCGGGCACACCGCCGGAGACGACCGCCAGGACGGCGGCGACCGCCGAGCCGAGGTCGCTGACCCGGGTCACCCCGGCCCGGTCGCCCTCACCGTCCCAGCCGGGTCCGCCCAGCAGCACAGCAGGCCGCGGCCGGATTGCGACCAGCGCGTCGCCCTCGGGCAGCCGGGCCGGGCCGGCTGCCCCCTGGGCCCAGAGGAAGACGACCAGCGCGCCGGTCCGGCTCACGGCGTCGACCAGGGCCCGGGCAGGCAGCCGGGTGCCCAGCGGCCGGGTCGCCACCCGGCGCTCGGTCAGCGCCGCCGCGAGCGCCACCAGCGGCAGCCGGTGGTCCTCGGGCTCGAGGGCCGCGAGCAGCACGGGCCGGGTGTTGCGGGCCCGGCCGGCAGGCGTCGGCACGGAGCGCAGGGCGGCCTCGGCGCACTCGCTGAGCAGGTGCTCGACCTCCACCCCCGACCCGGTGCTGCGCCAGCGGTCGCCGACGCCGGCCAGGACCGGGAGCAGCAGGTCGTTCCAGGTGGGGACGACGCCGGACCTGCTCAGGCTGGCGCGCAGCAACGCGGTGCACGCGTCGCTGTCCAGCCCCATGGCCGCCCGGGCCAGGCCGCGGGCCGCCGGGCCGGCGTCACGGGTCGCGACCACCCGACCGCCGCCCGAGTGGGTGCCGCGCCGCCCGCGGGCGACAGCCCCCGGCGGCGGGCCGGGCAGAGGGTCCTCGGCCCCGGGCAGGTCGTCAGCGCCGGTCTCGGTCGCCGTCCGGGCGGCTTCGGCGGTCGCGACGCCCTCCAGCATCAGCCGCCGCATCAGGGTGAGCCGTGCCAGGTCGGCCGCGGTGTAGCGCCGCCGGGTGCCGGCCTCGTGCACGCTGGGCCCAAGCCCGTAGCGCCGGTCCCAGGTCCGCAGCGTGCCGGTCGCCACACCGAGCCGGCGGGCGACGGCGGCGACGCCCAACGTCACCGGGACGCTGTCCGGCAGTGGTCGGGCCGGTCGGCGGCGGATCGGCATGCACCCGATTGTGGCCCCTGGCCGCCGACGTGCGAGGGCCCGGCTCCCTGGGAGGAGCCGGGCCCTGCTGCGTGCTGTCGGTCAGGTCGGGTCAGTGCGCGTGACCGTGCCCGTGCCCGTGACTGCCGGCGGCCTCGGGCTCCTCTTCCTTCTTCTCCACGACGAGGGTGTCCGTGGTGAGGACCATGCTCGCGATCGAGGCGGCGTTCTGCAGCGCGGAACGGGTCACCTTGACCGGGTCGAGCACACCCTGGGCGACCAGGTCGCCGTACTCGCCGGTGGCGCCGTTCCAGCCGGTGCCCACGCCGTTCTCGCGGACCCGGTTGACCACGACAAAGCCCTCCTCGCCGGCGTTCTCGGCGATCCAGCGCAGCGGCTCGTCGGCGGCGCGCCGGACGATGTTCGCCCCGGTCGCCTCGTCGCCGGACAGGCCGAGGTCGTCGAGGACGGCGACGGCGTGCACGAGGGCCGAGCCGCCGCCGGCGACGATGCCCTCCTCGATGGCCGCCCGGGTCGCCGACACGGCGTCCTCGATGCGGTGCTTGCGCTCCTTGAGCTCGACCTCGGTGGCCGCGCCGACGCCGATGACGCAGACGCCGCCGGCCAGCTTGGCCAGCCGCTCCTGCAGCTTCTCGCGGTCCCAGTCCGAGTCGGTGTTCTCGATCTCGCCGCGGATCTGCCGTACCCGGTCCTCGACCGCGTCCCGCTTGCCGCCGCCGTCGATCACGGTGGTGTCGTCCTTGGTGACCACGACGCGCCGGGCGGAGCCGAGCACCTCGAGGCCGACCTGGTCGAGCTTGAGCCCGACCTCGGGGGCCACGACCTGGCCGCCGGTGAGCACGGCGAGGTCCTCGAGCATCGCCTTGCGGCGGTCGCCGAAGCCGGGCGCCTTGACGGCAACCGAGGTGAACAGGCCGCGGATCTTGTTGACGACCAGCGTCGAGAGCGCCTCGCCGTCGACGTCCTCGGCCACGATCAGCAGCGGCTTGCCGGCCTTGGCCACCTGCTCCAGCAGGGGCAGCAGGTCGGCGACGGCCGAGATCTTGCCCTGGTGGATGAGGACGTAGGCGTCCTCCAGGACCGACTCCATCCGCTCCGGGTCGGTGACCATGTACGGCGAGATGTAGCCCTTGTCGAACTGCATGCCCTCGGTGAACTCGAGCTCGAGGCCCATCGTGTTGGCCTCTTCGACGGTGATGACGCCGTCCTTGCCCACCTTGTCGAACGCGTCGGCGATCAGCTCGCCGACGGCGGGGTCCTGGGCCGAGATGCTGGCGACCTTCGCGATGTCGTCCTTGCCGTCGACGTCGCGGGCCATCTCGAGCAGCCGGGCAGACACGGCCTCGACGGCCTTGCTGATGCCGCGGTTGAGCAGCACCGGGCTGGCACCGGAGGCCACGTTGCGCAGGCCCTCGCGCACCATCGCCTGGGCGAGCACGGTCGCGGTGGTGGTGCCGTCTCCGGCGACGTCGTTGGTCTTGGTGGCGACCTCCTTGGCGAGCTGGGCACCGAGGTTCTCGTACGGGTCGTCCAGCTCCACCTCCTTGGCGATCGTCACACCGTCGTTGGTGATCGTGGGGGCGCCCCACTTCTTGTCGATGACGACGTTGCGGCCCTTGGGGCCGAGCGTCACCTTGACCGCGTTGGCGAGCTTGTTGACGCCGCTCTCGAGCGCCTTGCGCGCCGCATCGTCGAACTGGAGGGTCTTGGCCATCAGGTCTCTAGCTTCCTTCGGTCGGGTGGGGCACGAGGGGACGCGGACGACGACGCCCCAGGAGCCGGGGCTCCGGGAGGAGCCGGGGCCACCCGGGGCGTCGTCAGGTCACCCGGGGGTGACCCGGGCGTCCTACTTCTCGATCACGGCGAGGACGTCACGCGCGGACAGGACGAGGTACTCCTCGCCGCCGTGCTTGACCTCTGTGCCGCCGTACTTGCTGTAGAGCACGGTGTCGCCGACTGCAACGTCGAGCGGCACGCGTGCGCCGTCCTCGAAGCGCCCCGGGCCCACGGCCAGGACAGTCCCCTCCTGGGGCTTCTCCTTCGCCGTGTCCGGGATCACGAGGCCCGACGCCGTTGTCTGCTCGGCGTCGGACGGCTGGACCACGATGCGGTCCTCGAGCGGCTTGATGGCAACCTTGGTGGCCGTCGTCACTTCTGACTCCCTCTCGCACGAATCTCACGAGCGTGGGGCGGGTTCGGTGACGGTCCGCCGTCGCGGGGGCCGGAACGCCTTGACCTCGCCGTAGCTGCTCTGGTTGGCACACTCACCTCGAGAGTGCCAAGACGAAATCTAGGCGAGACCTGGCACTCGGTCAACCCGAGTGCCAGTACCCGAGCCTGGCGCGGTGCCGGTGGCTCAGTACGAGCCGGCCCGGCGGGCCTTGTCGGCGTACATCTCGGCATCGGCCCGGGCCAGCAGCGTCGCGACGCTGTCCCCGGCCCGGTAGGTCGTGATGCCCAGGGCGGCCTCGACCTCGTGCTCGCCGGCCACCTCGCTCCACCCGCCTTCCAGGCTGCGCCGCAGCCGGCTCAGCGCGGCCGTGGCACCCGGGCCGCCGGTGTGCTCCAGGAGCACCACGAACTCGTCGCCGCCGAGGCGGCCGACGGTGTCGACGCCGCGCGCGGTGGCCTGCAGCCGCTGCGCCACCGAGAGCAGGACCGCGTCACCGGCGGCGTGCCCGAGCGAGTCGTTGATCGCCTTGAAGCCGTTCAGGTCGGCCATCACGACCGAGGGCGTGCCCAGACCGCGCTCGGCGCGGGCGATGGCGCCGGCCATCGCGGTCTCGACCGCGCGACGGTTCGCCAGACCGGTGAGCGGGTCGCGGGTCGCCGCCCGGCGCAGGCCGGCAGAGAGCCGACGCAGCTCGAACAGCGCCATGACCTGGTCGGCGATGTCCCGGAGCAGGCCGAGCTGGGTGGCGTCCAGCTGGCCGGACCGATCGTCGAACGCGCAGACGGTGCCGACCGCGTGCCCGTCGCTGGTGACCAGGGGGGCCGAGGCGTAGAGCCGGATCCGGGCGAACCGCCCGGTGACGAAGGGGTTCTCCGCGAACAGGGCCTCGGTGCGCGCGTCCGGTGTGTAGACGACCTCGGTGCCGACCACGGTGTGCTGGCACATGGCGTCGGCGCGGGAGACCTCACCGGGCTCGGTGCCGTGGGCGGCTGCCTGCCACTGCCGGTCGGCGTCGATCAGGTTGATGGTCGCGGCGGACGTGCCGCAGACGTAGGCAGCCAGCCGGACCGCGGCGTCGAGGTCGCCCTGCCGCGGCTGGTCCAGGACGCCGAACGCGCGAAGGGCCGAGACCCGGGCAGGCTCGTCCGCGGGGACCGGCCAGCTGTCGGGACGCTCCTCGTCGGGCAGGTCGGCGGGGTCGAGCACAGATGCGGTCATGGGGGTCCTCCGTCAGGGCAGCTCCTGCCTGCATCGGCACCGGGGGTCCGCACCTTCAGCCCGGGCTTGCGATGATCGCCCGGTGGACCCGCACCCGGAGGTCGCGGCGTTCCAGGCGCTGCTCACGTCGCAGGGTGCCGCCCTGCTCGCGCGGATCACGCCGTACGACGGGCGGCGGGCCCTGGCGGCCGCCGAGGAGCTGCACCGCGCCGGCGTCGACCCCGGGCTCGCGGCCGCCGCGCTCACCCAGGCCCGGCTGCGCGCCCGGGCCGGGGCCAAGCTCGGCCCGGCGGCGGACCGGATGTGGTTCACCGTGGACGGCCTGGAGCAGGCGACCCGGTCGGTGGTCGCCGCCCGGCACGCGGAGCGGTTCGCGGCGCTGGCCCCGGACCTGGTCGCCGACCTGTGCTGCGGGATCGGGGGGGACCTGGTGGCCCTGGCCGGGGCAGCCGCCGGCGTCCTCGGCGTCGACCGCGACCCGCTCACGGTGGCCGTGGCTGCCGCCAACGCGGCCGCGCTGGGCGTGGCCGACCGGGTGGAGGTGCGCTGCGCGGACGTCACGACCACCGAGCTGGCAGGGGTGGACGCCGCCTTCGTCGACCCGGCCCGGCGCAGCGCCAGCGGGCGGGCCCTCGACCCACGGTCCTGGTCGCCGCCGCTGGGGTTCGTCCTCGCGCTGGCCGGCCGGGTGCCGGCGACCGGGGCCAAGCTCGCACCCGGCGTGCCGCACGGGGTGCTGCCGGCCGACGCCGAGGCGGAGTGGGTGTCCGACGGCGGCGACGTGGTCGAGTGCGCCCTGTGGTGCGGGCCGCTGTCGACCGGCGTGCGGCGCCGGGCCACCCTGCTGCCCGCCGGGCAGACCCTGACCGGCGACGGCAGCCGGACCGGGGTGGCCGGGCCGGTCGGCCGCTACCTGGTGGAGCCGGACGGCGCGGTGATCAGGGCCGGGCTGGTCGCGGAGGCCGCCGACCTGGTCGACGGCCGGCTGCTCGACCCGACGATCGCCTATCTGACCTGCGACCAGCGGCCCGCGACGCCGTTCGGCACGGCGTACGAGGTGACCGACGTGCTGCCGTTCGGGCTCAAGCGGCTGCGCACCCTGCTGCGGGAGCGCGGGGTCGGCCGGCTGACCGTCAAGAAGCGCGGGACGGCGGTGCAGCCCGAGCAGCTGCGCAAGCAGCTGCGGCTGACAGGGGACGAGGAGGCCACGATCGTCCTCACCCGGATCGCCGGGCAGCAGTCGGTTCTCGTCGTCCAGCGGCTTCAGGCGGGACAACCTTCGTGATCGTTTGCGACGTTCCGACCCCTGACACGCCGCGCTACCCGGCGTGTCGACCTCCCTTGCGTCGCAAACGATCTTGCTGGGGTCAGGCCAGCACGACGACGACGTAGCCGACGTAGGTCACGGCAAGGATGGTGCCGGCGACCCGGCCCAGCCGGCCGGCGCGGGTGACCAGCAGCAGGACGAGCGGCAGGGCGGCACCCAGCGCGGCCGCCGGGAGCACGCCGTCGACGGCCAGCGGCCGGGCCAGCGCGGCCGCGCCGAGGGTCGCCGTCGCGTTGTAGGCCGCCGAGCCGACCACACCGGCGACCGCGATCTCCGGCACGTCGTGCCGCGCGGCGGTGAGCACCAGCGCGAACAGCTCGGCCGTTGTGGCCAGTGCGAGCACGGTCAGGCCGACCGCAGAGTCGCTGCGCCCGAGGCTGGCCACCACCCGCTCGGCACCACGCACGGCGAGGTCGCCGCCGGCCACCATCAGCCCGATGCCGACGACCGCGAGCAGCAGGGCCAGCCCCGCCGACCGGTCGGAGCCCTCGTCCTCGCCAGCCAGCTCCGCGAGCTCGCCGAGCGCCGGCGGCTCGCGCTCCCGCCACCAGACCAGCCCGACCAGCACCACGTATGCCGACAGCAGCAGGCCGCCCTCGACCCGCCCGACCCGGCCGTCCAGAAGGGCGAGCAGGGCCAGCGCGGCCGCGACCGCGGCCATCCCGGCGTACTGCCGCACCCGGTGACCGACCGCCAGCGGCCGGACCAGCGCAGCGAGGCCTAGGCAGGCGGTGAGCATCGTGACGTTGGCACCCACTGCGTCGCCGACGGCCAGGCCGGGCCGGTCGCGCAGCGAGGCGATCACCGCCGTCAGCAGCTCCTCGGGCTCGGCCCCCGCGAGCAGGATGCCGACCGCGATCACCGTCACACCGAGCCGGCGGGCCGCACCGGCCGCGTTCTCCACGAACAGCTCCGCGCCGCCGAGCAGCAGCACGGCCGCACCGCCGAGCAGCAGCCAGCCGAGCACCCCGGTTACCGGGCGACGACGTCGGTCACCGGCATGGACGAGTCGGCCGCCAGGTCCAGCCGGGAGGGGTCGACCCCGCGGGCGACGAGCTCCGAGCCGAGAGCCGCGACCATGGCCCCGTTGTCGGTGCACAGCCCGGGCCGCGGCACGCGCAGCGCGATGCCCGCGGCGTCGCACCGCTCCTGGGCCAGCGCCCGCAGCCGGGAGTTCGCCGCGACGCCGCCGCCGATCAGCAGGTGGTCGACTCCCTGCTCGGTGCACGCCAGGACTGCCTTGCGGGTCAGCACGTCGACCACGGCCTCCTGGAACGCCGCCGCCACGTCCGCGACCGGCACCGGCTCGCCGTCGCGCTCCCGGGTCTCGACCCATCGGGCGACCGCGGTCTTGAGGCCGGAGAACGAGAAGTCGTAGCGGTGCTCGCGCAGGTCGCGGGGGGCGGTCAGACCGCGGGGGAAGTCGACGTACGCCGGGTCGCCGGCCTTCGCCTCGCGGTCGACGTGCGGACCGCCCGGGAACGGCAGCCCCAGCACCCGGGCAACCTTGTCGAACGCCTCGCCCGCGGCGTCGTCGATGGTGGCCCCGAGCGGCTCGACGTCGCCGGTCACGTCGCGCACCAGCAGCAGCGAGGAGTGGCCGCCGGACACCAGCATCGCGATGCACGGCACCGGCAGCGCGCCGTGCTCGAGCTGGTCGACGGCCACGTGCGCAGCCAGGTGGTTGACGCCGTACAGCGGCTTGCCGAGGCCGACCGCGAGCGCCTTCGCCGCAGCGACGCCGACGAGCAGCGCCCCGGTCAGGCCGGGGCCGCTGGTGACCGCGAGCGCGTCGACGTCCGAGAGCCGTACGCCGGCGTCGGAGGCGGCGCGCTCGATGGTCGGGACCATCGCCTCGAGGTGCGCGCGGCTGGCCACCTCGGGCACCACGCCGCCGAACCGGGCGTGCTCCTCGACGCTGGACGCGATGGCGTCGGCGAGCAGGGTGTGGCCGCGGACGACGCCGACGCCGGTCTCGTCGCAGGACGTCTCGATCCCGAGCACCAGCGGCTGGTCAGCCACCCAGCGCCTTCCGGATGGCGGCGGCGAACCGCTGCGCCGACGCCGTGCCGCCGGTGCCGTCGTGGACGAGGAACATCGAGGGCTCGGTCAGCTCCAGCTCGAGCAGCACCGGGGCGTCGCCCGGCCCGGGCACCAGGTCGACCCGGGAGTAGACGAGCAGGTCGCGGGACGCCGGCGACACCTGGGCGAGGGCGTCCAGGATCTGCTCGGCCGTGTCGCGCTCGGCCTCGGTCGGCTCGCGCGGCTCGATCGTCTCCGGCTTGTAGGCGTCGCTGACCAGCTCCATCGCGGGCGTGAGCAGCGGACCCTTGCGCACGGCATGGCTGAAGGCGCCGCCGAAGAAGAACATGGCCGTCTCGCCGTAGGTGTCGACCTGCGACAGGTAGGGCTGCACCATCACGGTGCGCCCGGCAGCGAGCAGCGCGGTCGCGTGCGCGACGGCCAGCTCGTCATGGTCGCCGGACCGGTAGCGGTTGGTGTCCCTCGACCCCGCCGACACGGCCGGCTTCACGACGTACTCGCCGACCTCGGGAACCACGAACGCGTCGCCGGGCTCGAGCCAGTCGGTCGGTACGACGGGCAGGCCGGCCTGCTGCAAGGTCCGCAGGTAGGTCTTGTCGGTGTTCCACGCCAGCACCTCGGCGGAGTTCGCCAGCGTCGTCGCGGCTGCAACCCGGCGGGCCCAGTCGAGGTACTCGGCGTGCCGGTCCTGGTAGTCCCAGGTCGACCGCACCACGACGAGGTCGTACGCCGACCAGTCCACTCGCGGGTCGGACCAGACCGCCGGCTCGGCCTCGATGCCCTCCTCGGCGAGCGCCGCGAGCAGCACCGGGCCGTCCTCGTCGAGGTCGGGGAACTCCGCGGCAGTGGCGAGCGCGATCCGTGACGTCACGGCGTCAGAGCCTAGTGATGCGCAACCGGAGCACGTGCGCGTCGGTGCCACCAGGTCGGTAGTAGCCGCGGCGGATCGCGATGCGCTCGAACCCGGCGCCGGCGTAGAGCGCCAGCGCGGCCGCGTTCTCGGCCCGGACCTCGAGCAGCACCTCACCGGCGTCCCGGCGCCGCGCTTCGGCCACGAGCGCGTGCAGCAGGCGGCGGCCCAACCCCCGGCCCTGGGCGGCCGGAGCGACTGCGAGGGTCTGGACATCGGCCTGCCGGCCCACCACGGCCAGGCCGGCGTATCCCACCAGATCCCCGTCGTCCTCGGCGACCAGGTAGTGCCGCGAGTCGGGCACGAGCGCCAGCTCGGACCAGAACGTCTCCACCGACCAGGGGTCGGGGAACAGCACCGTCTCCAGCGCGTGCGCCGCCTCGACGTCCCACCACCGCATCGGGCGCAGGGCGACCTCGTCGCTCACGGCCGGGGCCGGCTCAGCACCGACTTGCGGGTGCCGGGCTCGGCGGCGTCCGGTCGACGCAGGTACAGCGGGTCGGGGGCGACGGTGGGCAGGCCGCGCGCCACCCAGGCCGCGAGGTCGGCGGCTCTGGGGTGCAGCGGGCGGCGGTGGCCGGGGAATGCCTCGGGGTAGAGCCCGGCACCGGCACCGACGGCCGGTCCGTCGTACGCCGAGTCGGCGGGCGCCGCCACGTGCGGCCCGTCGACCCGCACCGGGCCGCGCTCCCCGGACCGGTAGGCGGCCCAGTGGACCTCGCGCCGCCGGGCGTCCGTGACGACCCGGAAGTCGCCGTCGAGACCGCTGCCCATCGCCAGCACGTCGAGAGTGCAGACGCCGACCACCGGGATGCCGAGCACGGCGCCCAGCGTGCGTGCGGTGACCAGGCCGACTCGCAGCCCGGTGAACGGCCCGGGACCGACGCCCACCGCCACGCCGGTCAGCGCGGCCCGGTCGACCCCTGCCTCAGCGAGCACGTCCGCGATCGCGGGGGCGAGCAGCTCGCCGTGCCGGCGTGCGTCGACCGTGCTGCGCTCGGCCAGCAGCCGGTCGCCGTCGGCCAGGGCGACGGTGACCGCAGGCGACGCGGTGTCCAGGGCCAGCAGCACGTCCGCGAGCCTATGGTCTCGGGACACACCGTCGATGCAGAGGACGTGGCGACAACCGTGCCGGATCCGGCCGTCGCCGTTCGTGGAGCAGGTGACGCGGACCACCGGGACCAGCGGAAGAGGAGCAGACATGGCCGAGTACCTCTTGTACTTCAACCAGCAGTGGGTGGGCGACCACACCGAGGAGTGGTTCCGCGCG
>CAVVAY010000009.1:0-18325 GCA_963746465.1 uncultured Actinomycetota bacterium | reverse complement strand
GGTGGTCAGGACGCCGTCCGGGCGCATGCCGCGCAGCAGCCAGATCGAGCCGACACCGGCGCCGGTGCCGATCTCGACCACCGCCTTGGCGCCGGCAGCCGCCGCGATCGCGGACAGCGCCGCGCCGGCGCCCGGCAGGACGGGCACGCAGCCCAGCTCAGCGCCCTTGGCGCGCGCGGTGGTCAGCACGTCGTCCTCGGGGACGAACTCCTCCGCGTAGGTCCAGCTGGACTGCAGGTTCCCGGCGATGACGGCCTCCGTGGACGGTGGGTGGGACGGCGCGGCGCGAGCGCGAGCCTAGTGCGAGGACGCCGGGAACCTGCGGGCCGGTGCCCGGCGTTGGCTGGGAACACGTCCACGACGGCCCAGGTTGGGTCGGAGGAGGGGATCAAGGCACCATGAGTGCTGCAGCCGCCGTTCTGAGCCGGGGAGGTGGGGTCTTGGTCGAGCCGACCCGCCCGGACCCGGTGCCCGCGGCCGAGGCCATGCCGCTCGCGGACTGGACCCCGCCCACCTGGGACGAGGTGGTGCGCACCCACTCGGCACGGGTCTACCGGTTGGCGTACCGGCTGACCGGCAACCCGCACGACGCCGAGGACCTCACCCAGGACGTGTTCGTCCGGGTCTTCCGGTCGCTGTCCAGCTACACCCCCGGGACGTTCGAGGGCTGGCTGCACCGCATCACCACGAACCTGTTCCTGGACCGGGTCCGGCGCAAGCAGCGCATCCGCTTCGACGGCCTCGCCGACGACGCCGCCGAGCGGCTGCCCGGCCGCGAGCCCGGTCCGGCCCAGGTCTACGACGAGCAGCACTTCGACGACGACGTGCAGCGCGCGCTGGACGCCCTCCCGCCCGACTTCCGGGCCGCCGTGGTGCTCTGTGACATCGAGGGCCTGTCCTACGAGGAGATCGCCGCCACGCTGGGCATCAAGCTCGGCACCGTGCGCAGCCGTATCCACCGCGGCCGGGCCCAGCTGCGGACCGCGCTCGAGCACCGGGCTCCCGGCCGCCGCGAGGCGTTCGAGCCCGGCGGCGAGGTGTCGCCGTGAGCCACCTCGGACACCGCCTCTCGGCCCTGGTCGACGGCGAGCTCAGCCACGAGGACCGCGACCGCGCGCTCGCCCACGTCGCGCACTGCCGCCCCTGCCACGACCTGCTCGACGCCGAGCGCGCCGTCAAGGAGGCGCTGGCCTCGGCCCGTGCCCCGGAGCCGCCCGACCAGGTGCTCGCCTCGCTGGCCGCCCTCGCGCTGCCGGGGCCTCCGCTGCCGCCGCGCTCGCGCACGATGCCCCAGGGCCCCGTGGTCCCGGTCCTGCCGCCACCCGGTCGCGGCCCGCGCAGCAACCGCGGGGACTCCCGCGGACCCTCGTCGTACGGCGCCCGCACCGCGCGCCGCACCCGCCGGGCCCGCTACGCAGCGGTCGGCGCCCTGTCGGTCGCCGGCCTGGTGCTCGGTACGGCGTTCGCCGCCGGCGCGCCGCGCCAGCCGGCCGGCAGCGTCGTGCCGCCCTCGGCGGAGCTGTCCGTCGAGCACTCCGCCACCATGAGCGGGATCACCGTCGGCGAGCCTGGTCTGGGCATGTCGGCAGCCTTCGGCGACGTGTTCTACCCGACCGTCCCGCGACGGTGAAGCGGCTGGTCCCCGTCGCCGGGGCGGTCCTGGTCCTGGGACCCCTGGCCGTGGTCGCGCTGGTCGTCGCGCCCAACCACACGGCCCCGCGGCAGCCCGCCGACCCGTCGGCGAGCACCGGCGGTGCGCGTCCGGTGGTGCAGCCCGCGGCCCGGCGGCTGCTGGTCCGGGCCGGCAGCGCGCCGGCCAGCACGCCGTACAGCGGCGTCCAGTTCGTCTCCGCGTGGACCGCGCGCGGCACCACCAGCGAGGTCGTCGACATCGACCACGTGCCCGGCGAAGGCACCCGGGCGCACACCGACGCCACCATGGCGGCCCCTGCCCGCAGCATGACGCTGGCCGCCGCCGGCACCCCGTCGATCGCCGGCGGCGGCATCGGCGTGCTGATGTCGCACTACTCGCTCAGCGTGGTCGGCGAGGACCAGGTGGCCGGCCGGACCGTCGACGTCGTCGCGGCCCGGCGCCCGGACGCAGCCGCCGACTCACCGGACGCCGCCCGGTTCTGGCTCGACCGGGACAGCGGGCTGGTGCTGCGCCGCGAGGTGTACGACCGGCACGGCCGCACCACCCGGGCGAGCGCCTTCGTCGAGATCTCGATCGGCCGGGGGACCGTGGCCGTGGGGTCAGGGGACCGGGCCTGGTCGGCCAGCATCGACCCGGCCGCGCTTGGCCGGATGCGGGACCGCGGCTGGCACTGCCCGGCCGTTCTGCCGGGGCCGCTCACCCTGGTCGACGCCCGCCGCGGCGGGCAGGACGGCAGCATCGTCCACCTCAGCTACAGCGACGGGATCGCGACCGTCTCGGTGTTCGAGCAGCGCGGGCGGCTGGACGAGGCCGCCCTGGCCGACCACCGGCGGGAGGTCACCGACGGTCACGAGATCTGGGTGCGTGGCGAGGTCCCGAAGCGGGTGGTCTGGACCTCCGGCAGGACCGTCTACACGGTCGTGGCCGACGCCCCGGAGCGTACGGTGGACCAGGTGGTGGCGGCCCTGCCGCACCATCCGGCTGCGGACGGCGACACCCTCGGGCGTCTCGGCCGAGGGCTGGACCGGGTCGCGTCCTGGTTCAACCCGTTCTCCTGAGGGCAGTCGCAGACCGAGCCGTCCCGCCGACCATCCGGAGCACCGCAGCATGACCGACGAGAACCGCCCGGGCGACCGACCCGGCGAGGGCGCACCGACGCCGTGGTGGACCGGCTCCCAGCGCCAGGTCTGGGACGCCCCGCCGACCGACGACACGGTGCACGACACGGTGCACGACGTCTGGGCGCCCACCGACACGCTCGGCAACGACCCGAAGCCACCGCGCAGCCGCACCGGCCTGCTGGTCGCGCTGGCGGCGGCGATCGCCCTGGTGGCCGGCGTCGTCGGCGGCTCCGCGGGCTTCCTGCTCGCCGAGCGGGACTCCGACTCGGGCACCGTCGACGGTGCCAGCCTGGGTGCCGCGCCGGCCCGGGACGTCGACCGTCCCGAGGGCAGCATCCCCGGCGTCGCCGCGCGAGTGCTGCCCAGCGTGGTCCAGATCAAGGTCGAGACCTCGGACGGGCAGGCCACCGGGTCGGGCTTCGTCGTCGACGACGCGGGCGTCGTCGTGACGAACAACCACGTCGTCACCGACGCGCAGGGCGACGTGGAGCTGACGTTCAGCGACGGCCGCTCGATGGTCGGGAAGGTGCTCGGCAAGTCCGCGAGCTACGACCTCGCGGTCCTCCGGGTCAATGCGAAGAATCTCCCCGCGCTGCCGTTGGGCAACTCCGACAGCGTCGCCGTCGGCGACCAGGTGCTGGCCATCGGCTCCCCGCTGGGACTGTCCGGCACCGTCACGCTCGGCATCGTCAGCGCCAAGAACCGGCCCGTGACCGCCGGCGGTGAGCAGAGGTCCAGCGACAGCGCCTACATCAACGCGATCCAGACCGACGCGGCCATCAACCCCGGCAACTCGGGCGGCCCGCTGGTCAACCTGGCCGGCGAGGTCATCGGGGTCAACTCCGCGATCGCGACGGTGGGGGGAGGCCTCGGCGGCGAGAGCGGGAACATCGGCGTCGGCTTCGCGATCCCGATCAACCAGGTGCGGCGCACCGTCGAGCAGCTGCTCGACAACGGCTCGGCTGAGTTCCCGGTGATCGGGGCCAGCCTGGACGGCGGGTACGACGGCGAGGGGGCCCGGATCGCTGAGGGCACCACGGGTGGCCATCCGCCCCTGGTGCCGGGCGGCCCGGCCGAGCAGGCCGGCATGCAGCCGGGCGACGTGATCGTCGCGTTGGACGGTAAGCCGGTCGAGGGCAGCTCCGAGCTGATCGTGGCGATCCGCAGCAAGCGACCCGGCGACACGGTTACGCTCACGGTGCGCCGGGACGGCTCCGAGCAGGACATCAAGGTGACCCTGGGCGCCAACGAGGGGTGAGGAGATCGCGGCGTGTTCGACATCGGTCCGGGTGAGTTCATCGGCCTCGCGATCGTCGCGCTCATCGTGCTCGGCCCGGAGAAGCTGCCGCGCTATGCCGCCGACGCCGCCAAGATGCTGCGCCAGGTGCGCCGGATGGCCACGGAGGCGCGGGCCGAGGTGAGCCGCGAGCTGGGACCGGAGATGAAGGATCTCTCCCTGACGGATCTGAACCCTCGCAGCCTGGTCCGCAAGCACCTGCTCGACCCGATCGACCTCGACGAGCTCGACGACGTCGGCACGAAGCCGGCGGCTCGTCGCGGCCCGGGTGAGCAACGGTCCGCCTCGAGCGCACCCGCTGCGCCCCCGCCGTACGACGAGGACGCCACCTAGCTAGCGCCCCGCGGGGCTCAGTCCGAGCGACCGGCCGACCAGGCCGCGCGCCCGGTGCCCGAGGGTGTCGGCCACCTTGCTGAGCGCCTGGGCCGCCGGGGCGTCGGGGTCGGAGAGGACCAGCGGCACCCCGGAGTCGCCGCCCTCGCGCAACCGGGTGTCCAGCGGGATCTGGCCGAGCAGCGGCACCGGGGCACCCATCGTGCGGCTGAGCCCGTCGGACACCGCCTGGCCGCCGCCGCTGCCGAAGACCTCGATGCGCTCGTCGCAGTGCGGGCACGGCAGGTAGGACATGTTCTCGACCACGCCAGCGATCTGCTGGTGGGTCTGCAGCGCGATGGTGCCGGCGCGCTCGGCGACCTCGGCAGCGGCCTGCTGCGGAGTGGTCACGACCAGCAGCTCGGCCGGCGGGACCAGCTGCGCCACCGAGATGGCGATGTCACCGGTGCCGGGAGGAAGGTCCATCAGCAGCACGTCGAGGTCGCCCCAGTAGACGTCGCCGAGGAACTGCTGCAAGGCCCGGTGCAGCATCGGGCCGCGCCAGACGACCGGCTGGTTGTTCGCCACGAACATCCCGATCGAGATGACCTTCACGTCGTTCGCGACCGGCGGCAGGATCATGTCCTCGACCTGTGTCGGCCGGCCCTCGACGCCGAGCATCCGCGGGACCGAGTGGCCGTAGATGTCGGCGTCGACCACGCCGACGGCGAGCCCGTTGCGAGCCATGGCAGCCGCGAGGTTGACGGTGACCGAGGACTTGCCGACGCCGCCCTTCCCGGAGGCGACCGCGTAGACCCGGGTCAGCGACCCCGGCAGTGCGAAGGGGATCTCTCGCTCGACCGCGCCGGAAGCGGACCGCAGCCGGCCCTGCAGGTCCTTGCGCTGGGTCTCGGACATCACGTCCAGGTCGACCTTGACGCCGGTCACGCCGTCGACCGCCGCCACCGCAGCGGTCACGTTCTTGGTGATGGTGTCGCGCATGGGGCAGCCGGCGACCGTGAGGTACACCGCGACGGCAACCTCGCCCGTGGGAGAGATGTCGACCGACTTCACCATGCCCAGCTCGGTGATCGGCTTGCGGATCTCGGGGTCGTCGACGGTGGCCAGGGCAGCCTGGACGGCGTCGAGGGTCGGTCCGGTGACCGAGGTGCTGGGCATCCTCCGATGCTACGTGGCGGACGCGGGGCTGCCCTCGGCGGCCGCTGGACCCTACGATCTCCCCCATGCAACGGTCGGGGGACCTGAGCCATCAGCAGATGCTGGCCTGGCGGCGCTTCCTGCGGGCGCACGCGCTCGTGACGCGCCGGCTCGAGAACGACCTGATGGCCGAGCACCGGCTGCCGCTGGCCTCCTACGACGTCCTGGTGCAGCTCGTCGAGGCACCCGAGCGCCGGCTGCGGATGTCGGAGCTGGCCGAGCGGGTGCTGCTGTCACGCAGCGGGCTCACCCGGCTGGTCGACCGTCTCGAGCGCGAGGGCCTGGTGCGCCGGGAGGCGTGCGACAGCGACGCCCGCGGGCTGTTCACGGTGCTGACCGACGACGGCCTCGACCGGCTGCGTGCGGCCAGCCCGGTGCACCTGCGCGGTGTCGCCGACCATGCCGTCGGCCGGCTGGCCGAGGGCGAGGCAGCGGCACTGGCCGACCTGCTCGGGCGCTTCATCGACGACGACAGCCTGGAGCCGTCGGGCAGCGTCAGCCCTGGTCCCCGGTAGGCCGGCCGCCCGGTCCGGCCTCGAGAGCCCGCCGCTCCTCCAGGTCGTCCAGCAGCTGGCGCAGCTCGGAGCGCAGGAAGTCTCGGGTGGCGACGTCGCCGACGGCCATCCGCAGCGAGGCGAGCTCGCGGGTGAGGTAGTCGGTGTCGGCGATGTTGCGCTCGGCCCGGCTGCGGTCCTGCTCGTACTGCACCCGGTCGCGGTCGGCCTGCCGGTTCTGCGCGAGCAGGATCAGCGGCGCGGCGTACGACGCCTGCAGCGACAGCATCAGGGTCAACGCGATGAACGGGTAGTTGTCGAACTGGAGCCGCCACGCCACGGCGTTCCAGGCCACCCAGAGCACGACGAAGACGGTCATGTACACGAGGAACCGGCCGGTGCCGATGAAGCGCGCGATGCGCTCGCTGAGCCGACCGAAGGCCTCCGGGTCGTACGACGGCGTCGGCACCAGTGCCCGGCGTACCTCCCGTGGCTGGTCGAGCCGGGTCACCCGGCGGGGCTCACGCGCCATCGGGTGCCTCGCTCGCCGCGACCGTCCCGCGGAGCAGGTGGCCGCCGTGCCGCCAGTCCTCGGGCAGCAGGTGGTCCAGGACGTCGTCGACGGTGACCGCGCCGAGCAGGTGGTCGTTCTCGTCGACGACCGGTGCGGCCACCATGTTGTACGTCGCCAGGTGGTGGGTGATCGCGGCCAGCGGCACCTCGGGGTGCAGCGGCTCGATGCTCGAGTCCACGACCCCGCTCACCAGTGCGGACGGCGGCTCGCGCAGCAACCGCTGGATGTGCGCGATGCCGATGAACCGGCCGGTCGGGGTCTCCATCGGCGGCCGGCAGACGTACACCTGGGCGGCGAGCGCCGGCGAGAGCTCCGGTTGCCGGACCCGGGCGAGGGCATCGGCGACCGTGGCGTCCGGCGGCAGGATCACCGGCTCGGTGGTCATCATGCCGCCGGCCGTGTCGTCGGAGTAGGCGAGCAGCCGGCGCAGGGGAGCGGCCTCGTCCGGCTCCATCAGCTGGAGGAGCTTCTCGGCGTCGGCCTGCGGCAGCTCGGAGAGAAGGTCGGCGGCGTCGTCGGGCTGCATGGCCTCGAGCACGTCGGCGGCGCGCTCCTGCTCCAGCTCGCCGAGGATCTCGACCTGGTCCTCCTCGGGCAGCTCCTCGAGGACGTCGGCCAGCTTCTCGTCGTCCAGCGCGGCGGCAACCTCGACCCGGCGCTTGGACGACAGGCCGTGCAGCACGCCGGCCAGGTCGGCCGCGTTGAGCTGCTCGAAGGTGGCCAGCAGGTTGGCCGCACCCTGGCCGGTCTCCTCGACCTGAAGCCCGCCGGCCTCCCGCCACTCGACGGTGAGGGTCTCGCCCCGGCGACGCAGCCCCTTGCCCGGACGCCGGACGAACAGCCGGGTCACAGCCCAGTCGCGGGTCCGCTGCTGCTCGATGCCGACGTCCTCGACCACGGCCCGGGAGCCGTCCTCGTGCAAGGTCACCGTGCGGTCGAGCATCTCGCCGAGCACCAGGGTCTCGGTGGGGCGCTGCTGGAACCGGCGCATGTTGACCAGTCCGGTGGTGATGACCTGCCCCGCGTCGACGGAGGTCACCCGGGTCATCGGCACGAAGATCCGGCGGCGGCCGGGCACCTCGACGACCAGCCCCAGCACCCGCGGCTCCTCGGGCCCGATCCGCAGGGACACGACGACGTCGCGCACCCGGCCGACCTGGTCGCCCATCGGGTCGAACAGTGGGGTGCCGGCCAGGCGCGCGATGTAGACCCTGGTCGGCGCGCCGCTCACGCCGGTCAGGCTACCGGCGCAGCGCCGCGGATCGGCGCTGCCACGCGTCGCTGCGCGGGGTCAACGACTGCTCGGCCGGCGGCGGGCCCGGCGGCCGACGACGAACGGCAGCGGCCCGCGGGTCGTGGCCGGTGAGCTGGCCGGCTCGGCGGCGTGCGAGCGCTGGGAGAGGTGCCCGGGTCCCTCGACGAGAGCTCCCACCGGCTCGATCCGGACGACCCGCGACTCCCGCGCCCACCGGGCCGGCTGCTCCTCACCGTCCGGAGGGTTCAGTCGCTTCGCGTGCAGCTCGGTCACCACGGTGTCCCAGGCCTGGTCGTCGGGCGAGATCGTCGACACCGTGCCCCGATAGGTGACCACCCGGCCCCCGGTGTCCTTGCTGCGCACCGTCACGTGGACCTCGGCGCCGTCGGTGAGCTCCGGGACGGGTTGCTCGAGGCCCCCCGTGACCAGGTGCACCGCGCCGTCGACGTACACGTGCCAGACGCCCTGGGCCCGGTCCGCACCGGCCGGCCGCAGCCAGACCAGTGACGACTTCCGGCAGGCCTCGTCGATCAGCGCGCGAGCCAGCTCGGCGTCCCGATCGACGATCACCCCCCGAGCGTCCCACACCCCGGCCACTCGAGGCCGTGGCCGATGATGGCGCGGTGACCCAGCCCGCTGCCGCAGTGCCGCGCACCGTCGGTCGCCCGTCACGGTCCGACGCGATGCTGATGACCGTGGGCATCGTCGCGGTGTCGACGTCCGGCCCGTTGATGGCCGCGATCGTGGCACCCGCGCTGGCCGTCGCCCTCTGGCGCAACGTGCTGGCGCTGGTCGCGATCTGGCCGGTGGCGCTGGTGCGTCGGCGGCCGGAGCTCGCCGGCCTGTCCCGTCGAGAGCTCCGGTGGGCGGCCGCGGCCGGTGTGCTGCTGGCCCTGCACTTCGCCACCTGGGTCCCGAGCCTGCGCTACACCTCGGTCGCGTCGGCCACCGCGATCGTGGCCACCCAACCGGTCTGGGTCGCACTGATCGCCCGGGCACAGGGCCACCACATCCCGAGGCGTGCCTGGCTGGGCATCGCCGTGTCCCTGGTGGCGGTCGTCGTCCTCACCGGGGTGGACTTCTCCCTGGAGCCACGCGCGCTGGCCGGTGACCTGCTCGCCCTGCTGGGCGGGGTGTTCGCGGCGTTCTACACCGTTGCCGGGGCCGAGGTACGCCGGACGGTGACCACCACGACCTACACCGCGCTGTGCTACTCGACCGCAGCCGTCGTACTGCTGGTCGCCTGCCTGGTGGGAGGTGTCGACCTGTGGGGCTTCAGCGACCGGACCTGGCTGCAGCTGCTCGCGCTGACGGCCGGCGCACAGCTCCTCGGCCACTCGGTGTTCAACATGGTGCTGCGCTCGACCAGCCCGACGGTTGTGTCGCTGGCGCTGCTGCTGGAGATCCCCGGCGCTGCGCTGATCGCCGCGGCCGCGCTGGGGCAGACGCCGCCGCTCGCGGCGCTGCCTGCCGCGGTGCTGCTCCTGGTCGGTCTCGGCATCGTCGTCTCCTCCGGCGGCGACGTCGAGCCGTCGATCCCGGCCGAGTGACCCGTCGGTAGCCTGACCGCCGTGACCGATCCGACCACCCTGCCGAGCGGCCGTCAGGCACCGCGCCCGCGTCGTTCCTGCCTGGCGGTGCCGGGCTCGAACCCGAAGATGCTCGGCAAGGCGCAGGGGCTGCCCGCCGACCAGGTGTTCCTCGACCTGGAGGACTCGGTGTCGCCGCTGGCCAAGGTCGAAGCCCGGGGCAACATCGTGTCGGCGCTGAACGAAGGTGACTGGTCGGGCAAGACGCGGGTGGTGCGCGTCAACGACTGGACGACGCAGTGGACGTACGGCGACGTGATCGCGGTCGTGGAAGGCGCCGGGGCGAACCTTGACGCGGTGATGCTGCCCAAGGTGCAGACCGCCTCGCAGGTGCACGCCCTGGACCTGCTGCTGACCCAGCTGGAGAAGTCCAACGGGCTCGACGTCGGACGGATCGGCATCGAGGCCCAGATCGAGAACGCCAAGGGTCTCGTCGAGGTCGACGCCATCGCCGGCGCGTCTCCGCGCGTGCAGACCATCATCTTCGGACCTGCTGACTTCATGGCCTCCATCAACATGAAGTCGCTCGTGGTCGGTGAGCAGCCCCCGGGCTACGACGTCGGCGACGCCTACCACTACATCCTGATGCGGATCCTGATGGCGGCGCGCACGTACGACCTGCAGGCGATCGACGGGCCGTACCTGCAGATCAAGGACGTCGAGGGGTTCCGCCGGGTGGCCGGACGGTCAGCCGCGCTGGGCTTCGACGGCAAATGGGTGCTGCACCCCGGTCAGATCGAGGCCGCCAACGAGGTGTACTCGCCCGCGCAGGACGACTACGACCACGCCGAGCTGATCCTGGACGCCTACGAGTGGCACACGTCGGAGGCCGGCGGTATGCGGGGCGCGGTGATGCTCGGGGACGAGATGATCGACGAGGCGTCCCGAAAGATGGCGCTCGTGGTGGCCGGCAAGGGACGTGCCGCCGGCATGACGCGTACGTCGTCCTTCGAACCTCCGAAGGAGTGACGCTGTCCACCCTCTCCGGTCGGGTCGCCCTGGTGACCGGCGCCGGCTCGCCGGACGGGATCGGTTTCGCCTGCGCACGTGCCTTGACCGCGCTGGGCGCAACGGTGCACGTCACGTCCACGACCGACCGGATCGAGAGTCGAGCGGCCGAGCTCGGCAACGGATCGATCGGCGTCGTCGCGGACCTGACCAAGGAGGCTGACGTCGACCTGCTGCGCGCGTCGGTGGGTGAGATCGACGTCCTGGTCAACAACGCCGGCATGCTCAGCGTCGGGTCAGCGGATGTGCAGAGCCCGGTTTCCTCCCTGTCGGCGGCATACTGGCGAGCCGACCTCGCTCGCAACCTGGACACCGCGTTCCTGGTGACCCGTGCCTTCCTGCCGGGCATGGTCAGCCGCGGCTTCGGCCGGATCGTGAACGTCGCATCGACGACCGGCCCGGTGAACGCCATGCCCGACCAGTCGTCGTACGCGGCGGCCAAGGCCGGCATGGTGGGCCTGACCCGGGCTGTTGCCGTCGAGGTGAGCGCGGCCGGCGTGACCTGCAACGCCGTCGCGCCGGGCTGGATCGCCAGCGCCTCCCAGTCCGAGGAGGAGGCGAAGCACGGTCGGCGCTCGCCAGCTGGCCGGTCCGGCACGGCGGGCGAGGTGGCCGCTGTGGTGGCCTTCCTGGCATCGCCCGGCTCGTCCTACGTCACCGGCCAGTGCCTGGTCGTCGACGGGGGGAACAGCGTCCTCGAGGCCCGCTGACCCGCTCAGCCGTCAGCGCCGGAACCGTCGGAACTCTCGCTGTCGCCCTCGACGACTACGACCTGGAAGTTCTCGTCGAGTCGTACGTCGACGGTCTTGCCCGCCGGTGTGGTGACCTCGACCTCCCAGGTGGCGCCGTTCTCGTTGTCGCGCTCCACCGCGTTGGCCGTGCCGCCGCCGGTCTCGGCGAGGGCCGCCGCGGTCGCCCGCTCGGCCTGCGGGCCGGTGACCGTGCCCTCGCCGTCGTCACCCGATGCGACCGCCGCCGTCGTACCGGCGGCTCCTGCCGCGAGCAGCGCTGCGGCGCCGATGACCATCTTTCGCTTCATGACCTGACCTCTTCCCTGTGACGCTGCTGAGGTTCTCACGGCCGGCTGACCGAGACCAGCACGACGCGTTCACGGCCCCCGCGTACCAGCTTCTCGAGGACCGACCCGATGCCGCGCGCGTAGAACTTGTTCTCCACCGTCGACGGCTCCAAGGCGGTGAAGTCCTTCGTCCTCAGCACGTTCCGGAACGATCCGTAGGGGACCGTCACCGCGGCGTCCCTGCTCAGCACGGTGGCCTGGTCCTCGGCCACATCGGGAGAGAACTCCTGGCGGTAGGTGACGCCGACCCGAGGGTGCGCCTTCATCACGATCCCGGCGCGGGCACCGTCGCGACCAGCCTTCCACGAGCCCTCCGTGCTGACGACCTGGCCGTTCTCGTACTCCTTGGTGTTCTCACCGAAGTACCAGACGTTCCCGCGGCGGTCCTGCGCGTACCAGTCGAAGGTGTCCTCGACGAGCTCGCCCCTCAGGAAAGCCCGGTCCCGGACGACGACCGTCTTGACGCCCTGGATCTGCTTCGTGCGGTGGGTCACCCGCACGACGTCGCGTCCGCGTCCGTCGCTGCCCGTCTCGCGGTAGCGCATCACGGTGCCGGGAACGAAGGGCAGGAACGGGTTGTCGATGGTCGTGCTGAACCGCGCCGGGTCGGGCGCCACGGACGTCGTGGACGCGCTGCTCGGCGCCGCCGCAGAACCGAGGGCCAGGATGAGCAGGGCGGTGGGCAGCGCACGGTGCGGGGTCATGGGAGCCACCCTCCTCTCCGGCTCCTGAACCGGTGCTGAACGTCCCGTCACCTTCAGCGCACGTTCAGGACGCGCTCAGCATCCCTGTGGCACGGTGACGGCGTGCGGGTGCTGGTCGTGGACGACGACAGGCGGCTCGTCCGTGCGCTCAAGAGGGGGTTGGAGAGCGAGGGCTTCGCCGTGGACGTGGCATACGACGGCGACGAAGGTCTCTGGCACGCCTCGGAGCACAGCTACGACGTCCTGGTCCTCGACGTGATGCTGCCGAGGATGAGTGGGCTCGATCTCTGCGCGAGGCTGCGCGACGCGGGTGACTGGGCGCCGATCCTCATGCTCACGGCCCGCGGCGGCGAGCATGACGAGGCGCGCGCGCTGGACACCGGCGCCGACGACTTCCTGGCCAAGCCGTTCTCCTACGTGGTGCTGGTCGCCCGGTTACGGGCTCTGCTGCGCCGCGGCCGGACGGAGCGGCCCGTCACGCTGCTGGTGGGCGACCTGTCGCTGGACCCCGCCGGTCATCAGGTGCGCCGCGGGGCGACGGAGGTGGAGCTGACCCCCCGGCAGTTCTCGCTGCTGGAGTTCTTCATGCGCCGCCCGGGCGACGTGCACTCCAAGCGGGACATCCTCGAGCACGTCTGGGACTTCGCCTACGAGGGGGACCCGAACATCGTCGAGGTGTACGTCGGCCAGCTCCGTCGTCGGATCGACGAGCCCTTCGGCCGGGCGAGCCTGCAGACCGTCCGGCGGGTCGGCTACCGGCTCGACCCCGACGGCGGCTGACGTGGCGCTGCGGCTGCCCGGCTGGGGCTCGGTGCGGTTCCGGACGACACTTGCTGCGACCGCCGCTGTGGCGCTGGCACTCGTCCTCGGGGCCTGGCTGCTCTTGGCGACCCTGGAGGGGGCGCTGTCCCGCGGCCAGGACGACTCCGCGCGGACTCGGGCCCGCGACGTGGCCGCCCTGGTGACGGCCGGGACCCTGCCGGCCTCCCTGACCCCCACCAACGACGACTCCTTCATCCAGGTCGTCGACGACGCCGGTCACGTGAGGTCCGCCACGGCCAACGTCCGCGGCCGGCCCGCTGCTTTCTCCTTCCGGACCTCCGGCGCAGACCCGGTGGTGCGGACCGTCTCCGGTGTCCGTGACGACCAGGACCTGGAGAACTACCGCGTGTGGGCCCTGCGTGCAGGGTCCGCCGGCACGAGATCGACGGTCTACGTCGCCACCAGTCTCGAGTCCGTCACTGACACCTTGGCCACCCTGAGCGGCCTCCTGGTCGTCGGCGTGCCGGTGCTGACCCTGCTCCTTGCCCTGGTGACCTGGACTGTCGTGGGCCGGGCGCTGCGACCGGTGGAGTCGATCCGTGCGGAGGTCGCAGACATCTCGGACGCGGCGCTGTCCCGGCGGGTGCCTGAGCCGCCGGGTGGAGACGAGATCGCCCAGCTGGCCCGGACGATGAACGCGATGCTGGACCGGCTGGAGACGGCCAGCCGGCGGCAGCGCACGTTCGCCTCCGACGCCTCGCACGAGCTGCAGAGCCCACTCACCCGACTGCGGACCCAGCTGGAGGTCGCGGTGGCGCATCCAGCCTCCACCGACTGGGACTCGCTCGCCCACGATCTGCTGACGGACAGCGCGGCGATGGAGCGGCTGGTGCGCGACCTGCTGTTCCTGGCGCGGGAGGACGAGCGGACCCCGACGTCAGCGGCCGGCGAGCTGGTCGACCTCGACGACGTGGTGCTCGAGGAGGTGGCGCGGCTCAGAGTGGGCAGTCGCGTACCGATCGATTCCGGACACGTGTCGGCGGCACCGGTCCGAGGCAGCCGCGAGCAGCTCGTCCGGCTGGTGCGGAACCTGCTGGAGAACGCCGAGCGCCACGCGCGGAGCCGGGTCGAGGTCAGCGTGTGCGCTGATCAGGACGGGGTGGAGCTGGCGGTCAGCGACGATGGGCCAGGCGTCCCCGAGGTCCAGCGGGAGCGCATCTTCGAACGGTTCGTGCGGCTGGACGAGGCCCGGGCCGGTGACGACAACGGCGGCAGCGGCCTGGGGCTGTCGATCGTGGCCACGATTGCTCAACGGCACGGCGGAGCCTGCCGGTCGGGAGAGCGCGACCGGGGCGACGTTCGTGCTGCAGCTGCCTGGCCCCCCGGCCGAGGCTGAGGTCAGAGCCCGAAAGCGCCGCGCATGCTCGCCGTCCGGTCGTCCGCCGCATGACCGAGGCGCCGCGCTATGCCCAGCAGCCGCTCCGTGGTCTCGAGCAGCGAGTAGTGGTCGAAGAAGGTCGGCGATCTGGTGCCTGGCACGGTGGTCGGCGCAATGACGGCCGTGACGATGTGGCAGGAGCGGGCGCGGCTCGCGCGGCAGTGCTGCCCGGCGTGCCCACCGGCACCCTCGTCCCAGGTGACGAAGACCGCTGTGCGCCCCTCGCGGTAGTCGGGGCCGTTCGTGAGCAGGGGCACGATCCGTGCGAGCCAGTCGTCGCCCGCCCGGATGTCGCAGTCGTGGGTGTTGTGGCACTGGTTCGGGACGACGAGCAGGAACGTCGGGAGCCGGCCCTCGCGGACCATCGTCACCAGACGGCCGCCGGTCGGCGTACCCATCGGCAGGTCCCACTGCCGACACGTGCTCGCCAGCCCGGGGAAATAGGTGGGCGGGTTGTGCCGCACGACGTAGGGATCGGCATCGGTCCGCCGGCACCGCGAGGGCATCGACTCGGCGAGCACCCGCCAGCTGCCGCCCTGGGCCCGGACCTGGTCGAACAGCGTGCGCCGACGCTGCGGGCACTGCGCGGGTGTGCACGTCCGGGTCATGCCCCCGGTCCGGCCCGACACCATCGCGAGGTAGTTCGGCAGCGAGGGGTGCGTCACCCCCCAGGCATTCGTCGCCACGCCGCAGGAAGCGGCCAGGTTGTCGAGGTAGGGGGCCCGTCCGGTGCCGAGCAGGTCCTCGAAAGAGTGGTTCTCCAGGACCACCCAGACCACGTGGTCGTACGTCGTCGGCGGCGCGTTCCTCGTGCCACACGGCGGCTGCTCGGGACCCGGCTTGGCCGATGCCGGGCCGGACGCCGAGCCGGCGACCGCACAGACCACGGCGAGGAGTGCCCCAGCCACCAGGGCGACGCGTCGGTGCATCCGATCAGTCTGCACCGTGGCCGAACGGTCCGGATCTGCTGATCCGGCTGACGCGCTGGACCGTCGAGTCCCAGACTCGCGTCATGGCCGAGACGACAGCGCCTCCGATCGTGCTGCCGCGCCAACGGGGATCGGTGACCGTCCGCCCGGGCGGTCTGCACGAGGACCTGGACGCGCTGCACGAAGGCGACCCTCTGTGGTGGGGCAAGGACTTCGTGGCCGACCGGGTCAGGTCGATGCCGCCGGGCACTCCGCACCTGATGCTCGTGGGCGAGCTAGACGGCGAGCCGGTGGCCGATGCCTTCCTCATCGGCAAGGGCATCGCGCAGAACGGCTACGCCGCCGGCGGGGTCTACGTCCTGCCGCGGGCCCGGCGCCGCGGAGTCGGCCGGGTCGTCGCCGACGTGCTCGCCGACGCAACGGCCGCCTACGGCCTGCCCGGTCTCGCCGACAGCGTTCATGCGCTGGACGATGACAGCCTCGCCGCGTCCGCACGGCTCGGGTACCACGTGGTCGGGCACCACCGTGAGTCGCTGCTCGACCTCGACTCCCTCGACGAGACGGCTGCCCAGTCCAGCGTGGCGCAGGCCGAGCAGGCGGGGTTCGCGTTGCGCCCGTTGCCCGACGACGCCGACGAGTCCGCCTGGCGCGAGGTCTACGACCTCACCGTCGAGACCTGGCGGGACGCACCGGACGCCGAGGGCAGCGACGAGGTGCTGCCCTACTCGGTGTTCCGCGGCTTCCTGCCCGACCCGTCGTACGTGCTGCTGGCCTTCCGGGACGGCCGACCGGTCGGCATGACCGCCGTGATGGACCGCGCCAAGGACGAGGCACTGAACACCTTTTTCACCGGCGTGCGCGACGGCGCGCGGGGGGAGGGACTGGCCACGGCGCTGAAGGCCCAGCACGCGCTGACGATGCGGGCTCTCGGGCACCACCGCATCTACACCCAGAACATGGACCAGAACGCGCCGATCCTCGCGGCCAACGACCGGCTCGGGTTCAGCGTCGTGCCCGGCTACTACGCCGTGGGGCGGCCGGTCGGGCAGCCCACGGGCGCCTGACCCCGGCGGCCGGCGGTCCGTCGTACCGGGGCATACTCGCCGGTAACAAAGCGCCCGCCGTCGTCGCCAGCCGAGGAGTCGCGCCATGGGTCGTCTCGCCCAGACCGAGGGTCTGACCGACGTCCAACAGGAGATCGTCAAGACCGTCCGTGGCTTCGTGGACAAGGAGATCCTGCCGAACGTCGCGGCCCTCGAGCGTGACGACACCTACCCGGCGGACATCGTCGAGGGCATGAAGGAGATGGGCCTGTTCGGCCTGATGATCCCGGAGGAGCACGGCGGGCTGGGGGAATCGCTGCTGACCTACGCGCTGGTCGTCGAGGAGATCGCCCGCGGCTGGATGAGCGTCAGCGGCATCATCAACACACACTTCATCGTCGCCTACCTGCTGCAGCAGCACGGCACGGACGAGCAGAAGAAGGCGTTCCTGCCCCGGATGGCCACCGGCGAGGTCCGCGGCTCGTTCTCGATGTCCGAGCCGGCGCTGGGTTCGGACGTCAGTGCCATCTCCACCAAGGCGGTGCGCGAGGGCGACGAGTTCGTCATCACCGGCCAGAAGATGTGGATCACCAACGGCGGTACGTCGAACCTGCTGGCAGTGCTGGTCCGTACCGACGGCGAGGCAGCGCAGGACGCGAAGCCGCACCAGCGGATGACGACCTTTCTCGTGGAGAAGGAACCAGGCTTCGGCGAGGTCGCACCGGGGCTCACGATCCCCGGGAAGATCGAGAAGATGGGTTACAAGGGCGTCGACTCCACCGAGGCGGTCTTCGACGGGTACCGGCTGCCGGCCGACCGGATCCTCGGCGGCGAGCCGAACAAGGGCTTCTACCAGATGATGGACGGCGTCGAGGTGGGCCGCGTCAACGTGGCGGCGCGCGGCTGCGGGGTCGCCCAGCGCGCGTTCGAGCTGGGCATCCGCTACTCGCAGCAGCGGGAGACGTTCGGCAAGCCGATCGCGCAGCACCAGGCCGTGCAGTTCCGGCTGGCCGAGATGGCGACCAAGGTCGAGGCGGCGCACGCGATGATGGTGATGGCGGCCCGGAAGAAGGACTCCGGCGAGCGCAACGACATCGAGGCCGGGATGGCCAAGTACCTCGCAAGCGAGTACTGCAAGGAGGTCGTCGAGGACTCGTTCCGCATCCACGGCGGCTACGGCTACTCCAAGGAGTACGAGATCGAGCGCCTCTACCGCGAGGCACCGATGCTGCTGATCGGAGAGGGCACCTCTGACATCCAGAAGATGATCATCGGTCGCCGGCTGCTGGAGGAGTACAGGCTCCGTGGCTGAACCCGGGACGGGGCGGATGGTCGCCCTGATCCGGGAGCAGGCCGAGGGCTGCGCGGCACTCGGCTCGCCGCTGTACGACTTCCTGCTGCTGCGCGTGGCCGAGGACGTCGAGGCCGGCGGACCGTCGTACGACGTGCTCCGGGGCCATGAGGAGGACCCCGGTCCGAGCGCACTCGCCCTGCGACTGATGGGTGGCGCGCACCGGCTGGTGCTGGAGCGGCGCGCACCGGCTCTGGCGCTGACCTATCCGTCGGTGGGCGGGACCGGAGACCGCGAGGCGGCCTGGGCCGCACTGCGCGACCTGTTCGCCGACCAGCCCGACGAGCTGCGCCGGTCGCTGCACCAGGCGCCGCAGACCAATGAGGTGGGCAGGTCCGCGGCCCTGATCGGCGGGCTGCTGCACCTTGTCGCCGATCACCGTCGGCCGCTGCGGCTGGTCGAGATCGGTGCCAGCGCGGGTTTGAACCTGCGCGCCGACCAGTTCCGCATCGACCTCGCCGGCGGCCTCTCGGTCGGACCCGGCTCGTCCGCGGTGGT
>CAVVAY010000008.1:0-78555 GCA_963746465.1 uncultured Actinomycetota bacterium | reverse complement strand
CGGCATAGTGCTCGGCGTTGGCCTCCGGCGCGAACCGGGACATGATCACGACGCGGACCCGATCTCGATAGGCATCGGCCCAGCGGGCGGCCGCCGGCCGCATCGACTTGCACGGGCCGCACCCCGGCATCATGAAGACCACGAGCAGCGGCCGGCCGGCCTCGAGCAGGCCCCGCAGGGTCAGCTCGGGCCCGGACAGCGTGGGGAGCCGGAAGTCGGGCGCCGGCGAACCGACCTCCGGGGTCTCGGCCATCGCGAGGTCGAAGGCCGCCTCGTCGGCCAGGGCACGGCGGGTCCGTGCCGCCCGGCCGGCCATTGCCTCCGCGATGAGAACGGCGGCAGCCAGGACCAGGCCCAGAGCCGCACCTACCGGACGTTTCGCGTCGTCGGCTCCTGACCCCGCCAGCCCGATCACGACCAGGGCCGCGAGCACGGCGTTCCGGGCGACGGGTACGCCGGCTGATGTCAGCGCCACCCAGGCGCCCGAAGCAATGACAGTCCACGACTGGCCGGCCCGCAGGGCCACCAGCACAACGGCCGTGAAGGCCACCAGCAGCGCCGCCGCGAGCAGGAGACCCAGCAGAGCAGTGCTGTCGGGCAGCAGCAGGACGGCCGCGACGACCTCGGCGGGAGCGATGCCGGCGGCGACGATGCCGACCAGCCGCGGCGGCACACCGAAGCCGGCCACGGCCTGGCGGGTCCCGTCCGGTCGATCAGCTTGGCGACGGCGCTGACCGCGAACACGGCGGCGAGGGCGACCCGGACGATCAGTGCGATGGTTCCCACGATTCCTGACCCCCAGAGCCGGCTGACGCCTCCCTGGCGTGAAGCCGAGCCTAAAGTCCGAAGGCCAGGCGTGTCAGGCCGATCGCCGCAGGGGTCGCGCCCTTCTGAGCAGGGTCGAACCAGATCTGGATGCGTCGAGATGCCCGCTTTCTGTGCCGCGGGACGCTGAGCGTTCACCACATGTGACGCAGCGCGAATCCGGGGGAGAAAGTCTGATGCGAAACGCGTAGTGGCAGGTCAGCGGACCCGACCTAGGATCGGACGTGACTAGAGGCATCCTGCCTCGGGAGGGGTCACCATGACCGAAGAAGTCGAGACGACCGGCCTGGACCGGCGTCAATTGCTCCGTCGCGGCGCGATGGTGGGAGGCGCCCTGGTCTGGGCGACACCCGTCGTGCAGTCCCTGACACCCGCCGCCTATGCGAATGGCAGCCCGCGCGGCGGTGGCGGCGCCCCCTCGTTCGTCATGCTTGTGCTGCTGTGCGACAACACCTACTCCAGCGTCAAGATCGAGAACAACGGAGCCAACGGCGACTGTGGGGTCTTCGGCGGCAACGGCCCGGCTCAGAACAGTGCAAAGGCAATCATCGACGCACAGCTACCCGCAGGTGTCACCTGGGCTTCGCTGGTCGGTGAGGAGTGCATCATGCCCACCTTCGAGGTCACGCCCAACGGCCTCAAGATCAACCATGCCGGATGCTCCGTTGCAGCCTGGGCCCTGTCCACGACGGCGCCAGCAACGGCTGCGGGCATCCGGCCTTCGGCCCGGTCAACACCGGCATCCCGGCGTACGCGCCCACGATCGGCGCGGCGCAGAGCATCTTCCCGAAGCCGGTCGTCACCACCTGTCCGTAGGGCAACCGCCTCCCAGCTCCGAGCCCGGCTCACAGCACCTGCTGCTGGAGCCGGGCTCGCTGCTGTCAGTCGCGCTGTAGGCCTGCCCAGAGCTCGTCGACCTGTTGGACCAGGTCCGCCGGCTCGCCCTCGTTGGACAGGACGACGTCGGCCACTGAACGCCGGTCGGCACGACCGGCCTGAGAGGTGATGCGTCGGCGTGCCTCGTCGGCGTCCATCCCCCGGTCTTGGACGAGGCGCTGGACCTGGACTGCCTCGCTGGCGTCGACGACCACCACGACGTCGTAGGCCGCCTGGAGTTGTTTCTCCACCAGGAGTGGCACGTCGTAGACCACCACGGCGCCCGCCGGCGCGGCTGCCATCATCTCAGCGCTGCGGCGGGCGACGTACGGGGGACGATCGCCTCGAGGGCGGCCCTTCTATCCGGGTCGGCGAAGACGATCCCCCCGAGGCGGGCCGGTCCAGCGACCCGTCGGGGGCGAGCACCTGGTCCCCGAACTCTGCCACCACCCGAGCCAGGCCCTCGGTGCCCGGGAGCACCGCCTCGCGCGCCAGCTGGTCGGCGTCCACGACGACTGCGCCGCGCTCGGCCATCATCCGGGCCACCGTGCTCTTCCCGGACCCGATCCCACCGGTCAGCCCGACCCGGGTCATCGTCCGGCACCGGCTCTGACCTGCCCGGACCTGCCGAGCAGCCGAGCCATCGCGGATCGTCCGAGCAGCTCGCAGCGGGCCGCCAGCCACTCCAGCGGACCACGTCCGACGTACGAGCGCCACGCCCATGCCACCAGGACCGCGACGACGACGTGCGCGAGGTAGAGCACCAGCGTGTCGTCGATCAGCAGGGGCCCCCGCCTCCAGAGCGCGAGGACATGGGCGCTGTAGAGGGTGAGGTCATGCTGCCGACCGCGACCAGTGGGAGGACGGCACCTCGTCCCCACCGGTCGACCAAGAGCAGGCACGCGCCGAGGATCGCCACCGCCGCACCACCGGTGTGCAGCAGGTCCAGCGTGGTGCTGCTGTGCGGGGCCGAGACGAGCAACCACCGCCAGTCGGTCGTCGGCGTGGTGCCGCGAGCCCCACCTCGAGAAGGGTGCCCATGTCCAGAGTCACCAGGCGGAGCCCTTGGAGGTTGGTGTCGAGCTCGTCCACGCCGCCCGCGGCGGCCAGGGCCACCCACGACGCCACCTTCGCGGCGACGGAGATCGCCGCACCGACCAGCAGCAGCTGCAGCTGCCGGCTGCGCGGCTGGAGCCCGCTGCGGCCCAGGGCCATGCCCACCAGGACGTAGCCGAGCCAGGGCAGGACGGGATACGAGCTGGCCAGCGCGTGGTCGACCAACGGCTGGAGGAGTCCCGCGGGTCCAGGGAGGTCCGGGCTGCCGGCGAGTCCGGAGGGTCCGGTGCGCACCTTGAAGCTCAGCAGGGGGACGGCGACCACCCACACCGCGGACACCAGCCAGAGAGCACGCGCAGAGAGCCCGAGGAAGAACGTCGCGCCGAGGAACATCAGGCCGAAGTCCAGCAGGATGACCAGCGGCGGTGAGTCGATCCGGCCGAGGAGCACGCCGAGGACGACGAGCAGTGCGGCTCGGGCGACCACGCCGGCCCGGTCCTGCCACAGCACGGCGCCCCGGGTGGCCGCCCACCCCCGTAGGCGAGCGCCAGGCCGACACCGGCCAGCAGCGGGAAGAGCGCCGGGAACCGCCCGCCGTCGACCAGGAACGCCGGGTGGGCCGAGCCGTCGCTCTGCAGCGGCGGGAAGATGTGCACCGCCATGATCCCCAGCAGGGCCACGCCCCGGGCCAGGTCGACCCCCGCGGACCGGCCGGACGTCCCCACCGTCGTCACGGGCCCCAGGCTACGAGCAACCGGTCCCGGTATTCGCCATTTCCGGTCAAGCGGTGCGGCCGCCCACCGCCCGCCGCGCAGCACGGTCCAGCGACGACGCCAGCCACTCGAGCGGGCCTCGCCCCACCTGGGTGCGCCAGATCGTCGCGAGCACCAGCGCGACGATGACATGGCACAGCCACAGCGTCATCGGGTCGTCGGACCGGAACGGACTGCCCTCCGCCAGCGCGAGCACGTGCAGGGTGTAGAGGGTGAACGTCATGCTCCCGGCGGCGGCGAAGGGCACCAGCACCCAGCGCGGCACGACCCGCGACAGCAGGAGGCAGCCGCCCAGGACCGCGAGCCCGGTCCCGATCGTGTGCACCAGGTCGAACGTCGTGCCGCTGTGCGGGGCCGACACGGTCAGCCAGCGCCAGTCCCCCGGCGGGTCGTGCCGAACAGGCCGCCGGCGAGCAGGTGGTCGATCGGGCCGGTCAGCCGGCCCTGGCTCGCCGTGAGGCTGACTCGCCCCCGACCGCGGCCAGCAGGACCGCCGAGGCCACCTTGGCCGCGACCGCCAGCACCAGCCCGCTGACGAGCAGCTTGAGCCCCGACCGAGATCCGCCGCAGCGGGAGCCGACCCACCGCGAGGCCGGCGAACAGGTACGCCGTCCAGGTCAGCACCGGGTAGGTGCCGGTGAGGAACAGCTCGACGAGCAGGTCCGCCCGCCGGGCTCGTCGATCGGCGTCGGGTCCACGACCTGGCGGAGCAGGTGGCTGACCAGCGGGGCGAGGACCGCGGCGGACACGGCCGTGCACCGCCAGTGGCCGGCTCGACAGCCCGAGGAACGGCACGGCCACGACGAACAGCAGCCCGTAGTACGCCAGGATCACCAGCGGTGGCGAGTCGACCTGGCCGAGCAGCAGCCCCACGGCCACGCAGCAGGGCTGCCCGGGCAAGCACGCCGGCCCGGACGGCCCGCAGCGCGCTCGGCTCGGCGGCCGGCGGCCGCCGGAGGCCAGGGCCAGGGCGACGCCGGCCAGCAGCGCGAACAGCGCGGCCGCCCGGCCACTGGCCAGGGCGTGCGACAGGTGCTGGTCGCCGTCCGCGGTGAACCCCGGGAAGATGTGGGTAGCGGCCATGCCGACCAAGCGCGATCGCCCGGGCGACGTCGACCCCGACGACCCGGCCCGCGGTGTCGACCGGCCTGAGCACCGCGCCAGCCTAGGGCGGACGCACGAAGGCCCCCGCCGCGGCGGGGGCCTTCGTGGTCGATCGGGTGGGGCGTCAGCCGCCGGTGAGCTTCTCGCGCAGGGCCGCGAGCGCCTCGTCCGACGCGAGCGTCCCGCCGCCGCCCGTGCTGGCCGGGGTCGCGCTGGTCTCCTCGCCCTCGGCCGGCGCCTCCGAGGAGTACGTCGAGGGGGCACCGCCGGCGGCGCCCTCGAGGCCGGCCTCGGCCTCGGCCTTCTGCGCCTCGGTGACCTGCTTCATGTGCGCCTCGTAGCGGACCTTCGCCTCGGCGTACTGGCGCTCCCACTCGGCCTGCTGCTCCTCGTGCCCGGGCAGCCACTCGTTGGTCTCCGGGTCGAACCCGTCCGGGTACTGGTAGTTGCCGGCCTCGTCGTAGGAGGCGGACATGCCGTAGAGCGTCGGGTCGAAGGCGCTGTCGTCGCCCTCGGCCGGCGCAGCGCCCTCGTTGGCCTGCTTGAGGCGAGAGCGAGATGCGGCGGCGCTCCAGGTCGATGTCGATGACCTTGACGAAGATGTCGTCGCCGACCTGGACGACCTGCTCCGGGATCTCGACGTGGCGCTCGGCCAGCTCGGAGATGTGGACCAGGCCCTCGATGCCCTCGTCGACCCGGACGAACGAGCCGAACGGCACCAGCTTGGTCACCTTGCCCGGCACGACCTGGCCGATCTGGTGGGTGCGGGCGAACTGCTGCCACGGGTCTTCCTGGGTGGCCTTCAGCGACAGCGAGACGCGCTCGCGGTCCATGTCGACGTCCAGGACCTCGACCGTGACCTCCTGGCCGACCTCGACGACCTCGGACGGGTGGTCGATGTGCTTCCAGGACAGCTCGGAGACGTGCACCAGGCCGTCGACGCCGCCGAGGTCCACGAACGCACCGAAGTTCACGATGCTGGAGACGACGCCGGAGCGGACCTGGCCCTTCTGCAGGGTCTGCAGGAACGTCGAGCGCACCTCGGACTGGGTCTGCTCGAGCCACGCACGGCGGCTAGAGCACGACGTTGTTGCGGTTCTTGTCCAGCTCGATGATCTTGGCCTCGAGCTCCTTGCCGACGTACGGCTGGAGGTCGCGCACCCGGCGCATCTCGACCAGCGACGCCGGCAGGAAGCCGCGCAGGCCGATGTCCAGGATCAGGCCGCCCTTGACGACCTCGATGACGGTGCCGGTGACGATGCCGTCCTCGTCCTTGATCTTCTCGATCGTGCCCCACGCCCGCTCGTACTGGGCGCGCTTCTTCGACAGGATCAGCCGACCCTCCTTGTCCTCCTTCTGGAGGACCAGGGCCTCGACCTCGTCGCCGACGCTGACGACCTCAGAGGGGTCGACGTCGTGCTTGATCGAGAGCTCGCGGGAGGGGATGACGCCCTCGGTCTTGTAACCGATGTCGAGCAGGACCTCGTCCCGGTCGACCTTGACGATGACTCCCTCGACGATGTCGCCGTCGTTGAAGTACTTGATCGTCTCGTCGATGGCTGCGAGGAAGGCCTCTTCGTCGCCGATGTCGTTGATCGCGACGTTGGGGGTGCTGCTGACCGGGGCTTCGATGCTGCTTGCCGTCATGTAGGAGTGGCTCCGTGGGGTGGACAGATGTCGTTGGCGGACAGATGTCGTCGTGGTGCGCAGGGGCCCGTTTCGACGTGCCGGGACCCGGGACCGCTCTCGCGAGGGCTGGGAGGTTCGACTCACCGAGCGTGGCCTGCTCCGTTCGAGGTCGCGCAGGCCCACAGCGCACCGGTCAGACTACGCTCCGGGCTGACCGGGGGTCAACGCGGGGCGGAGTGACTCACCCGGTCGCCACGGGCACCTGGCTGGCTCGTCGGGTCCCCGGCCGGCGACACGCCGGCGAGCATGCCGCCCCGGCCGAGGGCGCGGACGAGCTCCAGCACGTCGGCCCCCACCGTCTCGACCGGCGCCTCGAACACCTCTGCCAGGTCGGTCGACGATCTCGTCGCAGCGGGCTCACGCCGTCCAGCACCGACCAGACGAGCGCCCCGATCTGGTCGAGCAGGACGGTGGCCCCGGTGCTCATGTCGAGCAGGATCGTCGCCTCGCCGTTGAGGTGACGGACCACCCCGTCGGCCGGGGAGACCACGTCGGTCAGCTGCAGCTCGTCCGCGGGCTTCCCCACGCCCTCGGCCGGCCGTGGCGGGGTGTCGCGGCGACGCTGCCGTCCGCGGCGCCGGGGACGTGCTCGGTGAGGCGCACCCACCAGCAGCCGCCGGATCAGCCGTTCGCCACTGGCCACGGCGCCGACCGGCCGGCGGTCGGTCCCGATGAGCACCGCCGACGGCGTGGCGCTGGTGCCCAGCCGGGCCCGGACCGCCCCGTCCTCGTCGATCAGCACGGGCAGGTGCGGCATCTCCTGGTACGGCGGCGTGTTGGCCTCGCGGGTGCCGGTGGCCAGCACGGCCACGGTCAGCTGGGCCCGACAGGACCTGGGCCCAGCGCCCGACGTCCGGCCGGAGCAGCTTGCAGCTGCCCGCACCCCGGGCTCAGCGTCACCAGCAGCAACGGGCGACCGGGAGCCAGCAGCCCGGACAGACTCGCCTCTCCCCCGTCCACGGTCGGCAGCCCGAACTCCGCCACGACCGGCTGCAGGACCGACTCGCCGGCGTCGAACTCCGCCTCGTCCGCCGCCAGCCGGCGCCGTCCGGCGGCCCGCCCCGCCAGCCCTTCCGCGGCGATGACCGCGGCGGCCGTCAGCAGCCCGAGCGTCCAGCCGGCCGCGGAGCCGTCTGGGTCGCCACCCGCGAGGCCGGCCACCGCCAGAGCCCCCAGGCCCAGGTTCCGCACCACCGTGCGCCCGCTGACGTCGGCGCCGCCGATCCGGCCGAAGCAGTGGCACTCCGGGCGGCGGCCGAGCGCAGCGCCACGCATGACGGCGACGCTGAACGCGCTCAGCGGGCGAGCGGCAGCGACGAGGCAGAGGGGCCCGTCGGGTGGAAGGAGGAGCAGCGCCGCGACGGCTAGCTCGGCGGGTGCGAGGCCGGCGCGCGACCTGAGGCACGAGTCGCTCCGGTACGCCGAACCCGGCGACCGCCTGGCGCGTGCCGTCCCGGTCCAGCAGCTTGGCGACCGCACTGACCACGAACACCGCCCCGAGCGCGACGCAGGCCAGCTGCGCGACAACCGCCACCCGTACTCCTCCAGGCCGTCAGTGGGACGCGACGAGCCTAGGACGCCCGAGCAAGGCGGTTGTCCGGGAGTTGCAACCGCTCAGCGGTGCGGCATCGGGGTGAAGCCGTCGGACTTGCTGTCCTTCTTCTCCTTCTTCTCGGCCCGCTTCTCCTTCAGGCTCTTGCCCGACTTCTTGCTGCTCGTCTGTCGCGGTGACTTGTCGGCCATGGGGGTCTCCCCACCAGCCAGGACGCTGCATGCGCCGAGGGGGTGTACGTCGACCGTACCGCGCCGGCGCCTGCCAGGGTGTCGCCATGAGCGACGACTCAGCCGCTGGGGCGTCCGGCGTCAGCCGGCGGCCAGTAGGGCAGGCCGAGTCCGTCCGGGCCAACCGGTCGTGGTGGGACGCCGAAGCCGATGCCTACCTCGACGAGCACGGCGCCTTCCTCGGCGACGCCCGATTCGTGTGGGGACCCGAGGGCCTGTCCGAGGCCGATGTCCACCTGCTCGGGGACGTCGTCGGGCGGCAGGTCCTGGAGGTGGGCGCCGGGGCCGCCCAGTGCGCCCGCTGGCTGCTGGCCGCCGGCGCGGAGCCGGTCGCTCTGGACATCTCCGCGGCGATGCTGCGCCGAGGCAGCGGTCTGGGGGCCGCGACCGGGCTGGACCTGCCGATGGTGCAGGCCGACGCGGTTGCGCTGCCGTTCCGGGACGAGTCGTTCGACCTGGCCTGCTCGGCGTACGGCGGGGTCCCTTTCGTCGCGGACTCGGCGGCGGTGATGCGCGAGGTCGCACGGGTGCTGCGACCCGGCGGGCGGTGGGTGTTCTCCGTCACGCACCCGCTGCGCTGGTCCTTCCCCGACGACGCGGGCGAGGCAGGCCTGGTGGCGCGCCACTCCTACTTCGACCGGACGCCGTACGTCGAGCAGGACCAGGCCGGGGCGGCGACCTACGTCGAGCACCACCGAACGCTCGGCGACCGGGTCCGCGAGGTTGCAGCGGCCGGACTCCGCCTGGTCGACCTCGTCGAGCCCGAGTGGCCGGCCGGCAACACCCGCACCTGGGGCGCCTGGAGCCCGCTGCGCGGCCGGGTCGTGCCCGGCACCGCGATCTTCGTCTGCCGGAAGGGCAGCTAGACGCTGACCGGCTCCTGCCGCCGCGGCCCGGGCTCGTCGTACTCGTCGTTGCCGGCCGCGCAGCGCCAGGCCGAGGCCGAGCAGGAAAAGCAGCAGGCCGACGAGGACCAGGACTGCCGGGCCGATGGTCCGCAGCAGGCTCAGCGAGCGGGAGTTGTCCTTCGCGGTCTTGGCCTGCTCGGCGACCGTGTCGTCGCTGAAGGTCAAGGTCGCCTCGGTGACCGTCAGGACGTCCTCGCCGGTGTCGTCACGGAGCGTCGAGAGCTGCTCCTCCTGCCCCTTGACGATCACACCGGTGCTCGGCTCGACCCAGACCCGCCGGAGGTTGGAGTAGAAGCGGTCGACCGGCACCGACCCCTCGGTCCGGCCGATCAGGGTGCCCGGCACCTCGAGCTCGGCGATCTTGGTGGGCTCGATCACCTGCTCGTACCGGTAGACGCTGACGCCCTCGACCTTCTCGGAGGCCTTGTAGACCATGTCCGAGGCATGACCGAGGGTCGTGTCGAAGTACTGGTAGGTCTTCTTCTCGGCGTTGAACGGGAACTTGTACTCGATGCCCTCGTGCTTCGCATCGGCGCCGTTGAGGCCCTCGCCGCAGCAGTTGACGGCCTCGGAGGTGCCACGGTCGAACGCCACCCGGTCGGTGCTCGCGGTGACCAGGGCGCCCTCGTTCTCGACCCGGACGAACACGTCCCAGACCGCACGGTCGTCGTTGCCGGCAGCGACGTCACCCTTCACCCGGCGGGTCGCGGTCAGCGTCGCCCCCTCGACCAGCTCGAGCTCGCCGATGTTGAGGTAGGTCGCGTCCGGGCGCCACCGACACCGTCTGGGAGTCCTGGTCGAGCGGCGCCTTCGCCAGCGCCGGATAGGCGTAGAACCGCAGGAGCGGGGCGAGCGCGATCAGGAACACACCGAGTCCGACGAACAGGAAGCCGAGGCCGCGCCGCATCGCAAGTTCTCCCTCCACGTCGACGAGTCGGCGCAGGTTACCAGCGAGTTACTTCGTGTGGTCGCCAATCAGCCAATGCCGCGCGGCGGTAGCCTGCCGCAGGTGTCATCCACCACCACGGCCTCACCGGGGCGCGCCGAGGCCGACGTCGGGAGCGACCCGGAGACCCACTGGCTGGTGCGGCGTCCGGTCCTGACGGCCGCAGCCCTGCTGGTCCTGGTGCAGATCGCCATCCGGGCCAGCCTGCTGCGCGACTCGTTCTTCATCACCGACGACTTCATGCTCTCCACGCGTGCCTACGAGTCACCCCTGGACCTTTCCTACCTGACCCGGGTCCACACGGGGCATTTCGAGCCGGTCGGCTTCCTGTGGGTCTGGCTGATCGCTCACGCCGCTCCGCTGTCCTGGCCGCCGGTCGTGCTCGTCGCCGTCATCGTCCAGCTGCTGGTCAACCTCGCGGTGCTCCGACTGCTCGTCACCCTGTTCGGCGAGACGCCGCGGATCCTCGTCCCGTTCGCGCTGTTCCTGTTCTCCGCGCTGACGCTGCCGGCCTTCCTCTGGTGGTCCGCGCACATCCTGTGGCTGCCGTTACAGCTCGCGATGGCCGCCACCATGACCTACCACGTGAGGTGGTGGCGCGAGCGTCGGCGCCGCGACCTCGTCCTGGCAGTCGCCTGGATGGTCTTCGGCTACCTGTCCTTCGAGAAGACCCTGCTGCTGGTGCCCTTCCTGCTCGTCTTCAGCCTGGGTGTCCTGGCCGACCGCAGGCGGCCCCGTGACTGGTGGACCACCTTGCGCGCCACCTGGCCGATCTGGGCCGGCTACGCCGCGACAACGGCAGCATTCCTCGGCACGTACGTCGTGCGCGCGAGCCAGGCCACCGACGACACCTCGCGGCTGTTCCTTCCCGGGTTCGGCCAGATCAGCGAGTTCACCTACTTCTCGGTGCTGCGCACGCTCGTCCCCGGGATCCTCGGCGGGCCCTGGGGCTGGGCCGACTGGGGGCCGGGCGGTGCCCTGACGGACTCCCCGCAGATCCTGGACTGGCTGTCGTGGACCATCCTGCTCCTGCTGGTCGTCGGCACCCTGGCGGTGCGCCGGCGCGCGAGCGGCGCCTGGTGGGCCCTGGTCGTCTACGTGCTCGGCTCGCTGGCGAGCCTCGGCTTCAGCCGGCTGCCGCTGGTCGGCACCATCCTCGGGCTGCAGACGCGGTACATCGCCGACGCGCTGCTCCCGGCGATCGTGGTCCTCGGTGTCGCCATCTGCCCGCTGGTCGGCGAGCGGGACCCGTGGCGCCTCCCGCCGGACTGGGCCGACGCGTGGCACCGGCGCCAGCGGACCGGGCTGGCCGTGATCGCGGGAGCCACGGCCGTCGCCTGCATCGGCGGCGTCATGTCGACGTACGCCTACCGGGGCTATGCGACCGATCCGGGGACCAAGGGGTTCCTGGCGGCGGCCAAGCAGTCCCTGAAGGCCATGCCACCGGAAGGTCAGATCTACGACTCGAACCTGCCGGCGCCGATCCTCGGTGGGTTCTTCGGTGCCTATGACCGAGCGACGCGCTTCGTGGCGCCCCTGGTCAGCGAGGAGCAGCGCCGTGACCTGTACTCGAGGACCAGCTGGACGCACCCCTACGTCTTCGACGCCTCCGGGCAACTCCGGCCGATGGTGGTGGACGGCGCCATCTCCTACCCGGGCCCGCTGAAGGGCTGCGGCTGGCGCATCACGCCCGGGATGTGGCGGCGGGTCCCGCTGGGCGAGCGGGTCTTCGAGTGGCCCTGGTCGGTGCGATTGGGCTACATCGCGACCGCACCCGGCGAGGTGACCGTGGCCCTCGGGGACGACGAGCAGACGGTCCCGCTGCAGAAGGGTCTGAACCAGGTCGTCTTCCAGCTCACCGGCACCGGCGACGCCCTGATGGTCCACGACCTCAGTCCCGGCACCGTGCTCTGCCTGGGCGACGCCCAGGTCGGCGGCCCCGTCCCGAAGCCGTGACCGCGCCCGTCGACACCGCGCCGCGGACGGCTCCCCGGCCGGCGGGCCGGGCGCCGCACTTCCCTGCCCTGGACGCCGCGCGAGCCGTCGGCGCGACCGCCGTGGTAGCCACTCACGTCGCGTTCTGGACCGGCCGGTCGGCGACCGGGCCGTTCGCCGCGACGCTGTCCCGGCTGGATGTCGGCGTCGCGATCTTCTTCGTCCTGGCCGGCTTCCTGCTGGCGCGACCGTGGCTGCAGGCCCGGCGCTGGGAGCAGCCGGCCCCCCTGGTCCGCGGATACCTGTGGCGCCGCGCGCTGCGCATCCTCCCGGCGTACTGGCTGGTCGTCCTGGTGGCGCTGCTGGCCGTGCCGGCCAACCAGGGGTCGGCCGGCCCGCTCACCTGGTTCCGGCACGTCACGCTGACCCAGGTGTACGGCCTCGGCTGGCAACGGCACGCGCTGACCCAGACCTGGAGCCTCGCCACCGAGGTCGCCTTCTACCTGGTGCTGCCACCGCTGCTGCTGGTCGTGCTCGGACGACGGCGCGGCTGGCGACCGGGCCCCGCGCTGCTGGTGCTCGGCGGGCTCGTCGTCCTGGGCCCGCTCTGGCACCTCTGCCTCGCGGACCTCGGCCTCGACCCGCGGGTCGCCGGTCAGTGGCTGCCCGGCTACCTCGGCTGGTTCGCCGCCGGCATCGCGCTGGCGGTGGTGGAGGTCGACGGCACCGGAGTCGGGACGGTCCCGGGCATCGCCGTCGTCCGCGAGGTGGCTCGGTCCACCTGGCTGTGCTGGGCGGTGGCGCTGGCGGCGTTCCTGGTGGTGACGACCCCGCTGGCCGGCCCCCGGGACCTCACGCCGCCGACCGACGCCGCGGCCGCCGTCAAGAGCGTGCTCTACCTGGTCGTCGCGGTGGGCTTCCTGCTGCCGCTCACCGTCGGGCACGCGGACGGCGGCCGGACCCGGTCCCTGCTCGCCACGCGCCCGTTGGCCTGGCTGGGACGGATCTCCTACGGCGTGTTCCTGTGGCACCTGCTGGTGCTCGAGGTCGTGGTCCGGGTCCTGGACCAGCAGCTGTTCACCGGCAGCTGGCTGGTGACCTTCGGTGTCACGCTGGCCGGTGCGGTGCTGGCGGCAGCGGTCAGCTACTGGTCGCTGGAGAGGCCGGTGATGCGGTTGCGGTCGCGGGTGCCGGCGTACCCCCGGGACGTCACCGAGACCCAGACGGCGACCAGGCTGAGCACGCAGAGCGCCTGAGACCAGCCGGAGCCTGCGGAGTAGCCCTGCCCGGGCCACGGTCGGGCCGCGAGGGCGAGGCCGCTGAGGGCGAGACCACCGGCCGCCACCGCCATCGTGGCCGCTGTCAATGACCACCGTCGTACCGCCCAGCGCGCCGCCAGCCACCCCACGAGGCTGATCGGCAGCACCCACCAGCCGACCGCCAGGAGCAGGACGCCGAGCACGACCGCCGGAGCGACGGCGGCCAGGCCACCCTCCCGCAGAGCCGGCCGGTCACCCCCCGGCCGCGGTCTGCGCACGGCGCCGAGGACGAGCAGCAGCACGGCGATCGCCCCGATAGCCAGGCCCAGGCGGTACGTGCGGTCCGGAGCGAACCGCAGCTCGACCTCTCCCGCGGGTCCGGGCGGGACCAGGAACCCCTGCTGCCAGCCGTCGACCCGCACCGGCTCGAGCTCCTCCCCGGCCAACGAGGCGACCCAGCCGGGGTTGTGGCTCTGCCGCACCCACAGCAGCGCCGCTTCGTCGCGGCTCGCGATCGACATCCGCAGCGCGTTGCCGTGCCCGGCACTCGCCGCGGGCACCCGGGACGCTCTCGCCGGACGGTCGGTCCCCGAGGCTGCCGGAGTGCCTCCCGTCGCCGGCGCGAGGCTGAACGTCGCGACGTCCCAGGCTGCGGAGTGCCGGGCCTGCACCCGGGTGCTGCCACCGTCCACCGCAACGGTGGCCGGACCCCCGCAGACGGCGAAGTCCACCGGTCGGCCGCTGACCACGTCGGCGTAGGACACGGTTCCTGCGCTCTTCAGCACCTGCCCGTCCGCCTCGAGCTCGGGCCCGGCACCGCACGGGACCTGCAGCACGTCGTCGGTCCGGGCCGGGACACGGGCGCCGGACCACCGCAGCTCGCTGAAGCCGACCGGCAGCAGGTCGCTCCGGCGGAGGAACGGGTCGAAGGTGCCGGCAAGGGTGATCGTGGTCAGCCGGATCGTGATCTCCCGGGTCGTCGTCCGCGGCAGGTCCACCCGCCCGTCGGCCGAAACCCGCAGCAGGTGCGCGCCGTCGTCGGACACGACCCGGACCTGGGTGGGGAACGACGCCGCGAGCGTCCCGCCCCGGGCCAGCTGCAGCCAGTCCAGGGTGACCTCGTCCGGCCAGGTCACCCGCACCCAGGGCTCGTCGTCCCCGGGGGCGGCCCGCCAGCCGGTGCCCTCGTCCCCGTCGAGGAGCGCCCCCGGACGACCGGCCGCACCCGCGTCGGCGGTGCTCGAGGCCGAGACCTCGGCCGGCGCGTCCGAGTCCAGCCAGGCGTCCAGGCCCGGCCCCGGCCGGGGCGCCGCCGTCACCTGCGCCGCGTAGCTGCCGGCCGGGATCACGGCGGTGCGGTCGAGGGAGCCGCCCTCCTCGGCGCGGCGCCCGACCTGGGGGGAGCACAGCATGGTCCCCACCAGGGGGTAGCAGTCCGGCCGCTGGAACCCGGCGTCCGCCGCGAGCCAGACCGGTCCCGTTCCGCCGCCGTCGGGCATGACCAGGGTGCGTTCCGCGTGCAGGCCTGCCGCGCGGACCTCGGCGAGGCCGAAGCTGGCCAGCGACCCGACCGGGTCCGCGGAGACGGTGAGGCGACGGGTGACGCCCGCCGGCAGCGCGACGTCGGTCCACCGGCCGGGTGCCACGTCCCGGACCGTGACCGAGCCCCCGTCCGTCCGGACCCGCACGTCTGCCGCCGCGTCCGCGGAGGACACGGTGCGGATCTGCACCGACCCCAGAGGCCGGGGACCGTCGAGCGTGAGGGTCCAGGACGCCCGGCCCTCGGCGCCGGGGTCGGACCGCCACGCGGTGCGCGGGTCGCCGTCGACCGCCGCCCAGGGGTGGCGGTCCCTCCGTGCGCCACCGACGGCCGTCGGGTCCGACCCGGACGACGACGCGGTGACCGACCGGACTCCGGAGACGGCCGCGACCGTCAGGTGGTCCTCCCACCCGTCCTCCAGGTAGTCCGGTGCAGAAGCGAGGCCGACCGGCTCGTCGTCCCGGGTCAACGTCTGGGAGACGTTGTCCGACGACCGGCCGAAGAAGACCTCACGCCGGCGCAGGCCGTCGGTGAGCACCGTCGGGTCGCGACGCGCCTCGGGCATGCGGCCGGCGTCGGCCGCGAGGACCACCGGCCGGCCCGCCAGCCAGCCCCGGTCGGCCAGGCCGAGCAGCGACTCGGGCCCGCCCGCCACCACGACTGCGTCGTCGAGCGGGGCGATGGCCGCCCGGCCGTTCCAGCCGGCCACCTCGAAGACCTCGAGGGCCCGGTAGGGGACGTCGAGGCCCTCGTCGATGTAGCTGCCCGGGGTGTTGCCGCCGCCGACGACCGGTCCGAACTGCCGCACCCGCTCGAAGCCCGGCGACCCCACCACCGACTCGTGCACCAGCAGCGGCCGCTCACTGCCGGCGCGCCCGTACTCGAGGTCGTTGCGACAGCACGACGTACCGGACGCCGGCCCGCGCCAGGAACTCCGCCAGTCCCGGCACCGGCCGCCCGGACGACACCGCCTCGTCGACGGCGTCCAGGAACCGGATCCCGCCGGCCGTCGTGAGCGGGACGGCGTCGCGGACCGCCCAGGGCTTCCCGGCCAGCACCTGCAGCGGCTCGTCCCGCGTGCTGCCCCAGTAGTAGTCGCCGAACGACGAACCCGGCAGCAGCAGCGTGGTGCCGTCCCGGTCCCCGAGCCAGGACGCGGCGGCCCGCCAGTAGCCCGGCAGCGACTGGTACGGCGACGGGGCAGGGAGAGCGAAGGTGAGCATCGGCAGAGAGACCCCGACGAGGGCCGTGGTCGCGGTCAGCAGCACCACCCCTCTCCGGGCGCGGGGCAGCCTCGCACGGGCAGGCTCGCCCGGATGCCGCAGCAGGTGCTCGAGCAGGAGCGCCCCGGCCAGCACGAGCGGCATCCGCAGCACGACGTCGAACTTGTGCACGTTGCGCAGCGGCGCCAGTGCCCCGTCCATCAGGTCCGGACGTCGCCGGCGAAGAGCCCGGACGCGGGCCCGACGTGCCCGGACGTCACCAGCGCCACGCCGCGGCCACGGCGGTGAGCACCAGCCAACAGCCGCTCCGCGGGTCCGCGGGCGATGCCAGCGCCGCCAGCCCGAGCGACGCCACGACGACGGTGTCGAGGATGACCACCGGGTTGGCTGACCAGCGATCCAGCCGCCCGGCCAGCACCGGCGCCGTACGGCCCGGCCAGGTAGGCGAGCCAGTGCCGACGTCGCCGCGGAGCGTCTCGACCAGCGACGTCGGGCCGGTCGTCATCGCGGCACTCTCGATGTAGTCGAGGAAGGGCGGGCTGTACCGCCCGAGCAGCAGCAGCGGGACGGCCCACCAGAGCGTCGCCAGCGCGACCCCCGCGCCCACCAGGCCATCAGCCGGGTCCGGCGCGGACCTCGTGCGGGTGAGCAGGTACAGGACGGCAGGCGGCAGCGCGGCCGCGTCGCTACCGCGTTGACCCCGCCCTGCACAGCACGACCAGAGCCGACAGCAGCGCCGCCCGCCGCTCGGAGCCGTCCCGCGACGCAGCAACCAGGGGCACGAGCACCCACGGCGCCAGGCACATCGGCAGGCTCTCGACCGAGATCGGCCCGAGCCCGGTGAGCAGCCGCGGGGTCAGCGCGAAGGCCAGCGCCGGCCGACCATCCGGGTCAGCGGCGACTGCCGATGCCGAGCTGGCCGGCCAGCTCGTACGACCCGGTGAACGCGAGCAGACGAGCAGGCGCGCCACCAACCGCTGCGTCACCCAGCCGGCAGCCCGAGCGCGTCGCCCGACGGCGAAGAACGGACCCATCGGGAAGAGGTAGCCGTACGCCTGGTTCTGCACCTGGCCGAACGTACGCTCGGGCTCCCACAGGTGCAGCGCGCGGGCCAGGAAGCCGCCGGGTCCAGCGGCGAGGTCCAGCTTGGTGTCCCGCGAGACCATCCCCGGGGCCTGGCTGAACATCAGCGCAACAGCAGGCAGCGCAGCACGCCAGCAGACGGGCGAGCCACCGGATCCAGCGGCCGGCGCCCGCAGGTGCCGGCGCCGGCGAGTGGCCGCGGTCGGCCGCCCGACCGGCCGGTCCCGGTTGCGCCACGACGGCTCATCGCTTCCGCAGCACGAGCAGCGAGGTTCCAGACCGCGACCTCGCGGACGCCGGGGAGCCGCACGACCCAGTGCGCCCACGACGGGTGGTAGCGCGGCTTGGCGGCGAGGACCTCGACGCGCGGCGCACTGGCGGCGCCCAGGCCAGCGCATCGGCGACCCGCACCACGAACAGGCTCTCGCCGAAACGGTTCTTGGGCTCGTGCCCCTGGCGCCGGTGTAGCGGCGGCGGGCGTAGCTGCCGCCGAGGTAGTGCCAGGGCGCGGTCTCGTGGCCGCCGTTGGGCGCGAACCACGAGTTGTACGACAGGTAGACCAGGCCGCCGGGCCGGGTCACCCGGACCATCTCGTCGGCCATCCGCCACGGGTCCGGCACGTGCTCCAGGACGTTGGACGAGAAGCACACGTCGACCGCGCCGCTGCGCGACCGGGAGGCGCATCCCGTCGCCGATGCACGCTGCCGGGCTGCGGCGCGCCGCGCGCCGCCAGCTCGCCGACGTCGGCCTCGACCGGCAGGTACGGTCGCGCCGGCCGCGCGGAACGCGGTGGCGAAATAGCCCGGGCCGCCGCCGACGTCGAGCACCGTGCTGCCGGCCAGGTCGGCGTAGCCGCTCAGCTGGCCGACCGAGTCCGCGGCGAGCAGCCCGTAGAACCGGTCCGGGTCGGTCTGCTCCACCCGGAACGCGCGGAAGCAGGTCGACCGACCGTCGCAGGTTCTCGGCAGGGGGCGGTGGCACTGCCTTACGGTAACTGTCCGCAGCCGCCCCGCCTCAGCCGAAGGACCCGAGCAGACCCATGACCGAGACCTCGCCGCGCCCGCCGGCCGGCGGCGGGTGCTGATCATGAACTGGCGGGACGTCGCTCACCCGGAGGGCGGCGGCTCGGAGCGGTACGTCGAGAGCGTCGCGCGCCGCCTCGGCGAGCACGGCTGGGACGTCACCCTGCTCTGCGCCGCGCACGACGGCACCGGGGCTGGTCCGACCGGGACCGGTTCCGGGTGCTGCACGTCGGTGGCCGGCTCTCCGTCTACCTGCACGGCCTGCTGCACCTGCTCCGGCACCGGTACGACGTCGTGGTCGACGTCCAGAACGGCGTCCCGTTCTGGAGCCGGCTGGTCACCCGCCGCCCGGTCGTCGTCCTCGTGCACCACGTCCACCGCGAGGTGTGGCCGGTGGCCGTCGGGCCGTTGGCCGCGCGGATCGGCTGGTGGCTGGAGTCCCGGGTCGCGCCGCGGGTCTACCGCGGCTGCCGCTACGTCACGGTCTCGGAGTCGACCCGCGCGGGACCTGGTGGCGCTGGGCATCGCCGCCGACCGCATCGACCTCGTGCACAACGGCACCGAGGCGTGGGGCTTCGCGACTCGGCGCCCGTCCGCGGGTCCGCGGCTGAGCGTCGTGGGCCGGCTGGTGCCGCACAAGCAGGTCGAGCACGCCGTCGACGTCGTCGCGGCCCTGGCCCCGCGGCACGACGTCCACCTCGACGTCGTCGGGCACGGCTACTGGGAGGACGCCGATCCGCGCGCACGCGGTCGACCGCGGCGTCGCCGACCGGGTGCACCTGCACGGCTACGTCACCGACGTCCGCAAGCACGAGCTGATGTCCGCGTCCTGGGTCCACCTGTGCCCGTCGCTGAAGGAGGGCTGGGGACTGGTCTGCATCGAGGCGGCGCGCCATGGGGTGCCGACCGTCGCCTACCGCGTCCGCGGGTGGCGTCACCGAGTCCGTCCGGGACGGCGCACACCGGCCTGCTGGTCGACGACGTGCGCCGGCCTGGCGCGGGCGGTCGACGACGCTGCTCGGGACGCCGACCTGCGCAACCGGCTCGGGCCAGCAGGCGCGGACCTTCGCCGACGGCTACTCGTGGGATGCGACGGCGCTGCGGTTCGCGGGCGTCCTGGACGCCGCGTCAGGCCGGGTGGTTCAGCGCTCGCCGTAGACGACGAGCGGCTTGTCGACCGGGTCGGGCGTCGAGCTCCGCCGAGGTGACGAGGCCGAAAGCGGTGCCGATCAGCCAGGACGCCGGCCACGACAGCGGCCACCACGACACCTACGAACGAGCCCATCGACTCTCCTCTTCCGGCAGTGACCGGGGCAGAGCGTAACAGCGCGACATCCCCGGCGGCGCCGCGTTCAGGCCCGGCGGCGTCGCCGACGTCGACAGCACCAGGACAGCAGGGCGGCGAGCACCACTGCCGCCGCGGCGAGGTCGACGACCACCACCGTCTGCGGGCCACCGGCCCGTCGTGCCGGCCCGGACTGCGCGGCCACCGGACCACCCGGCCGGGCACCCGGGCAGCACCAGGCCCGGTCGCCCGGGCGACCTCGACGGTCCCGGCGACCGACCGTGCTGCCGCCGGGCTGATCGGTCTGGACCAGGACCAGTCGTACACCGTGCCGCCGGAGGAAGGCCGCGTCGAGCCGGCCGTCCGCGCCAGCCGCCGGGCGATCGCGGCGACCGGGGCGTCCTCCGCCGCCAGCACCGTGCCGCCGACGACCAGCCGGTCGTCGGCGAGGACGTCGCGAGGGAAGAACCGCCGCGCCGGGTCGAGGACGGTGCGTCCGTCGTTCCACGCGTACCGCCGGAACGAGCCCCACGGGAGCAGCAGCAGGTCACCGCGCGCCCGCTCGGCGGCGACCGCGGCCCGCACCTCGACCACGCGCCGGGTAGTGCACCGCGTCCAGCCGTCGCCCGCGCCCCACGCCAGGTCCGGGCAGCAGCGCGACCTGCACCAGCGCGATCACCGGCAGACCACGGCGGCGGCAGCCGTCCGGTCCGGGACGCGGCAGGGCCAGCCGCTCGGCGCCGCAGGCCGCCAGGACCGCCGCGAGCGGCGACGGCCAGCGCGACGAACTTGTGCCCGTCGCGCAGCAGGCCGCCGCCCGGCACCGTGGCCACCAGCCACTCCAGGACCTCACGGGTCCCCGGGAGCGCGCCGAGCAGCGCAAGCACCAGCCCGAGGCCGGCGAGCACTCCCAGCACGACCGCCAGCTGCCGGTCCCGCCCGGAAAAGCAGCCGGCACCGGCGCTGCCAGACCGACCGATCAGCAGCAGCCCCGCCGACGGCCAGGGCGTGTCTCCTGCTGTCCGGCACGACAGAGCGTTCCACACCCCGCCCAGCCCGAGCAACGTCGGCAGCACGCCGCCGGGCAGCTCGGCGCGGGCGGCGAAGGCCGCCACCGACGCCTCGTCGGTCCTGGCGGCCGACGCGTGCAGCAGGCCCGGCAGCCACCACGCCGCGTTCAGCAGCAGCCATCCGCCGAGGGCCGCAGCAAGCCGGCGCGCGCCGCGGTACCCGGCCCCACCCGCCGACCAGCAGGACCGCGAGGCCCAGCAGGCCGCCGGTGGGGTCAGCGCGCAGACCGCCAGCAGGACCACCACGGCGGCAGGCCACCGGGCTCCCCGCGCCCGCGGCGGACCGCTGCCACCAGCCAGGGCAGCGCCCCGTACGCCAGCAGCAGCCCCCAGTGCCCGAGCACCAGGCGTTCGGCGACGTAGGGGTTCCACACGCCAGGTGACGGCCACCAGCCGGACCGCACCGAGGACGATCGGGCACCAGCCGGGCCGCACCGGCGCCCGCCGCGACCAGCGCCGCCGAGCAGGACGAGCTTCTGCAGCAGCTGCGCCGGGACGACGGCCGCGAGCGGCGGTCGTGACCGCGTCCAGCGGCACCGCGCGCGGCAGCTCGGCGCCCAGCCCGAGCTGGTTCCACGAGAAGCTCGGGTCGGGCACGAACACCATGTCGTAGCTGAGGACGTAGCCCGCGCCCGAGTGCCGGACCGAGGACGAGCAGGCCCGAGCACCACCGCCCAGCCCGGCACCGCCCACGAGCGCACCGCGTCGATGTCGCCTCCTCGGCCGGCGTCCCAGGGCTAGGGTGTGCCGGACCAGCCGACGCGGTCACCCTACGACCGGCCCGGCCGTCGGCGGACTCCCCCCGCGCGACCGACGACCCCATGGACGACACCTCCCCCGACGCCGTCGAGCGCCCCGTGCTCGGCACCGTCCCCCGCCGCGGCCGTGCCGCGCCGCCCGGTCGGGCGCGACCTGGGTCGCGGTCGGGCCATGGCGGTGGCCAACCTCCTCGGCTACGCGCTGAACCTGGTCGCCTCCCGGGCTGCTCGGGCCCGACCGGCTTCGGCGCGCTGGGCGCGCTGCTCGGGGCTCGTGCTCATCGGCAACGTCGCCGCCCTCGGGCTGCAGACCGTGACCGCCCGCGTGCTGGCCGGTGACCCGGGACCGTGCGGCGCCGAGGCGTCCGCGCCTGTACCGGCTCGCCCTGGCAGCGCCCTCGGTCGCCGGCCGCTGACCCTGGCCGCGGCGCCGGTGCTCGCCGCGCTGCTGCACCTGTCCGCGGCGGGGCGGTCTGGTGGCTGCCGCTGGTGCTTGCGCCGCTGACGGTCACCGGCGTCCAGCTCGGGCATCCTGCAGGGACCGAGCGGTTCCGCGGCTCGCCATCGCTGTACGTCGTCGCCGCCGCCGGCAAGGTCGGCGGCGGCCTGGTGGGGTGGTCGTCGGCGACTCGGTCACCGCCACCATGGCCGGCACCGCGGTCGGGGCGGTCCTAGCGCGCTGGTGGGCCACGTCATGGTCCGCGGGCTGATGTCCGCCGCGCCCGGCGGACCGGGCGCGGCCGGACCTGCCCGAGCTGCTGCACGCGACCCACGCGCTGCTCGTGCTGTTCGTGCTGACCAACGTCGACGTGCTGCTCGCCCGTCACTACCTGCCGGGGCCGGAAGCCGGGCCGCTACGCCGTCGGCGCGGTCGTCGCGAAGGGCGCGTTCTGGCTACCTGGCTTCATCGCCGTCGTCGCGCTGCCCGCGCTGTCCGACGAGCTGCGGCGGCGGCGGGCGGCGGTGCGCTCGGTGGCCGCTGTCGCGGCATGCGGCGTGATCGTCACTGTCGTGTGCGCGGTGCTCGGGGACCTCGTGGTCGCACTCGTGGGCGGGTCGGCGTACGCGTCGCTGGCGCCAGGGTCTGGCTGTTCGCAGCGGCCGGCTCGCTGTACGCGCTCGCGCAGCTGCTGCTCTACTCCCGGCTGGCAGCGACCGACCGGCGGGCCCTGGTCGCGGTCTGGGCGGCCCTCGCCCTTCTGCTCGCCGCTGGTCCTCGGACGGTGGCACGGCTCGACGACCGAGATCATCGGCTGCGTGCTGGTCGCGGCGACCGGCCTGGTCGCTACCGGCGTCCTCGCCGAGGTGCACGAGCACCGCCGGAAGCCCGCCGGCGCCCGGACGGCCTCGCGCTGATCGCCTGCGGTCAGCCGACCGCCTCGGTCGGCCAGTCGGCCGGCGTGTAGTGGCTGACCACCGACTCGTCGCCCGGGAAGTACGTCGCGATGGACGCCGACCCGGGCACGGTGCCCTCGCGCACCCAGCTGGTCGAGCAGGTTGATGACGCCGACCCGCTGCTCGGTGGTGAAGTTGCAGTGGCCGGCGCCGTAGGGCGCGCCGGTGTCAGCCGAGTAGGTCGCCGGCGCCAAGCGTGTAGAGCTGGAGCAGGTCGCGCGGTCCGGCCCTTCGCCGCGTAGACGCGGTCACGGAAGACCGACTCGTTCTGCACGAGCACCAGCGGGTCGGCCGTCGTGTGCAGGGTGACCGTCGGGTCCTGCGAGCCTGCCGGTCGGGTTGCCCATCGCGTCGAACGCCGCGCGCGCCGTCTCGTCGGCCGTCACCCGCTCGCCGCGCGTCCAGCTCTCGAGCAGCGCGTCGGTCGCCCCGCTGGACACCGTCTCGATCAGCGACCGCTCCTCCTCGCTGACCCGCGCCGCGTAGTCGGTCTGATCGTTGCCCGACGCGTTGCCACCCACCCGCTGCTCGATCTCGTAGCGGCCGTAGGTGCCGTAGCCGAGCGCCGTGAGGATCGACTCGGCGCGCGCCCGCACCTGCGACTCGATCGTCGAGCCGTCGTAGGTCTTCGTCTTGGTCGGCGCGTCGACCAGGGCCGCGGTGAGCAGGATGGCCGGGACGCCGTTCTTCGTGTCGCCGCCCGCCTCGGTGATCGCCTCGAAGGCGCCCTGCCAGTTCTGCACGGCCTCCTCGTGGCTGGCGAAACCGGTCAGCTTGAGGTCGGGGTAGATCAGCGTCTTCACCGCGTAGGCGACGTCCAGCGCGAGGTCGAGGTTCAGGTTGCTGCCGGCCAGCACGCCGCACAGCGGTGCCGCTCCGGAGACCCACTCGGGGTGCTTCTCGGCCAGCGTCTGGGTGATCAGCCCGCCGAGCGAGTCGCCCCAGACGTAGACCCGGTCCGGCTCGCCGACCTTCTCGGTGAAGAAGCTGTGCAGCTGCTCGCCGGCCTTGACGCCGTCCAGCACGTCCCAGCCGTTCGTCGCGAACGCCGACCCGGCCAGCGCGTAGCCCTCGGCGAGCAGCGCGCTCGCGGTCTCCGCGCTCGGCGCCGGCGCCGGCTCGGTGTCGACGGCTCGAAGTCCGGCGGTGACGACTCGGCCTGGCGGTAGCCGTGCGAGTAGAGGAGCAGCGTGCCGTTCCACGCGTCGGGCAGCTGGATCTCGTAGGCCGCACCGTCCAGGTCCCCGGTGCAGGCCACCTCGTCACAGGACTTCAGCGGGACGTCGGCGCGGGTCGACTGCTCGCGCTGCTGGGCGGCCACGGCCTCGTTCTCGCCCGAGCAGCCCGCGAGGGCACGGGACCAGGACGAGGCCGCAGAGCGCGGCGAGGATGCCGGCGCGCCGGGACAGTGGGAGGTGGTCACGGGCGCGCAGTCTGCCACGCAGCGGCAACGCTGCGGAGGCAGATCGAGTCAGGGTGCCTGGCGGTGTCGGGCAGCCGGTCGCCGTCGAGGTCGGCGTCGGTGACCCGGTGGGCGTGGCGGTCTCCGTGCCGGTGGGCGTCGGTGTCGGGCTGGCGGTCTCGGTGGGCGTCGGCGTCCCGGTGGCAGTCGCGGTCGGGTCGCCGGTCGCCGTACCGCTCGGGCTGCCGGTCGGGGTCGCGGTGGGGCACGCGGCGTCGTCGGGTCGGTCGTCGGGTCCGGGCCGGCGTCCGGCGGGGGGCTGCTGCTCGGGGTCGGGTCGGGGGCGACCGTCGGGGCGGCCGAGGCCGGTGGCTGCGCGGCCGGCGTCGGGCTCGGCGAGGCGGCCGCGGTGGGACCGGAGGTCGGCCGGGCCGACGGCGGCCGGTCCGGCGACCGGCCCGGTCCCCTTGCCGTGGTCGCTCGTCGTCCCGGTCCTCGCGGGCACCGGCCAGCTGGACGGTCGAGACCGGCGTACCGGTGGCGTAGGCGTCGGCCCAGGCCAGCACGAGGTCGACGTAGTCCCACGAGTGGTTGTAGCTGAAGACGGCGGCGCGCCGGTCCTTCTCCACGCTCGAGGTCGCGGTCGCCGGCGCACAGGTAGGACGCGGTCGCCAGTGACGCGTCGTCGATGTCGGACGGGTCGCTGCGCCCGTCGCCGTCGCCGTCGCGGCCCCAGAGCGCCCAGGAGGAGGGGATGAACTGCATCGGTCCCGACCGCACGGTCCCAGGTGCTGTCGCCGTCGAACTTCCCGCCGTCGCTGTCGCTGATCGCGGCGAAGTCCCCGGCCCCGTCGAGCACCGGGCCCGAGGATCGGTGACAGGGTGCGGCCGCCGCGGTCCAGCGCGCCGCCGTACGCGTGACCGGACTCGACCTTGCCGATGGCCGGCCACCAGGCTCCAGTGCAGGTGGCAGCCCGCGTCGCTGCGCCGAAGGGAGTCGGCCGCGTTCCGGTAGGCGATCAGCACCCGGGCCGGCAGCGCACGTCCCGGACACCCGGATCGGCACGCCGCGGTTGCCGTCACCCCCGCCGGTCCGTCGTGGGTCACCGCATCCTCGACCTGGCTGGCGCTGGGGACCGGCGGGTGCGCACCGTCCAGACCGAGCTGCTCGTCGGCCAGGGCGGCCGGCGGCGGGTCGACGTTCACCGTGCGCACGGTGTCGTCGGTCGGCCCGACGAGGACCCGCGCCGCCGGGCGCCGCCAGCATCCCCGCGAGCAGCACCGGCAGCCCGGCCGCCAGAGCGGCAGCAGGCAGGCGGAGGCGACGCGGATGCATGGCTGTCGGGCCTTCCCCGTGGGTCGTGGACCAATCGACCGTACGTCGAGGGACGGAGGCTCGGAACCCGGGGGGTGATACCGATTCGTACCGTCATCGCCCGTTCACGGTGCGTTCGGTCGCCAGGCGTGCGGCCGCGCCGCCGTCAGTGCCCGGCGTCCTGCCAGGTGCGCCCGACCCCGACCGACACGTCCAGCGGCACCCGCAGGTCGTAGGCCGCGCCCATCTCCCGGCGTACCAGTGCCTCGACCGCCTCCCGCTCCCCCGGGGCCACCTCGAGGACCAGCTCGTCGTGCACCTGGAGCAGCATCCGGCTGGCCAGCCGCTCGGCGCCGAGCGCGCGGTCGACGCCGAGCATGGCGACCTTGACGAGGTCGGCGGCCGAGCCCTGGATCGGCGCGTTCAGCGCCATCCGCTCGGCGATCTCGCGGCGCTGCCGGTTGTCGCTGGTCAGGTCCGGCAGGTAGCGGCGGCGGCCGAGCACCGTCTCGGTGAAGCCGGTCTTGCGGGCCTCGGCGACGACGTCACCGAGGTAGTCGCGCACCCCGCCGAAGCGCAGGAAGTACTCGTCCATCAGCCCCTTGGCCTCGTCGGTGCCGATGCCGAGCTGGCGGGACAGGCCGAACGCGCTGAGGCCGTAGGCCAGCCCGTAGCTCATCGCCTTGATCTTGGCGCGCTGCGCGTGGGTGACGTCTCCGGGCGCGACGCCGAAGACCCGCGACGCCGTGAACGCGTGCAGGTCCTCCCCGGAGTGGAAGGCCTCGATCAGCGCCTCGTCCTCGGAGAGGTGCGCCATGATCCGCATCTCGATCTGGCTGTAGTCGGCAGTCAGCAGCGACTCGCCGGCCGGCCCGACGACGAACGCCTCGCGGATCCGGCGGCCCTCCTCGGTGCGGATCGGGATGTTCTGCAGGTTGGGCTCGGTCGACGAGAGCCGGCCGGTGGCGGCGATCATCTGGTTGAAGGTCGTGTGGATGCGGCCGTCGTCGGCGACGGTCTTGAGCAGACCGTCGACGGTCACCTTGAGCCGGGTCGCGTCCCGGTGGCGGAGCACCGCCTCCAGGAACGGGTGCCCGGTCTGCGCGAACAGCGCCTGCAGGGCGTCGGCGTCGGTCGTGTAGCCGGTCTTGGTGCGCTTGGTCTTCGGCATGTTGAGCTCGTCGAACAGCAGCACCTGCAGCTGCTTCGGGGAGCCGAGGTTGATCTCGCGCCCGATCACCGCGAAGGCGTCGTCGGCCGCCGCCTTCACCGCACCGCCGAACTGCGACTCCAGGTCCGCCAGGTGCTCGGTGTCGACCGCGATGCCGGCCCGCTCCATGCCGGCCAGCACGCCCACGAGCGGCAGCTCGAGGTCGCGCAGCAGCTCGGTGGCCTCCTTGTTCGCCAGCTCGGTGTCGAGGGCGTCGGCCAGCTCGTACACGGCACGCGCCCGCAGCACGTCGGACTCCGCCGCCGCCGTGTCGTCGCCGCCGTCGAGGCCGAACGCCAGCTGCCCCCCGCCGTCGCCCTCCTCGGCCCGCAGCTCGCGGCGGAGGTAGCGCAGGGCGAGGTCGGCCAGGTCGTAGCTGCGCTGGTCGGGCATCGCGAGGTACGCCGACAGGGCGGTGTCGCTGGTCACGCCACGCAGGTCCCAGCCGCGGGCCGCGAACGCCAGCGTCGGACCCTTCGCGTCGTGCAGTGCCTTGGGCGCGGACTCGTCGGCCAGCCAGACCGCGACGGCCTGCTCGTCGCCCGGCTCCAGGTCCTCCGGCGCGAACCAGCCACCCTCGCCGTCGGCCGTCGCCAGCGCGACCCCGGTCACGTCGCCGGTGCCCGCGCCCCAGAACCCGGAGATGTGTACGCCGGTGCGCGCACCGGTCCGCGCGTGCGCGGCCAGCCACGGCGCGACCTCGGCCGGCCCCAGCACCCGGAAGGTCACCTCGAAGCCCTCGTCCGCCTCCGGAGTCGCAGCCTCGACCGTGGCGTAGAGACGGTCGCGCAGCACCCGGAACTCGAGGGTGTCGAACACCCTGTGCACCTCGTCGCGCTCCCAGTTGGTGCGCGCCAGGTCGCCCGGCATCACCTCGATGGGCACGTCGCGGACCAGCTCGGTGAGCTGGCGGTTCTGCACCACCTGCGCGAGGTGCGCCCGCAGCGCGTCGCCAGCCTTGCCCTTGACCTCGTCGACCCGGGCCACCAGCTGGTCGAGGTCGCCGAACTCCGAGATCCACTTGGTCGCGGTCTTCTCCCCGACGCTCGGGATGTTGGGCAGGTTGTCGCTCGGGTCGCCACGCAGCGCCGCGAAGTCGGGGTACTGCGCCGGGCTCAGGCCGTACTTCTCCTGCACCGACTCGGGAGTGAACCGCCACATGTCGGAGACGCCCTTGCGCGGGTAGAGCACCGTGACCCGGTCACTCACCAGCTGCAGGGCGTCGCGGTCGCCGGTGCAGATCAGCACGTCGAAGCCCTCGCGCTCGGCCCTGGCGGTGACGGTCGCGATGACGTCGTCGGCCTCGTAGCCCTCGGCCTGCAAGGACGGGATGCGCAGCGCCTCGAGCACCTCCTTGACCAGGTCGACCTGCCCCCCGAAGTCGGTCGGGCTCGCGGTGCGGTTGGCCTTGTAGTCGGCGAACAGCTCGGAGCGGAACGTCTTGCGGGACACGTCGAACGCGACCGCGACGTGGGAGGGGTTCTCGTCGCGCATCACGTTGATCAGCATCGAGGTGAAGCCGTAGACCGCGTTGGTCGGCTGCCCCGTGGTGGTCGAGAAGTTCTCGACCGGAAGGGCGTAGAACGCGCGGTAGGCCAGGGAGTGCCCGTCGAGCAGGAGCAAGCGGTGGCGCGGCGGCTCGGTCGGCTCTTTCACGCGATCGAGCCTAGTGCGCCGTCCCGACAGCGCCGGCCGAGCGGTTGCCTACCATCGGCGCATGACGACCACCCCCGGATCCGAGCACCTGGACACGATCAACGGCATGGGCAACGGCACCCTGGTCGAGCGGATGGGCATCGTGTTCACCGAGGCCGGAACCGAGCGGGTCGTGGCGACCATGCCGGTCGAGGGCAACACCCAGCCCTACGGCCTGCTGCACGGCGGGGCCTCGGTGGTGCTGGCCGAGACGCTGGGGTCGATCGGCTCGGCGCTGCACGCCGGCCCGGACCGGGTGGCGGTCGGCATCGACATCAACGCCACCCATCACCGGGCCGCCCGCTCCGGGCTGGTGACCGGCACCGCCACCCCGCTGCACCTGGGCTCGACGATGGCGTCGTGGCACGTCCAGGTCGTCGACGACCAGGACCGGCCGGTGTGCACCTCGCGGATCACCTGCCTGCTGCGCGACGCAGCGCCGGGCGCCTCCGCCACCCCGTGATCATGAACCTTCACCCCCACAAGTGCGGGCATCAAGCTTCATGATCACCGAGGAGGTAGGTCGTTCAGTCCTCAGTCGCTGACGCGGGCGACCGCGGCCCGGACCCGGCGCAGGGAGCGACGGCGGGCCAGCAGGTTGTCGGTCACCGTGGCGGTCCCTGACGGCGCCAGCCGCCGGCGCAGGACGCTGACCGTCGCGGACCGGCGGACGACGACGGGGCCGAAGCCCAGCCGGGCGTAGAACCGCTGGGTGTCGCGCATCTGCGGGAGGACGCTGGTGATGATGTGCTCGGCGCCGACCTCGTCGGCGTACGTGACGGCGGCGCAGAGCAGCGCCTTGCCGACGCCCCGCCGGCGGAAGCCGTCCCGGACGTGCAGGTAGTGCGCGTGCACCGCCTGCTGCTCGAACAGCGGCGCGTAGTCGGTGGCGGTGAGCAGCACCATGCCGGCCACCTCGCCATCCACGGTGGCGACCATCGCGCACGAGTGGGGGTCGGCGTCGATGTCGGCGAGGCGGTGGCGCATCGCACCGGCGTCCGGGCCAGGGATGACCCGCTCCATCCGGCGGCCCATGTCGCGCAGCTCCGACCACATCCCCACCAGCGCCGGGACGTCGTCGGGGGTCGCCTCACGGACAGCAACTGCAGGACGCGTCACAGACCCTCCATCGGCTCGCGGGCGCACCGCGGTGCGCACCGACTCTCGTTCACCCGACAGACTGCCCCGCACAGCCGCGCCGGACCCTACGCCTGTCCACCCCCGGTGCGCGAGACGATCACCGAAGAAAGATCATTCCTAGACCGGAGGTCGGCGTGCTGCGAGGCGCGGGGACGCTGCTCAACGTACTCACGGTGCTGGTGGGGTCCACCATCGGCGTGCTGCTGGGCAACCGGCTGCCCGAGCGCACCCGGGACGTCGTCACGGACGGTCTCGGGCTGGTCACCCTCCTCGTCGCCGCCACGAGTGCCGCCGCCGTCCTGGACCCGGAGCTGTCCGAGGCGGTCGGCACCAGCGCACCGGTGCTGATCGTGCTCGGCTCGGTCCTGATCGGCGGGATCCTCGGCTCGCTGCTCCGGCTCGAGGACCGGCTGGAGTCGGTCGGAGCGGCGATCCGGCGGCGGATCCCGCACGGCGGCGGGGGCGACCGGGAGCGGTTCGTCGAGGGGTTCGTCACCGCGTCCCTGGTGTTCTGCGTCGGGCCGCTGACCATCCTCGGCTCGCTGGACGACGGCCTCGGCCGGGGCATCGACAAGCTGGCCCTCAAGGCGACGCTGGACGGGTTCGCCTCGGTCGCCTTCGCCGCCAGCCTCGGCTGGGGAGTCGCCGCGTCGGCCCTGGTCGTTCTGGTGGTCCAGGGATCGCTGACGCTGCTCGCCGCCGCCCTGGGCGACCTGCTGCCCGACGCGCACCTGGCCGCCGTGACCGCGACCGGGGGTCTGCTCCTCGTCGGCGTCGGGCTGCGACTGCTCCGGATCCGCCCCGTCCCGGTGGCCGACCTGCTACCGGCCCTCGGTGTCGCACCGCTGCTGGTGGCGGTCGTCGTCATGCTGCGGTGACCAACGCGCGCGTTCCTGCCCATCGGCCCACGCCGGGGGCACTATGCTCCCGGCGACCGGTGAGCCCGACCCGCCCCCCGACCGGAGGTGCCCTGGTGCGCACGAGAGTCGCCTTCTTCCTGGCGGCACTGCTGTCCGCGCTCGTCGTCGTCCTCGGCATGGGTGCCGGAGCGGCCCAGGCGGAGGGAGAGTCGATCTTCGGGTTCCTCTTCCAGACCAAGAAGGGTGAACGGGTCGCCTACGAAGGCGTCAAGATCTCCGCCAAGGGCCCCAAGGGCTTCTCCGGCAACGCCACCAGCGACAAGACCGGCCGCTGGACCATCGAGGTCCCCGGCCCGGGCACCTACACCCTGAGCATCGACACCAAGAGCCTGCCGAAGAACGTCAACCTCACCGACGAGTCGAAGAAGACGCTGAAGGTCCCGGTGCTGGTCGACCAGGACAAGCCGGTCATCTTCCCGCTGGGCAAGAGCACCCGCCAGGTCGAGGGCAAGTGGAAGCAGGCCGCCCAGCTCACGGCCGAGGGGCTGCGGTTCGGGCTGATCATGGCGCTGGCCGCGGTCGGGCTCTCGCTGATCTTCGGGACGACCGGCCTGACCAACTTCGCCCACGGCGAGCTGGTCACGATCGGCGCGATGCTCACCTGGTGGCTGAGCACCGGCAACCTGCCGTTCCTGCCCGACTTCGGCGGCCTGCAGTTCTTCCCGGCAGCCGCGATAGCCCTGATCATCTGCGGCTTGCTCGGCTGGGCCAACGACGCGGGGCTCTGGAGACCGCTGCGCCGGCGCGGCACCGGACTGATCGCCGCGATGATCGTGTCGATCGGGCTGGGCATCTTCCTGCGCTACTTCTACCTCTACCTGTTCAGCGGCAGCACCCGGCAGTACCCCGACTACCAGGGCGCCAAGGGCATCAAGTTCGGGCCGATCAACCTGGCCGCGATCGACTACTTCTCGATGGCAGTCGCTGCCGTGGTGCTGCTGGCCACCATCACCGCGCTGGTCAAGACCCGGATCGGCAAGGCGACCCGCGCCGTCTCGGACAACCCGGCGCTGGCCGCGGCGTCCGGCATCGACGTCGACCGGGTGATCCGGGTGGTCTGGATCTCCGGCTCGGTGCTGGCGGGGCTGGCCGGCGTGCTGCTCGGGCTCGCCCAGGGCATCAACTTCCAGATGGGCTTCCAGATCCTGCTGCTGATCTTCGCCGCGGTGACCCTCGGCGGCCTCGGCACGGCGTACGGCGCCCTGGTCGGAAGCATCGTCGTCGGGATGTTCATCTCGGTGTCGACGCTGTGGATCCCCGTCGAGCTGAAGAACGTCGGGGCGCTCGGCATCCTGATCGTCATCCTCCTGGTCCGGCCGCAGGGCATCCTCGGCCGCGCACAGCGAGTCGGCTGAGGCGGAACGGAGCGCTCACGTGGACTGGACCCGGATCATTCTCAACGCCCTCGAGGCGTCCATCGGCCTGCAGGCCGTCGTCTTCGCGCTGGCCGCGATCGGCCTGAACGTGCACTTCGGCTACACCGGCCTGCTGAACTTCGGCCAGTCCGGCTTCCTCGCGGTGGCGGCGTACGGCCTGGCCGTGACCGTCTCGACGTTCGACCTGCCGATGTGGCTGGGCGTCATCATCGGTCTGGCCGGTGCGGTCCTGCTCGCCCTGCTGCTGGGCATCCCGACCCTGCGGCTGCGCGCCGACTACCTCGCGATCGTCACCATCGCGGCGGCCGAGATCATCAGACTGATCGTGCGGTCGGTCGAGTTCGAGGGCACCTTCGGCGGGTCGGACGGACGCCAGGCGTTCGCCGGCGGCTTCTACGACCTCAACCCCTACCCTGTCGGCGAGTACAACATCGGCCGGTTCGGGTTCAACGAGCGGGTGATGTGGGTGCTCACGGTGGGCTGGCTCCTGGTCGGCCTGTCGAGCCTGATCGTGTTCCTGCTGATGCGCAGCCCCTGGGGCCGGGTGCTCAAGGCCATCCGCGAGGACGAGGACGCCGTGCGCAGCCTCGGCAAGAACGTCTACGCGTACAAGATGCAGAGCCTGATCATCGGCGGTGTGCTGGGCTGCCTCGGCGGCTTCATCTACGCACTGGGACAAGCCTCGATCCAGCCGGACATCTTCGGCACCGACACGACGTTCTTCGCCTACACCGTGCTGATCCTGGGCGGAGCGGCCCGGGTGGCCGGGCCTATCGTCGGCGCGATGATCTTCTGGGTGATCCTGTCGCTGAGCGACAACATCCTCAACGAGGCGATCGATGCGGGCTACATCTCGAAGTCGGTGATCACCACCACCCAGGTCGGCCAGTTCCGCTTCATGATCGTCGGCCTGCTGCTCATGCTGCTGATGATCTTCCGACCACAGGGGATCTTCGGCGACCGGAGGGAGATCGCGCTCGATGCCCGCTGACCAGGATTCCGAGGCCGGTACGGCCACCCAGGAGGCCGGCACCCGCCGCGGCCAGCGGGACGCCGCAGCGGCCGCCCTGGCCGACGTCGCGCACGAGCCCGGGGCGAAGAAGCCGGACCCGATCCTCGTCGCCGACAAGATCGTGCGGCAGTTCGGCGGCCTGACCGCGGTCGACGTCGAGCACCTCGAGGTCCAGCGCGGCGCGATCACCGCCCTGATCGGCCCCAACGGTGCCGGCAAGACGACGTTCTTCAACCTGCTGACCGGCTTCGACCAGCCGGACGCCGGCACCTGGTCCTTCGGGGAGCGCTCGCTGAAGGGCGTGGCGGCGCACAAGGTGGCCCGGCTGGGCATGGTCCGCACCTTCCAGCTGACCAAGGCGCTGTCCAAGCTCACGGTCATCGAGAACATGCGCCTGGGTGCCACCGGCCAGAAGGGCGAGAACGTCTTCACGGCACTGTTCCAGGCGCTCTGGGGCGCCCAGGAGCGCGAGATCACCGAGCGGGCCGACGCCCTGCTCGCGCGCTTCAAGCTGGACACCAAGCGTGAGGACTTCGCGGGCAGCCTCTCCGGCGGCCAGCGCAAGCTGCTGGAGATGGCCCGGGCACTGATGGTCGGCCCGGAGATGGTCATGCTCGACGAGCCGATGGCCGGCGTGAACCCGGCCCTGACCCAGTCGCTGCTCGGCCACGTCAAGGACCTGCGTGAGGACGGCATGACGGTGCTGTTCGTCGAGCACGACATGGACATGGTCCGGGACATCTCGGACTGGGTGGTCGTGATGGCCCAGGGCAAGATCATCGCCGAGGGTCCGCCGGACGCGGTGATGGGCGACCAGCGGGTGATCGACGCCTACCTCGGCTCGCACCACGACGCCCCCCTCACCGAGGAGGACGAGCAGCAGGTGCTGGCCGAGGCCGAGGAGGCGCTCGAGCGCGAGCGTGCCGAGCAGGAGGAGCAGAAGTGAGCACCCAGGACACCGGCAGCGGCCCGGCCGAGCAGCCGGCCGACCAGCCGGGAACCCCCGCCGGTGCCGAGCAGGACGCCGGGGTGAAGGCCACCGAGGAGAGCACCGGCGAGGCCCACGCGATCTCCCGCGAGGACCGCAGCGCCCACGAGTCCGCCGCCAAGGACGCGCTGCTGCGCGCCGACGAGGTCGTCGCCGGCTACGTCCCGGGCGTGAACATCCTCAACGGCTGCGACTTCTACGTGAACGACGGCGAGCTGGTCGGCATCATCGGCCCGAACGGCGCCGGCAAGTCCACCCTGCTCAAGGCGATCTTCGGTCTGATCAAGGTGAGCAGCGGCACGATCCAGCTCCGCGGCGAGGACATCACCGGGCTCAAGGCCAACCGGCTGGTCGCCAAGGGCGTCGGCTTCGTGCCGCAGACCAACAACGTGTTCCCGAGCCTGACCATCGAGGAGAACCTGCAGATGGGCGTGTACCAGGCGCCCAAGAAGTTCAAGCAGAGCTTCGACTTCGTCACCGGCCTGTTCCCGGCCCTCGGCGACCGGCGGGCCCAGCGCGCCGGCTCGCTGTCCGGCGGCGAGCGGCAGATGGTCGCGATGGGCCGGGCCCTGATGATGGAGCCCTCGGTGCTGCTGCTGGACGAGCCGTCAGCCGGCCTGTCCCCCGCACTGCAGGACGAGGTGTTCGTGCGCACCCGGCAGATCAACCGGGCCGGCGTCTCGGTGATCATGGTCGAGCAGAACGCCCGCCGGTGCCTGCAGATCTGCGACCGGGGCTACGTCCTCGACCAGGGCCGCAACGCCTACACGGCGTCCGGCAAGGACCTCTCCAACGACCCGAAGGTCATCGAGCTCTACCTCGGCACCCTCGCCAAGGCCTGACCCTCAAGATCATTAGCGACGTCTAGGCCGGCGACACGCCGTGCCAACGGCGTGTCGCGGGCGCGAACGTCGCAAACGATCTTGTCGGCCACGGTGCTCGGGCATGACGAAGGGGCCCGGCCGTGGTGGCCGGGCCCCTCCGTTCGTGCGTCGTTCGTCGTGCCTATCCGACCGCTAGGTCAGATCTTGCCCTTCTTGGACTCGACGAACGTGTACTTGTTGGTGGCGTCGTACGAGTAGATGCCGATCTCGGCCTCGCTCGGGTCACCCTTCTCGTTGAACTCGACCGGACCGCTGACGCCGTCGTAGTCGATGTCCTTGTCGTCGTTGAGCAGCGCCAGGCAGTCCTTGAACGAGGTGCACTTCTCGCCACCTGCGCTCACCTCCTGCATCTTCGAGGCGATCGACGCACCCGAGTCGTCGCCGGCCGCCTGAGCGGCGAGGGCGACGAGGATGGTGGCGTCGTACGACTCCGGGGAGTAGGCGAACTCGGACAGCTTCGGTGCGACCTCCATCAGGCGAGCCTTGAACTCGTCACCGGCAACGACACCCGGCAGGGTGCCCTTGACGCCGTCGAGCGTGCCCTTCGGGAAGTCCTTGTCGTAGTTGGCGAGGTTGCCGTCCACGAAGTAGATCTTCTTCTTGTCCGGCCCGATGCCCTGCTTGACGAGCTCGGGGATGATCTTCTTGGTCTCCTCGAACGCGATGACCGCGATGGCCTCGGGGTCGGCGGCCTTGATCTTGCCGACCTCCGTGGAGAACGACGCGGCCTTCGGGTCGTAGACGACCTTCTCGACGATCTGGCCGCCGCCGCCCTCGATCGCCTTGGTGGCGTTGTCGGCCAGGCCCGTGCCGTAGGAGTCCTGCAGCGCGAGGATGCCGACCGTCGAGTTGCCGTCCGCCAGGATCAGGTCACCGAGGACCCGGCCCTGCAGGACGTCCGGCGGAGCGGTGCGGAAGTAGAGATTCTTGTCCGCGTAGTTGGTGAGCTCGTCGGAGGTGTTCGCCGGCGAGATCTGCACGACGCCGGCACCGGTGATCTTGTCGATCACCGACAGCGACACGCTGGACGAGGCGGCGCCGACGATGGCGTCGACGTTGTTGGAGAGAAGTCGGTCGACCGACTGCGAGGCGGTGTCCGTGGACGTGTCACCCGAGTCGGAGTTGGTGACCTCGACCTGCTTGCCGTTGACGCCGCCGGCGTCGTTGATGTCCTTGAGGGCGAGGTCCACGCCGGCGAACTCGGGCGGGCCGAGGAAGGCCAGCGAGCCAGTCTGCGGGAGCAACGTGCCGATCCGGAGCGTGCCGTCGCCCTTGGCGCCGGCATCGGCGGAGCTGGATCCCGAGGCTTTGGGCTCGTCCTTCGTGCCGGCCTCGTCGTCGCCACCGCACGCGGTGAGCACCAGACCAGCGACACCCAGGACCGCGACCGACCGCCAGAGCGGGGTGGGGCGAATCATGAACCATCTCCTTTAACAAGGTCCGCGGAACCGTCAGCGGCCCGCACAGGCCTGCGCCTGACGGTCGGAACCTACCGAACCCGAGCCCCCGAAGCAGGGGATCGGCTCGATCGGGCGCTGCGTCGTTGCCAAGTCGTGACCTGACGCCACCGCCCGGGCCCCGGGATGACACACGCTGGCGGAAGGTGGCCGTCAGCCGTGCGGCGGCCGGTCGGATGCCTCGAGCAGCACCTGCTCGGCCACCTGGCGCATGCTCAGCCGCCGGTCCATCGAGGCGCGCTGGACCCAGCGGTACGCCTCCGCCTCGTCCAGCCCGTCCCGGGCCTGCAGCACACCCTTGGCCCGGTCGACCAGCTTGCGCGTCTCCAGCCGCTCCTGCAGGTCGGAGACCTCGCTCTCCAACGTGGTCAGCTCGTCGAAGCGGGCCATCGCCATCTCGACCGCCGGTACAAGGTCGGCCTTGGTGAACGGCTTCACCAGGTAGGCCATCGCCCCCGCAGCCCGGGCCCGCTCGACCAGCTCGCGCTGGGAGAACGCGGTGAGCATCACCACCGCCGCGAGCCGGCCGGCCGCGATCCGCTCCGCGGCCGAGATGCCGTCCAGGCGGGGCATCTTCACGTCCAGGACGGCCAGGTCGGGACGTTGCTCGGTCACCAGCGCCACCGCGGTCTCGCCGTCGGCGGCCTCCCCGACGACCTCGAAGCCCTCTTCCTCGAGCATCTCGCGCAGATCCAGCCGGATCAGCGCCTCGTCCTCGGCGATCACCACCCGGCGCCTCGTGTCGACCACCCGGCGAGCCTAGTGGCGGATGACAGAATGGCCGGGCGCCCCGATAGGCCAACTGGCAGAGCCAATGGTCTCAAACACCATCCAGTGTGGGTTCGAATCCCACTCGGGGCACCACGGCGGCCGGCTTCGGTCCGGGCCGCCGCCTGCCGATAAGGCGATGTGGACCCTGCAGCACCGGTACGCCGGGCAGCCGCCGCCCTGGCGGCCGGTGCCGTGCTGGTCGCAGCCCTGGCGTCGTGCTCGACGCTGGACGCCGCGACGGCACCGCGCGGACAGCGTCCCGGGATCGACGTCCCCTCCCGGCTGCCCGTCGAGGCGGCCGACCAGCCGCTCGGCACGCCCGCACTGGCACCTTCCGGGGCCGGCGGCTTCACCTTCCTCGCCACCCACCCCGACGGCACCCCGGTGACCTTCGACCCGTGCCGGCCGGTGCACGTGGTGGTGCGCCCGGACGGCGAGCCGCCCGGCGGTCGCACCTTGCTGCTGTCCGTGCTCGGCGAGCTCAGCGCCGCGACCGGGCTGCGGTTCCTCGACGACGGCGACACCGACGAGGCACCCGACGCCCTGCGCCAGCCGTACCAGCCGAGCCGGTACGGCGACCGCTGGGCGCCGGTGCTGATCGCCTGGTCGTCGCCCGCAGAGACCTCGATGCTCACCGACCAGGTCCTCGGCCGGGCCGGCCCGGACGCGTTCCGCGGCGGAGCCGACCAGCGCTACGTCAGCGGGCTCGCGGTCTTCAACGGCCCCGCCCTCACGACGCAGCTGGCCAGCGGCGACGACGCCAAGGCTCGCGCCGTGCTGCTGCACGAGCTGGGCCACCTGGTCGGCCTCGGGCACATCGAGGACCCGTTCCAGGTCATGTACGACACCAACAGCTATCCGCTCTCCCGCTACCACGCCGGCGACCTGCGCGGCCTCGAGCAGCTCGGGATGGGCCGCTGCTTCGACGGCCCCTGACCCGTCCCAGCAGCGCCGTCGCCGACCGTGTGAGGATGGCGCGATGGACCTCGGGTTCGCCGTTCCGCTGGCCGGTTCGTGGGCGACGCCGGCGAACCAGGTGCTCCTGGGGCGGCGCGCGGAACAGCTCGGCTACGCGTCGCTGTGGACCTTCCAGCGGCTGCTCTTCCCCGCCGACGTCGAGCGGGCCGCCGACCCGCACCGATGGTCACCGGTCTACCGCAGCGTCGTCGACCCGCTGATCAGCCTCGCCTTCCTCGCCGCCCACACCGAGCGGGTCCGGCTCGGCGTGGCGGTGCTCAACATGCCCTGGTTCTCACCGCTGCTGCTGGCCAAGCAGTCCGCGACCCTGGACGCAGTCTCCGGCGGCCGCCTCGACCTGGGGCTCGGGCTGGGGTGGGCCGCCGAGGAGTACGCCGCCACCGGTGCGCCGACCGACCGTCGCGGCGCCCGCGCCGAGGAGTTCGTCAGCTGCCTCAAGGCCTGCTGGACCGACCCGGTCGTGGACTTCCACGGCCGGTTCCACGACGTCGGCCCGGCCCACGTCGACCCGAAGCCGGTCCAGCGACCGCACCCGCCGCTGCTGCTCGGCGGCGGCGTGGACGCGGCCCTGCGCCGGGCCGGCCGGACCGCGGACGGGTGGATCAGCAGCAGCGGGCAGGACCTGAGCGACATCGGGACCGCCGCCGCCACCGTCCGCGAGGCAGCCCGCGACGCCGGCCGTGACCCCGGCGCCGTCCGCGTCGTCTGTCGCGGCGTCGTGAAGATCCGCGAGGCCGGCCGCGCCGAGCGTCGTCGTCCGCTGACCGGCTCGTACGACGAGGTGCGGGTCGACCTCGACGAGCTCGCCGGGCACGGGGTCGACCAGGTGTTCCTCGACCTCAACTTCGACCCGGAGATCGGCTCGGTCGAGGCCGACCCGGAGGTCTCGGTCCGGCGGGCCACCGAGGTCCTGGAAGCGCTCGCGCCGTGACTGACGACCGGGTCGGCCGGCGCGCGCTGGTCAGCGGCCTGGTGCAGGGCGTCTTCTACCGCGACAGCGCCCGCCGCGAGGCGGTGCGCCGCGGCGTCGACGGTTCGGCCCGCAACCTGCCGGACGGCCGGGTCGAGGTCCTGCTGGAGGGTGCACCGGATGCGGTGGCCGGCATGCTGGAGTGGCTCGGACGCGGCCCGGCGCACGCCCGGGTCGACGCGGTCGAGGTCACCGAGCAGCAGGTGCGCGGGCTGCGCGGCTTCGACATCGGCTGACCGGCACACCCGGACGTGCGTGAGGCCCCGCCCGGCAGGGACGGGGCCTCACGAGGCGGTGCGGGTCAGCCCAGCCGGAGGTGCTGCCCGGGGTGGATCAGGCCGGGGTTGGAGCCGATCGTCGCCCGGTTGATCCGGTACAGCTGCTGCCAGCCGCCGGGCAGGTCCTTCGCCCGGGCGATGGCCGACAGGCTGTCGCCGCGGCGCACGACGTAGTCGCCCGCCGTCGCGGCCTTGCGGTGCTTGCCCCGGCTGGCCCGCTCGGTCTGCACGCGGTTGTCCGCCGCGCGGGTCTCGGCGGCAGGCTTCTCGCGCTTGTCGGCGGCCGGCTGCTCCGCGGCCGGCTGCTCGCCCTTCTCGGCGGGCTTGTCGGCGGCCGGCTTCGAGTCGGCCCGGGTGGCGTTGCCGTTGGCCTGCTGGTCGCCGTTCATCCGTGCCTTGAGCTCCGCGGCGGTGGCGAGCGCCTCGCGGCGCTCGTCGCTGCCCAGGCCCATCCGGCTGCTGCAGGCCGGCCAGGGCGACCAGCCGCGGCCGTCCAGGACGCGGGCGGCGACGACGATCTGCTCCGCCCGGGTGGCCAGGTCGGCGCGCGAGGCGTACCGCTCGCCGCCGTTGCCGTCCCAGGTGCCGTCGGCGAACTGCAGGCCGCCGTAGTAGCCGTTGCCGGTGTTGATGCCCCAGTTGCCGCCGCTCTCGCAGCTGGCGAGACGGTCCCAGGCGCTGGTGGCGGCGGCCGACGGGGAGGCCGTGGCGGTGGCCAGCGGGATGGTGGCGACGAACGAGGCGGTCGCCAGTCCGAGGTTCCGGGTGTGGTGGTTCGGCCTGCGGTGCCGGCCCCGGCCGGAGGTGCTCGGCCGCTTCTGCGCGCGCTGCGACATAGGTGTATCCCTCTCGCCGCCTGCGAGGTGAGCTGTCGGGTTCGGGCGAGAGTTGCCCGGCCGCATTCCTGCGGCTTCACCCCAAGGACTCGAACGACCGTGGTCGTCGGGCCCGGAAGTGGGTCCCCCACTCCTGCCCACTGGTCTCAAGCCGCCCCTCAGACGGTGGGCAGGATTCGGCGGCCGTCGAAGGGACCGCGCGGCGCGCGGTCACGACAGGGTAACGGTGCCCGTCGTGGAGACCAAACCGGCTCGCCGGAGATTGGGCCGAACGGGGGAGAATGGCCCGGTGCCCGGAGACCTCGTCGTGACCGGCCGGGTGGTGATCCCGGCCGCCGAGCTCACCTGGCGGTTCTCCCGGTCCAGCGGCCCCGGCGGGCAGTCGGTGAACACCTCGGACTCCCGCGCCGAGCTGTCCTGGGACCTCGCAGGCAGCGCGGCGCTGTCCGCCGTGCAGCGGGACCGCGCTCTCGACCGGCTCGCCGGTCGCCTGGCCGGCGGGGTGCTGACCGTGGCGGCGTCCGAGCACCGGTCGCAGCTGCGCAACCGGACGGCGGCCGAGGCGCGCCTGGTCGCCCTGGTCGCTCAGGCGATCGCCGCTCCGCCGCGGCAGCGCCGGCCGACCCGGCCGTCCCGGGGCTCGACCGAGCGGCGGATCGCCGAGAAGAAGCGGCGCGGGGAGATCAAGCGGCTCCGCCGCCCGGAGCGGGAGTGAGGCACCGGGCAGGGGACCGTCAGTCGGTCGGCAGCTCCTCGAGGGCCTGCTCAGCGATCGCGATCTCCTGCTGGATCATCCAGGCGGCGCCACGCAGGCCGCGCAGGCCGAACCGGTCCCGGATGGCCATCACCAGCTCGGCCACCCGCGGGTCGACCTCCTCGGGCATCGCGGTGCCCTTGGCGTCCGTCATGGCTCTCCCCGTCCTCGTCGGTGCGGCACGACCCTAGCGACCGCGGCGGCTGATCCGGCCCCGACGCGTCGGACGCGCGACGACAACCTGTCCCCCGCGGGCGGCAGGATGGCGCCATGCCCGCGGTCGAGCTCCTGCGCGCCGCCGGCGCCGGGCCGGGGTCCCCGGTCGGAGTGGCCTGGTCGCCGGACGGGGTCGGGCTGGCGTGCGGCGACGCACTGGTCGGCTGCCCCGGCGACGGCGTCGAGGACGTACGCCGGGTGCTCGAGGCGTTGCGGCCGCGGCTCGTCTGGTGGTCCGCCCGCGACGCGGGGCCGCTGGTCCGGGCCGGCGTCAGGGTGCCGTCGTCCTGGGACCTGTCGGCGACCCATCGGCTGCTGCACGGCGGCACCGACCGGGACCCGGCGCTGGTCTGGGCGGCGGCTCGCGGTCTCGACCCGCTGGGCCGGCCGCGGACCGGGCAGCTGGACCTGCTCGCGGTCGGCGGCGGCACCGACCAGGGCGACCCGGCCGACCCCGCCGACCCGGTGCGCCCGGACGGTCACCTGCGACCGGGCTGGGCCGAGTCCGGGCCGCCGACGGTCGCGGCGGCGGCCCGCTGGGCGGGGGCGGCGCTCGCCGTCCGGGACCGGCACGAGGCAGCGCTGGTCGGACGGCCGGACCGCCGGCGCTTCCCCGCGCCGCCGCACCTCGCCCTGCTCACCGCCTGGTCGGAGTCGGCCGCCGAGCTGCTTGCGGTGGAGCTCGGGGTGGGCGGCCTGCCGTTCGACCGTCCGACCGCCGCCCGGCTGGTCGAGGAGCGGGTCGGCCCGCGGCCGGCCGACGCGGCGAGCGCTGCTGCCGCCCGCGCCGCCCGGGACGACGCGGTGCGCGCCCTGGTGCCCGGTGCCGAGGACACCGACCTGCGCAACCCGTCGGCGGTCCGGGCCCTGCTCGCCCGGGTCGGCATCGATGTCCCGGACACCCGGGCCTGGCGGCTGGAGCCGTTCCGCGGCACCCACCCGCTGGTCTCGGCACTCATCGACTGGCGGCAGGCCGAACGGATCGCCACGACCTACGGCTACGGGTGGCTGGACCGCGACGTGGGCGCCGACGGCCGGCTGCGCGGGGTCTGGACGGGCTGCGACGGGGCCGCGGGACGGATGACGGCGTCGGCCGGGCTGCACAACCTGCCGGCCGAGCTGCGGCCGGCGGTCGCGGCCGAGCCGGGGCGGATGCTGGTGCGGGCCGACCTGGGCCAGGTGGAGCCTCGGGTGCTCGCCGCCGTGTCCGGGGACGACGCGCTGGCCCGGGCCACGGCGGACGACGACCTGTACGCACCGGTCGCCGCCCGGCTCGGGGTCGACCGGCCGACGGCCAAGGTCGCGGTGCTGGCCGCGATGTACGGGCAGACCTCCGGCGCGGCCGGCGAGGCGCTGCGCGGGCTGGAGCGCGCCTACCCGGTGGCGATGGACTACCTGCGCGCGGCGCACGAGGCGGGTGCCGCCGGTCGCGACGTCGTGACCTACGGCGGCCGGCTGGTGCGGATGTGGCCGCTGGCCGAGCCGGTCGACCCGGCCGCGTCCGCCGCGCGGGGCCGGTTCGCCCGCAACGCCGTGGTGCAGGGCGCCGCAGCGGAGCTGTTCAAGATGTGGGCGGTGTCGGTCCGGGCCGGGCTGCCCGCCGGTGCCGAGGTGGTGCTGTGCCTGCACGACGAGCTGCTGGTACAGGTGCCGGAGCCGGCCGCCGAGGAGGTGGTCGCGCTGCTGCACGCGGTGCTGGCCTCGACCGCGCAGCGCTGGTCGGCCGGCAGCGGCGTCCGCTTCGTGGCGGAGGTCGTCGTCGTCCGGCGCTGGTCGGAGGCGGCGAAGGACTGACCGGTCCGGTTTGCCGGATCACCCAGCGGCCAGGATGCCGGGCATGCAGCCCTTCGACGCGGTGCACGACCTCGAGAACACCCGCGGGCTCGACCGCGTGGTCGACCCGCTCCGCACGCTGGTGCAGCGCGCGCTCCCCCCGAGTGCAGCGCGGGACGTGCTGCACGGTGTGCCGGTCGGCCACCCGGTGCACCCCACGCTGGTGCAGGTGTCGATCGGCGCATTCATGTCGGCCTCGGTGCTGGACGCGCTGCCCGGCAACGAGGCGGCCTCCACCGCGCTGGTCGCCACCGGGCTGGCCAGTGTCACGCCGGCGGCGGTGACCGGGTTGGCCGACTGGTCGGAGCTGCACGAGCAGCAGCAGCGGGTCGGCGTGGTGCACGCGGCAGCGAACCTCACCGGGGTCGCCCTGTACGCGTTGTCGCTGGCCGGCCGGCTGCGCGGCTCGCACCGGTCCGGAAAGGCGCTCAGCCTTGCCGGGCTGGGAATGCTCGGCCTCGGCGGCTTCCTGGGCGGGCACCTGTCGTTCCGGCAGGCGGCCGGCGCCAACCACGCCGAGGACGTGCCGCACCTGGTGCGGCCTGGCTGGCAGGACCTGTGCGCGCTCGACGATCTGGCCGACGGGACGATGCAGCGCCGAGTGCTCGGCGGCGACAACGACGACGTACCGCTGCTGGTGCTGCGTCGGGGCGACGAGGTCACCGTGCTCTCCGACCGGTGCAGCCACCTGTCCGGTCCGCTGCACGAGGGAGAGCTCGACGACGGGTGCGTGGTGTGCCCGTGGCACGGCAGCACCTTCCGGCTCACCGACGGCTCGGTGCGGCGGGGACCGGCGACCGCGCCGGTGCCCGCGTTCGAGGTGCAGGTGTCCGCCGGGCGGGTGCAGGTCAGGCTGCCCGGCGCCGGCTGACTGTCGAGCGTCGAGCGGTCAGACCCGCTCGATCACGTGCCCGCGAGCCGCCAGCTTGTCGTGGTGGGCGACCCGCTTCTCCTCGAACCGGGACGCGGCCTGGTCGAGCTCGTCCAGCACCGCCTGCAGCTCCTCGCGAGCCGCCTCGCCGTCGGCGTCGAGCCCTTCCAGGTCGAAGACGCCCCAGGCCCGCAGCACCGGGGCCAGCACGTCGTCGCGGTGGATGCGCAGGTCGTAGATGCCCGACAGCGCGATCTGCACCGACTTGCGGGTGAAGTCCTCGATCGAGTGACCCGGCATCTCGAAGGACTTCACGACCTCGGTGATCGCCCGCATGGTCTGGTTCGGCGAGACCTCGAGGGCCGCGCCGAGCAGGTTGCGGTAGAAGAGCATGTGCAGGTTCTCGTCCAGCGCGATCCGGGCCAGCAGCTGGTCACCGATCGGGTCCCGGGTGATCTTGCCGGTGTTGCGGTGCGAGATGCGGGTCGCGAGCTCCTGGAACGACACGTAGGCCAGCGACCGCAGCAGGTCGTCGTGGTTGGCCGACTCGAAGCCGGCGGCCATGTGCGTCATCCGGGCCCGCTCCAGGGCGACCGGGTCGACGGCGCGGGTCACCAGCAGGTAGTCGCGGATGGCGATCGCATGCCGGCCCTCCTCGGCCGTCCACTGGTGCACCCAGGTGCCCCACGCGGCGTCGCGGCCGAAGACGGTGGCGATCTCGTGGTGGTAGCTCGGCAGGTTGTCCTCGGTGAGCAGGTTGACGATCAGGCTGGTGCGGGCGACGTCGGACATCGTCGAGTCGCCGGGCTCCCAGGCCTCGCCCCCGAGGACACCGTCGAAGTCTCGGCCCTGGCTCCACGGCACGTACTCGTGCGGCATCCACTCCTTGGCCACCTTGAGGTGGCGGTCGAGGTTCTCCTCGACCACCGGCTCCAGCTCGCGCAGCAGGTCGGTCTGGGTCAGCGGGCGGACGTCGACGGTCAAGGGATGCCTCCGGGGAGGGTCGAGGTGAGCGTGGTACTTACGGTTACGTCACCGTAGGTAGCAGGGTAGCCGAGCCGACGGCCGGTAAACACCGCTGGCGTGTCGAGAGATCAGCGCACCGGCGCGACGACGTCCAGCGCGAGCCCCTCGTGCAGCAGCCGGATCATCTCCGGCAGCGCTTGCGGCCGGCCGAACAGGTAGCCCTGGCCGAGCGTGCAGCCCGCCTGCCGCAGCCGGGACATCTGGGCCGGTCGCTCGATGCCTTCGGCCACCACCTTGAGGTCCAGGGCCGCCCCCATCACCAGGATGGCTTCCACCAGAGCAGCGGCCCGTGGGCTGACGTCGATGTCCCGGGTGAAGCTGCGGTCGATCTTGAGCGTGTCGACCGGCAGGTGCTGCAGGTAGCCGATCGAGGAGAAGCCCACGCCGAAGTCGTCGATCGCCAGGCCGGCCCCCAGCCCGCGCAGGGCGCGCAGGGCGTGGTCGGTCTCGGCGTCGTTGGCGACCACCACGGTCTCGGTCATCTCCAGGACCAGGTGGTTGTCCCCCAGGCCGGTCACGGCGCGCTCCACCAGGTCGAGGAAGCCGGGGTCGCGCAGCTGGTGGGCCGACATGTTCACGCCCAGCGTCAACGGCCGGGCGGCAGCCTGCGCGAGGGATGCCGCGTCCTCCACGACGCGGGAGAGCACCCGCTCCCCCAGCTCGGTGATCAGGCCGCTCTCCTCGGCCGCGGCGATGAACGCGTCGGGGGCCATCAGCCCGTCCGGGCGCTGCCAGCGCACCAGCGCCTCGAAGCCGTCGATCCGGCCGCGCACCAGGTCGACGATCGGCTGGTAGTGCACCACCAGCTCGCTGGAGATTCCGCGGCGGAGCGCCTCGATGAGCTCGAGCCGCCGGACGTTCTCCTCGCGCAGCGACGGCTGGTAGACGAAGAACCGGTCCTTGCCCAGCGCCTTGGCGCGGTACATCGCCATGTCGGCGTTGCGAAGCAGCCCGGCGGCGTCGTCGTCCGGGCCGGCCACCGCCACCCCGATGCTGGCGCCGACCACCACCTCGTGGCCCATCACCCGGATCTCGCGACGCAGTGCGCCCAGCAGCCGCCGGCAGAGCTCCTCGAGCTCGCCGATCCCCTCCACGCCTTCCAGCAGCACGGCGAACTCGTCGCCGCCCAGCCGGGCCACCGAGTCGGCCGCCCGCACGCAGCTGACGAGGCGGGCCGCGACGGTCTTGAGCAGCTCGTCGCCCTCCGCGTGGCCGAACCGGTCGTTGACGCCCTTGAAGCCGTCCAGGTCGAGGAACAGCACGGCCAGCGTCGCGTCGTGGCGACGGGCCCGGATCACGGCCTGCTCGACGCGGTCCAGGAAGAGCATCCGGTTGGGCAGGGCGGTGAGGGCGTCGTGCCGGGCGAGGCGGCCCATCTCGTCGGTCAGGCTGAGCCGCGAGAACGCCTCCTCGCCCACCGTTGCCAGGGCCTCGAGGGCCCGTCGGTCGCCCTCGATGGAGGCCCGTGCCCGGTTGACCGCCGGGGCTACGAGCCACATGGTCCGGCTGCCGGCCCGGACCCGGGCACCGATCTCCTTCGGCAGTGGTCCGTCCGCGCGCAGGTCGGCGAAGCGGCTGGCGACCGCAGCGCGGGCGTTGTCGCGCAGCACCGTCTCCAGATCGGCCTCCGACTCGACCACCTGGGCCTCGGCGGCGGCGTCGAACAGGGCGCTCAGCCTTCGGCGGTGCTCGCGGCCACGGGACAGGGCGCGGGTCGCCACCAGGATGGTGAACACCGGCACGGCGAGCAGGACGTAGGTGAACGGCGGCAGCTCACGGGCGACCAGGGCGGCGAGGTAGCCCAGGCTGTCGATGGCGACGAAGACCCCGAGTGCCGCGAGGCCGGTGCTCTGCCGCAGCTCGGCGTTCAGCGGGGAGCGGTCCTCCAACGCGATCGACACGGCCGAGATCACGTAGTCGACCAGGAAGAACGCAGCGCACCCGAGGCCGACGGCCACCAGCTCGCGCGGCGTGGTGCTGCCCAGTGCGCCCACCCACCGCATGACCACGAGTGCGACGTAGCCGGACAGGATGCCGAGACCGACGTTGAAGAACCGGACGTCGAGGCGCTTGGTCCGGCTGAACTGCGACAGGGTCTGGCCGACCGCCCAGACCCCGAGCGCCCCGTACCCACCCTCGAAGCAAGCGAGGAAGACCAGCACGGCGGAGTCGAAGCCGACCTCGATGCCGCTGGACGAGCGGTTGAGGATGAGCGGGAACCGGCTCATCAGGGCGGTGACCGGTGCCCCGATCAGCAGAGCGAGCAGCCAGTGCGTGTCGAAGTGTCCGCCGAAGCACATGGTGAACACCGCCACCAGCCCCACGAGCCCGCCGCCCACCACCACGGTGGCGTCGAAGCACCAGCTGATGGCGCGCTTGGGCTGGGCCCCGAGCACGCTCACGCCTCGCCCTCCTTCATCGCTCACCTATCGGCACGAGTCAGGAACGAGTAAAGCGGAGCCAACGGTCCTGGGATCGGCGGAATGCCCTGTCTGGGCCGCTGTCCTAGCGGCTGCCGACCGGCGTGTAGTCGCGCTCGGTGGCGCCGACGTAGACCTGGCGCGGCCGGCCGATCTTGGTGGCCGGGTCCTCGATCATCTCCCGCCACTGGGCGATCCACCCGGGCAGCCGGCCGAGGGCGAACAGGACGGTGAACATCCGGGTCGGGAACCCCATCGCCTTGTAGATGACGCCGGTGTAGAAGTCGACGTTGGGGTACAGCTTGCGGGAGACGAAGAAGTCGTCGGCGAGGGCGACCTCCTCGAGCTTCATCGCGATGTCCAGCAGGGGGTCCTGGACGCCGAGCTTCTCCAGCACGTCGCTGGTGGCCTTCTTCACGATGGCCGCTCGAGGGTCGTAGTTCTTGTAGACCCGGTGGCCGAAGCCCATCAGCTTGACCCCGGGCTCCTTGTCCTTGACCCGGCGGACGAACGCGTCGACGTCCCCGCCGTCCTGGTGGATGCCCTGCAGCATCTCCAGCACGGCCTGGTTGGCGCCGCCGTGCAGCGGCCCGAACAGTGCGTTGACCCCGGCAGAGACCGACGCGAACAGGTTCGCGTTGCTGGAGCCGACCAGGCGGACCGTCGAGGTCGAGCAGTTCTGCTCGTGGTCGGCGTGCAGCACGAACAGCATGTCCAGCACCCGGGCCATCGTCGGGTCGACCTCGTACGGCGTCGCCGGCACACCGAAGGTCATGCGCAGGAAGTTCTCGACGTAGCCCAGCGAGTTGTCGGGGTACAGCAGCGGCTGACCGACCGCCTTCTTGAACGCGTACGACGCGATCGTGGGCAGCTTCGCCATCAGCCGGACCGTCGACATCTCGACGTGTTCCTTGTCGAACGGGTCCAGGCTGTCCTGGTAGAAGGTCGACAGCGCGCTGACCGCCGAGGACAGGACCGCCATCGGGTGCGCGTCGCGCGGGAAACCGTCGAAGAACCGGCGCAGGTCCTCGTGCAGCAGCGTGTGGTTGCGGATGCGGTTCTCGAACGCCTCGAGCTCGGTGGCACCGGGCAGCTCGCCGTAGATCAGCAGGTACGACACCTCGAGGAAGGACGACTTCTCGGCGAGCTGGTCGATCGGGTACCCGCGGTAGCGCAGGATTCCCTCGTCACCGTCGATGAACGTGATCGAGGACGCGCAGGAGGCGGTGTTGACGAAGCCCGGGTCGAGGGTGACGTAGCCGGTCTCCTTGAGCAGGTTCCCGGCTTCGAGGCCCGAGGGTCCCTCGGCCGCCTCGGTGACCGGGAGAGGCAGCTGTCCACCAGGGTGCTTGAGCTCGAAGTCGGCCATCTCCGGTCACTTCCCTTCGGTCGCGGTGCGCACACCCAGTCTCGCAGAGGACCGGCGGGCCGAGTGGCCGAGGTCGGCGCTCAGAACTCCTTGAGCCGGTCGGCGATGGTGAGGACCGACAGCACCCCGAAGAGCGCGAACGACCAGCCGAGGGCGGCCAGCCGGACGCCGCGCACCCGGATCGGCTCCGGGAGCAGCTTCCGGTTGATCAGGGCGAGCAGCGCGGAGTAGACGAACATCATCACGCCACCGACGCAGGCCGAGATGACGATCAGCACCAGCGGCTGGTCGAAGCCTGCGAGCAGCACCACGATGCCGATCGCCACCAGACCCCACACCAGACCGAAGTACAGCCGGCTCTCGTTGCGCTCCTGCAGGTAGGACGTCTTGAGGACGTCGGCGGCGAGCCGGCTGGTGTAGTCGACGATGCCCAGCGCAGCGAGGAACAGCGACATCGCGCCGATGAACCAGAAGAACGCGCCGAACCAGGGGCCGACGGAGTCCTTGAGCGCATTGCCCTCGACCTCGAGGAAGGCGATGTCGTCCGGCAGGCCGTCCCGGCCGAAGACGGTGGAGTAGGCCAGCAACGAGGTGAACACGATCGACACGAACGTGATGAGCACGAAGGTGAACAGCTGCTCCTTGTTCGCGAACCGCCACCAGGTCCGCCAGCGCGCCATGTTCGGCTCGGTGGGCTCGAAGATGTAGCCCGAGCTGGGGGCGGCCTGCGGCTCGCCGGTCAGCGGGCTCTCGATCCGCGGCACCAGGGCGCCCATGCCGAAGCGCTTGTCACGGATCCAGTTGCTCTGGACCAGGTTCTGACCGCCGCCGGCACCGGCGAAGGCCAGCGCGCCGAGCAGGGTCGCCCAGCCCAGCTCGGAAGCCGGGACAGACGCGTCGGTCACGGTCTTCGGGAGGTCGGCCCAGGCCTCGGCGGTGACGGCGAACAGGGCTGCGACCACGACCAGCAGCAGGACGCCGGCGACCTTGAGCATCTCGGCGCGCTCCAGCGCGACGTAGACGACCGGTGCCAGCGTGAGGATCGCGCCGATCGCGACGAGCATCCCCATCGCGATCCAGTTGGCGTTGCCGCCCCACAGGTAGGTGACCAGGGTGGCCGAGCTGGTGACCCACCCCGGCCAGAGATTCGCGAAGTACGTCATCAACGCGAAGAACAGGCCCCAGTGCCGCCAGTACCGGCTGAAGCCGGTCAGCGCCGTCTCGCCGGTCGCCAGTGTGTAGCGCTCGATCTCCATGTTGAGGAAGTACTGCGTCACCAGCCCGACCAGCGCCGCCCAGACGAACACCAGCCCGACCTGCGAGGCGATGTAGGGGTAGAGGATGAACTCCCCGGAGGCGAGCCCGACGCCGGCCGCGATGATGCCCGGCCCGATCATCCGGGCCAGCGACGGCGGCGGCTCCGGCAGGTCGCGGACCTGCGGGCGGGCGAGGTGCGAGGTCGGGAACGCGTCGGCGACGCTGTGGCCGCCGGACGGGTGGGTCGTCGCCATTGCAGGCCCCCAGGTGTCGTCGTGGACGCCTTGGGCCTACCCCGCCACGGGACGTCTCACCCGTTTCCGGACATCTCGTGGGCGGGGAGGATCACGCTGATGCCGGCCGGGTACCCCGGCTCCCCCATCGCGGGCAGCGCCGCGGCCGCCTCCTCGAGGCTGAGCCGGCGGGTCACCAGCAGGCCCGGCCGGAGCCGACCCTCGGCCACCAGCGCGAGCATCGCCGGGTAGTCGTGCGCGGCCATCCCGTGGCTGCCCACGATCTCCAGCTCGTGCGCGATGACCCGCGCCATCGGTAAGGACGGCTCACGATCAGCTGACGGCAGGTCGGGCGGCAGCAGGCCGACCTGCACGTGCCGGCCGCGCTTGGCCAGGCTGCGCACCGAGGCCGCCGCGGTCGGGTGGCTGCCGAACGCGTCCAGCGACAGGGCGGCGCCACCCCCGGTGACCGCCCGCACCGCCCGCGCCGGGTCGGTCGCGGAAGCGTCGACCAGCTCCACCGCACCGAACCGTCCGGCCAGCTCCAGGGCGGCCGGCGTGACGTCGACGGCCACCACCCGGGCACCCGCCGCCACCGCCACCATGACGGCCGACAGCCCCACCCCGCCGCAGCCGTGCACCGCCACCCAGTCACCGGGCTTGACCCGGCCCTGCTGCACCACCGCCCGGAAGGCGGTCGCGAAGCGGCAGCCGAGCGCCGCTGCCGTCACCGCATCGAGCTCGTCCGGCAGGGCGACGAGGTTCACGTCGGCGTGGTCGAGGGCGACCAGCTCGGCGAAAGAACCCCAGCCGGTGAAGCCCGGCTGGGTCTGCCGGTCGCAGACCTGGTGGTCGCCGGCGAGGCAGGACGGACAGGTCCCGCAGGCGCACACGAACGGCACCGTGACCCGGTCGCCGACCTGCCAGCCGCGCACCTCCGGACCGGTCTCGGCGACCGTCCCGGCCAGCTCGTGACCGGGCACGTGCGGGAGCGCGATGGTGCGGTCGTGGCCGGCCCAGGCGTGCCAGTCGCTGCGGCACAGCCCGGTCGCCTCGACCCGGACGACGACACCGTGCGCGGCCGGGACCGGGTCGGGCACCGCACGGACGGCGACCGGGCCGCCGAACTCGTCCAGCACCAGTGCCCGCACGACCGGCGAGGCTACTGCGCGCCGCGTACGCACCCTCGTGGCGGACTCCCCGGTGCCTCACAGGATCCTCCCAGGAACCGGTCGCACCGTTGAGGACATGAGCGACCAGACCCGCATCCTCCCGCCGTACGACACCACTGTCCCGCCGGTCACCGGCTATGACGCGCAGGACCCCTGGCGCGCTCCCGGCTCTTCCGGACTGCCCCCCGGCACCCCGCACCCGACGCCCGAGCAGGCGACCGACTCGCCGCGCCCCCGACGGGGAATCGCCCTGCTCTCCGCGGTCGCCCTGGCGGCCGGGCTGGTGGGCGGCGGTGCCGGGGCGGCACTGACCGGCGCGCTCGACGGGTCCGACCCGTCCAGCGCGCCGGCCAGCAGCACCTCGCTGCAGGGCACGTCGACGGGGAACGACACCCCGGCCGCCGACGGCTCGGTCGAGGCGGTGGCCACCGCAGTACTTCCCAGCGTGGTCTCCATCGAGGTGAGCACGGCGCAGGGCGGCGGCGAGGGCACCGGCATCGTCCTGTCGTCCGACGGGCTCATCCTCACCAACAACCACGTCGTCGCCGGTGCCGCCGCCGGCGGCACCATCTCGGTCACCCTCAACGACGGCACGTCGGCGGACGCGAGCATCGTCGGCCGGGACCCGGTCACCGACCTGGCGGTCATCCAGGCCAAGGGCGTCAGTGGCCTGACCAAGGCCACCCTGGGCAGCTCGGCCGCCCTCGACCCCGGTGAGCAGGTCGTCGCGATCGGCTCCCCGCTGGGCCTGCAGGGCACGGTCACCAGCGGCATCGTCAGCGCGCTGAACCGTCCGGTCCGCACCGGCGACGCCACCGGGACCGAGGACGTGAGCACCGTCATCGACGCCATCCAGACCGACGCCGCGATCAACCCCGGCAACTCGGGCGGTCCCCTGGTCAACCTTCGCGGCGAGGTCGTGGGCATCAACAGCGCGATCGCCAGCCTCGGCGCCAGCGCCGGCGGGCAGTCGGGCTCGATCGGCCTCGGCTTCTCGATCCCGATCGACCAGGCGCGCACCATCGCCAAGCAGCTCATCGACACCGGGTCGGCCACGCACGCCCAGCTCGGGGTCAGCGTCCGGGACGAGTCGTCGACCAGCTCGTCGGCCTTCTCCGACGGCGCCCTGGTCGCCCAGGTGACCAGTGGCGGGGCGGCCGAGAAGGCCGGGCTCGCTGAGGGCGACGTCATCACCAAGGTGGGCGACCGGACGGTGGACAGCGCGGACGCGCTGATCGCCGCCGTCCGCTCCCACCGTCCGGGAGACCCGGTGGTGCTCGACCTACACCCGCAACGGCGACCGAGTCGACCACCAAGGCCATCCTGGGCAGCGACGCCGCCGGCACCTGACCAGCGCCGGACAGCACAAGGCCCCTCGAACTCATGCTTCGAGGGGCCTTGTTCCTAGTTGTAGGGCATCGTGCCCGGCTGTCCCGGTTCCGACACGCCGGGACCGCCCGGCCACCGCCTGAGTGCCTCAGTACCCCGGTCGCGGGGATGCTGCCCCCACCGCCGACTCACCAGGTCGCACGGTCGTCGGCCGGGCCGCCGGCGGCCAGTCTCGAGATGTCGCCAAGGACATCGACCCGAGACCGGAGTGCACCTGCCATGACCATGCTGCTGGACGCCACCACCTTTCCCCCCGACGCCCGGCCCGTCGAGCACGACGGGCACCACGGCGACCCGCCCAAGCTGCGCCACGACCAGCTGGCGCGCACCCACGCCGAGACCCTCGCCGCCCGCCGCCGGCCGTACTCCCTCGCCGCCAGGCTGCTGTTCTGGCAGATGGACCTGCTGTACGGGAAGGCAGCCACCTTCGAGAAGTCGCTGGTGCTCGAGATCGTCGCCCGGGTGCCGTACCAGACCTGGGAGAACGCGTCGTACAAGCGCATCACGCGGGTGCACCGCCGGACCGGCCTCGCCCTGCGGATCTGGGACCGGGTCCGCGAGTTCCGGGCGCAGCAGGACAACGAGCAGTGGCACATGCTGATCATGGCCGAGCTGGTCGAGCGCAGCGGCCGGAAGACCGGCTGGCTGCGGTTCCGGCTGCTCCCCCAGCTGATCTCGATCGGCTGGTGGCACTTCTGCTGGCTGCTCTACGCCGTCAAGCCGGCGTGGAGCCACCGACTGAACGCCGACTTCGAGGACCACGCGGAGCACACCTACGCCGAGATGGTCGAGGCCAACCCGACGTTCGAGACGACCTCCTGGGACTCGGTCCTGTGCGCCGAGTACGGCCGCTTCGACTCGCTGGCCGACCTGCTCCGGCAGATCAGCCACGACGAGCGCTGCCACAAGCAGGAGTCCGAGCTGTACCTGCTCGAGCCGCGCGTCCGCTGACGGCGGACGGCACGGCCGGCCGTCCGGCCCGGTGCAAGGATGGTGGGGTGCTCGACCCCCGCGACCTCTACACCCGGCACGACACCTCCTTCCCGGGCAGCACCGCCAGCACCGGGCCGGACCCCGACGAGGGCTCCGGCCCGGTGCTGCTGCACGCGTTGACCGGCTTCGTCGACGCCGGCCAGGCCGGCCAGCTGGCCCGGGACCACCTGCTGGAGACCCTCGAGCACCGGCCGCTGGCCACCTTCGACGTCGACCAGCTGCTCGACTACCGCTCGCGGCGGCCCGCAATGATCTTCGAGGCCGACCACTGGGTCTCCTACGAGGACCCACGGCTGGTGCTGCACGAGGTGACCGACGGCGCGGGCACCCGGTTCCTGCTGCTCGAGGGCGCCGAGCCCGACGTCGCCTGGGAGCGGTTCATCGGCGCCGTCACCGGGCTGGTGGACGAGCTCGGTGTGCGGCTCACCATCGGCATGCACGGCATCCCGATGGGCGTCCCGCACACCCGGCCCACATCGGCCACGGCGCACGCCACCCGGACGGAGCTGGTCGCCGGCCGGGACCCATGGATCGGCACGGTGCAGGTGCCGGGCAGCGTCATCAACCTGCTCGAGCTGCGTCTCGGCGGGGCCGGCCGCGACGCGATGGGCTTCGCGGTGCACGTGCCGCACTACCTGGCGCAGGCGGAGTACCCGGCAGCCGCTGCGGCGCTGCTCGACAACGTCGCCGCCGCCACCGACCTGGTGCTGCCGACGACGGCACTGCACGCGGCCGCAGAGCGCACCAGGGCCGAGCTGGACGAGCAGGTGGCCGCCTCGCCGGAGGTGGCCGAGGTGGTGCGGGCACTGGAGAAGCAGTACGACACCTACCTCGCGACCCGTGGCGAGGAGTCCGGCGGCGCCGACCTGCTGGCCGGCCGACGTGGTTTCCCGACAGCCGACGAGCTGGGCGCCGAGCTGGAGCGCTTCCTCGCCGACCAGTCCAAGGGCGGCGACCAGCCGGAGGGCTGACGGAGCGAGGAGACCAGAGGCGCCGGGCCGGGAGCGCCTCACGGCGCGGGGCCGCTCGAAGCGGCTTCAATTGGGACCCGGGGCTACCGCGGCCCGGCACCCTGGGTGGCCCCGGAGGGCCGCTCTCATTGTAGTGGGTGGGCCGTTCGGACTGCCCTCAGACGAGGTTCTCGCCGCGCCACAGCGTGGCGGCGGCCTCGAGGTCCTCGGCGGTCCGCAGCAGTGACGACGACGACCGGGTCAGCTCGTCCGCGCCGCCGGGGTCGTCGACCTCGACGTCGTTCGCCCGGGTGACCCGGCCGGCCACCACTACCCGGCAGAAGGCGCCGGCCCGCTCCAGCGCGACGGCGAGGTCGCCGGCGAACACCCCGTGCAGGACGGCGTCGAGCAGGGCGCGCAGCGCGTCCGGGGTCGGCGGCTCGGCCGCACCCGCCACGACGTGCGCGACCGGGGCCGCGGCCCGGCCGTTGGCGAAGTCCTGCGCGGCACCGACGGCGTCCCGGCGTACCCACTCGCGCAGGACGTACAGCCGCCACAGCGCTCCCGGCAGCGAGCGCGGCGGGCGCTGCGCCCACAGGTCGGCGATGGTGTCCAGCCCGACCTCGTCGACCAGCGCGACCAACCGGGACCGGGTCGCCTCGTCGCTGGTGGCCCGCCCGGACTCGACGAGCAAGGTGGCAGTGGCATGTGCCGCCTCGGCCAGCGCGGCCGGGTCCGGCGCACCGCCCACCGTCTCCAGGGCGGCCTTCCCGAGCAGTGCCGGGCGCCGCGGTCGTCGCTCCTCCACCGGCCGATCATCCCATCGGGACTGCCCGCGCGTCCGATGCCGCGGCCGGAAGCCCCGTGCCACGATTCAGGCAACGTACGGGGACGGTCCGGGGAGGTGCGGGTGACGACTGACCTCCCCGTGCCCCTCGTCGAGCGCCGGACCCCGCTCGAGCCGCAGCCCGAGAGCGCGCGGCTGGCCCGGCGGGCGGTCGCCCAGTCTCTCGCCGAGGTCGGCCGGGCCGACCTGGCCGACACCGCCGAGCTGCTGGTCAGCGAGCTGGTGACCAACGCCGTGGTGCACGCCCGGACGGTGATCGACCTGCTGGTCGTCGCCGGACCGCGCGGGATCCGGGTCAGTGTGCACGACGACAGCCCGCACCAGCCCAGCCCGCGCCGCTACGCCGCGGGCGCCAGCACCGGGCGCGGCCTCGAGCTGGTCGAGCTGATGGCCGACCGGCACGGCACCGAGCCCGACGCCGGCATCGGGAAGACGGTGTGGTTCGAGCTGGGCACCGGGCTGCCGGAGCGGGTCGCCGCGGCCGCCGGGCCCGGGGAACCGGCCGGGCAGCGGGAGGTCGAGGTCGTCCTGGTGGGGGTCCCCGTCGTCCTCGCGATGGCCTGGCGGCAGCACGTCGACGCCCTGCTGCGCGAGCACCTGCTGGCGCAGTGGGACGAGGAGCTGAGCGGGCTCGGTGGCGGGAACGACGGCCCCGCCCACGACGCCTTCGCCGTGCTCGCCGACGCCCTCGGGCTGCTGCCGATGACCAGCGGGCCGACCGCCCGCGGCGACGTCACGCTGCGGGTCGCGGCGACCTCGGCTGCCGACTTCGCCGACCTCTCGCTGCTGCTCGACCGGATCCTCGCGCTGGCCGAGGACGGCCACATGCTCGCGCCCGCGACCCAGCCGGAGGTCCAGCTGCTGCGCCGGTGGATCTGCGACCAGGTGGTCGGTCAGGTGCAGGGGGCCGTCGCGACGGCGTGGCCCGGCCTGCCCGCCGAGCTGGAGCCGGCCCGGGTGCCGGGCCTGCGCTGGGACGCCTCGCGGGTACGCCGGGCGTCCACCGCGGTGCTCGCGGCCGACGACGTCAACCGGATCATGGCGGCGAGCCCGGCCGCCCTCGCGCTGCTGGGCTGGGACGAGTCACTGATCGGCCGGCGGATCGGCGCGATCATCCCCGAGCGGCTTCGGGAGGCGCACATCGCCGGCTTCACCCTGCACCTGCTCACCGGGACCAGCGCGATCATCGACCGGGAGGTCACCGTCCCGGCACTGCGTCGCGACGGCACCGAGGTGCAGGTGGCTCTGCTGGTGCAGCGGGAGCCCACGGCCGAGGGGCGACTGGTCTTCACGGCGACGATGCGCGCGGTGTAGCTGCGCCGGTTCGACACACAACCGGGCTACGGTGGGTCCCCGTGCCCCGACGCCCTCGAACCCTCGCCCTGTCGGCCGCCGGCCTGTCCCTGCTGGCGATCCTCGTCGGGCTCCCTGCCGACGCACAGGAGACCGGTCCGGCCACGAAGGCGACGCCGCGCAGCACGGCCGCGGGCGACCGCGCGCTGGCTGCAGGCACCCCCGCGCCCAGCGCGTACGCCGGCAGCGACCCGGCGACCTGGGGCACCCGCCGGCTGGCCGCCCAGCTGGTCTTCTCCTGCGTCGACCTGCAGGACCTCGACCGGGCCCGCCGGCAGGCAGCCGCCGGCATCGGCGGCATCACGCTGCTCGGCTCCGACCCGCCCGACCGCCTCCGTGCCCGGCTGCACGCGGTGACCGCCGCCGCCCGCACGCCCGTGCTGCCGTTCATCGCCAGCGACGAGGAGGGCGGCACCGTGCAGCGGCTGCGCGAGGTCATCTACCGGCTGCCGTCGGCCCGGACGATGGGCGGCTGGCGGCCGGCCCGGATCCGGCGCACGGCCGAGGACTACGGCAGCCGGATGCGCCGGCTCGGCGTCCGCATGGACCTCGCCCCCGTCGCCGACCTCGCCGTCCCGGGCCGCTACATCGACAGCCTCGGCCGGGCCTTCTCCCCCGACCCGGACCGAGTGGCGGCCGCCGCGCGCGCATGGCGCCTCGGGATGGCCGACGCCAGGGTGGTGACCGTGCTGAAGCACTGGCCGGGGCACGGCTCGGCGACCAACTCGCACACCGGTCCGGCCCGGGTGCCGCCACTGGCGCAGCTCGCTGGCCGCGACCTGGTGCCGTTCGACCGCGAGCTGGCTGCCGGCGCACCGGTGGTGATGGTCGGTCACCTGCTGTCCAAGGGGCTGACCACCGGCGACGTGCCGACCAGCCTCTCGCCACGGTCGCTGCACTACCTGCGTCGCTCGGCCGGCCCGGACGTCGTGCTGCTGACCGACTCGCTCGCGATGGCCGCCGCCAGCTCCTCGCTGGGCATCACCCCGGCGCGGGCCGCTGTGCGGGCGCTGCGCGCGGGTGCCGACTGGGCGATGGCCTGCGACGCGAGCCCGCTGACCGCGGCCGCTGCGGTCCGCCGGGCGCTGGACTCCGGCGGGCTCGACCGGGACCGCGCCGACGCCTCGGCCCGACGGATCCTCGCGCTCAAGGCACGCTGGGGCCTCGCACCGCACGCGGTTGACCCGCCGACGCCGTGACCAGGGACACACGAGCAACGACCGGGTCGCCGCCCGCTCGCTGGTAGGCTGGGCGCTGTCTTCGGTGGCATCTGGCCACCACTCCCGCGGGCGAGTCGTCCGCGTGGTCGTCTCTCGAGACGTGCTCCCGACAGCAGTCCTGCTGGCGGTGCAGCCCTCGCGGTGCGGCCTCAACACCGCATCGGAGTTCCCTCGCATGACCATGCACGCCTCGGGCCGTGGACGGCCCGCCCGTAGTTCCGCCCCCAGGTCCGGCGGTCCCCGTCCGGACCGTGGCGGCGCCCAGCGCCGCCGCCCGGCCGGCAAGCCGTCGGCCAAGATCGCGACCCGGGTCGCCGACCAGGCCGCGGACCGTGAGCTCACCGCCTGGTTCGAGCGCGCCGCGACCGAGAGCCCGCTGCCGACCGAGACCTCGTTCGGCAAGCTCGGTCTCCCGCAGGAGCTGGTGACCGCTCTCGAGCGGCGCGACATCCGCACCGCCTTCCCGATCCAGGCTGCGACGCTGGCCGACTGCCTCGCCGGTCGCGACGTGCTCGGCCGGGCACAGACCGGCTCGGGGAAGACCCTCGCGTTCGGCCTGCCGATGATCACCCGGCTGGCCGGCCGCAAGCCGGCCGCGCGCACCCCGCGCGGCCTGGTGCTCGTCCCGACCCGGGAGCTCGCGGTGCAGGTGCGCGACGCGCTGGAGCCGCTCGGCCACGCCCTCGGCGTCAAGACCGTCGCCGTGTTCGGCGGCGCGCCGCTGGGTCGGCAGATCGCGACTCTCGAGCGCGGCGTCGACATCGTCGTCGCCACACCGGGTCGTCTGCTCGACCTGATCGAGCGCAGGAGCTGCACGCTCGCCTCGATCGAGGTCGCCGTGCTCGACGAGGCCGACCACATGGCCGACATGGGCTTTCTTCCCGACGTCAGCCGGATCCTCGACATGACGCCGGCCGGCTCGCAGCGGCTGCTGTTCTCGGCCACTCTCGACGGCGCGGTCGGCAAGCTCGTCCGCACCTACCTGACCGACCCGGTCGCTCGCGCGGTCGACCCCGCCGAGTCGCACGTCACGACGATGGAGCACAAGGCGCTCGTCGTGCGCAACGAGCAGAAGGTCGAGGTGCTCGCGGAGATCGCGACCCGGCCGGCTCGCACCCTGCTCTTCGTGCGCACCAAGCACGGCGCGGACCGCCTGGTGAAGCAGCTCGACCGTCTGGGCGTCGCGGCGCAGGCCATCCACGGCAACCGCAGCCAGGGTCAGCGGCAGCGCGCGCTCGACTCGTTCTCCCGAGGCGAGTCCCGGGTGCTGGTGGCGACCGACGTCGCGGCCCGGGGCATCCACATCACCGACGTGGACCTGGTCGTGCACGTCGACCCGCCGAACGACCACAAGGACTACCTGCACCGGTCCGGGCGCACCGCCCGCGCCGGCGCCTCAGGCGTCGTGGTGTCGGTGCTCGGGCACGACCAGCTGCGCGCGGCACGGCACCTGTTCGGCCGCGCCGGCGTCGACGTGACCCCGGTCGACGCGACGCCGGGGAGCGACCCGGTCCGCGAGCTGGCCGAGTCCGGCGAGCCGGTCGTCGTCACGGCGGCCCCGCGCGCGTCGCGGTCGCCGAACGCCAGCCGCTCGACGTACGACGACAACCGTTCGTCCGGTCAGCACCGGCACCGCCGCAACGGCCGGCGCCCCTCCGGCCGTCGGGCCGCCTGACCCGACGCGGCGTCAGCGGCGCGGCAGGTCGAGCTCGAACCACACGACCTTGCCGGCGCCGTGCGGCGAGGTGCCCCACCGGTCGCTGAGCGCGTCCATCAGCGGCACGCCGCGGCCGGACTCGTCGAGCAGCCCGCTGCTCGCCGACACCGGGTTGCGCGACGTCTCGTCGGACACCTCGACCCGCACCCGGTCGGGAAACCGCCACAGCTCGAGGTCGACCCGGCCGTCGGTGTGCCGCAACGCGTTGGTCACCACCTCGGAGACCAGCAGCACCGCGGTCTCCCGCAGGTCGGCCAGGCCGGGCTCCGAGACGTGGGCGCCGATGAACTCCCGGGCCGTCCGGGCCGCCCGCGGGTCCTCCCGGTCGATCGAGGTCCGGGCCTGCGCGGGCCGCGCCGACTCGGGCAGGCCGTCATGGCGTACGACGAGCAGCGCCACGTCGTCGGACCGGTGGTCGGGGTCGACCGAACCGGCCAGCAGCCGGTCGGCCAGCGCCTCCAGGTCGTCGGTCGTGGACTCGCGCAACGTGGCCAGCACCGAGGCCAGCCCCTCGTCGAAGCTGCGGGCCGAGTCCTCGACCAGTCCGTCGGTGAACAGCACCAGGGTGTCGCCGCGTCCCAGCCGCACGACCCCCGGCTGGTACTCCTGGTCGGCGACGACGCCGAGCGGTGGCCCGACCGGCGCGGCGAGCGGTTCGGTCACGCCCTCGGAGGTACGCCGGACCGGCGGCGGGTGGCCGGCGAGCACCAGCTGGGTGCGGGACGAGCGCAGGTCCACCATGACGATCGCGCAGGTCGCGAAGACGCCGGGGTCGAGCTCGGACATCAGCCGGTTGGTCCGGGACATCACAGCCCCCGGCTCGTGGCCCTCGGCGGCGTAGGCGCGCAGCGCGTTGCGCAGCTGGCCCATCACCGCGGCCGCCTGCATGGTGTGGCCCTGCACGTCACCGATCACCAGCGCCACCCGGTCGCCGGGCAGCTCCAGCACGTCGTACCAGTCGCCGCCGACGCCCATCCCGTCGGTCGCCGCGAGGTAGCGCGCGGTCGCCACCAGTCCGGTCGGCCGCGGCAGCGCCCTCGGCAGCAGCTGCTGCTGCAGCTCGGCGGCCAGCGTGCGCTCCGAGTCGCGCAACCGGGCCCGGGCCAGCGTCTGGGCGAGCAGGCCGCTGACGTTGACCAGCAGAGACCGCTCGTCGGTCGGGAAGTCGCGGGGGTCGTCGAAGCTGATCGTGAGGCTGCCGAGCGCCCGGCCGGACACCGTGAGCGGCAGGAACGCCCAGGCCTGCTTGCCGGTGGCCTCGATCACGTCGCCCCGCCCGGGGAACGAGGCGAGGTAGGCCTCCCGGGAGGGCAGGAACAGCGGCGCCCGGGTCCGCAGCACCTGGGCGATCGGCACGTCGTCGTCGGCGTTGAGGACGTCGAGCAGGTCGACCGCGCGAGGGCCGTACCCGGAGTGACCGGCCAGCTTGAGCCGGTTGGACTCGACCAGCGACACCAGCATCCCGGTCGCCCCGAAGGCAGGCAGCACCATGGTGGCGACGACGTCGATGACATCCGCCAGCGTGTCGGCCTCGGCGAGCGCGGCACTGTAGGCGAGCACCGCTCGGGCCTGGTCCGGCCGGCTCACCGCGCGCTCCTGCTCGAGCTCGGCGGCTCGCAGGGCGGTGATGTCGGTGGCGAAGAACGAGGTGCCGTCGGGGTGCGGCACGACCCGGACGTGGAACCAGCGGTCGGCAGCGACGACGTACTTCGTGAAGACCTCCGGCTGGCCGGTGCTCGCCGCGCGACGGACCAGCGGCTCGTAGCCCGGGGTCGCGAGGTGCGGCCAGGCCTCCCAGAGCGGCCGGCCGCGGGCCTCGGCCGCCGGACCGACGAAGACCTCGGCGTTGCGGTTGACGTAGGTGACCGTCCAGTCCCGGTCTACCGAGAGGAAGCCGTCGGCCATGTGCTCGAGGGCGCGGGCCACGGTGTCCCGCGCGAGGCGCTGCTCGGTGGTGTCTCGCGCGACGCCGAGCATCCGGGCGGCCCGCCCGTCGGGACCGGCCACGACCTGACCGCGGGCCTCCACCCAGCGGACCGAACCGTCCGGCTGCACCACCCGGTACTCCGCGGCGTAGGCGGAGCAGCCCTCCAGGGCCTCGGCCACCAACGTCTCGACGGCGGCCAGGTCCTCCGGGTACAGAGCCGCCCAGAAGGTCGCGACCCGGTGGTCGAAGGTCTGCGGGTCGATGCCGAAGAGCCGGCAGGTCCGGTCGTCGAAGTCGAGATGGTCGGCCCGGACGTCCCAGTCGAACCAGCCGACCCCGGCGGCCGCCATCACCAGGTCGCGGTGCGGGCCGCCGCGCTCGTCGTCGCTGCCCGGGAGACGACGCACGCCGTCCGACATCGCCACCCACCTCCCGCTCACGCAGTCGGCGAAGTCTGCCACGCTGGCCGTCATGAGTACCGATCCACGGGCAGGCCAGCCCGCCACCGACGCCGACCTGGTCGACGTGTCCTCGCTGGTCACCGCGTACTTCACCGGCCACCCGGACGTGGCCGAGCCCGCGCAGCAGGTGGCCTTCGGCACCTCCGGGCACCGCGGCTCGTCGCTGGACCTGGCGTTCAACGAGGACCACATCGCGGCCACCAGCCAGGCGATCTGCGAGCACCGGGCGGCGGCCGGAATCGCCGGCCCGCTCTTCCTCGGCCGCGACACCCACGGGCTGTCCGAGCCGGCCTGGTCGACAGCGCTCGAGGTGTTCGCCGCCAACGACGTCACCGTGCTGGTCGACGACCGCGACCGCTACACGCCGACGCCGGCTGTCTCGCACGCGATCCTGCGGCACAACCGCGACCACGAGGGCAGCGCTCGCGCGGACGGTGTCGTCGTGACCCCCTCGCACAACCCGCCGCGCGACGGCGGCTTCAAGTACAACCCACCGGACGGAGGGCCGGCCGGCAGCGACATCACCGGCTGGGTGCAGGACCGGGCCAACGAGATCCTGCGCAGCGCGCTGAAGGACGTACGCCGGGTGCCGCTCGCGCGGGCCAGGTCGGCCGCCACGACCTCGACCTACGACTTCCTCGGCAGCTACGTCGACGACCTCCCGGCGGTGCTCGACCTGGACGCCGTCCGCGCGGCCGGCGTGCGGATCGGGGCCGACCCGCTCGGTGGCGCGAGTGTCGACTACTGGGCGGCGATCGCCGAGCGGCACCGCCTGGACCTGACTGTCGTCAACCCGCGGGTCGACCCGACCTGGCGGTTCATGACGCTGGACTGGGACGGCAAGATCCGGATGGACTGCTCGTCCCCGTCCGCGATGGCCTCGCTGGTGACGCTGATGTCCGGCGCGGCGCCGTACGACATCGCGACCGGCAACGACGCCGACTCCGACCGGCACGGCATCGTCACCCGCGACAGCGGCCTGATGAACCCCAACCACTTCCTGGCCGTGGCCATCGAGTACCTCTACCTGCACCGGGACGACTGGGCGCCCGAGGCCGCGGTCGGCAAGACGCTGGTCAGCTCGAGCATGATCGACCGGGTCGCCGACTCGCTCGGCCGGCGGCTGGTCGAGGTGCCGGTCGGGTTCAAGTGGTTCGTCCCGGGCCTGCTCGACGGCTCGATCGCCTTCGGCGGTGAGGAGTCGGCCGGTGCATCCTTCCTCCGTCGGGACGGGAGCGTCTGGACGACCGACAAGGACGGGATCCTGCTCGCGCTGCTGGCCTCGGAGATCCTCGCGGTCACCGGCGCCACACCGAGCGAGCGCTACGGGTCGCTGGTCGGGCGCTTCGGCGACCCGGCGTACGCCCGGGTCGACGCACCCGCGAGCCGCGAGGAGAAGAAGGTGCTCGCGTCGCTCGCGCCCGAGCAGGTCACGGCGACCGAGCTGGCCGGCGAAGCGATCACCGCGAAGCTGACCGAGGCACCGGGCAACGGGGCCAAGGTGGGCGGCCTGAAGGTCACCACCGAGTCGGCCTGGTTCGCCGCGCGGCCGTCCGGCACCGAGGACGTCTACAAGATCTACGCCGAGAGCTTCCGCGGGCCCGACCACCTGGCCGAGGTGCAGGCCGAGGCCCGCAAGGTGGTCTCGGCCGCGCTTGCGGGGTAGGGACCGGCGCATGCAGCTGCGGGTGATGACCGAGCCCCAGGAGGGTGCGACCTACGACGACCTGCTGGTGGTCGCGCGGGAGGCCGAGCGGCTCGGCTTCGACGCGTTCTTCCGGTCCGACCACTACCAGCGGATCTCCCCCGGCGACCCCGGACCCGGCCCGACCGACGCCTGGGCGGTGCTGGCAGGGCTGGCCCGGGACACCACCCGGATCCGGCTCGGCACGATGGTGTCGTCGGCGACGTTCCGGGCGCCGGGACCGCTGGCCATCACGGTCGCCACCGTGGACGCCATGAGCGGTGGCCGGGTCGAGCTCGGCCTGGGCAGCGGCTGGTACGAGACCGAGCACCGGTCCTACGGCATCCCGTTCCCGCCGGTGGGTGAGCGGTTCGACCTGCTCGAGGAGCAGCTCGCCGTCGTGACCGGGCTGTGGTCGACCCCGCCGGGCGAGACCTTCTCCTTCGCCGGCGCGCACTACTCGCTGACCGACAGCCCGGCCCTGCCCAAGCCGGTGCAGAGCCCGCTGCCGATCGTGATCGGCGGCAAGGGCAAGCGGCGCACCCCCGCGCTGGCGGCCCGGTTCGCAGCCGAGTACAACGTGCCGTTCGAGACCCCGGAGGTGATCCGCGCCTGCTTCGACCGGGTCCGGCAGGCCTGCGAGGACGCCGGCCGGGACCCGTCGTCGCTGGTGCTGTCGGCGGCGCTGACCCTGGCGGTCGGTGCCGACGAGACCGAGGTACGACGCCGGGCAGCAGCGGCGGGCAGCGACCCGGCCGGGCTGCGATCGGCAGGTCTCGGCGGTACGCCGGGCGAGGTCGTCGACAGGATCGGTGAGCTCGCGGACCTGGGGGCCGGCCGGCTCTACCTGCAGGTCATCGACACCGGCGACCTCGACCACCTGCGCCTCGTCGCCGAGGACGTCGCCCCGCACGTCTGAGCCCGCCCACAGCTGCGGGCGGCTCCCTCCGCCCGTGCCGTGGCCGCCACCAGGTCCTCGTCGGTGTCGCCGGACTCGGCGAACCGGAAGGTGAAGGACGGCCGCGCGGCCAGGTCGTGGCTCAGGTGTCCCTCGCGGGTGAACGAGGCGGTCATCGCGTCGTGCTCGGCGGCCCGGCCCAGCAGGTCGGCACGCTGGGCCTCGGTGAGGTCCTTGAACTCACCGCGGACCTCGATCCGGAAGTCGCGACCGGCCACCGCTCGACCCTTGTGAGCGCGGCCGCCGCGCTGTCCCGTGGTCGGACGCGTCGGCTGATGTCCCGGGCCTGTGGTGGAGTGGCCGGGTGACGACGACCCCCGCACCTGCTCCGCCCGACGGCACCCGCACGCTGGCCGACGAGGCCCAGCTGCTCCTCGGCCGCCTGGTCGGCGACCCCACCGCCCAGTTCCGCGACGGCCAGCTGGAGGCGGTCGCGGCGCTGGTCGAGGACGGCGAGCGGGTGCTGGTGGTGCAGCGCACCGGGTGGGGCAAGTCGGCGGTCTACTTCGTCGCCACTGCCCTGGTGCGGGCGCGCGGCGGCGGCCCGACGCTGATCGTCTCTCCGCTGCTCGCACTGATGCGCGACCAGGTCGAGGCGGCGCGCCGGGCCGGTCTGCGCGCGGTGACGATGAACTCCGCCAACGCCGACGAGTGGGCCGATCGGTGTCCGCGGCGCTGGCGGCCGACGAGGTCGACCTGCTGCTCGTGAGCCCGGAGCGGCTGAACAACCCCCGGTTCCGCGACGAGCAGCTGCCGCGGCTGGCCGAGGCCACCGGCCTGCTCGTCGTCGACGAGGCGCACTGCATCAGCGACTGGGGCCACGACTTCCGGCCCGACTACCGCCGGATCCGTGACCTGCTCGCCGACCTGCCGACCGGCCGACCGGTGCTCGCGACGACGGCGACCGCCAACGCCCGGGTGGTGGCCGACGTCGTCGAGCAGCTCGGCGCCGGAGGTGCGCCGGTGCGCACGGTGCGCGGCTCGCTGGCCCGCGACAGCCTCCGGCTCGGGGTGCTCGAGCTGCCCACCGCCGACGCCCGGCTGGGCTGGCTGGCCGCCCGGCTCGGCGAGCTGCCCGGCAGCGGCATCGTCTACGCGCTGACCGTCTCGGCCGCCGAGGACACCGCGGCCCTGCTCCGGGAGGCCGGCCACGAGGTGCGCGCCTACACCGGGCGCACCGACCCCGCCGACCGGCTCGAGCTCGAGCGGGCGCTGCGCGACAACCAGGTCAAGGCGCTGGTCGCCACCTCGGCGCTGGGCATGGGCTTCGACAAGCCCGACCTCGGCTTCGTGGTGCACCTCGGCGCCCCGGCCTCACCGGTCGCCTACTACCAGCAGGTCGGCCGCGCCGGCCGCGCCACCGAGCGGGCCGACGTGCTGCTGCTGCCGGCGTCCGACGACCGCGAGATCTGGCGCTACTTCGCCACCTCCTCGATGCCGCGCCGGCCGGACGCCGACGCCGTGCTCACGGCGCTGGCCGAGTCGCCGAAGCCGATGTCCACCGCTGCTCTGGAGACCGTCGCCGACGTGCGGCGCACCCGGCTCGAGCTGCTGCTCAAGGTGCTCGACGTCGAGGGCGCGGTACGCCGGGTCAGCGGCGGCTGGTCGTCCACCGGCGCCGGCTGGACGTACGACGAGGAGCGCTACGGCCGGGTCGCCGAGGCCCGCGACGCCGAGGCCGCGTCGATGCTGGCCTACCTGCGCACCGAGGGCTGCCGGATGCGCTTCCTGCAGGAGGCGCTGGACGACCCGGGCGCGGCCGACTGCGGCCGTTGCGACCGGTGCGCCGGCCCGTGGTTCGACCCGTCGGTCCCCGACGGCGCGGTGCAGGCGGCGACCCGGACCTTGCGCAAGGTGGGCGTCCCGGTCGAGCCGCGGTCGCAGTGGCCCAGCGGCATGGCCCGGCTCGGCGTCGGCCGGTCCGGCCGCATCTCCGCCGAAGAGCGGGTCGAGGAGGGCCGGGCCGTCGCCCGGCTGACCGACCTCGGCTGGGGGCAGCGGGTGCGCAGCCTGCTGGCGTCCGACGGCCCCGACGGGCCGGCCGATGCCCGCCTGCTGGCCGCCTGCGTCGAGGTGCTGGCCGGCTGGGGCTGGGAGACCCGGCCGGTCGCCGTGGTCGCGATGCCCTCGCTGCACCGACCGCAGCTGATCGCGTCGGTGGCCGGTCACCTGGCGACGCTGGGCCGGTTCGCCGACCTCGGTGCCCTCTCGCTCACGACCGACGAGCCGACCAGCGGCCCCGGCGGCAACAGCGCGTTCCGGCTGGCCGCCGTGCACGACCGGTTCGCGGTCTCCGCCGAGCTGGCCGGGCGGCTGGCCGCGCTGGACGGGCCGGTGCTGCTCGTCGACGACCTCGTCGACTCGCGGTGGACCGTCACGGTCGCGGGTGCCGCGCTCCGGCAGGCGGGCGCGCCCGGCGTGCTGCCCTTCGCGCTCGCTGTCGCGGCCTGAGCCGACGGCGCCTCTGACATCGGCAACCTGGCGACATCGGGAACCCGGCGACATCGGGAACCTGGCGGCAGCCGCCGGTGTAGACACGGCAGGAGACGCGAGGGGACGGAGACCGGATCAGCGCCGACCGCGAGGACGCCGACGTCCTGGCCCGGGTGCGCGGAGGCGACCGCGACGCGTACGCGGAGCTGGTGCATCGCCATGCCCCGGTCGCGGTGCGCACGGCCGCCCTGCTCGGCGCCGGACCGGACGCCGAAGACGTGGTGCAGGAGGCGTTCGTGAAGGCGTACCGCGGGCTCGGCCGGTTCCGCGAGGGGGCGGCGTTCCGGCCGTGGCTGCTGCAGATCGTCGCCAACGAGACCCGCAACGTGCACCGGTCCGCCGGGCGTCGGGCAGACCGGGAGCGGTCGGCCTGGCGGCTCAGCGAGCCGTTGCTGCTCACCGTGCCCGCCGCCCAGGACCCGGCCTCGGCGGTGCTCCTGAAGGAGCGGCGGGCCGAGCTGGTGCGCGGGCTCGCGGACCTGTCCGAGCCGTACCGGCAGGTGGTCACCTGCCGGTACCTGCTCGACCTGGACGAGGCCGAGACCGCGACCGTGCTGGGCTGGCCGCGGGGCACGGTCAAGTCGCGGCTGCACCGGGCACTCGCGCAGCTCGCGGCGGCACTGGCTGCCCCGGCCGAGATGACGGAGGTGCGACGTGGCAGCTGACACCGACGCCCTGGTCGCCGAGCTCGTGGGCCTCGGCCGCGACCTGCCGATGCCGGAGGTCGGCGCAGGGCTGGCCACGGCCGTGCTCGGGCGGATCGCCGAGGCGCCCGCGCCGGCACCGGCGCGCGGGGGCGGCGTCGGCGCGGGACTCCGGCGGCTCGGCGAGGCGACGCGGCGGCACCGCCGGCGTACGGCGGCGGCAGTGGTGGCCGTCCTGCTGTCACTTCTCGCGGCGCCTCCGGTGCGGGCGGCGGTGGCCGACTGGTTCGGCTTCGCCGGCGTCCGGGTCGAGCGCGGCGACGGACCGGCGAAGCCGAGTGCACCACCGCCCCCGACCGTCGAGCCCGGGCTGACGCTCGACCAGGCAGCGCGGCTCATCGGCTTCACCCCGGCCACTCCCGCAGCGCTCGGTGCCCCGGACGGTGTCGAGGTGTCGGCCGACCACCGGCTGCTCTCGCTGAGCTGGTCCGGCGGGACCGACGGCACCGTGCGGCTCGACGAGTTCGACGCGCAGCTGGACTACACCTTCGCCAAGACCGCACCCGGGGTCGAGTTCGTCGCCGTGGCCGGTGACTTCGCCCTGTGGTTCGACGAGCCGCACGACGTGGTGGTCCTGAACCCCGACGGGAGCCGTCGTACCGAGTCCGCGCGCCTGGCCGGGCACACCCTGATCTGGATGCACGGCGGCACGACCATGCGCCTGGAGGGCGACCTCACCGAGCAACGGGCGTTGGAGATCGCGGCATCTGTCCCCCGCCACCGCGCTGACCGGAACCGCCGGCGGCACGGCGGTGTACCAGCGGCACCGGACCCGAGGAGGCCGCCATGCGCCGGTGCCGCGCTGCCCTGACCGCTCTCACGCTCGCGCTGATGACCGTGCTCGTCGCCGGACCGGCCCAGGCCGGCGGACCGACCAGCGTGCTGCTGGTGGTGCCGGGCGCCGGCCAGACCGCGTCGCTCTACACCGGTGACCAGGACTACGAGGACCTCGCGCACACCGTGGGCGCGTATTGGACCGACGGGGCGAGCGGCAAGGTCGACGACTCGCCGACCGACCACGCGCACGGACCCGGCGTCACGCTGACCTGGTTGATCCACGACGTCTCGGTGTGGCGGGTCGACAGGGTGTACCTGGACGCCGAGGGCGGCCCGTGGATCTCGACCCAGGTCGACCACAACGGGACCGGCATCTGGGACAAGCCCGCGGTCTGGCACACGGCCGTCGACGCCGACCTGCTCGCCGATGTGCTCCACCGGAACGGTGTCGCCGGCGGCCCGGCGACCGACCCGGCCGCAGCCGGCGACAGCCCCGTCCAGCCCGACGTGGCCGCGGGTCCGGACACTCCGGCGGTGGCGGACGAGACAGGCTCGTCGAAGCAGGCCGCCGAGGCGTCCGGCAAGGACGCTGGCAGGCTCGGCTGGGGGCTCGGCGGTCTGGCCCTGGGTGTCGCGCTGACGCTGTCCGCGATGCGTCTAGGCCGGCGGTCCCGCCCGGTCCCGGACCAGCCGATGGACGTCGCCGAGGTCAGCCCCGACCCGGTGCCGGACCCGGCGCCCTGGTCGCAGGCCGAGGAGCTGCAGCGGCGGTGACGCCCGGGGGTCGGGCGGGGCGGTCACTCCGGCTCGTTGCCCTTGTGCCCGCCCACCCGGAACGGCGAGGTGAGCCCGGCGTACATGAGGTGCGCCACGAGTCCCTGCGCGGCGTGCGGCAGGTTGTGGCAGTGGTCCATCCAGATCCCCGGGTTGTCGGCGACGAACGCGATGTCGTAGCTGTCCCCGTTGGCGACGTCCAGCGAGTCGACCCACCACGGGCTGCCGGTCGCCTTCTCCCCGTCCCGGGAGAGGACCACCGCGTGATGGCCGTGCAGGTGCATCGGGTGCACGGAACGGCTGTGGTTCTCGATGCGCATGATGACCACGTCGCCCTCCTCGACGACGAACATCGGTACGTCGGGGAACAGGTGGCCGTTGATCGACCACCACAGCCCTGGCCTGCCGTCCAGGAAGCCCGGGCGCCGCCCGACCGAGTAGTCGAACCGGCGGTCCGGCTTGGTCGGGTCGAAGTCGAGCGGCGCCGGGGTGCCGTAGTGCAGAAGGTCGACCAGCTCCGCGGGCTGCGGGTCGGCCGGCACCCCGGACCCGACGGCGAGTGCCGCAGCACCACCGAGCTCGACCCGGGCGGGTGCGGTCACCTCGAGGTCGACCCGGCCGCCCGCGGTGAGGCGGACCGCCTTCCCGGACACCGGCGTCGGGCCGTGCACGTCGTACCCGTCCACCGCGAGCACCCGGTAGGAACCGCCGGACACCCAGACGGGTGCGGCGCCGTTGTCCGTGTTCACCACCCGGACCCGGACCTTGGCTCCGTCCGGGGCGTCGACGGACGCCGCACCGGAGGCCCCGTTCACGGTGGGGATGCCGTCGTACACGTGCATGACCGCGAGCTCGTCGCGGACGTCCTGCCCCGGCGCCGGCGGTGACACGACGAGGGCACCGAGCAGCCCGCCCTGGACCTGGGCGTGCGAGACCTGGTGCGAGTGGTACCAGTAGGTGCCGACCTGGTCGGCGACGAAGCGGTACGTGTACGACCCTCCGACCGGGACCGCGTCCTGGGTGACGCCGGCCACCCCGTCCTCGGCGTTGGGGACGTCGACGCCGTGCCAGTGCAGGGTCACGCCGTCCGGCACCGAGGCGTTGACCAGGCGCACCTCGACGAGCTGTCCCTGCACGGCGCGGATCACCGGGCCGGGCGACGTGTTGTTGACGGTGTAGCCGTCGACCTCCTCGCCGGTCGCCAGCCGTGAACCGTTCCTTGCGCACCGTCAGGGTGACCCGCACGTCGGCCGGCCGGTCCGGGTCGGCCACCAGGTCGGCGACGCTGCGCCCCATCAGGTCGTGGTCGCGTCATGGTCTCGGGGCCGCCGCCGTAGTCGGCGTACCCCATGTCCATCACCGAGTAGCTGTCCGGCAGCAGGCTGGCCTGCCAGTAGTACCCCAGCGTGCCGAGCACGGCGACGGTGGCCACCAGGGCGATCAGCAGTCGCCGGCGCTCGCTCGTCAAGCTAGACGGCCACCGAGGGCTGAGCCGTCTCCCGCACGACCATGGTGCTGCGACCGGCCGCGATCGCGATCCCCAGGATGGCGAAGGCGTTCAGCACGTGCAGCACGATGACGAACGGGATCTCGTGCGAGAAGATGCCCAGGAAGACCTGCAGGACGACCAGGCCGACCAGGATCGCGGCCTTCTGCACGCCACCAGGCACCTTGGCGAAGAACGACACGATCAGCAGCAGGATGACCAGCAGCGGGATGATCATCATCCCGTTGATGCCGTGGGTGGCGAAGCCGCCGACTCCCTGGAAGTCCGGCGAGTCGCTGTCCAGCACCTGCTTGTTGAGCACACCGCCGTCGTCCTCGACCCACTTGCCCAGTCCGGCGATGGCATAGGCGATGGCCATCGCCTGGACGACGACCTCGATGGCGAGCAAGAACGCCAAGGCCCGGTACACGTTCCTCATCAGTACTCCCCCACTCGTCCCTTCCTGCGCCGGCCCGCGCGAGTCGGCGAGACAGTCCTAAGGCCATGATCAGCAGGAGTCAAGCACCTTGGCCGGACTGGGTCCCGGACGGGCGATATGTCGTGCCGATCGGGCCCGGCACTGCTCCAGGAACCTGCGCCGGCAACAACTGCGAGCACTACGGTGACTGCCGTGATCAGCCCCGTGCAGGACAGCACGACGTCCGCAGCCGCGGCGGCGCTGGCACAGGCGACCGAGGTCCCCCGGCACGACGCCGTGGTGGTCCTGGGCAGCGGGTGGGACGCGGCCGCCGACGTGCTGGGTGCTCTGGTCGCCGAGCTTCCGGTGGCCGACCTGCCCGGCTTCCGGGCACCGGTCGCGCCGGGGCACCGGGGCCTGGTGCGTTCCTACGACCTGGAAGGCGTCGCGGTTCTCGCCTACCTCGGCCGCACCCACCTCTACGAGGGGCACGGCCCCGGCCCGGTCGCGCACCCGGTGCGGGTTGCTGCGGCAGCCGGCGCGCGGGTCGCCGTGCTCACCAACGCCAGCGGCGGACTGCGGCCGGACTGGCCCCCCGGCACCGGCGCGCTGATCGCCGACCACCTCAACCTGACCGGCGTCTCGCCGCTGTCCGGTGCGCACTTCGTGGACCTCACCGACGCGTGGTCACCGAGGCTGCGGTCCATCGCCCGGCAGACGGATCCGGCCCTGGTCGACGCCGTCTACGCCCAGCTGCGCGGACCGTCGGTGCAGACCGTCGCCGAGACCGCGATGCTGCGCACCCTGGGGGCCGACCTGGTGGGGATGTCGACGGTCGTCGAGGCCATCGCGGCGCGGGCCGCCGGCCTGGAGCTGCTCGGGCTCTCGGCCGTGACGACTCTCGAGGGCACCGGCGAGGAGCTCGATCCCGACGACGTCGTGGCGGTCGCGGAGTCGACCGCACGGCGCGTCTCGAGGGTGCTGCCCGGCGTACTCCGCGCGATGCGGGACGATCAGCGCACCACCAACCAGGAGGACGACAGATGACCACCACGTCGGAGACCCCCGTCGCGTCGCGGGTCGAGCAGAACGGCATCAACGTCATCGCCGAGAGCGAGCGCAAGGGATCGCCGCGCGCCCTGTTCTGGCCCTGGTTCGCGGCCAACGTCTCGGTGCTGGCGATCAGCTACGGGTCTTTCATCGTCGGCTTCGGGGTCTCGTTCTGGCAGGCCACCATCGCGGCGGTCGTCGGCATCGTGCTGTCGTTCGCGCTCTGCGGCGTGGTGGCGCTCGCGGGCAAGCGGGGGTCGGCGCCGACCATGGTGCTCAGCCGGGCGGCGTTCGGGGTGACGGGCAACGCGCTGCCGACCTTCCTGTCCTGGTTGCTGCTCGTCGGCTGGGAGACGGTCCTCGTCTCACTTGCGTCGCTCGGCACGGCCACCGTGTTCGGCGAGCTCGGCTGGGGCGGTGGCGACGCGACCAAGGTGCTCGGGTTCGTGGTGACCGCCGCCCTCGTGGTGTTCGCCGGCATTCTCGGCTTCGACGTGATCATGCGGCTGCAGACCTGGATCACCCTCGCGACCATCGTCCTGACCGTCGGCTTCATCGCGCTCACGCTCGACGAGGTCGACTGGGACACCGTCTCGGGTGCGCCCTCGGGATCCAGCCAGGCGTTCATCGGCGCGCTGGCCCTGGTGGCGACCGGGTTCGGGGTCGGCTGGGCGAACACCGCCGCCGACTACTCCCGCTACCTCCCCCGGCGCGCGTCCAGCGGGGGCGTCTTCGGCTGGACCACGGTGGGGGGCGCGGCAGCTCCGATCGTCCTCACGGTCTTCGGCGTCATGCTCGCGCTGTCGAGCAGCAAGCTGTCCGACGCCATTGCCGGCGACCCGATCGGCGCGCTGACGACCCTGCTCCCGACGTGGTACCTGCTGCCGTTCATCATCGTCGCCGTGCTCGGCCTGGTGGGCGGCGCAGTGCTCGACATCTACTCCTCCGGCCTGGCGCTGCTCACGCTCGGTGTCAAGGTGAAGCGCCCGGTCGCTGCAGCGATCGACGGCGTCATCATGGTGCTCGGCGCGATCTACGTGGTGTTCTTCGCCGACGACTTCCTGGTCCCGTTCCAAGGGTTCCTGATCACCGTCGGCGTCCCGATCGCGGCGTGGGCCGGCGTGTTCGTCGCGGACCTGCTGCTCCGGCACCAGCCGTACGCCGACGCCGAGCTCTACGACCCGCGCGGCCGCTACGGCTCGGTGCACCTGCCCGCCGTGCTGCTGGTCGTCGTCGGCACCTTCCTGGGCTGGGGCCTGGTCACCAACGGGCTGGCCGACTGGCTCACCTGGCAGGGCTACCTGCTCGAGCCGTTCGGCCTGGGCTCGAAGGTCGACGGTGCGTGGGCCTACGCCAACCTCGGCGTCTTCGTCGCCTTCGCGGTCGGCTTCCTGGGCTGGCTGCTGCTCGGCCGCTCGACAGTCGCACGACAGGAGCAGGAGCACGTCACCGCCGCGACGAGGTAGCCGAGTTGTCCACAGGTGCGTTACCGCGGTAACGCTTTCCAGCGTTCGGCCGCGGCACGGACAGGGGTTGTGTCCGGGGTGCTTCGTAGCGTTTCGTCATGGACACGTCGACCTGCACCGAGCCCACCCTTCCCGGTGCCGAAGCAACCGCCTCTTCCCCGACCGGCTCCCTAGCCGATCTGTCCGACGAACAGCTGGAGGAACGGCTGTGTGTTCTGGCCGGTCAGCTGGCCGCGCTGGAGGCCGAGTTCCTGCTGCTGGTGGCAGAGCTCGACACCCGCGACCTCTGGGGTCGAGCCGGGCTGCGCTCGGCAGCCCACTGGCTGTCCTGGCGGCTCGGGCTTCGCCTGGGCTCGGCTCGGGAGCGTGTCCGCGTCGGCCACGCCCTGACTCGGCTGCCCAGCATCGCTGCCGCGTTCGGTGAGGGTCGGCTGTCCTACTGCAAGGTCCGTGCACTGACCCGGGTGGCCACTCCAGCGACCGAGGCCGAGCTGCTGGAGATCGGGCTGGGAACCACCGGCGCCCAGTGCGAACGCGTGGTGCGGGCCTGGCGCACGGCCCTCACCGCTGAGATGTCCGCCTCCAGTCAGCTGCGGCGCGCCTTCCACCGGCGCACCGAGGCTGACGGGTCGGTGGTCTACACGATCCGCGTCGCCGCTGACGACGCCGCGGTCGTCGACGCCGCCATGGGCATGGCCCGCCGCACCGTCCTGGACGACGACGGCCAGCCGGTCGTGGAGACCCCCGAGGAAGCCGCGCTGGCCGCAGAGCTGACCGCCGACCCACCCTTCGTGCGCGCCGAGGCAGACGCCTTCCTGCTGCTGGCCGAGTCCTTCGTCGCCGCCGGCGGCCCGACCGGCGAGCGCGGCGACGGCCTCGAGGTGGTCCTGCACGCCCAGCTCGCCGACCTCCTCGCGACCGACCGGACCGACCCGACCGATCAGCAGATCGATCGGCCCGACACAGTCACGACCGGTCGAGCCGCGGTCCGGAGCCCCAGCGGGCAGCCGCTGCTCCAGGCCACCGCACTGCGGCGGCTGTGCGAGACATCCCTGCGGGTGTTCCTCACCGACCCCGACGGGCGTCCGCTCGATCTCGGCCGCCGGGTGCGGCACGCGACCCGCAAGCAGCGGCGCGCCCTGCACATCCGAGACGGCGGCTGCTGCCAGCACCCAGGCTGCACCCGACGTCAACGGCTGATCCCTCACCACGTCGACTGGTGGAGCCGAGGCGGCCCGACCGACCTGGACAACCTGGTCCTGTACTGCCCCGGTCACCACCGCGCGGTCCACGAGGGCGGCTACATCGTCATCGCGCTGGGCGGTGGCCGGTTCCGGTTCTGCGCGCCGGACGGTCGCGAGATCCCCCAGCATCCCGATGCCGCTGCTGGCGAGCTGTCCGCAACGCCCCCTGTCTGGCCGGCTCCTGCCCCGACGTGGGGCGGGGAGCGTCTGGACCTCGCCCATCTCGTCGACGGCCTGGCCGCGAACCATCTCAACGACGCTGGCAACGCGTTGCCAACCACGCCCGCCGCCGCTCTGCACCGGAAGCTGCGCGAGGCCACCGGTTGGCCGAGCAGCTCCGAGGCACCGGGTACGGCTGCCTGACCGCCGGACGCGCTCTGGCAGCATCGGTCGGGTGCGGATCGCGACCTGGAACGTCAACTCGATCACCGCCCGGCTGCCCCGGCTGCTGGAGTGGCTCCGGGACACGGCGCCGGACGCGGTCGCACTGCAGGAGACCAAGATCGCGGACGCCACATTCCCCATCGCGGACGTCGAGGCGCTCGGCTACCAGGTCGCGGCCCACGGCGACGGCCGGTGGAACGGGGTCGCGCTGCTGTCCAAGGTCGGCCTCTCCGACGTGGCACGCGGCCTGCACGACGAACCCGGGTTCCCCGCGGCCGAGGCGCGGGCGATCGGCGGGACCTGCGGCGGCGTACGGCTGTGGTCGGTCTACGTGCCCAACGGCCGTGAACCCGGCCACGAGCACTACGCCTACAAGCTGGCCTGGCTGTCGGCGCTGAAGGCGACCGTGGCCGCCGACCTGCCGTCGGCGCCGAGCCTCGCGGTGATGGGCGACTTCAACGTGGCGCCCACCGACGACGACGTGTTCGACCCGGCCGCGTTCGTCGGCTCGACGCACGTCACCGAGCCGGAGCGCACGGCTCTCACCGCCCTGCGCGACACCGGCCTGGTCGACGTCGTCCCGCGGCCGCTGAAGTACGACTACCCCTTCACCTACTGGGACTACCGGGCCGGGATGTTCCACAAGAACCTCGGCATGCGGATCGACCTGGTCTACGCCACGCCGGAGGTGGCCGGGGCGGTCCGGGACGCGTACGTCGACCGCGACGCCCGCAAGGGCAAGGGACCCTCCGACCACGCACCCGTCGTCGTCGACCTCGACCTGCCCTGACGACCTCCCGCCTTCGTTGTTTCGGTCTGCCGCTCGCGGGCAGCACGCTCCCGACCCGCCCGCAGATCACCGAAGGAGCCCTGCCATGGCCAAGGACGCGATCGTCCTCCTCAAGGAGGACCACAAGCTGATGCGCAAGCTCTTCACCCAGTTCCAGAAGGCCGGCGAGAACGCCAGGGAGACCAAGGACCGGGTGGCCCGGCAGATCATCGAGGAGCTGACGGTTCACACCTACATCGAGAACGAGTGCATGTACCCCGAGGTCCGCAAGCTGCTGCCGGACGTCGAGGACGACATCCTCGAGTCCTACGAGGAGCACCACGTCGCGGACCTGCTGGTGTTCGAGCTCTTCACGATGGACGCCGGCGACGAGCGGTTCGTCCCCAAGATGACGGTGCTGATCGAGAACGTGAAGCACCACATGCAGGAGGAAGAGGAGGAGTGGTTCCCGAAGGTCCGCGAGGGCCTGGGCCGCAAGGAGCTCGGCGAGATCGGCGACCGGATGGTCACGATGAAGAAGAACGCGCCCCGCAGCCCGATGGCACCGAAGGCGATGAAGAAGGCCTTCGACGCCGCCCACGCCTGAGCCGACCACGCCTGAGCCACCTCCGCCCCGGCCCTGGCGCTACGGGCCGGGGCGGTCCACGATCAAGGCATGGTCGAGGACATGGACGCGCTGTCGGGGGGCTTCGGCGTCGCCCAGCCGTCCGGGCGCAGCCCGTTCCCCCCGATCGCCGACTACGCCTTCCTCTCCGACTGCGAGGTCACCTGCCTGATCGCCCCGAGCGGGGCGGTGGAATGGATGTGCCTGCCCCGGCCGGACTCCCCCAGCGTGTTCAGCGCGATGCTCGACCGCGGGGCCGGGACCTTCCGGCTCGGCCCGTACGACGAGGTGGTGCCGGCCGCGCGGCGCTACCTGCCCGGCAGCCTGATGGTCGAGACGACCTGGCAGACCCGCACCGGCTGGCTGCTGGTCCGCGACGTCCTGTGCATGGGCCCGTGGCACAACGTCGACGAGCGCTCCCGGACCCACCGTCGGTCCCCCACGGACTTCGACGCCGAGCACTGCCTGCTCCGCATCGTCCGCTGCGTCAGCGGCTCGGTCGACCTGTCGATGAACTGCGAGCCGGGCTTCGACTTCGGGCAGGCGGAGCCGGTGTGGGCCTACGCGGGTGACGGCTACGGCGAGGTCGTCGCGACGACCGAGGGCAGCGACGTCGCGCTCCGGCTGACGACCGACCTCCGGCCAGGCATCGAGGGCCCCGGCCTGCACGCCCGCACCCGGATGGTCGAGGGCGACAGCCACTTCGTGGCGTTGTCCTGGTCACCCCTGCCACCACCGCGGACGATGGCGGAAGCTGACACCCGGCTCCGCCGCACGTCGGACCACTGGCGGCAGTGGATCACTCTCGGCGACTTCCCGGACCACCCGTGGCGCAGCTATCTGCAGCGCAGCGCGCTCACCCTCAAGGGCCTGACCTACGCCCCGACCGGTGCCCTGATCGCGGCCGCCACGACCTCGCTGCCCGAGACGCCCGGCGGTGAGCGGAACTGGGACTACCGCTACGCCTGGGTGCGCGACTCGACGTTCGCCCTGTGGGGGCTGTACACCCTGGGCTTCGACCGGGAGGCCGATGACTTCTTCTACTTCGTCGCCGACATGTGCCGCGACGGCAACGACCTCCAGGTGATGTACGGCGTCGGTGGCGAGCGCGAGCTGGTGGAGACCTCGCTGCCGCACCTGACCGGCTACGAGGGCGCCTATCCGGTCCGCATCGGCAACGGCGCGTTCTCCCAGCGCCAGCACGACGTGTGGGGAGCGGTGCTCGACTCGGTCTACCTGCACGCCCGGTCCCGCGAGCAGCTGCCGGAGTCTCTGTGGCCGGTGCTCAAGCGGCAGGTCGAGTGCGCGGCCGAGCACTGGGAGGAGCCGGACCGCGGCATCTGGGAGGTACGCGGCGAACCGAAGCACTTCACCTCCAGCAAGCTGATGTGCTGGGTCGCCCTGGACCGCGGTGCCCGGCTCGCCCGGATGCACGACGAGCCGCAGTACGCCGAGAAGTGGCAGGCGCTCGCCGACCAGATCCACGCCGACATCTGCGCGAACGGCACCGACGACCGCGGGGTGTTCGTCCAGCGGTACGGCGACGAGGCGCTGGACGCCTCCGTGCTGCTCATGCCGCTGATGCGCTTCCTGCCGCCGGACGACCCGCGGATCCGGTCCACCGTGCTGGCGATCGCCGACGAGCTCACGGTCGACGGGCTGGTCCTGCGCTACAAGGTCGAGCAGACCGACGACGGCCTTTCCGGCGAGGAGGGCAGCTTCACGATCTGCTCGTTCTGGCTGGTGTCGGCCCTGATCGAGATCGGCGAGCTGGAGCGGGGCCGCAAGCTGTGCGAGCGGCTGCTCGCCTACGCCAGCCCGCTCGAGCTGTACGCCGAGGAGATCGACCCGCACAGCGGGCGACACCTGGGCAACTTCCCGCAGGCCTTCACCCACCTGGCGCTGATCAACGCGGTCATGCACGTGATCCGGGCGGAGGAGTCGACCTCGACCG
>CAVVAY010000007.1:0-820489 GCA_963746465.1 uncultured Actinomycetota bacterium | reverse complement strand
CTTGAAGTCGGCCACGGCCTCGCCGACCATCCGCACGTAGAGGTCGAAGCCGACGCCAGCGATGTGCCCGGACTGCTCGCCGCCGAGCAGGTTGCCGGCGCCGCGGATCTCCAGGTCCTTCATCGCGACGTACATGCCGGCGCCGAGCTCGGTGTGCTGCGCGATCGTCGCGAGCCGGTCGTGGGCGGTCTCGGTCAGTGGCTTCTCGGCGGTAGAGGAAGTAGGCGTAGCCGCGTTCGCGGCTCGCCCGACGCGACCGCGCAGCTGGTGCAGCTGGGCGAGCCCCAGCACGTCGGCCCGCTCGACGATCAGCGTGTTCGCGTTGGAGATGTCCAGGCCGGTCTCGACGATCGTCGTGCAGACCAGCACGTCGAAGCGCTTCTCCCAGAAGTCGACGATGACCTGCTCGAGGGCGTGCTCGTTCATCTGCCCGTGCGCGGTGGCGATCCGCGCCTCGGGCACGAGTTCCGCAGCCGCGCCGCGGCCCGCTCGATCGACTCGACCCGGTTGTGGACGTAGAAGACCTGGCCCTCGCGCAGCAGCTCACGCCGGATCGCGGCCTCGATCTGCTTCTCGTCGTACGGCCCGACGAAGGTCAGCACCGGGTGCCGCTCCTCGGGCGGGGTGAGGATCGTCGACATCTCGCGGATGCCGGTGATCGACATCTCGAGCGTGCGCGGGATCGGCGTCGCCGACATCGTGAGCACGTCGACGTGGGTGCGCAGGTGCTTGAGCTGCTCCTTGTGCTCGACGCCGAAGCGCTGCTCCTCGTCGACGATGACCAGGCCGAGGTCCTTGAACTGCACCTCGGCGGACAGGATCCGGTGGGTGCCGATGACGACGTCGACGCTGCCGTCGGCAGCCCCTCCTTGATCTCGGTCGGCCTCCTTGTCGCTCTGGAACCGCGACAGCGCCGCGACCTTCACCGGGAAGCTGGCGTACCGCTCGGCGAAGGTCGACAGGTGCTGGTTGACCAGCAGCGTCGTCGGCACCAGGACCGCGACCTGCTTGCCGTCCTGCACCGCCTTGAACGCCGCGCGCACCGCGATCTCGGTCTTGCCGTAGCCGACGTCGCCGCAGATCATCCGGTCCATCGGGACCGGCTTCTCCATGTCGGCCTTGACCTCGTCGATGGCCCCGAGCTGGTCGGGGGTCTCGACGTAGGGGAAGGCGTCCTCGAGCTCGCGCTGCCACGGGGTGTCCGGGCCGAACGCGTACCCGGGCGCGGAGGTGCGCGCGGCGTAGAGCCGGATCAGCTCGGCCGCGATCTCCTTGACCGCCTTGCGCGCCCGGCCCTTGGCCTTCTGCCAGTCCGCGCCGCCGAGCCGGTGCAGCGACGGCGACTCGCCGCCGACGTAGCGGGTGACCTGGTCGAGCTGGTCGGTCGGCACGAACAGCCGGTCGCCGGGCTGGCCGCGCTTGGACGGCGCGTACTCGATGACGAGGTACTCGCGGGTCGCGCCCTGCACGGTGCGCTGGACCATCTCGACGTACCGGCCGACCCCGTGCTGCTCGTGCACGACGAAGTCGCCGGGCGCAGCTGCAGCGGGTCGACGGTGTTGCGCCGCCGGCTGGGCATCCGGCGCATGCCCTTGGTCGACGGGCCGGCCTGGCCGACAGGTCGGTCTCGGTGAGCACCGCCAGCCGCAGCGCCGTCGCTGACGAAGCCGCGGCCGAGCCGGCGCAGGTGACGTGGACGATCGCCGGCTCGGGGCCCGTCGAGGGTCTCGTCGAGCCGCGCCGGGATGTCCTCGCCGGCCGAGCACCTCGACCATCCGCTGGGCCGGGCCGTGCCCCTCGGCGACCAGCACCACCGCCAGCCGTCGCCGAGCCAGCCCTTGATGTCGGCGAGCGCGCGGGCGGTGTCGCCGCGGTAGGCCTCCAGGCGCGGGCGGCGACCACGCGAGGTTTCCTCGCCTCGTCCGGTGCCGCGCTCGGCAGCGAACGGGGTGACGGTCCACCACGGCAGGCCGAGCTCGCCGGCGCGGCGCCGCACGTCGGCCAGGCTGCGGTAGGCCGCGGCGCCCGAGGTCGATCGGCGTCGCCGCCCCGGCCGCGGCGTTCGCCCAGGAGGCCTCGAGGAACTCCTGGCTGGTGGCGAACAGGTCGTGCGCGCGGGTGCGGACCCGCTCGGGGTCTGCACGACGACGTGGGTGCCGGGCGGCAGCTGGTCGAGCAGCAGTACCATGTCGTCGACCAGGACCGGGGCGAGCGACTCCATGCCCTCGACCGCGATGCCCTCGGCGATCTGGCCGAGCATGTCGGCCAGCCCGGGGTGCGTCGCGGCCAGCGCGGCAGCGCGTTCGCGCACGGCTCGTCGGTGAGCAGCAGCTCGCGGCAGGGCGGCGCCCACAGCCCGTGCTCGGCCGACCTCGAGGCGAGCGCTGGTCGGCGACCTTGAACTAGCGGATCTCCTCGACGGTGTCGCCCCAGAACTCCACCCGCAGCGGGTGCTCCTCGGTGGGCGGGAAGACGTCGACGATGCCGCCGCGGACGGCGAACTCGCCGCGCCGCTCGACCAGGTCGACCCGGGTGTACGCCGCGGCCGCCAGCCGCTCGACGACGTCGTCGAGGTCGACCTCGTCGCCGGCGCGCAGGCCACCGGCTCGAGCTCGCCGAGGCCCGGCCACCATCGGCTGCAGCACGCGCGCACCGGGCCACCACGACCTGCACCGGGCCGGCTCGGCGTCGTCGGCGTCGGGGTGGGCCAGCCGGCGCAGCACGGCCAGCCGGCGGCCGACGGTGTCGCTGCGCGGGCTCAGCCGCTCGTGCGGCAGCGTCTCCCAGGCCGGGAACTCCGCGACCGCGCTCGGCGGTCGAGCAGGTCGCGCAGCGCGGTCGCGAGGTCCTCGGCCTCGCGCCCGGTCGCCGTGACCGCCAGCACCGGCCGGCCGGCCCGCGCGGTCAGCGCGGCGAGCGCGAACGGGCGGATGCCGGCGGGTGCGGTGAGGTCGAGGTCGGCCGCGGCCACCGGACCGGGCGCGCCTCGACGGCGAGCGCGCAGCGGTCGGGATCGCCACGCGCGGCTCGTCGAGCAGAGCGTCGAGCATGCCGGTCAGGCTCACGACGGACTCCGCGGTACCGCGGTCGGACAACATGGTGCGGACAGCACGTCAGCCCCGGACCGCGAAGCGGCCGGGGGACACGTTCCAGCCGTACGTCGTGCGCCGCTGACCCGCCGGTTCCTCGGCTGCGGACATCCACGGCTTCGGCGCCGGGTCTGCGTACGCGAAGTCCAGTTCGGATCGCGGGCACCTATCGTCGAGCGGCCGTGGAGCGCGGACCGCCGACACCCGGACGACACAGGACGGACGCCCAGGCCGCCCTGCGCGCCGACATCCGCCGCCTGGGCAACCTGCTGGGCGAGTCGCTGGTGCGCCAGGAGGGCACCGAGCTGCTGGCCCTGGTCGAGCAGGTCCGGCGCGCTGACCCGCGCGGACACCACGCGCCTGGCCGCGCTGCTCGAGGCCGTCGACCTCGACACCGCGGCTCGGCTGGTGCGCGCGTTCGGCACCTACTTCCACCTGGCCAACGTCACCGAGCAGGTGCACCGCGCCCGGGAGATGCGCCGCGAGCGAGCCGCCAAGGGCGGCTGGCTGGCGCGGACGGCCGAGCGGATCAGGGCGGCCGGCATGCCGGCGCGGAGGTCGCCGCCCTGGTCGACCGGCTCGCCGTGCGACCGGTGTTCACCGCGCACCCCACCGAGGCGGCCCGCCGCTCGATCCTGTCCAAGCGGCGCCGGGTCGCCGAGCTGCTCGACGCCGCAGGACGACCCGCGCGCCGACCGCCGGATCGCCGAGGTCATCGACCTGCTCTGGCAGACCGACGAGCTGCGCCGGACCGGCCCGAGCCGATCGACGAGGCGCGCAACGCGGCCTACTACCTCGACGAGCTGATGCTGCACACGCGTCGGCGACGTGCTCGAGGAGCTGGCCGACGAGCTCGCCACGCTCGGCGTCGAGCTGCCGCCGGAGAGCCGGCCGCTGCGTTCGGCAGCTGGATCGGCGGCGACCGCGACGGCAACCCCAACGTCACCCCCGAGGTGACGACGGAGGTGCTGGTGCTGCAGCACGGGCACGCCATGCGCGACCTCACGGTCACTGATCGACGCCCTGATCGCAGGACCTGTCCCCGTCCGAGCGCTGGTCGGCGCGAGCGACGAGCTGCTGGCCAGCATCGAGCGCGACCTCGACGCGCTGCCCGACCTCGACCCGCGCGTGCGCCGCATCAACGCCGACGAGCCGTACCGGCTCAAGGGCCGCTGCATCCAGCTCAAGCTCGCGAACACCCGGGACCGGATCGCCGCGGGTCGGCGCACCGGCCCGGCCACGACTACCTCGGCACGGCCGAGCTGCTCGCCGACCTGCTGCTGATGCGCGACTCGCTCGCCGCGCACCGTGCCGGCCTGGCCGCGCACGGGCGGATGGACCGGCTGATCCGCACGGTCGCGACCTTCGGGCTGCACCTGGCGACGCTGGACGTGCGCGAGCACGCCGACGCCCACCACCACGCGCTGGCCCAGCTGTTCGACCGGCTCGGCGAGCTGTCCTGGCGGTACGCCGACCTCCCGCGCAAGCGACCGGTTGGCCCTGCTGCGCAAGGAGCTCGCGGGCCGGCGGCCGCTCGCGCCGCAGCCGGTGCAGCTCGACGAGGCCGGCGCCAGGACGCTGGCCGTCTTCACCACCGTGCGGGACGCCCTGGACAGCCTCGGGCCCGAGGTCTGCGAGACCTACATCGTCTCGATGACCCGCGGCGCCGACGACGTGCTGGCTGCCGTCCTGCTCGCCCGCGAGGCCGGCCTGGTCGACCTGCATGCCGGCGTCGCCCGGATCGGGTTCGTGCCGTTGCTGGAGACGGTGAGCGAGCTGCGCGAGGCGGGCCGGGTGCTCGACGAGCTGCTGGCGGACCCGTCGTACCGGCGGCTGGTCGCACTGCGCGGAGACGTCCAGGAGGTCATGCTCGGCTACTCCGACTCCAACAAGGAGGCGGGCATCGCGACCTCGCAGTGGGAGATCCACCGCGCCCAGCGGCAGCTGCGCGACGTCGCCGGCCGGCACGGCGTCCGGCTGCGGCTCTTCCACGGCCGCGGCGGCACCGTCGGCCGGGGTGGCGGCCCGACCCACGACGCGATCCTCGCCCAGCCGTGGGGAACGCTCGACGGCGAGATCAAGGTGACCGAGCAGGGCGAGGTCATCTCCGACAAGTACTCGCTGCCCGCGCTCGCCCGGGAGAACCTCGAGCTGACCCTGGCCGCCACCCTCGAGGCGACCGTGCTGCACCGGGAGCCCCGCAACAGCTCCGCGGCGACTGGCCCGCTTCGACGACGTGATGGACCTGCTGTCCGAGTCGGCGCAGACCGCGTACCGCGGCCTCGTCGAGCACCCCGACCTGCCGGCGTACTTCGTGCAGTCGACACCGGTCGAGCTGCTCACCGACCTCAACATCGGGTCCCGGCCGTCACGGCGGCCGGACAGCGGCGCGGGCCTGTCCGGGCTGCGTGCGATCCCGTGGGTGTTCGGCTGGACGCAGTCGCGACAGATCGTGCCCGGCTGGTACGGCGTCGGCGCGGGGCTGGCCGCCGTCCGCGAGGCCGGGCACGGCGACGTCCTGGACGAGATGTACGACGGCTGGCACTTCTTCCGCACCTTCCTCTCCAACGTCTCGATGACGCTGGCCAAGACCGACCTGACGATCGCAGCGCACTACGTCGACTCGCTGGTCGACCCCGACCTGCGGCACGTGTTCGACCTGGTCCGCGCCGAGCACGAGGCGACGGTGCACGAGGTGCTGGCCGTCACCCGCGAGACCAGCTGCTCGGCTCGAACCCGATGCTCGCGCGCACCCTGCAGGTCCGCGACGCCTACCTCGACCCGATCAGCTACCTGCAGGTGTCGCTGCTCCGCCGTTCACGGTCGCGTGAGGTCGCCGGATGTCGGCCTGCAGCGCAGGCCCTGCTCCTCACCGTCAACGGCATCGCCGCGGGCCTCCGCAACACGGGTTGACGGTCACCCCGTCGGGCGCGCCGAGAGGTCGGTGAGCCGCAGGACCACCGGTGCGTTCGTCGCACTGCTCGACAGGTAGGTGGTGAGTCCCACCGCGCCCGATGCCTGCAGGCCGGCCGCCGTGTCTGTCGCCGACCGAAGCCAGGCAGTCGGCTCCGATGCCGTCGACGGCCAGACCTTCACCCGCACCGTGGTGGGGTTGGTCCCCGTGACCTGAAGGCGCACCAGCAGCTGCATGCCTGGCGTGTAGGAGACGCCGGGAAGGATGACCTCGCTCTGCACCGTGCTGACCGTGGCGGATCCCTTGAGTGCCATCAAAGCGACCCCGATACCGCCGCCACTTGCCAGACGCACCCGCGCGGAGTACTCGTTGTTGGTGCTCACCCGGCGACCCACCAGGTAGGTGTAGAGGCCACCACCCGTTGCGGGCTTGTCAGACGCGATCGTCAGCCTCAGATCGGTGTCACTGCGTGCGGTCGCACCGAGGAAGCCAGTGACCTGCGTTCCCGCGGTACGCAAGTTGAATGCCGCCGCCGACGGGCTGACGGAGAAGTTCGTCGCGCTGCCCTGGGTCGACCACGCACCACCCAGGTCTGCGCTTCCCAGGCCGTTCGCCACCGACCGGTTGAAGGTATCGGTCACGAAGGCCGCCGGCTGTCCGGGCGCCGTCACTGTCACGACATGGGTAACCGAGTTGCTCGCGGTCTGGTCATCGGTCACCGTGAGTCTCGCGGTGTAGTCCCCAGCCGCGGTGAAGGTGTGACTCGGAGTCATTCCCGTGCCGAAGGTGCCGTCACCGAAGTCCCAGGCGTAGGCGAGCGTCGCTCCCTCCGGGTCCGACGAGCCGGACGCGTCGAATGACGCGGTCAAACCTGACACCGATGATGTAAACGCGGCCACGGGTGGCTGGTTCGCGGGGGGGGTTCCTCGGCGAATGGTGAACGCGTCCGCGAAGGTTCCGGTGCCGGCGGGGGCGAAGTGCGCATCGAACTGGTCGCTCGTCGCGGTCACGCTCAGGACGCCATAGCTGGGGTTGTTGTTGAGCGCTGACCACGCCCCGAAGTACCCGGCTTCGGAGTCCGAGGCGTTCATGTCTCGAAGCGGTGTGCCGCCTGTTCCCACGGTGGCGAACACGGTGCCCTGGCCCCGGAGCATGTCGCCGTCCGAGTCGGCGACGCAGGAGGCGTTGAAGGTGCCCGGGACCAGTGCTGAGCAGCCCTGGCGCAGGCCGAGCTGCTTGGTGCGCTGGTACCCGTGCTCATGCCCACTGAGCACAAGGTCGACCTTCTTGGCCATGAGCATGTTCGCCAGGTCTGCTCCGATTTCGCAGGTGTACTGCCCGAGAGACAGGCACGGCTTGTGCATGCCGACGACCACCCAGGGAACATCCGCCGTCCGGGCTCCGTCGATAGCTGCGGCGGTCCAGTTGTACCGGGGCGTCCCCTGTGCGTACGACCACACGCCGTCGGGGAATGTGAGAGCCGGCGAGATCATGATGAACCGGACGAGCGGAGCCTCTCGCGGCACGTCCACGTACCACTGTCGACCGTAGGTGCCCACTAGGCCTGGCATCTGGTTGGGCAAGCACGCGGAGAAATCGTTGATGTTGCCGTTCAGGCCGTTGCTCTCATGATTGCCGGAGAGCAGCTCGAAGGGAAACCCAGGCTCAACGCGCGACGTGACGAGGTCACACCAGGCCTGTTCTTGCCCTGTGGCTCCATAAGACAGGTCCCCGAGGGCGAGGTTGAGGTCGGGGGACTCGCTTGCGATCCGGTCGAGGACCGCATTCGTTGCCGATGTCGTTCCGTAATCGCCCGCTGCCGTGAACCGGACCGTCGCCTCGCCGTCGACGCCGATCGCCGGACCTGCGAGTGCGGCGAGGCCGGCGCTCATCACGACCACCGACGCCAGCACGGTCTTCCGAACGTTCATAGCCGCCCCATGTCAGTTCTCATACAGCACCGCCCACCCCGAAGGGCCTGCGGCGGCCCCCACAGACCGTCGTTGCGGAAGATACCCCCGTTCCTCCGGTAGGGAGAGACTTTCTCGCACAGGGCGGCGATCAGATCGGGGCATACCCGACGCATTTGCGGCATGCGAAGGGGACCACCCACCATGGTCATCCCCTTCGGTGAACCTGCGGGGGAACGAACAGCTAGCCTCCGTTACGGATGCGGACCGGCTGGCCGTTGTCGTCCCAAACGTTTCCAGAGGCCGACAGAACGGTGGCCGCGCTGGAGATGATGGCGCAGTCCGCGATGCGCGTGTTGCGACCGAACCGGTTCTGGGTCACCGTGATGCCGGTCATGCTGGCCAGCTTCTTGTGGGCCAGGTTGACCGAGCAGCCGCCGCCGTCGACCCAGTTGCGGTTGAACTGCAGGTCGGTTGTCGCGCTGTAGTCCTGGGTCACCTGCAGCCCGGCGTTGTGTCCGCCGGTGATCGTGTTGCCGATGATCCGGATGTTCTTCCCGCCCAGCACCTGCACGCCATCGTTGTGTGTCGGGGTGTTGCCCAGGTTGGGGTCCTCAAGGCGATAGACCAGGTCGTGCAGCCACGAGCTCTCTACCCGCACGTTGTCGCCGTGCACCTTCACCGCGTCGTTCGTGCCGTGGGCGTTGATCCGGCGGGCGGTGTAGTTCTGTCCCTTGATCGCGTCGATCCACACCGATGGGTGCTCCGGGACCAGCTCGCTGTCCTCGATCACGAAGTTTGTGGCGGCCGGATCATAGTTCGTGATCAGGCCCTGGTTGGCCGTGGCCACCCCACCGCGGACGATCGACCGTGTGATCGTCACGTTGGGCGCGGCCACCACCACGAACCCGTGGATGTCGAGTGCGTCATACGTCGCTCCGGGCGTCGTGAGCCGCATGTTCCCGTAGACCGGGGTCAGCTTCGTACCCGCCGGCACCCCGGTATTACCAGGACCCGGCTTCACCAGACCAGGGGCCGGCGGGACCGACGGGGCCGGAGTGGTGGGGGCTGGCGGAGGCGGGGGTGAGGTTGTCGGCGCCTTCGTCGTGGGCGCAGCAGTCGGCGCCTTCGTCGTGGGCGCAGCAGTCGGCGCCTTCGTCGTGGGTGCCTTGCTCGTCGGTGCAGGTGTCGGAGCCGTCGTGAGCGTTGGCGCAGGCTTGGGCGTGGTCGTCGGTGACGGGACCGGCCGGTGCGCACGCCCGCGCTCCCTCGCCAGCCTCTGAATCGAGATCGCGCTGACCTTGGGAACACTTGCCGTGCTCGAGAACCGAAGGCTCAGGGATCCGTCAGTGACCTTGACCCGGAAGCTCCTGTCGTAGGCGGAGTTCTTGCCCACAGCGGCGAAGATGTCGATGTCCTTCAACACCGGGCTCCCCTCGGCCTTGACATCGAAGACGCGCCGGCCAGGAGCGTTCCAGTAGATCTCTGCCAGGCGCAGGGTCACCTTGTAGGTCCCGTCCGCCACCGGCTCGTGGAACCGCGTCATGCCTACCCGCTCGGTGCGGTACAGCACGTCATCCTTGGTCCGCGCGATCTTCGTGCCCGGCTTGGTCCGCCACTGACGCCCCCCCACAAATCCGCGCGCGGGGCTCCAAGACCTCCCGGAGGAGTCCCGGACGACCTTCTTGTGGGTGGCAACGGCCAATATCCGCGGAGCGGTCGACGCTGACGCCTCGTCGGCGCGAGCGGGAGACGTGACCACGAAGAGCGTGCTGGCCGATCCCAGGGCCAGGGCGATCAGTCCCAGGGTCGTCCCAAGCGCACGACCGGGCCGGCGACCGAGCAGCGTCGAGAAGCGGCTACCCCGACGATGGCGGGCAGTACCTGAATCCATGCTCAGGATGGTCGTGGGAGACACCGAAACCCTCTCCCTATCAGTCGATCGAAATGGCAACGTCCTGAGGACGCTGGTCAAATCGGTTCATCGACTTTGGCGGAGAGGGACTTGAGGTCAGGTCGGCTGCGTCACCCCTCAGTCTGAGGGGGTTTGCGAAAGCATGAATCAATCGTTACTGGCCCACGAGGTGCACGCCGGGCACCCCTGGGAGGGCTCGTACCGATGTGTCCGGGTCGGTACGGCTAGCCGCCATTTCGGATGCGGACCGGCTGGCCGTTGTCGTCCCAGACGTTGCCCTCAGCCACGAGGTTCGTCTGCGCACCGGAGATGATGGCGCAGTCCGCGATGCGGGTGTTGCGACCGAACCGGTTCTGATTCACCGTGATCCCGGTCATGCTGGCCAGCTTCTTGTGCGCCAGGTTCACCGAGCAGCCGCCGCCGTCCACCCAGTTCTGGTTGAACTGCAGGTCGGTGGTCGCGCTGTAGTCCTGGGTGACCTGCAACCCGGCGTTGTTCGCGCCGGTGATCGTGTTGCCCAGGATGCGGATGTTGCGCCCGCCCAGCACCTGCACACCGTCGTTGTGCGTCGGCGTGTTGCCCAGGTTCGGATCGTGCCGGCGGTAGACCATGTCGTGCAGCCACGAGCTCTCCACCCGCACGTTGTCCCCGTGCACCTTGACCCCGTCATTGGTCCCGTGCGCGTTGATCCGTCGAGCCGTGAAGTTCCCACCCTTGATCGCATCGACCCACACCGACGGGTACTCCGGCACCAGCTCGCTGTCCTCGATCACGAAATTGGTGGCCCCCGGGTTGTAGTTGGTCACCAGCCCGACGTTGGTGGTTGCCCGCCCGCCCCGGATGATCGACCTGGTCATCGTCACGTTCGGCGCGTCCACCGTGACGAACCCGTGGATGTCCAACGAGTCATACGTCGCCCCCGCCGTCGTGAGCCGCATGTCGCCGTAGACCGGGGTCAGCTTCGTCCCAGCCGGCACCCCGGTGTTACCCGCGCCAGGCTTCGCCCGTTCGGTCGCGGATCGCTCTTCGTCGCCGAAGGGTCCACGACGACTCGCGAGAGGAAGGGCGGCGATGACGACGAGAACCAGGACACCGGCGAGGGCACGACGCACAGCCCGACCCCAACGTCGCCTCGCGTGGTGGACCAACGTGACGGCCGGCAGCGCTCCAGCCGCCTTCTGGGCCAGCGGGCGGCCGTCCGGGCGATTGTCATCCTGGCGTGTGGTCGTCTCGGACGATCGCACGACACCCCCCACGATGCATGTGTATACCTGCCAGACCGCCGCGAGTCTTTCATTGCATCACCGTGCCGGTGAGAGAAACGGCACCGTTGATCCAATGCGTCCGACTCGGTGCCGGGGATCGCTGGCGGCGGAGGGACCCGCGCAATGGCCGGACGACAAGCGGTCCGGGTGCGTAGAGTAACGACCAGTACGCCTTTCGGCTCGGCCGGGGACTTTCGAGTCCGAATGGTCGGGAATGGGCGGTTTGCCAGAGTCAGGATGAGGGGGCGTGTGGATGGACCGCACAGTCGGTTATGCACCGGGGGTCTATGACCTGTTCCACGTCGGGCACCTCAACATCCTCAAGCACGCGCGGAGTCGTTGCGACTTCCTGGTCGCAGGCGTCGTCTCCGACCAGATGGCGCTTCGCGCCAAGGGCGTCGAGCCAGTGGTCCCGCTGCAGGAGCGCCTGGAGATTGTCCAGAGCATTCGATACGTGGACCAGGCCATCGAGGAGGACGTCGCCGAGAAGCTCCAGGTCTGGGAGCAGGTCCGCTTCAACGTCATCTTCAAGGGTGACGACTGGCGTGGAACGCCGAAGGGCGACAAGCTCGAGAGCGACTTCGCCGAGGTGGGAGTGAAGGTCGTCTACTTCCCCTACACAGCCCACACGTCGAGCACCCGGTTGCGTGAGGTCCTCGATATTCTTCTCACTAATGCCTCGTGATGCGTCGTACGGCGCCGGGTCGGGGCGGTATGGCAGGAAACCGCGATGGAGCCTAGCCACTACTTCGCCGAGCTTCGCAAGCGGTGGGTCACGATCTGCCTGTTCGGCCTGATCGGAGCTGCCGTGGCGTTGGCTCTGACGCAGACGGCAACCCCGCAGTACCGAACGACCACGACCGTGTTCTTCTCACTCTCACGTGGCGACACCGTGACCGAGTTGAGCCAGGGTGCCGCCTTCACGCAGAACCTCGTCGAATCCTTCGCCGAGGTGGTGACCGAGCCGGTGGTCCTGGACCCGGTCATTCGCGACCTCCGGCTCGACACGACCGCGGCTCGGCTGGCCGGGGCGCTGAGTGTCCAGGTGACCCTCGACACCGTGCTCGTCCACATCACCGCAACGGACGCATCGCCCGAGCGGGCCGCCGAGATCGCGAACGCCGTGGGCGCGCAGCTCAGGACGACGGTGGCCCAGCTCTCTCCCACCGGTCCTGACAACGCCAAGCCCATAGAGGTGACGACAGTCGCGGAAGCACCGGTCCCCCGATACCCGTTCTCTCCACAGAAGAAGAGAAATCTTGCCACGGGTCTGGCTGCTGGCCTTGCTCTGGGTGTCGGCCTGGTATGTCTGCGATTGCTCACGGACAACAAGGTGCGTGGCGAGGACGAGGTCCGGACGATCACCGACGCGCCTGTCATCGGCACCATCGAGTTCGACAGGAGTCCCTCCCTGTTCCAGGGAGGCACCCAAGGTCCTCGTGCAGAATCCTTCCGGCGGATACGCACCAATCTCCCTTCCCTCAGCTCCGGCAGTCATCGGTCCATCGTCATAACGTCGTCGGTTCACGGGGAGGGCAAGACCACCACTGCGGTGAATCTCGCCGTCGCGATGGCGGCGGGAGGGGTTCGAGTGCTCCTGGTCGACGCGGACCTCCGTCGATCGGCGATCGCCGCCGCACTCGGTCTGGAGCAGGTCGTCGGGCTCTCCTCGGTCCTGGTCGACGAGGCATCAGCAGAGGAAGCGATCCAGCGTCTTAGCGGCGGCAGCAACCTCTTCGTCCTCCCCGCCGGCCCGGCTCCTCACAACCCGGGTGAGTACCTCGGATCCGACTCGATGAGCGTGTTGTTGGCTGACCTGAGGCAGCGCTATGACGTGGTGCTGCTCGACACTCCACCGCTGATCCCGCTGACAGACGCGGCGATGCTGTCTCAGCGCGCTGACGGCGTACTTCTCGTGGTGGACAGCCGAAGGACGTCTCGTGCGCTGGTGAGGAAGAGCGTCGGCATCCTCGAGCAGGCCGACGTCCCGTTGCTCGGGGTCGTCCTCAACAAGGTTGGCGGCAGTGGTCGCTTCCGCGGCCACGCCTCCGGGTCGGCCTCGGCCTCGCAACGAGCGGCTCGACCAATCGACGATCCCGGCGCCACGATCGTGCGAGCCCGAACTCCGGTGGCTGGGGATGGCGTCAGCACGGTTCGCTCAGCCAAGGGCCCGCAGCCACAGGACGTGTGACCTCGTGTCGGCAGTCGAAGCGTCTACCGGAGGACGGCCGCGGTTGACGGGAAGTCGAGCAGGGAGGGCCGACTCGCCTGAGGCAGATGCCGTGCGTCCAGGGATCGATGTCGTGGGGGTCGCGACGTCTCCGATGGTGTCGCAGCTGACCGCCGCGGCAGGGTTGTTCCTCCTCGGCCTCGACCGGCTGGTGTTCGCCGGTGCCACCACGGGCTTCATCGTGGTGCTCGCACTCGCACCAGTGTGGCTGCGATCCCTGCGCCACTTTCACGGGGCCACGACCGTCACAGTCCTCACCGGAATGAGCTTGCTCGCCGGGGTGTGGTTGTCGGCGGGGGCTGTAACAGACCACAGGGTCCACGTCCACAACGCGTTCGTGATGACGGTTCTCGTGGTCTCGGCGGTCGGTGGCATCGGACTGATCCTCTGGGCCCGTCGAGTTGTTCCGTTTCACGCCGTGGCACTCTTCTACGCCAGCGGAGCACTGATCGCGGCCATCTCGAAGGCCCCTACCTCGACGAACGCCTGGAAGTACGAGCTCGCCCTGCCGACCACAGTCATCGTGCTGGCCCTCGTGGGAAAGTCGAAGTCGTGGGTCGCGACGGTCCTCTCGCTGATCGCGCTCGGGGTCGTGGGCATCACCAACGAGTACCGCAGCTACTTCGGATTCTGCCTCGTCGCAGCCCTGCTTGGTCTCTATGACGCCAGGCCACGAGCTCTCAACCAACGACTCGGTCGCGCCACGATCGTTGTCCTCATGGCCGGCCTGGTCGCGGCCATCTATTACACGGGAAGTGCGTTGCTGGTGGGAGGCTACTTCGGCCAAACCCTGCAGGATCGATCGACGGAACAGGTCGAGCGAAGTGGCTCTTTGATCATCGGCGGCCGACCGGAATGGGCAGCCACCCTTCAGCTGATGCAGGACAGACCCGGTGGGTTCGGCCTCGGAGTCGAGCCGGTCAGCTCGGAGATAAGAAACGCGAAGTCCGGCCTCGATTCCGTGGGGCTGCCACCGGACGAGGTGCGCGACGCGTACATGTTTCGCGGACAGCTCAAGCTCCACTCAGTGATAGCGGACCTGTGGTCAAACTTCGGCATGATCGGCCTCGCGCTGGGCTGTCTCATGCTGTTGTTGTTGATCAATGCACTGGCAACCGTCCTTGCCCACCGCATCGCGTCCGCGCTTCTGGTCTTCCTGGTCCTGACAGCCTCGTGGGACCTGCTGTTCGGTCCCATCTTCACCAACATGGCCGATGTCGGGCTGGCCCTGGGGCTGTCGCTGCTGCACCGTCCGAGCCCCTCGGAACGTCGCGCTAGGGAGAAGACGGCCACCCGCCGGCGGATCGGTGCGTCCGCCCTGACACCCTCCGTCGACCCCACGCGCGATCGATGACCTCGTCGTCTCCTGGGAAAAGTTCCTCGTCGCGGCGGTTGTCCGTCCTCCAGTCCTTCCCGACCCCGCGCACCACCACGAACCCATTTCTGTCACAGCTCGTCGACGCTCTGCCCGAGGACGTCACGACAACCTGTTTCTCTTGGCACGCAGCGTTATTCGGCGACTACCAGGTCTTCCATGTCCATTGGCCGGAGCACCTCATCCGGGATCAGAACCCGATGCGGAGGTATGCTCGCCGAGTTCTGTTCGCCTTGCTCCTCGTACGGCTGCGAGCCGCCCGCATCGCACTGGTCCGGACTGTCCACAACGAGAGTCCTCATGAGGCCATGGCCTACACCGATCGCCGACTGCTGCGGTCGTCGGACAGCCTTACGGCAGTGTGGATCCGACTCAACCCGCGGACGGTGGTGCCCCGCCCCGACCAGTCCGTCACGATCCCCCACGGGCACTACCGCGCATGGTTCAGCGATCATGTCGTTCCGGACGCTGTGCCAGGCAGGTTGCTCTTTTTCGGCCTCATCCGACCTTATAAGGGAGTCAGCCGGCTTCTCGAGGCATTCTCGGAGATCGAGGATCCATCCGCGACGCTCCAGGTGGTCGGTCAGATCGTCCCTCACCCATCGGCCGCCAAGCTGCTGGCCGACATCGACGGTGCGCGCGATACCGATGAACGCATCAGCGCCCGTCTCGAGTATGTCGCTGATTCTGAACTGGCAACTGCGATTGGTCAGGCTGAACTCATCGTGCTTCCGTATGCCGACATGCACAACTCCGGCGCCGCACTCTTGGCGCTCTCGCTCGGCCGCCCACTGCTCGTCCCCCGTAGTGTGGTGACCGAGGACCTCGCGGCCGAGGTCGGACCAGGTTGGGTGATCTTGTACGAGGGGGAACTCAACGCCGCGGACCTCGGGCGCGCCTTGCGGCAGGTGCGCCACGAAGCGCGTCGCGCCACGCCCGACCTGTCAAGACGCGAGTGGGCACAGATCGGGCTGCGTCATCGTGACGCCTACGACGCAGCCCTTGGACTGGCCCGTTCACCTCGCTAGCCCCAGGACCGCCCAGCCGCGTTCGGGTCGGCTAAGGCCCCACGCCGAGCAGTTGCTTTGCCATCCTCTTCGGCCGCCGGCGTAACGGCAGACCATGGATGACGGCAACATCGTGGCCGTGGAACCGAACGACCCGATGTCCCCAGGCTCGGCGCTCAGCCACCCTCTTCATCACGTCTCGATATGCCACGGCGTGTTCGCGCGACGTCGTCAGCAACAACTTGTTGTACCCGACACCGAAAGGAGTCAAGGACTCCGGCTGGTCCAGATACCGGTGGGTGCCCTCCGCGACGCCCGGCCATCGCTCGTTGAACACGTCGTCAGCAATGACGATGCCGCCGGAGACCAATGCCTCCGCGGCCGTCTGCATGTCCCGCTGGACGATCTCACTGGTGTGACCACCGTCGACGCTGAACAACCGACTCGCGCCACCCAGCAAGTCTCGCACTCGACCGCCAGTCAGTAGCATGGAGTCGCCCGAGTGGACGATGAGGCCGTCCTGTGGGCCTGCATGCCTTTTCATGTTTGCGATGAACACGTCACGGTCACCACGACCTGAGTGGTCGGGGTTCAGCTCTTGGTCGTCGAAGAGGTCGATGGCCAATGTCTTCTCGTCCGGCCCGCGCAGCAGGTCCAGCGCGATGCAGAATCGTCCATGATGGACGCCGATCTCGACGACGTGCCCAGCGATCCCGTCATCTCTTTGCCGTCGAGACAGCGCCGAAACGAGTGTCATCATCTCGGGGAGGATCCACCCTTGAACCGTTCGGTGGCCGACCGTCCGGTACATCAGCTCGCGGCGCATGGCGGAAGGCTAGCAATGTCAGCACTTGCGTCCGGCCATGTCTGAAGAAACGCGCACGGTCGGACGAAAGGGTCCGTCAGCGGCCCACAAACTGTCAGACTGGACCTCATGCTCGCACCTGTGAGACCCATTCGTGGCCGATGGCCCGCAGCCCTCGAGCGCCGCGCGTCGAGATTTTTCTGGAGTGATCCGCGGGTGGTCCTGGATGACGGGGCAACACCGCAAGAGTTCAGCTCGGCAATGTCAGCATTCCATCTGGGCGATACGATAAAGATCACTGGCGAGAACCGGCACCCAGCTGCCGACAACCTGCTCATCGACCACCTCGATCTCTCGAAAGCCTCGATCCTCGACGTCGGCGCCTCCGACGGCTCCACGTCGGTCGAGCTCATCCGCAAGCTCCCGGACTTCAAGTCCTACACGATCGCGGATCTCTTCCTCAACGTCCGTGCCGCACAGCAGTCCCGTCGAGTGTTCTTCTACGACCCTGCCGGAACGTGCATCCTCGTGGTCGGGCCGCGAGCAGTCGCTTGGCCGTCGCAGTCGAAGACAGTTCGTGCGCTCTACGCTCCACTGATCGCAAGAGGCAGCCGGTCGGCGGTCGCCACGGACGTGCTCCTGCTCAATCCCGAGGCTCGATCCCTGGTCGCAACCGATGAACGCGTGAATTACGCCGTGCATAATGTGTTCCATCCCTGGCAGGGCCCGACCCCGGACGTCATCAAAGTGGCGAACCTCCTTCGCCGCCTCTACTTCAGCGATGACGCGATCCTCGTGGCACTGCGGGCCCTGTTGCGAAGCCTCAAGGATGGCGGCCACCTCCTTCTGGTGGACAACCCCAGGTTGAAGGGCATCAGTGCACGAGCCGGACTTTACCGCCGGGAAGGCGGCCGGTTCGTCCCGGTGGACCACATCGAGGAAAAGTCGGAGATCGATGATCTCGTCGGTCAGGTTCAGCTCGCCACCGGCTGACGTTCTGGCGACACCATGGGCCACTGGGCGAGCCCGTCCGGAGTATCTGCGGCGCGTCAGAAGTAGGAGATCGCCAGGGATCGCTGCCGCTCGGCGTGCTCGCTGACCACGGCCAGGCCCATGCTCCGTAGGTCGACCGTGAGGGCGAACCGTGGATCGGACGCGATGGCCCGCCACGCACTGGCCATGCCCGGCGACCAATTGATGTCGTCGAACATCAGCACGGCCTCAGGTGCAAGCGCCGGGATGATCTGCTCCATGTACTCGAGCGTGGCCTCTTCGTCGTGATGACCGTCGATGAAAGCCCACTCGAGAGGCCGCAGCTCCTGGAGGCTGTCCGTCAACGTGTCAGCGAAGGCGCCGAGCCGCACGTGTGCCCGATCACCCAGACCCAGCTCACGCAAGGTCTGCTCTGATCGGACGGCCAGCACATCGGACCCTTCAAGAGTCACGAGCTTGCCGTCCCCGTTGAGAGTGAGCGCTGCCGACTGATAGGCGGCCGAGATGCCGACGCACGCACCCATCTCCAGGCAGGTGGCAGGCCGGAGCTCCCGAACCAGCCGGAACAGCAGGTAGGCCCACTCGGGAGGCTTGCTCGAGGCCGTCATCTGCCCCAGCGTGCGCACCCCGGTCTGCATGGTCCGGCTCTCGGTCCCGAAATCACTCGCCTTGCCGGCGCCGAAGTCCACGATCTCCAATGGCTGGTGCGACGAAGCGAGGGTGTGGCGCATCTGTTCGATCTGCTCGATCCACCGCTGCTCGTCGGCGCGGCCCGGCCCACCTGCCGCGGCAGCCTTCAAGGCCGCGACGACGCGAGCCGAGGTCGGTCCGACAACGTCAACGCGCCGTAGCTGCTGCTTCCCCTTCATCCTTCGCCCGTGCCTGACAACGACCCTGAGGCCTTCTAGCTTCGCAGTCATTGTGCCGACGATACCGATCACGAACCCCCGGCGCGCGACTCTTCGTGAGGTTGCCGTGGGGTGCTGACGGACTACTTGCGGAAGACCCGCTCGAGAATCTCCAGGACACCGCGTTCGTCCTGACGAATGCGACGCGAGAGCACGCCTCCCACAACGTAGACGAGACTGCTCGCCAGAGCGGCAGCCAGCAGTTGCACCGCGGGGTGATATCCGTCCAGGGCCATCACTGCGAGATTGGCGCTCGCTGCTGACAATGAGGCAAGCAACAGGATCCGACTGGCGCCGTGGACGAAGGCTCGAACAGGTATCACCGTCAGCCGCGACAGCCACCACAGGGACAACGGCCACTCGAGGAGCGGCCCGACGGCGAACCCGGCCGCCACACCTGTCACGCCCCAGTTGCTCCCCACGAGAATGCACACGCTCCGGAGGACTGCGGAGACCATCGTGTACCGCAGGAGGGCGGCGGTCAGTCCACGGGACAGGTACACCCAGAAGCCGACGTACGACAGCGTCTGAAAGGTGCACGCCACTGCCAGGATTTGGAACAAGGGAACTACGGACCGCCACTGCTCACCAAGGCAGAGCATGATCAACGGGTCCGCGGCACCGGCGGCCAGAGCTACCCCAGCGACCATTGTGTAGCCCATAGCGATCTGACCGCGAGCAAGGTAGGAGGAATAGCGGGCCTGGTCGTCCTGCAGCCGGGAGAGAACCGGGAGTGCGACGGTCGTCGTCGGCGCGCGGATCTGACTCATGGGAACCATGAGGAGCTGGAAGGCCCGGTTGTACCCGCCCAGGGGCCCTGGACCGAACCGGTGGCCGATGATCAAGGAGTCCAGGTTGCGGCTGGCGTACTCGATCAGTTGCGTGCTGACCATGTTCCAGCCGAAAGTCATGAACCCGGCCATGTTCTCCCCTCGCCGAGGTCGGCCGGGGAGCCAGCGAGCGAGGCTCACGACAATGACGAGCGACGTGGCGGTCTGGACGACCTGTTGGCCCACGAGTGCCCAGTAGCCCGCGCCGGAGAGGGCCATCCAGACGCCGGTCCCGAGGCCGAGTGACTGCCCGGCCACATCGGCGAGGGCGAGCCGTCCGAAGAGCATGCGGCGATTCAGGTCGGCCCGGTACTGAGTGGCCATGCCGTTGAGGAGGAAGACCACCGCGAGAGCGCGTGTGAGCGCTACCAAGGCTTGCTGGTCGTAGAAGGCGGCGATCAGGGGGGCGCAGAGGATGACCGTCAGGGACAGCGCGGAGCCCAGGCTCACGTTGGCCCAGAACAGGTTGTCGCGCTGGGCACGGGACAAGGTCTTGGCCTGGATCGCCGCCGCGGAGAGACCGAAGTCCCGAAAGATCTCTCCTATGCCGATGATGATCACGACCATGGCCAGCAGACCGAAGTCGCGCGGGGTGAGCAACCGCGCAAGGACGACGATCGAGGCCAGCTGAATCGAGACCCGTGCGCCCTGCCCGCCGAGAGTCACGACAGCACCTCGCGCCGTGACCGAGCCGAGTCGGTCTCGCTGGGTCTGCTGCGGCCCGCTCGGGGTCATGCGCCGCTCACGCTCATTGGAACGGAAGGTGATAGTCCAGGGAATAGTCGAGGTTCTGCGTCCGCTCCCCGATCACCTTGGCCGGGACGCCGCCGACGATGGCAAAGGCGGGAACATCCTTCGTCACCACCGCCCCAGCAGCGACGACCGCGCCCTCCCCGATCACGGTGCCCGGCAGGATCGTCGCCCGCGTAGCCACGTAGGCCCTGTCGCCGATGACCACGGGGCCTCCTTTGACGCGCGAAGGTAGCGGACTGCGGATCGTGCTCCAGAGTGAAGATCTGGACGTGACCACCGATGTTGACCGAGTCGCCGATCGTGATGCCACGTCGCCCGTCGAGGAAGCAATCGTTCCCGATGATCGAGTGGTTGCCGATCTTTACGCCTGCCGGCGCGTAGAAGGCGGCGCGCCAGTGGATCGACGTCTTGGCCCCGATAGCCATGCGCAGCACACGCCGATAGAACCAGAGACGAAACCGGTGGACCGGCACTCTGCCGACGAGGAAAGCCGCGTAAAGAACGGCGCCTCGGAGATATCGGTCGCCGCTACGTCTGCTGATCACTCGGTCACTCCTCCTTCACAGCTCTGGACGGGGTGGGGAACCCCGGGATATCGAGTTCCACGGGCTGGCCCTCGGCAGGCGACCTCAGCGCGCGGAGCATGGCCTGGCCTGCGATCAGCATGCCGCGGGTGGTCCCTCGCACCCCGGCGGAGACCGGCGCCCAGGGGCGTAGCAGCTGCCGTCGACCACCACGCAGCACGACCGAGGTCGAGTACCGCGGCGAGTGAAGCAGCCAGGTGAAGATACGTCGGGCCGGAAGATGCTTCGCGGCGAAGAGCAGGCGGTTACGGCAGCTGTAGTAGTAGTAGGTGGGGGACTTCCCGTGACCGCCCTGAGTGCCGCCGACGCTGTGGACGGCGAGCAGGTCCTGGCGGACCAGCAGCTGGCCGCCGACCTGCGTGCAGCGATAGCTCAGATCGACATCCTCCCAGTAGAGGAAGTAGTCGTCGTCAAAACCGCCCAGCAACGTCCACATCTCATGATGGACCACGAGGCAGGCCGCGGTGAGCCAGGGTTGCGCCGTGTCGAACGGACTCACCGGCGCCGTGCTGGTGGACCCATCGACCAGGTTCAGCTCACCGCCCTGAAACCACGTGCTGCCGTCCGGGAGCAGAATCTTTGGACTGACGATGGTCAGCGGGTTAAGGACACTCTCGGCCACGAGCTCTTCGATCACGTCCGGACTCGACAAGGCATCGGGGTTAAGGAGCAGGAAGACTTCACACCCCAAGGCCGACGCGCGGGAGACGCCGACGTTCATCGCGGCGCCGAAACCCAGGTTCTCCTCCAGCAGGAGCTGCTCCCAACCGAAACGCCGCGCGAGTTCGCCTACGGCGACCTGTTCCGCCGCGGACGTGAAATTGTCTACGACCACCACCTTTGCGAGCAGACGTGATAGATCTATCCGAGCCAAGTTCTCCTCCAGCAGGTGCCCGGACCCGAAGTTCACGACCACGATGCCGACGCTCACCGAAGGTCGGATCTCCGCCCCTGCGCCATCCAGCTCCGACATCGACGGCAAACCACCTTCCAGTTCCTGGCACGTCACAGGCGCAGGTACCGGGGGTCAGTCGCCCTGCTAGTCACGATCTTGCCGTATCTCGGATGCTTTCGTGCGGCCCGCCGTCATCCCGGTCGTGAGTCTGGCCGGACGACCATCGCCAACGCCGAGACTCAGGCTGCTGTCTGGCGCACATGCTGCGTCGGGCGGCCGTACTCGCTGTAGACATAACCAAGGAGCCGGTGAACATGCCAATCCCCCGAGCAAGGGTTCGCAGCCCGCGCGCCTGATGAGTGCTGCTGCGACACAGCAGGCCGATCAGGAACTGGCCGGCCCCCCCGCCGATGCGGGCCGCACTGCGCCCCACCAGGGCTGCTCGTGTCGAGAGCCTGCGTCCCGGCGCAGCGATCTCGAGTGCGGTCCGGCTCCAGGAGTTGCCACTGCGCAAGGAACGGCGAAGGACCCATTGGCGCGTCACCCGGCTGGGTGGGACCCGGTCGACGACCAGCGCCTCGTCGCACCAGACCAACCGTCCACCTCTACGCACGACTTCCCTGGTGAACAGCGTGTCTGAGCCTCCGCTCAGGCCGAAACGCTCGTCGAAGCGCACGCCCAGTGTGTGGATCTGACGCAGATCCAGGAGGAGGTTGTTCGTTGCGGCGACCTGCACCTCGGTGCCTGATGCGAACCTCCGGCGCTCGAAGAAGCGGCCTGCTCGGATCCAGTCGCTCGGCGGCGCGCCGAACTCGGACACCACCGGGCCGACGACGCCGGCCGACCCGCAGCACTGCTGCATGTCGACGAGTGACTCCAGCCATCCGCCGACCGGTCGCTCATCGTCGTCGATGAAGACCAGGATGTCGTCCGCCGCAGCCTCGTCCAGTGCCCTGTTCCGCGCCGCAGCGATGCCCGGCCGTGGCTCGTGCACGAATCGCACACGCTGACCGGCGAACTGATCGACGATGTCGGCCGCGCTGGCGGCCGGGTCGTTGTCGATGACCATGACGCGGCCGTCGAACTGAGGGGACTCAGCCTGGCGGACCAGGTCGGGCAGCAGAGCCCTCAGCTCGTCGGCACGCCGGTAGGCGAGCACAGCGATGACGACCGACGGCGGTCGCCCAGGCGACCCCGCCATGTTCCGGGTCACGGCCGAGGGCCGGCCCAGAAGTCGTCGAAGCGAGCCACCAGTGGTGCGTTGGTCGATGTTCCGGAGAGGTAGCCGAGGAGTCCCACGGCTCCGGCCGCCTGCAGCGCCGGAGTGCTGTCGGTGGTCGTGACCAGCCATGCGGCCGGCTCGGTCTGACCTTGCCGCCACACCTTGGCCCGCAACGTGGTCGGCGACGTGCCGCTGACCTGCACCCGCAGCTGCAGCACCTCGCCCAGTGCATAGGTCAGACCGGGAACGGTGACCTGGGTCAACGCGGTCTCCGTGCCCGACACCGTCCGCGACAGCGACGCTGTGACCCCACCGCCGACCAGGTACCGCAGCCGGAACCGGTAGTCGCCAGCAGTGCCCAACTTGCGGCCCAGCACCGAGACATACGTGCCGCCACCGGTCTGCGCCTTGTCCAGCGCCACCGACACCCGCACCTCGGTGTCCGCCGAGGACACCCCGTTCAAGGAGGCCGCCGAGGTCGCACCGGCCGAGTTCATCCGCATCTGCCCGACCCCGGCACCCACCGAGAAGTTCGCGGCGCCACCGGTCAACGTCCAGGCACCGCCGGTGTCCGCGCTGCCCCAGCCGCCACTGACCGTCCGAGCGAACACGTCGGCCGCGAAGACCGGCGGAACCGTGGCCGTCACCGGGTGCGACACCGTACCGGTGTCCCCGTCGTTATCGGTGACCACCAGCGTCACCGTGTATTCGCCGGCCAGGTCGTAGGTGTGCGAAGGAGTGACCCCGACCCCCGAGTCCCCGTCCCCGAAGTCCCAGGCGTACGAGTCCACCGTGCCGTCCGAGTCCGCGGACCCCGACCCGTCGAAGTCCACCGCCAGATTGTCGACATCCGAAGTGAACGCCGCCGTCGGCGCCGCATTCGGCGGCGGCGCAGCCACCGTCACCTGGTGCGACATCGAGCCAGTGTCCCCGTCGTTGTCTGTCACCACGAGCGTCACCGAATAGTCCCCGGCCAGCGCGTAGTGGTGTGACGGGGTCTTCCCGGAACCCAAGTCCCCGTCACCGAAGTCCCAGGCGTACGAGTCCACCGTGCCATCAGAGTCCGCAGACCCCGACGCGTCGAAGTCGACATCGAGAAACTCGATCTCCGAGGAGAACTCCGCATTCGGCGCCACGTTCGGCGGCGGCGCAGTGACCGTCACCTGGTGCGACATCGAGCCAGTGTCCCCGTCGTTGTCTGTTACCACGAGCGTCACCGAGTAGTCCCCGGCCAGCGCGTAGTGGTGTGACGGGGTCTTCCCGGAACCCAAGTCCCCGTCACCGAAGTCCCAGGCGTAGGAGTCCACCGTGCCGTCGGAGTCCGCAGACTCCGAGGCGTCGAAGTCGACGTCGAGGTGCTCGATCTCCGAGGTGAACTCCGCGGTCGGCGCCACGTTCGGGAGCGAGCCGCCGCCCTTCACGAAGTGATCGGCGACATCCGAGCCACTGAGGACCGAGGAGTAGATGGCGACCTCGTCGACGGTGCCGGCGAAGTAGTTGCTGCTGTTTCCACCCCAGGTGGTGTCGCCGCCCACCCTCCAGTACCCGGCGTAGTTCACAGCTGTGGGCTGCGGGTCGGTACCCACCAGGAGCCCGTCGACGTACAGCTTCATCCCGGCCGCACCTTGCGTTGCCACCAGGTAGTGCCAGTCACCGTCGTTGTAGGACTCCGGCGTGTCGATCATGTGGAGCCCGTCCTGGTAGGCACCGAAGCGAAGTCGACCGTCATCGAACATATACACGTGCCGGTCGTAACTACCACTCCCGGCGATCTGCTCACTGCCGAAGCCGATCAGCTTGCCACCGGACGTCGTCGTGGTCTTGAACCACAGCTCTTCGCTGTACCCGTTGGGTGCAGGCATGCCGAGGACGGAGGACACCAGCCCGTTGGTCCCGTCCAGGGTTACCGCGGTGTTGCTGGTCCCTGCAACACCACCCGTGGACCCGAGTGACGTACCTCCTGTGTACATCCCATCGACATCGTTGGCGGTCGTGTCCTCCGCGACTGAGCCGCTGGCCTCACCCATCCGCCAGTAGAAGTCGGGACTCGCGTCGAAGATGGTGCCGCCGTAGACGTCCGCCGGGCGGACACCGGTGGTGAGACTCCGTCCGCTGTCGGTGTAGTGCTTCCCGACCTGCGTGGAGGTCAGCGCCGAGTCGTAGATCGCGACCTCGTCGACAGCCCCTTGGAAGTTGAAGCTCGACGGCTGGTCGGGCCAGCCGTTGAGGTTGTCCCCGCCCAGCCGCCAGTAGCCGGAGTACGGGTGCCCGGCTGTCGTCCCGGAGTCACGACCGACTCGCTTTGCGTCGACGTAGAGGACCATGCCGCCACTTCCCAGCGTCGCCACGACATGGTGCCACTCGCCGTCGTTGTAGGCGGTGGGGCCACCCACGGCATGGAACCCGTTGTTGTAGACGCCGTAGACGATCCGGCCACTGTTGGTCATGTAGATGTGGCGGTCGTATGCCCCGCTGTTACCGGACGGGTTGTCGCCGAACCCGATGATCTTTCCACCGCTGGTCGAGGTCGTCTTGACCCAGGCTTCCAGGGTGTAGTTGTCCGGCCCCGGCTGTGACGTCCTGGTCGCCGACTGCGCCGCGTCAGTGCCGTTGAACGACGTCGCCGTGTTGCCGTCGCCGATAATCGCACCACCCGCGCCGCGGGTCACGTCGGTGCCGAGCAGACCGTCGTTGAACCCGACCCAGTCGAACGCGGTGTTCCCCGACGACTCGTTGAGCCGCCAGTACGTCGCGGCCCCGTCGTCCAGGACTGTCTGGGCATAAGTGCTGAGACTCCCGGACGAGGCGACCGTCACGGCGACGTTGTCGCCGAGAACGGTGTTGCCCGTCCCATCAGTCACCGAGAGGCGATATGTGTATCTCTGACCAGGTACCAAATTGCGGTCGGTGAACCCCATCGTCGGACGGTCCCAGAACGTCGACCGCGCGGTGGTCTCGAACACCGGAGCAGCGGCGTTGCTGTTACGAATGAGCTTGTAGGTCAGCAGCTCGTTGTCACGGTCCCAGTTCGCCTGCCAGGCAACGCGCACGGTACCGGTTGTGAGCGAGGCCACGCTCGGAAGGAAGGTGGCACCCTTCAGGACCGGGGTCTGCTGGTTGGGTGCCAGCGCCCGGGTGGCGAAGCGGACGAGGCCCTGCTGTGCGACCCCGTTGACCCGGGGGAACTCCCCGCCCATCACCACGTAGTCCTTGTTGCCCGAGACGTTCCAGGCCGCCTGGTTCTGTCCGGTGACGTTGCCAATCTCGAACCTGGGGAACCAGGTCAGCAGCGACGGCGCGGGTTGGCCGGCGAAGCTGGGGTAACCCATCGGATCCGGCTTGACGATGCCCGTCGGCTCCGCCGACAAGGCCAGAGCGTGATTGAAGGTCCAAGGGTTGGTCTGCGGGAAGCCGCCGATGTTTCCGCAGTAGTGGGCATGGCCGACGGTGTAGACCACGCCGTTGACCGGGAAGTTGGAGTAGTGGTCTCCGTGGCAGTCGGCGATCCAGACGATGTTTCCCGTGGCCGGGTCAGCCGCGAAGTTGCCCTCCATGTTGGCTTCGGCCAAGTTGTAGCTGTATCCGGTCCCGTAGATCTTCGTGCCGTCCGTCGACAGGCTGTAGATGGCCCCCTGCGTCTGGGCGTCGCGAACGACCTGGTTCGCGGCCCAGGGCAGCACAGCGCCGGTGACCGGGTCCAAAGCGCCCATGCCGTACGCGTCGTTGCCGCTGATCTGGGTGAACTGCCCACCCACGATCACCTTTGACTGGTCCGGGGCCATCACCATCGCCAGCACCTGCGCGTTGGCCGCCGGCGCCCACGGAAGCAGCGCACCGTTGGAGGCCTGGAACGCCGCCAGCCGGGTCCGCGCGTTGCCGTTCGCGGTGTTGAACGCCCCACCCACGTACACCGTGGTGTTGGTCACCGCCAACGCCCGGGCGCGAAAGTCCAGTTGCGGCGCGAACGTGGTGATCAGTGCCCCGGTCGCGGTGTTGAACGCGGCCACCCGGTACCGGTTCACGCCGTTGGCGGTGGTGAACTCACCCGCCACATACAGCCGCGACCCGTCCGGTGACCCCGCCAGCCCGAGCACCTGCCCGTTGAGCACCGGCGCGAACGAGGTGACCAGAGCCCCAGTCCGGATGTCGTAGGCCAGCAGGTTCCCCCGCGGCGTCGTGCTGACCCCCGGAGCAGCACCCGCCGGACGCGCGGTGGTGAACCTGCCGCCGGCATAGACCGTGTTCCCGATCACCGTCTGGGTCCACACCACACCATCGACCTGCACCGTGGGCAACGCATCCGCCGACACCGTCGCCGGCGTCCCCGGATCCGGCGGCACCGTGTCCGCCACCGCCGACCCCGCCCCGGCCCCCACCCACACCGGTGCGATCAGCAACACCGACAGGACAGCAGCCAGAACCCGGCCACCAGAAACCACCACTCCACGCATTGCTGCCCCCACGGCTGCCCGAGAAAGCCGGAACCCCCCGGCTGTGGCTGGAAACGTAACCCAGCGCAACTAGATTTGAGGCGAGATTCCAACAACCCGCAGGAAGAGTGACGCGCAGTAGTCGATCGGTGACCAGCGTGCTCGGTCCAGGCGCGCGCCGGAGTACGTAACGATCAGGGCGTGGGGCCGGCCCAGTAGTCGTCAAAGCTGGCAGTCATGGGCAGGTCGGTCGAGGTGGCGGAGAGGTAGCCGAGCAGGCCCACCGCGCCGGCCGCCTGCAGCACCGGGGTGCTTTCGGTGGCCGTGACCAGCCATGCCGCCGGCTCGGTCTGGCCCGCTCGCCACACCTTGGCCCGCAACGTGGTCGGCGAGGTTCCGCTGACCTGGACCCGCAGCTGCAGGACCTCCCCAGCCGCATAGGTCAGACCCGGGACCGTGACCTGGGTCAACGCGGTCTCGGTGCCCGACACCGCACGCGACAAAGAGGCTGTGACCCCACCGCCGACCAAGTACCGCAGCCGGAACCGGTAGTCGCCAGCAGTGCCCACCTTCCGGCCCAGCACCGAGACATACGTGCCGCCACCGGTCTGCGCCTTGTCCAACGCCACCGCCACCCGCACCTCGGTGTCCGCCGAGGACACCCCGTTCAGGTTGGCCGCCGAGGTCGCTCCGGCAGTGTTCATCCGCATCTGCCCGACCCCGGCTCCCACCGAGAAGTTCGCGGCCCCACCGGTCACCGTCCAGGCACCACCGGTGTCAGCGCTGCCCCAGCCGCCACTGACCGTCCGGTCGAACACATCTGTGGCGTAGACCGGCGGTGTCGGCGGCGCAGTCACCATGACCGGGTGCGATACGGAACCGGTGCCACCGTCCTCATCGGTCACCACCAGCGTCACCGGGTAGGTCCCTCCTGCCACATATGTCGTGCGACGGACTCACCCCGACCCCGGAGGACCCGTCGCCGAAGTCCCACGCGTAGGACTGCACCGTGCCGTCCGAGTCCGCGGACTCCGTCCCGTCGAAGTCCACCGCCAGATCGTCGACCTGCCGAGGTGAACGCAGCGGTCGGCAGCCACATTGACCGGCGGCGTCGAGCCTCCCAGTCAGGTAGTGACCGCTGACCTGGGCGGCACTGAGGGCCGTCGGGTAGATCGCGAAATCGTCCAACATGCCGGCGAGGAACCCGCTCGTCGGCTGGCTGGGCCAGCTCGAGAGGTTGTCCCCACCCAGCCGCCACCAGCCGTTGTAGGTGTATCCGTACGTGGTAGCCGCGCTCTGCGCGACCACCGCGCCGTCGACGTAGAGGATCATCCCCGCGCTGCTCAACGTCGCGACCACGTGGTGCCACTGATTGTCGTTGTACGAGGCGGCACTGGTCACGGTCCGCTGCACACCACCAGGTTTAACCCCGAAGATGAGCCTCCCATTGTTGGTCATGTAGACGTGGCGGTCAAAGTTCGCGCTGTTGCCGGACGAGCCATTCCCGAACCCGAAGAGCTTCCCACCACGAGTGGTGCTCGTCCTGACCCACGTCTCCAGCGAAAACCGGTCCGGAGCGTCCACGATCGCTCGAGTAGCCACCACCAGCCCGGTCGTTCCTCCGTTGAACGTCGATGCCGCATTGCTGTCCCCGACGATCGCACCCGCCAGCACCGCGAGTCACGCCTCCGAAAGCCAACCCGTCATTGGCGGTCGACCAGTCGAACGCCGTCGTTCCCACTGAGCTCTCCCAGCCGCCAGTACGTCGCCGCCCCGTCACCCAGCACTGTCTGCGTGTAGGGACTGAGGGTCCCCGACGTGGCAGCCGTCATGGTGACGTTCTCGCCGAGCACGGTGTTGCCCGTCGGGTCGCTCACCTGGATGCGGTATCTGTATGTCTGCCCAGGCACCAGGTTGCGGTCGGTGAACCCCATGTACGGACGGTTCCAGAACGTCGACCTCCCCGTGGTCTCGAACACCGGAACAGCGGTGTTGCTGTCCCGGATCACCTTGTACGTCAGCCGCTCGTTGTCGCGGTCCCAGTTCGACTGCCACGACACGCGCATCGTGCCGGCCGCGAATGACCTCAGGTTCGGCACGAACGCCGCACCTCGCACCTCGGGAATCCGATCGTTAGGAGCGAGGCTCCTGACAGCGAAGCGGACGAGGCCCTGCTGCGCCACTCCGTTGACCCGGGGGAACTCCCCGCCCATCACGACGTAGTCGGCGTTGCCCGAGACGTTCCAGGCGGCCTGGTTCTGTCCGGTGAAGGTGCCCGTCTCGAACCTGGGGAACCAGGTCAGCAGCGACGGCGCGGGCCGGCCGGTGAAGCTGGGGTAACCCAGCGGATCCGGCTTGAGGGTTCCGCCAACGGCCCTCGAGAAGGCGAGTGCGTGCTGGTAGGAACGCGGATTGGTCTCCATGGAAGCCGCCGAGGTTCGCGCAGTAGTGATCGTGGCTGACCGTGTAGACCACGCCGTCGACCGGCGAAGTTGGAGTACGTGTCGCCGTGGCAGTCCTCGATCCAGACGATCTGACCGGCGCCCGGGTCGGCCGCGAAGGTCCCCTCCATGTTGCCCACGGAGAGGTTCGTGCTGTAACCGGTGCCGTAGACGTACATGTCGTCGGCAGACAGGCTGTAGATGCCTGCCTGCGTCTGGGCGTCGCGAACGACCTGGTTCGCGGCCCAGGGCAGCACAGCGCCGGTGACCGGGTCCAAGAGCGCCCATGCCGTACGCGTCGTTGCCGCTGAGCTGGGTGAACTGCCCACCCACGATCACCTTCGACTGGTCCGGGGCCATCACCATCGCCAGCACCTGCGCGTTGGCCGCCGGCGCCCACGGAAGCAGCGCACCGTTGGAGGCCTGGAACGCCGCCAGCCGGGTCCGCGCGTTGCCGTTGCCGATGTTGAACGCCCCACCCACGTACACCGTGGTGTTGGTCACCGCCAACGCCCGGGCGCGAAAGTCCAGCAGCGGCGCGAACGTGGTGATCAGTGCCCCGGTCGCGGTGTTGAACGCGGCCACCCGGTACCGGTTCACGCCGTTGGCGGTGGTGAACTCACCCGCCACATACAGCCGCGACCCGTCCGGTGACCCCGCCAGCCCGAGCACCTGCCCGTTGAGCACCGGCGCGAACGAGGTGACCAGAGCCCCGGTCCGGATGTCGTAGGCCAGCAGGTTCCCCCGCGGCGTCGTGCTGACCCCCGGAGCAGCGCCCGCCGGACGCGCGGTGGTGAACCTGCCGCCGGCATAGACCGTGTTCCCGATCACCGTCTGGGTCCACACCACACCATCGACCTGCACCGTGGGCAACGCATCCGCCGACACCGTCGCCGGCGTCCCCGGATCCGGCGGCACGGTGTCGGCCACCGCCGACCCCGCCCCGGCACCCACCCACACCGGTGCGATCAGCAACACCGACAGGACAGCACCCAGAACCCGGCCACCAGAAACATCGAAAACGCGCATAGCCCGCCCCAGGGTTGTGTCCGCCAGCGACACCGCGGACCCCGTTGACGCGAATGTATTCCTGTCCGAGAGGCGTGGACAGAAGGTGCTGACCCCTAGGTTTCTTCCAAAGATGCGGATTGGCAGGGGTAGGTCACGGTTTCGGTCCGGCCCAGAAGTCGTCGAAGCTGGCGGTCAGCGGCAGGTCGGTCGAGGTGCCGGAGATATAGGTGAGGAGTCCCACCGCTCCAGGCGCCTGGAGCACCGGGGTGCCGTCGGTGGCCGTGACCAGCCATGCCGCCGGCTCGGTCTGGCCCACCCGCCACACCTTGGCCCGCAACGTGGTCGGTGAGGTCCCGCTGACCTGCAGGCGCAGCTGGAGGACCTCTCCCGGTGCATAGGTCAGACCGGGAACCGTGACCTGGGTCAACGCGGTCTCCGTCCCCGACACCGCCCGCGACAAAGAGGCGGTCACGCCACCACCCACCAGGTACCGCAGCCGGAACCGGTAGTCGGCAGTGCCCACCTTTCGACCCACGACCGAGACATACGTGCCGCTACCTGTCTGCGCCTTGTCCAGCGCCGCCGCCACCCGCACCTCGGTGTCGGCCAAGGAGAACCCGTTGAGGGAAGCCGTCGAGGTCGCTCCGGCAGTGTTCATCCGTATCTGTCCGACCCCGGCACCCACCGAGAAGTTCCCGGCGCCACCGGCCACCGTCCAGGCACCACCGGCGTCAGCGCTGCCCCAGCCGCCACTCAGCGTCCGACCGAACGCGTCCGCGGCAGTCACGGGCGCGGAGACCGTGACCGGGTGCGACACCGAACCGGTGTCCCCGTCGTCATCGGTGACCACCAGCGTCACCGTGTAGGTCCCCGCAACCGCGTAGGTGTGCGAAGGGCCCGCCCCAGTTCCCGAGGACCCGTCCCCGAAGGTCCACGCGTACGAGTCCACCGAGCCATCCGAGTCCGCAGAGCCCGACCCGTCGAAGCTGGCTACCAGATCCACGACCTGCGACGTGAACGCCGCGGTGGGCGCCGCATTCGCCGTGACGGTGACCGGGTGCGACACCGAGCCGGTGCCCCCCTCGTCATCGGTCACCACCAGCGTCACCGTGTACGTCCCCGACGCCGCATAGGTGTGTGACGGACTGGCCCCGGTTCCAGAGGACCCGTCTCCGAAGTCCCAGGCGTACGAGCCCACCGTGCCGTCGGAGTCACCAGACCCCGAGCCGTCGAACCCGACCACCAGATGGTCCGCCTGCGAGGTGAACGCCGCCGTCGGTGCCGCGTTCGGCGCCGGCGTCGTGCTCCCGATCAGGCGGTGGCTGCCGACCTGGGCGGCGCTGAGCACCGTCGGGTAGATCGCGACATCGTCCACCGCACCGGCGAGGAATCCGCTGGTCGGCCGACTTGGCCAGCCCGAGAGGTTGTCCCCACCGACCCGCCAGTAACCGGCGTACGCCTGCCCGGATGTGGCGGCCGCGCTCTGTCCGACCACCGCCCCGTCGACGTAGAGGACCATCCCCTCGCTGCCCAGCGTCGCGACGACGTGGTGCCACTGGTTGTTGTTGAACGAGGCGGCACTGGTCACGGTCCGCTGAGTACCACCGGGATTGACCCCGAAGATGAGCCTCCCGTTGTTGAGCATGTACACGTGCCGGTCAGTGGTCGAGCTGTTGCCCGACGCGCTGCTCCCGAACCCGATGATCTTCCCGCCCCGAGTTGTGTTCGTCTTGAACCACGCCTCCGCCGAGAACTGGTTCGGAGCGGCGATCGCCGTGCGAGTGGCGACCATCGAGTTCGTGGCACCATTGAACGTGGACGCCGTGTCGCTGTCCCCTACGATCGCACCCGCCGTGCCACGAGTAACGCCCGCGCCGGCCAGCCCGTCGTTGACGCCAGACCAGTCGTACACGGTGGTCCCATTGGGCTCACCGAGCCGCCAGTACGTCGCCGCCCCGTCGTCGAGCACCGTCTGCGAGTAGTCGTTCTGTGCCTTCGCAGGTGTCGTGACGAAGACACTGTCACTGAGCACGGTGTTGCCCGTCGGATCGGTCACCCGGAGCCGATAGCGGTACTGCGTGTTGGGCAGCAGGTTGCGGTCGGTGAAGCCCATTGCCGGGCGGTTCCAGAACGTCGACCGCGCGGTGGTCTCGTACACAGGTGAGGTGAAGTCGCCGTCGCGGATCACCTGGTACGTCAGCTGCTCGTTGTCACGGTCCCAGTTCGCCGGCCACGAAAGCCGGGCCGTGTAGCCGAGCGAAAGGGTGGTCGGATTGAGCAGCGTCCCCTTGACCAACGGCGCCTGCGCATTCGGCGCCAGTGGACGTGTGGCGAAGCGCACGAGACCCTGTTGCGGAACCCCGTTGACCTCGGGGAACTCCCCGCCCAGCACGACGTAGTCGGCGTTTCCTGTGACGCTCCAGGCGGCCTGGGTCTGTCCCGTGTAGGTGCCCGCCTCGAGCTCGGGGAACCAGCTCAGGAGGGAAGGGGCTGGTTGACCACCAAAGTTGTAGTAGCTGCCTGGGCTCTGCGTGTTGTTCTTCACCGTGCCGGTCGCCTCAGTCGTCCAGGCGAGGGCTCGGTGGAACGTCCACGGATTGGTCTGCGGGAAGCCACCGACGTTGCCGCAGTAGTGAGGGTGGCCGACGGTGTAGATCACCCCGTTGACCGGATAGTTCGCATACGTATCGCCGTGGCAGTCCTCGATCCAGGCGATCTGACCGGTGGTCGGGTTGGCCGCGAACGTGCCCTCGAGGTTTCCGCTGGCTCCGAAGACATAGCCGGTGCCGTAGATCTTCGTCCCGTCGGTCGACAGGCTGTTGATCGCCGCGGCTGACCCCGAGTTACGCACCAGCTGGTTGGCTGCCCAGGGCATGACGGCGCCGGTGACCGGGTCCAGAGCCCCCATGCCGTAAACGGTGGATCCGTTGAGCTGGGTGAACTGCCCACCCACGATCACCTTCGACTGGTCCGGAGCCATCACCATCGCCATCACCTGCGCGTCTGCCGTCGGCGCCCACGGCAGGACAGCGCCGTTTGAGACCTGGAAGGCCGCCAGCCGGGTCCGCGCGTTGCCACTTGCCGAGTTGAACGCCCCACCCACGTACACCGTGGCGTCGGTCGCCACCATCGCCCGGACCCGGAAGTCCAGCACCGGCGCAAAAGTAGTGATCAGCGCCCCGGTCGCGGTGTTGAACGCGGCCACCCGGTATCGAGGGATGCCGTTGACCTTGGTGAACTCACCCCCGACATACACCCGCGACCCGTCAGGTGACCCCACCACGCTCAGCACCTGGCCATCGAACATGGGCGCGAACGACTGGATCAGCTCTCCGGTCCGGATGTCGTAGGCCAGCATGTTGCCTCGCGGCGTCGTGCTGACCCCGGGAGCGGAGCCGGCCGGGCGGGCGGTGGTGAAGCTGCCGCCGGCATAGACCGTGTTCCCGATCACGGTCTGCGTCCACACCACACCATCAACCTGCACCGTGGGCAACGCATCCGCCGACACCGTCGCCGGCGTCCCGGGATCCGGCGGCACCGTGTCCGCCACCGCCGAACCCGCTCCGGCACCCACCCACGTCGTCGGTGCGATCAACAGCACCGACAGGACGGCAGCCAGAACCCGCCCACCAGAAACCACGACACCACGCATTGCCAGCCCCCACGCCTTGCCCGACAGGTGAGCCGGCACCCCCCCGGCTATGCAGCCACCGTAACCCAGCGTGGGCACCGGGCGTGGCGGATTTGCCGCCATCCGTGGACAACAGTTACGGCGAGTAGCCAATCTGCGCCGGACCGCGGTCGGCAGCAACTTCGGTGATCAGGTCTTCCAGGCCGGCCCGACGGCTAACATGGCACTCCGGATCCGGCGCCTCTCGTGCCCGCGGCGGCTCCAACGGGTGAGGATCGAGACGTCTGACGAGGGAGTCTGCAACGCCATGACCTCTCAGCGGCGTCCCAGGACGCGCGGGGCTGCCGCCGTCGGCATCGTCCTGGCAATCGCCGGGCTGCTGGCCGGTTGCACATCCGACGACTCCTCGTCCCCGGAGCCGTCCGCCAGCAGCTCGAGCAGCGATCAGTCCTCCCCGTCTGCGTCTGCGTCTGCGTCCTCGTCCTCGCCCACAGCCGAACAGACGCAATCGCCCGTACCGTCGAAGACGGTCGAGACCCAGAGCCCGGTCCCGATCGAGAGCGCCGGGACTTTCGGCCGCGGAGTCAGCGTCGCGGTGACCAAGACCACGGCCGTGACGTCCAAGGGCAAAGGGCCTGGGCAGATCAGCGGTGAGCCAGCCGTCGCGGTCACCCTGCGGATGTCGAACCAAGGCGCGCGTGCCGTGCCCCTCGGCACGGTCATCGTCAATGCGTACTACAGCAAGGACAAGATGCCGGCCAGTGCCGTGGACGGTGCGCCGAGTCGCCCGTTCTCCGGGAGGCTGAAGCAGGACCAGTCCACGACAGGGGTGTATGTGTTCGTCATCCCTCCACGTGATCGTGGTCGAGTCACACTGGAGATCAGCCACAGCGCGACCGAGCCCACCGTGGTTCTGACCGGCTCGTTGCGGTAGTGGGGACGATGGCGGGACGCTCATGAGTGCCACGACGACGAACGGACCGGGATCGGTGAGTCGGACCTTCCGTGCCGCCCTGAACCGGACAGGTGACGTGCAGAAGACGTCCAAGGGCGCACCGGCGTACTCGCGCTACATCAATCGACGTCTCGGCCGATACCTGGCGGCGGCCGCGTACGCGCTTCACATGACCCCGAACCAGGTGACGCTCGTCAGCGCCACCTTCTCCTACGGGGCCATCGCGGCCATCGCTCTTGCCGGGCCGACGCCGACCTGGCCATCCTCGTCGCGGCGGCACTGGTGCTGGGATATGCCCTGGACTCGGCCGATGGGCAGCTCGCGCGGCTGCAGAACGCCGGAGGCCCAGCAGGTGAATGGCTCGACCACATGGTTGACTGCGTGAAGATCTCCGCCTTCCATCTCGCGGTTCTCATCTCGTTCTACCGGTTCAGCTCCCTCGATCGAGACTCTTACCTGCTCCTGCCGATGGCGTTCGAGCTGGTAGCCGTGACTCTCTTCTTCGGGACGATCCTGACCGACCAGCTCCGACGGGCCAACCGGCGCGAGGCACCTGTGCCGCCGGCCACCGAGCCGGCACCGGTGCATCGCTCGCTCCTGGCGCTGCCGACCGACTATGGACTCATGTGCCTCATCTTCCTGGCACTGAGCGTCGAGACACTGTTCCTGCGCCTGTACGGCTTGATGCTGATCGGGTCTGCGGCGTATCTCCTCGCTGCCGGCGTCAAGTGGTACAGGGAAATCGATCGCTTCAACCGGACCACCACCGCCGACCCGTCGATCCGATAGCTGCCTGGTGCCGCTGCGAGTTCTTATCGCACATCCTTCCTCCGAGCTGTACGGGTCGGACCGGATGGTGATCGAGTCTGTGCGCGCCCTGGTGGAGGCCGGATGCCAGGTCACCGTGGCACTGCCTGATGAGGGCCCGTTGGCTCATCAGGTCCGGCTGGCGGGAGCGGATGTGCGATGCGTCGAGATGGCCGTGTTGCGTAAGCGAAGCATGAGTCCCCACGGCGTCCTGGCTCTCGCGGGCAAGAGTCTTCGCGAGCTGCCGGCGATGATCAACTGCATCCGGCGGACGCGTGCCGACCTCGTGTACGTCAACACGCTCACCATTCCCACCTGGCTCGTGGCTGCGCGCCTTACTCGGACACCCTCCGTGTGCCACGTCCACGAGGCCGAGACGGACCTGCCCCGGCTGGTCGCGATAGGCCTCCACGCTCCGCTCTTGCTGGCGCACCAGCTCTGGGTGAACTCCGCCGCGGCCAGGAACAGCATCTGCGAGGCACTCCCGCGCCTGTCCTCTCGGTTGCGACTGCTCTACAACGGCATCGACGGGCCGACCGAGCCGCCGACTCCTCCACGCGTGGCACTCGTGCCCCCGTTGCGGCTCGTCCTCGTCGGTCGCCTTTCGCCACGCAAGGGGATTGACGTCGCCGTGTCCGCGATCGCAGACCTGAAGCGCCGAGGAATCCACGCCCATCTCGACCTGGTGGGCGAGGTGTTCCCGGGTTACGAGTGGTACGCGGACGAGCTGCGCCTGCAGGTCCAGCGTTCCGACCTGACCCACGACGTCGCGTTCCGCGGATTTCAGCCCGATGTCTGGCAATGGCTGGCTGACGCAGACGTGGTTCTCGTGCCGTCGAGGCTGGAACCGTTCGGCAACGTCGCCGTCGAGGCCGCCCTTGCGCAACGTCCCGTCATCGCCTCGCGGGTCCAAGGCCTTCGCGAGATCGTGACGCACCGCCGGACCGGGCTCTTGATCGCGCCGGACGACCCCGCCGCGATCGCCGATGCCGTCAGCGAGCTTGCCGACAACTGGCCATGGGCGCGAACCCTCGCCGCTGAAGCGCGAGCCGATGCGCAGACACGATTCGGGCCGCGCCGGTACGGGGAGGATCTGATGTCGTTGCTGATGGACGCCGGATTCCAGCAGCTCGGGCTCAGGCCGGGGCAACCACGCGGCGGTTGACCGCCCTAGCCGTCAGCCCTAGCCGTTTCGCCGGACCCGGACCGGTTGGCCGTTGTCCTCCCAGACGTTGCCCTCGGCCACCAGGTTCGTCTGCTTGCTGGAGAGGATGGCGCAGTCCGCGATGCGGGTGTTGCGACCGAACCGGTTCTGGTTCACCGTGATCCCGGTCATGCTGGCCAGCTTCTTGTGCGCCAGGTTCACCGAACACCCGCCACCGTCCACCCAGTTCTGGTTGAACTGCAGGTCCGTGGTCGCGCTGTAGTCCTGGGTGACCTGCAAACCGGCGTTGTTCGCACCGGTGATCGTGTTGCCCAGGATGCGGATGTTGCGCCCGCCCAGCACCTGCACACCGTCGTTGTGCGTCGGCGTGTTGCCCAAGTTCGGATCCTGCAAGCGGTAGACCATGTCGTGCAGCCACGAGCTCTCCACATGCACGTTGTCACCGTGCACCTTGACCCCGTCATTGGTCCCGTGCGCGTTGACCCGCCGAGCCGTGTAGTTCCCACCCTTGATCGCGTCGATCCAGACCGACGGGTACTCGGGCACCAGCTCGCTGTCCTCGATCACGAAATTGGTGGCCGCCGGGTTGTAGTTGGTCACCAGACCGACGTTGGTCGTTGCCTGCCCACCCCGGATGATCGACCGACGGATCGTCACGTTCGGCGCGTCCACCGTGACGAACCCGTGGATGTCCAGGGAGTCATACACCGCACCCGGCGTCGTGAGCCGCATGTCGCCGTACACCGGCTTCAGCTTCGTCCCCGCAGGCACGCCGGTGTTACCCGGACCCGGCTTCACCGACCCGGTCGGTGCCGGCGCCGGTGGTGCCGGTGCTGGTGGTGCCGGTGGTGCCGGGCTGGCCTTCGCCGGCTTCGTCACCGGCTTCTTCGGCTTCTGCCCGGCCTTCGGGGGCGCGGCAGGTCGGCTCGGCTCGGAGGCGCCGGGTGCGTCCTCACCCGCCGCGCCCTGGCCAGGCTTCGCGGCGGCGACCTTGCGGATCGAGATCGCACTGATCTTGGCCACACTGATCGTGCTGGAGAACCGCAGGTTCAGGTGTCCGTCGGTGACCTTGACGCGAAAGCTCCTGTCGTAGGCGGCGTTCTTGCCCACGGCGGCGAAGATGTCGACGTGCTTCAGGCCATGGCGTCCCTCGGCCTTGACGTCGAAGACGCGCCGGCCCGCGGCGTTCCAGTAGATCTCTGCCATGCGCAGGGTGACCTTGTAGGTGCCGTCCGCGACCGGCTGGTGGAACCGGGACATGCCAGCCCACTCTGCGCGGTACAGGGCGTCCCGCTTCGTCCCGGAGATCTTCGTGTCACGGGCGGTGCGCCAGCGCCATCCGCCTACGAACCCGTGTGCCGACCCCCAGGTGCTGCCGGCCTTGTCATCCAGCTCGGATCCCGCCGTGCTGACGCGCGCGACCACGGCTCCGGCCTTGGCAGAAACGGAGACCGGGTTTCCTACGGCCATGCCACCGAACAGCGAGACCACGGCAGCCGCGACAGTCAGCCTGGTGCGAAGGCCCAGTTCAGGCGTCTGCCTGCGGTGCTTGAACGTGGGGGTGGTCCGCCTGCGGTGCTTGCTCATCGAGGCTCCAATGCCTATGACTGAGGGAGGTGCACGGAACTTCCCCCCGACCAACAGACTCGGGTCGGTCTCAGACACTGAGCACTCGCTCGGCCGCAGCCCTCACGGGCGCTGCGGCCGCCCACCCACACGGCATCGCGTGTTCAGCAAGTCAGCCGGAATCCCGCTGCATAGATCTGCTTGCTCCGGCTTCCAGGTCGGCCGACCTGGTCAGGATCTTCCGCGTCCTGGTGATGCGATCGATCTGCCACCCTGCTGCTGCGGGACGTGGTTCCACAACAGGATCCGTCCGTCGGGGACGGCGCGACGAGGGTACGAAAACGCGTTCCTCATGTCCAATCGGGGGGACCTGTCGGCGTGGCGGCATAGCCGCAAGTTGGTTGGGGTGCGACGCGTGGGATGCGTGGGATGTGACGCGGTGTGACACACCGGCCCTAGCATGAGCGCGGGCATGGCGACGGGATCAGGTGGCAACAGACCGCGAGGTGACGACGGGTGACGGCACGGCCCCTGAACATCGGCGTCTATGGAAGCCGCGGAATTCCCTCGACCTACAGCGGCTACGAGACCTTCCTGACGGTTCTGCTGCCCGAGCTCGCGGGCCGAGGGCACGACGTGACGGTGTATTGCCGTCGAGGTGCTGTGCCGGACGGCCCGGCGTACCAGGGGGTGCGCAAGAGGTTCGTGCCGTCACTCCAGACCAAGGAGCTCGGCACTCTGACTCACGGTGCGCTCAGCGCCATCGTGGCGAGAGTCCGCCGGCATGATGTCGTCTTCGTGGTGAATCCGGCGAACGCCCTGTTCTGCGCCTTCGCGACGTCCAGCGGACAGTCGGTCGTGCTGAACACGGACGGTCAAGAGTGGATCCGAGGCAAGTGGGGTCCCATGGGCAAGCGCTTCTTCAAGAAGTCTGCAGCTCTGGCAGGCGCCGTCTCCACCGCCTTGGTCTCCGACTCCGTCGCCATGGCGGCCATCTACCGCGACGAGTTCGGGTCATCGTCGACGGTCATCCCCTACTGCTGGACCGGACTGGCCGTAGCGGGAGGAGAGTCCAAGCTCGCGGAGCTGGGGGTGGAGCCAGGCCAGTTCAGCTGCATAGCCGGACGCCTGATCCCTGAGAACAACGCGGTACCGGTCGCACGGGCATACCTCGACAGCTCCGTCTCGTGGCCGTTGCTCGTTCTGGGGACAGCCAACTACGACTCACCCGTGCAGCGAGAACTGGTGACCCTGGCGCAGCGGGACGATCGCCTACGCCTGGTGGGTCACGTCAACGACCGAAGCCAGTTCGCGGCGTTGGTGAGAAGCGCAGGGCTCTACGTGCATGCGCACTCTGTCGGGGGCATCAACCCTTCGCTCGTCGAGGCCATGGGCTTGGGTGCGCTGATCCTTGCGCTGAGTACGCCCTTCAATCGTGAGGCGTTAGCAGAAGCCGGTTACTACTTCGATGATTTCGGCAGTTCCTTGACCGAGCACATCGAGCGGCTAGCGGCAGCGCCGCCCCAGGCCGGCGACTCGCACCGGCGTGCGGCTGTGAGCCGCGCGGCCGGTGAGTTCAGGTTGACTGATGTGGCAGACGCGGTCGAGCAGCTGCTCATCGCAGCCGCTGACCGGCCGGCGCGCAGCTCGCTCGCGATCGACACGCGCTGGTCAGCCGCCGTCTCGCCCGTCCTTCCCGCTCCCGGGACCGACGGATCCAGAGCCCGCGAGATCCAGGACTAGACACCGACGGATTCCGATCGCAGAGCACCTGCGACGAGCGAGTCACTCAACCGGCCTACGATTTCGTTACGGATCGTAGTGACGACATTACCTAGTGAGGTATTTCCGGTTCGCAGTGCCGAATTTCGCGGTCTAGACAGCCACGGGCGGTCTCGTCGCTCTAACCTTCGGGGCGTAGGCGGGGGTGGACCGGGTTGTCGCGACCGCGCGGCAACCTGCGGGTCGCCAACACGAAAACCCCGGGGGGGGAACAAATGCGGAGTCATGTGGCTGCGCCATTGCTCGGCGACGTCATCCACATCGAGAGTCCCGAGCTCTGGGCCGACCGCGCCGGCCTGCGGTTCCGTCGGTCACGCCAAGAGGACACCGACATGGCTGTGCTGGCCAGCCAGTTGACGATGCGCAAGCGATCGGTCTACGAGCGCATCGTCAAGCCCTTGGTCGACGTCGCCAGCGCAACCTTGCTGCTCATCCTCTTGATGCCGATGCTGGCCGTCGTGGCGTTGTCCATCCGGATTGTTATGGGCAAGGGCATCCTCTATCGCCAGGTGCGCGTCGGCCGGCACGGTGCGCCCTTCGAGGTCTTGAAATTCCGAAGCATGCGACACGACCAGCGAGTCTCTGCGCACATCCCGATTCCCCGTGACAGGCGAACGACCCACAAGGCCGAGGCCGATCCCAGGCATACGCCTTTGGGCCGCTTCTTGAGGCGTCTGAGTCTTGACGAGTTGCCTCAGCTCTGGAATGTGGTGCGCGGCGACATGAGCCTGGTCGGACCAAGGCCGGAATTGCCCCATGTCGTGGCCGGATACCGCTACGAATGGCAGCACGCGCGGCACACCGTCAAGCCGGGCGTCACAGGGCTGTGGCAGATCAGCGCTCGGGGCCACCTGCCCATGCACGAGGCCGTGCACCTCGACCTGCTCTATGCCTCGCATCTCGACCTCGGCATGGACATGAGGATCCTGCTGCGTACGATCCCAGCGCTGGTCCAGCGCCAAGGCACCTGACGGAGCCTGCGCAACACCGGCCGGCCAAGTCCTTGATACAGCCGAATGGCGCTAGCCTGCGGTCATGCGCCTCGTCGCCGCTCTGTTCTGTCTCACGATGCTGGTCAGTTGCGGCGCATCGGACGACCCCCCGGCGGAGGTAGGCAGCTCGACAACGCCGCCGTCGCCGACCGCGCAGGTGCTCGAGCTCGGCAAGACCGACGTCGCACTGGAGGCCGGCGAGGTGCGCTCGCCGGCCGGGTTCGAGCCCGCGGTCGCCCTCGACGTCCCCGCGGGCTGGAACAGCGTGCACCGGTACGCCGATGTGTTCGACCTCGGCCTGCCGGACCCGGACAGCGACGCCCCGCTCGCAGTGGTGGTCGTCTCGGTGGCGCCCGAGGCCGACGCCGCCGGCGCCCTGGCGGCGGTGTCTGACCGGCAGCCCGATGCCGAGCTGACCGACGCGACGTTGCTGGGCTCGCCGGCCCAGCAGCTCGACGTGGTCGGCGGCGAGGGACCGGCGTACACCACCCGGGACGGGAACGTCGCCCTGGACGCCGCACCGGGCCAGCGACTGCGGCTGCTGGCTGCCGACACCGCCGGCGGAGCCCTGGTGGTGGCCGTTTTGGTGCCGGGCGGGACCGACGCGGCGATGGCCCAGGCCATGACGGTGGTGGCCACCGCCCGCCCGGTCGGGGCCGACCAGCCCTAGCCGGTACGGCGTTGAGCGCCCGGCCCCAGGCGGCCTTTGACCTCACGGTTGCGCACCACCTCGTGCCCGCCCTCGCAGCGCAGCACGAGCTCGACGCGCTCGCCGCAGCCGCGGTGCTCGAACTCGGTGGGCGGGCCACCGGGCGCCGCCAGGTAGCGGTCGCCCCACTGCTGCATGGCGACGAACACCGGGTAGAGGTCGATGCCCTTGTCGGTCAGCCGGTACTCCAGCCGCTGCCGCTGGCCCGGCTCGCGGTAGGGCTCGCGGCGAAGGATGCCCTGGTCCAGCAGCCGCTCGAGCCGGCCGGTGAGCACCTGCCGCGGGATCCCGGTCCGCACGGTCAGCTGGTCGAACCGGCGGATGCCGCTGATGACCTCGCGCAGGATGACGAGCGACCAGCGGTCGCCGATCACCTCGGCGGTGCGCTCGATCGTGCAGCCCTCGCTCGACCACCCCAGGGCCTCTGGCTGCGTCATGAGTCCTCCTGTGACCGAGACGAGACCTGAATCTGCTTGACAGACCCAGACTCTACCCGCACCCTGGGTCCATGAACAAGATTCAGGTACGCCGAGCCTGGCCGGACGATGCGGACGAGGTCCGTCGGCTGGTGGCAGGGCTCTTACCGGCGACCGCGCACTTGCGGTTCTTCGCCGGGGTCGGCACGCCTACCGCACGCTTCGTGGCCGCCATGCTGCGCCGGGACGAGACCCACGGCGCCTGGGTCTGCTCGAGCGGGGACCGGCTGGTCGGTCACGCGTCCTGGGCTCGCGACGCCGGAGCCGCCGAGATCGGAGTCGTCGTCGCCGACGCGTGGCAGCGGCAGGGGCTGGGCCAGCTGTTGCTGGCAGCGACCCTGGCCGAAGCCGCGGCGGCTGGGCTGTCCGACGTACGACTGCACGTCCATCCCGAGAACCGCTGGCTGGCCCAGCGCGTCAGCCGCGGCGCCACCACGGCCGTCCTGGCCGACGGGATGGTCACCGTCACCCGACCGCTGGCCGGCTTGCTCTCCCCCGCCGTCAGCCACGCCCTGGTGGCCTGACCTCGCGGACCTGGCTCAGGTGTTGAAGGTGTTCTGAGCCCGCTCGAGGCCGTCGGTGAGCAGGGACTCGGTGGCATCAGCCGCGCGGTCGACGTCGAGCTCGAGGTCCTTGCGCTCGGCCGCACCGAAGTCGCGCAGCACGAAAGCGGAGGCATCCATCCGGCCCGGCGGGCGGCCGATGCCGAACCGGACCCGGTTGAACTCCCCCGAGCCGAGCGAGCGGCGCAGCGACTTGAGGCCGTTGTGCCCGTTGTCTCCACCGCCGAGCTTGAGCCGCAGGGCGCCGTAGGGCAGGTCGAGCTCGTCGTGCACGACGACCAGCCGCTGCAGCGGGACCTTGAAGAAGTCGCGCAGCCCGGACACCGGGCCGCCGGATTCGTTCATGTAGGTGCGCGGCTTGGCCAGCACGACGCGGGCACCGGACAGCCGGCCCTCGACGACGTCCGCGCGCGCCTTGTGCGTCTTGAACCTCGCGCCCATCCGTCCGGCGAGGACGTCGACCACCATGAAGCCGACGTTGTGCCGGTTGCCGGCGTAGCCCGGCCCCGGGTTGCCCAGGCCGACGACCAGCCACGCCTCGTCGGCCACGGCGGGCTCCCCGGTGTCCTCGGCGGACCTGCGGCGGAAGAGCCTCAGCTCTCGGCCTTCTCGCCCTCGGTCTCGCCGGCGGTGCTCTCGGCGGTGTCGCCCTCGGCGGCAGCCTCGGCCGTGGCGGCCTGCTCCTCGTCGGTGGGCTCGTGGACGATGCCGACCTCGGCCTCGGCCTCGGCCAGCTCGGCCTCGATCTCCTCGGCGGTGGTCGCTGCGGTGACGTTGACGACGAGCGCGTCGGGGTCGGTGACCAGGGTGACACCGTCGGGCAGCGTGACGTCCTTGGCGTGGATCTGGGTGCCGACCTGCAGGCCCTCGATCGACACGTCGACGCCGGTCGGGATGTGGGTGGCCTCGGCCTCGACGGTCAGGGTCTGCTGCTCGGTGGTGACGAAGGTTTCCGGAGCGGCCTCGCCGATGAGGTGCACGCCGATCTCGACCGTGACCTTCTCGCCACGCTTCACCACGACCAGGTCGACGTGCTCGAGGAAGCCCTTGATCGGGTCGCGCTGGATGTCCTTCGGCAGCGCGAGCTCGTCGGTGCCGTCGATGTCCAGCGTGAGCAGGACGTTCGAGGTCTTGAGGGCGAGCATCAGCTCGTGCCCGGGAAGGGAGATGTGCCGCGGCTCGGTGCCGTGACCGTAGATGACGGCCGGGACCTTGCTGTCGCGACGGATGCGGCGCGCTGCGCCCTTGCCGAACTCGGTGCGCGGCTCGGCGGTGATACGGACCTCAGGCACGGCTCTCGGTACTCCTCGTGACGAACGTCAGATGCGGTGGTCGGAGGCCGGGCGAGGGGCGGGACACGAACCCGGGACCACCGCGTCGATCACGGAGGCCGTGGGGCTTCCCTCGCCGGGCAACCTCGGAAGTCTAGCCGCGCCGGGACGCTGACCCAAACCAGCGGGCTACGCCGGTCAGCGGGCCCGCCGGCCCAGCTCTGCGCCGAGGCCGCCGACGACCGTCGGGTCGAGCCCCGCCTCGATCAGGGTGAGCGCGATCTCGTCCATCTCGGGCCCCCACCGCCAGCCGACCTCGGCCAGGCCGTCGCGCACCTCGTCGAGCTCGCCCAGCAGCTCGGCGCCGGGGCGCTGTCCCTCGGCTTCGAGGACGTGCCGGACGCCGTGGGCCGCCGCCAGCGCGTCGGCCATCCCGGCGAGGACCATCCGGCCCTTGTTGTAGAGGGCGTAGGCCTGCTTGGCGGCCGAGGCCTGGCCCACCCGCCGGCCGACGACGACCGCCGACACCCGCGTGCCGGCAACGAGCGCCTCGACCGCGGCGACCCGGTCGGAGTCGCCGGCCAGGTACAGGTGGGTCGCGTGGTCCTGGCGCGGGGGCGGTCCGACCACGCCGGCGTCCACCAGGACGGCGCCGTTGCCCTCGACCAGCTGCTGGACCTCGCGCAGGGCCGCGGGCGAGAGCGGGTTGGCGTCGACGTACGTCCCGGCGAACCCGGTGGTGGCGACCATCCCGGCCGCCTCGACGGCCCCCTGCGGCGGCAGGAGGCTCAGGACCAGGTCGGCGCCCGCGGCCAGCCCGGCGAGGTCGTCGGCCGGGGTCAGGCCCTCGAGCCGGGCCCGGGCAGCGGTCTCGGTGCTGCGCCCGGCGGGCAGCCAGCGCACCTGGTGGCCGGCCGCGACCAGCTCGCCGCCGACCCGGGCGCCCATGGCACCGGGGTGCAGCAGGGCGACGATCGCCACCTGAGTCAGCTGTGCCCGTCGAAGAGGCTGGTCACCGAGCCGTCGTCGAAGACCTCGCGGATGCCGCGGGCCAGCAGCGGGGCGATCGAGAGCACGGTGAGCTTGTCGAAGCGCTTCTCGTCGCCGATCGGAAGCGTGTCGGTGACGACGACCTCGCTGACCCGGGAGTTCTTCAGCCGGTCCACCGCCGGGCCGGAGAGGACGGCGTGGGTGGCGGCCACGATGACGTCGGCCGCGCCGGCCTCGAAGAGCGCGTCGGCAGCCTTGGTGATGGTGCCGCCGGTGTCGATCATGTCGTCCTGCAGGATGCAGGTCTTGCCCGCGACGTCACCGACGACCCGGTTGGCGATCGACTCGTTGGGCACCAGTGGGTCGCGGGTCTTGTGGATGAACGCGATCGGCGCCCCGCCGAGAGTCTCGGACCAGCGCTCGGCGAGCCGCAGCCGGCCGGAGTCCGGCGAGACGACCGCGACGTTCGACCGGTCGACGCGCCGGTTCACGTGGCTCGCGAGCAGCGGCAGCGCGAACAGGTGGTCTACCGGGCCGTCGAAGAACCCCTGGATCTGCGCGGTGTGCAGGTCGACGGCCATCAGCCGGTTGGCGCCGGCGGTCTTGAAGAAGTCGGCCATCAGCCGGGCCGAGATGGGCTCGCGGCCCCGGTGCTTCTTGTCCTGGCGGGCGTAGCCGTAGAACGGGGTGACCACGGTGATGCGCTTGGCGGAGGCCCGCTTGAGCGCGTCGACCATGATGAACTGCTCCATCAGCCACTGGTTCAGCGGAGCGGCGTGGCTCTGGATCACGAACGCGTCGCAGCCGCGGACCGACTCCTTGTAGCGAACGAAGATCTCGCCGTTGGCGAAGTCGTACGCCGTGGTCGGCGTGAGCTCGATGCCCAGCTGCTCGGCCACCGCCTCGGCGAGCTCCGGGTGCGCCCGGCCCGAGAAGACCATCAGCTTCTTCTCGCCCGTCGTCTTGATGAAGCTCATGCGCCCGACCTCTCCTCGTCACCCTTGTCGCCGGTCCGAGCAGCAGCCCGCTCCGCTGCTTCCGCCGTACGTGTTCCCGCGCGGCGCCGGGCGACCCACCCGGCGATGCTGCGCTGCTTGCCGCGCGCCACGGCGAGCTCGCCGGGCGCGACGTCGGAGGTGATCGTCGACCCGGCCGCCACATAGGAGCCGTCGGCGACAGCCACCGGCGCGACCAGCACCGAGTCGCTGCCGACGAAGGAGTGCTCCCCGACCGTGGTGTGGTGCTTCGCGACGCCGTCGTAGTTGGCGAAGATCGTCCCGGCGCCGATGTTGGCGCCCTCGCCGATGGTCGCGTCACCGACGTACGAGAGGTGCGGGACCTTGGCGCCGTCGCCCAGCTCGGCCTTCTTCATCTCCACGAAGCCGCCGGCCTTGGCACCGCGGCCGAGCCGGGTCCCCGGGCGCAGGTAGGTGTAGGGGCCGACGGTGGCCTCCGCGCCGATCAGGGCGCCGTCGGAGGTGGTGTTCGTGACGCTGGCGCCGGCGCCCACCTGGGTGTCGAGCAGGTGGCAGTTCGGGCCGACCACCGCCCCGGAGGCGATGTGGGTGCTGCCGCGCAGCAGCACGTTGGGCTCGAGGTAGGTGTCGGGCTCGAGGGTCACGTCGGCGTCGATCCAGGTGGTGGCCGGATCGACGACCGTCGTCCCGGCGCGCATCCAGCGCTCGACGGTGCGTCGGTTGAGCTCGCGGTGCAGCGTGGCCAGCTGGAGCCGGTCGTTGACGCCTTCGACCTGCCAGACGTCCTCGACGACGAGGCCACCGACCCGACCGCCTTCGGCGCGAGCGTGGCTCAGCACGTCGGTGAGGTAGAGCTCGCCCTGGGCGTTGTCGGTGTCCAGCCGGGCGAGGCCGACGCGCAGAGCCGCCGCATCGAAGGCATAGACACCGGAGTTGATCTCAGGGATCGCGCGCTGGGCGTCGGTCGCGTCCTTCTGCTCGACGACGCCCTCGATGCTGCCGTCGGCGCCGCGCAGGATCCTGCCGTAGCCGCCCGGCTCGTCGAGCTGGGCGGTGAGGACAGTGACCGCGTTCGCCTCGTCCGCGTGGGTGGTGAGCAGCGCGCGGAGGGTCTCGGCTGTGAGCAGCGGGACGTCGCCGTACGTGACGACCACGGTGCCGGTGAGCTCCTGGAGACCGTCCAGGGCGCAGGAGACGGCGTGGCCGGTGCCCAGCTGCTGGTCCTGGACGACGGTGGTCGCCTTCGGGGCGACCTCGGCGAGGTGGGCGGTGACCTGGTCACGGCCGTGGCCCACGACGACCAGCAGGTGGTCGGGCTCGAGCTGCTCCGCGGCGTCGACCGCGTGGTGCACCAGGGAGCGGCCGCCGACGGCGTGCAGGACCTTTGGGATCGACGACTTCATCCGGGTGCCCTCACCAGCAGCGAGGACGACCACGGCGGCCGGTCGGTCGGGGCTCACGCGGGGAGCGCTCCTGGGCGAGGCGGCGGACATGACGTCGTGCAGTCGAAGGATACCTGCGTTCACCGCCCGGACGCCAGGTCTGCGGCGACGGTCGGCCAGCTCCCGGGCGAGGACTCGAACCTCGATGACCGACCCAAAAACCGCCGTCTTGCCGTTGGACGACCCGGGACTGCTCGCAGCGAGCTAGCGACGGCCGGCTGACGACCAGACTCTAACGATGTGGTGCTACGGTCTCCGGCCACATGTCATGAGCCGTCGCTGCGGCCGGTGATCTGGCCCGGCGGTCGCCGGACGCCTCCGACTGGAGCCTCGTGACGCTCAAGATGCGCCGAAGCCCGGTCGAATAGTTCTCCGTGCACGTCACGCGGCCGGTCCCTCGAGGCGCCGCCAGCCACCCCACGCACCAGCGGGGCCGACTCGTGCCCTGGGGCGATGTGGACTTCTACACCCGCCCAGCCGCCTCAGCGGTGAAGCGAGGCCGACGAGTTCCCGGTCGGACCATCCTTCCGAGCTTCGTCTGGCCCCGGCGGTGGCGTGGCACTGGCAGCTGGCCATGTGGCTCGGCTGCGTGATCCTCGCCCTGGTCGACCACTTCTAACGGCCCCCTGGGCTACGCGGGCGTAGGTTACGGTGCAGTAGGAACCGGCGGCACGAACCGAGCGACGAAGGCGTCCCACATGACCACAACAGCCACAGTCCCTCCGACACAGGCACCGAGCGGCACCCTGGGCGGCGAACGCAAGGGCTGGGTCGAGCAGGCGGCGTTGCTCGCCTTCATCGCCGTACCGTTCCTCGCGATCCTCGCCGCGGTCCCGGTGGCCTGGGGCGGCTGGCTCGGCTGGTCGGACGTGCTGCTGTCGTTCGTCTTCTACGCCGTGTCCGGCCACGGCATCACGGTCGGCTTCCACCGCTACCTGACCCACGGGTCGTTCAAGGCCAAGAGGCCCCTGCGCATCGGGCTGGCCGTCGCGGGGAGCATGGCGATCGAGGGACCAGCGGTCCGGTGGGTGGCCGACCACCGCAAGCACCACAAGTTCTCCGACAAGGAGGGCGACCCCCACTCGCCCTGGCGGTACGGCGAGACGGTGCCGGCGCTGGTGAAGGGCCTCTGGCACGCGCACATGGGCTGGCTGTTCGACGTCGAGCAGACACCGCAGCGCCAGTACGCCCCCGACCTGCTCAACGACCGCGACATCGTCCGGGTCAGCCGTGCCTTCGTGCCGATCGCCCTGGCATCGCTCGCCCTGCCGCCGATCCTGGGCGGCCTGATGACCTGGTCCTGGCACGGGGCGCTGACCGCGTTCTTCTGGGCCAGCCTGGTCCGCGTCGGGCTGCTGCACCACGTCACGTGGTCCATCAACTCGATCTGCCACGCGATGGGCGAGCGGCCGTTCGAGAGCCGGGACCGGTCCGGCAACGTGTGGTGGCTCGCCGTCCTGTCGATGGGTGAGTCCTGGCACAACCTGCACCACGCCGACCCCACCTGCGCCCGTACCGGTGTGCTCAAGCGCCAGGTCGACTCCGGGGCGCGCGTCATCCAGCTGTTCGAGACCTTCGGCTGGGCCTACGACGTCCGCTGGCCGCGCCAGGAACGCCTCGACGCCCGCCGGGCGGCCTGATGGCGACCGGAGCGACACCAGCGGCGGGCAAGGCCAGACGCGACGGCCGGGCCGCCCGGATGACCGGCAAGGAGCGCCGCGAGCAGCTGCTCGACGTCGGTCGGTCACTGTTCGCGCAGAAGGGCTTCGACGCGACGTCGGTCGAGGAGATCGCCGCGAAGGCCGGCGTCTCCAAGCCGGTCGTCTACGAGCACTTCGGCGGCAAGGAGGGTCTGTACGCCGTCGTCGTCGACCGCGAGATGGGCGCACTTCTCGACGCCATCACCGGTGCCCTCACCAGCAGCGGCCGCCCTCGTGAGCTGCTCGAGCGGGCAGCGTTCGCGCTGCTCGACTACATCGACTCCTCCACCGACGGCTTCCGCATCCTGGTGCGCGACTCACCGGTGGCGACGTCGACCGGCAGCTTCGCGTCTCTCCTCAGCGACGCCGCGAGTCAGGTCGAGCACATCATGGGCAACCAGCTGAAGTCGCGCGGCTTCGACCCGAAACTGGCGCCGATGTACGCGCAGATGCTGGTCGGAATGGTCGCGCTGACCGGTCAGTGGTGGCTGGACGCCCGCCGGCCGGCGAAGTCGGTGGTTGCCGCACACCTGGTCAACCTGGCGTGGAACGGCCTGTCCGGCCTGGAGGCCAAGCCGGGCATGAGCGGGGTGCACCCCCTCGGGGCCTGAGTCACATGTCGAGCGGTTCCAGCAGCTCGATCCGGTTGCCGTGCGGGTCCGCGACGTAGCACCGTAGGAACCCCGGGAACCGGTCGTCCCACTCGACCTCGACGCCGTGCCGTTCGAGTGTCGCGGCGAACGAGACCAGGTCGTCGACCAGCACCCCCGGGTGCGCCTTGCGGGCCGGCCGGAAGTCCTGCTCGACGCCGAGGTGCAGCTCGAGGGTGCCGGACCGGAACCACGCTCCCCCGCGGGCGGCGAGCGCGGGAGGCTTGGGCACCTCGGTCATGCCGAGCAACTCGCCGTAGAACCTGCGCAGCGCCGGCTCCGATCCGGCGGGTGCCGCCAGCTGGACGTGGTGCACCCCGACCAGTCCGCTCATGACCCCGCCGCGCGCTGCGCGACCACGAAGATCCGCCGGAACGGCAGCACCGTCCCCCACGACCGCTCGGGATACGTGTCCGCCACGGCGGCGCGGTAGTCGGCGAGGAACTTCTGCCGCTCGCTGTCGTCGTCGAGCACCTGCAGGTAGGGCCGCAGCCCGGTTCCGCTGACCCAGCGGACGACGGCGTCCGGGCCGGTGAGCACGTGCAGGTACGTCGTCTCCCAGGCATCCACCGTGCAGCCCAGGCCGGCCAACCGCTCGAGGTAGCGGGCCGGCGTCTCGACGGCCGGCTGGGCACGCGCGCGACCGGCGAACTTGTCGGCCCACCGCGGCGAGCTCGCGACGTCGTCCATCGCGGTGTGCGTGCGGTCGCCGAAGTTGCCCGGAACCTGGAAGGCGAACCACCCGCCCGGCCGCACTGCCTCGACCAGCATCGGCAGCAGGTCGAAGTGGCCGGGCACCCACTGCAGGGTGGCGTTGCTGACCAGGACGTCGACCGGCTGGGCCGGTCGCCACTGCCGGGCGTCGCCGACCGTGAACGTCACGCGGTCGTCGGTGTCGTCCGCGACCGCGCGCGCCACCATCTCCGGCGACGAGTCGACGCCTTCGACCCGGGCTCCCGGCCACCGCTGGGCCAATGTCCGGGTCAGGTTGCCGGGGCCGCAGCCGAGGTCGACGACGACCGCGGGGTCGTCTGCCGGAAGGCGACCCAGCAGGTCCTCGAACGGCCGGCCGCGCTCGGCCGCAAACTCCAGGTAGCGCACCGGGTCCCAGCGCATCTCGACCTCCAACTGTCTTGATGTCAAGATACATTGACTGACCAGTTTCTTGATGTCAAGACAGTTGAGGTCGATAATCCTGCGGAGGTTCGGTCGAGGAGGAGGCAGCCGTGCAGGACGAGGTGGACCGCCTCGTCGCGGCCTGGGCCCGCGAGCGGCCGGACCTGGACGTCCGCCCCCTCGAGGTCCTGAGCCGGCTCACCCGGCTCGCGCGACACCTGGACCGGGCCCGGCGGACGGCCTTCGCCGCGCACGACCTCGAGGTGTGGGAGTTCGACGTGCTCTCCGCACTGCGCCGGGCCGGTCGCCCGTACGTGCTCTCCCCCGGACAGCTGCTCGCCCAGACGATGGTGACCTCGGGCACGATGACCAACCGGGTCGACCGGCTCGAGACCCAGGGCCTGGTGCAGAGGATGCCCGACCCGGCCGACCGCCGCGGTGTCCACGTCCGCCTGACGCCTCGGGGCAAGGAACGGGTCGACGCCGCGCTGGCCGACCTGCTGGCTCGCGAGCGCGACCTGCTCTCGGCGCTGCCGGCCCGGCAGCAGGAGACCTTGTCCGGGCTGCTCCGTCAGCTGGTGGCCCCGTTCGAGATCGACGACTGAGCCGGTCAGGCGGCCACGAAACGGCCCTCGACCAGCACCGGGACCACGGTGCTGACGTCGACCTCGCTGGCGATCCGGACGTCCTCGGCGTAGCCACGCTCCACCAGCTCGGCGCCGGACGGGCAGTGCTCCAGCGGCCGCAGTGCGCGGAACGCCAGCGCGGCCGCCTCCGCCTCGGGGGTGAGCCGGACCCCCGGGTCGCGACCGGAGAGCCGGTCGACAACGGCGCCGGCCCCGACCAGGTCCTCGTACGCCGGGCGCAGCGACCCGTCCCCCCACTGCTCGCCGGCCGGCACGAGAGCAATCCGGTCGTGGTCGTCGAGGTAGCGGCTGACCGCGGCGGCGTTGCGCAGGCAGGCAGCAACGACGTGCACCCCGCTGTTGACCGCGGCGAACGCGATCGACGAGCCGTTCGGCGACGGCAGCACCACCCGGGTGTCCTCGTCGACCTCGAGCAGGCTGGCCGGCGAGAGAGTCAGCCCCTCGTGCGACGAGCGGTTCCCGGCCAGCACCGCGCCGATGTCCCGCGCGAGCTGGCGGGCCGACTCGCCGCCGGTGTGCGGCCAGACCTTCGCGCCCCTCTCGAGCGCCACCGTCAGCGACGTGGAGAAGGACAGCACGTCGACGACGACCACGACGTCACTGCTCTCGGCGAGCGTGCGAGCGCCGACAGGTCCCCACTCGAGCGCGACCGGCATGCGGCGGAGCGTACGCGTCCGGAAGTCACGCCGCGCCGCTGATCACGCCTCGGCCGTCTCCGCCAGCTCGAGCCACCGGTGCTCGAGCAGCTCGCGCTCCTCGTGCAGCACGCGCAGGCCGGCGTCCAGCTCGAGCACCCGCTGGTGGTCCGACGCCGCGGCCGCCATCTCGTCGTGCAGCCGCGCCTCCCGGTCCCTCAGCTTGTCCAGCTGCCGCTCGAGACGGGCCAGCTCCTTGCGCGCCGCCCGGACCGCCGCCGCGTCACTCACACCTGGTGCAGCCGGCCCGCCGGTCGGGGCGACCGCGACCGGTCCGGCGGCGGCCGCACGGCGCAGGGCGAGGTACTCGTCGACCCCGCCCGGCAGGTCGCGCAGGCCGCCGTCGCCCAGCATCGCCACGGTCGTGTCGCAGACCCGTTCCAGGAAGTAGCGGTCGTGCGAGACGACCAGCAGCGTGCCGGCCCAGCTGTCGAGCAGGTCCTCCAGCGCGGTCAGCGTGTCGATGTCGAGGTCGTTCGTCGGCTCGTCGAGCAGCAGGACGTTCGGCTCGTCCATCAGCAACCGCAACAGCTGCAGCCTGCGCCGCTCGCCACCGGAAAGCTCGCCGACCGGCGTCCACTGCGCGTTCCCGACAAAGCCGAACCGCTCGCACATCTGGGTCGCCGTGATCGACCGGCCCTTGCCGAGGTCGACCTCACGGCGCACCGCCTCGACCGCCTCCAGCACCCGCAGCGCCGGGTCCAGCTCGGTGACGTCCTGCGAGAGATAGGCGATCCGCACGGTGACCCCGCGGACGACCCGGCCGGCAGTCGGCGCGAGCTCGCCGACCAGCAGCCGGAGCAGCGAGGTCTTGCCCGACCCGTTGACGCCCGCGATGCCGATCCGGTCGCCCGGCCCGACCAGCCAGGTCAGGTGGTCGAGCAGCACGCGGCCGCCGACCTCGACCGTGGCGTCGAGCACGTCGTAGACGGTGCGGCCTAGCCGCGCGCTGGCGAAGCGCACCAGCTCCACGCCGTCCCGCGGCGGCGGCTCCTCAGCGATCAGTGCGTTCGCGGCCTCGATGCGGAACTGCGGCTTCGAGGTGCGCGCCGGCGGCCCGCGGCGCAGCCAGGCCAGCTCCTTGCGCACCAGGTTGGCCCGCCGGGCATCCGTCGCGGCCTGCATCCGGTCGCGTTCGGCCCGCGCGAGCACGTACGCCGAGTAGCCGCCGTCGTAAGCGTGCACCGCGCCGCCCTGCACCTCCCAGGTGCGCTCGCACACCTCGTCGAGGAACCACCGGTCGTGAGTGACGACGACCAGCGCCTCACGCCGGGCGACCAGGTGCCGAGCCAGCCAGTCGATGCCCTCGACGTCGAGGTGGTTGGTGGGCTCGTCCAGGACCAGCAGGTCGTGCTCGCCGACCAGCGCCTGGGCCAGCGCCACCCGGCGCCGTTCGCCCCCGGACAGCGGGCCGACCACCCGGTCGAGCATCGAGTCGAGGTCCGCGCGGTCACCGAACAGCCCGGCGAGCACGTCGCGCGCCCGCGGGTCCGAGGCCCACTCGTGCGCCGGCCCGTCGCCGACCACCAGCGACCGCACCGTGGCTGACGGGTCCAGCCCGTCGCGCTGGCCCACCTGGGCCACGCGCAGGCCGCCGGCGTGGGTGACCCGGCCGGTGTCCGGCGGCTCGCGCCGGGTGAGCAGCCGGAGCAGCGTCGACTTGCCGTCGCCGTTGCGACCGACGACACCGGTGCGGTCGCCCTCGCCGACCCCGAGCGAGACGTCGTCCAGCAGGACGCGGGTGCCGTACGCCTTGCCCACGCCCTCGAGGTTCACGAGGTTGCGCGCCACTCAGGCCTCGCCGACCGCGCGCACTCCGCCGACCGGGCCGTGCGCCCGGCGTACCGAGCGGCAGGTGCCGGTCGCGCTGAGCGCCACCGCGATGTCGAGGGCGTGCTCCGGGCTGCGGGCGAGGAAGACCACGCTGGGCCCGCTGCCGGACACCATGCCGCCCAGGGCACCGGCTGCCTCCCCGGTCTGCAGGGTCTGCCGCAGCGCGGGGCGCAGGGAGCAGGCAGCCTCCTGCAGGTCGTTGTGCAGCGCAGCACCGAGCGCGGTGGCGTCACCCGAGCGCAGGGCCGCCATGAGGGTGTCCGGCACCCGCGGCTCGGCCAGCACCTGGTCGCCGCGCAGCCGGTCGCACTCGGCGTAGACCTCAGGCGTCGAGAGGCCGTCCTCGGCAATCGCCACCACCCACTCGAAGCGGCCACGAGCGAGCACCGGTGTCAGGACCTCGCCCCGGCCGGTGCCCAGCGCGGTCCCGCCCACCAGCGAGAACGGCACGTCGCTGCCCAGGCCCGCCGCGATCTCCAGCATCGCCGACCGGGATAGCCCGGTCTGCCAGAGCCCGTCGCAGGCGACGAGGGCACCGGCGGCGTCGGCGCTGCCACCGGCCATCCCACCCGCGACCGGGATGCGCTTCGTCACGTGCAGCCGGACCAGCGGCTGCACGCCGGCGTACTCGGCGAGGGCCAGCGCCGCCGCCACCGCTAGGTTGCTGCGGTCCTGCGGGACGTCGTCGAGCGGGACGCCGTCGGCAGTCGTGACGCTGACCGACAGGTCGTCCGCCGCCGCTGCGACCAGCTCGTCGTACAGCGAGATCGCGTGGTACGCGGTAGCGACGTCGTGGAAGCCGTCGCGCCGCGGGCCGCCGACCGAGAGCCCGAGGTTGATCTTTGCCGGGGCCCGGACGGCCACCGCCGTCATGCGCAGTCCCTCCAGGACCGCGAGCGCGCGGCGCGGTCCCGTCGGGTGCTCATGTGGCCAACCCTAGGTGAGCGCAGCCGGGCGGTGTGCCGCCAACCGCGCGAAGTCGTCGACGCCGAGCGCCTCGCCGCGCAGCCTCGGGTCGAGGCCGGCTGCGCGCAGCGCGGTCTCAGCCGCTGCGGCCGAGCCGGCCCAGCCGGCCAGCGCCGCCCGCAGCGTCTTGCGTCGCTGCGCGAACGCCGCATCGACCACGGCGAACACCTCGGCCCGGCCGGCAGTCGTCTCCGGCGGGTGCCGCCGGGTCATCGCGACCAGACCCGAGTCGACGTTGGGTGCCGGCCAGAAGACGGTGCGGCCGACGGCCCCGGCCCGCCGCACGTCGGCGTACCACGCGGCCTTCACCGACGGGATGCCGTACGTGCGGCTGCCCGGCGGTGCGGCCAGCCGGTCGGCCACCTCCGACTGCACCATCACCAGCACCCGCCGGATCGAGCCGAACTGCTCCAGCAGGTGCAGCAGGACGGGGACCGAGATGTTGTACGGCAGGTTCGCGACGAGAGCGGTCGGCGGTGGACCGGGCAGCTCCTCGAGGCGCATCGCGTCCGCGGTGACCACCGTGAGCCGGTCGGCGTACGCCGGTGCGTGCCGCGCGACCGTGGCGGGCAGCTCTGCGGCGAGCACCTGGTCGACCTCGACGGCGGTGACGCTGGCGACCTCCGGAAGCAGCCCCAGGGTCAGCGACCCGAGTCCGGGACCGACCTCGACGACGTGGTCGTCGGCGCCGAGCTCGGCGGTGCGCACGATCCGGCGGACCGTGTTGGCGTCGATGACGAAGTTCTGCCCCAGCGTCTTGGTGGGTCGGACGCCGAGCCGGGTGGCCAGCGCGCGCACCTCGGCCGGGCCGAGCAGCTCGGCCGTCACGTCAGCTGAACAGGTAGTGACCGCAGACCGGCCACTGACCGGCACCGCTCTGGTTGTAGAGGATCTGCGCCCGGTAGGTCTGCTCCGAGGCGCTGGCCTGGGACGGCAGCCCGACGCCGCCGACGGCGTGCCAGGTGCTCTCCATGAACTGGTAGAGGCCGTAGAACGGGCCAGCCGGGTTGTAGGCCTGCGGGTTGCCGCTGGACTCGCAGTTGGCCAGCGCCGCCCAGTTGAGGCCGTCAGCGGTGGGTGCGTTCTCCGGTCGCTTCTTCGTGCCGAGGAGCAGCACCTCGGTCACCGGCTCCTCGGTGACCTCCTTGCTGACCAGCTGACGCGAGTCGAGCTCGCCGTCGAGGTAGGTCTCGCGGAAGGTGCGGGTCTCGATGCCGACCTTGCCCTGCTTCTGGACCTTGCTCTCGCCCTGGTAGAGGTCGTTCGTCCTGACCTTCTTGGTGTCGAACCTGATCGGCCGCTCCTCGACCACCCGCTTGCCGTCCACCCGCGTCAGGGCGACGACCTGCTCGGCGTAGGGCCGGGCGCTCAGGTCGGTGGACACCCGGTCCTGGGTGCGCAGGCTGACCCCGGCGTCGGCCATCGCGCTGCGCACCGTGGTCGCCGTGGTCGTCACCTCGTGCCGCTCGCCGTCCGCGAGGAACGTGAGGTGGTGCGGCATCCGGATGTCAAGGGTGATGCCGCCGCGGCCGATCCGCTTGCTGCGGGACGCCGAGAGGTAGGCGCCTTCCGACCGCACGCCGAGCATCATCAGCGCCTGCGAGACGGTTCGGCCGGTGGTCCACACGGTCCGGGTCTCGCCGTCCAGGGTGAGGAGCACCGGCCGCCCGTAACGCACCTGCACCGTCTCGCCGTCGCGCAGCGCCGCACCTGGCTGGGGGGTGACCAGGTCGTGCGCGGTGTCGTAGCTGATGCGTTCGCTGTCGAGCAGGTCACCGACGGTGCGCGCGAAGCTGCGGACCTGGTGGTCCCGGCCGTCGACGGAGACCGTGACGGACTTGTCCAGGGAGACGAACGCGGTGGTCCCGGCGACCAGGGCGAGCACGACGCCGACCTGGAGGAGCAGCGTGGGCATGGTGTGCAGCAGGGACCGACGTGGTCCCGCGGAGTGCCGCCCAGCGCTCATAAGCCGACGACGGTAGCCAACCTGGTCACCAGGTGCCAAATGCCTCGTCTGTGTTGGCCGCCACGGCGGTGCCCAGCTGGTCCTCGCCGACGCCGAGCACGCCGGCCATCGCCCGCAGCGTGTGCGGCACCAGGTAGGAGGCGTTCGGGCGGCCCCGGTAGGGCACCGGAGTGAGGTAGGGGGCGTCGGTCTCGACGAGCAGCCGGTCCAGCGGGCACCGGGTGAGCGCCTCGCGGAGCGCGGCTGCGTTCTTGAAGGTGACGGTGCCCGCGAACGACAGCCACCAGCCGCGGCGGACGCAGTGCTCGGCCATCGCCGCGTCGCCGGAGAAGCAGTGGAAGACCACCCGCTCCGGCGGGCCGGCGTCCTCGAGGACCCTGATCACCTCGTCGTGGGCGTCCCGGTCGTGGATGACCAGTGCCTTGCCGTGCCGCTTGGCCATCTCGATGTGCGCCCGGAACGACAGCTCCTGGTCGGCGCGACCCTCCGGGCCGGTGCGGTAGTGGTCCAGCCCGGACTCCCCGACGGCGCGGACGACCGGATCGGCCGCCAGCGCGTCGATCTCGGCCAGGCCGGCGTCGAGCGTGCCCGCCATGGCGAGCAGCGGCACCTCGTTGGGGTGCAGCGCGACACCGGCGACCAGCTCGTCGTACCGGCTCGCGGTCTCCACCGCCCACCGCGCTCCGGGCAGGTCGCAGCCGATCTGAACGATCCGCGGCACGCCGGCTGCCGTCGACGCGGCGATCGCGTCGTCGACGGAGAGCCAGTCGTCCGGCGGGTCGGCGATGTCCAGGTGGCAGTGCGAGTCGGCCACCGGAACCCGGAGTGGTTCCGGGGCCGGTGGCCGCTCGCGCGGTCCACTGACCCGGCCGCCGCGCGCCCGGGTCGGCCCGTCGGTGGTGCCGCCGGTCACGCCTGCCCGGGCTCTTCGATCCGCGGGAAGAGCGGCTCGCTCTTGGTGATCGTCGCCCCGGCCGGCAGCTGACCCCAGCGCGCCGCGTCCTGCACCCGCGCCTCGGCCAGCGGGCCGAGTGCCGACTCGGCGCCGAGCGAGGTCCAGAGCTGCCGGCTCGCCTTCGGCATCACCGGGTGGAGCAGCACTGCGACCACGCGCAGCGCCTCGGCCGTCGCGTAGAGGATCCGGTCGAGGTCGGCACCGCGCGTCTCGTCCTTCGCCACCTTCCACGGCGCCTGCTCTGTCACGTAGTTGTTGATGACGCGCACGTAGTCCATCGCCGAGAGGATTGCGCCCTGGAGGTCGAGGCGGTCGATCGCGGCCTCGGCAGCGTCCACCGCCGTGGTCGCCGCCAGCGAGAGCTCGGGCTCGTCCACAGGAGCGGGCAGCGCACCGTCGCGGTAGCGACCCACCATCGAGGTGAGCCGGCTGGCGAGGTTGCCGAACTGGTCGGCGAGCTCTGCCTTGTAGCGCGCGCTGAGGTCCTCCCAGGAGAACGAGCCGTCCTGGCCGAACTCGATGGCCCGCAGGAAGTAGTAGCGGAACGCATCCGACCCGAAGACGTCGACGATCTCGGACGGCGGGATCGCCGTGAGCTTGGACTTGCTCATCTTCTCCCCGCCGACGAGCAGCCAGCCGTGTGCGAACACCGTCTTCGGCAGGGGCACGTCGGCTGCCAGCAGCATCGCCGGCCAGATCACGGCGTGGAACCGGAGGATGTCCTTGCCGACCAGGTGCACGTCCGGCGGCCAGGTGCGGGCGAACTTCTCGGCGGCGTCGTCGTCGCCGTACCCGGCCGCACTCAGGTAGTTGAGCAGGGCGTCGATCCACACGTAGAGGACGTGCTTGTCGTCCCACGGGATCGGGATGCCCCAGTTGAAGGTGGAACGGGAGATCGAGAGGTCCTGGAGCCCCTGCCGGACGAAGGACACCACCTCGTTGCGGGCGCTGACCGGCTGGACGAACTCCGGGTGCGTCTCGTAGAGCTCGAGCAGCCGGTCGGCGTACGCCGAGAGACGGAAGAAGTAGTTCTGCTCGGACAGGTACTCGACCGGACGGCCGTGGATGGGGCACAGCTTCTGCCCGGCGAGGTCGCCGGTGCCGTCGACCAGCTCGGACTCGAGCTTGAACTCCTCGCACGGGACGCAGTACGGGCCCTCGTAGCTGCCCTGGTAGACGTCGCCCTTGTCGTTCAGCGTGGCCCAGAACTCCTGGACCCGGCGGGTGTGGCGCGGCTCGGTGGTCCGGATGAAGTCGTCGTTGGCCGCGTCGATTGTCTTCAGCACCGGCTTCCAGGCGTTCTCCACCAGGTCGTCGGTGAACTCCTCGGCCGTCTTGCCCGCGGCCTGCGCGGACCGGAGCACCTTCTCGCCGTGCTCGTCGGTCCCGGTGAGGTACCAGACGTCCTCCCCGCGCTGCCGGTGCCAGCGGGTCAGGACGTCGCCCGCGACGGTCGTGTACGCGTTCCCGATGTGCGGGGCGGCGCTGACGTAGTAGATCGGCGTCGTGACGTAGTAGGCCTTCCCGCCGGGGGTCCCGGTGGGTGCGGCGGCAGCGGCGTCGGTCATGCCTCCAGCCTACGGGCGCGACTCAAGCCGGATTCCCGCCCGCGGTCAGCCGAGCTTGGGGAGGCCGCGCTTGAGCTGGCGGACGGCCTGCACGATGCGCTGCTCGTTCTCGATCAGCGCGAACCGGACGAACGTGTCGCCGGCCGGGCCGAAGCCCACACCCGGCGACACGGCGACGTCGCACTCCTTCACGATCAGGGTGGCGAACTCGATCGAGCCCAGATCGGCGTACGCCTCGGGGATCGGCGCCCAGACGAACATCGTGCCGCGCGGCCGCTCGACGTTCCAGCCGATCCGGGCGAGGCCGTCGACCATGGCGTCGCGGCGCGACTGGTACACCGCGTTGACCTCGGCCGGGTAGTCCGCGGCCTCGTTCATCGTCACCGTGGCGGCGATCTGGATCGGCTGGAAGGTGCCGTAGTCGAGGTAGCTCTTCAGCTTGGTGAGGGCCCCGACCACCTCGGAGTTGCCGAGCAGGAAGGCCACCCGCCAGCCGGCCATCGAGAACGACTTGGTCATCGAGTAGAGCTCGACGGCGCACCCCATCGCGCCCTCGCACTGCAGGATCGAGGGCGGCGTGTAGCCGTCGAAGGCGACGTCGGCGTACGCGAAGTCGTGCACAAGCACCACGTCGCGCTCGCGAGCCCAGTCGACCAGCCGCTGCATGTCAGCGAGCTCGATGGTCGCCGTGGTCGGGTTGTGCGGGAAGGACAGCACCACAACGCGCGGCTTCGGCCAGCCGAGCTCCCAGGCCTCCATGACGTTGGCGACGTAGTCCTCACCGGTGCCGACCGGCACCTGGCGGGCGTCCGCGCCGGCGAAGTACGGCCCCCAGATGTGGATCGGGTACGACGGGCTCGGCACGAGGGCCGCGTCGCCGGGCTGCAGCAGCACCCACATCAGGTGGCTGAAGCCCTCCTTGGCGCCGATCGTCGAGAGCACCTCGGTCTCCGGGTCGAGGGTCACGCCGAACTTGCGCAGGTAGAGCGCGGCCACCGCCTCACGCAGCTTGGGGATGCCGCGGCTCGCGGAGTAGCGGTGGTTGCGGCTGTTGTGCGCCGCCTCGGCGAGCTTCTCGACCGCGATCGACGGCGAGGGCAGGTCGGGGTTGCCGAAGCCGAGGTCGACGACGTCCCGTCCGGCCCGCCGAGCCTCCCGCTTGAGCCCGTCGATGATCGTGAAGACGTACGGCGGCAAGCCAGGGATGCGGCGAAACTCCATAACGCCAGGCTAGACCGCCGTCGATCCGCCATACTCCTTGGCCAGACCGGCAGCCGAGATAGCTGGCAACAAGGGGGAGTCTTCGTGCGTGTGATGGTGACTGGTGGCGCCGGCTTCATCGGTTCGCACCTGTGTGAGCGGCTTCTCGGCGAAGGACACGAGGTCCTGGCGGTCGACAACTATTACACAGGCACCAGACCCAACATCAGAAATCTGCTGGCGCACCCGATGTTCGAGGTCATGCGCCACGACATCACGATGCCCCTCTACGTGGAGACCGACCTGATCTTCAACCTGGCCTGTCCCGCGTCGCCGATCTACTATCAGCGTGATCCGGTGCAGACGCTCAAGACGAGCGTGCACGGTTCGATCAACATGCTCGGCCTTGCGAAGCGGGTGGGTGCCACCATCGTCCAGGCATCTACCAGCGAGGTCTACGGCGATCCTGAGCCGGTCGTCCAGGACGAGACCTACTGGGGGCGGGTTAACCCGGTGGGAATCCGTTCGTGCTACGACGAGGGCAAGCGCGCGGCGGAAACACTGTTCTCTGACTACCGCCGCCAGCACGGTACCGACACCAAGATAGTCAGGATCTTCAACACCTACGGCCCGCGGATGCGTCCGGACGACGGCCGCGTAGTCAGCAACTTCATCATGCAGGCGTTGCGCGGCGACAACATCACCATCTACGGGAACGGCTCCCAGAGCCGGGCATTCTGTTTCGTCGACGACCTCGTCGAGGGTCTGCTCCGTATGAGCCGAACGTCCAGTGAGGTCAGTGGTCCGGTCAACCTCGGGAACCCCGCAGAGCTCTCTGTCCGCGACCTCGCCAGGAAGATCATCAGCCTGACCGGTTCATCGTCGAAGCTCGTGACCGAGGCACTACCCGAGGACGACCCCCGCCAGCGGTGCCCGGACATCAGCAAGGCGAAGGACCTGTTGGAGTGGGAGCCGACCGTCCCGCTGGAGCAGGGACTGATCCGCACCATCGCCTACTTCGAGGAGGTCCTCGCTGCGAGCACGGCGTCGTAGAGGACCCGGCGCGAGACGCCGTGCCGGCCGGCGATCTCGGCCGTGGCCTCCTTGAGGCGTACGCCGGCGCCCACCAGCCGTTCGACCTCGGCCACCAGGTCCTGCGGCTGGACCGCCTCGACCGGACCGGCTCCGGCCACCACGACCGTGACCTCGCCGCGCACGCCGTCGGCGGCCCAGGTGGCCAGCTCGCGCAGCCCGCCTCGGCGTACCTCCTCGTAAGTCTTGGTCATCTCCCGGCACACCGCGGCCCGCCGGTCGTCGCCCAGCCCGTCGGCCATCGCCGCGAGGGCGACCGCGAGCCGGTGCGGCGCCTCGAAGAACACCATCGTCCGCGGCTCGGCAGCCAGCTCGGTCAGCCGGCGGGACCGCTCGCCCGGCTTGCGCGGCAGGAAGCCCTCGAAGCAGAACCGGTCGACCGGCAGGCCGGACAGGGCCAGTGCCGTGAGGACGGCCGACGGTCCGGGCACCGCGGTGACCGCGAGGCCCGCCTCGACCGCGGCCGCGACCAGCCGGTAGCCGGGGTCGGACACCGAGGGCATCCCGGCATCGGTGACCAGGAGCACCCGCTGTCCCTGCTGCAGCGCCTCGACGAGCTCGGGGGTGCGGCCCGCCTCGTTCGCGTCGTAGTAGGAGACGACCCGACCGGTGAGCTCGACGTCGAGGTCGCGGGCCAGCCGTCGCAACCGGCGGGTGTCCTCGGCAGCGACCAGGTCGGCCTTGGCCAGCTCGCGGACCAGCCGGGGCGAGGCGTCGGCCGGGTCACCGATCGGCGTACCGGCCAGCACCAGCACGCCCGCGTCCGCCACGCCCGCCATTCTGGCCCCCCTAGGCTGGGCCGGTGCTCCAGCCCACCATCGATCGCGCCCGGGTCCGGGACCGGCTGGTGCCGCCGATGCCGGCCGACGGCATCTGGGGCTGGGTCGGGCCGCTGATCGTCACGGCGGTGGCCGGCTTGTTGCGGTTCTGGGACCTGTCCCGCCCGAAGGCGTTCATCTTCGACGAGACGTACTACGCCAAGGACGCCTGGTCGCTGCTGCACTTCGGGGCCGAGCAGAACTACATCAAGGCCGCCAAGGACGGCGACCCCGACCCGGCGAACGTGAAGATCCTGGCCGGCGACCTGCACGGCATCTGGACCGGCGACCCCTCCTACGTCGTGCACCCGCCGGGCGGCAAGTGGATGATCGCGGTCGGCGAGCAGCTGTTCGGCTTCACGCCGTTCGGCTGGCGGTTCATGGTCGCGCTCACCGGCACCCTCGCCGTGCTGATGATCGCCCGGATCGGACGCCGGCTGTTCCGCTCGACGCTGCTGGGCTGCGTGGCCGGGCTGCTGCTCACCGTCGACGGCCTGGCTTACGTGCACGCCCGCACCGCACTGCTCGACCCGCTGCTGATGTTCTGGGTGCTGGCGGCGTTCGGGGCGTTGCTCATCGACCGCGACCGGGCCAGGGCGCGGCTCGCCGCGCGGCTGGACGACGTGATCGGCTCCCGGTTCGGCCCCTCGCTCGGCCTGCGGCCGTGGCGGCTGCTGGCCGGCGTGTGCCTGGGCGCCGCCTGCGCCGTGAAGTGGAGCGGGCTCTACTACCTCGCGTTTTTCGGCCTGGTGTCGGTGCTCTGGGACATGGGGGCTCGTCGTACGGCGGGAGCGCGCAAGCCGTGGGTGGGAGCACTGGTCCGCGACGCCGCACCAGCGTTCGGCTCGCTGGTCGTCGTCGCGCTGGGCGTCTACCTGGCGTCCTGGACCGGATGGTTCCTCGACGGCGACCACGCCTACCTGCGGGACTGGGCCAGCGACCACCCCGGTCCGGCCTTGGTCCCGGACGCGCTGGTGAGCCTCTGGCACTACCACCACGAGGCGTGGAACTTCCACACCGGGCTGCGCACGCCGCACGACTACCAGTCGAACCCGTGGGGCTGGCTCGTCCTCGCCCGGCCGGTGTCCTACTACTACCAGGGCCCGACCATGGGTCAGGACGGCTGCGCGGTCGAGACCTGCTCGCAGGCGGTCACGGCCCTCGGCACTCCTGCGGTCTGGTGGGCGGCCTGCCTCGCACTCCCGGTCCTGGTCTACCTCTGGGCGGCCCGTCGCGACTGGCGGGCCGGGGCGGTCCTCGCCGGCGTGACCGCCGGCTACCTGCCGTGGTTCTTCTTCCAGGAGCGCACGATCTACTCGTTCTACGCCGTGGTGTTCCTGCCGTTCCTGGTGCTGGCGATCACGATGTGCCTCGGCCTGGTGCTCGGCGGGCGCGATGCCACCGCGCAGCGCAGGCAGTGGGGCGCGGCCGCCGCGGGCGCCTACCTGCTGCTGGCCGTCGCGAACTTCGCCTGGCTGCTGCCCGTGCTGTCGGCTGAGACCATCCCCTACGCCGACTGGGCGCGGCGGATGTGGTGGAGATCCTGGATCTGAGGGCAGGAGTGCCCCCATGGCGTCGGAGAGCAAGCGGACCGTCCTGGTCGCCTTCGCCGCGAACCTCGCGATAGCGGTCGCGAAGCTGGCGGCCGGCGTGGTCAGCGGCTCGAGCTCGATGATGGCCGAGGCCGCCCACTCCTTCGCGGACACCCTGAACCAGGTCTTCCTGCTCACCAGCCTCCGCGTCGCGACCCGGCCGGCCGACCGCGAGCACCCGTTCGGCTACGGCAAGGCCCAGTTCTTCTGGTCGCTGCTGGCGGCCGTCGGCATCTTCGTCGCGGGGTCGATCTACTCGATCTACGAGGGCGTCCACACGCTGCGGCACGGCTCCGAGTCGCAGGGCATCCTCCTCCCGTACGTCGTGCTCGGCGTGGCATTCCTCGCCGAGGGGGTGAGCTGGCTGAGGGCGCTGCAGCAGATGCGCGGCGAGGCGCAAGCCGAGGACCGCGGCCTGCGCATGCACATCCGGGCCAGCAAGGACCCCACCGTGAAGACCGTGCTGGCCGAGGACAGCGCCGCGCTGATCGGCATCCTGCTGGCCGTCGTCGGCATCGGCCTGCACCATCTCACCGGCAACGCCGCGTGGGACGGCTGGGCGGCGATCGCGATCGGTGTCCTGCTGGCGGTCGTGGCCTTCGTCCTCGGCCGGGACAACTCCGACCTGCTGATCGGTGAGAGCGCTGAGCCGGCACTGGTGGTGGACGTCCACGACCGCCTGCTCGCCTACGACGAGGTGACGAGCGTGGTCGAGCTGATGACGATGCACCTGGGCCCGGAGTCGGTCCTGCTCGCTGTCCGGCTGGACCTGGACGACGCGTTGACCGCGGCGGAGGTGGAGGAGTTCAGCGGGCGCGCCGACGACGAGCTGCGCTCGGCGCACCCCGAGATCAACCAGGTCTTCCTCGACCCGACCCGGCCGGACCCGGACCTGGCCCGGCGGACGGCCGTGCATGTGCAGCGACTGCGGAAGCTCAGCCCTTCAGGCCGGAGCGAGACACTCCCTCGATGATGTAGCGCTGGGCGAAGACGTAGAGCAGGAGGACCGGGACGCTGGCGATGACCGCACCTGCCGTGAGCAGGTCGTAGCGCACGGCGTTGGCGCTCTGCAACGTGGACAGGCCGGCCGGCAGCGTCTGGGTGTCGGGGCTGAACAGCACGTAGACCGGCCAGAGGAAGTCGTTGTAGTTGGTCAGGAAGGCGAGCAGGCCCAGGGTGACGAGGGCGGGCTTGGACAGCGGCAGCACGATCCGCCAGAAGACCTGGAACCGGTTGGCGCCGTCGATGAATGCTGCCTCCTCGAGCTCGACCGGGAGAGTGAGGAAGAACTGGCGCAGGAAGAACACGCCGAACGCCGAGGCCGCGGTCGGCACGATCACCGCGGTCAGGGTGTCCAGCCACTGCAGCTTGCCGATGATCAGGTAGTTGGGGATGGTGAGGATCACCGGTGGGATGAAGAGCGTGGCGATGATGGCGCCGAACACCAGCTTCTTGCCTCGGAAGCTCATCCGGGCAAGGGGATAGGCCGCCATCGACGCCGTGGCCACGACCAAGAAGGCGTTCGCGAACGCAGCGATCATGCTGTTGAGGAACCACCGCAGGATCGGAGTTTCGCCGCTGCCGAGCACGGCTCGGTAGGCCTGGGCGGTGAACTCGCGAGGCCACCAGGTCGGCGGGGTCCCGGTGGCCTCGGACCGGGTCTTGAAGCTGGTGATGAGGATGAACAGGAGGGGCGCGACGATCGCGAGGGCGAGCAGCGTCAGCAACAGGTAGCGCAGAAGGGTCCGGCCTCCGCCGGCCTTGCCGGCCCGCGGTGCGGTCGGGGTCGGCGCGGCAGTCGTGGCGGTCGTCGTCGCGGTGGCCATCACGCCTTCCTCTCGCGGAACAGCCAGAACACGATGAGGCTGGTGAGCATCAGGAACAGGGTCAGCACGTAGCTCATCGCGGCGGCGGTGCCCATCTGGTACTGACGCAGGCCGGTCTCGGCGATCTGGTAGATCGCCGTGCGGGTCTCCGTGCCGGGTGCACCCTTCGTCATGAGGAACGACTGGCCGAACATGTTCGCCGAGGCCAGGATCGTGACCATCGTGACGAACGCCAGGACCGGACGCAGACCGGGCAGCGTGACGTTGCGGAACCGCTGCCAGGCGTTGGCACCGTCCACCTCCGCCGCCTCGTACAGCTCCTTCGGGATGTCCTGGAGGCCGGCCAGGTAGATCACGGCGTTGAACCCGAGGGTCCACCAGACGGTGACCCCCACGAGTGCCGCCCAGGCCTCCGGCACCGACGTGAGCCACGGGATGTTGTTGGGGATGCCGATCGCCCCGAGGTAGTGGTTGACCACGCCGATGTTGTTGTCGAGGAGAAAAGACCAGATGACAGCGACGACCGCGACGCCGAGCACGTAGGGGGCGAAGTAGATCGCTCGGAACAAGTTGCGGCCGCGGAACTTCTGGTTCATCACGAGTGCGACGGCCAGCGGGACGACGAGCAGCAGCGGCACGCTCAGGACCGTGAAGATCCCGGTCGCCCGCATGCTGCGCCAGAACCGCTCGAACGCGAGCGACGAGCTGTCGAACAGGTCCTGGTAGTTCGCGAAGCCCACGTAGGGCTTGCCGGGAAGCGTGTAGTCGTAGTCGTGCAGGCTGATCCAGAACCCGTAGACCGCCGGCGCGACGACGAAGGCGAGGAACAAGACGAGGTACGGCGCCAGGAACAACCAGGGAGTCGCGGCGTTGCCACCGCGGGCGTCCCGCTCCCGCCGTCCGCCGGGATCGACGACGTCGTCGCCGTTTCCCGCGCGGACGGCGGAATCGGTGGTGGCCATGGCGGCCATGGTCAGGCGCCGTACTTCTTCAGGTTGTCCTGCATCGCGGCGGACGCCTTGGTCGCGGCGTCCTTCAGCGCCTCCTCGGGCGACCGCTTCATCAGGGTCGCCTCGTTGACAGCGATCTCCAGCGTCTGTGCCTGGACGTCACCGACGCCAGGAATCGGCGGCAGGAAGCGCATGTTGTCGATCTGCTCGGCGATCGGGGCCTGGGTCGAGCTCGTCACGTCAGCGCTCTCGCGCACCGAGTTGCGCGCCGGGATCATGCCGGCGCCGGCCCACTCCGCGGACTTCTTGCTCATCCAGTCGATGAAGACCCTGGCGGCGTCGAACTTGTTGTCGTCCTGGGTGGACTGGCGGGTGATGAAGAAGTTGTGCGAGTTTGCCCAGACGGCGTCCTGGCCCCCGATGTTCGGGATGGGTGCGATGGTGTTCTCCACCTTGGCGCCCTTGAGGTCGTTGATCTGCCAGATGCCGTCCCAGGTGACCGCGAGCTTGTTGTTCTTGAAGCCGACGTACTGGGTGTCGATGGCGACGTTCTTCGGGCTGTAGCCCTTCTTGATCTGGTCGACCATCCAGGTGAGGGCGGCGACGCCCTCCTCCGAGTCGAAGGTCGCCTTGGAGCCGTCCTCGGCGTACGGCTCGCCGCCGTGCTGCCAGAGCAGGGAGAGGAACATCAGGTGGGCCGGCCACTTGGTCGGCATCCAGAACGGCTGGTCCATGCCGCCCTTGGTCTGGAACGCCTTGAGCGCCGCCTCGAACGACTCGGCGTCGGTCGGGGGCTCGGTGATGCCGGCCTTCTCCATGTCGTCGTTCCGGATGTACATGGCCAGCGAGTGGACGTCCAGCGGGATGCCGTAGCGCTTGCCCTCGTAGATGCCCGCCTTCCACACCTCCGGGCTGAAGTCCGACTCCTCGAGCTTGAGGGCCTCAGCGACGTCGTCCACCGGGACGATGACCTTCCGGACCGCGTTGGTGGCCAGCTGGTCCTGGTGCATGACGCCCACGTCGGGGCCCTTGCTGGCGGTCACCGCAGCCGGCACCTTCTGGTAGAAGTCGGCCCACTGGATGGTGTTCTGCTTGATCGTGATCTTGGAGTTCTCCTGCTGGAACTGCTTGACCAGCTCGTCCATGAAGGGGCCGTCACCACCGGTGAACCCGTTCCAGTAGGAAAGCGTGACGGCCGGCCCGGTGTACTTGCCGGTGAACTTGCTCCCGGCCTCGGTGCCGCCGCCGGCGGCCTCGTCGGCGGACTTGCCGCCGCCGCAGGCGGTCAGGGCTGCACTCGCCGCCACACCGCCGCCGACCGCAAGGAAACGCCGCCGGGAAAAGCCTCCCGTGTGGTCCAGACCTGTCATCTGCGTACCCTCCTGCTCAGTGCTCGGCCGCCCACACCACCTCACGGCCCGGGCCACGCGGCCGGGCCGGAGATAAACGCGGTGTTACGCGTGCCGGGTCTATTCCTGCTCTTCGACGACCGAAACGGTTCGAGACCCAATCTTTGTGGGAACCTCGTGCCGGATGACGCGCTACCGCAACCCCGTCTTCGAGGGGTACTTCGCCGACCCCTTCGTGCTCCGGACCGGAGGGCGCTACGTCGCCTACGGAACCGGGGCCGTCGTGGACGGACGGGCCTTCCAGGTCCTGGTCTCCCCGGACCTGGTCTCCTGGACCCCGCACGGTGGGGCGCTGGACCTGCTGGACGACCCGGCACTCGGCACGGACTACTGGGCACCCGAGGTGGCCGAGCGGGACGGTCAGTGGTGGATGTACTACTCCGTCGGTCACGGCGACGTCGGCCACCACCTACGGGTGGCCGTGGCGGATGCGCCGGAAGGCCCGTTTCGTGACCTGGGTGTCGACCTGACCCCGGACGAGCGCTTCGCCATCGACCCCAGTCCGTTCCAGGACGCCGACGGCAGGTGGTACCTCTACTACGCGCGGGACGTGCTCGACGGGGAGCGGGTCGGGACCATGCTTGCCGTGGACACGCTGCCGACCCCGACCGGGCTGGGCGGCGATCCGCGCACCATACTGCTGCCCTCCGATGACTGGCAGCTGTTCTGCCGGGACCGCTCGATGTACGGCTCGGTCTACGACTGGCACACGCTGGAAGGCCCGTTCGTCCGGCGCCGAGGCGACCAATACTTCTGCGTCTACTCTGGCGGGGCCTGGACGGAGGCGGGCTACGGGGTCGCCTACGCCGTGTCGGACCACCCGCTCGGACCCTGGACGGAGCCCGCTGAGGCGGACCGGCTGCTGGCGACAGTCCCCGGTCACGTCCTGGGACCGGGTCACTGCTGCATCGTGCCCGGCCCGGGGGGCGGCGACGTGCTCGTCTACCACGCGTGGGACCCGGGGATGACGGCCCGCCGGATGTGCATCGACCCGGTGGTGTGGGGCCCGGACGGTCCTGCGCTGGCGGGCCCGACCTGGCAGGACGCCACCCTCCCAGGAGGCGGGACATGACCCTGCCGGACGATCCGGCGACGCTGCACCCGAGGCCGCAGCTCACCCGGCCAGGCTGGACGGATCTCTGCGGCACGTGGTCGTTCCGCTATGACGACCGGGACGAGGGCATCGGAGACCGGTGGCGGGACAGGGAGGACGTCTTCGACCGGACCATCGAGGTGCCCTACCCGCCGGAGTCCAGGGCGAGCGGGATCGGGGACACCGGCTTCCATCCGGTCGTGTGGTACCGGCGGACGTTCGCCCACCGGACCTCCCCGGGGATGCGCATCCTGCTCCACTTCGGCGCGGTCGACTACCGGGCGACGGTATGGGTGAACGGCAGCCAGGTCGCCAGCCACGAGGGCGGACACACGCCGTTCTCCGCCGATGTCACGGACGTCCTCTCCGAAAGCGGCACTCAGGCGGTCGTTGTCCGGGCCGAGGACCTCCCCGGCGACCTCTCTCAGCCCCGTGGCAAGCAGGACTGGCAGCGTGACCCGCACGCCATCTGGTACCACCGGACCACGGGCATCTGGCAACCGGTCTGGCTGGAGGAGGTCCCGGACGTCCGGGTCGCCACGGTCCGGTGGACACCTGACGTCGACCACTCCAGCGTCGCCCTCGACGTGGCCGTCCACGCGCCGCCGGCGGCGGAAGGCCTGCGGCTGCGCGTCGTCCTGCGGGTGGACGGTGAGGTCCAGGTCGACGACACCTACTCGGTGTCCGACGGGGGAGTGCAGAGACAGATCAGGCTGGCGCGCTGCGACATGGCCCTCGGCCGGTCGGCGTACCTGTGGTCACCGGAGTCGCCGCGACTGGTGGATGCGACCTTGACTCTCTCCTCCGACGACGGCGTCGTGGACGAGGTCGGGAGCTACTTCGCGATGCGCAGCGTCTCGGTGTCCAAGGAGCGCCTCCTGCTCAACGGCCGCCCGTACCACCTGCGTCTCGTGCTCGCCCAGAACTACTGGCCCGAGTCACACCTCGCCGCTCCGGACGCCGAGGCGTTGAGGCGGGAGGTCGAGCTGGTGAAGGAGCTGGGCTTCAACGGCGTCCGGCTGCACCAGAAGCTCGAGGACCCACGGTTCCTGGCCTGGTGCGACCGTCTCGGCCTGATGGTCTGGGCCGAGATGCCCTCGCCGCGGGAGTTCTCCCCGTGGCGACCGGCCGAGTGGTCCGCGAGTGGCTCGAGGTGCTGGACCGCGACTACAGCCACCCCTGTGTCATCGCGTGGGTCCCGGTCAACGAGAGCTGGGGGGTCCCGGCCCTCGAGCGCTCGGCAGAACAGCGAGCCTTGGTCAGGTCGCTCTACCACCTGACCAAGTCGCTGGATGCCACCCGGATCGTGATCGGAAACGACGGCTGGGAGCAGCTGGAAGGAGACGTCTTCACCATCCACGACTACACCGCGGACGCCGAGGTGCTCCGTGAGCGCTACGGGACCCGGGAAGCCCTCGAGCGCACGTTGACCGCCGTTCAGCCCCTGCACCGGCTCCTGGTGCTCCCCGACGCGCGCCGGCAGGAGCAACCGGTGATGGTCACCGAGTTCGGTGGCATCTCCCTCGACGTCGGGGAACCGGACGGTTGGCGCGGCTACGGCGGCGTGCCGGATGCAGCCACCCTGCTGAAGCTCTTCACCGAGCAGGTCGACGCGCTGATGGATAGCACCGCTCTGGTGGGGTTCTGCTGGACCCAGCTCACCGACACGTTGCAGGAGCGCAACGGTCTGCTGACCGAAGGTCGGCAGAACAAGATCCCGCCCGAGACGGTGCGGGCCGTCCTCGGTCGCGCTTCGGCAGCGGTGCCCGGGGACGCGATCAGCGAGTTCGCCAACGGCGACTACCTGGCCACCCCCGCGCAGGTGGTGCCGGAGTCTCCCTGACCCGCCGCCGACGAGAGGGTTGGGTGAAGGGGGTGCCGTACGGCGGGCGAGATGTCAGGCTTGTGCCGTGCCCACCGAGAAGCTCGAACCGCCGCCGACGAGCACCGCCGACGACGATGTGCTGGACGACCTTCTCCGCGACGGCGTCGTCGGCTTGCGGGGGGCCTTCGGGCGGGAGCGCGCCAGCGAGCTCGCCGAGGACTTCGCCGGCCTGTTCGCGCACGCCCTCAGCTATCCCGGCGGCACGGTGGACCGGGGTCCCAACCGCCACTACTTCGGCGTCCCGGCCGAACGACTTCGCGGGTTCCTGGCGCTCATGACGAACAGCCGGGTGGTGGCCCTCGCGGAGCAGGTGTGCGGGCCGGACTGGCAGGTGGTCGAGGTCGCCTTCGACTGCCCGCGAGCGGGGGCCGTTCACCAGCCCTGGCACCGGGACTTCCCGATCACGCCGTTCACCGCGGAGCATCGCCAGCTCACCTCGCTGGCGTTCAACGTCACCACGGTGGACGTGACCCCGGAGATGGGACCGTTCGAGATCGCACCGGGCACCCAGTGGGACGACGGCTCGTCCTGGCCCCATGGCATGTTCCCGCCCCGGTCGGCGTGGGGCCGGTACGAGGACCGGCGCGAGCAGCGGCTTGCCCGGCTCGGGGACATCTCGGCGCGGACCGGGCTCACGATCCACCGCGGCACTCCCAACCGAACCGGCGTGGACCGCGGTGTCCTCATCCTCGGGATCGTGGCTCCATCGGACCCCACGCCGGAGCATCACCGACTGGTCGCGACACGACGCTGGTTCGAGGCGCTGCCGGACGCCCTCTCCCGGCACCTGCGGGTCTCCCTCGTGGAGACGCTGCCTGACGAGCCGGTCCAGGCGCACGACATCGAAGGCCTCGTGATGGGAGTGGAACCCGGCTAGCGGGACCGGCTCTCCTTCAACCGGTATACCCGCACGTAGTCGTAGTCGACGGTGTAGTTGCCCGGCGTCGACTCGTTCGGGTTGAGGCCCATCGCGACGAGACCGATCTGCTGGTCACTGAGCGAGTGCGTCCACGTCCCTCCGCGCACCCAGGTCTTGCCGTCCTGGCTGGTGTACGCCGTGTAGGACTGGCCGGCGCCGCCGGCAGCGCGCCGCTCCGCGCCGGTCAGCTGCTCGACCACGATGCGCAGGTAGGTCCACTCCCCCGCGTCCGACGGAGGGCCGACGACGCTGTTGCCGTACCGGTTCCAGCCCTGCGGCACCGGGAAGATCTCCTTGGCCCACTCGGTCTGCCGGGTGTTCCAGATCGAGGTGTTGGTCAGCTTCACGAAGTTGTCGTCGTCCTGGTAGACCAGCACGCCGCCCTGCGCGTAGTTGTAGCAGCACTCAGGGACGTCCGGCACGTTGAGACGGACCGCGGTCTCGACGACGTAGTCACCCCGGGGCGCATCACGCAGCAGAACCGAAGCCGTGTTGTTGGCCGAGTTCAGGTCGGCGGTCTGCACCTTCATGGTCAGGACACCCCCGGACACCTGGTACTCCGCCTTGTCACCGCGCACCCAGGACCATGCATCGCTCAGAGACGTCCCGGAGAACTCGTCGGCGAAGATCAGGCCACCTGGTTCCTGTGAAGCCACGAGCCGGGTGCGGTGTCGGGAGACCTCACCCTCCTGGCCGGCCGGTGCCGGCATCCGGGTGTCCGACGCCCAGGCGCCGCCGTTGACCGTGGGCCAGCCGTTCACCCAGTCGATCGCGTCAAGCAGTGCCGGGCGCTTGGTGAACCCGGGTGCCGTCTCGAAGAACGGGTCGTTCTGGTCCACCGCGTGGTAGATCGTCCACCAGTCCCCGTGGGCGTCCTGGAAGACCGTGTTGTGCCCGGTGCCGACCCAGCGGTTGCCGTTCATGCTGATCACCGGGGTTCCGCCTGCCTGCACGTCGAGCAGCGAGTTGCCCTCCCGGTCGACGAACGGCCCGAGCGGGGTCGTCGAGCGCCCCACGAAGACGCTGTATCCGGTCAGGGCACCGTTGCAGCAGTTGGTTGCGGACACGAAGAGGTAGTAGTAACCGTCGCGGTACACGACGTTCGCGCCCTCGTACTTGTTGTCGATGGCGACCTTGGTGGCGCGGCTCGCGTCGGCCCGCGCGCCGTCCGCGGTGAAGACGAGCGGGGCGCCGAAGATGCCGCCGTAGTAGCTGCCGTAGTAGAGGACGCCGCTCGCGGCGACCGAGTCGCCGAGCACGTCGGGGTCGAACGTCCAGAGGTAGTTGCACGTCCCCCCGTTGGACCGGGGGGCGACGACAGGCTGGTCGGAGAAGGTCCAAGGCCCGGTGGGACTGTCGCTGGTCGCGACACCGATGGCGTTGTCACCGTGGCAGCCCGGGTCGGCACTTCCGCCCCCGGCCGCCGTCGTGTCGGTGACGACGACGAACATGTAGTACTGCTTGAAAGTCGTGGAGTAGACCACCTCGGGTGCCCAGAGGGCCGCGCTCGGGTCCGCCCAGCTCGGCAGGTCGCTGAAGGCGTCGCCGACGTAGGTCCAGTTGACCAGGTCCTCCGAGGTCATGGTCGGCACCCGGTGGAACACCAGGTTGCCGTTCGCGTCGAGGTCCTCGTCATTGAGCGGATCGGTCGTGCAGTACATGTACCAGGAGGTGTCCCCAGGCTCCTGCCCCCTGATCACGGTCGGGTCGGCACAGCTCTCGACGACACCGTCGCCGGGGATCTGGGGGGTCAGCGGGTTGGAGTAGGTGCCCGGGTTCCGGCCACCGGCGCCGGCGGAGGCCGGCGCGGTGCCCACCGAGACCAGGCCGGCCACGAGGAGAAGAGCCGTCAGGACGGACATCGGGAGCCAGGACCTGGTCGTCCGCCGTTGCATCATGAGATGTCCCCTCCGCCCAGGACCGGCCGCGCCGGGAGCCCACGCTGCGGGGGCTCGCTGCGCTGTGTCCCACGTCACACGCCTGAAACCTCGGCCCCTCCACCCGGCGGATCGCGGCTCTCCTGAGCCAGACCCTTGCCCTCGTCGTCGAGCGACCGTCCGAAGTCGTGATCAGGCGCAGGGGATCTCGGCGCTGATGCGGGTGCCGTGCTCGGGAGGGCTGTCGACCCTCAGACGCCCGTCGAGTGCCTCGAGGCGGTCGGCTAGCCCGCGCAGCCCGGTCCCTCGGTCGGCGTCCGCACCCCCGACCCCGTCATCGGTCACCGTGAGCAGGGCGTGGCCGTCGCGGACGTGCACGCTGACGGTGACCTGGGTGGCACGCGCGTACTTGGCCACGTTGGTGATCGCCTCGGCGACGACGTAGTACGCCGCGGCCTCGACAGGCCCGGCGAGTCGCTGCTCCGGCAGCGCGACGATCTCGACCGGCACCGGGGCTCGCCGGACCAGGGCCTGCAGCGCCGGGCCGAGACCGCGATCGGTGAGCACCGCCGGGTGGATGCCGCGGGCCAGCTCGCGAAGCTCCTCGAGTCCGCGTGCGAGCTGGTCCTGCGCGGCTGTCAGGGTCTTGCGGGCGGCCGGCGGATCCTTCTCGAGGGTCGCGCCGAGCAACGTCAGGTCGAGCGCCAGCGCGACGAACCGCTGTTGTGCGCCGTCGTGCAGGTTGCGCTCGAGCCGCCGGCGCTCGGCGTCCCCGGCCTCGACGATCCGCGCGCGCGATGCGGCCAGCTGCTCGTGAGCGTCGGCGTTGGCGAGCGCCTGGGCGACCAGCTCCGCGAAGTTGCGGAGTCGCTGCTCGAGGCCGTCCGGCAGCGGCTCCTCGGACCGGGTCGCCGCGGCCAGTGCGCCCCACAGCCGTCCCTCCACGGTGACCGGCGCCGCCACCGCCGCCTGGTAGCCGGAGCTCTGCAGCGTCTCGGCAAGTGCTCCGCTGGTGTCCTGGTAGTCGTCCACGCGCTGCGGGCTGCCGCTGCGCAGCACCTTGGCGACCACCGTGTCGCCGTCGAGGTCGAAGGTGCTGGCCACCGGGAGGCTCAGGTTGCCGTCGTCGCTCCAGCCGCCCACGACGGTCGCCGTACGGACTCCGTCGTAGCGCACAACACTTGCGCCGGGCATGCCGAGCAGCCGGGCGACCTCCTCGGTCACCTGCCCGAAGACCCGGCTCGGCGGCTCGCCGCTCGCCACGAACGTGGCCACTCGGCGCAGCGCGGCCTGCTCGTCCGCGAGCGCGCGCTGGGAGGCCTCGCTGGCCGCCAGCGCCTCGGCGGTCCGGGTGCGTTCGGCGGTCTCGGCCGCCAGCACCAGCGACGTGAGCGCCGAGACGGCGATGAAGAGCTGGGTGGCGAGCAGACTGTCGTTGATCGAGTCGCGCACGAACGGGCCCTCGTTGTGCGCCGTGTTCCAGACCGTGATCGAGCAGACGACGAGGACGGCCGTGGCGGCTCCCCGCGGCCCGAACCGGACCGCCGCCCAGAGCAGGACCGGGAAGACGATGTACGGGACGTCGCGCTGTGGCGGCAGCTCAGACAGCGCCACCAGCACGGCGAGAACCGCGAGACCCTCCACGACCTCGCGGCGATGGATGTCTTTGGGACCCGTTGTCGCCCAGGTGAGGATGAACGGTGCGACCACGAGGACGCCGGCGGCATCGCCCAGCGTCCAGGTGCGGAACACCTGCCCGAGCTCGTCGGCCGCGATCACGTCGCCCATCTGCAACGCCATCGGACCGAACGCGGCGCTGACCACCGCCGCGACGAGCGCGCAGGCGACGAAGGCGAGCACGTCCGTGACCCGTTCCAGGCCGCCGCGCCCAGCCGTGAGGCGGCGCAGGAGCAGCGCGGCGACCACGACCGCGACGGTGTTCCCGAGCGTCTGGGCGAGCACCGTGCCCGTCGGCGTCGAGTAGTCCCCGAGCAGCAGGTCGCCGACCACGATCGCCGGCCAGAGCCGGATGCCGTAGAGGAACAGCACCGCCAGGCCCAGGCCCGCCGGTGGCCACAGCGCCGCCACCGCGCCGTTGAGGTAGGCCAGCTCGAGACCGATGCGTCCGGCGCCGTAGTACAGCAGCGTCACGAGCGCGAGGGTCAGCAGGTAGAGCACCGGCTCCGCGTGCTCGCGGCGGCGCAGGGCAGCGAGCCGCTCCCCGATCGCGGTACGGCCGGGGCCAGCTGCACGGACGAGTGGTGCGCTCATGGCCTCACGGCGGAGTCTAGGCCCGCTGCGCCAAGCCCTCCGGGAGGGGAAATCAGACGGTTTCGGTGGAGCTGAGGGGACTCGAACCCCTGACCCCCTCGTTGCGAACGAGGTGCGCTACCAGCTGCGCTACAGCCCCTGGTGGAACAGCGAGGCTACCAAACCGGCAGGGTCAGTCGTTCACCGCTCGACGCGCGATGATCGCGTCCAGCTGGTCGTCGGCGTCGTCCGCGTCGTCGACCAGAGCCGACATGCTCGCGGCAGCCGGGCGGGGGTCTGAGTGCTGGTCGAACGGCGACTGCTCGACCCGGGCGCCCGGCAGCTGGGCCTCGGTCCAGGCATCGGGCTTGGTCAGGTCGATGGCCGGGGCGCGACGGGGCGCCATCGGCTTGTTGACGTACGTCGGCAGCGGCACCGGCACCGGCTGCCAGCCGGCGGCCTGCTCGGCGGCCCGGCGCTCCTCGGCCTCCCGCTCGAGCCGGTCGGCCTCCTCGGCGGCGGCCCAGCGGGCCTCCTCGGCCGCGCGGTCCTCAGCCATCTCCCGGCGTACCGTCATCAGCCGGTCCAGCGCGTCGAAGCGCATCAGCCGGGACCGCACGCTCTGCCGGACGGCCTTCCGGGTCCGGGTGACCTCGCGGCTGCGCCGCACCTGCACCCGCAGGTGGACCAGGTCCGCGACGGTGACGGCCAGCAGCAGCACCGGCACCCACCAGGGCACCGGCGTCAGCGGGGTGAGGACACCCACGAGCAGCGACACGAGGAGCAGCCCGGCCAGGATCCGGCGCCGGCGCATCGCCGCAGCACCGACCCGGCCGCGGACCGGCGCCGAGCGCTGCGCCGGGACCCGGCTGCGGGCGGGCAGGTCGCTGCGCGGCGCCTCCGGGCGCGGCGGCATGACGACGTACCTCTTGTCCGGGGTGGCCTCCCGGCGGGACAGGATCCGCATCGCCTGCTCGAACTTCTCCACCGAGCGCGACTCGGAGAGCTCCTCGTGCCGCTTCAGCCAGCGCGGGATGAAGTAGGCAGCCCAGATCCCGATGATGATCGCGTAGATGATCCCGCTGCCCACGCGCAGAACGGTAGGGCCGCCGGAGCGGGCGCCAGCGGACCTGACCCGGTGTGTCGCAGGATCAGTCCTGAGGCTGTTGTGACCTGTGTGACTCGCCAGATCCTTGAGTGGCCGCTCAGTGGGTCTGGTACTGGTGCCAGCGGCGGAGCAGCCCGCCGGGCACCTCGTCAGCCGTCAGCGCGAACGACCGGTGGTCCCGCCAGGCTCCCGCGATGTGCAGGAACGCGCTGCGGGTGCCCTCCTCGCGGAAGCCGAGCTTCTCGACCACGCGCAGCGAGGCGGTGTTCTCCGGGCGGATGTTGACCTCGACCCGGTGCAGCCCGAGTGCCGTGAAGCAGTGGTCGGTGGCCAGCGCGACAGCGGTGGGCATCACCCCGCGGCCGGCGATCCGCTGGTCGACCCAGTAGCCCACGTGTGCCGAGCACAGCGATCCCCAGGTGATGCCTCCCACGGTGAGCTGCCCCACCAGCCGTCCGTCGTAGGTGATCACGAACGGCAGCGTCAGCCCCTTGCGGGCCTGCAGGCGGAGCGACCGGACCATGGCGGTGAACGACATCGGCGGGCCGGTGTCCCGCGGCGGTGTCGCCTCCCACGGGGCCAGCCAGGCCGCGTTGTGCGAGCGCACCTCGAGCCAGGCCTCGCGGTCGCTGCGGGCCAGCGGCCGCAGCCCGACCCGGCCGTCGGTCAGGGTCGCCGGCCAGCCGCGGGTCATGCGTGGTCGCTCCCGTGCACCTGCTCGACCGCGTGCACCAGCAGCGGGCCGAGCACCTCGAGGCCGTCGCGCACGCCGCCGGGCGAGCCAGGCAGGTTCACGACCACGGTCGTCCCGGCCAGCCCGGCCAGCCCACGGGACAGCGCGGCGGTCGGCACGCCCTTGGCGACCCCGTGGGCGCGCAGCGTCTCCGCGATCCCCGGCAGGTCGGTGTCCAGGACGCGAGCAGTCATCTCCGGGGTCCGGTCGGTCGGCGTGATGCCGGTGCCGCCGGAGGTGAGCACCACGTCGTACGCCGACGCGACCGCCTCGCGCAGCACCTCCTCGACGGGGTCGCCGTCCGGCACCACCTCGGGGCCGTCCACCTCGAAACCCAGCGCGACCAGCCCCGCGACGAGCACCGGGCCGGTGCGGTCCTCGTAGACACCTGCGGCCGCCCGGTTCGACACGCTCACGACGAGCGCTCTCATGATGCAGACGCTCCTGACGGGCCGCTGGTTCGCCGCCACTCCCCCGAGCGCCCGCCGCTCTTGTGCTCGACGCGGACGTCGGTGATGGTGGCGCCGCGGTCCACCGCCTTCACCATGTCGATGAGAGCGAGGCCGGCGACGGCCACGCAGGTCAGCGCCTCCATCTCGACACCGGTGCGGTCGGCGGTCCGGACGGTGGCGGTCACCTGCACCGCGTCTTCGACGACCTGCAGGTCGACCTCCACGCCGTGGATCGCGATCGGGTGGCAGAGCGGAACCAGGTCCGGGGTGCGCTTGGCTGCCTGGATGCCGGCGATCCGGGCCACCGCGAGCGCGTCTCCCTTGGGCACGCCGGCGCCGCGCAGCAGGGCGACCACCTCGGCCGAAACCAGCACCCGGCCGGACGCCGTCGCGGAGCGCACCGTGACGTCCTTGCCGGACACGTCGACCATCCGGGCCGCACCGCTGTCGTCGACATGCGTGAATCGCCCGCCATCGTTCATGACAGCCGCCGTTCGAGCACCATCACCTCGACGGCGCCGCCCACCGGGACCTCGGTGACGTCCTCCGGCACCACGACCAGCGCGTTCGAGTGGGCCAGGCCGCCGACCAGGTGCGAGCCCGCTCCGCCGACCGGGCGCACGACGTACCGACCGTCGACGACGTCCAGCCAGCCGCGCATGTACTGCCGCTTGCCGGCCGGCGAGCTGAACCCCTCCTGGCAGACCGCACGCACGGTGGGCCGGTGCAGCGGCTCGACGCCGAGCATCCGCCGGATGACCGGCCGGACGAAGACCTCGAAGGAGACGTACGACGACACCGGGTTGCCCGGCAGCGTGATGATCGGCGTCTTGTCCGGGCCGATGGTGCCGTAGCCCTGCGGCTTGCCCGGCTGCATCGCGACCGTCTCGAAGCTCACCGTGCCGAGGCGGGTCAGCACCTCCTTGACCACGTCGTACGCACCGACGCTGACCCCGCCGCTGGTCAGCACCAGGTCGGCGCGGATCAGCTGGTCCTCGATCGTGTTCATCAGCGTGCGCGCGTCGTCGGGGACGATGCCGACCCGGAAGGCGGTGGCGCCGGCCTCGCGCGCCGCGGTGGTGAGGATGTAGGAGTTCGACTCGTGGATCTGGCCCTGCGCGGTGCGGGTGCCCGGCTCCACCAGCTCGCTGCCGGTCGAGATGATCACGACGCGGGGGCGCGGCCGGACGACGACGCGGTCGCGGCCGACCGCGGCGAGCAGCCCGAGCTGGCCGGGGCCGAGCCGGGCTCCTGCCTTCAGCACGCCGTGCCCGGTCTGCACGTCCTCGCCGCGGCGCCGGATGTGGGCGCCGACCTCGGGAGCCTGGGTGATCGACACGGAGGCCAAGCCACGGTCGGTCCACTCCAGCGGCACGACGGCGTCCGCGCCGACCGGGACCGGCGCACCGGTCATGATCCGCACGCAGAGGCCCGGCTGCACGGTGTAGGTCGCCTGCGACCCGGCGGCGACGTCGCCCACCACGGGCAGCTGCACCGGCGTCGACTCGGTGGCCGAGGCCACGTCGGCTGACCGCACGGCGTACCCGTCGTGCGAGGCGTTGTCGAAGGGCGGCAGGTCGACCTCGGCGGTGACGTCCTCGGCCAGGATGCAGCCGTGCGCGTCGAGCAGCTGGAGGTCCAGCGGCGCAACCGGGTCGATGCCGGCGAGGATGTCGGTGAGGTGCTGGTCGACGCTCTTGTCGCTCACCGGCCCATCTCCTCCTCGACGAAGGTCTGCAGCCAGGACGCGAACGCCGGGCCGAGGTCGTCGCGCTCGCTGGCCAGCCGGACCACCGTCTTGAGGTACTCCAGCCGGTCCCCGGTGTCGTAGCGACGACCGGAGAACACCACGCCGTGCACCGGGCCGTGCTCTCCGGTGGCGGCCATCTGGCGCAGTGCGTCGGTCAGCTGGATCTCACCCCCGCGCCCGGGCTCGGTGCGCCGGAGGACCTCGAAGACGCCGGGGTCGAGGACGTACCGGCCGATCACTGCGAGGTCGCTTGGCGCCTCGTCGACCGGCGGCTTCTCGACCAGGTCGGTGATGGTCACCACGCCGGACGGGTCGGCGTCCACGGTGGTGTCGACGGCGGCGCAGCCGTAGAGGTGGACCTGGTCGTGCGGCACCTTCATCAGCGCGACGACGGTGCCGCCGTACCGCGCCCGGACGTCGAGCATGGTGCGCAGCAGCGGGTCCCGCGGGTCGATCAGGTCGTCGCCGAGCAGCACGGCGAACGGCTCCTGACCGACGTGCCGGGCGGCGCAGAGCACGGCGTGCCCGAGCCCGCGCGGGTCGCCCTGGCGGGTGTAGTGCAGGTCGGCGATGACGGCGCTCTCACGTACCCGCTTCAGCCGCTCGAAGTCGCCCTTGGCCTCCAGCGCCGCCTCGAGCTCCCAGTTGCGGTCGAAGTGGTTCTCGATCGCGTTCTTGTTCCGGCCGGTGACGAGCAGGACGTCGTCCAGCCCGGCGGCCACCGCCTCCTCGACCACGTACTGGATCGCCGGCTTGTCGACGATCGGCAGCATCTCCTTGGGCGTCGCCTTGGTGGCCGGGAGGAACCGGGTGCCCAGGCCGGCCACGGTGACGACTGCCTTGGTCACCGGGGGCGCGGAAATCGGGTCGGTCGCCATGGCAGGAGACCCTAACGGCCCGGGAGCCTCAGCCCTCTGCGCCGGGCACGTGCCAGCGGTCGCGCCCGTCGCCCTTAGCGGCGTACAGCGCCTTGTCCGCCGAGCGCATCAGGGTGGCCGGGGTCGAGCCGTGGTCCGGGAACGCCGCGCCGCCGATCGACAAGGTGATGTCCAGCGGCTCCTCGCCCTCCTGGCGGAACGGCTCGCGGCGCACCGCGACGCAGATCCGCTCGGCCAGCTGGGCCGCCCCCTCGACGCTGGTCTCGGGCAGGACCACGACGAACTCCTCGCCGCCGTAGCGGGCGAAGGTGTCGACCTCACGGATCTGCTCCTGGACCCGGTGCGCCAGCTCGCGCAGCACCGAGTCGCCGCGGGCGTGCCCGTGCGTGTCGTTGACCGCCTTGAAGTGGTCCAGGTCGAGCATCAGCACCGCCAGCGGCCGGTCGAACCGGGTGGACCGCTCGATCTCGCGCGCCAGGCTCATCGACAGGTAGCGGAAGTTCCACAGGCCGGTCAGCGGGTCGGTGGTCGACAGCCGCTGTGCCTCGTGGTGCAGGTGCACGTTGTCGACCGCGATGCTGGCCTGGCCCGCGAGGGTGCGCAGCGCGTCCTCGTCAGCGCTCTCGAAGGCCCGGCCGTCGACCCGGTCGTAGAGCGCGACCACGCCGATGACGTTGCCCATGCTGCGCACCGGGACGGCGAGCACCTGACCCGAGTCCGGCTCGCCGGGCACCGGCTCGAGCTCGGGCGGCCCGGATCCGAGCCTGCCCCGCACGCCTTCACCGGAGGACACGACCCGCCCGAGCACGCCGAGGCCGGGCGTGACGACCGCCGGCGCCGGCAGGTCGGACTCGTGCAGCCCGTGCTCGGCCACCAGCTGCAGCCGGTCGGCCGTCATCCGCAGCACGACCCCGGACTTGCCCTGCAGGGTGACCACCGCCGTCTCGAGGACCACCTGGAGCAGGCCGTCGAGGTCGTGGGTGCTGGTGAGCGTGTCGCCGATGCGTTCCAGCGAGTCCCGCAGGTCCTCCCGGCTGCGTTCCAGCGCTGCCATGCTGCGGCGCAGCTCGTCGGTCATCTGGTTGAACGCGCTGCCGAGCCGGCCGGCCTCGCCGTCCTGCGCAGGGGTGATCGACGTGTCCAGGTCGCCACCGGCGACCCGCTCGGCGGCCTCCGCGATCTCGGTGTAGGGCTGGCTCAGGCCGCGGGCCACGACCGCGACCAGGATGCCGGCCGCGACGGCTCCGGCGAGCAGGATGAGCAGGAACAACGTGGTCCGCGACGACGCGTCCGGGTCCGGGGCGGCGACCACCGTGGTCCACGGCAGGCCGCTGGCCGGCGGGTCGACCCGCGCCGTCCAGTCGCCCACGTCGACCAGGCCGGTGTGCCCGCGGGCCGCGGCGACCAGCGCCTGGGTCGTGCCCTTGCTTAGCGTCGAGAACACCACGGCCCGGCCGTTCAGCAGCACGACCTCGTCGGCTGCGCTGCGCCGGCGGACGTCGGTCAGCAGCTCGCCGCGAAGGTTCTTGGCGACCACGGCCTTGCCTGCACCGGTCGTGTCGCCGACCAGGTTCTGGCTCTGCGCCAGGACCGGCGCGGCCGACCCGGCAGCCGGCCCGGCGGTGCAGGCGGGCAGGTCCTGCGCCTCTCCGGAGCCCGCGGGTAGCCGGCCGGCCTGCGCGACCACGGCGCCGTTCCCGTCGAAGATCGCGGCGTAGTCGACCGTGACGTCGCGTACCAGGTCCTCGAGGATGGCCTCGGGGTCGCTGCCCAGGGACAGCGCAGCGGTCCGCGAGGCGACGCCGAGCGTGCGGCACTGGTCGATCAGCTCGGCGCGGACGGCGGCCGCCGAACGGTCGACGTTCCCGGAGACCCGGTCGGACTGCGCGGTCGGCACCACCAGGAGCAGCACGAGGGCACCGACGGCCAACGGCACCAGGAACAGGCCGCCGAGCACCAGCCACAGCCTTCGTCGCAGGCTCACGCGCTCACCGTCCGCTGCCCGGCTGCCGCGTCCCGGCGTTCGGGCGTATGTGCCCGGGGCGCCGCTGACTGGGACGATGGGGCGGTGGGCGACCAGGCGGGGACGGCGACAGAGGACAAGGCCGCCCTGCGGGCAGCCCTCCTCGCCGCGCGCCGGGCTCTCCCGGAGTCGGCGCGCGCTGAGGCTGGGTCCCTGCTCACTGCCGCTGTGCTCACCCTCCTGGGGGTCATGACCGCGCGAACCGTGGCCGCCTACGTCTCCATCGGCACCGAACCGCCGACCGCTGAGCTCCTCGACGTACTGCGGTCGAGGAACGTGCGCGTCCTGGTGCCCGTGCTGCGCGACGACCTCGACCTGGACTGGGCAATCTACGAGAACCGGGACCGGATGTCGCCAGGCACCCGAGGGCTGTGGACTCCAGAGGGCGACCTGCTCGGGGTCCAGGCGGTCGCCGAGGCCGACCTGGTCGTGGTCCCCGCGCTGGCGGTGGGGGCGGACGGAACCCGCCTCGGACGGGGCGGCGGCTCCTACGACCGGGCGCTGGCGCGAGTGCCGGCCGGCCGGCCGGTGGTCGCCTTGCTGTACGACGGCGAGCTGCTGGCCGACGTACCGGCTGCGCCGCACGACCGCCGGGTGACGGCCGTGATCACCCCCTCGGGTGCCCACCGGGTGGGTGACGGGTGAGCAGCTCCTTCGACCTGGACCTCCTGCTGCTGGTCGGCGCCGTCGTGCTGCTCGTGTCCATCGCGGCCGTCCGGCTGGCCGTGGGCAGCGGCCTGCCGACCCTGCTGCTCTACCTCGGCCTCGGCCTGGTGCTGGGCGAGAACGTCCTGGGCCTGGAGTTCGACGACGCCGAGATGGCCCGGTCGCTCGGCTACGTCGCGCTGGTCGTGATCCTCGCCGAAGGTGGGCTCACCACGCCGTGGGAGAGCATCAGGTCGGCGGTGCCGTCGGCGGCTTCGATGGCAACGATCGGCACCGCGGTGTCGGTCGGCGTCGTCGGTGTCTCGGCGCATGCGCTGCTGGACGTGAGCTGGCAGGACGCGATGCTCATCGGCGCGGTCCTCGCCCCGACCGACTCGGCAGCGGTGTTCTCGGTGCTGCGGAAGGTGCCGCTGCCTCCGCGGCTGGGCGGCCTGCTCGAGGCCGAGTCCGGCTTCAACGACGCGCCGGTCGTCATCCTGGTGGTCGCGCTGGCGAGCACCGACCACTCGGTGCCGTCCTGGTGGGAGCTGCTGCTGCTCATCGGGTACGAGCTCGTGCTCGGCGCGGTGGTGGGCATCGCCGTCGGGTACGCAGGGTCGTGGGGCCTGCGCCGCATCGCGCTGCCGTCCTCGGGCCTGTACCCGCTCGCCGTGCTGGCGCTGTGCGTGACGGCGTACGGCGCCGCGGCGGTCGCTCACGGCAGCGGTTTCCTCGCGGTCTACATCGCGGGGCTGGTCCTCGGCAACGCGCGGCTCCCGCACCGCTCGGCATCTCGCGGGTTCGTCGAGGGCGCCGGCTGGCTGGCCCAGATCGGCCTGTTCGTGATGCTGGGCCTGCTCGCGACCCCCGCGGAGCTGGGCCCGTCGATCCTGCCCGCCCTGGGCATCGGCTTGGTGCTGCTGCTGGTGGCCCGGCCGGCGTCGGTGTTCCTGTCGATGCTGCCGTTCCAGCTGCGCGGCCGGCCCTGGCACTTCCCGACGAGTCGACGCGAGCGGGTGCTGCTGTCCTGGGCCGGGCTGCGCGGTGCGGTTCCGATCGTCCTGGCCACGGTCTCCGGCGACCCGGAGGTGTTCAACCTGGTGTTCGTGCTCGTCATCGTGTTCACCCTGGTGCAGGCGCCGACCCTGCCGCGGGTGGCCAAGGCCCTCGGCGTGGTCGCGGACGGTGAGGCGCAGCCGCTGGACATCGAGTCCTCGCCGCTCACCCGGCTGGACGCCGACCTGCTGCAGGTGCACGTCGAGGAGGGCTCACGGCTGGCCGGCGTCGAGGTGTTCGAGCTCAGCCTGCCGACAGGTGCGGCGGTCAGCCTGATCGTCCGCGGCGGCTCGGCGTTCGTGCCGCGGGCCAGCACCCCGCTCCAGGTGGGCGACGACCTGATCCTGGTCGCCACCGACTCGGTGCGCCGCGAGGTCGAGCGCCGGTTGCAAGCGGTGTCCCGGCGGGGCCGGCTGGCCGACTGGGTCACGCCGCGCCGCCCCAGCCGCCGGCCCTGACGCCGGCCCGCGCCGGTCAGGTCAGGGGCAGGCCGACCAGGGCGGCGGCGATGCCGAGCAGCGCGCAGGCGCCGAGGGTCCGCAGCACCGACCACTGCAGCCGGAAGAGCAGGACCGCCGCGACCAGTGCGACGGCCAGCGATCCCAGCCGCAACGTCGTCAGGTCAGGGGTCTCGGGATGCATCGGCCCCCACGAGACCCGGTCCACCTCGTCGAACAGCGTGTGCAACGCGAAGAACAGCCCCAGGTTGGCGATGACACCCACCACGGCAGCAGTGACCCCGGACAGCGCATCGGCGACCGAGCGGTTGTGCCGCAGCCGCTCGACGTAGGGCGCACCGAGGAACACGAGCAGGAACGCCGGCACGAACGTCACCCAGGTCGTGAGCAGTGCGCCGATCGTCGCGGCGACCCACGGGTCGAGGTCGCCCGGGTTCCGGTAGGCGCCGAGGAACCCGACGAACTGCAGCACCATGATCAGCGGTCCCGGCGTCGTCTCGGCCAGACCCAGCCCGCGCACCATCTCGCCCGGGCCGAGCCAGCCGTAGGTCTCCACGGCGCGCTGCGCCACGTAGGACAGCACAGCGTAGGCACCGCCGAAGGTGACCAGAGCGGTGCCGGAGAAGAACAGTCCCTCCGTGGTCAACGTGCTCCCGCGTCCGGTCAGCGCGGCCACCAGAGCCACCGGCACCCACCAGACCAGCGTGCCGACGACCAGGATCCGGGCGGTACGCCGGGCCGTGGGCCGGTCCTCGTGCAGCGCGTCGTCGCTGACCAGCGGTGCCGGCCCGTCTTCCTCCCCCGTCGACGGTGTCATCGACCCCGGCCGGTGGCGACCGATCAACCAGCCGGCAAGTGCGGCGACGAGCACGACGACCGGGAACGGGATCGTGAACAGCACCAGCGCCAGGAAGGACACCACCGCGATGCCGACCAGCGACGGACGGCCCAGCGCCCGGCCGCCGACCCGGATGACCGCCTGCGCGACGATCGCCAGCACCGCGGGTGCGATGCCGGCGAACACGGCGGCCACCGCTGTCGTCGTACCGAAGGCAACGTAGATCGCGGACAGCCCGTAGATCGCGATCACGCCGGGCAGGACGAACAGCGTTCCGGCCAGCAGGCCGCCGATCGACCCGTTGAGGAGCCAGCCGATGTAGACCGCCAGCTGGGTAGCCTCGGGTCCAGGCAGGATGGTGCAGAAGTTCAGCGCGTGCAGGAACCGGCCGCGGCCGATCCAGCGCCGGTCGTCGACCAGTGCGCGCTGCATCACCGCGATCTGCCCTGCGGGCCCACCGAAGGACTGCAGGCCTACCAGCGCCCACACCCTCACGGCGGTCCGCAGCGGGACGACGTCCCGAGCCGTGTCACGCATGCGCCGAAGCACACACGGCGCGGGTGACGAGGTCAACGACCTTGACCGCCCGGTTCGCGCTCGGCACCCGCCCGCGGGGAGGGAGAGACGGGCTCTTCCTCTAGTTGACACTTGATAAAGCGGATGCTTGAGTACGTCTTATGCAGACGACCCTCGGGGATCGACAGCTCGATTCCCTGTTCACGGCGCTCAGCGACCGCACCCGGCGTGACATCGTCGCCCGGCTGGGCGCGGGTGAGGCGACCGTCAAGGAGCTGGCCGAGCCGTACGCCATGAGCATGCAGGCCGTGTCGCAGCACATCCGGGTCCTCGAGCGGTCCGGGCTGATCAGCCAGGGCCGACACCGGCAGACCCGGCCATGCCGGCTGGAACCTGCCGCGCTCGAGGTCGCGCTGTCCTGGATCGAGGAGAGCCGGCGCGCATGGACGGACCGCATGGACCGGCTCGAGGTGCACCTCGCCCGCTTGCAGGAGGGAGAGGACACGTGAACGACGACGAGCTCGTCTACCGGCGCATCTTCCACGCGCCGCGCCAGCTGGTGTGGCGATGTCTCACCGAGCCCACCGAGCTCGCCCAGTTCTGGGGTCCGAGCGGCATGACCACGCCGCTCGACGGCATCGTCGTCGAGCTCCGCCCGGGTGGTCGGTTCGAGACCCTGATGCTCGGCGAGTCCGGCAACCACCGGATGGTCTCCACGTTCACGGAGGTCGTCCCGCCGGAACGGCTCGCCTGGGTCGAGACGGCGACCGGGATGCACACCAGCAGCAGTCTCAACGACCTCGGCGACGGCACCACCGAAGTCGTCATCCACCAGCGCAACGTGCCCGAGGCGATGCGCGCGCCAGAGGCCCGCGCCGGCTTCCTCACCTCCCTCGACAAGCTCGAGGAGCACCTCACCCACCTCGTGCAGGGAGACAGGTCGTGACCGGCATGCAGGCCTGGGTGGCGCCGACGTACAACGGGCTCGCGGACCTGCTCACCACCGCGGCTGTAGGCGCGTGGGACTTTCCGTCCCTGTGCGAGAAGTGGCTGGTCCGCCATGTGGTCGCGCACGTGACCATGCCGGCACGGATGACACCGGCGCAGTTCGGAGCCGAGATGGCGGCGGCCGGCGGCGACTTCGGCGTGCTTTCCGACACCGTTGCCGCCCGGGACGCGTCGCTGCCCGCCGCTGCCCTTCTCGACCAGCTGCGTTCGCCGGGACTGCACGCGTGGCAGCCGCCCGGTGGTGGGGAAGTGGGCGCCCTGACCCATGCCGTCATCCACTCTCTGGACGTGACGATCGCGCTCGACCGGCCCGCGGTCGCTCCGGTCGAGGCTTCGGCCACCGTCCTCGCGCAGCTCGTCGCCGCCAACGGCAGCTGGTTCGGGATCGACCTGACCGAGGTCCGGCTCGAGGCGACTGACACCGACTGGAGCTGGGGTCGGGGCACACTCGTCCGCGCCGACGCGGGGTCCCTGGCGGCCCTGCTGGGTGGTCGGACATTGCCTGACGGGCGGATGCTGCCTCGCAACTGACACCGTCATACCACCGCCCCGCTGCTGTCCCGGTCGAGCCGCGCCCGGGGCCCGGCCGACTGCTTCAGCGGTGGCGGCGGGGACGGGCTCATCCGCTCGAGCTCGATCGCCAGCGGCCCCGCGGTGAACATCGAGGAGTAGGTGCCGACGCCGATGCCGATCAGCAGTGCGATCGCGAAGTCGGTGAGCGAGTCACCACCGAGGAAGGCGAGCGCTCCCAGGATGAACATCGCGCCGAGCCCGGTGTTGACCGTCCGCGGGAGCGTCTGCACGATCGCGGAGTTCACCACCTTGGGGAAGCCCCGGCGACGTTGCGAGCCCCACAGCTCCCGCACCCGGTCGAACACGACGACCGAGTCGTTGACCGAGTAGCCGATGACGGTCAGCAGGGCCGCGAGGAAGACGCCGTCGACCGGCTTGCCCAGCCACGCGAAGAGCCCGACCAGCACCAGCACGTCGTGCGCCATCGCGGCGACGGCTGACGCCCCGATGGTCCACCGGAACCGGATCGCCAGATAGCCGAGCTGCGCGAGCAGCGCGACCCCGAGGGCGATCAGCGCGTTCTTGCGCAGCTCGTCGCCGAGGCTCGGCCCGATCAGCTCGTCACGCTCCTTGGTGACGTCGCCGCCGCCGGAGGCGTCCTCGAGGGCCGCCCGTATCTCGGCCTCCTCGTCGTTGGTCATCTCCCCAGTGCGCACCGACAGGTTGGCCTCGCCGCTCTCCTGCACCACGGCGCGCGGGAACCCAGCGTCCGACACCGCCCCGCGAGCGTCGTCCACCGACAGCTCCGCCGACGTCGCGTACTCGACCAGCCTGCCGCCGGTGAACTCCACCCCGAGGTCGAGACCGCGCACCGCGATGCCGGTCACCGCGAGCAGCAACGCGACCAGTGAGCCGGCCAGCCAGCGCCTCCCGTGCCGCATCAGGTCGGGGTCACGGGCTGTCAGCCAGGTGCGCACCCGTCCCTCGCCGGCGATGCCGCTGACGTGCGGGCGGCTCTTGACCGCTTGCCGACCGACTGCCCAGTCGGCCAGAACCCGGGTGATCACCAAGGCCGACACCATCGAGGCGAGGACACCGATGGCCAGGGTCACGCCGAATCCCTTCACCGGCCCGGACGCGAAGAAGAACAGCAGTCCGGCGGCCAGCAGGGTGGTGATGTTGGAGTCGATGATCGCGCTCCACGCCTTCTGGAACCCGGTGGTGACGGCGGGCCGCAGCCCCTTCGCGGTGTTGGCGGAGTACTCCTCCCGGGACCGTTCGAAGACAAGGACGTTCGCGTCGATCGCCATCCCGATGGCGAGGACGAAGCCGGCCAGTCCGGGCAAGGTCAGCGTCGCGCCGAGAGCGACCAGCGTCGCGTAGGACAGCAGCGCGTAGCTGGCCAGCGCGACCGTCGCCAGCGCACCGAGCAGCCGGTAGACGACGACAATGAACAAGGCCGTGAGCGCGACACCGATGACCGCCGCCTGCGCACTGGCCTCGATCGCAGCGGCACCCAGGGTGGCGCCCACGGTCCGCTGCTCGATCACCTCGACCGGCACCGGCAGGGCGCCGCCGCGGATCAGCACCGCCAACTCCTTCGCTTCCTCGGCGGTGAAGCTCCCGGTGATCTGGGTCGAGCCGCCGGGGATGCCGACGTCGCACGGGACGTCGTCGTTGACCTGCGGCGAGGAGATGACCTCGTCGTCGAGCACGATCGCGACCCGACGCTTGGGGTCACCGAGCGGATGGCAGGCCGCCTCGCCGGTGAGGTCGGCCCAGATGCCGCCGCCGGAACCCTTGAAGTCGATGGTGACGAACCAACCGCCTAGACCCTGCGGGTCCAGCTCGGCCGCGGCGCCGTCGACGCCTTCGCCGGTCAGGGCGGGGTCGCCGAGCCGGATGTCCTGGCCGTCCTCGTCGGGAAGAACCAGCTCGCCGTCCGCACCGGTCGGCGCGGGTGACGGCGACGGCGACCCGGACGTCGTCGGGGTCGGGGTCGCGAGGCCGAGCACCGGGTGGAACGTCAGCTGCGCGGTCCGGCCGATGACCTCCGCGGCCTCCCGCGGGTCCTGCAGGCCGGGCAGCTCGACGATGATCCTGCGGTCGCCGGAGCGGGTCAGGGTGGGCTCGGCGACGCCGAGGGCGTCGACCCGGCGACGCAGCACCTCGACCGCCCGGTCGGTGGACTCCTTGCCGGCCCGCACGGTCGGCGAGTCCTGCGTCTCCAGGACGATCTGGGTGCCGCCACGGAGGTCCAGCCCGAGCCGGGCGGGTGTGGTGACAGTGACGTACAGCGAACCCGCGACGATCCCCAGAGCGATCAGGGCGCGGACGAGTGGTGCTCGGGACACGATGGGCCTCCGGCGGATGCACGGCGCATGCCTCAGGCGACGGCCGTGTCAAGGAAGAACAGGCGGGGGTGCAGGGCGTCGCGAGGTGCGCGATCGGCTCGCTGCAGGGTGGGTCGGGGCGCGGGTCAGGCGAGCGCGAGCGCGGGAGGTGCGCGGTCGCGGCGGGCACCCGGCGTACGTCGGGAGGGGCGGCGCGGTCGGCCGGCGGTGACCAGCGCGAGGACAAGCACCCCGGTCAGGGCGAGAGCAGCAATCTGGACGGCAGCGGTCGGGCCGGACCCGTGTCCGGTGCCGGCCAGGTGGTCTGCCGCTGCCGACGCGACGGACTGCTCGCGACTGAGCCGGCGCGGCGCGACGCGGACCTTGTCGCGGGTCTCGCGCAGTCCGGCACCGAACGGCACCGCACCGCGGGCTGCTGACGGGGCGGCCGAGGGCGAGGGGACGGCAACCGCGGCGCTGCCGGGCAGGACCAGCAGCGACGCCAGCACTGCGAGCACCCCGAGCAGACCTGCGAACAGGCTGCGGCCGCGCAGGGCGCGGGTCTGGGCGGTCACCGGTCTGGGTTCCCCTCGTCGTCGAAGGACCGTCAGCCTACCGGTGGGGGTACCGCGCACCCGCAGGCACAAGCGTCAGTGGTGGTACTGGTGGACCACGGCGTGACCCCGACCGCGGGCGATCAAGGCCCGGTTGACCGGCACGGTCACGACGAAGGCGACGAGCAGCGATCCGGCCAGGCTGGCCCAGAACAAGGCTTCCCGCAGGCCTGCCTCCATCGCCCCCGGCACCGTGAGCAGGACGCCGTTGTCCACCAGCTCCATCACCAGGATGCTGACGGTGTCCGCGGCCAGCGCGACCCGGAGTGCCAGCCCGAGCGGGAGGCCGGCGCGCAGCACCGGGCCGATCGTGAGGGCGTAGCCGAAGGCGAAGGCCAGGACGACGGCGAGCGCGACGCTCGGCCAGTCGGCCCACCCCCACCAGGTGGCCAGCACCATCCCGAGCACCTCGCCGATGGCGCAGCCGGTCAAACAGTGCAGCGTCGCGGCAACCGCTGTGCGGGTCAGGTCGGCTGGTGCGCGGATCGCGTCGTCGGACATGACTACCTCCTCGACCGTGCAGTCGCGGTCATCGCCGCGGCGGGCTGACCAGGGGTCAGGCGCCGGTCGCATGGTGCGGCTCGGCGACCGGCTTCGACTCCGCCGACCCGCGCTGTCTCAAGTAGACCGAGGCGCCGACGATAACGGCGACCGCCAGGAACTCGGACTGCCAGTTCTGGAAGCTCTCGAACCAGAACTGGGACGTGCGGACGTACTGCCACACCGTGACCGCAGCTTCGCCGTGCACCTCCTGCTCGGAGCTGTAGGCGCGGGCACCACCCAGCGCGTGCATCGCGATGGACGCCAGGAACAGCAGCAGGAACAGCAGCGACAGCGAGTTCTCGTAGAGCGTCAGCACGAGTCCGCCGCGACGGACCGGCCACGGCACGTCCGCGCGTTTGTCGGCGTCCCGCGGGTCCGCGTCCTGTGGTGCGTCTCCTTCGATCGGCTTGGACTCCGACGACCCGCGCTGGAACAGGTACGCCGTGAGGACGACGTACATGCCCATCTGGAGGAACTCGGACTCCCAGTTCTCGAAGGTCGCCTCGACGAAGTCGCCGGTGTGCAGGTAGCCCCACAGCGAGACCGCCGACTCCTTGTGCTCGAGCTGGTCGGCGTTGTACGCCTGCACTCCGGACAGCACCATGCCGGCGAAGAAGACGACGAACAGGCCGACGTTGGCGATCATCAGGCCGTGGTCGCGCACCCAGGACTTCATCGCGTTCCCCCCTCGCGGTCCCGTCGTACCTGGACCTTACGGCCCTTGATCCGGGTGGCCCGCAACGCGTCAACAACTTCCGACGCGGCGTCGTCCGGCACCTCCACCAGCGAGAACCGGTCGGTGATCTCGATCGCCCCGATGTCCCGCCCGGACAGCCGGGACTCGCCGGCGATGGCACCCACGAGGTCCTGCGGGCGGATGCCGGCGGCCCGACCGGCGGCGATGAAGATGCGGGTGGTGCCGAGGGTTCGGCTACGGCGGTCGGCTCCCGGCGTACGACGGGGACCGCCCTCCTGCGCACGGCGCGGCGTCTCGTCGCGGACCGGGCGCTCGGCGACCTCGGGGATCTCCTCCTGGTCGAGACCGACACCGCTGGCCTCGTGCGCCAGCTTCACCGCGGCCATCGCGACCTGCACGACGTCGAAGTCGTCGGTGAGGGTGTCGACGATGACGCGGAACGGCTCGAGGTGGTCCTCCAGCAGGATCTCGTGCAGCGCGGCCCGGGTGAGCTCGAGCCGGGCAGCCAGCAGATCGGCGGTCGTCGGCACCTTCTCGACCGGGATGCGCTGCCCGGTGACCCGTTCGATGGTCTTGAGCATCCGGTGCTCGCGCGGCTCGGCCAACGTGATTGCGACGCCTTCACGGCCGCCGCGGCCGACCCGGCCGATCCGGTGCACGTAGGCGTCCGGCGCCGACGGGACCTCGTAGTTGACGACGTGGGTCAGCTGGTCGATGTCCAGGCCGCGGGCTGCGACGTCGGTGGCGACGAGCAGGTCGGCGGTGCCGGCGCGCAGCCTGCCCATCACCCGGTCGCGCTGCTCCTGGCTCATGCCGCCGTGCAGCGCCTCTGCCCGGTAGCCGCGGCCGTTGAGGGTCTCGGTGAGCTGGTCCACCTCGTCCCGGGTGCGGCAGAACACGATGGCGGCCGTCGGTGCCTCGATGTCGAGGATGCGTCCCAGCGCTGCGGCCTTGTGGGCGCGCGCCACGACGTACGCGCTCTGCCGGACCTTGGGTGCCTCGCCCTCGGCCGGGGTCTCCCGCTCGATCTCGATCCGCACCGGGTCACGCAGGTGCCGTCGCGCGATCCCGTCGATCCGCCGCGGCAGCGTGGCCGAGAAGAGCACTGTCTGCCGGGTCGGCGGGGTCGCGGCCAGGATCGCCTCGAGCTCGTCGGCGAAGCCCATGTCCAGCATCTCGTCGGCCTCGTCGAGGACGACGGTCGCTAGCGAGTCGAGGGCGAGGGTGCCCCGGTTGAGGTGGTCCAGCGCCCGCCCGGGGGTGGCGACCACGACGTCGACCCCGCGCTTGAGCGCACCGAGCTGCCGGCCGATCGGCTGCCCGCCGTAGATCGGCAGAACCCGGGCGCCGAGCTCGCGGCCGTAACGGTGCAGGGCCTCGGACACCTGGACGGCCAGCTCGCGGGTCGGCACCAGGACCATCGCGGACGGCGCGACCCCGCGGTCACCGGCGGGCAGCGCCTGCAGGATCGGCAGCGCGAAGGCGGCAGTCTTGCCGGTGCCGGTCGCTGCCTGGCCGAGAAGGTCACGGCCTGCCACCAGCTTCGGGATCGCCTCCCGCTGGATGGGGGTGGGCTCCTCGTACCCGAGGGTGGCCAGCGCGGCCAGCAGCTCGGGGCGGAGGCCCAGGTCCGCGAAGGTCGTCCCGTCGTCGGTGCTCACGGACCGAATTCTCCGCTGGTGTTCTCGCCCGGAGTCGGCGGGTCCCGGCTCGACGGTCCCTCGAACACACGTTCGATCATCTGCCATGCTGGGCCGGTGGCAGGCGGCATGACCAGCGGGCGTGGCCTGCCCATGTCAGAGCGGGTCACGCTGAGCCGGCCCCGCCCGGGCGCCGACCCGTGTCCCGGGCGGCACTGCTGGGTGGCCGACCCGGCCGACCGGTCCGCCGAGAAGCGCCCCGGGCTGCTCGTCGAGTGGCGGCGCGACGCTTACGGCGGGTGGCACGGCCGGGTCCTCTACCTGGCGGCGCTGCGGGCCGGCCGCTGGGCGCTCGTGGAGGAATGGGTCGAGGAGTCTCTGCTCATCCCGTGCTGAGGCAACCGGGTGACGGCCCGGAACACCGAGCGATCCCGGTTCGCACCGAGAGCCCCGGGTACGAGTGAATTGTTGACATCCATGATGGGAGCCGGGCTGTGCCCGCCACGGAGTACCTGAAGAGGACGCCCAGCACGTACCACGCCACCTATCCCGCCGAACCGCGGTCGGTCGGGGCTGCCCGCGCCGCTGTCCAGAAGAGCTGCCAGCGCTGGGGCTACGGCCGCCTCTGCGACGACGCCAAGCTCATCGTCAGCGAGCTGGTCGGCAACGCGGTCCGGCATGCCGGCACCGACATCGGCCTGACCTTGCTGGCGCGTCGCGAGGGGCTCCGGATGGAGGTCTCCGACGGCTCCAGCCGGCCGGTCCGGCCCCGGATCGCCACTCCCGCCGACGAGGGCGGCCGCGGTCTCACCCTGGTCGACGCGCTCGCCTCGCACCACGGCGTACGACGGTCTGCCACCGGCAAGATGGTGTGGGCGGAGCTGGATACTCCTGCTGCCTAGAGTGCAGCCGAGGAGTGCCCGTGACCCAGTACCACCTGCAGATCACCGACGGCGACGTCGCACCGTACGTCCTCCTGCCCGGCGACCCCGGCCGGGTGCCGACGATCGCGGCGCACTGGGACGAGGCCCGCCACGTCGCCACGAACCGCGAGTACGTCACCTACACCGGCGTGTACAAGGGCACGCCGATCAGCTGCACCTCCACCGGTATCGGTGCCCCCTCGACGTCCATCGCGATGGAGGAGCTGGCCCGGTGCGGAGCGACCACGTTCCTCCGGCTGGGCACCGCAGGGACCTTCCAGGACTACATCCGCAACGGTGACCTTGTCGTCTTCGACGGCGCTGTCCGGCTGGACGGCGCGTCGCGGCTCTACGCGCCGATCGAGTACCCCGCCGTCGCCCACCACGAGGTCGTCACCGCTGCAGTCGAGGCCGCGAAGCGGCTGGCGTTCCGCTACCACGTCGGCCTGACCCGCAGCGCCGACACGTTCTACGCCGGGCACCCGCGGCCCGGCTCGTCGCACGCCGGCTACTGGCAGTCGTGGTGGGCCGGGCACTTCGAGGACCTCCAGCGGCAGAACGTGCTGGCCGCCGAGATGGAGGCCAGTGTCATCTTCGTGCTCGCCCGGCTGTGGGGTCTGCGGGCCGGCGGCGCCGCGGTCGTGCTCGACAACATGCTCGACGTCTCCGGCGAAGAAGGGGAGTTCGACCCGGACACCCAGCTCGAGCACTCGACCGAGAGCATCGAGCGCCTCGCCCTGTTCGGCTGCGAGCTGGTCCGCACGCTCGCGGAGCACGACCAGCGCTCAGAGTGAGTCGACGGGGCGCAGAGCGGCAGCCAGGACGAGGACCGCGAACAACGCGACGGTTATCGCGTGCACGACGGTGCACCAGAGGCAGATGGCATCGATGCGGAACAGCTCTGCCCACACCAGGTAGACGACCATCACGACCCCGGTGAGGGAACCTGCCAGCCGCGCACGGTCCACCCACGGGCTGGACGCGCGCCAGGCGGCCGGCGCGCACAGCACCGTCATGGCGGCGAAGAACAGCAGCCCGAGCAGCGCCACCGGCACACCGGCCAGCGATGAGTAGCTGCTGGTGGTGACCTTCACGCAGTTGACGACGCCGGTCTCCGGGCAGGCCAGCGTCGTCGACGACGAGTAGTGCTCGAGGGTGAGGTACGCCGACACAGCCAGCCCCGCCGAGGACAGGGCCAGCGAGCTCGTGCGTGCCCACCGCGGCGCTGTCGGTGTCGGTGTCACCCGTTGCCCTGCGCGAGGGCCTCGGCGGCATCCGTGACTCCCTTGGCCGAGCACACCTCGGTGGGCTGCTGGTCGGTGAGCTCGCACAACGCGGCGGTGATCACGTTCGCCGAACCGTCCACCGCCCTCGCGATCGGGCTGGTCGGGTCGGACAGGGCGGTGGCTATCTCGCGGTGGGACGTGCCCGCGAGCAGCTCCGGGTCGAGGCTCGCGCCGGAGGACACGTAGGAGCCGCCGAAGTCGATGAACGGGATGCCGCCGGCCGCACCACTGGTGTACGGCGGCTGGTCGTAGGTCGCGAACGTCTTCCGGTCTGCGGCGCTGAGCTTGTCCAGCGGCGCGTACTGACCGTCGACCTTGGTGCGGCCGCTGGTCTCCACGCCGGTGAACGACAGGTGGTCGCTGGTGTACGTGGCACCGTGGAACGACAGAGTCGAGGTGTCGGGGTACACGTCGTCGCTGGCGGACGTCGTCTGCCCCAGCCCGGCCCAGGTGCCGAAGCGGGACAGCGCCACCACCACCGGCCACCGCTGCGCCGCGCAGAACGGGCAGTACTCCGCGCCGACGTACAGCACCTTCGGCTTCCCGTCGGCGGTCAGCGCCGGTGCGTCCACCTTGTGCGGCACGGCCTGGGCGTCCCCCGCACCGACCTCGTCGAGCACCGCCCCGGGAACGCCGGTGACGGCCTTCACGACCGCCGTGCTCGCGGCGCCGGACGGCGCGGAGGTGGTTGAAGCGGAGTCGTCACCGGAGCCGAGGCCGGCTGCCTTCGCAACCACCAGCGCGACCAGCAGGAGCAGGACCACACCGATGCTGCCGCCGGCGAGCATGACCCGGCGGCGGCGCGCGGCCCGGGCCTGCTCGGCCCTCATGGCGGCGACCCGCTCCCGCGCGGCGGCCTTGTCCCTGGTCCGGTTGCTCATCGAGTGCGACCTTCCGTTGGGGTCTGCGGGTCCGAAGGTGAACGCCCGGTGGCCTCGGAGCGCGCCTGCAGCTGGGCGAGCCGGGCGTTGTACCGGGTGAGCTCGTCGTCGGTGCCCCGGTCGAAGCGGCGGGCCTCTCGGGCGTCCGAGCGTGCCCACTGCACGAAGACGGCGGCCAGCACGAGCAGGATGGGCAGCTCGCCCATGGCCCAGCCGATGCCGCCGCCGAGGTGCTGGTCGGCGAGGAGGTCGGTCCAGTACGGCCGGTCCAGGCGCAGGTAGTAGCCCGGTGCGAGGAGCTCGGTCGTACTCATCAGCGCGATCGAGAAGAACGCGTGGAAAGGCATCGCCGCGAACAGCAGCACGATGCGGGCAATCGGGGGCAGCCGTCGCGGCGCCGGGTCGATGCCGACCAGCACCCAGAAGAACAGCGAGCCGACGGCGAGGAAGTGGAACTCCATCGCGACGTGCCCGAGGTGGTTCGCCATCAGCGTCGGGAACAGGTCGGTGAAGTAGAGGGCGTACAGGCTGCCGACGAACAGCGCGAACGCCACCAGCGGGTGCGCGACCACCGCCACCACCCGGGAGTGCAGGGCCGCGGTCAGCATGCCGCGCGGCGACGCCTCCCCCCTGACCCGCGGCCCGGGCAGCGCGCGCAGCGCCAGCGTGACCGGAGCGCCGAGCACCAGCCCGATCGGCGCCACCATGCTCAGCAGCATGTGGGCGACCATGTGCGCCGAGAAGAGCACGTGCGAGTACAGCCCGAGACCGCCGACCGTGGCCCAGGCGAACACCGCCAGTCCCAGTGCCCACGCGATGCTGCGGCCGACCGGCCAGCTGTCGCCGCGGCGCCGCAGCGCCAGCACCCCGGCCGCGTAGAGCGTCGCGGCCAGCACCAGGAAGGTCAGGGCGAAGCCGTCCGGCACCCAGCCGACGAGCAACCGCGCAGCCGTGGGCGGTCCGGGCATCGGGAACCCGAGCAGCTCGCCGGCCGGTGAGGGCCGCGATCCTTCGCCGACCGGGGTCGGCGTGCGGGACAGGCCGACGGCCAGCGCGACCGTTGCGGCCATCACCACCAGCTCGGCCGCGGCCACCGACACGAAGAGCCGCGTCGCCGGCCTCTGACCACCGCCGATCGCGGCCACGGTGCGCCGTCGGTGCCACCAGCCGAATGCGCCAAGCACCACGAGCGCCGCCACCTTCGCGAGCACCAGCCCGCCGTACGCCGAGGTCAGCAGCGGCGCCGCTCCGCCGAGACGGACGCCGGCGTTGACGACGCCGGACACCGCGACTGCGGCGAAGCACCACGCGGCCAACGTCGAGAACCTCGGCACCGCCGACCGCAGGGCATCGGCGGAGCCCGCCACTGCCGATACCCATGCCAAGCCGGCAAGGCCGCCGACCCACAGTGCCGCCGCGACCAGGTGTAGGAGCAGGCTGGCGACCGCCAGCTCGTGGCTGCCGGAGGAGGCCGAGTGCCCGGTCAGGGCCGGCGGGGTCATCGCGGCCACCGCGAACACCAGCGCGAGCACCGCGCCCCGCGGTGAGGTCGCGGCCCGCGCCAGACCCGCGACCACGACGACAAGCGCCGCCTGCACCAGCAGCCCACGGCCCTGTGACGTCTGCCCGAGGAAGCTCCGCAGCACGGTCGCGTCGGTCGCCTGCGACGGCGGGACGCCGAAGATGTCCGACACCGTCAGCACGATCTGCACCATCACGGCCAGCAGCCATACCCCCGACACCCGCCCGGCCAGGGTCGCCGCGCGGGCCGGGCCGTCGGCCAGCCTCTGCTCCGGCGAGGACAGCAGCAACCCGGCCGCCAGCAGCAGCCCGACAGCAGCCAGCCCGGCCAGGTCCGCGAGCAGCCGCACCGACGGCAGCCCCCACCCGGTCACCGGGCCGGAGTCCGGCAGGCCTGCCGGCACCGGCTGCGGTGCGCCACCGCCGGCGAGCAGCACCACGACCAGCACCGACATCGTTACCAGGGCCGCGCCGGCGACCCACCGCCACAGCTCGCCGCGGGACACTTCGGTGGCGCCGCTGTGGCGCAGAGCAGGAGTCGAGCCCTTCGTGCTCGTCACGGCGATCCCCGGCGGTCGGGGCTACGGCCGGGGTTCACGATGCCGCCCGGCATCCGGCGCACCGTCAGCAGCGCCAGCCCGGCGAGCAGTCCGAGGGCGGCCACGATGGCGATGACCCGGCCCGGGCTCGAGCCGCCGTCCGCGTCGCTGTCGTGACCCGCATGCTCTGCCCGCGTTCCCGGCTGGGCGCTGCCGCCAGGCGTGAACCGGAAGGTGGTCCGCGCCGAGACGGGGTGCCCGTCAGCCGACACCACCCGGAACGCCACCGTGTACCGGCCGGCCGCCGTCACATCGACGCGGACGTTGGCTGTGTTGTCCAGCACCCACACCTGCCCCTGCTCGACCTGCCTGCCGGTCGGTCCGGTCACCACGACGGCCGCCGGTGTCCGCACGTTCTCGTCGAACACCAGCCGCACCCGGCCCGGGGCGGTGGTCACTGTCGCACCGTCCCCGGGCACCGCCCGCACCAGGTTGGCGTGCGCCAACGCCGGCGCCGCCCCCAGCCACACGAGTCCGCCCGTGACCGCGAGCACCGCGGCGAGGACGGCCACGGCGGCAGGGGTACGGCGCTGGCGCGACGTCATGCCGACGTCCTCCGTCGGCCCACAACACCGAGCGCGGACAGGGCCGCCATCACGAGACCCACCGCGGCAACGACCAAAGCAGTCCCCGCCAGCCAACGTGCCGTGGCGTCGGTGGAGTCCGTCGCCTGCACGACGTCATCGCTGGCACCATCGCTACCCGAGTCGTTCTGGGCGGCATCCTCGGTTTGCGTCGCCGAAGCGAGCTCGAGGATCGGCGACGGATGCTCAGGCTCGTCCTGGCCCTTCACCACATCCTGGTCCCAGGCGACGACGGCCCCGTCGGAGTAGGTCTGGGTCGCCGGGAACGACAATGTGTCGACGTCGGACGGGAACGGCCCCAGGGACAGCTCGAACTCGTCGAACTGACCCGGGGCGATGCCGGTGCTCGCCTCGGAGGCAGTCCAGGTGACGGTGGCGACCGCCTTCGACAAGGTGAAGCCCTCCACGGTGATCGGGTCGGCGAGAGTGCGTTCGGTGGTGGCGACCGTCCAGCCTGCGTGCGGCTTTGTCGACACGAACGCGAACGGGGTGTCAGCGGGCAGCTGGACCTGCACCTTCGTGGTGGACGAGGTGTCCGACTCGGTCGGGACGCGGACGATCAGCTTGCCGAAGCCGCCTGGCGCGGCGTCCGGCGATGACACGGTGACGTGCGCGGCAGACGGAACCGCGGCGGCGACGAGTGCAGCGAGCGCTGCGGCGAGCGTCACCCCGAACCGGCGGCTCGCGGCAGACGTGCGGGGACGGCGAGAACCTGGCATGCGGGAAAGGCCCTTTCAACGGCGCGCGGAGGCGCGCGCAACGGAGCGTCCGACTGGTCGGAGCAGATGTAGGTAGGCAGGAAGCCCGGAGGAAACGGGAGTCAGACGGCCAGGCGCGCCGGCGGGCCGCGTCGGGCGACCACGTGCTCGAGCAGGTCGAGCGCCGCCGGGAGCCCGCCGGGTGGAGATCCCGCGACTCCCCGGGTGGCGTCCACCGGCCCCACGGCAGCGATGCGCGCAGCCCGCCAGGCTCGCGCCAGCAGCGCCACGAGACTCGAGAGCCAGTTCTCGCCGCGCCGGAGAAGTAGCGCGGTGAGCCCGGCGGCTGCGATGTGCCCGGCCACCATGGGCAGCGCCGGATGTCCCGGGGACATCGCGCCGGTCCCCGCGAAGATCGCATGGTGGCTATGGGTCGCGTCGGCGAAAGCCACGTGGAAGAGCACCTGCGCACCGAGCAGCAGCGCCACCAGCGGCCCGATGGTCCAACGCCGGGCCGAGAGGCCGTAGCTCACCAGCAGGACGACGATGACCGGCATCGTCAGAGCGCCTGGCTCGGGCGTCGCGCCGCCGCCGGTCAGGTGGCCCAGCAGAGCCAACCCGATCGCGCTCAGCCCGACGACGGCCGAGCGAACCATCCGTAGCGCGGACACCCGCCCAGCCTAGCTCTCCGCCAGAACCAGCCGTGCGTCAGGCGTGCCGCTCCTCGAGCACCGCAAGGTCGCGCAGCGCGTACTGGCGATGCCACCATTCCTCGTTGAGCAGTGTGAGCAGGCACTCGCGCACCGGATAGCTGCGGGACTCCGGCCAGCCCGGCCCTTCGACGGGGACGGTGTCGGAGGAGAGCGTCGCGTCGTCCAGCGCGTCGACGTACCGGCGTACCGCTGCCTGCCGGTCGAGCCGCAGCTCAAGGGCGTCCTCGAGCGAGGGTTGTGTCTCGCGGTCCCGCGGCACGCCCTCGGTGTCGGGCATCCCGTCCCACGGCAGCGACAGCGGCGCCCACGGGCTCGGGTCGCCGAGGATCGCGCGGTGCAGCCAGCACTCGGTCGCGAACGCCAGGTGCCGCAGCGTCTCGATGAACGACCACTCGCCGTCGACCTGCTCGTGCAGCGCGGCCTCCGGCAGCTTGCGGGCGCGCTCGACGGTGTCGGCCCACAGGCGTTCGAGGGTGGCCCACGCCTCGCGGAACCCGTCCGGGTCGGTGGGGCGCATCTTCGCCAGGTCCGGCTCGCGACGCTCCAGCTCGGCCTGGACCAGCGGCGCGACGTCCACGCCGTTGACGGTGAGGCCCTCGATCTCACCCTCGATCCGCGAGTTGACGAAGGCGCTGCCACGCATCACGACATCCTTGAAGAAGACCTCGCGGAACTGTGCACCGCTCAGGTCGACGTCGTCGAAGTCGGCGTCGTTGAGGTGGACCTGGTGGAACCTCGCCCGCTGCAGGTGGACCTGCTCGAAGCGGGAGTCGGCGAGGTCCTGCTGGTGGAAGTCGGCCATGGCGTGACGTTAGCCACACCTGCCGACAGGTCAGATCCCGGGGCTTTTGTGCCAGTGTGTCGTGTTCGTCCGAACCACTCGGGACCTCGCTGCGTCCTCGACCACGCATGACGAACTGATCCACCGACGGAAGAAGCCCATGACACGACAGGCCCTTGCCCCGTTCCGTTCCACGCTGCTGGCCGCCGGCGCCGCCGGCCTGCTCGGTACGGCCGCACTGCTCGTCGGCGCCACGAGCAGCGCAGCTGCCGAACCGCCGCTGACCTGCTTCGGGCAGCTTCCGACCATCGTCGGCACCCCCGCGGGCGACACGATCACCGGCACCGAGGGCATCGACGTGATCCTCGGCCTCGGCGGGGGCGACACCATCACCGGCCTCGGCGGCGACGACATGGTCTGTGCGGGCGACAACTCGCTGCAGAGCACCGGCGAGACCGGGCCGTACGCGGAGACGACGACCGGGTACGACGTCGTCCACGGCGGCGACGGCAACGACCGGATCGACGGTCAGGGCGGCGTGGACAAGCTCTACGGCGACGCCGGCGCGGACCAGATCCTGGGCGGTGACAACGTCGGCGTCCCCGCGGACGATCCGCAGACCGCTGGGCGGCTGGAGATCCTCAACGGTGGCGCCGGCCACGACAACCTGCGCGGCGGACCCGGCCGCAACCGGCTGTGGGGCAGCTACGGCATCGACCTCATGGTCGGCGGCTCCGACGCGGACCTGATGTTCGGCCGGCAGGACCGGGACATCATGGTCGGCGGCCCCGGCGACGACACGGTCCAGGGCGGCGACGGCTCGGACAAGCTGAAGGGTGGCCCCGGGGCGGACCGGGTCCGTGGTGGGGACGACGACGACTTCATCCGCGGCAGCGACGGGGACGACTACCTCCGCGGCGGAGCAGCCGACGACACCATCCGCGGCGGGGAGGGCCTGGACGTCATCGAGGCCGGCGGGGGCGACGACACCGTCTGGGGCGGCCCGGGGGCGGACCTCATCCGTGGCGGTACGGGTCAGGACACCTGCCACAGCCCGTCCGCCGCAGGCGGCGCGCGCGGCTGCTGAGACCTCCGCGGTCATTGCCGCTGCCTCGACCAGGTTGCCGGGGCGGCGGCGATGACGCATCATTAGCACTCGACAGCAGGGAGTGCCAGGGCCTGGCACGAGCACCGAGGAGGACGTCCGTGCCGACGTACCAGTACGCCTGCACCGAGTGCGGCCACGACCTCGAGGCCGTGCAGTCCTTCACCGACGACGCCCTGACCGAGTGCCCTGTCTGCTCCGGCCGCCTGCGCAAGGTCTTCGGCAACGTCGGGATCGTGTTCAAGGGCTCCGGCTTCTACCGCAACGACAGCCGGGACAAGAAGCCCGCCGAGGTCGGGGCCAAGACAGATGGCAAGTCCGACGGCAAGGCCGACGGCAGCTCCGGCAGCACGACCGACGGCAAGAACGGGTCTGCGACGGAGTCGACGAAGTCCGACGCCGCCGCGAGCAGCGGCAAGAGCGCCGGCAGCAAGGACTCCAAGACGTCGAAGCCTGCTGCCGCCCCCAGCACCTCGTCCACAAAGGGCAGCGCCGCCTGAGCGGTGTGGACGCCGACCGAGACCGGTCCGCGCCTCGCTAGGGTCGTGCGCCATGGCGACTGCGACGTACGACGGGCCGCGGGCCGACCTCGGCGTGATCGGCGGGTCCGGCCTCTATGCCCTGCTCGACGGTGACCAGGTCGAGCTCGACACCCCGTTCGGTGCACCCAGCGACCCGCTGACCGTCGCGACGGTGGGTGGCCGGAGGGTGGCGTTCGTCCCGCGTCACGGACGCGACCACCGCTTCCCGCCGCACCTGGTCAACTACCGCGCCAACATCTGGGCACTGCGCGCGCTCGGCGTGAGGCAGGTGCTCGCCCCCTGCGCGGTCGGGTCGCTCAAGGCCGAGCACGGCCCGGGCACCATCGTGGTGCCTGACCAGGTCGTCGACCGCACCTGGGGCCGCCGCCACACCTTCTTCGACGACGTCGGCCCGGTGGTGCACATCGCGTTCGCTGACCCCTACTGCCCGAACGGCCGTCAGGTCGCGCTGTCGGCCGGGCGCGCCCGCGACCTGCCGGTGGTCGACGGCGGCACCCTCGTCGTGGTCAACGGCCCACGGTTCTCCACCCGCGCCGAGTCGTTGTGGCACGCGGCGCAGGGCTGGTCGGTGGTGGGCATGACCGGCGTACCGGAGGCGTCACTGGCCCGCGAGCTGGGCCTCTGCTACACCTCCGTCGCTCTGGTCACCGACCTCGACGCCGGCCTCGAGCACGGTGAGGGCGTGACGCACGAGGAGGTCCTGCGGGTGTTCGCCGAGAACATCACCGGCGTCCGGGACCTGCTGGTCGACGCGCTCGGCGCCCTGCCCGCTCCAGACGCCGACTGCGCGTGCCGGCACGCGACCGACGGCCAGAAGCTGCCGTTCGACCTGCCGTGAGGGCGAGTCGGCGGTGACCTGGCCGGCCGAGGTCTCCCCCGCACGGCTGGACCGCTGGCTGCGCGAGCTGCGCCGCGCCGTGGCCTGGCGCCGGCGGCTGCTGACCGCGGGCCTGCTGGCCGGATCGGTCGCCTTCGCAATACACGCGCTGGCGCCGCCACCGCCTCCTGGCGTGCAAGTCGTCGTCGCGGCGCGGGACGTCGCACCCGGCGCGGCCCTGCAGCCGCGGGACCTGCGAGTGGTCAGCCGTCCCGTCGGGTCGGTGCCCGAGGGCGCGTTGCGCAGCGCGAGCCAGGCGACCCAGCGACCAGTGGTCTCCGCCGTACGCCGAGGGGAGGTGCTGACCGACGTCCGCCTGGTCGGACCAGCGTCCTTGCGCGGGCTCGAGCCCGGCCTCGTCGCGGCACCGGTCCGGATCGCCGACACCGACGCGGTCGCGCTGCTCGCCGCCGGTGACCACGTCGACGTGCTGGCGGCGACCGTGGAGGGCGGCGCCGAGGCCCGGCTCGTCGCGGCTGGCGTCCGGGTGCTGTCGGTCCCCCGCCCAGCCTCGGCCGGCTTCGGGGCCGGTCTGGGCGACGGCGCGCTGCTGCTGCTCGCCACCAGCTCGCCCACCGCCGCGCGCCTCGCCGCCGCCGCGGTCACCGACCGGCTGTCGGTCGTGGTGCGCGGCTCGTGACAGCCCCGGTCCGCTCTGCCAGGGTGGGCACCGCCGCAGAGGTGAAGAAATCGCCGACCGCTTGGAGGCAGACGTGATCAAGGGATTCAAGGACTTCCTGCTCCGCGGGAACGTCGTCGACCTCGCGGTCGCCGTGGTCATCGGCACCGCGTTCGCCACCGTGATCAAGACGTTCACCGACAGCGTCGTGCAGCCGATCATCAACGCGGCCGGGTCCTCGACCTCGCCGGCACTCGGGTTCTTCCTCCGTGGTGACGACGACAAGACGTTCGTGAACATCGGCGCCCTCATCAGCGCGCTGATCTACTTCATCATCGTCGCGGCCGTCGTCTACTTCGTCGTAGTCGTCCCGGTGAACGCGCTGATGGAGCGGCGCAAGCGTGGCGAGGAGCCGGAGGTCGCGGCGCCGACCGAGGACATCGTGCTGCTGCAGGAGATCCGCGACCTGCTCCGTCAGCGCAGCGTCTGATCGGCGACCGAGGCGGTCGATCGGATCGACTCCTCCTACCAGTGCGGCGGCTTCTCGCGGATCAGGCGCTCGTCGTCGTCCGGGTCATGGTGCGGCTCGCCCCAACCACTATCGGTGTCGTCCGAGGTCTGCTCCGGCAGCACCTCGTCGTCGTGGTCCGGTCGGTCGCTCACCCGGCCAGCCTACGTCGGAACGCGGGCGGGCCGGCTTCCGTTGTCCGGGTGATGCCCGTCGGCCGTCCCCGTCCCGTCGCGATGCTGGTCGTCGCCCTCGCCACGACCGCGGCGTGCACCGCCGAGCCCAGCAGCAGCCCGCCGGACGAGCCCCGCAGCTCGTCGGCACCGCCGGTCAGCTCCACTCCGCCGGAGCCCGAACCCACATCCACCGCACCGCTGGTCGTGGCGCTGCATCCGACGAGGGCGCTCGACCTCAGCGCCGCGGACGTTGCTGCGCTCCAGGACGGCGAGGTGACCGACTGGTCCGAGCTGGGTGCGGACCCGGCGGCGCTGCGGACCGGAACGCCGGCCGAGGTGCTGTCCGACCCCGACGTCGTGGCGGTCGTGCCCGCGGACCAGGTGCGGCTGCCGCTGACCGTGGCCACCGTGGACGGCGTCGACCCGCTGCGCGACCCGTCGGCGTACGCGGTGACGACCGACGGCCCGGAGCCGCCGACGGTCACGACCGTGACGGTCACCGGCGACGTGATGCTCGGGCGTGGGGTCGGCGCCCACCTTGCATCGGTCGGCGACCCGACGGCTGCGCTGCGGCCGATGGCCCGGCGGCTGGCGAGCGCCGACCTCACGATCGGCAACCTGGAAGGCACCCTGTCGCGGGCCGGTCCGCCTCGGCAGGGCGGCGACTCGTTCGCCGCGGCACCCGCCGTACGGGCCGGGCTGGAGCTGGCCGGCTTCGACGTGCTGTCGCTGGCGAACAACCACACCGGCGACTTCGGGTTGCAGGCGCTGGTCGAGACGGTACGGCGCGTGCGAGCAGGCGGCTTCGTGCCGGTGGGCGCCGGGTCCGATCTCGCCCGCGCCGCGCAGCCGGCGATCGTCGAGCGCAACGACGTCCGGTTCGGCGTGGTCGCCTTCGACGCGATCGGCGAGACGCCCGCGGCCACCCCCGACCGGCCGGGGGCGCTGCGGTTGCGGATGGACCCCCGCACCGGGCCGTTGGTGCATGCCGATCTCGACCGTGTCACCGACATCGTGCGTGACCTGCGGTCCCGCGTGGACGTGGTGCTGGTGATGCCGCACTGGGGCACCCAGTACACGACGCGGACAGTGCGCGACCAGCGCCTGGTGGCCCGCGCCCTGGTCCGGGCCGGCGCCGACGTGGTCGTGGGTGGGCACCCGCACTGGGTGCAGGGGATGGAGTCGGTCGGCGACTCGCTGGTGGCGTACTCGCTGGGCAACTTCGTGTTCGACATGGAGGAGCGCGAGACGCGGGAGGGCGCGGCGCTCGAGCTGACCTTCTGGGGCAGCGAGCTCAAGAACGCCCGGCTGGTGCCGGTCGTGATCGGACAGGACTTCGCACCTCGGCTCGCGGACGGGGCGCGCGGCCAGCGGATCCTGGACCGGGTGTGGGGCGCGAGCGGCACACCGCTGCGCGGCACGCACGCCCCCTGAACGGTCTGCCTGTCAGGTCTTCCGCAGCCACTCCCACATGACGCCGCCGGAACGCGCGAGCTGGCGCGGGCTGACCGTTCGCGGCAGGTCCCGCGACGAGTGGTAGCCGGGCGAGTCGTTGCCGCCGACCCTGGCGACCACGTGGCCGGCCTTCTCGAACGGCCAGTGGTCGCTGGTGCGGTTGTCGCAGGCTCTGGCCGGTACGTCGACGCGCGCAGCGGCGCGCAGCAGCTCGCGCTGGACCCGCTTCGGTGACCGGCCCCCGGTGCAGACCGGGACCGAGCCGGGTGCGCCGAGGCGGTCGAGGGCCACCATCGCGACCAGCGCTTCCGCTTCGGTCGCGCCGAGCCGCCGGACGTAGGTCTGCGAGCCGAAGTGGTGCTCGTCGTCAGCCGGTCCGCGCGGCTCCTCGGCGCCGAACGCCACCAGCACCATCGGGAGGCGCGTATTGCTCGCCTGCGCCAGCCTGGCCAGCTCGAGCAGGATGGCGATGCCGCTGGCGTTGTCCTCGGCACCGGGCGCCTGCGGCACGGTGTCCAGGTGGGCGCCGACGACGACGTGCGGCTCGTCCAGGCGATAGGTCGGGTGGCCGCGCGACGACGTTCACCGTGTCGCCGGCACCGACCGGCACTCCCCAGGAGACGCCCTTCGGGACGTGGAAGGACTGCCGGGTCACGTCGTAGCCCAGGTCGGTGAGCTCGCCTTCCACGATGTCGACGGCACGTCGGTAGGCGTCCGAGGTCGCTTCGCGGGGGCCGAGGGCGGCCAGCTCACGCACCGTGGCCATGGCGGCGGTGCGGTCGAGCAACGTGGATTCCGGCGTCTCGGTCGGCGTGCTGGTGCTGGGCTCCGGTGTGTCGCTGGCCGACGGGCTGCTGCTGCTTGACGGTGTCGGGCGATCTGCAGCCGTCGGGCGGTCCGCCGTACAGCCGGCAAGGGCCGCGACGAGAAGGCACGCGACGACGGGACGGATCACACCCACCACCGTCGCACGGCCAGGGCCGGCATCCGGGTAACGATCCGGTCGCGAGGGGTGCCTGCCGAGCCCTCCGACTGCATAGCGTTGCGCGGTGCCCCTGACCAGCGTGCGTGCCCTGCTCGTCGCGATCCTGTCTGCCGCCTTGATCGCCGCCTGTTCCGGGTCGTCGTCGCCGGACGACGGCGGGTCACCGAGCCCGACCCCGGCGGAGTCGATGTCGATGTCCCGGTCGGACGAGGCGCTGCCACCGGCCGCCCAGGGCCTGGAGCCGTGCCCGGGCGACGCCGACCGTGAGTTCACCCTGGACGCCAAGGACCGGCGCATCACCGGGCTGGTCCGCGGGGCCGGCGACACGGTGGCGATCCTGTCCCACCAGTCGCGCGGCACGCCCTGCGACCTGGCCGCCCTGGGCGCGCTGCTCGACGAGGCTGGCTTCCGGGTGGTCGCGTGGACCGCCGAGCGTGGGCTGGACGCTCGGGCCTTGCAGCTGCTCGTCCTGCGGGAGCGTGACCGTGGCGCCAAGCACGTAGTGCTCGTCGGCGCCTCGGCCGGCGGTGCCCGCAGCCTGGTGGCCGCCGGCTCGATCAAGCCGCCGGTCGACGCCGTGGTGGCGTTGTCGCCGCCGGAGCGCGACCTGGAAGCCGGCGACGTCCAGAGCGCTGTGGCGCGGTACCGCGGGCCGCTGATGGTCGTGGCCGGCGCGCTGGACTCGGGGTTCGCCGACGTACCCGCGCAGCTCGAGCCGCTGCACGACGGGCCGGAGGACATCCGGACGTTCTCCCACAGCTCCGACCACGGAAAGGAGTTCGTGATGCGCACGACCGACCTGTTCGGCGCCGAGGTGGTCGACTTCCTCACCCAGCACACTGGAGGCTGAGTGGGGCGCCACCGGAGTGTCGGGCTGGCCCCAGCCGTTAACCTCTAACGTCCCTGGCCCCCGTAGCTCAGGGGATAGAGCATCGGTTTCCTAAACCGTGTGTCGCAGGTTCGAATCCTGCCGGGGGCACCCCAAGACATCGCAGGTCAGAGCCTGTATTGGCTCCTCTCAAGCCCGCCCTGGGGGTGCGCTGGAGTGGCCCCGGGTGCAGAGTGTCCCGGACACCTGGCGCCGAGCCTTCGGCAGCGGCATCATGGCGCCCGACTCATTCGGTCAGGGCTCGGCATGTCATTGAGGAGGTGCAGGACATGCGCATGATCGGCTTCGCCTTGGCCGCGCTGCCGATCCTTCTCGCTGCCTGCGACGCAGAGCCGTCCGACGGAGCCAGCGGCACACCGGCCGCCAGCGACACGCGGGCTGCCAGCAGCCCGGCTTCACCCTCGTCAGCGATGGATGGACCACGGCGCGGCACTCTCACGCTCACCTCTGGCGAGGCTGTCGACTACTGGTGCGCGGGCGAGGGCAGCCCGGGCTTGTTGCTGGAGGCGGGCACCGATTCTGGGGGCACCGATGCCTACCCGCCCGCTTTCGTCGATCCGCTTGTCGCTGCGACGACCGTCTGTGCCTACGACCGCCCCGGTACCGGTACCAGTGACCCACCGCCGCGCGGGCGTCGGACGATGCGCGACCTGTGCGCCGTCCAGAACCAAGTGTTGTCGATGCTTCCCCTGCCCACGCCGTATGTGCTGGTCGGCCAGTCCGGTGGCGGTAACCTCAATATCGGCTGTGCCGCCCGGCAACCGAAGCACGTGGCCGGCCTGGTGACCATCGACAGCTACCACGACGACCCCCAGGACCTGCGGGCGGAAGGTTTCGTGTGGACCGACAACCCGGAGCACGTGGACTACGTCGACTATTCCGAGGAGCTGGACACTCTCAGCCTGCCGATCGGCGACTTTCCCGTCCTCGTCGTCAGCGCGACCGAAGCGGACCCGGGAGGTGAGAAGAACCAGCGCTACTGGTTGCAGCTCTCCCCGCGTTCCCGGCAGGTCGTGGTTCAGGGCCCGCACGACCTCCAGGAAGTCGTTCCCGAACGCGTCGTCCCCGAGATCCTCAAGGAACTTTCTCGGCTCTAGGCGCGACCTACCCGGCAGTGTCGAGAACCAGGTAGTCCGCGATGAGCGCCCCGGACGACGTGCTGACACCGCGCAACAGCTCCAGCCGGCGCATGTCCTGCCCGTCACCGAAGAGCTTGCGCCCATGGCCGACAACCGCCGGCGCGATGACCAGCCGGAGCTCGTCCATCAGGCCCGCTTCGAACAGGGATCGCGTGAGCTCGATGCTGCCGTGGACTCCGATGTCCCCTCCGGCCTGCGCCTTAAGGTCACGGATGAACGCAGGCACCGAACCTTCCATCGCTGTCGCCCCGGACCACCCGGGCGGCAGCGGCGTCGAGGTCGCGACGTACTTCGGCGTGGCGTTGATGAAGGAGGCGAATGGCTCGATGTCCGACGTCGGCCAGAAGTTGGCCCACTCGTCGTGCATGCGTCGCCCCAGCAGCACCGCGTCCTGGGTCTCGATGACAGCGTTCAGGTGCTCCTGCAGCTCGTCGTCGAAGTCGAGCAGGAACTGCTCGGGGGCCTCGGCGACCCCGTCAGCGGACAGCAGGGTGTAGCCCACCAGCTTGCGCATGCGACTCCTCGTGTCATGGCGGTCCGGACCCGCCCGTCCCCGAGGTAGACCCTCGCACCCCGGCCAACTCATCGGTGTCGTCGGTCCGAGCTCCGCGCCCAGTCAGGCGTTCGGCGCCCGATCCGCCTGCGCCGGGGCTCACCACGATGCCGGTGCGTCGTCGCTTGGCGGTGTAGAGAGCGGTGTCGGCGGCCCGGTAGATGCTCTCGGCCGTCGGCCGCGGTCCGGACCCGACAGTGGACGCCGGGTCGGCGACGGCCACACCGATGCTGGCGGTGATCGCCAGGCCGTCGGCGAGCTCTGACCAGCGCTCGCTCGCGACCGCGGTCCGCAGGACCTCGGCCCGCTCCGCTACGGCCGCTTCACTGAGCAGGTCCTCCTCGAACAGCACAGCGAACTCGTCTCCGCCGAGCCGGAGTGCCAGGTCGCCAGAGCGGATCGAGGCGCTGATCAGCCGCCCGACCCGGCGCAACACCTCGTCCCCGCAGCCGTGACCGTAGGTGTCGTTGACGGCCTTGAAGCCGTCCAGGTCGACAAGCAGTAGTGCGGTCGCGCGGCGGACCGGGCCGGGCTCCTGCTGCCAGGCGTCGAAGCTCCGGCGGTTGCTCAGCCCGGTGAGCGCATCGGTGTTCACCTGGTGCGCCAGCCGCTCGTGCTCGGCCCGCCGGCGCTCGACCGCGATCTGGGCGTGCGCCGCGCCCAGCACGGCCAGCCGCGACTCGCGGCGCAGCCGACCGACGAGGACGGCGTGGTCCCGCTGCGCGGAGGTGGCCTCAGCAGGTGCCTCGGCAGCCAGCACCTGGGCGCGGACCCAGAGCGGGAAGCTCTTCGCGCCGGACGACGACGAGCTGCTGGGAGCCAGCTCCCTCGCCGCCGCCACGGCTGCTGGCACCTGGCCATGCTGCACGAGGGCCAGCGCCCAGGCAGCGTCGAGCAGCGGCAGCGCCTCGAGGTCACTGCTGGCCGACAGCTGCCGACGATGCTCCGCAAGGGTCTCCGCCATCGGGACCGGGTCAGCACCTCGGAGCAGACGCAGGATGTCGCTGATCGCCTCGACGTCGCGCCGCCACAGGGCGGGCAGCCGCTCGGCCAGCGCCTCCGGCACCGCAGCCTCGGCGCGCTGCAGCTGCTCACCGCTTGCCTGCTCGTCGCCGTCCTCGAGCAAGGCGCAGGCCCACTCCAGCCGGATGAGCACCCGGTTGACCGCGACCGCGGCTGCCTGGGCCGGGGCTTCGCAGTCGGGGCTCAGCTCGGCCGCGCGGGTGTACATCTCGTCGACCAGCTCCCAGAGCTGCAGGGTGTTCAGGGCGGCCGCGACGACGACGTACCCGGTGCAGCGGTCGAGCGGCGACTGCTCGGTGTCGTCCAGGAGGGCGACGGCTCGGCCCACGTCCGCCAGCAGGTTGGCCGCGTCGCCGTTGGCCGACGCGACGATCGCCCGGAACCCCGTCGCGATCGCCACGAACGCAGGAGCACCCAGACCCTCGGCCCGGCGCAGCAGGGCATGCACCAGGGGCGCCGGATCGCGCTCGGCGTCCGGCCGGGTCATCGCGTGCACGGTCTGGGCCGCGGCGAGCACGAAGCTCACCTCGGGCCAGCTGCGCCGCTCGGCCTCCGCCGCCATCTCGGGAAGCCGGGCGACGGCCGCGAAGTGGTCCTCGCCCTGGGAGTCCTCGAAGACGTCGTACGCCGCGAGGTAGGCCGCGCGTCGCTCGACGTCGTGCAGACGGAAGGCCACCGCGGACGCCGCCGGGACGGCGTCATCGCCACGGTGGCCCCTCGCGGGCGCGACCGTAGGCGGAGGACCGCACGGGCTCACAAGGCACCATCGGCCGAACCCGCCGACATCTTCAGTCCCCGGGCGCTGGCGAGCGTCGCGGCACGCTCAGCGGAGCGTGATGGGGCGCAGCTGTGGGCTGGTGCCGCCGACGATCTCATAGAGCTTCAGGTCGTTGTCACCCGAGCGGAACAGGGCGTCATTCACCATGCCGGCGAACGACGGCTTCTTCACCTCGGAGTAGATCTCCGACACGGCACCCACGGTCCCGTTGACGGCGATGACGATCGGGCCGTGCCCCGTGGAGCGCTGCAGCGTGCCGGTCACCAGCGACGGAACGCTGCCGCTGGACGGGTCGACCGCGTCGAAGTCGAGGTCGCTCGAGAGCCGGGCGGTCATCGTGCTCGGCGCACCGTCCACGTCGACCCCGAGAGAGGCCAGGTCCGACACCGACTTGCCGATCCAGTCGGGACGGCTGCCCATCGTGTACAGCCCGGGCTGGCCAGCGGAACCGTCGACGAATGTGTCCGTGACGCCTTCCTCGACGAGCCGGAACGCCGGCGGCCCGGAGAAGACGGTGCGCGAGCCGGGCCAGTTGTACCAGTGCTTCTCGGTGCTCGACCGCGTGCGCGACAGCTGCGAGATCCCGTCGACCTTGAACGGCAGCTTCCGGTCGAGCGCATCGGCCATCGTCGGCAGGAGGTCCACCTGCTCCCAGTTGGCATCGCTGGTCACGCCCTTGGTCTGACCCGGCTCCTTGAGGAACATCGGCACCCAAGCGACCTGCGCCTGCGACTCCGGCTCCTGGGTCAGCCGGCGGCCGGCACCACCGGGGATGAAGCCCTCGCCGTGGTCGGCGGTCACCACCACCATCGCGTCGTCCCAGACCCCCTGCTTCTGCAGGCGGTCGATGACCTCGCCGAGCAGGCGGTCGGTGTACGCCAGCTGCAGCAGCTGGGCCTGCCGGTTCACCTCCAGCGGCCAGGCCTGGTTCGCCCAGCCGCCCTTGCGGCCACCGAGCAGCTTGTCCGGGTGGGTCGCGCCGGACGGCAGGTAGCGCCAGGGGTGGTGCGGCAGCAGCAGGTGCAGGAAGTTCAGCGTCGGCTTGTCCCGCGGCCGCAACCCGGCCAGAAAACGCTGGAACCGCTCCGGCTGGTTCGCTTTCAGCGTCTGCCACTTCGGCGCCGTGATGGTCTTGGTGTTCTTCTTCGGCGTGGGCACGGTGCCGGCCGACTTCTCGGCGAACTGGTCGGACGCCGGCCCGTCGTCGTCATACGGCTTGGCGAGGGTCTTGGCCACCTGCCAGGTCTGGCCGAACAGTCCGCGCAGGCCACCGTCGCCACCGCTGGCAGGGTCGGTGTTGTCGCACAGCGTCGGGTCGCAGAGCTGGGTGATCGTCTCGAACGCCCGGATCCGGTAGTCCGGCGCCAGGAACGAGAACAGGTTGTCGGGGTGGTCGACGTAGGACGGCACGAGCTTCTTCGTCGGCCAGCGTCCCGACAGCATGCTCGGCACGGCGTACGACGTGAACGAGCCGACGCCGGTCGCATTGCGGTACCAGTGGCTGGTGCCGGCCAGCCGCGCGAAGTTCGGGTAGACCCGCTCGTCGACCTCGCCCTGCGAGTTGAGCAGCGACACCAGCGGCAGCTCGTCGAGCAGCACCATCACGACCGGCGGTGTCGCCCCGCCCCCTCCCCCGCCATCGCTGGCTGCCCCGGCTGCAGCTGGACGGACCAGGTCACCCGTCGGCGAGGTGAGCACGAACAGTAGGGCGAACACCAGCGGTGCCGGGATCAGGTACGTCACGAAGGTCTGGATCGCAGGAGTGCGCACATACAGCCACAGCGCGCCGACCGCGACGGCCACCGCGACGATCACCAGCAGGGGGCCGCGCAGCTCGGACACCTTCTTGAAGGCCTGCAGGGCGATCAGGGCGATCAGGACGCCGGCGACGAGGGCGTGCGCGACCCGGCCCGCGGGAGCGGAGATCAGCGAGACAGCGCTGACCGCGAGCCAGAGAAGCACCGGCGGCACGACGACGATGAGCAGCGCGTAGACGACGACCTGGAGCCCACTCACCCGGTAGAAGACGAACGTCTCCGGGCTCTTCCCGGTGATGTCCAGCAGCGGCTGGGCGATCGCGAACGAGCAGAGAACGGCGAGCTCGGCCAGCTGTCGCCACGGTGACCGGGTGCGGGGTGGGGCGACTGCCTCGTCGTCAGACACGGGGAACTGCGGAGTACAACGTCCGGGTGCCGCTCTCCAGCGTCACCTGGCGCTCGATCTCGAAACGCTCCCCCAGCAGCTTCTCGAACACCTCGGGCCGGTAGTCCGGGAACAGCCCGGCCGGCTTGTTCGACAGCAGTCGGCGGCTCATCGGGTCGTCCGGCCCGACGAACTCCACGACCAGGCGGCCGCCGAGGCTGTGCAGCCAGGAGACGACCTCGGGCAGCGGGATGTTCGCGCCGATCGCGAGGTGGTGCACCAGCGCCAGGGCGAGCACGGCGTCCGGCTTGGCCCGGTCGAGGAACGACGGACGCTCCTGCGAGCGCCAGCCGATGGCCGGCGACGGGTCGGTCAGGTCCATCACCAGCGGCAGGATCTTGGTGTTGCCGTCGGCGCGCAGCCGCCGGTACATCAGGTCGATCGTCTGCTCGTCGTTGTCGAGGGCCACCACGTAGTCGGCGAACTCCTGGCCGACCAACGAGAACGTGCCGTCGTTGCAGCCGAGGTCGAGCAGCAGCCCGGAGTGCCGCTGGCTCAGTGCCTCGCGGACGAACGCCGTCTTCTGGTCGCGCTCGCTGTCGGTGTAGGTGCTGGTCTGCTGGTACGTCGTCCAGTGCGAGTCGCCGGGCTTCCAGCGCAGCTTGCGCACCAGCGTGCCGACGTTCTTCGCCGCGGCCGCCGCGACCGCGTCGGAGAAGCCGGACTTGCTCAGCTGGTCGGCGGTCGCCTGCGACCCGTCGCCCTTGTCCGCGTTGCGGGTGTCCATCGCGCTGTGCAGCGCCACGTGCTTGAGCACGCCGGCCCTGGTCAGGTCGGTGCCGGTCATCAGGCCGCGGATCTGGCCGGGCTCGATGCCGTTGACCTGGCCGCGCAGCAACGGCCGGAACGAGAAGTTCTTGTGCGCCTGCAGCAGCAGCGGGAACAGGAACGTCTGGCAGAACTGCCGGTAGCCCGGCCAGGGCCCGCCGCCGTACTCCTCGAACGAGCCGATATCGATGAACACCGGCTTCGAACCGCGGAACTGCAGGTTGTAGGCGTAGCCGTCCTTCATCGTCATGCCCTCGCTGAGGGCATCGAGAAGCAAGTCGATGTGCAGCGCCCCGGCGTCCTGCAGCTGCGAGAACGACCACTCGTAGGGGTAGGAGATGAACGGTATCGACTCGTGCCGCAGTACGACCGGCCAGCTGGCCTGGTCAGCCACCGCGGCCCGCTCAGCGTCCGGCACCTCGTCGGTCGCGACCAGGTCGCCCTTGCCGACGCGGTCGCGGAAGAAGGTGCTGGCAGCGAGCTTGTGCCAGTCAGCAGCAGCAGCCGGGGAGAGCCGCCTCAGGATCTCGGTGCCGACCCGCAGGACGGTGCTGTCCGGGTCGCGGAAGGACGCAGGGTCGACGCTGGACGTCTCGAGCGCTCCCACCCGTCAGTCGTCAGCAGACTGAGGCTGCGAGGACTGGTGCGCGTGGTCGCGCTCCGGCTCGGTCACGTCGGTCTCGGCCGCGGCGTCGGGACGGTTGCGGCGGAACGGCTTGGTGACCTTCGCCCAGAAGATCTTGAAGAACACCGCGGCGCCGGCCACACCCGCGACAGCCATCTGCACCAGCATGCTGCCGGTGCCGGCGTCTAGGTACTTCAGCATGAACACTCCCTCGTCGGGAAACCAACGGCGAGCATACAGGCCGCGAGGTGAACGAATGCCCACGCCACCCGCCGCCACCAGGGGTATTCAATCATCTGGTTGACAACCTCTGGAAGCGCCTCTACGTTGTTATCAACCCGATGGTTGAACACAAGGAGAGACGTCGTGGCCGCAGACTCGCTGTCCCGGGTGTTCTCGGCGCTCGCCGATCCCACCCGCCGCGACATGGTCGCTCGGCTGGCCGTGGCCGATGCCACGGTCAACGAGCTCGCCGAGCCGTACGACGTGTCGCTGCAGGCCGTCTCCAAGCACCTCAAGGTGCTGCAGGACGCCGGCCTGGTGAGCCGCAGCCGAGAGGCACAGCGCCGACCGGTCCATCTCGAGGCGGAGGTCTTCGACCTGATGACCAAGTGGATCGAGCGCTACCGCCGCCAGGCCGAGGAGCGCTACCGCCGCCTCGACGACGTGCTCCGGTCCATGCCGGACGACGTCGCACCCACCCCGCCACCTCAGACAGGAGCACGGACATGACCACCACCCGCACGAATGAGACCGAGATCGTCTCCGACCCGAACGTGCCGCTCGTGCGCATCACCCGTGAGTTCGACGCACCGCGGGACAAGGTCTTCCGGGCGCACACGGACCCCGAGCTGATCGTGCAGTGGCTCGGCCCGCGCGACCTGACGATGAGCATCGACCACTTCGACTGCCGCACCGGCGGGTCCTATCGCTACCTGCAGATCCGCGGCGACGAGGAGTACGGCTTCAACGGCTGCTTCCACGAGGTCCGCCCGTCGGAGCTGATCGTCCAGACCTTCACCTTCGAGGGGTTCCCGGACGGCGTCGCCCTGGAGCGGATGGCCTTCGAGGAACTCGGCAACGGCCGCACCCGGCTGGTCGCAACCTCGCTCGTCGACTCGTTCGAGGGGCGTGACGCCTTCGTGGCCAGCGGAATGGAGACCGGTGTGGTCGAGGGCTACGAGCGCCTCGACGAGCTGCTCGCCGGCTGACTCACGACGCCCTCCGGAAGACCGGGTGCGACCCGGCGCCAGCTGACGCCGTCCACGGAGACGGCCAGCGTCCGACCCCCGGTCGGGCCGGCGAGCATGCTCCCGGACGACCAGAGCGACCCGATCCGTGGCACGTCCGGGACCGGCTCGAGGTCCGTCTCGTCAGCGGAGAGCCGCCACAGCCGAACCTCCATGTCGTCGGCGATGAGCAGCCGGCCGTCCGGCGCGAAGGCGACCCCGCCGATGGTTCCCGGGTGGTGCGCGGCCGGCACCTCCCGCCAGGACTTCCCGTAATCGTCGCTGAGGAACAGCTGGAGGAACGGCGCGACCGTCGCCCCGTCGGCACCAAAGGTGACAGCCAGCCGGCCGTCCAGACCCACGGTGAGGCCGGGAAGCGAGGGCACCCGGGGTCGGGGGCCGGCGTTCGTCTGCCAAGTGCCGCCGCCGTCGCGGCTGACCGAGACGTCGACCCCCAGGCTCCCGGCCGCACCGCCGGTCGCCGCGACCGGGACGACCACGACCTCCGGGGACGTCGCCACCCCGCCCTGCACCTGCCCGGCCGGCTGGCTGGCCAGCGGGCGTAGCAAGCCAGCGCGCCAGTCGAGCACCCAGACCTGCAAGGAGAGCTGCGCCTCGTCATCTTGCAGCGGTGGTCCGTTCACAAGGAGGCCGTCTCCGCCGCCGTCCACCGGCTCGGTAGTGACCTGCAGTCGAGCCGTCGAGCCGTCGGGGAACAGCAGGAACGCCGGCCCTCCCGCGTCCGGGACCACGGCCACCGAGCCGTCCGGGGTCAGCCGGATCCAGACGAAGCCCGCGTCGTCGGGCATCGGCTCCGCCACGTAGCTGTCCCAGCCGTCGTCGGTGAGCAGCACGGCGGTCGTGCAGGAACTGCCCTGATGGCACCGTCGCAGCACGACTGCCGATGACGACGCCCCCTCGAAGACGATCTGCTCGTATCCGGCGTCCCGGTCGGCGAGGAGTCCGGCCAGCCTCGTCTCGGCGGACGGGCGCAGGTCGTCGGCCGCCGGGGGCGCCGGCGCGTCGCCCAGTCGCGGCAGCACAGTCGCGGCGACCGCGACTAGGGCCACGCCAACGAGGCCGGCAGCCCAGACCCGCATCCGACGCACAGGCTCGTCCTGGTCCACCGGCTGCACCCCCATCGGTGATCGTGTCAGCACAACGACGCAGGAAGGCCTCCGTTTGGTTGCCCTGGGCGCCAGCGCCACTCCGTCCGCGGGTTGCAGGTGCGGTACCGTCGCGACAAGATCAACCCCATAGATCGGCAAAGAAGGTCAAGACGGAGCAAAGCAACGCCGATGTAGACAGGGTCGAGGACTGCTGCCTCGGCAACGGGGGAAGGCTCCCCTTTCGGGGGACGGAGGTCAGACAGACGTGAGCGACGTCAGCCTGCCTGCTATGCGCGAGCTGCAGCGGTTGATCCTGCGCCTGAACGCCGGCCCCGACCTGACGACCACCCTGACCGCTGTCGTGGACGGCGTGGTCGAGGGGCTGGGCTTCGGCGTCGCCACGGTGAACCTGGTCGAGGACGACGGCACCGTCGGGGTCGTGGCCGTGGCCGGGCCGCCCGACGTCGGCTCGACCTTGCTGGGCGGCACCAGCGACCTCAGCACCTGGGAGGAAGAGATGGCGCGGTCCCAGGCCTGGGGGTCGCTGCGCTACGTCCCGTACACCGAGCCGGACCTGGCCGGTCTCACCTCCTGGGTGCCGGACATCCCGGTGAGCGACGACCCGGACGCCTGGCACCCGCTGGACGCCCTGTTCGCCCCGATGTACTCGGTGTCCGGCAGCCTGGTGGGCTTCCTGTCGGTCGACCTGCCCGAGGGCGGCCGGCGGCCGGACGAGGTGCAGCGGGCACTGCTGGAGATGTACACCACCCAGGCCGGCATCGCCATCGACAACGCGCGGCTCGTCTCGCGGGTGCGAGCCAGCGAGGAGTCGTTCCGGATCGCTTTCGAGAACGCCCCGTTCGGCATGTCGCTCGTCGACTTCAAGCCGGAGACCGCTGGGCGGTTCCTGCGGGTCAACGAGGCGATGTCCCGGATGCTCGGCCGCAGCCGCCGCGAGCTGGAGTCGCTGTCGATCCGCGACATCACGCACCCGGACGACCAGGCCAAGGACCACGACGTGGTGCGCCGCTCCATCGACGGCGAGATCGAGCGCTACGAGCTCGAGAAGCGCTACCTGCACGCCGACGGGCGCGTGGTGTGGGTGTCGCTGCAGACCTCGGTCGTGCGCGACCGCGCCGGCAAGGCCCTCTACGGCATCAGCCAGTTCGAGGACATCGGCGACCGGCGGGCCGAGCACCAGGAGCTGACCCGACGCGCCCGCATCGACCCGCTGACCGGCCTGCTCAACCGCGGCGCACTGACCGAACGGCTGCAGACGGCTATCGACGCCGCGCGACGCGAGCCACGGACCGGTGCCGTGCTGTTCTGCGACCTCGACGCCTTCAAGCCGGTGAACGACACGTTGGGTCACGCGTTCGGTGACCAGGTTCTCGCCATCGTCGCCCGGCGCCTCGACTCGCAGGTCCGGGCCGGCGACACCACCGCACGGTTCGGTGGCGACGAGTTCGTCATCGTCGCCGAGGACCTCAGCGACGACGACATGGCCGACCTGGTCGCGCGGCTCCGGGCCGCGGTGGCCGCACCCATCGACGTCGGCGGCACCATCGTCGACCTGTCCGTCACCGTCGGCCGGGTCCGGATCACCGGTGCCGAGGGCGAGTCGCCGGACGGGCTGATCGCCGCGGCCGACGCGGACATGTACCTGCGCAAGGCCGGCGCGCAACGCGCCGACCCCACCCGCCGCGCCTAGGCGATGTGCGCAGGGAGAGGAGGCGTTCAGTCCTTCACCTTCGTCCTGGTGGGCGCGGGTCCGGGCAGGCACGATGGGGCCTGTGAGCACCGCAGCTGCGACGTGGCCGGACGGTGTCGAGCCGGAGCCGCCCCGGTACGCCGACGAGAGCGCCGAGGAGATCGAGGACACTGCGGCAGCGCCGGCGCCGGACACCACCCGACTGCCGGCCGACCGGTTCCTCGACCGCACCGCGAGCTGGCTGGACTTCAACAGCCGCGTGCTCGAGCTCGCGTCCGACGCCGACGTCCCCCTGCTCGAGCGGGTGCGGTTCGTCGCGATCTTCTCCCGCAACCTCGACGAGTTCTTCATGGTGCGGGTCGCCGCGTTGCGCGGCCGGGTAGCAGCCGGCGTCACCACTCCCGGCCCGAGCGGGGCCACGCCGCGCGAACGGCTGGACCGGGTGGCGGTCGTCGCGCACGGCCTGGTCGCCGCGCAGACCCGGCTGGTCACCGACAAGCTGCTCCCGGAGCTGGCCGACGCCGACCTCGCCATCGTGCGGTGGCAGGATCTGGCCAAGGACGAGCGACGACAGCTCGGCAAGGTGTTCACCGAGCGGATCCACCCGGTGCTCACACCCTTGGCGGTCGACCCGGCGCACCCGTTCCCCTACATCTCCGGCTTGTCCCTGAACCTCGCGGTCGTGGTCGCCGACGACAGCGGGTCCGAGCACTTCGCCCGGGTCAAGGTGCCGCCGCTGCTTCCCCGGTTGCTGCCCACCGGGCCCGCAGGCACCCGCCTGGTGCTGCTCGAGGACGTCATCGCGGCACACCTCGACCAGGTCTTCCCGGGCTTGACCGTGGTCGAGACCTCGTCGTTCCGGGTCACCCGCAACGAGGACCTCGAGGTCGACGCCGACGCCGAGGACCTGCTGCACGCGCTGGAGCGCGAGCTGTCCCGACGCAGGTTCGGGGCGCCGGTACGGCTCGAGGTCGCCGACGACATGAGCGACCGGGTCCTCGACCTGCTGGTGCGCGAGCTCGGCATCACCGCCGACGAGGTCTACCGGTCAGCGGCGCCGCTGGACCTGTCCGCGCTGTGGTCGCTCTCCGAGACCGAGGCCCGCCCGGACCTGCGGTCGCCAGCCTTCGCACCGCAGACCCACCCGGCGCTGCGCGGGACGGACGGCGGCACCGGCGACGTGTTCGCCACACTGCGCAGCTGCGACGTCCTGCTGCAGCATCCGTACGACTCGTTCACGACCAGCGTGCAGGCGTTCATCGAGCAGGCGGCGGCCGACCCTGCAGTGCTCGCGCTGAAGCTCACGCTCTACCGCACCAGCGGCGAGTCGGCCGTGGTCGACGCCCTCGTCGATGCGGCCCGGGCCGGCAAGCAGGTACTCGTCGTCGTGGAGATCAAGGCCCGGTTCGACGAGCAGGCCAACATCCGCTGGGCCCGCAAGCTCGAGCAGGCCGGCTGCCACGTCGTCTACGGGCTGGTCGGCCTGAAGACGCACTGCAAGCTGGCCCTCGTCGTCCGCACCGAGTCCGACGGCCGGCTGCGTCGGTACGTGCATGTCGGCACCGGCAACTACAACCCGAAGACGGCGCGGGTCTATGAGGACCTCGGGCTGCTCACCTCCGACCCGGCTGTCGGAGTCGATGTCGCCGACCTGTTCAACCACCTGTCCGGCTACACCCGGCACCGCGACTACGACACGTTGCTCGTCGCACCCGACACGTTGCGGCCTGGGCTGCTGACGCTCATCTCCCGGGAGGCCAAGCGGGCCGCGAAGGGCAAGCGGTGCGGCATCGCGGTGAAGGTGAACAGCCTGGTCGACGAGACCGTCATCGACGCGCTGTACGACGCGTCACAGGCCGGCGTCCCGATCGACCTGCTGGTGCGCGGCATGTGCGCTCTTCGACCCGGCGTACCCGGGCTGTCCGAGACAATCCGGGTGCGCAGCGTGCTCGGCCGGTTCCTCGAGCACTCGCGCGTGTACCGGTTCGGTGCCGGGGCGGACGCCGACGTCCTGATCGGCAGCGCCGACCTGATGGACCGCAACCTGGACCGTCGGGTCGAGGCCCTGGTGCGGGTGTCCGACGCCGACAGCCGCCACCAGCTCGCCGAGCTGTTCGAGCTCGCCTGGCGGGACGACGTCGACCACTGGTCGCTCGGTCCGGACGGCACGTGGCAGCGGACACCGCGCCGACCCGGCCTCGTCGACCTCCAGCAGGAGCTGATCGGCCGCCGCCGTCGCCCCGTCGAGTCCTGACCGGTGCCACAGATCGAGGCTGCCGGCGGGGTGCTGTGGCGTGGTGACCCGGCCAATCCCGAGGTGGCAGTCGTGCACCGGCCGAAGTACGACGACTGGTCGCTGCCGAAGGGCAAGCTCGACGAGGGCGAGCACCCGCTGCTCGGCGCGCGGCGCGAGATCGCCGAGGAGACCGGGTTCACCGCGCGGACCGGGCGGCGGATCGGATCGCTGCGGTACGGCACGCCGACCGGACCCAAGCGGGTGCGGTACTGGGCGTTCGAGGCCGCCGGCGGGGAGTTCGTGCCCAGCCGCGAGGTGGACGAGCTGTGGTGGGCCCGGGTGCCCTCCGCGCTGGACCGGCTGGCGCCCGAGCACGACCGGCGGATCCTCGAGCAGTTCGCCGCGGACACCCGGCGTACCCGTGCGCTGGTCGTCGTGCGGCATGCCTCCGCCGGTGACAAGGAGAGCTGGCGGGGCGCGGACGCCGACCGTCCGCTGGACGCGGACGGCGAGGCCCGCGCAGTGACGGTCGCGGCGCTGCTGTCGGCCTACGACGTGCGGCGGGCCGGCACCGCCGACGTGCTCCGCTGCCGGCAGACCCTGGACCCGTTCGGCCGCGCCGCGGACGTCGAGGTCGACGTGCTGCCCGCCACAACGGTCGGTGCCTTCGACGGCGACCCGGCACGCGGCACCGCCGAGGTCGCCGCCCTGCTGGACGGGTCGGGCAATGCGGCCTGGTGCGGCCAGCGCGAGGTGATCCCGGACCTGGTGACCGGGCTGACCGCGACCTGGGGCGGCGGGCGCCAGGACCCGGGCTGGCTGGCCGACCTGCCGAAGGGCGCGCTGGCGCTGCTGCACGTCGACGACCAGACGCGGCTGGTCGCCCTCGAGCGGTTGCCGGACTGAGCCGGGAAAGGGCGGGACCCCGGAGCCGGGGGGATGGCTTCGGGGTCCCTATGCGGACTGACGGGGGGGATGTCAGCCCGCACTCTCGAGGGGGGCGGGTTCGCCCCGCGGTGGTGACCGCCGGCTAGAGGATCCGGCCGTAGGAGACGTTGGAGGACCAGGCGCGGTGCTTGCCGACCCCGACGCTGGGGTTGGCGGCCTCCCACCAGTATCCGCCACCGGCGTAGATGGCCACGTGACCGACACTTCCGCCGCCGCCGTTGTAGACGAAGACGAGGTCGCCGGGCTGCGGGCTGGACACGCTCTGCACCATCGAGCGCTGCGCCGAGGACGAGTGCGGCAGCGAGATGCCCATCTTGGAGAAGACGTACATCGTGAAGCCGGAGCAGTCGAAGGCGCTCGGGCCGTCGCCGCCGTGCACGTAGTAGGCGCCGGAGGCCGCGGCGGCAGCGAGCTGCAGGGCGTGCGCCGCGGAGGCGCTGGTGCGCTCCACGCCGCGAGAGGCCGAGGAGAAGGTCCGGGCCTGCGACGCCTGCGCCTCAGCACGCTTCTTCGCGCGGCGCTCGGCGGCGGCCTTGCGAGCAGCCTCGCGCTTGGCGGCCGCACGGGCCCGGGCCTTCGCCAGGTCTGCCTGGCGCTGCTCCTGGGCGGCGGTGACCGCGCCCTTCAGGGCGTGCTGGCCGGTGACCGTGGAGAGGTCCGCCGCGTTCTCCGCGACCGCCGCGGCCGGGCTCACCGAGCGCGGCTTGGTGACGGCGGTGGTCGAGTCGGCCGCCGACGCGACGACGGTGCCGGTGACCGAGAGGGTGCCGGCGACGCCGGCGGCGATGCCCAGCTGCAGCGGGCTCTGGCTCGCGAGGTTGCCGAGGCGCTGCATGCGCGTCGGACGGCGGTGCTTGGACAAGCGGGGATCCTCTCCCACGCCTACGAGGTGAGCTGTCGGGTTCGGGCGGAGATAGCCCGGCCGTCCCGGCCTGGTCGACCGGTACGGCTTCACCCCTAGGACCCCTGAGGGCCCACGAATCGTGGGTCCCCCGCTCCTGCCAGGCGACTCTCGAGCAGCTGCACGTGCGGGGCAGGATTCGGCGGCCGCTCGTGCGCCCACCCGGAGGATCCGGGGTGGCGCGGAGCAGGCTACGGGACCGACGCCAGGAGTTTCAAACCCGGGCACAAGCGGCGCGTCGGAGGCCGTTCGGGTGATCTTCAGCGCTCGACGGGGTACCCGGCCGCCAGCCACTCGCCGGTGCCGCCGTCGACGTTGACCGCCTCGATCCCGTGCTGGGACAGGAACTGGGCGGCCTGCCCGCTGCGGGCGCCTACCGCGCAGACCAGGTAGACCGGCTCGTCGCTCGGCAGGTCGCCGACCAGGCTGGGGACCTGGGCCAGCGGGACCAACCGGGCACCGGGGACGTGTCCCTCGGCGTACTCCCAGGGCTCGCGCACGTCGACCACCTGCCCGTCGCCCTGATCGACGACGGCCTTCAGCTCGTGGACCGTGATGCTGCGCATGTCCCCGAGCGTCTCACGGCGGTGTTTCAGGGACAGGTGACGAACACGTGCGAGGCGACCTCGGTGCTGATCTCGGTGGTCTCGCCGCCGGAGCCGACCAGCAGACCGGCCGCCGTCGGGCCCACGGTGATCGACGAGCCGGGACGGACTCCGGCCCGGTGCAGCCGCGACATCAGCGCGGTGTCGCCCTGCAGCGGCTCGGCCAGCCGGCGCACCACCACGGCACCACCGGCGGTCACGACCACCCGGTCGAGGGTCACCAGGCCCTCGGCGCCGCGCAGCGGGTCGCTGTCCTCCTCGCCGAGCTCGTCCAGGCCAGGGATCGGGTTGCCGTACGGCGACACGGTGGGGTGGCCCAGGACGTCGAGCAGCCGGCGCTCGACCGTGTCGGACATGACGTGCTCCCAGCGGCAGGCCTCCTCGTGCACCAGCTCCCACTCGAGGCCGATGACCTGGACGAGCAGGCACTCCGCGAGCCGGTGCTTGCGCATCACCCGGGTGGCCAGCGACCGGCCGTGCGCGCTGAGCTCGAGGTGCCGGTCGCCCTCGACCGTGAGCAGCCCGTCGCGCTCCATCCGGGCGACCGTCTGCGACACCGTCGGGCCGGACTGCCCGAGCCGCTCGGCGATGCGGGCCCGGAGCGGCACGACACCTTCCTCCTCCAGCTCGAAGACCGTGCGGAGGTACATCTCGGTGGTGTCGATGAGGTCGCTCACGCCGGGCATTCTCGCGCACCGGGGGACTTCCCGGCGGTCCCGCTTGGCCTACGGTGCCCTGGTGAGCGCGCAGGAGTTCGTGCCGGCGGGCGCCGACCTCGCCGGGCTGCGGGCCGCGGCCAAGGACTGCCGCGGCTGCGAGCTGTGGGAGCCGGCCACCCAGACGGTCTTCTCCGCAGGCAGCCGGAGTGCCCGTCTGGTGCTCGTCGGCGAGCAGCCGGGAGACGTCGAGGACCAGAAGGGCCAGCCGTTCGTGGGCCCGGCCGGCCGGCTGCTGGTCAAGGCGGTCGACGAGGCCGGCATCGACCGATCCACCACGTACCGGACGAATGCGGTCAAGCACTTCAGGTTCACCCAGGCCGGGCCCGGCAAGCGGCGGATCCACCAGACCCCGGAGATGCGGCACATCACCGCGTGCCGGCCCTGGCTGGTCGAGGAGCTGCGGGTCGTCAACCCGGAGGTCATCGTCTGCCTCGGCGCCACAGCCGCCAAGGCGCTGCTCGGGTCAGCGGTCCGGGTCACCAAGGACCGCGGCGCGATCATCGAGCGGGACACCAGCCTGGGGCCGCGGCAGTTCCTCGTGACGATCCATCCCTCCGCGGTGCTGCGGGCCGACGACCGCGACGCGGCGTACGCCGGGCTGGTGGCCGACCTCAAGGTCGCGGCCGCCGCCCTGTGAGCACCACCGACGCCGCCAGCCTGGTCGTGCCGAGCCGGTTCGCCGGGCCGCCGGGCAGCGGCAACGGCGGCTGGGTGGCCGGCCGGCTGGCCGAGCTCAGCGGCCTCGACGGACCGGGCCGCGCGGTCGAGGTGACGCTGCGGCACCCGCCACCCCTCGAGGTCGACCTGGACGTCCGCACCGACGGCGAGGGGCTGACCACGCTCGGGTTCGGCGGCGCGGTGATCGCCGAGGCGCGGTCGGCCGAGCTGAACGGTGAGCTGGTCCCACCGGTGGACTCGGCCACCGCGCAGGCCGCGATGGCGGGCTATGCGGGTGCGACCGGCCATCCGTTCCCCGGCTGCTTCGTCTGCGGCACCGACCGGCCGGCGCCGGACGGGCTGGGCCTGCGTCCCGGACGGCTGCCCGACCGCCCGGACACCGTCGCCACGGCCTGGTCCCCCGACGCCTCGGTCGCGGAACCGGACGGCATCGTGCCGGCGCGCGTGGTCTGGGCTGCGCTGGACTGCCCCGGCGGCTGGTCCAGCGACCTGGTCGGGCGGCCGATGGTGCTCGGCCGGATGACCGCCGCCGTGGACGCCCGGCCGGCAGCCGGGGACCCGTGCGTCGTGGTCGGCCGGCACCTGCGCGAGGAGGGCCGCAAGACGTTCACCGCCTCCACGGCGTACGACGGCGACGGCCGGGTGCTGGGGCGCGCCGAGGCCGTCTGGATCGCCCTGCGGACACCTTCGCGTTAAGTCGTTGTGATCCGGCGGATCGGGTCGTAGCGTGGAGGTACACGGAAGGGAGGTGGTCCGAACTCTTGAGTACTTATCGGACGCGTGAGGTGGCTGCCAGCTAGCGCCACGTGCAGCACCGACGCCGTCGGATCACCGGCTCCGTGGCCGGCGAATCCCAGGCAGTCACCCGACCCGCGGGCTTGTGGAGGACACGTCCCCTCCACGGTGAGGCCCGCGGGTCGCTGCATGTCCGGGGCCGGTCTAGGGGGCGAGGCGCTCGATCGTCCAGCCGTGGTCAGTACGCCGGTAGCGCAGCCGGTCGTGCAGCCGCCCGGTCCGGCCGGCCCAGAACTCCCACACCTCGGGCACCACCCGGAAGCCGCCCCAGCCCGGCGGTGCGGGCACCTGGTCCGGGAAGCGCCTCTCGACCTCGGCCAGCGCCGTGTCCAGCTCGGCGCGCGAGCCCACCACCTGCGACTGCGGGCTGGCCCAGGCGCCGACCTGCGAGTCCCGGGGCCGGGTGGCGAAGTACGCCTCGACCTCGTCGCGGCCCAGCTCGACCACCGCACCGGTGACCCGCACCTGCCGCGCGACCTGGTGCCAGGGGAACACCAGCGCCGCGCGCGGGTTGGCTGCCAGCTCGGCCGCCTTGGCAGAGCCGAGGTTGGTGAAGAACCGCAGGCCGCGGCCGTCGTACCCCTTGAGCAGCACGGTGCGGGCTGCCGGCGTACCGTCCGTGCCGACCGTGGCGAGCACCATCGCGTTGGGCTCGGTCACCCCTGCCGCCGCGACGTCGGCGAACCACCGGCCGAACGCCACCACGGGATCCGGCCCGAGGTCGTCGACGTCGACGCCGGAGCTCTCGTAGATCCTGCGCATGGCGGCCGGGTCGAGGTGCCCTTCGCGCGGCGCTGACGGCTGCACCCGGCCACTCTGGCACGCCCCGAGGCGACAGCGACGACCCGGTCGGGACAGAATGCCGCCCATGACGACGGCCACCAGCGACCCCGACTTCAAGCCCGGCCTCGAGGGCGTCATCGCCTTCGAGACCGAGATCGCCGAGCCGGACAAGGAAGGCGGCTCGCTGCGCTACCGCGGCGTCGACATCGAGGACCTGGTCGGCCAGGTGTCGTTCGGCAACGTGTGGGGCCTGCTGGTCGACAACGAGGTCAACCCCGGCCTGCCGCCGGCCGAGCCGTTCCCGCTGCCGGTGCACTCCGGCGACGTCCGGGTCGACGTGCAGAGCGCGCTCGCGATGCTCGCCCCGGCGTGGGGCTTCCGCCAGCTGCTGGACATCGACGAGGAAGAGACCCGCGACAACCTGGCACGCGCCTCGGTGATGGCGCTGTCGTTCGTGGCGCAGTCGGCTCGCGGCATCGGGCTGCCGATGATCCCGCAGTCCGAGGTCGACAAGGCCGCGACCATCGTGGAGCGGTTCATGATCCGGTGGCGCGGCGAGCCCGACCCGCGGCACGTGCAGGCCGTCGACGCCTACTGGACCTCGGCCGCCGAACACGGCATGAACGCCTCGACCTTCACCGCCCGGGTGATCGCCTCGACCGGCGCCGACGTCGCGGCCTGCCTGTCCGGGGCGGTCGGCGCCATGTCCGGGCCTCTGCACGGCGGCGCCCCGTCCCGGGTGCTGCACATGCTGGACGGCGTCGAGGAGACCGGCGACGCGTCGGCGTACGTCAAGGGCGTGCTCGACCGCGGCGAGCGGCTGATGGGCTTCGGCCACCGGGTCTACCGGGCCGAGGACCCCCGGGCCCGGGTGCTGCGCCGCACCGCCCGCGAGCTCGGCGCGCCCCGCTACGAGATCGCCGCCGCCCTGGAGAAGGCAGCACTCGAGGAGCTGCGGGCCCGCCGTCCGGACCGGGTGCTGGAGACGAACGTCGAGTTCTGGGCGGCCGTGGTGCTGGACTTCGCCGAGGTGCCGCCGCACATGTTCACGCCGATGTTCACCTGCGCCCGCACCGCGGGCTGGTCGGCTCACATCCTGGAGCAGAAGCGCACCGGCCGGCTGATCCGGCCGTCGGCCCGGTACGTCGGCGAGCCGCCGCGCAAGCCCTCCGACGTCCGCGGCTGGACCGACTGACCGCTCTCCCCCCGGCAGACCTAGGCTGGCGGCGTGAGCCACATCGTCATCCCCGACGCCCTCAAGCCCCGCGACGGCCGGTTCGGCTCCGGCCCCTCGAAGGTCCGGCCGGGGGCGCTGGCCGCACTCGCGGCCACCGGCTCGTCGTACCTCGGCACCTCGCACCGGCAGAAGACCGTCAAGGACGTCGTACGCCGGGTGCGCGCCGGGCTGTCCGACCTGTTCACGCTGCCGGAGGGCTACGAGGTCGTGCTCGGCAACGGCGGCACCACGGCGTTCTGGGACATCGCGGTGCTCAACCTGGTGCGCGAGCGCTCACAGCACCTGGTGTTCGGCGAGTTCTCCTCGAAGTTCGCCGCCGCCACCAGGGCCGCCCCGTTCCTCGCCGACCCCAGCATCGTCAAGAGCGAGCCCGGCAGCCACCCCCTGCCGCAGGCCGAGGCCGGCATCGACGTCTACGCCCTGACCCACAACGAGACCTCCACCGGGGTCGCGATGCCGCTGCGCCGGGTGGCCGGGGCCGACGACGGCGCCCTGGTCCTGGTCGACGCGACCTCCGGTGCCGGCGGCCTGCCGGTCGACATCACCGAGACCGACGTCTACTACTTCGCGCCGCAGAAGTCGTTCGCCAGCGAGGGCGGGCTGTGGCTCGCGGTGATGTCGCCAGCAGCGATCGCGCGGGTCGCCGAGATCCAGGCCACCGGCCGCTGGGTCCCGGCGTTCAGCGACCTGCAGATCGCGATCGACAACTCGCGGCTGGACCAGACCTACAACACCCCGGCACTGACGACCCTGTTCCTGCTGGCCGAGCAGCTCGACTGGTTCAACGCCCAGGGCGGGCTGGCCTGGGCGACCGAGCGCACCGCCGAGTCGAGCGGCCGGCTCTACACCTGGGCCGACAAGTCGGAGTACGCCACCCCGTTCGTTGCCGACTCCGCACAGCGGTCGGCCGTCGTGGGCACCATCGACTTCGCCGACTCGGTGGACGCCGATGCGGTCGCGAAGGCGTTGCGCGCCAACGGCATCGTCGACACCGAGCCCTACCGCAAGCTGGGTCGCAACCAGCTGCGCATCGCGATGTTCCCTGCGGTGGAGCCGGACGACGTCGATGCGCTGACCGCCTGCATCGACCACGTCGTGGCCGCACTCGGCGCGTGACCCGGCTCGTCCGGGACGGCCGCACCTGGCTCACCTACGCGCAGCTCGGCGTCTACGGCTGGTTCCTCTACGGCTTCGGTCCCTCGCTGACCCTGCTGCGCGACGAGCAGCGGTTCAGCCGCACCGTCGCCGGCCTGCACGGCACCGCACTGGCCGTCGGCGCGCTGGCCTCTGCGCTGATCGTGGCGCAGCTGGCCGTCCGGTACGGCCGGGTGAAGCTCATCTGGGCCGGTCTGGTGCTCCTGTGCCTCGGGCTCGTGACCCTGTGCAGCCTCACCGCCCTTCCCGGCACCCTCGCCGGCGCGTTCCTCTGCTCGTTCGGCGGCTCGTTCGTCGTCACCTGCACCTCCACCGTGCTCGCTGCCCTGCACGGACCCGGCGGTCCGGCCGCCATCACCGAGGCCAACGCGGTGGCCGCCGGGGTGGGTGCCGTCGCGCCGCTCGCCGTCGGCGCGGCCGTGTGGCTCGGGTCGTGGCGCCCGGCCCTGCTGGTGCTCCTGCCCGTGGTGGTGCTGCTGGCTGTCGTGGCGCGCGCGACCCCGCCGCTGCCGGCCAGCGCCGCTCTGCAGCCGGACCACTCGTCCGGCCGGCTCTCCGGCCACTACTGGATCAGCTGGGTGGTGGTGACCGCCGGGATCGCTGTCGAGTTCTGCCTCGCCCTGTGGGCCGCGGACATGCTGCGCCAGCGGACCGACCTGTCCGCCGCCGGGGCGTCAGCCAGCGTCACCGCACTGGTCGCCGGGATGTGCCTGGGCCGGGTGTTCGGCGGCCGGCTGGCCCTGCGCGTCCCCGTCGACCGTCTGCTCTTCGGCGCTCTCGCCGTCAACGCCCTCGGCTTCGCCCTTTTCTGGACGTCCACCGATGCGGCGCTCGCCGTCATCGGCCTGCTGGGCTGCGGTCTCGGAGTGGCGCTCTACTTCCCGCTCGGCCTGGCCCGCGCCATCGCCGCGTCCGACGGCCGACCGGACCGGGCAAGTGCCCGGGTCGGCATCGGTGCGGCGCTGGCGTCCGGCGTGGGCCCGTTCGCGCTCGGCGCGCTGGCCGACGCCTTCGGCATCCACGCCGCGATGCTCGTCATCCCTGCGCTGCTCGTCGTGGCGGTGGTGGGCATCCGGCTCGGCCCGTCCCGGCAGCCCCAGCCGGTCTCGGCCTGACGGGTCAGGCGCGACGGCGGCGACGCACGGCGACCGTGACGCCGGCCAGCAGTGCGACGGCCGCCCCGGCCCCCAGCGCCCAGGTCGCGAGAGGTCGGCCGTCCTCGGCGTCCTCGGCCGGCTGCATGTCGGGCGAGGACGTACCGGTCGCAGTGGGGGCCGGCTTCGCCCCGCCGGGCACCGGAACGGCCAGCACCTCCGACTGCGAGCCCTCGCTCCCGACCAGCAGCCGGTCGCCGTCCGCGGCCACCGACTCCCCCTGCGGCTGTGGCGGCAGCGCGGCACGGCCCACCTCGTGACCCGGGCGGTCGAAGACGTACACCGACGAGTAGGTCCGCAGCACGAACCGGCCGTCGGGCAGGTAGGCGCCGTCGGTGACCAGGCCCGGCGCGCCGGCAACCCGGGTCAGCCGGTTGGTGCCCTCGTCAGCGGTGACCAGACGCCGCGGCGCCCGGTACAGCGCCGCGCCGACCAGCTCCTTGCTGGCGATCATGATCCGGCCGGTCGGGCCGACGAGCAGCGCCTCGGCGTCGTGCGCGCCGTCCGGATAGCTGAACCGGTACCACTGCGCCGGGACCGTTGCGTCGGTGAGCCTCGCCGGCTCGGCGAACCGGAACACCGAGACGTCCGGCCGGGCAGCCTGGTTGTCGCCGATGTCACCCAGGTACAGCGCCGGGCCACCGTCGGCGTCCCTGCCAGGTGCCAGCGCCTCGGCGTCGTAGGGGTCGATGCCCGTCGAGGGTCACCCGCGCGACGGTGTCACCGTTCGCGCCGACGGCGACGACCTCCGCGGTCTGGCCGCCGTCGTTGTGCGTCCACAGCACGTGCGGGTGCCGGGCCGACACCGCGAGCCCGCTGGACTCGATCAGCGCCGGGTCGTGGATCGTCAGGACGACCTCCGGCCCCGAGCCGCTCGCGAACAGCAACGCGGCGGTCGCGCCCGCCGCGACCGCGCTAGCGGCGGGCAAGGTCGTCGGCGAGCAGGGTCTGCAGGTGCGGCGTGACGCCCCAGTCGGCCACCAGCTCGTCGTACTCGGTGTCAGCGGACGGGTCGGGCCGCGCGCCCGCCGTGCGCACGGCACGGATCATGGTGTTGCGCGGCGTGTACTCGGCCGACACGAACTGCACGACCTCCACCCGGTAGCCGATCCTGCGCAGCAGGGCGGCGCGCACCGCGTCGGTCAGCACGTCGCCGAGCCGTTCGCGCAGGATCGCGTGCCGGGCGACCAGGCCGTACGGCGAGGGAGCGCGGCCGGTCGACATCTGCCGCTGCAGGTCGTGGTGGCAGCACGGCGAGGCGAGCACCACGGGGGCGTCCCACCGCACCGCCTGGGCCAGTGCGTCGTCGGTGGCCGTGTCGCAGGCGTGCAGGGCGAGCACGACGTCCACCGTGCCGCCTTCGGGCAGCGGCGCGTCGATGATGTCGCCGGCGACGAAGCTCATCTGCTCGGCCCAGCCGAGCTCGGCGGCGAGCGCGGTGTTGCGCTCGCGCATCTCCGGGCGCTGGTCGATACCGGTGAGCCGGACGTCGGAATGGTCGGCGAGGTACCGGTACGCCGCGAAGGTGAGGTACGCGTTGCCGCAACCGAGGTCGACCACCCGCAAGGGCCGGTCGGCCGGCAGGTCCGCCTCGGCGACCGCCGCCTGCAGCACCCGCAGGAACGCGTCGACCTGCCGCCGCTTCCCCGCGCCTGCCCCCAGCACGGAGAACAGCGGGTCACCCGGGTCGATCAGGTGGTGCGCGGCCCGGTCGTGCGCGGTGTGCTGCTGGTTCGGCTCGGCCTTGCGGTGCAGCTGCGCCAGGCCCTTCTTGGTCACCCGCAGCTGAAGCGTCTCGGTCGTCGTCTGCACGTGCCAGTTCCCGAACGGCTGCGCCAGCAGCGCATCGACCTCGGCCTCGGCCTGCTCGCCGTACGACGGGTTGGTCGTGGTCGCCTTGCGCTCGTCGTACGTGACCACCTGCAGGTGCCGGCCGTCCTTGAGGTCGATGGGCCGCAGCTCGGCCCGCCGCCACGGCGGCACCGCTGACCGCCGCTTGCCGGCCGCGACGGCCCGGACCAGGCGGTCCGGGTCGAGCAGCAGGGGGCGCAGCTGGAGCAGCGCGCCGTCAAGGTCCTCAGGCACGTCCCTAGCCTCGCACCCGCTGGGGGGCGCGCGCCGTGCCGGCCAGGACGAAGATGCCGGCGGCCAGCGCCGGCACCAGCCACAGCGCGTTCTCCAGCCCGACCTGGTGGGCGATGGTGCCGATCAGCGGCGGGCCGACCAGGAAGCCGGCGTAGGCGATGGTCGCCACCGTCGCGATCGCCGACGAGCCGCGGCCCGGTGTCTCCCCGGCCGCACTCATCGCCAGCGGGAACGCCACCGCGATGCCGAGCCCCCAGAGCAGGGCGCCGAGGTAGCCCGCGGCGAGCACCGGGACCGCCAGCAGGACGACGACGCCGACGGCGGTGACCACGGCACCCCAGCGCAGGGTGGGCACCCTGCCCAGCCTGCTGACCACCGGCGTCCCCGCGAGGCGGGCCAGGGTCATGGCACCGGCGAACACCGCGAAGCCGATGGCAGCCGTGGCACCGGAGGCCCCTCGGTCGTCGGCGAGCATCAGCGCGAGCCAGTCGTTGGCCGCGCCCTCGGCCCACGCCGCGCAGAACGTCATGACTCCCAGGCCGAGCAGCCGCAGGTCCCTGATCAGCGGGCCGGTCGGGCCGGGGACGTGGTGCTCGCCCTCGGCGGGGGACGGCGCCTCGTCGCCGGCGTCCGGCATCTCGCGCACCGCGAGCATCGCGGCGCCGGCGAGCACCAGGCTGGCCAGCGTGAAGTGCCAGGCAGGGTCGAGGTCGGTCCGGGCGGCCAGCGCGCCCGCACCGGCGCCGATCACCGTGCCGATGCTCCACCCGGCGTGGAAACCGGGCATCAGGTCCCGGCCGGCCGCCTGCTCGACGGCGTGGCCGGAGACGTTCATCGCCACGTCCCACACCCCGACGCCGGCGCCGATGACGAACAGCACCGCCGCGAGCACCACCAGGTCGGGTGCCAGGCCGAGGCACGGGTAGCCCACGGCGCAGACCAGCACGCAGACCCACAGCACCTTGCGGGCGCCGACCCGGCCGACCAGCCGCCCGGAGAGCGGCATCGCGATCAGCGAGCCGACGGCGGTGAACAGCAGCGCGAAGCCGAGTCCTCGCTCGTCGGCACCCAGGTCGTCGCGGACCGCCGGGAGGCGCGAGACCCAGCTGGCGAACAGCCCGCCGTTGGCGGCGAACACGATGCGGGTCGCCCACGCCTGCCGCCGTACGACGGCGTCCGGAGTGGAGCCGCGGAGGGCTGACGAGCTCACCAGCCGAGGGTAGGCGTTCAGGCGCGGACCCTCCGGGGGAGGATCGTGGCATGGACTACACCCACCTCGGCCGCAGCGGCCTGTCCGTGAGCCGGCTCTGCCTCGGCACCATGAACTTCGGGCCGGAGACCTCGGAGGACGACTCGTACGCGATCATGGATCGCGCCATCGACCTCGGGATCAACTTCTTCGACACCGCGAACGTCTACGGCTGGAAGAAGGGCGAGGGCATCACCGAGCAGATCGTCGGCCGGTGGTTCGCCCAGGGCGGCGGCCGGCGGGACAAGACCGTCATCGCCACCAAGCTCTACGGCTCGATGAGCGACTGGCCCAACGACACCTTCCTGTCGGCGCGCAACATCCGTCGGGCCTGCGACGCGTCACTGCAGCGTCTGCAGACCGACCACATCGACCTCTACCAGATGCACCACGTCGACCGGGACACGCCGTGGGACGAGATCTGGGAGGCGTTCGACACCCTCAAGGCCCAGGGCAAGGTGCTCTACGTCGGCTCGTCCAACCACGCCGGCTGGCAGATCGCGAAGGGCATGGAGGCAGCCCGGCGGCGGCACTCGACCGGGCTGGTCAGCGAGCAGTCGATCTACAACCTGCTGACCCGCGACGTCGAGCTCGAGGTGCTGCCGGCCTGCGAGGACTACGGGGTCGGCGTGATCCCGTGGTCGCCGCTGCACGGCGGGCTGCTCGGCGGCATCATCCGCAAGACCGAGCAGGGCAAGCGACGGCTGGCCGGCCGGGCGAAGGACGCCCTGAAGGAGAACCGGAAGGCGATCAAGGCCTGGGAGGACCTCTGCGACGAGCTCGGTGAGAACCCGGCCGACGTCGGGATCGCCTGGCTGCTGCACCAGCCCGCGGTCACCGCGCCGATCATCGGACCGCGCACGATCGAGCAGCTCGACGGCGCGCAGCGGGCGCTGAAGATCCGGCTCACCAAGGACGTGCTCGGCCGGCTGGACGAGATCTTCCCCGGCCCCGGCGGCCCCGCCCCCGAGGCGTACGCCTGGTAGCGCCGGTCAGACGACCGAGCCGACGACGACCACCAGGACGAGCAGCGCAAGCACGGCGAGCACCACGCGTCGCCGCGTCCTCGGGTCCATGGGCCGACCCTACGGCCGCGGTGTGAGCGGCCAGCTCGCGATGTCGTCGTACGTCGGTGAGGGACCCAGCCGTGAACGGACGAGGTGCACGGCGCCGGCCGTCCAGCCCGGACCGGCGTACGCCGAGAGGGCGGCCACCGCGGGCGCCGGGTCGGTGTCGCCGCGCAGCCGGGCAACGGTCAGGTGCGGTCGGTAGGGACGGCCGCGGTCCCGAGCCACGACCCTGGCCAGGGCCCGCAGCGGCGCGACGTCGCCGGTGACACCCAGCCAGACCGCGCGCCGGCTGAAGGCCCCGGCCCCGGCCAGTGCGAGTGCCAGGTCGACGCTGTCGCGGAGCCGGCGGTCCAGGCGGTCCACGACCTTCGTGACCTCGGCGTCGGGCAGCTCGCCGTAGAACGCGAGCGTGAGGTGCCAGCGCTCCGGTGGGACCCAGCGCGGGCCGTCGTGCGCCGCCCGTACCGCCGCGACCGCCGCGGCTGCGTGCTCCAGCGCCTGCGCCGGCGGTCGTACCGCCACGAACAGCCTCACGCAGCGAACCGCCGGGGGTCGAAGGTCGTGAGGTCGTGCCGCGTGGTGCCGTCCGACACCAGGTCGGCAATCGCCTCGCCCAGCACCGGCGTGAACTTGAAGCCGTGGCCGGAGAAGCCGCAAGCGAGCAGCACCCGTGGCGCCACAGGGTGCGGGCCGACGACGAAGTTCTGGTCCGGGGTCAGGGTGTACCAGCAGACGGCCTCGCGGACGTGCCGGTCGCCCAGACCGGGCATCAGCTCGGCCAGCGTGCCGGCCACCTGCGCGACGCTCCAGGAGTCGGCCGGTCGCGCGGTCGAGAAGTGCACGGCCGCCTTGACGTCACCGGTGTCCCCCTGCGACGGCGCTCCGTAGAGCGAGGTGCCGTCGGCGCGGTCCCAGATCCACACCGGGAGCTGTCCCGGCCGGAACGGCTCGATTGACGGCGGCGCGAACCAGTGCTGCACCCGGCGTTCCACGGTCAGCGGCAGGTCGAGCCCGCCGAGGAGCTCTGCCGTCCAACGGCCGGGAGCGAGCACCAGGGCTCCGGCGTCGTAGCTGCCTCGCGTGGTCGTCACCCGGACACCGTCACCGGTAGCAGACCAGCTGGTGACGGCCTCGTCGTGCCGCAGCTCCGCTCCAGCGTCGGCCGCGCGCAGCAGCTGGGCCTCGACCGCGCTCTCCGGACGCACCGTGCCGGCTTCCGGCTCCCACAGACCCATGACGCCGTCCGGGGGTCGCAGTGCGGGGAACCGCGCGTGCATCTCGGCGCCGTCGAGCACCGCGTGCGGCAGGTCCCAGTGCCGCGCGGTCTCCAGGCTGCCGCGGAAGACCTTCGTGTGCGGCAGCCCGAGGAACAGCCCGCCGGTGCGGCGCAGCAGCGGCTTCCCGGCTGCGTCCGCGAGCTCCGCCCACAGCTCGTAGGTGCGCTGCAGCAACGGCACGTAGGCCGCGCCCTCGAAGTAGACCTGGCGGACGATCCGGGTCTCGCCGTGGCTGGCGCCTTCCGCATGCGCGCCGGGGCGGGGGTCCAGCCCCAGGGTGCGCAACCCGCGCCTGGCCAGGTGGGCCGCGGTCGAGCTGCCGAAGCCGCCCAGGCCCGCGACGACGACGTCGTACGTCGGCACGCTGCGGCTACTGGGTCACGACGTGCAGCCTGGCGCGCAGCCCGGCCAGCAGCTCGGGATCGCCCTCGAGCACCACGGCACTGTCCGGGCGGCGACCCCACAGCCAGAGGTAGAGCTCGGAGGGCTCGCCGGTGACCAGTGCGTCGGCCGGCCCCGGCTCGCGCGCGACGTCGACGGCGTCCGGGGTCAGGCTCAGCCGCCAGATGTGGTCGCCGGTGCGGACCGCGACGGTGCCGCGGCCAGGGGCGTCGTTGCCGACGTCCTCGGCCTGGTAGGAGAGGAACCAGTCGAGCACCTCGTCGATGCCGTCGACGGCAAGCGCGTGGTCGACGGGGCTGACCGCCTCGTAGCCGCTCTCGACGTCGACCCGGTGCACCGCCGCCTCCTGAGCCATCCGGCGGATCCAGAAGGCGACGTCCTGGTGGTCCTCGTGCCAGGTCCAGGACGGTGTCGAGGGCTTCCGGTCCTGGAAGGTCGCGAGCAGCTCGTCGCGCCGCTCGCGGAACCAGTCCATCAGCCCCTGCCCGGCCTCCGGCCCGTGCGACCAGGAGTCCGGGTCGGTCGGCCGGCCGCCGGTCATCGCCGCGGTCTTGTGGCTGAACACCGACCCGGTGTGCTCGACGGCATCACGGACCGTCCAGCCCGGGCACAGCGGCACCTCGACGTCGAGATCGTCGCCCACCACATCGAGGATGCGGTCGGTGTCGCCGCGCAGGTGGCGCAGGTAGTCCTCGGGTGCCAGGACGGCGTACGTCGTGCTGCTCTCGGCCATGGCGACATCCTGTCGCCCCACGCCGACGACCGCCAGGTGGTCAGGCCTGCTGCGCCGTCTCGCGGGCGTCCTCGAGGGCGGCCTCGTCCTGCCGGGACGCAGCCGACAGGTGCAGCTCGTCGCGCAGCACCATGCCCTCGCGCCGGGCCAGCAGCGCGCCGGCGACGATCGCGGCGGTAGCCGAGATGAGGCCGCCGCCGATCAGGCTCCACCGGGCGCCGAACGCCTCGGCGAGCGCCCCCACCATCGGTGCACCGATGGGGGTGCCGCCCATCAGAACGGCCATGTAGAGGGCCATCACCCGGCCACGCATGATCGGGTCGACCCCGAGCTGCATGGTGGCGTTGGCCGAGTTGAGCAAGGTCATCTGGCACAGCCCGAGCGGGATGAGCAGCGCCATGAACGAGAAGTACGACGGCATCAGCCCGGCGACGATCTCGACGACACCGAAGGCCACCGCCGAGAGGACGATCAGCCGCAGCCTGGGCCGGCCGCGCCGGGCCGCCAGCAGCGCACCGGAAAGCGAGCCGATCGCGACCACCGAGCCGAGCAGGCCGTAGGCACCGGCTCCCTTGTCGAAGACCTCGGTGGCCATCAGCGCGGAGGTCATCTGGAAGTTGAGGCCGAAGGTGCCGACGAAGAAGACGATGATCATGACCATCAGCAGGTCCGGTCGGGCCCGCACGTAGCGGATGCCTTCCAGCACCTGTCCGGGGCCGCGTTCCGCGCGCGGCATGGGCATCAGGTCGGCCGAGCGCATCTTGGTCAGCGCGAAGATGACGGCTCCGAACGACGCCGCGTTGATGAGGAACACCGGCCCGGTGCCGATCAGCACGATCAGGAAGCCGGCGAGCGACGGGCCGATCACGCGGCCGAGGTTGAACGAAGCGCTGTTGAGGCCGACGGCGTTGGGCAGGTCGTCGCGGCCGACCATCTCGATGACGAAGGACTGCCGGGCAGGGGCGTCGCAGGCCGCGCCGATGCCGAGCAGCAGGGCGAGCAGGAACACGTGCCATACCTCGACGACGCCGGTGACGTCGAGCACGCCGAGCACGGCCCCGACGCCGGCCATGAACGCCTGGGTGACGATGAGGACCTTGCGCTTGGAGTAGCGGTCGGCGATGGTCCCGGCGAACGGCGCGAGGACCAGCATCGGCAGGAACTGCAAACCGGTCGTGATGCCGAGCGCGACACCGCTGTGGTCAGAGAGCTGCAGCACCAGCCAGTCCTGGGCGACGCGCTGCATCCAGGTGCCGATGTTCGACACGATGCCGCCCCCGGCGTACAGCCGGTAGTTCCGGTTGCGCAGAGCCTGGAAGGTCGGGCTCATGCGGTGGTGATGCGGTCGATCAGCAGGGCGGCGTCGCGCAGGAGCTGACGCTCGTCCTGGGTCAGGCTCACGAGTCGCTGGGCGAGCCAGGCGTCGCGGCGGCGGCGGTCCTCGCGGAGCAGCTCGCGAGCCGGCTTGGTCAGGGCCACCAGGTGCTGGCGGCCGTCGCTGGCGTGCGGGGTGCGGGTGATCAGGCCGCGCTCCTCGAGACCCGCCAGGATGCGGGTCATCGAGGGCGGCTGGACCTTCTCGTGGGAGGCCAGCTCGCGCGGCGTCAGCGGCCCCTTCCGCTCCAGGGACGCCAGGGTCGCTATCTGGGTCAGGCTCAGCTCATGGTCGGCACGCTCGGAGCGCAGTCGCCTCGAGAGCCTCATCACCGAGACCCGCATGGTGCTCGCCAGCTCGGCGGTGCGGGTCAGCGTGGGCATGTCGTAAGCATAACTCATTACTTCTGCTAACGATATTGCCCAGGGGCTGATTCCCGCCCGCGGCCCTAGTCGTCGCTGCCGTCGTGGCCGGAGCCGGAGTGCCCCCCGTCGTCGTCGCTGCCGTCGTGGCCGGAGCCGGAGTGGTCCCCGTCGTCGTCGCTGCCGTCGTGGCCTCGACGGTGGTGTCCACCGTCGTCGTCGCTGCGGTCGTGCCCGCGACGCTGGTGGTGGTCGCCGGCCACGTCGTCGTCGTTCGCCCCGCCCTGGTCGGCGGTTCCGTCGTCGTTCCCGGCCACGCTCACGTCGTCGTCGTTCGCCCCGCCCTGGTCGGCGGTGCCGTCGTCGTTGCCGGCCACGCTCACATCGTCGTCGTTCGACCCGCCCTGGTCGGCGGTGCCGTCGTCACCGCCGCCGTCGAGGCCGCTGTCGTCGCTCTCGCTTGCAGCAGGCGTGGCGCTCACGGACGCCGAGGTCGGCGCCGGGGTAGGAGTGTCGCCGCCGGACAGCGTCGCGGCCGCGGCCACGCCGGCTCCGCCGGTGAGCAGCAGGGCGGAGAGTCCGATCGTCAGGGTCGTGCGGTCCATGGGGTACCTCCGTGGGGTTGTCCTGTTGGTACGACGACAGTGGGTCAGTCGCCGTTAGGCCGAACCCGTCGGACCCTTAAGGGAGGCTCAACACTCGTGTCCCGCGGTCGGGTGCACGCTGTCAGCGGTCAGGCTGCTCCTTGGTGAGGTGCAGCAACCAGTCGCTGTCGGTGCGGATCAGGGCATAGCGCCGTGACCCGCGCTCACCGTGCAGAGTGAAGAGCAGCCGCCGTTCGTTGCGGTCGTGCTCCTCCCAGGTGCCGTGGTCGGCGACCGACTTGTCGGCGTCGGTGTAGGTCAGGTGCTCGATGTCGTGGTCGGCGACCGCGACCGCGAGCCGGTCTCGGCGCGGGTCGTCGGGGAGCCCGCGCGGCACCGCCCAGGACCGCAGCACACCGTCCTCCTCGAGCCGCAGGTCGAAGTGCGGACTGGGCTTCCGGTGGTCGTGCAGGACGAACCGGGGTCGTGCAGGCCTGTGACTCATTCGCCTGCCGCAGTCCGGGTCACCTCGAGCACCGCGAGGCCGGTGATGTCGACCCATTGTCGGTTCGGTGAGGTGACGACGCGTACCAGCACGTGGTCACAGCCACGGCAGCGCAGCACCACCCCGGGCGCCTGCAGGTAGGCCACCGTCTCTCCCAGCGCGCCCTGCCGGCCGCACCCGGCGCACCGCCCGATCGCAGCGGTCACGTCCATCGCGAACACCTCAGACAGGACACCCGCGGCGGCGTTGCCGTCCAGCATCCCCTCGGCGGCTGCGGTCATCGTCGTCCTCCTCCGGAGGGCCCGAACCGTTCGGTCCGGACCCGGCTCGCGTCGTGACCCGCGGCGACCAACAGGTCGGCGACCCGCTCGACGAAGCCGGTAGGCCCGCAGACGTAGCAGGTGGGCCGTGCGTCGGCCGGCCAGGCGACCGTGGCGAGCAGGTCGGCGTCGACCCGCCCGGGCACCCGCTCAGAGCCGGTCGGCGCCTCCCGGGTCCAGGCGAAGGTCACCGTGGGGTCGGAGCCATCGACCGCACTGCCGGCAACCCGAGCAAGCTCGGCCGCATAGAGCACGGCAGCCGGGTCACGCACCGAGTAGAGCAGCCGCATCGGCGCACGGCCCCCCGACGTCTGACGGGTCCGCAACATGGCCATCAGCGGGACCAGGCCCGACCCGCCCGCGACCAGCTGCACCGGTTCCTGCTGCTCCGGGCGCCAGACGAACCACCCGCCGAGCGGACCTCGCAGCTCCAGCTGCGCGCCGACCGATACCTGCCCTGTCAGGTACGGCGACACCTCGCCGTCCGGGAGCCGCTCGACGGTCAGCTGCACCGTCGTACCGTCGCTGGCCGACCCGATCGAGTAGGACCGGGTGGCCGAGTAGCCGTCCGGCGCCGTGAGCCGGACGTCGACGTGCTGGCCCGCGGCGTGGCCGGGCCAACCAGGCACGTTGAGGGCGAGGGTGCGCGCCGTCACGGTCTCGTCGCTGACGGCCGTTACCGTCCCGACCCTCCAGGTCACTCGTCCCAGTACCGCTGCTCGCGCCACGGGTCTCCGTAGTTGTGGTAGCCCGCGGTCTCCCAGAAGCCCGGGTCGTCGTCGTGGGACAGCGTGATGCCTCGCACCCACTTCGCGCTCTTCCAGAGGTAGAGGTGCGGCACCAGCAGCCGGGCCGGGCCGCCGTGCGCCGGCTCCAGCTCCTGGTCGTCGTAGCGGTAGGCGACCCACGCCTGCCCGTCCAGTAGGTCGGCGAGCGGCAGGTTGGTCGTGTAGCCGCCGTACGACTGGACCAGGGCGAAGTCCGCGCTGGTCTCGACGTCAGCGAGCAAGGTGTCCATGCTGACCCCGGTCCAGTGCGTGGCGAGCTTCGACCACCTCGTCACGCAGTGCAGGTCGACGGTCACGTCCTCGGCCGGCAGGGAGAGCAGGTCCGCCCAGCTGACCGTCTGCCGCGCGCCGGTCTCGTCGACGACGACCAGCTCCCACTCCTCGGTCGGGACCCGAGGCGTCGGACCGGCGGAGAGGACCGGGAAGTCCTCGGTGAGGTACTGACCGGGGGGCAGGTCGCCGGCCGCTGAGCGGCCGCGACCGGTGAACCCCGGGTTGACGAGTCCCACAGAAGTATCAAAGCCCGGTCCGGACGCGGAGGCAACGTCGACCGCTCAGCGGACGACCGGCTCCGTGCGTGGCAGGCCGAGGAACCGGAGCACCGCCGCGGCATCCGTGCGCAGCCGGCCGAGGACATCGGTGGCCACCGGCTCGAGACAGGTGAGCGTCACCGTGCCGTTCGCCAGCCCCCAGGACGCGACCACCCGGCCGTCGACCAGTGCCACCGGCCGGATCAACCCGTTGCTCGTGACGACCCGCAGGTGCGGCCCCACGACGGCATCCCGGGAGACCCAGCCGAGGAGCAGCGGGTCGAACGGCCCGAGCAGCCGCGGCGCCGGCATCGCCGCGGCAGACCGGCGTCCCCGCAGGTCGACCAGGCCGTCGTCGCGCTCGTCGAGCTCGGACCCGATCGCGGCGATTCCGCGGCGGGCCTGGCCGAGCGGCACGCCTGCCCAGCGCGCCAGGTCGGCGGCGTCGGCCGGGCCGTGGGCAGCGAGGTACCGCCTGGCGAGCCGCCCGAGCGCCTCCTCGCGGTCCAGCGCGGCCGGCTCCTCCCCCAGCCAGTCACGCACCGAGACGAAGGCTTGCTCACCCTCGACGACCGGACCGCGGAGCACGACGCCGCGCAGCGACGCCAGCAGAAGGACGTGCACGAGTGCCTGGCCGGCGGTCGGCACTCCCGCCCCGTCCAGCCGGGCCCGCAGGTCGGCCCGGGTCCGCACCGCCCCCGCACGCACCGCCTCGGTGACCACCTCGACACCGCGCTCGGCCTGCTCGGCACTGACGCCTTCCTGCCGCAGCCGGCGGGCGTTCCCCGTGCCCAGCTGAGGGGTGGTGAGCGGGTGCAGCCACCAGTAGTCCTCGGCAGCAACCAGGTGCAGGGTGCCGCGGTTCAGCCAGCTCACCACCAGGCTGCGGTCGCCGAGCGCGGCGTCCACGTCGGCCGCCGTCACACCGGTCGACCGGCTGCGCACGCTGAGTCGCGCGCCGCGCAGGTCCTGGGCCTGGACCGCCAGCAGGTGCCGCACGACCGCTCCCGGGCTCCGCGCCGTGCGCCGGGTCAGGCCCTGGGCGGCAAGCCGCAGCGCTTCGGTGCGGCGGTCGGCGGAGGTCACAGCAGGCTCGCCGCGGCCGACCAGCCACCGGCACAGCAGGCAAGCCCGACGGCTACCGACCCGACCACGTTGAGCACGGCGGCGGCGACCTCGCGCTCCTCGACCAGCCGGACCGTCTCGAAGCTGAACGTCGAGAAGGTGGTCAGCGCCCCGCAGAAGCCGGTTCCGACAAGCACGAGGACCCAGTCTGGCCCATCGGTCGCAGCCACCGCGCCGGCGGTCACGCCGAGGAGCAGCGACCCCACGGCGTTGACCGCGAAGGTCCCCCACGGCAGCACGCCGGCGTGCCGGTAGTGCGCCCAGCGGTCCACCAGGTACCGCGCAGGAGCGCCCACCGCACCACCCAGCAGCACCAGCAGGGCCGTCACGACGTCACCCCCCGGCGGGCCGCGGCCATCCCCACCCAGGCGGCCGCCAGTCCGGCGGCCGAGGTGGCCAGCAGGTAGCCGACCGCGAGCCACGGCCGGTCGCTGACGACCAGCGTCCGGACGTCCAGGGCGTACGTCGAGAACGTGGTGAAGCCGCCGAGCACGCCGACCCCCAGGAACGGTCGCAGGTAGCGGGACCGCGGCCACCGGCCCAACGCGAGCACCACCAGCGCGCCCAGCACGAAGGACCCCGAGACGTTCTCGGCGAAGGTCGCCCACGGGAACGGTCCGGTGTCGACCAGCCACCGGCCGAGCTGCCAGCGAGCCAGGCTGCCGAGGCCGCCGCCCAGCGCGATCGCGACCAGGACGTCCCAGCGTGCGCTGGCTCCCGGTTCGACGTCCGGGTCGACCGGCAGGCTCGGCACCGACGAAGTCTCCCGCACCCGGGCGGTGGCGCCCGACCGGATGGGTCCCAGCGGGTGAAGTTGTCGCCGTGACCTGTCGAGGAGATGACCATGGGAGGAAGGCAGCGGTCCGCCGCCGAGCAGCAGGTCGCCGACCTCCTGCGCACGGCCAAGAGCAGCCTCAACCTCTCGGTTGCGTTCCTGTCCCGGCTGGACGGGACCACCCAGCACCTCGAGGTGGTCGAGTCGTCCGTGCCGTTCCTGTTCAGGGAAGGCGCCACCCAGAAGCAGGAGACGACCTTCTGCCAGGCGATCCTGGACGGCCGGCTGCCTGCGGTGATCCCGGATGTCAAGGAGTTCCCGGCCGCGATGAAGCTGCCGGCTGCGCGCCTCCCGCGCATCCGCAGCTACGTGTCGGTGCCGGTCGTGCTCAGCGACGGCTCGCTCTACGGCACGTTCTGCGCGGCCGGGCTCACCTCCGACGCAGCGCTGACCAAGCGCGACCGGGCGCTGATGGAGGTGCTGGCGCACGCCGCCTCGCTGGTCATCGAGCCTGGCGTCCGCGAGCAGGTGCGCAGCGACGAGATCGCCGAGCGGCTGGTGCCGCTGATGGATACCGGTGGGCCGGTCGTCGTCCTGCAGCCGATCGTCGAGCTGGCCACCGGTGACCGGGTCGGGGCCGAGGCTCTCAGCCGCTTCCCGCAGGAGTGGGGCCAGGCTCCGGACGTCTGCTTCGGTGAGGCCCACAGCATCGGCCTCGGCCACCAGCTCGAGCTGCTCGCCCTGGAGCGCGCCGCGGACCACCTCGCGGCCGTCGACGGCTACGTGTCGATGAACGTGTCCCCCGCGACCCTGCTGACTCCGCAGTGCGCGGACCTGCTCGGGCGGCTGCCGCTGGACCGGGTGCTGCTCGAGCTCTCGGAGCACGACCCGGTCGACGACTACGATGCCCTGCGGGCCACCCTCGCCCCGCTGCGGTCGCGCGGCATGCGTCTGGCGATCGACGACGTGGGCGCGGGGTTCTCCTCGCTGCGCCACATCGTGGTGACCGCCCCGGACGTCATCAAGCTCGACCGCAGCCTGGTCGACGGCGTCACGGCCGATCCGGTGCTCCGGACCCTGGTGCGCTCGCTGGTCGAGTTCGGGCACGGCTGCGACGCGTCTGTCGTCGCCGAGGGCGTCGAGACGGCCGCTGACGCCGAGACCTTGCGCTCGCTGGACGTCGACCATGGCCAGGGCTGGCACTTCGGCCGCCCCGGCCCGGTCGGCGACCTCGCGCCGTGCCCGCCGCGGGTGGAGTTCCCGCGACCGGCTAGTCGACGCCGAGCAGCTGCTCCAGCGGGTTGAGCGCGAAGTACACGACGAACAGCGCGGCGACCACCCAGAGCAACGGGTGGATCAGAGCCGACTTGCCCCGCACGGCCTTGATCAGCACGTAGCTGACGAAGCCGGCGCCGATGCCCACTGTGATCGAGTAGGTGAACGGCATGAGCACGATGGTGAGGAACGCCGGGATACCGATCTCCATGTCGTCCCAGTCGATGCCGCGGACCTGCATCATCATCAGGAACCCGACCACCACCAGTGCCGGCGTCGCCGCCTCGTAGGGCACGATCGCGACCACCGGCGCGAGGAAGGTCGCGAGCAGGAACAGCACACCCGTGACCACGCTGGCGAGCCCGGTCCGGGCGCCGTCACCGACACCGGACGCCGACTCGATGTACGACGTGTTGCTCGACACCCCAGCCGCGCCACCGGCGGCCGCAGCGATCGAGTCGACGACCAGGATCCGCTGCGCGTTCACCGGCGCGCCTGCCTCGTCGAGCAGGCCGGCCTCGGCGCCGATCGCCGTCATCGTGCCCATCGTGTCGAAGAAGTCGGCAAGCAGCAGGGTGAAGACGAACAACACGGCGGCGACGAATCCGACCCGGTCCCAGGACCCGAGCAGGCTGAAGTCACCGAGCAGGCCGAAGTCCGGGGTGTCCGCCCAGGTGTCCGGCAGCTTCGGCACGTTGAGGCCCCAGCCGTGCGGGTTGACCTTCCCCGGTGCGATGAAGCTCGGCCCGATGTCGGCGATCGCCTCGATGACGACCGCCAGCACGGTGGCGCTGACGATGCCGATCAGGATGGCGCCGCGCACCTTCAGCACCATCAGCACGATGATCGCCAGCAGCCCGACCACGAACACCAGGGTCGGCCAGCCGGCCAGCTCGCCCCCGACCCCGAAGCCCACGGGCACCGGCGTGTTCAGGGCGTCCGCGTTCCGGCGTACGACACCGGCGTCCACCAGCCCGATGAAGGCGATGAACAGGCCGATGCCCACGCTGATCGCGGTCTTCAGCCCGGTCGGGACAGCGTGGAACACCGCCTTCCGGAAGCCGGTGAGCACCAGCACGAGGATGATCAGGCCTTCGATGACGACCAGGCCCATGGCGTCGGCCCAGCTCATCTCCGACGCGATCGAGTAGGCCACGAAGGCGTTCAGGCCCAGCCCGGTGGCCAGGGCCAACGGGAAGTTGGCGACGACGCCCATCAGGATCGTCAGCACGCCGGCGACCAGGGCGGTCGCGGCAGCGACGAGCGCGAGGTCGGGGGCGTCCCCGCCACCGAGGAACTTGCCGTCGGCGTCCTGCACCGTGCCGATGATCAGCGGGTTGAGCACCACGATGTAGGCCATCGTGAAGAAGGTCACCACGCCACCGCGGATCTCGCGAGGGACGCTCGAGCCGCGCTCGGTGATGTGGAAGAACCGGTCCAGCCCCGACCCGCCGGACGGGCCGGGACGGGTGGCGGTGGTGGTGCTCGTTCCGGACGAGCCTGACATCGCTGCCTCCAACTTCAGTTGGTTCGTCGCGCCGGACTGGGACCGTCGCGCCCGAGCGCAGGGTCCCAGACGTAGCCTGTCCCCGTGCCCGCACCACGCCGTCCGGCCCCCGAGCCGTTGGCGACCTCCGATGTCGCGGCGGTGGCGGTCGGAACGGCCCTCTGGGCGCTCGCGCTGGTGCTCACGCTGGTGCTGCACGACCGGCTCGACGACGACGGCCGCGGCGACTGGGCGTGGGTGGCGGCGGCCGGGGTGTTCCTGGGCCTGATCGGGCTGTGGCACGTACGCCGGCGGGCTGTCCGCCTGCGCGGGGTTCGACCTCCCGACATGGGGTAACGGCGGCCAGCCGGAGATCCGGACCCATCCGCGGGCCCGGATTGCTCCGAATTGCCGTCAGTGGGTCTGCCATCGTGGCGCCCAGGAAAGGAACACCCCCACCATGAGCAACACATCTGCCCGTGGCCGCTCCGGTCGCCTGACCGACTCCCCCAACCGGCTGCTCGGCACCGTCTTCGGTGTCGTCTACCTGCTGGTCGGCCTGCTCGGCTTCGCCTACACCGGGTTCAGCGACTTCGCCGGCACCAACACCGAGGACAAGATCCTCGGCATCTTCGAGGTCAACCCGCTGCACAACATCGCTCACCTGCTGATCGGTGCGCTGCTGCTCTTCGCGGCGCGGCAGAGCGTCTCCGCGGCCAAGGGCGCCAACACCCTGGTCGGGGCGGTCTACCTGCTGCTCGGCATCGTCGGACTCTTCATCCTCGACAGCGACGCCAACATCCTGTCGCTGAACAGCGCCGACAACGTCCTGCACCTCGCCAGCGCTGTGCTGCTGCTCGGTGTCGGCCTCTCGCAGGACAAGAACGTCCGGGGCGACGCACCCCTCGTGCCGGGCGTCTGACCGTGGCACTGCGCGGCTTCGGCCGCACGGACGTGACCCGGTGCTGGGCGGGGTTCGCCTCGCTCGGCGCCGGGCTCGTACACCTGGCCGTGGTCCGTGAGCACCTCGCCGAGTGGTGGGTCTACGGCGTCTTCTTCGCCGTTCTTGGCGCGCTGCAGATCCTCTGGGCGCTGTTCGCGCTGGCTCGCGAGAACGCACCGTTCCCCGGCGCCATCGCGGGGATCAACGCCGGCGTGATCGTGCTGTGGGTGGCCACGCGGACCGTCGGGCTGCCGGTCGGGCCGGAGCCGTGGACGACGGAACCGGTCGGCACGGCGGACACCCTCTGCGCGGTGCTCGAGGCCATGGTGGTCGGCCTTCTGCTGACGGCCAGCAGGGCCCCCCGGGATGCGGCCCCGCCGCGGCTGAGTCCCGGTGCGCGGCTGGCACTGATGGGTGCCGGGGCGCTCGTCATGGCCACCATCACCACACCGGCCCTCGCGGCAACGGAGTCCGGCGAGCACGCGCACCCGCACGGCTCGCACGGCGAGACCGCGCACTAGTCGCGCGGGCGCCTCAGCCCGGACGGGCGGCGCTTCCTCAAGGCCAGGCTGTCGTCGTGCGGTTGCCCGAGCGTCAGGATTCCGAGCCGGCCGCGTCCCTGAACTCACGCATCCACTCCTGATTGACCTCGTCCGCCTGCCTGACGTGGATGGATCGCGGACGCCAGTCGGTGGGCGCGACGAGGCCCAGGCCGTCCAGAAGGCCGCGGACTGTGCGTGCTGGGTCGCCGATCAGGCGTTCATAGGTCACTTCCAGGGGCTCTACCTCCTGCACCGCGAACCATGCGCGCCACGCATCGTTGTGGTCACGGATGACGCGCAGCAGGTCGTCGACCTGGCCCAGATCGAGTCGCGGCTCTACCCCCACGGCGTCACCTTGTTGCCAGTAGCCGGTCTGCTCGGCGCGCGCCCACGACACCGCCTGGGCAACGACATCGACCCGGCGCAGATACACGAAGCGGAGGGGCCCGAAGGCCTCGCCGAGGACGTCCACATCAGTTGCGCCAGGTGACTTCCGCAGCTTCCCGACGACCGCGTCCAACGTCCCCCACATGATGCGGGCCGCAAAGACACCGTTCGGGCCGGTGGCTGCCCGCACCACCCCTCGTACGAAAGCGGAGTAGTCGAACGATCCGTCGTTCGAGACGCGCACTCCGAAGCGCCGGGCCCAGTCGTGCTGATCCGGTTCACGGAAGTACGACTCGGGCTTCCCCGCAACGCCGGTCGAGGCGAGCAGGTCGCACAGGTAGGTGCTTCCGGTGCGTGGTGTTCCGCACACGAGGTACGACATGGGCTTGCGCACCTCTGCACGCTATGACGTCGGTGGCGAAGATGCGGTGCGGGTGCGCTGATCGCCTGCGGCCCGTGCCGCCTTTTCGATGCGGCCGCGCAGATCGTCCCACCATGCCTCGTCGTGCTCGGGCACGTTCGAGTTGTCCGATCGCATCCCCACCGAACCGTCGAGCCGCTCACGGAGGATGTCGGCGTGGCCGGCGTGCCGGTTCGTCTCCGCCAGCACGTGCACCAGTATCGCGTGCAACGTGACGTCCGGCTCGGACCACCAGGGGACATGTCCCGGTGCGTCAAGCGACAGGGCGTTGATGGTCGCATCCGCGTGCAGCCAGACACGTTGGTAGCGGTCGACTATCTCAGCGCGAGTCTCGGCAGCTGTGACCCACATGTCGACCTGATCCTCGGCGTCATCGTCCCACCACGGCAGGTCCTCGGCGAAGGGCCGGTCGAAAGTCTTCCCGAAGTACCACGCCTCCACGATGGACAAGTGCTTCACCAGTCCGAGCAGGTTGGTGCAGGTTGGGGTCAGCGGCCGGCGGACGTCGTACTCGGACAAGCCGTCGAGCTTCCAGACCAGCGCCTCCCGGGACTTCCGCAGGTAGCCATGCAAGGTCCGCTTCGCGCCATTGCCTGTCATCGGCGCAGAGTAGCGCCGGTCTCGCACCGGTGCCGACGGCTGACCGCGACTTTCCCGTCTGCGAGATGGCTGTCAGGCGATCAGCAACCGGGCACCCAGCTCTGCCTCGTCGAGGCGGACGAGTTCGTGGTTGCGCTCGGCCCACCGGCCTGAGGCGAGGTCATCGCGGAGACTCTGCACTGCCCTGTGCTCTGCCTCCGGCCCCACGCCGGCCCAGACCGATATCCCGCGACGGACGTTCTCGTCCAGGTATGCCTCGGGTCGGCGCCAGTAGGCCTCGAAGAAGCCGTCAGCGCAGTTCCACGGGATGGGCACCGGTTCCAGCCGGGCTCCGATCGCGTCGGCCAGTTCGTTCAGCGAAGCCAGGACCCTGCAGCCTGGCAAAGCCGCGAACTCGGGTAGGTAGTCGCGAGTGAGCCAGAACTGGCCGGGGTCGCTCGTGTCGAACAGGAACACCACCACTCGGCGTGCGACACGCTGCATCTCGCGGAGGCCGGCGATCGGGTCCTGCCAATGATGAACGGTGCACACAGCCATCGCCGCGTCGAACGACCCGTCATCGAACGGCAGGTTCTCGGCAGATCCCACCAGGCACGGGGCCGCGTCCGGGAGGCGCTGCGCACGCATGAGCGCCGACGGTTCCACCGCCAGGACCTCGCGGTCGGGAGGCTCGTACGACCCGGCCCCCGCCCCGACGTTCAGCACGGTCCGGGCATCGCCGAGAGCAGCCCAGATCCGCGCCGCGATGCGCGGTTCGGTGTGCCGGGTCACGCTGTAGGTGGCCCCGATGGTGTCGTACAACGGCGCGCTGGACATGCACACCACGCTATCTGAGGCATTCGCGCACAATCGTGGAGAACGTCTCGACGCACCGAGGCTTGCGGCGGGGGCCGCGCCGGTGGACCGTGAGACATGGTGCCTCGTCCATCGCGGATTGCACTCGCAGGACTCCTCGGCATGCTCCTTGTCTGCTGCGGCGGTGAGTCCGATCGCGCGACGACCCCGAAGAATTCGGCCCCGACCACGACAGATGCGGCGACGACCGCGGCGCCGCCGGAAGTGGAGCAGTACCTCCTGCGAGCCGACGAGGTCCCCGGCCTGACACCGATGTCGTCGCCGCAGACCGACTCGGGGCCACCGTTCGAGCTGCCCAAGGACGGCGCCGAGCGACTTCGCCGCAGTGGCTACATCTCGACGACCTACCAGCCCGCCCAGGGCGACAGCAGTGCCGGCGTCAGCAGCATCCTGCTGTTCGAGACGGAGGCCGGGGCACGCGACTGGATGGCGTATGAGACGAGTGACGCGGCGATCCAACACCAGATCCCCGGCGCGACGATCAAGCGGTTCCAGGTTCCCGGCGTCCCCGGCGCCAACGGATGGACGGGACCCGACCTGCACGGCAACGCCATCGGCCAGCTCTACTGGACCCAAGGCCGCTGCATGCTGCTCATCGGCCTCGAGGTCGAGGGGCCGCGTGTCGAGCGGCTGTCGGCCGGGGCCAAGGCAATCTACGAACGCACGGGCGGCACCTGCCTCGACTGATACTGCGTCGGAGGTCGAACGATCGCTCGGTTCCGCCGCTGCCGCCGGAGTCGACCCAGAGCGGCACCTAGGCGTCAGCGTGGATCTCGACGATCCGCAGGTCCGCCTGGTCCACCCCGGACTCCTGCTGGGCGGGTGCGTTGGCCAGGACCGCGTCACGGAAGCCCTGTGCCTGCTCGAGGGTCTCAAAGACGATGAAGGTGACACTGCGGTCGGGATCGTCAACATCGTCAGCCCAGAAGCCTCGCACGAAGCCGGGATTCTGCTTGACACCCTCAACCAGCGTGGGAAGCACCTGCTTCTGCATCTGCCGCATGGAAGCGTCCATGTTCCACGTCCCTGCTACCGCGAACACGGCGACTCCTGCCTCTTGCGTACTGCCCGACGGCCTGCGGATGCACCCGAGGTGTCTGCGCATAGTGCCGGTTGTGTTCGTCGGCGCGCTAGGTGCCGGATCAGATCACGAGGTATTGGCGCCCGTCGAGCAGCTCGCGTACGGCGTCCAGCTGCCCAGCATGTGTCGCCGTCTCTACGAGCACGTGCACCAGTACGGTGCGCAGATCGGGAAAGTAGAGCCCGCCCGACTCCCACCAGTCCTCCGGCTTCGCCGGCGCGTCGTCGAGGCCGCGGGCAGTGATGATCTCGTCGGACCGCTCGATCGCTGAACGGTACGCCCCCACGACGGCCTCCGCGGACTCATCGGCGTCGACCCGCCAGTCGCCGTTGTCCCCTTCCGGCCAGAAGTCGAGCGGCGCGCCCGCGACAACGACCTGGAACCAGTATCGCTCGTCGGAGAGCGTCAGATGCCGGACGAGAGCCAGGCACGACCATCCCGACGGCAGCACCGGACGGCGCAGCTGGTCGTCATCGAGCCCTTCCAGTTGGCTGATGACGTGCTGACGCTGACCAGTAAGGCGGTCGAGGAGCAGAGATCGTTCCGCTGAGTCGTCCACCCTCAGATTGTGCCGGAGGGCCTCCCTCACCAGGCGTAGGCCTGCGGCGCTTCCCCCGGGCCTGGCCAGATCTGGTCGAGTCGCTCCATGACCTCGGTATCGAGGTGGACCGACAGCGCGCCGAGGTCATGCCGCAGCTCCTCGATCGTCGTCGCGCCGACGATGACGGCGGAAACCACCGGGTTCCGCAGCAACCAAGCAAGTGCCACGTCCGCCGGCTTCGCGCCCACGTCTCGGCACAGCCCTTCGTACGCTTCGAGCTGGTCGCGACGGGCTTCGATGCGGTGCTGGGCCTCGCCGGCGACCCGGCCTTCGTTGGCGGCTGCGAGAACGCCCGCGAGCAGGCCGGCGTGGAGCGGGCTGTACGGGATCAGCCCGACGCCGAGATGGCGCAGCGCAGGGATCAGCTCAAGTTCCACCGCCCGAACGGCAAGGTTGTACAAGCTCTGCTCCGAAGTCAGGCCCAAGAAGTGCCTTGCCGAGGCCGCGGACTGGGCGAGAGCCACATCCCAGGCGGCGAAGTTGCTGCTGCCGACATAACTGATCTTGCCCTCGCGGACCAGCTGCTCCATCGCCTGCCAGATCTCCTCCCACGGCGTCGACCGGTCGACGTGGTGCATCTGGTACAGGTCGATGTGATCCGTCTGCAGCCGCCGCAGGCTTGCCTCGCAGGCCCGCCGGATGTGGTACGCGGAGAGCCGGCGGTCGTTCGGGCCGAGACCCATCGGTTGGTACACCTTCGTGGCCAGGACGATGTCGTCGCGGTGCCCACTGCGTTGCAGCCAACGGCCGATCACCTCCTCGGAGATGCCGTACCCCTTGGCCATGTCCGGCGACTGCGGACCGCCGTACACATCGGCGGTGTCCAGGTAGTTGATGCCAGCGTCGACCGCGGCGTCCATCACCGCGAAACTGGTCGACTCGTCCACCGTGAAGCCGAAGGGCATCGTCCCGAGGCCGATCCGGCTGACCATCAGGCCCGAGCGGCCCACATGCCCGTACGTCATCTGGTCGCTCATGCCGGGAGCGTACGGATCGCCTCGTCGAGCAGGAAGGGCTACCTCGGTGGCGCCGTAGCCGGCCGGTCATGCCCGCGGCATCCGCGCTACCCGAGGCTCAGATATCCACAGGGACGTTCCCGCGGGAACGTCTTTCCCGTCTCCGGCCGCGCTCAGGAGTGGCCGAGGTCCTCGGTGTCGGGGGACTCGTCGACCGAGCCGGGCGGGTGGGCGACCGAGTGCAGCGCGATCAGGTCCAGCGCGTCCTCGTCCGGCAGCGCCGGGGTGATCTCGACCGGGCCGGGCAGCACCGCGACCTCCGAGTGCGCCCCGCAGCCGTGGTCGTAGGAGACGACCTGCCCGTCGTTGGGCGAGAAGGCGTTGGCGCAGACACCGAAGACCCGGCGCAGCGAGCCGCCCAGCTGCACGAGGAACCCGCAGGTCGAACAGGGTGCCGGAGCGGCCTCGGCGATCGGTGCGGCCGGGCCGTGCTCGCCGGAGTACCAGCGGTCGACGGCGTCGTCGCGGCCGATCTCGGACAGGACCCGGGCCCGGCCGAGACCGAGCTCCCAGATCGCGACCCGGTCGGTGTCGTCGTCGGCCTCGCGGTAGGTCGCCTCGTCCTTGGGCGCCGCGGTGTAGCCGGGCTCGAGCCGCTGGTCGTCCGGGTCGGTCGGCAGCAGGTCGCCGACGCCGAGGTCGCCGGGGGCCAGCCGCTGCGACCACGGCACCCACTCCTGCGCGAGCATCGCGTCGTCACCAGGCAGCAGGACGGCCTCGGACACCGTGGCGACCTTTCCGCGCGGCACCCGGGTGACGCTCACGGCCCACTGCCAGCCGCGGTACGCCGGGTCGGTGCTGGCGAACCGGTGGGTGACCAGCCGCTCCGCCTCGAGGTCGGCGCCGAGGTGGTCGCCGACGTGCTCGGGGCGGGCCGCGATCTCGACCGCGGCGGAGCGGGCCAGGTCGACGGCAGCGGCGAGGACCGGGTCGGCGGCGGGGCGGCGGAGCGTGGTGGGGGTCACGAGCGAAGATTCTCCCTCATCGAAGGCCCCACCGGCGACCGGCCCGCTCGCCAGGTCGGTCGGACCCGGCAGGATGGGCGCGTGGAGCAGACCCGGCGGGAGCGGTACGTGGCCGCCTCGCGCAGCGCCGCCCGGCGTACCCGCTCGGGTGCGCTGCGCACGGCCCGCGGGGTCCGGCGGGTCACCCACGCGAAGGGCGCCGGTGAGTCCGGCCTCGGCCGGCTGATCGAGCTGCACGGTGTCAACACGGCCGGCGACGCGATGGTCACGGTGGCGCTGGCCAACACGCTGTTCTTCTCGGTGCCCACCGGTGAGGCCCGCGGCCGGGTCGCGCTCTACCTGCTGATCACCATGGCGCCGTTCGCGGTGATGGCCCCGATCATCGGCCCGCTGCTGGACCGGTTCCGGCACGGCCGCCGCTACGCGATCGCCACCACGATGCTGGCCCGCTGCTTCGCCACCTGGGTCCTCGCCGGCGCGGTGGTGAGCGGGGAGCTGTCGCTCTACCCCGCGGCCTTCGCCTGCCTGGTCGCGTCCAAGGCCTACGGCGTGACCCGGTCGGCCACTGTTCCCCGGCTGCTGCCGGAAGGCGGCACGCTGGTCACCGTCAACGCGCGGATCTCGCTGGCCGGCATCGTCGCCGGGACCCTGGGCGCAGGTCTGGCGGGACTGCTGTCCCTGATCGGGCCGGCGTGGTCGCTGCGGGCCGCCTTCCTCGTGTTCGGTGTGGGCATCGTGCTCGCGCTCCGGCTGCCGGCCAAGGTCGACTCGACCGAGGGGGAGACGCGGACCACCCTGTCGCTGGACGACACCGGGCCGATCCCCCGGCGTACCAGCGTGGGGTCCGCCGTGGTGATCGCACTGCGCGCCAACGGTGCGCTGCGGGCCTTCTCCGGCTTCCTGCTCATGTTCCTGGCGTTCCTGCTGCGCGAGCACCCGGTGGGCGAGCTCGACGACACCCTCGCGCTCGGCCTGGTCGCCGGCGCGGCCGCGATCGGGAACGCGACCGGTACGACGATCGGCTCGCGGCTGCGCACCCGCGCTCCGCTGACGGTGATCGTCGTCGTCCTCGGCGTCGTCACGGCCGCGGCCTTCGCCGGCGCAGTGGTCTACGGCGTCGTCACCGTGCTGACCGTGGGGTTCGCGGCCGGCTTCGCGCAGTCGCTCGGCAAGCTGTCGCTGGACGCCATCGTGCAGCGGGACGTGCCGGAGGCGGTGCGGACGTCGGCGTTCGCGCGGTCCGAGACGCTGCTGCAGCTGTCCTGGGTGGTGGGCGGCGCGATCGGCATCGCACTGCCTCTCAACGGGCAGGTCGGGCTGGGGATTGCGACCGCCGGGCTGGCGGGCATGCTGGCTCTGACGCTGCGCTCGGTGACGATCCGCCGCCGCGAGAGAGAGAGGCAGTCCTGATGGAACATCGACGGCTCGGCCGCACCGGCCACGAGAGCTCGGTCCTCATCTACGGTGCAGCTGCGCTCGCGGAGGTGACCCAGGAGGCCGCCGACACCTCAGTGCAGGAGGCGCTGGACGCCGGCATCAACCACCTCGACGTGGCGGCGAGCTACGGCGACGCCGAGCTGAGACTCGGTCCCTGGATGCCGCGGATCAGGAACCAGGTGTTCCTCGCCACCAAGACCGGCGACCGTGACGCCGAAGCTGCCTGGCGGTCGATCAACACCTCATTGGAGCGCCTGCAGACCGACCACGTCGACCTGCTCCAGCTGCACGCCGTCGGCGACCTCGGCGAGCTCGACCTGGTGACCGGCCAGGGCGGGGCACTGACGTCGGCACTGCGCGCCCAGGACGAGGGACTCGTGGGCGCGGTGGGCATCACCGGGCACGGCGACGACGCCCCCAGCACGCACCTCGAGGCGCTGCGGCGGCACCCCTTCGCCACCGTGCTGACGCCGATGAACGTCGTGCTGCACCGCGACCCCGAGTTCCGTGCGGCCTACGAGGAGCTGGCCGACGAGGTGGCCCGGCAGGATGCCGCGCTGATGCTGATCAAGACCGTCGCCCGGCAGAACTGGGCGCGCGGCCAGGAGCACCGCTACGCCACCTGGTACGAACCGTTCGACGACCAGGGCAGCATCACCGCTGCTGTGTCCTGGGCGCTGTCGTTGCCCGGGGTGACCGGCTTGGCGACGCCCGGCGACGTCAGCCTGCTCGGGATGGTGATCGAGGCCGAGCGGTCGCGGATCGAGCCGGACGAGGCGGCGCGGGCGCTCGGTGCCGAGCCGGCGTACAGCTCCCCGTTCCTGCACATGGACATCGACTGAGCAGGAATCGGCACTGAACAGGCCGAACCCACAAACTGGGCAAAACTGCCCACGTGGCGGACCGGCTGCTGACACTGTGTCCGGATGTCCGCGGCCCGTCACCTGTCGACCGCGCTGCTGGCCACCGTCGCCCTGCTGCTCGCGGGTGTCGTCGTCGCGCCGGCCGCGGCGGCGGGGCAGACCTGCGCCACGACACCCGACGACGCGACGGCACCGACGTTCACGGTGACCGTCTGCGCGACGGTGCCGGACGGCCCCCTCGCCGGCGACGTCCCGGTGTCGGTCCTGGTCTACGTCACCCCGGTGACCGACCCCGAGCCGCCCGGTGTGACGAGGGTGACGTTCTGGTGGAACGAGACGTACCTGCTCACCGACTTCGACCCCGGCTACGGCTTGACCTGGCGCACGACGCGGATGGCCGACGAGACGGGCCTGCTCAGGGTCCACGCCCGGACAGAGGGCGGACTTGTCTCCGCGGTGCGGGTGCCGGTGACACTGGCGAACGGGCTCAGCGCCCCGGCTCCTCCCGTGGTCGAGCCGTTCGTCGCACGTACCGGCACAGCGCCCGCGCCAGGTCGCCGGTTCCGGATGGCGGCAGTGGGCGACGGCGTCGACGGTTCTCCCCGCGAGGCGCAGGTGGCGGCACAGATCGCGTCCTGGTCGCCGAACCTGCTGGCCTACCTGGGTGACGTCTACCAGCACGGCTCGCCGTTCGAGTTCGACAACTGGTACTCCCGCGCCGACGGGTACGGGCAGTTCCGGGCCATCACCAATCCTGTCGTCGGGAACCACGAGTACCAGACACCAGGTGCCGCCGGGTACTTCGAGTACTGGGGAGGCGTGCCGCACTACTACAGCTACGACGTGGCCGGCTGGCATGTGGTCGCCCTGGACACCAGCTCGAAGTTCGGGCAGCTTCGGCCCGGCACCGCGCAGTACCAGTGGCTTGCAGCCAACCTCGGGGCGAACCGGTCGCGCTGCACGATGGTGTACATGCACCACCCGCGCTATTCCGTGGCCGCTCACGAAGGACGCGCCCAGCTCGGACACATCTGGTCGCTGCTCGCGGCCCGTCGGGTGACGTTGGCCGTGGCCGGTCACTCGCACGCGTACGAGCGCTGGACACCGCTGAACGGTGCTGGGAGCCCCGACCCCCGCGGCGTCACCGAGCTCATCGCCGGGAGCGGCGGACGCGAGGTCAAGCCGGCCGCGTTCACCGACGGACGTCTGGTCACGACTCTGCCGGTCAGTGGTGCGCTGCGACTCGATCTCGGCGAGAACGACGCAGAGTTCGCCTATGTCGACACCGGTGGAGCCGTGCTCGACGCGGGGACGGTCGGCTGCACGAGCACGGGTGACCCGCTGCCCCCGACGGTTCCCCGCGGGTTGGTGGCCGTCGCCGCCTCCGCCTCCGCTGCGCACCTGTCCTGGTCACCCTCGAGCGACCAGTACACGGCGGTCGCCGGATACCTTGTCCGGCGCAACGGCGCCCTCGTCGCGACGCTGCCGGCAGCCAGCACCACGTTCGACGACACGGGGCTGTCCAGCGGGAAGACCTATTCCTGGACCGTGTCTGCCTTCGACACCTCCGACAACCATTCGGCGCAGTCCCGCCCCGCGGCGGCGTCCATCCCCCCGGCCACGACCGGGCTCGTGTCCAGTCGGGCCCTGCTGCGCGCGTTGACCGTCGCCCGGGAGCGGGATCGCGGCTTCAACCGGTCGAGGTTCGGCACCTGGCGGGATGCCGACCTGGACGGCTGCACCACCCGGGACGAGGTGCTGATCGCCGAGTCCGTCCGGCCGCCGTTGGTGCTCTCGTCGTGCACCGTCACCAGTGGTCGTTGGCGCTCCCGGCTGGACGGGGCGCGCGTGACCGCTCTTCCCCGGCTGGCCATCGGGCCCCTGGTGCCGTTCCGCGAGGCGTGGCAGTCGGGTGCCCGACGGTGGTCCCCGTCCGGGCGCGCTCAGCTGACCAACGACCTGGGCTACGGTCCGACGCTGAACGTCTCGACCCGGCAGGCCTTTCAGGCCCGCGGTGCCGCGGAACCGCGGCGCTGGTTGCCGCCGCGTGGCAACGGTCGCTGCGCCTACCTCGCCGAATGGGTGGCGGTGAAGTGGCGTTGGCGGATGTCAGTGGACGGCGCTGAGAAGCGCTTCCTGGTCTCGCGGTTGCGCGGCTGCGGCTGGCCCGCCGTCGGGCGACCGACCCGGGCGACCGTCACCTGATGCGCTTCACGGCCGGACGCCGACCTCCTCGAGCCGGGTGAGCATCTCGGCGGGGTCGGCGTAGACGCGGTAGGCCCCGGAACGCTCCAGCTCCTCACGGCCGTAGCCGCCGGAGAGCAGGCCGATGCCGAGCGCACCCGCGCGCTGAGCGGCCAGCAGGTCCCACACGCTGTCGCCGACCACGAAGCAGTGCACCGGGTCGACCTCGAGCCGCCGTGCGGCGGCGAGGAACAGGTGGGGGTCCGGCTTGGCCCGCGCGACGAGGTCACGGGTGACGACCGGCACGTCGTCGGGCAGCCCGAGCATCTCCAGCGCGGACCCGGCGGTGTGGCGCGCACCGCTGGTCGCGATCGCGAACGGCACACCCCGCTCGTGGAGATGCGCGAGCAGCTCGCGGGCACCAGGCAGCGGTACGACGGACTCGTGCCGCCGCAGGTAGGCCTCGGCGTGCAGGGTGCGCAGCCGCTGCGACATGTCGTCGTCCAGCGCGACGCCCGTCTCGCGTTGCAGGGCGTCGATGAACAAGCCGCCACTCATGCCGATCCGGCGGTGGATGCGCCACACCGACAGCGGGATGCCGCACTCGGTCAGGGCCTCCTGCCAGGCGATGACGTGCTGGTACACCGAGTCGACCAGCGTCCCGTCGAGATCGAACAGGAGTGCCGGCTGGGGGACCTCGAGATCCAGATCGTCCCCGACGGTCATGGCGTGTCCTCTCCACCGGAGGCGAGCTCGCGGCCGCGATCGCGGGCCGCTTCCAGGGCCGAGAGCATGGCGGCCCGGACCCCGTGGTTCTCCATCTCGCGGATCGCGTTGATGGTGGTGCCGGCCGGCGAGGTCACCGCCTCGCGCAGCGTCGCCGGCCGCTCTCCCGAGTCGCGCAGCATCACCGCCGAGCCGATCGCCGTCTGCACGATGAGGTCGTGCGCCACATGCCTCGGCAGGCCGAGCAGGATCCCCGCGTCGGTCATCGCCTCGACCAGGTAGAAGAAGTACGCCGGGCCGCTGCCCGACAGGGCGGTCACGGCGTCCTGCTGCGCCTCCGGCACCCGGATCGTTCGCCCGACCGGGGAGAAGATCGCTTCGGTGCGGGCCAGGTGCTCCTCACCGGCGTGCGCGCCCGCGGAGATGGCGCTCATCGCCTCGTCCACCAGGACGGGGGTGTTGGACATGACCCGGACCACGGGAGTGCCGGCCGCCAGCCGCGCCTCGAGGAACGAGGTGGTGATGCCGGCCGCGGCCGAGACCACAAGCCGGTCGGCCGGGCAGTCCGGGGCGAGCTCCGTGAGCAGGGCACCCATGTCCTGCGGCTTGACGGTGACGATCAGGGTGTCGGCGTTGGCGGCGGCCTCGGCGGTGCTCACGACCTGCACGCCGTAGGCCTCGCGCAGCGCGTCGGCCCGTTCCGGCCGGCGCGCGGTGACCACCACGTCGCCGAGCGCCGTCCCGCTGCGCAGCATGCCGGACAGCAGCGCCTCGCCCATCTTGCCGGCCCCCAGCACGGCGACTCGCTGCGTCACGAGCGGACCTCCTACCCCTTGGTGGCCACCGAGCGTAGGAAGAACGCGAGGTTGGCTGGCCGCTCGGCCATCCTTCGGACCAGGTAGCCGTACCACTCGTCGCCGTACGGCACGTAGACCCGCATCTTCTGCCCCTGGGCGGCGAGCCGCTCCTGCTCGTGCGGGCGGATGCCGTAGAGCATCTGGAACTCGTAGCTGTCCTTGGCGCGGCCGTGCCGGCGGGCGAGGTCCTCGGTGATGGCGACCAGCCGGGGGTCGTGGGTCGCGAGCATGGGGTAGCCGTCGCCGGCCATGAGCACCTTGAGCGACCGCACGTACGCCAGGTCGACGTCGCGCTTGCCCTGGAACGCAACCGACTCCGGCTCCTTGTAGGCACCCTTGCAGAGCCGCACCCGGGAGCCGGCGTAGGCGAGGTCTCGGCAGTCGGCCTCGGTGCGGTGCAGGTAGGCCTGCAGCACCGCTCCGGTCTCCGGGAAGTCCTGCCGCAGCTCACGCAGGATGCCCAGGGTGGAGTCGGTGGTGGTGTGGTCCTCCATGTCGAGGGTCACGGTGGTGCCGGCTGCTCGGGCCGCCTCGCAGATCGCGCGCGCGTTCTCCAGCGCGACCTTCTCACCGTCGCCCGGCAGCGCCTGGCCCACGGCGGAGAGCTTGACCGACACCTCGGCACCGGAGGTCAGCCCGCCGGCCGCGAGCAGCTCGAGCAGGCGCAGGTAGGCGTCCCGCACGTCGGTCGCCTGCTGCAGGTCGAGGGTGTCCTCGCCGAGGTGGTCCATCGAGGCGAGCAGACCCTTGTCGAGCAGGGTGCGGGTCGCCTCGACCGCCTCCTCCGCGCTGGTGCCGGCCACGAACCGGGCGACCACCGATCGCGAGACGGGAGCCGTCTCGACCAGGCGCCGGACCCGCCGGCTGCGGGACATCGACAGCAGCACTCGCCGCAGCACGCAGGTTCCTCCTCGAACGGCCACCCGCCGCACGACCTCGTCGTCGTACGGCGGCTCAGGCTAACGCCCTCCGCCATCACGCCAAGACGACGGTCCGTTGCGTCCATGTTTCATGCCCTGGGACGGCGGGCACGACGCCGACGCATCTCTCTGCGGCCGCGCGGGCGGTCGCAGCACGACCTGGAGGCCGGCGATGAGCGGTACCGAGCTCGGCAAGATCACCACCGACATCCCGGCCCGGATGGACCGCCTCCCCTGGTCTCGGTGGCACTGGCTGGTGGTCATCGGGCTCGGCACCGTCTGGATCCTCGACGGCCTCGAGGTCACCATCGTCGGCTCGATCGCCGGCCGGCTGACCGAGAAGGGCAGCGGCCTCGAGCTGCAGGCAAGTCAGATCGGAGTCGCTGCTGGCGTCTACGTGGCGGGCGCCTGTCTCGGCGCCCTGTTCTTCGGCTACCTCGCCGACCGGATCGGCCGCAAGAAGCTGTTCATGATCACGCTGGTCGTCTACCTGGTCGCCACCGTGCTCACCGCGTTCTCGATGAACCCGATGTGGTTCTACGCCTGCCGCTTCTTCACCGGCGCCGGCATCGGTGGCGAGTACGCCGCGATCAACTCCGCGATCGACGAGCTGATCCCGGCCCGGGTCCGAGGGCGGGTCGACCTCATCATCAACGGCTCGTTCTGGCTCGGCACCGCGTTCGGCGCCGCTCTGTCCGTTCTCCTGCTCAACGAGGACCTGTTCGCCAAGGACCTCGGCTGGCGGCTGGCCTTCGGGCTCGGTGCGATCTTCGGGCTCTGCATCCTGATCGTCCGCCGCTACGTGCCCGAGAGCCCGCGCTGGATGTTCATCCACGGCAAGGAGGACGAGGCGGAAGAGCTCGTCCAGGACATCGAGGGACAGGTCCAGGACTCGACCGACGAGCGGCTCGACGACGTGGACGAAGACATCACCGTCCGCCAGCGGAAGAGCATCGGCTTCGGTGAGATCGCCAAGACGATGGTCACCAAGTACCCGAAGCGGTCCGCCCTCGGCCTGTCCCTGTTCATCGGTCAGGCGTTCCTCTACAACGCCGTGTTCTTCACCTTCGCGCTGGTCCTCACCGACATCCTGAAGGTCGAGACCTCGCTCGCGCCGTGGTTCCTGATCCCGCTGGCCATCGGCAACTTCCTCGGCCCGCTGCTGCTAGGCAGGTTCTTCGACACCGTCGGCCGCAAGGTGATGATCACCATGTCGTACGTCGTGTCCGGCCTGCTGCTGATCCTGACCGGCATCTTGTTCAAGAACGACTCGCTCAGCGCCACGACGCTGACCGCCATGTGGTGCGCGGTCTTCTTCTTCGCCTCGGCGGGTGCCAGCGCGGCGTACCTCACGGTCAGTGAGATCTTCCCGATGGAGACCCGGGCGATGGCGATCGCGTTCTTCTACGCGGTCGGCACCGGCATCGGCGGCATCGTCGGGCCGATCTACTTCGGCAAGCTGATCGAGCAGGGACGGGACGGCGTCGTGACCGGCTACTACGTCGGTGCCGGGCTGATGATCGCCGCTGGTCTGGTCGAGCTTTTCCTCGGCGTCGCCGCCGCGCAGCGCTCGCTGGAGGACATCGCCACGCCGCTCACCGCCGAGGAGGCCGACGAAGGCCGCGGCGAAGGCTCCGACACCAGGACCCAGGCACGCGAGCCGGCCACCTCGGCGCCGGGCAGCCGGCTCCGTCACTACCACTGACGGAGGAGCTCACGGCGTACGCCGGCGCAGCGTCGCCGCGCCGAGCCCCAGAGCCAGCAGCACCGAGAGCGCGACGATGCCGAGGTCGGCCCATGCCTCCGCACCGACCTCGGCCTCAGTCGTGACGCTGCGCATCGCGTCGACCGCGTAGGACAGTGGGAGGACTGCGGAGACTGCGTGCAGCACGTCGTTGAGCTCGTCGCGCGGTACCAGCAGTCCGCAGAGCAGGAACTGCGGCAACACGAATGCCGGCATGAACTGCACTGCCTGGAACTCGGTGGCGGCGAACGCGCTGACCAGCAGGCCGAGCGCCATGCCGAGCAGGGCGTCGACGACCGCGACGGTCACGAGCATCCAGGCCGGACCGGCGACGTCGAGGCCGTACCAGGTGAGCGAGAGCGCGCTGACCACCACTGCCTGCACGACGGCGACGGCGCCGAACGCCAGCGCGTAGCCGAGCAGCAGGTCGAGCTTCCCGAGCGGCATCGACAGCAGCCGCTCGAGCGTTCCCGACGTGCGTTCGCGCAACGTCGCGACGCTGGTCACCAGGAACATCACGACGAACGGGAACACCCCGATCAGCGGAGCCCCGATCCGGTCGAAGGTCGCGCTGCCGTCGAAGACCCAGGCGAGCAGGCCGACGAGCACCGAGGGCACCACGATCATCAGGGCGACGGTGCGGTGGTCGTGGCGCAGCTGGGTGAGCACCCGGCGGGCGGTGGCGAAGGTTCGCGACGCGCTCATGGCTGACCGCCCGTGGCGGCGGCACGACCGGCGGCGTCGTCAGCAGCGGCGACCAGGGCGAGGAAGGCTGCCTCGACGTCGGTGCTGCCGGTGCCGCGGAGGAGGCCGTCGAGAGTGTCGTCGGCCAGCAGTCGGCCCTCGCGCATCAGCAGCAGCCGGTCGCAGTGCGCTGCCTCGTCCATCACGTGGCTGCTCACCAGCAGGGTCCTCCCCCGGTCGGCCAGTCCGCGGAACAGCGTCCAGAGGTCGCGCCGCAGCACCGGGTCGAGACCCACGGTGGGTTCGTCGAGCACCAGCAGCTCGGGTGTCCCGAGCAGAGCGGCAGCCAGCGAGACGCGCGCCTCCTGCCCGCCGGACAGCCGGGCGACCACGGCGTCGGCGTGGCTTCCGAGGCCGACCTCGCCGATCACCCGGTCGACGTCCGACCGCGGGGCGCCGAGCACGGCAGCGAAGTAGCGCAGGTTCTCGCGCACGGTGAGGTCGGCGTACACCGACGGCGCCTGGGTGACGTAGCCGACCCGGTCCCGCAGCGGTGGCGACCCGGCCGGCTTTCCGAGTACCTGGACCTCCCCGCCGGCGACCACCTGGACGCCGACCACGGCACGCATCAGCGTGCTCTTCCCGCAGCCGCTGGGGCCGAGCAGGCCGGTGACGCTGCCGCGGGCGACCTCGAGCGAGACGTCGTCCAGCACCACCCCGCCGCCGCGCACCACCCGCAGCCGGTCCAGCGCGATTGCCGGACCCTGCGAGTCGCTATTCATCACACGATGAATATCCCGCAGATCCTCGCTCCCGTCAACCCGCCCAGCGGTCAGCCGACGAGGTGGCGCTGAACGGTGGGGGCGACCAGGGCCACCAGCTCCTCGTCGGTGGCCGAGGCCAGCGGCTCGATCCGCACCACATAGCGCAGGATCACCAGCCCCACCAGCTGCGCGGCGGCGGCCTGCACCCGCAGCGGATCGGCCACGCCCCCGGCCTGCGCGACCCGGCCGAGCAGCGCGCTGCCCACGAACTCGCGCAGCATCGTCGCGCCCTGCTCACCGGTGAACGCCGAGCGCACCAGGCCGAGCATCGGTGCGCGGAACTGCGGGTCGGCCCAGATCCCCAAAAACAGCCGGACCATCCGCTCCCCGAGCCCGGCCGGATCGCCGGCCAGGACCTGGGGCAGCCTCTCGGCCGGGTCGAAGGGCAGCTCCATCGCTGCGACGAAGACGCGCTCCTTGCTGCCGAAGTAGTGGTGCACCAGGGCCGGGTCAACCTCGGCCAGCCGGGCGATGCCGCGGACGCTGGCGCCGTCGTACCCCTTCTCGGCGAACTGCTCGCGGGCCGCGTCCAGGATGGCCGTACGCCGGTCGCCTCCGTCCGCCGGGCGGCCCGGGCCGCGCCGGGTGGCGGTCACGGCCGGCGTCCCTTCATGTGCCCATCATGCCGCCGGACGCGCGGAGAGGCGCACCCAGACGGGTGCGCCTCTCCAACGGTCCAGCCGGCCGTCAGCCGCCGGGCTGCGTCGTCCCGTTGGCAGTCAGCGTGTACGAGGCGTACTGCTGCACCTGCTCGGTCGGGTCGTCGTACCCGACGATCGCGATGACGGTCGGGTACTTCTTGAACGGCTTCAGCTGCTTGCCGCTCAGGCTGAACGAGGTCGCACCGTCGAACTGACGGATGACGGCCCGATGGTGCTTCGCGTCGAGGCCCACCAGCCGGACGTTCCAGTTCGCGACCTCGATCGGGTTGATCTGGGTCGGGGACTTGAAGGCCGCGGTGCTCGAGCCGTCGCTGACCAGCGCACCGCCGACCTTGACGTCGTCGACGTACCAGCCACCGTCGTTCACACCACCGTCGCTGACGTACCGGAAGCCGATCAGGATGTTCTGACCGGCGTACGGCGTCAGGTCGAAGGTCTGGGTCTCGAAACCGGCCGCGTCCCCGTTCAGCGCCGGACCGTACGGACCGTCCACCGTGTTGGCGTTGGCCAGCGGCGTGTACGTCTCTCCGCCGTCGGTCGACACCACGGTGTAGGCGTAGTCGTAGCCCTCCTCGGCGAGGTGGCGCTCGGTGTAGGTGAGCGTCGGGTTCGCCGTCGGCACGGTCACCGGGGCGATCGCCGCCGAGTCGAGGTTGGACGCGTTCCCCGACCACAGCGTCGAGTTGCCCTCACGCCCCGGGGCGTTGGTGACTGCCGTCCACTTCAACGGCTGAGCCGGCAGCGCGTCGGCGCCGTCGAAGGTCACCGACTCGAGCGACTTGCCCGACAGCACCGAGCCGTTCGACTTCAGCTGTACGTAGTCGGCGCCGTTGGGGGCTGCACCTGCCTTGGCGTAGGCGGCCGGATTGTCGAGGTTCAGCGCAGCGTTCAGGCTCTCGGTCGTGACCTTGCGGACCGAGTAGCCGTCGAGCTTGCCCTTGCCCTTGCTGGGCTGCAGCGCCTGGTCCACCAGGTTCATCGTCTGGTAGTCGTGCACCACGTCGTAGACATCGGTGCCCGGGGCGAAGGCGTCCAGCTGGTCCTGCACGCCGTCCAGGCCTTGTGCCCCACCGTCACGGTGCAGGGCCGACATGAAGTCGATGCCGTACCGGTCGAACAGGAAGAGCATGAACGACCAGCCGTTGCCGTAGTCGGCGAGGATCTCGTTGCCCGAGCCCTCATCACCCCACAGGGTCAGCGAGTTCTGCGGCCCGCCGCAGTCCCGGGGGTTCGGGTTGAACGGCGAGGCGACGGTCCCGAATCCCTGGAAGCAGTAGATGTGGCTCTCGGCGCCCTTCTGGAACACCGAGGCCTCGGGGTGGCCGTAGCCGACCAGCGAGATGGCGAAGTCGGACAGCCCCTCGTTGACGAAGTTGACCTCGTTCGGGTCTGTGTAGTGCTGCAGCAGGTGCTGGTACTCGTGGGCGAAGACGCCCTCGTAGAGCCGGGCCCGCGCGGGACGGCTGCTGCACAGGTCGTCGGTCGGCTCGTCCACCGGGTCCGCACCGGTGCGGTGCAGCCAGTCGAACGCGTCGATGGTCATCACGTTGCGGTCGACCAAGTCGTTGAACTGCGAGGAGAAGAACCCGGCGATGTAGGTCGGCGCAGCCGGGAAGTCGTAGAAGTTGTCGTCGCGGACGTTGTCGACCAGGGTCACGATCTTGTCGCCGCCGCCGGAGTAGTCGCCCGAGATCTGCGCGTTGCTGCCGTCGCGGTCCGGCGCAACGCTGAACGCGTCGGACTCCTTCGGGAACATGTTCGTGTCGAACTCGTGGACCAGGTCTTCGACCTGGGCGTCGGTGATGTCCGTGGTCCGGGGCGTGTCGTTGCGGCAGTCACCCTCGGGGAAGGCGGTGCCGGTGGAGGTCTCGTCGGAGTCGCTGGCGACCCAGACCTCGATCTTGTCGCCCACGCCCCGCAGCGTGTAGTCCTTCCGGTACAGCTGGCCGTTGAAGTCGTCCAGCGCGATCCACTGCCGGACCGTGCCGACGGCGGGCGTGTCGCCGGCGGCCAGGGCGGAGCTGCTGCCGCGCGCCGCCATCCGCTGCTGGGCCCGCTGCAGCCCGGGGGCCAGCTGGTACTGCCGGTCGGCCGGGATCTCGCGGACGTCAGTGGGTCCGGCCTTGGCGGCCCGCGGCTTGGGCGCGGATTCCGCGGCACCAGCGGGCACGCCGAGCAGGGAGACAGCGGTGGCTGTCGCCGCGCCGAGCGCAAGCATGCTGCGCAGTCGCATGGGTGGGTTCCTTCCGAAGGGCAGTCCGCACTCGTCCCCGATCGGGGCAGCGGGCAGAGCGATGCAGGGCGAACCCGGACGTTCTATCCCAAAGTGAGCTACGACACAAGAGCCGTGACCTCGGGGCGGCTAGCGGCGGACCATCACGGCGTACGTCGAGAAGGGCTCGTCGACCAGACCGTCCGGGTGCTCCCGCAGCAGCCGCTCGACCTCGGCGGCCACCACCTCGACCGCCCGGTCACCGAGGCCGAAGACGTAGGACTTGGTCAAGATGTTGCGGCCGAAGTCGGCCACCGACATCCGCCGGCTCCACGGGATCTCCACCGTGGCCACGTGCCTGCCCCAGCGCGGGCCGGCCAGCAGGTCCGCCACCCACGACTCGTCGTCGTGCCCAGCCCAGCCGCAGGCGTCGAACAGCCTCTTCTGGTGCCGCGCGAACCACGGCACCGAGACGTCGTGCCGGTTCCACCAGGTCGCCAGGACACCGCCCGGCTTGAGCACCCGGAACGCCTCGCCGATCGCCAGGTCCGGGTCGGTCCAGTGGAACGACTGCGCGTAGGACACGAGGTCGAAGCGCGCGTCCGCCAAGGGAAGTGCGTTGCCGTCGCCCACCACGGGGAGCACCCGCGAGGTCGACCTCGTACGCAACAGCCGGATGACCCCCTCACCCGGGTCGACCGCCGTCACGGTGGCGCCGCGGCCGGCCAGTGCGCGCGACGAGATGCCGGTGCCCGCCCCGACGTCGCAGACCTCCGACCACAGCAACGGTTGGCCCATGGCCGACTCGAGCGCGTCGAACAGCTGCCCGGGGTAGTCGGGGCGGAAGGCGTCGTAGTCGTCGGCGACGTCGTCGAACAGCTGGCGACCACCGGCGCCGGACGTCGATCTCACGGGCTGGTGCCTGCTGCAGCCGCCAGGTTGAGCCGGGCGAAGGCGAGGCCCTCGGCCAGGTCGGACTCCCGCTCGTCCCGGTTGACCGCACGGCGGGTGTTCACCTCGAGCACCACGGTGCCGGCGTACCCGCCGCGCGCCAGCCGTTCGAGCACCTCGACGCAGGGCTGCCCGCCGCGACCGGGCACCAGGTGCTCGTCCTTGTTCGACCCCGAGCCGTCGGCCAGGTGCACGTGCTGCAGCCGGTCACCCAGGGCCTCGACGACCCGCACGGCGTCCGACCCGGAGACCGCCGTGTGGGACAGGTCGAGGGTGGTCGCCGGGTAGTCGAGCTCGAGCAGGTCCCAGTGCGGGAGGTATGCAGCGATCTCCCGGCTGCGCGCCTTCCACGGGAACATGTTCTCGACGGCGAAGACCACGTCGGTCTCGTCCTGCATCCGGTGCAGCCCGGTGACGAACTCCCGGGCGTACTCCCGCTGCCAGCGGAACGGTGGGTGCACGACGACGGTCGGCGCACCGACCCGCTCAGCAGCCGCCTGGGCCCGCTCCAGCTTGGTCCACGGGTCGGTCGACCAGACCCGCTGGGTGAGCAGCAGGCAGGGTGCGTGGATCGCGAGGACCGGCACGCCGAAGCGGTCGGACAGGGAGCGCAGGGTGTCCGGGTCCTGGCTGACCGGGTCGGTCCAGACCATCACCTCGACGCCGTCGAACCCGAGGTCCGCGGCCATCTCGAAGGCGGTGGTGCAGCTCTCGGGGTAGCAGGAGGCGGTGGAGAGGGCGACCTTCGCCCCCGGCACCCGCACGGTCCGTCCCATGGTCGTCAGCCTAGGCGGCAACCGTTGCGTCGGACGCGCGCCACCAGGCCCTGGTCAGGGCTCGCCACGCATCCAGTCCAGCCGGCGCAGGATGATGCCTTCGCGCAGCGCCCACGGGCAGATCTGCACCTCCCCGATGTCCATCAGCGACATCACCGCCTCGGCGACCACGGCACCGGCGAGCAGCTGGGGTGCCCGGCCGACGGACACCCCGGGCAGCCGGGAGCGCTCGGCGTAGGTCATCTCCGCCAGCCGGGGCACCCAGTCGCTCAGGTCGTCCAGCGACAGCATCCGCGGCACGCGCTCGGACTCCTCCGACCCGGGGGCGCCGGTGAGCCGGGCCAGCTGCTTGAACGTCTTGGACGTCGCCACCACGTGGTCGGCGTCGCCCATCGCCTCGAACGGCCGCAGCCGGCCGGCGACCTGGGCCCGGACGTGCTTGCGCAGGGCCTTGACGTCGTGCGGGATCGGCGGGTCGCCCTGCAGCATCGTGCGGGTCAGCCGGCCGGCTCCCAGCGGCAGCGAGGTGATGGCGTCCGGAATCTCGTCGATGCCCGCCGCCATCTCCAGGGATCCCCCGCCGATGTCCATCACCATCAGGCGGCCGGACGACCAGCCGAACCACCGCCGGACGGCGAGGAACGTCAGACGCGCCTCGTCTTCCCCCGTCAGCACCTCGAGGTCGACGTCGGTCGCGTCGCGGACGGCAGCCAGGACCGCCGCCCCGTTCGGGGCTTCCCGCAACGCCGACGTGGCGAACGCCAGCAGGTCCTCGGTGCCGCGGTCCTCGGCGACCTCCAGTGCGTGCCGCACGCACTCGATCAACCGGTCCCGGCCGGCGTCGTCGATCCGGCCGTCATCGGTGAGGTGCTCGGCGAGCCGGAGCTCTGACTTGTCGGAGTGCGCGGGAAGCGGGCGGGCACCTTCGTGCGCGTCGACCACGAGCAGGTGCACGGTGTTGGACCCGACGTCGAGCACCGCGAGCCGCACCCGCGCACCTCCCGACGGACGTCACAGCGACGACGTCCGCAACCTACTCCGACGACGACCGGGCGCCCGCGCGGCGCTCCGCCGCTGCGGCTACGACCTTGCGCCCGTAGGCTGTCGCCGTGCCCGAGGTTCCCCTTGACTTCCCCCGCGCGTGGGTCGAGTTCCCCGACCCCGCCGACGAGGACCAGGCGTTCCGCTGCGACCTGACCTGGCTCACGTCCAGCTGGACGTGCATCTTCGGCAACGGCTGCCAGGGCATCTACGCCGACCAGCCCGACGGCGTCGGCTGCTGCACGTTGGGTGCGCACTTCTCCGACAAGGACGACGAGAAGCGGGTCAAGGGCTTCGTCAAGCAGCTCACGCCGCAGACCTGGCAGCACTACGACCCGAAGAACTGGACCGAGAAGGACGAGGAGGGCGCCCGCAAGACCCGGGTAGTCGACGGCGCCTGCATCTTCGCCAACCGGCCCGGCTTCGAGGGCGGCGAGGGCTGCGCGCTGCACGGCCTTGCCCTGCGCACCGGAAGGCACTTCCTGGAGACCAAGCCCGACGTGTGCTGGCAGCTGCCGATCCGGCGGACCTTCGAGCACGTCGAGCGCCAGGACGGCACCGAGGTGCTGACCATCGTCATCGCGGAGTACGACCGACGCGGCTGGGGCCCGGGCGGCCACGACCTCGACTGGTACTGCAGCGGCAACACCGAGGCGCACGTCGGCACCGAGGCGGTCTACCAGTCGATGCGCGCCGAGCTGGTGGAGCTGATGGGGCAGAAGGGGTACGACGAGCTGGTGACCCACTGCGAGGCGCACCTGGCCTCCCGCCGCAGGTTCGCCCTGCACCCGGCCGACCCGAAGCCCCGCAAGCGCTGAGCCCCGTCCGGTCAGGGCCTGCTGACCACGAACATGAAGCAGCCGTAGGCGACGTTGCGGCTGTGCACCTCGACGACGCCGGGCTCGGCGAGCACCTCGACGAGTGCCGCTTCCGGGTCGCTGCCGTCGTGCACCCTCGTCGCCGGGTGGATCCAGCCGCGCCGGTCGTAGGCACGGAGGACCTGGGCCCGGGCACGCCAGTCATCCGGGTAGCCGTCGCCGTCGTAGCCCGCGCACGGCCGGGCGTGCGCGAAGACCGGGCCGAGCTCACGGTAGGGACCGTCGGCGGTGGGCGGCCGGTAGCCGAACAGCACCAGCTGCTCGCCGAGGCGCGCATCGCGCAGGCAGCAGCGAAGCGGCTCTCCCCCGGTCGCCGCTACGCGTTCGGGGGCGGAACCGGACGCGTCGCGCCCGGTGGACCGGACCTCGTCGAGCAGGTCCCGCGGCAGCGCGTGGACGACGTACGACGTCGTGGTGGTGGTGGTCATGCCTCCATCCTCGGCGGCCTGGCGAGGGCGTGCTGGCGGGCATCGGACATCGCGTTCCTGGTGCACACGAGCCGCTGGGCGGACTAGCGTCCGGGCATGGCCGGCGACAACCCCCTCGGCAGCATCCTCGGCATCTGGGCGCACCCCGACGACGAGACCTGGCTGTGCGCCGGGTTGATGGCCCGCGCCGCCGCGGCCGGCGACCGGGTCGTCTGCGTCACCGCGACCCGGGGCGAGCTCGGCTCCCCGGACGAGGAGCGCTGGCCGAGCGGCGCCCCGCTGGCCGCCGTCCGCACCGCGGAGATGGCCAGCGCGCTGGCGATCCTCGGCGTCAAGGAGCACCACTGGCTGGACTACCCGGACGGCGGGTGCGCCGACGTCGACCAGGACGAGGCGGTACGTCGGGTGACCGTCCTGATGGAGCAGGTGCAGCCCGACACGGTGCTGACCTTCGGCCCCGATGGGATGACCGGTCATGACGACCACAAGGCCGCATGCCGCTGGGCCACGGCCGCCTTCGAAGCAGTGGCGCCCGAGGGATCGGTGCTGGGCTATGCGACGAACTCGCCCGAGTGGCTGGCCGAGTTCCGCGAGCCGCTGGACCGGTTCAACGTGTTCATGGGCGCCGAGCCGCCGTGCACGCCGCAGGACGAGCAGCTGTTCAGCCTCGAGCTCGAGGGTGACCTGCTCGAGACCAAGCTTGCGGCCATCAGGTCGATGACCAGCCAGGTCGAGCCGCTGATCGCCGGCCTCGGCGAGGACTTCTTCCGCCGCGGCCTGGTCGAGGAGTCCTTCCGCCGGCCCTGAGGGTGGCGACGCCGCGCGCCTGACGGGTCGTGTCCGACCCCGGACCTACTGTCGTCGTATGGCCCCACCCCACGACATCGCTCGCTGGTGCTCACGATGACGCGGGGGCCCCGGTGAAGGCTGCGACTCGGGAGCGCCCGTCCTTCCGGTGCGTCGAGTGCGGCTGGGCCACCACGAAGTGGGTCGGCCGCTGCGGCGAGTGCCAGGCCTGGGGCACCGTCGGTGACGCCTCGGCCCCGACGGTCCGGACCACGACAGCCGGCCCGGTCACCACCGCGGCCCGGCCGATCGCCGACGTCGACGTCGAGGCCGCGCGGGCCGTGCCCACCGGCGTGGACGAGCTCGACCGGGTCCTCGGCGGCGGCATCGTCCCCGGCGCCGTGGTGCTGATGGCCGGTGAGCCCGGCGTCGGGAAGTCCACCCTGCTGCTCGACGTCGCAGCCCGGTTTGCCGAGCGGGGTCGCGCGCTGTACATCACCGGCGAGGAGTCGGCGGCCCAGGTGCGGCTGCGGGCCGACCGCATCGGCGCCCTGCGCGACGACCTCTACCTCGCCGCCGAGACCGACCTGGCTGCCGTCCTGGGCCACGTCGACGCGGTCAAGCCCGACCTGCTGGTCGTCGACTCGGTGCAGACCGTCGCCAGCGCCGAGGTCGACGGGTCACCGGGCAACGTCAGCCAGGTCCGCGAGGTCGCCGCGGCGCTGATCAGGGTCGCCAAGGAGCGCGGCATCGCGACGGTGCTGGTCGGCCACGTCACCAAGGACGGCTCGATCGCCGGGCCGCGGCTGCTCGAGCACGTCGTCGACGTGGTGCTGCACTTCGAGGGCGACCGCAACTCCCGGCTGCGGATGGTGCGCGGGGTCAAGAACCGCTACGGCCCGGCCGACGAGGTGGGCTGCTTCGACCTGTCCGACGACGGCATCGAGGGGCTGGCCGACCCGAGCGGGCTGTTTCTGTCCGAGCAGCGGGAGGCGGTGCCGGGCACCTGCGTCACGGTCACCGTCGAGGGCAAGCGGCCGCTGGTCGCCGAGGTGCAGGCCCTGGTGGTGCCCTCGACCCTGAACTCCCCCCGGCGTACGACGAGTGGGCTGGACGGCGGCCGGCTCGCGATGGTGCTGGCCGTGCTGCAGCGGCGGGCCCAGCTCAAGGTCGGGATGCTGGACGTCTACGCGTCCACGGTCGGCGGGGTCCGGCTCACCGAGCCGGCCACCGACCTGGCGGTCGCCCTCGCGGTCGCCGGTGCCGCCACCAACGACCCGCTGGCCACCGGCCTGGTCGCCGTCGGCGAGGTGGGCCTGGCCGGCGAGATCCGTCGGGTGACCGGGACCTTCCGCCGGCTGGCCGAGGCGGCCCGGCTGGGTTTCACCCACGCGCTGGTGCCGCCCAACCCGGGCAAGGTGCCGAAGGGCATCGAGGCGATCGAGGTGCGCGACCTCGCGCACGCGCTGCGGGTCGCGTTCCCCGGTGCCGAGGTCATCCCGTTCGCCAACCGCCGGCACTGACTGAACCGTCCGCGACTGGCGGTCGTGTCCATGTCGTGACCTTCCGCCGGGCATCGCTGGCGCCCGCGGCGCGGATACACTCCGCGTGATCGGCCGACGTGGGGAGATCAAGTGGCTGGAGCGGAGCGGGTCGACGACCCGTTGCGGGCGACGCTTGCCGCCGTCGCGCCCGGCACCGCCCTGCGCGACGGCCTCGAGCGGATCCTGCGCGGGCGCACCGGCGCCCTGATCGTGCTGGGCTTCGACAAGGTCGTCGAGGAGCTGTGCACCGGCGGCTTCGTCCTGGACGTCGAGTTCAGCGCGACCCGGCTGCGCGAGCTGGCCAAGATGGACGGCGGCATCGTGGTCGACCGCGACTGCACCAAGATCCTGCGCGCCGCCGTGCAGATGGTCCCCGACCCGGCGATCTTCACCGACGAGTCCGGCACCCGGCACCGCACCGCTGACCGGGTCAACAAGCAGACCGGCCTGCCGGTGATCTCGGTCAGCCAGTCGATGAGCATCATCGCGATCTACGTCAACGACCAGCGCTACGTCCTCGAGGCGTCCACCCAGATCCTGTCCCGGGCCAACCAGGCGCTGGCCACCCTCGAGCGCTACAAGCTGCGCCTCGACGAGGTGTCCGGCACCTTGTCCGCGCTGGAGATCGAGGACCTGGTCACCGTCCGCGACGTCTCGGCGGTGGCCCAGCGGCTGGAGATGGTCCGCCGGATCGCCGGCGAGATCGAGTCGTACGTCGTCGAGCTCGGCACCGACGGCCGGCTGCTGACCCTGCAGCTCGACGAGCTGATCGCCGGCGTGGAGCCGGACCGGGAGCTGATCGCCCGGGATTACCTGCCGGCGCCCACCGGCCGCCGGTCCCGCACGCTGACCGACGTGATGACCGACCTCGACGGTCTGGACGCGCTCGAGCTGCTCGACCTGGCCGCCGTGGCCCGGGCCCTCGGCTACTCCGGCGGCGAAGGCCTGGACGCCGCGGTCAGCCCGCGGGGCTACCGGCTGCTGGCCCGGGTGCCGCGGCTGCCCGGCCTGGTGGTCGACCGGCTGGTCGAGCACTTCGGCAGCCTGCAGAAGCTGCTCGCCGCCAGCATCGACGACCTGCTGGCCGTCGACGGGGTCGGCGAGTCGCGCGCCCGCAGCATCCGCGAGGGGCTGTCCCGGCTGGCCGAGTCCTCGATCCTCGAGCGCTACGTCTGAGCGTGCACGAGCTGGTCGGGCACCGGGTGGTGCTGGTGCCGGTCGACGCCGAGCACGTGTCCGAGCTGCGCCGCATCCTGGCCACCCCCGAGGTCCGCGCCCGGTGGGGCGACGAGGCTGCGTCGGAGCAGTGGCCGTTCGACGACTCCTCAGCAGTGCGCTTCGCGGTCGTCGACGACGGGCGGGTGGTCGGCATGGTGCAGTACGGCGAGGAGGACGAGCCGGCGTACCGGCACGCGTCGGTCGACATCTTCCTCGACCCTCGGGTGCACGGCGGCGGCCTCGGCCGGGACGCCGTGCGCACCCTGGCCGCCCACCTGGTGCACGACCGCGGGCACCACCGGCTGGTGATCGACCCGGCGGCGGACAACGAGGCGGCCATCCGCTGCTACGCCGCGGTGGGGTTCCGGCCGGTCGGGCTGATGCGACGGTACGAGCGCGACGCCGACGGAGCCGGCTGGCACGACGGCCTGCTGATGGATCTCCTCGCCGACGAGCTGCTCGACCCCCGCTGACCCCCTGTTACGACGCAACGAGGACCGGGGCCTCGCGCTCCGCGTCGCGGAGGTCCATGTCGGCGGCGGTGACCTCGTGGCCCTCGACGTGGATGTTCGGCAGCAACCGGTCCAGCCAGCCCGGCAGCCACCAGTTGCGGTCGCCGAGCAGCTCCATCGTCGCGGGGACGAGCACCATCCGGATCAGGGTGGCGTCGATCAGGATGGCCGCGGCCAGCCCGATGCCGAACATCTTGCCGAGCACTGCGTCGCCGAGGACGAAGGAGGCGAAGACGGTGACCATGACGGCGGCTCCGGCGGTGATGACCCGGGCGGACTTGGCCAAGCCGTCAGCGACGGCGAGCGCATTGTTGCCGGTGCGGTCGTACTCCTCCTTGATCCGGCTCAGCAGGAAGATCTCGTAGTCCATCGACAGCCCGAACAGCACCGCGAAGATGCCGATCGGCAGCTGGATCGGGATCGGTGTCTCCTCCGGGATCCCGACGAGGTCGCCGAGCGGGCCGCCGCCGACTGCAAGCGCGAGCACACCGAACGCGGCACCGGTCGCGAGCACGTTCATGATGACGGCCTTGAGAGCGACCGCGACCGACCGGAAGACGGTCATCAGCAGCAGGAACGACACCAGCAGGACGCCGCCGAAGAACAGCGGGAGCCGGTCGAACGTGCCGCGGGTGGTGTCCAGGTTGGCGGCCACGGCCCCGCCGACGTCGATGGTGAGCCCCGTGCCGGCGGTGGCCGCCGGGATCGCGTCGTCGCGCAGGGTGTCGACGAGGTCGGTGGTGGCCTCGTCCTGCGGCGAGGTCGTCGGGACCACGCGGATTATCGCGGTGTCACCCGCCGGGTTGAGGACCGCGGGCTCGACCCGGGCCACGCCGTCGACCTGGCCCAGCTGGTCACCGACCTGGTCGGTGGCGGTCTGGAGAGCGGCGTCGGACTTGCCCTGCACGGTGAGCACCAGCGGTGCCGAGAAACCGGGGCCGAACCCGTCGGCGAGCAGGTCGTAGGCCTGTCGACTCGTGGCGGCCGGCACGTCGTTCTTCGCATCCGGGAACCCGAACCGGATGCCGAGGAACGGAGCGGCCAGCGCGATCAGGACGGCGAAGCCGCCGATCGCGGCGACCCAGGGCCGACGCTGCACGAACCTGCTCCAGCGGTACCAGCGAGTCGCGTCGTAGGCGTGCGCGTCCTTGCTGACGAACGGCACGTGCCAGCGTTCGATGTTGCGGCCGGCGAAGCCGAGCATGGCCGGCAGCAGCGTCACCGAGGCTGCCATCACGACGAGCACGGCCGGGATCACGGTGAAGGCGAAGCCGGTCATCGCCGGCTGCCCCATCAGCAGGATGCCGAACATCGACAACATCACCGTCAGCCCGGCGAACAGCACGGCCCGGCCGGCGGTGGCGATCGCGGTCAGGGTGGCCCGCCGCGGGTCCTGGCCCTGGGCCAGGCTGCCCCGGAACCGGGTGACGATGAGCAGTGCGTAGTCGATGCCGATGCCGAGCCCGACCATCGCGGCGGTGGGCGGCGCCCAGTCCGGGACGTCCACCACGCGCATCACCAGCCCGCCGACCGCCGTGGCGATGCCGAGGCCGAACACGGCGGTCAGCAGCGGAAGCCCCATGGCGACCGCGGAGCCGAAGGTGATGAGCAGGATCAGCGCGGCGGCGAGGAACCCGATGGCTTCGGAGGAGACAGCGGCGGTCTGCGACAGCGAAGCGACCGCACCGCCCACCTCGACCTGCAGGCTGCCGTTCCCGGTGGCAAGCACCGGCTCGATCAGCGCCTTGGCCTCGTCGATGGTGAACTCGTTGTCCTTCTTGTCCAGCGCGACGTCGGCGTACGCCGTGGTGCCGTCCTGCGAGATCTGGTCGGACCCCCCGTCGGCGAACGGACTGGCGACACCGACCACGTGGGCCGACTTCGCGATGTCGGCGAAGATCTTCTCCGCGCGGGCCTGGACGCTGGGCTCGGTGACGCCGCTCGCGGAGTGCACGACCACCTGGACCGTGTCGCCGGAGCGCGCGGGGAAGTTCTGGTCCAGCGTCTCCGAGGCCGCCTTCGACTCCGAGCCCGGCTGGAGGTAGTTCTGCTTGAACTCCCCGCCGAACGCGCCGGCCAGGGCGAACGAGCCCACCAGGGCGGCGATCCACAGGACGACGACCAGGCGCCGCCTGCGGTAGCACCAGTCAGCCAGTCGTACCAGCATCGCGCACTCCTCAGGTGGTTGGGCTTACCTCGTAAGTTATAGCCTTACATCGTAAGGTCGTCAAGAGATGGAGGGCCGTAGTCTTCCCGCGTGCTGGAGGGCGAGGAGTACCGGGACATCGGGGAGGCGGCCTGGTCCTGGGTCCTCGGCCAGGTCCGCGAGGATGACGGCCCGTGGTTCCCGATGACCGTGCCGGACAACGAACCGCAGGCGGCACCGACCGCAGACCGCGACTCGCTCTACTCCGGGATCGCCGGGCTCGCACCGGTCCTGGCCGAGATCTCGCAGCACCGCGCGCTGACCGAGGCCGAGCACGACCTGGCGACCCGGGTCGTCGCTCGGCTCGCGGCGCGGTTGAGCAGAAGAGACGAACCCTCCCTGTACGACGGGCTCGCCGGTGACGCGATGGCCCTTCGGCTGCTGTCCCCCGGCCACGAGTCGCCGGCGCTGAGGCGGCTGGTCGACCGGATGACCCCCGCCGGCTGGCCGACGAGGAGGGATCCGAACGGCTCCCAGGATCCGGTCACCGACATCATCGCGGGCTCCGCCGGCATCGTGATGACTGCCGTCTGGGCCGGCGGCGACCACGCCCGGACGATCGCCACCACCGGCGGCGAGGCGCTGCTGCGCGCCGCCGACCGCTCCGACGCCGGCCTCGACTGGGGAACCCTGCCCGGGGTGCCGTTCCGGATGCCGAACTACTCCCACGGCACCGCCGGCGCGGCCGCCGCGCTGGCGATCGCCGGAGCTGCCCTGGAGCGCACGGACTTCGTCGACGCCGCAACGTTGGGCGCCCGGCACCTGCTGCACGTCGGTTCGTCGGCGGACGACGGCTTCGTCGTCCCGCACAGCTTCCCGACGTCGACCCGGGAGGTCGAGCCGGTGACCTACACGTGGTGCCACGGGCCGGCCGGGACATCGTTCCTGTTCGCCGCGCTGACCCACGCCGGCGTGACCGAGGTCGACGGGCACGGCGTGACCGATCTACGACGGCGCTGCCTGCACTCGATCCTGACCTCTGGTGTCCCGCAGCGGCTGCGGCCCGGCTTCTGGGACAACGACGGCCGCTGCTGCGGGACCGCGGGCGTCGGGGACGTGCTGCTGGACGCCGCGCAGGACAGCGCCGACCCGGAGTGGACCGAGACGCTCCTCACGGCCGCACGCAGCATGGGCGACGCGCTGGTCGAGCGTTCCGTTCGCGACCCGGCCGGCGCCTACTGGCGGTTCGTCGAGCACCGGGTCGACCCGCCGCTGCTGCCACCCGGCACCGGTTGGATGCAGGGCGCGGCCGGGATCGCGGCCTACCTGCTCCGGCTCGCCCGGGTGCTCAGGGACGGCCTGGGCGCGCCGGTGGTCGACCGCCCCGACCAGTGGTGGGCGGTCCCAACCCACCTCCGCACGGTCCGCACCGACGGACGGGATGCTGCCACCGCGCCCTGACTCTCATGCGCGCACCGCGCGACGGCGGCGAGGCGAGGTCTCGTCCAGCTTGCGCTGGAGGCCGTCCAGGATGAGGTCGAGCCCGAAGTCGAAGTCCTCGATCCGCCCGGAGTTCATGACGTGGGTGATGATCTCGACGACGTGCGGAAACTCGCCGGTCGACAGCTGGCCGAGCACATCGGCCGACACCTTCGGGGCCTCGTCCGCGTCGAACGGCAGCCCGAGCTCCTGCAGGGTGAAGCCGTAGATGTGGCTGTCCAGGGTGTGCCACGCATCCAGCGCACCCTCGATGGAGAAGCCGCCTTCCCGGAGCCGGCCGAGCGTCGCATCCAGGTAGCGCGTCATGCCGGGGCCGATGTTGAAGCGCGACATGATCTGCATCGCCGCCCACGGGTGGGCCAGCAGGACCTCGTGGGCCGAGACGGCCCGCCGGCGCATCGCCGTGCGCCACTCCGTGCCGGTCGGCGGCACCTCGATGTCGCCGATGACCAGGTCGGTGATGCCGTCCAGGATGTCGTCCTTGTTGGCGACGTGGTTGTACAGCGACATCGCCTCGACACCGAGCTCCTGGCCGAGCTTACGCATCGTCAGCGACTCGATCCCGCTCGCGTCAGCCAGCGCGACAGCGGCGCGGAGTACTCGCTCCCGGCTCAACGGAGCGCGCCGGGACGACTTCCCTCTGGGCACCGGACCTCCTTCACGAACTGTCGACGTACACAGTAAGTGCACGTTCTCGCAAGGGCGAGTCCGACGTGCGGCGCTCAGGCCGAGACGAGCCCGGCCAGCGCCGTCAACGAGACCACGAGGACCGGGCGTCCGGCGGGGTCGCGGCGGACCTCGAGCACGTACGCCGGCAGGCCGTGCGGACAGGGCTCGTCCGGCCCCGGCGGCACCAGTTCGTCCGGCCCCAGGACCGAGGACACCCGGTCGACGGCCAGGCCGAGAACCCCCTGCGGCGTGGTGAGCACCAGGATGTCGCCCTCGTCGGAAGAGTCGGCGCCGGAGCGCAGGTCGACCACCGGCACCGGTGTCCCGCGCAGCTCGAGCAGGCCGGTCACCGGAGCCCGGGTGCCGGAGAGCGCCTCGAGCCCGGTGGCACGCACGACCTCGCGGACCTCGTCGAGCGCCCCCGCCATCTCTCGGGAACCCATCACGAAGATGACCCAGCCGTTCATGTCAGTGCTCCCGGAGCTGCGGCCGGCACACCGCCGACGGCGAGCGCGGCGGAGCTCTCGGCCAGCGTCTCGCACAGGTCGACGAGCTCGGCGAGGTCGCGACCTCCGAGCAGGTCGTTGCGGGTGCGGTCGTCCAGGCGGTGCACCGAGGCCGCTGCGGCGCGGTAGGACACCGCGGCTGCACCGTGCTGCCCGAGCCGGGACAGCGCCCCGGCCAGCAGGAAGTGCGCGTCGCCGGCTGTCGGGTCGAGGTAGACGGCCTTGCGCAGCGGGTCGACCGCGGCAGCGTCCTGGCCCAGGGTGCAGCGGGCCCGGCCCAGCACGACGTACGCCGGTGCGAGCAACGAGTCGGCGCGCACAGCGGCCTCGGCCGACCGCGCCGCGGCTGCGTAGTCGCCCGCCGCCAGGTGGCCGCGAGCGGTTGCGAGCAGCGCCGCTCCCCCGGTCTCGGTGGCCCTCGAGGCGCGGCGGGCCCCCGGCGACAGGACGGCCCGGACCGCGGGTGCCGGCTCCGGGCGCGGGGCGACGGCGGGGGTCGAGCGCACCGGCACCGACCGGCGACGGTGGGTGGGTGATCCCCGACGTGAGTCGTGGGACTTGCGGTAGACGAAGGCGTCGCCCACCGGCACCAGCGAGAAGGCGTCGCTGACCTGCCAGAGGGTCTCGGAGTGGCCGAGCAGCAGGTACCCGCCCTCGGCGAGCACGTCGTGGAACGACCCGACCAGTGCAGCGGTGGTGGCCCGGTTGAAGTAGATGGTGACGTTGCGGCAGACGATCAGGTCGACCTCGCCGGAGGCGAACGGCGGCGGCTCGGTGACCAGGTTGTGCAGCCGAAGCTCGACCAGCTCCTTGACGGCGTCCTTGACACCCAGCGCACCGTTGGGCCGCGGCTCGAACCACCGGTCCTGCACCATCGGCGGCACCGACTCGAGCGTGCGGCCGGTGTAGGTCGCGCGACCGGCTGCCCGCAGCGCGGCGGCGGAGACGTCGGTCCCGACGATGCGGACCTGGGCCTGCGACGCAAGCATCGGCGAGAGCTCGAGCATCAGCATCGCCAGCGTGTAGGGCTCCTCACCGGTCGAGCAGCCGGCGCTCCAGATGGTCAGCGGACGGTCCCGGCCGGCGGCGCGGCGCAGCAGCTCGGGCAGCACCCGTCGGCGCAGCGCCTCCATCTGCGGGGCGTTGCGGAAGAACTGCGTCTCCTGCACGGTGACGCCGTCGAGCAGGCGCTGCCGCTCGACCTCCCCGGCCTCGCCGGCCTCGCCGTCCAGCATGGCGAGGTAGGCGGTCACGTCCGGCGCCCCGGTGACTCGGAGCCGGTCGGCGACGACCCCCGACATGCCGGCCCGGCGGCTCTGGTCGAAGACCAGCCCGGCGGTCGCGAGCAGGTAGCTGCGGACGGCCTCGAAGTCCTCGTCCGGCAACGTCTTCACGCCGGCACCTCCGCGTCGTCGCAGACGGCGGCGATGATGGCGGCCGCGATGGCGGGCAGCGGCAGCTCGGTCTCGACGGCGCCGAGTGCCTGTGCGGCGGCCGGCATCCCCCACACCACGCTGGTCGGCTCGTCCTGGCCGATCGTCATGCCGCCGGCGTCCCGCAGGGTGCGCAGGCCGATGGCACCGTCCCGTCCCATGCCGGTGAGCAGCACGCCGAGAGCGTGCGGACCGCAGCTCGCGGCAGTGCTGGCGAACGCGGCGTCCACCCCGGGCACGTGGAACTGCCCATCCGGCGGCGTCATGAGGTCGACCCGCAGGCTCGGACCGAGCAGCGTGTTGAGGCCGGCCGGGGCGACGTGCACCACGCCTGGCCGTAGCCGGTGGCCGCGGCGGGCCATCACGACGGGCAGCGGGGACAGGCTGTCCAGCCAGGTCGCCAGTCCCTCGACGAACCCGTCGGCCATGTGCTGCACGACGAGCACCGGAACCGGGAGGTCGGCGGGCAGGTCGGCGAGGATCGTGGCGAGCGCGGGCGGCCCGCCGGTCGAGGCGCCGATCACCACCACCCGGATGTTGCGGGTGCTCAGCGCGAGGTCGGAGGCCGGCAGCGGCCGCGTGGCGGCAGCGGCCGGTGCGAGGTGCCCGGTCAGGCCCTTGGCGCGCAGCCGGTTGCGCGGGTGGGTGATGACCCGGACCCGGCTGGCGACCCGCAGGTGGCGACGCATGGCGGTCACGTACTGCGGCGAGCTCGGCAGCGCGTCCAGCGCGCCCACCACGTCGACCGCGCCGGCAGCCAGCGCGGCCTGGGAGTGCGCCGCCATGGCTCCGCAGACGACGACCGGTGTGGGCCGGGTGCCCATGATCCGTTCGATCGCCTCGATGCCACCGCTGGCGGGGTCGAGGTCGAGCAGGACCGCGCCCGGTTCGTGCTCGACGACGGCAGCCTCGGCCTCGGCCGCGGTGCAGACCTCGGCGGCCACCACGAAGCCGGGGGCCGAGAGCAGGTTGCGCAGCGTCCGGGTCCGGGCTCGGCTGTCGCCGACCACCACGACCACGAGGGGCGCCGTCTCCCCGGTCCCTGGCATGGTCGCGCCGGGGTGCTGACCGGTCATCGACATAGGCGCCGACCGCCACCTTCCGAGCGCACGGGCAGGTTCCGCGAACGCGGCGCCCTCGTCCTCTCCGTCGTCAGTCCGGGCCCCCCACTTGAGGCTGGGGCCCGTGCGAGGATCGAGCGGTCATGCCGTCGTCGCCGCTGCACGCCCCGGTCCTGGGCTGGTACGCCGAGCACGCGCGTGATCTGCCCTGGCGCTCTCCCGGCACCTCGGCCTGGGCCGTCCTGGTCAGCGAGGTGATGCTCCAGCAGACCCCGGTCTCCCGGGTCGAGCCGGTCTACCGGGTCTGGCTGCAGCGCTGGCCCACCCCTGCGGCGCTCGCGGCCGAGCCCGCGGGCGAGGCGGTCCGGGCCTGGGGACGGCTCGGCTACCCACGCCGGGCGTTGCGGCTGCACGCCGCCGCGACCGAGGTGGTGGCACAGCACGGCGGCGAGCTGCCCACGTCGTACGACGGGTTGCGCAGCCTGCCCGGGGTCGGTGAGTACACCGCTGCCGCGGTCGCCTCGTTCGCCCACGGCGCCCGGCACGCGGTGCTGGACACCAACGTCCGCCGGGTGCTTGCCCGGGCGCTGGGCGGCGTCGAGCTGCCATCACCGGCGCTGACCGCGGCCGAGCGGGCCCGGGCGGAGGCGGTCGTGCCCGACGACCCGGCCACCGCTGCCCGCTGGGCGGTCGCCGCGATGGAGCTGGGGGCCCTGGTGTGCACGGCCCGGGCACCGGGCTGCGACCGCTGCCCGGTGGCCGACCGGTGCGCGTGGCGGCAGGCCGGCTCCCCGGCGTACGACGGGCCGGTGCGCCGCACCCAGGCCTTCGCCGGCACCGACCGGCAGGTCCGCGGGCTGCTGATGGCCGTGCTGCGGGACCGCCCGGGACCGGCCGGCGAGGAGGAGCTCGCGGCGGTCTGGGCCGACCCGGTCCAGCGCGACCGGGCGCTGGCCGGCCTGCTCGCCGACGGCCTGCTCGTCACCGACGCCGGCGCCTATCGCCTCCCCTGACGGACTAGGCTCCGGCGACTGTGTCCCCCCTCCTGCGAAATGATCACGCTCGCGTGATCATTGGTTGCTGACCGCGGTGAATTCACCGCACCCAGCAACCGTTGATCACGCTGGCGTGATCAACTTCGGCCAGGTGCAGGGGTATTGGGCGCTGGCGGGGGCCGGGTTCCGGCGGTGGTCGACGTACCGGCAGGCGGCGGTCGCCGGGGTGTTCGTCAACACCGTGTTCGGCGTCATCAAGCTCTCGATCCTGCTTGGCGTCGCCGACTCCGCCGGTGGCACGGTGGCCGGCTACGACGCGGAGAGCCTGTCGACGTACACCTGGATGTCGCAGGGGCTGATCGCGGTCGTCCTGATCTTCAGCTGGACCGAGCTCGCCGACCGGGTGCGCACCGGCGACATCGCGGTCGACCTGGCCCGGCCGGTCGACCTGCAGCTGGCCTGGCTCGCCGCCGACCTGGGCCGGGCGGTGTGGGGTCTGGTGTCCCGCGCGGTGATCCCGATCGCGTTCGGCGCCGTGTTCTTCGGCTTCGCGCTGCCCGACAACCGGTGGATGCTGGCGCTGCTGCCGGTCTCGCTGACCCTCGCCGTGATCGTGTCGTTCGGCTGCCGCTTCGTGCTCAACCTGACGGCCTTCTGGCTGACCGAGATCCGCGGCCTGGTGATCTTCTACGTGCTGCTGTCCGGGATGCTCGGCGGGCACCTGATCCCGGTGCAGCTGTTCCCGCAGTGGCTGCGCGCGGTCGCCTTCGCCACCCCCTTCCCGGCGATGGTTCAGTGGCCGATCGACCTGGTGACCGGCCAGACGGACGGCTGGGCCGCCGCGGGGCTGGTCGCCGCGCAGCTCGGCTGGGCCGTGGCCCTGCTCGTCCTCGGCCGCGTGGTCCTCGCCCGGGCCACCCGGAAGCTGGTGGTCCAGGGTGGCTGACACAGCGGTGCGGGCCGCCGCGCCGACGGTGGCCGGGGCCTACCGGGCTCTCGTCCGGTCGCGGGTCGCGGCCCAGGCCTCCTACCGGGCGTCGTTCGTCGTCGACGTCGTCACCCAGATGTTTCTCGTCGTCGTCGAGTTCGTCGAGATCTACGTGATCTTCCACCAGGTGGACTCGCTCGGCGGCTTCTCCTACGCCGAGGTCGCGCTGATGTACGGCCTGGCCAGTGCCTCGTTCGGCATCGCCGACGGCGTGGTCGGCCACCTCGACCGGCTGCCGTTCTACGTGCGCACCGGGCAGTTCGACGCGTTCCTGCTCCGGCCGCTCTCGGCGCTCGGCCAGCTGCTCACCAGCGACTTCTCGTTGCGCCGGGTCGGCCGGGTGACGGTCGGGTTCGTGGTGCTGGTGGTCGCACTGAGCGTCGTCGGCATCGACTGGACCCCTGCCCGGGTCGCGCTCCTGGTGGTCACGCCGCTGGCCGGCGCGGTCGTGTTCAGCTCGGTCTTCGTGGCGACGTCGGCCATCGGCTTCTGGCTGGTCGAGGGGATGGAGATCGCGAACGCCTTCACCTACGGCGGCAACTACCTGGCCAGCTTTCCCTTCAACATCTTCGGCGCCGTGATGCGACGGTTCTTCACCTTCGTCATCCCGGCCGCCTTCGTCGCTTACCTGCCGACGCTCGCTCTGCTCGGCCGCGACGACCCGGCCGGCGCGCCGGGCTGGCTGTCCTGGTGCGCGGTGCCGATGGCGCTGCTGACCGCCGCCGCGGCCGGGCTGGTCTGGCGGACCGGGCTCCGGCACTACGTGGGGGCCGGCTCATGACGGTCGTCTCCGTGGACGACCTGCGTCGGGAGTTCGTCGTACACCGGAAGGCCGGGCGGCTGCGACGCACCAAGGACGTCGTCGCAGCCGTCGACGGCGTCTCGTTCCGCATCGAGCCGGGAGAGTGCGTCGGCTACATCGGGGCGAACGGCGCCGGCAAGTCGACGACCATCAAGATGCTCACCGGCATCCTGGTGCCGACCAGTGGCACCGTGCAGGTCTGCGGCCTCGACCCGGTCCGGCAGCGGACCGCGCTCGCCCGCCGGATCGGCGTCGTCTTCGGTCAGCGCAGCCAGCTGTGGTGGGACCTGCCGCTGCGCGAGTCGTTCCGCCTGCTGGCCGCCATCCACCGGCTCCCGACCCCCGCCTGGCGACCGCGGCTCGACGAGTGCGTCGCGCTGCTCGAGATGGAGCCGATCCTGGACACCCCCGTGCGCCAGCTGTCGCTGGGGCAGCGGATGCGCGGCGAGGTCACCGCTGCGCTGCTGCACTCGCCCGAGCTGCTGGTGCTCGACGAGCCGACCATCGGGCTGGACCTGATGAGCAAGGAGCGGCTCCGCGGCTTCCTGGTCCGCGAGCGTGCCGAGCGCGGCACCACCGTGCTGCTCACCACCCACGACCTGCCCGACATCGAGCGGCTGTGCGACCGGATCCTGGTGATCGACCACGGCCGGGTCGCCTTCGACGGCACCTTGCCCGGGCTGGTCGCCCGGGTCGGGGCCGAGCGGGTGCTCGTCGTCGACCTGGTCGAGCCCGGGCCTGCGCTGACCGACGTACCCGGCACGACGCTGCGGACCGTCGAGGCCGACGGGCATGCGTCAGCACCTCTCGTTCCGCCCGGAGGAGACGACCGCCGCGGCCGTGGTGGCCGCGGTCTCGGCCCGGGTCGAGCTGCGCGACCTCGCGGTGACCGAGCCGGACATCGAGGACGTCGTCCGCCGCCTCTACGCCGGCTGACGTCAGCGCGAAATGATCACGCTCGCGTGGTCATTGGTCGCTGGGTGCGGTGAATTCACCGCACCCAGCAGCGGTTGACCACGCCAGCGTGATCAACTTCGGGCGAACAGGCCAGCTACTCCTGCGGAGCGACCGTCTCGACCGGCGGGGCGTCCGGCAGGGCTGCCTTCTGCTCGCCGGTGAACGTGAAGGTCTGCTCCTCACCCTCGCCGGTGGTGTCGACCAGCACGATCTGGCCGGGCCGCACCTCGCCGAAGAGGATCTTCTCGGAGAGCACGTCCTCGATCTCGCGCTGGATGGTGCGGCGCAGCGGCCGGGCACCGAGCACCGGGTCGTAGCCCTTCTTCGCGAGAAGGTCCTTGGCGGGCTGGGTCATCTCCAGGCCCATGTCCTTGTCGCGAAGACGCTCGTCGAGCTTGGCGAGCATCAGATCGACGATGGTGATGATCTCGTCCGGCGTGAGCTGGTGGAACACCACGACGTCGTCGATGCGGTTGAGGAACTCCGGCCGGAAGTGCTGCTTGAGCTCGTCCTGGACCTTCGACTTCATCCGCTCGTAGCCGGTCTTGATGTCGTCGCTCGCCGCGAAGCCCAGGTTGAAGCCCTTGCTGATGTCCCGGGTGCCGAGGTTGGTGGTCATGATGATCACGGTGTTCTTGAAGTCGACCACCCGGCCCTGGGAGTCGGTCAGCCGACCGTCCTCCAGGATCTGCAGCAACGAGTTGAAGATGTCCGGGTGGGCCTTCTCGACCTCGTCGAACAGCACCACGGAGAACGGCTTGCGGCGCACCTTCTCGGTGAGCTGCCCGCCCTCCTCGTAGCCGACGTAGCCGGGCGGCGAGCCGAACAGCCGCGACACGGTGTGCTTCTCGGAGTACTCCGACATGTCCAGCTGGATCAGGGAGTCCTCGTCGCCGAACAGGAACTCGGCCAGCGTCTTGGACAGCTCGGTCTTACCGACCCCCGACGGGCCGGCGAAGATGAACGAGCCACCGGGGCGCTTCGGGTCCTTCAGACCGGCCCGAGTACGACGGATCGCCTGCGACAGCGCCTTGACGGCCTGCTGCTGGCCGATGACCCGGCGGTGCAGCTCGTCCTCCATGCGGAGCAGCCGCTGCGACTCCTCCTCGGTCAGCTTGAAGACCGGGATGCCGGTGGCGATCGCGAGGACCTCGGCGATGAGCTCCTCGTCCACCTCCGCGACGACGTCCATGTCGCCGGCCTTCCACTCCTTCTCGCGCTGCGCCTTCTCCTGCAGCAGGGTCTTCTCGCGGTCGCGCAGCGACGCGGCCTTCTCGAAGTCCTGCGCGTCGATCGCCGACTCCTTCTCGCGCCGCACGTTGGCGATGCGCTCGTCGAACTCGCGCAGGTCCGGCGGTGCGGTCATCCGGCGGATGCGCATCCGGGAGCCGGCCTCGTCGATCAGGTCGATCGCCTTGTCCGGCAGGAACCGGTCGGAGATGTAGCGGTCGGCAAGGGTGGCCGCCGCGACCAGTGCGCCGTCGGTGATGGAGACCCGGTGGTGCGCCTCGTAGCGGTCGCGCAGGCCCTTGAGGATCTCGATCGTGTGCGCCAGCGTCGGCTCGGCCACCTGGATCGGCTGGAACCGGCGCTCCAGCGCGGCGTCCTTCTCGAGGTGCTTGCGGTACTCGTCCAGCGTCGTGGCGCCGATGGTCTGCAGCTCGCCCCGCGCCAGCATCGGCTTGAGGATCGAGGCCGCGTCGATCGCGCCCTCGGCGGCACCGGCGCCGACCAGCGTGTGCAGCTCGTCGATGAACAGGATGATGTCGCCGCGGGTGCGGATCTCCTTGAGGACCTTCTTCAGCCGCTCCTCGAAGTCACCGCGGTAGCGGCTGCCGGCGACCAGGGCACCGAGGTCGAGGCTGTAGAGCTGCTTGTCCTTGAGCGTCTCGGGCACCTCGCCGCGCACGATGGCCTGCGCGAGGCCCTCGACGCAGGCGGTCTTGCCCACGCCGGGCTCGCCGACGAGCACCGGGTTGTTCTTGGTACGGCGGGACAGCACCTGCATGACCCGCTCGATCTCCTTCTCGCGCCCGATGACCGGGTCGAGCTTCCCCTCGCGGGCGGCCTGCGTGTAGTTGCGGCCGAACTGGTCGAGCACGAGCGAGGTCGACGGGGCACCCTCGGCCGGGCCGCCGGCAGCGGCGGTCTCCTTGCCCTGGTAGCCCGAGAGCAGCTGGATGACCTGCTGGCGCACCCGGTTGAGGTCGGCGCCGAGCTTGACCAGCACCTGGGCCGCGACGCCCTCACCCTCACGGATCAGCCCGAGCAGGATGTGCTCGGTGCCGATGTAGTTGTGGCCGAGCTGCAGGGCCTCGCGCAGCGAGAGCTCGAGCACCTTCTTGGCCCGCGGGGTGAACGGGATGTGCCCGGACGGAGCCTGCTGGCCCTGCCCGATGATCTCCTCGACCTGGGAGCGCACAGCCTCCAGCGAGATGCCGAGCGACTCGAGGGCCTTCGCGGCCACGCCCTCGCCCTCGTGGATCAGGCCGAGCAGGATGTGCTCGGTCCCGATGTAGTTGTGGTTGAGCATCCGGGCCTCTTCTTGGGCCAGGACGACAACACGCCTCGCGCGGTCGGTGAACCTCTCGAACATCTGTTTCGCTCCTCACGAGAGCGGTCGGGCAGGTGGTGCGACCGTCCGACCCTCCGGACGGTCATCTGTCCCTCTGCATGCTAGTCCGCACGCTGACCGTTCCTGCTGCTTGTGCCTCATCCGGGTGCTCCCCGGTATGTACGTACTCGGAACCAACTAGCCCGAACCTGATGGTGTTCCGGTTCCGAGCCTGACCGGCTACGCCACCAGCGAACGTCGTCGCCTGCGCGGGCGCCCGGCCGGGTGGCAGGATCGGTCCGTGCCCGCCGTCCGCCGGTGCCCGCCGACCGCGCGGGACGACGCCCTGGCCACCGTGGTGGCCGCCTTCGCGACCGACCCCCTGCTCCGCTGGGTCTGGCCGGACGACGACCGGTACGCCGGGTGCGCGCCGGCCTTCTTCGGTCTGCTGCTGGAGCTGCGGCTGGAGAGCGGCGAGGTGTGGGTCGCCGACGACGCGGCCGCCGTGGCCATGTGGGACCCGCCGGGCGGGCTCTACCTGCCGCCGGCGGAGCAGCGCTGGGCCGAGGTCCAGCAGGGGTTCACCGTGGGTGAGCGGGCCGCCTGGACCGTCTTCGACGAGGGCATGGGGGTCCCGAAGGAGGCCGGGCCGCACTGGTACCTGGGTGTCCTGGCCACGGCCCCCGACCGGCAGGGCACCGGGCTGGGTCGCGCCGTGACCGCCCCGATGCTGGCTGCGGCCGACCGGGGCGGGCTGCCGGCGTACCTGGAGACCGCCAGCGAGACCAACGTGGCGATCTACCGCCGGCTGGGCTTCGAGGTCGACCGGGAGGTCGACATGCCCGGTTCGGGACCCCGCTGCTGGCTGATGCGCCGCGACCCGCAGGCGGTGGTGGCGTGACCTCCGACGTGCTCGTCGTGGTGGCGGCCGGGCCCGGCCTGGGCCGGGCAGTGGCACTCCGGTTCGCCCGAGAGGGCGCCGCGGTCGGCCTCGTCGCGCGGTCGACCGACCGGCTGGAGGACCTGGTGGCCGAGGTCTCCGACGCCGGGGCCCGGGCGGTCGCTACCGCCGCGGCCGACGTCGGCGACGAGACTGCGTTGCGCCGGGCGCTGGCAGCGTTGCGGGGCGAGCTCGGTGACGCCACGGTGCTGGTCTACAACGGCTCGGCGTACGTCGAGGGGTCGGTCACCGTCGTGAGCCCCGACGACCTGCGCCTCGCGTTCGACGTCGGGGTGGTGGGCGCCCTGGTCGCGGCCCAGGAGGTGGCTCCCGCGATGCGGGCCGACGGTCGCGGCACCGTCCTGCTCACCGGCAGCGTCGCTGCCGACCGGGCGTCGACCTCGGCGGCCGCCGTAGGTGTCGCGAAGGCCGGTCTGCGCAGCCTGGCCCGATCGCTGCACAAGGAGCTCGCCGGCGACGGCATACGGGTCACCACCGTGACGATCGACGGGGTGCTCAGCGGCCCGAAGGCGCTGGACGTCGACGAGATCGCCGACCTCTACCTGCGGCTGCACACCCAAGCCGCTGCCCCGCCGGACGTGGTGACCTTTCCCACCGGATAGCCGAACCCCGCAACCCCGGACGACGTCGTTCACTCAGGTCGCGCAAGGGGCGACCGGCTTTCGCGGCGCCGGCCCGCGAACCGTGCCGGCACAGGGGTGAAGGGCGGCGTCAGATGACATACCGATTGAGCCTTCAGGGATGGCGGATCGCGACGGTGGGAGCGGTGGCGGGCGCTCTTCTCATCGGCTCGCCGATGATTCCGGTGGCAGGGGCGTCGCCGGCGGGCGTCCGCACACCCAGCGCCGCCACCGGGAACACCTACGGCGGCGTCACGCCGCAGGGTCGGCCGCTGGTGGTCGACATGACGGCGGACCGGCGCCACATCGTCCGCGCGATCACGGTCCTGGACATGACCTGCACGTCAGGTGACGGCGGCTTGGTCACGGACCGGTACCCGCGGATGCCGGTCACCAAGAAGGGGAAGTTCAGCTACGCCTTCGGCCCGGACACCGAGCGCAATGCCGACGGGACCACGACCGACTTCTCGGGACGCATCGCCGGCCGTCTCAACGTGACGAAGACGAAGATCTCCGGCACCTGGTCGTACACGATCACCGAGCACGACGCCGCAGGGGCGGTGACCGACACCTGCACGTCCGGCTCGGTCAGCTGGACGGCGAAGCAGTAGCCGGTTGGTCGCCCGCCCCCAGGTCAGCCGTTCCGCGACTGATCCGGGGGCGGGTGCCCAGCACGGCCAGCACGATGAGCAGGGCACCGGCGACGGCGTCGAGGACGTAGTGGTTCGCGGTCCCGACCACCACGAGCACGGTGCCGAGGGCGTAGCTCGCGGCGGCGGCCCGCAGCCAGGTGTTGCGGGTGCACAGGAAGACCACCCAGGCGCACCACAGCGCCCAGCCGACGTGCAGCGAGGGCATCGCGGCCAGCTCGTTGGTGAGGCCGCCGAGACCCTTGGGGGCGCTCGCGTCGCTCCCCCACCAGCCGTGCACCGAGGTGATGGCCAGGACGTCGGTGTAGCCCGGCAGCATCCGCGGCGGGGCAACCGGGAGCAGGACGAAACCGACCAGACCGGCCGCGGTGGCGCCCACCAGGACGTTGCGCACGCGCCGGTAGCCCAGTGCGTGCCGGCGGTACACCCAGAACAGGACAGCCGGCGTCACCACGTAGTGCAGCGCGGAGTACCAGTAGCTGGTGGCCAGCGAGAGCCCCGGCAGGCCGGTGAGCAGCTGGTTGGCCCAGACCTCGACGTCGAGATGGAGCACCCGCTCGAGGTCCAGCACCCGGTGGGCGTTGTCCGTGGCGCGGACCGGGTCGTCGTCGGCCAGCAGCCGGGCCAGGCTGTAGGCGACGTAGAGCAGCCCCAGGAATGCGAGCTCGAGGCCGGCCCGCGGCCGCGGCGAGCGGGCAGCCCGACGCACCGTCGTCAGCGTCGCCGCCGCGCCGGTCCGGGTGAGTACGCCCTCGGTGGTCACGTCGACCATGGTGGCCGAGCCCTCTGACAACGACATCCGGATTTCCACCCCACCGGACCCTGGGACGACCCCGAGCAGGGCTCAGGGTCTGGTAGGGCGGCCGTTGCGGGGACAGCGGACCGGGGACGCACGCGTGCGGTCTTGACACCCGGACCCCGCAGGCGCCGACCATGTTCCGATGCGGATAGCGCTGTTCGTGACCTGCCTGGCCGACGGGCTCTTCCCCTCGGTCGGCCAGGCCACGGTGCGCGTCCTCGAGCGGCTGGGGCACGAGGTGGTGTTCCCGGACCGGCAGACCTGCTGCGGACAGATGCACACGAACACCGGCTACCAGCGCGAGGCGCTGCCCCTGGTGCGCCACCATGTCGAGGTCTTCGAGCCGTACGACGTCGTGGTGGCACCGTCCGGCTCCTGCGTCGGCTCCGTGCGGCACCAGCACGCGATGGTCGCCCGGCGCGCCGGGGACACCACGCTGGCTGACCGGGCAGCAGCGGTCGCCGCGTGCACCTACGAGCTGTCCGAGCTGCTGGTCGACGTGCTGGGCATCGAGGACGTGGGAGCGCACTTCCCGCACCGGGTGACCTACCACCCGACCTGCCACTCGCTGCGGATGCTGGGGGTCCAGGACAAGCCGCTGCGACTGCTGCGGGCCGTGCGCGGCATCGACCTGGTCGAGCTGCCCGACGCCGACCAGTGCTGCGGGTTCGGCGGCACGTTCGCGATCAAGAACGCGGACACGTCGACCGCGATGCTGGCCGACAAGATGCGCCACGTCCTGAGCACCGGTGCGGAGGTGGTCTCTGCCGGCGACGCGTCCTGCCTGATGCACATCGGCGGCGGCCTGTCCCGGCTGCGCACCGGGACCCGCACTCTGCACCTGGCCGAGATCCTGGCCTCGACCGAGGACGACCCGGTGGTGACCCTGTGAGCCCGTCAGGCGGCACGTTCCTCGGCATGCCGGCCTACGCGCCGCGCGGGGTGGGTCAGCTGCGGCAGGACGGACCCTTCCCGGCCGCGGCGCGCATCGCGCTGGCGGACACCCAGCTGCGCCGCAACATCGGGCACGCGACCCAGACGATCCGGGCCAAGCGCGCGAAGGTCGTCGCGGAGGTGCCCGACTGGGAGGAGCTGCGGCTGGCCGGTCAGCAGGTCAAGGCCGCGACGATGGCCCGCCTGGACGAGCACCTGGAGCGGCTTGAGCAGGAGGTCACGGCGCGCGGCGGGGTCGTGCACTGGGCGCGGGACGCCAACGAGGCCAACGCGATCGTGACCCGGCTGGTCCAGGACACCGGTGAGTCCGAGGTCGTGAAGGTCAAGTCGATGGTGACCCAGGAGATCGGGCTCAACGAGGCGCTCGCGGACGCCGGCATCACGGCGTACGAGACCGACCTCGCCGAGCTCATCGTGCAGCTGGGCCACGACAAGCCGTCGCACATCCTGGTGCCCGCCATCCACCGGAACCGGGCCGAGATCCGCGAGATCTTCCTCCGCGAGATGGCCGGTGTCGACCCGGACCTCACCGACGACCCTCGGCTGCTGGCCATGGCCGCGCGCTCCTACCTGCGGAAGAAGTTCCTCACCGCCAAGGTCGGGGTGAGCGGCGCGAACTTCGCCGTCGCCGAGTCCGGCACACTGCTGGTCGTCGAGTCCGAGGGCAACGGACGGATGTGCCTGACCCTGCCCGAGACGCTGATCACGGTGATGGGCGTCGAGAAGGTGGTTCCGACCTGGCGCGACCTCGAGGTGTTCCTCCAGCTGCTCCCGCGGTCGTCGACCGGCGAGCGGATGAACCCGTACACCTCGGCGTGGACCGGCGTGCACAGCAAGGACGGCGTGGTCGACGGGCCACGACACTTCCATCTGGTCCTGCTGGACAACGGCCGCGCGGCGACTCTCGCCGACGAGGTCGGGCGCGAGGTGCTGCACTGCATCAAGTGCAGCGCCTGCATGAACGTCTGCCCGGTCTACGAGCGCACCGGCGGGCACGCGTACGGCTCGGTCTACCCCGGGCCGATCGGCGCCGTGCTCTCCCCGCAGCTCACGGGCGTCGAGGACAACTCCTCGCTGCCGTACGCGTCGTCGCTGTGCGGTGCCTGCTTCGACGCCTGCCCGGTGCGGATCGACATCCCGGCACTCCTGGTGCACCTGCGCGGCAAGCACGTCGAGGAGCGGCGGGCAGCCTCGCGCGTCCCGACGGCGGAGGCGGTCGCGATGGCGGCGGCGTCCTGGGTGATGTCCGACCCGGGCCGGTTCGCCCGCGCCGAGCGGGTCAGCCGGCTCGGCCGCCTCGTCGCCCGGCGCGGCAGGCTGCGGTCCCTTCCCCCACCGCTGTCGGCCTGGACGTCGAGCCGCGACGCGCCCGCTCCCCCGCCCGAGACGTTCCGCGAGTGGTGGGCCCGCACCCGGGGGCGGTCGTCGTGAGCGCCCGGGACGACGTCCTCGGCCGGATCCGGGCGGCCCGCGCCGGCGCCGAGGTGGTCGAACCGGCCCGCGACTACCGGCAGGCGGGTGGGACAGAGCCGGGCTCGGCCGCGTTGCTCGACCTGCTGGAGGACCGACTGGTCGACTACCGGGCGGCGGTACGCCGGACAGCTGTGAAGGACCTGCGCACGGCGGTGGCCGAGGCGCTGGCTGCGGCCGGGGCCGAGGCCGGGCCGGTGCTGCTGCCGCCGGACCTGCCCACGACGTGGGCGCGGCAGGGCCAGGCCGATGACGGCACGCTGTCGGCGTACGACCTGGACCGGTTTCGCTGCCGTCGTCACCGCGTGCCGGGTGGCCTGTGCCGAGACCGGCACGATCGTGCTCGACGGCGAGCCGGACCAGGGCCGCCGGGCGATCAGCCTGGTGCCGGACGTCCATGTGTGCGTGGTGCGGGCCGACCAGGTGGTGCAGACCGTGCCGGAGATGCTGGCCAGGCTGGACGCCACCCGGCCGACGACGTTCGTCAGCGGACCGTCGGCCACCAGCGACATCGAGCTCGACCGGGTCGAGGGCGTCCACGGCCCCCGGACCCTGTCGGTCGTGCTGGTGACCTGACCGCGAGTCAGCCCTGCTGCAGGACGGAGAAGATGTTGCCGGACGGGTCGGTGAACCAGGCGATCGCCGGGCCGCCGCTGCGCATGATGCCCTTCTCGTCGGCGTCCATCCCGTCGTAGCGCTCGAAGGTCACGCCCTTCGCGGCGAGCTGGTCGACCGCGGCGTCGATGTCGGCCACCGGGAAGTTGAGCACGGTGAAGGTGGCGGGGACGTGGTCCGGCTTGGCGTAGACCAGCACGTCGCGGCTGCCGGCGATGTGCAGCCGGATCAGGCCGGGCATCGGGTCGTCCCGGTCGAGGGAGAGCCCGAGCGTGTTCGCGTAGAAGTCGACCGCCGCGTCGACGTCCTTCACCGCGAACCCGCTGAATGCCTCGCTGTCGCCGAACATCTGGATCTCCTCGTCTCGTCGTCTGCTGTCTCTCATGGTGACCCGGGAGCTGCCCGGAAGTCATCGGGCTGGGTCACACTGCCTCCATGGAGCTGCGCTGGGACGCCGTGACGATCGACTGCCACGACCTCGACCTGATGAGTGCCTTCTGGACCGGGCTGCTCGGGGTCCAGGTCCGCGGCCGGTGGCAGCAGTACGTCGGGCTGCAGCCGATGACCCCTGGGCAGCCCCGGGTGGTGCTGCAGCGCACCGAGGACCCCCGGCCGGCGAAGAACACGCTGCACCTCGACCTGCACGTGCCGACCGGCGCTGATCTGCCGACCGCGGTCGAGCGGGCCGTGGGCCTCGGTGCCCGGCTGGTCGAGGAGCACGAGCAGGGCGGCGCCGTCTGGCGGACCCTGGCCGACCCCGAGGGCAACCTGTTCTGCCTGGTCGCCGACCAGCCCTGAGCGTCCTGCCGTTCTCGCCTCAGCACGTGAACGGACGCCCCGGCACGCGTGCATGCGTGTTGAGGCGTCCGCCGGCGTGCTTTACGTGGTCGATTCCAGAAGGTCAGGCGTGGGCCTTGTCGTAGGCCTCGACGACCTTCGCGGAAATGCGGCCGCGCTCGTTCACGGCGTGGCCGTTGGACCGGGCCCATTCCCGGATCTGCGCGGTGCGGTTGTCTCCGCCGGAGGAACGGCGCCGGGTCGGGCCGCGGCCGCCGGAGCGACTGCCCACCTTGCGGGCGGTGCCGACGTACTGGGCCAGGCCGTCGCGGAAGGAAGCCGCGTTCTTCGTGCTCAGGTCGATCTCGTAGGAGACCCCGTCGAGAGAGAAGGACACGGTCTCGTCGGCGGCGCCGCCGTCGATGTCGTCGACCAGGATGACCTGGACTTTCTGGGCCATGGAATTCTCCTCGAGGTTCGGCAGGGAATGTCCGCCGATCCTAAAGCAGAATGCACGGGAAAGCGAAATGCAATGGTCGGTACGGCGGATTTCGGCGCGCTATTGCGTAAATGACACGGCATTTCACCGCTCGTCTTTGTCCTCGGCGTCGGCCCGTCTTTTCACCGCAATGGCGATCGCGACGAATGCAGCGCCGACCACGACCGGCGGCAGCAGGGCGGCCAGGACGTCCACCGCTCAGCTCCCCTCGGGCTTGAGCAGCGGGAAGGCGATCGTGTCGCGCAGCGAGGTGACACCGGTGAGGAGCCGGATCAGCCGGTCGATGCCCAGCCCCATCCCGCCCTGTGGCGGCATGCCGAACTCCATCGCGCGCAGGAAGTCCTCGTCCAGCTGCATCGCCTCGGGGTCGCCCCCGGCCGCCTTGAGCGACTGCTCCACCAAGCGGCGGCGCTGCTCGACCGGGTCGTTCAGCTCGGAGTACGCCGGCGCCAGCTCGACGCCGCCGATGATGAGGTCCCAGGCCTCGACCAGGCCGGGCTTGGACCGGTGCGGCTTGGCCAGCGGCTTGACCGCCGCCGGGTAGTCGGTGACGAAGGTCGGCTGCACCAGGTTGTCCTCGACCAGCTGCTCGTAGAGCTCGACGACGATCTCGGCGGCACCCCAGGTCGGCTTGACGGCGACGTCGTGCCGGTCGGCGATCTTGCGCAGCACCTCGGGCGTCGTCTCGACGTCGACCTCCTCACCGACCGCGGCCGAGACCGCGTCGAGGATCGGCAGGTGCACCCACTCGGCGTCCAGGTCGATCTCGCCGCCGTGGCCGTCCGGCACCACCGTGCTGCCCAGCGCCCGTGCGGCGTCCAGCACGATCTCCCGGGTCAGGGTGGCCATCGTCCCGTAGTCGCCGTAGGCCTCGTAGACCTCCAGCATGGTGAACTCCGGGCTGTGCGTGGAGTCGACGCCCTCGTTGCGGAAGTTGCGGCCGATCTCGTAGACCCGGTCCAGGCCGCCGACGGTGAGCCGCTTGAGGTACAGCTCGATCGCGATGCGCAGGTACATCGGCTGGTCGAAGGCGTTCAGGTGCGTCGTGAATGGCCGGGCAGCCGCGCCGCCGTGCAGCGGCTGCAGCAGCGGTGTCTCGACCTCGAGGAAGTCGTGCCGGTGCAAGGTGTCCCGCACCGAGCGCAGCACGGTCGCCCGGTTGCGCACCATCTGCCGCGAGTCGGCGTTGACCGCCATGTCGACGTAGCGCAGCCGGACCCGCGCCTCCGGGTCGGTGAGGCCCTTGTGCTTGTCCGGCAGCGGACGCAACGCCTTGGCCAGCATGGTCCAGCTGGACGCGAGAACCGACAGCTCGCCCCGCCGCGAGCTGATCACCTCGCCCTCGATGCCGACGTGGTCGCCGAGGTCGACGTCGGACTTCCACTGCGCGAGCGCCTCGTCGCCCACCTCGTCGAGCGACAGCATCACCTGCACCTCACCGGTGCCGTCGCGCAGCGTGGCGAAGCAGAGCTTCCCGCCGCTGCGGGAGAGCACGATGCGACCGGCGACGCCGACCCGGTGGCCGGTGCGGCTGTCGATCTCCAGGTCGGGGTGCGCCGCGCGCAGGTCGGCCAGCGTGGTGGTCCGGGGGAACGTCACCGGGTAGGGCTCGACGCCGCGGTCGCGCATCCGGTCGAGCTTCTCCCGGCGTACGCGCATCTGCTCCGGCAGCTCGTCGTACGTCGGCCCGCTCTCGTCGCTCACCTGCCCAGGCTACCGACCGCCGGAGGCCCTCTTCCCCGGCGTTCAGGCCGGGTTGCGCTCGAAGACCATCCGCAGGCCGACCAGCGTGAGCCACGGCTCGTGCACGTCGATCACGGTGGCCTCGTCGAGGACCAGGGTCGCCAACCCGCCGGTCGCGATCACCGTGACGTCGTCGGGGTCTCCGTCCGGGCCGACAAGCTCGGCGACCATCCGGGTCACGACGCCGTCGACCTGACCGGCGAAGCCGTAGAGGATGCCGGCCTGCAGGGCCTCGACGGTGCTCCGGCCGATGACCGACCGCGGCCGGGCCAGCTCGACCCGGCGCAGCTGAGCACCCCGGGCGCCCAGCGCCTCGACCGAGATCTCGATGCCGGGCGCGATGGCGCCGCCGAGGTACTCACCCTTGGCCGACACGGCGTCGAAGGTGGTGGCGGTGCCGAAGTCGACCACGACGCAGGGCCCGCCGAACATCTCCACGGCCGCCAGTGCGTTGACCACCCGGTCGGTGCCGACCTCCTTGGGGTTGTCGGTCAGCACCGGTACGCCGGTGCGGACTCCCGGCTCGACCACCACGGCCGGCACGTCGCCGTAGTAACGACGGCACATGTCACGCATCTCGTGCAGCACCGACGGCACGGTCGAGCACAGCGCGATTCCGTCGACCACGGCACCGTTCCGGCTCGGGTGCTGCGCCAGCAGCCCGTGCAGCACCACCGCGATCTCGTCGGCGGTGCGGTGCGCCTCGGTGGCGATCCGCCAGTGCTCCAGGAGGTCCTCGCCGTCGAAGAGCCCGAGCACCGTGTGGGTGTTGCCGACGTCGATGGCGAGCAGCATCACGCGCCGCCGAGGGAGACGGCGACGTTGTCGATCAGCCGGGTGCTCCCGACCCGGGCGGCCACCGCCAGCAGCGCCGGCCGGTCGCGCCGTCCGGCACCTCAGTCAGCGTGACTGTCTCGACCAGCGCGAGGTAGTCGAGGCCCACGCCGGGCTCCGCGTCGAGGACGGCGCGCGCTGCCCGGCGTACCGCGTCGGCGCCGCTGGCCTCCTTCGCCGCTCCTGCGCGCAGCGCGCGGGACAGGGTGAGTGCGACCCGGCGGTCGTCCTCGTCGAGGTACATGTTGCGGCTGGACAGCGCCAACCCGTCGGCGTCGCGCACCGTCGGTACGGCGACCACCTCGACCGGGAAGTTCAGGTCGTCGGCCATCCGTGAGATGAGCAGCAGCTGCTGGGCGTCCTTCTGGCCGAAGTACGCGACGTCCGGCGAGGTGAGGTGCAGCAGCTTGGCGACCACGGTGAGGACGCCGTCGAAGTGACCCGGGCGGGACGCGCCCTCCAGGACGTCGCCGAGCGGGCCGGCGTCCACCCGCACCTGCGGCTGCCCGGCCGGGTAGACCTCCTCGACCGACGGGGCGAACACCAGGTCGACGTTCTCCTCGGCGCTGAGCGCGACATCGGCATCCAGCGTCTTCGGGTAGCGGGACAGGTCCTCGCTCGGCGCGAACTGCAGCGGGTTGAGGAACACCGTGACCACGATGACCTCGCAGCGACGGCGGGCCACCTTGATCAGCTCACGGTGCCCGTCGTGCAGCGCGCCCATCGTCATCACGACGCCGACCTCGCCGGTCCGGTCCGCGAGCGCGGCCCGGAGCTCCTTGGCGGTGTGCACGAGTCGGGTGGTCATCGGGCTCCTTCGGCGAGCACGTCGAGCAGAGCCTCGGCGGCCGCCGGCTTGAGGAGCCCGGCGGCCAGTGCACGGTCGGCAGTCAGCCGGGCCAGCGCGACGTAGGCCGCCGCGGTGTCCGGCGAGACCGCGCGCAGCTCGCGGACGTGGGCGGCGACGGTGCCCGCGTCCCCGCGCGCGACCGGCCCGGTCATGGCCGCGTCGCCGGACCGCAGCGCGTTGTCCAGCGATGCGCCGAGCAACGGCGCGAGCAGCCGTTCCGGCTCGTCGACGCCGCACCGGCGGAGCAGGTCGACCGAGTCGTTGACGAGGGTGGCGAGATGGTTCGCGCCGGCGACCAGCGCTGCGTGGTAGAGCGGGCGCTTCTCCTCCTCGACCCACTGCGGGTCGCCACCCATCTCGACGACGAGCGCCTCGCCGATCGGCCGCAGCGGGTCGGGAGCAGTGATGCCGAAGCATGCACCGGTCAGCCGGGCGAGGTCCTCGCGGCGCCCGGTGAACGTCATCGCCGGGTGCAGGGCAAGTGGCAGGGCGCCGCGTCGGGTGGCAGGGTCCAGCACGCCGGTGCCGTACCGCCCGCTGGTGTGCACCATCAGCTGACCGGTGCGGACGTCGCCGGCTGTGGCCAGCCCCTCGACCAGGCCCGGCAGGACGTCGTCCGGCACGGTCAGCAGCACCAGCTCGGCGGCGCCGATGACCTCGGGCGGTGCCAGCACCGGCGTACCGGGCAGCATCTCCTCGGCCCGGCGGCGGGAGGCGTCGGAGACCGCCGAGACGGCGACGACGCGATGGCCGGCCTGGCTCAGCGCCGCGGCCAGCACGACGCCCACCCGGCCGGCGCCGACGACGCCGACGGACAGCCGCGCGGGACGGTCGTCGACCGAAGGGGTTGAGGTCACAGTCGTTCCAGTCCTCGAGAGGGGTACCGGACGCCGCCCAGCGTACGGTCCGCGGTCAGCCGCGCAGCATGGCCCATGATCGTGAGGGGATTCGACACCGAAGCAGTGCCGATCTCCCTCACGATCACGGAGGTCGGCGCGGTGCAGCAGTGGCTTACCTGGCGGGAGGCGACCGAGCGCGCGCTGTACGGCGACGGCGGCTTCTTCCGGCGGAACGCACCGGCGGCGCACTTCCGTACGTCGGTGCACGCCGGCCCGGCGTTCGCCGGGGCGGTGCTGACCCTCGCCCGGTACGCCGGTCTGCGCACCGTCGTGGACGTCGGCGCCGGCAGCGGCGAGCTGCTGGTCGCCCTGCACGACCTCGACCCCTCGCTCGGGCTGATCGGTGTCGACCTGCGGGACCCACCGGCCGAGCTCGCCGCCGACGTGACCTGGACGGGCCGGGTACCGACGGGTGCAGACGCCCTGCTGGTCGCGAACGAGTGGCTGGACGACGTGCCGGTCGAGGTCGTCGAGCTGACCGGCAGCGGCTGGCGGCTGGTACTGGTCGACCCGGAGTCCGGCAAGGAGCAGCTCGGTCCCCCGCCGGACGACGCCGACCTCGCCTGGCTGCAGCGCTGGTGGCCGGCCGGTGAGCCCGGCGACCGGGCCGAGGTCGGCCGACCGCGCGACGAGGCGTGGGCCGACGCCGTCCGGTCGATCGGCCGTGGGATCGCGGTGGCCGTCGACTACGCCCACCACCGCGACGCGCGGCCGCCCGCCGGCAGCATGGCGGGCTACCGCCACGGCCGTCAGGTGCTGCCCGTCCCGGACGGCAGCTGCGACGTGACCAGCCACGTGGCGCTGGACGCCTGCGCCGCCGCGGGTGAGCACGCCGGCGCGACCCAGACCCTGCTCACGACGCAGCGCGCGGCGCTGCTCGCGCTCGGCGTACGCCGGTCGATGCCCCCCCACGAGCTGACCCGCTCCGACCCGGCCGGCTACCTGCGCGCGATGTCGACCGCCGGCGAGGTGGGCGAGCTCACCGACCCGGGCGGGCTGGGTGGCTTCGGCTGGCTGGTGCAGGGGGTCGGCGTCGCGCTGCCTCAGCAGCTGACCGGCACCGACGCGTAGCCGCGCAGCACGAACGTCGGGCGCCGCACCGGCTCGCCGGCCAGCGCGAGGTCGGGGCAACGGCGCAGCAGGGTCGGCAGCGAGATCTGCAGCTCCATCCGGGCCAAAGGTGCCCCGAGGCAGTGGTGCACGCCGGCACCGAACCCGATGTGAGCGTTGGGCCGGCGGCCGACGTCGAAGGTGTCGGCGTCCGGGAACGCCGCCGGGTCGCGGTTGGCGGAGCCGAGCAGTGCGGCCACCTTGCCGCCGGCCGGGACCTCGATGTCGCCGATCACGACGTCGGTCTTCGCGGTGCGCTCGAAGAGCTGCAGCGGCGAGTCGTAGCGGATCATCTCCTCGATCGCCGGCTCGACCAGGCCCGCGTCGGCACGCACCCGCCCGAGCTCACCCGGGTTCGCGAGCAGCGCGACCACACCGTTGCCGAATGCGTTCACCGACGCCTCGTGACCGGCATTGAGCAGCAGGATCGCCGAGGCCACCAGCTCCTCCGACGACAGCCGCTCACCAGCGTCCTCGGCCGCGACCAGGTGGCTCACGAGGTCCTCCCGCGGCCGGCGGCGACGGGCCTCGGCGAGCTCGCGCATGTACGCCGAGAACTCCGCGGCCGCCGTGATAGCCCGGGCCGCGGCGTCCTCGGTGCGGCCGTACTCGTACATCGCGACGATGCCGGCCGACCACGGCCGCAGCAGGTGGCGGTCCTCCTCCGGGACGCCGAGCAGCTCGGCGATGACGGCGACCGGCAGCGGCTCGGCGAAGTCGGTGATCAGGTCGAACGCCGACGTGTCGACGCGGTCGATCAGCTCGTCGGCCATCGCCTGCACCCGCGGCCGCAGCCGCTCGACATGGCCGCGGGCGAACGCCGTGGCGACCAGCGACCGCAACCTGGTGTGGGCCGGCGGCTCGTTCTCCATCATCTGGTTGCGGTGCAGGTCGTTGAACGGCTCGAACTGCTCGACCGGCTCACGGTCCCGCCACAGCCGGCCGAACCGGCGGTCCCGCAGCAGCCCGTTGGCCGCGGCATAGGTCAGCGCCAGCCACTGCCCGGTCTGCTCGTGCCATACCAGCGGCGCCGACTCCCGCAGCCGGGCCAGGGTGGGGTAGGGATCGTCGACGAAGGAGGGATCGGCGAGGTCGAGGTTGCCCTCGGCGCGGGACGTCACCGCGTCACGATAGGTGCTGCGCCGCCGCCGGGAGGGCTCATCCACCGATCGGGCGCCGCTGCCGCCCGGGACACCCTTGCCCGCTCCACCTCGGCGTCGACCAGCACGCGGGCCTCCCCGGCCAGGCGGTGCGCAGCACTGGCCTTCACCGGGCCCGGGGTGGTGTCGAGATGAACCGTGGCCAGTCCGAGCCGGCGCTGCACCAGGCCCTGGCTGAGCCGGACGCTCTGCACCTTCTCGTGCAGCACCACGTCGAGCACCCGGGTGAGCCGGCCGGACCGGCTGATCAGCACCCGGTCGTCGGCCCCGACTCCGAGCGCCCGCCAGGCGAACGGGTCGAGCCAGCGCGCCGAGGCGGGTACGCCGGCCAGCGGCACCGCGTCGACGTCGACCCCGGGCAGCACCCGTGCGAGCAGCCGCAGCGCCTCGGGCCGCGGAGCCACCGGACACAGCACCGAGGCCGCCTCCTGGCCCTGACCGACGTACCCGGCGACGTCCAGCTCGACCCGGCACCACCCCTGCGACCGCCACAGCCACGGCTCGACGATGCGCACGGCCTGCACCCGGCCGGGCGGGACGGTCTGGGCCCGGGTCTCGAGCAGGCCCCGGCGGATCCGCAGCCCGTCCGGCGACTCGGCCACGGTGAAACCGAAGTGCGCGCCGACCGTGGCCGCGGTCAAGGGGATGAACACGAACCCGATCGGGACGGCGAGGCCCAGCACCGACCACTCGCGGACGATCCCTGCCGCGACGAACAGCGCCACGAGCGTGACGCCTCCGACGATGACCGGGAGCGACCGCACGGTGGCCTCGACCAGGCGGCCGAGCGGCACCTCCAGCAGCACCGCCTCGGGTGCCTCCGGGGTTTCGTGGTGCAGCCCCGCCGCCCGCGCGAGCAGCTCGGCGCGCAGCTGCTGCGCGGCGCTCTCGGACAGGTAGGCCAGGGGCGCCTCGGATGATCCCCCGCCGGCCACCTCGAGCCGCAGCTCAGCCAGGCCCAGCACCCGGGCGACCAGCGGGCGCACCACGTCCACCGCCTGCAGCCGGTCCAGCCGGACCCGGCGGGACCGCTTGAACAGCACCCCCGTCTCGAGCCGCAGGTCGTCGTCACCGATCCGGTAGTGCGTGGTCATCCAGGACAGGGCGCCGTACGCCGCGCCGATCGGGATGCTCGCGGCGATGGCGATCAGCAGCCAGCTGATCTCGAGGTCGCCGTAGGCCTGCTGCGCGGCGATCGCCACCGCCGCGGCGAAGACCTTCCAGCCCCGGAGGACGGGAGTGAGCGGGTGCAGCCGGCGGAAGCCGTCGCGGTCCTCAGACACCCGCGGCGCCGGCCTCTCCGCGGGCGGCCAGCCGGTCGCGCAGCCGGGCCGCCTCGGCCGGCACCAGCCCCGGGATCTGGGCATCGGTGGCCGCCGCGGCCGTGTGCAGCTGGACCGTGGCCAGGCCGAACCGCCGGTCCAGCGGGCCGGCCGTCACGTCGACGAACTGCATCCGGCCGTAGGGCACGACGACCAGCTGGCGCACCAGCACGCCGCGGGTGACCAGCAGGTCCTCGGCCCGCTCGGCGTACCCCCAGGACCGCACCGTCCGGCCGACGACCACCCAGCCCCAGGCCGACCGCGCCCAGGCCGACCACGACGACGAGCAGCACCAGCCAGTCCGCGACGAACCAGGCGCCGACAGCGGCGGCCGCCACGAGCAGCAGGCCGACGACGACGGTGAGCAGACGCCGCAGCGTCGCCAGGCGAGGTGACACGCGCACCCACGGCTCGCCGGGCGGGTCGAAGGGCTCCATGCCCACGACGCTACTTGGCGCCCCCTGCCGGTGCCGTCGAAGCCCTGGCAGACTCGGCCACCATGGAATCCCCACGGAACTGCTCGCTGCGCTCGCACTTCCGCGGGGGCCCCGAATGAACGCCATGGAGCACCAACCCACCGTCCGGACCGTCGGCATCGGCGCGGGCGCGGACCTGGTCGACCGGCTGGCGACCCAGGACATGGTGCTGAACATCGGGCCGCAGCACCCGTCGACGCACGGCGTCCTGCGCCTCCGGCTGGTGCTGGACGGCGAGCGCATCATCACCGCCGAGCCGATCGTGGGCTACATGCACCGCGGCGCGGAGAAGCTGTTCGAGGTCCGCGACTACCGGCAGATCGTGGTGCTGGCCAACCGGCACGACTGGCTGTCGGCGTTCGCCAACGAGCTCGGTGTGGTGATGGCCGCGGAACGGATGCTGGGCATGGAGGTGCCGGTGCGCGCGGTGTGGGCGCGCACCCTGCTGGCCGAGCTGAACCGGGTGCTCAACCACCTGATGTTCCTCGGCTCGTACCCCCTCGAGCTCGGCGCGATCACGCCGGTCTTCTACGCGTTCCGCGAGCGGGAGACGCTGCAAGCCGTGATGGAGGAGGTCTCCGGCGGCCGGATGCACTACATGTTCAACCGGGTCGGCGGGCTCAAGGAGGAGCTGCCGGCAGGCTGGACCGGCCGGGCCCGGCACGCGATCGACGAGGTGCGGCGGCGGCTGCCGGACATCGAGAACCTGATCCTGGGCAACGAGATCTTCCACGCGCGCACCCGCGGTGTCGGCGTGCTGGCACCCGGGCTGATCCACGCGTACGGCGTGAGCGGCCCGATCGCCCGGGCCTCCGGTGTCGACCTGGACCTGCGCCGAGACGAGCCGTACCTGGCCTACGGCGAGCTCGACGTCCCGGTCGTCACCCGCAGGGAGGGCGACTGCCTGGCGCGCTTCCAGTGCCTGTTCGAGCAGGCACACGTCTCGCTGGACCTGGCCGACGCCTGCCTGGACCGCCTGGTGTCGCTCCCGCCGGGCCCGATCAGCACCCGGCTGCCGAAGGTCCTCAAGGTGCCCGAGGGCTCGACGTACTGCTGGACCGAGAACCCGCTCGGCCTCAACGGCTACTACCTCGTCTCGCGCGGCGAGAAGACGCCGTGGCGGCTGAAGCTGCGCTCGGCGTCCTACAACAACGTGCAGGTCCTCACCGAGCTGTTGCCCGGGACGCTGATCGCCGACATGGTCGCGATCCTCGGCTCGATGTTCTTCGTCGTCGGCGACGTCGACAAGTAGCCGTGCGTCAGGCGGTGCGGCGGTGCGGGTGGCCGGCCGACGCGCGGCCGTCGGCCACCTCGGCCACCTCGGCCGCCGGGTCGCGCGGCTCGGTGTCCCGGTCCGACCGCGGGTCGAGCAGCGGTCGCTCGGGCAGCTCGGCCAGCACGGTCCAGGCCAGCCGGTCGGCCGGCGTCGAGGCCGGGTCCAGCACGATCTCGGTCTCGGCGGTGTCCGGGCTGCGGTCCGGCGAGGCCAGGGCGGCGGCGACGTCCGGTCCGCTCGCGACGTCGTCCGGGTCGCCCAGCGCGAGGCGCACCAGCGGCATCCGCAGCGTCACCCAGCCGAGGTCGTCCCCGGCCACCTGCTCGGGCACCACGGCGGTGGCCGCAGCGGCAGCCGCGGCCCGGACGTCGGCCAGCTCGGCCCGCAGCGCCGCGACGGTCGCGCGCAGCGCCACCACCTCGGCCTGCAGCGCGGCGGCCCGGGCCCGGTCGCGGCTGCGCACCAGCGAGCTGAGCATCCTGCGCCAGGCAGGGGGTCTGCGGTGCCGTCCGGCCATGGCGGCGACGGTACGCCCCGGGCGGGGCGCAGCGGTGGAGGCGCCTCGGCGTGTCCCACATGTCACTCTGGTCACATGAGCCTCTCCTTGCTCGACTGGCGCCGCCGGGTCCACGCCCTCTACGCCGAGGTCCGCGCCGCATCCGACCCGGCCTCGGCGCACGCCCGGTGGCAGGCCGGCCGGGACGACCTGCTGGCCACCCACCCCGACACCCCGCTGGCGCCCGAGGACCGGGCCGGCTTTCCCGGCCTGCGCGTCGCCCCCTACGACCCGGCGTACCGCTTCGAGGTCGAGGTCGACCCCGACGTCGAGCCCCAGCGCCTCGAGGTGGCGACGGGCACCGACGGCGTGGTGCCGTTCGACAAGGTCGGGGTGCTGCACCTGCCCGACATCGGCGACCTGGACGTCTGGTGGCTGGCGTCCTACGGCGGCGGCATCTTCGTGCCGGTCAAGGACGCGCTGAAGGGCACCCAGACCTACGGCGCCGGTCGCTACCTGCTCGACACCGTCAAGGGCGCCGACCTGGGCGGCGAGGTCGACCTGGCAACCGGCCGGGGCACGCTGGTGGTCGACCTGAACTTCGCCTACAACCCGTCCTGCGCCTACGACCCGCAGTGGGCCTGTCCGCTGGCCCAGCCGGGCAACACCGTGGCCGTCCCGCTGCCGGTCGGCGAGCTGTACCCGGTGCACGACCCCGCCGAGAGCTAGCGCCGAACGCCCCTGCTTCGCCAGGCGAACGGGTACTTCGCACGGCGCACACACCATGCGAAGCACCTGTCGACCACGTTTACGTGGTCGACAGGCGCTTCGTGGAGGGCTAGCTGGCGGCGAGGGCGGCGTCCGAGCTGAAGACCAGCGAGAGGGCGACCTTGCCCTGCTTCAGCGCGTTCTTCGACAGCGGGCCGCCGGCGTCCAGCGAGGTGAAGTCGTCGAAGGCCAGGCCGTACTTGTCCTCGAGACCGGGCTGGCAGAACGGCCGCTCCGGGCACTCCGGGGGACCGCCGAGGACCAGCCCGCTGCTGCACTTCGCAGCCAGGTCGGACAGCGTCTGCACGCCGTACTTGTCGGCGAACGCCGTGGTCACGGCGAAGGTGTTCTGGTCGGCAGCGTCGGCCGGGTCGCCGAACTTCAGCCCGACCTTGTCACCGAGCTGGGTCAGCGCCTGCACCGTGGCGTCCAGGTCGCCGCTGGCGAGCGGGTCGGCACCCTCGCCGTTCTCGGCCTTGTTGATGAACTCGGTCAGCGTACCGGCGTACTCGGGGACGACCTGCAGCTCGCCCTTCTCCAGGGCCGGCTCGTAGAGCTCGCGGTTGCCCACGGTCTTGACGCTGGCCTGGAACCCGGCCGCCTTGAGCACCTCGGCGTAGATGTTGGCCAGGGTCTGGTTCTCGGAGAAGTTGGCCGCGCCGACGACGATCTTGCCGGAGCCGCCGCTGAGGCCCTCGGTGAGGCCCTCGGCCGACACGAACTCCTTCGCCACGTTCGGCGAGGTCTTGTGGTCGACGTCGGTCGACTTGTTCATGGCGATCAGCTTGTCGGTCGTCAGCGCCGGCGACACCTTGTTCAGCGCGTCGAGCAGCGGCTGGGTTGCCGCCTTCGCGTTGATGGCCGGGATGATGTTGTCGACCGTCTGCAGCTGCTTGTCGTCCTCGAGCGCCACCAGCGAGTCGCCGGCGACGGCCTCGCAGGCCTCGCCGCCGGACGCGCTGCCGGACTTGCTCGGGGCAGCCTTGGTCCCGGAGGAACCGCTGTCGCCGCAGGCCGAGAGGGAGAGGGTGAGGAGAAGCAGCCCGGCAGTGCCGAGGGTGCCTAGGGCGCGATTGCGCATGGTGCCCGCCTTCTGTGTCCCGCACCGGAGCAGCCCGGTGCGCGTGTCTGGCGGGCCTCGGTTCGGACCCGCGTTCGCCTCACACCTCAACACGCGGGTGTGACAACTGCAACCAGCGGGGGGTCACGAAACGGAGACGGCGGCGTCCTTCTCGCGTTCCTTGTCCCGGTCTGGGCGGCCACCGACGTCGGCCCCGGTGACCGCGTCGGCACCGCCGCGCACTCGCCGGCCCAGCCGGTCCCGGTCGCGCCCCGGTGTCACCTGGCGCTGGACCAGGGCCAGCACCAGCTCGGTCAGCAGGGCGAGCCCGGCGACCAGGATGCCGCCGGCGATGATCTGCCCCTGGTCCTGCTGGCCGAACCCGGTGTTGATGATGACGCCGAGCCCGCCGCCACCCACCAGGGCCGCGAGTCCCGCGGTCGCGACGACCTGCACCGCCGCGGTGCGCACGCCGGCCGCGATCAACGGGACGGCGAGCGGCAGCTCGACGCGCAAGAGCACGGCGCGGCCGGACAGCCCCATCCCGCGGGCTGCCTCGACGACGTCCGGGTCCACACCGCGGATGCCGACGTAGGTGTTGGTCAGCAACGGCGGGATCGAGAACACCGCCAACGCGATGATCGTGGCCCGGTTCCCGAAGCCGATGGCAGTCGCGGAGAAGATCGTCAGCAGGGCCAGCGTCGGGACGGCACGCGACACGTTCGTCGTGACGACCGTGAGTCCGCCGCCCCGGCCGGTGTGACCCAGCGCAAGGGCCAGCGGCAAGGCGAGCACCGCCGCGATCAGCAGCGAGGCACCGGAGATGTACAGGTGCTCCCAGGTCAGGTGCGGGACGCCCTGCGGACCCTTCCAGTTGAGCGGGTCGTTGAGCCAGACGACGGCGTCGTCGAGGCTGCTCATGCCCGGCTCCTCGACCAGGGCATCAGCAGCCTCGTGGCGAGCGCGAGCAGCAGGTCAAGCGTCAGCCCGAGGGCGATGGTGAGCAGCGACGCCGTGACGATCTCGGCCCGGTAGTTGCTGTTGAAGCCGCGGAAGATCAGCTGTCCGAGCCCGCCGTTGCCGACGATCACCCCGACGGTCACCAAGGCCACCGTCGACACGGTCGCCACCCGGACCCCGGCCATGATGGTCGGCAGCGCTACCGGGAGCTCGACCTTCCACAGCATCCGGCCGCGTCCGTAGCCCATGCCGCGGGCGGCTTCCCGCACGTCGTCCGGTACGCCGTCGAGCCCTGCCAACGTGTTGCGCACCAGCACCAGGAGCGCGTAGATGACCAGCGCGATCAGCACGCCGCGCTGCTTGAGCCCGGTGAACGGGTAGAGGAACGCGAACAGCGCCAGCGACGGGATCGTGTAGAGGATGCCGGTCAGGCCGAGCAGCGGAGTCGCAAGCCACTTGAACCGGAACGCGAGCAGAGCAAGCGGGAACGCGATGAGCATCCCGATCGCGATCGTCTCGACCGTCAGCAGGACATGGGTCTGCAGCTGGTCCTGCAGGTCCTGCGAGTTGTCCTGCACGTACTGCCAGGAGAACCAAGGGTTGGCGGGCTCCCCCGCCGCGAATACTCGACCTGTTGGGTGCACAATGGGCACACCGTACGGAAGGGCCACGCGTGGACGCTACCCCCGAACCGATGATTCGACTCGACGGCGTCAGCAAGCAGTACGACGACGGAACCGTCGCCGTGCACGAGCTGGACCTCGACGTCCCCGAGGGTGAGACGGTCGTCCTGGTCGGCCCGTCCGGGTGCGGCAAGTCCACGACGCTGAAGATGGTGAACCGGCTCATCGAGCCCACCAGCGGCCGGATCCTGCTCGGCGGTGAGGACGTCACGCACGTCGACCCGGTCAAGCTGCGCCGCCGGATGGGCTACGTGATCCAGCAGACCGGGCTGTTCCCGCACCAGAACATCGCCGCGAACGTCGCCACCGTCCCCAAGCTGCTCGGCTGGGACCGGAAGAAGGTCGACCACCGGGTCCACGAGCTGCTCGAGCTGGTCGGGCTCGACCCGTCCCGCTACGCGAAGCGCTACCCCCACCAGCTCTCCGGCGGCCAGCGGCAGCGGGTCGGGGTCGCGCGGGCGCTGGCCGCCGACCCGCCGGTGCTGCTGATGGACGAACCGTTCGGTGCAGTCGACCCGATCGTCCGGGAGCGGCTGCAGGGCGAGTTCATCCGGCTGCAGCGCGAGGTGCGCAAGACCGTGCTGTTCGTCACCCACGACCTGGACGAGGCCGTGCGGATGGGTGACCGCATCGCGGTCTTCTCCGAGGGCGGTCACCTCGAGCAGTACGACGCTCCCGCGAGGCTGCTCGGGTCGCCGGCCACCGACTTCGTCGCGAGCTTCGTCGGCGCCGACCGCGGTCTCAAGCGGCTCTCGGTGACCCAGATCGAGAAGTCCGACCTCGAGCACCCACCGGTCGTGCACACGACCGACCGGGTCGCCGATGCCACGGCCTCGCTCCGACACAACCGGCGCGCGGTGGGGTGTCGTCCTGGACGACGAGAACCGGCTGCACGGCTGGGTCTCGGCGGACGAGACCGGGAACGGGACCGTGGCCGAGCGAGCACGCCGGATGGAGGCGTGGGTGCCGGTCGGGGCCAACCTCAAGATCGCGTTCGCCGAGATGCTGCAGCACAACGCCGGCTGGGTCGCCGTCCTCGACGGCGACCGGTACGTCGGCGTGCTGACCCCGGCCACCCTGCACGAGGCGCTGCGCCGGTCGGTGGAGTCCGACGTGCTGGGCGTCGAGCCCGGGGCGGTGGAGCTCGACCGCGTTCCCACTGTGTGAACCGGTGACCAACGACGGCGCGTGTTCCTACAGTGGTCGGCATGGCTTACCGGAAGCGCGGGACACTGATCGCCCTGGAGCGCGCGATCCTGAACGTGGCGGTGCGCAACGCACCCGGCGGCGTCTACGGTTTCGCGCTCGCCCAGGACCTGGCCGACGGCAGCCGCACCGAAGCCGGACTGATCTCCCACGGAACGCTGTACAAGGCGCTGGACCGGCTACGACGCGAGGGATATCTCGCTGCTCGATGGGAGGACGCCGACGTCGCATCTGCCGAGATGCGCCCCCGTCGTCGGATCTACACCGTTACCGCGGCGGGGCGCCAGGCCTTGGTGCCCGAGGCCGCCCCCAGTCGGCGACTGGCCGGCGAGCCCTCACCATGAGGTGTCTGCCTGTGGCGATCCGCGTAGTCCTTGCTTGGGTCGAGCGGTACACCGCCACGGCCCCCGAGCCGGACCGTTCCGATCGCCGGGCCGAGATCCGCAGCGACGTCCACGACCAGCTGACCCACGGTGGCACCGGCGACAGCCCGAGCCGCATTCTGCTTCGCGCGGCACGGGGAGTCCCGGCGGACCTGAGCTGGCGGCTGTCCATCGAGATCCGGCCCGAACGCCTGTCCTGGCACGTCAGCAACCCCGGGACAGCCCTTGCAGCCCTGCTCCTGCCGATGGTGATCCTGGCCCTGGTGATCGACGCCGCCCGGGGGGCGCCCTGGCTCGAGCCGGCGTCGCTAGTCGCGGGAGCGGTGTTCCTGCCGATGTCCGCCGTCGTCGTCGGTGTGGGACTCGTCGGCGTGGCGCGGTGGTGCGGCCGACCGAGAATTCCCGGCCTGGCTGCAGCGCGTCGTCTGACAATGGCAGCGACGACCCTGACCTGGGCCGTAGCCGGGCTCTGGCGGTTCGCACCCGGGCCGTTGGAAGCCGTGTCGGCGCTCGCCTGGGCCGGTGTGGGCGTGTCCGTCGTGGCCTATGCGGCGGTGGTGGTCTTCAGCGTGGTAGCCAAGGCACTTGACCTTAGGAAGGTATCTTCCTAAGGTCGTGCCAAGGGAGGAGAGCCATGACTGAGGTACAGCCACTGCAGCGCCGTGGCCTGATGTCCGTCCTGCTCGGTTGGGCCGGTGTGGTCGTCTTCGCCGGGCTGATGGCCGCGACGTCCGACGACACGATGGCGAACGCCGCGTTGTTCGCCGTCGTCGGCACAGCGATGGGTTCGTGGGTCGCGGTGCGCCGGAGCGTGCCGTCGCTCTGGGTCTCGCTCGCCCTCGGCGGACTCCACGCGGTAGAGCAGACGGCGTACTTCGGCGCCGATGTCTCGGACGGCAGCGACGTCACCAGCCTCGTCGTCGACGCGGTCGGGCTGCTGGCCGGCGGGCTGGTGGCTGGTGGGGCGGCCATGGCGCTCCGCTCCCGTCGGCAGGCGGATGCGGCCGGCCCGCGCCGCCGCGGGCGGACCGGTTCCGCCGTCTGAGCGTCAGGCCGGCGAGCCGGGCAGGTCCGGGTCGGCGTCGGACGGCGGCACCCGGCAGAGCCGCTCCAGCAGCAAACCGGCACCGCTGAGGGCCAGCGAGGCGACCAGCGCCACCAGGCAGAGCACCGCGCGGTCCCGCCGGGGCTCGATGTCCAGCCCCGGCAGCAGCACGAGCAGATAGCCGGCGTACAGGCCGCCCACGAGCGGCCCCGCGTGCGCGTTGGCCTTGCCCAGCACCGCGAGCCGGGCCATCGCCAGCGGGTGCGGCCGCTTCTCCGGCCGGCTCAGCCGGGACCGCAGCGCCAGCGCGGTCAGCAGCACGGCGAGCGCCAGCATCGCGATCCCGGAGGGCGCGGTCCAGGTCAGGACCGGCAGCATCCCGCCGCGGTTGGTGGTGATCTGCAGAGCGCCCCAGGCGAGCGCAGCTACGCCGACCAGCAGCGCCACCAGCGTCCCGATGCGGGTGGGACTCATGTCGGGACGACCAGGTCGAGGTCGGGACGACGTCGTACGCCGGTGCGGTCCAGCCGCTCGAGCAGCGCGGCCACCGGACCGCCCCCGGCGAGCTCGGCGGCCGCGTCGACGTCCAGCCACGGCACCAGCACGAACGCCCGCTCGGCGGCCCGCGGGTGCGGCACCTGCAGGTCGGGCTCTTCGACGACGAGGTCGCCCACGGCGATGACGTCGACGTCCAGGGTGCGCGGTCCCCACCGCACCTCGCGCACCCGGTCGAAGGCGTTCTCGACCGCCAGAGCCCGCTCGAGCAGGGTTCGCGGCGAGTGCGGGCCGTCAGCGACGAGCACCGCGTTGAGGTAGTCAGGCTGGTCCGGGCCACCGACCGGGTCGGTCTCGTACACCGGCGACACCCCGACCACCGTCAGCTCGGGGGTGTCGGCCAGCGCGTCGACGGCTCCTTGCAGCTGCTCGAGACGGTCCCCGAGGTTGCTGCCCAGCGACAGCACGATGCGCCGCACCAGCTCGGTCATCTGCGACCCCGCCGGATGGTGACGGCGACGTCGTCGAACGGCACCCCGACGGGAGCCTCCGGCTTGTGCACGGTCACCTCGACCTCGTCGACCCGTGGATAGGACAGCGCGAGGTCGGCCACCCGCTGGGCCAGCGTCTCGACCAGGTCCACCGGCTCGCCCTCGATCGCGGCGACCACCTGGTGGGCGAGCTCGCCGTAGTGCACCGTGTCGCCGACGTCGTCGCTCGCCGCAGCGGGTGCCAGGTCCAGGTGCAGCACGACGTCGACGACGAACGGCTGACCGGTCGCGCGCTCCTCGTCGTACACACCGTGGTGGCCGTGGGCCGAGATGCCCCGGACGACGATCCGGTCGCCGGTCACGAGTCCTCCTCGACCCGGTCGCGGGTCAGCACCGGCGAGGCGTGGTGCAGCCACAGCCGCCAGCCGTCCGGCGTGCGGCGGAACACGTTGGTCGCTATCGCCCGCCCGCCGGCCAGCCCGAAGACCGCCTCACCGGGCGGCGCGTCCGGGTCGGCGGGCAGGTCGGTGAGCATGTTCTCCCCGCAGGTGACCACGGCGACCTCGTCGGTCAGCCGGACCGTGACGTCGGTGAGGACGAACTGGATGTACGCCGTGTTGGCCATGATCATCGACCAGGACCGGAGCACCGCGTCCCGGCCCTGCAGCGGCGCCCAGCCGGGGTGCACGCAGGTGACCGTGGCCGCCTCCGGCCCGTCCAGCCACAGCGCGTTCATCAGGTCGATGTCGCCGGTCTCGAACGCGTCGTAGAGCGACTGGTTGGCCTGCAGCACCGCCGCGGTCTCCCGGTCCGTCATGGCCCGGCCCACCCGCCGTGCGCCCGTCGGGTGGCGGCCACCACCTCGACGGCGTCCCGGGTTGCTCTCGCCGCGTGCACCCGGACCGCCCATGCGCCGGCCGTCGCGGCCAGCACCGACACCGCGGTGGTGGCGTCCTCGCGCGCGACGGAGGGCCGCGGTGAGCCGTCGGCGGCGGCCAGCAGGTGGCCGAGGAAGCCCTTGCGTGAGGCGCCGACCAGTACCGGTCGGCCGAGGGCTGCCAGGTCGTCGAGGTGCGCGAGCAGCGACCAGTTGTGCTCGGCGTCCTTGGCGAACCCGAGCCCGGGGTCGACCACGATGCGGTCGAGGTCGACACCGGCGCGGACCAGCTCGTCCAGCCGGGCCTGCAGCTCGTCGAGCACCTCGGTGACGACATCCGCGTAGACCGCGCGGCTGGCCATGTCGGCGCTGTGCCCGCGCCAGTGCATGACGACGTACGGCGAACCGGCGTCGGCCACGACCCGCGACATGGCGTCGTCGGCCAGGCCACCGCTGACGTCGTTGACCATCGCGGCGCCGGCCTCGAGGGTGGCTGCCGCGACCGATGCGCGCATGGTGTCGACGCTGACCACGACGCCCTCGGCCGACCAGGCCCTGCACCACCGGCAGCACCCGGCGCAGCTCCTCGGCCGGGTCGACGCGCTGCGCGCCCGGCCTGGTCGACTCGCCGCCGACGTCGACCAGGTCGGCGCCGTCGGCGACCAGGGCCAGGCCGTGCGCCACAGCGGCGTCCGTGTCGAGGAACTCGCCGCCGTCGGAGAACGAGTCGGGGGTCACGTTGACCACGCCCATCACCAGGGTGCGGGCCGTCCCGGTGAGGTGTGCGGGCAGCCCCGCTGGCGCCGGGCTCACCGTCGGGCGACGATCAGGCTCATCGCCTCGGCCCGGGTCGCCGGATCGCGCAGCTGGCCGCGGACGGCCGACGTGACGGTCGAGGCGCCGGGCTTGCGGATGCCCCGCATCGACATGCACAGGTGCTCGCACTCGAGCACCACGATGGCGCCGCGCGGCTCCAGGATCCGCATCAGCGAGTCGGCCACCTGGGTCGTCAGCCGCTCCTGCACCTGGGGACGCCGGGCGAACACGTCCACCAGCCGGGCGAGCTTGGACAGCCCGGTGATGCGGCCGTCGTGCGAGGGGATGTAGCCGACGTGCGCGACCCCGAAGAACGGGACCAGGTGGTGCTCGCACATCGAGCGCACCTCGATGTCCTTGACGAGCACCATCTCGTCGTGGCCGAGGTCGAAGGTGGTCGTGAGCACGTTCTCCGGCTCCTGCCAGAGGCCGGCGAAGATCTCGACGTAGGCACGGGCCACCCGCTCCGGGGTGTCCCGCAACCCGTCCCGGTCCGGGTTCTCGCCGATCGCGACGAGCAGGTCGCGCACCGCCCGGCGTACGCCCTCGTGGTCGTACGTCCCGACCTCTCCGGTCACCCGGTCAGCCCTCGAACCCCAGCGGCCGTCCCGGGATCTCGTCGGACGGCAGGGGCGAGTCGGGGACGTCGGTCGGAGCCGGGGAGCCCATGCTGTGCTCCTTGTCCTGGCCGTTGCTGCCGTTGGGCGAGGCCAGCTCCTTGGGCGTCATGACCGGGCCGGCCTGCGGGCTGCGCTTGGCCGAGCCGGTCCACGCCGGGCGGGCCGGCCGCTTGCGGATGTGGGTGAAGATCTCGGCGACCTGGGCCTTGTCCAGCGTCTCCTTCTCGAGCAGCTCCAGCACCATGTCGTCGAGGATGTCGCGGTTGTCGACGAGGATCGCCCAGGCCTCCTCGTGCGCAGCCTCGATGAGGCGCTTGACCTCCTCGTCGACCACCCCGGCGACCTCCTCGGAGTAGTCGCGCTGGTGGCCCATGTCGCGGCCGAGGAACGGCTCGGCGTTCTCCGAGCCCAGCTTGATGGCCCCGATCCGCTCGGTCATGCCGTACTGCGTGACCATCGCCCGGGCGACGCTGGTGGCCTTCTCGATGTCGTTGGCCGCACCCGTGGTGGGGTCGTGGAACACGATCTCCTCGGCCGCGCGGCCGCCGAGCAGGTAGGCCAGCTGGTCGAGCATCTCGTTGCGGGTCGTGGAGTACTTGTCCTCGTCCGGCAGCACCATCGTGTAGCCGAGCGCCCGGCCGCGGGACAGGATGGTGATCTTGTGCACCGGGTCCGAGTTGGGCAGCGCCGCGGCGACCAGGGCATGTCCGCCCTCGTGGTACGCGGTGATCTTCTTCTCCTTGTCGCTCATGATCCGCGTGCGCTTCTGCGGACCGGCGACCACCCGGTCGATCGCCTCGTCCAGCGCGACTGCGTCGATGAGCTTCTTGTCCGACCGGGCGGTGAGCAGCGCGGCCTCGTTGAGGACGTTCGCCAGGTCGGCACCGGTGAACCCGGGCGTGCGCCGGGCGAAGGCCATCAGGTCGATGTCCTCGGCGATCGGCTTGCCCTTGGCGTGCACCTGGAGGATCTGGTGCCGGCCCTGCAGGTCGGGCCGGTCGACCGCGATCTGCCGGTCGAAGCGGCCGGGGCGCAGCAGCGCCGGGTCCAGGATGTCCGGCCGGTTGGTGGCCGCGATGAGGATCACGCCGCCCTTGACGTCGAAGCCGTCCATCTCGACCAGCAGCTGGTTGAGGGTCTGCTCGCGCTCGTCGTGGCCGCCGCCCATGCCGGCACCGCGGTGCCGCCCGACGGCGTCGATCTCGTCGACGAAGACGATGGCGGGGGCGTTCGCCTTGGCCTGCTCGAACAGGTCACGGACCCGGGAGGCGCCGACGCCGACGAACATCTCGACGAAGTCCGAGCCGGAGATCGAGTAGAACGGCACGCCCGCCTCGCCGGCGACCGCGCGGGCCAGCAGGGTCTTGCCGGTGCCGGGCGGGCCGTAGAGCAGCACGCCCTTGGGGATCTTCGCGCCCATCGCCTGGAACTTCGCCGGGTTCTCGAGGAACTCCTTGATCTCCTCGAGCTCCTCGACCGCCTCGTCGGCGCCGGCCACGTCCTTGAAGGTCGTCTTCGGGGTGTCCTTGCTGATCAGCTTCGCCTTGGACTTGCCGAACTGCATGACCCGGCTGCCGCCGCCCTGCATCTGGTTGAAGAAGAACAGGAACAGCAGGACCAGGATCACGATCGGCAGGAAGTTGATCAGCAGCGAGACCACCCAGGACGTCCGCGGGACGCTGTCGGTGTAGCTCTCCGACGGCGCGTTCTGGTCGAGCAGGGTGATGATCTCGCGGGCCCGTGCCTCGATGTAGTCGGACTGGATCTTCCCTGACCCCTCGACCTCTTCCCCCTCCTTGAGGGTCAGCTCGAGGCGCTGGTCACGGTCGACGATCTTGGCCTCGGCGACCTTGCCGTCCTCGATGGCCGCGATGGCCACCGAGGTGTCGACCTTCTTGAACCCCCCGGCGGCCGAGGAGATCGAGGTGACGAGGAGGACCCCGAGGATCACGAGGGCGACCCAGAAGAAGGGCCCGCGGAAGTAGCGTTTGACGTCCATCGAACCGGGGCGGGTCGCCCCGTCCCTCCTGCCAGACGTGGGGAAGTCGGACCTCGACGGTACACCGGCGCCTGTGCGCGGCGTGACGCCGTCCAGCAAGGCCGGCCGGCGTTCCGACGCCCGGACAACGCACTGGGCCGCCGGGTTCGTTCCCGTCCGGCGCCCGGACGGGGCGGGTCAGCCGGAGTAGACGTGCGCCGCCAGGGTGCCGACGAACGGCACGTTGCGGTAGCGCTCGGCGTAGTCCAGGCCGTAGCCGATGACGAACTCGTTCGGGATGTCGAACCCCACGTAGCGCACCGGGACGTCGACCTGCGCGGCGTCCGGCTTCCGCAGCAGGGTGCACACCTCGACCGAGGCCGGGCCGCGGGAGCCGAGGTTGGACATCAGCCAGGACAGGGTCAGGCCCGAGTCGATGATGTCCTCCACGATCAGCACGTTCCGGCCGGTGATGTCGCGGTCGAGGTCCTTGAGGATCCGCACGACGCCGGAGGACTTGGTGCCGGACCCGTAGGACGACACCGCCATCCAGTCCATCTCGACGTGTGAGCCCAGGGCGCGCGCCAGGTCGGCCATCACCATCACGGCGCCCTTGAGGACACCGACGATCAGCAGGTCCTTGCCCTCGTAGTCACGGTCGATGTCGGCGGCCATCTCGGCCAGCCGGGTGCGGATCTGCTCCTCGGTGATGAGCACCTTCTCGAGGTCGGTGCCCAGGTCCTTCTCGTCCACGCGGTGGGTGCTCCCTCATCGACTGCTGCGCGGCTGGCGGGAAAGCGCCAGCCTGCCACACGCCCGCTGGGCGGACACCGCGCCCGGCAGGTGCAGCGGCCCCTGCCCGTGCCAGTCGGTCACCAGCCGGTCGAGCCCGGCGACGTGGCCGGCGTCGAGGTCGGTGGCGGGGCAGCCCGCCTCGATCGCGGCCCGCCGCAGCACCCGGGTCCGTACGGCGGCCGGCAGACCCGCCAGGACCGCGATGCCGAGCCCCTCGCCGCCCTCGGCCGCCTCGGTGTGCGCCGCCGCCGCCCAGCCGTCCAGGGCGTCGGTGTCCGCCCGCAGCAGGGCCGCGGTGCGGGCGAGTGCAGCGGCGACGCCCGGGCCGAGGTCACGCTCCAGGCCCGGCAGGACGTCGGTGCGCACCCGCGACCGGGTGAACGCGGCGTCGACGTTGTGCGGGTCGTCCCAGGTGGGGTGCCCGGCGGCCGCCGCCCGGACGACGTCGCGCGGCAGGTCCAGCAGCGGGCGCCGGTAGCGACCGCGGACGGCGGCCATCCCGGCCAGCGACCGCGGCCCGGAGCCGCGCGCCAGTCCGAGCAGCACGGTCTCGGCCTGGTCGTCGCGGGTGTGGCCGAGCAGCACGGCCTCGGCGCCGAACCGGTCGGCGGCATCGTCCAGCGCCTGGTACCGGGCCGCTCGCGCGGCGGCCTCCGGGCCGCCGTCGCCGGTCACGGCGACCGTCACGACCTCGACCGGGGCCAGTCCGAGCGCCGCGAGGTCGGCCGCGACCTTCTCGGCCCGCTCGCGCGAGCCGGGCTGGAGCTGGTGGTCGACGGTGACCGCGCCGGCCAGCAGACCGGCCCGAGGTGCCTCGAACGCCACGGCGGCGGCGAGCGCCATCGAGTCGGGCCCGCCGCTGCAGGCGACCAGGACCGTCGCACCGGCGGGCAGGTCGTGCCAGGACGCGCGCACCGCCCGCCGTACGGCGGCGACCTCCGGCTCCGGCCCCACCCCGCGGAGGCTACCCGTCAGGCGGGGAGCTGCCTGGGGCTGACGACCCGGCTGACCCAGGCAGCGGGGTCGCTGATCTCGTCCTTGGTGGGGAGGTTCTCCGGACGGGCCCAGACCTGGTTGAAGCCGTCCATCCCGGCCCGCTCCACGGCGCCGCGCACGAACCGCTCACCGTCGCGGTACTGCCGGAGCTTGGCGTCGATGCCGAGCAGGCGACGCACGACGTGCTCGACCCGGGACGCGTCCTTGCGCCGGCTCTGGAACTTTGCCCGGATCGTCGCGACCGAGGGGATCACGGCCGGGCCCACACCGTCCATGACGAAGTCGGCGTGGCCCTCGAGCAGCGACATCAGTGCGGTGATCCGGTCCAGGATCTCGCGCTGCGCCGGCGTCTGCACGGCCTCGACCAGCGAGCCGCCGCTGTCCGGGGCGTCGGGGTCGAAGCCGTCCCGGATCGCACCGAAGGCAGCCGCGGCGGCGGCCTTCACCCGCTCGGCCAGTGCCGCCGGGTCGACGTCGGTCGCCTCGACGAAGGCACGCAGCTCGTCCATCATGTGCTCGCGCAGCCACGGGACCGCACCGAACTGCACCCGGTGGGTCTCCTCGTGCAGGCACACCCAGAGCCGGAAGTCCCTCGGGTCGACACCCATCTCGCGCTCGGCGGAGACGATGTTCGGCGCCACCAGCAGCAGCCGGCCCGGTGTGGTGGCGGCGTCCACGCCGTACGGCGGGAACAGCTCGTACTGCCCGAGAACCTTGGTGGCCAGGAACGCCAGCAGCGAGCCGGTCTGCACGCCGGTCACCTTCGACCCGACCGAGTCGGCCAGCGCCGAGGACGACGGCCGCTTGTCCTGGATCTTCTGGATCAGCGGCTCGAGCACGGTCCGGAAGCCCGCCGCGTTGGCCTGGATCCAGCCCGGCCGGTCGACCACCACGACCGAGGCACCCGACGTGTGGTCGGCCGGCACCTGCAGCCCGGTGAAGGCCGCGACGTGACGCGTGCGCCTCGACCGCGAAGGCCTTGAGCTGGGTGACGGCCGCGCGGGCCTCGTCAGGGGTCACCGTCGGGCCGGGGCTGACCAGCCTGCGGCCGGTCGTGACGGCGAGGTCCCAGTCGACCATCGAAGAGTTCATCGCTTCACCGTACGTCGTGGCCGGACGCACTGATGGCCGGGCAGGTCCCCGGAGGGACCGTCCCGGCCATCGGTGTGGAGCAGGGCGAGCAGCGGGTCAGGTGAAGATGCTGACGCCGCCGGGGCCGACGAGGAACGCCACGATGATGAGGACGATGCCGAGAAGCACCTGCCCGCGAATCAGGGTGACGACTCCCCAGATGCCGATCAGAACGGCAAGGATCCATAGCAGCATGGTCATGGTGTGACCTCCCTTTCGGGGTCGATGGTTCCCGCCGAAACGGCGATCAACCTCCTTCAGTCCGGAAGACTTTGCGGCCCTGCCGCAGCGCTGAGCACGGCTGCGAACCGGTCGAGGTCGTCCCTGGCCTGCAGCGTTGCACCCTCGGGCACCCGGTCGGCCATCACCACGAACACCACCGGACGACCCCCCACCGAGGTGGTGCCGGCCAGGGCGCTGACCCCCGTGAGGGTGCCGGTCTTGGCCCGCAGCAGCCCCGCGGCCGTCGCTGTCGCGCCGGTCACGTAGCGCGTCTCCAGGGTGCCGCTGAACCCGGCCACCGGAAGGCCGTCGAGCACGGAGGCGAGGTCGGGATGCGCTCCGTCTGCGGCGAGCAGCAGCAGCCGCGCCAGCGTCTCGGGCGGGACGGCGGAGCCGCGGGCCAGACCGCTGCCGTCGAGCAGGTGCACACCCTCGGTCGGCACGCCGAGCGAGGTCAGCGCGCCGAGCACCGCCGTCGTACCGCCGTCGAAGGTCGCCGGCTGTCCCTGAGCCACGGCGGCCAGCCGCAGCAGCGCCTCGGCGAGGTCGTTGTCGCTGGTCTGCAGCGCGAGCTCGACCATCTCCGCGACGGTCGGTGACTCGGCCTCGGCCACCACGGGCGCGTTCTCCGATGCGCTGCCCCGGGCGACGTCGGGGCGGACCTCGGCTCCCCGGCGACGCAGCAGCCCGGCCAGCTCGCGGCCCGCCGCCAGCGCAGGGTCCGCCTCTCGTGCGACCGAGCCGGGCCGGACCCGTCCGGCGTCCACCGACAGGGCGCTCACCGGCGAGACCTCGCCGGACGACAGGTAGGACGCCGGCCAGTCCGGCGAGAGGGCAGGACCGCTGAACAGCGAGTCGTCGACCAGGACGGTCACCGGGCGGCCGGGGGCCAGCGACGCGACGACCTGGTCGGCGAGGTCCGCGAGGCTGCCGCGCTGAGGCAGGTCACCCCGCCGCGAGCGGCGGGTGGTCAGGGTCGCGTCGCCAGCCCCGACCAGCACCACGCTGGTCCCGTCGGCCAGGTCGGCACCGGCGAGGACCCGGGTGACCACCCGGTGCTCCGGCCCCAGGGCGGTGAGGGCGCCCGCGGCGGTCGCGAGCTTGGCCACCGACGCCGGGATGCGCGCTGTTGCGGCGTCGCGGTCGAGCAGCACCTGACCGGTCGCGACGTCGAGCACGACGGCGCCGGCACCGCCGCCGAGCGCGGGAGACGCGAGCACCTCGTCCAGCGCCCGCTCCGGCAGCACCGGCGGCGGCCCGGACCCGGTCGGCTCGGCCGGCAGCACCGAGGGCGCCGGGGTGCGCGGCGGGTCGGGAGTCGGCGTCGCGGTCGGGCTGCTCGCCGGGTCGGCCACCAGGCCGCCGGGCAGCCGGCCGGAGAGGTCGAGCGCCGCAACCGTCACCGCGGCCACGACCAGCAGCACGGTCAGGACGACCAGCGTTGCGCGGCGGGCGCCCCCGTCGGCGGCCACGGGTCACCTCACGTCTCGATTGGCAGCACCTGCCCGGCGTACGCGAGACTATCCAGCGCCGCGGAACCACGCGGATGCAGCGGTGCAGCGACCGGGAGGCAGTCCGTGGAGTTCGACGTCCTCATCGAGATCCCCAAGGGCAACCGCAACAAGTACGAGGTCGACCACGAGTCGGGGCGGCTGCGGCTGGACCGGATGCTGTTCACCTCGACGCGCTACCCCTCGGACTACGGCTTCATCGAGGAGACCCTCGGCCTGGACGGCGACCCGCTGGACGCCCTGGTGCTGCTGGAGGAGCCGACGTTCCCCGGCTGCCTGATCAAGGCCCGCGCGCTCGGCATGTTCCGGATGACCGACGAGGCCGGCGGCGACGACAAGGTGCTCTGCGTGCCGGCGACCGACCCGCGGTGGGAGCACCTGCGCGACATCAACCACGTGTCGGAGTACGACCGGCTGGAGATCCAGCACTTCTTCGAGGTCTACAAGGACCTCGAGCCCGGCAAGTCCGTCGAGGGAGCGAGCTGGGTCGGCCGGAGCGAGGCTGAGGCTGAGATCGTCGCCTCCCGCCAGCGCCGCACCGACGCCATCGCCCGCGGCGAGAAGCACCTGTGACCCGCTAGGTCCAGCCGAGCTCGGAGAACTCGGGGAAGCCACCCTGCGACAGGCCGAAGGCCGCGAAGAGCAGCAGCGAGAAGCCGTAGGCCGTGAGCAGCAGCCGGCCGACGCCGTCCCGGGTGAACAGTCCCCAGAAGGCGAAGACGGCAGCGGCCCCGATGCCCAGCCAGGCCGTCTGCCCCTCGACCGAGTTGGTGAAGTGGGTGAAGCCGACGAGCAGAGCAAGCAGGTGGGCGCCGAGACCGCCGCGCGGTCGCCGGTCGGCCAGTGCGAGAGCCAACGCCACGACGACGAGGTAGAACCCGATGTACCAGAGGTAGTGCCCGACGTGCTCGTCCCACAGGTAGGCCGGCTCGGTGCTCCCGGGCAGCGCGTTGTTGACGCTGTTGGCGGCCAGATGGATGCCGTGCCCCTGGGTGTAGAGCACGGTGGCGAACCAGAACAGGGCCCAGGTCCCGCGACTCGCCCCGGCCCCCCGCAGGGCTCCGCCGGCGGCGCCGGTGACGACGTACGGCGTCAGGAGGTCGATCCAGTCCGCCCACCGGGTCTCGGTGTCGCCGACGTCACCGAGGTCGGCGAACAAGGTGCCGCCGTGGTGCAGCACGGTGTAGCCGAGGGCCAGCAGGACCAGCCAGCCGCCGAAGGCCCGCCCGTGCCGCTCGCCGTACGAGCCGGGGTTCATGGCCGGGCCGCGCCGAACAGACTGCTGCGCCAGATGCTGGAGATCCGTACGTTCTCGCCGGTGTAGGGCGCCTCGATCATCTGGCCGTCACCGATGTAGAGGCCGACGTGGTAGATCGAGCGGTAGTCCGAGCCGCTCGCGAAGAACACCAGGTCGCCCCGGCGCAGGTCGCCCAGGGCCACCTTCTCGCCCTGCTGGTACTGCGCCACCGTGTAGTGCGGCAGGTAGACCCCGGCCTGCTGCCAGGCCCGCATCGTCAGACCGGAGCAGTCGAAGGTGGACGGCCCGTCGGCCGCCCACTGGTAGGGCTTGCCGATCTGGTCCCGGGCGAAGGCGATCGCGGCCTCCGCGCCGGACGCGCTGCCGGACGAGCTGCCGGCCGGCGGCGGGCTCGGTGTCGGGTCCGGCGCGTTGCCGCCACCCCCACCGCCGTTGCCGCTGCCATTGCCATTGCCTGCCATTGCCGTTGCCATTGCCGTTGCCGTTGCCGTTGCCGGCCGGGGGCGGGTCGGGCGCGGCGGGCTTGTCCTGGGCCGCCTTGTCCTCGGCGGCCTTCTTCTCCTCGGCGGCGCGCCGGGAGTCGGCGTCCCGCTGCTCCTGGTCCCGGCGGGCCTGCTCAGCCTGGGCCTGGCGGGCGTCCTCCGCGGCGCGGGCTGCTGCGGCGTCCCGGGCGGCCTGGGCCTGCCGGGCGGCTTCGGCGGCCCGGCGTTCGGCGGCCCGCCGCTCGGCCTCGATCCGCGCCTGCTCCAGGCCGGCCTGCCGGGCCCGCTCGAGCCGCACCGTGGTGTGCCGGGCAGCGGCCAGGGCCCGGACCAGCGTCTCCCGCTGGGCGGCGATCTGGCCGACCGCCTTCTGCTGGGTCGCGAGGCGGGCCTGGGCGGCCGACCGCGCGCGCTCGACCTGCCGGGCCGCCTGGCGCCGCTTCTCGACCGTCGCCGCGGCCCGGCGGTCGAGCACCGTGGCGTAGGCCGTCGCGGACCGGAAGGTCTCCAGAGCGTTGCGCCGGCTGTTGCCGATGGACTGCAGGGCAGATGCCCTGCTGATCAGGTCCCGCGGCCCGTCCGCGGCGAGGAACGCGGTCAGGCCGCCGAGGTCGCCGCCGGAGCGGTAGGCCGCGGCGGCGAACCGGCCGAGCTCGACCCGGGCCGCCTCGACCTTTCCCTGCGCCAGCTCCGCGGTGCGCGCGGCCTCGGCGGCGGCCTGCACCGCTCTGGCCAGCCGGACCCTGGCCCCGTTGTAGGCCTCCACCGCCACCGCGACGTCGGTCGCGAGCTGGTCGGTGCGGACCGAGGCGGCCGCCAGCTGAGCCTCGATCTGGCCGACCTGGTCGGCCTTGGCAGAAGCTGCTCCCCGGCTGGCGTCGACGTCCTGCTGGCTCGGGAACACCGGGCTGCCGTTGTCCGCGGCGGCGTCCGGTCCGAGCGGGGCGAGCAGGGCCAGGACGACGGCCACGACGGCGGCCCCACGCGCGCGGCGAACGGTCAACGCCATCCGCCCGTCTCCTCTCGCCGCACCCCTCGTCAGGAGTGTCGGGTCGTGCCGCGGTCGACTTGACGTCACAACAGCCCCGCTAGAGAACACCTGTCACACCCGTTACGTCAAGCGCGGCACGGCACCGCCACCCGCGACGGACCGGCCGGACCAGCCTGGTCAGGCGGGTCCGACCGGTCCGTCGGCGCAGCTGCTGAGCGGGCTACTGCTGGTGGTGCTGCTCGCCGTGGTCCGGCTCGGTGTAGCGCTGCAGAGCGGACTGGACGCGGTCGGCGAGCTCGCGCATCGCGCTCTCGGCGGCGTCCCGCTCCTCGCGCAGACCTCCGACCGAGGCCTTCAGCGCGCTGACCTCGGACCGGGCGTCGGCCACGATCCGCTCGGCCTCGCCGTAGGCCTGGTGGCGCGCCTGGGCGCTCTCCCGCTCGGCGTCGGCGCGCAGCTTCTGGCCGAGGTCCTTGGCGTCGCGCTGCACCTGCTGCGCGCGCTCACGAGCGGCGGCCAGCAGGCGTTCGCCCTCGGCCCGGGCCTCGGCCACGGTGGCCTCGGCGACCTTGTGGGCGTTCTCGAGCAGCCCGACCGCCTGGGCGGTGGGGTCGCCGGCCGGGGCCCCGTCACGCACGACCTGGAGGTCGGCGCGCTGGGTGCCGGGGAACGGTGCAGTCATTGCTCGATCTCCTCGAGGCGGGCGGCACGGGTCCGCAGTCGGCCCGATGACGGGGGTCACGGTACGCCGAGATGGCCGGTTGGTCACCTTCTGGTCATTGCCCCGCGACCCGGAGGTGTGCTTTCCTCGTGTCACGCCCTAGACCCCGGCGGGCCGGTAACGGTCACGCGTGAGCGGTCGGGCAGTCCAGCAGGGGAGCTTCTCGGCCACGCCCCTCGGGGTCCCTCACCGCGTCCTTGCCGACCCGCAGTCAACGGCGGTCCACCGAGCCGGTGCCGCGCCAGCAGCGACCGGCACCGGCTCCGCGGACGCCGACGCTCCCGCCGTACGTGCGACGGGAGCGTCGTGCTGCCCAGTGACGGGCGGCCGCACCAAGTGGTTGACTGTGAACTACACCGCTCCGGTCCCCGGCGGCCGACTCGTCGTACCGCTACCGGAAGTCGGCCATGAACGCGCAGCTCGTCCTGTCGGTGGATCGGCGGCCCGAGGCTGCCCGCACCGCGCGGGTCCAGGTCCGCGAGCTGTGCCACAGCCGCATACCGGCGCCGCTGGTCGACGACGTCCAGCTCGTCGTCAGCGAGCTGGTCACCAATGCCGTCACCCACGGCCTCGGCACCATCACCGTCCTGATCGGCGTGACCGAGCGTGGGGTCGCCGTGGCGGTCCGGGACGAGGGGCCGGGCATGCCCCGCAGGGAAGAGGTCGAGGACAGCTCCATGCGCGGCCGGGGGGTAGCCCTGGTGGCCCGACTCGCGGCCGAGTGGGGGGTGCGGCAGGAAGCCGGCGGCGGCAAGTCCGTGTGGTGCCTGTTGCCCCTCGACGGTTGAGAGCGCTCGACGCGGGCGGCCTCGAGGCTGCGCTGGCGGTGCTGCCCGCGCAGCCCCGGGTGGTCGTCAGCGGCAACGGGGCGGTGCCGTGGACGTTGCTCGGCATGCTGGACGCGGCGCTGCCGGCGTACCGGCTCTGGATGCTCAACGCGCATGCCGGCATCCCCCGCCGGCCCGACGTCGTGCACGAGACCTCGTTCGTCGGGCCCGGGATGCGCGGCAGCCCGACCCTCTCCTACGTCCCGGCGCGGCTGAGCCTGGTACCCCGGCTGTTCGCGACCACCCTGCCGCCGGACGTCGTCTGCCTGCACGTCTCGGCACCGCGCGAGGGCGTCTGGTCGATGGGCACCGAGGTGAACGTCCTGCCGTCGGCCGTCGCGGCCTGCCGGGCCCGGGGCGGCCTGATCGTGGCGCAGGTCAACCGCGAGATGCCCTGGACGTACGGCGACGGGCTGCTGACCGAGGACGACATCGACCTCGTGGTCGAGGCCGACGAGCCGCTGTCGTCACCACCGGGCACGGTTCCCGACGATGCTGCGCACCGGATCGGCGAGCTGGTGGCGGCCCGGGTCGTTAACGGCGCCACCCTGCAGCTGGGGATCGGGCTGGTGCCGGACGCCACGCTGCCCGGGCTGGCCCGGCGCCGCGGGCTGGCGGTATGGAGCGAGATGTTCTCCGACGGCATCCTCACCCTCGACCGGGCCGGTGCGCTGGACGAAGACACGGTCGTGACCGCGTCCTTCGTGGTCGGCTCGGCCGAGCTGTACTCCTGGATCGACCGGAACCCCCGGGTGCAGGTGCTGCGCACGGAGCGCACCAACTCCCCCACCGCGATCGCCGCGAACCGGGCGATGACCAGCATCAACACCGGGCTGCAGGTCGACCTGTTCGGTCAGGCCAACGCCTCCCGGATCGGTGCCCGCATCCACTCAGGGTTCGGCGGCCAGACCGATTTCATCGTCGGCGCACTGCACTCGACCGGTGGACAGGCCCTGATGGCGCTCCGGTCCTGGCACCCCAAGGCCGACGCCTCCGGCATCGTGGCGATGGTCGATGAGCCCGTCACGTCGTTCCAGCACACGGCGGTGATCACCGAGCAGGGCGTCGCGGAGATGTTCGGGCACGACGAGCGCAGCCAGGCAGCACATCTCATCGAGCAGGCAGCGCATCCCCGGGTCCGGGACGAGCTCCGCGAGGAGGCCCGCGCCCTCGGCCTGGCCGGCTGACGGCGCCCTCTGCGGGTCACCCGGTGGCGAGCAGTGTCCGGTCGAAGAACCCGACGACCCGTCGCTCGTACTCCTGGGGGTGTGCCTGCAAGCCGGCCATGTGCATGGCGTCCGGCATCTCCCAGACCTCGGCCGAGGGGCCGATGAGCTTCGCGTAGACCGGGGTCATCGTCTCCATGTTCCCGCCGTTGGGCGCCCAGATCAGCAGCGCGGGACGCGGGGCGATCTTCGGCGCCAGGCTCATCAGTGTCGGCGGGGGCAGGTGGTTGGTGAACACGGCATGGGCGACGTCCCTGGCGACCAGTGACGGTGCGCCGAACCAGAACTCGGCGGCGCCGAGCTCCTCGTACTGCTCTCTCGTCTGCCGGGTGCCTGCGCCCTCGGAGACCACTGCGGCCAGGTCGGGGTTCTCCGCGGCGGCCTGCAGCATCTCCTCGCCGCCGACCGAGAAACCGATGCCGCCGATCCGGCCGGCGTCGACCTCGGGCCGCGCCTTGAGGAAGTCGACCGCTGCATGGATGTCCGGCGTACCGCCCCAGCCGAGCATGCTGCCGTCACCCTCGCTCTCGCCGACGCCCCGCCGGTCCAGGATCAGCACGCCGTAGCCGTGCCGCGCGAGCATCCGGGCGTGCGGCTGCGCCTTGGTCCGCCCGTGGAAGGCGATGACGGCGGCGCCGTTCTTCGACGGGACGTACCAGCCGGCGAGGTCGAGACCGTCGCTGGTCGTGACGGTGACGTCCTCGTAGGCTGCGCCGAGGTGCGGAGCCGGGACCGTGGCCACCGCGACGTGCGCGATCAGGTATGCGAACGCGACGGGGAGGACGACGAAGTTCGCCAGCGCCACGGCACCGACGACCCGCAGGGTCCGCCGGCCGTACCTGCGGAACCAGTGGCCCCCGGTGCGGCGGGACTGCCACAACTGGACGAACCCGAGCGCGATCAGGACGACACCCGCCGCGCCGGCCAGGAAGCCGCTGTAGTCGTCGCCCGAAGGACCGACCTCCAGCGTGTAGTAGCCCGCCTCGATCAACCCGAAGACCAGCCCGAAGAACCCGGTCGTCAGGGCGATCACCGCGGCCGCGCCGACCCGCACCCGCCGATAGGCCCAGACCGCCAGCGCAAGCACGGCGAGCGGCACGAGACCGCTCGCCAGGTGGTCGGCCGCGGAGGTGCCGCCCGGCGGCTGCACGAAGTTGTCGTCGGCCACGTGCAGCATGACAGCCGCCGCGGCAGCGTAGAAGAGGCGGTGGGCGCGCAGGACCCGGCTCGCCCGACCGGGCAGCGTGCTGCCGGTGGTGGTCGGGGAGGCGGTGGGCGAGCCCGGGGACGACGTTGTGGTGGCCATGTCTCGACGGTAGGAAGACCGGGTCGGCACCGGCAGGTGGCAGCCCGCTCGGCCCCCGAGGCCACCTCTCCGCCGGATGGCGCCGGGGGGTGGGGCTAGCCGCACGATTGTCGGCGCTCAGCACGCTGTCGCGCCGCGCCCCCCGTCCACGATGATGGTCACAGGAGGTGTGCCCGTGGGCGTCGTTCGCGTCCTGGTCGTGGACGACCAGGAGCCGTTCCGCAATGCCATGTCAGCCGTGGTCGACGAGACCGACGGCTTCGAGGTCGTGGGTGCGGTGGCCTCCGGCGAGGAGTCGGTGACCGCAACGGCCGATCTGCGCCCCGACCTCGTGCTGATGGACGTCAACCTCCCCGGCGTCGACGGCATCGAGGCCACCCGGATGATCCGGTCGCTGCGTGACGGTCGCCCACCCGTGGTCGTGCTGCTTTCGACGTACGACGAGGACGAGTTCGACCATCGCGGGTCCGGTGCCGCCGCCTACGTGCCGAAGGGGTCTTTCGGCCCGGAGCGGCTCGTTCAGGAGTGGGAGGCCGCGAACGCCTCAGGCGGCTGAGCGGGTCGCTCGACGTCGACGGGCAGCGCGACCATGAGCCTGCCCTCACCGTGCTCGTCGGACCCGATCAGTGAGCCGCCCAGGGCATCCACCCGGTCGACCATCGCGGCCAGGTCGGCATCGCCGGGAGCCGCACCCACGACCTCGAGCACCAGCTGGGCGTCGGCGACCGACAGCTCGACGCTGGTCACCAGGTCACCGTGCGGGACGGCCGCGGTGCAGCAGAAGTAGGCGGCCGCCTCGGTACGCGCGGCGAAACGTCGGTCGGCTGCCGACTCCTCGACCTGCAGGATGCCGGGACGCCCGAGCCGGGACAGGTAGGTCGACAGCGCCGGTACCAGCCCGCCGCGGGTCAGCATCGTGGGGAAGATGCCCCGGGTCAGCTCGCGCAGCGCGTCCAGCGCCGTGGTCGCCTGCGCGACCAGCCGGTCAGGGTCGGGATCGTCCGCCGTCTCGAGGCCGGTCTCGTCGAGGGCAGCCGTCAAGGACTGCAGGGTCGGCATCACGTCACGGGCGATCGCCGCCTCCAGCCGCCGGCGCTCCGCATCGCCGGCCTCGAAGAGCCGGCGTCGGGACGCCTCGAGCTGGGCGGTCTGTTCGTCGAGCAGCGCGACGTGCGCGGCCAGCTCGGCCTGCAGCCGCACGTTGCGGAACGCCAGCGCCGCCTGTTCCGCGATGTCCTCGAGCAGCTTCTGCTCGTGCGGCCGCGGAGCGCGGCCGGGAGGCATCCGGACCGACATCTCCCCCAGCCGGCCGGTGCGGTCCGAGATCGTCAGCATCACCAGGTCGTCGACGGTGACCGCGAGGGACTCGACGTCGTCGGGCAGCCACACCGCCGTGGGCTGCTGCCCGTGCTCGACGTCGAGCATCACGCGCACCTCGTTGGCAGACACCGCGCGTCCGGTGGCCTCGGCCACCGCCGGCAGGAGCGCCTCAGGATCAGGGGTGTCACCGAGGCGCCGGCTGAAGTCCGACAGCGCGTCGTAGGGCACCGAGCGGATGCCGTAGGCCAGCCGGTCGGCGAACCGCACCACCGAGCGGCGCAGCGGCTGGAAGGCCATCGCGACCACGGCGGTCGCGAGCACAGACGGCCAGAACGCCTCGACCTGTCCCCCGAGCATGGCACCGACGCCGACGACGAGCGCGATGTATCCGACCGCGACGAACAGGGTCGCGAGGCCGAGCACGATGGCCCGGTTGAGGATCAGGTCCACGTCGTACAGCCGGTACCGCAGCACGGCTACCGCCAGGCAGACCGGGAGCAGCAGGAACGAGACCTGCAGAGGCACGGCCGAGAGCCAGGTCGTCCGCCCGCCGTCCAACGCCTGGACGACGATCAGCGCGGACATGCCGAACACGATGAACACCGCTGCCGCGACGACCCACCGGAGCTGCTGGCGGGTGTCACCGTCCGCCCGCCGCAGGCGGGTGACCATGGCGACGACCGCAGCGACCAGGCTGGCGGTGATCAGCAGCACCCCCACGCTCGTGAGGATCTCCGCCGGAAGGCTGATGCTCTCCGGCTCAGCGCGAGCTGCGAGGTCGTCCAGCGGTTGAATGGCAACGCCAGCCATGTACATGGCCAGGCCCACGACCGGCGTGACCACCGCCCACCGCCAACGGCGGGACAGCAGGTGGCCGTCGGGGGCGAGCAGGAACATCACCGCCAGGCCCGCGAGTGCGAGCGGGCCACCGAGCAGCGCCGCGACCAGCCCGGCCAGCTGGCCGAGCCGCTCACTACCGGGGCCGCCCTCGTCGACGCTCCAGATGCTGTAGGCCTCGGCCAGGATCGAGATGGACGTCGTCGCGCCGATGACCCCCAGCAGCCAGCCGATCGGGTGCCGGGGGTAGCGGGACACGATGATCGCGCCCATGACGGCACTGCCTACCGAAGCGGCGGGCACCAGCGGCCAGCCGTGGAACGCGATGGACGCCTCCGACAGCAGCGGCTGGTAGCGCGACACGACCACGGTGTCGCCGATGGCACAGACCGCGCTCAGCCCGGCGAGCAGCCAGGCCAGCCGGGCGCGCACTCAGCCCGCCGTCGTGACGGCGGAGCGGGACGCCGGCACCCAGCCGCGCACGGTGGTGCCGCCGCCGCGGGCGCGGTCCCAGGAAAGCCGGCCACCGAGGGAGTCGAGCCGATCGTGCATGTTCGACATCCCACTGCTGGCGGCGACGGTCGCCGGGTCGAACCCCTTGCCGTCGTCGGTGACGGTGAGCGAGAGGCCACCGTTGTCCGACCGAAGGTCGACCACGATGCTGTGGGCACCGGCGTGCTTGGCAGCGTTCTGCAGTGCTTCCAGGCAGCAGAAGTACACCGCCGCCTCGACATCGGGAGCCAGTCGTCCGACGCCCTCCGCGGTGACCGTGACGGGGACCGGGCTGGTCACCACGGCCGCACGCAACGCAGGGCCGATGCCCTGCTCGACCAGCAGCCGCGGGTAGATGCCCCGGGAAAGGTCGACCAGCGTCTCGATGGTGGTGCGGGCCGCGACTCTCTGCTGGGTCAGCACCTGCTGAGCGCGTTCGGGGGACCGGGTTGCCAGCGTCTGCGCCAGCCGGAGGTTCACCGCGAGGGCGACCAGGTGCTGCTGGGCACCGTCGTGGATGTCCCGCTCGAGCCGGCGGCGCTCAGCGTCCTGGGTGTCGACCAGTCGCTCGCGGGACACCTGCAGCTCCTCCGCTCGCGCCGAGAGCTCGACCACCCGCTGGGCGAGCTCGGCGCGCAGGCGGACACCGTGCAGCACCAGCCCGGCCTGGGCGGCGAGTCCGGCGAAGAGTCGTTGCTCGACCGGCGTCAGCGGCTGGCGCTCGCGCTCCTGCAGCCGCAGCACGCCCAGCACCTCGCCGGCCAGCCGGACGGTCAGTGCCCGACGGCCCACTGGCGTCTCCGGGCCGGGCGGGGTGCGATCGGCGTCGACGGTGAGCGGCCAGGTCGCGGCGAGCACCAGGCCGTCGTTGACCACGAGCCAGACCTGGGCCCACTCCGCACCGGTGCCGTCGGCGAGCACCTTGGCCATCCGGGCAGGCACCTCCTCGCTGGCATAGGCGCCGGTGACGGCCTCCGAGAAGCGGCTCAGGACGTCGTACGGCGAGGCGCGACCGCCGTGCACCACGCGGGTGGCGACCTCCTCGAGTCGTCGCTTCATCGGCTCGAACGCCAGCGCGACGATCGCGGTCGCGAGCACCGAGAGGCCGAGGTGCGGGGAGGAGGTGTGCCCGATCAGGGCTCCGCCGCCGAGCACGACGACCGCGTAGACCAGCGCCACGAACAGGGACAGCCCGCCGAGGACGAGCACCGTGGCCTGCCGGTCGCGCCGGGACCGCCTCCACCGTCCGAGCAGGACCATCTGCGCCGTCTGCTCCCTCAGCCGGAGGCCTCGAGGAAGGCCAGCACGGCCATCACCCGCCGGTTGACCTCGCCCTCCTCGATCAGTCCGAGCTTCTGGAAGACCGAGCCGATGTGCTTCTCCACGGCCCGCTCGCTCATGAACAGGGTCTTGGCGATGGTGGCGTTGTTCCGCCCGGTCGCCATCGCCTCGAGCACCGCGCGTTCCTTCTCGCTGAGACCGAGCAGCGGGGACTTGGCCTCGTTGGCCTTGCGGGCCATCAGGCCCTCGACCACCTTGGGGTCCAGCGCCGAGCCGCCACGAGCCACCTCGTGCAGCGCGCGGACCAGCTCGTCGAGCTGGGACACCCGCTCCTTGAGCAGGTAGCCGAGACCGGCGACGCCGTTCTCGAGGAGCTCGAAGGCGTACTCCTCCTCGACGTACTGCGAGAGGACGACCACCCCGATCGACGGGAACTCTGCGCGGATCCGCTTCGCCGCGTCGATGCCCTCGGTGGTGAACGTCGGGGGCATCCGGATGTCGGTGAGGACGGCGTCGGGCTTCTGCTCGGCCACCGACTTCATCAGGGACTGCGGATCGGCGAGGGTCTCGACCAGGTCGATGTCATCGACCTCAGCCATCAGGGCGGCGACTCCCTCGCGAACCAGGTAGTTGTCGTCGGCAAACACCACCCTTAGCACCATGTCTGGGACAGTAGCCGTCACCGGCGTCGAGCGGGTGGCTGTCGGCGGGCTGCCCTCGGCAGGCACGTCAGAGACCGCCGCCGACGACCCGCTCGTAGAGCACGTGGTCCTGCCAGCTGCCGGCGACCATCCGGTAGTCGCGGGCCAGGCCGACCGGCACGAAGCCGCTCGCAGCGAGCAGGCCGCGGGCCGGTGCGTCGTCGGGGAGCACGGACGCCTCGAGCCGGCGCAGGCCGAGGTCACGGCCGACCACGCTCAAGGCACCCACGGCGGCGCCCCCGACTCCGCGTCGCCGGTGCTCTCGGTCCACCCAGACCGCGAGCCTGGCGTGGCAGAGGCTGCCGCGCCGGATGTCGTCCAGGACGCCGACTCCCACGACCCGGTCGTCCTCGGTCACCACGAACGCCCTGGCGTCCGACGCCCGGCGGGCCACCAGGTTCATCGCCCAGCGCCGAGTACGCGCGTAGGTGACCAGCGGCGAGCTGCCGGACAGCTCGTGGTGGTCCAGAGTGAGCCTGGCGAGGTCGAGGGTGTGCAGCGGTCGCAGTGGGGCGAGGGCCACCGCCGGGCCGCGGTCCGAATGCCCGAGGGTGACGGTCTCGAAGGTCGTGGTCATGACGGGGCCTTCCGGCTCAGGCTGCGGGGGCGAGGGAGACGATGGCGGCGTGGTAGATGAGCCGGCCCTCGGTGGGTGACTCACCGGCAAGGCAGACCGCGGCAGAACCGCAGCCGCAGTGGAACTCCGCCGCGACGCCGTGCGCCGTGCGGTTCAGGCCGACGATCTGGCCGCTCCAGATGACGACCTCGTGCCCCAGGACCGGGCAGTTGACGGTGAACATCGCTGTCTCCTTGGGATGTCAGGGTGGTCAGGGGTGGTGCCCCTGGTGCGGCCGGCCGGTGGACCGGCCGCACCAGGGCGGGGTAAGTCAGACCTGCGCGGCCTTGCGCTCCTCCGACTCGCTGAGCTCGACGAGCTCGGCGTCGAGGTCGCTGTGGTCGTCGCTGCCCTCGAGGTCGATGTTCGGGAGCAGGCGGTCCAGCCAGTTCGGCAGCCACCAGGCCCGGTGCCCGAGCAGGCTCATCGCCGCCGGGACCAGCACCATCCGGACCAAGGTCACGTCCAGCAGGACGGCGACGGCGAGGCCGACACCGAACATCTTGGCCACGATGTCGGTGTCCAGGATGAACGCCCCGAAGACCGAGATCATGATGAGTGCCGCGCTGGTGATGACCCGCGCCGTGGAGCCGACACCCTCGACGACCGCGCGCTTGGGCTCGCGGTGCTTCAGGTACTGCTCACGGACCCGGCTCAGCAGGAACACCTCGTAGTCCATCGACAGGCCGAACAGGATCGCGAACATCAACATCGGAGCCAGCGGCATGATCGGCACCGTCTCGTGCACGCCGATCAGGCTGGCACCCCAGCCCCACTGGAAGATGGCCACGACCACGCCGTACGCCGCACCGACGCTGAACACGTTGAGCAGCGCGGCCTTCAGCGGCACCAGCACGGACCGGAACACCAGCATCAGCACCAGGAACGCCAGGCCGATGACGGCTGCCAGGAAGTACGGCATCCGCTGCTGCAGCCTCGAGGAGATGTCCTCGACCATCGCCGTGGAGCCGGTGACCGACACCTCGACAGTGGTGTCGCCGACCGCGGCAGGCACGACGTCCGTCCGGAGTCGCTCGAGCAGCGCGGAGGTCTTGGCGTCCTGCGGTGCCGTGGTCGGCGTCAGGCTGATGATCGCCAGGTCTTTCTTCGGCGAGAAGGTGGGCTCGTCCACCGAGGCGACGCCCTTGTCGGCGGCGAGGCCCTCGGCCAGGTCACCGATCACGGCAGCTGCCTTCGGTGAGCCATGGGTCTCGACCACGACCGCCAGCGGGCCGTTGACACCGGCGCCGTACTTGTCGGCCATCAGGTCGTAGGCCTCACGGGTGGTGCTCCCGGCAGAGTCGTTGCCGGCGTCGGGGAAGCCGAGCCGCATCGAGAACGTCGGGATGGCCAGCACGGCCAGGACGATGGCCGCCACAGCGCCGTAGCGGACCGGCTTGGCGACGACCTTGGCCGTCCACCGTGCCGACTTCGACCGCGGGTTGTTGGCCGGCTTCTGCTTGATGAACGGCACCCGGAGGCTGTTGACCCGCTTGCCGGCGATGCCGAGCAGGGCGGGCAGCAGGGTGACGGCGGCAACCATCGTGATGGCGACCATCAGGGCCGAGGCCCAGCCCATCATCGTCATCATCGGGATGCCGGAAACCTGCAGGCCGGCGATCGCGAGGACGACAGTGGTGCCCGCGAACAGCACCGAGAGTCCGGCGGTGGCGTTGGCCCGGCCGATCGCCTCGGGCACCGTGGCACCCGACTCGAGGGTCTGACGGTGGCGGGCCAGGATGAACAGGGCGTAGTCGATGCCGACGCCGAGACCCATCATCATCGCCACGATGGTGGCGATCTCCGGGACGGCGAGGAAGCCCTGGACCAGGCCGATCGAGCTGAGGCCGACGAGCAGCCCGACCAGCGCGACCACGATCGGCAGGCTCATCGCGACCAGCGAACCGAATGCGATGGCCAGCACGACGACCGCGACCAGGATGCCGATCTTCTCGCTGCCTGGCGCTGCATCGTTGGCCAGGTAGCCCAGACCCTGGTCGTACTCGACCTGGACGCCGGCGTCACGCGCGACCTGGACGGCCTTCTGTGCGGCGTCGAAGTCGGTGGTGTCGATGTCCTGGGTGTCAAAGGCCACCGTGACGAACGCGGTCGTGCCGTCCTTGCTCACGGTGGGGCCGCGGGGGTCGTAGGGATCAGCGACGTCGATCACGTGCTTGCCCTCGGCCAGCTGGGTCACGGCCTGCTGGACAGCGGCCTTGACGGCCGGCTGGGTGAGGCCGTTCTCGTCGTGGAAGACGACGTTGGAGGTGTTGAGCGTCTCCTGGGGGAAGCGGGCCTCGATGGCGTCGGCCGCACGCTGCGACTCCGCACCGGGGATAGTGAAGTGCTCGTCGGGAGCACCGCCGAAGGACGAGTTGAGCATCACCGCAGTCACGGCGATGAGCACCCAGGCGGCGAGGACCCGCCACGGGTGGCGACCGGCGAAGTGGCCGATCCGGTACAGAACGCGAGACATGGCAAGCCTTTCCTGCCCGAACGGGCTGGTGAGTGGGACCGGGCCGCCACGCTGGCGGAACCGCTCACTCGAAAGTAGGGAGCGGCAGGAGAGGCGCCCATGGCGCAGACCGAACGGTGCTCAGGGGCAGCCACACGAGCACTGACGGGTGGCCGCCACCGGTAGGGGTGGTGACCACACCCGGCCGTGTGGGCCACAACATCGTCGGCGGCCGCCGCGGTTCCTACCTTGATGGCAAGCCCGCTACGAGACCTACCTACCTCAGGAGCAACGATGAACGTCGACTCGCTCATCACCACCCGCTGCGCCAGGTGCGGCGACGTCGACCTGCTCGCCGAGCAGATGTGGCTGGTCATGGCGGAGCCCCGGGAGCGCACCCATTTCGCGTTCCGCTGCCCGGAGTGCCAGGTCGTCGAGCGGCACTTCGTCGACGACGAGACCCTGTCCGTGCTCCTGCAGCTGCTCCCGGTAGAGGAGGTCAACCTCCCCGCGGAGGCGCTGGAGACCCACGATGGTCCCGCCCTCACCGAGGACGACCTGATCGACCTGATGATCGGCCTCGACTGCGTCGCCGACGAGTGCACCTGCTGACAGCTGCACTTTCCGTCTGCTGCACCCGGCTGACCGGCCGCGGGAGCAACCAGGCCGACGCGTCCGGCGCCCAGGTTGCCGGTGACCCCTCTCCTTGGCCTGCGCTGCGCAGGCTCGAGATGGGCACCCGTGCCCGCCGCCACCGGCCGCGCCAGCCGCCGCCAGATCCGACCCTCTCGCCGCCGGATTCCGCATGATCGGAGCAGTTCCTGGGCTCGGCCTGGCCCCGACCCGCTCCGATCATGCGAAACCCGGCTTCGGGGGGAGAGCACCCGCGCACCTGGGTGCCAGCCGCCTCGATCCAGCGTCCAGCCCCATGGGGCGGCGACGCCGTAACCCCTTTCCTGGAGAACAGGCCGCCTACTCGGGCGGCGGACCACGTCCCAGGAGCCCTCATGACCACCCTCACGACCGCCAGCCTCACGAGGTCCGCCGCACGAGCGGCGAACGTCAGCAAGTCCTACGGTTCCGGCGACAACGCCGTGCACGCCCTCGACGACGTCAGCGTCAGCCTCGCCGCCGGTGAGTTCACCGCGATCATGGGGCCGTCCGGCTCCGGCAAGTCGACCCTGCTGCACGTCCTAGCCGGGCTCGACCGGCCGAGCTCAGGCGAGATCTACGTCGGCGACACCGAAATCACCAAGCTCAAGGACAAGGCGCTGACTCTGCTGCGCCGCGACCAGATCGGCTTCATCTTCCAGTCGTTCAACCTGCTGCCCACCTTGACTGCGGCGGAGAACATCGTGCTGCCGATCAAGATCGCCGGCCGCAAGCCGGACGCCTTCTGGGTGCAGTCGATCGTCGAGACGGTGGGCCTCACCGAGCGCCTGTCGCACCGGCCGTCGCAGCTCTCCGGCGGCCAGCAGCAGCGCGTGGCGGCAGCCCGCGCTCTCGCCAGCAGGCCGCAGATCGTCTTCGCGGACGAACCGACCGGTGCCCTCGACTCCAAGTCCGGCGCGGAGCTGCTCGGCTTCCTCAAGAAGGCCGTCAAGGAGCTCGACCAGACCGTCGTCATGGTCACCCACGACCCGGTCGCTGCCAGCTATGCCGACCGGGTGCTGTTCCTCGCCGACGGAAAGATCGTCGACGAGATGACCGAGCCCACCGCTGACTCCGTGCTCGACTACATGAAGCGCCTGGGGGCCTGACCGCCATGTTCGCATCGACCTTGCGGGGGATGATCGCGCACAAGGTGCGCCTCGTCCTGACCACCGCCTCCATCGCGCTCGGCGTCGCGTTCCTCGCCGGCACTCTCATCCTCACCGACACCATGTCGCTCGCATTCACCCAGCTGTTCGGCAAGATCGGCGCCGGTACCGACGCCGTCGTCCGCACCGAGGCCGCCTACAAGCAGGCCGAAGGCAGCGGCCTCACCCGCGGTCCCATCGCGGCCTCCGTGCTCAACCAGGTCAAGGCCGTCGACGGCGTCCGCGTCGCCGAGGGCAGCGTCACCGGGTACGCCCTGCTGACCGACACCGAGGGCAAGGCCGTACTCACCGAGGGCGGTGCCCCCACCCAGGGTTACAGCCTGCCCCGCGACGTCACCCTGCGCGGTGACGTGAACCTCAGCAGCGGTCACGCGCCGCGCGGGCCGCACGAAGTCGTCATCGACGCCACCTCGGCGGAGAAGCACGACATCCCGCTCGGCTCGGACATCAACATCCTGTTCCGCGGCCCGACGCAGGAGTTCACCGTCGTCGGCATCGTCGAGTTCGGCGGCGAGAAGAACCTCGGCGGTTCGACGTCGGCGTACTTCGACACCGCGACCGCTCAGAAGGTGCTCGAGTCCCCCGACTCGTTCGACGCCATCAACGTGCGGGCTGCGGCCGGCGTCTCCGACAAGGAGCTTGCCAAGCGCCTTGACGCGGCCGTACCGGACACCGCCGAGGCAGTCACCGGGGCGCACGTCGCCAAGGAGAACGCTGACGCGGTCGCCGAGAGCCTGAAGATGGTGACGATCATGTTCATGATCTTCGCCGGCATCGCGCTTTTCGTCGGCTCGTTCATCATCTGGAACACGTTCACCATGATCGTGACCCAGCGGTCCCGGGAGATCGCTCTCCTGCGTGCCGTCGGTGCGACTCGACGTCAGGTGCTCAAGAACCTGCTCGGCGAGGCCCTGCTGCTCGGCGTCGGCGCCTCCGCTGTCGGAGTCGCCCTGGGCATCGGCGTGGCCAAGGGTCTGAACGCGCTGATGGCGTTCCTCGGCTTCACCTTGCCCACGACCTCGACGCAGATCGAGCCCCGCACCATCTGGGTCTCCATCCTCGTCGGCACCGTCGTGACTCTCGTGGCGGCACTCGTGCCGGCCCGCAGGGCCACCAAGGTGCTTCCGGTCGAGGCGCTGCGCGAGGCCACCCCCGGCTCGCGTCCGCCGTCGAAGAAGCGCCTGGTCATCGGCGGGCTTGCGCTGGTCGGCGGTGTCGCCGGCGTGCTGAACGCGCTGTACGGCGACGGCAGCGCCAAGCTGATCGGGCTCGGTGTGCCGCTGGCTCTGATCGGCGTCATCACGCTGGCACCGGTGGCCGCCCGGCCACTCGCGGCAGCGATCGGCTGGCCGCTGCGCCTCCGCGGCGTTCCCGGCGACCTGGCCCGTCAGAACGCGATGCGCAACCCGCGTCGTACGGCGTCGACAGCTACTGCTCTGATGATCGGCCTCACCCTGGTGATCAGCATGGGCGTCTTCTCGGCATCGCTGAAGGCCTCGTTCTCCGGCCTGATCAAGAGCTCCACCACCGCCGACCTGTACCTGGCGCGGGCCAGCACCGGCTCCGAGGGCTTCAGCCCCACGGCAACCAAGGCCGTGGCTGCCGTTCCCGGGGTCCGGGCTGCGTCAGCCATGGGCTGGGGCATTGCTCGGATCGATGGTGCCGACCAGGCTTACAACTCGCTGGACCCGGCCACCGCCGAGGAGACGTTGACCCTCAACCTCTCGTCGGGTTCGGTGCAGGACCTGGGCGCCGATGGCGTCCTGGTGGCGAAGAAGACCGCGACGGCGTCGCACCTCACGGTCGGCTCCACCGTTCCGGCCGAGTTCGCCGCAACCGGGAAGCACGACCTCAAGGTCGCTGGGATCTTCGACCAGACGGGCGGCTTCGCCGACTCGACGTACCTGATCAGCATTGCTGGGCAGGACGTCCTGGCCGGCAGTCACCTCGACAGCACCGCGCTCGTCCTGCTCGACAAGGGCGCGGACCTCGGAGAGGTGAAGCAGCGGATCGAAACGGCACTGGCGAACCACCCGGACGCCAAGATCCTCACCCAGGAGGAGTTCGAGAAGGAGGCGGCCGGTTTCATCGACCAGCTGCTCACCTTCGTCACGGTGATGCTGCTGCTGGCGGTCTTCATCGCGCTGCTCGGCATCGTCAACACCCTGGCGCTGTCGGTGTACGAGCGGACCCGCGAGCTGGGCCTGCTGCGTGCGGTCGGCATGACCAAGTCGCAGGTCCGGCAGATGGTGCGCTGGGAGTCCGTGGTGATCTCACTGATCGGCGCGGCATCCGGTGCGGTGCTCGGCACGGGTCTGGGGCTGGTGCTCGCCCAGGCGCTCAAGGACGAGGGCATCAAGTCGGTGTCCGTGCCGTGGCAGTCGATCAGCCTGTACGTCGTGGCGGCAGCGGTCGCCGGCGTCGTTGCCGCAGTCGGCCCGGGCCGCTCGGCCAGCCGGGTCGACGTCCTCAAGGCGGTGGTCACCGACTGATCGAGACGTCGGCCAGGCGGCCCGGTGGAGCCTCGCGGCTCTGCCGGGCCGCTCGGCGTCCGGGGTCAGAAGGGCAGCAGGCGGCCGGACGGCGTCCGGCGGTCGGGCTGCACAGCAGCGGTGGTGCGCACGGGGCGGCGGATCTGGACCTGGGTCATCGTCCTCACCCCGATCAGGCCGCGAGCCGCGGCCGGAGGACGCTTGCGGGTCGCGGCGCGGTGAGCCGGCCGCCGGGCAGCAGCTCGCCGCCGTCGTCGAAGACGATGACGCCGTTGCAGAGGAGGTTCCACCCCTGCTCCGGGTGTGCCGCGCGGATGTGAGCGGCGGCGTGGTCCGGCCGGTCTGCGGACGGGCACGGAGGCTGGTGTGAGCACATTGCGCACCTCTGGTTCCGGAGCAAGAGGCGAGTCATCGTCCGTGCTCCAACGAAGTTCTCTGGAGTTGAAAGGCGCCACCCATACAGACCGTGGGACACCTGAGAACTCATCGGTGCCGGGTCACGGTCGCGGCTCCTCGTAGGACGGACCGACTTTGCTGGTTGGTGATACCCGGACCGACCGCCCGTCTTGTCAGGCGGCAGGTTCCACCAGCCGCTCGACGGCCCGCTTGGCCCGCCGGCGAAGCAGCAACGTCACCACTGTCCCGATGGCGAGCAGGGTGTAGACCGTGGCCGCGAACGGACTCGATACCAAGGCCGTGGCGTCGCCCTGGCTGATGGCCAGCGTGCGCCGGAGCTGCTCCTCCGCGATCGGCCCGAGGATGAGCCCGATCACCGCCGGTGCGATCGGGTAGCCGAACCGCCGCATCACGTAGCCCAGGATGCCGATCCCCAGCAGCACCCAGAGGTCGGTGCGAACGCCGTTGAGCGCGTAGCCGCCGAGCGCCGCGAACATCAGGATGCCTGCGTAGAGGTAAGGACGCGGGATCCGCAGCAGCCGGACCCATAGCCCGACCAGCGGCAGGTTGAGCACCAGCAGCAGGACGTTGCCGACGTACAGGCTGGCGATCAGCGCCCAGACCAGAGGGCCTTCGTTCTGGAACAGCAGGGGGCCTGGCTGGATCCCGTAGCTCTGGAAGGCAGCAATGAGTACGGCAGCCGTGGCCGACGTCGGCAGACCCAGAGTGAGCAGCGGAACCAGCACCCCGGCCGCAGCCGCGTTGTTGGCCGCCTCCGGCCCGGCGACGCCCTCGATCGCGCCGACGGTGCCGAACTCGTGCTTGTGCTTCGAGAGCTTCTTCTCCACCGCGTAGGAGAGGAAGGTCGGGATCTCGGCACCGCCGGCCGGCATGGCGCCGATCGGGAAGCCAAGCGCGGTCCCACGAAGCCAGGGCCGCCAGGACCGGCGGAAGTCCTGCCGCGTCATCCACGAACCGCCAGCCGGGATGATCTCCAACGGCCCGTGGCGCAACCGGGACGCGACCCAGAGCGCCTCGCCCACCGCGAACACACCGACCGCAAAGGTGACGACGTCGATGCCGTCGGCCAGCACCGGGAAGCCGAAGGTGAATCGTCGTTGCCCGGTGAGGCTGTCGGTCCCGACCAAGCCGATGAGAAGACCGACCGACAGCGAGGCCACTCCGCGCGATACCGAGGACCCGAGCAGGGCCGACACGGTGAGCAGGGCGACGACCGTGAGGGCAACGTAGTCCGGCGACCCGAGCTGCACGGCGAGGTCGGCCAGTGTGGGGGCGATCAGGGTGAGGCCGATCGTGGCGATCGTCCCGGCGACGAACGAGCCGATCGCAGCGGTGGCAAGGGCTGCAGCCCCTCGACCGGACTTCGCCATCCGGTTGCCCTCGAGGGCAGTGATGATCGATGACGACTCACCAGGGGTGTTCAGCAGGATCGATGTGGTCGACCCGCCGTACATGCCGCCGTAGTAGATGCCGGCGAACATGATGAAGGCGGCCGTCGGCTCGACCTTGTAGGTGACCGGGAGGAGCAGCGCCACCGTCATCGCCGGCCCGATGCCGGGCAGCACCCCCACGGCGGTCCCGAGGGTGACGCCGATGAGGGCGTACAGGAGGTACGCCGGCTGGAGCGCCACCCCGAAGCCGTCCAGCAGCGATCCGATGTCACCCACGGAGGAGCCCCACGCCGTCGAAGAGACCGGCTGGAAGGGTGACGCCGAGCCCGGAGACGAAGAGCGCCTGGACCGAGAAGCCGAGCAGCAGACCGACGCCCGCGGCCTTGAGCGGGTGCCCGCCGAGGGCCCAGGCCACCACGGTGAACAGGAGTGCACCAGCCAGGGCCCAGCCCAGCCGGTCGACGAGGGCGACATGCAGCGCGAAGCCCGCGACCACCTTGGCAAGGGTGACCCAGTCGGTGGGCGCGTCGACGTCGATGTCCTCCCCCGCCTCTGGGTCCGCGTGCCGCCCGCGAAGCGCGGCGACCAGCACCGCTACACCGGAGACCGCGAGAGCGACGCCGACCGCGTACGGGAAGACCCGTGGCCCCACCACGTTGGAGCTCAGCGGGACGGTGATCCGATGCGCGTCCACGATGGTGAACACGCCGAGGGCCACCACACCGAGGGCCACCAGGACCTCCGGTACGGCGACGCGTGCCGCCGCACCGGAGGTCTCGTCGGTCTCGAGAGACATGGCTAGCTGACCAGTCCGAGATCCTGCAGCACCGTGGACGTGGTGGCCTCCTCATCCTTGATGAACGAGGTGAACTCGTCCCCCGTCAGGAACGTGTCGGTCCAGCCATTGGTGGCGAGAGCGTCCTTCCACTCCGCCGAGTCGTGCATCTTGGTGACGAGGGCGACCAGCCGGTCGGTGGCTTCCTTCGACAAACCCTTCGGCGCCACGACACCTCGCCAGTTGATGAGCTCGACGTCATAGCCGCCTTCCTTCAGCGTCGGGGCGTCGACGCCCTCGACCCGCTCCGGGCCGGCCACCGCGAGAGCGCGCAGCTTGCCTGCCTTGATCTGCTCCGCGTACTCGCTCACACCGGAGATGCCGGCGGCCACCTTGTTGCCCAGCAGGGCAGCCAGTGACTCGCCGCCACCGGAGAAGGCCACGTAGTTCAGGTCGGACGGCGATGCCCCGGCCGCCTTGGTGAGCAGGCCGGCCACGATGTGGTCAGTCCCACCCGCGGAGCCGCCCGCGATGGCGACCTTGCGACCGCGCGCCTTGAGGTCGTCGCCGAGATCCTTGATGGTCTTGTACGGGCTCTTCGCCGGGACCACCACGACCTCGTCCTCGGCCGTCAGGCGGGCGATCGGCGTGACGTCGTCCAGGGTCGTCGGCGACTGGCTGGTCTCGATCGCGCCGATCATCACCAGCCCCATCACCATCAGGTAGTCCTCGCTCTTCTCGTTCGCGAGCTGGGCCAGGCCGATCGTGCCGCCGGCGCCGGGCACGTTAGTGACCGTGGTCGACTTCGCCAGCCCTGCCCCCTTGAGGGCGGTGGACATCTCGCGCGCGGTGCTGTCCCAGCCACCGCCGGGATCGGCCGGGGCCATGATCTGCAGACGGCTGACGGCGTCGGACGACCCGCCGTCAGTGCTGCTCTTGTCGACGGTGTCCGAGCAGGCGGACAGCGCAAGCCCGGCGACGACCACAGGGATGACCGCGGTCAGGAGCCGTCGGCGGCGGCCCAGCGAGGGGACCCGGCGAGCAGATGAGGCCATGAGAGATTCCCTTTCGTTTCACGGAGGTTTCGTCCTCCGGGCGCGCCGGACGTTAGGTGGCCTGACCGGCGGCGGGACAGCCTCTGGTCGTAGCGGTCGTACTGGTCGTATTGGTCGTGGTGCGGCTCACACCGCACTGCGGCACCATGAGCGGATGAGACGCGCCTTCCCGCTGGCGGTCCAGCTGCTGGCGATGCAGGTGGCCATCGTCCTGGCGACCCTGGTGGCCGCCGGGTTCCTGGCTGCGCACCTGCAGGAGGACCAGATCCGGCAGACCTACGCCCGGCGGGTGCTGACCATCGCCCGCAGCCTGGCGGAGCTGCCCGAGGTGACGGCGGCCTACCGCAGCGTCGATCCCTCGGCCACCCTGCAACCCCTGGCCGAGCAGGTCCGCGTCTCGGCCGGGGCGGAGTTCGTCGTCTTCACCGACCGACACGGCATCCGCTACTCCCACCCGGACCCTGCTGAGATCGGGCGTCGGGTCTCGACCGACCCCAGCGTTGCGCTGGCCGGCGATGAGTTCGTCGGCACCGAGACCGGCACGCTCGGGTCATCCCTGCGCGCCAAGGTCCCGGTCCGTGACCAGGGCGGGTTGGTGGTTGGCGTGGTATCAGTCGGCGTGCTGGAGAGCCGGCTGGCCGCCGAGCAGGCCGACGTCGTCCCGCGCCTGGTGGTGTGGCTCGTTGCCGCCGCCTTCGTCGGCGTGATCGGTGCCGTGGTGGTGACCCGGCTCGTCCGGCGGCGGATCTTCGGCCTGGAGCCGGAGGAGATCGCCGAGCTGCTGCAGACCCGCGACGCCATGCTGCACGGCGTCCGCGAAGGCGTCGTGGCGCTGGACTCACGGGGCCGCCTGGCGCTGGTCAACGATGAAGCCATGAGGCTCCTGGACCTGAGTCACGACCCGAGCGGCCGCCCTGCGGCCGAGGTGCTCGAGGCTCACGACCTCCTGCCGCTGGCAGTGAGCCCGGAAGATCTCACCGACCAGCTGGTGCTCTCGGGGGAGCGCCTCCTGGTCGTCAACAGCAGCGCTGCCAGGGTAGGCGACCGCGAGGTCGGCCGGGTGATGACTCTTCGAGACCGGACCGAGCTGTTCGATGCCTTGCGCGCGTTAGATGGGCAGCGCGACATCACCGATGCGCTCCGGGCCCAGGCCCACGAGTTCTCCAACAACCTGCACGTCGTCTCCGGGTTGATCGACCTCGAGAGGTATGACGAGGCCGTGCAGTTCATCGAACGCGTCGGGGGCGGCAGCGGCACCACCTACGGCTCCTCGCTGCGCGAGGTGGAGGACGTGGCGGTCGCAGCAGCCCTGGTCACCAAGTCCGCCACCGCGCGGGAGCGGGGCGTGGCCTTCCGGCTCGACCCGGAGTCCGAGGTCGTCGATGGCACCGCCGACGACGTGATCACCATCATCGGGAACCTGGTGGACAACGCCATCGACGCGACCGGGACGGGAGGCACCGTGGACGTGCTCGTGCGGTGCACCGATGCGGAGGGCGTGGAGATCCGGGTCGCCGACGACGGTCCCGGCGTGCCACCGGAGCTGGACGACCGCATCTTCGACACCGGCGTCACCACCAAGGTGCCGACCTCGGACCACCACGGTCGCGGCATCGGCCTTGCCCTGGTCTCGCGCATCGTCACCCGCCGCGGAGGGACCATCACCGTCACGGAACGCCCCGGCGGCGGCGCGGTGTTCACTGTCATGCTGCCGCCGGTGTCGCCTGCACCCGGCGAGACTGCCGGTCGAGCGGCGACCCGGTGACCACCGTGGGGAGTCCGCTGCGGGTGCTCGTGGTCGACGACGACTTCGCGGTCGCCTCGGTGCACCGTGCCTACCTCGAGTCGATGCCGGAGTTCTCGGTCGTGGCGGAGGCGCACAGTGCCCGGCAGGCGTTGCGCGCCGTGGAAGAGCTCAGGCCCGACCTCGTCCTTCTGGACATCCACCTGCCGGACATGTCAGGTATCGAGGTTCTGCGGCGGTTGCGCGCGAGACCGGGCGGAGATGACCTCGACGTGATCGCCATCACCGCCGCCCGGGAGGTCGACACCGTGCGCGCCGCGATGGCGGGCGGCGTCGCGCACTACCTGATCAAGCCGTTCAGCCTGCAGGTCTTCCGGGAACGGCTGCACGGCTACGCGGCGCAGCGGTACGAGCTTCGTCGACGATCGGCGCAGCAGGGAACCGTGCGCGACCAGGGTGACGTGGACCGCCTGCTCTCGGCCCCGCGGCTTGTCGGCTCCGCCGAGAGCCTGCCGAAGGGGCTGTCCCGGCACACGCTCTCGATCGTCGCCGAGGCCCTCCAGGACGCCGAGGGGGACTTGTCTGCCGGCGAGGCTGCGATGCACTGTGGGCTGTCCCGGGTCAGCTCGCGCCGGTACCTCGAGCAGCTGACCGTCATGGGGCTGGCCGAGGTCCGGCCCAGGTACGGCACGGCCGGCCGCCCGGAGAACGGCTACGTGTGGACCGGCGGCCCGGGCGACGAGCGGTGAGTGGAAGCCCGCTCCTGTGCCTCGCGCCAGCGGTCGATGAGCTTGGGCATCTCGGCAGCGATGAACTCGAAGAAGTCGCGGGTCTCCGCCAGCCGGGCCTGCGCGGGGCTGTCAGACGGCACTGACGCGGCGCCCTTGCCCAGCCAGCCGGCCATCTCGGTCAGGCGGTCGGTCTCGATGGCGACGGCTTCCGCCCAGGTGGTGCCGTCGACGGCGAAGTGGTCGACCCGGCCGCCCGGCGCCCGCACCCGCTTCGCGAGCCCGGTCCGGGTGAGGTAGCCGACTGCGCCGCTCACCGCGGCCGGGCTGACCTGGAGCGTCTCGCTGATCTCCTTCGCGGTCAGGCCGTCGCTCTCGGCTGCCAGCAGAGCGCCGAAGACCCGGGCCGCCATCCGTTGCATCCCGGCCTGGTTCAGCATCAGCGCGAAGCCCTCGATGAACTCCGCGACCTCGTCCGCCATGACCTGATCCTAGAGGTTGCTACACGAACTTTCAGTGTTTCACGAAGTTGTGAAATATCTGCTACCGTGAACGGCTATGGACACGGTGATCGACATCGCCGGGCTGGTGAAGCGGTTCGGCAGCACGACAGCGCTCGACGGGCTGGACCTGACCGTCGCCCGTGGCGAGGTGCACGGGTTCCTCGGTCCCAACGGAGCCGGCAAGTCCACCACGATCAGGGTGCTGCTGGGTCTGCTGCGCGCCGACGGCGGCAGCGCGCGGCTGCTGGGCGGGGATCCCTGGCGGCAGGCCACCGAGCTCCACCGCCGGCTGGCCTACGTCCCGGGCGACGTGAACCTGTGGCCCAACCTGTCCGGTGGCGAGATCATCGACCTGCTCGGTGCGCTCCGTGGCGGGCTGGACGACAAGCGCCGGACGCAGCTCATCGAGCGCTTCGAGCTCGACCCCACCAAGAGGGGTCGTTCGTACTCCAAGGGCAACCGGCAGAAGGTCGCGCTGGTGGCGGCCCTGGCGGCCGACGTCGAGCTGCTGCTGCTCGACGAGCCGACGTCCGGGCTCGATCCGTTGATGGAGTCGGTGTTCCAGGAGTGCATCGACGAGTTCAGGGACGAGGGTCGCTCGGTCCTGCTGTCCAGCCACATCCTGGCCGAGGTCGAGCGGCTGTGCGACCGGGTGAGCATCATCCGGGCCGGCCGCACCGTGGAGCGCGGCACGCTGTCGGAGCTCCGCCACCTCACTCGTACGTCGGTGTCGGCCGATCTGGCGACGCCCCCGACCGGGCTCGACCGGCTCGTCGGCGTGCACGACCTGGTCGTCGAGGGAAACCGAGCGGTCTTCGAGGTCGACACCGAGACGCTCGGCGCGGCTCTCGAGGCACTGGGGCGGTTCGGCATCGGCAGCCTGACCAGCCAGCCGCCGACCCTGGAGGCGCTCTTCCTGCGGCACTACGGCGACCAGCTGGTCGACGAAGCAGCGTCATGACGTCGGGGGCCACATCGCGGCTGCTGCGCTTCCACCTGCGCCGCGATCGGCTGATGCTGCTGTGGTGGATCGCGGGTGCGGCCCTTCTCTACTGGTCGCAGGCCGTCAGCGTCGAGGGCCTGTACCCGACCCAGGCGGAGTTCGACAAGGCGGCGGCGAGCATGGCGGACAACGCGGCGTTCATCGCGATGGCCGGCCCGGCGCGCGCACTGAACACAGTCGGCGGCCAGGTGGCGTGGCAGGCCTCGGCGTTCGGTGCGATCGTCGCCGGGTTGCTCAGCATGTTCCTCGTCGGACGGCACACCCGCGCCGAGGAGGAGAGCGGCCGCGACGAGCTGGTCCGCGCCGGCGCGGTCGGACGCACCGAGCCGATCGTCGCCGCCGCACTCACGGTCCTCGTCGCCAACGCCCTGCTCGGCGGCCTCGTGGCCGCGAGTCTCATCGGCCATGGCCTGGCCGTGGCCGGGTCGGTGAACCTCGGGCTGGCAGCCGCCCTCGCTGGGCTCGTCTTCGGAGCCGTCGCGCTCGTCGCCGCGCAGCTCACCGAAGGCACCAGGGCGATGTACGGCATCACCGGAGTCGTGATCGGCGCGTCCTACGTCCTGCGCGCCCTCGGCGACGTCGGGAACGGTGCGCTGTCATGGGCGTCGCCGATCGGCTGGGGCCAGGCGATGCGCGCCTTCTCCGGCGAACGCTGGTGGCCGGCGCTGATCTCGGTCGCCGCCGTCGTGGTCCTGATGGGCGTGGCGCTGAGGTTGTTCGCGCTCCGCGACATCGGTTCCGGCATCGTCGCGTCGCGACCCGGGCCGGCGCGCGCCGGGCACCGGCTGCAGGGCTCGCTCGGCCTGGCCTGGCGGCAGCAACGCGCGAGCGTCGGAGGCTGGGCGGCCGCCCTGTTCCTCACCGGCATCGGCTACGGCGCCATCGGTGACGACGTGAAGGACCTGCTGGGTGACTCGCAGTTCTCGCACGACGTGTTCGAGCAGGGCGGTGGGTCGCTGGTCGACTCCTTCTACGCCGTCGCCGCGGCCATGCTCGCGCTGATCGCCGCCGGCTTCGCGATCTCCTCGGCGCTGCGGGCTCGGGGCGAGGAGACGGACGGACGGGTCGAGTCGGTGCTCGCGACCGGACTGTCACGTCAGCGCTGGGGGCTGGCGTACCTGGCCGTGACCGTGAGCGGCACCGTCGTGGTCGTCGGCGCTGCCGGACTCGGGCTCGGGCTCGGGTACCAGATGGTCACCGGGGACGGATCCGCCGTCGGTCGACTGCTCGGGGCGACATTGCCGTACGCCGCACCGGTGCTCGTCCTGGTCGCGCTGACCTGGCTCGCCTACGGGCTGTCGGCACGATGGGCCGGCATCGGCTGGTCAGCGCTGACCTTCTGCGTGGTCGTGCTCTTCTTCGGCGAGCTGCTCCAGCTCCCTGGCTGGCTGGTCGCCCTGTCGCCGTTCACGCACCTGGCGCCGGTGCCCGCCGAGTCGTTCGCGTGGGATCCGGTGCTGGGGCAGCTCGCCGTGGCCGCCGTCCTCGTCACGGCAGGCATGGTCGCGCTTCGTCGCCGCGACCTGCGCTGACCGGCGTACGGCAGGATCTTCTCGACACCGGCGAGGGCCCCTGCCGTGCATCGCTGCACAGCAGGGGCCGCCTCGTGTCACCGGTCAGGATGCGCTGCTGACCTCCACCTCCTGGACCGGTGAGCTCGGTGCCTGGCCCTGGGCCGGCACCGGCACCGGGGTGGCCTCGCGCACGGGCTCCTCGGCCTCGAGGCTCAGGTGTGGAAGCAGCCGGTCGAGCCAACCGGGCAGCCACCAGTTGGCCCGGCCCATCAGCGCCATGGTCGCCGGCACCAGGACCATGCGGACGACGGTGGCGTCGATCGCGATGGCGGTGGACAGCCCCAGCCCGATCATCTGCACGAACGGCGAGGGGTCGGTGACGAACGAGAGGAACACCACGACCATGATCAGCGCGCCGGAGGTGATGACCCGTCCGCTGGACGCCAGCCCGCGGGCGACGGACTCGGCGTTGTCACCGGTCTGCTGGTAGGCCTCGCGGATGCGGGAGACGAGGAACACCTCGTAGTCCATCGAGAGCCCGAACAGGACGGCGAAGAAGATCACCGGCAGCGGCGAGGCGATCCGGTAGGTGCCGTCGAGGCCGAACACCCCACCCAGCCAGCCCCACTGGAAGACCGCGACCACGACTCCGTAGGCGCCGCCGATGGACAGCAAGTTCATCACCGCCGCCTTCAGCGGGACGGTGACCGACCGGAACACGATCATCAGCAGCAGGATCGAGGTGGCCAGGATCGCGCCGATGAACAGCGGCAGCGTGTCGGTGAGCTGCTTGTCCAGGTCGAGGGTCAGCGCAGTCGCCCCGGTCACGTAGACACCGGCGGGGGTGATGGCGCGGATCCGCTCGAGCGTCTGCACGGTGGCGGGGTCGGACGGCTCGGTGGTGGGGAGCGTGGGGAGCACCACGGTGTCACCGTCGGCGCTGACCCGCGGCTCGCCGACCTCCGCGACGCCCGGGTCGGCCGCGATCTGCGCCGCCAGCTCGGGAACGTCGTCGGCGCCGACTCCGGTGTCCTGCAGGTCGAGGACGACGGACAGGGGCGCGTTGAAGCCGGGGCCGAAGCCGTCGGCGAGCATGTCGTACGCCGTCCGCTCGGTCTGGCTCTTCGGGTTGTCACCAGCGTCCGGGAAACCGGTGTCCAGCGACAGCGCCGGGGCAGCAAGCGTCAGGAGCAGGAGCGTGCCCGCCACCAGGTACGGCCAGGGCCGGGCCGAGATCCGGTGCGCCAGCCGCCACCACGCGGTGGCCTCGGCGGCTTTGGCGACCCGACGCCGGCCGACGATCCGGCCCGCGTCGATGCGGTTGCCCAGCAACGTCAGAAGTGCCGGGAGAAGCGTGATGGCGGTGGCCACCGCGAACAGCACCACGATCGAGGTGCTGAGCCCGATGGAGGCGAGGAAGCCCACGCCGGTGAGCGCGAGGGCAGCCATCGCAAGGACCACGGTGCCGCCGGCGAAGAAGACCGCAGTGCCGGAGGAGCCCATCGCCGCGGACAGCGCCTGCGAGTTGACCTGTCCCGCGGTGCGGTTCTCGCGGTACCTGGCGACGATGAACAACGCGTAGTCGATGCCCACGCCCAGTCCGACCAGGGCGCCGATGCTCGGTGCGGCGGTGGAGATCGTCAGGCCGCCGGCCAGGACCACGATGCCAGCGAGACCGACGCCGACGGCGACCAGGGCGAGAACGATCGGCACCAGCGCGGCCACGACGGTGCCGAAGGCGACGAGAAGGATGACGAGCGCGGCGAGAAGGCCGACCGCCTCCGCCGGAGAGGACTTCTTCTCGGCGTTGAGGAACGCGGCGTCCCCGCCGAACTCGGCCTGCACACCGCCGGAACGGGCTGGCTCGAGGGCGGCCACGACCTCGGTGGCGGTGTCACGACCGAACTCGGTCGACGGCACGTCCAGCGCGATCTCCGCGAACGCGACCCGCCCGTCGGCCGACACCCGGCCCGACTCGAACGGGTCGCTCACGGCGGCGACGTGGTCGATCGTCGCGACCTGCGCCAGGGCCGACTCGATGCCGACCCGGAAGCCGGCCACCTGCTGCGCCCTCGGGAGCCGCGAACACGGCGATCGCAGTGCCGCCCGCCTCCGCCGGGAAGCGTTCCTCGAGCAGCTCCATGGCCTCGGCGCTCTCGCTGCCCGGTGCGCTGAAGTCGTCGGCGAACGCGCCACCGACGGCGCCGGAGAGCACCGCCACGAGCGCGGCGAGGACCGCCCACGCGCCGATCGTCGTCCATGGCCTGCGTGCGCTGAAGTCGCCGATCCGGCGGATGAAGCGGTTCATGGTGTGCTCCTGTGAGAGTCGGGTGCAACGTGGATGACCGAGACCAGGGGCAGGCCGAGGTCGCGGACCTTCTGGAGCAGGCCGTGCAGCGCGGCCTGGTCGACGACCGGGCCGTGCAGGACCGTTGTGCCATCGGTCTCGTGGGTGAGGGCCAGCCCGTCGAACCAGGCGGTCCACCGGGTGTCGAGGTGGCCCTCGATCCGGATCTCGTACTGCCCGGCCTGGGACGGGCCGCCGGTCGCGGCTGGTGCCTGGTTCATGACCGGAAGGTAGGAGCGGATGTGGTGAGCGGGGATCACCACACCTGGTGATTCAGCTGGTGAACTCCGACGCGCGGCCGCCCGGCTGGCAGACTCGCCGCGGTGGAGCCTGAGTCGCCCGCCGTACCCCGGGTCGGACCGGGCTTCATCGCCCGCTACACGCTGGCCTACATCAGCACCAGCCTGCTGTTCCTCGCGCCGCTGCTGGTCACCCTGGCCCTGAAGGTCAAGTCCCTGGTCGGGACCGAGCAGGCACCGAACAGCCTGTCGCTGGTGGCCGGGGTCGCGCGCCCTGCTGGCGATGTTCGCCAACCCGTTCTTCGGCAGGCTGAGCGACCGGACCTCGTCCCGGTGGGGCATGCGGCGGCCGTGGATCGTCGTCGGACTGCTCGGCGGCTCGCTCGGCATCCTCATCGTGGCCCTGGCGCCCACGATCCCCGTGGTCCTCGTCGGCTGGTGCATCGCCCAGGTGTTCCTCAACGCGCTGCTCGCAGCGCTCGTCGCGGTCCTGCCCGACCAGGTCCCGCCGGCGCAGCGGGGCTCGGTCTCCGGCGTCCTCGGCGTGTGCGTGCCGATCGCGTCGGTGACCGGCACCTTCCTGGTGAAGCTGTTCACCGGCAACCAGCTCGCCATGTTCATGGTCCCGTGCGCCGTCGGCGGGTTCTTCATCCTGCTCTTCGCCGCGACCCTGGACGACCGCGGTCTGGCCCGCTGCGGAGAAGCCGGCCTGGTCGCTGCGAGAGCTCGCCAGCACGTTCTACTTCAACCCGCGCAAGGCTCCGGACTTCGCCTGGGCCTTCGCCAGCCGCTTCCTGTTCGTGCTGGCCTACGCGTTCCTGGCGACCTACCAGACGTACTACCTGCTGGAGAAGATCGGCACCGCCGAGGACGACGTGCCGGGCCAGGTGTTCCTCGGCACCCTGGTCCAGTCCACGGTGGTGGTCGCTGCCTCGCTGCTCGGGGGCAGGCTCTCCGACCGGACCGGCCGCCGGAAGCTCTTCGTCCTCGCCGCGTCGACCGTGTACGGCCTGGCGTTGTTCGTCATCGCCCTCGCCACCGACGTCAACGGGTTCCTGGTCGGCATGGCCATCGGCGGCCTGGGGTTCGGCGTGTACGTGGCCGTCGACCTCGCGCTGGCCGCCGACGTGCTGCCGGACAAGGGCAGCGCCGCCAAGGACCTGGGCGTGTTCAACATCGCCGGAGCGCTGCCGTTCTCCCTGGCCCCTGCGATGGCGCCGGCCATCCTGGCGGTCGCGGACGGCAGCTACGGCGTGCTGTACGCCGTCGCCGGCGTCAGCGCCCTCCTCGGCGCCGCCGCCATCCTGCCGGTGAAGCGCGTCCGCTGAGCACCGGCATCACCGCAGCAGGTCGAGCTCCTCGGCCCGGCGGACCGCTGCCCGGCGGTTGTTCACGCCGAGCTTGGCGTAGATGTTCTTCGTGTGGGTGCGCACGGTGTTCAGCGACACCACGAGCTCGCGGGCGATGTCCGGACCGCCGAGGTCGGTTCGCAGCAGCCGCAGCACGTCGAGCTCTCGCCCGCTCAACGGCTCGACCAGGCCCTGGTTGCGTCGGAGCGGCGGTCTCGGTCTGCGTCGTCGAAGGCCGTGAGCAGTCGTCTGGCGTAGCGTCGGCGCGATCCCGCGTTCGGCGGCTGCCTCCACGAGCACGGCCATGGGCGCGCCCTCGTCGACGAAGAGCCGGACGTAGCCTTCCGGCTCGGCCAAGGTCAGGGCCTGCACCAGTGGCACCAGTGCCGCCGAGTTGTCGCCGCGCACCTGCTGCGCGAGCGCCTGCAGCACCAGGACCTCGATCACGGTTCCGGTCCGGCCGCCGGCCTCGGCTGCCTGGAGCAGCCGCCGCAGCAGCCCGAGTGCCCCGTCGCAGGGCTGGCTCGGCACGCTCGGTCCTGCACCGGGCCAGCAGGGCTCTGGCCAGGGTGACGTGCTCGTACTCGCGCAGATAGCTGAGGTCGTCGTCCACGGACAGCTCTCGGTCGCGCGCCCAGCTCAGAGCGTCGGCCCATCTCCCCTGCGCGATCAGCACCCGCGCTCTCGTCGCTGCGATCGGCCGCACGTCGGGGGAGAAGTCGCCGGCGTACACCTGCTCCGCCTCGTCGAGCAGCTGGACCGCGCCCTCGAGGTCTCCTTCGGCCTCCAGGACCCGAGCCTTCGCGATCCGCCAGCGGTGAGGGTTCTGCGGCAGGGCCAGGTGCGGGCCGAGCTCCTGGCTGCGGACAAGGAGCTCGTTCGCGGTCCCGAGATCGCCTCGCTCCCGCTGGAGTGCGGCCATTCCGACGTACATGTCGGCGGTCCCCCGGAGGACCGGCCCGTCCTGCTCGGCGGCGAGTCGCAGCGCCTCCTCGTAAGTGCGCATGGCGTCACCGAGCCGTCCCTGGACGACGTGAAGGTCCCCGAGCGTGATCGCCAGACCGAGGATGTCGGCGATGTGGCCGGCGGCATGCATGTGCTTCCACGACTCCGAGTAGCCCGCCTGAGCAGCCTTGACGTCCCCGTCGCCCCATGACGCCAACCCGATGAGTGCCGACGCTGCTCCTCGCCCGACGTGGTCGTCGGGACCGGCCAGGTCTCGCGCCCGACCGGCGTGGGTGAGGCAACCGGCCCGGTCGCCGAGCACCAGTGCCTGCCCGGCGCGGTGCACGGCGACCCACGTGGGCAGCCTCCGGAACGCCTCCTCGTCCACGACCACCATCTCCGGCGGCCGGTCAGGAGGTCCGTGACCTTCGGCCGACATGGCATCCAGCCACCGCTCGGCGTTGAGCAGGTACGGCTCGACTCCCTCGATCTGACCGGTGGACATGAGGGATCCGACGTACGAGTTGCTGAGAACCGGCCTGACCCGGAAGTGCGCCTCGGGGATGGCCTCCATCCACCGACGCAATGTGCCCTCCTGCCGGGCCCGCTGCAGAGCCGGCGCCGCCAGCTCGACCAGGTCCGCCGCGCGGTCGAAGTCCGCGGCGGCCAGAGCGTGCTCGACGGCGACGGCCCGCTCACCGTTCGCCTCGTACCAGTCGCTCGCGCGCCGGTGCAGCGCGGGGACGACGTCGGGCCGCTCGTCGTGCAGGCGGGCTCGCAGCACGTCGGCGAACAGGTGGTGGTAGCGGTACCACCGGCGCCGGTCGTCCAGCGGCACCAGGAACAGGTTGGCCCGGTCCAGCGACTCCAGCATTGCCTTGCCACCAGTGCCACCAGTGCCACCAGTGCCACCGGTGCCGCCGGTGACGGCGTCGCACAGCGCGCCGCTGAGCCGGTCCAGGACGGAGGTCTGCAGCAGGAAGTCGTGGACCCCGTCGGGCTGCCGGGCCAGCACCTCCTCGACGAGGTAGTCCACGACGTACCGGGCGTCGCCCGCGAAGCCGGCGATGAAGTCGGCGGCGTCATCCCGGCCCTGCATCGACAGCGCTGCCAGCTGCAGGGCGGCGATCCAACCCTCGGTGCGGCCCTCCAGGGTTGCCACGTCGGCAGCCGTGAGCCGCAGTCCCATCACCCCGTTGAGGTACGCCACCGCCTCCTCCGCGCTGAACCGCAGGTCGGCGGCGCGGATCTCGGCGAGCTCGCCGCGCGCCCGCAGCCTTGCCAGCGGCAGTCCCGGGTCGGCCCGGCTCGCGATCACCAGGTGCAGCTGCGGAGGAAGATGGTCGAGCAGGAAGGCCATCCCGTCCTGCACCTCGGCCGCGTCGACGACGTGGTAGTCGTCGAGGACCAGCACGATGTCGCGGTCCACACCGCCGAGGTCGTTGAGCAGTGTCGTGAGCACGGTGGTGATCGGCGCCGGTTGCGGCGCCTGGAGGAGCGCGAGTGCGTCCGCACCGACGCCGGGTATCACCGTGCGGAGCGCCGCGACGACGTACGTCCAGAAGGTTGCGGGCTGGTTGTCTGCAGGGTCGAGAGACACCCAGGCGACAGAACGCCGATCGCCAGCGGTGCCCTGCCCGGCCTGTCCGTTCGCCAGCCACTCGGCCAGCAGCGTCGACTTGCCGAAGCCGGCGGGCGCGGAGACGAGGATCAGCTTCGACCCGGAGGCGCCGTCCAACCGCTCGCTCAGTCGAGAGCGCTGCACCAACCGACGCGGTGACTGCGGAACGTAGAGCTTCGTCTCGAGCAGGAGCGCCGGCACCCTCGTCCCCTGTTCCGAGCGCGTCACGTGGCGGAGTCTAGGCGCGCGTCAGCTCTCCCGGCGGGCTCGCGCGCGGCGCTTGCCTTCGTGCATCGCCGCCACCCGCGCGACCGGGATGGTGTGTCCCTCTTCGACCAGACCGGGATCGATGACCTGTGGCGGCGGCAGTGCGGCCCACGGGTCGGAGTCGGCGAGCAGCCGGGGGACGCTCGCCAGGGTGAAGTCGGCCGGCGATGCGCCGGCGAGGTCGTCCCAGGCCACCGGGAACGACACCGGGACGCCGGGGCGGACCCGGGGGCTGTACGTCGCCACCACGGTCGCGCCACCCGCTCGCGTCGAGTCGAGGAAGACCTTGTCGCCCCGCTCCTCCACGACGAAGGCGGTCGTCGTGAGCCCCGGGTCCAGTCGCTCCGCGCGGGCGGCGATCGCGCGGGTGGCGGCCGCGGCGTCCATGGCCGACTGGCCCGAGGCCAGGGGGACCACGACGTGCACCCCCTTCGCGCCGCTGGTCTTGGGCAGCGCGGTCATCCCGGCATCGCCGAGAACAGTGCGTACGAGAAGGGCGGCCTGCACTGCGCGCGCGAATGCGTCGGTCCCGGCAGGTGGGTCGATGTCCACCACCAGGTGCGTGGGCAGGTCGGAAGCCAGACCCTGGAACAGCGTGGGGTGGTACTCGACCGCCCGCTGGTTGGCGAACCACAGCAGGCTCTCGCGGTCGTCGCAGACCGGGTAGTGGACGACCCGCTTCCCGTCCTGGGTCGGAATGTCAACAGTCGCGATCGACCCAGGAGCGTAGGCGGGCAGGTTCTTCTGCATGAACGGTTTCTGTCCGCGGAGCACCCGGACGACGCTCAACGCGCGCCCGGCGAGCACGGGCACGAACCGGTCGGCAACGGCATCCAGGTAGTCGACCAGGTCGCGCTTGGTGGCGCCGGCGTCGGCGAACAACGGCTGGTCCAGGTTGGTCAGCCGCACGCCGGACCGTTCCTCGTCGGGCACCCCACCATGGTCCCATCCCGCGGACATCGCCAGGGTGCGTCAGTCGTCGTCCGGGTCCTCGCCGACCAGTCCGTCGATGGACTCGCGAATCAGATCCGCGTGACCGACATGCCGCAGGTACTCCTCGACCATGTCCGCGAGGATCCGCCGAAGGCTGTAGGTCTGCCCGGCATAGCTCGCGGTGAAGCCCGGGCCGCCGAGGCGGTCGGCCTTGACGATATTCGCCCTGGCCGCCGCGACCGAGCTCTCCCACAAGGCGAACAGCTCCTCCGGGCTGTCGTGCACGGCCGATGTGAAGGCCCACTCACCGGGCTGCTCGACGCCTCGCCAGGGCGCGGCCCGCTCGTTGCCGTGCAGAGCGAGGGAGAAGTTCGCATCCTCCATGTAGGCCAGGTGCTTGAGCAGCCCGCCGAGAGTGACGGTGGACGGTCCGAGGGTCGCCCTCAGGCCGGTCGCATCGAGCCCGGCGCACTTCCAGCGCAGGTAGCGCCGCCCCCGCTCGAGCGACCCGACGAGCGTGTCGATCTCGGACCCGTTCCGAGGCGGCTCCGTCAACGTCACGTGGTTGTTTGCCATGTGGATGACGGTAGGGCGGGTTCCGGACGTTCTGCGTCCCTGAGATCGAACGAGGCCTCCGACCTGGGACCGCCAGGTCAGAGGCCTCGTCGTAGAGCCGCCTATCGGAGTCGAACCGATGACCTACGCATTACGAGTGCGTCGCTCTAGCCGACTGAGCTAAGGCGGCATGCGCCGCGACCTGAGCCGCGGCACGGCGGGAAAGTCTACGGCATCCGGTGGGTCCGGCTCAGCGGCACCGGGCGCCCACACCGGGGGTGGTGCCGTCCAGCAGGTAGGCGTCCACCGCGTCGTCGACGCACTCGCTCCCCCGGCGGTACGCCGTGTGGCCGTCGCCGACGTAAGTCAGCAGGTGGCCGGCGTCCAGCTCGTCGGCCAGCGACTGCGCCCACTCGTACGGCGTCGCCGGGTCGCGGGTCGTCCCGACGACCAGGATGGGCTGTGACCCTGCGGCTGCGAGGGGAGCCGGCTCGCTCTCCGTCGGCGCCGGCCAGCTGCTGCACGGCAAATTGCTCCACACGATGTAGGCGCCGAACAACGGGGCGGCCTCGGCAGCCGACTCAGCGTCGGCACGCACCTTGTCGAGGTCGGACTCCTCCGGGCGGTCGAGGCAGTTGACCGCGTACATGGCCTCGACGGCGTTAGTCGTGTAGCGCCCGCCCGGCCCGCGGTCAGCGTAGAAGTCGGCCAGCAGCATCAGCCACTCACCGTCACCCTGGAATGCCTGGCCAAGAGCCTGTCGAAGGAAGGACCAGCTGCCCTCGTCATAGAGCGCGGCGATGATACCCAGCGTCGCCAGCGCCTCGGTCAGCTGCCGCTTGCCGACACCCGGGAGCGGATCTCTGTCCACCGCCCCGAGGAAGTCGGCGAGCTGCGTCCCTGCCGCGGCCCGGCCCCCCGGGAACGGGCAGGACTTCCGCTGCAGGCAGTCGTCGAGGAAGGCTGCCAAGGCGCGCTGGAAGCCGACGGCTTGGAGCCTGGCCATCTCGGAGCTGCTAGCGGCCGGGTCGATCGGGCCGTCCAGCACCAGTCGGCCGACCCGCTTCGGGAACAGGTCGGCGTAGACCGCACCGAGGTAGGTTCCGTAGCTCTTGCCCAGATAGGTCAGCTGACCATCGCCGAGAACAGCCCGCAGGACGTCGAGGTCCCGAGCAGCGGAACGAGTGCTGAGGTGCGGCAGCAGCAGGGCATCGTCGCGCTGGCAGCCGGCAGCGAGCAGCTCGGCCTCGTGGACGAGCCCTTGCTCCTCGGTCGCGTCGTCCGGCGTGCCGTCCTCGGAGAGGAATCCGTCGAGCTGCCTGTCCGTCAGGCAGTTCAGCCCGGCGCTCGCGCCCACACCGCGTGGGTCGAAACCGACGATGTCGTAACGCTCGCGGACCCGCTTGCTCACGATCGATCTGGCACGACGCGCATACGCGAGTCCGGAGGCCCCTGGGCCTCCGGGATTGATGAGCAGCGAACCGATCCGGTCACCGGCGGCTGGCAACCGGTTCACGGCCAGCGGCAGCGTCCCGCGACCGGGGTCGGCGTAGTCCACGGGCACGAGGACATCAGTGCACTCGAAACCGCCTTTGCAGCCGCGCCAGTCCAGCTGCTGGGCGTAGAACCGGTCCAGGCCCGCGCTGGGCGCCGTGGTGGTCCTGGCCGGCGCCGTCGGCGAAGGGCGGCGGTCGCCAGCCGGCTCGTCACCTCCTGCAAAGCAAGCGGCGAGCACCGACAGCGCAAGCAGCGGCGCCGATACGCGCAACCAGCCCGTCATCTGGACTCCCTCGAGATCTGCTCCGCCACAGCAGGGCCGAGGGTATGCGGCTGCTGACGCCGGCTCTTCCAGCCCTACGATAGGTCGCCGGACTGCAGTGAGGACGCAGATGCGGCAGGACCCGGCCTCCCGGCCGTTCTCCCCCACCAGCCGGCTCGGCCCGGACGAACGTCACGATGCGCTGGACGCGGCGCAGGTCGACGAGCTCGACGTCGTCGTCATCGGCGGCGGCGTGGTGGGCGCGGGCGTGGCCCTGGACGCGGTGACCCGCGGCCTGACGGTGGGATTGTTCGAGGGTCGCGACTGGGCGGCAGGTACGTCGAGCCGGTCGAGCAAGCTGATCCACGGCGGCCTGCGCTACCTGGAGATGCTCGACTTCGGCCTGGTCCGGGAGGCCTTGCGCGAGCGCGGCCTGCTGACCCAGCGGCTCGCACCGCACCTGGTGCGCCCCGTGCCGTTCCTCTACCCGCTCAAGCACCGGGGGTGGGAGCGGTTGTACGCCGGTGCCGGTGTCGCGCTCTACGACACGATGGGTGTCTCGTCCGGCAACGCCCGCGGTCTGCCGCACCACCGGCACCTGTCTCGCAAGGCCGCCCTGCGGCAGTCGCCGTCGCTGCGCAAGGACGCACTGGTCGGCGCCATCCAGTACTACGACGCGCAGGTCGACGACGCCCGGCACACCGCCGCCGTGGTCCGCACCGCGGCGGCCTATGGCGCACTGGTTGCCAACCGGGCACGGGTGATCGGGTTCCTCCGTGAGGGCGAGCGGGTGACCGGCGTGCGGGTCCGCGACTTCGAGTCCGACACCGAGCTCGAGGTCCGCGCGCGTCAGGTGGTGAATGCGACCGGCGTCTGGACCGACCTGACCCAGGCGATGGCAGGTGAGCGCGGCCAGTTCCACGTGCGCGCGTCCAAAGGCGTTCACCTGGTCGTCCCGCGGGACCGCATCCAGTCGGCCACCGGCCTGATCCTGCGCACCGAGACCAGCGTGCTGTTCGTCATCCCCTGGGGCCGGCACTGGATCATCGGGACGACCGACACCGACTGGGACCTCGGCAAGGCTCATCCGGCGGCGTCCAGCACCGACATCGACTACCTGCTCGAGCACGTCAACCGGGTGCTGGTGACACCGCTGACCCGTGAGGACGTCGAGGGCGTGTACGCCGGGCTGCGCCCGCTGCTGTCCGGCGAGTCCGAGTCGACCTCGAAGCTGTCACGGGAGCACACGGTCGCCCACCCGGTGCCCGGACTGGTCGTCGTGGCCGGTGGCAAGTACACGACGTACCGCGTGATGGCGAAGGACGCGGTCGACGCCGTGAGCCACGGCCTCGACGACAAGGTGCCGGACTGCGTCACCGACCGCATCCCGCTGGTCGGAGCCGAGGGCTATGCCGCGCTGTGGAACGGGCGGCAGCGGCTGGCGACCAAGCACGGTCTGCACGTCGCCCGGGTGGAGCACCTGCTGCACCGCCACGGCTCACTCGTGCACGAGGTGCTGGCGCTCGTCGACCGGGACCCCTCGCTGGGCGACGCCGTCGAGGGCGCCGACGACTACCTGCGCGCCGAGCTGGTCTACGCGGCCAGCCACGAGGGCGCTCGCCACCTGGACGACGTGCTCACCCGGCGTACCCGGATCTCGATCGAGACCTTCGACCGCGGCGTGACCGCGGCCCCGGTCGCCGCCGCGCTGATGGCGCCGGTGCTCGGCTGGAGTGCGGCGCAGACCGAGCGGGAGGTCGAGCACTACCTCGCCCGGGTCAAGGCCGAGCGGCTCTCCCAGGAGCAGCCGGACGACCAGACCGCCGACACGGCCCGCCTCGGGGCGCCGGAGATCGTGCCGCTGGCCTGAGCGTCAGCCGCGGCGCAGCGCGACGGTCATCGCCTCGACCGCGAGCAGCGGGGCGACGTTCGCATCGATCGCCGTCCGGGCGGCGAGGATCGCGTCGATCCGGCGCAGCGTCGACTCGGGGCTCGACGACCGGGCCACCCCGCTGACCGCGTCACGCATCTCGTCGTTCACGAGTTCGACGTCTGCCTGCGCCTGGAGGGCGAGGACGTCGCGGTAGAAGCCGGCCAGGTCGATCAGCGCGCGGTCGATGGCGTCCCGCCTGGTGCGGGTGGCGCGCTTCTTCTGCTCGCCCTCCAGCTCCTTGAGCTGGGCCGCCGCGCCGGCGGGCTGCCGGGCGCCCGGCCCGACGCCCAGACCACGGCGCATCTCGTCGGCCTCGGACGCAGCCAGCGTGGCGGCCTGCTCGTTGGCCTCCGCGGTGGCTGCGTCGACCAGGTCGCCGGCGGCCCGCAACGCGGCGCTGAGCTCGCCCAGCGAGAGCGGCAGCCGTAGTACGGCGTGCCGGCGCAGCCGGGCCTCCTCGTCGGTGGCCAGCCGGCGGGCCCGGCCGATGTGGCCCTGCGCCGCCCTGGCGGCGAACGACGCCATCGCCGGGTCGACCCCGTCGCGACGGACCAGCACGTCGGCGACCGCGTCGGTCGGTGGGGTGCGCAACGACAGGTGCCGGCAGCGGGAGCGGACCGTGGGCAGGACGTCGTCGACGGCCGGCGCGCAGAGCAGCCACACGGTGTGCGGTGTCGGTTCCTCGATGGCCTTGAGCAGCGCGTTTCCGGCCTGGTCGGTGAGCCGGTCGGCGTCCTCGACCACCATCACCTGCCACCGACCGAGCGCTGGATGCCGACCGGCGCGAGAGACCAGGGCCCGGGCATCGTCGACGCCGATGGACAGCTTGCGGGTGTTGACGACCTCGACATCGGGGTGACCGCCGCCGAGCACGCTGCGGCAGGCCGCGCACTCGCTGCAGCCCTCGTCGGGGCACTGCAGCGCAGCGGCGAACGCTCGGGCCGCGGTGGACCGGCCCGACCCGGGTGGACCGGTGAACAGCCAGGCATGCGTCATGCCGGAGCCCGGCTCCCCGCGACGGGTGGCTGCGGCCCCAGCCACGGCGCGCTGCAGCACGGCGACCGTCGGCTGCTGGCCGACCAGGTCGGACCAGATCCCCGCGCCCGGCTGGCTCACCGGTCGTCGCGCCGGTTGTCGACGCGGGGCAGCTGCAACGTGCTGTCGTCCGTCTCGTCGTCGGTGCCGATGCCGAACAGCTCGTCGCTGAGGCTGAGCGGACGGGTGGGTGGCTCGGCGGCAGGCACCGCCGTCGGGACCGTGGTCTCGTCGCCCACCGAACGCCGGGTGGGCTGGGCCCGGGGCGGCCGGTGGGCCTCCTTCTGCCGGCGTCGCTGCTCGGCCTGCAGCGCGCGCTGCCGGGCATGCTCCTCGCGCACCTTGGCGGCCTCCGCGGCTGCGATCGCCGCCAGCCGGGCTCGCTCGGCGGCCTCGGCCTGCTCCTGCAGCCTGCGCTGCTCGGCCAGTGCGGCTGCCTCGGCGGCGGCCTGCGCCACCCGGGCCTCGGCGTCCAGCGCCGCCCGCCGGGCCTGCTCCTCGGCCTCGGCCCGGGCCCGGGCCTCCTCGAGCTGACGGGCCGCCTCGGCGAGCTGTCGCCGCTTCTCCTCGGCAGCCCGGGCCTCCTCGGCCTCCCGGATCTGCTGCGCGCTGAGCGGCAGCGCCGGCTCCAGCCGGGCCCGGATCGCCGCGGTGATCTCCTCGGGCGGCAGGGTCCCGTCGACGACGAGGTAGCGGGAGCCGCCGCGACGGGCCAGCTCGAGGAACCGCTCGCGGACCCGCTCGTGGAAGGCCAGCGGCTCCGACTCCAACCGGTCCGGGGCCTCGACCCGGGACAGGCCGTCGGCTGCGGGGACGTCCAGGACCACGGTCAGCTGTGGCAGCAGACCGTCGGTCGCCCACCGCGACAGCCGGCCGACCTCGGCACCTGCCAGCTCGCGGCCGGCACCCTGGTAGGCCACCGAGGAGTCGGTGTAGCGGTCGCAGACCACGACGTGACCCAGTGCCAGCGCGGGCCGCACCACGGTCGCGACGTGCTCGGCCCGGTCGGCCGCGAACAGCAGCGCCTCGGTCCGGGCGGACAGGGCGGGTGGCGCGACGGCGGCGGCGTCTGCGGCCGGCTCGGGATGGTCGAGCAGCACCGAGCGGAGCCGGCGGCCGACCTCGGTGGCGCCCGGCTCGAAGGTCACCAGGACGTCGTGCCCCAGCGACTCGAGCCAGCGGGCCAAGGCACGGGCCTGGGTCGACTTCCCGGCACCCTCGCCTCCTTCCAGCGCGATGAAGTACCCCTTCCGGGGACCGCTCCCGTGCAGGCCGACCGGCTCGCTGTGGAAGGCGGCAGCGAGGTCGGCGGACAACGGCACTCCACGCCGGTCGTCCATGTGGCGGTACGACGCGATGCCCAGCGCCGCGGCGAGCAGACCCGCGAGCAGGAAGACGAAGGCCGCCCCGTTGTAGGTGAGGGCGAGCGCGTCGGTGACCTCGACCTCGTGCTGCCCGAACGCAGCCGCGAGCAGCGGGGACACTGCCAGCACCGCCACCAGGACGACACGGACCATGGTCTGTACGAAGGCGAACGTCCGGCCGCGCAGCTCGTCGGCCACCTCGAGACCGAGCAACGTGTAGCCGGTGACCCACGCGACGCCGGCGAACGCGCCGATCACCAGGGTGATCAGCACGGCCAGCACCAGGTTGGGGATCAGGCCGAGCAGTGCCAAGGACAGCCCCGCACCGCCGATGGCCAGCCCGAACATCCGCCGTCGGCTGAAGTCGGGCAGCAGCCGGGGGCCGAGGAGCATGCCGCCCGCCAGGCCGAGGAACACGGTGCCGAACAGCAGGCCGTAGCCCGGGTCGCCACCTCCCAGGTCGGTGACGAAGGTGCGAGCCAGGCCGATGACGGCACCGCCGGCCGCGAAGGCACCGAGCATGCCCACGACGAGGCCGCGGATCAGGCGGGTGCGACCGACATAGGTCCACCCCTCGACCAGGGTGCGCCACACGCTGGGGTGCCGCTCCCCCTCGGCCAGCCGCTGGCGCGCGGGGATGGCCCGCAGTCGCAGGATCGTGACGGCGCTGACCAGGAAGGTGGCGGCGTTGACGTACAGGGCGAGGTCGACCGCCGCGAGCTCGGGCACCGCGTTGTCGAGCATGCCGGTGAGCAGCGCCAGCCCGGCGAAGATGGCGGCGGCGACCGGGGCCGAGCCGTACGTCGTGAACAGGCTGAGCTGGTTGGCCGTCTCGAGCCGCTCGCGAGGGACCAGGTTGGGGACCGTGGCTTCCTTCGCCGGGATCCAGACCAGGCTGGCGACCTCGATGAGGAAGGTCGCGACGAACAGCCACCACAGGGTGCCGATCAAGGGGATCGACAGGAAGAGCGCGAACCGGGCGAGGTCGCAGACAACCATGGTGAGGCGGCGGTCGAGCCGGTCGGCGACGACCCCGGCGAGCGGGCCGATGACGATCGCCGGGGCGAGCCGGAGGATGAAGACACCCGCGATGGCGAGGTTCGCGGCGGCGTAGCCCCGGTCGGCCAGCAGGGGGGCCAGCGCGGTGAGAGCCAGCAGGCCCAGCCAGTCACCCATGCTGGACAGCGACAGGGCGGTCCACAGCTGACGGAACGCCGGGATGCGCAGCACCCCGCGCAGGTCGTGGTCGGGGATCACGACCGGCTGGGCGCTCGAGGTGCTCACGGCGCCCAGGGTATCCATCCGCCCGACATCCCCGAGTGGACGCGTCCGCACCAGACACGCCGTCGGAGTGGTGCGTCGGCGTCCAGAGGACCTTGGGGCGCGCTAGGACTTCTTGGCGGCGGCCTTCTTGGTCGTCTTCTTCGCTGCCTTCTTCGCCGTCGTCTTCTTTGCCGTGGCCTTCTTGGCCGCGCGCTTCTTCGGGGCCGGGCCCTTGGCGCGCTTCTCGGCCAGCAGCTCGGCGGCCCGCTCGATGGTCACAGACTCGACCGAGTCGGCCTTGCGCAGCGTCGCATTGCTCTCGCCGTCGGTCACGTAGGCCCCGAACCGTCCCTCCTTCACCACGACCGGCAGCCCGGTGGTCGGGTCGTTGCCCAGCTCCTTGAGCGGGGCCGCGGCGGCCCGGCGGCCGCGCTGCTTGGGCTGCGCGTAGATCGCCAGCGCCTGGTCGAGGGTGATGTCGAACATCTGCTCCTCGTTGTCCAGCGACCGCGAGTCGGTGCCCTTCTTGAGGTACGGCCCGTACCTACCGTTCTGCGCGGTGATCTCGACGCCGTCGGCCGGGTCGACGCCGACCACCCGCGGCAGGCTGAGCAGCCGCAACGCGTCGTCGAGGGTCACCGTGTCCAGCGACATCGTCGCCAGCAAGGAGCCCGTGCGCGGCTTCGCGTTCTTGGCGGCATCGTCGGGCAGCACCTCGGTCACGTACGGCCCGTACCGCCCTGCTTTCGCCACGACCGGCAGCCCGCTCTCCGGGTGGGTGCCGAGGTCGCGGTCACCGCTGGGCGCTGCCAGCAGCTCCTCCGCCTTCTCGACGGTGAGCTCGTCCGGCGCCATGTCCTCGGGCACCGATGCTCGCTGCGACGACTCGTCGCCGTCCGGCCCGCGCTGCACGTACGGCCCATACCGGCCGACCCGCAGGATGATGTCGCTGCCGATCGGGATCGAGTTGACCTCGCGGGCGTCGATGTCGCCGAAGCCGGACACCAGCTCGTGCAGGCCGGGGTCCCCGTCCTGGCCGCCACCGAAGTAGAAGGCGCGCAGCCAGTCGACCCGGTTCTGCTCGCCGTTGGCGATCCGGTCGAGGTCCTCCTCCATCGCGGCGGTGAAGTCGTAGTCGACCAGCGAGCCGAAGTGCTTCTCCAGCAGACCGATGGTGGCGAACGCCAGCCAGGCCGGCACCAGGGCCGACCCGCGCTTGAAGACGTAGCCGCGGTCGATGATCGTCCCGAGGATCGAGGCGTACGTCGACGGGCGGCCGATGCCGCGCTCCTCCAGCGCTCGCACCAACGTCGGCTCGGTGTAGCGCGCGGGGGGCGAGGTGGAGTGCCCGTCCGGTTGCAGGTCCAGGACCGTGAGCCGGTCTCCCTCACGCATCTGGGGAAGGCGCCGCTCGCGCTCCTCGCCCTCGCGCGCCGAAGCACTCTCATCGTCGTCCCGGCCCTCCTCGTAGGCAGCCAGGAAACCGCGGAAGGTGATCACGGTGCCGGACGTCGAGAACTCGGCGTCCCGCCCGTCGGAGCTCGTCGCGCCGAGCCGCACCGTCACGGTCTGCCCGCGGGCGTCGGCCATCTGCGAGGCGACGGTGCGCTTCCAGATCAGGTCGTAGAGCGCCAGCTCGTCGCGGCTGAGCTCTCCCGCCACCTGGCCCGGCGTACGGAACGAGTCGCCGGAAGGCCGGATCGCCTCGTGCGCCTCCTGGGCGTTCTTCACCTTGCGCTCGTAGCGGCGGGGCACGTCGGGCACGTACTCCGGCCCGTAGATGTCCCGCGCCTGGCTGCGTGCCGCGTTCAGCCCTGACTCGGACAGCGTCGTCGAGTCGGTACGCATGTAGGTGATGTAGCCGTTCTCGTACAGCCGCTGCGCGACCCGCATCGCGGTCTGCGCGGTCATCCGCAGCTTGCGGCTGGCCTCCTGCTGCAGGGTCGAGGTCATGAACGGTGCCGACGGCCGGCGTACGTACGGCTTGTCCTCGACCGACCGGACCGCGAAGTCCGACTCGCGAAGCGCATCGGCGAGGGCGACCGCTGTCGACTGGTCGAGCTGCACGCCGTCGAAGCGGGCGACCGGCCGGCCGTCCCTGCCGAAGTCGCGACCGGTCGCGACGCGTCGGCCGTCGACGGCCACCAGCCGCGCATCAAAGCGGTTCGACTCGCCCTCAGCCTTGTCGAGGGTGGCCTCGATGTCCCAGTACTCCGCGGCGCGGAACGCGATGCGCTCCCGCTCGCGCTCGACGACGAGCCGGGTCGCGACCGACTGCACCCGGCCGGCGGACAACCCCTGGCGGACCTTGCGCCACAGCACCGGGGAGACCTCGTAGCCGTAGAGCCGGTCCAGGATGCGCCGGGTCTCCTGCGCGTCCACCAGGTGCAGGTCGAGGTCGCGGGTCTGCTCGACGGCCGCTCGGATCGCGTCCCGGGTGATCTCGTGGAACACCATCCGGCGGACGGGCACCTTGGGGTCCAGGACCTGCAGCAGGTGCCAGGCGATGGCCTCGCCCTCGCGGTCCTCGTCGGTCGCGAGGAACAGCTCGTCGGCGTCCTTGAGGGCCCGCTTGAGCTCGGCGACCTTCCGCTTCTTGTCCGCGTCGACGACGTAGAACGGCTCGAAGTCGGCGTCCACGTCCACGGCGAACTTGCCGAACCGGCCCTTCTTCTCCGCCGCCGGAAGCTCCGAGGGGGTCGGCAGGTCGCGGATGTGACCGACGCTGGCCTGGACGTCGTAGCCCGCGCCGAGGTAGCCCTCGATCGTCTTCGCCTTGGTCTGCGACTCGACGATCACCAGCCGGCGGTTGCCGGCTTGCGTCTGGTCCTTCGCGGCCACGTCCCTGCCTGTCCTGTCGTCGTCCGTCTACGTCTTGCCGTACGGCGGTTGCGCGCTAAGGATGACAACCGCTGTCAAACCGATGGTGCCAGCACGCCTGCCTCGACCAGCAGGCGCACCTGGCGCAGCAGCTCCCCGGAAGCGGGTACGGCCCCGGTGCCGTCGTCATCGCCGAGCACCTGCTGGACGGCGGCGATCAGTGTGCACACGGGCAGCGTCCCGTCGCACGCACCGACCAGCGCAGCGGTTGCCGTGTCGCTGCTGAAGGCGCGGCGCAGCCCGGTCTGCTGGCGCAGCACGACGTGCTCCGGGTCTTCCGCCCCGGGCTGCCCGACCTGCTCCTGCACGACGTCCGGGGCCACCGTGACGGTCGCTGCTGCCAGGGCCGCGTCGTCCTCGCGGGCGGCCAGCCAGCGCTGCCGGTCCAGCCAGGCGGCCAGGTGCGGGCCGAGCGGCTGCTCCACCGGGTGCGGCCAGTCCAGCGTGGTCACCCGGCGGTCGGCGGCGGTGCGGCGCACGACCAGGAAGCCGAACCCGATGCCCGCCACGCGGTCGTGGTCGAGCGCGGCCAGCCACCCGTCGTACCGCGAGAGGTAGCCCGGGGAGCCGCGCTCGCCCGCGTCACGCAGCCAGGTGCCGACGTACGCCGCCGGGTCCAGGGTCTCGCGCTGCACCACCAGCGCGTCGACGCCGTGCTCGGGCAACCAGCCGGCCACCCGCTCGTCCCACGGCTCGCCGTCGCGCAGCACCCAGTTGGCGAGCATCACCAACGTGCCGCCGTCGGCGAGCAGGCCCGGCGCCTCGCCGGCGAGCCGCGCGCCGACGGTGTCCAGGGGCAGCCCGCTGTCCCGGTAGGTGTGCCGGGTGTTGCCGGGCGGCGCACCGATGACGAACGGCGGGTTGCTCACGACCAGGTCGAAGGTCTCGCCGCGGACCGGCTCGAGCAGGTCCCCGAGCCGGAGGTCCACCTGTACGCCGGACAGCGCGGCCGTGAGGCCGGCGAGCTGAAGGGCGCGGGCCGAGACGTCGGTCGCGACGACCTCGCGGGAGTGCCGCGACGCGTGCAGCGCCTGCACCCCCGAGCCGGTGCCGACGTCCAGGACGCGCCCCACCGTGGCCCGCGGGGTGAGCTGGGCGAGGGTGGTCGAGGCACCGCCGACACCGAGGACGTGCTCGGCCGGCAGCGGGTCGCCGGCGCCGTCCAGCCCGGTGCCGAGGTCGGAGACCACCCACCAGAGGTCGTCACCGCCAGCCTCCGCAGCGTCGCGCCGGCCGCGGTAGCCAGCGTGATCGCCCTTTGGACTGTGCGGTCGGACATCGAGACGGGCGTGCACCTCGTCTCCGTCGGCGTAGAGCACGCCGAGGTCGACGGCCGCCTTCAGCGGCAGGGCCCGGCTCGCGGCCTCCTGCGGCACCGGCAGCTGCAGCAGGAACAGCCGGATCAGGGTGTCGAGGGCATCGCCACCGGTAGAGGCCCGACGAGCCGGGACCGTCTCCAGCCGCGCCAGCGCGTCGGAAGCGACCGGACCGAGGCGGCCGGCCACACCGTCAACGGTGTAGCCGGCCGCGACGAAGGCGTCCCGGAGGAGATCAGACCTGGGCGAGGCCGGCCTCGTCCTTCTCCTCGGCGACCGCGATGCTCTTGCGCTTGGAGAACACCACGGCTCCGACGATGATCGCCGCCGCGGCCAGCGCGACCAGGATCCGCAGACCGGTGTTGGCGTCGTCGCCGACCGACAGCGACACGACGGCCGGTGCGATCAGCAGGGACACCAGGTTCATCACCTTGATCAGCGGGTTGATGGCCGGTCCGGCGGTGTCCTTGAACGGGTCGCCGACGGTGTCACCGATGACGGTGGCCTCGTGCGCCGGCGAGCCCTTGCCCCCGTTGGCGCCGTCCTCGACCAGCTTCTTGGCGTTGTCCCACGCACCGCCGGAGTTCGCCAGCAGGATCGCCATCAGGGTGCCGGTGGCGATGGCGCCCGCCAGGTAGGAGCCCAGCGCGCCGACCCCGAGGCCGAAGCCCACGGCGATCGGGGCCAGGACGGCGAGCAGACCCGGGGTGGCCAGCTCGCGCAGCGAGTCGCGGGTGCAGATGTCGACGACCTTGCCGTACTCCGGCTTGGCGGTGCCCTCCATGATCCCGGGGATCTCGCGGAACTGGCGGCGCACCTCGAAGACGATCGCGCCGGCCGCGCGGGTCACCGCGTTGATGGCCAGCGAGGAGAACATGAAGACCACGGACGCGCCGATGATCAGGCCGACCAGGTTCTTCGGGTCCGAGACGTTGAGCACGCCGGTGTACTGCAGGTTGCGGACGTTGTCGTCGAGCTGGGCACCGGTGTCGGTGACCGCGGTCTTGACCGAGTCGGTGAACGACCCGAACAGCGCGGTGGCCGCGAGGACCGCGGTCGAGATCGCGATGCCCTTGGTGATCGCCTTGGTCGTGTTGCCGACCGCGTCGAGGTCGGTGAGCACCCGGGCGCCGGCCTCGTCGATGTCGCCGGACATCTCGGCGATGCCCTGGGCGTTGTCCGAGATCGGGCCGAAGGTGTCCATCGCGACGATGACGCCGACCGTGGTGAGCAGGCCGGTACCGGCGAGCGCGACGCAGAACAGGCCGAGAATGACCGAGCCGCCGCCGAGCAGGTAGGCGCCGAACACGGCCGAGCCGATCAGCAGCGCCGTGTAGACAGCTGACTCGAGACCGACGGTGAAGCCGGACAGGATGACGGTGGCCGGACCGGTGAGCGAGGTGCGGACGATGTCCTGCACCGGGCGCTTGCTCGACTCGGTGAAGTAGCCGGTGAGCAGCTGGATCACGGACGCCAGGACGATGCCGATGACCACGGCGCCGATGGCGAGCAGCCGCGGGTCGCGGTCGCCGGCGTCGGCGACGATGTCCTTCGGGACGTCGGCCAGCTCGGACAGGTTGCCCGGCAGGTAGATGAACGCGGCGATCGCGCACAGCACCGCCGAGATCGCGGCCGAGGTGAAGAAGGCGCGGTTGATGGCCTGCATGCCGTTGCGGTCGGTGGGACGCAGCTTGGTGAGGAAGACGCCGATGATCGCGGTGACGGCACCGATGGCCGGGACGATCAGGGGGAAGACCAGGCCCTCCTCGCCGAAGGCGGCCTTGCCGAGGATCAGCGCGGCGACCAGCATCACGGCGTACGACTCGAAGAGGTCCGCGGCCATGCCGGCGCAGTCGCCGACGTTGTCCCCGACGTTGTCGGCGATCGTGGCGGCGTTGCGCGGGTCGTCCTCGGGGATGCCCTGCTCGACCTTGCCGACCAGGTCCGCGCCGACGTCGGCGGCCTTGGTGAAGATGCCGCCGCCGACCCGGATGAACATGGCCAGCAGGGCGGCGCCGAAGCCGAAGCCCTCGAGCACGGTCGGGGCGTCGCCCTCGAAGATGAAGACGACCGAGGCGGCGCCCAGCAGGCCGAGGCCGACCGTGAGGAAGCCCACGACGCCACCGGTGCGGAACGCGATGCGCATGGCCGTGGCCGCGCCGTCCGCCTCACGCGCGGCGGCCGCGACCCGGAGGTTGGCACGGGTGGCCAGCCCCATGCCGGCGTACGCGATGAAGGCCGAGAAGCCCGCGCCGACGACGAAGAAGGCCGACCGGCCGATCCTGATGCCGGCGGTGTCGGCCGGCAGCAGGCTCAGCAGCACCAGCGCGAGGACGGCGAAGGCGGCCAGGGTCTTGAACTGCCGGGTGAGGAACGCCGAGGCGCCCTCCTGCACGGCGGCCGCGATGCTCTGCATCTTCTCGGTGCCCTGGCCGGCGGCGAGCACGCTGCGGCGCAGGGACACGGCGAAGCCGAGCGCGACGAGCGCGATGGCCGCGACCACCACGACGTAGCTGAGGTTGGCGCCGCTCAGATCGAGCGTGTCACCGCTGGCGGCACGGGTGAGCCCCGACATGCGTCCTCCTAGACGTGGGCGCCACCGCACCGCGGTGGTAACCCGGACCGAGTAGCGCGCGAGGGGACACACCCCTCGGGGCCCGACCCCGGCAGCCCGACGGCTGTTTCACGGGCGGAGGTGGACCCAGCGCCGCCGGAGTCTACGCAGCCGCCGCCGCCGGACCCAAACCGGGTCGGCGAGAGGGCCGGGCTAGCCCGCGGTGGGCCAGGTCATCCGGATGACAGCACCGGTGTCCCGGCCCGGCTCGACGACCACGTCGTCGACCAGGCCGGAGATCACGGCCAGGCCCACGCCCGGCGGGACCGCCTCGGCGTCGACCAGGTCGGCGACGTCGGTCAGCGCCCCGAACCCCTCGCCGCCGTCGAGCTGGGTCGGTGCCTCGTCGGTCACCGCGACCCGGAAGGCGTCGATGTCGTCGACCAGGGTGACCAGGACGGGGCGGTGCGGGCAGTGCCGGCGGTGCAGGTGCACGGCTCTCGAGCAGGCCTCGCCCACCGCGAGGCGCACCTCGTCCAGGACTGCCTCGTCGACCCCGGAGCGGCGGGCGACGGCTGCGGCCACCAGCCGGGCGGTGCGGACGTGCGCCGGCAGCGCGCTGAACCGGAGCTCTACCGTGGCCACACGGGACCTTCCTGCACTGGGTCGGAGAACGCTGAGGGCGACGCGGTCACTCGGTGGCTGCGACCGCTTCCTCGACCGACGCGTGGATCGGGAAGACCTTGGTGAGCCCGGTGATCCGGAAGATCTTCAGGATGCGCTCCTGGGTGCAGACCAGGCGCAGGGAGCCGTCGTGGGCGCGGACCCGCTTGAGGCCGCCGACCAGGACGCCGAGCCCGGTGGAGTCGAGGAAGTCGACCCGCTCCATGTCGACGACGAGGTGGTACTTGCCGTCGGCGACCAGGTCGACCAGCTGCTCGCGGAGCCGCGGGGCGGTGTAGACGTCGATCTCGCCACCCACCTCGACGATGGTGCGGTCGCCCTCGGTACGGGTCGAGAGGGAGAGGTCCACAAGTCCTCCTGCTGTCGTCGGGGTCCGGTCGGGCACGTTCTGCCGGGTGTCTGCTGCCCCGGGTGTGCCCCGTGACCGGTCGCATTCAACCATCCCCGGCCATGTCGTACGCGGGTGGCACACTGCCGAGGTGCCGCAGCCCCACCCGCTCCCGGCCGCGAGCCTGGCGGACGAGCGGCTGGCCCGGTTGGTCGCGCCGACCGGCCGGCGCGACCGGCTCACCCACGTCGAGCGGGTGCCGGGGCGGCCCGGACGGCCGGTCGACTGGCCGACCTGGACCCATCCGGCGGTCGTCGAGGCGCTGGTCACGAGCGGCGTCACTGCCCCCTGGTCGCACCAGGTGCAGGCGGCCGAGCTGGCCCGCGCCGGGCGGTCGACCGTGGTGGCAACCGGCACGGCGTCCGGCAAGTCGCTCTGCTACCTGCTGCCCGCGCTGTCGGCCGTGCTCGAGTCGGCCGAGGCGGGCGGGGTCGCGACGCCTCCGACCACGCTCTACCTCTCCCCCACCAAGGCACTGGCAGCCGACCAGCTGCGCGCCCTGGGCGGGCTCGGTCTGGAGGCGGTGCGTGCCGCGACCTACGACGGTGACACGCCGACCGAGTCCCGCGACTGGGTGCGCCGGCACGCGTCGTACGTGCTGACCAACCCCGACATGCTGCACCGGTCGATGCTGCCGGGGCACCCCCGGTGGGCCCGGTTCTTCCGCGACCTGCAGTACGTCGTGGTCGACGAGTGCCACCGATACCGCGGGGTGTTCGGGTCGCACGTAGCGGCGGTGCTCCGGCGGCTGCAGCGGGTCTGCGCCCACTACGGCGCCGACCCGGTGTTCGTCCTGGCGTCGGCGACGGTCACCGACCCGGAGGTGTCCGGCGCCCGGCTGGTCGGCCGCGAGGTGGTGCCGGTCACCGAGGACGGGTCCCCGCGGGGCGAGCTGTTGTTCGCGCTGTGGGAGCCGCCACTGACCGAGCTGGCGGGTGAGAACCAGGCGCCGGTACGCCGGAGCGCCACCGCCGAGGTGGCCGACCTGCTGGCCGACCTGGTCGCCGACGGTGTGCGCACGGTGGCCTTCGTCCGCTCCCGGCGCGCGGCCGAGACCGTGTCGTCCACCACCCGGCGGCTGCTGGCGGAGGTCGACCCCGACCTGGCCGCGCGGGTGGCGGCCTACCGCGCCGGCTACCTGCCCGAGGAGCGGCGCGCGCTGGAGGCCGACCTGCAGTCCGGCCGGCTGCTCGGGGTGGCGTCGACGACCGCGTTGGAGCTCGGGGTCGACGTGGCCGGGCTGGACGCCGTGCTGCTCGCCGGGTGGCCGGGCACCCGGGCCTCGCTGTGGCAGCAGGCCGGGCGGGCCGGTCGCGCCGGCCAGGGCGCCCTCGCGGTCATGGTCGCCCGGGACGACCCGCTGGACACCTACCTCACCCACCACCCCGAGACGCTGTTCGGGCGCCCCGTCGAGGCGACGGTGCTCGACCCGGGCAACCCGCACGTGCTGGCGCCGCACCTGTGCGCGGCCGCCGCCGAGCTGCCACCGCTGCGGGACGACGAGCTGACGGCCTTCGCGCCGGACGCCGACCAGGTGGCCGACCACCTGGTCTCCCGCGGGATGCTGCGCCGCCGGGCACCCGGTCTGTACTGGACCCGGGCGGAGCGGGCCAGCGACCTGGCCGACATCCGCGGCGTCGGGTCCGGGCCGGTGGGCCTGGTCGAGGAGGGCACCGGGCGGCTGCTGGGCACCGTCGACGGGGCGGCCTCGCACGTGACGGTGCACGCCGGCGCGGTCTACGTGCACCAGGGCGAGACGTACCTGGTGTCCGAGCTGGACCTCGCCGACCAGGTCGCCCGGATGGCCCGGGCGGCGCCGGACTGGTCGACGGTGGCCCGTGACGTCACCGAGATCGAGATCGTCGAGACCGCCCGCTCACGGGAGTGGGAGCACGTCACGCTCTCGTTCGGCACCGTGCAGGTGACCAACCAGGTGGTGTCCTTCCTGCGCCGCCGGATGATCACCGGTGAGGTGCTCGGCGAGGAGCCGCTGGACCTGCCGCCCCGGCACCTGCGGACCCGGGCGGTCTGGTGGACGGTCGACGATGCCGGGCTGGAGCGGGCCGGCCTTGGCGCGCTCGACGTACCGGGCGCCGCGCACGCCGCCGAGCACGCGTCGATCGGGCTGCTGCCGCTGTTCGCGACCTGCGACCGGTGGGACATCGGCGGGGTGTCGACCGCGCACCACGCCGACACCGGCCGGATGACGGTCTTCGTGTACGACGGGCACCCAGGCGGGGCGGGGTTCGCCGAGCGCGGGCACGGGGCGGCCGTCGAGTGGCTCACCGCGACCTACGACGCGATCGCAGCCTGCGAGTGCCTCGAGGGGTGTCCGTCCTGTGTGCAGTCGCCCAAGTGCGGCAACGGCAACGAGCCGCTGGACAAGGCTGGCGCCTTGCAGCTGCTCGCGGTGGTGCTCGGCGACAGCCGGCCGGCAGGTGCATGAAGCCCGCGTCCCCGGGGCAAGGGGTCGGCAGCGAAAGGGGTAATCCATGTTGGCTCTCGGCCTTCTGTTCATGATCGTTGCTGCCGCTGTGACCGCCGGTGCCATCTACGACGGCGGTGAGGACGCTGAGTTCGAGGTCTTCGGCCAGACGATCGGCACCACCGTCAGCGGCGTCTTCGTCGCCGGTATCGCGACGATGCTGCTGTTCTTCCTCGGTGTGTACCTGCTGATGAAGTCGCTCGCCAGGTCGCGTCGCAAGCGCCTCGAGCGCAAGGAGACCAGGTCGCGCCAGCGCGAGTCGGTCTCGAAGATCGAGGAGGAGCGCGCCCAGCTGCGGGCCGAGAACGAGCAGCTGCAGGAGAAGCTCGCCCGCGACCGTCGGCCCGACCCCGCACCACCACCACCGGCGAGACCGCCGCGGTCAACGACGAGACCGTGGCCGAGCGCCCCGGCTCGACCGCGATGCGACCGGACACGGTCGGCAGCGACGGCCGGGTGGAGCACCAGCACACCGACCTCACCACGCACGACGAGGCGGCCAGCACCTCCACCTCCACCTCCGGCCGGCACCGCGACGAGGTCTGACGACCGGCCTCGTTTCAGGACGACGCACCGGCCCGGGCCCTCGCCCGGGCCGGTGGCATGTCCAGGCCCGCCACGGCGACCGGCACCGGTAGCTCGACGACCACCAGCACCGAGCCGTCCGGCAGGAGCCGGCAGCTCGCGACGTCGGCGCCGACCGAATCGGCGATCCGGGCTGCGGCGGTGCACGGCTGACCGGCGCCGGAGACCACCTCGCGAGCCGCCGCCAGTGCCGCGAGGTCGGCGGTCCGGGATGCGCGGTGCCGGGCCACCACGGCTGCGCCCCAGACCACCGCCGCGGTCGTAGCCGCCAGCACGACCGCGGCGACCCACACCATCAGCAACCCGGCCGACCCGCGGTCGGCAGCGGAGCGCGTCACCGGTCGGCGTCGCCTCACGGGTCGGTGTCCTCGGCGACGGCGACCGCGCGGTCCCCGACGGTCACCCCCGGCCCGTCCCGCGACCACGGGCCCGGCAGCCGGACCGTCGTCCGCACCTCGACGACCACGAGGTCGCCGTCGCGACCCAGCCGGACGACCGCTCCCCGGGGAGCGACCTGCGCGACGACTCCCTCGACCACCCCGGCCGGCTCCCCCCGCGCCAGGGCGCGAGCGCCTGCGCCGGCGGCGTCGACACAGCGTAGGTGCGCCGCCACGACCGCGACCGCCCAGACCCCGAGCACCGCGAGCAGCACGACGGCCGGCAGCACCACAGCCAGCTCGGCGGTCGCCGACCCGCGGTCCCGGGGGCCGTCGGCGCGTCGTGGCAGCACGTCAGAACGCAGCACGTCAGAACGCAGTGCTGAGCGCGCGCTCGACGAGGTCCTTGAGCATCCGCGCGACGTCTGGGCTGGTGAGGACCTTGTACAGGATGCCGCCGAAGCCGCAGGCGGCCACAGTCCCCACGGCGTACTCCGCCGTCGTCATGCCCCGCTCGCGACCAGCGCCCGCGACCCGCTCGCCAACTCCAGGTCTCGCCATGTCTCACCTCAGCTCGTGCCGCGCCACGACCGGCGGCGCCATCGGTGACCGGTGTCGCCCGGCCCACCTCCACGGTGGGCGGCGACGGTGCCTTCCAGCCGACGCCGACCGGAGATGTGGACGGACCGCCACCTTCGGCCGGCTGTGGACGGGTCACGACCAGCCGGCAAGGAGCGTCCGGGCGACGCCGACGACGACCGGCACGACGCCGACCACGACGAACGCCGGGAGGAAGCACACGGCGAGCGGGCCGACGGCGTATACCCCGGCCCGGCGGGCGCGCTCGAGCGCCAGCCAACGGGCACGCTCCCGCTGGTCGGCCGCGACGTCGCGCACCGAGTCCGCGAGCGGCGCCCCGGTGGCTGTCGCCCGGGCGACCGCGCGGAGCAGGGCCGCGAGCGGGTCCGTGTCGTCAGGGCGCGCGAGGTCGGGAAGGTCGGAACCCGCCCGTACGGCGAGCGACACCGAACGTAGGCGCGTCCCCACCGGCCCGCCGAGCGCGTCCCCCACCGCGATCAGGGCGTCCGCCGGCGCAGCCCCCGCCTCCAGGCAGGTGGCGGTGAGGTCCGCGGCCCGGGGGAGGTCCCGGTCCACGACGCGCTGCGCGAGGGCGGCCTGCCGGCGACGACGGGCGTGGGGCATGCCCACGGCCAGTGCAAGGACGACCAGCACGACAGCGCCCGCGCCGTGACCGGTGACCAGCATCGCGGCCGCGACGGCCGACCACCGCTCGGGCGACCCAGGCAGCCGGCTCCGACCCCGCCACCGTCCGGCGCCGCAGAGAGACCGGCTCAGCTGCCCGGCCCGACCTCGGCACTCGCCGCCGCAGCCGCCGCAGCCGGCGCAGCCGCGTGGCGCCGGACCGGCCGCGGCCGGCGACCAACCCGGCCAGCGCCGCGAGCAGCACCGCGGCTGAGGCAGCCGTCACGGACACTCGGCCCTGGCGACGATCGCCTCGGTCCAGGTGACGCCGGCCGCAACCAACGACGAACCGACGAGCAGGCACAGCCGACCCGGCTCGGTCGAGAGCAGGAAACCGCCTGGGTCGGCGCCGAGCCCGACGCCGAGCAGGATGCCGGCGCACGGCAGCAGCGCGAGGAGCAGGGCTGTGGCCCGCGGACCGGCCAACTGAGCCGCGACCTCGCGCCGGACGGCCTCGTCGGCCCGCGACGACTCGGCCAGCCGGGCCGCCGGTCCGGCCAGCCGGGCTCCGGTGACCTCGACGAGTCGCCAGGCCACGGCAAGGTCGGCGAGCAGGCCGACGCCGTCGTCGGCTGCGGCCAGTGCGTGCACGACGTCGGCGGCCGGGCTACAGGCCGCCGCGGCAAGTGCCGGGTGGCGTGCAGCCGATGCCTCCGCGAGTGCGGCTCGCGGCGGGGCACCACCGCGGAGCTCGGCCGCCAACGAGCCGAGCAGGTCGACGGCGGCAGCCCGTCTGCCGGCCGCGCGACGTCGGGCCGCTCGGGCCGAGACCGCTCTGGCGCCGGCCAGTGCGGCCAGCCCGGCGGCGGCACCGAGCAGAACCGATCGACCGGACCAGCCCGCGAGGACGGCCACGACCGGCACCGGAGCCCACCAGGCAAGGTCCGCCGAGGGACGCCGTCGACGAGCGGGGCGAGCCGTCGACAAACGCTGCAGGACCGACCCCCGGTCGCCGGGCTGGACGGCCCCGGCAGCCGCCGCCAACCCGATGGCCAACGCGGCGGCGGGGGTCACGGACCGCTCGCCAGCAGCGACGTCAACGTGCCCGCCGCCTCGCCGGGGACGAGCCGTCCGGCGTCGTCGACCCGTAGCGCCGTAGCCACCCGGGTCAAGCCGTCTCGCTCGCGCAGCACGCACCCGATCTCGCGCACCCGGCGCTCACCTGCCGGCGTCCGGACCAGGTGCACGACGGCCTGGACCCCCGCGGCGAGCTGGCTGTGCAGCGCTTCACGCGGCATCCCGGCGGCCAGGGCGAGTGCCTCGAGCCGGGCCGGGACCGCGGCGACGGTCGACGCATGCACGGTGCCCGCACCGCCGTCGTGGCCGGTGTTCAGAGCAGCCAGCAGCTCGACCACCTCACCGCCGCGGACCTCGCCGACGACGATCCGGTCCGGGCGCATCCGCAGCGCCTCGCGGACGAGCGCGCGCAGGTCGACGGCACCCGCACCCTCGACGTTCGCGGTGCGCGCCTCGAGCCGCAGCACGTGCGGATGACTCGGGGCCAGCTCGCCGGAGTCCTCCACCAGCACGATCCGCTCGGCGAGGGGCACCCGCGACAGCAGGGTGGCGAGCAACGTCGTCTTGCCGCTTCCGGTGCCGCCGGTGACCAGGAACGACACCCGGGCCAGCACCAGGTCGTCCAGGACGTGGTCGAGGCCGAGAGGCACCGTGCCGCGAGCCACCAGCTCGGCCAGCGTGAAGGTGCGCCGCCGGGCCACCCGGAGGCTGACCAGGGTGCCGGCCGGTGACACCGGCGGCAGGACGGCGTGCAGCCGCACACCGCCGGCCAACCGCGCGTCCACCGTCGGCCGCGCGACGTCGAGGCGCCGCCCGGCCGATGCCGCCAGCCGTTGCGCCAGCCGGCGAACCGCTGCTTCGTCGCGGAACCGGACGTCGGCCCGGGTCAGCCCGGTCCCGCGGTCGACCCACACCTCGCCGGGACCGTTGACGAGGACGTCGCTCACCTCGTCGTCGGCGAGCAACGGCTCCAACGGCCCGAAGCCGGTCAGCTCGGAGCGGACCTCGGCCACCAACGCGAGCAGCCCCGGGCCGCCCAGCACCGCACCCTCGTGCCGCACGGCCGTCGTCACGGCGGCTGCGGTCGGTGCCTGCCCGGCGAGCGCGAGCCGTTCGGCGACCCGGGTCACCAGCGCCGGGTGGGTGCTCACGCCACCCGGCCCGCGGCTCCGGTGAGGTCGGCGAGCAGCCCGGCACACAGCCGGGCCAGCGGTCCGCGACCGGTGCGGCCCGGCGGCTCGCCACGTTCCTGCGCACCGGCCAGCCCGGGCTCCGGGGCCAGCCAGCCGACCAGGGGCAGGCCGAGCTCGGCAGCGACCAGCCGGTCGGTCAACCGGGCCGGTGACGGGCCGCGCACGACCAGCCGGAGGTCGGCGACCCGGCCGGCGAGCAGGGCCACCAGCTGACGGGCCGCCGCCACCGATCGGACCTCGGCCGGCACGACGAGCAGCACGGTGTCGGCAGCGGAGACCGCCGTCATGGCGGCCGGGTCCAGGCTGCGCGGGAGATCGACGACGACCAGGTCGTGACCGCGCCGACCGGCTCCGAGGACGAGGTCCATCGCCGCCGGTGGCAGCTCGACCGGTTCGCCGCGGTGCCAGGACAGCAGGGTCACGCCGTCGGCGCGGGGCAGCGCCGCCCGCAGCTCGTCCGGGCTGGCGCGTCCCCGGGCCGTGGCCAGGTCCGGCCAGCGCAGGCCCGGCAGGTCCTCGGCGCCCATCAGCAGGTCCAGCCCGCCGCCGTACGGGTCGGCGTCCACGAGCAGCACCGCGCGGCTGTCCCTTGCGACGCGGGACAGGGCACACGCAAGGGTCGACGCACCGGCACCCCCGCGACCCCCCAGGACCGCGACGGTCGCCCCGCGCACCGGACCGTCGGCCGAGGCTGCCAGCCGGTCGGCGAGCAGCACCTCGGCACCGGGCAACGGCTGCACCGACTCGGCACCGGCGGCCGATGCGAGTGCCCAGACCCCGTCGTCGTCCAGGTCCGTCGGCACCACCAGCACGCCGGGCCGACGCGGCAGTGCGGCCCGCGCCAGCTCGCCGACGGCGTCCACGCCCACCAGCACCAGCGGTGCGGCGGCCCAGGGACCGCGGGCCGCGACGACGTCGTGGGCGACCTCGGTCTCGACACCGGCCGACGCGGCCAGCCGCAGCAGGTCGTCGAGCAGGGCCGGGTCGCCGGTGAGCAGCAGCGGTCGAGCGGGCACGGCAACCTCCGAGGTCGGGTGACCACGGTGGCCCGGGACGACGGCCGCCGACGGACCCGCGGAGGCATCTGGGGAAGACGGTGAGCGGCGGTCGACCTGGGGACGGACATGCGACGGCCCCCGCCGGGGGGAGAGCGGGGGCCGTCTGCGGTCCGACCCGGGGGGGATGGGCCGGACACTGGGTGCTTCGTCGCAGCGAAGCTCCAGGTCCAGGATGTACCCGTCTCGGCCCGACACGCAAACGTTGCGCCCCCGCACAGGGCGGATTTTGCCGTCCCTATGCTCGATACGTGGCCGACCCCGCCCAGCCCCGGACGCCTGCAGCTGTTCCCACCCGGACCGCCGCGTTCTTCGACCTCGACAAGACGATCATCGCGAAGTCGAGCACGCTGGCGTTCAGCCGGTCGTTCTACCAGGGCGGGTTGATCAACCGGCGGACCGTTCTGCGCAGCGCCTACGCCCAGTTCGTCTACCTGGTCGGCGGCGCCGACCACGACCAGATGGAGCGGATGCGGGCCTACCTGTCGTCGATGGCGACCGGCTGGGACGTCGAGCAGGTCAAGGTGATCGTCGCCGAGACCCTGCACCAGCTGATCGACCCGCTGATCTACGAAGAGGCCGCGACGCTGATCGAGGAGCACCATCTCGCCGGCCGGGACGTGGTGATCGTCAGCACCTCGGGCGCCGAGGTCGTCGAGCCGATCGGGCAGATGCTCGGCGCCGACCACGTGATCGCCACCCGGATGGTGGTCGAGGACGGCAAGTACTCCGGGGCGATCGAGTACTACGCGTACGCCGAGACCAAGGCGGCCGCGATCCGCGAGCTGGCCGAGACCGAGGGCTACGACCTGTCGCGCAGCTACGCCTACAGCGACTCGTCGACCGACCTGCCGATGCTCGAGGCCGTCGGGCACCCGTACGCCGTGAACCCGGACCGCGGTCTGCGCAAGGAGGCTGCGGCGCGGGACTGGCCGATGCTCGTGTTCACCCGTCCGGTTCGGCTGCGCGACCGGTTCGCCGGCGTCACCCTTCCGCAGCCGAGCACGTTGGCGGCGGTCGCGATGAGCGCGGGTGCGGCGACGGCGGGGGTCGTCTGGTTCGCGGCGCGGCGCAGAGGTGCGGCCCGCCAACGGCTGCCGCGTGTCGGTCGCGCGACACGCCGCGCTGGCCTGCGAGGCAGGTAAAGAAGGGCCGCGGGCCCTTCCCCCGACACCGTTGGTGCGTTACACCTGAGGGTGAAGCACGGCAGCTGAGTACCCACGCGGCGACCTGCCCATGTACGGGCCGGCGAGCCAGGCTAGTCCTGGTCTCCCGACGAATGGTGCACGCCTGGTAACCCGGTCTGACGTGCCCCAAGGCGGCGCCCTCTCGGGGGCGCCGCTCTTTGTCGTTCGGTCCCGTCGGCTGGTACGCCGTCAGCCGCCGCGCTGGATCGACTCGCAGATCGCGACGCCCTCGCGTGCTCCGAGGACCACCGCCTCGGCGCAGTGCACCACCCAGGCCGCGATGCCGTCGGGGCCGCCCTGCAGGTAGCCGGCCAACGCCTGCAGGTATGTCTCGCGGCCCAGCTCGACGTGTCCCACCTCGGGCACCGACACCGCCGTCGGATCCAGCCCCCGCCCGACCATCGTGAGCCGACCGGCAGCCCGCCCGACGATCCCGGCGCCGACCGCGAAGGCACCCATCGTCGCCAGCTCGCCGTGCACCACGGCGGCGACCACGAGGGCCGGTGCGCTGCTCGACGCGGTCAGCAGCTGGCCGAGGCCGGCCAGCCGGGTGGCAGCGCCGGCAGCCGGCCGGCCGAGCTCGTCGTCCGGCACCGAGCCTGCGGCGGCCAGCGTGTGCAACCTGGCCACCACCTGCAGCGGCGCCTGCGCCCAGGTGGCCCGCAGCGGACCGATCTCGGCCGCGACCCGCAGCGCACCCTGCACCACGCCCGGGTCGGCGTCAGCCAGCTGCTCACCGTCGGTGATCATGAAGGTTTGGCCCCCCACTTGAGGGGTGGAAGCTTCATGATCACCGGATTCTGCGGACGGGGTCAGAGCCGTGCGGAGGACGTCGAGCGGCACATCTGCGCCGGCCAGCGCCGCCGAGGCCCGGGCGCCGCGCAGCGCGGACTCGGCTGCTACCCGGTCGGCAGAGCGCCGGAGCACCCGGTGGCCGCGCAGGTCGTCGACCGCGCGGCGGGCCCGGTCCACGGCCTCGGCCACGCCGGGCAGGGTCGCGAGGTGGGCGGCGGGATCGGTACCGGCCGGCGAGGAGGTCACGGGGCTCGACGATAGGTCGCCGCCCCCGCAGCGGGCGACGGCGGGCGACACCGGGCGATCATCCACGCGTTTACCCGTTCTAAACATCGGGCAGCCCCCCGAGTGAGCGATCACCACTCCCGCAGCAGGCGGGAGCGCGCCCACGCCCCTCAAGGAGGCCCGGTGAGCAGCAGCGGCAGTAGCAGAACCGACGAGGAAGCCGACCGACTCGTTGCCCTCCAGCGCAGCGCCGAGTTCATCGAGCTGCGCAAGAGGTTCCGCGCCTTCGCCTTCCCCATGACGATCGTCTTCCTCAGCTGGTACCTGCTCTACGTGCTGGCCTCGGGTTACGCCCGTGACTTCATGGGCCACGAGCTGCTCGGCAACATCAACGTGGCCTATGTCTTCGGCCTCCTGCAGTTCGTCTCCACCTTCCTGATCGCCTGGCTCTACGAGCGGCACATGGACAACAAGGTCGACCCCCTCGCCGAGGGGATCCGGGGCACGTTCGAGGGAGAGGTGCGGCCATGACCGGGACCGTTCTCGCAGCCGAGGTCTCGGGCGGCCAGCAGGCCCTGACCAGCGTGCTGTTCCTCGCCTTCGTCGGTGTCACCCTGGCCATCACGGTGTGGGCGTCGCGCCAGACCAAGACCGCGGCGGACTTCTATGCCGGCGGTCGCTCGTTCTCGGCCGTGCAGAACGGCGTCGCGATCGGCGGCGACTACATGTCGGCCGCGTCGTTCCTCGGTATCGCCGGGATCATCGCCCTGTACGGGTACGACGGCTTCCTCTACTCCATCGGCTTCCTGGTGGCCTGGCTGGTCGCTCTGCTCCTGGTGGCCGAGCTGATGCGCAACTCCGGCAAGTACACGATGGGTGACGTCCTCGCCTTCCGGATGCGGCAGCGCCCGGTGCGCGCCGCGGCCGGCGTGTCGACGGTCGTCGTGTCGATCTTCTACCTGCTCGCCCAGATGGTCGGCGCCGGCGCCCTGGTGTCGCTGCTGCTGGGTGTCTCCTCGCAGACCGCGAAGAACCTCACCATCGTCGCCGTCGGCATCCTGATGATCTTCTACGTCACGGTCGGCGGGATGAAGGGCACGACGTACATCCAGATCATCAAGGCGCTCCTCCTGATGACCGGCGCCACCCTGCTGACCCTGATGGTGATGTTCAAGTTCGGCTGGAACGTCAGCGACCTGCTGGGCACCGCTGCGGACAAGAGCGGGAAGGGCAAGGACTTCCTCGAGCCCGGTCTGCGCTACGGCAAGGACGTTGTCAACGCGGCCGGCGAGGCGGACGCGAAGGCGACGCTCTACAGCAAGCTGGACCTGATCAGCCTGGGCCTCGCGCTGGTCCTCGGCACCGCCGGGCTGCCGCACATCCTGATCCGCTTCTACACGGTGCCGACCGCGCGGGCAGCCCGGAAGTCGGTCGTGTGGGGCATCTGGATCATCGGCTCGTTCTACCTGATGACGCTGGCCCTCGGGTTCGGTGCGGCGGCTCTGGTGGGACCGGAGGCGATCATCGCCCAGGACGCAGCCGGCAACACAGCCGCGCCACAGCTCGCCCGCGAGATCGGCGCCGACGTGTTCGGCAGCACGGGCGGCACGATCATGCTGGCATTCATCGCCTCGGTCGCCTTCGCGACGATCCTGGCGGTGGTGGCCGGCCTGACCCTTGCGTCGTCGTCCTCGGTGGCGCACGACATCTACGCCAACTACGTGCACCGCGGTGAGGCACCGGAGGGCCAGGAGGTGAAGGTCGCCCGGGTGTCCGCGTTCGTCATCGGCGCCGTGGCGATCGTGCTGTCGATCTTCGCCCAGAAGCTCAACGTCGCCTTCCTCGTGGCGCTGGCCTTCGCGGTCGCCGCATCGGGCAACCTGCCGGCGATCCTCTACTCGCTGTTCTGGAAACGGTTCAACACGACCGGCGCGGTATCGGCGATCTATGGCGGCCTGATCTCGGCGCTGGTCCTGGTCATCTTCTCGCCGGTGGTGTCGGGGAAGCCGGCCGTCGAGGGCAAGAGCCCGTCATTGTTCACCGACCCGGGCGTGGACTTCCACTGGTTCCCGCTGGACAACCCGGGCCTGGTCTCGATCCCGATCGGCTTCCTCTGCGGCTGGCTCGGGACCGTGCTGTCCAAGGAGCACAACGAGCGCAAGGCGGCCGAGCTCGAGGTGCGGTCGCTGACCGGGATCGGCATGGAGAAGGCCGGCTCGCACTGATCCACCGGCCGGGCGGACCGTCCGCGCGCTCCCCCATGGCGCGCGGCCGGACCGCCCCGGTGTCCGCACGACCCGCCCTTGCCGCCCGGGCGCGAGCCTGGTGGGGTAGGCGGTAGAGCGAGCCGACGTACGAGCCGAGGAGCACCCGTGAGCAACGAGGCCCTGTCCAACCTCCTGCACGAGGAGCGCACGTTCCCGCCGAGCGAGGAGTTCGCCGCGGCCGCGGTCGCCAAGGCCGATCTCTACGACGACGCCGGCAAGGACCGGCTGGGCTTCTGGGAGACCCAGGCCGACCGGCTGCAGTGGGAGACCCGCTGGGACGACGTCCTGGACTGGCAGCCGCCGTTCGCGAAGTGGTTCGTCGGCGGCAAGCTCAACGTCGCGGTCAACTGCGTCGACCGGCACGTCGAGGCGGGCCACGGTGACAAGGTCGCGCTGCACTGGGAGGGCGAGCCGGGCGACACCCGGACCTTGACCTACAGCGAGCTCAAGGACGAGGTCTGCCGGGCCGCCAACGCACTCGTCTCGCTCGGTGTGGCGACCGGCGACCGGGTCGCGATCTACCTGCCGATGATCCCCGAGGCGATGGTCGCGATGCTCGCCTGCGCGCGGATCGGCGCACCGCACTCGGTGGTGTTCGGCGGCTTCTCGTCCAGTGCTCTCGCGTCGCGGATCGACGACGCCAGCACCAAGGTGGTCATCACGGCGGACGGCGGCTACCGGCGCGGGTCGGCGAGCGCGCTGAAGCCGGCCGTCGACGAGGCGCTCGAGCTGTCCGAGGGCAAGAGCGTCGAGAAGGTGCTCGTCGTCCGGCGTACCGAGCAGGACGTCGCCTGGGACGACGGCCGCGACGTCTGGTGGCACGACGCCCTGGGCGCGGAGAGCACCGAGCACGAGGCGGAGTCGTTCGACTCCGAGCACCCGCTGTTCATCCTGTACACGTCCGGCACCACCGGGAAGCCGAAGGGCATCCTGCACACGTCCGGCGGCTACCTCACGCAGTGCTCATACACGTTTGCGAACGTCTTCGACCACCAGGCCGACAGCGACGTGTACTGGTGCACCGCCGACATCGGCTGGGTCACCGGGCACAGCTACATCGTCTACGGGCCGCTGTCGAACGGTGCGACCCAGGTGATGTACGAGGGGACGCCGGACACGCCGCACAAGGGCCGGTGGTGGGAGCTGATCGCCAAGTACGGCGTGACGATCCTCTACACCGCCCCGACGGCGATCCGCACCTTCATGAAGTGGGGTGAGGAGGTCCCGGCCGAGCACGACCTGTCCTCGCTGCGGCTGCTCGGGTCGGTGGGCGAGCCGATCAACCCGGAGGCGTGGATCTGGTACCGCCGGGTCATCGGCGGCGACCGCACGCCCATCGTCGACACCTGGTGGCAGACCGAGACCGGCGCGATCATGATCAGCCCGCTGCCCGGCGTCACGGCTGCGAAGCCCGGGTCCGCGATGCGCCCGCTGCCGGGCATCAGCGCCGACGTGGTCGACGACCAGGCCAAGTCCGTGCCGGACGGCGGTGGCGGCTACCTGGTGCTCACCGAGCCGTGGCCGTCGATGCTGCGCGGCATCTGGGGCGACGAGGAGCGCTACAAGGAGACCTACTGGTCGCGCTTCGCCGACCTGTACTTCGCCGGTGACGGCGCGAAGAAGGACGACGACGGCGACCTGTGGCTGCTCGGCCGGGTCGACGACGTGATGCTGGTGTCCGGGCACAACATCTCGACGACCGAGGTGGAGTCGGCGCTGGTCTCGCACCCGAAGGTCGCCGAGGCCGCGGTGGTCGGCGCCACCGACCCGACGACCGGCCAGGGCATCGTCGCGTTCGTGATCCTGCGCGGCGACGCGGCCGAGGCGGTGGCCGACGACGCCGAGGCCGGCGAGGCGGTGATCCAGGAGCTGCGCCAGCACGTGTCCAAGGTGCTCGGCCCGATCGCCAAGCCGCGCCAGGTGCTGCTCGTCGCCGAGCTGCCCAAGACCCGCTCGGGCAAGATCATGCGCCGGCTGCTGCGCGACGTCGCCGAGCACCGCGAGATGGGCGACGTCACCACGCTGGCCGACCCGACGGTGATGAACCTGATCGGCGAGAACCTCGACAAGGGCGCGAAGGACGAGGAGTAGCCCCGCCTGCCAACTTCGTGATCCACACCGGATCGGTCACACAACGGCGTACCGATCCGGTGTGGATCATGTGATCCGGCGGTCAGCGCTTCACGCGGTAGGTGACGAAGGTCGCGTACGGCGACTGGCGGAGGCCGACGTGCTCGAGCTCGACGTCCTGGGTGAAGCCGTCGAAGAGCCGCTTGCCCCCTCCGAGCACCAGAGGTGCGGTGATGATCGTGAGCTCGTCGACCAGGCCGGCCGCGAGCGCCTGCCGGATGACGTCGGCGCCGCCCGCGATGCTGACGTCCTTGTCGCCGGCCGCCTCGACCGCCATCGCGACGGCCTTCTCCACGCCGTCGACGAAGGCGAACTCGCCGCCCTCGGGCTGCTCCTCGGGCCGATGGGTCACGACGAAGACCGGCATGCCCCACGGGTTCTTGTCACCCCAGTGGCCGGCTGCTTCGTACATCCACCGGCCGCAGACGCTGGCGCCGCCCCTCGACATCGCGTCGTCCAGGAAGGCCTTGTCCTCGCCGGTCGCCTCGGTGTCCGGGTGCTCGTCGTAGGACCACGGCCCGCCGAAGACCCAGTAGTGCAGCCGCTCGCCGCCGATCCCGAGTCCCGCGGAGGGGCCGTCGTCCGGGCCGGCGATGTAGCCGTCGACGGACTGGGTGATGGTCGCGTTCACAGTCATGTCCGGGTCCTCTCTCCCGCCTTGTCAGACCGGTCGGCACCGCAGAACTCATCGGCGCCCGCCTAGTCTCGCGGGATGCGCCTCGGTGTCGTCGTCCTACCGGAGCTGCGCTGGGAGCACGCCCGGCGGCAGTGGCAGCAGCTGGACGCGTGGGGTTACCACTCCGCCTGGACCTACGACCATCTCGCCTGGCGCTCGCTGGCCGACGGTCCGTGGTTCGGCACCGTCCCGACCCTGACCGCGGCAGCGCTCGTCACGACAAGGATCCGCCTCGGCACGTTCGTGGCGTCGCCCAACTTCCGCCACCCGGTTCCGTTCGCCAAGGAGCTGATGACCCTCGACGACGTGTCGCAGGGTCGCTTCCAGCTCGGCGTAGGAGCCGGTGGTCCCGGGTTCGACGCCACGGTGCTCGGCGATCCGGACCTGGCACCGCGACAGCGGGTGGAGCGGTTCGCCGAGTTCGTCGAGCTGCTCGACCGGTTGCTGACGTCACCGACCACGACGTACGACGGCGAGTGGTTCACCGCCCGGGACGCCCGGATGCACCCCGGCTGCGTGCAGCAGCCCCGACTGCCGTTCGTCGTGGCCGCCAACGGACCGCGGGCGATGCGGGTCGCGGCCCGCCACGGGCAGGCCTGGGTGACGACCGGCGTCACTCCCCCGGAGGACGGCGAGACGCGGTGGTGGGCGGCACTGCCTGCCGCCTGCGAGTGGCTCGACGCGGCGCTGGCCGCCGAGGGCCGCGACCCCACCGACCTCCAGCGCTTCCTCAGCGTGGACGCCTCCGGTGCCTTCGGGCCGTCGTCGGTCGAGCACCTGCGCGACGTCCTCGGCCGGGCGGCGGCGCTCGGCTTCCACGAGGTGGTGGTGCACTGGCCACGGCCGGAAGGCGTGTACGCCGGTGACGTCGGCGTGCTGGAACAAGCCGCCGCCGAGGTGCTTCCTGAGCTCGAGAATGCGTCGAACACCGGCCGCGGGGCAGACTGAGCGCCATGACGCAGATGACGGGACCAGGAACCCAGCCCGAGGAGACCCTCGGCGCGCTCTTCGCCACCGCCAGCCGCGACCTGTCGACGCTGGTGCGCAGCGAGGTCGAGCTCGCCAAGGCCGAGCTCCGCCAGGAGGCCAAGAACGGCGCGAAGGGCGGCGCGATGTTCGGCGCCGCGGCGTTCCTCGGCCTGCTCGCCACGATCCTGCTCTCGATCGCTCTCGCCCAGGGCCTGGTCCGCGCCGGGGTGGTGTCGTGGCTCGCGTTCCTGATCGTGGCCGTGCTGTACCTCCTGATCGCCGGCCTGCTCGTCCTGGTCGGCAAGAAGACGCTGTCGAAGATGGGCCCGCCGGCGCGGACCATCCGCACCAGCAAGGAGACCGCGGCGTTCCTCAAGAGCCCGCGGTCCACCGATGGCAACGCGCCGACCAGCTGACCAGCCTCCGGACGCCTCCGTCGCCCGGGTCGCCGGCCCGTGGGAGCACCACATGGTCGCGGCGAACGGTGCCCGGTTCCATGTCGCGGTCGCCGGCAGCGGGCCGCTCGTCCTGCTGCTGCACGGGTTCCCGCAGTTCTGGTGGACCTGGCGGCACCAGCTGCCGGCGCTGGCCGCTGCGGGGTACCGGGTCGCCGCGATGGACCTGCGCGGCTTCGGCGCCAGCGACAAGCCGCCGCGCGGCTACGACCCGCGGACCCTCGCCGAGGACGCGTCCGGCGTGATCAGGTCGCTGGGTGACCGGGACGCCGCCGTGGTCGGGCAGGGCCTCGGCGGCCTGGTCGCCTGGACGCTGTCGGTCGTGCACCCCCGTCAGGTACGCCGGCTGGTGGCCGTCTCGATGCCGCACCCGCGCCGCCTGCGCCGCGCCCACCTCACCCAGGTCCGGCAGGTCCGGGCCAGCCGCCACGTGCTCGGCTACCAGGCGCCGATGGTGCCGGAGCGCCGGTTGGTCGCCGACGACGCCGAGGCGGTGGCCACCCTGCTCCGGCAGTGGGCCGGGCCCGGCTTCCCGGACGCCGAGACCGAGGCGCGCTACCGGCAGGCCGCGCAGATCCCCGGTGTCGCGCACTGCGCCCTGGAGTCCTACCGCTGGGCGGTCCGCTCCATCCCGCGCACCGACGGCGTCCGGTACGCCCGGCGGATGTCGAGCCCCGTCACCGTGCCGACCCTGCAGGTGCACGGTGCGCTGGACCGCTGCGTGCTGCCGGGCAGCGCCCAGGGCTCCGGCAAGTACGTCGAGGCGCCCTACCGGTGGCACCTGATGCCCGGCGTCGGCCACTTCCCGCAGGAGGAGGACCCGTCCGCGTTCACCACCGTGCTGCGCGACTGGCTCGACGACCCCTCCCCGGAGCACGGATGACCGAGCGCGATCGCGACCCGGCCGGCCGGGCGCGCAACAACCGGCCACGGGACGGCCTCGGCCGCCCGCTGCAGCACGACGCCGAGGGTGTCGAACGGGTGCCTGACGACCTGGTGCTGGCGCCCGAGGAGTCGCTCGTCGAGGCCCAGCGGCTGATCGACGCCGGCCGGCCGTTCCACGCCCACGAAGTGCTCGAGGGCACCTGGAAGGCCGCCCCCGAGGTCGAGCGCGACCTGTGGCAGGGGCTGGCCCAGCTCGCTGTCGGCCTCACCCACCGGGCCCGCGGCAACCTCGCCGGAGCGAGCACCCTGCTGCACCGCGGTGCCGCCCGGATCGAGCCGTACGCCGGCGCACCGCCGTACGGCATCGACGTGGCCGGTCTGGTCGCCACCGCGCGTGCCCTGGCCGCCGAGCCGCCGGTCGACGGCGAGCCACCTCGCACCGTCCGGCTCCGCAGCTGATGCGGCTCTATCTCTCGTCGTTCCGGCTCGGCGACCGCAGCGACCTGCTCGTCGCGATGGCCGGGCCGGGTGCCCGCGCGGCCGTGATCGCCAACTCGATGGACGACGCCGCGCCGGACTACCGCCGGGAAGCCGTGGAACGCGAGCTGGTCGCGCTGGCCGCGCTCGGGCTGCGCCCCACCGAGGTCGACCTGCGTGACCACGTCGGCGACGACAGCGACCTGGCGGCCGTGCTGGAGAGCCATGACGTGCTGTGGCTGCGGGGCGGCAACGTCTTCATGCTCCGGCACGCGATGCGCCACAGCGGTGCCGACCAGGCGATCGTCGCCGGTCTCGGCCGGGATGCGTACGTGTACGCCGGCTACAGCGCGGGGCCGTGCGTGCTCGCACCCAGCCTGCGCGGCCTGGAGCTCGTGGACGACGCGGACGCGGTGACCCGGGTCTACGGCGAGCAGCCGATCTGGGACGGTCTGGGCGTGCTCGACTTCGCCTTCGTGCCGCACGTCGCGTCACCGGACCACCCCGAGAGCGAGGCGATGGACGCGGTCGTCGAACGGTACCGCGCAGCCGGTGTCCCGCACCGCACGCTCCGCGACGGCCAGGTCATCGTGGTCGACGGCGACAGCATCACGTCGTACTAGCTGCTCGTCAGGCGCAGGTGTCGGTGTCGACCGCGCGGGTCGCCTTCCGGCCGGCGCGCGCGACGCTGCGGGCCTCGTCGACGGTCAGCGCATAGCCGGTGTCCGCGTCGTCCAGCGACTTGGCGAAGACCACGCCGTACACGTCGCCGTCCGGGGTGAGCAGCGGACCACCGGAGTTGCCCGGCTCGACGTCGGCGTACAGCGAGAACACCTCGCGGGTGATCTGCTTGCGGTGGTAGATGTCCGGGCCGCGGGCGTTGATGGTGTCGCGGATGCGGGCTGCGACCAGCCGGTACGGGCCGCCACCCGGGTAGCCGGCGACCACGGACTGGTCGCCGCGGTGACCGGAGTCGTCCAGGTCGAGCGGGGTCGCGGTGAGGTCGGGCACGTACAGCACCGCGAGGTCACGGTCCGGGTCGAAGAGGACCACTTCCGCGTCCAGCCGCTGGTCGGTGCCGTTGACCCGGACCTGCGGGTCGTCCACGCCCGCGACGACGTGCGCGTTGGTCAGCACGTGCTGGCGGGCGTAGACGAAGCCGCTGCCGTCGAGGCTCCGGCTGCAGTCGTCAGCGGTGCCGCTGACCTTCACCACGCTGGCCGAGGCCCGACGGACCGCTGCGGTGCCGGTGATCGCGCCGTCCGGCGGCGGGACCGGCCTGATCCGCTCCGGGGACAGACCGCCGAACACCGTCGGCAGCTCGTTGTCGTCGAGCACCTGCCGGAACGAGGAGAACAGCGTCCGGGCGCGCTCCGGCATCACCTGGTCGACGGTGGTGACCACCTGCGAGTCGCTGATCTGGCGCGACAGCGACGGCAGCGGCCCGGGACGCAGCGAGGATGCCAGGAACCAGGCGATCACGAGCATCGCGACGACGCTCACCGCCGCCCCGAGCCCGGCGTCGAGCACTCGCGCCGGCCGCCAGGTGATGCGGTTGCGCACCAACGACCCGAGCCAACCGAGGGCGACCTGCCCGATGGTCGCGGCCAGCAGCACCACGGCCACCGCGAGCAGCGACTGCCCGAGGCCGGGTTCGACCCGCGAGACCATCCGCGGCGCAAGCAGCAGCCCCACCACTCCACCGGTGAGGAACCCGGCGAACGCCAGTACGCCCACCACGAAGCCCTGCCGGTAGCCCGAGAAGGCGAACGACAGCGCCGAGACCAGCAGCACGAGGTCCAGCCAGTTCACGCGCGACCCACCTCGTCGGCCGGCATCGTCCGGGCCAGGTGCTCGGCCGGCAGGTCACGCACGTCGCTACGGTCCCACGGCAGCTCCCACCCGCCGAGGCGGAGCATCCGGTCGAGCAGGCCGGCGGTGAAGCCCCACACCAGCAGTCCGGCGGCGTCGAACGCGGCGCCCACGTAGCCGCTGGGGTGGCTCACCTGGTAGCGGTTGGCGGGGTCCAGCAGCTCGGCCAGCGGCACCCGGTGCACCGACGCCACCTCTCGCGTGTCCACCACGGACACCGGCGACGGCTCGCGCCACCAGCCGAGCACCGGGGTGACCACGAAACCGCTGGGTGGCAGGAACAACGCCGGCAGCGTGCCGATGACGTCCACACCCGCGGGATCGAGCCCGGTCTCCTCCACCGACTCGCGCAGCGCGGCGGCGACCACGTCCTCGTCCGCGGGGTCGACCGCGCCGCCCGGGAAGGCGACCTGCCCGGCGTGGCTGCGCATGTCGTGGGCCCGTTCGATCAGCAGCACGTCGGCCCCCTCCCAGCCGGGCCGGGACTCGCCGAAAAGCATGAGCACCGCCGACTCCCGGCCGCCCTCGTCCGGCGGCAGGAACCTGCTGAGCTGCTCGGGACGGACGTGCACGGCGGCCTCGGCGAGCGGCCGCAGCCACTCGGGCAGCGTCACAGCCGTACGCCGAGGTAACGCTGCACCAGGCCGTCCAGCTCTTCCCGCGTCTTGATCTCGCCGACCTGGTGACCGACGACCCGCCCCTCGGCGGTGACGAACAGGGTCTGCGGCGGCGCCGTGGCGCGCAGCTGGAGCGCGGTCTTGTCGCCGTCCTCGTCGTGCACCGACGGGAAGGGGACGCCGAAGTCGGCCGCCGAGCGCTCGCCGTACTTCTCGGCGGCCTTGTAGTGGACGCCGAAGAACCGCACCCGCTCGCCGGCCTCGGCCATCGCTGCGGCGAACAACGGCATCTCGCGGTCGCAGTTGACGCACCACGCGGCCCAGACGTTGAGCACCATAGGTGTGCCGCGCAGGTCGGCGAGGTTCACCGACGGCCCGCCGCCGAGGCAGGGCAGCTCGAGGTCGGGCAGGCCGTCGTCGACCGGCTCGGCCGGCTCGAGGGACGGGCAGCTCGGCAGCGAGTAGGCGGCACTGGCCGACGCGACCGGCGCGGGGTCCTTCGCGGCCCCCGCGGTGCAGCCGGCCAGCAGGCCGGCCGTCACCGTCATCGTGGCGGCGACCCGCACGGCCCGGCCCGGCGCCGTCACGCCGACGCCGCCACCTGGGCGGGCGACTTCACGAGCTTCGCGGCCTTGACCGGGTCCAGCTCGCCCTCGCCGTACGCCGGGCAGAGGCGGGCCACCGGGCAGGCCCCGCAGGCCGGCCGACGGGCGTGGCACACGCGGCGGCCATGGAAGATGACCCGGTGGCTGAGCATCGTCCAGTCCCGCTTGGGGAACAGCGCGCCGACCTCGTGCTCCACCTTGACCGGATCGTCCAGCTCGGTCCAGCCGAACCGCCGCGAGAGCCGGCCGAAGTGGGTGTCGACGGTGATGCCGGGCACGTCGAACGCGTTGCCGAGGACCACGTTGGCGGTCTTGCGCCCGATCCCCGGCAAGGTCACCAGGTCGTCGAGCCGGCCTGGCACCTCCCCGCCGTACCGCTCGACGAGGGCCTGGCCGAGGTTGATCAGCGAGTTCGTCTTCGCCCGGAAGAAGCCGGTCGAGTGGATCATCGCCTCGAGCTCTTCGCGGTCGGCGGCGGCGTAGTCGGCGGCCGCGGGGTACCTGGCGAAGAGCGCCGGCGTGACTTTGTTGACCCCCGCGTCGGTGGACTGCGCGGACAGGATCGTAGCCACCACGAGCTCCAGCGGGGTGCTGAAGTCGAGCTCGCAGTGAGCGTCCGGGTAGGTGTCGGCCAGGATCTTGTGGATGCGCCGCGCGCGGCGGGTGCGAGCCAGCGGGGACTCGGCCACTCGGGTGGTCGTGCGGCTCCTGGTCACAGCGCAGAGCCTACGGTCCGTCGGCGACACCTCAGCCGTACGGGTGACCTGCTCTCAAGGCCGGTGGGAGGCCCGACGACACGTCTGGTGTGATCACCAGCACTCCTGCGCGGAGCACGGGCAACGGCCGTCGGCCGGCAGCCCGGCGCCCGGCGCAGCGCGTCCCGCACCTGATGCCCCTGGACCTGGACGCGTTGCGCAGCTACCGGCAGGAGCTGGTCGTCGAGGAGTCCCGCGTCTCGTACTGGCGCCGGATCCTGCAGGCCCGGCTGGACACCGCTCTCGGCGAGAACGGTGAGCGCACCCCGGTCGCCCGGCTGCAGTCGGTGCTGACCCAGCACCAGGAGTCCAGCCGGCGTCTCGCGGTGCTGCCGGTGCACGACGCCGTGTCGGTCCCGCCGCTGCCGGACCTGGCGGTGCTGTGGGAGGCCGGGTCCGACCTCGACTCCGGCGAGGGCCTGCTGCCCCGGCTGGCCGCAGCCGAGGTGGAGCTGTCGTCGTACCGGCGCAGCCTGCACGAGCGCCTGGACGACGCCACCAGCGAGCTGATCGCCCGCTACCGCGAGGAGCCTGCGCTCGCGCTGCGCGCACTGCCGCTGCCCGGCAGCAGCGACGTCGCCTGACCCTCCCGCCCCGCAGGATGCCGGTGCGGCAGACTGGCCCTGCGTCGGGGACCCCGGTGGAGGAGGCTGCACAGGATGGAACAGACGAGCGTGGACGAGCCGGTCGGCGGCTTGGGCGGCTCACCGCTGTTCTCGGCTCTCGACCCGCAGGCGCAGGAAGAGCTGCGCGCCCAGATGCTGGAGGTGCGGCTGCCCCGGGGACACGTGCTCTTCAGCGAGGGCGAGCCCGGTGACCGGCTGTACGTCGTCACGACCGGCAAGGTGAAGCTGGGTCGCACCGCCGCCGACGGCCGCGAGAACCTGCTGGCCGTCATGGGGCCGGGCGAGATGTTCGGCGAGCTGTCGCTGTTCGACCCCGGTCCGCGGACGGCCACCGCGACCGCCGTCACCGACACCACCCTGATCGGGCTCGGCAACGCCGACCTCCAGCCGTGGCTCACCGCTCACCCCGAGGTCGCGACCCAGCTGCTCGCGGCGCTGGCAAGACGGCTCCGGCGCACCAACGAGGCGATGGCCGACCTGGTCTTCAGCGACGTGCCGGGCCGGGTCGCCAAGGCGCTGCTCGACCTGGCGCGGCGGTTCGGCGTGCCCTCCGAGGACGGCGTCCGGGTCACCCACGACCTCACCCAGGAGGAGCTTGCCCAGCTGGTGGGCGCCTCCCGCGAGACCGTGAACAAGGCGCTCGCCGACTTCGCCGGCCGCGGCTTCCTGCGGCTCGAGGGCCGCGCGGTCGTCATCCTCGACCTCGACCGCCTCAGCCGCCGCGCGGGCTAGCTGCCGCCGGTCTCGGCCAGGTAGTCGAGCTGGGCCAGCACCGACAGCTCGGCGGCCGGCCAGAGGCTCTCGTCGACGTCGGCGTAGACCCGGCGCACCACCTGCTGCGGCGTCGTGTCGCCGGCCGCCAGCGCAGCGCGGACCTGGTCCAGCCGCTGGGCCCGGTGCGCGAGGTAGGCGGCCGCCCGCTGCCCCGCGTCGCCACCGGCGGGGCCGTGGCCGGGCAGCAGGGTCAGCGGGCCGTCCAGGTCGCGGATCTCCTCCAGCGAGCGCAGGTAGTCAGCCAGCCGACCGTCTGGATGGGCGACGACGGTCGTGCCGCGGCCCAGGATGGTGTCGCCGGTGAGCAGTCCCGGCTCGTCGGCTGCGACGACGAAGCTCACGGAGTCGCCGGTGTGGCCCGGCGTCGCGAGCACCCGGATGTCCAGCCCGGCGACGCCGTCGAAGACTGCTCCTGCCACCAGCGGCTCGGAGTCCACGCAGAACCGTGGGTCGACGGCCGCCATCGGCGCCCCGGTCATCTCCTGCAGCAGCCGGGCGCCCTCGGAGTGGTCGGCGTGGCCGTGGGTGAGCAGCACCAGGGCGACCTCACCGCCGGCCCGCGCGACGACGGCGGCGAGGTGCAGCTCGTCCAGCGGCCCGGGGTCGACCACCACGGCCGGGCCGCTGTCGTCGCCGCGCAGCAGGTAGGTGTTGGTGCCCTCGAGGGTCATCGGTGACGGGTTGTCGGCCCGGACCAGGGCCGCCCAGCGCGGCAGCTCGGTCATCCGCCGTCCACCACCAGCCGCAGCCGCTCGCCGTCCGCCACAAGACGCGGCAGCACCGGCGTGACCTCGCGGGAGACAGCCAGTGCCTCGGCGACCGAGCGGTACGCCGACAGCTCGCGCAGCGCCTGGATCGTCGGCGGCAGCATCGCCAGGGCGTCGGCCTCGTGCTGCGCGACCGCGGCGGCCACCGGGAGCCACACCGTGTCGTCCGCCTCGCCGCTCACGTCCCTCGGACGCTGGCCGGTCGGGACGGCGGCGACGAAGAACCGGGTGTCGAACCGCTTGGGCTCGAACTCCGGGGTGATCCAGTGCGCCCACGGCCGCAGCAGGTCGCTGCGCAGCACCAGCCCGCGGCCGGACAGCACCTCCGCCATCGAGGTGCTGCGGTCGAGCAGGGCCAGCCGGTCGCGCTCCAGGTCGTCACCGGTCGTGTCCTGGACCACGCTGGTGGGGTCCGGCCCGGCCAGCAGGACGCCGGACTCCTCGAAGGTCTCCCGGATCGCCGCGCACACCAGCGCCCGGGCCAGCGCCTCGTCGCAGCCGAGCCAGCCCGCCCACTGGTCGGCAGGCGGGCCGGCCCATGCCGTGGCGGTCCCGCCGTCCCGAGGGTCCACCGACCCGCCAGGGAAGACGTGCATCCCCGCGGCGAAGGCCATCGTGCCGGCCCGCCGCAGGAGGTAGACCTCGGGACCGTCGGTGGCGTCGCGGAGCAGCACCACCGTGGCCGCGTGCCGGGGCGGTGCCACCTCCGCCGCGGCGCCGGCCGCGAGAAAGGCCCGAGCCCGCTCCAGGAGCTGCGGGGGGACCTCGACCATCCGCGCATCGTAGGAGCAGGCGTCAGGCACCGGTACGGTCGGACCCGTACCGACGCATGGGGGCAGTTCCTTGGCCGAAGGCATGACCGTCACCGAGCTCGGCGACGCCGTGGGCATGACGCCGCGGAACATCCGGGCGTACCAGTCCAAGGGCCTGCTCTTCCCGCCCTCGATCAGTGGTCGGGTGGCCCTGTACAACGGCGCGCACCTGGCCCGGCTCCAGCTGATCGCGTCACTCCAGCGCGAGGGGTTCACGCTGGCCGCGATCAAGCGGCTGATCGCGACGCCGGGCAGCTACTCCGCGATCGTCGCCGACCGCCGCCGGCGGTTCCGCGACGGCAGCTCGGACATCTCCCGGACCGTGCCGATCCCCGAGGACCGCATCCGCAGCCTGCTGCCGGACCTGCCCGAGGACCTGACCGAGACCGGCCTCGCCTGGCGGGACGACGACGGCCAGCTGATCAGCCACACGCTGCTCGTCGGCATCGGCCGGATGCTGTCCCAGCAGGGCGTGCCGCTCGAGGTGGTCTCGGCGTTGCAGCTCGACGCGGCGAAGGCGGCCCGCGAGCTGGGGGCGTTCCTGCGCGACCGCCTGCGCCAGCACGTCGACGACGACAGCCGGCACGACGACCTCGCCAGGGTGGCGGTGCAGCTGAGCGCGACCGCCTTCGAGATCGCGTTCCTCGACGCGGCCACCGACCGTGAGCCCGGCGCCCCTGACGGCGACTAGGCCGGGTCGACCTCGACGATCATCTCGACCTCGACCGGCACGTCCAACGGCAGCGCGGCGACACCGACGGCGCTGCGAGCGTGCACTCCGGCGTCCCCGAAGACCTTGCCCAGCAGCTCACTGGCGCCGTTGACGACGCCGGGCTGGCCGGTGAAGTCCGGTGTGCTGGCCACGAAGCCGACGACCTTCACCACCCGGCGTACCTTCTCCAGGTCGCCGATCTCGCCCTTGACCGCGGCGATGGCGTTGAGGGCACAGGCCTGCGCGGCCTCCTTGGCCTGCTCCGCGGTGACCTCGGCGCCGACCTTGCCGACGTGGGTCAGCTCGCCGTCGACCCGCGGCAGCTGGCCGGAGGTGAAGACCAGGTTGCCGGTGCGCACCGCCGGCACGTAGCTCGCGAGCGGTGCGGTGTCGGAGGGCAGCGTCAGGCCGAGCTCGGCCAGGCGCTCCTCGGCGGTGCTCACTTGGCTCGCTTGAGGTAGGCGACGACCTGGTCACCGCCGCCGGGACCGGGCACGACCTGCACGAGCTCCCAGCCGTCCTCACCCCAGGTGTCGAGGATCTGCTTGGTGGCGTGCACCAGCAAGGGCACGGTGGCGTACTCCCACTTCGTCATGGCAGCGACCATACTGCGCGGGTGCCGAGCCCCAGACCGCAGTCCGACGACGCCCGGATCGCACTCGTCACCGGTGCTGGTCGCGGCATCGGGCGGGCCGTGGCGGTGCGGTTCGCGACCGAGGGCTACCGGGTCGCGCTGACCGCGCGCAGCGAGGACGAGCTGAGCGAGACGGCCGGGCTGCTCGCGACCGAGTCGCTGGTGCTGCCCGCCGACATGCTCGACCCGACCGCGGCAGACACCGTGACAGGTGCGGTCGAGCAGGCCTGGGGCCCGGTCTCGGTGCTCGTCGCGAACGCCGGCCACGGGCTGTCCGCGCCGATCGCGCGCTACCCCGACGAGATGTGGGCCCGCCAGCTCGAGCTCAACCTGACCGCGCCGTTCCGGTGCGTGCGCCGGGTGGTGCCAGGCATGGTCTCGGCCGGCTGGGGTCGCATCGTGGTGGTCGCCTCGATGGCCGCCAAGCGCGGCGAGCCGTACATCGCCGGGTACACCGCGGCCAAGCACGGGGTACTCGGTCTGGTGCGGTCGGTGGCGGCGGAGCTGGCCACGACGGGCGTGACGGCCAACGCGGTCTGCCCGGCGTACGTCGACACCGCCATGACCGACGGGACGGTGGCCACCATCGTCGAGCAGACCGGCCGCAGTGCGGCGGAGGCGCGGCAGATCCTGGAGCGCAAGCAGCCGATCGGCCGGCTGATCACGGTGGACGAGGTCGCCGAGTCGGTGTGGTTCTGCGTGGCCAATGGTGGCTTCACCGGACAGGGCATCAACGTCGACGGCGGGGCCGTGCAGGGGTGAGCGCACCGGACCTGACGTTGTCCTACGGGCCGCTGCCCGAGCACCTGGTCGACGTGCGGCTGCCGGCCGGGACCGGGCAGCCCGCGCCGCTGGTCGTGGTGGTCCACGGCGGCTTCTGGAAGGCCGAGTGGGACCGCGAGCACGTCGCGGAGCAGAGCGCGGGACTGGCCGCGGCCGGCCACCTGGTCGCGACCGTCGAGTACCGCCGGGTCGGCATGCCGGGCGGTGGCTGGCCGGGGACGCTGGACGACCTGGCGCTGATCGGCGACACGGTGCCCGGCCTGGTCGCGGGCGAGGTCGGTGCGCGCGTCGACCCGGGACGGACCGCCCTGGTCGGGCACTCGGCCGGTGGCCACCTGGTGGCCTGGTCGGCCGCCCGGCACCGGCTCCCGGCCGGCTCGCCCTGGCATCGCCCCACGGCGCTGCGCGTCGGGGTGGTGGCCCTGGCCGGTGTCCTCGACCTCGGTCTGGCGCAGCGACTCGGCCTGGGGAACCGGGCCACCGAGGGGCTGCTGGGCGGGGCACCGGACGAGCAGCCGGAGCGGTACGCCGTTGCCGACCCGGCCCGGCTGCTGCCGACCGGCGTACCGACCGTGCTCGTGCACGGCACCCGGGACGAGGACGTGCCGGTGGAGGTCAGTCGCAGCTTTCGCGCTGCAGCCGCCGCTGTGGGGGAGGACGTCGCGCTGCACGAGCTCGTCGACGTCGACCACATGTCGCTCATCGACCCTGGGTCGGACGCCTGGGCCAGTGTGCTCGCCGCCGTCGCGCAGGCCCTCACGCCCGGAAACGCATGATCGGAGTGCCTCGGCGCCAACGCGGACGACGGAATTGCTCCGATCATGAGAAAACGCGCCCGGGGAACGTCAGGCGGGGCGCTCGAGGTGCCACTCGCCGTCGGCCTCGGCGACGAGGGTGAAGCCGAGCGCCACGAGCAGGCGGCGGGACGGCTCGTTGCCGACCTCGACCGAGGCGGTCACGGTGCGGACCTCGGGCTGGGCAACCAGCCAGTCGACCAGTGCGCGGACCGCCTCGGTGCCCAGACCCCGGCCGCGGAACGGCGCCGCGAGCCCGTAGCCGATCTCGACCCGGCCCTGGTCGTCCGGCGGCCCGAACGTGCCGCAGTCCCCTATGACACGGCCGTCCTCCGCCAGCGTCACGAACCATCCGCCGTCGTCCGGCCCACCGTGCTCGACGTACATCCGCATCGCGTCGAGGCTGTCGGCGTGCGGGTAGCCCTCCGCGAGCGGCAGCCCCGGGTCCTGCCCGGCCAGCATGGCGCGAGCCGCGTCGAGGGTCTGCGGCACGAGCACCGTCCGTGCGGTGGTCAGTCGGGGGCGGCCGGTCACGAGGGCGCATCCTAGGTGCGATTACGCTCCCCGCATGGCCAGCCGCGAGTCCGACTGGGAAGGCGTGCGACTGCACGTCGTGACCGGGAAGGGCGGCACCGGCAAGACCACGGTGGCCGCCGCTCTCGCGCTCGCCCTGGCGGGTGAGGGACGTCGGACGCTGCTGGTCGAGGTCGAGAACCGGCAGGGCATCGCGCAGCTCTTCGATGCCCCTCCGCTGCCCTACGAGGAGCGCAAGGTCGCGGTCGGCCCCGGCGGCGGCGACGTGCTGGCCCTCCCGGTCGACCCCGAGGGGGCCCTGCTCGAGTACCTCGACATGTTCTACAAGCTGGGGCGGGCCGGCCGCGGGCTGCGCAAGATCGGCGCCATCGACTTCGCTACCACGATCGCTCCGGGGATGCGCGACGTGCTGCTCACCGGGAAGGTCTACGAGGCCGTACGCCGGAAGAAGGCCGGCAAGCCGGTGTACGACGCGGTCGTGCTGGATGCGCCGCCCACCGGTCGCATCACGCGCTTCCTCGGGGTCAACGCCGAGGTCGCCGGGCTGGCCAAGGTCGGCCCGATCCGCGGTCAGGCCGACGCGATCATGGCCTTGCTCACCTCCCCGCAGACCGCGGTGCACGTCGTGACCTTGCTCGAGGAGATGCCGGTGCAGGAGACCGTGGATGCGGTCGCGGAGCTGGCCGCCGCCGGGCTTCCGGTCGGCGGGATCGTGGTCAACGGCGTCCGCGAACCGCTGTTCAAGGTGGCCGACCTCACGGCTGCGGCCAAGGGCCGGCTGCCCCGCGAGGAGGTGGCCGCCGGGCTCGAGGCGGCCGGTGTCGGCGTCCGCGCCGGGGCCGTGGACGCGCTGCTGGGCGAGGTGGCCGAGCATGCCGAGCGGGTCGCCCTGGAGAAGGCCGAGCGGCGCACCTTGAAGGCGCTGGGCCGGCCGACGTACGAGCTTCCGCTGCTTTCCGAGGGCGTCGACCTCGGTGGCCTCTACGGCCTGGCCGAGCGACTCTGCGCCCAGGGCGCCGCATGAGGACGCTGGACCTGGACACGGTCATCGGCGACGGGGGGACGCGGATCGTGGTGTGCTGCGGCTCGGGTGGCGTCGGGAAGACGACGACGGCCGCCGCGCTGGCGCTGCGGGCCGCCGAGCAGGGCCGTGCGGTCGTGGTCCTCACCATCGACCCGGCCCGGCGGCTCGCGCAGTCCATGGGGCTCAAGGCGCTGGACAACATCCCACGACGCGTGACCGGGGTCGACGAGTCGGCCGGGGGGACGCTCGACGCGATGATGCTGGACATGAAGCGGACCTTCGACGAGGTCGTGCTCGCGCACTCGACGCCGTCGCGGGCCCAGGCCATCCTGGACAACCCCTTCTACCAGTCGCTGTCGTCCAGCTTCTCGGGCACGCAGGAGTACATGGCGATGGAGAAGCTCGGCCAGCTGCGGGCCGAGAACCGCTGGGACCTGATCGTCGTCGACACCCCGCCGAGCCGGTCGGCGCTGGACTTCCTGGACGCCCCCAAGCGGCTCGGGTCGTTCCTGGACGGCAGGTTCATCCGGATCCTGATGGGCGGCGCGCGGACCGGCGGCCGGGCCTACCTCAAGGTCCTCGGCGCCGGGTTCGGCGCGGTGACCGGGCTGCTCACCAAGATCCTCGGCGCGCAGGTGCTCAAGGACATGCAGACCTTCGTCGCCGCCCTGGACACGATGTTCGGCGGCTTCCGGGAGCGGGCCGAGTCGACGTTCCGGCTGCTGCAGGCCTCCGGCACCTCCTTCGTCGTGGTCGCCGCCCCGGAGCGGGACGCGCTGCGCGAGGCGTCGTACTTCGTCGAGCGGCTCGGGACCGAGGGCATGCCGTTGTCCGGACTGGTGCTGAACCGGGTGCACGTCACCGGAGCGGGGACGCTGTCGGCGGCCCGGGCGGCGGCCGGTGCCGAGACCCTGGACGAGGCGGGCGAGCACCGGTTGGCGGCCACCGTGCTGCGGCTGCACGCCGAGCGGATGCGGATGATCGAGCGCGAGCAGTCGCTGCGCCGCCGGTTCACCGCCGCGCACCCGCGGGTGCCGGTGGTCGACGTACCGGCCCAGCCGGGCGACGTGCACGACCTCGCCGGGCTGCGGACGATCGGGCGCGCCCTCGCGGGCGGCTGAGGACCGGACAGCAGATCGGGGCGGTCCTCCCCTCCAGGACCGCCCCGAACCAGCCTCCCGTCGTGCCGGAGGCCCCTGCACGTCAGCTGACTACATGGCCACCGGGAGCGACGAGCTGCTCAGGCCGCGCTGGTACTCGTCGCGAGCCGTCTCGAGGAGCGCCCGCCACGAGGTGACGTTCGGCCGGCGGCGGAGCAGCGCTCGGCGCTCACGCTCGGTCATCCCGCCCCACACCCCGAACTCGACCCGGTTGTCCAGCGAGTCGGAGAGGCACTCGGTGCGCACAGGGCACCCCATGCACACGGCCTTGGCCCGGTTCTGCGCTGCCCCCTGCACGAAAAGCGTGTCCGGGTCGCTGGTCCGACATGCCCCCCGCGACGCCCAGTCGTCTGCCCACGTCATCCTGGACCGTCCTTTGTGCTCTGGTGCTGGATCTTCTCCGTCGGACGGTACGGACCCGGACACGTCGGACGACAGGACCGTTCGGTCCAAATTGACCTAGTCAGTACGGACTACGGACGCCCCCCATACGTCCAGCACCGGCGCGCAGGCCGAGGTTGCGGTGACAGGTCCGTCACGCTGCGTGCCGAGCCGACCGGCCACGCCGTCGTCGCGACCCGGCACGCTCGACCCGTACCCTGTCCACCATGGACGGATTGCGCCCGCGCGCTGCCGGCGGGTTCATCTCCCGGCTGATGCTCTTCCTGTGCGTCAGCGTGCTGTGCGGCCTGCTGGTCGCCGGCGTCACCCTCCCGGTCGTCGGTGGGCTGGGCCTGGCGGCCCGGGACAGCGCCGACGGGTTCGACTCGCTGCCGGCCGAGCTGGAGATCCCCCCGCTTCCCGAGCGGTCCCGGATCCTGGCCGCCGACGGCTCGCTGATCGCCAGCTTCTACGAGGAGAACCGGGTCTCAGTCCCGATCTCCGAGGTCGCCCCCGTGATGCGCAAGGCGGTCATCGCGATCGAGGACTCGCGGTTCTACCAGCACGGCGGCATCGACCTCCGCGGAACGCTGCGGGCGTTCGTCAACAACCAGGCGGGCGAGGACGTGCAGGGCGGCTCGACGCTGACCCAGCAGTACGTCAAGCAGGTGCTGCTCGAGTCGGCGTCGAACATCAAGGACGACAAGGAGCGCGCCGAGGCGATGAAGGCCGCGACGGCCCAGTCGTACACCCGCAAGCTGCGCGAGCTGCGCTACGCGGTGGCGGTCGAGGAGAAGTACACCAAGCAGCAGATCCTCGAGCGCTACCTGAACATCGCCTACTTCGGCGGCGGCGCGTTCGGTGTCGAGGCGGCGGCCAAGCGCTACTTCAACACCCACGCCCGCGACCTGACGCTGGCGCAGGCCGCGCTGCTCGCGGGCATCGTGCAGCAGCCGACGGCGTTCGACCCGACGCGCAACCCCGAGCGGTCGCTGGCCCGACGCAACATCGTGCTGGACCGGATGGCCCAGGTCGGCCTGGCCGACCCGCAGGCGGTGGCTGAGGCGCGCGCGACCGAGCTGGCCCTCAACCCGGCACGACGGTTCCGCCAGAACGGCTGCAACGACTCCAAGGTCGCGTTCTTCTGCGACTTCGTGCTCAAGACCATCCTCAACGACAAGGCCTTCGGGGCGGAGCGGTCCGACCGCACCAAGCTCTTGCTGCGCGGCGGGCTCACGATCACCACCACCCTCGACCCGGAGGCGCAGCGCAACGCGCAGGAGTCGCTGGCCGACCACGTGGAACCCACCGACGAGGTCGCCTCGGCCCTGGTCTCGGTGCAGCCCGGCACCGGCCACATCCGGGCGATGGCCGTGAGCCGGGACTACGGCGACAGGAACAAGAAGGGCGAGATCAAGTTCAACCCCGCGACCGACCGGGCGTACGGCGGCAGCAGCGGCTTCCAGGCCGGGTCGACGTTCAAGCCGTTCGTCGCGGCCGCGGCCCTGGAGAAGGGCTACCCGTTCAGCTACCCGATCTACGCGCCGTACCAGGCGCACATCGGGGACGTGCAGGGCTGCAACGAGGTCCTGACCGACCCGTGGGACCCGTTCAACGAGACGAGCAGCGAGAACGGCACCTACACCCTGCAGACGGGCATCGAGGGCTCGATCAACACCTACTTCGCCCAGCTCGAGGAGCGGGTAGGGGTGTGCCGGCCGTGGCAGATCGCCCAGGCGCTCGGCATGAACCGTGCCGACGGCGAGCCCCTGAGCGGACCGTTCAAGAGCTTCACCCTCGGGGTGGACGAGGTGTCGCCACTGTCGATGGCCGAGGCCTACGCGTCGTTCGCCGCCCGCGGCGTGCACTGCACCTCGATCGCGATCCTCGAGGTGACCGACCCGTCCGGCAACCGGCTGCCGGTGCCCCAGGCGGGATGCAAGCAGGTCCTCGACCAGGACATCGCGGACGGCATCAACGAGCTGCTCCAAGGCGTCATCCAGCGCGGCACCGGTACCCGGGCCGCGATCGGCCGCCCGGCGGCAGGAAAGACCGGCACCACCAACCGGCGGGTGTCGGTCTGGTTCGTCGGCTACACCCCCGACCTGGCCACCGCGGTGTGGGCCGGCAACCCGAGCCCGCCGGCCGGTGGCTATCCGCTGCAGAACCGGCTGATCGGTGGCGTCTACTACGGCGACGTGTGCGGCGGCTGCCTGCCCGGGCCGATCTGGCAGCAGATGATGAGCCGCACCGTGTCCGGCACACCCGTGTCCTCCTTCACCGACGCCAACGACGACGTCCGCCGCGGCGACGACCTGTCCGTGCCGTCGGTCACCGGCAAGTCCGTCGAGCAGGCCAAGGAGCTGCTGCGCGGGGCCCAGCTCGACCCGGTGGTGAGCCAGGACCCGGTCTACGTCGACTACGCACCCGCCGGGACCGTGGCCTACTCCTACCCGGGCAACGGCGCGTCGGTCTACCCGGGCCAGCGGGTCGTCATCTACGTCAGCGCCGGACCCCCGGCGCCACAACCGTCTCTCACGACCGGACCCGGCCCGGGACCGACCGACCCGGGCCAGCCGGACCTGGGTCAGCCGAGCCCGGAGGACACCTGCGGCAACTCCAACCGGCCCGGCTGCCGAAACCCTGACGGCGGCTGAGCACCCGCCTGGGACGCGTCGTCAGCCGGCGAGCTGTCGGCGTACCTCGGCCGCGACCCGGCCCCCGTCGGCCCGTCCGGTGGTCTTCGGCGTCACCGACTTCATCACCTGACCCATCGCCTGCGGTCCGACCGCACCCGTGTCGGCGATGGCCGCGGTGACCAGGTCGCGCAGCTCGTCGTCCGACAGCTGGGCCGGCAGGTAGGTCGCGATGACCTCCTCCTCGGCCTTCTCGCGCTCGGCCCGCTCCGGGCGGCCGCCGTCGGCGAAGGCCTCGGCCGCCTCGCGCCGCTTCTTCGCCTCGCGGCCGAGCACGGTGACCACCTCGGCGTCGTCGAGCTCGCGGGCGGTCTTGCCGGACACCTCTTCGTTCTTCACCGCGGTGAGCACCATCCGCAGCGTCGCCGAGCGCAGCTCGTCGCGCGCCTTCATCGCGGTGGTGAGGTCAGCCTGGAGTCGATCCTTGAGACCGGTCATGGCGCCCATCCTGTCAGCGCTGCGACCGCGCGGCGCAGTGTGCCAGCATCGTGGGGTGACACGACCTGCCTCCGCCCTGCGGCTGCCGCTGACCGCGGTCGCCGGCGGTGCCGCCGTCGGCGCGGCCTGCCTGGCGTGGGCGGCCGGCTACGAGGTGCGCGCCTTCACGCTGCGGCGGGCCGAGGTGCCGGTGCTGGCGGCCGGGCAGCGCCCGCTGCGGGTGCTGCACCTGTCCGACCTGCACCTGGTGCCCGACCAGCGCCGCAAGCGCGACTGGGTGCGTTCCTTGGCCGGGCTGGAGCCGGATCTCGTCGTGGACACCGGCGACAACCTGGGCCACCTGGAGGCCGTGCCCGCGGTGCTCGACGCGCTCGGTCCGCTGCTCGAGCGGCCGGGTGCGTTCGTGATGGGGTCCAACGACTACTACGCGCCGATGTTCAAGAACCCGGCGCGCTACCTGTTGCCGGCCCGGCAGGTGCGACTCGGCAAGGCCCGGCTGCCCACCGAGGACCTGCGCGACGGCCTGCTTGCCGCCGGCTGGGTCGACCTGGACAACGCCAGGGCGCGGCTCAAGGTCGACCATCGCGAGATCGAGCTGGTCGGCACCGACGACGGGCACATCCGGGCCGACCGGTACGCCGAGGTCGCCGGGCCGGCCGACCCGTCCGCGACCCTGTCGCTGGGCGTCACCCACGCCCCGTACCGCCGGATCCTCGACCCGATGGTCGCCGACGGCTTCGGCCTGGTGATGGCCGGTCACACCCACGGCGGGCAGCTCAGGGTGCCGGGCTTCGGGGCGCTCGTGACCAACTGCGACCTGCCGCGGCGGCAGGCGCGCGGCCTGTCGACCTGGTCGTCAGGCGGTCGGCAGGGCTGGCTGCACGTCTCCGCCGGCCTGGGCACCTCGCCGTACGCGCCGGTGCGGTTCGCCTGCCGTCCCGAGGCGACGCTGCTCACGCTGGTCGCCCGCCCGGGCTGAATCCCTGGTCCGGCAGTCCGGCTGCCTCCGCTAGACTTGCCGGGCTCGATCGGGGTGTAGCGCAGCTTGGTAGCGCGCTGCGTTCGGGACGCAGAGGTCGTGGGTTCAAATCCCGCCACCCCGACAGAAGACGGCCGGCCACCTGCCAGGTGGCCGGCCGTCGTCATCTGCGGCGGCGGGTGCAGCATGGGAACGTGCAGGACCGTCCGGACCACCTGGTGAGCGGGCCGGACGACGACCCCGGACCGCGGCGGGCGCCGATCCGCGCGGCCGGTGCGCTGCTGGTCGCGGGCACCGTGGCCGGGTTGCTGCTGTCCTCGCCCTGGTCGTCGACCTCCGCGGCCCCGCCGCCGCCAGCTCATCTGGAGCAGAGTGCCGGTCCGACCCGTCCGCAGGCGCTCCCGATCGACCCGGCCGCGATGCGCAAGCGCGGCCAGGCGGTGCAGAGCCGGTACGCCATGATCCGGGCGGTGCCGTCGGCGTACCGGACGGCGGCGGACCAGGCATCGGCGGCCGGCGGACGGCGTACGCCACCGGAGTTCTTCCTGGCGCTGGCGTTCAACCGGACGCTCTACGGCCTGATGCTGGAGGGCGACACCGGTCGCGAGTTCGCCCACCGCGGCCCGGTGCAGTGGGACCCGGCCGACTTCCACGCGTACGCCGTGCCCGGTCACGCCGACCCGACGGTGCCGCTGGACGCCTTCCTGGCGATCGACTCGGCGCTCGACCACCTCGCACCGGGCGGGTTCAGCGACGCGTTCAGTGCGGCCCGGGCACTGGGGTCGTCACCGGACCACGCCCGCGCGGCCGACGAGACCTACGCGATCCTGGCGACCGCCCGCCGCTCCGGCTAGCGGGAAGCAGCCACCAGCTCGGCGATCTGCACGGCGTTGAGCGCCGCGCCCTTGCGCAGGTTGTCACCGCTGACGAACAACGCCAGGCCGCGGCCGTCCGGGACGCCTTCGTCCCGGCGGAGGCGACCGACGTACGACGGGTCCTGGCCGGCGGCCTGCAACGGCGTCGGTACGTCGGTGAGCAGTACACCGGGGGCGTCGGCCAGCAGCTCGCGCGCGCGCTCGACCGACAGCGACCGGGCGAACTCGGCGTTCAGCGACAGCGAGTGGCCGGTGAACACCGGGACCCGGACGCAGGTGCCGGACACCAGCAGGTCCGGGATGCCGAGGATCTTGCGGCTCTCGTTGCGCAGCTTCTGCTCCTCGTCGGTCTCGAACGAGCCGTCGTCGACGACCGAGCCGGCCATCGGGAGCACGTTGAACGCGATCGGCGCGACGTACTTCTCCGGTGTCGGGAACGGCACTGCCGAGCCGTCGTGCACCAGCTCGGTGGCCCGGTCGACGACCTGCCGGACCTGCTTGTCCAGCTCGTCCACACCGGACAGCCCGCTGCCGGAGACCGCCTGGTAGGTGCTGGCGACGAGTCGGACCAGACCGGCCTCGTCGTGCAGCGGCTTGAGCACCGGCATCGCGACCATCGTCGTGCAGTTGGGGTTCGCGATGATGCCCTTGCGGGCGTCCGCGACGGCGCCCGGGTTCACCTCGCTGACGACCAGCGGGACGTCCGGGTCCATCCGCCAGGCCGAGGAGTTGTCGACCACCACGGCGCCGGCCGCGGCGAAGCGAGGGGCGAGCTCCCTCGAGGTCGCGCCGCCCGCGGAGAACAGCGCGATGTCCAGCCCGCTCGGGTCGGCCGTCGCAGCGTCCTCGACGGTGATCTCGTCGCCGCGCCACGGCAGGGTCGTGCCCGCCGACCGCGAGGAGGCGAAGAACCGCAGCTCGGCGATCGGGACATCGCGCTCGTCGAGCATCCTCCGCATGACCGTGCCGACCTGCCCGGTGGCGCCGACGACCCCGATCCGCAAACCGTTCTTGTTCATCTTCCGGTGCCTCCGTAGACGACCGCCTCGGTCTCCTTCGCATCGAGGTCGAACGCGCTGTGCACCGCGGTCACGGCGCTGTCGACGTCCTGGCCGCGCACCACCACCGAGATCCGGATCTCCGAGGTCGAGATCATCTCGATGTTCACACCGGCGTCCGCGAGCGCGCCGAAGAAGGTCGCCGAGACGCCGGGGTGCGATCGCATCCCGGCGCCGATCAGGGACACCTTGCCGACCTGGTCGTCGTAGAGCAGGTCCTCGAAGCCGACCTCGTCGCGGATCCGGGCCAGCGCCGCCATCGCGGTCTGGCCGTCGCTCTTGGGCAGCGTGAACGAGATGTCGGTGCGCCCGGTCGCGGCGGCCGAGATGTTCTGCACGATCATGTCGATGTTGATCTCCGCCGCAGCGAGCGCGCGGAAGATGGACGCCGCCTCGCCCGGCTTGTCGGGTACGCCGACCACGGTGATCTTGGCCTCGCTGCGGTCGTGCGCGACCCCGGAGATGATGGCCTGTTCCATCTGGTCTATCCCTCTTTCGCGAAGGTATCGCTCGTCGTCCGTAACCATCGTGCCCTCGCGCGTCGAGAACGACGACCGGACGTGGACCGGGATGTTGTAGCGGCGGGCGTACTCGACGCACCGCAGGTGCAGGACCTTCGCCCCGCAGGCGGCCATCTCGAGCATCTCCTCGTAGGAGATGCGCGGCAGCCGGCGTGCGGTCGGCACGATCCGCGGGTCGGCGGAGAAGACGCCGTCGACGTCGGTGTAGATCTCGCAGACCTCGGCCTTGAGTGCCGCAGCAAGGGCGACGGCGGTGGTGTCGGTGCCGCCGCGGCCGAGGGTGGTGATCTCCTTGGTGTCCTGCGAGACGCCCTGGAAGCCGGCCACGATGACGATCGCGCCCTCGTCCAGCGCCGACCGGATCCGGCCGGGGGTGACGTCGATGATCCGGGCCTTGCCGTGGCTCGAGTCGGTGATCACCCCGGCCTGGCTGCCGGTGTAGGACCGCGCCTGGTGCCCGAGGTTCGCGATGGCCATCGCGAGCAGCGCCATCGAGATGCGCTCCCCCGCGGTGAGCAGCATGTCCAGCTCGCGCCCGTGCGGCAGCGGGCTGACCTGCTGGGCGAGGTCGACCAGCTCGTCGGTGGTGTCACCCATCGCCGAGACGGCGACGACCACGTCGTGGCCGGCCTTGCGGGTGTCGACGATGCGCTTGGCGACCCGCTTGATGCCCTCGGCGTCGGCGACGGACGACCCGCCGTACTTCTGCACGACCAGGCCCACGGCGGACCTCCTCGGCATACGACGGCTACGGGCGCGCTCCAGTCTACGGATGCCGCCCGACCGCAGCCCGCTCGTCCGCTCTCCGGACCTGGCAGGCCCGGTGGGTCAGGGCGCCTGGACGGTGACCTCGTGCACGGTCTCGGCGAGCAGCCGGTCCTCGACCTTGATCGTCTCGTCGATCGGGGTGTCGAGACGGACGTGCGAGACGACCGAGTGCAGCGCACGCAGCGCAGAGGAGGCGGTCGATCCCCAGTTGGACAGGTACGAGAACTGCCACCACCACAGCGCCTCGGACGAGCGCCCGGCCCGGTAGTGCTGCAAGCCGTGCAGCAGGTCGCTCATCGTGTCGGTGATGTCGTCGGACAGCCGCGAGGTGAAGACCTCGGGCTCCTCGGAGTACGGGTCGAACAGGGCCGCGTGCTCGTCGATGGGCTCGAGCAGGTTCGCCAGCGAAGCCCGGATACCGTCGAGGTCAGGGTCGAAGCCGGCGTCCGGCTCGAACCGCTCCTCGGGCACGACGTCGGAGATGGCGCCGAGGCGGCCGCCGGCGAGCAGCAGCTGGGAGGTCTCCAGCAGCAGCAGCGAGATGGCGTAGTCGGGGTCCTCGGCGGCGGCGATCTCGCGCACCGCGACGCAGAAGCTCTCGACCTGGTCGGCGATCTCGATCGTGAAGTCCCCGAGGTCGTCCGTGGTGGTCATCGGGTCTCCTTCCCCTCGTGCGTGCTCGGCAGGTGGTGTGCGGTCATACGTCCAGCAGTCGTCGGCCCTCGAAGGCCCGGCCGAGGGTCACCTCGTCGGCGTACTCGAGGTCACCGCCCACCGGCAGCCCGCTGGCCAGCCGGGTGACCCGTAGGTCCATCGGCTTCACCAGACGGGCCAGGTAGGTGGCGGTGGCCTCGCCCTCCAGGTTGGGGTCGGTGGCCAGGATCAGCTCGGTCACCTCGTTGTCGGCCAGCCGGGTCATCAGCTCGCGGACCCGCAGGTCGTCCGGTCCGATGCCCTCGATGGGGCTGATGGCGCCGCCGAGCACGTGGTAGCGACCGCGGAACTCGCGGGTCTTCTCGATCGCCACGACGTCCTTGGGCTCTTCGACCACGCAGATCACCGTGCGGTCGCGGCGCGGGTCGCGGCAGATCCGGCACTCCTCGGCCTCGGCGACGTTCCCGCAGGTCTTGCAGAACCGCACCTTGTCCTTGACCTCGGTCAGGACGTGCACCAGCCGTCGCACGTCGGTGGGGTCGGCGGCGAGCAGGTGGAACGCGATCCGCTGGGCGCTCTTCGGCCCGACCCCGGGCAGCCGCCCGAGCTCGTCGATGAGGTCCTGGACCACGCCCTCGTACACGGCGGTCCCTACATCCCCGGCAGGCCGAGGCCGCCGGCTCCGCCGAGGCCCTCGGCGAGCGGACCCATCGCCTGCTGCTGCAGCTCGGCGGCGGCCCGGTTGGCGTCCTTGATCGCGGCCAGCACCAGGTCGGCCAGACCCTCGGTGTCGGTCGGGTCGACGGCGCTCGGCGCGATCTCCAGGCCGATCACCTCGCCGGCACCGGTCACCGTGGCGCGGACCAGGCCGCCACCGGCCGTGCCGACCACCTGCGCCTGGGCGAGCTCCTCCTGAGCCTGCATCAGCTGCTGCTGCATCTGCTGGGCCTGGGCCATCAGCGAGGACAGGTCAGCACCGCCGCCGAGCCCGCCGGGGCCGGGCTGGTCGCCACTCAGGGACACGATCTCGCTCGCTCTCGGGGTTCGGCAGCAGTTGGTCGCCGGAGTCCGGCGAACGCCACGGAGCCTACGTGGTCGACGCCCCGGCAGGGGTCAACGGGCGGTCAGCTGGCGTCGTACTCGCCGATGACCTTGGCACCGAGCTCGCGGGCCAGCAGGTCCTCGTGGGTGAGGGTGCTGTCGTCGGCGTCCTCGTCGTCGGCCGAGGGGGCCTCGTCGACCGCCGCGACGCCGGGAGCCGCCGCCTCGGCAGCCACCGCGGCCTCGGCCGCAGCCCGCCCGGAGGGCACCGAGCTCTCCAGGGTGGGTGCCGCGGCAGCCGGCGCCGCCGTGGGCGTGGACGACGGGTCGACGATCGCGTCGACCTTCCAGTCGACGCCCAGCACCTGGATCAGGGCCTCGCGGACGTAGTCCTGGTGGTCGCTGCGGCTGAGGAAGACGTCACGCAGCCCCGAGGTGCTGAAGCTGAGCGTGAGCCGGCCGTCGTCGACGCCCTTGACCTGGGCGTTCTGGCTGACGAAGGCCCAGGTGGTGCGCTTCATCCGGCCGACCGCCTCGAGCACCTCCGGCCAGAGCCGGCGCACGGTCACCAGGTCGACGCCGCCGGCGACGACAGGCTCGGGGACGGCCCGGGCCTGCTCAGGCTCGGGCTCGGCCGGCGACTCGACGGTGGCCTCGGTGACCGGGGTCTCCGTGACGGCGGGCTCGGTGACCGGGGTCTCCGTGACGGCGGCCTCGGTGGGAGGCGGCGTACGTCGGGGCGCGGGCGAAGCCGCGACGGCCGGCGCGGGCGCTGCCCCCGCGATGTCGGCCCGGCGCTCCAGCCGGTCGAGGCGGGCGGCCACGCCACGCTCGGCGTCCTCGGCGGCCGGCAGCAGCACCCGGGCGCAGATCAGCTCGAGCTGCAGCCGGGGTGCGGTCGCGCCGCGCATCTCGGTGAGCCCGGAGTTCACGATGTCGGCGGCCCGGGACAGCTCGGCGGCGCCGAAGTGGGCCGCCTGCTGGCGCATCCGCTCCAGCTCGTCGGCCGGGTGCTCACCGAGGATCGCACCGGCGGCGTCCGGGACGGCGTCGAGAATGATCAGGTCGCGGAGCCGCTCGAGCAGGTCCTCGGCGAACCGGCGGGGGTCGTGGCCCCCCTCGACGACCTGGTCGACGATCCGGAAGACCGCCGCGGCGTCGCCGGCAGCGAACGCCTCGACCGTGTCGTCGAGCAGGGTGGCATCGGTCAGGCCGAGCAGCCCGGCGGCGTACTCGTAGGTGATGCCGGAGTCAGGGGCCCCCGCCATCAGCTGGTCGAGGATGCTCATCGAGTCGCGGACCGAGCCGCGACCGGCACGCACCACGAGGGACACGGCAGCGCGGTCCGCGGTGACGCCCTCCTTCTCGCACAGCGTCAGCAGGTAGGCGGTCAGCTCGCCCGGCGGCACCAGCCGGAACGGGTAGTGGTGCACCCGGGACCGGATGGTCGCGATGACCTTCTCCGGCTCGGTGGTCGCGAAGACGAACTTCACGTGCGGCGGCGGCTCCTCGACGATCTTGAGCAGCGCGTTGGCCGCGTTCACCGTGAGCATGTGCGCCTCGTCGATGATGTAGACCTTGAAGCGCGCCGAGGCCGGCGTGAAGAACGCCCGCTCGCGCAGGTCGCGGGCGTCGTCGACCAGGCCATGGGTCGCCGCGTCGAGCTCGATGACGTCGAGACTGCCGCCACCGCCGGGCGCGAGGGCCAGGCACGAGTCGCACTCGCCGCAGGGCGTGGGGGTCGGGCCGTTCTCGCAGTTGAGGCTGCGGGCCATGATCCGTGCGCTGGTCGTCTTGCCGCAGCCGCGGGGGCCGCTGAAGAGGTAGGCGTGGTGGGTGCGGTCGTTCGCCAGCGCCTGCTGCAGCGGACCGGTCACGTGGTCCTGGCCGATCACGTCGGCGAAGGTGTCCGGCCGGTAGCGGCGGTACAGCGCTTGGGTCACGCGTCGACCCTAGCCGTGCCGACCGACGTCCCCCAGCCGTCGTCCTCAGCCATCCCGAGCGAGCGACGAGGACCCCCCGCACACCCGCCAGAGCCTGCTTACCCTTGCTGCCTTCCGGCCCTGGGGGGGTTCAGCGGGATGACGCCGCACGAGGGGTCGCCGACAAGTCTAACCAACCCCGGCTGCTGCGCGAGCCTCGCCCGAGGGCGTTCGGGGCGGGCTGGCTGCTCCGTTATCCTCGTCGCCGGGAGGATTCGCATAGTGGCCTAGTGCGCACGCTTGGAAAGCGTGTTGGGGTAACACCCTCGCGAGTTCGAATCTCGCATCCTCCGCCACCAGAGGCCCGGCGTCAGCGGCGGCGGGTGCCGAAGATCGAGCGGGTGATCTCCCGGCCGAGCACGGCCGCCGCGGACCGGGCGGCCTGCCTGAACGCCGTGGACTCGAGGACCTTCTCCGCCGTCGACTTCTCCGGCTTGGGTGCCCGCGGTGCCCGGGGCGCCTTCGGGGCGGGGGTACGGCCGGGTGCCGGCTCCCCGGTATCCGCTGGCTTGTCCAGGCGCTTCGCCAGCCGCTCGTACGCCGAGTCGCGGTCCACCTGCTCGGCGTACTTGTCGTGCAACGGTGACGCCGCCACGGCTGCGGTGAGCACCGCGGGGTCAGCCGGAGCCATCTTCGACTGCGGCGCGCGCAGCCGGGTCCATGCGACCGGCGTGGGGGCGCCGCGGTCGGAGAGCACCGTGACGATCGCCTCGCCGATGCCGAGCTGGGTCAGCGTCTCCTCGAGGTCGTAGGAGGAGTTGGGGAAGGTCGAGGCGGTCGCCTTGAGCGCCTTCGCGTCGTCCGGCGTGAAGGCGCGCAAGGCGTGCTGCACCCGGTTGCCGAGCTGGGCCAGCACGTCGGCCGGCACGTCCTTCGGGGTCTGGGTGACGAAGAAGACGCCCACGCCCTTGGACCGGATCAGGCGGACCGTCTGGGCGATGGCGTCGAGGAACTCCTTGGAGGCGTCGTCGAAGAGCAGGTGCGCCTCGTCGAAGAAGAACACCAGCTTCGGCTTGTCGACGTCGCCGACCTCGGGCAGCTCGTGGAACAGGTCCGCGAGCAGCCACATGAGGAAGGTGGAGAACAGTCGGGGCCGGTCCTGCAGCTGTGGCAGCTCCAGCAGGGACACGATGCCGCGGCCCTGCGCGTCGACGCGCATCAGGTCGGTCGTCTCGAACTCGGGCTCGCCGAAGAACGCGTCAGCCCCCTGGTCCTCGAAGGCGATCAGCTCGCGCAGGATGACGCCGGCGGTGGCACGGGAGAGGCCGCCGAGCTCCTTGAGCTCCTCCTTGCCCTCGTCGCTGGTGAGGAACTGCACGACCGCGCGCAGGTCCTTCAGGTCGAGCATCGGCAGCCCGGCCTTGTCGGCGAAGTGGAACACCAGCCCGAGCGACGACTCCTGCACCTCGTTGAGGCTGAGCACCTTCGCGAGAAGTGTCGGCCCGAAGGACGTCATCGTCGCGCGCAGCGTGATGCCCTCGCCCTGACCGCCCAGCGCCAGCAGCTCGACCGGGCAGCCGACGGCGCTCCAGTCCTGACCGACCTCGGTCGCCCGGGACGTCGTCCGGTCGGTCACCTCACCGGGCTCGGCCAGCCCGGACAGGTCCCCCTTGATGTCGGCCGCCATCACCGGTACGCCGGCCGCCGAGAGCTGCTCGGCCATCAGCTGCAGGGTCTTGGTCTTGCCGGTGCCCGTCGCCCCTGCCACCAGGCCGTGCCGGTTGACCATCGCCAACGGGATCCGCACCGCGGCGTGGGGAAGAGCCGCGCCGTCGACGACGAGTGCACCGAGCTCGAGGGCCGGGCCCTCGAACGCGTAGCCCTTCTGGACCGCGACGACGACGTCGTCAGCACCGTCCTTTGCCGACATGAGACCTCTCCCTGCGACCGGGGTGTGGGGGCGTCAGCCTATGCTCGCAATCGTGATCTTCAAGGGCGTCGGCGACCACAAGCCTTATCCCGACCACGGCTACAGCCAGCGCCAGTGGGGCGAGCTCGCCCCCACCCAGGTCCGGCTCGAGGAGCTGGTGACCACCAAGCGCGAGCTGGACCTCGAGGCCCTCTTCGCCGAGGACTCCACCTACTTCGGCGACCTGTTCGCCCACGTCGTGCTGTGGCACGGCGACATGTACCTCGAGGACGGGCTGCACCGCGCACTGCGCGCCGCGCTGGCCCAGCGACCGATCCTGCACGCCCGGGTGCTCGAGCTGCCGGACTGAGAGATGAGCATGTTCACGCCGGCTGGCGTCGGTGGTCGCGGGCCGGCACGTCGGGGCCGGCGCCGGTCGTGGCCGGTCCTGCTGCTGGCCGCCGTCCTCGTGATCGGGCTCACCGGTGCCGGCTGGTGGCTCTGGCAGCGCGACACCGACGATGCGGTGGCGACGGCCGACCGGACTCCCTGCCCGAAGCCGACCGCTCCGCCGGCCGCGGTGCCGCCGGGGAAGGTGACGGTCAACGTCTACAACGCCACCGACCGCCGCGGGCTCGCGGCACGGGTGGCGACCCAGCTGCGCAAGCGCGGCTTCAAGGTCGTGAAGGTCGACAACGACCCGCTGGATCGGCGGGTGACGGGCCTGGCGGAGGTGCGGCACAGCGAGCCAGGGGCCGGTGCGGCGCGCACCGTCGTCGCCCAGGTCGGGACCGTGGTTGCAGTACCGGACCAGCGCACCGATGCCTCGGTCGACCTGGTCCTCGGCGCCGGGTTTCGCGCTCTGCAGCCGCTGGCCGCGGCCGCCGCCGCCCTGTCGCCTACACCGCAGCCGATGCCGGCAGCCTGCTGAGCGGCTCAGTCCCGACCCCGCTTCGCGCGCTGCTCGGGCGGCGCGGTGCGCTGCTGGGCCGCGGCGAAGCCGAGCTGCAGGAAGTCCGAGATCGCCACCGAGGAGAACACCGTCGCCGCTGCCCGGGTGACGGCCGGCGCGAAGGTAGAGCCGGCGACCAACGACCCGGCAACCCACGGACCGAGGCAGAACGGGCAGGTCACGAGCTCGCCGACGGCTTTGCGCCAGCCGGTGCCCACGACCTCCTCGGCCAGCTCGGCGTCCCCGGCGCTGCCGTGGAACTCGGTGAAGGGTGCGCGGACCGGACTGGTGACGGCATCCTTCGCCACGATGCGGGCGATCTTGTGGGTCGCGAGGCCGAACATGGCCAGCTCGAGCCAGCTCGGCTGCTGCGGCCGGCGGCCGGTCCGCCACGCGGTCGCCGTCACGCCGGCGGCCGCCGCGGCGAAGACCCCCATCGCGGACGCGTAACCGGCCAGGGCGCGGTCCGGCCGGCCGTAGCTCTGCTCTGCCTGCTTCAGTGCGCCGACCGGTCCCATCGCTCTCCTCGTACGTCGCCTGCCGACCCGTTGCCCCGGCACAGACCGATCACACACCCGAGGCCCACGCGCGTGCCGCGGACCGGTCCGGGGAACGATCACCCCTATGCGACTTCCATTGCCCGGCCCCGCCATGGTGATCGGCGGCGCCGTTGCCGCGGCGGACGCCGTCGAGACCGCTCTCGGCCTGGTGCCGCGGGCCGCCGAGGCCATGACCCGGGTCGAGGCCCTGCTCGACCGACTGGAGAAGGTGGCCGACCGGGCCGACCAGCTCGTGACCCGGGCCGACGCGACCACCGAACGGACGGCAGCGGTGCTCGACACCGCCGAGCTGGTGACCAAGGACGCCAGCCGCACGGTCGACGGCGCCAAGGGCGTGCTGGATCGGGCCGACCGGTCGTTGCAGGCCTGGGAACCGTCGCTGCGCAGGCTGGCACCCTCGCTGGACCGCTTCGCCGACGCCCTGCACCCGGACGAGGTGACGGCCGCGATCGGCCTCGTCGACCGGATGCCTGAGCTGCTCGACCACGTCGAGAACGACGTGCTTCCCGTGCTGAAGAACCTCGACCGGGTCGGCCCGGACCTGCACGAGGTGCTCGAGATCGTGGAGGACCTCCGACGGGTCGTCACCGGCCTGCCCGGCATCGGGCTGCTGCGCAGGCGCGGCGAGGAGGAGCCACCGCCGGTCGAGGGCAGCGTGCACGGCGACGACAAGCAGTCGTGACCGCGTCGTCGCTGCACCTTCGTCCCCTCGGTGCCGAGGACGAGGACGCATTCGTCGCCGCGCACCGCTCGATGGCTGCAGACGGGTTCACCTTCGGTCTCGACTACGAGCCCGGGATGTCATGGCCGGCGTACGTGAACTCGCTGGAGCAGCACCGGCACGGGCTCGACCTGCTGGACGGTCGGGTGCCGGCCACCTTCCTCGTCGCGGACGTGGGGGGCGTGATCGTCGGCCGGACGTCCATCAGGCACGAGCTCAACGAGTTCCTGGCCCGCGAGGGCGGCCACATCGGGTACGGCGTGCTCGCCGAGCACCGGCGTCGTGGCTACGCGACCGAGATCCTGCGGCAGAGCCTTGTCGTCGCGCGCGGTGCCGGCATCGAACGCGTGCTGGTGACCTGCGACGACGACAACGCCGGTTCGATCGCGGTGATCGAGCGGTGCGGTGGTGTGCGGGACGCGCAGACACCGACGGTGGAGGTCCCTGGTGCGCGGCCGAAGCGCCGGTACTGGATCGTCCTACCGATGACGGGCTCCGGCGGATGACGAACGGTGACGATGTTCTCGTCGGGCGACCCGACGAGAGCCCGTTGCGATGGCGGCGGTGGCTCGACCGCGTCGTGGGAACGCAGCGCGCGCGATGGCGGGTCCTCGCGGCATGCACCGTCGTCGTCGCGGTGGCAGTGGCTGCGACCGTTGCGGTCGTCGGCCGGCGCGGCGAGCCCGACATCGCCGGCATTCGAGAAGGTTGTCGCGCGCTGGTCGCCTATCGCGATGCCGTGACCGGGGCGGAGTGGAGGGCTGCGCGTGCCGATCTGCTCGACGCCGTCCATCGCCTGCATGACCGCAGGGAGAGGGGACGGCAGGCTGTGCACGACTATGCCGAGGCGCTGCTAGGTGCACCCAGCAGTGCTTCCGGGCAGCGTGTCGTCGCCGCCGCTGCTGCCTGCCGCCGCGCGGGCGCACCGGCGTTGGGCCGCGGGCTGCCGTGACGGGGCAGCCGCCGGCAACTCAGCCGATAGCAGCGAACGCCGGCGGGTAGTGCAGCCGACCGCGGAGGGCGTCGTCGTACGCCGACAAGGGGTAGGCCTGGCCCGCGTCGGGGGGCGCCCAGTCCGGGAGGTCGATCTGGATTCCCAGCGTGCGGCAGTCGCGGAAGCCGAACCGCAGGTAGTAGGCGGGACTGCCCTCCAGCACCACCAGCTGCTCACCGAGGGCGTCCGCAGCGGCCAGGGCGGCCGGCACCAGGGCCGAGCCGATCCCCCGTCGCTGGACAGCAGGCGCCACCGCGAGCGGAGACAAGGTGAGGACGCGGTGGCGGCCACCGTTCTCGTCGACGAGATAGGCGTGGCTGAGCATCACGTGGCCGACGACCTGGCCGTCGTGCCGGGCGACCAGCGACAGCTCGGGCACGAACTGCGATGACGCCCTGATCAGGTCGACGAGGTCAGCGACCTCCTTGTGGTGGTCGAAGGCAGCCATGACCACGTCACGGACCGGCACGTGGTCAGCCGGACGCTCGGGCTCGATCTCGAGGTGCACCGGAGCATCCTCGTCCGCTTCCCGACCGGCACGCGAGCCGATTCCGTGTGTCAGCGATGCAGCTCGGGGTCCTGGTCGGCACCCGGGCTGGCCGTCACCTGCTGCTGCGGGAGGGTGATGACCTGCGAGGGTGCCGCGGCCTGCTGCGGGTGGGCGTCCGGGTCGCCTTCGACGTGCAGCTCCGGCAGCCAGTCCAGCCACGACGGCAGGTACCAGTTCCACGTGCCCAGCAACGTCATGCTCGCGGGGACGACGATCATCCGGATGACGGTCGCATCGATCAGCAGGGCCACCCCGACGCCGAAGCCCATCTGCTGAAACATCACCAGGTCGCCCGCGGCGAAGCCGGCGAACACCGCCACGATGATGAGCGCGGCTCCGGTGATGATGCGGCCGGTTGCGGCGATCCCGTGCCCGACGGCATCGACCGTGTCGCCGCTCTGCACGTACCGCTCGCGGATCCTGGTGATCAGGAAGACGTGGTAGTCCATCGACAGCGCGAAGAGCACCGAGAACAGGAAGACAGGCACCCACGCCTCGACGCGTTCGACCTGCTGGAACCCGAGCAGCCCGGTGCCGTAGCCCTTCTGGAAGACCATCACCAGCAGGCCGTACGCGGCGCCCACCGACAGCAGGTTGAGAACCACCGCGCTCGCGGACAGCACCACCGAACGGAACAGCACGGTGAGCAGCAGCAGGCTCACTCCGAGCACGAACGCCAGCACGATCGGCAGCCACTTGTTGATCAGGTCCGTGTAGTCGATGTTCTCCGCCGTCGCACCGCCGACGTAGCCGGTGAGATCGGTGCCCGCCAGGGCGTCGGGCACCAGGTCGCTGCGCAGCCGCTCCACGGCCGCCCGGGCGAGGTCGCTGTTCGGGTCGCCCCGCACCGGGATGCTGACCACGGCCACGTCACCGCCCGGCGCGAGCTCGCTCACCGGGGGGCCGAACGCCGGGTCGGCGGCCAGCGAGGTCTCCAGCCGGACCAGGGCCGCCCCGGCCTGCGGCGAGCTGACGTCGCCGGCGACGACGACCTGCGCCGGGTCGGCGCTGCTGCCGGGGAAGCTGCGGTCGAGCGCCAGGAACCCCGCCTTGGAGTAGGTGTTGTCCGGCAGCGAGCTGACGCCGGCGTTCCCGGTGCGCAGGTCGAGGACGGGCACCGCCAGCAGGAGCAGAAGCATGACGCTGGCGACCAACGCGGTCACCGGTCGGCGTACGACCACGCGGACGGCACGGCTCCAGAACCTGCTCTCGCCGGCCTGCTGGCGACCCACGTACGGCAGCCGCAACGCGTTGACCCGGTCACCGAGCAACGCCAGCATCGCCGGGAGCAGGGTGAGCGCCGCCACCACGGTCACGATCCCGACCAGGATCGCTCCGAAGGCGAGGCTGCGCAGGATCGTGTCCGGGACCAGCAACAGCCCGCACAGCGCCACGACGAAGGAGCTGCCGCTGAACAGCACGGCCTTGCTGGCGGTGGCACCCGACGCGACGATGGCGGCGTTCTTCTCCAACCCGTTCTGCCGCTCCTCGCGGTAGCGCGAGAGGACGAACAGGCTGTAGTCGATGCCGAGGGCCAGGCCCATCGCGGTCACCATGTTCACGATGAAGAACGACAGGGTCACCGCCTGGCCGACCAGCGCCGACAGCGCGATCGCGACGACGATCGAGACGATCGCGATGCCCATCGGCACCAGCGCCGCCACGACTGCACCGAAGACCAGCAGCAGCACGATCAGCGCGGCCGGCAGGCCGATCTGCAGCTCCCCCTTCTCCAGGTCGTGCGAGGCCAGCTCGTTGAAGTCGTGGTCGATGGTGAACTCGCCGGTGATCGCCGCGTCAAAGGCCGGGTCCTCGTCGGCCGCCGCCACCTGGTCGAGCACGTCGACGATGCCGGCCTCGGCGTCGTCGCCCATCGAGACGGCGAGCAGGACGGCGTGCCGGTCCTGGGAGATCGCGGTCGCGTTCTCCGCGGCAAAGGGGTCCCCGACGGTGTTCGTCGCTCCGGTGCCCTCCAACGACGAGCGGACGTCGGTGACGTACGCCTGGAAGGCGGGCTCGTCGGCCGTGAGGGTGCGGGAGTGCAGGACGACGAACTCGCTGGTGCCGCCCTCGTGCGGGAAGCTCTGGAACATCAGGTCGGCGGCCTGCTTGGACTCCGGGTCGGACGTGATCGCCTGGTCGGTCGTGAGAGCTGAGCCGAGCAGCGTGCCGATGGCGACCATCGACGCCAGCAGGACCACGCCCCAGGTGGCGATCATGCGCCACGGGTGGGCGGCAGAGAACCTTGCCAAGCGTTGGGTAACGGACACGACTGCCTCTTCCCTCAGACAGCGAGCCAGGTGGCCGCTATTCGCAACGTAACGCCGTTCAGGCACCACGTATATGCCCGCAGAGGTCTTGTCGCCCCGGACCTCGCCCTATCCGCCGACGGGGTCACTCGGTGGCTGTCGACGCGATCGGCGCCCAGCAGCCAGGGCTTCCCGTTTCCGGGTCAGCGGACCCCAGGCAGCCTGCTGGAACGCGAGCGTGCCCCAGCCGGCGAGCGCCATCCCTGACAGGTTGAGCAGCAGCTGGAGGCCGCTGCCCCTCACCTCGTCCCAGGCACCGAAGGCCAGGCCCAGTGCCACGTTGCCCGAGGCCGGCACCGTGGTCACGGAGATGAAGACTCCGGAGAGTCCACCGACCTTGGACGACGTCAGGGACAGCACGCCGGCTGCCGCAGCCGTGATCGCCACGATGAACGACCACTTGTCCGGTGAGTAGATGAAGTCGGTCTCGGGACGTCGTCCGACCACATCGACGCCCTGGACCCAGCCGACGACTCGGACGACCAAGGCGAACAACGTCGCCAGCAGGATCGACACCGTGAAGCCGACCAGCAGGGTTCGGATGGCCCGCCGGAAGAGCATCTTGCGCCTTCGGACGAGGGCCAGGCCGAGCGCGGCGATGGGCACGAACTCCGGCCCGAGAACCATCGCGCCGATGACGAGCACCTGCGAGTCCAGGATGATCGCGATGGTGGCGATCAGTGTGGCCAGCGACATGAAGCTGAGATAGGTCCAGTTCAGCTCCGAGTCCTCGTAGGCGCGCTGGGTGACCTCAGCCCACACCACCGCGTCAGCACTGCTGCCTGGCGTGAGCCGATCCGCTTCGAACGCGCCGCGAGAGAGCCACGTCTGTACCGGCTCGAGGTGCAGCGTGCCGTGTTCGTGGACCTCCAGCTCACGGAGGCGGTCGACGACCTGGTTCACCCCCTCGCGGGCGATGTCAGCGAGAACGAGATCGCCCTGCGGTCGTACCGACGCGCCGCGAAGTACGGCCAGACTGCTGACGGCCGAGTCGCGCTCGAGTGTCTCGATGACCTCGTCTGTCAGCGCTGCGGGGATCGCCACGCGCAAGTGCAGCACGGGCCCATCCTGGCGCATGACAGGCGGGCTGGTTCACGGGAGCGCCAGCATCAGGGCGGCGTCAAGATCTACCGGGTCAGGTGTCAGGGCGGCGTCAAGGGACCTGCCCCGAGAGGCCGGCGCCTGGGCAGGCTGCTCGCTGTGACCAGCGTCCTCACGTCCCCCAAACGCCTTCTCGTCGGCCGACCTCTGCGCAGCGAACGGCTCGGCGAGCAGCAGCTGCCGAAGAAGCTCGCGCTGCCGGTGTTCTGCAGCGACCCGCTGTCGTCGAACGCCTACGCGACCGAGGAGATCCTCCTGGTGCTCAGCCTCGGCGGGCTCGCCCTGCTGCATCTGACGCCCTGGGTCGCCGCGGCCGTCGTACTGCTGCTCGTCGTCGTGGTCGCCTCCTACCGCCAGACCTGCCACGCCTACCCGAACGGCGGCGGCGCGTACGCCGTCAGCCGGGCCAACCTGGGTCGCAACGCCTCACTCGTCGCCGCCAGCGCCCTCTTGGTCGACTACGTCCTGACGGTCGCCGTGTCGGTCGCGGCCGGGGTCGCGAACATCGTGTCCGCGTTCCCGCTGCTCGCGCCGCATGCCGTCGGCCTCAGCCTGGCATTCGTGGTGCTCCTCGCGGTGATGAATCTGCGTGGGGTGCGCGAGTCGGGGAGCATCTTCGCGGTCCCCACCTACGGGTTCATCCTGACGGTCTTCGTCATGCTGGGCGTGGGCGGGTTCCGAGCGCTGACCGGCGACGCGCCGACCGCAGAGTCCGCCCCGTTCGGGATCACGCCCGACCACCACGTGTCCGGGCTCCTGCTCGTAGCGCTCGTGCTGCGGGCGTTCTCGTCCGGCTGCACCGCGCTGACCGGGGTCGAGGCCGTGTCCAACGGAGTCCCCAACTTCAAGCCGCCCAAGGCGCGCAACGCCGCCGCCACGCTGGCCATCATGGGCGGGCTCACCGTCGCGATGTTCGCCGGCATCACAGCGCTGGCTCTCGCCGCGCACGTGCACGTCGTCGACGACACGGCCCGCCTGGTGGGCGCGCCGGCCGGCTACGAGCAGCGCACGGTCATCGCACAGCTCGCGGGGGCAGTGTTCGGAGACCACTCGGTGATGTTCTTCGCCGTCCAGGGCTTCACAGCCGCGATCCTGGTGCTCGCAGCGAACACCGCGTTCAACGGGTTCCCCATCCTGGCCTCGATCCTGGGCGGCGACGGGTACCTGCCGCGCCAGTTCCACCGCCGCGGTGACCGGCTGGTGTTCTCCAACGGCATCGTGGTCCTGGCCGCGCTGGCCGGGCTGCTCATCTGGGCGTTCGACGCGTCCACCACCCGGCTCATCCAGCTGTACATCATCGGTGTGTTCGTCTCGTTCACCCTCAGCCAGTGGGGCATGGTGCGGCACTGGACCCTCGAGCTCCGTTCGCCAGCCCCGGACGGCCGGCGCGGCACCGTGCACCGTGCCCGGCTCGTCAACGGGTTCGGGGCGGTGTTCACTGCGCTCGTCCTCGTCGTGGTCCTCTTCACGAAGTTCACCCACGGCGCCTACATCGTCGTCATCGCGATGCCGGCCCTGTTCGTGATGATGCTGGCCATCAAGCGGCACTACGACCACGTCGCGGTCGAGCTGGCCCCAGCTCCTGCCGGTGCCGCGTTGCCCAGCCGGGTGCACGCCGTCGTGCTGGTGTCCCGGTTGCACGCACCGACGCTGCAGGCCCTCGCGTATGCCCGCGCGACCCGGCCGGGCACCCTGGTCGCCCTGACCGCCCAGACGTCACCGGAAGAGACCCAGGCGCTGGAGCGGGAGTGGCTCGAGCGGGACATCCCGGTCGAGCTCGTCGTGCTCGACTCGCCGTACCGGGACGTCACCGGGCCGGTCCTGGACTACCTCGGCCACATCCACCGGGCCAGCCCACGTGACGTGGTCGCTGTGTTCATCCCGGAGTACGTCGTCGGACACTGGTGGGAGCACCTGCTGCACAACCAGAGCGCGCTCCGGCTCAAGGCGCGGCTGCTGTTCCGGCCAGGGGTGATGGTCATCAGCGTCCCGTGGCAGCTGCGCTCCGCCGAGCAGAGTGCCGAACGCGATGCCGAGGGCGCCGGGCCGCCGCCGCGTGCCACTGTGGGGTCGTGACGGTCGCTCACCTCCGGCCCCGCGGTGCGCTGCCCCGGCGGGGGAAAGGTCTCACCCCGCAGCGGCGCGGGCTGGGCGTGGTGCTCGCCGTTGCCGGCCTCCCCGCCCTGACCGGTCTCCTGCTCACGGTCCGCGGCGACCTGGCTCTGGGCAGTGTGCTGCTGCTGTACCTGCTGGCAGTCGTGGTCATCTCGGTGGTGGGCGGCTTGCGCGGCGGCGTGGTCGCTGCGATCGGGTCGTTCCTGCTGGCGAACTTCTTCCTGACACCGCCGTACCACACGCTTGCGGTGGAGGGCCGCGACAGCCTCATCGCGCTGATCGTCTTCCTCGTCGTCGCCGTCACCGTCAGTGTCCTGGTCGACGCGGCCGCGCGGCGCCAGGCAGCAGCCATCCGCAGCGAGGCGGACGCGGTCCTGCTCGGCCGGGTGGCAGCCGAGGCGCCGGCAGTGCAGTCCGCCGAGGACGTGCTCACCGAGGTGGCGACCACCTTCGGGCTGACGTCCGTCGCCCTGATCGACCAGGACAGCGGCACCGTCCTGGCCCGGGTCGGGCCCGCGTTCCACGGCTCCGGCACGGTCGGCGCCGACGCGGGTTCCGGCCGGCGTCTCGTCGGCGACGGGCGCGCGCTCTTCGCCGAGGACCGGCACCTGCTCGCCAGCCTCGCCCACGCGTCGAGCCGCGCCCTGGACACTCGCGTCCTCGCCGACCAGGCCGCCCGAGCCCGTGAGCTCGCCGAGGTGGACCGGCTGCGCTCCGCTCTCCTCGCCGCCGTCGGGCACGACCTGCGGACCCCGCTGGCGGCCATCAAGGCCGCGGTCACCACGCTGCGCCAGCCGGACGTAGCCCTCGACGACGACGACCGCGACGAGCTGCTCGCCACCGTCGACCAGGCCACCGACCGTCTCGCCGATCTGATCGCCAACCTGCTCGACCTCAGTCGCCTGCAGGCCGGGGCCGTGAGCATCGACCGCCAACCTGGGCCGGTCGACGAGGTGGTCGCCCGTGCCCTGATCGACCGGCACCTCAGCGACGTGGACAACTCCGTCGGCGACGACCTGCCACTGGTGCTCGCCGACCACGGCCTGCTCGAACGGGTCGTGGCCAACCTCGCGGACAACGCCCGGCGGCACACAGCACCCGGCACCGCCGTCCAGATCCGCGCGCGCGCCACCGCCACGCACGTCGAGGTGCTCGTCGTCGACCACGGGCCGGGGATCGCCGAGGCCGACTGGGACCGCGCCTTCGTCCCGTTCCAGCGCCTCGACGACTCCAGCGCCGACACCGGCGTCGGGCTGGGCCTGGCCATCGCCCGAGGGTTCACCGACGCGATGGGCGGGACGCTGCGGCCGAGCCGCACGCCCGGGGGCGGACTCACGATGACCGTCGCGCTCCCCCGGGCCCAGCCGGACGAGCCGACATGACACGCATCCTGGTCGTCGACGACGAGGCCGGCCTCGCCCGCGCGCTGGCCATCAACCTGCGCGCCCACGGCTACACGGTCGACACCGCGGCCGACGGTGCGCGGGGACTGGCCGCCGCGTCGGCGCGGCCGCCCGACCTCGTGGTCCTCGACCTGGGGCTGCCCGACATGGACGGGGTCGAGGTCGTCCGGGGCCTACGCGGCTGGCTGAGCGCGCCGATCCTCGTCCTCTCCGCGCGGCACGAGCAGCCGCAGAAGGTCGCCGCCCTCGACGCCGGGGCGGACGACTACATCACCAAGCCGTTCGGCATGGACGAGCTGCTGGCCCGGGTCCGTGCCGCCCTTCGCCGCGCGACCCCGGGGGACGCCGCCAGCCCCACCCTCGAGACGGGCGCCTTCACGGTGGACTTCGGTGCCCACCGCGTGACGACAGCGAACGGCGACGTGCGGCTCACCCCGACCGAGTGGCACCTCTTGGAGGTACTCGTCCGGCATGCCGGCCAGCTCGTGACGCAACGCCAGCTGCTCCAGGAGGTCTGGGGGCCGGCGTACACCACGGAGACGAACTACCTGCGGGTCTACATGTCGCAGCTGCGCCGCAAGCTGGAGCATGACCCCACGCACCCCCAGCACCTGGTCACCGAGCCCGGTGTCGGTTACCGCTTCGAGCCGTGACCGGTAAAAAGGGCGGTGGCGGTGGGATTTGAACCCACGGATGGCTTGCACCATCACACGCTTTCGAGGCGTGCTCCTTCGGCCGCTCGGACACGCCACCGCCGCAGAGATTACCGGAGGCCGCGCTGGTTCCGGAAAAAGCCCCGGAGCAGCTCGCCGGACTCGGCGGCGAGCACACCGCCGACGACCTCGGGCCGGTGGTTGAGCCGTCGGTCGCGGACCACGTCCCACAGCGAGCCGACCGCGCCGGCCTTGGGGTCGTCAGCGCCGTAGACCAGCCGGTCGACCCGGGCCAGCACCAGCGCGCCGGCACACATCGTGCAGGGCTCGAGGGTGACGACAAGGGTAGCGCCGGTCAGCCGCCACTCCCCCGCAGCCTCGGCGGCGGCGCGCAGCGCCCGCACCTCGGCGTGGCCGGTCGGATCGCCCTCCGCCTCGCGCACGTTGTGGCCGCGGCCGAGCACATCGCCGTCCTCGTCGAGCACCACGGCACCCACCGGGACGTCGGCCGAGGGGAGGGCCAGCCGGGCCTCGTCGAGAGCGAGCCGCATCCACGCGTCGTACCGGCTGTCGCTCACGGGGCCGAAGCCTAGGCGTCAGCGCAGCGAGTCGAGGATCTCGCCGAACCCGGCAGCCTCGGCGACCGCGGCCAGCGCGTCCATCGGCAGCGGCGGGTCGTCGCACATCTCCTGCAGCGCGTCGGTGGAGGTGCCGAGGTCGGCCAGCACGTCGAGGTCGCCGCCGCAGGTGCCCGGCGCCACCTCACCTTCGTCGTCCTCGATCCCGAGGTCGAGCACCTCGGCGTACACCGAGGCGGCCGCACCGGCGACGTCGGAGACGAACACCCGCGGGTCCTCTTCGCCGTCGACCCGCACCACCGCCCACCAGGCGTCCTCGCGCTCGAGGAGCAGCAGGACCGGCTCGTCGGTCTCGGTGAGGTCACGCAGGTCGGTCGCCAGCTCCTTGAGGTCGGACTCGCTGTCCAGGTCGAGGTCGTGCACCGTCCACGCGCGGCCCGTGCGGGCCAGGACAGCGGTGAAGTAGGACACCGTTGCTCCGCTCAGGTCAGGTCGTCGTCCACGACGGTCTCGAACTGGGGGCCGAACCCGATCCGCGCTGCGATCTGGCCCAGCATCTCGTCGGGGTAGAGCTCGAGGTCGGAGCAGATCGCGCCCAGCTCCATCGAGCTCATCCCGAGGTCGGCGAAGATCTCCAGGTCACCGGCCGGCGCCACGGTCTCGTCGTCGTCCGGCTCGACCTCGCCGACCTGGTCCAGCGCCTCCCGGGCGACCGGCCAGTCGCCGGCAGCCGTGATGTCGGAGATCATCAGCCGCACGTGGTCACCGTCCGGGCGGATGACCAGGAAGAAGTCGTCACCGTACGAGCAGACCGCCAGGGTCGGCCCCTCCGAGGGCTGCTGGCGGACGGCGTGCAGCAGCCCGGCCAGGTCCTCCGCCGCCCGGTGCGGCAGGGGCCCGACCTGCCACTGCCCCTCCTCGCGGAACACGACGACGGCGAAGTCGACGAGGGTGTCCTCGGCCACGCCACCTCCTTCGCCGGCCCGTACGGCGCGTGAGTGCGCCCTCGCGGCATCGTGGCAGAGATCGGCCCGGAGCGGCAGGGGGCAACGTCCCGAGACGGAGGCCCGCGCGCCCGGGCACTAGGTTGTCTGGCCATGCGGACCCACGTCGCCGACCACCCGCTCATCGCGCACAAGCTGACCGCCCTGCGGGACGAGCGCACCGACTCGCCGACGTTCCGCCGGCTGGCCGACGAGCTGGTGACCCTGCTCGCCTACGAGGCGACCCGGGACGTGCGGACCGAACCGGTCGAGATCACCACGCCGGTGGCGCCCACGACGGGGATCCGGCTGGCATCCCCCAAGCCGCTCGTCGTGCCGATCCTGCGGGCCGGGTTGGGCATGCTCGACGGCATGGTGCGGCTGCTGCCGACCGCCGAGGTCGGCTTCCTCGGCATGATCCGCGACGAGGAGACCCTGCAGGCCTCGACGTACGCGACCCGGCTGCCCGACGACCTCTCCGGGCGGCAGTGCTACGTGCTCGACCCGATGCTGGCCACCGGCGGCACCCTGGTGGCCGCGATCACCTTCCTGCTGGAGCGCGGCGCCGACGACATCACCGCGATCTGCCTGCTGGCCGCACCGGAGGGCCTGGCCGTCATGGAGCAGGCGTTCGGCGGCTCGCCGGTCCCGGTGCAGGTGGTCACCGCCGGCCTGGACGAGCGGCTCAACGAGCTGGGCTACATCGTTCCCGGGCTCGGCGACGCGGGCGACCGGCTGTACGGCGTGGTCTGACGCACTCGGCGCGACGGTGCGACGCGTCCTAGGGGTGGAACGAGTCGGCGGCGCCCGTCACGATCGCCAGCAGGAGGCCGACCACCACCAGGGCCAGCACGGCGATCGCGATGCCGGCGTTGCGTTCCCGGGCCGCGCGGTCCTCGTCGTCCTTCGCAGCCGCCTCCAGCTGCTCGTGCAGCCTCGCGTTCTTCTTCATCGGTCCTCCAGCCGGGTGATTCGCCCTGCCCAACGACCTTCCCGGCCCGACGTCACGCACACGTGAGCCGCCTCACGCGACGGGGTCGCCCAGCAGCAGCTCGAACTCCAGCTCATGGACGATGGGGATGCCGGACGCGCCGACCACGGGGATCGAGGGCTTGACCTGGCGGGAGCGGTCGACGCCGTGCCGGTGCAGGGCGCAGAGGTCCATCCCGAAGCGCTGGTAGAAGCCGATCGCCCGGAGGTTGTCGTTGGTCGTGATGAGCCACACCCGGTGACAACCCCGGCTGCGGGCGTCATCCACGCAGCTCTGCAGCAGGGCGCTCCCGACGCCCGCGCCCTCCGGTCTCGCGGACAGGGAGACCACCTCGTAGTCGGTCCCACGGACGGCGACCACGGCAAGACCGGCGGCGCTGCCGTCGAGCTCCGCGACGAACCCGGGGAGGGCCGAGGCGTCGAGCAGCTCGCCCTTGCGCGCGACGAACACCGACCCCCACCGGTCGGCCATGACCTCCGCGGCCCAGCCGGTGTCCGCGTCGCCGAGTGGTCGCACCGACACGGGCATCGTTGGGCTAGAGGGACTTGAGGGACTGCAGGACCTTGGTGAGCGAGTCCTTCGCGTCGCCGAACAGCAACGTCGTACCGGGCTCGTAGAGCAGCTCGTTCTCGATGCCCGCGAAGCCGGGGCGCATCGAGCGCTTGAGGAAGACCACAGCCTTCGCGTCACCGACGGTGAGGATCGGCATCCCGTAGATGGGGCTGCCGGGGCTGGTCTTCGCGGCCGGGTTCACCACGTCGTTGGCGCCCACCACCAGCGCGACGTCGGTCGAGGACAGCTCGGAGTTGACCTCGTCCATCTCCTTGAGCTGTTCGTATGGCACGTTCGCCTCGGCGAGCAGAACGTTCATGTGCCCGGGCATCCGGCCGGCGACCGGGTGGATGCCGTACACGACCTCGATGCCCTTCTTCTCCAGCACGTCGACCAGCTCGTGGATGGTGTGCTGGGCCTGAGCGACGGCGAGGCCGTAGCCGGGCACGATGACGACCTTGCGTGCGTAGCCGAGCAGGATGGCGACGTCCTCGGCACTGGCCGACCGCACCGGCCGGTTGCTCACCTCGGTCGAGCCGGCAGTCGAGCCGCCCTTGAACGCGCCGAACAGGATGCTCACCGTCGAGCGGCCCATCGCGGCGGCCATCATCCGGGTCAGGATCGTGCCGCTCGCACCGACCAGGGTTCCGGCGACGAGCAGCAGCACGTTGTCGAGGACGTAGCCGCTGGCCGCGACCGTGAGTCCGGTGAAGGCGTTCAGCAGTGAGATGACGATCGGTACGTCGGCGCCGCCCACCGGCAGCACGAACAGCACACCGACGACCAGCGCGACGAGTGCGAGCAGCACCAACAGCAACGGCGACGCCGTGCTGTCGTGCCCGTCGAGCACGACACCGACGCCGAGGCCTACACCGACTGCGGTCGCCAGGGCCATCACCAGCGGGCCGCCCGGGAAGACGACCGGCCGGGTGGTCATCAGCTCCTGGAGCTTGGCGAAGGTGACCACCGAGCCGGAGAACGAGATCGCACCCACCAGCACGGTGAAGGCACCCGCCATCGCAGCGGTGTACGACGGGTGACCCGAGCCGCCGGTGAGCTCGAGGGCGGCGACCAGCGCGGCCGCTGCTCCGCCGACGCCGTTGAACAGGGCCACGAGCTGCGGCATCTGGGTCATCGCGACCCGACGGGCAGCCGGTACGCCCACCGCCGCACCGACGGCGATCGCGACCAGGATCGGCACGACGTGGTCGAGGTCCTCGGCGAGGAAGACCACCACGCAGGCGAGCACCGCACCGGCGGCCCCCACCAGGTTGCCTCGCCGCGCGCTGGCCGGGGACGACAAGCCCTTCAGCGCGAGGATGAAGCACACCGCAGCGGCCAGGTAGCCCAGCGCCTCGACCTGGGAGGACAGCACGTTCATGCGTCGCCGTCCCGGCGGCGGCCACGGCCGAACATCTCGAGCATCCGGTCGGTGACCACGAAGCCGCCCACCATGTTGACGGTGGCGAGGACGACTGCCGCGAGCCCCAGGACGAGCGCCGGTGTCGAGTCGGCGTGACCGGCGACGACGATCGCGCCGACCAGGATCACGCCGTGGATCGCGTTGGCGCCCGACATCAGCGGTGTGTGCAGCACCGAGGACACCTTGGAGACGACCTCGAAGCCCACGAACACCGCGAGGACGAAGAACGTCAGCAGTGTCGTCCCGTCAGTCATCGGCGTCCTTCCGGGTCACGCATGCGGCGGCGACGATCTCGTCGTCGAAGTCGGGCACGACGGCCCCGTCGGTGGTCATCAGCAGCAGCAGGTTGACCAGGTTGCGGGAGTACAGCTGGCTGGCATGCACCGGCATCGCCGACGGCGCGTCCTGCACGCCGTGCACCAGCACCCCGCCGTGGTCGAGGTCCACGCCGGGCTGCGACAGCTCGCAGTTGCCGCCGCTCTCGGCGGCGAGGTCGACCAGCACCGAGCCGGGACGCATGGCCTCGACCATCGCGGCGGTCACCAGCAAGGGCGCCGGCCGGCCGGGCACGGCTGCCGTGGTGATGACGACGTCGCAGTCGGCGACGTAGGGCGTGAGCAGCTCGCGTTGCCGTTCGGCGCGCTCCTCGGCCATCTCACGGGCGTAGCCGCCGGTGCCCTCGAGCGCCTCGAGCCCGAGGTCGACGAAGGTCGCCCCCATCGAGCGGACCTCGTCGGCAGAGGCCGGCCGCACGTCGTACGCCTCGACGACGGCACCGAGACGGCGGGCGGTGGCGATCGCCTGCAGCCCGGCGACCCCGGCGCCGAGCACCAGGACCTTGGCCGGCGTGACCGTGCCGGCGGCGGTCATGAAGAGGGGGAAGAACCGCGGCAGCCGCTCGGCGGCCACGATCGCGGCGCGGTATCCCGCGACGAGGGCCTGGGACGACAGCGCGTCCATCGACTGGGCCCGACTGATGCGCGGCACCAGCTCCATCGCGAACGCGAGGACCTCGCGCTCGCGGAGCACGTCGAGCAGCTCGGTCTGGGCGCCTGCCGGCAGGAAGCCCAGGGTGATCGCTCCGCGGCGCAGCCGGGCGGCCTGCTCGACGGTCAGCGGCGAGACGGTGAGCACGACGTCGGAGTCGGTGAGCACCTCGTCGACCACCACGGCGCCGGCCGCGCGGTAGGCCTCGTCGGTGGCGAAGGCGTGCTGGCCGGCTGCCGACTCGACGGCGACCCGGAGGCCCGCGGTGACCAGCTTGCCGACCGCCTCGGGTACGAGAGCCACCCGGCGCTCGCCCGCACGCCGCTCTGCCACGACCCCGACCCTCATGATCAGGCCAACCTAGGGCAGGCCCCGGCCGGGACGTCGCACCGGCATGCCGACGGCCGGGGCGTCCACCGGTGCTGGTGGACGTCCCGGCCGCTCGGGTCAGGTGTTCGGTTCGCTCGGGGAGTCAGGAGCACAGCTCCCGGTCCCGTTGCGGTCAACGGCCAAGGCCGCGCGCGCGGCGCGCCTCCTTCGCTCGACGCAGGCGCTCGATCTCGATCGCGCGCAGCACGTCCTGGTTCAGTGCGGACACTGTGCTCCCCTCCTCTCGGCTGCCGTCGCCCGTCCGGTGCGCTCGGGCTGATGGGACAACAATGGCCGGAAGGCCTTGCAGGCCACTTGCAGTCCGCTTGGCCCGGCCCCGGGCGCGGAAATGTCGGCCAAACAGGGACGAATTCGGCACAATGCTCTGATGCCCAGCCGCACCACGCTCGCCGTCCTCACCGCCGTCACGCTGCTGTCCGCCGGCCTGACCAGCTGCTCGGGCGACACGGCACCGGAGCCGGACCCCGTGGCGCGCTCGCTGGCCGCCGGGCTCGTCTCGGGGAAGCTGGGCGGGGTCCGCGTCACCGGTGTCACGCGGATGGTCGCGCAGCAGCAGCTGACCGACGCGACGGCCGGCATGGGCGGCCTGCACCCCGTCGTGCGGGTGAGCCGGCTGCGGCCTGGCAGGGACGACGAGCACGTGACGGCCGTGCTGGCGCAGCGCTGGCCCGTGCCGGGCACCGGAGCCGTCTGGCGCTACTCCACACAGGCCCGCCTGGCACTCGTCGAGGGTCGATGGCGGGTCCGGTGGACACCCACGGTGATGGCACCGCTCGTCGCCGGCGAGCGTTTGGCGCTCACCCGGGTCGCACCACGGCGCGGCGACGTGCTCGGCGACGGTGGAAACCCCCTGGTCACCCCCCGGCCGGTGGTGCGGCTCGGGATCGACAAGACCAAGGTGGCACCGGAACAGGCCGGGGCCAGCGCGCGGGCACTCGCCGAGCTGGTCGGGGTGGACGCCACGGCGTACGGAGCACGCGTCGTGAAGTCGGGGCCGAAGGCGTTCGTCGAGGCTGTCGTGCTGCGGGTCGCGGATGCGCCACAGGCCGACGAGTACGCCGGGATCGCCGGTGCCGTGGCGATCGACGGCGACCTGCCGCTGGCGCCGACCCGGGACTTCGCCCGGCCGGTGCTGGGTTCCGTCGGTCCGGCGACTGCCGAGCTGGTGAAGGACTCCGACGGCCGACTGCAACCGGGGGACGTGACCGGCCTGTCCGGCCTCCAGAAGCGCTACGACGAACAGCTGCGCGGGCGACCCGGCGTGGTGGTGCGCGCGGTATCGGCATCCCCGGAGGAGGGGGCCGCCACGGCCGACCGCGAGCTGTTCCGCACCGAACCGGCCGACGGCACACCACTGGCGACCACCCTCGACGAGCGGCTCCAGCGGCTGGCCGAGGCGACCCTCGCGGACGTGCGGCCGGCCAGCGCGATCGTCGCCGTCCGGCCGTCCGACGGTCACGTGCTGGCCGCGGCCAGCGGACCCGGTTCGCACGGCCTCTCCACCGCCACCGTGGGGCGGTTCGCACCCGGCTCGACGTTCAAGGTCGTCACCTCGCTCGCGCTGCTGCGGGCCGGGCTGTCCGCCGGTACGACGGTGTCCTGCCCGCCGACGATCACCGTGGACGGCCGCCGGTTCAAGAACTACGACGACTACCCGAGCAGCCGGCTGGGTCCGGTGACCCTGCGGACCGCCGTGGCCAACTCGTGCAACACCGCGATGATCGGCCAGCGCGAGAAGGTGCCGCAGCCCGACCTCGCGGCGGCGGCGGCCGCTCTCGGGCTCGGCGTGGACCACGACCTCGGTTACCCGGTGTTCCTCGGCGCCGTGCCGACCGATGCCGGGGAGACCGAGCACGCGGCGTCGATGATCGGCCAGGGCAAGGTCGAGGCGTCGCCGGTGGCGATGGCGGCGGTCGCGGCGTCGGTGGCTCGCGGCGCCACGGTCACCCCGCAGCTGCTGCAGGACCCGCCGGAGACCCCCGACCAGCCCGCTGATCCGGTGACCCAGCAGCAGGCAGCGGCCGTCCACTCGCTGATGCGCGCCGTCGTCACCGAGGGCAGCGGGCGGTTCCTTGCCACACTGCCCGGTCCGCCGGTCGCCGCGAAGACGGGCACCGCGGAGTTCGGCACCGACTCACCGCCGCAGACGCACGCGTGGATGATCGCCATCCAGGGCGACCTCGCGGTCGCCGTGTTCGTCGACGTCGGGCAGTCCGGGTCGAGCACCGCCGGGCCGTTGCTGGAGCGCTTCCTGCGCGGCAGCTAGGCAGCCGGCGAGAACTCCATCACCCAGTTGAGCAGGTAGCTCTTCCCACCGTCGAACGAGAACTCCTGCTGCCAGCGCGGAGCGTCCCGCTCGCCGCGCTGCCAGGTGAAGCGGACCTTCACCGGTCGTCCGCCCACCTCGTCGTCGGCCTCGAAGGTCCCCACCGCGCCGTCGAACCGGCCGACCACCGGTGGGTCGAGGCGACCGGGCGAACGGGTGGAGCTCCACCAGATCCGCCACACCTCCGTCGCCGGGTCGTAGAGCCGGAACGTCGTCCCCTCGAAGGGGTCGCCGTCGGGCGGGTCGGTCGCCTCCATCCGGTCGACGTGGCAGCCGGTGCGCAGCAGCGGCCACACCTCGCTGGTAGCGCCGAACTCGACCCACTCGTCGCAGGTCGGGTCGCTGTTGTCGCGCAGCTTGCGGTTGTGCACGTCCCAACGCCCGAACACGAAGTCGAAGTCATGGGCACCGTCGGAGGTCATGCCCGAACCCTGGCAGCCGGCACCGACAGTCCGGCCCCAGCGGCGGGGCCGACGAGGTCAGCGCAGCGAGATGGCCGCCAGTGCGGCGTTGACGATCGACCCGGAGTCCAGGTCGTGCAGGGCGTACAGGTCGGCAATGGTGCCGGACTGACCGAACCGGTCGACCCCGACCGGCACCGCCGGCACGCCGAGCGCGGACCCGATCCAGGCCATCGCGTGCGACGACGCGTCGTGCACCGTGACGACCGGGCTGCGGTCCGGCAGGACGGCCCGCAGCGCGCCGGCGACCGACGGGGTGGTCGCCGTCCGGATCGCCTGCCGCAGGGTCCGCTGCCAGGCGCCGTAGAGACGGTCCAGCGACGTGACGTCGACGACGTGGGCGGCAATGCCTTCCGCCGCCAGCTCCTCGGCAGCCCCAAGCACCTCGGGCAGCACCGCCCCGGAAGCGACCAGGCTGACCTGCGGCGCGTCCGGCTCGAGCGCACCGGTGGCGTCGACCAGCCGGTAGGCGCCCGCGAGCACCTGCCGTCGCAGCACCGCGTCGCCCAGCCGCTTGCGGGCGGCCTCGAAAGGCGCCTGGTCGATCGGCCTGGTGGTGAGACGGAAGTAGTAGGCGCCGTGCTCGTCGGCCTCGGCGGCGGCGGCTGAAGGTGGCGGTGAAGCCGGTCGTCCCGTGGAGATCCGGCCCAGCGCGTCGCACAGCAGCCAGTCCAGTGCCACGCCGTACGCCGGTTCGATCAGCGTCACCTCGGGCAGCTCCAGCCCGACCGAGGCCGTGATCGTGGACTGGTGCGCGCCACCCTCCGGCGCGAGGGTGACTCCTGACGGCGTCCCGGCGACCACGAACCGCGACCCCGAGTAGACCGCGTGGATGAACGCGTCCAGGCCGCGCAGCACGAACGGGTCGTAGACGGTGCCGACCGGAAGCAGCGGCTGTCCGGACAGGTCGCCGGAGAGCCCGAGCTGACCGAGCAGCAGGAACAGGTTCATCTCGCTGATGCCCAGCTCGATGTGCTGGCCGGTCGGACCCTCTTTCCAACGGAGCAACGTGGCTGCTTCATCACTGCCCCACGACCGCCGCTCGTCCGGCGCGAACACGCCCTTGCGGTTGATGAACCCGGCCAGGTTGGTGGAGGTGGCGACGTCCGGCGCGGTCGTCACCAGATACGGCGCGAGGTCGTCGTTGCGGGAAAGGTCGACCAGGACCCGGCCGAAGATCTCCTGGGTCGAGATCGGCTTGTTCGAGCGCACCCCGGTCTCCTTGGGCACCGTCACGCCGAGCGGTCCCGGTGCCGGCGGCAGCGCCAGGTGCTCGCGACGGGCGGCCGCCCACTGGCCGGCCGGGGTGAGCGGGTCGATCCGGTCCCACTCGGTGTGCGCGTCCAGGCCGACGACCGAGCGCAGCGCCTCGATCTGCTCACCGGACAGCAGCGCCGAGTGGTTGCGCGGGTTGCCCGCCGTCGGCAGCCCCCAGCCCTTCACGGTGTAGGCGAACACGACGCTGGGCCGGTCCTTCACGTCGTCGCACTCGCGGAAGACCTCGAGCAGGCTGGCCATGTCGTGCCCGCCGAGGTCGACGACGGTCGCGGCCAGCGCCTCGTCGTCCCATCCGCGGCAGAAGTCCTGGACGTCCTGCGGTGCGCCGTCGAGGAACGCGGCCCGTACGTCGGCCGGCCCCAGGCCGAACAGCGCCTGGTACTGCTCGTTGGGCATCTCGTCGATCCGGCGCCGCAACGCCTCGCCGCCCGGCTGCTCGAACGCAGCTCGCAGCCGCTTGCCGTACTTCACCGTCGCGACGTGCCAGCCGGCCGCCGCGAACTGCTGCGACCACTGGGCGATCCGCATCCCGGGCACCACCCGGTCCAGGGACTGCCGGTTGAAGTCGACGACCCACAGCACGTTGCCGAGGCCCTGGGTGGCCGGGTCGGCGATCGCCTCCCACACGTTGCCCTCGTCGAGCTCGGCGTCACCGAGCAGCGCTACGAACCGGCTGCCGTCACGCGGGCCGAAGTGCGCGTCCACGTACCGCCGGGTGACCGCGGCGAACAGCGGCGCAGCGGCACCCAGCCCGACCGACCCGGTGGAGAAGTCGACCCGGTCCGGGTCCTTGGTGCGGCTCGGGTACGACTGCAGGCCGCCGCGGGCGCGCAGTGTGGTGAGATACGCGCGGTCCAGGTCGCCGAGCAGGTAGTTGATGGCGTGCAGCACCGGGGACGCGTGCGGCTTCACCGCCACCCGGTCGCCCGCCGCGAGGTGCCCGAACCACAGCGCCGTCATCACCGACACCAGCGACGCGCTGGACGCCTGGTGGCCGCCGACCTTGACCCCGTCGCCGGTCGTCCGCTCCCGGTTGGCCGCGTCGACGATGCGCACCGCGAGCCAGAGCACCCGGCGCTCGATCTCCTCGAGGGTCTCGAGGTCGACCTCGGGCTGGGCGGCAGTGCTCACGGCGGGCTCCTCGGCTGCGGTCTCGGACGCCTGGGATGGTACGTCGAGGCTCAGAAGCCGAACGTGACGACCGGATCGAGCCCGACGCCGCGCAGCCGGTCCAGCACGAAGAGCTCGTGCGGAACGACCGGTGCGGGCAGCGCACCGAGACGGAACCAGCGCAGCTCGGCTGCCTTGTCCTCCTCCAGGAGCCGGGGCTCGCCCTGCCAGCGGCGCAGCTCGAAGAAGAAGTCGACCCGCTCGTCGATCGGGAGGCGGTTGCCAGCCGTGCGGTGCATCGCGCACAGCGGCACCAGGTCATCGAGCTCGACCGCGACGCCGAGCTCCTCGGCCGCCTCCCGGCAGGCCGCCTCGAGCACGGACTCGTCGGCCTCGACGTGACCCGCCGCGGCGGTGGCCCAGAAGCCGTCCATGTAGCCAGTGCCGCGGCGCAGCTGCAGCAGCACCTCCGGGTGCCCGTCGTGGTCCCGGCGGAACACGACGTAGGCGGCCGGGACGACCCGGAACCGGTCGGTCATGAATCGGACTCCTCCGTGGCGGCGCCGGCGAACTGCGCGTTGTACAGGCTCGCGTAGGCGCCGTCACGCGCCAGCAGCTCGGCGTGGGTGCCCTGCTCGACTATCGCGCCCTCCTCCATCACCAGGATGAGGTCGGCGTCGCGGATGGTCGAGAGCCGGTGCGCGATCACGAAGCTGCTCCGGTCGGCATCCGTGTCTCCTCCCGTTGTGCGTAGTCGAGCGGGTGCAGCTAGAAGCGCTGGAACATGACGTGCAGGCCCACGAGCCCGTACGAGCGACTGTCGAAGGCCTCGGGAACGGTAGTGAGGATGTCGAAGCCGAGGGCCTTCCAGAGCGCCACCGCAGCCGTGTTGGTCTCGACGACCGCGTTGAACTGCATGCTCCGGTAGCCGGCACCCCGCGCCCAGTCGACGGCGTACCGGCCGAGCGCCCTGCCGACGCCCTTGCCCTGGGCCTTCGGGTCCACCATGAAGCTGGCGGTCGAGACGTGCGCCCCGCGCGAGGGCCGGTTCGGCCCCATCTTGGCCGAGCCGAGCACCACCGCGCCCTCGACCGCGACCACGGTCTGGCCCGGAGGCTGCTCCGTCCAGAGCCCCTGCGCAGTCTCGGACGTGAGGTCGTCGGGGTAGGCGTAGGTCTCGCCGGCGTCGACGATGGCGGCGAAGAAGGGCCAGATCTGGGCCCAGTCGTCGTCGGTCGCCGGCCGGATGATCACGTCCTCGACCTTACTGAGCCGGCCGGACGGTTGCTTGGGGTGTCACACCCGGGGCCACCCACCGCATCAGGTAGGACAGAGGAATCGCGACGGAAGGGAGCCGGTGGACGCCGAACCAGGCTTCGAGGAGTTCGCCAGCGCGCGCAGCGCTGCCCTGTTCCGCACGGCCTGGTTGCTGACCGGCGACTGGCATCTCGCGGAGGACCTGGTGCAGGACACCTTGGGTCGGCTCTTCGCGCGCTGGTCGACCGTGGCGAGGGCCGACAGCCCGGCCGCCTACGCCCAGACCGTGCTGCTGCGCGGCTACCTGGGTCGACGGCGGCGTCGCAGCTTTCACGAATGGCCGGTCGAGGCAGTGGAGCCGCCCCCGGTCCCGAGCAGCGACGGCGACGCGGACCTGCGGGTGATGCTGCTCGGAGCGCTCGGCCAGCTCGACCGCACCGACCGGGCGGTCCTGGTGCTGCGCTACTGGGAGGACCTGGACGCCCCGGCGACCGCCGCCCTGCTCGGCATCTCGCCGACTGCAGTCCGCACCCGCAGCCGTCGGGCGCTGGACCGCCTGCGCGGCGTTCTCGGCGACGACCTCGCCGACCTGCTGAACCACTGACCCCTGAGGCTCCGCCGACACCGCTGGAGGACGACATGGACTTCGAGGACCAGCTCAGCCGCGCCATGCGGTCGAGCGTCGACACGCTGAGCCCGCCGGTACCCGACCTGGTGAGCGGCGGCCGCCAGCGCGGCTTGGCACTCCGGCAGCGTCGCCAGGTCGCCGTCGCGGTGGTCGCCGTCGTCGGCGTGCTGGCCCTCACCGGCGTCACCGTGGCCGCACTCCGGGGCGGCACGACGACGAGCACCGAGCTGCCGGCTGCCGGCGCCTGCTCGTCCACGGTGCGCACGGGCGTCCTGCCGACCTGGGCACGCGCCGGGTTCAGCGAGCCGCGGCCGAAGGCACCGCACGTGCTCAGCGAGGACGGGGCCGTCGCCGCCATCCTGTTCGGAGCCACGCTGCACGCACCGCCCGCGGCCGAGGTGAACAACAAGATCCTGTGGGTGACCCGGGAGCCGCTGGCTGGGCCGCTGCGGATCGACGCGGTGCGCGAGGGCACGACGACCCATGTCCACCGGAAGCTGGCCGGCGCCGGGCCGTCCATCGTCGACCTGCCGGAGCCAGGCTGCTGGCGCCTCGACCTGCGCCTGACCGACTACCACAGCTCGATCGACCTCGAGTACGTCCGCCCCTGACGGCGGCCGCACACCGTCAGCGGGCGACGGCGGCCGGGGCCGGGACGGGCTCGGCGTGGCTGTCCATTCTCGCCGTACGCCGGAGCCCGCGACCGCCGGTGACCGTCAGCACCACCGTGAAGACCGCCGCACCGGTGAGGACGATCGTGGTGCCCGACGGGACGTCGAGGTGGTAGCTCAGGTTCATCCCGACGAAGCCGCAGGCCGCTCCGATGCCGCTGGACAGCCACAGCATCCGGGCGAACCGGTCGGTGAGCATCCTGGCGACCACGGCGGGCACCACGAGCGTGGCCGCGACGAGGGTGACGCCGATGACGGTCAGGGTCGCGAGGATCGACAGCGACAGGACCAGCATGAGCAGCGCGTCGGTGCGGGCCACCTTGACCCCGCTGACGTCAGCCACGTCGGGGTCGAAGGTCGCGAACAGCAGGGCGCGGTAGTTGAGCACCACCACCCCGACGGTGAAGGCGGTGATCGCGGCCAGGATCCACACGTCGGAGGCCTCGACGCCGATGATGCTGCCGAACAGTGCAGCGTCGAAGCTCGGCCCCTTGCTGCCGAACACCGTGAGCAGCGCGACACCGAGAGCGAAGGACGCCGTGGTGATGACCCCGATCGCTGCGTCGGCCCCGATCCGGCGGCTGCGGGTGACCCGGTTGATGGCCAGCGCGGAGGCGAGGCCCCAGATGCCGGCACCGATGTAGTAGTTGAGGCTGATGATCGAGCTCGCCGCGAAGCCGCCGAAGACCGCGTGCGAGAGGCCGTGCCCGATGTAGCTCATGCCGCGCAGGGTGATGTAGACCCCGATCAGTCCGCACAGGCCGCCGGCCAGGGTCGCCACGATGACGCCCTTGACGAAGAACTGGTAGGCGAACGGGTCGAGCAGGGTCTCGATCATGCCGACTCGCTCTGCTGCTTCTCGTTGTCGTAGCGGTCGAGGACGATCGGCATCCCCAGGTGCTCGAGCACCTCCATCGGCGCCCCGAAGGTCCGCTCCAGCACCGACGGCGTGATCACCTCACGCGGGCTGCCGGCGGCGATCACCGACTTGTGCAGCGCCACCAGCTGCGGGAGGTGCGCCGCGACCCCGTTGAGGTCGTGGGTGGTGAGCAGGATCGCCACTCCCTCGGCGTTGAGCTCGCCGAGCAGGTGCAGCATGTCGTGCCGGCTGGCGACGTCCACGCCGCTGGTCGGCTCGTCCATCAGCAGCAGCTGCGGCTCGCGCAGCAGCGCGCGGGCGATGAACATCCGCTGCTGCTGGCCGCCGGACAGCTCGCGGATGTGCCGGCCGCCGAGCGCCCCGATGCCCAGCCGGTCGAGGACCCGGGCGACGGCCGCCCGCTCCTCACGGGACGGCCACGGCAGGCGGCGGCCGCTGCGGGCCATCAGCACGCACTCGGCCACCGTGACCGGGAAGCTCCAGTTCACCGTCTCGAGCTGCGGCACGTAGCCGACGGTGAGCTCCTCGCGGCGCACCACCGACCCGTGCTGAGGGCGCTCGGTGCCCAGCAAGAGACGCAGCAGCGAGGTCTTTCCGGACCCGGACGGCCCGACCACGCCGACGAAGTCGGTGTCCCGCACGACGAGGTCGACGTCACGCAGCACCGCGGTGCCGTCGTAGCCGAAGGTGGCGTGCGAGATCTGCACGAGCACGCCGTCAGCCAGTGCGGCGGTCACTGCGGGTAGTCCGCGTCGTCGGGCACCGCGGGTGCGGTGTCGAGGGCCTTCAGCTGCGGCGCCCGGCCACCAAGCCCGGTGATCATGGTGACGTAGTCGTACCGCATCAGGCCCGCCCACGAGTGCTCCGGGTCGCCGGGCTCGCCGGGCAGGTCGTCATCGCGCAGCGTGTCCTCGTACCGCGCGCCGGTAGCGCGGCCGACCTCTTCGAGGACCTTCGACGGGAACACCTCCGAGCCGAAGATCACCGGGACGCCCTCGGCCTTGATCTGGTCGATCAGCGCTGCCACCTCGCGCGCAGTCGGGTCCTCGAAGTTCTTCGGCTGGATCGCGCCGATCACGTTCCAGCCGTACGTCTTCGCGAAGTACGCGTAGGCGTCGTGGTAGGTCAACAACTCTCGCTTGCCGTCCGGGATGGTGACCTGGTCGGCGCGCAGCGCCTCGGACAGCGCCGTGGCCTGCCGCTCGAACGCGGCGAAGTTGGCGTCGAAGTCGGCCGCGCCGTCGGGGTCGGCCTTGGCCAGCGCGTCCCTGATCACCGCGGCGTACTTGATGGCGTACGTCGGGTCGGTCCACAGGTGCGGGTTGGGCTTGCCGTCCTTCTTCGGGAACGAGAAGTCGTAGATGTAGTCACGCTTCGGCAGAACCCGGGTGCCGACCTCGACGAGCCGTGCACCATCCTTCATGTTCGACTCGGCGAGCTCCTTGGTCGGCTCCTCGAGCCGAAGGCCGTTGACGAAGACCAGGTCGGCCTCGGACAGCACCTCGGCGGCGCTGGGTGGCGGGTCGAAGGTGTGCGAGTTGGTGCCTTCCGGCACCAGGCCGTCGATCGTCGCCCGGTCACCGGCGACCGCTGCCACGATCGAGGTGATCGGCGCGACCGTGGTGACGACGTGCAGCCGCCCGTCGTCCGCGGGGTCCGCGCCACCGCCGCAGGCCGTCGCCGCCAGGCCGACCAGCCCGAGTCCGAGCAGGCGGGCGACCCTGCGGTGACGACGACTCCGTTCCATGGCTGACATCTTATGCTTGTGGTTCGCTCTTGCAAATCGTTTGCAAGAGCGGCCGGGTCCCCGCGGGACCTCCTGCGTCCGGCCGCGGGCCTTTCGACCCTGCCGCGAAAGCCCCGCTGCGAGCGATCCTTCGTGCATGTGGCAGGACGATCGTTCTCTGGTGGTGCTCTCCCGTCGGGAGTGCCTGGCCTTGCTGCGAGCCGAGCGGGTGGGCCGGGTCGTCTTCAGCGAGCGGGCGCTGCCAGCCGTCCTGCCCGTCTCGTACGCCGTCCTCGGCGAGGACGTCGTGCTCGCGACCAGCAGCGGCTCCCGCCTCGCGCGGGCTGCACTCGGCGGGGTCCTCGCCTTCGAGGTCGACCATCTCGACCCGGACACCCGCACCGGCTGGAGCGTCGTGGTCACCGGCCTGGCCCTGCACGTGGTCGAGCCGATCGAGCAGTCCCGGGTGCTCTCGGTCCTGGACAGCTGGGCTCCCGGCAGACTCGACCTGCTGCTCCGGTTGCCGTCGACGGTTGTCACCGGTCGTCGCATCGAGACTGACGTGGCGACCGCCATCGCGGGCATCGGGTAGACCTGACCCATGGACACCAGCGAGACGCCGGCAACCGCGGACACGATCCGGGTGTTCCTGCTCGACGACCACGAGGTGGTCCGGCGCGGCCTGCGCGACCTGCTCGAGTCCGACGGCGACATCGAGGTGGTGGGCGAGTCCGGCTCCGCGGAGGAGGCCATCCGGCGCATCCCAGCCCTCCGCGTCGACGTCGCGGTCCTCGACGGGCGGCTGCCGGACGGCTCCGGCATCGACGTCTGCCGCGAGATCCGGTCGCGTGACCCCCACGTCGCCGCCCTGATCCTCACGTCGTACGACGACGACGAAGCCCTGTTCTCCGCGATCATGGCCGGCGCCGCGGGCTACGTCCTGAAGCAGGTGCGCGGTCGCGACCTGCTCGACGCCGTACGCCGGGTGGCGGCCGGCCAGTCCCTGCTCGACCCGGCGGTCACCCAGCAGGTGCTGGACCGGCTGCGCGAGGGCCCGAAGCAGGACACCGCGCTGGACGCGCTCACCGAGCAGGAGCGCCGGGTGCTCGAGCTGATCGGTGAGGGGCTCACGAACCGGGCGATCGGCGAGCGGATGTTCCTCGCAGAGAAGACCGTGAAGAACTATGTGTCGAGCCTGCTCGCCAAGCTGGGGCTGGAGCGCCGCACCCAGGCCGCCGTGTTCGCCAGCAAGCACCCGAGGAGCTGAGATGGCCGATGACCTCGTGCACGCAGTGGTCAGCGCGGCGACCCGCGCACCCTCGGTCCACAACACCCAGCCCTGGCGGTTCGTGGCGCACGAAAACGTGATCGAGCTGTGGACCGATCCGTCCCGCGGGCTCCCGGTGGTCGACCCGGACGGTCGGGCGCGGCACCTCAGCTGCGGCGCCGCCCTGCTGCTGGCAAGGGTCACCGCCGCCGGTCTCGGCTCTGCAGCCCGGGTGACGACGCTGCTGGACGCCGCGGCGCCCGAGCACCTTGCCGACCTGGAGCTCGCCGGCGCGCACCAGCCCGGTGAGGACGAACGCGCGCTGGCTGCCGCGGTAGGTGTCCGGCACACCGAGCGCGGCGTGTTCGATGACTCCCCGGTGCCGCCGCAGCTGGTCCGGGCACTGGCCGAGGCAGTGCGTGCCGAAGGCTGCTGGCTGCGGGTGGTCGACTCGGCCGACGACGCGGCAGCGGTCACCGTGCTGCTCGCGCGGGCCGACGACGTCCAGTCGGCGGACCCGGCGTACCGCGAGGAGCTGCGCCAGTGGACCGGCCGCGACGAGGACAGCGGCGACGGGATTCCCGCCGCAGCAGTGCCCGCGGAAGCACCCGCGCAGCGCGGGTCCAGCTACCGGCTGCGCGACTTCGACGCCGACCGCGACGACAGAGAACCCCGCTGGAGCGGCGAGCCACCGCGTCCGGAGCACCCGCTGGTGGTGCTCATCGGCACCGAGCACGACGACCCGGCGTCCTGGCTGGCGGCCGGGCAGGCACTCGGCCGGCTGTTGCTCACCGCCACGGTCCACGGACTTGTCGCATCGCCGATGACCCAGGCGCTCGAGGTACCCGACACCCGGTCCCGGCTGGCCGCGGAGCTCGGGCTGGTCGGACACCCGCAGATGGTGCTCCGGGTCGGCCTGGCCGCGCAGGCCTCGCCGACGACCGGAGGGCGCGCCCGCCGGCGTCCGGTCGACGACGTGGTCGAACGCCGCTAGCAGGCGCTCGCCCGGCGGCTGGCCGAAGGTCCCGCCGGCGTCCCGACCAGGACGGGCCCTTCGGCCCTGTGAGCATGCGGCCCGCTCCGCGAGTCTCGAGGTGTCAGCAAGACACACCTCGGCAGCCGGCGGACCGGCGGCCCGGACAAGGAGAAAGTTATGCGCCGCAAGACGTTCGACGGGCTCATGGCGACCGGCGGCCTCGTGCTTGCGGTCGTCCTGCTGGTGGCCGGCGGCCTGCTCACATGGGCCCACACCTTCGTCACCGACCAGGTGCGGGAGCAGCTCACCGCTCAGAGGATCGTCATGCCGGAGGGCGAGGCGATCGCCGACCCGGCGGTCAAGCCGTACCTCAGCAAGTACGCCGGCCAGAAGCTCACCACCGGCGCCCAGGCCGAGGCGTTCGCCAACCACTACATCGCGGTCCACCTCGCCGAGGCATCCGGTGGCCGGTCCTACGCAGAACTGAGCGCCGCATCGCGGGCAAACCCGGACGACGAGGAGCTGGCCGGCCTGGTGGCGAGCAGCTTCAAGGGCGAGACCCTGCGCGGCCTGCTGCTCAACGCCTACGCGTTCGCCACGATGGGCCAGATCGCGCTCTACGCGGCGATCGCGTCCTTCATCGGCGCCGGACTCCTGCTGCTGATGTCGATCCTCGGCCTGGTGCACGCTCGCCGGACCGACCCGGCCGAGGAGCTCGGCGGTCACAGCCGGCGCTCCGAGCCGGTGCTCGTCGGGTAGCCCGACGAGCAGCTGATCGTGAGGACCGGACGCCGCCCCCGAGGCCGTCCGGTCCTCGCTTCATGTCCGACCGATGTCGCCTCGGCTACCGGCGGGCCGGCACCCGCCACACCAGCTCCGTGCCGCCGGCATCCCGGTCGGTCACCGTGCAGGTGCCGCCGAGCGCCGCAGCCCGCTCGGCCATGTTGCGCACGCCGCTGCTCCGCGCGCCGGGCCGGTACCCCGTGCCGTCGTCGGTCACGGTGAGCACCACCTCGTCACCGGCCCGCAGCACCACCTCGGCCGACGAGGCAGCCGGCATGCCGGGCCACGTTCGACAGCGCCTCCCGCAGGACGGCGAGCAGGTGCGGGCGTACGTCGTCGCCGACCACCGCGTCGACCGGACCCTCGGTCACCAGCCGCGGGCTGAACCCCAAGGCGGGGGTCATCTCGCTGACGGCCTTCCCGACCTGGGCCCGCACGTCCGCGGACTCGGTCGGCGCGGACAGCTCGAAGATGGTGCGCCGGATGTCCTTGATGGTCGCGTCGATGTCGTCGACCGCGGCCGAGATGCGCTGCGCCGCCTCCGGCCGGACCGCCAGCCGGCCGGCGTTCTCCAGGGTCAGCCCGATCGCGAACAGTCGCTGGATCACCAGGTCGTGCAGGTCGCGGCCGATCCGGTCCCGGTCCTCGAAGACGGCCAGGCGGCTGCGGTCCTCGCGGGCCTGGGCGACCTGCATCGCGAGCGCCGCCTGGTCGGCGTACGCCTCGACGAGCCGGACGTCGGTGTCGCGGAACGCCTGCTCCGACCCGGCGGACCAGCCGATCGCCAGCACTCCGGACACCGTCAGCGTGGTGCGCAGCGGCACGAGCAGCAGGGATCCGTCCGGGCCGGCCAGCTCGTGCGGCACCCGGTCGTCGCCCGTGATGTCGGCCAGCTCCAACGTCCCGCCGTCGCCGAGCACGTCGGCCAGGTGGGAGCCCCAGACCTCCAGCGCGGTACCGAGCATGTCGTCCTCGGACAGGCCGTCGACCGCGACGACCCGCAGCCGCCCGTCCTCCTCGGTGAGCAGCACCGCCGCAGTGTCGGCGGCCGGCACCTCGCGGGCGAGGGCGGCCACCCGGCGCAGCTTGTTCTCGCGCTCGGTCTCGGTGAGCAGCGCCGAGGTCACCTCGGCCGCTGCCTCCAGCCAGCGCTGACGGCGAGCGGTCTCCTCGAACAGCCGGGCGTTCTCGATCACGACGCCGGCTGCGGCGGCCAGCGCGACCACCACGCCCTCGTCCTCAGAGGTGAACAGCCCACCACCGCGTTTCTCGGTGAGGTAGAGGTTGCCGAAGATGCGGTCCCGGATCCTGATCGGCACCCCGAGGAAGGTCTGCATCGGCGGGTGGTTCGGCGGGAAGCCGTACGACGACGGATCCTCGCCCAGGACCGGCAGCCGCAGCGGCTCGGGCCGGTCGATGATGACGCCGAGGATGCCGTGGCCCCGCGGCAGCTCGCCGATCGCCGCGCGCTCCTCCGGCGTCAGCCCGGCGGTGACGAACTCGCGCAGTCGCCGCCCCGGCCCGGCGCCGAGCACGCCGAGCGCGCCGTAGCGGGCACCGACCAGGTCGCAGGCCGAGGTGACGATGCGCTCCAGCGCCCGCTCGAGCGAGAGGTCGGCGTTGATGCCGACCACGGCGTCCAGCAGCCCGCGCAGGCGCTCCTGGGTGTCGAGCACGTCGCCGACCCGGGTGAGCACCTCGCCGAGCAGATCGTCCAGCCGGGCGCGGGCCAGCGGTGACAGCGCGGCCGAGGGCCCAGCGTCGTCCTCGGCCACGTCGGCTCACCTCTCTCGCCCCCGACGGTAGGGCACAGTTGGGTGACCTGCGACCGAGCGAGGGTGCGATGGAGGTCCTGCGCTACACGGCGTTCAGCGCCGACCCGGCCGGCGGGAACCCGGCCGGCGTCGTGCTGGACGCCACCGGTGTCGACGACGCCACGATGCTTGCGACTGCCGCCGAGGTGGGCTACTCCGAGACCGCCTTCCTGGTGGCGCAGGGGTCCGGTCGGTTCTCGGTCCGCTACTTCAGCCCGCTGGCCGAGGTGCCGTTCTGCGGCCACGCGACGATCGCCAGCGCCGTCGCCTTGGCCGACCGGTACGGCGCGGGGACGATGGTGCTCGACTCCCGGGCCGGCGAGATCGCGGTGGAGACCCGGACGGGTCCGGACGGCCTCACCACGGCGACGCTGACCAGCGTCCCGCCACGGGTCGCGCGGCTCGAGCCGGCCGACCAGCAGCGGCTGCTGTCCGCGCTGCGCTGGTCGGCCGACGAGCTCGACCGGGACCTGCCTCCGCGGGTGGCGTACGCCGGGGCGTGGCACCCGGTGCTAGCAGTGCGCGACCGGTCCCGGCTGGCAGACCTCGACTACGACTTCGCGGCACTCGGTCAGCTGATGGCCGAGCGGACCTGGACGACGGTGGCGCTGGTCCGGCGGGAGGGGCCGGACCGGTTCGACGTGCGCAACCCGTTCCCGCCGGGCGGTGTCGTCGAGGACCCGGCGACCGGTGCGGCCGCAGCAGCGCTCGGCGGCTACCTGCGCGAGCTCGGCCTGGTGTCGCCGCCGGCCACGCTGACCGTGCGGCAAGGCCACGACATGGGTCGGCCCAGCCTGCTGACCGTCACCGTGCCCGCCGCACCCGGCAGCGGGATCGCCGTGTCCGGCACCGCCGTCGCCCTCTGACGCCGTACGTCGGCAGTCATCGCAAGAAGCCTCCCCGACCGATCTCGTTAGGCGAGAATGAAGCCCCGCTGACCAGGTGCGGAAGGGGGTGTGACGTGGAGCTGCCGACCGACCGCGACCACGCCTCGGTCCCCGAGCAGGTCGACCCGCACCGCTACCAGCTCGCGCTGGAAGCCGGCCGGATGGGCACCTGGCACTGGGACGTCGCGAGCGGACGGCTGGACTGGGACGAGCAGCTGCTCCGGGTCTTCGGGCTCGAGCCCGGATCGTTCGCCGGCACCTTCGACGCCTACCTGGCGCTGCTACACCCGGACGACGTGGCGCCCACCATGGTGACGGTCCAGGAGTCGCTGCGCACCGGCCGCGACCACTACGTCGAGCACCGGGTGCTGCGGCCGGACGGCAGCCTGCACTGGGTCAGTGGCACCGGCCGGGTGCTGAGGAACGAGAACGGCACGGTCATCGGCATGGTCGGGGTCGGCGCGGACATCACCGAACGGATGGCCCAGCAGGAGGCCCGCCAGGCCGCCGAGGCCGCCACCGAGATCGCGCGGAACGCGGCGGCGCAGGCCGAGACCCGGTTGGCGCTCCTCGGCCGGATCGGCGGCGTCCTCGGCCAATCGCTCGACGTGAGCATCACCCTGCAGCAGGTGGCCGACCTGATCGTCGAGGAGCACCTGGCTGACTGGTGCGTGGTGGAGATCCCCGGCGGCGAGCACGGCATCCACCAGCTCGCCCTGGCCCATCGTGACCCGGAGATGGTGGCGCTGGCGCTCCGGTCTCGCGAGGAGTACCCGCCCGAGCTGCGGGACGACCGCGGGCTCGGCAAGGTACTGCGCACCGGCGAGCCCGAGCTGTGGCCGACGATCCCCGCCGAGCTGCTCGCCGCCAGCGCCCGCGACGAGGCCCACCGCGAGCTCCTGGAGAACCTGCAGCTCTCCGCGGCCATGATCGTGCCGCTGGCGGCCCGCGGCGAGGTGCTCGGCGCGATCAGCATGATCGGCACGGCGGGCCGCTCCTTCGACGAGGACGACCTCGGCCTGGCCGTCGAGGTCGGCACCCGGGCCGGGGTCGCGCTGGACAACGCGCGGCTGTACGCCGACCGTGACACGGTGGCGCGCACACTGCAGCAGAGCTTGCTGCCCACCGGGCTTCCCGACATCCCCGACCTCGACCTCGCCGCGCTGCACCGGCCGGGGCACGCAGCCCTCGGCGTCGGAGGCGACTTCTACGACGGCTTCCCGACCGGCGACGGCAGCTGGTGCCTGGTGATGGGCGACGTCTGCGGGAAGGGCGTCGAGGCCGCTGCGTTCACCGCAGCCGTCCGGTACGCCGTCCGTACCGCCGGCGGCCTCACCGCCTCACCCGTCGACGTCTTGTCCATCGTCAACGCGACGCTGCTCCGTGAGGACTGGAGCGGGCGGTTCGCCACCCTTGTCCTCGTCCGGGTGGAGCGCGGCCCGGCCGCGTGGAACCTGACCGTGGCCAGCGCCGGTCATCCCGCGCCGATGCTGCGGCGGGCCGACGGCACCGTCGAACGCCTCACCAGCGACGGCACCATCATCGGCATCCTGCCCGAGGCCACCTTCAACCAGACCCGGGCCCTGCTCTGTCCCGGGGACTGCCTCCTGCTATTCACTGACGGTCTCACCGAGGCGGGCGCACCGGGAGAGCTGTTCGGCGGGCGCCGGCTGGCCGAGGCGCTGCGGGACTCCGCGAGCGGCGCCGCAGCAGAGGTCGCCGAGGACGTGCTGACAGCGGTGGAGCAGTTCCGTACGAGTCGCGAGGCCGCCGGCGAGGCCGCGGGCGAGCGCGACGACATGGCCGTGCTGGTCGCGTCCGCCCCGCTGAGCTCGCCCCGGCAGCAGTCCCGGACCTGACCTAGGCTGGCCAACCGGGCCGCGCCGACGACGGCCCGAGCGGAGGACGCGATGCCCGACACCTGCTCCCACCTCGGCCAGGTCGACCCGGAAGCCATCCCATCCTCGGCCGGCTGCGAGGACTGCCTGCGCGACGGCAGCCGCTGGGTGCACCTGCGCATGTGCCGGGTCTGCGGGCACGTCGGGTGCTGCGACTCGTCGCCGAACAAGCACGCCAGCGCCCACAACGCCACGACCGGGCACCCGCTGATGTCGTCGTACGAGCCCGGCGAGGACTGGTGGTGGTGCTTCGCCGACAACTTCGCCTTCCTGGCCGCCGACCTCCCGACGTACAGCCACCCGTGACCGAGGAGAGCCGGCCGGTCATCCTGACCGTCGACGACGACCCGTCGGTCTCGCGCGCGGTCGCGCGGGACCTGCGGCGGCAGTACGGCGAGAGCCACCGGGTGATGCGTGCGTCCTCCGGCGACGAGGCACTGGAGGCCTTGCGCGAGCTCAAGCTGCGCGGCGAACGGGTGGCCGTGCTGCTGGCCGACTACCGGATGCCGCAGATGAGCGGCATCGAGTTCCTCGAGCAGGCGATGGACCTGTTCCCCCGGGCGCGGCGCGCGCTGCTCACGGCGTACGCCGACACGGACGCGGCCATCGCGGCCATCAACGTCGTCGATGTCGACCACTACCTGCTCAAGCCGTGGGAGCCGCCGGAGGAGAAGCTCTACCCGGTGGTCGACTCGATGATCGAGTCGTACCTGGCTGCCGCTGACGTCGAGGTGCGCGAGACCAAGGTGATCGGGCACCGGTGGTCGGCGCCGTCGTTCGAGGTGCGCGACTTCCTGGCCCGCAACGCGGTGCCGTACCGGTGGTTCGCCGCCGACGAGCCGGAGGCGGTGCGGCTGCTGACGGCGGCCGGGACTCGACGCGTCCCTGCTGCCGGTCGTCGTGACGCCGGACAGCGAGACGCTGGTGGCGCCGACGACGACCGAGGTCGCCGCGGCGGTCGGTCTCTCGACGGCGCCGATGACCGACTTCTACGACCTCGTCATCGTCGGTGGCGGGCCGGCCGGGCTCGGCGCCGCGGTGTACGGCGCGTCCGAGGGCCTGCGCACGTTGCTCGTCGAGCGGCAGGCGACCGGCGGGCAGGCGGGCCAGTCGTCCCGGATCGAGAACTACCTCGGCTTCCCGGACGGCGTCTCCGGCGCGCAGCTCACCGACCGGGCCCGCCGGCAGGCGACCAAGTTCGGCGCCGAGATCCTCACCGCGCGCGACGTCACCGGGCTGCGCGCCAACGGCCCGGCGCGGGTGGTGGGCTTCGGCGACGGCACCGAGGTGGCGGCGCACACCGTCATCGTCGCGACCGGGGTCTCCTACCGCGACCTCGACTGCCCGGGTGCTGCCGACCTGACCGGCACGCGGGGTCTACTACGGCTCGGCCGCGACCGAGATCGCCGAGTGCGCCGACGCCGACGTCTACATCGTGGGTGGCGCGAACTCGGCCGGCCAGGCCGCGGTGTTCTTCTCCCGGGTCGCCAAGTCGGTGACGCTGGTGGTGCGCGGTGACGACCTCGGCACGCAGCATGTCGCACTACCTCATCCAGCAGCTCGACGCGCTGGACAACGTGTCGGTGCGGCTGGACACCGTGCTCGACGAGGCGCACGGCGAGAGCCACCTGGAGAGCCTGACCTTGCGCCACCTGCCCACCGGCAGCAGCGAGCGGGTCGACACCGGCCACGCCTTCATCTTCATCGGCGCGCAGCCGCGCACCGACTGGCTGGCCGACACCCTGGTCCGCGACGACCGCGGCTTCGTGCTCACCGGCCCCGACCTCGTCGTCGACCGGCAGCGGCCGCGTCGGCTGGTCGATCGACCGCGACCCGTGGCCGCTGGAGGCCAGCATCCCCGGGGTCTTCGTCGCCGGCGACGTGCGGGCCGACTCGGTGAAGCGGGTCGCGTCGGCGGTCGGTGACGGCGCGATGGCCGTGTCGCTGGCACACCGCTACCTGGGGGCACCATGAGCAGCGTGACCAGCGAGCCGGGCACCGAGCGGCTCACCAACGACGAGCTGCGCACGCTCTTCCTCTTCGAGGCTCTGAGCGACGAGCAGCTCAGCTGGCTCGGCGAGCGCAGCTGGGTGGCCGAGATACCGACCGGCGCCACCGTCTTCGAGGAGGGCGACCCGGCCGAGCTGATGATGGTGCTGCTGTCCGGGACGATCGCGATGAGCAGACGGGTCGGGCAGGACGACGTCGAGACGGTGCGCACCGACCAGCTCGGGGTCTACGCCGGCGCGATGCAGAGCTACCTCGACGACGTCGCGAGCCCAGACCTACACGGCCATCGGTGCGCGTCGTCAGCGACGCGCGGCTGCTGCTGATCCGCGCCGAGGACTTCGCTACCGCCGTACGCACCTGGTTCCCGATGGCGATCCACCTGCTCGAGGGGCTGTTCCTCGGGATGCGCAACTCGCAGCAGATCGTCGGTCAGCGTCAGCAGCTGCTCGCCCTCGGTGCGCTGACCGCGGGCCTCACCCACGAGCTGAACAACCCGGCAGCAGCGGCGGTCCGCGCGAACGCCGCGCTGCGCGACCGGTTCGCCGCGATGCGGAACAAGCTCGCGATGCTCGCGCACGAGGAGATCGACCCGCGGCTGCTCGAGCTGCTCGTCGACGTACAGGAAGAGGCGATCCGGGCCGTCGCGGTGGCGCCCGAGCTCACGCCGATGCAGGAGTCGGAGCGGGAGGACGAGCTGACCGACTGGCTCGACGACCACGGCGTCACCGACTCGTGGCAGCTGGCACCGGTCTTCGTCAGCGCGGGCACCACGCCGGAGTTCCTCGAGAAGCTCGCGGTGGGCGCCCCGCCGGGCATGGTCGAGGGCGCCGTCCGCTGGCTCGCCTACACCGTCGAGACCGAGCTGCTGCTCGACGAGATCACCGACTCGGTCACCCGGATCTCGACGCTGGTGGCCGCGGCCAAGCAGTACTCCCACATGGACCGCGCGCCGTTCGAGCGCGCCGACATCCACGACGGCCTCAAGAGCACGCTGGCGATGCTGGCCGGCAAGCTCGTCCGGCCTGACCGTGGTCAAGGACCTCGACCGGACGCTGCCCCCGGTGCCGGTGTACGGCGGCGAGCTGAACCAGGTCTGGACGAACCTCATCGACAACGCGGTGCAGGCGATGGACGGCGAGGGCACGCTGACGATCCGCACGTCGCGGGACGGCGACTACGTGCGGGTCGAGATCGGCGACACCGGGCCCGGCATCGCACCCGAGCTGCGGCAGCGCATCTTCGAGCCGTTCTTCACCACCAAGCCGGTCGGGCAGGGCACCGGACTCGGGCTGGACATCTCCTACCGGATCGTCGTCGCCCGCCACGGCGGCGACCTGACCGTCGAGTCGGAGCCGGGCGACACCCGGTTCATCGTCCGGCTGCCGCTCACCGAGCGACCGTCGACCTGAGGGTTCGACGGGCTCAGCGCAGCAGGAAGGAGCGCAGGGCGTCCCGGCCGTCGCCGCCCTGCCGCGCGACGCTGTGCCCGGCGCCGGGCACGACGACCAGCCGGCCGTGCGGCGAGCGCGCCGCCTCGCGCTGCGCCCACTCCAGCGGCGTGGACAGGTCATGGGTCCCGGCCAGCAGCAGGGTGGGCACGTCCGGCAGGTCGCCGCTGCGGCGCAGGTCGGCGTCCGGGACCGGCGGCCACGGCAGGCACTGGCGGACGAAGCCGTTGCCTCGCGCGGTGTCCGCGTCGAACGGTGCGATATCGTCGGCCGACAGCTCGCCGACGGCGGCGTCCACCGCGGCCTCTCGACCCGCCAGCGGCGCCGCCGAGGTCCCCCACGGGTATGTCCAGTCCGAGCACAGCGCGCTGGCGTGCAGGCCCTGGCTGAGCCGTGTCCGCCGGTCCCTGGAAGCCGTGCCGGTAGCCCTCGAGCAGCTCCTCCAGCGCGTCCGTCGAACCCTGCGCGGCCAGGTGCACGGCGTCGATCAGTCGCTCGAAGGACGGGTCGACGATGCTCACCATCGTGGTCAGGTCGAGCAGGTCCACGCCGTTGTGCTCCCGCGCGATGACGGTCGCGAGGTCGTCGACCGGGTCGGCCGGACAGTCGGTCACCGTGCACGCGTCACGGAGCACCCGGCGTACGGCCTGCATCACGTCGACCGAGAGCGGGTCGATGCCGTCGTGCGGCACCACCGAGTCCAGCACCAGCGCCTCGGTCTGGTCCGGGTGGGCGAGGGCGTACTGCTCCGCGACGAACGTCCCGTACGACGTGCCGTAGAGGGTCATCCGCTCGGCGCCCAGCACGGCGCGGAGCTGGTCGAGGTCGGCCACCACGTCGTCCGTGGAGTAGAACTCGCGGTCGTCCCCGACGGTCCGGGCACAGGAGCGCACCGCAGCCGCCGGCGGCGGGGTCAGGTCGGAGAAGCCCATCGCCCGCTGCAGGGCGGGGCACTCCAGAGCCGTGGCACCGGTGCCGCGTTGGTCGATGACGGCGATCCGGTAGGCGTCGACGACGTCGGACCCCAAGGTCTCGACCAGTCGCTCGATCAGCGGCACACCGGCCTGGCCCGGCCCGCCGGCGAGCACCAGCAGCAGACCGCGGTCCGCGTCCGTCGTGGTCTCGGCGGCCACCTGCAGCGGCAGGCTGCCGTGGTCCGGAGCGGACCGGTCGAGCGGCACCTCGAGCGTGGCGCAGGTGAAGCCGTCGCCGCAGCGGGAGGGGTCGATGAGCCCGGTGCTCGGGCTCGATGGCGGAACTGACCCGGACGTCGACGTCCCGGGCGACCCGGCGGCCGGCTCGGGGTCCGGGTCATCACCGGTGCACGCCGTCAGCGCGAGGCAGGCGGTGAGGAGCAACGCCGTCACCACGGACCGCCTCATCCGCCGGACGGTAGGCGGCCATGCACCGCCAGGACGGACTCGTGACCCATCGTCACGGCATCGTCACGGGCGGCGTCGGCGGCGGACGAGGCGGAGGGTGATACGGCGGGTTGCTGGGCGCGCCCGAAGGGATTCGAACCCCTAACCTTCTGATCCGTAGTCAGATGCTCTATCCGTTGAGCTACGGGCGCCCGGCCGAAACGGCCTCGTCGATGCTACAGGCAGCGAACGGGCTCCCCCAAACGCTCCGAGGTCCCGCTCAGCTGGGCGTCTCGCTGCTGGTCACCGAGACGTCCGGCTTCTTGATGTCGACGTCCGCCTCGCCACCGAAGTAGAAGAATGCGCCGACGCCGACCGCGATCAGGATGAGCACCGCCACGACCACGCCGGTCATCGCGCCACCGGCCTCGGGGGTCTGGGGACGGGCAAAGGACGGCTGCAGGCGCATCGGGGCTCCCGGGTCGAATGGGCTCTGGTGCCGGAAGGCGTACCCCGCTCGACGGGCGGCCAATCCGCCCGGCGCACCGCGGCCGCGCAGTGTGCGCCTCCCGGACCTCACTGGCAAGCACTTTGCCCAGTTGTCTCACCACCCCCCTGCCGAGAGGCCTCCTCCAGGGGTTACCGTGACCCCCACCCCTCCCGGTCCTCAGCTCCCAGGCGAAAGGGAATCTCCGTCCCATGACAGCACCTGCGACCGACGCCCCCACGAGTCACCGGCGCCTGCTGGACTGGGTTGCCGAGGTGGCCGAGCTGACCCGGCCGGACCGGGTGGTGTGGTGCGACGGGTCGGAGCAGGAGTGGGAGCGGCTGACCGGCGAGCTGGTCGAGGCCGGGACGTTGGTGCGGCTGGCTGAGGACAAGAAGCCCAACTCGTTCTGGTGCGCATCTGACCCCTCGGACGTTGCACGGGTGGAGGACCGCACCTTCATCTGCTCCCGGGACGAGGCCGACGCCGGCGCGACGAACAACTGGATGGCGCCGGACGAGATGAAGTCGATCATGACCGACCTCTACCGGGGCAGCATGCGGGGCCGGACGATGTACGTGATCCCGTTCTGCATGGGCCCGCTGGAGGCCGAGTCGCCGATGTTCGGCGTGGAGATCACCGACTCGGCGTACGTCGTGTGCTCGATGCGGATCATGGCGCGGATGGGCAGCAAGGTCCTCGAGGGCATGGGCGCCGACGCCGACTTCGTGCCCTGTCTGCACTCGGTGGGTGCTCCGCTGGAGCCCGGCCAGGCCGATGTGCCGTGGCCGTGCAGCGACACGAAGTACATCACCCAGTTCCCCGAGGAGCGCACCATCTGGAGCTACGGCTCCGGCTACGGCGGCAACGCGCTGCTGGGCAAGAAGTGCTTCTCGCTGCGGATCGCGTCGGTGATGGGCCGCGACGAGGGCTGGCTGGCCGAGCACATGCTGATCCTCAAGCTCACCTCGCCCGACCAGGCCGTGCACTACGTCGCAGCCGCCTTCCCGAGTGCCTGCGGGAAGACCAACCTGGCGATGCTGGACCCGACCATCGATGGCTGGAAGGTCGAGACCCTCGGCGACGACATCGCCTGGATGCGCTTCGGTGAGGACGGCAAGCTCTACGCGCTGAACCCCGAGTTCGGCCTGTTCGGCGTCGCACCCGGCACCGGCTGGGGCACCAACCCGAACGCCATGCGCACCATCGCCAAGGGCAACTCGCTGTTCACGAACGTGGCACTGACCGACGACGGCGACATCTGGTGGGAGGGGATGACCGAGGAGCCGCCGGCGCACCTGACCGACTGGAAGGGTCGGGACTGGACGCCGGACAGCGACGAGCCGAGCTCGCACCCGAACTCCCGGTTCTGCACGCCGATCATGCAGTGCCCGATCATCGCCCCGGAGTACGACGACCCCAAGGGTGTGCCGATCTCGGCGATCCTGTTCGGGGGCCGGCGCAAGACGACCATCCCGCTGGTCTACGAGGCGCGCGACTGGGTGCACGGCGTCTTCATGGGCGCCACTCTGTCCTCGGAGACGACGGCTGCCGCCACCGGAGAGGTCGGCGTGGTCCGTCGGGACCCGATGGCGATGCTGCCCTTCATCGGCTACAACGCCGGTGACTACTTCGGGCACTGGGTCGCCATGGGCAAGGAGGCCGACGACGTCAAGCTGCCGAAGATCTTCTACGTCAACTGGTTCCGCCGCGACGCCGACGGCGGCTTCCTGTGGCCGGGCTACGGCGAGAACGGCCGAGTCCTCAAGTGGGTCATCGAGCGCATCGAAGGCACCGCCGCCGCCGTCGAGACGGCCATCGGCCTGGTGCCCACGCCCGACTCGCTGGACCTCGACGGGCTGGACATGACTCGCGAGCAGGTCGAGCAGGTCCTGCGGGTCGATCCGGACGAGTGGCGAGACGAGGTGCCGCAGATCCAGGACTGGTTCACCAAGATCGGCACCGACAAGGTTCCCGCCATGCTGCTCACCGAGCTCGACGGGCTCAAGGCCCGCCTCGGCGACGAGACCACCAGCCTTTCCCGGTGATCATGAAGGATCGTCCCCGCACTTGGGGGGGCGATCCTTCATGATCACGGGAGGAGGGATGCAGCGCTAGGGGACGCCGATCCGCCAGCGCGCCGAGGTGACGCCGCCGCTCACGGCGACGACCCGGACCGGCTTCCACACCCGCAGCCGCACCGTCGCCGTCCCGTCGGCCTTCGCGCCGACCGTGCGGGTGGTCACCTTGCCGGACTTGAGCACCGTGACCCGCACCGTCACGGGCTGGTTCGGCAGCAGACCGGCCAGGTGCAGGGTGGCCATGCCGCCCCGACGGACCCGGCTGGTTCCGGTCACCGACGGGTACGCCGGCACGGCGGCTGGTGCCTCGGTCCAGGTCGACACGGCGACCGAGTTGAAGGCGCGGACCTTCGCGATGCGCGATCCGGCGCGCACCCCGCTGACCACTGCGCTGCGGGCACCCGCCGGGACGGCGACCCGCTTGCCGTCGACCCGGACCCCGAACTGGGTCAGCGGCGCACCTCCGGTGTCGGCGGGTGCGTCCCAGGTCACGGTGACCTTGCCGTTGCCGGTCGGCGTGGCGATGACGTTGGTCGGAGCCGCCGGGGCCACGGCCGCGGTCACGCGCACCGGTCCCGAAGGCCCGGACGCCGAGACGACCCGGAAGTCCGTGGTCGTCGGCACCTGGGCCGGCAGCTCGGCGGTCCCGGCGGCCGATGCCGTGCCGGTGGCGACCGGGGTCCACGCCAGGGCGCCGACGGGAAGGGCCTCCAGGGTGACCGGAGCGGACGGCACAAGGCCGGTGCCGCGCACCGTCGTGGAGGTCCCCGCCAGCACGATGTCCGCGGTCGGCACCGCTGAGGGCGTCACCGTCGTGGGCGGCGTGCGCGAGCCGCTGACAGCGTCCAGGTTCACGGTTGCCGAGCCGTCAGCCGTCGAGAGCAGCACCGACGCGTTGCTGACGCTGACCGCCGCAGTTGCCGAGACGCTCGAGGCGGCGACTCCGTCGGCCCGGGGGGCGATAACCGTCAGCCAGGACAGCGAGGTGCCCCTCTGGCTGGCTCGCACCGACGGCGCCGACGACAGCTCGCCGTACGCCTGGCTGTTCCAGCCGCGCATCGGCTTCTTCCGCCCCCTGGCGACGTCCAGCGGCGCGCCCCCGGAGGTGAACAGCATCGACACGTTGGCGCCGGGTCCCGACGTGTGCACCGCGTCGGCGTCCAGGCGCACCGAGCGGTCCCGACCGACGCCCCACTGCTGGCTGGCCCGCACAGACTTCGCCGAGCTCAACCGGTCCCACACCAGCACGACGTCCTCGACCCGGTCGTAGGCCACCGTGCGGGTGAGCGTCACGCCGTCATAGCCGCGGTCGACGACCGTCGTGAGGTCCAGCCCGTCGACCCGGGCGGTGCGCAGCTCCGGCCGCGGTCGCGTCCGCCGCACGCCGTCGACCACGACGACGTTGTGCGCGGCCCGGGACACCACGAAGCTGCGAGTGGTGCCGTAGGTGTAGCGCCACTGGCCGGTGTCGAGCAGCAGCGGCGAGCCGTGCGAGTACAGGGTGAGCGAGCCGGAGTCGTCGTGCGCGTGGGGCACGTGCTCACCCTGGCCGGCTCGGACGCTGTAGTACGTCTCGTCGGTCAGCGGCCGCTTCTCGCTGCCCCAGCCGGAGCGCCCGAAGACGTAGCCACCCGCGAAGCTCGCGAAGGTGTCAGCCGGCGGTGTGCCCGAGGCTCCCCTTGTCGCGGCGAACTCGGCCGCCGTACCGATCCAGTGGTTGGGGTTCAACGCGTAGGGGCTGGTGTCCCCCAACGCCTCCAGTCGCCCGTCGGGTCGGGTTGCGGCAGCGATGAAGCCGGGCATGCGTTCGGTGCGCAGCAGCTCGGGCGGCACCTGGTCGGTGGCGACGCGCAGCCGCTCTGCGGCGTGCCGGAACCAGCGGTAGTCGTTGACCGCGTAGGTGAGGGCGCCTTCCTCGTCCGAGCCGTCGTCGTGGATCAGCCGCACGGCGAGGGCGCGCTCGCGGGCGATCGCCAGCCGGCGCCAGGCCGGCCGGCCGAGGGTCGCGCCGATCGCGTAAAGGCCCATCGACTGGTGCAGCGAGGCGTTGTTGATGCCTTCGTAGCGCCGCGGGTCGGCCATCATCTCGCCGTGCTTCTTCAAGGCGTTGAGCAGCCAGGGCTGCTGGCCGCGCGGACCTGCCGCGGCGCACACCAGCACCTGCGCCCGGAAGCCCTCGTAGATGGGCGGCCCCCAGGCGTAGCGGCTGGTCGGGCCGCCGGGCTTGTTGTCGCGGACCCAGTCGCGCAGTAGGAAGTAGAACCGGTCGAGCATGTCCTTGTGGCCGCCCGCGACCCCGCGGCGCAACAACGGCAGCAGGTAGTTCAGCGAGTGCATGTGGCCCTTGCCGCTGCTGTCCAGCGTGCTGACCGGCTTCCAGCTCGGGTTGGCAGCGAGGTGGAACCAGCCGTACTCGTCGAGGTCGGCCCGGCCGGCCATCAGGGCGCGGGCCTTCCGGGTGCCGCCCCCGCGCTCCGCGTTGCCCAGCCCGACGCTGCACTGCCCGGCGGCGGCGACCTGGTCGGCGTGCAGGGTGAACGCAGCCTGGGCCGGAACGGCCGGCAGGACGCCGGCGGTGAGCGCCGCTCCCAGCAACGCTCCCAAGGCGGCGGTCAGGCGGCGGACGGTGGTTCGGCGTACGACGGGTCGCCCCGGTGTCACGAGTGGATCTCCCCCACGGTTTGGTGCCCCCGGCGGTAGCCGGACTTCCAGGGTAACCGCAGCGGCGGTCCGCTTCGGGGCAGTTTGCGCCGTCTTGGCGTGGCGGCCGGGCCTAGGCTCGGGGTGTGCTGCCCTCGCTCACTGTCCCGGTCGTGGCCGCTCCGATGGCCGGCGGACCCTCCACCCCCGGCCTGGTCGAGGCGGTCTCCCGGGCCGGTGGGCTGGGCTTCCTGGGGGCCGGCTACAAGGCCGTGGCGGCGGTGCGCGAGGAGATCGCCGAGGTACGCCGGCGTACCGATCGACCGTTCGGGGTGAACGTCTTCCTACCTGGGACAGCCGCGCCCGACCAGGCCGCGCTGGCCGCCTACCGGGACCGGTTGGCCCCGCTCGCCGAGCGCCTCGGCGTCGAGCCCGGCGAGCTGCGCTGGGACGACGACGGGGTGGACGCCAAGCTCGCCGCCGTGGCGGGGGTGCCGGTCGTGAGCCTGACCTTCGGCTGCCCGAGCCGCGAACAGGTCGCCGCGCTGCAGGCTGCCGGCTCGGCGGTGCTCGTCACGGTGACCACGGTCGAGGAGGCGCGGCGGGCCCTCGAGGTCGGGCCGGACGGGCTGTGGGTCCAGGGCGCCCAGGCGGGTGCCCACCGCGGCAGCTTCGCCGACGACGGCAGCACCGGCCCCTCGGTCCCGCTGCTCGACCTGGTGGCCACCGTACGGCGCGAGACCGACCTGCCCCTGGCCGCGGCCGGCGGGCTGATGGACGGCGCGGACGTTGCCGCGGCGCTCGCCGCGGGCGGCACCTGGGCCGGGCTCGGCACGGCCTTCCTCGGCTGCCCGGAGGCCGGCACCCACCCGACGTACCTGGCGGCGTTGACCGACCCGCGGTTCGAGCGGACCACGATGACCCGGGCCTTCACCGGCCGGTCCGCCCGTGCCCTGGTCAACGCCTTCGTCCGCGACCACGACGCGGCGGCGCCGCGCGGCTATCCGGAGGTGCACCACGTGACCCGGCCGCTGCGCACCGCGGCTGCCGCGGCAGGCGACGCGGACCAGCTGCACCTCTGGGCCGGCGAGGGCTGGCAGCGGCTCCGGCCGATGCCCGCCGCCGAGCTGGTCGCTGTGCTCGCCGCGGAGATGTGAGCCTGATGCCTGCCGGTCCGAGGAGCGACCGTGACAGTTTTTCCGTTCCTTCCTCAGACGCGAGGCCAGATCCGAGATGTGCCGCGGCCGCGTTGGACCCTAGGTGTGTGTGTCGACAGATGGAGAGGAGGTGACACGTTCACTCGACCGTCGTCGCATCGACGAGCAGCAGTCCAGTGCTTGAGCGACGTGTCTGCCCGGCCGTGAGGCCCGCCTCGGACATGAGGGCAGCGAGTTCTTCGCCGGACCGCTCCCGACCCTGCTCGGTGGCCACCAGCATCTGCAGGTCGATCATTGAGAAGCGCGGGTCAGCGATGTTGTGCGGTTGCGTTCCTTCAACGACGACCAGGCGCGAGCCCGGGGGCATCGTCGTCGCGACCGACCGAAGGATTCGCCGGCATGTTGCGTCGTCCCAGTCGTGCAGGATCCATTTGAGCAGGTACACATCGGCCTTGGCTTCGATCTGCCCCAGCAGATCACCCTCAACCAGCTCGATCCGGTGCTCGAGCCCGCGAGCCCTCAGGTAGCCACGTGCCTGGTCGAGGACCGCCGCACTCTCGACCAGGACACCGCGCAGGCCCGGGTGCGCCTCGAGCAGGGCGCCGATGAGCACTCCCTGACCACCGCCCAGGTCACAGACCACGCCCGTCTCGGGGAACGGGTAGCCGCCGATGATGGCCGGCGCCTCGGCCAGGGTGAGGCCCCCTAAACCGGCCGAGAAGTGGCTGCCCTCCTCAGGATGTTCTTCGAACCACTCGAACATCGAGACCCCGTGCACCCGCCGGAACGCACTCCGCCCGGTGCGCACCGACTCGGTCAGGTCCAGCCAGGCCGACTGCTGGACCGACGAGCCGATGTAGCGGCACCAGTGCCCGGCTGCGCTGGCGTGGTCCGAACGCAGCACGTCGGTGAACCGGGTGGCGTGGAACCGGCCCCGGCGGTCGAGGCGCACCAGCGAAGAAACGGCCGCTGCCCTCAGCAGCCTGTGCAGCGCATCGGGGTCGCACTCGATCGACGTCGCGAGCTCTTCGGCAGACCGCGGGCCGTCGGCGAGATGGTCGGCGACGCCGAGCTCGGCCATGGTGGAGAGGATGTGCGCCTTGGCGAACTGGTGGCTCTGCTCCAGCACCGCCAGGTGGGTAGGAAGCATCCTGTCGGCACCACGCAGCATCAGCTGACGAAGCAGGGCGGCGGTCCGCACGGCGAACCGGGGGGGAGCCTTGGGAATCTGCGACCGTGTCGGCATGCGCCCTCGCTTCGTCGCGGTACCTGACTTGATTAGACTATAGGTCTAATGATGTCCGGGGTCAATGAGCAACCTGAATGGCCGTTGCGGCGCGCGAAGGCCGCAGCCACCCGGCTGGCGGTGATCTCCGCTGCGAGCCGGCTCTTTGTCGAGCAGGGCTACGCCGGGGCCACCGTCCAGGCGATAGCCGACGCGGCCGGCGTCAGTCGCGCGACAGTCTTCAACGCCGTCGGGGGCAAGGCGGCGCTCTTGAAGGCGGCCTACGACGTGGCCACCGTGGGTGACGACCGGCCGGTGCCCCTCCCGCAGCGGGCGGCGGCCTTGGCGACCAAGCTGGAGCCGGACCCGCGCCGGGCAATTGCCCTCTACGCCGGCATGATCGCCGATATCGGTGAGCGCCTCGCCGCCCTCTATGAGGTCTTCCGGGCCGCCAGCATCAGTGACCTCGAGGTGCGCGCGATCTGGCAGCAGATCCAGCGAGAGCGACTCAAGGGAGCCCGCGGCTTCGTGGGGCTTCTCCGGGCGAAGGGCCCCCTGCGCCCCGACCTCGACGACCGGGCTGCCGGCGACATCGTCTGGGTTCTCATCGACGCGAGCCTCTACCATCGGTTCGTGCTGGAACGTGGCTGGAGCAAAGGGCAGTTCAGCACATGGCTCCGGGCAGCCTTCGAGACGGAGCTGCTGCCGAGCTGACGGCCGGGCTCCTCCATGTGCCTTCTCACAAGAGCTTCGTGACCTCTGCGACGACATCGTCGAGGTTGGTCGAGTACAGGTCGTGAGGACGGTCCTCGAACGCGACGAAGCGTCCGCCTGCGCCCAGGTGGCCGAGGAGTTCTTCGGTCGCCTTGCGCAGCACCGGTTTGATGCGCTCGCAGAAGTCTCCGTCGCAGTTCTCCGACTGCATGACGACATACGGCATCTCGTCGGGGAGCGGGTCCAGGGTGAGGTCGGTGTCGGTGAGGTCGATGGACTCCTCGTTGCTCCCTTTGTAGTAGTCGACCTCGTTCACTTTCAGCTCCTGAGGGGTCTCCACCTTCTTCGCGCGGCGGATCCACTCGTGGTAGGGCGGCACCGGGTTCATAGCGACGAAGCCGGCCACCTCCGCGGGGTGGACCTGCGCGTAGCGGATCACCTCGCTGGCGCCGAACGAATGGCCCACCAAGACGTAGGGCGGCTCGATGGCAGCCTGCTTCAGGAAGGTCGCGAGGTCGGTGACAACACTGGTGAGGCTCTGGGGGTGGCTGACAGAGTCGCTCGAACCGAGCCCGGGACGGTCGTACCAGCACACCCTTCCCGTGCCCAGCGCGTCGCGGACCGTGACGAGCTGCGATCCCGGGTTGCCCATGCCGGCGACGAGAACCACCGTGGGGGCGCCGTCGCTGCTGACCCCACGGCAGGAGCCTGCGATGACCCCACCGCGGACCGTCGCCGTGACCTCCTCTGCGGTTGCCTCGGAGGGAGTTACCGCTGCGGTAGCTCCGGTCGACGTCTCGGCGGCAGGTGTGGTGGCCCGGCCGGAAGGCGAGGACCCTCCTCCCCCACAGCCGAGCGTGCCGAGAGCGATTCCCAGCATGGTGGCGAGGGCGACTGCACCTCGTCGACCGACGGGAGCACGCACAGGAAGGCGGGAGGCCGTCATGGCTGACGCACGGTGACTGGTTGACTCCGGTAGACCAGGGTCGAGACTGTCGGTGTCCAGATGACCAGGAGCAAAAAAGCCACGAACCCGAGGCCCGGAACGACTGTGCCGACGACGAGCGCGACCAACGCGACGACACCGAGGGCCAGAGATGCCCAGCCGAGCCACCGGGGCAGCCCGCCATGACGCAGGACCGACAGTGCCGTCGCCATCGTCAACAGCGTCGTACCAACGGCAAGGAGTACGTAGAGGTTCTCCCCATTGAGGGCGTTGAGTGTCTGTGTCGTGGCAGCGGGGACATCGCCGACAGAATGCGAGGCGGCCAGACCGAAGCTGGCGTAGACGGATAGGCCGGTCGCGATGAGCAGTGTGCCGGCCTGAGCGATGGACCCGAGTCGTTCCGCCTCGTCAGCCGCCCCGCTGAGTGCTGCGCGCAGGCTGGCGCCGAACCAGACGTATGCGACAGCAGACATCGCGAAGAGGGCGGATGCGAGCTCCTGCACGCCTGAGTTGTCACGCCAATAGGCGACGGTCTCCTGTGCGGACGCGTCGACCGCGGGAGTGTCACCGGTGACGAGGGCTTCGGCGACGAACAGGCCGACCGCGACGATCCCGGTGAGGGGGGCGAGACGTTCCCACCGATCCATGACCAGCCTTCCTCAGACATCCTGCGGACCCCGGGGTACCACTCAGCGAGCTGATTGGCAATGATCGCGGCTTCACGCGCAGTCTTCGATCACACTTTCGCTAGCGCCATGGGGCACCTGCCTGAGTCGACGGCAGCTCGCAGGCAGGCCAACGGGCCGGACTCTGTAGCTGGTGGGACGGAGTCGGTTAGCGTCTGCTGCATGCCGATGTCGCCCGAGGAGTACTACAACTATGTCGTCGCGGCGGCTGATGACGAGCAGCGCCTGCCGCTGTCGCGCATGACCGGCTGGGACGTCAGCCCGTTCGAGGCCGACGGCCTGCGGGTGTCTCGGCTCCGGCCACCGGTGGTCCCGGAGCCTCCCCGGCACGGCGAGGACCCGGCAGACTGCGACTCCTGCCGGGGCCGCGACCAGGGCTTGTGGCTCGACGACCATTGGCGGCTGACTCAGATCCCGGGCGTCGGCGTGCCACTGGTCCTCATGTTGCATCCTCGGGACCACCACGACCTCGGGGACCTCGACGACGACCTGGCGTCCGAGCTGGGGGTGCTCAGCACGCACGTCGCCCGTCACGTCGAAGGGCTGCCGCACATCAGCCGGTGCCACGTCTACCGCATCGGTGACGGCGGGGCCCACCTGCACGTCTGGTTCTTCGCACGCCCCGAAGGTCAGGCACAACTCTTCGGCTCCTGGCTGGTCGTCTGGGACGACCTGCTGCCTGAGTACCCGAGAGCACTGGCCCGGACGGACGCCACCACTGTGGCGGATGCGCTGGTCGCCTCCTACGGCGGTCGACGAGGTCCGCTCGCAGCCTGACCCGTGCGACGTCACCGTCCCGCTGCTCGACGGCCGCCAGTACGTCGTGCTGTGAGCCCCGAAGCCCCACGCCTGGTCAGGTCCGGTTCGAGGTGACCCAGGCGTCGATCGACTCGAGCACGGTGCTCGCGACGCTGTGCCTGGGGACGAAGCCGAGCAGGTTGCGGGCCTTGTCCATCGAGAACAGCGGCGCCCGCCCGATGTGCTCCATGGTCATCTCGGCGTTCGCTGGGTCGACGCGAGACGTGAACTCCGTCCAGGGCACGAGCTCGATGCTCGGCTCGTGACCGAAGTGCCTCGCGAGCAGCTCGGCATAGCCGCGCAGGGTGAGCGCCTGGGTGCAGACGCTGTTGAAGGTCTCGCAAACCGAGGCGTCGGGCTGCTCGAGGCACGCCTGGTGCAGGCTCGCAACGTCCTCGGCGTGCACATGATGGATCGTCTCGCCCCCACGATCCGGCAGCAGGCACGAGCCATCAGCCCGCAGCGAATCGATGACGGCCGGGTCGAGGTTGCCGGCCGGCCCGATCGGCATCCAGCCCGGGCCACTGATGTGCCCCGGATGCACGACCGTTGCGCGGACCCGGTCCTGACCCATGAGGTACTGCTCGACAGCCAGCTTGTTGACGCCGTACTCGCCGTACGGCCTCTTGAGCGCGTCCTCCGTGGTCGGGACCAGCGTGCTCGGTCCGTAGGACCAGACGCTGCCGGTCTGGACGACGTGCTGACCATCCAGTGCCTCGACGAGTTGCCGAGCCTGGATCGGCAGGAAGCACATCAGGTCCACGACGGCGTCGGGCCGCAGATCAGCGACGACCGAGCCAAACCTGCCCTCCCGCTCCGCGGCCTGTCGGTCACAGGCCACCAGCTCGACCTCAGCCCAGGCGGGGTCGTCCCGGTACGCGCGGCGCGCCCCTCGGCTGATCGCGACCACGTCATGCCCAGCCCTGACGAGGCTCGGCACCAGGTAGGTGCCGATGTGACCGGTGCCTCCGATGACCACCACACGCATGGCGCTACCGTAAGACCGGCCCCATGGGATTGCGGGGCCACACGCACATGCCGCGATCAGGGCGCACCACTTACGGCGCGATCGGCGCGGGAGAGCGAACCATCCGGGCGCCATGCCAGCCTGATCGCCCGGCCGTGCGGTCATCGGGGGCTGGTTGGGCACTGGAGAGGCCGATGACACGTTTCGAGTGCATGTCAGCAGTCAGCGCACTAGTGGTCAGAGCAATGATCCTGACAATTGGTGCGATGGTCCTCACAAGCTGCTCGGGTGACGAAGGATCCTCGAGTGCAGATGGGCATCCGCCGACCTCACCCTCAGCGTCACCGTCGGAGTCAGAGACGCCGTCGGCGTCATCCGCCGCCACTTCCCCGAGCGCGTCGCCCTCATCAGTCGGTGGCACCGGCATCGTCATCATGACGGCGGACAGCGAGTTCGGCACCATGCTCTTCGATCGACGGGGGCAGGCGATCTACCTGTTCGGCAAGGAAACCACCTCCACGCCCCGGTGCTACGGCGCCTGCGCGGAAGCATGGCCACCCGTGCTGACGGACGGGATGCCTCGCGCGGTCGGCAAGGTCATGGCGCAGCAGCTGGGCACGACACCCAGGTCGGACGGCTCGAGCCAAATCACCTACGCCGGGCACCCGTTGTACTACTACGCCCACGAGGGTCCAGGCGAGGTCCTCTGTCACAACGTCGCGGAGTTCGGTGGCCGCTGGCTAGTGGTGACACCGGCGGGGACACCCGCGCCCGCGTGACGTCGCGGGACGAACGGCACGAAACCGGCCCGATCCGGCGGCGGACACGATCCGTCGCCCAACGGGCCATTGCTGCAGTCGCCGGGTCGGCGCACAGTGTCAGGCAGCCGCCGGCCGGGACGCGCGGACCGGACCGAGGCCGCACCGGCACGGCGGGACTCGGAGGCCGCCATGTCCGCACCCGCACCCGCCATCGCCACCGCAGACGTCGAGGTCTTGCGCAAGGACATCGCGGGCGACGTCGTCCTGCCCGGTGACCCGACTTACGACGAGGCCCGCACGCTGTGGAACGGGGTGTTCGACCGGCGGCCGGCCATCGTCGTCCGAAGCCGGAGCGCGCAGGACGTCAGCGCCGCGATCACCTTCGCCCGGGTCCACGGCCTCGAGCTGGCGGTCCGCGGCGGAGGTCACAGCACCGGTGGACTCAGCGGGGTGGACGGCGGACTGATGATCGACCTGTCCGCCATGAACCTGGTGGAGACCGACGTGGCCGGCCGGCGCTGCCGGGTCGGTGGCGGCGCCACCCTGGGCCAGCGCGACGGCGCAACCCAGGAGCACGGACTCGCCACCACGGCCGGCATCATTGGCCACACCGGCGTCGCCGGCCTCACCCTGACCGGCGGGATGGGCTGGCTCACGCGCAAGCACGGGCTGGCCGTCGACAACGTACTCTCCGTGGAGATCGTCACGGCCGACGGCAAGGTCCGCCGGGCGTCGGCCGACGAGGAGCCGGAGCTCTACTGGGCGGTGCGAGGCGGCGGCGGAAACTTCGGCGTCGTGACCGAGTTCGAGTTCGACCTGCACCCGGTGGGGCCGATGGTCGACTTCGGACTGCTGTTCTGGCCGGTCGCCCAAGCACCCGACGTGCTTCGGTTGGTGCGCGGGTTGTTCGAATCGATGTCGACCGAGACGAACATCATCGTCGCCGGCGTGAACGCGCCACCAGCGCCGTTCGTCCCCGCCGAGCACCACGGCGCTCCCGGCATCGCCCTGCTCGTCACGGGCTTCGGCGCTGACGGCGAGCACGCCCGGGTCCTGGATCGGATCAACGCGGAGCTGCCGCCGCTGTTCCAGGTCACCATGCCGATGCCGTACGCCGGACTGCAGCAGATGTTCGACGAGGCGAACCACTTCGGCGTGCTCGCGTACGACAAGGCCACCTACGTGGAGCACCTGACCGACGACGCCGTGGCCGTGCTCGCCGACCAGCTGGCCCGCAAGCAGTCAGCACAGTCGGCCATCTTCATCTATCGGCTCGACGGCGCCTACAGCGAGATCGGCGACGACGACACAGCCTTCGGCGGCGGCCGGTCGCCGCGGTACGCCGTGTTCCTGCTCGCCATCGCCGAGGATCCGGCTGTTCTCGCAGTCGACACCGAGTGGGTCCGGAACTTCTGGACCGCCCTGCAGCCGGTGTCGATGGGCCGCGGCAGCTACCTCAACGGTGAGGCGGACTACCCCGACGATCGGGTCCGCGCGAGCTACGGCGCCGAGAAGTACGCACGGCTGGCCGCGATCAAGGCGGAGTACGACCCGGACAACATCTTCCACCGCAACGCCAACATCCCACCGGTGCCGCAGCCGCCACAGCAACGCAGAGCCGGGGACTGACTCGACACCGGACGGGCGTCCGGTGGTCGTAGCGCTCGGTCATACCGGCGAGCGCCTGCCACGCGGTCGTCGCAGACTCGTCCGTCCTGTAGTCCTGACGACCAGGCCAGGGAGTCCGGGCAGCCCTCGGCCTAGAGCAGATCGAAGCGGTCCAGGGTCATGACCTCGGCCCATGCCGCCACGAAGTCCCGGACGAACTTCTCGCCCGCGTCGCTCGCCGCGTAGACCTCGGCGATCGCACGGAGCTGGGAGTTGGCGCCGATGACGAGGTCGGCGGCGGTCGCCGTCCACTTCACGTCGTCGGTGCCGCGCGCGCGGCCGTCGTAGACGTTCTCCGACTTCTCGGACGCCTTCCATTCGGTCCCCATGTCGAGCAGGTTCACGAAGAAGTCGTTGGTCAGCGTCCCGGCCCTGTCCGTGAAGACGCCGTGACCAGTGCCCACACCCAACGCGCGTAGCCCACCGAGGAGCACCGTCATCTCGGGTGCGGTCAGCTCCAGCTGGTACGCCTTGTCCAGCAGCAGCTGCTCGGCGGGCAGCTTCTCACCATCGCGCAGGTAGTTGCGGAAGCCGTCGGCCCGCGGCTCGAGCACAGCGAAGGACTCGACGTCGGTCTGCTCCTGCGTCGCGTCCCCACGGCCCGGCGCGAACGGAACGGTCACGGCGTGGCCAGCGTCCTGCGCGGCCTTCTCGACCGCCGCAGAGCCGGCCAGCACGATGAGGTCCGCCAGCGAGATCTGCGCGCCGGTCGACGAAGCGTTGAAGTCCCGCTGGATCGACTCGAGCTTGGCGATGACCTCACCGGTGCCGGCGTTGACCGCCCAGCTGCGCTGCGGCTCCAGCCGCAGTCGCGCGCCATTGGCACCACCGCGCTTGTCGGTGCCCCGGAACGACGCGGCCGACGCCCACGCCGTCGTGACCAGGTCGGTCACCGACAGCCCGGACGACAGCACCTTCTCCTTCAGCGCCGCGACGTCCGAGTCACCGACGAGCGGCCCCTCGACGGCCGGCACCGGGTCCTGCCAGATCTGCGGCTCGGGAACCCACGGCCCCAGGTAGCGGCTGACCGGTCCCATGTCGCGGTGCAGCAGCTTGTACCAGGCGCGTGCGAACGCGTCGGCGAGCTGCTCCGGGTGCTCGTAGAAGTTGCGCGAGACCTTCTCGTACGCCGGATCCATCCGCAGGGCGAGGTCAGTGGTGAGCATCGTCGGCTTGCGCTTCGGACCGTCGAACGGGTCCGGCACGTCCGCGTCGGCGTCCTTCGCGACCCACTGCTTCGCGCCGGCCGGACTCTCTGAGAGCTCCCACTCGTGCTCGAACAGGTTCTTGAAGAACCCGTGGCCCCACTGGGTCGGCGTCTGGGTCCAGGTGACCTCGAGGCCGCTGGTGATGGCATCCCGGCCCTTGCCGGAGTTGTAGGTGCTCTTCCAGCCGAGGCCCTGCGCCTCCAGCGGTGCAGCCTCGGGCTCCGGGCCGACATGGTCGGCCGGGCCGGCGCCGTGCGTCTTGCCGAACGAGTGCCCACCGGCGATGAGCGCGACCGTCTCCTCGTCGTTCATCGCCATCCGGCGGAACGTCTCACGGATGTCCCGCGCCGCGGCCAACGGGTCCGGATTGCCGTTCGGACCCTCCGGGTTGACGTAGATCAGGCCCATCTGGACGGCGCCGACCGGACCCGTCAGCTCTCGGTCGCCGGAGTAGCGCTCGTCGCCGAGCCAGGTGTCCTCCGGCCCCCAGAAGATCTCCTCCGGCTCCCACACGTCCTCGCGGCCGAAGCCGAAGCCGAAGGTCTTGAAGCCCATCGACTCCAGCGCGCAGTTGCCGGCGAAGACGAGAAGGTCGGCCCACGACACCTTGCTGCCGTACTTCGCCTTGACCGGCCACAGCAGCCGGCGGGCCTTGTCGAGGTTGGCGTTGTCCGGCCAGCTGTTCAGCGGTGCGAAGCGCTGCGCGCCGTCGCCGGCGCCACCGCGGCCGTCCTCGATCCGGTACGTGCCTGCCGCGTGCCAGCTCAGCCGGATGAACAGCGGACCGTAGTGCCCGTAGTCGGCCGGCCACCAGTCCTGCGAGGTCGTCATGACCTCGAACACGTCGCGCTTGAGCGCCTCGACGTCGAGGCCGGCAAATTCGTCGGCGTACCGGTAGTCCGCGCCCATCGGGTTGCCGTGGGGCGAGTGCGCGTGCAGCACCTTGAGGTCGAGCTGGTTCGGCCACCAGTCCTGGTTGGTGTGCGGGCGGCCACCGGTCTTGGGTGTCGGGGCGTCGATCGCCGGGTTCTCGCTCTCGCTGCCTTCCGCGGTCACGCCGGTGGTGGGGGTCGAGTCGGGCAGATCAGGCACGGTGGGTCCTCTCGGTGGAACGGGATGGTGTGGTCAGGTCGGGTTGCGGCTCGGCCGAGCCGCCGCACGCTGCGCAGAGCCCCCAGTAGGTGACCTCGGCCTCGTGCAGCACGAAGCCGGGGGCGTGGACGTCGAGGTCCGACGGGTCGAGGCACGGCGCGGAGCCGGTGGCGCAGTCGATGTCGACGACGTCACCGCAGCGGCGGCACACGACGTGGTGGTGGTTGTCGCCGACCCGCAGCTCGTAGCGCGCGACCGAGCCGGCCGGCTGGATCCGGCGTACCAGGCCCTGGTCGGTCAGGGTGTGCAGCACGTCGTAGACGGCCTGGTGCGACACCGGCCGGGTCTCGCGGACGGCAGCGATGACGACGTCGGCGCCGGCGTGCGGGTGCCGCCCGAGTGCGTCCATCACGGCCAGCCGCTGCTGGGTGACGCGCAGGCCAGCACCCCGGAGCAGGGTCCTCGGCAGCAGCGCAGCGGCGTCGGTCATCGGTCCTACCCAACACCCCGTTTCCGGAACGAGTCAAGACAACGCCGGCGACGGCCTCGCCTCATGACATCTCGGCGAGCTCGGCCATCCGGGCCAGCCCCGGTCCGACGTAGCGGCGGAAGCGGTCCACCGCGGCGGTGACCTCCGGCGAGCCGGCCAGTTCGGGCGGGACGCGGGCCGGGTTGAGCGCGACGCGGTCGGCCCACGCCTTGATGTCCGGGTGAGACGCGAAGGACATGGCTGACCGACCGCCCAGCACCTGCATCCTGGCCCAGTCGGCGGGGTAGTTGGGCAGCGGCGAGGGCGGGCACAACCTGTTCTTCTCGGCGTCGCCGTCGATGGTGGCCTCGACGTATCCGGCCAGCGCTGCCCCGAAGCACGGGAAGCCGGACCGGACCGGCTGCAGGGTGATCGCCTCCGGCCCCCAGATCGGTACCAGCGGCGGGTACTGCAACCCGGCTGCCGCGCAGTGCACGACCACCGCGTCCTTCGCCGTCGTCACCTCGCCGTGGTCGAGGACCAGCCGGGTCGGCTCCACGTGCTTGATGTGCCCGAGCCGCACGACCTGATCGATCGTGCGCAGCCGGTCGAGCTCCCACTGTGCCAGCGTCGGAGTCTTCGCCATCGTGGGAGTCACCGACCGGTCGACGCGCAGCATGACCCCGGCGTCCTCAAGACGACCGAACAGGTCGTCCGGCGAGGTCGACTCGGTGGCCGCCTCCACGGTGTCCGCCGCCATCCCGATGAAGACGGCGGGGTCAGGCTGGACGACGGCGCGGTTGAGCATCCACGGGTCGCGCGGCCGCACCCAGCAGATCGCGTCCGGGTCGACCCCGTTGTCCAGCAGCCAGATGCACGCATCGGTGGCGGTCTTCCCCGCACCGGCGATCACGTACTGCGACGACGCTCCGCCGAGCCGCACCAGGTCGTTGACGGCCACGACGTGGGCGCCGTCGGCAGTGCCGAACGGCGCCGGGGTCTGAGCTGGGATCTGCGGCGAGAGGTAGCGGGCGTCCACCACGCGGGTCTCGGGTGCGACCTCGTAGCGCTTCCCGGAGATGCGCGACACGAACTGACGGTCGCCCAGGTAGTCACAGCTCGGGTAGAACGACACCCGTCCCGACCCGAGCATGCGCCGGCGCAGCACCTGGCCGAAATAGGCAGAGATCTCCGGTGCCGTCGCTCGCTCGTGCAGGCCGGCCTCGGGTCCATCGGTCTGGATCCGGCCGTCGCCGAGCAACGTCGAAGCGACCCCGTAGAAGGCGGAGGCCTGATGGAGGCGGACAAAGGGGTAGGCGTCCAGCCAGTGCCCACCCACCCCGTGCCGCCGGTCGACCATGACCACGCTGACGTCGGCATGGTCGATCAGGGCGTCGGTGAACGCCATCCCCGCCGCGCCGGCGCCGACGACCAGGTAGTCGGCTTCCACGACGGCGGCCATGCGCTCATGCTGAGCCCGTCCGAGGTGCGGGTCAACCGCCCAGCCGGGCCATCAGGTGTCGGCGGCGTCTCTGCGGGCAGAGCATGCAGGAATGCGCCCGCCGCGGGCGCCCGCACGTACAAGGAGAACCCCTGCCATGACCATCGAAGGCATCATCGGCGCCCTCATCATCGGCGCGATCATCGGTGTCCTGGGCCGCCTCGTCGTCCCGGGCAAGCAGGACATTCCGATCTGGCTGACCATCGTCGTCGGCATCGTCGCCGCCCTCATCGGGTCGGCGATCGTCGGCTCGCTGCGGGACACCGACGGCGTCGACTGGATCGAGCTCCTCGTCCAGGTCGCCCTGGCCGCGGTCGGCGTCGCCCTCGTCGCAGGCATGCGCGGTCGGCGTACGACCGGCCACGTCTGACCGTCCGCCCTCAGCCTCCCACCGTGTCGGCGCAGGACTACTTCGCCGAGTTCGTCGACCGGTTGGCAGCTGACCTGGACGCGGCAGTGACTGCCCAGGCGACCGATCTCGCCGCGGACGCGCACCTGTCCAGGTTCCAGTTCGAGCGGGTCATCGCGGCGGTCGCCGGGGAGTCGCCCACGCGGTTCCGCGGCCGGGTGCTGATGGAGCGCGCGGCGCACCGGATGATCGTCACCGACGACACCCTGCTCGAGATCGCAACGGCTGCCGGCTTCACCTCGCACGAGGCGTTCACCCGCGCGTTCCGGCGCGCGTACGGCCTGGCGCCGTCGACCTGGCGCCGGCACCCGACCAGGTACCAGCTGGAGGCGGCGAGCGGAGTGCACTTCCACCCGCCGGGTGGTCTGCGGATCCCGGCTCGGCAGAGGATGGACGGCGTGGACCTGTTGGAGTCGATGGTGACGCACCACGTCTGGGTGGTGGAACAGCTTGTCGACCGTGCCGGACAGCTCACCGACGAGGAGCTCGACACACGGCTACGGTCGCGGGTCGAGGGCATCGACGGCGACTCGCTGCGCTGGGTGCTGTCACGTCTGATCGGTCAGATGGGTATGTGGTGCGCGGCGATGAACGACGCGGAGTACGACTTCGCAGTCGAGGAGCGCGAGACGGTGGCCGCGATGCGCCAACGGCTCGCAGCTACCGGGCCACAGTTCGTCGGGCACGTGCAGGCCGTCGCTGCCGAGGGCGGCTTCGACGAGACCTTCGTCGAGGCGTTCTCCCCGAAGCCGATGGTCATGACGTACGGCGCGATGGTCGCCCACGTGCTCACCTTCGCGGCGCACCACCGGCTGCTCGCGGTCGCCCGCCTGCGCGAGCTCGGGGTCACTGACCTGGACCTCGCCGACCCGAAGTACTGGCTCACCCAGCCCCTCCGCCGCCGCGGCGGCTGAAGGACGGCGAAACGGATCAAGCGCGGCACGCCCCGAAGGTCGGATGCTCGACGACATGGATACCTCCAACGAGATGACCATCGTCGGCTTCGACCGAACGGGGGGACACCGGTGACGGTGCCGTGGCAGGACCCCCTCGTCGTACGCACCCCTGGCCCTCGCGTCGTCCCCGAGCCGCCACGTCGCGGCGAAGCAGGTGGCGACGAGTGCGGCGTGTGTCTCGGCAAGACGCCCGACCCGGTCTGGTCGGACGAGCACTGGACGCTGCATCCACCGGTGAGCTGCAGCCTGCCCGGCACCGTCTGGCTCGCCAGCCGCACCCACGTCGACTCCTTCATCGACCTCGACCCGGCGTCCCGGGCGTCGTTCGGCCCGCTCGTCGCCCGGGTCGAGAGATCGGTGCTCTCCCTGGGCGACGTCGGCCGGGTGCACCTCTACCGCTGGGGCGACACCGGCGCGCACTTCCACGTGTGGTTCATGCCGAGGCCGCTCGGGATGGTCGAGGCGTACGGCGCCATGCTGCCGCTGTGGGAAGACGTGCTGCCCAACGTCCCCGACGTCGACGCCCGGGCCGCGGCCGAGAAGGTCGCGGTGGCGATGGACCTGATGTGACGGCACCGACCCCGACGTTGGCCCGCCGGCTCGGTACCGGCGACGCCGTGGTCGTCGGGCTTTCGGCGATGATCGGAGCGGGCGTCTTCTCAGCGTTCGCCCCGGCCGCCGCGGCAGCCGGGTCGGGCCTGCTGGTCGGGCTGCTGGTCGCAGCGGTGGTGGCGACCTGCAACGCACTCTCCTCGGCCCAGCTCGCGGCGGCCCACCCGACCTCCGGCGGCACCTACCTCTACGGCCGCGAGGTGCTGGGCGAGTGGTGGGGGTTCGCCGCCGGTTGGGCCTTCGTGGTCGGAAAGACCGCGTCGTGTGCGGCGATGGCCATGACCTTTGCGGCGTACGCCGTCCCGGGACCCGCCCTGGTGCAGCGGGCCACCGCCGTAGGGGCCCTTGCCGTCCTCTGCGCGGCGAACCTGCGCGGAATCACCCGCACCGCCCAGGTCGCGCGGGTCCTGCTGGCGGTGACCGCGGTCTCGCTGGTCGGCTTCGTGGTGGGCGCGTGGACGTCGGGCGCCGGAGACGGTGACCTCGACTGGTCGCCCGGCGATGACGGCGGGCTGCTCGGGGTGCTCCGGGCGGCCGGTCTGCTGTTCTTCGCCTTCGCCGGCTATGCGCGGGTGGCGACGTTGGGCGAAGAGGTGCGCCGCCCGGACCGGATCGGTCGAGCGGTCCTGACGGCGCTGGCGATCGTCGTGGTGCTGTACGCCGTCGTGGGCGTCACCTTGCTGGCGGTGCTCGGCCCAGCGCAGACGGCGTCGGTAGACGCTCCAGTACTGCTGGCCGTCGACGAGGCAGAGATGTCATGGCTCGGCCCGCTCGTGCGCGTCGGGGCAGTCGCGGCCAGTCTCGGAGCGCTGCTCGCCCTCCTCGCCGGCATCGGCCGGACTGCGCTGGCGATGGCACGCAACCGCGACCTGCCGCAGCGTCTGTCGTCGGTGCACGTCCGGCACCGGGTACCGGACCAGGCGGAGATCGCGGTGAGCGCGGTTGCTGCGTTTGTGGTCGTGACGACTGGACTGCACGGAGCGATCGGGTTCTCGTCGTTCGGCGTGCTCACGTACTACGCCATCGCCAACCTGTCGGCCCTGCGCCAGCCACCCGAGCAGCGACGCTGGCCGCGAGCGTTCAACCTGCTCGGCGTCGTCGGCTGCGTCACGCTGGTGGCGAGCCTCCCGATGTCGGCCGTCGGGTCGGGCCTGGTGGTGCTGGCCGGGGGTGTCGCGGGCCGGGCCCTGGTGCTCCGCAGGCGCGTTCGACAAGGTCAACGCCCTTGAAGAAAGGTGGCGGAGGCGGGGAGATTTGAACTCCCGATGGGGTTGAAGCCCCAAACCGCATTAGCAGTGCGGCGCCATAGACCGGACTAGGCGACGCCTCCCCGCAGCCGGCCGGAGCCGTCTGCGTCGACGAGTTTACCTGGAGCCGCGGGACCCGGGCAAAGCAGTCAGGAGAGGGTCTGGACGTCGAGGGCGCCGTCGGCGTAGCGGCGACGGATCACCTTCTTGTCGAACTTGCCGACCGAGGTCTTGGGCACCTCGTCGATGAACGACCAGCGCTCCGGCAGCTGCCAGCCCGCGACCCGCTCGCCGAGATGGGTGCGCAGCTCCTCGGCGGTGACCGAGGCGCCGTCCTTCACCACGACCGTGGCCAGCGGGCGCTCGCCCCACTTGTCGTCCGGTACGCCGACCACCGAGGCCTCGGCCACCGCGGGGTGCGCCATCAGCGCGTTCTCCAGCTCGACCGAGGAGATCCACTCCCCGCCGGACTTGATGACGTCCTTGGAGCGGTCGGTAAGGGTGAGGAAGCCGTCCGGCGTGATGGTGCCGACGTCCCCCGTGCGCAGCCAGCCGTCGTCGAACTTGCCCGGGTCGTCGTCCCGGAAGTACGAGCCGGTGATCCATGGGCCGCGGACCTCGAGCTCGCCGACCGCGGTGCCGTCGCGCGGTACCTCCGAGCCGTCCGGCCCGACCAGCCGAGCCTCGACCGCCGCGGCCAGCCGGCCCTGGGTGAGGCGGTAGCGCCACCGCTCCTCGCCCTCGACCCCGGCCGGTGGCCGTGAGATCGAGCCGAGCGGGGACGTCTCGGTCATCCCCCAGGCGTGGGTGAGGTGCAGGCCGTGCCGCTCCAGGCCTTCGATCAGCGTGCGCGGCGCGGCCGAGCCGCCGACGATCGCGTCCCGGATCGACGACACGTCGCGCGGGTGCTCCTCGAGGTGCGCCAGTAGGCCGGCCCAGATCGTGGGCACCCCTCCGGCGAGCGTCGGCCTCGTCGTCTCGATCAGCTCGGCGAGCGGCTCCGGCGCGAGGAACCGGTCCGGCATGACCAGCGTGGCGCCGCACATCATCGCGGCGTACGGCGTGCCCCAGGCCAGCACGTGGAACATCGGGACGATCAGCAGCACCCGGTCCGACTGCCGCATGCCGAAACCGTCGGGCATGCAGACCTGCATCGAGTGCAGGTAGATCGACCGGTGGCTGTAGACGACGCCCTTGGGCGAGCCGGTGGTGCCGCTGGTGTAGCACATGGCTGCTGCCGAGGTCTCGTCGTCGAGGACCACCCAGTCGAACTCCTCCGGGCGGCCCGTGATCAGCTCCTCGTAGGCGTGCACGGTGGCCTGGCTGCCCTCGACCACCGAGAGGTCCGCCGGCCCGTTGACGACCAGGTGCTCGACCCCCGAGAGCTGGCCGAGCACCTTGGCCAGCACGGGCAGCACCGAGCCGTCGACGAGGATCACCTTGTCCTCGGCGTGGTCGGCGATGTAGGCGAGCTGGTCCGGGAAGAGCCGGATGTTCAGCGGGTGCAGCACGGCGCCCATGGCCGGCACCGCGAGGTAGGCCTCCAGGTGCTCCTGGTTGTTCCACATGAAGGTGCCCACCCGGTCGTCGCCGGCGACGCCGAGCTCGCGCAGGGCGTGGGCCAGCTGGGCCGCCCGTCGGCCGACCTCGGCGTACGTCGCGGAACGCGCGCCGTCCCCAGTCCAGGTGAGCACCTCTGCCGACCCGTGCACGCTCGTGCCGTAACGGACCAGAGTGGCGAGCGAGAGCGGGCTCTCCTGCATCGTGCTGCGCATCCGGACACCTCCTCGTGGGTCCGTCGATCCTCACCCTCCCGGGGGTCCTCGGCAAGGTGCCGACGCGCCTGGCTGTCACCCGATCGGCTCAAGGGCGCCTCGCGAGATGCCGATGGGCAGGACGTGACCGTGCCGGCCAGCCGAGCGTCGTGGGCGGGGCCGTCCGGCGAGGACGTCCCCGGTCCTGGCGACGCCATGCTCAAGCGGCTGCAACGGCTGCTGCACGCCCAGCGCGACATCGCCTGCACTCCCCCGAACCCCGCCGTCGTCTTCCGCGTGCTGGCCGACTCCGTCCTCACCGTCTTCCCCGCCGAGGGAGCGATCGCCTCCCAGCCCGACGGTGACTTCGTCGTGGCCCGCGCCGCGGTCGGGGTCAGCGGGCCGCCTGTCGGCCACCGGATCCCTCGCGCCGGCACCCTCGCCGGCCGCGCCCTGCGGACCCTCGAGGGCCAGCTGTGCCTCGACAGCCAGACCGACCCGCGGACCCGCGCCGACATCAGCGCGAGCACCCAGACCCGGTCCTCGATCATCGTCCCGCTGGTGCACGACGGCGTCGCAGTCGCCCTGATCGCCGCAGTGTCCTCGCGGCCGGGGACCTTCGACGCAGCCGACCTCGAGCTGCTCGGGATGCTGGCCGACGTCGCAGCCACCCGGCTGGTCGCGGCGCTGGAGCACGCTGAAGCCCAGGAGCTCGCGTCACGTGCCGCCGCGATCGTCGAGTCGGTGGCCGAGGGCATCGTCGAGATGGACGCCGTCGGTCGCATCACCTTCGCCAACCGGAGCGCGCAGCAGCTGCTCGGCTTCTCGTGGGACCCGGCCCAGCAGGGTCGTCTGGACACCGAGAGCGACTGGACCTACCTCCGGGAGGACGGCAGCCGCCGGCCTCTCGAGACCCTGCCGGCCGCGATCGCGCTCCGGACGGGTCAGACGTGCCTCGACGACCTGCTCGGCCTGCGCGATCCCCGCGGTCGGACCTGGTGGCTGATGGTCAGCGCCGTGCCGAGGATCGAGGACGGCGAGGTCATGGGCGTCGTCACGACGTTCACCGACATCACCGCGCGAAAGACCCAGGAAGAGTCCCGTCGGGTGCGAGACGCTCGGCTGCGGGCCGCGCAGGCGCTGACCGGGCTGGCCTGGTGGGAGCTCGACCCGCGCACCGGCAGGCACGAGTGGTCCGAGGAGATGTTCCGGCTGCTGGGTCTCGAGCCCTCGCTGGAACCGCCCTCCGACGACGAGTTCCTCGCACTGGTGCACCCCGACGACCGGCAGGCCGCCGTCGCGCTGCGACAAGCCGGCTTCAGCACCGGGCACCGCGAGGTCTACCGCGTGATCCGCCCGGACGGTCAGTTGCGGCACCTGCAGGCCTGGACCGACGTCGAGCTGGACAGCGCCGGCGTGGTCGTCAAGGTGATCGGCGCGACGATCGACGTGACCGAGCGGGAACAGCTGCACACCGCGGTGGCCGAGAGCCGGGCAAGTCTGGCGGCCGCACTCGAGCTCACCAGGACCGCCACCTGGGAGTGGGACGTCACGGCCGACCGGCTCACCTGGTCGGACCGGATGTTCGAGCTGATCGGCATCGACGCCGACCGCGCGCCGAACCTGGCCGACTTCCTCGGCGCTCTGCACCCCGATGACCGCGACTGGATCAACGGCGTGAACGACCGCACGGTGGCCACCGGCGAGGCGGAGGAGACCCAGTACCGCGTGGTGCACCGGGACGGCTCGGTGCACCACATCCGGGCCTGGACCGACGTACGTCGGGCACCGGACGGGTCGATCACCCACCTGTGGGGCACCGCGATGGACGTCACAGAGCAGGCGGAGTCCGGCGCCCGGCTGTCCGCCAGCGAGGAGCACTTCCGGGTCGCCTTCGAGAACGCCCCGATCGGCATGACCATGATCAGCCTCGGCGCGGAGGACCACGGCCGCTACCTGCGCGCCAACGCCGCATTCGAAGCCATGGTCGGCCGGTCCAGCGAGGAGCTGGTCGGGACGCCGCTCGGTGAGCTGACGCACCCGGAGGACCGCGAGCGGGACGCCGGGAAGTTCGCCCGGTTGGCGCACGGCGAGAACCAGACGGCCGCGTTCGAGAAGCGCTACCTGCACCGCGACGGCAGCGTCGTGCACGCCTGGATCACCAGCACCGTGGTGCACGGCGAGAACGGGCAGCCGCTGTACCTCGTGACGCACGCCCTTGACATCAGCGAGCGGCTGCGAGAGCAGGCCGAGCTCGAGCGGCTCGCCCTCACCGACACCCTGACCGGGCTGGCCAACCGCACCTTGCTCAACGACCGGCTGGACCAGGCATTGGCCCGGCTGCACCGGACCGGCGGCGTCGCGGCGATGCTGCTGCTGGACGTCGACCGGTTCAAGACGGTGAACGACTCGCTGGGCCACCAGATCGGCGACGCGCTGCTGGTGGAGGTCGCCCACCGGATCGACGCGGTGAGCAGAGCGGACGCGACGGTCGCGCGGCTCGGTGGCGACGAGTTCGTCGTCCTCGTCGAGGGCCTCACGTCCTCCGACACGGTGCACGCGGTGGCGGCCCGGCTGCTGGAGACGTTGCGCCGGCCCTACGACCTCGGCCCGAAGGCCGAGTCGCTGGTCGCGACGGTGAGCGTGGGCATCTCGGTCGCGCACGACGCCACCCGTACGGCGGGCGACCTGTACCGTGAGGCCGACCTCGCGCTCTACCGGGCCAAGGACTCCGGTCGCGACCAGTACGCGCTGTTCGACGACGAGCTGCGCGCGCGGGCGGACCGCCGGATGACGTCGGAGACGTTGCTGCGCAAGGCACTCGCGGAGAACCTCCTCGTGCCGGTGTTCCAGCCGATCGTCGACCTGGCGACCGGTCGAGTCCGGGCCGCCGAGGCACTGGCGCGGATCCAGGACGGCGAGCGGCTGATCCTGCCGGCCGACTTCATCGACGTCGCCGAGGAGACCGGGCTGATCGTCGAGGTGGACGCCCGGATGTTCGAACGGGTCGCAGCCGAGGGCGCGCGGTTGATCGATGCCGGTGCCCTGCTGCGCCGGCTGACCACCAACGTCTCGGCCCGCTCGCTGGAGGACCCGCGCTTCGTCGAGCGGATGGCGCGCGCACTCACGTGGTACGGCGTGCCCGGCTCGATGATCCGGGTCGAGCTGACCGAGCGCAGCCTGCTCACGACCAGCCCGGCGGTACGCGAGTCGCTCTCCCGCATCCAGGGGCTGGGCATCCAGGTCGGCCTGGACGACTTCGGTACCGGCTACTCCGCGCTGGCCTACCTGCAGAGCTTCTCCTTGCAGTTCCTCAAGATCGACCGGTCGTTCGTCAGCCGGCTCGGCAGCAGCGCCCGGGACGACGCCGTCGTGAGCGCGGTCATCGACCTGGCACACGCGCACGAGCTGGTCGTCATCGGCGAAGGTGTCGAGACCGCCGAACAGCTCGCAGCGTTGCGCCGGATGGGCTGCGACCGCGCGCAGGGCTATCTGATGGGCCGCCCGATGCCGGCGTCCGAGCTGGACGAGCTGCTGCGCACCGACCCCCGCTGGTAGGGCCCGCCTCAGCGAGCGGCGCGGGAGGCGCGGGACCGGCGCAGGTCGATCACCTGGGCGGCCGCGGGGTGCTGGTCGCCGTCGACGTCGAACGACATCCGTTCCGGCGGCACGCCCAGCGAGGTCAGGCGGCTCACGGTGGCCCGGGTCATGCCCGGCGAGCCGCAGACGTACACGTCGTGGTCGGCCCAACGCCCGTGCCGGGCGACGACGTCCGGCAGCAGACCCTGTTCCCCGGAGTACGACGACTCCTCGGACACCACCGGAACCACCGTCAGCCAGCTGTTCACCGCGGCCAGCTGGTGCAGGGCGTTGAGGTCGTAGAGGTCGCCGGACCGGCGGGCACCGAAGAAGACCTTCACTTGACGGGCGGTGTTCCACCGGGACATGCCGTCCACCATCGCCTTGATCGGCGCCAGCCCGGTGCCGCCAGCCACGCAGACGACGTCACGTCGGGACTGGTGGTCGATGTGCATCTCGCCGGCGGGTGCGCCGATCCGCAGGACGTCGCCCAGCTGGGCGCGCCAGACCAGCGGTCCGCTCACCCAGCCAGCACCGACCGCGCGCACGTGGAACTCCAGCAGCCCGTCGGGAGCCGGCGCGGTGGCCATCGAGTAGGTGCGCCAGGACCGCGGCCGGTACGGCGTCTCGACGGTGGCGAACTGCCCGGGCACGTAGTCGTAGGGCCGGTCGGGGCGCACGACGAGCACCGCGATGTCGTCGGCGCGTCGCTCGTGGCCGACGATCTCGCCCTTCCACCAAGCCGGCTCACGCGTCGCGGCCTCCCGGGCGCCGTCCTTCATCGCCTCGGCGATGACGGTGAGGCCCTTGTTCCAGGCAGCCTCGAGCTCGGGCACCCAGACGTCCTTCGCGTGGTAGCGGAGTGCGGCGACGAGGGCGCGGCAGAAGACGTCGTAGTGCTCGGCGCGCACACCGAACCGGCGGTGGTCGCGACCGAGCTGGGAGAGCAGCGGGAGCAGCCGGTCCGGCTCCCCGAACGTGCGGGTGATGCCGCCCAGGGCACGGAACAGCCGGTCGCGCTGCACGTCCATCGACGCCGGGAACAGCGCCCGCAGGTGCGGCGCCTCGGCGAAGAGCATGGCGTAGAAGTGGCTCACCACGACGTCCGCGCGGTCGCTGAGCAGCCGCAGGCTCTCGTCGATCAGACCGATCTCGTCGTCGTCCAGCAGCGGGGACCGAGTGCCGGTGTCCTCGTCGCGCTGCCCCATGGCGCCAGGCTAGCCGGGTCGCCCGATCTGTCCCATTCCCTGGCGTGTCACACGGGCGGCCCTCGACCCCGGGCCGGCGGCTGCCGATGATCAGGAGGTGAGAACGAGTTCCGCGGCCACTGCCGCCCTGGTACTGACCCTCGTCGCGGCTGCCGGCGGGGCGGCCTCCGGAGGCACCCGCAACCTCCCGGGCACCACCTGTCCCGTCTTCCCCGCCAACAACTACTGGCACGCCGACGTGCGCGGCCTGGCCGTCCATCCGCGCAGCCAGGCGTGGCTCTCACACATGTCGTCCGGCAGCCGGCTGCACCCCGACTTCGGTCCCTCGTACGGGGAGCAGCCGGTGCCCTACGGCATCCCGGTCACGGTGGTCGGCGGCGACCACGCCAAGGTCACCGTGTCCTTCGACTACGACGACGAGAGCGACGACGTCGGCTACCCGTTCGGCGACGACACGAAGATCGAGGGCGGCCGCGACGCGGGAGGCGACCGGCATGCCGTCGTCGTCGACCGAACCACCTGTCGGCTCTACGAGACCTGGTCGACCTATCCTCAGGCCGGTGGACGGTGGAGCGCGGGCTCCGGCGCCACCTGGCGGCTCACCAGCAACAAGCTGCGTCCGCAGGGCTGGACGTCGTCCGACGCAGCCGGCCTGCCGATCCTGCCCGGGCTGCTGCGCTACCGCGAGGTGCGCTCCGGCCGGGTGGACCACGCGATCCGGTTCACCACCGACGTCACCGACCGCAAGCACCTGTGGCCGGCCCGGCACGACGCCGGCTCGGTCAGCGACCCGGCGTACCCGCCGATGGGCGCGCGGTTCCGGCTCAAGGCGTCCTTCCCCACCAGCTCCTACCGCGCCGACACCCGCACCGTGCTGCGGGCCATGAAGCGCTACGGGCTGGTGCTCGCCGACAACGGCTCACCCTGGTACTTCCAGGGGACCGCCGACAACCGCTGGCCGGGCGGGCTGCTCGACCAGCTCAAGTCCATCCCCGCGTCGGCGTTCGAGGCGGTCGACACGGCGCCGTTGCGGGTCCGACCCGGCAGCGCCCAGGCCAGGCCCGTCACCCGCTAGCGGCCCGGCGTACGGCGTCGACACTGGCGGCTACGTCGTCCTCGTCGGTGGACCAGTTGCTCACCGACACCCGCAGCACCGCCCGGTCGCGCCACCGCGAGCCCGACATCCACGCGGTCCCGTCGGCCAGCAGCCGCTCGGTGACCGCCCGGGTGCGCTCGTCGTCGCCGAACGCCACCGACACCTGGGTGTAGACGACGTCGTTGAGGATCTCGGCTCCGGGGATGCTCGCGATGCCGTCTGCGATGACGCGGGCGTTGGCCGCCAGCCCGTCGACCAGGTCGGCCACGCCGGACCTGCCGAGAGACCGCAACGCGGCCCACACCGGCACGCCACGGGCCCGCCGGGACATCTCCGGCACCCGGTCCAGCGGATCACCGCGTTCCGAGGGGTTGATCAGGTAGCTCGCCTGGATGCCGAACGCGGCCCGCAGCGCAGCCGGGTCGCGCACGATAGCGATGCCGCAGTCGTACGGCGTGTTCAGCGTCTTGTGCGCGTCGGTGGCCCAGGAGTCGGCCTTCTCGATGCCGCTGACGAGATGCCGGAGCCCGGGTGTGGCTCCGGCCCAGAGCCCGAAGGCGCCGTCGACGTGGACGAATGCGCCGTGCTCGTGGGCCAGGTCGATGCAGTCGGCGAAGGGGTCGAAGGCGCCGGAATGCAAGTTGCCCGCCTGCAGGGCGAGGATCACCGGTCCGTCGACCTCGGAGAAGGCCGCGGCCAGCGCCTCCGGGCGGATCCGGCCCTGGTCGTCGGCCGCGACGGGCCTGGGAGCACCCAGCCCGAGGTAGCGCAGCGCGACGTCGACGCTGGTGTGCCGGTCGGCGCCCACCAGCACGGTGACCCGCGGCGCCCCGGTCAGCCCGTCGCGGTCGAGGTCCCAGCCGGCCCTGCTCAGGACGTCCTGACGACCGGCAGCGAGACCGGTGAAGTTGGCCATCGTGCCGCCGGTCACGTAGCCGACGTCGGCGGTGGCGGGCAGCCCGAGCAGGTCGAGCAGCCAGGTCGCAGCCACCTCCTCGGCGGCAGCCGCCCCCGGCGTCACGAAACGCATGCCGGTGTTCTGGTCCCAGGCGCTGACCATCCAGTCGGCACCAAGCGCCGCGGGCAGGGTGCCGCCCATCACCCAGCCGAAGAACCGGCCGGACGCGATCGCCATCAGTCCGGGCTCGACACTCGCGGCCAGCAGGTCGACCACCTCGGCCGCATCGGTCGGACCGTCGGGCAGCTCGCCCAGCGCGGCGACGACCTCGTCGGCGGTGGCTTTCGGAGGGACCGTGCGTCCGGGCACCTCGGCGAGCCAGTCCCGGGCGTGCGCCGCGGCGCGGTCGAGGGCCTTGTCGTACTGGTCGGGTCGCGCGCTCATCTGCTCACTGTGCACCAGCAACCAGGCCGCCGTCAGGACGACGCCGAACCGGCACCCAGCGCGGGTCGACGACCACGGTCGACCAGCGCTGCCGTCACACGCCGAAGTCGGGCCGCAGCGGGTAGCCGGACGTGCCGTCGGTGGCAGTGCGGGTGCCCAGCACCTGGTGCAGCTGGATGCCGTTGCGCTCGAAGGCCAGCCGGGACCCGGCCATGTAGAGCCCCCACACCTTGGCGATCGGCAGGCTCGCGTCGGCGACGCACTCGTCCCAGTGCTCGACCAGGTTGTCGCACCACGCCTGCAGCGTCCGGGCGTAGTGCACCCGCAGGTTCTCCTGGTGCTGCACCTCGAGACCCGAGTCCTCGACGGCGCGCACGATGTCGCCGGAGCCGGTGAGCTCGCCGTCCGGGAACACGTACCGGCCGATGAACCCGCGTTGCGGCAGACCGGGGTGCTTGTTGTCCGGCCGGGTGATGCCGTGGTTGAGCAGCCGGCCGCCGGGACGCAGCCGCGAGCGGAGGAACCGGAAGTAGGCCGGGTAGTTCTTCACGCCGATGTGCTCGATCAGGCCGATCGAGCTGACCGCGTCGAACTCCCGCTCGCGCACGTCGCGGTAGTCGCTGTGCCGCACCTCGGCCAGGTGGTCGAGACCGTCGGCCTTGATGCGCTCCTGGGCCCAGGTGGCCTGCTCGCGCGAGAGAGTCACACCGATGACCTGTACGCCGTAGTTCGCTGCGGCGTGCCGCACCATGCCGCCCCAGCCGCAGCCCACGTCGAGCAGCCGCATGCCCGGCTGGAGGCCGAGCTTGCGCGCGACCAGGTCGAACTTGTGCTCCTGGGCCTGCTCGAGGGTGGCGTCGGCCGCGGGGTAGCAGGCGCAGGTGTAGGTCATCGAGGGGCCGAGCACGTGCTCGTAGAACGTGTTGGAGACGTCGTAGTGGTGGCTGATCGACGACGCGTCTCGTGAGCGCGAGTGGCGCAGCCCGCGGCGCTGCCAGGGCACGATCTCCTGCTCGGGAAGCGGGGGCGGCACGAAGGTCCGGACGCCGAGCGACCGCGCCCAGGTCAACGCCTCCGACATCGGCGGGCGCTGCGGCTGCAGGTCGTCGTCGATGAGCTTGAGCATCTCGTAGGGGTCGCCCGGGTGGACCCCCTCGAGCTCGAGGTCGCCCTTCAGGTAGGCCCGCGCGAGACCCAGCGAACCGGGCGCGGTCGCGAGGTAGGAGACGCCGCGCGGGTTGGTGAGCCGGATGCCGAGGGTGGCCGATGGATCGCCCGCGGTGCTCCCGTCGTACGCCGAGAAGCGCACCGGCGCATCGGCTCCGAACAGGCCCTCGAACATGTCGCCGAGGGTGACCGCGCCGGCACGGGTCCGGGCGCCGGTGTCGATCTTGAAGGTCATCGTCGTTGCACCGCCTTTGCATACAGGTCGAGCAGTCGTGACTGGGGGTCGTAACGCTTCTTCGCGGCGTGGTAGTCCTCTCCGCCGTACAGCAGCCAGAACTCGTCCTCGCCGTAAAAGGCATCGGAGTAGAGCGACTTGTGACCGCCGTGCTCCGCGACCACCTCCTCGATCCGCTTGTTGACGTCACCGTCGGTGCGACCGCCCTCGATCGCGACGGTCGACCAGAAGCCGATGTTCACGTAGGTCTCGCCACGGCGCAGGGGGTAGAGCGGCCACGGCGTGCCGCTCTCGGCGGAGAACAGCGCGGTGGCGCCGCCGTCGCGCAGCCGCAGCGGGCACAGCCATACCGGCTCGATCGGCACCTCGCGGAGGAACCAGCGCAGGAAGTCAGCGCTCCGAGCGAGCGGGATCTCGACGTCCTGCACCACACGTTCGCGCGGGGGAAGCCCCTTGCGCGCCTCCAGGCGGGCCGCGACGTGGTAGCGGTTCTCCAGCCGGATCAGCTTCCAGTAGACGTCGCTGCGCAGCCATCGCTTGGGCCACAGCCGGCGGTAGCGCGGGTTCTGCGCGCCGAACGCCCGCGAGCACCAGAACCAGTCGGTGTCCCAGCGCCAGAGGTAGTCGCGCACCGTCAGGTAGTCGACCCGGCGCTGTTGGATGGAGCGGTAGTAGATCTGGTTGCCGGTGTAGTCGGAGGTGTACGGCGCCTCGTCGGCCCAGGACCCCAGCGAGAGGTAGGCCTCGTCGGCGGAGAACACCACGCCGTCCAGGAAGTCGACCGGCTCCCCGTCGTAGCTCCGCTCGGCGATCACCTGCTCGACGGCGGAGACGAGCTGGTCCAGGTCGGCGAAGCGGACGTGCCGGAGTCGGACGAACGGCCGCACCGGTTCGAGGTCGATCAGCACCCGCAGCGCGTAACCGAGCGTGCCGTAGGAGTTCGGGAACGCTCGGAACAGGTCTGCGTCCGGACCTTCCGGTCGGGCGACGACCACCTGGCCGTCGCCGGTCAGCACCTCGATCTCGCGAACCGACTCGTGCGGCAGGCCGTTGCGGAACGACGAGGCCTCGATGCCCAACCCGGTGATCGCACCGCCGATCGTGATCGTCTTCAGCTGGGGCACGACCAAGGGCATCAGGCCGTGCGCGAGGGTGGCATCGACGAGGTGCTCGTAGGTCGTCATCGCCTGCACGTCAGCGGTTCGCGCCACCGGATCGACGGTGAGGACCGAGTCGAGCCCGGCGACGTCCAGGCCCGGGGAGGCCGTGCGGTCACGCGGGCGGAAGAGGTTCGACGTCCGCTTGGCCAGGCGCACGGCAGAGCCGGCCGGGATGGCGTCGTACTGCGCCACCAGTCGTCGTCGGGCCTCGTCGTGCGCGACCATGCCAGCGATCCTAGTAACTGGTTGTTTCCCGCAACCACCGGTGGCCGACTTGTCCCACCTTCGGCACCCGCCGGACCCGGTGACTCCCGCTAGCGCAGGCGGGACGCGCAGGTGATGCAGTGCGTGGCGGCCGGCCGGACGGCGAGCCGCTCGGGCGCGATGGCCTCGCCGCAGGCCTCGCACCGGCCGTAGCTGCCGGCGTCGACCCGGGCCAGGGCCTGGTCGAGGACCTCGACCTGCAGCCGGGTCTCCTCGAGCAGAGCCATCGCCTGGGCCCGCTCGAAGGCGATGGTCGCGCCCTCGGGGTCGTGCTCGTCGTCGGTCGCCCCGGCCCGCGCCGAGTCCATGATCACGGCGATGTCGCGTTCCAGCGCAGCGATCCGGCTGGCGGCCGCGACCCGCTCGGCGGTGAGGCTGGCGCGCGCCCCGGCGAGGTCGACCGCGCGCGAGAAGGATCGGGGTGGGCGGGCGGAGGCGGCGGTCATGCCGTGCCCAACGTGATGACCCGGGAGGGTGTTCCGCCTTCCCGGCGCGTCTCAGCGACAGCTCCTACTGCAGGTAGCCCTCCACCTCTGGCACCGGCCGCGGCTTGGCTTCGTCCGGGTCGGCACCGGCGCTGCGCCGGGCGTCGCGCTGCCGGAGCAGGTCCCAGCACTGGTCCAGGGACTCCTCGACGTGCCGCAGCGCCGCCCGGTCGTCGTCGGTGCCTCCGGCGGCGAGCTGGTCGCGCAGCTGGTGCTCGCGTTCGACGAGCTCGTTGATCTGGTGGTGGATCGTTCCATCGCTCATGGCGACCATCGTCGTCGCTGATCCCCCGGGTCGTCGAGGGGACGGTCCCGGGGTTAGCGTCGACCTCCTCGGGAAACGCGGGGGTACCGGGCGGAAGGGGAGCGGGCGATGAGCGTGCGGACCTGGATCGAGCGGTGGCCGGTCTACCGGCAGCTCACCGGGACGGACCGCCTCGGGCTGGGGGCGGCCAGCAGGTCCGCTGCGACCGCGGAGTTGCAGCCGCGAGTGGCCACCGCCGACGAGGTCGTGAAGTCGATCTGCCCCTACTGCGCGGTCGGCTGCGGCCAGAACGTCTACGTGCGCGACGGCAAGGTCGTGCAGATCGAGGGCGACCCGGACTCCCCCATCAGCCGCGGCCGGCTCTGCCCGAAAGGCGCCTCGACACTGCAGCTCACGACCGGGGCGCACCGCCGGCACACGGTGCTGCACCGGCGGCCGTACGCCACCGACTGGGAGGAGCTCGACCTCGAGACCGCGATGGACATGGTCGCCGACCGCGTCGTGGCCACCCGCGCCGCGACCTGGGAGTGGGAGCACGAGGGCAAGCCCACCCGGCGCACCCTCGGCATCGCCAGCCTCGGTGGCGCCGCGCTGGACAACGAGGAGAACTACCTGATCAAGAAGCTGTTCACCGCTCTGGGCGTGGTGCAGGTGGAGAACCAGGCCAGGGTCTGCCACAGCTCGACGGTCGCCGGCCTGGGTACCTCGTTCGGGCGGGGCGGCTCGACGATGTTCATGCAGGACCTGCAGAACTCGGACTGCATCGTGATCGAGGGCTCGAACTTCGCCGAGGCGCACCCGGTCGGCTTCCAGTGGGTGATGGAGGCGAAGGCGCGCGGGGCGACCATCATCCACGTCGACCCGCGGTTCACCCGGACCAGCGCGGTCGCCGACATCCACGTGCCCATCCGGGCGGGCAGCGACATCGCCTTCCTCGGCGGACTGATCAACTACGTGCTGGCGAACGGCAAGGAGTTCCGCGAGTACGTCGTCACGCACACCAACGGGCCGACGATCCTGAGCGACGAGTTCCGCGACACCGAGGATCTCGACGGGATCTTCTCGGGCCTCGACGAGGATGCCGGCCACTACGACATGCACTCGTGGCGCTACGAGGGTGTCGACGAGAAGGGTGCCGTCGGGGCAGCGGCCCCCGCCGAGGACACCGGCGAGGACACCAGCGGGACGGACGGGGGCAGCAGCGTCAAGGACTCCGACCGCGGCGAGACGCACGGGTCGGGCGGTCCGGGCATCGGCGAGGGCGAGCCGCGCCGGGACGAGTCCATGCAGCACCCGATGTGCGTGTTCCAGGTCGTCACACGGCACTTCTCCCGCTACACCCCCGAGATGGTGGCGCGGGTGTGCGGCATCCCGGAGGAGCTGCTCGCGAAGGTCGCCGAGGCGCTGGTCGCCAACTCCGGGCGCCACCGGACCAGCGCCTTCGCGTACGCGGTCGGCTGGACCCAGCACACCGTGGGCGCGCAGTACATCAGGGCGGCGTCGGTGCTGCAGCTGCTGCTCGGCAACGTGGGCCGGCCCGGTGGTGGCATCCAGGCGTTGCGCGGGCACGCCAGCATCCAGGGCTCCAGCGACATCCCCACCCTGTACAACCTGCTGCCCGGCTACCTGCCGATGCCGCACGCGCACGAGAACCAGTCGCTGGACGACTTCATCGCCGCCGAGGCCGCCGAGCGCGGGTTCTGGGGAAACATGAAGAGCTACGCGGTGAGCCTGCTCAAGTCCTACTGGGGGGACGCCGCCACCGCGGACAACGACTTCTGCTTCGACTACCTGCCCCGGCTCACCGGCAGCCACGGGACCTACGAGACCGTGCAGGCCCAGACCGAGGGCACCTGCAAGGGCTACTTCCTGATGGGCGAGAACCCCGCCGTCGGCTCGGCCAACGCCAAGTTCCAGCGCCAGGGGCTGGCCGCGCTGGACTGGCTCGTGGTGCGCGACTTCACCCTGATCGAGTCGGCCACCTGGTGGCAGGACGGGCCGGAGGTGCAGACCGGCGAGTGCCCCACCGAGCAGCAGCAGACCGAGGTGTTCTTCTTTCCCGCCGCCGCGCACATCGAGAAGTCCGGCACGTTCACCAACACCAACCGCTGGCTGCAGTGGCACCACAAGGCGCAGGAGCCGGCCGGCGACGCCCGCAGCGACCTGTGGTTCATGTACCACCTCGGGCGCCGGGTCCGGGAACGGCTGGCCGGGTCGACCGACCCCATGGACCGGCCGGTGCTGGACCTGACGTGGGACTACCCGACCGACGGCGAGCACGCCGAACCGTCGGCCGACGCCGTTCTGCGGGAGATCAACGGGTACGACGGCAACGGTGACCCGCTCTCGGCGTACACCCAGCTCACCGATGACGGCTCGACGTCCTGCGGCTGCTGGATCTACTGCGGTGTCTATGCCGACGGCGTCAACCAGGCCGCACGGCGCAAGCCCGGTTCGGAGCAGGACTGGGTAGCGGCCGAGTGGGCCTGGGCCTGGCCGGCCAACCGCCGCACGCTGTACAACCGTGCGTCCGCCGACGCCGACGGCAAGCCGTGGAGCGAGGGCAAAGCCCTGGTGTGGTGGGACCCGGACGAGCAGAAGTGGACCGGGCACGACGTCCCCGACATGCAGCCGGACAAGCCGCCGTCGTACCGCCCGCCGAACGGCGCGCGCGGGCCGGACGCGCTGTCCGGCACCGACGCGTTCATCATGCAGGCGGACGGCAAGGGCTGGCTGTTCACCCCGAGCGGGCTGGTCGACGGACCGTTGCCGACCCACTACGAGCCACAGGACTCGCCGGTCGCGAACCCGATGTACCGCCAGCAGCGCAACCCGACCCGGGCGCTGATCGACCACCCGCAGAACATGCTGCACCCCGATCCCGGCACGCCCGGAGCGGACGTGTTCCCGTTCGTGCTGACGACCTACCGGTTGGTCGAGCACTTCACCGCCGGCGGCATGAGCCGGGTGTCGCCGTACCTCTCCGAGCTGCAGCCCGAGCTGTTCGTGGAGGTGTCACCGGAGCTCGCCGCCGAGCGAGGCCTGGAGCACATGGCCTGGGCGACGGTCGTCACGGCGCGCAACGCGATCGAGGCCCGGGTGATGGTGACCCAGCGGATGACTCCGCTGAAGGTGGACGGGCGAGTGGTGCACCAGATCGGCCTGCCGTACCACTGGGGACCCAACGGCTACTCGCGCGGTGACTCGCCCAACGAGCTGACGTCGGCCTCGATGGACCCCAACGTGCACATCCAGGAGACCAAGGCGCTCAGTGCGGACATCCAGCCGGGACGGCGGCCGCGTGGGCCCGACCTGCCCGCCTATGTCGAGGAGTACCGGACCCGGGCCGGCGTGACGCAGCAGACCGGACGCGAGGTCCGGTCATGAGGGGCCTGGACCCGACCGCCGAGGCGGGCTGGGGCACGGAGCAACAGCCGCGGGTCGGCTTCTTCACCGACACCAGCGTCTGCATCGGCTGCAAGGCCTGCGAGGTGGCCTGCAAGGAGTGGAACGCGATCCCCGAGGACGGCCTGGACCTGACCGGGATGTCCTACGACAACACCGGCGCGCTCGGTGCGAGCACCTGGCGGCACGTCGCGTTCATCGAGCAGAACGAGCCGGTGGGCCGCCAGGAAGCCGGCCTGCAGCGGGCCCGCGCCGAGGTCGTCGACCTGGGCATGCCGGCCAGCCGGCCGCCCGGGACCGACCCGTCGGCCGCACCGGAGCTGGACTTCCGGTGGCTGATGTCCTCCGACGTCTGCAAGCACTGCACGCACGCCGCTTGCCTCGACGTATGCCCGACCGGGGCGTTGATCCGCACCGAGTTCGGCACCGTGGTGGTGCAGGAGGACGTGTGCAACGGCTGCGGGTACTGCGTGCCCGCGTGCCCGTACGGCGTCATCGACCAGCGTCCGTCGGACGGCCGGGTCTTCAAGTGCACCCTCTGCTACGACCGGCTCGGGGCCGGCATGGAACCGGCCTGCGCCAAGACCTGCCCCACCGAGTCGATCCAGTTCGGCGAGCTGGAGGCGCTGCGGGAGCGGGCCGAGGCAAGGGTCGAGCAGCTGCACGAGGCGGGCGTCAGCCAGGCCAGGCTGTACGGCCACGACCCCAGCGACGGCGTCGGCGGCGACGGCGCGTTCTTCCTGCTGCTCGACCGGCCGGAGGTCTACGGCCTCCCGCCCGACCCGGTCGTGACCACCCGCGATCTCCCCGCGATGTACAAGCGCGCTGCACTGGCTGCTCTGGGGCTGGCCGCGGGTGTCACGGCCTGCTTCGCCGGGCGACGGTCATGAGCCAGGTCACCCGGGACGGCGTGCAGGGCGCACGGCCCGGCCGGGAGGCCACGGTGGGGTCGGCGGGCGGCCGCTCCGCCGGCGGGCCACGCGGTGGTGACGAGCGCTGGGGCCAGGGCCGCAAGCGGCGGCGGGGGCGGCGCGGCGAGGCACTGATGGTGCCGCGCGCGGAGTTCACGTCCTACTACGGCCGGCCGGTCATCAAGAAGCCGGTGTGGAAAGAGCGGGACATCGCCGGGTACTTCTTCCTCGGCGGGCTCGCCGGCGCCTCGTCGGTGGTGGCGGCAGGAGCGCAGGCGACCGGTCGCGACTCCTTGGCCCGTACGTCGAAGGCCGGCGCAGCGGTGGCGATCCTTGCCTCGCTCGGCGCCCTGATCCACGACCTCGGCCGGCCTGAGCGGTTCTACAACATGCTGCGCGTGGTCAAGGTGACCTCGCCGATGAGCGTGGGCACCTGGTTCGTCTCGGCGTATGCCCCGGCGGCAGTCGTCGCGTCCTTGACCGACCTGACCGGTCGCTTCCCGCGGGTCGGCCGGCTGGCCACAGCGACGGCCGCCGTGGCCGGACCGGGCGTGGCGTCGTACACCGCCGTGCTGATCTCTGACACCGCCGTGCCCGCCTGGCACGACGCCCACCGCGAGCTGCCGTTCGTCTTCGTGGGGTCGGCGACCTGCGCCGCGGCGGGGCTGGGCCTGCTGGGTGCCGCACGATCGGATACCGGACCGGCCCGCCGGGCCGCGGTGCTGGGTGCCGTGGTCGAGACCGCCGCCACCCGGCAGATGCGCAGCCGGCTGGGGATCGTGCGCGAGACCTACGAGTCGGGCTCCGCCGGGCAGCTGATGAAGGCTGCGGAGGCGCTCGCCGTCGGTGGTGCGGTCGCCGGCGCGCTGTTCGGCGGCCGGAGCCGCGCGGCCGCTGTGGTAGCCGGGGCCGCTCTGCTGGCCGGTTCGGCGTGCACCCGGTTCGGTGTCTTCCGGGCCGGTGTCGCCTCGGCCGAGGACCCGCGCTACACCGTCGAGCCGCAGCGTGCCCGGCTCGACGAGCGCGATCCGCGATAGCTACCGGCGGCGCCTGGCGGCGCCGCCGCGGTCCGGCTTGACCCGGTGAGCGCTGACCGCGGCGAGCGTCGCCTCGAGCGCTGCCCGCGTCTCGGCGGTGGTCTGCTGGGCGACCCCGACGAACATGAAGTCGACCAGGGTGAGCTGCGCCAGCCGACTTGCCATCGCCCCGCTGCGGAACGTCGTCTCGCGCACGGCGGTGGTCAGCACGTGGTCGGCCACGTCGACGATGGGCGAGCGCGGGAAGTTGGTGAGGGCGACGGTGGTCGCTCCGCTGCGGCGGGCCTGCGCGAGCGCGTCGATGGTGTCCGACGTGACGCCGGTGTGCGAGATGCCGATCGCCACGTCGCCCGGCTGCAGCAGGGCTGCGCTGGTGAGGGCGATGTGGGTGTCGGACCAGGCAAAGGCGATCTGGCCGATGCGGTGAAGCTTCTGCTGGAAGTCCATCGCGACGAACGCGCTGGCGCCCACGCCGTACACGTCGATGCGGTGGGCAGCGACCAGCGCGTCGACCACCGTCTGCAACGCCGCGAGGTCCAGGTGGGACGCCGTCTCCTCCACTGCCCGGGCGTCGGCGAAGGCGATCTTCTCGACGATGGCAGCCAGGTCGTCGCCGGGGCCGATGTCGCTGCCGACCACTCGGACACCGTTGTCCGCGCGGCCGGACTCGGTGGCCAGGGTCAGGCGGAGCTGCGGGTAGCCGGACAGGCCGAGGGTCCGGCAGAACCGGATGACCGTGGTCTCCGAGGTGCCGCACTTCTGCGCCAGCTCGGTGATCGTGCTGGCGGCGACGGCCCGCGGGTCCCCGAGCACCTCCTGGGCCACTCGGCGCTCGGAGCGGGACAGGGAGGGCAGGATCGCCCGCAGCCGCACGGCCAGAGAGGGGGCCTGGCCGTCAGGGGTCGACGTGGTGGCGTCGACGTTCGCGGACATGGAGGAAAGTTACCCCGGTCAGTTCGCCGACGCCGACCAGCCGGCGAGCTGCACTGCATCGGCGTCCCGCTGACGGGAGTCGTCGAAGACGATGTGGCCCGGCGAGCTCACCCGGATCCCGTCGACATACACGCCGCGGCCCTGGTAGAGCGCGTCGGAGGCGTATCGCCACCGCAGGGTGACGGCACCGTCGAGCCCATCGAGGTCCACCGACTGGGAGCCCCACCGCTTGCCTGACCAGCCGGACCAGTGCTGGAGCTCCTGCCAGGTGCTGCCGCCGTCGGAGGAGGCCTCCAGCGTCACGACGTCGGTCGGCTCGGTGTCGTACCAGAGATCGAAGGTCAGGCGCGTCGGTGCGCTGCTCAGCTGCACGGGCGCCGAGAGGGTCACCGTGCGGGCGTCCCCCACACCGGAGAACCATGCCGTGTGCCCCTTCTGCGGTCGCACCGGGATTGCCCGCGCCATGTCACGGGCGACCGCTCGCCGGGCCGGGTTGTTGCTGCCCCAGTTGCGACTGGGGTGCACCCGGTTCGTGAGCAGGATGACGAACGACTTGCTGGCCCGGTCGATGACGATCGAGGTGCCGGTGTACCCGGTGTGCCCGGCCGTCTCCGGACCGGAGAGCCCGTCCATGTACCACATCTGGTCGAGCTCGAAGCCGAGCCCGTGCGAGTTCCCCGGGAACGCTGCGTTCTCGTTGTGCATCAAGGCGTCGACCGAGTTCGCGCTGAGGATGCGGGTCCCGCCGTACGACCCTCCGTTGATGATGGTCTGGGCCAGCACGGCAAGGTCGTCGGCCGTGGAGAAGACCCCGGCGTGCCCCGCGACCCCGTTCAGCGCCCAGGCGTTCTCGTCGTGCACGCTGCCGCGCACCATGCCGCGGGGTGGCGCGGTCTGGTACTCCGTCGCGGCGATCCGGCCGAGCTCGGAGGCCGGCGGGTTGTACCCCGTGTCGCTCATCCCGAGCGGACCGGTGATCCGCTCGTGGACGACCTGGTCGAGCGGCTTGCCGGTGACGAGCTCGACCAGCTTGCCGGCCGTGATCATGTTCAGGTCGGAGTACAGGTACGTGGTCCCCGGCGGGTTGGACAGCTTGGCGTCGTAGACGGCCTGGATCCGCGCCTCGGGCGTCGGCTGGCTGCTCCACAACGGCAGCCAGGCCGGGAAGCCCGACGTGTGCGTCAACAGCTGGCGCACGGTCACGGCCTGCTTGCCGTTGGCAGCAAACGCCGGGATGTAGGACGCCACGGTGCGGTCGAGGTCGATGTTGCCCGCCTGGACCTGTTGCACCAGAGCGATCGAGGTGAACAGCTTCGAGACCGAGGCGAGGTCGAAGATGGTGTCGGTCCGCGCGGGGACCCACTGGTCGCGGGGAAGCTCGGTGCCGGCTCCGTCGGCGTAGCGCAATGCGTAGCCCGCAGCCGCTCGCTGCACGACGTAGCCGTCGTGCCCGGCCAGCACCACTCCCCCGGCGTAGAGCGGCCGGGTGGGTGAGGGGTTCAGGTACGACTCGAGGTCGGTCTTCATCGCCTCGATGGGGGCGGTGACCAGCCCGGCCTGCTGCGGTGTGCCGTCCCGGAGCACGCGCGAGGTCCGCTCGCCGGCCGTCGACCCACCAGCCGACGCGAGCGTCAGCGAGGACGCGACGAGGGCCACCGTCGCGAGCGCGGCCGCCCGGCGCGTTGTCCCGAGCCTCACCCCTGGCCCCCGCCGTACGGTCCGTAGAGCAGGTGCTCGCGTCGTTTGGCGTCGAAGGCAGCGAGCTCGTCCTGCCAGGCCGCCACGACCTCGTCGGTCGATGCGCCGGCGTCGACCATGGTCCGGAACCTCGTCGTCCCGGTGAGCTTGTCGATCCAGTTGTCCGAGCGCCAGGCGAAGTCGGACCCGTAGATCTTCTTGGCTGCCACGATCATCGCGGTGGCGGTGCGCAGAGCGTCGAAGGTCGACGGGTCGGTCGCCTGCAGCTGCACGCCTGCGCACGCCTTGTTGACGTGCTTGGAGAACGTCGGCGTGAAGTAGGCCTCCCGGATCAGCACCCCCGGGTGATTCTGGTCGCGCAGCTCGTTCGCCCAGCGCTCGTCGACGTACGGTGCCCCGACCAGCTCGAACGGCCGGGTGGTGCCACGGCCCTCGGACAGGTTGGTCCCCTCGAACATGCAGGTGCCGGGGTATACCAGCGCGGTGTCCGGGGTCGGCATGTTCGGCGACGGCAGGATCCAGGGCAGACCCGTGTCGACGTACGCCTGCCGGCGGTCCCAGCCGCGCATCCGCACCACGTCGACCTGCAGCGGCTGGTCGGTCTCGTCCGGCAGGTACTCCGCGGCGAAGAGCAGGGCCAGCTCGCCGACGGTCATGGCGTGCTGCTGGCAGATCTCGCGACGCCCCACGAAGGTCGCGAACGCCCGGTCCAGTACCGGGCCGCGCGGGACGCGTCCGGTCGTCGGGTTCGGCCGGTCCAGGACGACGAACCGCTTGCCGGTCACGGCAGCCGCGACCATGCAGTCGTACATCGTCCAGATGTAGGTGTAGAAGCGCGCACCGGCGTCCTGGATGTCGAACACCATCGTGTCCACACCCGAGCGACGGACGATGTCGGCCAGTGCGGCGCCGCTCTTCAGGTAGGTGTCCCAGACCGTCAGCCCGGTGCGCTCGTCGACGTAGCTGCCTTCGGAGCCGCCGGCCTGTGCCGTGCCGCGGAAGCCGTGCTCCGGTCCGAACACGGCCACCAGGTCGACCTGGTCCGAGGCGGCCATCACGTCGACCTCGTGGGTCAGGTCGGGCAGGACCCCGGTCGGGTTGGTGACGATGCCCACCTTCTGCCCGCGGAGCACGTCGTACCCGCCGGAGATCAGCTGCTCGATACCGGTCCGCACCGGTTGTCCGCCGCTGGGCCCGGTCGCGGCGGCGGCCGGGCCGGCCAGGGTCGGTCCGGCGGCCACTCCGGCGGCTGCGGCACCGAGGGCTCCGAGGAAGCCCCGGCGGCCGAGGCCGAGCGGTCGGGTCGGCAGGTCGGTCGGGTCGGTCATGTTGTGCTCCTGACTCATGACGTGGTCGTCAGGCCGTGGCCGAACGGGTACAGGTCGGTGCCCGGGTCACCGGCTGTCGGGATGGCGACCGGCAGCAGGCCGGCGGGCTGGACCTCTCCGAAGAGCACCCGGGCGAGCGACTCGACGGAGATCGCGGTGGTGGAGTACGTCGCGAGGTAGGTCGGTGCGTCGGTGAAGTACGCGATGTCGTACGGATCGCGCACCGCCACGACGACGACCGGTTTCCCGGTGGCGATCAGCTGCTTGACCAGCTTCTGCTGCCCGGCACTGGTCCAGGCCTTGTTGGTCGCGACGACGACCTGGTCGCTGGCCTTCGCCCTCGTCACGGCGGCGGCGATGGTCGCGTCGTTCGGCGCGGTGCCGGTGTTGTACGCCGTGGCGGCGGGTCCGCGGGCGGAGATCCGCTCGGCCAGGCCGGGCGTGACGCTGGCGCCGGTGACGAGCACCTTCTGGGCTCCCTTGGCGAGCGGCAGCGTGTTGGCGTCGTCCTTCACCAGGGTGACGGTGGCGTCGGTGATCTCCTGGGCACGCTGCTGGTGGGCAGCGGTGCCGACCTGGGAGCCGACCTCGGACTGGTCGACGAAGACGTTCTTCGGCTTGAACAGACCGCGGGTCATCTTCAGCTGCAGCACCCGGTGCACGGACTGGTCGATCCGAGCCTCGGTGAGCTCACCGGAGCGGACGGCGTCGAGCACCGCGTTGTAGGCGATGTCGAGCTTGCCCGGGGCGGGCATCAGCAGCTGGTCGACGCCGGCCTTCAGTGCCAGCACCGGGATGCGGTCGTCACCGAAGTTGTCACGGACACCCTGCATGGTGAGCGCATCGGTGATGACCACGCCGTCGTAGCCCAGCTCGCCACGGAGCACGTCGGTGATGATCGGCTTGGACAGCGTCGCCGGCGTACCGGACGGGTCGAGTGACGGCACGACGATGTGCGCGGTCATGATCGAGTCGATGCCGCGCTTGATGGCGGCGCGGAACGGGGGGGCATCGATGCTCTCCCACTGCGCGCGCGTGTGGTTGATGATCGGGACGCCGTAGTGGCTGTCGGTCGCCGTGTCGCCGTGACCCGGGAAGTGCTTGGCTGTTGAGGAGACGTTGGCGTCCTGGTAGCCCGCGACGCTCGCGGAGACCAGCTTGGACACCAGAGACGGGTCGGACCCGAAGGACCGCACACCGATGACCGGGTTCTGCGCGTTCACGTTGACGTCGGCGTCGGGCGCGAAGTTCTGGTTGATGCCGATCGCCCGCAGCTCCTTGCCACTGATCTGCGCGGCGTCGTAGGTGTCGGTCTCGCTGCGGCCGGCGCCGAGTGCCATGTTGCCCGGCAGCTGGGTGGCTGGCGGTCCGACCCGGGTGACGACGCCGTGCTCCTGGTCGGTGGCGATCATCAGCGGGATGCGCGCGCCCGACGTGGTCGCGACCCGCTGCAGGCCGTTGGACAGACCAGCGATCTGGTCGGGGTTCGCCACGTTGTTCGACCAGGCGAAGTAGATGACACCACCGAGGTGGTACTTCTCGATCAGCTCCTTGCCGTTCGCGACGCCGAGGTCCTGCTCGTTGTGCGCGACATCGGCCGGGTCGGTCGTGTCGGCGGTCTGCCCGTAGGCGTAGGTGACGAAGAGCTGCCCGACCTTCTCCTGCAGCGTCATCCGCTTGATGATCTGGTCGATCCGGTCGCTGCTGCTGGCCGACGCCGACCCACCTACCGAGGTCACAGCGACCGAACATGCCACGAGCACGAGGAGCAACGGTCGGAGTCGGGCGCGGATCTCGGGCACGGTGCCTCCAAGGCGGGGGGGCGCGCGCCGGAGCGGCGCGAGTCAGCGGCGGGAGGTGTGGGTCGACATGTGAAATCCAGCAACGAAATCCCGACGCGGTATGCAACTTAGCTACGTAAAGCGGCCCAGGTCAACGGTCAAACCGGCTGAAATGGAGAAAATCGACCTCACGAGGCGGCCCGCTAGGATTGTTTGTAGTTCATACGAACCACGGATCCAGCGGCGGGGTGGCTCCTCAGCGGCCCGGCAGACGGCAGTGCTCGCAGCGACACGAAGGACAACGCATGAGCGACACACCTGCCGGAGCGATGGCCCCGCGCGCTGGCGGTTACGCGGTGGCTGCCGGACAGCTCGCGCCGCACGGTCGCCTCGGTGGGTCGGCGCGCCAGTCGACGATGCTGTCCTCGTCCCGGGCCGGCGAGGTGAACCGCGCTCGGGTGCTGAAGACGCTCTACGCCAACGGCCCGCTCGCCCGACCGGAGCTGGCGCGGCTGACCGGCTCCACCCGGGCCACGATCGGGCAGATCGTCCAGCCGTTCCTCGATGAGGGGCTGCTGGAAGAGCAGGCTCCGCTGGCCAGTGGGGCACGGGGTGGCAAGCGGGCGAGACCGGTGTGGTTCTCCAGCGTGGGATGGCCGGTCGGCGCAGTTCTCATGCTGCCGGACGGTGCGCAGGCCGCCGTGGTGACGGCGGGCGGCGAGGTCACGTCCAGGGCGACCATCCGAGTACGCCCGACCAGGAAGAACCACGACCTGATCGCCGGTCGGTTGACCAGCCTGCTGCGGGAGGTCACGGCGGACGCGGCATCACCGCTACGCGGCATCGGCATCGCCGTCGCGGGGATGGTCGACACCCAGACCGGCGAGATCGTGCGGTCGGACCACGCGCCCGGGTTCAACGGCCTCGCGCTGGGCCCGCTGATCGCCGAGAGCCTCGGGGTGCCGACCTTCGTCGACCTGCAGCCTCGCGCCCAGGCGCTCGGAGACATGCTGTTCGGTGCGGGCCGAGGTGAGTCGTCGTACTGCTCGCTGTACGTCGGGGAAGGCATCGGCGCCGGGTTCATCTTCGACGGCGCACTGCACCGCGGAGCTCGGGGCGCGGGGGGCGAGGTCGGGCACACGATCATCGACCGGGACGGCCCCCGCTGCGAGTGCGGGCTCACCGGGTGCTGGGAGGCGTTGGCCGCGACGCGGTGGCTTCGCGACGAGGCCGCTGCGCGAGGCCTGCCACAGGCGAAGTCCATCGGAGCAGCCGGCCTGTCGGCCCTTGCACCACAGAACCCGGCCGCCGCCGCACTGCTCGAGGACTACGCGGCGAACATCGCCGTCGGCATCGCCAATCTGCAGCAAATTCTCGGGATCGGGCTGTTCATCGTGCACGGGGAGCCGGTCGGCGGTGGCGAAGCACTGCGCGCCTCGATCGAGGCCCAGGTCCGGCGTCAGGCCTTCGCCCACCCCGGCGGGGAGCCACGGGTGGTCTTCGCGGACCCCGACGACTACGCGACCCTGCGGGGCGCCGCGAGCATCGTGCTCTCCCGGTCGCTCGATGTGGCTTTCTGACGCTTTTCGGGTCTCGGCGACGGCCCGCCCGAGCCAGGCCCTGCCGGACCTATTGACCGGCACACGTTCGCATGTAAGTCTTACAAACATCGGACATCCACTGCGGACCAGGGTCGACGCTCACCTCGATCACGGACGCCCCCACCTGACGTCGTCAGGAACACAGCAGGGCGTGCGTCTCGCGGGTGGCAAGCGCCGGGTCAAGCGCTGCGAGGGCCAGCCAGGCGGCCCCGCCCACCCCGCTGCGCGCCGGCAGGACGGCGCCGGAGAACCTGGCCGCGAGCAGGGCACGCAGCTCGGCTCCCACCGGGGACGCGTCGCCGGCCAGGCTCCCTGCCAGGACGACCGGCGTGCTCTCGGCCGGGTCCCGGATCAGCGCGAGGGTCGCCACCAGAGCAGCCGCTGCCCGCTCGACGATCGACTGTGCCTCCGGGTCTCCAGCACGGTAGGCAGCGGTGACCAAGGGGGCGAGGGCCGAGAGCTTGACACCGGGACGCGAGTTCACCACCTGGATCACCCGGTCGTGCTGACCGTCGCGCCCCGGCCCGTCAGCGTCCAGCTCGCGCAGGACGCCCTCGACCAGCGGGCCCGGAGGTGTCCCGGCGTCCAAGGTCTGCAAGGTGGCGCGGACGGCCTCGCGCCCCAACCAGAACCCGGAGCCGTCGTCGCCGAGCAGCCAACCGTGGCCGTCCGCGGTGCGCGTCAGCCGATGGTCGGTGAGCGAACCTGCTGCGGCACCGGTGCCTGCGACCAGCACGGCGCCGTCGGACGCCGGGGTGCCGCCCGCGAAGGCGACCTCGAGATCCGGGACATAGCCCGGGCTGCAGGTCAGGCCAGCCTCCATCCACACCCGGTCGAAGTGCACGGCAACTGCCGGAGTGCGCAACGCCGAGCCCCCCGCGACACCGACGACCGACGCCTTCACCCGAGCGCCCTCAAGACCGGACAGAGCAACGTGCAACGCCTCGCCGAACGCTGCTGCAGCGCCGGCGGGATCGGTCGTCGGATTGCCTCCACCGGTGATGCCGCGGCCGTGCTCGCGACCGTCCGGTCCCACCACGACGATGCGCGTCGACGTGCCGCCGAGGTCGCCGCCGAGGGCCAATGTCTCCGAGTGCACAGGTACTCCGATCAAGGCGGATATCGGTTAGTGTCGCACCGATTCGCCGCGGCCCATGTCCCCCGTGACGCGTCGCGCGCACCCCTCACAGGAGGCAAGAGCTCCGATGGTTGACACGTTCAGTGCCGCCGAAGCCGACGGCGACTCCGGTGCTTCCGCGCCCACGGTCAGCGCCCAGGCCTACCTCGATGCACTCACACCGATCATGGCCAAGGTCGCCGAGCAGTCCGACGGTCCGGTGCAGGAGGCGGCCGACCTGATCGTCGCGTCGCTGCGTGCCGGCGGCGTCGTCCAGGCATTCGGCTCCGGGCACTCCGAGGCGTTGGCGATGGAGATCGCCGGCCGCGCCGGCGGACTGGTTCCGACCAACCGCATCGCGTTGCGCGACGTCGTCATCGTCGGCGGGGAATCGCCCGAGGTGCTCGAGAGCAAGCACCTCGAACGTGACCCGTCGATCGCGCACCGGCTCTACGAGCTCGCCAAGGTGTCGGCCGCCGACATCTTCGTGATCGCGTCGAACTCGGGCGTGAACGGGTCGATCGTCGAGCTGGCCCAAGTGGTGAAGCAGCACGGGCACCGGCTGATCGCCATCACGTCGTTCACCCAGACCGCGGGCGTCGACTCGCGGCACCCGTCCGGCAAGAAGCTCGTCGACCACGCCGACGTCGCTCTCGACAACGGCGCTCCTTACGGGGACTCGGTTCTGCCGCTACCCGGCGGCGGCACCGTGTGCGCGGTCTCGTCGATCACCGGCGCGCTGGTCGCGCAGCTGATCGGCGCCGAAGTCGTCCGGCGGCTGACCGAGGCGGGCGAGACACCGCCGGTCTACCTGTCGGCCAACGTCCCCGGCGGGGACGAGCACAACAGCACCCTCGAAGCCCGCTACGCCGGCCGGATCCGTCGTACGGCCTGACTGTTTCTCCAGCACACCAATCCCGGAAGGCAGGCACCATGACCAACGAGATGAAGGCAGTCGACCGCCGCAGCTTCATGAAGGGCGCACTAGCGGCGGCGGCAGTCCTCCCGTTCAGCGGCGTGCTTGCCGCCTGCGCGGGCAGCAGCAACGACGACGACTCCGGCAAGGGCACGAAGGGTGCCGGGAAGGTCGGCGAGGACAACCCGTTCGGCATGACGGACAAGTCCTCGGTCGACGCGGTGATCTTCGACGGTGGCTACGGCACCGACTACGTCGCGTTCGCCGCCTCTCTGATGGAGAAGAACCACGCCGGGTCCAAGGTGAAGGTGTCGCCGACGACCAAGATCGCCACGGAGCTGCAGCCGCGCTTCGTCGGTGGCACCCCGCCCGACCTGATCGACAACTCCGGTGCGGACGCCATCGGGTTCAGCACGATCCTCGACCAGCTCGAGGACCTCAGCGACGTCCTCGACGCGAAGAACCTCGAGGGGACCGTCATCCGGGACACCCTGTTCGGTGGCGTCGAGGAGCCGGGCACGTACGACGGCAAGCTGGCCGCCCTCAACTACGTGCTGACGGTCTACGCGGTCTGGTACTCCGCGAGCCTGTTCGAGGAGAACGGCTGGACCCCGCCGAAGACATGGGACGAGGCGATGGCCCTGGGCGCCAAGGCCAAGGCGAAGGACAAGTACCTGTTCCTCTGGGGCAAGGAGGCGGCGACGTACTACCAGACCCTGGCGATCGGGTCTGCGATCAAGGAGGGCGGTGACGAGGTCCGGCTATCGCTGGAGAACCTGGAAGCGGACTGCTGGTCGAAGCCGGCAGTCCAAGCCGTCCTCAAGGGCATGGGCGAGATCGTCGCGGCCGGCTACGTCAAGCCGGGCGGGGCGGGCACCCAGTTCACCGCTGCTCAGGCCCAGTGGAGCAACAACCAGGACGCCCTGCTGTACCCCTCGGGCTCCTGGATCGAGAACGAGATGAAGGACACGACCAAGCCCGACTTCAAGATGACCGGGTGCCCGGAGATGACCGTGACGGCGGACTCGGCGATGCCGTACGACGCACTGCACAGCGCCTCGGGTGAGCCGTTCGTCATCCCGTCGCAGGGCAAGAACGTGGCGGGCGGCAAGGAGCTGCTCCGGACGATGCTCTCCAAGGAGGCCGCCACGAACTTCGCCAAGACCAAGCTCGCGCCGACCATCGTCAAGGACACAGTGCCGGCTGACGGTTTCGGCTCGACCGCCCTGGTCTCGCAGAACGACCTGCTCAGCGCCGCCGGGACCGACGTCTTCACCTGGAAGTTCGTCGACCTGTACGGCATGAACACCGACCAGCTCGTGATCTGGAACAGCTTCCTGGCCGGCAAGGCCGATGTCGCGGCGCTGACCAAGGGACTGCAGCAGATCACCGACAAGGTGCGTGAGGACGACTCGATCAAGAAGATCCAGGTCACATGATCGATTCGGCATCCGTTGTCACCACGGAGGAAGCACCGGTCGCGCGGCGCAAGAAGGCGCGCCGCAAGCTGACCTTCGACCGGATCAGCTTCTTCGTGGTGTTCCTCGGGCTGCCGTTGGCGATCTTCCTGCTGTTCGTGGTCTGGCCGTTCGTGCAGGCGTTCTACTACTCCATGACCGACTGGTCGGGGTTCACCCCCGACATGGCCTTCGTCGGTCTCCGGAACTACAAGACGCTGCTGCACGACGACATCTTCATGACCGCGTTCTGGAACAACATCCTGCTAGCAGTCGTGGTGCCCCTCGTGACCGTCGTGCTCAGCTTCGTGCTGGCCACGATGGTCACGGTGGGGGGCACCACGCACGGGGCCGCGCGTGGGATCCGGAACTCGAACTTCTACCGGGTGATCTCGTTCTTCCCGTACACGATCCCGGCGATCATCATCGGCATCTTGTGGAGTCAGATGTTCGACCCGTCCGCGGGCCTGCTCAACGGCGTCCTCACCAAGATCGGGCTCGACCAGTTCGCCAGCTTTCCCTGGCTCGGGGACACCCGCAGCGCCATGCCGGCCTCGATGTTCGTGATCATCTGGGGCTTCGTGGGCTTCTACATGGTGCTGTTCGTCGCAGCGATCAAGGGGATCCCGTCGGACTACTACGACGCGATCCGGCTCGACGGCGCCGGCCGGGTCCGGACGGCGGTCTCGATCACGATCCCGTTGATCCGGGACAGCATCCAGACCGCGTACATCTATCTGGGCATCCTGGCCCTCGATGCGTTCGTCTACATGCAGGCACTCAACCCGGGCGGCGGACCGGACAACACCACCCTGGTCATGCCGCAGCGACTGCTCAACACTGCGTTCTCGAAGGGCCAGTTCGGCCTCGCAAGCGCCATGGGTGTGGTGCTGGCCCTTGCAACCCTCACCTTCGCCGCGATCGTCTTCGCGGTGAACTGGCTGACCGGCGGACGCGAGAAGAAGGTCAGGCGATGACCACCACGACGCAGCCCGCCTCGAGCACCCCCGGGCAGAAGACCGTCACAGCCGTCTCTCATGTTGTCCTCAGCGTGTGGACCATCCTGATCATCGTCCCGCTGCTGTGGACCCTGATGTCGTCGTTCAAGACGAGCAGGGAGATCTTCGCCTCGCCGTTCACGCTGCCGGCACAGTGGAACTTCGACAACTACGTCTCCGCATGGACCACAGCAGGCATCGGCAGGTACTTCGCCAACACCGTCATCGTGGTCGGCTGTGCACTCGTCATCGTCATGGTGCTGGGGGCGATGTGCGCCTACGTGCTGGCCCGCTTCTCCTTCTTCGGCAGCAAGCTCATCTACTACCTGATGCTCGCCGGGCTGACGTTCCCGGTCTTCCTCGCGATCGTCCCGCTGTTCTTCGTCCTCAAGAACGTGGGCCTGCTGAACACGCTTCCCGGACTCATCATCACCTACGTGGCATTCGCGCTCCCGTTCACGGTGTTCTTCCTGTTCCCGTTCTTCAAAGCGCTTCCCGACGAGATCGCCGAGGCCGCTGAGATCGACGGTGCCGGCGAGTGGCGCAAGTTCTTCCAGGTCATGCTGCCCATGGCCAAGCCGGGGATGGCATCGGTCGCCATCTTCAACTTCCTCGGTCTGTGGAACCAGTTCCTGCTGCCGGTCGCCCTGAACACCGACCGCAAGAACTACGTCCTGTCCCAGGGCATGGCCTCGTTCGCCTCACAGGCCGGCTACAACGTCGACTTCGGCCGGTTGTTCGCCGCGGTCGTCATCACGGTCGTCCCCGTCCTGGTCGTCTACGCCATCTTCCAGCGACAGCTCCAGGGGTCGGTCACCGCCGGAACCATGAAGTAGCTGCCTGCTCGATGAGTCGATGAGTGAGCTGCGGCTCGACACCCTGACCATGCCGACGGCCGACGTCGGTCCGGTCAACCCGTTGCCACCGCTGTTCTCCGGGGTTGACCTGCACACCGTCCTCGACCCTGGCGAGGCCGACGCGGAGATGCGCCACAACATCGGTTACGGCCGGGTGGGATCCGTGCTGCCGTACCTGGTCCAGGACGGCTACGGCCGTGACCGCCGGATGGCCGAGCACCGGGTCGCGGTGCTGGAGAACGACGTCCTGCGCGCCACCTTCCTGCTCGACCTCGGCGGACGGCTGTGGTCGCTGGTGCACAAGCCCACCGGCCGGGAGCTGCTGTACCGCAACCCGGTCTTCCAGCCGGCGAACCTCGCCCTGCGCAACGCCTGGTTCGCCGGCGGCGTGGAGTGGAACATCGGGACCATCGGGCACTCTCCCACGACCTGCGAGCCGCTGCACGCGGCCCGGGTGCTGCAGCCGGACGGCACGCCGGTGCTGCGGATGTACGAGTACGAGCGGGTGCGTGAGGTCGTCTTCCAGGTCGACGCGTGGCTCCCCGAGGCCTCCCCCGTGCTCCTGGTCCACGTCCGGATCGTCAACCCGAACGACGTCGAGACCCCGATGTACTGGTGGTCCAACGTCGCGGTTCCGCAGGCGGACGACGTCCGTGTCCTCGCTCCGGCCGACGAGGCCTGGCAGTTCGGCTACGACAGGTCGCTGCGGCGGGTGCCGATACCCGTCCTCGACGGCCAGGACCGCACCTACACCACGCGCGCGTCCCAGGCCGCCGACTACTTCTTCGCGGTCGAGGAGGATCAGCGTCGCTGGATCGCTGCCCTGGACGGCAGCGGCAGCGGACTGGTGCAGACCTCCACCCACCGGCTGCGAGGCCGCAAGCTGTTCCTGTGGGGGAAGAGTCCGGGCGGTCAGCACTGGCAGGAGTGGCTCGCACAGCCCGGTCAGGAGTACCTCGAGATCCAGGCCGGCCTGGCGCGCACCCAGCTCGAGCACCTGCCGATGCCGGCGCGGACATCGTGGTCATGGGTGGAGGCGTACGGCTTGCTCCAGTGCGACGCCGAGGCCGTCCACGGTGACGACTGGTCGCGTGCACGGGCAGCCGTGTCGGGTGACCTCGAGGAACTGGTCCCCCGGGCTCACCTGGACCGCGCACTGACGGCAGCCACCTCCTCGGCCGATGCCGCTCCGGTCGAGGTGCTCAACGCCGGCTCCGGGTGGGGAGCACTGGAACGTGCGTTGCGGGAGCGGGACGGCGACGACTCGCTGTCCCTGCCGGGCACGCCCTTCGGCGACGAGACGCTCGGGCCCGAGCAGGAACCCTGGGTGGAGCTCGTGCGGACCGGCCAGATGTCCTCGCCGCCAGCAGACCGACCGCCGTCCTCCTACCAGACGAGCCCACGGTGGCTGCCGCTGCTCGAGGCGGCCGACGGCTGGTTGCCGACGCTGCACCTCGGGGTGGTCCTCGCCCACGGCGGGGATTCGCAGGCGGCAGCCGATGCCTGGGTGCGTTCGATCGCCGACGAGCCGACGGCGTGGGCCTGGCGGAACCTGGCGGTCCTGGCCCGGGCCGATGGCGATCTCGAGCTGGCGATCCGTCGGTACCGGCCTGCGGTCGCCCTTCGCGGGGACCTCGCGCCGCTGCGGCGTGAGCTGATCGATACGTTGCTCGCGCTCGGCGACGGCACGGAAGCACTCGCGGCGATCGAGGCGGCACCGGCCGAGCACAGGAGCCTTGGTCGGTTCCGGCTCGCCGAGATCCGCGCTGCCCTGCTGACCGGTGACCTCGATCGTGCCGGCCGGATCCTTGAGGAGGAGGAGAGCGGAAGGCGTCGTGCTGCCCGACGTACGGGAGGGTGAACCGACCCTGCACGACGTGTGGTTCGACTACCAGGTGGCGCTGGCGGCACGGGAGCAGCAGCGCCCGGTCGACACCGACCTCGTGGCCCAGGTGCGGGCCACCATGCCGATCCCGCAGAACCTCGATTTCAGGATGTAGAGGAACGCCGGCACGCGCTAGCTGCACTCGTGCGCGCCGTCGCAGATGCCTCTGGCTCTCACGTGCGAGATGTGACCCGAAGCAGGTACCCGCTTGGATCAAGAACCCGGAAGTCTGTGAGCCCCCAAGGACGGTGCTGCAGGTCCTCGTAGAGCGGCCACCCCACCTCGACGAGACGTTCCCGCTCGCGCTCGACGTCGTCCACCTCGAGCACAAGCTCGACGCCGGTGGGCGGGCGGCGATCGGCTGGAGCGACTACGAAGGGCCCACCAACCGCTCCCAGTCGTACTTCGTCCCGTTCCATGCTCACGTACGGGGAGTCACTGGTGCGCTCGTCACGCACCAAGGAGAAGTTGAACGCACTCCGGTAGAACGCCACAGTGGCGTCCAGGTCTGCGACGAAGAGCTCGAAACGCAGACTCATTGGCATGGACGTATCGTTGCACCTCGGTTCTGTCTGGTATCGCCGCGCCGCCGCGCCGCCGCGCCGCCGCGCCGCCGCACCGCCATACTGACACCCATGATGTCGGCGCGGTCCCAGCTGGTGGCCAGGCCGCTCGTCCCGCGGTTCGCGATCGTCGGCCTGGTGGTCGCCGGTGTGCTCGGCGGTCTCGTGGGCCTCGCTCTCGGCCTGCGGGCGCATCCGGCGACCGCATGGTTCGCCGTCCTCGAGGTCGGGGTGCCAGCAGCCATGGCCGGCGCTGTGCTGGGCGCCCTCGTCGGGCTGCTCACCGTCGCGGTGCAGAAGGCCACCCACCACTAGAGCGGGTCAGCGCAGGGCGAGCAGCGCGAGCAATCGGGCCGCCTCGGCCGCGACCGCATCGCGAGCCGTGCCCAGGTACCGCCGCGTGTCGACGACCTCGAGGTCCTCGGCGAGCTGCTGACGCAGTGCCGTGGTGAAGGCGTTGTTCAAGTGCGTGGCGATGTTCACCTTCGTCATCCCGGCCCGGACGGCGGCCACCAGGTCGACGTCCCGGACACCGGACGCCCCGTGCAGCACCAGCGGGACCGGCACCACCTGATGGATCGCCGCGATCAGCTCAAGGTCCAGCTCTGCTGTCCGGCTGGTCATCGCGTGCGAGGAGCCGACGGCGACCGCCATTGCGTCGACCCCGCAGTCGGCCACGAACTGCGCCGCAGCGGCCGGGTCGGTGCGTACACCAGGGGCGTGAACGCCGTCCTTGCCGCCGATCTCGCCCAGCTCGGCCTCGACGCTGACACCTGCGTCGTGGCATCGCTGCACGACCCCACGGGTCGTGGCGCGGTTCTCCTCGTCACCCAGCCGCGAACCGTCGTACATCACCGAGGTGAAGCCGAGGGAGACCGCCTCGTCCACCAGCGGTTCGCTGACCGCGTGGTCGAGATGCAGCACGCACGGCACCGTCGCTCGCTCCGCGATGGTGCGCGTCGCCAGCGCGATCGGCGCCAGCGAGCCGTGGTAGCGCACGGCGTTCTCACTGATCTGGAGCACCACCGGGAGGCCGGTCTGCTCGGCCGCGTCGACCAGTGCCTCGGCGTGCTCGAGCTGGATCACGTTGAACGCGCCGACACCGCGACCGTCCGCAACAGCGTCCGTGAGCACCTCGTCGAGCCGGGCCAGGGTCATCGCGCCTCCATCACCACCTGGGGCGCCAGCCGCGCCACGTCGTCGGGGTCGATCTCTCCGGCGGTGGCCTGCAGCACTGCCGCGGCCGACCAGGTCACCGCGTTCTGCACCAGCTGTGGCCACGGCGAGCCGCTCGCACGCCCGGCAGCGAGCGCGGCGACAAGCGCGTCACCAGCGCCGGTGGGGTTGCCTGCCAACGGCACCGGCAGCCGGGCCTGCCACCGCTGACCCTCCTCGGGGACCAGCACCAGCCCGTCGGCACCGCAGGAGACCAGCACGTCGCGTGCACCGAGGTCGCGAAGGGCTGCGACGCCGGCAGCGAGATCCCGCATGCCGGTCGCACGCGTGAGCTCTGCCCGGTTGGGCGCGACGAGATCGGGGCGGGAAGGCAGGGCGCCTCGCAGAGCGGCACCGTCGGCGTCGACGATGACCTGCGCCCCGTGCGCGTGGCCGAGCTCCACCAGCTCGCCGTACGCCTCGTCGGGCAGGCCGCGCGGCAGACTGCCGGACAGCACCACGATCTGCGCTGAGGTGTCGCCCATCACGGCGTCGAGGCCGTCGACCAGGGACTGCCAGTCCGTCCCGGTCAGCTCCGGGCCCGGCTCGTTGAAGATGGTGGCGTCGCCGTGCGCGGCTGAGACGACGTTGACGGTACGACGGGAGTCCCCGCCGCCGTCGACGAACCGCGTCGCTACCCCCCGCGCCTCGAGATCCGCACGGATCTCCTCGCCGGCCCGGCCGCCCACCAGGCCGGTCGCGACCACCGGGTGTCGCATCCGCGTCAGCACCGAGGCGACGTTGACGCCCTTGCCTCCGGCCCGCTGGCGCACCGCTGTTACCCGGTGGCTCCGGTGCGGGACGAGCTCGTCGACCTGGTAGGTGACGTCGAGGGCGGCGTTCGGCGTGACGGTGAGGATCACATCGCGTCCCAGGCGAGGCAGGCGGCGCCGAGGCAACCGGCCCGTTCGCCCAGCGCGGCCTGCTCAAGCCGGGGCGGTCGCTGGAAGGTCAGCCGGCTCGCGACCTCCGCACGCAGTGGGTCCAGGAGTGCCGCGCCGCTCTCGGCGAGGCCGCCGCCGATCAGGACGAGGTCCACTCCGGTGATGGTCACGGTGGCGACGATCGCCTGCGCGAGGGCGGCGACGGCCCGGGCCCAGACGGCGGTCGCGTCGGCGTCACCGGTGGATGCGCGGACGGCGACCTCTTCGGCCGCCAAGATGCTGCCGGTGCGGGCGGCGAACTCCCGTTCGATGGCGGCCGCCGAGGCGATCACCTCAAGGCACCCGGTCGCACCGCACCCGCAGGCCGGCCCGGACGGGTCGATGACGAGGTGCCCCAGCTCACCGGCATGGCCGTCGGCGCTGATCACCGCGCCGTCGAGGAGCAGCGCTCCTGCGATGCCGGTGCCCACCGGCAGGAACAGCGCGTGCCGCGCACCGCGGGCGGCGCCCAGCCGGGTCTCGGCCAGCAGCCCCGCGCGCACGTCGTGGCCGAAGGCAGTCGGCACACCGAGCATCGATGCCACCGGGTCGCGGACCGGCAGGTCGCGCCAGCCGAGGTTCACCGAGAAGACACCGACGCCGTGGGTCTCGTCCACCAGACCGGGGACCACGACGCCGCAACCGACGAGCTGTGCAGCGCGGTCGTCCTTGTCCGCTGCAGCCAGCAGGTCCTTCACTATCTCGTGGACCACCCCGCCGATGTCCGCGGTGATGTCCTTCGGTGTCGGCGTCGTGAGGGCGGCAACCGTGTCGTACTCCGCAGTCACGAGAGCGGCCTTGATCCGGGTGCCGCCGACGTCGACCGCCGCCACCACCTCGGACGCCGCGGCCATGCCCTACTCCGCGGACGTCGTCGCTGGCAGGACCACCGACCGGGTGAGGTGTCGCGGGTGGTCGGGGTCGAGGTCCCCTTGCCGCGCCTTCGCCAGGCAGAGCCGGTGCACCCGCACGAGCTCGGCCAGCGGGTCGATGTCCCGGCTCTCGAAGTGCGCACCGGTCCCGCGCACCTGCTCGGCCAGCCCTCGGGGCACCTCACCCAGCGCCCACGTGACCCGGCCCGCGGTGGCGATGCTCACCGGGCCGTGCCGGTACTCCATCGCCGGGTAGGACTCGGTCCAGAACTGTGCCGACTCGCGCAGCTTGAGCGCGGCCTCGGCGGCCAGTCCGATGGTCCAGCCGCGCCCGACGAAGGTCACCTGCTCGGCATCGTCCACACCGGCCAGGCACTGCGCCTCGTCCTCGGCCAGCACGGCGCGCGCGTCCGCGATCGCGGCCGAGAGGTCCTCGCCGAGAGATGCCCGGAGCAGCGCCACGGTGGAGGTGGCGAAGCGGGTCTGCACGACCGACGTCTCGTCCACCTCGGGCAGCAGGATGGTCCGGTCGGCCAGCTCGGTGACCGGCGTACCGGGCGTGGCGACGATCGCGGTGGTGACGAGGTCGCGGCCGCGCATCGAGGTGAGGACGTCGATCACCTCGGTGGTGGTGCCGGACCGGGTGATGGCCAGGACGGCGTCGTAGCTGCGGTCGAGGCGGTGCTCGCTGGCCGCGAAGGCGTCGGTCTCGCCGTGGCCGGACAGCTCGCGCAGCGCGGCGTACGCCTGGGCCATGAAGTACGACGTGCCGCAGCCGATGACGGCCACCCTCGCACCGGCTGGCGGGAGAGCGTCGGCGAGCTCCGGCAGCCGGGCGACGACGCCGGACCAGTCGTCGGGCTGTCCGGCGACCTCTCGCTGGAGGTCGCTGTCCGGGTTGAACGTCACTGCGGCTCCCGGTGCTGCTCGATACGTTGTGCTCTCGGCAAGCTTCGACCCTATCCAAGCGACGGGAGATGATGGCCCGCGTGACCGCTCCCCGGCCGACGCTCCTGACCGGACGCCTGGTGACCCCCTCGACCGTCGTCGAGGACGGCGCGCTGATGGTGGAGGGAGACATGATCCGGTACGCCGGCCCGGCGTCCGAGCTGCCGGCTCCCTGGCAGGACCTGCCGGTCTTCGATGCCGGACCGGGTCGGCACACCCTGCTGCCCGGGCTGGTCGACGTCCACTGCCACGGCGGCGCCGGTGGCGAGTTCGGCGCGGACACCGCCTCGGCCTTGACCGCGGTGCGCCACCATCACGCGAGCGGCACCACGTCCCTGCTCGGCAGCCTGGTGTCGGCCAAGGCTGAGGAGATGGTGGCGGGGGTTCGCACCTGCGCAACGCTGGTGGCCGACGGCGACCTGGCCGGCGTCCACCTGGAAGGGCCGTTCCTCTCCTACGAGCGTCGCGGGGCACAGGACCCGGCGGCGCTGATCGACATCGACCCTGCTCTCATCGAGGCCGTCCTGCAGGCGGCCGAGTCGGCGGGGGCACCCGGCGCGGTGGCGCAGATGACTTTCGCCCCCGAGCGCCGTGGCGGGGAGCAGCTGCCGGCACTGCTGGGCGGTCACGGCATCCTGCCGGCCCTCGGGCACACCGACTGCGACGCGGCGACGGCGAGGTCGGCGCTCGAGTCGACGCTCGAGTCGGCGCCGCGGGGCGGGCGGCCGCTGGTCACGCACGTCTTCAACGGCATGCCGCCGTTGCACCACCGGTCTCCCGGCCCGGTGGCCGCCTGCCTGGCGCAGGCCGCCCGTGGCGGGGCCGTCCTCGAGGTCATCGGCGACGGCGTGCACCTAGCGGCGGACACCGTGCGGATGCTGTTCGACCTCGTCGGGCCGCAGGCCATCTGCCTCATCACCGACGCGATGGCGGCCAGCGGCATGCCCGACGGCCCCTACACCCTCGGCGGGCGAGACGTGCTGGTGGAGGGCCGGACCGCTCGGCTGGCCGAGGGCGGCTCGATCGCAGGCGGCGTCGCCACGCTGCTCGACGTCGTGCGGTGGTGTGTGGTCGAGGTCGGCATCCCCCTGCAGGACGCCGTCACCGCGGCAGCGGCCACACCCGCGCAGACCCTCGGACTTGCCGGCGTCGGATCGCTCGTGGCCGGCCAGCAGGCCGACGTCGTCGTGGTGGACGACGACCTTCAGCTCAGTCGAGTGATGCGGCAAGGCAGCTGGCTCGCACCCGGCGTACCCGACAACCAACCGACGTAGGGAGAGCAACCCCGCCATGGAGGTCGTGATCGTCCCGGATGCCGCCACGATCGGCGGGCTGGCCGCCGACGCCGTGGTCGCGCTGCTGGCGCGCAAGCCGACCGCCGTCCTCGGGCTGGCCACCGGATCCAGCCCGCTGGTCGTGTACGCCGAACTGATCCGCCGGTACGAGGCCAGGGAGGTGAGCTTTGCGCGAAGCCGCGGCTTCCTGCTGGACGAGTACGTCGGCTTGCCGGCCGATCACCCACAGCGGTACCGGTCGGTGATCCGCAGCGAGCTGGAGGACGCAGTCGACTTCGCCCCCGACGCGATTCTGGGACCGGACGGGCTGGCCGACGACCTTCCTGCGGTCTGCGCCGACTACGAGCGAGCCATCGCCGACGCCGGAGGTGTCGATTTGCAGCTGCTCGGCGTCGGGTCGGACGGGCACGTCGCGTTCAACGAGCCCGGCTCGTCGCTGAGCTCGCGGACCCGGATCAAGACCCTCACCGCTCGCACCCGCGCCGACAACGAACGGTTCTTCGAGGCCGCGGAGGAGGTACCGCACCACGTTCTCACTCAGGGGCTGGGCACCATTCTGGAGGCACGGCACCTCGTGCTGATCGCGCGTGGCTCCGGCAAGGCTTCGGCGGTTCATCAGATGGTCGAGGGGCCGGTGTCCGCGTTCTGTCCCGCGTCGGTGCTGCAGCTGCACCCGCACGCGACCGTGCTGCTGGACGAGGACGCGGCGAGCCAGCTTCAGCTCGCCGGCTACTACCGGGAGACCTACGCCAACAAGCCCGGGTGGCAGGGCCTGTAGACGGGAAAACCTGGACATTTCGGGCACGGTAGGCGTAGGACAGATGCATGAGCAATCAGTCGTCCCTCGACCACCCCAGCCGCCGCGCCGTCCTCTCCCGGGCCATCGCCGTCACCGGCGCCGTCGCTGCCTCGCCGGTACTCGGCGCGGGCGCGGCCGCCGCGTCGGGCCGCTCTCAGGACTTCCCGGCGGGGCCTCCGGCGACTGCCCAGCAACCCGACCGCGAGCTGCGCTCGATCCTCGGCGCGATCGATCCGGCACGGATCGAGGCGACGGTGCGGCAGCTGGTCGCCTTCGGTACCCGGCACACCCTCTCGAGCCAGGCCGACCCGAAGCGCGGCATCGGCGCCGCCCGCGACTGGCTCTACGACCAGTACCAGCTGGTCGCGGCCACCGCTGGCGGACGGATGACGGTGGAGAAGCAGTCCTACGTCCAGCAGCCGGCCTCACGTATTCCGGTAGCAACCGTGATCACCAATGTCGTCGCGACGTTGCGCGGCAGCTCCGACCCGAACCGCACCTACGTGGTGAGCGGGCACTACGACTCTCGGGTCACCGACGTGATGAACGCGACCGACGACGCCCCCGGTGCCGACGACGACGCGTCGGGTGTCGCAGTTGCCCTCGAGCTGGCGAGGGTCATGGCGACTCATGACCCCGAGGCCACGATCGTGTTCGCTGCGGTGGCCGGTGAGGAGCAGGGGCTCTACGGCTCGACGCACCTCGCGCAGGTTCTCAAGGCTTCTGGTGCGGACGTGCAGGGAATGTTCACCGACGACATCGTGGGCAGCAGCAGGGCGGACGACGGTACCCGTGATCGCCGTACCGTGCGGCTCTTCGCGGAGGGTGTTCCCACGTCCGAGACTCCTGCGCAGGCCACCGTCCGCCGTGCTGTCGGCGGCGAGAACGACTCGCCGGCCCGGCAGCTGGCCCGCTTCGTCCGCGAGGTGGCCGACAACGGCGCGACCCGTGGTGACGTGCGGGTCATCTACCGCCGCGACCGCTACTTGCGCGGCGGCGATCAGATCCCCTTCCTGGAGCAGGGCTGGCCGGCCGCACGCTTCACCGAGCCCGCCGAGGACTTCCGGCACCAGCACCAGGACGTGCGGGTCGAGAACGGCGTGCAGTTCGGTGACCTGCCTGAGTTCTGCGACTTCGACTACATCGCCACCGTCGCTCGCGTCAACGGCGCGGCTCTGTGGTCACTGGCCGTCGCGCCCGGCACGCCGCGCAATGTGCGGGTGCTCACCAGCCGGCTCACCAACGAGACGGACCTCGTGTGGGACCGCGGAACCGAGACCGACCTCACCGGTTACGAGGTGGTCTACCGCGAGACCACCGCGCCCGAGTGGGAGCACGCGGTCCGGGTCGGGGACGTGGACCGGGTGACGCTGGACATCTCCAAGGACAACGTGTTCTTCGGGGTCCGCGCCGTCGACCGGGACGGTCACCACAGCCCCGCGGCCTTCCCCGTTCCGCAGAGCTGAGAGGCAGCTACTGCGCCAGGTCGGGTGGCGGCGGGGGTGGGATTCGAACCCACGAACGGTTGCCCGTTGTGCGCTTTCAAGGCGCATGCCATCGGCCGCTAGGCGACCCCGCCTCGGCCGGCCAAAAGGCGTGCCGGCCACCGTTGACGGTACCGGGTCAGCCCTCGTCGCCGGCCGCCTCAGCCATCTCGAGCGGCCCGGCGATGCCGATCGCGGTCCAGCCCCGGTCCGGGAAGCCGGCGGCGTCCGCGACCTTGGCTGATGCCGTGTTGGCCGGGTCGTGCAGGTACGTCGGGATCACGCCCCCGGCCATCAGCGTCCGGGCGGCCTGGGCGACCAGCCGCCGGGCCAGGCCACGGCCGCGGGCCGCTTCCTCGGTGCCGACCGAGATCTCCTGGCCGTGCTCGTCGTGCCGCTTGAGCCCGACCCCGGCGACGTACGCGTCGTCGTCGAGGACGACCAGCACCTCACCGCCGAACGGCTTGAGCCAACCAGGCACCCGGGGGTCCTCCGCCGGCAGCCATTCCCCGACGTCCGGCAGCTCCTCGGCGGACGGGACGTCGAGCGCCCACCGGCAGATGCCGCGGTAGACGACGTGCTCCGGCTTGCCGAGCAGCTCGGGCAACGCGGCGCGCAGGTTGTCGACGTCACCACCGCCGGTGACCAGCGCGCGGGCTCGCTCGTCGTACCCGGGTGGCACCGACACGACAGCGTTCCCGTTCGGGTCGGCGATGCCGGTGACGGCGTGCACCGCGCGGTCCCAGCCGGGTCGGGTGCGTCCCGCCGAGGCGACGACGACGACTGTCGGCGGGCCGGGTCCACCGAGGACCGCGAGCTCGGCGTCGGAGGCACCGGTCCAGGCGGCCCAGTGCGCACGCAGGGCGTCGGGTACGACGGTCAGGTCCGTCACGCTGCCTCGAACCTCCGCAGCCGCAGGCTGTTGGTGACGACCAGCACCGAGCTCAGCGCCATGGCGGCACCGGCGATCATCGGGTTAAGCAGTCCGGCCGCTGCCAGCGGCAGCGCAGCGACGTTGTACCCGAAGGCCCAGAGCAGGTTCGTCTTGATGGTGCGAAGCGTGGCACGGGACAGCCGGATGGCGTCGGCCGCCACGCGCAGGTCGCCCCGGACGAGGGTCAGGTCGGAGGCCTCGATCGCCACGTCGGTGCCGGTGCCCATGGCCAGACCGAGGTCGGCTGCGGCCAGTGCAGCGGCGTCGTTGACGCCGTCGCCGACCATCGCGACGACTCGACCCTCGCCCTGCAGCCGGCGTACGACGTCGACCTTGCCGGCCGGCAGCACGCCGGCGATCACGTCATCGGCATCGATGCCCACCTCGCGGGCCACCGCTGCCGCGGCCTCGGCGTTGTCACCGGTGAGCAGGAACGGTCGGAGCCCGAGCGCGCGCAGCCGATGGATCGCCTCGGCACTGGTCGGCTTCACCGTGTCGGCGACCACGAGCAGCCCGCGGGCCGCGCCGTCCCAGCCGACGGCGACCACCGTGCGGCCCTGCGCCTCGGCGGCAGCAAGGTGCTCGGCCAGCTCGGGCGACAGCGGCTGCGACCACTCGGCGAGCAACCGTGGCCGACCGACCAGCACGGCGTGGGTCGCCTCGTCGTGGCCGTCGACGACGCCCTGCACACCGAGGCCCTCGACGTTGGTGAAGTCGTGCACGGTCGGCAGTGACCCGACCTCGGCGGTAGCTGCGGTCGCGACAGCGGCCGCGACCGGGTGCTCGCTGGCCGACTCGAGGGCGCCGGCGAGCCGGAGCAGCTCGCTGCGGTCGGTGCCGGTCACGGCGACGACGTCGACCAGCTGCATCCGACCGGCCGTGACGGTGCCGGTCTTGTCGAGCACGACGGTGTCGACGCGACGGGTCTGCTCCAGCACCTCCGGACCCTTGATCAGGATGCCGAGCTGCGCACCGCGCCCGGTCCCGACCAGCAGCGCCGTCGGGGTCGCGAGACCCAGGGCGCACGGGCAGGCGATGATCAGCACGGCGACGGCGGCAGTGAACGCCAGCTCGGCGCTCGCACCGGTGCCGAGCCAGAAGCCGAGCGTCGCGACGGCCAGCGCGATCACCACCGGCACGAAGACACCGGACACGCGGTCCGCCAGCCGCTGCACCTGCGCCTTGCCGTTCTGCGCGTCCTCGACCAGCCGGGCCATCTGCGCGAGCTGGGTGTCGGCACCGACCCGGGTCGCACGGACGACGAGCCGGCCGCCGACATTCACGGTCGCCCCGACGACCACGTCACCCGGCCGGACCTCGACCGGCACCGACTCACCGGTCAGCATCGAGGCATCGACGGCCGAGGTTCCCTGCGCCACCTCACCGTCGGTCGCGATCTTCTCCCCCGGCCGTACGACGAACTCGTCGCCCACCTGCAGCTCGGCGACCGGCAGCCGGACCTCGGTGCCGTCGCGGAGCACCCCGACGTCCTTGGCGCCCATCGACAGCAGCGCACGCAGCGCAGCACCGGACCGGCGCCGGGCGCGGGCCTCCAGGTAGCGGCCGAGCAGCAGGAACAGCGTGACGCCGGAGGCGACCTCGAGGTAGATCTCCTCAACGCCCGAGCCGCGGGTCGGCACCAGGGTGAACGGCATCGACATGCCGGGCTCGCCGGCACCGCCGAGGAACAGCGCGTACAGCGACCAACCGAACGCGGCGGCGACTCCGAGCGAGACCAGGGTGTCCATCGTCGAGGCGCCGTGCCGCAGGGCGGTCAAGGCCGCGCGGTGGAACGGCCAGGCGCCCCAGGTGACGACCGGCGCCGCGAGGGTGAGGGTCAGCCACTGCCAGTGGTCGAACTGGAAGGCGGTCACCATCGACAGCAGCAGCACCGGGACGGTGAGAGCCGCCGTGACCACGACCCGGGTGCGCAGGTCGGCCGTGACGTCGTCGACCGGCGACACGGTCTCCGGGTTCGCACCGACCGGCTCCTTGGCCGGCACCCTTGCGCTGTAACCGGTGCGCGCCACGGTCGCGACCAGGTCGTCCGCGGTCACGGCGTCGTCGTAAGTGACTCGCGCCTTCTCGGTCGCGTAGTTGACGGTGGCGACGACGCCGTCCATCCGGTTGAGCTTCTTCTCGATCCGGTTCGCGCACGACGCGCAGGTCATGCCGGCGATCTCGAGCTCGACGACGTGCTCGGTCATGACGTCTCCCCCACGTCGACGGTGAAGGCTGCGGTGCGCACCGTGCCACCGACCCGGAAGTCGAGGAACAGCCGGTAGGTGCCGACCGTCGGGAACGTCGTACTGAAGGCGATGTCGGGCCCGCCGGTGCGGCCTTCCTCGACACGACCGGCCGGGTGGGTGTGCAGGTAGGCCAGGTCGCCGTCGCGGAGGGAGACCAGGTGGCCGTAGGCGCCGAGGTAGGGCTTCAGCGCGGTGACCGGCTGGCCGGCCCGGCTGACCGAGAACACGAGCTCGCTCTCGCGGCCGGCCACCGGCGAGCCGGCCAGCGTCACGTCGTACTCCCCGGTGGTGGTCGTCCCGCTCGGGACGGGCAGGGGCGTCGGCGCGAAGTCGCCGGGCACCGACAGGTCCGCGCCGAGGGTCAGCGAGCGGTCGAGGTCGGCCGGCTGGAAGTCGGCGAAGACCCGGTAGGCGCCGCCGACGGGCAGGTCGAGCGGCACCGACCAGCTGCCGTCGGCGGCGCGGACCGGGTGCACGTGCTGGAAGGTGGACAGGTCGCGGCGCACCACGATCAGGTGCAGCTCTTTGGTGTGGGTGCGCCGGTAGGACGTCTCCGGCTCGCCGCCCGGGCCGACGACGGTGAACCGGAACGGGCGGGCCGGGCCGGCGCTCGACGTGTCGTCGGCGAGCTGCAAGGTCCAGCCGGCGTCCGACACGGCCAGCCCGGGCAGCGCGGCACCGATCGGCGCCTCGTGCTCGGCCGCCATCATGGCGTCGTCGGCGTGGTCGGTGGCCGGCTGCTCGGCGACGACCGGGCCGACGGCGCCGCCCAGGCCGAGGGCCGCGGCGAAGACCACGGTCAGCCCCGCGGCGAAGGCGGTCAGAGTGGCGGCCGGCTTCACGGCGTACCGACCATGTCGTAGCCCGCCTCGTCGATCGCGTCACGGACGGACGTCTCGGACAGCGGCGCGGAGCTGACCACGGTGACGACCGAGGTGCCGCCGGCGACCAGCTCGACGTCGACGTCGCGGACGCCGGGGATGGCCGAGACCTCGTCGGTGACGGCCTGGACGCAGTGCGCACAGGTCATGCCGGTGACGTCGTAGGTCGCGGTGCTGGTGATGGCGTGCTCCGTTTCACGTTGGGTGGTCGGTCAGCTGCGGACGAGTCGGGCGATGGCCTCGGAGGCCTCGCGGACCTTCTCCTCGGCCTCGGTGCCGCCGCGCTGGGCGGCCTCGACGACGCAGTGCGACAGGTGCTCCTCGAGCAGCTCGAGGGAGAAGGACTGCAGCGCCTTGGTCGCGGCCGACACCTGGGTGAGGATGTCGATGCAGTACTTGTCCTCCTCGACCATCCGCTGCAGGCCGCGGACCTGGCCCTCGACCCGGCGCAGCCGCTTGAGGTGGCTGTCCTTGCGGTCGCTGTACCCGTACGTCACCATCGTCGCCTCCGCCGCGCTGTACCCCTGCGGGGTATCTCGTCCTGCTCGACCATACCCCCCACCCCTATCCTGCGCAAACCTCCGGTGCGGACTCGCCGAGACGGCGGCGCAGGTCGAGCGGGGAGGGTCGCGTCACTCCGCCCGGCGTGTCGTCAGAGGAACCTCGGCGGTGCGTTCCCGTCGGCGTCCTCGTGCGGCACGAGGTTGACCACGTTGCCGGAGAGGATGCCCGCCACGGTCCGGAACGGCTGGCCGACATGCATCCCGGACCCGTCGATGCGGTACTCCCGGATGTCACGGTCGTGGTCGGAGCCGCGCATCTTCAGGACGGTGATGGCGCGCTTGACCGCGCCGAACACCTCGACGTAGCGCAGCACGATGATGCTGTCGGTCAGGGTCGAGATGTGCGTCTCGGTGATCGACGACCCCCCGAGCAACGCATCGGTGGACGCTGTGAACAACGCCACCGTCTGCCTCGCCTTGACGTAAGACGTCAGGCCGATGATGAACTCGCGGAAGGCTTTCGGCGACCCGATCCGCTCGAGTGCGGACAGCGAGTCGATCGCGATGCGCGCAGGGCCGAACTCCTCCACGGCGCGCTTGATCTCCACCAGGTGGTCCTCGAGGGTCGCCACCTCCGGGTAGGTCGAGATGACCCTCAGCAGGCCGTCGTCCTCGGCCTTGCGGAAGTCGTAGCCCCACCCGCGCGCGTTCCGGTACAGCTGGTCGTGGCTCTCCTCGAAGGCGAGGAGCAGCGACTTCTCCCCGCGCAGCACTCCTCCGGCGAGGAACTCGGTCACCAGCAGCGTCTTGCCTGTGCCGGTGGCGCCGGAGACCAGCACGATCGAGTCGCGGAAGAAGCCGCCGCCGCACAGGGCGTCCACCTCGTCGTTGCCCGACGTCACCCGGGTGTCGGTGGATCCCTGGTCGAGTGCCTGCACGGACAACGGGAGCACCACGAGGCCCTCGCCGGGGACCACGGTGAAGGGGAACTGCCCGCGACGATGTTCCGCGCCGCGCATCTTCAGCACCTCGAGGGTGCGACGCCGGGACTCTCCCTCCAGAGCGTTGCGCAGGAGGACGACCGTGTCGGCGACGTACTGCTCGAGGCCCCCGCTGGCGAGCGCCGCGTCGCCTTCCTCGTCGGTCTCCACGGTCATCAGCACGGTGGCGCCCATCTTGCGCAACTCGGACAACAGTCCGCGCAGCCGGACCCGGGAGGTGCCGTCGTCGCGGTCGTACCCCGCGGCGGCGAACGAGTCGACCACCACCCGGGTCGCACCGGTGCGGTCCATCGCCTGACCGACCTGCGCGAGGAGTGTGTCGAAGCGAACGGGCAGCACCTCGTCGAGATGACTGTCGTAGCGAGGGGAGCCGTCGACGAAGTGCCAGTCGCCGGACTTCTCCAGGCTCTCGATGTCGAAGCCCAGGGTCGAGAGGTTGCGCCGCAGGTCGGCCGCGGACTCCTCCAGCGTGACGAAGACCCCTGGCTCGCCGCGGGCGGCCCCCGCGGCCAGGAACTGCCCGCCCAGAACGGTCTTCGCGCTGCCAGCCGGACCGGCGACCACCACTACCCGGCCCCGCGGGAACCCGCCCATCGACACGTGGTCGAGGCCGGGGATGCCGGTGGCAACCCGCGCCAGCTCTAGCCGGTCGTCCACGCTCATCCTGCCCTTAGCGTGGTGTCCCGTCCTGTGCTCATCACGAACCAGACGGTCTTCCCTGCGGCGTACGACGTCGTTCCCCAGTCCTCGGAGAGGTCCGCCAGCAGGGCGAGACCGCGACCTCCCGGCCGGTCGTGGCTGTGCGGCCGGGGTGTGAGCTCGGGGCCGGCGGGCAACCGGTCGGCGACGCAGATCAGCGCGCGCCGGACGTCGACCAGCACACCGACCTGCAGCGGGGTGCGCGCGTGCAGGATCGCATTCGTCACCAGCTCGCTGGTCAGCAGCACCGCCACCTCCTGACTGTCCTCGTCGACGTCAGTCAGCGACTCGCGGACGAAGGACCGCGCGATGCCCACCGACGACGGGACGGGGTCGAGGTCGAGGTGACGAGAGGTGGCGTCCGCGGACGGCTCGAACGGCCGTTCCTGGCGCAGCACCGGCTCGCAGGACACGTTGACCCTCCCCTCGTCCACCTGGCCCCCGTACCCTGAGATGGCCTCCGTACCCCAGAGATCATCGGTTCACGCGTGCTAGCGTCGGGAGCGCACGACAACCTGAACCACAGGGGAGCGCTGACGCGCTGAGAGTGCGGGCCCGCCCGCAGACCCTCCAACCTGATCTGGGTAATGCCAGCGCAGGGAGTCGGTTACCGCCTGTGCCGTCCGCCACGTTCTGCGCGTGGGGCCGGCACCGGCGCTCAGAGCACGGCCGCCCCGTCCACCCGGACAGGAGCGAGCGAATGACCACCACCACCCGTAGCACCGGGAGCAGCAGGGACGCCGCCGGCACCGAGCCCGCGACCGGCCGCTGGCGCACCGTCGACATCGTCGTGGCCTCCGCGATCGCGGTCGCGTTCGGCGTCGTGTTCTGGGCCTGGGGCCACCTCTGGAACACCATGTCGCCGGCCTTCACCGGCTTCCCGCCGGCCCAGGGCTTCATGTACGGCGTGTGGCTGATGCCCGCCGTGCTCGGAGCGCTCGTGATCCGCAAGCGTGGCGCGGCCATTTACACCGAGCTGGTCGCGGCCACCGTGTCGGCGCTGCTCGGTGTCTCGTGGGGACTGTCGGTGGTGGCCTACGGCCTGGTCGAGGGCGCCGCAGCCGAGATCGTGTTCGCTTTCGCGCTCTACCGGTCGTGGCGGCTGCCCACCGCCCTGCTCTCCGGCGCGGTCGCCGGGCTGGCCGCCGCCATGCTGGACATCCTCTTCTACTACGCGGAGTGGTCGGGCGGATGGCAGCTGGCCTACGCCGCTGTCCTCGCAGCGAGTGCCGCGCTCATCGCCGGCGCCGGGTCGTGGTTGCTGGTGCGGGCGCTGGCCCGGACCGGCGTGCTGTCGCCGTTCCCCTCCGGAGCCGACCAGGCCCGGGTCTGACCTCTCGGGCGGTGACGCCGGCTGCGGTCGACGTCCGGGGCTGGGGCTGGCGGCACGGCGGCCGCCAGGCGTGGGCGCTGCGCGGGCTGGACCTGCGGCTCGAGCCGGGTGAGCGGGTGCTGCTGCTCGGGCCGTCCGGCGCGGGCAAGAGCACGCTGCTGGCCGGGTTGGCCGGGCTGCTCGACCCCTCCGACGCCGGCGAGGGGGAGGGCGAGGTGCTGCTGGACGGCCGGCCGGCCCGGGCCGCGCGGGCCCGCGCCGGGCTGGTGCTGCAGGACCCGGATGCCGCGCTGGTGATGGCCCGGGCCGGCGACGACGTCGCGTTCGGGCTGGAGAACCGCGGCGTCCCCGCGGCCGAGATCTGGGCGCGAGTCGACGAGGCGCTGCGGGCCGTCGGCTTCCCCTACCCGAGGGACACCGCGACCGGCGCGCTGTCCGGCGGCGAGCAGCAGCGGCTCGCCCTGGCCGGCATCCTCGCGCTGCGGCCCGGCCTGCTTCTGCTCGACGAGGTGACCGCCAACCTCGACCCGGACGGTGTCGCCCTGGTGCGGTCGGTGCTCGCGCAGGTGCTGGACGACACCGGCGCCACGGCAGTGATCGTCGAGCACCGCGTCGAGCAGGTGGTCGACCTGGTGACCCGCGCGGTGGTGCTGGAGCCGGGTGGCGGCGTGGTGGCCGACGGACCGCCGGGCCAGGTGTTCGGTGCTGAAGGCGCTGCTCTGGCCGCACGAGGGGTGTGGGTACCCGGGCGGCATCCCGTCGTACGCCGGCAGAGCACCGCCGCGGCGGGACCGCCGCTGGTCACCGCCGCGGGAGTGCGCTTCCGGTACCCCGCCGGTGACCGGGACGCGCTGCCGCCGACGGACCTCGGGCTGCGCAGCGGCGCAGCAGTGGCGCTGACCGGGGCGAACGGTTCCGGCAAGTCGACGTTGGCCCTGTCCATGGCCGGCCTGCTGCGGCCCACCGGTGGCGAGGTCCGCGCGGACGCCGCCCTCGACCCGCCGCAGCCGCTCCGGCCGATGTGGCAGTGGCGCGGTCGCGACCTGGTGACCCGGGTGGGCACGGTGTTCCAGGACCCCGAGCACCAGATCGTCACCTCGACGGTCCGCGACGAGCTGACGGTCGGCCCGCTGCGCGCCGGCACCTCGGTCGCCGCAGCCGGTGCGCGCGCCGACGAGCTGCTCGACCGGCTGGGGCTCTCGCGGCTCGCGGCTGCCAACCCGTACACGCTGTCCGGCGGGGAGAAGCGGCGGCTTTCGGTGGCCACCGCGATCGCCACGTCCCCCCGCGTGGTGGTCGCCGACGAGCCGACCTTCGGCCAGGACGCGCGCACCTGGGCCGAGCTGGTCGCCCTGCTGGCCGACCTGCGGGACAGCGGCTGCGGACTGCTGCTCGTCACGCACGACGAGGCACTGGTCGAGGCGCTGGCCGACCAGACCCACGTGATCATGAAGCAAACCCCCCGCACTTATGGGGAGGAAGCTTCATGATCACGGGGATCGGCGGGGGTGGCTGCCGATGAGCCTGCTGGTGGCGTTGGCGCCGGACCCGGATGCCGCACTCGCGCGGTTCAACCCGGTCGCGAAGATCTCGGCCGCGGGCATCCTGATGGCCGGACTGCTGGTGACCCTGGACCCGGTCACGCCCGGGGTGCTGCTCGCGATCGAGCTGGCCGTGCTCCCAGCCACCGGAGTCTCGATGGGCACCCTTGCCCGGCGTACCTGGCCGTTGCTGCTCGGCATCGCCGGCGTCGCGCTGAGCAACCTGCTCATCGTCGACGGCGGCCACCCGGTGCTGGCGATCGGGCCGCTCGACGTGACCAGCGACGCGGTCACGGCCGCGGCCTCGGTGTCGCTGCGGCTGCTCGCGATCGCGCTGCCCGGCATCCTGGTGCTGGCCACCACCGACCCGATGGACCTCGCCGACGCCCTCGTGCAGCGCTGGCACGCACCTCCCCGGTTCGCCTACGGGGCGCTGGCGGCGCTGCGACTGCTCCCGCTGCTGTCGGCCGACTGGCAGCAGGTCACCCGCGCCCGGCGGGCCCGCGGCCTCGACCCGGGACGGTCCCCGGTCGCGCACCTGCGCGCCTTTACCGCGAAGGTGCTGGCGGTGCTGGTGGCCGCCGTACGCCGGGGGGTGCGGCTCGCCACTGCGATGGAGGCCCGCGGGTTCGGCGCCACCGACGTCGCCCGCACCATCGCGCGGCCGCAGCCATTGCTCGCCCGCGACTGGTGGCTGATCGCCGGGACGGTCACCGCGGTGCTGGCCGCGACCGCTCTCGCCGTCGCCGTCGGCGCCTGGCGACTGCCGTTCGCCTAGCGGATGGATCATCCGGCGGGTGAGGAACGGGCCACACCCCAGGAGGGTGCGAGAAGCCGATGCCGATCGAGCTCGGCTTCATCCTGATGCGGCTGGCGGAGATGGCGGAGGCCGACGAATCGCTGCGCGAGGAGCAACCGTGGAAGGCGTTTGCCGATGCGGCGCGCCGGCCGGCCGAGGCGGTCAGCGCAGCAGGAAGTCGCGCACGACCTCGCGCCCGCGACCGGGCCGGGCGGTGACGACGTGGCCGGCTCCGCGGACGACGACCAACCGGCCGTCAGCCGCGCGGTCGGCTTCGCCGCGGACGGCCTCGACAGGCGCCGACAGGTCGCGGTCGCCGGACAGGAACAGCACCGGGACGCCGGGTAGCTTCGGCTGCCCCAGCTCGACCTTCGACGGTGCGACCGGCGGCCACGCGAGGCACTGCGCAAGGGCCGCACTGACGGCGGCACCGTCGAACGGGTACAGCGGACCGGCGCTGGCGACCTCCCGGCGTACGTCGGCCTGCCGACCCGCGAGCGGCGCATCGGAGCGACCCCACGGGAAGCGCTGGTCGCCGCAGGAGGCCGCCGCGTTGAGGCCCGCGCTGAACACCTCGGGGGTCGTGCCGAAGCCGGTGCGGTACGCCTGCAGCAGGCGGTCCAGCTTGGTCCGGTCGCCGCGGGCGGCGTTGCGCAGGGCCGGGAACAAGGTGTCGTAGCTCGGCCGGGCCGAGCTCATCGCGGCGAGCAGTGACAGCAGGTCGGCGCCGTCGGCCGCCCGCACCGCATCCGCGAGGTCAGCCACCGGGTCGCCCGGGCAGTCCGCGGCTCGGCAGGCCAGACCAAGCACCCGCGGGGTGGCTCTCACGACGTCGCGTTGCACGGTGTCGAGACCGCCCGCCGGCAACGCCGAGTCGAGCGCCAGCCGCTCGGTCTGGCGCGGGTGCGCGACGGCGTACTGCTGTGCCACGAAAGTGCCGTAGCTGACCGCGAACAGCGACAGCCGGTCAGCGCCGAGCACCTCGCGCAGCCGGTCGAGGTCGGCCACCGTCTCGTCGGTGCCGTAGTGACCACGGGCGTCGCCGAGGGTCGTGGCGCAGGCCCGTACGGCGTCGGCCGACGGCACGAACCGGGTGGCACCGTCCTGTTGCAGCGCGGGGCAGTCGAGCGCGCCGGGGCCGGTGCCGCGTTGATCGAGGACGACGATCCGGTAGGCCCCGACGACCTCGGGCCCGAACCGTTCGACGAGCTCGGGGCCCAACGGTGCGCCGGCCGCGCCGGGGCCGCCGTTGAGCGCGAGCAGGACGCCGCGCGACGCGTCCGGATCGGCTTCCAGGGCGACCTGCAGGGTGAGGGTCGGGCCGGACGGGTCGGCCCGGTCGAGCGGCACCTCGAGGCCGGCGCAGAGGAAGCCGCCGCGGCAGGCGTAGGGGTCTGCCAGCTCGGCTGGTACGCCGGGTACCGGCAGGGCGGACGTGGGCGCCGGCGAGCTCGGGGTCGCACTGCGGCTGGGCCGGTCGGACGCGTCGTCACCGCCGCTGGTGCAGCCGGCGAGCAGCGCCGCCACCACCGCCGCGCCGAGCAGCGCACGCGGACCGCCCCGATTCATCCTCGGAGGGTACCGACCGGCCGGGTGCGCTGGTGGGCGGCGCGCGCCGCCGGGCTCGGGCCCAGGACCGCCGCGAGCAGCCGGGTCGCCGCCCTGCCCACCAGCCGCGCGGGCAGCTCGGGCAGCACCGGCCGGCCGGCGAGCAGCCGGCGCAGCTCCGGCGGCAGCGTCGCGGCTGCGGCCGCGGCGATCACGCGGTAGGGCAGCCGGATCTTGGGCGGCAACGGCGGGTCGAGCAGGAAGGCGTGCGCCTCCGCGGTGGCCGGGGTGGCGGCCAGCTGCGGCAGGTAGTGCGCCCACGCAGCAGCCAGCCCGGCCCGGTCGTGCGGCACGTGCGCCGAACCCAGGCGCTCCCCGACGACGGCCATGTCCGCGAGGTAGTCGTCGAGGTCGAACCGGGTGCGACCGTACCGGTCGACCGCGACAGCGAGCGAGTCGGCCAGGGCGAGGTGCACCCAGCCGAGCAGCTCGGGGTCGCCGGCGTCGTACGGCTGGCCGTCCGGCGTGCGTCCGCGGACCGGTGCGTGCGCGCGCCGGACCCGCTGGCAGGCGGCCTCGGCCTGCCCCGTCGTGCCGAAGGTGGTGACCGTGACGAAGGCGGCGGTGCGCTGCAACCGGCTCTCCGGGTCCTCCTGGTAGTCGGAGTGCTGGTCGAAGCCGGCCAGCACCGTCGGGTGCATGGCCTGCACCAGCAGGGCCCGGACCCCGCCGACGAGGGTGGCGGCGTCGGCGTGCACCGACCAGATGGTCGAGCCGGGGCCGAACCAGCCGGCGTCCCCGGGGTCGCCGAGGGCGCGCACCCAGGGGGCCGCGCCGTCCGGGTGCCCGGTGAGCAGGGTGCGGACCGCGGCGCGCGGCGAGGGCAGCGGCACGGGGCAGCTCCTCCTCCCCTCGGGTGGTGCCAGCACGCAGGGCGATCGGCTGGTCAGCACTGTCGTCGTACGCATCCTCTCCGGCGACGCTCTCTCCATGCGCAGCCGGACCCACCGGCCGCCCGCCGGAAGGAGCCGACATGTCCACCGCACTGCTCGCCCAGCCCGCGGCGACCCGTGACATGCCGCCGGCCGGAGGCTGGACGATCGACCCGGGCCGGGCGGTCGTGGCGTTCTCCGGCCGGGCATCGTTCCTCGCGCCCACGATCAGCGCCCGGTTCGCCGGGGTCGCGGGCCAGGTGGCGGTGGCAGACGGCGTGCGCGAGGCGCACGGCGTACGGGTCGAGGTCGACGTGACGTCGATGACCACCGGCAACCGGGCGTACGACGAGGTGATCGGCGCGGTCGACCCGTTCGACGCCGCTCGGTTCCCGATCGCGGTCTACGAGAGCACCCGGGTGCTCTGGACGGCCGGCGGTGCGGACATCGAGGGCCGCCTGACCCTGCGCGGCGTGACCCGGCCGGTCGCGCTGTCGGCGTCGTACGACGTGAGCCGGCGGGCCGACCGGATGGTGGTCCGGGCCGGCGGCACCGTGGACCGGCAGGCGTTCGGGCTGCGCTTCGACGTGCCCGGCGTCGGCAAGCTGATCCCGCGCCAGCTCCGCCTGGAGATCGACGTCGACGTCGTCCGCAGCTGACCGCGGGGGTGTGGCTAGCACGACGGGGGTGGGGAGGGCAGCAGGCGCTTTCCCCCAAGGGTGGGGCAGCCGGGCGGGTTGCCGCCTAGGGTCGACGCTCGTGGAAACCGGGACGGCCGCCCTGGCCCTGCGCGGCGTGCGGCGCACCTACGAGGCCGAGACCGCACCGGTGCGCGCGCTGCGGGGTGTCGACCTGGTCGTCGGCCGAGGCGAGTTCGTCGCGCTGATGGGACCGTCCGGCTGCGGGAAGTCGACGCTGCTGCACATCGCCGCCGGCCTGGACCGCCCGGACGAGGGGTCGGTGCAGCTGGCCGGCCGCGAGATCACCGCGCTGTCCGAGAGCCGGCTGTCGAAGGTGCGCCGCAAGGACGTCGGCATGGTGTTCCAGTTCTTCCACCTGCTGGAGAGCATGAGCGTCGCGGAGAACATCGTGCTCGCCGCTCTGGTCGCCGGGGCCAGCCGGCGCGACGCCGACGCCCGCGCGCACGAGCTGCTGGACCTGCTCGGCCTGCTGGACAAGGCGCGGTCCTCCCCCGCCGGGCTGTCCGGCGGGCAGCGGCAGCGGCTCGCGATCGCCCGGGCGCTGGCCAACTCCCCCACCCTGCTGCTCGCCGACGAGCCGACCGGGGCCCTCGACAGCGACGGCGCCGACGAGGTGCTCGAGCTGTTCCGTCGCCTGCACGGCGCCGGCCAGAGCATCCTGATGGTCACGCACAACCCGGAGGTGGCCGCCGGCGCGCAGCGCACGGTGCACCTGCGCGACGGGGTGGTCGCCGCGTGAACCTCTCCGGCGCACCGGTCGTCCGCCAGCGGCTGCAGCTGCTGGCCGCGGCCGGGCTGGTGGCAGCTGCGGTGGTGGTGGTCTCGCTCGCCCTGCAGCTGCTCGGCGACACCGGCCTCGGTGCCTGGCAGCTGGTCGCGGTCACGGGCACGCTGCTTACGGTCGGAGCACTGGCCGGCACCGTGCGCGGCCGCGCGGCGGGAGGCGGCCCAGGTGCTCGCCGGCGCGTCCGCGGTCGCGGCGATGGCCGGCGTGCTGGTGCTGTTCCTGGTCGTCCTGGTGCTGGTGCTGGGTCGCCTGCCCGAGGGCGCCGAGCAGGACCTCCTGCCCAGCGCCCTGACCGCTGCGGCCGGAACGGCGCTGGCCTTCGGACCGGCCCGCGCGGCCCTGAGCGCGCTCACCCGGCGTACGGCTATCGGCGGCCGGCGCACGCCCGAGTCCGTGCTCGAAGCTTTCGGCGACCGGGCCGCCGGCGACGTCCCGGTCGAGGAGCTGCTGCGCCAGCTCGCCGAGGCGCTGCGCGACGGCTACCACCTCACCGCGGTCGAGGTCTGGACCCGTGACGACGGCGGCGACCTGGTCCGGCTGATCTCGCTGCCGCACCGGGCGGCCGCGTTGACCAGGCTCGGTACGACGGAGCGCGAGTCCCTGCGTCGCAGCGGGGTGGCCGGCGAGTCCTGGCTGCGGCTGTGGGTACAGGCGCTGCTCGAGGGCCGCGGCGACGCCCAGGTGCGGGTCGCACCGGCCGGCCATGGCACCGAGCTGCTCGCCCTGCTGCTGGTGGAGCGGCATCGCGGCGCGGAGCGGTTCCGGGCCGCCGAGGAGCGGGCGCTCGGCGAGGTCGCCCGCCAGCTCGGTGTGGTGCTGCACAACCGCGCGCTGGACGCGGCGCTGCAGTCGACGCTGGACGACCTCCGTCGCACCAACGACGAGCTGCGGGCGTCCCGCTCCCGGCTGGTGTCGGCCGCCGACGCCGAGCGCCGCCGGATCGAGCGCGACATCCATGACGGCGCCCAGCAGCACCTGGCCGCGCTGGCCGTGAACCTCGGCCTGGCGCGGCAGCTGCTCGGCGACGGCAGCGACGAGCCAGACGATCTCGCGACCGCCGCCGCGTTGCTCGAGGAGATGCAGGCCGACGTGCGGGAGACCATCGCCCAGGTGCGCGACCTGGCGCACGGCATCTACCCGCCGCTGCTGCGCCAGGGCGGGCTTCCGGATGCGCTGCGTGCGGTCGTCCAGCGCAGCCCGAACACGGTCACCATCGAGGTCGACGGGGTCGACCGGCGGCACGGGGCCGACGTCGAGGCGGCGCTGTTCTTCTGCTGCCTCGAAGCCCTGCAGAACATCGCGAAGCACGCTCCCGACGCGACCGTCACGGTGCGCCTGGTCGGACGCGAGGGTCTGCTGGTGCTCGAGGTCGTGGACGACGGGCCGGGCTTCGACGTCGCCGCCGCGGCCGGCGGTCAGGGTCGGCAGAACATGACCGACCGGGTCGGGGCGGTCGGCGGTGCGGTGGCGGTCGAGACCGGACCCGGCGGCACCCGGGTCCGGGCCGAGGTGCCCGTCGCGGTGCGGGCCTGACGGTGTCGACCGGGTCGGGTTCAGCGGCGGCGCCGTGGGGCGCGGTGCGGGCGGTGGCTCGCGCCGAGCTGCGCACCCGGTGGCGCTCGCTGGTGGTCCTCGGGCTGCTGACCGGGCTGGTCGCTGCCGTGGTCGGTGCCTCGACGGCGGTAGCCCGGCGGACGGCGACGGCGTACGACCGGCTGGTGGTCGCCACCCACCTCGACGACGCCCGGGTGCTGATCTTCTCCGACGCCGTGTCGCCCGAGGAGGTCGAGTCACTGCCTGGCGTCGAGTCGTCCTGGCGGTCACGACAGGTCATCGGCCAGATCGTCGGCGGACCGGTGATGTTCCTCAGCGTCTCCTCGGGCCAACCGCAGCCCGACGACCTGTTCACCCCGGTCGTCATCGAGGGCCGGCGGCCGGTCGACAACCGGACGGACGAGGTGCTGGTCCCGGAGGTGCTGGCACAGGAGGCCGGGATCGAGGTCGGCGACCGCATCCCGCTCAAGCTGCTGACCCCGCTGGAGGTCACCCAGTTCGACACCGGGTTCGGCGAGCCGGACGGTCCCGAGCTGACCCTGAAGGTCGTCGGCGTGGTGCGCGTCGCCCGGGACTGGGTGGGCAACGGCGTCGGCCCGGTGATGGGAACCCCGGCGCTCGCCCGCGAGTACGGCGACAGCATGGTCGGGGAGAACGTCCTGCTCCGCCTGACCGACGGCGCCGCCGGGTCCGCAGCCGTTGCCCGCGGGCTGGACCGGCTGCAGGACCGCGCGGCGACCGACGACACCGGGCGCGAGTTCGGCGTCCTGCAGGCTCTCTACCCCACCACCGATAGCGACCCGGCGGTGCGCGCCGCGCGGCACACCCTGGTCACCGGGCTGGTCGTCTTCCTCGTCATCGCCGCAGCCGGGGGACTGCTGGCGGTCGGCCAGGCCCTGAGCCGGCACCATGCGGCAGGCGCCGCCGACCAGGAGCTCGAGGCGGCCCTCGGGCTGACTCGGGTCGAGCGGGTGCTGGCGCGCACGGTGCCGGCACTGCTCGGGGCCACCATCACGGCCGTCCTGGCCGCAGCCGGCTCGCTGCTCGGCGGGCTGGTCGAGCCGTTGGGGCCGCTGCATGCGTTCGAGCCGGAGCCGGGCTGGCTGCCGGACCTCTTGGTCGTCACGCTGACCGCCGTCGGAGCAGCCCTGGCCTTCCTGCTGCTCTCGGCGGCCACTGCGGCCCGGATAGTGCGCACCGAGAGTCGCGGCCGGGTGCTGCGCTCGCCGTTGCTGCTCGCGCTGCCTCGGCTCGGCCGCGCAGCGCCGGTGGTGGCCGGGCTGTCGTTCGCCCTCCGCGGCTATCGGGGACGGTCTCGGGTGCCGGTCCGCGCCACCGCCGTGGTCGCGGTGATCGGGATCGCCGGCGTGGTCGCCGTCGCATCGTTCGCCACCAGCCTGGACCGCCTCACCCGCACACCCGAGCGGTACGGCTGGGTCGCCGACTTCTCCATCGTCGACGCCAAGGCCGACGACGCCGCGGCCCTCGCTGCCGATCCGAGGATCGCCGCCGTCGCAGTTCTGGACGGGACGAACGTCACGGTCGACGGGCGCCGAACCCTGGGTGCGTCGGTGCGCAAGGTGATCGGCGACGTGCCGCTCCCCCTGCTCTCCGGCCGGCTGCCTGCCCGTAAGGGCGAGACCGCACTCGGGTCTCGGGAGGCTCGTCGGCTCGCCGCCGGCGTGGGCGACCGGGTCGTCCTGCGGACCTACGACGACGAGGGACGACGGGTACCCCGGAGCCTGCGCGTGGTGGGGGTGGCAGTCACGCCAGAGCTCAGCGACGAGGGCCTCGGCGGCGCGGTCCTGCTCTGGCCGGGTGACCTGCGCAAGGCCACGCGCACCGTGGCGTTCGCGAACGGGCTGGTCGAGGTGAAGCCGGGCGTCGACGTCGACGCGCTCTACCGAGACTTGTCGGCACGGCTGGAGATGGGACGCGCCGCGCAACCCGCGCAGGTGCGCAACCTGGCCGCACTCGGCCGGCTGCCCGCCGGCCTCGCGGTCTTCCTTGCCGTGATCGCTGTCGTGGTCCTCGCGCACTCGCTGGTGCTCACCGTGCGACGCCGGAGCGCCGATCTCGCCGTGCTGCGGGTCATCGGGCTGACCCCGCGCCAGGTCGCGGCCAGTGTCGGGGTCATGGCTGCGACCCTGACGGCGATCGGCCTGGCGATGGGTCCTGTCCTCGGTCTGGCGGTCGGCCGGGTCGTGTGGTGGGAGGTCGCGCAGGGGATCGGGGTGGCCGGCGACCTCGCGGCACCGTGGTGGCTGCTGGTGACCGCCGTCCCGGTGGCGCTGGCCGTGGCGGCGCTGGTGGTGCTGGTCCCGGCCCGCCGGGCGGCGACCCTGCGCCCCGCGTCAGTGCTGCACTCGGAGTGAGCCGTCCGGCCCGCTCGCCTCGGCCCAGAGCCGGGCCAGCAGGTCGGCGGCCAGCTCCGCCTTGTTGATGTAGGCGGCGGCACCGGCGTCGGCTGCCGCCGGCGGGAGGTCGGAGGCGGCGTACGTCGAGCAGAAGAACACCACCGGCCCGTCGGGCGCGGCGGTCAGTGCGCGCGCCGCCTCGACGCCGCCCATGCCGGGCATGGTGATGTCCATCAGCACCAGGTCCGGGCCCAGCGCGGCGACCTGCTGCAGGGCCTCCTCGCCGGAGCCTGCCTCACCGACGAGCTCGAACCCCGGCGTACGCCGCAGGACGGTCGACGCCGCGACCCGGAACGGTCGCTGGTCGTCGACGACGAGGACGCGCACCGGGCCAGCCATGGCTCCAGTGTGGCCGCGCCGACCTCGGGCCCGGAAGGTGGCGACCGTCCCTCACGGCGGTGGGGCTAGCCTCCCAGGCCGGTGCCGTGCTCGTGCAGGTAGAGCAGCACGGCCTTGACCCGTCGGTTGAGGTCGCGCTCCTCGGTGAGAGCGAGCTTGGAGAAGATCGAGTTGGTGTGCTTCTCGATGGCCCGCTCGGAAAGCACCAGGCTGGCGGCGATCGCCGCGTTGCTCTTGCCCTGGGCCATCTCACCGAGCACCTCGAGCTCGCGCGGGGTCAGCATGGTCAGCGGTGTCTTCCGCGGGCCCTGGTTGGCGGCCACCAGCTGCTCGACCACGGTCGGGTCGATCACCGAGCCGCCGTCGGCCACCGCCCGGACCGCGGCAGTCAGCTCGCCGACGTCCCCGACCCGTTCCTTGAGCAGGTACGCGCGGCCCGCCGCCCCGCCCTCGAGCAGGCGAAGAGCGAAGGTGGCGTCGGCGTGCTGGCTGAGCAGGACCACCCCGGTCCCGGGGCGCTCGGCGCGCAGCTGCGCCGCCATCTGGATGCCCTCGTCGGTCTTGCTCGGCGGCATCCGGATGTCGCTGACGACGACGTCCGGATCGTGCTCGACGACGGCCTTCTGCAGCGACGGCAGGTCGGCGACCGAGTCGACCAGCTCGAGCGCGTCGTCGTGCGCGATCAGGCGCTCGAGCCCCTGACGGAGCAGCGCGTTGTCCTCGGCCAGCAGCACCCGGATCCCCACCGGGCAACCCTAAGCGGCGGGCCGTGGATCCCGGGGGTGATTCAGCGGGAGAGGCCGAAGGACCTTCCTTGTCGGGTCAGCTCTGCATTCGGGACATGGCGAGGGTCACCAGCGTGATCAGGGCCTGCTTGGTCGCCGCGCGGTTGCGCGCGTCGGTGTAGAAGACGGGCACCTCCGCGCGGACGGCGAGCGCCTCGCGGACCGAGTCCAGATCGTGCTTCGCGACACCCTCGAAGCAGTTGACCGCCAGCACGAACGGGATCTGCCGGGCCTCGAAGTAGTCGACCGCGTCGAAGCACTGCTCGAGCCGGTCGGTGTCCACCAGCACCACGGCCCCGATGGCGCCGGTGATCAGGTCGTCCCACATGAAGTGGAACCGGTCCTGGCCCGGGGTGCCGAAAAGGTAGAGCCACAGGTCACCCGGGAGGGCGATCCGCCCGAAGTCCATCGCGACGGTGGTGGCGGTCTTCCGGTCCGACACCCCGCCGGCGTCGTCGACGCCCACGGAGTGCTCGGTCATCGCCGCTTCGGTCGAGAGCGGCTCGATGTCGGAGATGGAGCCGATGAAGGTCGTCTTCCCGACGGCGAAGCCGCCGGCGATGACGATCTTGACCGTGACGGGAGCGGCCGCGGCAGGTTCCGCCGGCACCTGCTGCGCCGGCGGGGCGGCGACGTCAGAGCGAGGAAATGCCATTGAGAACACTCTCCAGGACCTTGAGGTTGGTAGCGGCTGGAGCCGCCGACGACGAACCGGTGTGGACGACGACGAGGCTGTCGTCGGCGAGGTCACCGACGAGGACGCGCACGACGCCGAGGGGCAGGGACAGGTGCGCCGACAGCTCGGCGACAGACAGGATCGAAGCAGTGCTCAGCTCGAGGATGCGCCGACGCTCCGGCGTGCTCGCCCGGTCCTCGACACCCTCGACACCACGGACCAGCGCCTCCAGCGGGAGGTCGCTGCGGCCCGGCCTGGTGCGACCGCGGGTGAGCGCGTACGGCCGGACGACACGCGAGTCCTCGACGACGTCGTCGTCGTAGAGGTCGTGCGCGCGGCGCTCCTGGCCGTCAGCGGTCTCGTCGGTCACCGCAGGTCACCCCTCCGCGCCCAGGGGCCGCGGCACGCCACCAACTCGCAGCCGGGAGCGCATCTCGCTCACCAGCTGCGGCGTCATGGTCGCCTCGGCCCGGGTCACCAGCAGCGTCATCTCGTAGCCCACCATCCCGACGTCACAGGTGGCGTCGGCCGCGACTGCCAGGACCGAGCCGTCGCTGATGCTGGTGGTGAACAGGAACAGGTGGTCCATCTCCACGATGGACTGCCGCACCTCGCCGGCGCCGAGCTGGCGGGCAGCCCCGCGGGTCAGGCTGGACAACCCGGACACGATTGCGGCCAGCTGGTCGCCCTGCGTGCGGTCGACGTCGTCGGACATCGCCATCAGCAGACCGTCGGCCGAGACGACCAGCGTGTGCTGGACGCCGGGCACGCTCTTCACGAAGTTGCCGAGCAGCCAGCTGAAGTTGGCCGCCTCGGTGCTGAGGGTGGTCACGTCGCTACGTCCTTCGTCTCGAGGGTCAGCTGGTCGAAGAGTCGGTGGTGGGTTCGGCTGCGGAGTCGCGGCCCCGCTCGACGCCGGCCCGGAAGCCGGAGAGCATCCCGCGGACCTCGGCGGCACTGCGGGTGCGCGCCGGCGCTGCGGGTGAGACCGGCCCGGCAGGATCGGCCGCCGCCTTGGGGGTGCGGCGGGTCAGGCCTCCGGCCGGCGCCTCCGCCGCGGCCGGCGGGGCCACGGCGGGGGCGAACGACGGCTCGTAGAGGCCGCGCAGCTCGGACAGCGCCGAGGAGTGCAGCTGCGCCTGAGCAGCCATGTGGTCCAGGTCCGGCAGCACCGGAGCGGTGGGCGGCGCGACGGCGGCCGACGGCTCGCTGACCGGGCGGTCCGCGAGCGCTGCCGGGGCTGCGGCGACCGGGACCGGAGCCGGCGACCGGCGGGGCATCGACGTGATCGCCACCGCGTCCGGTACCGCCTGCTGCGGCGGTGCCGTCGGCAGCTCCGGTGCCGGGGTCGGCGCCGGCGCCGGCGCGGGAACGGGCGCCGCCGGCGCGAACAGCTCGTCGGCGAGAGCCGGCGCGGGAACGGACGCCGGCTCCTCTACCGGGCGGGGGTCCGCAACCGGCACCTGCACCGGAACCGGACCCGGGGAGGCCACCGGAGCGGGGACTGGAGCGGGGACTGGAGCGGGTGCCGCCGGAGGTGCGGGCTCGGCTGCCGGCGCGACGGGGGCGAACCCGACCGAACCGGACGGGGCGGGACGGTTCCGGCCGAAGCGGCTGGACTTCAGGGCCCGCTTGGGCAGCACGTCGACGGCGGGTGCGTACACGACCGGGACGGTCGGCTCGGGCTCGGGCTCAGGGGTGGGTTCGACGACCTCGGCCAGCACCGGCTCAGGCTCAGGCTCGGGCTCCGGGGTGGGTTCGACGACCTCGGCCAGCACCGGCTCGGGCTCAGGCTCGGGCTCCGGGGTGGGTTCGACGACCTCGGCCAGCACCGGGTCCAGCGCCACCGGCTCGGCGACGGCGTCCTCGGCGGCGGGCTCGGCGGCCGGCGCATCGTCCGGCTCAGCCTGCGCGGCCGTCTCGGCGATCCCCTCGACGTCGGGCACCTCGACCGGCTCAGGCAGCTCAGCCGGGCCGTCGACCGGGGCCGGGGCGCGACGACGTCCGCGGCGCAGCAGCCCACCGCGAGCGGGCTTGCCAGGGGTCGGAGAGTCCTCGACCGGGTCTGCCACGTCCTCGGTGGAGGGCAACGTCTCGACCAGCGGGAACGGCTCGTCGGCGTACGGCACCGGCTCCAGCGGGACCTCGATCGCCGACTCCGGCTCGACCTCGACCTCGACCTCGGCGTCGGCGTCGGCGTCGGTGCGCTCGGCGTCCGGCTGGACGTCGGCGGCCTCGGGCGCCGCGAAGCCGGGCTCCACGACCTCCTCGACCGGCTCGGGTGCGGTCATGCCCTCAAAGACGGTCGTCGGCAGGGCGACGGTGACCACGGTGCCGGCGGACCGGCCGCGACGCAGCTGGACGCTCGCCCCCAGCCGGGAGGCCAGCCGGCCGACCACGAACAGGCCCAACCGCTGCGAGACCGCGATCTCGGCCACCGGGGGGTGGGCGATCTTCTCGTTGGCGTCCGCGACCTCGTCCTCGGACATGCCCAGGCCGTAGTCGGTGACGGTGACGTCGACGCCGTGACCGTTGATGGAGGCGGAGACGACGACCCGGGTGTCCGGGTTGGAGAAGTGGGTGGCGTTCTCGAGCAGCTCCGCGAGCAGGTGGGCGACCGTGAGGGCGTGCCGGCCGGAGACCTCGGGGTCCTCCGACATCGACAGGTCGATCCGGTCGAACGCCTCGATCTCGCCGACGGCGGTGCGGATGACGTCGGACAGCGGCAGCGTGCTGCGCAGGCGGCGGGTGGAGTCGATGCCGGCGAGGACCAGCAGGCTCTCCGCGTTGCGACGCATCCGGGTGGCCAGGTGGTCGAGCTTGAACAGGCTGTCGAGGATGTCCGGGTCCTCCTCGCGGGCCTCCATCTTGTCCAGCTGGGACAGCTGGCGACCGAGCAGGACCTGGTTGCGCCGGGCCACGTTGACGAACATCTCGGCGATGCTGGCGCGCAGGGCTGCCTGCTCCTTGGCGACCTGCACCGTGACGTCGTTGACCGTGTTGAACGCCTCGGCCAGCTGGCCGATCTCGTCGCGGGACTCCACGGTGATGGGCTGGACGACGACACCCGGACCCTCGCCCGGCGTCTGCATCCGCTCGACCATGTGCGGCAGCTCGGCGCCGACCTCGCCGGCGGCGACCGTGAGACGGCGCAGGGGGCGGGTGATCCGGCGAGCCAGGCTGACGGCCAGCATCAGCGCCAGGCCGAGGCCGAGCAGTGAGCCGACGACCAGCAGCAGCGAGCGCCGCTCCTGGGTGTTCTGGGTCGCCGAGGCGACGGTCGCGATGTCCGCGACGACCGCGGACTCAGCGCTGGTCATCGGTGCGATCCGGGAGTTCGCGGCGGCGACCCACTCGACCGAGCGACCCACGGCCGGGTCCCGCCCCTTGAGCAGGTCCGGCAGCGCTCGGCGTGCCTGGTCGATCTCGTAGACCTCGGACTCGGCGAGCGCGTCGTCCAGCCGGGTGAAGAACTGACTGGGCGCGTCCCGCTGGAAGTCCTGCAGGGCCTGTCGCTGCTGGGCTACGAGCGCCGCGCTGAGCGCGAAGTCCGCCTCGGTCAGGGTGCCGCGCAGCAGGCCCACCTCGACCAGGTCGCGCTCGTGGGCGGCGTACTCGATGGCGCTGGAGAGGGCGGCGTAGGCCTGGAGGCGCTGGGCCAGCTCGGTGGTGCCCGAGGAGGCGATGACGCCGGGCAGGTCGAGGTCGGCGCGGATGACCTTGCCGTAGAAGACGTCGGCCTCGGTGGCGAAGAACCGGCCGGCGTCGACGGACTTGCGGGCCGTGGTGAGCTCGTTGTGGGCGGCGGTGGACCTGGACACCGCCTTGCCGACGGCGGGCGCCATCTGCTCGACCGGCGAGTCGGCGACCAGCGTGCGCAGCGTGCGCAGCTGCTGGTCGGTGAACTGGCGCTGGCCGACCATCCGCGCCCTTCCGACGGCGTCAGACTCCAGCAGGAAGCCGAGCGTGGCGCTGCGCTCCTCCTGGAGGCTGTGCACGACCCGGTTGACCTGGATGGCGACGTCGGTCAGAGCGTTGACCTGCCCTGCCTGGCGGGCGGCCGAGACCTGGCCGCCAACGAGCAGGCCGGTCAGGACGACGAGCAGCACCGTGGGGATGGCAAGAACAGCGAGGAGCTTGGTGCGCACTCCGACGTCACGCAGCATGGAGAACCCTCCGCCGGGCATAGAAAGGACGGTCTGAGCCGATAGCAGTGCTTCGGCCGCCCTTGACCGGTCCTTGAGGCTCACCTGGCGAGTCGCTGCCGTGGCGGCCGCCTAGGGTGGGGCGCCGTGCGCGCCGTCGTCGTGACCGAGCCCGGTGGACCCGAGGTGTTGGCCTGGCAGGAGGTCCCCGACCCGGTGCCCGCCGCCGGCGAGGTGCTGGTCCAGGTCGCAGCCTCCGCGGTGAACCGGGCGGACCTGCTGCAGCGCGAGGGCCACTACGACCCGCCGCCCGGCTCGTCGGCGTACCCGGGACTGGAGTGCTCCGGACGAGTGCTCGCGCTCGGTGCCGGTGCCGAGGGCTGGTCGGTGGGCGACGAGGTGTGCGCGCTGCTCTCCGGTGGCGGGTACGCCGAGCAGGTGGCGGTCCCGGTCGGGCAGCTGCTGCCGCTGCCCGCCGGCGTCGACCTGGTGACGGCAGCCGCGCTGCCCGAGGTGACCTGCACGGTCTGGTCCAACGTGTTCATGCTGGCCGCGCTGCGCCCGGGCGAGACCCTGCTCGTGCACGGCGGTGCCTCGGGCATCGGCACGATGGCGACCCAGCTCGGCCGGGCCATGGGCGCCCGGGTGGCCGTGACCGCGGGCTCGGCCGAGAAGCTGGAGCGCTGCCGCGAGCTCGGGGCCGAGATCCTGGTGAACTACCGCGAGCAGGACTTCGTCGAGGTCGTCCGGGCCGCCACCGACGGACGTGGGGCCGATGTCGTGCTGGACAACATGGGCGCGAAGTACCTGCGCCGCAATCTCGAGGTGCTCGCCACCAGCGGGCGGCTCGCGGTGATCGGGATGCAGGGCGGCACCAAGGCCGAGCTGGACCTCGGCCTGCTGATGAGCAAGCGCGCGGCGGTCCTGTCGACCAGCCTGCGGGCCCGGCCGGCCGAGGAGAAGGCGGCGATCGTGGCCTCCACCCGGGAGCACGTCTGGCCGCTGCTGGACGCCGGCGAGGTCCGCCCGGTGGTCGACCGGGTGCTGCCGATGGCCCAGGCCGCCGAGGCGCACCGCCTCGTCGAGGCCGGCAGCCACGTCGGCAAGGTCCTGCTCACGCCCTAGACCGCCCGGTGCTGGACGAGCGCCGCCATACCGGGTATACATACGCGGTATCCACCTCGTCGTACGCCGGGAGAACGCCACCATGTCGATCCGTCAGGGGCTGCTGGCCCTGCTCGAGCAGGGCCCGATGTACGGCTACCAGCTCCGCGCCGAGTTCGAGGCGCGCACCGGCGCCACCTGGCCGCTGAACGTCGGGCAGGTGTACACCACCTTGGGCCGCCTCGAGCGGGACGGCCTGGTCCAGCCGGCCGGCGAGGACGGCGACGGCCACGCGGTCTACCGGATCACCGAGGCCGGCCGGGCCGAGGTCGCCACCTGGTTCAGCACCCCGGTCAGCCGCACCGCCCCGCCGCGCGACGAGCTGGCGATCAAGCTGGCGATCGCGGTCACGGTGCCGGGCGTCGACGTCCAGGCGGTCGTGCAGGGACAGCGCACCGCCACGGTCCGCGCGCTGCAGGACTACACCCGCCTCAAGGCGCGGGCCACCGGCACGGACACCCCGCAGGACCTGGCCTGGCTGCTCGTCCTCGACTCGCTGGTCTTCGCCGCCGAGGCCGAGGTCCGCTGGCTGGACCACTGCGAGGCCCGGCTGGCCCGGGCAGCCGCCGACCTGGTCGCGACCGGCGTGCCCGACGACCTGCCGCACGGCAAGCACGCCGCGCCGGCATCTGAGGACCGAGAGGCACGCCGATGAGCGCCGCCGTGCTGGACATCCGCAACCTCACCCGGGTGCACGGTCAGGGCGAGTCCCAGGTGCACGCCCTTCGTGGGGTGGACCTGACGGTCGTGGCCGGCGAGCTGGTCGCGGTGATGGGACCGTCCGGCTCGGGCAAGTCGACCCTGCTGACCATCGCCGGCGGCCTGGACTCCCCGACCGAGGGCACCGTCGCGATCGAGGGCACCCTGCTCGGCGGCCTGTCCCGCAAGGCGCTGGCCGCGCTGCGGCGCCGGTCGGTCGGCTACGTCTTCCAGGACTTCAACCTGATCCCCGCGCTCACGGCCGCGGAGAACGTCGCGCTCCCGCGTGAGCTGGACGGCGACTCGACCCGGGCCGCGCGCCGGCTGGCGCTCACCGCGCTGGACGAGGTCGGCATCCCCGAGCTCGCCGACCGGTTCCCGGACGACATGTCCGGCGGTCAGCAGCAGCGGGTCGCGATAGCCCGGGCCATCGTCGGCGACCGTCGGCTGGTGCTCGCCGACGAGCCGACCGGCGCACTGGACACCGAGACCGGCGAGCAGGTGTTGCGGCTGCTGCGCGCCCGGTGCGACGCCGGCGCGGCCGGCGTCCTGGTGACCCACGAGGCGCGGCACGCCGCCTGGGCCGACCGCGTGGTGTTCCTGCGGGACGGGCTGGCCGTCGACCAGACCGGCCCCAGCCCCGAGGCCGAGTCGCTGCTGCACGCGGGCGGTCGCTAGATGCGGCTGCTCCGCGGCTGGCGGCCCGCGCTGCGGATGGCGCGACGGGAGGCGCTGCGGGCTCGGGGCCGCAGCGTCCTCGTCCTGGTGATGGTCGGCCTTCCGGTCCTGGCCGTCGTCGCGCTGGACACCCTGGGCCGCACCTCCTCGGTGTCCGCTGTCGAGGGCCTGAGCCGGCAGATCGGTGCCGCCGACGCCGCCGTGTCGTCGTCCGGGAGCACGGACCCGGGTCGACCAGACCCCGGACATGTCCTCGGCCGGCAGCCGCGACAAGAGCGGGCCTGCCGTCGCACCGGGGGCTCCGCACACCGCCGCGTCGGTGCGGTCGGCCCTCGGTGCCGGCACCCGGGTGGTCGCGCGGATCACCGGCCGGGTGGCAGCGCGTACCGACGTCGGTCTGGCCCGGCCGATCGCGGTCGGGCTCGACCTGCAGGACCCGATGACCCGCGGGCTGTTCGACCTGCGCGACGGCCGCTACCCCCGGAGCGAGGGGGAGGTCGCCGTCAGCGGTCGGTTGTCCGGGCGCGGCTTCCCGGTGGGCTCGACCCTGACCCTGGCCGACGGCACGGCCCGTCGGGTCGTCGGCACGGTGGAGTCGACGACCACTCGCGACCTGAGCATCGTCGTCGGCCCGGCAGCTGCACTGGGGCTCGACCCGGCCGCCGGCGGAGACGTGGGCGAGGTCGACTGGCTGGTCTCCCGATCGGGAGGCGTCGACTGGGACACGGTGCGCGCCCTGAACACGAAGGGACTGTATGTGCGGTCCCGGTCGGTCATCGAGCACCCGCCGCCGGCGTCCGAGGTGACCATGCCGACGTACGACGGGGGCAGCGACAGCGCCGTCGTCGCGGTGCTCGCCCTCGTGGTGGCGATGGCGCTGCTCGAGGTCGTGCTGCTGGCCGGTCCGGCCTTCGCCGTCGGCGCCCGCCGGCAGCAGCGGGCCCTGGCCCTGATGGCGGCGAGCGGAGCAGAGCCCCCGCACCTGCGACGCGTGGTCATGGCCAGCGGCGTCGTGCTGGGGACGGCCGCCGTCGTCCTGGGTTCCGTGCTGGGCGTCGGCGTCGCCTGGCTGGCCCGGCCACTGGTGCAGCAGTTCAGCGACACCGTGCTCGGCCCGTTCGAGATGGCCGCCCGTGACATCGCCGCCATCGCAGCGTGCGGCCTCCTGAGTGCGCTGCTGGCTGCGCTGATGCCGGCCCTGATCGCCGCGCGCAGCGACGTGGTCGCGATCCTGGCGGGGCGCCGCGGAGAGACCCGCACTGCCATCTGGTCCCCGGTGGCGGGCGCCCTGCTGCTGGCGGCGGGGGTTGCCGGCGCGGCGTACGGAGCCCTGCGGCCGAGTGGCGGTGAGGTCGTCATCGTCCTCGCCGCGATCCTGTCCGTGCTGGGCATGGTGCTGCTCACCCCGCTCGTGCTCGGCCTGCTCGGACGGGTGGCCCGGCTGCTGCCGTTGCCCGCGCGGTTCGCCGTCCGCGACGCGGCGCGGCACCGCAGCCGCACAGCCCCGGCGGTGGCCGCGGTGGCCGCCACCGTGGCCGGAGTCGTGGCGCTCGGGATCGGCGGCATGAGCGACGCCGCCCAGAACCGGGCCCTGTACTCACCCGCAGCACCGACAGGTGCCGGACTGGTTCAGGGCTTCGGCGTCGACGCCGGGACCTGGACGGCGTTCGAGAGAATCGTGCACCGCGAGCTGCCGGGGGCCCGGACCACGGTCGTCCGCGGTGTCGACGAGAGCGGGGGCGTGCAGCTGCGTCTCGAGCCGGACACCGGCTCCTGGACCAACGCCCTCGGGTCCAGCGTCCTCGTCGGCCCGGCCGGGCTGGGCGCCCTGCGACTGCCGGCCGACGACCTCCAGCGGGCGCGCAGCGCGCTGGCCGAGGGCGAGGTCGTCCTGCTGTCCGCCGACCCGGTGCCGGACGGCCAGGTCCGTCTGGTCCGCGAGTCCTACGCCGACGACGGCGCGGTCAGGCAGATCGGGACGTCGACCCAGCCGGCCGTCGCGGTGCGCGCACCCGGGTCGATGCAGCCGGCCCGCGCCGTCCTGCCGGTCTCGGTGGCGAGGGAGGCCGGGCTGGTCGTGACCACGAACGCGCTGCTCGTGCGCGGCGCCACGATCGACCGCTCTGCCGAGGACGCGATCGACGAGGCGGTGGCCGGCTTGGAGGAGAACGCCTCGCTGTACGTCGAACGCGGCTACCAGGACGACTCGACCCGGGTCATCCTGCTGCTGCTCGGCAGCATCGGCGGCGTTCTGGTGCTCGGCGGCACCCTGACCGCGACCTTCCTCGCTCTCTCCGACGCCCGGCCGGACTTCGCGACGATGGGCGCGGTCGGGGCCGACCCGCGCACCCGCCGGTCGGTGGCCGCTGCCTACGCCGGGACGATCGGGCTGGTCGGGGCCGTGCTGGGTGCTGCAGTGGGGTTCATCCCGGGCGTCGCCGTCACCTTCCCGCTGACCGGCTCGTCGTGGGCCGAGCCAGGGGCCACGACCGAGGAGGGCGTGCCGCTGCCCGACCGCTTCCTCGACGTGCCGTGGTTGCTGGTGATCGGGCTGGTCGTGGTGCTGCCGCTGGTCACTGCCGTGGTCGTCGGGCTGACGTCGCGGTCTCGGCTGCCGATGGTGAGCAGGCTGTCGTGATCGACGTACGCCGGGAGCAGCGCGCCGTCCGGCGGCGCATCCAGCTGGTGCTCATCCAGCGACGGCTGAGCCGTCAGCCGACGCGCTCGCCCTTGGCCCAGGCGTCGATCTCGAGCACCGGCCGCATCCCGACCGACTCGTAGAGCCGCAGGGCGCCGGTCACGTTGGCGACGTCGACGTGCAGCATCACAGCGGTGCGACCGTCGCGCTGCGACCGGGCGAAGTAGTCGCGCAGCAGAGCGGTCCCGACCCCGCGACCGCGGCCGGCCGGCAGCACACCGAGCGTGCGCACGTACCCGGCGTCCTCGTCCTCCTCGAACTGCCGGGTGCCCACCAGCAGCCCGACCGGCTCGCCGTCGAGCTCGGCCAGGTAGACCTGTGCGTAGTTGTCGCCGCGCTCGGTCAGCCGTTCCCGCCAGGCGGTGAACGACATCGGCACGTTGCCGTAGTGCTCCAGGAACGACTCCTCCTCCATGTCGTGCGCGAGCCGCAGGTCTTGCTCGTCGGTGACCTCGCGGATGGTGACGTCGCTAGCCGGGACCTCGACAGGCGTTGCCGGGTCGAGGTCGATGCGCATCCGGGTGAAGGTCGTGTCGACCCGGTAGCCGGCAGCGCGCAGCCAGTCCTGGGTGCGGACGTCCTGCCGGTAGACGCCGACGCCGGTCCACGGCTCGGCGTGGCCCGCCTCGGCGGCGAGGACGGCTGCCCGGTCCTCGAGGGTGCGCAGCACCGCGTGGCCGAGCGCGTCGTCGTACGACGGCCGGACGTAGAGATCGATCTCGACCTGGTTGGTCTGCTCCAGCCGGCGCAGCCAGCCGTAGCCGACCAGGGTGCCGTGCTCGTCGTACCAGCCGGTCGTCTCGACCCCGGACTTGGTCAGGTCGACGGCGATCTCGTCCCGGGTGAAGTCGACGAAGCCGATCGTCGCGACGTCGCTCTCGGCCAGCAGGCCGCAGACGGCGTCGAGGTCGTCCCGGTCCAGCGGGCGGGCGGTCAGGACATCACTGCGCTCGGGCATGCCGCGAGCCTGGCAGTGGGAATGGGATGGGGTCCACCGCTTTGCGCGGCGGCGGGTGGGTGAGGATGGGGTCATGAGCGAGCAGCAGCCAGAGCAGCAGGCGGACCCGCGGGTCGTGGTGGTCGGACCGGACGGGATGGCCGTCGAGGCGGCGCCCGGCAGTGAGGACGTCGACGACCGCTCGATCACCGACCTGGTCGACCAACCGGCCAAGGTGATGCGGATCGGCAGCATGATCAAGCAGCTGCTGGAGGAGGTGCGCGCGTCCTCGCTGGACGAGGCCAGCCGGGCCCGCCTGAAGGAGATCCACACCCGCTCGATCAAGGAGCTCGAGGAGGGCCTGGCGCCCGAGCTGGTCGAGGAGCTGGAGCGGATCTCGCTGCCGTTCGCGGACGAGACGGTCCCGTCGGAGGCCGAGCTGCGGGTCGCGCAGGCGCAGCTGGTCGGATGGCTCGAGGGGCTGTTCCACGGCATCCAGACCGCGTTGTTCGCCCAGCAGCTCTCGGCCCGCGCGCAGTTCGAGGAGATGCGCCGGCGTGCGCTGCCGGCCGGGATGACCATCCCCGGTGCTGCTCCCGGCGCGCCCGACCCGTCCGCCCCCGGCGAGAACACCGGCCAGTACCTCTAGCCCCCCAGCCCGCCCTAGCCGCCGCGCGAGTCCCCGCCGCCGCCGCGAGTCCCCGCCGCTGCCCGCCCTCCCGGCCTGATGATCCACACCGGATCCGTCACATCTCGTGTGACCGACCCGGTGTGGATCATCAGGTGCTGGCGTGCTGTGGACGAGGGCGTTAGTGAAAGCGCTACTCCCGGCAGGCTCGCGTCATGGCTGGTGCTGTCGATCCCTGGTCTGACGACCTCGCCACGGTCGCCGCTCTGGTCGCGTCCGGGCTGCGCTATCGGACCGTCCGTCGACGGATCCACGTGGGTTGGTGGCAGGAGCCCGCGCCGGGAGTGGTCTGCCGCACGAACGGCACGTTGACGTCCCGGCAGAAGAGGCTGGCCGCCTTGCTGTACGCCGGGCCGGGTGCAGCTGTCAGTCACGCTTCTGCCGTCGCCCTCTGGTCCCGAACGCCCGAACCGGACCGCACGATCGTCACAGCCCTGCCAGGGCGTCATCCGGTGTCCACTCCGTTCGTCTGGGTCCGCCAGACCACGCGCCCGTTCCGCCCGCTCGGCATCGCCGGTCTGCGCCTCACGCCACCCGCGCGATCGGTCCTGGACGCCGCGCTGGACCTTCATCGGCTTGCAGACGTGGACGCCCTCTTCGGCCGCAGTGTCCAGCGGCGTCTGGTGACCGTCGACCAGCTCGCCGAGGAGCTGATCGTTGCCCCGTCGGCAGGCTCCGGGCTAGCGCGTCAGGCGATGAGCGCTCTCACCGCGGGGTCGCACGCGGCATCCGAAGCTCAGCTCAGCCGGCTGCTGCGGCGGGCAGGAGTCCCCGCTCCTGAGTTGAACGCTGGGGTCGAGACCTCGCTCGGCACCCGGTACATCGATGCGCTCTGGCGTGCACTAGGCCGCGGCGTCGAGATCGACGGCCAGGCGTTCCACGTCGATGCCGCCGCGTGGCAGGCCGACCTGCGACGGCAGAACGCCATCCAGAGCGCTGGAGTCGTGCTCCTTCGGATCTCGGCGCGACGGCTGTGGACCGAGCCGGGTGCGGTCGTCGCGGAGATCTGCACCTTCCTCGGACTCACCAACCGCCTGACCGCATGATCCACACCGGATCCGTCACACCAGATGTGACCGATCCGGTGTGGATCACGGGAGTCGGGGTCAGAGGTCGAAGAGGCGCTCGAGCTCGCGGGCGACGCCGTCCTCGGCGGGGCCGGCGACGAGCCGGTCGACCGCGGCTCAGCACGTCGGGGTGCCCGGTCGCCACGCCGTAGGCCTGCCCGGCCCAGGCCAGCATCGGCAGGTCGTTGGGCATGTCGCCGAACGCCACCACGTCCGCGGCGTCCACCCCGTGCCGCTCGGCGAACCGGGCCAGCCCACTGGCCTTGGACACACCCGCCGCCGAGATCTCGAGCAGCGCCGACGTCGAGGACCGGGTCAGCTCGACCAGGTCGCCCACCACCTCCCGCGCGGTGGACAGGAACGCGTCCGGGTCCAGCTCCTCGTGCCGCACCAGCAGCTTCAGCGCGGGGCCGTCGTAGATCGTCTCGAGCGGCGCGATCGCCCGCTGCGTGCCGGCGTCCCAGTGCGGGACGTAGCTCGGCTCGTAGGAGAACCCCTCCAGCGTCTCGACCGCGAAGGCACTGCCCGGTACGGCGTCGCGCAGCCGCCGGGCCACCTCCAGGCCGATCTCGACCGGGATCGGGTCGTGCTCGACGATCTGCTCGGTGTGCAGGTCGTAGAGGACCGCACCGTTCGCGCAGATCGCCAGCCCGGTGTGGCCGGTCCGCTCGGCGACCTCGGCCATCCAGCGCGACGGCCGCCCGGTGACGAACACGACCGGCACGCCGAGGGCCTCGACCGCTCGCAGCGTCGCCACCGTGCGGTCGGTGACCACGCCGTCGTCGCCGACGATGGTGCCGTCCAGGTCGGTCGCGACCAGCCGCGGTCGGGTGCTCACGACACCGCCCCGGCCGTACGCCGACGAGCCCGCCAACCGCCCCATGCGACCAGCCCGAGCGGGATCGGCAGCCAGAACGACGCCAGCCGGTAGAGCAGCGTCGCGACGACCGCTTCCTGCGTCGTGGCCCCGGCGAGCACCAGCAGGCTGGTCAGGCCGGCCTCGACGAAGCCCAGCCCACCGGGTGTCAGCGGCACCAGGGCCAGGGCCAGCGACACGACGTACGCGAGCAGCACCAGGAACGGGTCGGCGTCGGCGCCCACCGCCAGCAGCGAGGCGACCAGCGCCGCCACGTCGAACATCCGGTTGCCGGCCGCCGCCGACAGGCTGGGGATCCAGCGCCCGGCGAACGCCTCCCGGATCCGGTCCCGCTCGGCGACCAGCCGCCGGGCCAGTCGCGCCCGGTCGCGGCCCCGCGCCACCCGGGTCACCGCCCACGCGGCCGCGCGGGCCAGCACATCAGCGGTCCGGTCCGACCACAGCACAGCCGCACCCACCCCCACCAGCAGCGCCGCGAGCACCAACGAGACGAGCAGACCGGCCTCGAGCGGTCGCGGCACGGCGAGCCCGGCGAGCATCGCCGGCACCGCGAGCACCGGCAGCGCGAACAACATCCCGGTGGTGAGCAGTCCGGTGGCTGAGAGCACGGCGCCGACCGTGCCCACCGGGTATCCGGACCGGACGAGGACCCCGCCCTGCACGACTCCACCGGCCGCCGCCCCGCCGGGCACCACCCGGCTGGCCGCGTTGCCGGCGAGCTGCGAGACCGCCACCACGGACCACGCCTTGGTGCGCAGGGCAATCCGCAGCAGCGCCCACAGCGACACGAAGCTGGCCAGCTCGGCCCCCGCCACCACGACGAACCAGACCGGGGCGACGTCACCCAGGCTGGGCACCGCGTCGAGCAGCGCGAGCATGCTCGGCGCGACGACGTAGAGCGCGACCCCGGTCACCAGCAGCCCGACCCCGCGGGTCAGCAGCCGGCGTCCCCACCTCTTCCGGTCCGGCTGCTCACTCACCCGGCCAGGATCTCAGCCACCAGGGCGCGCACCTCGGCCGGCGTGAAGTCCAGGGTCGCGTCCCCGACGCTGAGCTCGACCGCCCGCCAGCCAGGCAGCTCGCAGGGGAAGGTCTTCGGCCAGGTCCACAGCCGGCGTTCGGTGGCGATCCGCCGGACTGCTGCGTCCAGCGCGGCCGCCTCGCCGCGCAGGTAGACGTGCATCATCGTGGTCACCGGCGGGTCGGGCACCAGCTGCACGCCGTCCAGGGTGGTCAGCTCCGCGGCGATCGCCTTCGCGTGCTCGACGTACGCCGGCATCCGCGGACCGCGCAGCCGCAGCCCGGCCAGCCCGGCGGCGGCGTACGGCCACAGCTCGAACAGCGTCCCTCCGTGCCGGTGACGCCACTCGCGCGCCTCGGCGACCAGCTGCTCCTCGCCGGCGAGCAGGCAGCCGGAGATGCCGCCCAGGCCCTTGTAGAGCGAGAGGTAGACGCTGTCGAACAACGCGGCCACCTCGGCCGCCGTCCGGCCGTAGTGCGGCAGCGTCTCGAGCAGCCGGGCGCCGTCGAGGTGCAACGCGGTGCCGTGCGACCGGGCCAGCTCGGTCTGCGCCACCAGGTCGTCCCAGGCCGGCAGCTGGCCGCCGATCTCGCGCTGGGGCAGCTCGAGCAGCAGCACGGCCGCGTACTCGGCGACCTCCTCGAGATCGGCCAGGGTGATCAGCTCGCGCGCGTCCCCGACCGGCCGGCCGTGCAGGCCGTGCAGCCGCTCGGCGGCCTGGTCCTCCCACAGGGCGACGTGGCAGGTGGGGTGCCACAGCACGGTCCCGCGGCCGGTGCGGTCGGCGTGCACCCGCAGCGCGATCTGCTGGGCCATCGTGCCGCTCGGCATCAGCACCGCGGCCGGCTTGCCGAGCAGCTCGGCGACCTCGGACTCGAGCTCCTCGACGACCCCGCCCTCGCCGTAGCGGTCGGCCTCGACCTCGCCGAGCACCTCGCGCACCTCGGCGACGACCACCGACGGCGGGCGGTGGCCGTGCAGGGTGAGGAACCGCGTGCAGCCCAGCCGCAGCTCGCGCAGGCTCGGCTCCTCGTCTGCCGGGGGCTGCCCGTCGTCGGTCACGTCGCGACCGGCTCGAGAACCTCGCGGCCGCCCAGGAACGGCCGCAGCGCCTGCGGCACCACCACCGAGCCGTCGGCCTGCTGGTGGTTCTCCAGGATCGCGACGATCCACCGGGTGGTGGCCAGCGTGCCGTTCAGCGTCGCGAGCGGCCTGGCGCCGTCGGCGTCCCGCATCCGGATGCGGAGCCGGCGGGCCTGGAAGGTCGTGCAGTTCGACGTCGACGTCAGCTCGCGGTAGCGGCCCTGCGTCGGCACCCACGCCTCGCAGTCGTACTTGCGGGCCGCCGACCCGCCGAGGTCACCGGCCGCGACGTCGATCACCCGGTAGGGCAGCTCGACCTTGGCCAGCATCTGCTTCTCCCAGTCGAGCAGCCGCAGGTGCTCGGCGGCCGCGTCGGCCGGGTCGACGTAGGTGAACATCTCGATCTTGTCGAACTGGTGCACCCGCAGGATGCCGCGGGTGTCCTTGCCGTAGGACCCGGCCTCCTTGCGGAAGCACGTCGACCACCCGGCGTACCGCAGCGGCAGCCGGTCGGCGTCGAGCACCTCGTCCATGTGGAACGCCGCCAGCGGCACTTCGGAGGTGCCGACGAGGTACAGGTCCTCCTCTGCCAGGTGGTAGACGTTCTCGGCCGCCTGCGCCAGGAAGCCGGTGCCCTCCATCGCCTCCGGCTTGACCAGCACGGGCGGTACGACGGGCAGGAACCCGGCCTCGAGAGCCTGGGCCATCGCCAGGTTGAGCATCGCCAGCTGCAGCTGGGCGCCCACGCCGATGAGGTAGTAGAAGCGCGCCCCGGACACCTTCGCGCCGCGCTCGGTGTCGATGGCGCCGAGCAGCTGGCCGAGCTCGAGGTGGTCGCGCGGCTCGAAGTCGAACTCGGGGGGCTCCCCCACGTGCTCGAGGACCACGTAGTCGTCCTCGCCGCCCTCCGGGACGCCCGGCTCGGCGACGTTGGACAGCCGCCGAAGAAGGCTGTCGAAGGTCGCCGCCGCTTCGGCCTGCTCGGTGTCGGCCGACTTGACCTGGGCCGAGAGCTCCTTGGTGCGGACCAGCAGCGCGGCCTTCTCGTCACCGCTGGCCGAGGCGACCTGCCGGCCGAGCTCCTTCTGCTCCGCCCGGGCCCGCTCGTAGGTCACGATCGCCGAGCGCCGCCGCTCGTCGGCGGCCAGCACCTCGTCGACCAGGCCCGGGTCCTCGCGGCGGGCGCGCTGGGAGGCGCGGACGGCATCGGGATCGTCTCGGAGCAGCTTCAGGTCCAGCACCCCGCGAGCGTATCCAGCAGCGCAGGACGCGTGCGCCCGGGCCGAACGGGGTACGACGGCGCCGTGCGCAACGTCCTCTACCGGCCGCCCGATCAGCGGCGGCCGGCCTCCCAGCCGAAGCACGGCCTGCTCGGCCGGCTGTTTCTGGGCGGCCTCGTCGCCGTCCTGGTGGCGGTGCCGTTCACGCTGCTCATGCTGCTCGTGGAGTCGGAGTGGGAGCCGCTGGAGCGGCTCGACCACTCCGTCGCCGAGTCGCTGAACTCGGTCGCGCGCGGGGACGGCGGGCTGGTGAACGCCTTGGACGCGGGTTCAGTCCTGCTCGACCCGATGGTCTTCCGGGCGATCGTGCTCGGCGTGGCGATCTGGCTCTGGCACCGCGGCGCACAGCGGCTGGCCGCGTGGGCCGTGGTCACCATGGCGATCGGCGGCATCCTCGGCGTCGTCCTCAAGCTGCTCGTCGACCGGGCCCGCCCCGCGTTCCCCGAGCCGGTGGCGCACGCCAGCGGATACAGCTTCCCCAGCGGGCATGCGCTGAACTCGATGCTCGGCGTGGGAGTGCTGCTCCTCGTCTTCCTGCCCGTCCTGCGCGGGGCGGGCCGGCTCCTCGCCTACCTGGCGGGCGCCGCCGTCGTGCTGCTGACCGGCTTCGACCGGGTCGCCCTCGGCGTCCACTACGTCAGCGACGTGCTGGCCGGCTGGGTGGTCGCCCTCGCCGTCCTGGCCGGCACGGCGACGGCCTTCGAGGTGTGGCGCCGGGAGCAAGGCCAGCGACCGTCCGAGGTCTCGGAGGGTGTCGACCCGGAAGCCGCCGATGAGATGAGTGCGCCGGGCTGAGGACCCCGCCGATCGACCTGCCCCAGTCCGTGTCCCTACGCTGCGCCTGCCGGCACCGCGTCTCCGTGGTGAACAGAAAGTAGGTCCCTGCTCATGAAGGCTCGCATCGCGCGCACCGCCGGCGTGGTCCTCGTCCTGCTCCTTCTCGACTACCTGCTGCTCCTCGGCCTCGGGCTGCTGATCACCAAGGTCTTCAAGGGTGACGCCTGGCTGACCTCGGAGAACCAGCTCAACGAGGACCTCGCCGACAACCGCACCGGGGGCATGAACGACGTCAGCTACGTCCTGTCCGGCCTCGGCAACACCGGCGCCATCGTCGGGGCGCTGATCGTCGTGGCCATCGCGCTCGCCGTCGCCATGAAGAAGCTGCGACCGTCGATGTTCCTGGTCGTCGCTGTCGCCGGTCAGGCTCTGGTCTTCCTCTGCGTGCAGTTCGCCGTCAAGCGGCCCCGCCCGCACGTCAAGCGCCTCGACAGCGGCATCCCGACATCGAGCTACCCCAGCGGTCACACCGGCGCCGCGACAGCCCTGTTCGTCGGGAGTGCGTTGCTCATCGCGTGGTACGTCCGCAAGCGCTGGCTGCGCACGCTCAGCATCACCGTCCTGCTGGCGGTACCGCTCCTGGTCGCGCTCGGCCGGCTCTACCGCGGTGCGCACCACCTCACCGACCTCCTGGCGGCGTACCTGAACGCCGGTATGACGCTCACCATCGCCGCGGGCCTGGTCCTCGCGCGCGGGCCGCTGTCCCGCTTCTCGCAGCTGGACGGTGGTGACGAGGACCCTCATCCGGCCCCCGTGACGGCGGGGGCCAGGTGAAGCGGGCGGCGATCGTCTACAACCCCATCAAGGTCCCGGACATCGACGCGCTGACCGGACGTGTCGAGACCTTCATGTCCCGCAGCGGCTGGGACCCGCCGCTGTGGCTCGAGACGACGCAGGACGACCCGGGCATCGGGATGTGCGAGCGCGCCGTGCACGACGAGTGCGACGTGGTCTTCGTCTGCGGCGGCGACGGCACCGTGATGGCCGCCGTGACCGCGATGGCTGGCTGCGACGTGCCGCTGGCGATCCTGCCGTCCGGCACCGGCAACCTGCTGGCGCGCAACCTGGACCTGCCGATCAACGACGAGGCAGCCTGCCTGCGCATCGGCATCGGCGATCGGACCCGCGCCATCGACGTCGGCGTCATCGAGGACCGCAAGTTCGCGGTGATGGCCGGCCTCGGCTTCGACGCCGCGATGATGCGGGATGCGCCCGAGGGACTGAAGAAGGCGGTCGGCTGGCCGGCGTACGTCGTGTCGGCGGGCAAGCACCTGAGAGGTCGCGGCATCCGGGTGACGCTCACCTTCGACGGCGGGACACCGCTGCACCGACGGGTGCGTACGGTCGTCGTCGGGAACGTCGGCAAGCTGCAGGGCAACATCCCGTTGCTGCCGGACGCGGAGCCGGACGACGGGATCCTGGACGTCGTGGTCATCGCCACCCGCAACGTCATCGACTGGGCCCGGATCGGCGGCCGGGTGCTGCGGCGCGCGGATGTGCCCGACCGCCGGATGGAACGGTTCACGGCCAAGCACGTGCTCATCGAGGCCAGCCACCGGCAACCGCGGCAGCTGGACGGCGACGTCATCGAGGACAGCCGCACGATGGACATCACCATCGAACCCGGTGCGCTCCAGGTCCGGGTCGCATGACCGCGGGTCGCGTGACGGCGAGCCGCGCTGCATCGCATCGCGAGACGGTGAGCCGCTGATGTCGTCGGTGAGCCGAGTGCCGCAGACGCGCACGATGGACGGCGGCGAGCTGTCGGCCGACGACGCCCGCACCACGCTGCGGCACTACGGCCGGATCCGCCTGATCAAGGACTCGTTCATCCGGTTCCGGTACGGCGACGGGTTCAGCCACTCGCGGGCCCTGGGCCTGCAGCTCGTGCTGTCGCTGATCCCGCTGGGCATCGCGTTCGTGGGGCTGGCCAGCACGATCAGGGCAGACCGGGTGGCGATGGTGCTGCGAGAGGTGCTGCTGCGGGTCACGCCGGGCAGCACCGACGAGCTGGTCCGGCAGACGTTGCAGGAAGGCGGCGAACCGGGGTCGGGCGGCGAGCTCGCGTTGTGGATCGGCCTTGCGGTCGCCCTGCTGGCGCTGACCACCGCGATGGGACAGGTCGAGCGCGGCGCCAACCGGATCTACGGGATCCAGCGCGACCGGCCGGCCCTGCACAAGTACGGCCGTGCGTTCCTGATGGCGTGCTCGGCGGGGCTGCTGTCGCTGATCGGCTTCCTGGTGATCGTGGCCGGTCGGACCGTCGGCGTCGTCCTGGCGCGGACCTACCAGTGGAGCGACGCCCAGCAGACGACCTGGACGCTGGCGCGGTTCCCGGTCGGCATCCTGCTGGCCCTCGGCGCGTTCACGCTGCTCATCGAGCGCTCACCGCGGCGCCGTCAGCCGGGCTGGTCGTGGATCGCGATCGGTGCCGGCGTGGCCCTGACCCTGTGGCTGCTGTTCACCTACGCACTGTCGATCTACGTGCAGACCAGCGGATCGTTCGGCTCGACCTACGGACCGCTGACCGGCGTGATCGCGCTTCTGCTGTGGGCCATGCTCACCTCGGTCGCGTTGTTCCTCGGCATCGCGTTCTGCGCACAGCTCGAGGCGGTCCGGGCGGGCGTCCGTGAGCCGGAGGCCGGCGACCCGGAGACAGCGCGACGCTACGACGCGAAGGTCTAGGTCAGACCTTGCCGTTGCGGATCCGGCCCAGCCACGCAGCGGCGTCGCGGTAGATCGCGTCCTTCTCGGCGGCATCACGTGCCGACGCCTCGGCCGCGGCACCGAGGTCGGCCCGCGGGTAGGAGCCGAGGAACCGGACGTCGGGGCAGACCCGGCGCAGCCCGGACAAGGCCTCACCGACCCGGGCGTCGTCGACGTGTCCCTCGCAGTCGATCGAGAAGCAGTAACGGCCGAGCTGCTCGCCGGTCGGCCGCGACTCGATCCGGGTGAGGTTCACGCCGCGCACCGCGAGCTCGGTCAGCACCTCGAGAAGCGCACCCGGGTGGTCGTCGGAGATGAACGCGACGAAGGACGTCTTGTCGTGCCCGGTCGGCAACGGCGGCTCGGCGGGACGGCTCACCACGACGAACCGGGTGACGGCGTCCGGGTTGTCCTCGACGTCGGTGGCCAGCACCTCCAGCCGGTAGTGCTCGGCGGCGATGGGCGCGGCGATGGCGGCGTCGTGCCCGGCGGTCCCGTCCGCCAGCCCCGCAGCTGCAGCGGCCGTCGACAGCGCGGGGACCACCACGGCGTCCGGCAGCACGGTCGCCAGCCATCGCCGGCACTGGGCGGCGGCGTGCGGGTGGGTGGCGACCCGGCGTACCGCGTGCAGCCCGGTGCCCGGCCGCACCATCAGCGCGAACGACACCGGCAGCAGCACCTCGCGGGTGACCATCAGCGGCTCGCCCACGGCCAGCTCGTCGAGGGTGGCCGAGACCGAGCCCTCGACCGAGTTCTCGATCGGCACCAGTGCGTGGTCGGCCTCGCCGCGGCGGACCGCGTCCAACGCGGCCGGGACGCTGCTCTGCGGCTGGAGATCGCCGCGGCTCGCGGCCGGGATGGTGCGCACGGCCGCCTCGGCGAAGGTGCCGGCCGGGCCGAGGTAGGCGTAGCGGGCGGGCGGCACTCCTGGCATACGCCGACCCTAGTGCGGGGCCCGGAAAGCTCGACTCAGCCCTTGCGTGCGGTCTCGATCGCTTCCTGCTCCTCGGGCGAGAGGGTGTTGTCGCTCTTCAGCCCGACCAGCGACTTCGCGTAGGTGCGCGTCTCGGACCGCCCGTTGATCGAGCTGATGACCAGGCCGTCGCCGTTGTCGTCGAACAGCGCGGCCGAGAACGAGAGCATGCCGCCCATGTCGCCGAACGCGTCGTAGCGCACCACTGCGACGTGCCGCATCGCCCGCGGGTCGGCGACGCCCTCGGCCGACACCCGGGACGACGGCGCCAGCCGGCGCACCTTGCGGCTCAACGCGCGCAGCCGGGCTGCCACGAACAGCAGGAGGAGCAGGCACAGGCCGGCGGCGACGGCCGCGCCGACGGCGATGGCCTCGTAGGTGTCCAGCTGCCAGGAGGGCACGGGTGTCCTTCGCGCGACGGGGGGCGGGGGCCGCGTGCAGGTTACCCGCACTAGCCTGCACGCCATGGACCGTGCGGAGCTCGAGCTGCTGCTGCGCGATGTCGCAGCGGGCGGTGTCGCCGTCGAGACGGCACTCGACCGGCTCGCCGACGGGCCGATGAACGGCGTGCTGGACCTCGGCTTCGCCCGGGTCGACACCCACCGCGGCGTCCGCACCGGAGACCCCGAGGTGGTGTACGCCGCCGGCAAGTCACCAGAGCAGACCGTCGAGATCCTGCGGGCGCTGGCGGACCAGCCGGGCGGCCGCCCGGCGCTGGCCACCCGGGTGCCGGCTGCGACCGCGGCCGCCGTCCGGGCGGCTTTCCCCGACGCGCTGGTCGACGAGGCCGCGGCAGCCGTCGCCGTCGGCCGGCTGCCCGAGCCGCGCGGCACCGTGTGCGTCGTCGCGGCGGGCACGTCCGACGCCCCGGTCGCAGCCGAGGCCGCCTTCGTCGCGCGTGCGTTCGGGGCCGGGGTGCAGCGGGTCGACGACGTCGGCGTGGCCGGTCTCCACCGGCTGATGTCGGTGCGCTCGGTCCTCGACGCCGCGGACTGCCTGGTCGTGGTCGCCGGCATGGAGGGTGCGCTGCCGAGCGTCGTCGGGGGCCTGACCGGCGTCCCGCTGGTGGCTGTCCCGACATCGGTGGGCTACGGCACGTCGTACGGCGGTCTGGCCGCGCTGCTGGCCATGCTCAACTCGTGCGCCCCCGGGGTTGCGGTGTGCAACATCGACAACGGCTTCGGGGCCGGCGTCTTCGCCGCGCGGGTGGCCCGCCGCGCGCAGGTGGTCACCGCGTGAGAGTGCTCTGGGTCGACGCGTCCGCCGGCGCGAGCGGCGACATGCTGCTCGGCGCCCTGGTCGGGGCCGGCGCCGACCTGGCCGTGGTGCAGGCCGCCGTGGACGCGCTGGGCACCGAGCCGGTGCGCCTCACGGCCCGGCAGGTGACCCGTGCGGGACTGGCCGCGACCAAGGTCGACGTCGACGCGCCGGACAGCGACGACCGCCGCACCTGGCCCGACGTACGAGCCCTGGTCGAGCGCGCCGGGCTCGACCCGGCGGTGCGCGACGGCGCCCTGGACGTGTTCGCCCGGCTGGCCCGGGCCGAGGGGGCCGCGCACGGCATCGACCCCGATGAGGTGCACTTCCACGAGGTCGGCGCGCTCGACTCGTTGGCCGACGTCGTGGGCAGCTGCGCCGCCCTGCACGACCTCGCCGTGTCGGAGGTCCGCTGCACGGCGGTCGCGGTCGGGCAGGGCACGGTCCGGGCCGCGCACGGCGTCCTGCCGGTGCCCGGTCCCGCCGTCCTGGCAGTGCTCGCGGAGGCTGCTGCGCCGGCCGGTTCCGGCGACGTCGACGGCGAGGCCTGCACCCCGACCGGCGCCGCGCTGCTGGCGTCCGTCGTGGGCAGCTGGGGCGGGCTGCCGAGGATGCGGGTGCAGACGATCGGCACCGGTGCCGGTTCGCGCGACACCGAAGGTCGGCCGAACGTGCTGCGGGCCGTTCTGGGCGAGCGCGCCGACGAGAGCGCGGAGCATGCGTCCGATGCGGCCGTCGTCCTCGAGGCCAACGTCGACGACCTCGACCCTCGGCTCTGGCCGTCGGTGCTCGCCGCACTCCTCGCGGCCGGTGCCTCCGATGCCTGGCTGACGCCGATCCTGATGAAGAAGGGCCGGCCGGCCCACACTCTGTCGGCGCTGGTGCCGTTGGAGGCGGTCGACGCGGTACGCCGGGTGGTGTTCACCGAGAGCTCGACCATCGGCGTCCGCGAGCACCGGGTCGACAAGCGCGCCCTGCGCCGCGAGACCCGCACGGTCACGGTCGACGGTGTCACCGTCCGGTTGAAGGTCGCCCGCCTCGACGGCCAGGTCGTGAACGTGTCACCTGAGTACGACGACGTCGCGGCGGCCGCGGCGACACTGAAGCGCCCGGTCAAGGCCGTCCTGGCTGCTGCCGTGGCAGCGGCACACGAGGCGGGCTGAACGGCTTGGACCTCACCGTCGTCGCGACGGCGTTCGCCCTGATCTTCCCGGTGGAGCTGCCGGACAAGACGTTCGTCGCCACCCTCGTGCTCGCCACCCGGTACCGCCCGCTGCTGGTGTGGATCGGGGTGTCCGCAGCGTTCCTCGTGCAGTGCCTGGTAGCGGTCGTGGCAGGCGGGCTGCTGTCACTGCTGCCCTCGGCCGTCGTCGCCGCGGTAGCGGGAGCCTTGTTCCTCGTGGGCGCAGTCGTCCTGTGGCGCGGGGCGCGGTCGGCGGACGCGGACGAGGCTTCGGAGGAGCAGGCCGTCGCCGACAAGGCCACCACCGACGTCCACGGCTTCCGGGTGGTCGCCACCAGCTTCGGCGTGCTGTTCCTCGCCGAGTGGGGCGACCTGTCGCAGCTGCTCACCGCCGGTCTCGCGGCCCGCTACGAGGACCCGGTCAGCGTCTTCGCCGGCTCCTGGCTCGCGCTGGTGACCGTCGCCGGCCTCGCCGTGCTGCTCGGCCGGACGCTGCTCCGGTTCGTGCGGCTCTCGACGATCCGGCGGGTGGGCGCGGTCGTCTGCCTCGTGCTGGCCGGCGTCGCGGGGTACGACGTCGTGACCTCACTCTGACGCCCGTACGTTCCTTTCATGATCCACACCGGATCGGTCACATCTGGAGTGACGGATCCGGTGTGGATCACGGGGAAAGTCAGAGGGTCGAGCGCTCGGTCATCGTGAAGCGCAGCTTGCCCATCATGTTCTCGACCTCGGCGCTGATGCCGCTCTCGTCGAACAGCTCGTGCGCCCGGGCGGCGATGCCCTCCGGCGTCCACCGGGTGTCGTGGTTCTGGATCACCGCGACCGAGGTGAACGGCTGGTAGAGCTCGACCGCATCGCCCTGCACGCCGAACACCTTGCCGCTGATCGTGCCCGCCGCATCGCTGCACAGGTAGGCGACCAGCGGCGCCACGTTGTCCGGGTGCCAGAAGTCAAAGGCCTCCTCCTCATCGCTGGACGAGAGGTCCTTGAAGGCGCCGTACGCGCTCTCGGTCATCCGGGTCCGCGCCGCCGGTGCGATCGCGTTGCACCGCACGCCGTACCGCGCCATCTCCATCGCGACGATCGTCGAGAACGCGGCGATGCCCGCCTTCGCGGCGCCGTAGTTGACCTGACCGAAGTTACCGAGCAGACCGGACGTCGACGCCGTGCAGACGATGCGGCCGCCGGTGCCGGCCTCCTTCCAGTGCGCGCAGGCGTAGTGGGTCGGCAGGAAGTGCCCGCGCAGGTGCACCTTGATGACGGAGTCCCACTCGTCGACGCTCATCTTCGCCACGGTCCGGTCGCGCAGGATGCCGGCGTTGTTGACCAGCCCGTCGAGCTTGCCCCAGGTGTCGATCGCGGTGCCGATCAGGTGCCGCGCGGTGCTCTCCTCGGAGCAGTCGCCGGTGTCGAGCACGGCCTCGCCGCCGGCCGAGGTGATCTCGTCGACGACACCCTGGCCGACCTCGGCGTCCAGCTCGTTGACCACCACCCGGGCGCCCTCACGGGCGAGCTCGATCGCCTCGCCGCGGCCGATGCCGCGTCCCGCGCCGGTGACGATGACGACCCTGCCGTCGAGAAGACCCATGCCGGCGACCCTATGCGCCGTCCGACCCGGCCTCCCATCCGGTCACGGGACGCCCGTCCGCGGCTACCATCCGGCCATGGCCGACTCGCCCACTGCCCCCGCCACCGCCGGGACCCCTGCCGCGCTCGGGGTCGACAGCGAGGTGGGCCGCCTGCGGACCGTGATGCTGCACCGGCCGGGGCCGGAGCTCAAGCGCCTCACCCCGCGCAACAACGACAAGCTGCTCTTCGACGGCATCCCCTGGATCGGGCGGGCGCAGGACGAGCACGACGCGTTCGCCGACCAGCTGCGGAGCCACGGCGTCGAGGTGCTGTACCTCGCCGACCTGCTCGCCACGGCCTTGGAGCAGGAACCGGCCCGGGACGAGACGATCGCCGCGGTCCTGCGCGACCCGCGGCTGGGCGAGGCCCTGCACCGCACCGTCGAGAGCTTCCTGCGCGGGCTGCACCCCGATGACCTCGCGACCACCCTGATGGCCGGACTGGCTCACGAGGAGATGGCTCCGGTGGGCGGGCTGGTCTACCGGTTCATGGACCGGCACGACTTCGTCATCGACCCGCTGCCGAACCTGCTGTTCACCCGCGACTCGAGCGTCTGGATCCGGGACCGGGTGGCCGTCACCAGCCTGGCCATGCCGGCCCGGATGCGCGAGACGACGCTCACCCGGGCGATCTACACCTCGCACCCGCGGTTCGCCGGGACCGAGCTCGTGCACGGGCCGGAGAACGAGCCGGTCGAGGGCGGCGACGTGCTGCTGCTGGCACCAGGTGTGGTGGCCGTCGGCGTCGGGGAACGGACCACCCCGGCCGGTGTCGAGCGGCTGGCCCGGACCGTCTTCGACCGCGACCTGGCGACCACGGTGCTCGCCGTCCCGATCGCGCAGGAGCGCGCGACCATGCACCTCGACACGGTCTGCACCATGGTCGACGTCGACGCCGTCGTCATGTACCCGAACATCGCCGACACCCTCGAGGCCTACACAGTGACCAACGGGGGCGAGCTGCACGTCAGCGGGCCGGAGCCGTTCCTGGTGGCCGCCGCCAAGGCGATGGGCATCGACACGCTGCGGGTGATCGACACCGGGTTGGACCCGATCACCGCAGAGCGCGAGCAGTGGGACGACGGCAACAACACGCTGGCGATCGGCCCCCGCCTGGCAGTGGCGTACGAGCGCAACGTCGAGACCAACCTCCGGCTCGAGGAGGCCGGCATCGAGGTGGTCCGCATCGCCGGCAGCGAGCTCGGCAGCGGCCGCGGGGGCCCGCGCTGCATGTCCTGCCCGATCAGCCGGGACCCGCTCGGCGGCTGACCCCGGCTGCCGCACCGGAGGCGGCAGCGGACATGGAACGGCCCGAGCGCAACCGACGGGGGATGCAGCAGCGCTCGGGCCTGGCGGCGACGATATCCGAAACCCCAGATGCCGAACAGCCGATCCTGTGGTGCACGGGCACTATTTTCTGGGGCGCCGCAACGGTCTGCGCGGCGCGTCAACGCAGCGTGAGCTGCCGGCTGCGCAGCCCGGAGCGGGCCCGCCGCGCGGCGTCGTCCAGCGGGCTGGTGTCGGCCAGGGCCTCGGCCAGCCGGCCGGCGAAGGTGTCCACCGGTTCCTCGAGCGCTTCGGCCGAGGTGCCCTCCGCCAGGTCCCACACCGGCACCACGAGTCCGTGCGCCCGGAACGACCCGACGTACCGCGATCCCTCGCCCACCGTGTCGGCACCGACCGCGTGCAGCCTCGCGAGCGCGTCGAGCAGGCTGTCCTCGTCGTGCGGGACCACCCAGCGCAGGTGGAACCGGCCGCGGATCTCACACCAGTAGGCCGCCTCCACCGAGGTCAGCCGGACCGTCGGCACGACGGCTTCGTTGGCCCGCTCCATCGATGCGACGACTTCAGCACTGCGGTCCTCGACCCCCTCGAGCCAGAAGTCGAAGCCGTCGTGCACCTCGACCGACAGGGACGCCTCGGTGTCGAGCAGGTCCTGCAGCCGGGCACCCGGTCCGGGTAGCGCGGTAGGTGCGATCGGCGTACCGGGCTCGGCGTCCAGCACGAGCTCCAGCGCGTGCGCGACGTCCCGGCTCGCGTCTCCCGAACCGCCCGGCACCTGCAGCCCGACGAACCGCGCGCCGTCCTGCCGGACCAGGCCGGGCCAGGCCATGGGGAGCACGGTGGCCAGTGTGACGGGCGGTCCGCTGCCGTCGACGAGGGTCAGGCCCGCCGTGGCCGCGGGCACGATCTCGCGCATCGCGACCCAGTCGCACTCGCCCGGCAGACCCTCGAACGGCCGGGGGACGTAGGCCTCGGCGGCCTGGCCGGCGGCCCGCCCGTGACAGGCCTTGTACCGGCGCCCCGAGCCGCACGGACACAGTTCGCGGGCGCCGACGACCGGCACCTCGCCGTCGGTCAGCGGGGTGTCGACCGCTGTGCGGCGGGTGGCCTTCTTGCCCATGGCGGCGCGCTCCTCGGGGAGATTGCGGGTCAGTGACGCTAGGGCTTCCGGAAGTGGATGACGGGGTCGCGGTGGTTGACGCCCATGTCGCGGTCCAGAACCTGGTAGCCGGCGTCTTCGAGCATCCGGCACGTCCGGTCGGTACCCGCGTGGTACCAACGGCCGGGGGAGGGCTCGTCGTCGACGTCGGGAGCTACCCGCCTCGGCGGGTCGATCCGGTCGAGCAGCCGCAGGAGCGACCGCACCGGCGCGAACCGCCGCCGGGTCGGGGCGCAGCGCGTCCACGGTGACAGCTGCGGGACGGCGGCCACCGCGTTGTTGACCTTGTCGTAGTCGGCCACCATCCAGAAGCAGTGCGCTCCCGAGACGAGCTTGGGGAACGCGGCCCGCGCGTACTCGGTGATGCCCTCGAACGAGACGTGGCAGAGGGCGCCGTAGGAAAACATGTACGTGAAGTGGTTCTCGGGCAGGTCGCGAAGCGCGAAGTCATCGACCTTGATGTACCGCACGTGCGTGGGATGGCCCAGGTACTCGAAGAACTGGTTGTGCTCGGCCGACAGCGCGTCCACGACCCAGATCTCCCGGGCAGGGAGGATCCCCTTGGTCCATGCCCCCCGGCCCGGCCCGATCTCGAAGGCCACGGTGTCAGGGTGGACGTAGGGCTTGATGCACGCGAGGTAGGTCGCGTGCAGGGTGCTCATGTACCCGAGCTGGGTGCACCCCTGGGCGCCCATCGGGTCGAGCGGGTCGCCCTCGTGGTAGCCGCCGGCCCACAGCTCCTGGAAGCTGTCGAGCTCGCGTGTCAGTCGATTGTCCATCTCGGCACCCTAAGGCTGCGGTCGCGCGACCCGTCCCGCGCCCGGCACTAGCTCCCGCCGGGCCGACCCGGCACCCGCGGCACCTCGGCCCACACGGTCACTGATTCCGCCGCCTCGGTGACGCCCCACTGGCTGCTCACGGTGCGGACGATGTCCAGGCCGCGTCCACCGAGGCTGGACAGCGCCGCCGTGCTGGCGTGCGGCCGGGTGCTGGCGCCGCCGTCGGTGATCTCGATGTGCAGGACGTCGGCCTGCACCGACCACCGCACGATGATCTCTCCGGAGGGCAGCGGGGCGGCGTGCTTGACGGCGTTGCTGACCAGCTCGGACAGCACCAGCATCGCGTCGTCCCGAGCCTCCTCGACCACGCCGACCGCCTCGAGCTGGTCGGCGAAGGCGTGCCGGGCGAGCCGGACCCCCCTGCGCTCGTGCGGCACGTGAACCGCCGTCGCCGCCGGCGTCCGGGTGCTGACCGGCATCGCCGAGTCCAGCCCGTCCCCCGTGGCCATCCGGAGCTCCCCTCGTCTGGGCCTGTCTGCGTCCGTGCCAGGTGCCCGACGGAACGGGGAGGAAACAGCGCACACTGCCATCATTCGGTCAGCGACGGGTGGGCTAGTCCTCGCGCGGCGACGGGTGGGCTAGTCCTCGCGCGGCGACCCCGTCGCGCGGCCGAGGGCGCGAAGCACCCGGCCCGGGCGGTTGGTGATGATCGCCTCCACCTCGAGCCGGAGGCACAGCTCCACGTCGTCGGCGGTGTCGACGGTCCAGACGTGCACCGGATGCCCCTGCCGATGGGCCCGCTCGACGTACCGGGGGTGGCCCCGAACGATCTCGATGCTCGGCCCGGCGGCGTACACCCCTTCGGGCAGCGTGCCGTCCCGGAACCGCAGCGGAACCCGCTCGAAGAGCATGACGGTGCGCAGGTCGGGGGCCAGTGACCTCAGCCGCCGCAGGGACAGCTGGGAGAAGCTCATCACCCGGACCGGCGACCCGGCCCGGGACCAGCCGAACTCGTCGAGCAGCGCGACCAGCCGCCGCTCCACCAGCCCGGCGTACCGGGTGGGGTGCTTGGTCTCGATGGCGACCTCGACCCTCCGGTCCACCGTGGCCACCGCCTCGAGCAGCCGGCGCAGGGTCAAGATCTGCGACTTGTCCCGGTCCGGCATCTCCGGATCCTCGAAGTCCTCCCACGTGTCCCGCCAGGACCCCCAGTCCAGCTCGGTCAGCTCGGCGAGCTCGAGGGTGGACAGGATGCCCCGGCCGTTGGAGGTCCGGTCGATGCGCCGGTCGTGCACGCAGACGAGGTGGCCGTCCTTGGTGAGCCGGACGTCGCACTCGAGAGCGTCGGCACCGTCGTCGATGGCCCTCTTGTACGCGTGCAGCGTGTGCTCGGGGGCGTCGTCGGAGGACCCCCGGTGGGCCACGACCTGGACGGCGTCGACTCCGCTCGACCGATCGCTGGCCCTCACGCGGCTCATGGTCGCATTCCCTACCCGCCGTGTGACCGAGCACTCTCCGCGTCTCGGTACTGTGTTCGCCCATGCCCGCAATCAGTCGCGTCGTCGTCATGGTCGTGCTGGCCCTTTCCGTCGCCAGCTGTTCGTCATCGGGAAAGGCCGACCCGGACGCCAGCAAGGCGACGAAGACACCGGCGAGCCCCAGCCCGTCCCCCACGCCCTCCGGCCCGGAACCGATCGAGCGCACGTTCTTCGGCAGCCACGACCACGACCCGGTCGCCACCTGGCCGGACGGTCCTGTGGGGTCCCTGCGTGCCTGGGACGCCGGTGTGACGTGGCGGGAGATCGAGGTGGCGCCGGGGAGCTACGACTTCGCCCGTCTCGACGCGATGGTCGACAACGCGGAGCAGCACGACTCCGACGTCCTGCTCGTCCTTGGTCAGACCCCCGTCTTCCATGCCATCGACCCCGCGGCCGAGAGCTTCTACGGCGAGGGAGCGTCGTCGCCGCCGAAGCTGGCAGCCTGGACCAGCTACGTACGCGCGGTCGCCGAGCGGTACGCCGGCCGGCCCGTCGTGCTGCAGATCTGGAACGAGGCCAACGTCAGCGGGTTCTGGAGCGGCACGCCGCAGCAGATGGCCGACCTGACCAAGGCCGCCCACGACGTCCTCGACGAGATCACGCCCCGGCCGACCCTGGTGGCACCGGCGCTGGTCACCCGGTTGATCGGCCAGCGCGCGTGGATCGACGACTTCTTCGCGACCTCGGTGGACGGCGTTCCGGTGGCCGACTACGTCGACGTCGTCTCGCTGCAGCTGTACCCCGACGCGGAGGGGACGCCGGAGTCCTCGATGGAGCTGCTCACGGCGATGAAGACGGTGCTGGCTCGCTACGACGTGCAGAAGCCGATCTGGAACACCGAGATCAACTACGGCCTCACCGGGCAGGAGGTCGCCCCGGCCGACGTCGACGAGCAGCAGTCCAACGTCGTGCGCACCTACGTCCTGAACGCGGCCAACGGTGTCGGCCGCGTCTACTGGTACGGCTGGGACCAGCAGTCCATCGTCGACACCCTGCTGACCGAGCCCGACCTGGCGACGCTCACCCCCGCCGGCCGGGCCTTCCGCACGGTGTACAAGTGGCTGGACGGCGCGATCGTGCAGGGCTGCACGCAGGACGCCGACGGGACGTGGACCTGCACGCTAGAGCAGCCGGGCGGGACCAGCACCATCTACTGGAACACGAAGAAGACCGTGCAGGCACCGGTGCCGGAGGGCGCGGGCTCGGCGCAGACCGTCGGCGGACGGACCGAGGCCGTCACCGCCGGGGACACGGTCGAGGTCGGGCTGCTGCCGGTCATCGTCGGCCCGGCGCGCTGAGCGGACGCCGCCGGTCCAGCTGGTAGGAGAGCCTTCCCGCCGCAGTCGCGAGCGGACCGAGGACGGGCAGCCACCGGCGACGGCCGGGCGGCAGGTGTCGTGCCCGCACAGCGGACAGCTCGGCGGACGAGGCCGCCTGGTTGGCCACCGTGGTCGAGGCCGCGTGCCAGCGGAAGGCGGCCAGGTCGTGCGGCAGGTACAGCAGCCGGCCGACCGTGCGCAGGCGGAGGAACAGGTCGATGTCCATCGCGTAGCGCAGTGCCGGGTCCAGGGCCCCCACCCGGCGCACGGCCGCCGCGCGGAGCAGCGAGCCTGGCTGCGGCACGAGATTGGGGCCGTACGGCGCGATCAGTGCGGCGAGCCGGCCCGGCCTCGCCGTCCAGAGCAGTCGACCGTCCGCGTCGACGTACTGGCACCGGCCGTAGACCATGCTCGCCGTCGGCGTCGCCTGCAGGGCCGACGTGGTGCGGGCCAGTGATCCCGGCAGCAGCTCGTCGTCATCACCGAGCCAGGTCCAGGCATCAGCGCCCTCCCCGGCCAGCTCCCAGCCCTCGTTGATGGCCGCGCTCAGGCCGCGGCTGCGCTGGGTGACGACCTCCGCCGCGGTCCCGCGGCAGCACTCCCGCACCACTTCCAGGTCACCGGCGGCCACGACGAGCACAGTCGTGTCGACACCCTGACCGGCCACCGACAGGACCGTGCGGCGGAGCAGCTCGGGTCGCTCGCCCAGCGTGGGGACGACGACGAGCGAAGACATGACGAGGAGCATCGCATGCGTCTCCCTACACTCGACGACGTGATCAGGCGCCCCTCCTCGTGAAGATCCTCGTCGCGCACAACCGCTACCGCGCGGACCTTCCGTCCGGTGAGAACGTCGCGGTCGACGAGGAGATCGCGGCTCTCGGCCGCGCCGGGGTGCACGTCGTCCCCTACCTGCGAAGCAGCGACGAGATCCCGCACCTCTCGGCGGCCGGAAAGCTGACCCTGCCGTTGCTGCCGCTGCACTCGCCGCGCGCGGTCGCCGACATCCTCCGCCTGATCGAGGACCACGCCGTCGACGTGCTGCACCTGCACAACCCGTACCCGCTGATCTCGATGTCCGTGGTCCGGGCAGCCCATCGGCAGGGCGTGCCGGTCGTCATGACCTTGCACAACCATCGGCACAGCTGCGTGCGCGGGAGCTACTTCCGGGACGGGCATCCCTGCACCCTGTGCCGCGGCAAGTCGCTTCCGTGGCCGGCGGTGCAGCACGGCTGCTACCGCGACTCGAGGGTGCAGAGCGTGCCGATGGTGGCCGCACTGGGTGCGCACCGGTCCGACCAGCGACGGGTCGACCGGTACATCGCGCTGACCGAGTCGATGGCCGCCAGCATCCGCGAGTCGGGTCTGGTCAGCCCTGACCAGGTCGTGCTCCGCCCGAACACCGTCCCGGACCCCGGACCGGCTACCCCACCAGGGCGCGGCCTGCTGTTCGTGGGGCGCCTCACCGCCGAGAAGGGCATCCCTCTGCTCCTTGCGGCGTGGGAGCGCGCAGGACGCCCCTTCGGCAGCCTCACGATCGTCGGAGAAGGCCCGGAGGCCCCGGCGGTGGCTGCTGCCGTGCAGCGCACCGATGGGGCTGTGCGGGCGGCCGGCCGGCTCCGCGTCGACCAGGTCGCCGCGGCGATGCGGGAGTCGGCCGTGCTGGTGGTGCCGTCCACGGCACCCGAGGCCCAGCCACTCGTCGTCCTCGAGGCACTGGCGCACGGTCGGCCGGTCCTGGCGACCGGAGGCCGGGGGCTGGAGGACGTGGTGGACGACACGGTGGGCTGGCTGGCGGAGCCCACCGGCGAGGGCCTCGCCTCGACGCTGACCAAGGCGGCGGCCGACGACCTGGCCGCGCTCGGGTCCGCCGGCCGCCGGCGGTACGAGCAGACCCACGCGCCCGCTGTCGTGACGGCGGCGCAGATCGAGATCTACCGCGAGGTCATGTCCCGCGATCCGTAGTCGGTGAGATAACGGGGGAACGGGTCCTCCGGGGCCACGAGATCCCGCACCCGGTCCCGGGCGGCGAGCCCCCGTTCCCTGGCGACCTGCGGGTCGGTCAGCTCGAGCATCCGGACGGCGGCCTCCGCCGCATCGGAGGCATAGGTTGCTGCAGAACCGGCGAACCACCTCAGGTTCGGCAGCGGCGAGAGCACCACCGCTCGGCCGGCCCACATCGCCTCCTGCACCGAGAACGGCACGCCCTCGAAGCCGCTGAACAGGCAGAGCGCCCAGGTCGCCTCCAGGAAGGGCTCGATGTCAGTGGTCTCGCCGACGAACGTCACGGGGGCTTCCATCCTGGTGGCCGCGGCCTCCAGGGCCGGTCGCATGCGGCCGTCGCCGACGACCACGCCGCGCAGCGGCTTCTGGGCGGCCGCGGCCACGCACGCCTCCAGGAAGACCATCGGCTGCTTCGGCTCGTCCAGCCGGCCGAGCCACAGGAACGACGGGACGGTCGACGCGCCGAACGGCTCGAGCTGTGCCAGCTGGGGGAGTCTGGGGCTGGCGTGCAGCACGGTGCTCCAGGCCCGACCTGCCGGAGCGGCGCTGTAGGCACCTCGGGCCAGGCGCGGGGCCGACGCTCGCCCGATCCTGCGCAGCAGCGTCCCGACCGCCTGCTGACCGGGGACGCGACCTCCTGCGCCGTGCATCGTCACGTAGGGACGACACCCGGCAAGGAGGCAGAGGAGCTGTGATCGGGTCCCGTGGACGTGCACCACCGCCGGGCGTGTGGTCCGCAGCACTCGGCGCAGCTCGCGGACCGCCCGCCACACAGCACCCAGGTCCAGCGCGCTGTGCGCGACCGGCAGCGGGAAACGGCGCACTCCGGCCACCTCGCCGGCGTCCTGGTGGGGAGCCGCGAGACCGACCGACCAGTTCCGTGCGGCGAACCACTCGCCGTGGGCGACCGCCGACGCACCGAGGCCGCCACCGACGTGGTCGGCGACGACCAGAAGATCCAACCGGGGCACACGGTCTCCTCAGCAGCTGCACTCGGAGCGGCCGACGCTACCCGGCGGCGTATCAGGCCGGCGGCGTGCAGGGAGCGGCCGCAGGTGCCGGGTATCGTCGTTGCGCCGCACAGGAAGCCGAAGGAGGACATGACCGCCGCACCGAGCACGCGACGCGCGTTCATGGACCGCATTCCGGCAGCACGGCGCCGGTTCCCCCGGACACCGCTCGCACGCCTCGCTCTGATCGTCGTGCTGGCCATGGCCCTGGACGTCGCGGCGTCGGCCGCCGTATGGGTCGATCGTCGCGATGACCCGCTGGTACCCGACTTCCGGCAGGCGTCGTTGGCCGGGGTCGGCTGGGACGTCGACACCTACCGCGACGCACCGCCGGTCCTCGGGTTCAGCCCGATCCTGCCGGCTGGAGCCACCAGGGACTCCCGCGGCCGGATCCGGGCCGGGTCCGCACCGGCAGGTCCGGACACGATCCTGCGCTACGTCCTGGGCGCACTGGACGAGTACGACCGGTCCGGCGACCGTCGCTGGGTCCGGGCCGCCTCCCTCGCTCTCGGCGACCTCCTGGCGCGGTCCCCGAGCGGCCTGATGGCCCACACGTCACAGGTCACAGACGTACTCGGCCGCTCCATCGACCCCCCCTGGTACGCATCCGCCACCCAAGGGCTCACGCTCAGCGCTCTGGCACGGATGCACGAGATCACCGGCAACCCACGGTGGCGGCAGCCCGCGGCCGAGGTGTTCGCCACCCTCTACTCATTCCGCGGCTTCTTCTCCGGCAGCCGCCCGGCGCCCGAGCACTGGCTGACCAGCCTGGACGGGGACGGCTACCTGTGGTTCGACCGGTTCAGCGCGGGCCTGGACACCACCGGGATCCTCACCGAGCAGCTCACCACCGCCTTCGGTGTGTACGACTACCGGCGGGTGCTGGCCCGCGGCGCCGCCGAGCGGCGGGCAGCGGAGAGCCTGCTCTCCGGGACGTTGGCGACGCTGCACGAGTACCTGCCGAGGTATCGGACCCCGAGCCGGATCTCGGTCAGCAGCCTGGCCGGCGGCAACCACGACCTGCGGGACCACCAGGTCGCGACGACCCAGCTCAACCTCCTGGGCGAGGTGACCGGGTCCGAGCAGTTCGACCACTGGAGCAAGCTGTTCGACCTCGACGACCGGCTGCCGTACTTCCCCGTCAGGCCGGTGGACCTGCGGTCGGGGGTTGACGTCTACTCACCGTTGCCCGCAGAGCTCGCGCCGCTGGCCGGCAGACGTGGCCCGGCCGCGGTCCGGTCGGACGGCCGCCCGGTGCTGGGACCGGGCATCGTCGACCCGACACGCAACGCGCGCTTCGCGCTGGCTGCCCTCGAGCGCTACCGCGTGACCGGCGACAAGGTCCTGCTGGACCGAGCCGAGTCGGCCGTCGCCGCGGCCCTCGGGACCGCTCGGAAGGGATTCCTGACCTACGACTTCGATCAGGACGACGTGTCCGGTGAGCCCCTGCCGCAGCCCTGGCACTCGGCCGAGGGCGAGGGGCTCATGCTCAGCGCCCTGACCCGGTTGTCCGAGGAGACCGGAGAGGCCCGGTGGCGGTCTGCGGCCGACGACGCCTTCCGGTCACTCACCAGCGTGCGTGAGTACGGCTACCCCGGTCCCCGGCCGTGGCTGGCCTTCCTCGACTACTCCGGCTACCTGTGGTTCGAGCAGTATCCCGGGGGCGCACAGCCGTCCCGGGTGCTGCGCGGTCATGTCGATGCGCTGCTGGGTCTCTACGACTACTGGAGCCTCACCGGGAGCTCTGCCGCGGTCTCGTACTTCCAGGGCGGCCTGACGTCGCTGCGGGACGCGCTGCCGGAGTACATCCGCCGACCGGGGGGCTATGCGCGCTCAAACCTGGTGACGGAGGCAGCCAGCCCGCAGGATCACGTCTGGTTGACCGGCCAGATCGCGGCCCTCGCCGACGTCACCGGTGATCGCGTGCTGACGAGGTACTCCCGGTTGCTGGCCGACGACTACGCGTCGGTCCGAGGCGAGGAGCGCTGCGCCGCCGACGTCCGCTGCAGCGAGCTGATCACCGAATGACCAGGGCCGGACGGGTGGCGACAGCTCGAGGCCTCGCGGGCGAGGGGTCCGGAACGGTCGCCTTCGACAGCCAGGATGCGCCCCTGGGGGCGGCGGGTCGGTGGCTGCCCGAGCCGACCGGCACCTCGGTGCTGTTCCTCGCAGTCCTGTACCTCTGCGCCACGAGCCGGTGGGGGAGCCACGTCGGAGTTCCTGGCCTCCCGGTGTACGTGGGGGACGTCCTGCTCGCGGGGGGCATCGTGCAAGCCGTCCGGGCGTTGCGGTACTCAAGCATAGGACTGCAACGCCTCGGGCAGGCGGTCGCCAGCGCACACCTCGCCCTGCTGCTGTCCGGTCTGCTGCTCGGCTGGGCGGCGCTGCGCGCGGCTCTCGGCCTGCAGGCCGTGGCGAGCGACCCGGTCCTGGCGCTGCGCGACCTCGCCCCCTACGCGTACCCGGTGGCGGGCTTCGTGGCCTTCGTGCTTGCCACGGTCGATGGCCGGCGCCAGGCGCGCTGGGTCTACGGGGCGCTGGGCGCACACCTCCTCTGGGTCCTCGGGGCGGCACTCCTCCCTGGATGGCCGTGGATGTCGCTCGGCTTCGGCGACGCGGTCCTGCTCGTGCCGCGGCCGGACTTCGACGCGGCGGTGTGCGGTGCAGCCACCGCCCTCGCGCTGCACGCTGCCCTGCATCGTCCACACGGCCGCACGCGCTGGCAGTGGGTGGGCCTGGCAGTGTTCGGACTTGCCAACGGGTACGCGCTGACCACGTTGCTGACCCGTGCCGGGCTGCTCGCCACGCTCCTGGCCGTGGCGTGCGTCGGCCTGACCTGGGCTCTTCGCGGCACCGACTGGCGGACCCTGCTGGGTCGACGCGGCGCAATCGTCTTCCTGTGCCTGGGCCTCCTGATCACCCTGGCCGTCGTGACCCCCCCGGGGCAACGGCTGCTCGACTCGCTGAGCGGTGACAGTGCCTCTCGCGGCACGGTGGCGGCGCGTCAGATCACCTGGTCCGGGGTCGACCGATTCCTGCTCTCTGCCGCGGATCGCACGGCGGTCGGGGTGGGCTTCGGTCCCGACTTCCTCACCCAGAGCGGGACGCTGGTCGCCCTGGAGGGCGAGGACTACGAGAACGTCCGCTCGCCGCACAACTACCTGATCGGCACCTTCGCCCGACTCGGGCTGTTCGGTGCCGTGATCGCCCTGAGCATCCTGTTCGCAGCTGCGATGCTCGCGCTGCGTCTGCTCGCGCGGCCGTCCGGCTCGGTCACCACCTTCGCCGGACTCATCGTCCTGGTGCTTCCGGTGACGGCACTGCTCGGAGTGGTGCTGGAGTCGCCGTTCGGCGCGATCCCCTACTTCTGGGCCATCGGGCACCTGGCGCGGCAGGTATGGACCCCGCCGACGGACAGCCGGGTCAGCGGGACTCGTTCTCCTGGTACCAGCGGTAGATCTCCCCGATCCCGTCCCGCAGCGGAACCTCGGCCTTCCAGCCCAGCGCATTGATCCGGGAGACGTCGAGCAGCTTGCGCGGCGTCCCGTCCGGCCGAGAGGTGTCGAAGGTCAGGTCACCGTCGTACCCGACGACGTCCGCGATCAGCAGCGCGAGGTCCTTGATGGCGAGGTCGTCGCCCACGCCGATGTTGATGGGTGCAGGGTCGTCGTACCGCTCGAGCAAGGTCACACAGGCCCGGGCGAGGTCGTCGGCCCAGAGGAACTCCCGGCGCGGAGTGCCGGTGCCCCACAGCTCGACCGACGGCGCGTCGGCGCGCTTCGCCTCGGCGAACTTGCGCACCAACGCCGGGAGCACGTGCGAGGTCTCCAGGTCGAAGTTGTCGTTCCACCCGTAGAGGTTTGTCGGCATCGCCGAGATGAACGAGGCACCGTGCTGGCGTCGCAGTGCCTGCACGTGCAGCACGCCGGCGATCTTGGCGATCGCGTAGGCGTCGTTGGTCGGCTCCAGCGGCCCGGTCAGGAGGCTGTCCTCCCGGATCGGCTGGTCGGCGTACTTGGGGTAGATGCAGCTCGATCCGAGGAAGAGCAATCGGCGTACGCCGGTGCGTGCCGCGGCGTCGAGGACGTTCAGCTGGATGCGCAGGTTCTCGCTGAGGAAGTCCGCCGGGTACGTGCTGTTGGCGACGATGCCGCCGACCTTCGCGGCCGCCAGCACGACGTACTCCGGCTGCTCCACGTCGAAGAAGGCATCCACCGCGTCCCGGTCACGCAGGTCCAGCTCGGCGCTGGTCCGACCGATGAGGCGTGAGTGCCCGCGCTGCTCGAGGTGCCGCCACACGGCCGAGCCCACCAGGCCGCGGTGGCCCGCGACGTAGAACGGTGCGTCCAGCGACAGGTCGTGGCGGAAGGAGCTCACCTCGGTCACCGGTCGATGCGGACGAGCTTGCCGGCGAGCTGGTCCTCGAGCAGCTGCCGGTCGGCGTCGACCATCAGCTCGGCCAGCGGGCGCCAGGTCGTCGTCGCCTTCCAGCCGAGCTGACGATGCGCCTTGCTGGCGTCCCCGATCAGCGCGTCGACCTCGCTGGGACGTTCGTACCGCGCATCGGTGCGCACGTACTTCACCCAGTCCAGGTCGGCTCGGCCGAAAGCCGCCTCGCAGAACTCCCGCACGGTTGCCGCCTGTCCGGTGGCCACCACGTAGTCATCGCCCTGCGGCTGCTGCAACATCAGCCACTGCGCCTCGACGTACTCCTTCGCGTAGCCCCAGTCGCGGACCGCGTCCAGGTTGCCCAGGTACAGCGCGTCCTGGATGCCGGCCGCGATCCGGGCGACTGCGCGAGTGATCTTGCGGGTGACGAACGTCTCACCACGCCGGGGGCTCTCGTGGTTGAACAGGATGCCGTTGGTGGCGTGCAGGCCGTAGGCCTCGCGGTAGTTGACGGTGGCCCAGTACGCGTAGACCTTCGCGCAGCCGTACGGACTCCGGGGGTGGAAGGGCGTGTCCTCGTTCTGCGGAGGCGGCGTCGAGCCGAACATCTCCGAGGAGCTCGCCTGGTAGAACTTCGTGTCCACGCCCGAGGCCCGGATCGCCTCCAGCAGCCTGATGGTGCCCACTCCGGTGACGTCACCGGTGTACTCCGGCATCTCGAAAGACACCTTGACGTGGCTCTGCGCGCCCAGGTGGTAAACCTCACCCGGCTCGATGTCGCGCATCAGGTTCACCAGCATCACCCCGTCGGCCAGGTCGCCGTGGTGCAGCACGAGCCGCTGGTCCACATCGTGCGGGTCCTGGTAGATGTGGTCGATCCGGTCGGTGTTGAAGGTCGACGCCCGACGGATGATCCCGTGGACTTCGTACCCCTTGGCGAGCAACAGCTCTGCGAGGTACGAGCCGTCCTGTCCGGTGATGCCCGTGATGAGGGCGGTCTTCGTGGTCACGGGCTGGAAGCCTACCTGTCCCCGCCGCAGCGGCCCGGCGCAGGCGGAGGCCTTCGGGCCCCGACAGGTAGCATCGCGCGGGTGCTGCCTCCCCCTGCCTTCTGGACGCAGGGAGATCCGTTCGACTTCGGGGACGTCCAGCTCCTCGACATCGACGTTGCCGGGGCCGTGGAGTCGCTGGCTGCTGCCGCCCTGGCAGGTGAGTCCCAGGGCCTGCACCTGTGCAACTCGTACACGCTGGCCCTGGCGATGCGGGACCCGGGCTACTGCGCGGCGCTGCAACATCCCGGTGCGGTCAACCTTCCCGACGGCACCCCGGTGTCCTGGTACCACAGGCTGACCGGCGGGCGGCCCACCCGCGGCCCGGTCCGCGGCCCGGCGTTGCTCAGAGCGACCCTCGCACGTCCGGGGCTGCGCCACTACCTGCTCGGCGGGACGCCACAGCTGCTCGACGACCTCGAGGCGGCCATCGCCCGCCACTACCCGGCGGCCGTCGTGGCCGGACGGTTCGCGCCCCGTTTCGGCGACCCCACCGAGAGCGAGCTCGAGGAGTGGGCGGCGGCAGTCCGCGCCGCCGGAGCGAACGTCGTGTGGGTCGGTCTGGGGACCCCGCGGCAGGACCAGGTGATCGCGCGGTTGACCGGTCGTACCGGTGCTGTCGCCGTCGGCGTCGGCGCGGCGTTCGACTTCCTGTCCGGGCACAAGGCGGAAGCGCCGGCGGTGCTGCACCGAACGGGCCTCGAGTGGGTGTACCGGCTGCTGTCCGAGCCGCGGCGGCTCTGGCGCCGCTATCTCCTCGGCAACACCGCATTCGTCAGGCACGCCGTGCGACAGCTTCCGCGCAGCCGGCGAGCGGCCGCCCGCAGCGGCCGGTAGCTCAGAGTCCCGCCGACACCGACGGGAGCGCGCGGCGCAGGCCGTCCCGCCAGTCCGGCAGTCTGCCGTCGTTGGCGAGCACGCTGTACTGCGGCCGGGCGGCAGGCCTCGGGAACCGCGCGGACGTGGTGGGCCGTACCCGGTCGGGATCGAGGCCGGCCAGCCGGAAGGTCTCCCTCGCCAGGTCGTACCAGGTGCCCTCGCCCGCGCTGGTGCCGTGGTGCACGCCGGCAGGTGCTGCCTCGACCACCAGGTCCCGGAGCAGGACGGCGAGGTCGCGGGTCCAGGTAGGCTGACCGCGCTGGTCGTCGACCACCTCGACGGTGTCGCGCTCGTGCGCCACACGCAGCATCGTGCGCACGAAGCTGCCACCGTGCGCGCCGTAGAGCCATGCCGTCCGCACCACGTAGGCGGCAGGATGCTCCGATCGCACCGCCCACTCACCTGCGGCCTTGGTCCGCCCGTAGGCGTTGACGGGCGAGATCGGCGCCCCAGGAGGGTAGGGAGCGGTCGCGGTCCCGTCGAACACGTAGTCGGTGGACAGCTGGACCAGGGCTGCGCCGTGCCGGGCGCACGCGCGGGCCACGTTGGCGGCGCCGACCGCGTTCACGGCGAAGGCCGCACGCTCCTTCGCCTCCGCCCCGTCGACATCGGTCCAGGCGGCCGCGTTGACCACGGCGTCGGCCCCCTCGACGGCCGCCCGGCAGGCGTCCGGGTCGCGGATGTCGAGGTCGCTCCTGGCCAGCGGGCGAACGGAGTGCCCGGCCGCTCGCAGGACGTCGACCACGTCGACGCCGAGCATGCCCGCTGCGCCGGTGACGACCCACTTCACCGGGTGGACCCTAACCGGAGGAGACCGCAGTGCTGCGTCATGTGTACATGCGCAGGACGAACGACCACCCGCGCGCCTCCTCTGCCGACCTCGGCAACATCCCGCGCCGGGCAGCCACCAGCAGCGCCGCCCGATGGAAGCTGAACCCCCGGTCCTGGAGCCGGCTGATGCGGTTCTCCTCGCCGTCGACGAGGTCGAGCAACCGACGGTAGCGACTCACCCAGGGTTCCTTGCCGTGCCGGCGCACCACCTCGCAGATCTCGGCGCGGCGCCGTGCACCGCCGGAGCCGGTCTTGTGCGCGTCGTGCAGCCGGTAGACGGAGTAGACCTCCTCGACGTGCTCGAGCTCCGCGTTCACCCTGGAGCGGATGAACCACTCCCAGTCGAACGCGAAGTGCAGGCTCTCGTCGAGCGGGCCGGTGGCCTCCCACACGTCGCGCGACCAGAAGGCGCTCGGCTGCACGACCACTGCGTCGTGCAGCAATCGGTCGTCCCGGTCGGCGTGCGCCGGCGCGAGCTCAACCTGCGGGGTCGGGCTCTCGCGCAGGTGCACCGCGGACCCGTAACGGAAGAATCGTCGAGGACTCGGGCCGGCCGCCGCGGCAACCCTGCTCAGCGTCCCGGGCAGGTACATGTCGTCGCTGTTCAACCAGCAGAGGACGTCGCCGGTGGCCCGGGTGAACCCAGCGTTGATCGCCGCGGCCTGACCACCGTCCGGGGCACTCTGCCAGTGGGTCAGACGCGGCCCATAGTGCTCGAGCACCTGCGCCGAGCCGTCGTCGCTGCCGCCGTCCATGACGATGAGCTCCAGGTCACCGTCGTAGGACAGGACCGAGTCGAGGGCCGCAGGGAGGAACTCCGCCTGGTTGTAGCTCGGCATGACCACGGACACCAGGGGGGCCAGGACCGGCTCCTCACGTCGTCTCTCGGGTGGGGCGCACCTATCCTAGGACGTCGCGCGGGACCCCCCGGCGCGCCAGGGACGACAAGGGGCCCGCGTGGATGTCGTGTTCGGACCCGAGGTGTTCGGGCAGCGGTACGGCGGCATCAGCAGGTACTACATCGAGCTCCAGCGCCGGCTTCCGGGTCTCGGCGTGCACAGCACCGTGCTGGCCGGGCTGCACCGCAACGAGGACCTGTCAGAGGTCGCCGGGGTGCGCGGGGCACGGATACCTGCACGGTGGCAGAAGGCCCGGCTGCGCCCGCTGGAGGAGCAGGTCAACCGGGTGCTCACCGCGGGTCGGCTCCGGGTGGGCCGGCCCGTTCCGCTCTACCACCAGACCTACTACGACGATCGCGTCGCCCGGCGGCACCGGGGGCCGGTTGTGGTGACGGCGTACGACCTGATCCATGCCAAGCTCCCCGAGTACTTCCCGCCGGACGACCCGACGGTGGCTCAGCAGCGGGCCTCGTTCGAGCGGGCCGACCTCGTGCTGGCGATCTCGCAGCGCACGGCCGACGACCTCCAGGAGGTCCTCGGCGTGCCTCCAGGGAAGATCGCCGTGACCCATCTCGGGGTGAACATCCCACCCGCGCGAGCGGGAACGACATGCGGCCGGACGCGGCCGTTCCTGCTGTACGTCGGGTTGCGCTACGGCTACAAGAACTGGGAGCGCTTCATTCGGGCCGTCGCCGCCTGCCGGGCCGTCGACGAGCTCGAGGTCGTCAGTGTCGGTGCCGGACCCTTCACGACCGCAGAGACCGAGTTGCTGGACGAACTCCACCTCTCGGGCCGGGTGCATCAGATGTCCGCGGACAACGACCTGCTGGACGCCTGCTACCGCGAGGCGGTGGCCTTCGTCTACCCGTCGATGTACGAGGGTTTCGGGCTGCCTCCGTTGGAGGCGATGAGCCGCGGCTGCCCCGTCGTCGCGTCCCGCGCCGGCTCCGTCCCGGAGGTGCTCGGCGACGCGGCGGTGCTGGCCGACCCCGGGAACGTCGAGGAGCTGACCGAGGCGCTGGCCGAGGTCGTTCGACCCGGACGCCGCGAGCAGCTCGTCGCGGCGGGCCACGCGCGGGCGCTGCAGTTCTCGTGGGACAGCACCGCGGCCGGCACCGTGGCCGCCTACGCCTCGCTCATCGGTCACTGACCGCCGAGGGCCGCGCCGTCACCACGAACTGGACCGCGAACATCTGCTCGCGCTGGCCGGGAAGGCGAGCCAGCAGCCGTGCCTTCCATCCTTCAGGCTCGCTGACGTTGACCGGCTCGAGTCCATCGACCCGGTAGCCGGAGGTCTCGAACAGCTCCTGCATCGACCTGCTGGTGAACCACCTCAGATGAGTGCGGTCCAGCAAGCCGGTCTCGGTGTAAGTCCAGCTGCCGTGCCGGACGAGGGGCCACCAGACCGAGAAGTGCCGCACGTTGGGGATCGACGCGATGACGACTCCGTCCTCGGCCAGCAGCGGGAGGACGGCCGTCAGGGCCTCGGCCGGCTCCACCATGTGCTCGAGCACGTCGAGCAGGAACACGGTGTCGAAGGACCGAGCGGGCAGATCGAGCGCGTCGTCCGGGAAGAACCCGATGCGCACCTCGTCGTAGACGGTGCGCGCCTCCTCAGCCGCGGCAGGCACCGGCTCGATCCCCCACATCTCCCGCACCGCCCCGCTGTGGCGCAGCGTGCTGCCGAACCCACCGGTTCCGCAGCCGATGTCGAGCACCCGCCCGGCCGCCGGCGGGATGAACCGGGCCAGCTCCTCACGTGCCGCCGAGTACCGCAGCTCGGCTGCCTCCTCCTCCGGGGTCATCCGTCGTCCTTCGGTCGGGCCGCACCGCGTTCGGCGAGGTGCCGCAGCATGGTGCGGTGATCCGGGTGAGTGAGCGGCTCCCGGCGACGCCGGTGCAGCCGGCCGGTCAGCGAGGAGGTCCGGACCAGGCGGTCGAAACGCTTCGGAGGCACCGGCTGACGGGTGAGCATGTGCAGGCGGGCCGACGTGTGCAGCGTCATCCCGAGCTTGTCGGCGATCGCCTCCAAGGTGCGCCGCGAGTAGAACGAGACGTGCTGTCCGGTCGCCGGGGTGAGGTACCACCAGTCCGGGTCGGGGGCCGAGTGCAGCTCCTGGGAGAAGATCACCGTGTCGGTGCCGGCGCCCTCCAGGCACTCACGAAGGAACCCGAGGGGGTCCGGGACGTGCTCCAGCACCTCGATGGCGGTGACGGCGCTGGAGCGCTCGCCGGACCACTCGAAGCCGCGCGCAAGCAGGTTGTCGGCATAGGCGTCTCGCCACCAGAAGTCGAAGCCGGCGTCCCGCATCAGCCGAACGAGCATGCCGTAGCCGCCGGCCCAGTCCACGTACGGTCCGGTGGGGAACAGCCCGCCCAGAACGGCGGTGAGGTCGGTGGCGACCATCAGGTTGCGCAGCACGAGGCCGGTGTCGGCGGCGCTGATCGCGGCTGAGTAGGCCTCCTCCAGCCAGTGCGGCTCGTCGGTGCACCAGTAGTCGCAGCTGCTGCAGAGGTGATAGCTCACCCGATGGCGACCGAGGAGGACCCCCTCGTGCGTGACGCTCATCGTGGCGCCGCAGACCGCGCAGTTCATCGGGTTCACCTCCAGCCGTCAGACCCGCGCCCGCTTCCCGGGCCGGAACGGGGCAAGCGTACGGGGCGAGGACGCTCGCTAGGTTGGGGCAGTGAGCACCGCACTGATCACCGGCATCACCGGGCAGGACGGCCTCTTCCTCAGTGAGCTGCTGTTGGAGAAGGGCTACGACGTCGTCGGGCTGGCGCGGGCCGAGAGCCCCAGGCTGGACCGCATCCGCCGGGAGGTCCCCGGCGTGCGCCTGGTGTTCGGCGACCTGTGCGACCTGCCCAGCCTGGTGAGGGCCCTGGACGTCGCGAGACCGGACGAGGTCTACAACCTCGCGGCCACCAGCTTCGTCGGGCTCTCCTGGCAGCTTGCCGAGCTGAACGCGGAGACGACCGCGATGGGCGCCCTGCGGATGCTCGAGGCGTTGCGCATGCATACCCAGGACGATCTCTCCTCGATCCGCTACTACCAGGCGTCCACCTCGGAGGTCTTCGGTACTCCGCGTGAGTCCCCGCAGACCGAGGAGACGCCCTTCCACCCCCGGTCGCCGTACGGCGTGGCGAAGGCGTTCGCGCACAACATGACCGTCAACTATCGCGAGTCCTACGGCGCCTTCGCCTGCTGCGGAATCTTGTTCAACCACGAGTCCGAGCGCCGCGGCCACGAGTTCGTCACCCGGAAGGTCACCGCTGCCGTCGCCCGGATCTCGCTCGGCCTGCAGGATCACCTGGAGCTCGGCTCGCTCGACTCGACCCGCGACTGGGGCTACGCCGGCGACTACGTCCGCGCGATGTGGTTGATGCTGCAGCAGCCCGGGCCCGAGGACTACGTGATCGCGACCGGGATCTCGCACAGCATCCGCGACCTGCTGACCGCAGCCTTCGGATGCGTGGGCATTGCCGACTGGTCCAGCTTCGTGCGACACGACCCGTCCTTGCTCCGGCCCTCGGACGGGACCGCCCTGGTGGGGGACGCGAGCAAGGCGGCAGCACAGCTCGGATGGAAGCCCACGGTGCCGTTCGCCGACCTGGTGGCCCGCATGGTCCACCACGACCTGGAGATCGAGGCGGCCCGCGCCAGCAGCTAGCTCCGTAGCCGACCCCGGACGGCGCGCGCCACCTGACGCGGTCCGCCGCCGCGGAGCGGGCCGTTGGGAGACGTCGCCGCGACCGCCGCCAGTCTCAGCCGCCTGGCCGCACCGGGACGTCCAGCAGGTGGCAACTCGGCCCGCAGGCCCGCCTCGACCTGGTCACCGAACCGCTCCCAGGTGAAGTGCTCCGCGAGCCGACGGTCGTTGGCCGCACGGGCAGCGACCAGCCGCCCGGCGGGGGCGAGCTGGAGGTCGTCGAGAACGGCCAGCGCCCCGGTCAGGTCGTCGAGCGGGATGTTGACCACGCCGGGCTCGTCGACGTACCCGCTCTGCGGCGTGCAGACCGGGAGCAGGCCCCAGCCCATGGCTTCGAGCACGGACATGGGGTTGGCGTCACTGCGACCGACGGTGACCATGAAGTCGTAGGTCGCCATGAGCTCGCGCGTGCTGGTCGCGGACGTGTCCCTCGAGCCGAGGTGCGTCACGCCGGGGATGTCGCCCGGCGCCCCACGGCCCAGCCATCCGACGTCCCAGTCGGGGCGCGCCCTCGCGATCTCCGACAGGTAGCCGACGTTCTTCTGCCAGCCCGAGTGCCCGATGTAGAGCAGGCGGCGCCGACCGGGCGGTGCGAAGTCACCCTTCACCCGGGGGAAGTCGGCCCGATCGACCGCGAGGTCGAGGTGGATCGTGCGCGGCGCCCAGTGCGAGAGGTCGGTGCGCGGAAGTGCGTCGAACCACCACTTGCCGGTGATCGCCAGGTAGGCGTCTGCCTCGCGGACGAACGGATCCAGGAACGCGACCTGCCGGGGATCGCCGTTGAAGGGGCTGAGCACCACCCGCCGGCTCCAGCCCGGCCTGCCGAAGCTGCGCCGGAACGTCGTGCCCGGCACCGGGTGCGGGTGGCCGACGAGGAGGTCACCCGGCACCGGCCGGATGGCGGTCGTCGCATGCCAGTCGTAGCAACGCACCTCGTGGTTCCGCGCCAGGTGCAGGGCAAGACGACGACCGATCACGTCGGGCGCCGCGATGCCGTCGCCGTGCGGGTAGACGAGATGGACGACGGGGGTCATGTGCGCAGCAGCCGGTGGGTGTACACGAGCGAAGGCACCACGATGCACAGGCTCTGCGCGATCGCGCTGCCGAGGATCGGGCCGGCGACGCCCAGCCACTCCGTCAGGACGATCGAGAGAGGGAGGTTGAGGACCGCCATCGCGATCGCACAGATCACTTGGAACCGCACCACGTGAGCACCGTTGAGGAGCATGGCGAGCGGCCCGCTGACGGTGTTCAGCACCGTCCACAGTGCGAAGGACACGAGCAGCAGCGTGGGCACGGCCACCTCGCCCTCCCCGACCCACAGGTCCACCAGCCACTGGCCGAGAAGCACCAGCAGCAAGGCGCCGGGGATGTTCACCGCGGCCCCCCACACGATGGCCCGGCGCAGTGTCTGCCGGACCCAGGCCACGTCCCGGCGAGCGAATGCGTCGCCGAACGCCGGCCAGAGCGGTGCGAGCACGAACGACACGGCCAGTCCGGGAATGGCGAACAACCGCAGCGCCAGGCTGTAGGTCGTGACATCGCTCGGCCCCAGCACGTGCGAGATCACCAGGGCATCGGTCTGGTAGGCGACCGCTCCCGCCACTCCGAGCAGGAGGAACAGGACGCCGGAGCCGGCGACGAACCTGGTTCGTTCCCGGGTCACGTATCGGCGACCTGGGCGCAGCTCCGGGTGTCGCCAGAAGAGCCACACCGTGTTGGCCACGCCGGAGACGACCGAACCTCCGACCGCGGCAGCGACGAACCACGGCACGGACGCGGACGTCGTGACGCACAGCACGGTCCCGGTGATGGTCAGCAGGGCGCCGAGTGTCTGCCAGGCGTTGGCCTGCAGCCCCTCCTGGCGTGCCAGGTGCACCTTCTGCGCGATGCTTGCGGGGACCCCGACCAGGAAAAGGACCGCGAACACGAGGACCGACAGGGCGACGGCACCGGAACCGACGCCGTCGACTCCGAGAACGGCCGACCACGAGACGAGCGGGAAGAGGATCGCGAAGAGCCCACCGCCCGCGGTCGCGACGACCAGCAGCAACGCCCAGGTGCTGGAGACGAGCTCGCGGGCCCGCCGCTCGTCGCCGTCCGCGCGGGCCTGGGCGAGGGCGGTGATCAGTCCGTTGCCCAGGCCCAGGTCGGAGAACACCAGCAGCGTCGCCAGCTGTGTGACCAGGACGAACAAGCCGAACCGAGTGGGACCGAGCTGGTCGAGCACCAGCGGGATGGTGACGAACGTGCCGGCCATCGACACGCCCCGGAACGCGGCCGCGCCGAAGGCGGCCCGCCAGATCCGGCGCCAGCGTTCGCGGCCGCGACCCTCGCCGGGGTCCAGGGTCACCTCGGGTCCGGCAGCCGGCAGCTCGGTCACGAGTTCAGGCCGCCGTCGACCGAGCTGTCCGAACGCCACCACACCAGAGGTGCATCGATGACCGCCACGGGATACAGCGCCGCGACCCGCAGCTGCAGGTCCCGGTCGGAGAACGGCACCAGGCGCTCGTCGACCCGGCTGCGGTAGCCACCGGCGAGCCGCCAGGCCGCCCGGCGCACCGTCATCCCGGAGTGCGTCATGTTGAGGTCCTCCGGGCGGCGCAGCGAGCGTGCGTCCTCGGGTCGGTGCACGGTCACATCGGTCGCGTCCGGCGGGGTGGTGACGGGCGGCGCACCGCTGCCCTGGAACCAGCGCGACCCGGTCCCGACCAGGGCGACATCCGGATGGCTGCGCATCAGCTCGAGGACTGTGACCAGGGTGTCGCAGCTCAAGCAGTCGTCGTCGTTGAGCACCGTTACCAGCGGTGTCCGGGCGAGGTCGATGGCCTCGTTCAGTGTCGCGGCCTGCCCCTGGTTCCGGTCGTGACGCAGGACGGTGACGGTGCCACGGGCCCGCAACGGCTCGACCAGGTCCGCGAGCAGCTCTCCGGTGCCGTCCTGCGAGCAGTCGTCGATGAACACGGTGTCGAAGTGCTCCAGGGACTGGTCGAGCAGGCTCTGGACCGCGTACGGCACGAAGGGGGCGTGGTTGTAGCACGGAACGACCACGGTCGTGGTGCCCAGGTCCTCGTCCGGGAGCGGCGGCACGGTGTCCCAGCGCGCTGCCCACCGCGCCATCCGGCGGCGCATCCGTCGGGACGTTGCCGACGCCCGGGCGGTGGCCTGCACGGAGCGGGCGATGCCGCGAAGCCGGCCCGCGCCACCTCTGCCCATAAGCCGTCGAGACTACCGGCTGCGGGCGCACGATAACCTCGCGACCCATGCGAGGGATCATTCTGGCCGGTGGCTCGGGCACCCGGCTCTACCCGATCACCCGCGGGATCAGCAAGCAGATCATGCCGGTCTACGACAAGCCGATGATCTACTACCCGCTGTCCACGCTGATGATGGCCGGCATCCGCGAGGTCCTGGTCATCACGACCCCTCAGGACCAGGAGCAGTTCCGTCAGCTGCTCGGCGACGGCGCCGATCTGGGCATGCGCATCGAGTACGCCGTCCAGCCGCGGCCGGAAGGCCTGGCGCAGGCCTTCGTGATCGGCGCCGACTTCATCGCCGACCAGTCGGTGGCCCTCGTGCTGGGCGACAACATCTTCTACGGCGCCGGCCTGGGCCGGTCGCTCAAGGCGAACCAGGACATCCAGGGCGGACGCGTCTTCGCGTACCGGGTCGCAGACCCCACGGCGTACGGCGTCGTGGAGTTCGGCGACGACGGGTCTGTGCTGTCCATCGAGGAGAAGCCGGACAAGCCGCGAAGCCGCTACGCGGTCCCCGGGCTGTACTTCTACGACAACGACGTGGTTGACATCGCGAAGAAGCTCACGCCCAGCGAACGCGGCGAGCTCGAGATCACGTCGGTGAACGCGGAGTACCTCAGGCGCGCAGCACTGCGGGTCACGGTCCTCGACCGCGGCACCGCCTGGCTGGACACCGGAACCTTCGAGTCACTGATGCAGGCGGCGGCCTTCGTCCAGGTCGTCGAGGAGCGGCAAGGCATCAAGATCGGCTGCATCGAGGAGGTCGCGTTCCGCGAGGGGCTGATCGACGCGGCCCAGCTGCGGGCCCTCGCGCAGCCGCTGCGCAAGAGCGGGTACGGCGACTACCTGCTCGATGTCGTCGACGAGTACGAGAAGGGCTGAGCTGATGCGGCTGCGCGAGCTGACCGTTCCGGACGCCTTCGAGATCGTCCCGGTGCAGCACGGTGACGAACGCGGGCTGTTCCTGGAGTGGTTCGCCCAGGACCTGTTCGAGCACGAGACCGGGCACCGCCTCTCGTTGGCCCAGGCCAACTGCTCGGTGTCGGCGCAGGGCGTCGTGCGCGGAGTGCACTTCGCCGACGTCCCGCCCGGCCAGGCCAAGTACGTGACGTGCGCGAGCGGAGCGGTCCTTGACGTGGTGGTGGACCTGCGTGTCGGGTCACCGGCGTACGGCACGTGGGACGCCGTCCGGTTGGACGATGTCGATCGCAAGGCGGTGTACGTCGCAGAGGGTCTCGGGCACGCCTTCATGGCACTCAGCGAGCAAGCGACGCTGGTGTACCTCTGCTCCGAGCAGTACAACCCGCAAAGCGAGCACGGGATCGACCCGTACGACGCCGACCTCGCGATCGACTGGCCGGGCGGCCGACGGGGGCTGACGTCGGCGCGGGACGCGTCGGCGCCGGGCCTGCGCGAGCTCGAGGCCAGAGGGGCGCTGCCGGACTGGCAGGCCTGCCAGGACCTCTACCGCGTCCGCTCGTCCTGAGGGAGCCGGTCGCGCCCCGTCAGACCGAACGTCGTGTGGGTCCGGAGCCGGGTCCCACCGGCCTGAAGCACCGGCGCCTGCGTCGACCAGTAGGTCCACCGCTCGGTCGTGCGGAACCGCTCGGCCAGCAGACGCTGCAGCGCCTCGTCGTCGACGCCGTCCCGGACGACGTGGTACTCGACCATGTCCGCGGGATTGGCCTCGTCCAGGCGACCCCTGGCGCGCCGCAGCCAGGTGCCGACGCCCTGCAGAAGGTTGCGTTGACCCAGCCGCCATGCGTAGTAGGCCGCCTTGTCCAGGCCCTTGTTGACCCTCGAGCGCCGGGGGTACCACAGCGGGTCTTGGAAGCTCGCGAAGGAGCCGCCGGGACCGATGCGGTCCAGCGTCCGCGCCACGAACGTCAGGTAGTCCGGGATGTGGTGCAGGACCGAGACGCAGAGCACGAGGTCGTACTCCGCGTCGTCCTGGAAGGCGGCCTCGCCGTCGGCGTCGTAGAGGAGCCGGACCGCGGGGTTGTAGGCGAAGCGGGCCTGCAGGTGCTCGAGGCTGGGTCGGCTCATCTCGGTGACGGTGACCTGCGCGCCCATGGCCGCGATGTGGTCGGTGAAGCTGCCGTGCCCGGCGCCGATCTCCAGGACCCGGCAGCCCCCACGTCTCCGGTACTGCTCCAGGACGAGGGTCCGGATCCGGTCGATGATCTCGTTGCGCAGCCGCGGATGCCGTAGGTGCGGAGAGCCGGCGTCGTAGTCGTGACCCGCACCGTGCGCCTGTTCCTGAAGCTCGGCCATCTCACCGGCTCCGTGCGACGTCATGCCGGGTCAGCCATCAGATGCAGCTTCATCGGCCCGCTCACACCGATCTGCAGGAACCCCTGGGCCCCCTGCAGGAACCACGCCTGGCTGTCGTCGACCCGTCGGAGCGTCCACCCCTCGGGAGCCAGCACCGTCGTCCGGAGCAGGAACCCCTTCACGGTGTTCTGGGTGACCACCGAGTCGACGTAGCGAAGGGAAGCACCCGTTCGATACGCGGCGCGCGGAATCTCGTACTCCCAGCTGAGCTGCGAGGATCCGCCGGGCCGCGTCACGACCGCGGCCTCCGCGAAGGTGCGGCCCGCCTGGTCGACGCCTTTCTTCTGCGTGACCTCGAGCTCGACCTCCGGCTCGTCGGTGATGCGTGCACCGGGCGGCATCAGGTTGATGACCAGGTTGGTCACCCACCGGGTCAGGTAGCCGCGCCTGGCGTCCGGGACGTCGCCGACGTACGGCGGGGTGTTGTTCTTCAGGGTGACCGTCCTGCGGACGAGGGCCGACCCGTCCTTCCGGAGCTGGACCGTCTCGTCGATCTCGCGGTCCTGGAAGACGTCCACCTTGCTGCCGTTGCCGTTCTGGGTGTAGACGGCGGTCAGGTTGCCGACCTTCGGGCTCGGCACGGCGCCAGCCGCGTCCATCTCCCGGGCCACCCGCTGCAGGCGGTCGTCGCGGAAGTAAAACTGCAGGTGCCGGTTGGGGATCGCCTTCGCCAGCGCGGTCACCTTGTTCCGGAGGCCACCACCGGCCGTGATGTCGGAGAGGATCGTCGTCATCAGCGCGTCGTTGCGCGCCTGGCGGCCCAGCACGTCCGCACCCTGCTCGACGTAGGCCTTCACGAGCAGCTCGTCGACGAGGTTCTCAGGAGTGAGGGTGCCGTACTCGGAGTCGATCGGGCCCATGGCCTCGAGCAGGTGCGAGAGCGCGACGACGTCCAGCGCGATGACGCCGTCGGTCTTGACGCCGAAGAACTTGGGGGTGGCGCGCATCATCTGCTCGCCCGAGACCCGGAAGTCCGGGTTGAAGCCGGCGTTGACGAAGCGCTGTGGCTCGCCGACAGCAGGCTGGAACGGGTCGCCCTCGACCCGCGGCCAGACCAGCTGAGGGCTGTCACCGAGCAGTCCCTCCGGCGAGCCCTTCGTGACCGAGGACGTCGTGCCCTTCACGGGGATGGTCATCTTCCCCTTCTTGAACACGACGAGGGCCATGCTCAGCGGCGCACCGCCCGACGCCCGCATCTCGGCCGGGTTCATGATGGCGACCAGGTAACGCTTCGTCCCCTCGGCGCCCACCGCCTCCGGCAACGCGTCGATGACCGGGGTGAACGGAGCGATCCGACGCTGCACCTGCCGGATCTGCTTGAGCGCGGACTTCTTCTTCTCCAGGGCCTCGTCGCCCAGCGGACCGTCGCCGTCGACCTGCTCCAGCTCGGACTCGGCCTTGTCCAGGGCGGCGGACATGCCGAGCAGGGCGTCCCGCGCCGACGCGAGCTCGTCCAGATCGACCTGCGCGTCCTTGAACAGCGATGACCCGTCACCGGACACGCTCGCGTACAAGCCCATCGCATCGTTCGCCGAGCCCACCAGCACGGTGGCCGCGGAGAGCAGGTGGTCGAGGTCGGTGACGGTGTTCCTGGTGTAGGGCAGCCACTTGGCGATCCGGACCTGCGGCTTGTCGGTGGCGCCCCGCGCCTCGGACAAGGCCTGCTCGGCCTTGTGCAGATGCCTCCGCGCCGCCCCCCGGTCGCCGGCGGTCAAGGACTTCTCGAACTTCTTCAGCTGCTTCTGCGCGATGTCCGCGCGGTCCTGAACCGTGCTGGACACGCTGATCAGGCCGCCGCCGAGCCACCACACGTAGACCCCGCCGGTCACCACGGCGACAGCAAGCAGCCCGCCGGCCACCCCGACGACCCATCGACGGCGGGGGCTGAACCCGTGCCACCGGACCCGCCAGCGGTCCCTACGTCCCAGCCGGGCGACCGTGGGGTCGGCAGACTCGCGCGCGGCGGTCGAGGTCACAGGACATCGCATCTCATCAGGAGGCAGGGGATGGGTCCGGCCGCGGGCCGGACCTCAGGAGTCTAGACGCGGAAGTCCCGCGGTCGGTTCGCCGGAGCGCCCAGTGGTGTGACCGACCTCACTTGAGCAGCCGGGACAGCCGTCGGTCGGCCAGCGGCTTACCGCCGGTCTGGCAGGTCGGGCAGTACTGCAGGGAGGAGTCGGCGAACGAGACCTCGCGGACCGTGTCGCCGCACACCGGGCAGGGCGCCCCGGTACGGCCGTGGACCCGCATCGCCGTCTTCTTCTCCTTCTTCAGCTCCCCCGCCTTGAGGCCCTCGGCCCGCGCCACCGCGTCCCGCAGCACCGACTGCAGGGCGGCATACAGTCCCTCGACCTCCGACTGGGTCAGCGAGGAGCCGAGCCGGAAGGGGGAGAGCCGGGCAGCGTGCAGCACCTCGTCGCTGTACGCGTTGCCCACGCCGGCAAGCACCGACTGGTCCCGCAGCAGCCCCTTGAGCTGCTGCCGCGAGCCGGTGAGCAGGGTGGCCAGCTCGGCGACCCCGAAACCGGGGGAGAGGGGGTCCGGGCCGAGGCGCGCCACGCCGGGGACGTCGTAGGGCGAGTGCACGACGTACACCGCCAGCCGCTTCTGGGTCCCCGCCTCGGTCAGGTCGAAGCCGGAGCCGTCGTCCAGGTGCACCCGGGCCGCCAGCGGGCCCTTGCCCATCCGCGGAGGAACCGGTGACAGCGCGTCGGACCAGCGCAGCCAACCGGCCCGGGCGAGGTGCACGACCAGGTGCAGCCCGGAGACGTCCAGGTCGAGGAACTTCCCGTGCCGGGAGACCGAGACCACCTCGAGCCCCTGGAGGGAGGTCACCGGCGGGTCGTAGGTCTTCAGCACGCTCAGGGCGGCCAGGTCGACCCGGGCCACGACCCGCCCGACGGCACGCTCGGTCAGGAAGGCGACGAGCGCCTCGACCTCCGGAAGCTCTGGCACCTGTCAAGTGTGCCGCACCTTTCGTCACCCATTCGGCCGAGTCATGCCTCGCCCGGAGAGCGCCGACGTATGGGAGGACACCGCACACCGACATCGGAGAACCGCACCGTGGACCAGATCCCCTCCCGCGAGTCGGCGGGCGAGACGGCCTCAGGTCACACGCCGCGCCGTCTCGTCGCCGCCCTGCTGACCGTGCTCGCCCTCGTCCTGACCGCGTTGGTGACCGGCGCCGCCGCTGCGGGCCCGGCTGCGGCGAACTCGGTCGAGGACAGCTTCACCGCCAAGCTGAACGGGGCTCGCTCGGCGCGCGGCATCCCGCACCTCACCACCCGAGGCTCCCTCGTCGAGGTGGCCCGCGAGCAGGCCCGCCGGATGGCCGCCCAGAGCCGGCTCTACCACAACCCGCGGCTGACGTCGGACGTCACGAACTGGCGCTGGGTCGGCGAGAACGTGGGCTACGGCCCGGACGTGGTGACCGTGCACCAGGCCTTCATGAACAGCCCGGCGCACAAGGCCAACATCCTGGACCGCGACTACACCGAGGTCGGTATCGGCGCGGTCGTGTCCGGCGGCCGGGTCTGGGTCGCCGAGGTGTTCCGCCGTCCGATGCGGGTCACCACCAGCTCACGGACCACGCTGGCCTCCTACCACCACAAGCTGGTCTACGGCAGCACCGGGTCGGCGGTCGAGCGGGTCCAGGCCCGCCTCGGCGTACGGCCGACCGGCTACTACGGCTCCTACACCAAGGCGGCTGTCTCCCGGTTCCAGAAGTCCATCGGCTGGCGGGGTCGCGGCAACGTCGGTCCGAAGACCTGGTCGCGACTGTTCTGACCGGGCCGGGCGCGCTGACGGCACGCCGCGCCCGACGCGGCACACGATCGGACGGCGTCGGTCGCGGGAGGAGGGGCCCGCGACCGGCGCCGTTCCACGGCTTACCGGGGTCGGGCGGGCCGGGGGCTTCCGCCGGACCGCCCGGAGTCGCAGAATGAGCCCGTGGGCGGACCCGGCACCGGCGAGAGCCGGGTCGTGGCGTTCCCGGCCAGCGGTGAGCTGATCCGCGACCAGCGGGGCGGCGGTCGGTGGATGCGGGTCACCTGGCACCCCGAGGCCGACGTGGTCGTGCTGAGCCTGTGGCGCGAGACCGGCTGCGTCGGGACGCTGCGGCTGGAGCGCCACGAGGTGCCGGCCCTGGTCGCGGCGCTGGTCGGCGGCCTGGTCGAGCCGCCCGGCCTGCCGTTGCCGTGAGTGCGCAGACCCGCCGACCGCTCCCACCGGTGGACCGCGGGCAGGCGGCCGCCCTCTGGTCGGCGTACTGCGCCGCGCACCCCGAACGGGCGGTCCTGCAGGACGAACCCGCCGTCGAGGTGTTCGGGGACTCGGTCGAGCTGGCCGACGAGCTGCTCGACCTGGTGCTGCACGGCCCGAAGCGGGCTACGGCCGGGCTGGTCGCCGACTTCACCGCCGAGCAGGAGCCGCTGCCGAGGATCGGCGGCCACTGGGTGGTCTGCGACGGGTCCGGCAGTCCGCGCTCGGTGCTGCGCACGGTCGACCTGCGCCTCGGCGTCATCGAGAGCGTCGACGACGCGTTCGCCTGGGACGAGGGCGAGGGCGACCGCACCCGGGACTACTGGCTGCGGGCGCACCGGACGTACTGGCAGCGGGTCTGCCGGGCCCGCGGCGAGGAGTTCACCGAGGACCTCGAGGTGGTCTTCGAGCGGTTCCGGGTGGTCTGGCCGCCGGAGGACGCCGACCCGGCCTAAGCGACGAAGATCCACAGGGGTTTAGCACCAGTTTCCGGTACGGATCTCCTGTGGATCATGAACGCCGATGGTGCGCGAGGGGGGAGTTGAACCCCCACGTCCTTTCGGACACACGGACCTGAACCGTGCGCGTCTGCCTATTCCGCCACTCGCGCGAGCCCAGGAAGGATAACAGGGAGGAAGGGGTCGCTCCGGGGGGCGTACGCCGGGCCGGGCGGGGGAACAGGGGCCCCGACAGGCCCGGCTACGATCACGTGGCCGGGCCGTTCCCACTGCCCCGACCAGCCCCCGCCCGGACCGGTCGCCGAGCCCGAGGAGGTGACGTGGGCGTCCTGCAGCGCTTCGAGCGGCGGATCGAGGAGATGGTCAACCGCCCCTTCGCCCGGGCCTTCAAGGCCGAGGTGCAGCCGGTCGAGATCGCCAGCGCCCTCCAGCGCGAGTGCGACGACCGGGCCGCCATCGTGGCCCGGGGCCGCACGATGGTCCCCAACGCGTTCACCGTCGCGCTGGGCAGCCACGACCACGACCGGCTCAGCGTCTACGCGGCGGCCCTCGGCGAGGAGCTCGCGGCGATGGTCCGCGAGCACGCCGACGAGCAGGGCTACGCGTTCATCGGCCCGGTCACCGTCGACTTCGAGCTCGACGACGACCTCGAGACCGGGCGGTTCCAGGTCCGCAGCGCGGCGGTGGCCGGGGCCACCGCCGCCGAGTCGTCCACGAGAGTCCCCGCGGCCGGCGGCTCGGGCGGCATCCCCTGGGTGGAGGTCGGTACGACGACGTACGCCCTGGCCCGGGCGGTGACCCGGATCGGCCGCGGGGCCGACACCGACCTGCGGATCGACGACCCCGGCATCTCCCGGCACCACGCCGAGCTCCGCCGGTCCGGTGGGGACGTCACCATCGTCGATCTCGGCTCCACCAACGGCGTGGTCGTCGATGGCGCACGGGTCGACGGGCACCGGCTGCGCGACGGGCAGAAGGTCCGGCTCGGCAGCACCACGATGGTCTTCCACGAGGGCAGCAAATGAGACACCCCACCAGATCGCTCGCTGCGCTCCCGATCCGGCGGGGGCCCCGTGAGTGAGATGTCGGAGCTGACGCTCACCATGATCCGGCTGGGCTTCCTGGCCGTGCTGTGGCTGTTCGTGCTCACTGCCGTCTCGGTCATGCGCTCCGACCTGTTCGGCCGCCGGGTGGCCAACCGCAGCTCCGGCCGTCGTCCGGCGGCGCCCGCTCCGGCCCCGCGTCCGGCGCGCCAGGAGCGGCCCGCGAAACCCGCCAAGGGCAAGCGCGGGGTCCCGACCGCGCTGGTGGTCACCCAGGGTGCGCTGTCCGGCACCACGGTCCGGCTGGGTGACCAGCCGGTGACGCTCGGCCGCTCGCAGGACTCCACGATCGTCCTGGACGACGACTACGTGTCCAGCCGGCACGCCCGGTTCTTCCCCCAGGACGGGCAGTGGCTGGTCGAGGACATGGGCTCGACCAACGGCACGTACCTCGACCGCAACAAGGTGACCGGTCCCACCCCGGTCAAGATCGGCATGCCGATCCGCATCGGCAAGACCGTCGTCGAGCTGCGGAAGTAGCGGGGACCTCGCCGATGGCGCTCGCCTTGCGCTACTCCGCCCGCTCCGACGTGGGCCTTCTTCGGGAGATCAACGAGGACTCCGGCTACGCCGGGCCTCGGCTGCTCGTCATCGCCGACGGGGTCGGCGGCCATGCGGCCGGCGAGGTCGCGTCCTCAGTCGCGGTCGGCGTGCTCGCGTCTCTCGACGAGGACTCGCCAGGCGGCGACATCCTGGACCGCCTCTCTACCGCGGTGCACAACGCCAACAGCCATCTGCGCGACATGGTCAGCGGTGACCCGGACCTGCGCGGCATGGGCACCACCGTCACAGCCCTGCTCCGGGCCGGGTCCCGGTTCGGCCTGGTGCACGTGGGCGACTCGCGTGGATACCTGCTGCGCGACGGGAAGCTGCAGCAGATCACCCGCGACCACACGTTCGTGCAGACCCTGCTCGACGAAGGGCGCATCACGGCCGAGGAGGCCGACCACCACCCGCAGCGCAACCTGATCACGAACGCCCTCGACGGCCGCGAGGACGTCGAGCTGGACCTCTCGGTGCGCGAGACCCGCCCAGGAGACAGGTACCTGCTGTGCAGCGACGGCCTGTCCGGTGTCGTCAGCGAGGACACCATCCGCGACACGTTGGCCGCCGAGGCGAGCACCGACGTCGCGGTCGAGAGGCTGGTGGAGCTGGCCCTCAAGGGCGGTGGCCCCGACAACATCACCGCCATCGTCGCCGACGTCGTCGAGGTCGAGACGAAGCCGCCGTCGGCGGTGCCGGTCACGGTCGGCGCGGCCGCCGAGGGCGCGGTCAAGCACAACCGCAGCGACACCCCGGCCGCGAAGGCGGCGGCGTTGCGTCCCGACCCGGAGGACGTGGACGACGAGTACCACGACGGCGAGGACACCGGCCCTCGTCGCGGCCGGTGGGTGCTGCTGCTCCTGCTGCTGCTGGTGCTGCTCGCGGGCGCGGTGTTCGGGGCCTGGCGCTGGTCCCAGACCCAGTACTACGTCGGAGCCGAGGGCTCCCGGGTCGCGATCTTCCGCGGGCTGACCCAGGACGTCGGACCGCTGCGGACCTCGGAGCTCTACCGCACCGAGGACATCGCCCTGGCCGACCTGCCGACGTACCAGCAGGAGCAGGTGCGCGCCGACATCGCGACCGACGACCTGACCGACGCCGAGCGGATCGTCGCCACCCTGCGGGAGCAGGCCGACCTGTGCCGGTCGCTCGCCTCGGCCAGCCCGTCGCCGACCCCGTCGGCTAGCCCCTCGCCGAGCGGGTCGGCCTCCGGCAGTGCACCGGCCACCACCCCTAGCCCGACCGCGACCCCGTCGCCGACGCCCAGCGCCACCACCAAGGACGGCATCCGGGTCGACGCCAGCGACTGCGGGAGCGGCTCGTGAGCGCGCGTTCCGCAGTCCGCTCCCGCAGCCCGCGCACGGTCGAGCTGGTGCTGCTCGTCTTCTCGGTGGCGATCGCGATGGCCGCCTACGCGTCGGTCGGCCTGGCCCACGACGGGGTGCTGCCCACCGGCATGCTCGGGTACGGCGGCGGCCTGGCGCTGCTGTTCGGCGCCGCCCACCTCGCCCTGCGCCGCGTCGCCCCCGACGCCGACCCGGTCCTGCTGCCCGCGGTCACCGTGATCAACGGGCTCGGGCTCGCGGTCATCCACCGTCTCGACCTCGCGTACGCCGACCGCGCCGAGCAGCTCGGTCGGGACGTGCCGTCGGCGGCCGCACCGGCCCAGCTGACCTGGACGGCCGTCGGCGTGCTCCTGTTCATCGCGGTGCTGCTGCTGGTGCGGGACCACCGGGTCCTGCAGCGGTTCACCTACACCGCGATGCTGGCCGGCCTGGTGCTGCTGCTGCTGCCGCTGCTGCCGCTGATCGGCAGCACCATCAACGGCGCCCGGATCTGGATCCGGCTGGCCGGCTTCTCGTTCCAGCCGGGCGAGCTGGCGAAGATCCTGCTGCTGGTCTTCTTCGCCGGCTACCTGGTGGTCAAGCGCGACGTGCTCGCCCTGGCGAGCCGGCGGATCGCGGGCATCGACCTGCCGCGCGGCCGCGACCTCGGGCCGGTGATCGTCGCGTGGGTCGCCAGCCTGGGTGTTCTCGTCTTCGAACGTGACCTCGGCACCTCGCTGCTGTTCTTCGGTGTCTTCGTCGCGATGCTCTACGTCGCGACAGAGCGGCTGTCCTGGCTGCTGATCGGCGTCGTCCTGTTCGTCTCCGGCTCGTTCCTCGCCTGGTCGATGTTCGGCCACGTGCAGCAGCGGGTGGACATCTGGTTGCACGCCTTCGCCCCGCGCAACATCGACAGCGACAGCTACCAGCTGGTGCAGGGCCTGTACGGGATGGGCACCGGCGGCCTGCTCGGCAAGGGCCTCGGCCAGGGCCGGCCCGAGATCGTGCCCTACGCGCAGACCGACTTCATCGTCGCGGCGATCGGCGAGGAGCTCGGCCTGACCGGCATCATGGCGCTGCTGATCCTCTACGCGATCGTCGTCCAGCGCGGTCTGCGCACCGCCATCGCGGTGCGCGACTCGTTCGGCAAGCTGCTCGCCACCGGGCTCGCCTTCAGCCTCGGGCTGCAGGTGTTCGTCGTCGTCGGCGGCGTCACCCGCCTGATCCCGTTGACCGGTCTCACCATGCCGTTCCTCTCCTATGGCGGTTCGTCGCTGGTCGCGAACTGGGCGCTCGTTGCTCTGCTGCTGCGGATCAGCGACGCCGCCCGTCGCCCGGCGCCGCCTCCGGCAGCACCGCTGGCCGAGGACAAGACCCAGGTGGTCAGGTTATGAACGCGCCACTGCGGCGGCTCTCGGTCGCCGTCATGCTGCTGTTCGGGCTGCTGCTGGTCAACGCGAACTACCTGCAGGTGGTCAAGGCGGACGCGCTGCACAACGACAGCCACAACCCGCGGCTGATCGCGGAGGAGTACTCGCGCCAGCGTGGGCCGATCCTGGTGGCGGGCAAGCCCGTGGCCCGCAGCGTGGCGACCGACGACCGGCTGAAGTACCTGCGCACCTACACCGAGGGCAAGCTGTACGCCCCGGCGACCGGCTTCTACTCCTTGGTCTACGGGGCGTCCGGCATCGAGCAGGAGAGCAACTCGGTGCTGGCCGGCACAGACAACAGCCTGTTCGTCCGGCGGGTCATCGACCTGCTCACCGGGGAGAAGCCCAAGGGCGCCAGTGTTGCCCTCACCCTGAACCCCAAGGCGCAGAAGGCGGCGTACGACGGCCTGCGCGCCCGCGGAGCGAAAGGCGCCGTCGTGGCGGTCGACCCGACCACCGGGGCGATCCTCGCGCTGGTCAGCACGCCGTCGTACGACCCGAACCCGCTGTCCAGCCACGACACCTCGGAGGTCCGCGACAGCTACAGCCGGCTCAGCGACCAGGCGGGCCGGCCGATGCTCAACCGGGCTCTGCGCCAGACCTACCCGCCGGGGTCCACCTTCAAGATCGTGACCGCCGCGGCGGCGCTGGAGAGCGGCCGGTACAGCACGAGCACCCAGGTCGACAACGGCGCGCAGCTGAACCTGCCGCTGACCGACGCGGTGCTGCCGAACTTCAACGGCGCACCGTGCAACCCGGCCGGCAACGCCACCCTCACCGATGCCCTGAAGAACTCGTGCAACGTCGCGTTCGGCAAGATCGGGCTCGACATCGGGGCCGACGCGATCCGTGCCCAGGCCGAGAAGTTCGGCTTCAACGACGCGTTCGAGGTCCCGATGCGCAGCGTGGCGAGCCGCTTCCCGGAGGACCCGAACGCACCGCAGACCGCGCAGTCGGCGATCGGCCAGTTCGACGTGCGAGCGACCCCGCTGCAGATGGCGATGGTCGCCGCTGCCGTCGCCAACCGCGGTGTGCTGATGGCGCCATACCTCGTCAAGAACGTGCTCGCACCGGACCTGTCCGTCATCAACACCACCAAGCCGCGTCAGATCGGCGAGGCCATCAGCCCGCAGACCGCTGCAGCCCTCACCGAGATGCTCACCGGGGTGGTTGACTCCGGCACCGGCACCAACGCCCAGATCCAGGGCATCAAGGTGGCCGGCAAGACCGGTACCGCCCAGCAGGGCGAGGGGCGCAAGCCGCATGCGTGGTTCGTGTCGTTCGCGCCGGCCGACTCGGAGGCCAAGGTCGCGGTCGCGGTCGTGCTCGAGGAGGGCGGGGACGCGCCCGAGGTCAGCGGCAACCAGCTGGCCGCGCCGATCGCGCAGGCCGTGATGCGGGCGGTGCTGGGCCGATGACCGCCGAGACCGACCGCGTCCTGGGGTCGCGCTACCGGCTGACCGAACGGATCGCCGGCGGCGGCATGGGCGAGGTGTGGAAGGCTGAGGACGGCGTGCTCGGCCGCGAAGTCGCCGTCAAGATCCTGCGTCGTGAGTACGCCGACGACCCGACGTTCCTCGAGCGGTTCCGGGCCGAGGCACGGCACACCGCCGGGCTCTCGCACGCGAACATCGCCGCGGTCTACGACTTCGGTGAGGGGCAGGACGAGGGCGGGTCGCCGTACCTCGTCATGGAGTTCGTCCCCGGCGAGCCGCTGTCCACCGTGATGGCGCTCGAGGGACGGATCGCGCCGGAGCGAACCCTGGACATCATCGGTCAGGCGGCGCTGGGCCTGCAGGCCGCGCACGACGCCGGCGTGATCCATCGCGACGTGAAGCCCGGCAACATCCTGGTGACCCCGGACGGCGCGGTGAAGATCACCGACTTCGGCATCGCCCGGGCGACCAACTCGGTGCCGCTGACCCAGACCGGCGCCATCATGGGCACGGCGTACTACATCTCACCCGAACAGGCTTCTGGCCAGTCCGTGACGCCGGGCAGTGACGTCTACTCGCTCGGCGTGGTGGCCTACGAGTGCCTCACCGGCCGCCGGCCGTTCGACGGGGACACGCCGGTGAGCGTGGCCCTGGCCCAGGTGAGCCAGGTGCCGCCGGCCCTGCCCGACGACCTGCCCGAGCCGGTCCGCGAGCTGGTGATGCGGATGCTCGCCAAGGAGCCCGGCGCCCGGCCGGACAGCGCCGGCGCCCTCGGCCGGGAGGCTCTCGCGATGCGCCCGGCGGTCGCCGCCGCGGCAGCGCCGCTGGAGCCCACCCGCGCCCTGCCGGCCGGCGAGGTGGCCGCGGTCGCAGCCGGCCCGGCCACGCCCGATCCGCGCGGCGACCACACGACCGTGGTCGTGGGCCGCCTGGGCACCGACACCGACCCCGGCTTCCGGCTGCCCGACGTGTCGCGGATGCCCCGGTGGCTGCCGTACGCGGCCGGGCTGGCTGCCGCGGCGGTCCTGCTCCTCGTGCTGGTGCAGTCCTGCGGAACGGACCCGGTGCGCACCACTCCCGGGTCGGGCACCGAGTCCTCCACCGGGCCGACCGCGGCGACCGAGGTCGACGTCGCGGCCCGCGACTACCTCGGCCGACCGGCCGACGAGGTGCGCGAGGAGCTGGTCGGGCTCGGCCTGCGCGTCACGGTCGCCCCGTCCGCCGGGGGCGGTGTTGTCGGTACCGTGAAGGACGTGACCCCCACGGGCACGCTGAAGGAAGGCACCGCGGTCACCCTCGACGTCGTCGCGGAGCAGCCGGGCACCAACGAGAAGAAGAAGCCGAAGCCCGGCAAGGGCCACGGACCGAAGAAGAAGGGCCGCTGAGCGTGAGTACCGCAGTCCCGCAGCAGCTGGGCGGTCGCTACGAGATCGGCGAGCTGCTCGGCCGTGGCGGCATGGCCGAGGTGCACATCGGGCGCGACGCCCGACTGGGACGCACCGTCGCGGTGAAGATGCTGCGCCCCGACCTCGCGCGGGACCCCTCGTTCCAGGCCCGGTTCCGCCGCGAGGCGCACTCCGCGGCCTCGCTGAACCATCCGGCCGTCGTCGCGGTGTACGACACCGGCGAGGACGAGTTCGCCGGCAACCCGGTGCCGTACATCGTGATGGAGTACGTCGAGGGGTCGACGCTGCGCGAGCTGCAGGCGTCCGGCAGTCGGCTGGTGCCCGAGCGGGCGCTGGAGATCGTCGACGGTGTCCTTGCCGCGCTGGCCTACAGCCACCAGCAGGGCATCGTGCACCGCGACATCAAGCCGGCCAACGTCATGCTCACCAAGGCCGGCGACGTCAAGGTGATGGATTTCGGCATCGCCCGGTCGCTGGACGACATGAGCGCCACCATGACCCAGACCTCGGCGGTGATCGGGACCGCGCAGTACCTCTCGCCGGAGCAGGCCCGCGGCGAGCAGGTCGACGCCCGCAGCGACCTCTACTCGACCGGCTGCCTGCTCTACGAGCTGCTCACCGGTCGGCCGCCGTTCGTCGGTGACTCGCCGGTGTCGGTGGCCTACCAGCACGTGCGCGAGGAGCCGGTGCCACCGTCGCAGGTCGACCCCGACGTGTCGCCGAGCGTCGACGCCGTGGTGCTGAAGTCGCTGACCAAGGACCGCAACGACCGCTACCAGACCGCGGACGAGATGCGCCGGGACATCGCCGCCGCGCTGGCCGGCCGGCCGGTGGCCGCGGTGCTGCCACCGCCGGCGCCGCCGACCCAGCAGATCCAGAGCACCACCGTGCTGCCCGGCACCTCCACGATGCCCGCGGTCGGCAACCGCAGCCACCGCGACGACCGGGACGGCAAGGGCGGGCGGGCTTTCGGCTACGCCCTGCTCGCCCTGGCGGTCATCGCGGTCTTCGTCATCGCGGCACTGATCGCCCGGTCGTTGCTCGACGGTGGCGGCGGCAACGACGTGGCGGTGCCCGATGTCACCGGGCTCACCGTGGCCGAGGCGCGCAGCACGCTGAGGGCCGAGGGCCTGGCCCTCGGCGAGCAGACCCCCAAGGCGGACGACAAGATCCCCGAGGGCAACATCATCGACCAGAGCCCGGAGTCCGGCACCCAGGTCTCGGACGGCGACACGGTGTCGGTCACGGTGTCGACCGGCGCCGACGAAGCCGTCGTGCCCTCCCTGGTCGGCCTCTCCCTCGACGAGGCCCGCCAGGCCCTGAACCAGGCCGGCCTCGAGCTCGGGGAGACCGACCCGATCGCCTCGGACGAGACCCGCAACACGGTCGTCCGGGTGAACCCCCGCGAGGCCGAGACGGTCCCGGCCGGGAGCAAGGTCGACCTGAAGTACGCCAGCGGCAACAACAAGGTGCCCGACGTGGTCGGCAAGGACGAGGCCACGGCGCGCAACCTCATCGAGCAGGCCGGCTTCACCGTGGGAGAGCCCCGGCAGGAGGAGTCCGCCGAGGAGGAGCCGGGCACCGTGATCCGGCAGACCCCGACGGCGAAGGAGAGCCTCCGCCTCGGCTCGACGGTGACCTACACGGTGGCGATCGAGCCGGCCCAGCCGACGCCGCCGCCACCGTCGGACACCGTCACGCCGCTGCCGACCGACACCGTCACCCCGCCGCCGGCCTGACCCGGTCCGGCTCCTGGGTCGGCACCACGGGACCCAGCCCCTCGGCGCGGGCCGGGGCGGCCGGGTCACCGCAGGTCACCAGCCAGCTGGCGAGGAGGCGGTGCCCGCCCTCGGTCAGCACCGACTCCGGGTGGAACTGCACGCCCTCCAGCGCCAGGTCGCGGTGCCGCAGCGCCATCACCACGCCGCCGGCAGTGCGTCCGGTCACCTCGAGCTCGGAGGGCAGGCTGTCCTCGCGCACCGCGAGCGAGTGGTAGCGGGTGGCGGTGAACGGCGACGGCAGCCCGGCCAGCACGCCGGTGCCCTCGTGCAGCACCTCGCTGGTCTTGCCGTGCAACAGCTCGGGGGCGCGCTCCACGACGGCACCGTGGGCGACCGCGATCGCCTGGTGGCCCAGGCACACGCCGAGCACAGGCACCTCGCCGGCGACCTCGCGCACCAGGTCGACGCAGACGCCGGCCTTCTCCGGGGTACCGGGCCCCGGGCTGAGGAGTACGCCGTCGTAGCCACGCGCGTCGGCCGGGGCCACCTCGTCGTTGCGCAGGACGGTGCACTCGGCGCCGAGCTGGCCGAGGTACTGCACCAGGTTGAAGACGAAGCTGTCGTAGTTGTCGACGACCAGGATTCGTCGTGGGGCCGGGTCGGTCACTGCTGGTCCACCGTCACGTCGAGGAAGGGCAAGGACTGCTCCGCCCAGGGAAACACGGTGGTGAGCAGCAGCACCACCACGGCCGCCAGCAGGACCGCGGCGAGCAGACCGCGCACCGGCCAGGGGCCGGGCAGGTGCCGCCAGATCCAGGCGTACATCAGGCCGCCCCGTTCGCGGGCGCGAGCGCATCGGGGCGCCCGTCCTTCTTGGCCAGGTTCTCCTGCAGGTGGCCGAAGACGATCAGCCGCTGGGTCGAGGCCCACCGCGGGTTGCACGTGGTGAGGGTCAGCAGCGGCTGGGTGGGCGTGGCCCCCGGCTTGCCCGGCACCGGGTCCAGGACCCAGGTCGAGTCGGGCTCGACGATCTCGGTGCGATCGACGACGTAGCTGAACCAGCGGCTCCGGGTCTCGGCCACGACGACGTCGCCGGGCCGCACCCGGTCGAGGGTGGCGAACGGCTCGCCGTTGGTGGCGCGGTGCCCGGCCACGGCGAAGTTGCCGACCTGGCCGGGCCGTGCGGTGTCCGGGTAGTGACCGACACCGCGCGCGAGGTCAGGCAGGTCGACGCCTTCGACGACCGGGACGGTCCAGTGCTTGCCGAGGCGGGGGATGTGCAGGAACGCGAAGCCCTTGCCGAAGTCGGCCGTGCCGGCCCTTGGCCCGTCCGGCCCGTCCGTGGTCTGCGTGGGGGGCCGGGACCAGGAGTCCCGGATGTCGTCGCTGACCCGGTCGGCCGCCCGATGTGCCTCGTAGTTGGTCCAGACCAGCTGGTAGGCGACGAACAGCAGGACGACCAGGCCCGCGGTGATGCAGAGCTCGCCGAGGCCGCGGACCGCGGTCCGGATCACGGAGCCGGCCGGGCGTGCATGAGCTCCAGCGAGCCGTCGTACCCCGGCAGGGTGGTGTTGGTCGCGGCCCGGGTCTCGTAGACCAGCCCGTAGGTGTCGACGTAGTAGCGGTAGACCGCGACCCCCGGCGACGTGTCGAGGGACTGGTAGAGCCGCTCGGGCGAGCCGATCGCGGTGATCTCGTACGGCGGGGAGTAGACCCTGCCCTGCAGGATCAGCGTGTTCCCGACGCAGCGGACGGCGCTGGTCGAGACGATCCGTTGGTCCATGATCTGCATCGCCTCGGCACCGCCGGCCCACAGCGCGTTGACCACGGCCTGGACGTCCTGCTGGTGCACGACGACGTCGTCCGGGTCGGTGCCCTCGGGGAGCACCCGGTCGGCCGATCGCGGCGCGTCGGCCAGGGTCACCGTCACGCTCGGCCCGGACACCGGGGCGGTCCCGGCCGCCAGCTCCAGGACGCGGGACCGCCGCTGCTCGGCGCCGATCCGGCGGTCGGCCGCGCCGGCCTGGCTGGTGGCCTCCTCGACCTCGCCACGCAGTCGCTCGACCCGCTCGGTGAGGTCGTCGGCGCGCTGCTGCTCGGCCCGGATCAGGTCGCCCAGGTCGCTGCGGGTGCCGCGCAGCTGCCCCCCGTTGGCCGCGCCGGCACTGGTGGCGAACAGCACGCCGGCAGCGGCGAAGGCCACCGGGGCGGCCAGCCGCCAGAGCGCTCGCACCGGCGGGCCTCCTTCTGAGCTCGTGTGCCGACTACGCTAACCGACGAACGGCACCCCTCGGAGGTGCCCTGTCCGATGCCGTCGGTCCGTCACTGACGCCAGCTCGCGCGAGGAGTTCGTCCGGTGCCCAAGTCCCGCATCCGCCGCCGCAGCGTGTTCACGCCGCCGACCTCCGACCAGCCGAAGGCGGTCCGGGTCGGCAGCCCGCCCTGGCTGGTGCCGCTGATGGTGGCCTGCTTCGTGCTCGGCCTGCTCTGGGTGGTCGTCTACTACGTGACCCAGACCGACTACCCGATCGGGGCCATCGGGCTGTGGAACATGGGCATCGGTTTCGGGCTGATCATCGTCGGCTTCGCGTTGTCCACCCGCTGGAAGTAGCCCGGCCCCCACCGTCGGCAGCCGCTGCGCTGACCTGCGGAAACACAGCGGTGTAAGTCGTCCACACCTGTTGTCCCCAGTGTGGACAACCCGCCGGAACGCGCACGCGGACCGCTCAGAGGCGCTCGAGGACGGTGGCGTTGGCCATCCCGCCGCCCTCGCACATGGTCTGCAGACCCCACCGCCCGCCGGTCTGCACCAGGTGATGGACCAACGTGGTCATCAGCCGGGCTCCGGAGCCGCCCAGCGGGTGGCCGAGCGCGATGGCCCCGCCACGCGGGTTCACCCGGGCCGGGTCGGCGCCGGTCTCGGCCAGCCAGGCGCCCACGACCGAGGCGAATGCCTCGTTCACCTCGAACGCGTCGATGTCGGCGAGATCCAGGCCGGCTCGCTCGAGTACCCGGGCGGTCGCCGGGATGGGTGCGGTCAGCATGGTCACCGGGTCGACCCCTGCGGTGGCGAAGGCGTGCAGCCGGGCCAGCGGGCGCCAGCCGTGCCGGGCGGCCACCTCGGAGGTCGTCACGAGGAGGGCAGCGGCGCCGTCGGAGATCTGCGAGGAGTTGCCGGCGGTGACGACCCCGTCGTCCCGGAAGACCGTGCGCAGCCCGGCCAGCGTGTCGACGGACGTCCCGCGGCGGATCCCCTCGTCGGCAGCCAGGTCGCCCACGGGGGCGAGCTCGCCGTCGAAGGCGCCGGAGTCCGCGGCCGCGGCCGCGCAGGCGTGCGAGCGCACGGCGATCTCGTCCAGCTCGGTGCGGGACAGCTTCCACCGCTCGGCGATGATCTCGGCGCTCTCACCCTGCGGCACCAGCCCGCCGACGTCGGCGTACCTCGCCATCAGCCGCGGGCCGAACGGCAGGCCCGGGCCCTGGGTGACCGTGCACAGCATCGGCACCCGGCTCATCGACTCGACGCCGCCGGCGACCGCGACGTCGTACTGCCCCGAGATCACCCCCGCGGCCGCGAAGTGCACCGCCTGCTGCGACGAGCCGCACTGCCGATCCAGGGTCACCCCGACGACGTCCTCCGGCCAGCCGGCCGCCAGCGCCGCGTTGCGCCCCACGTTGACCGCCTGCTCGCCGGTCTGCGAGACGCAGCCCCACACCACGTCCTCGACCAAGGCCGGGTCCAGCCCGGTCCGGGCGACCAGGGAGTCCAGGACGTGGGCCGACAGGTCGACCGGGTGCTCGCCGGACAGGCCGCCGCCGCGCCGCCCGACCGGCGTCCGGACCGCGTCGACGACCACCGCGTCGCGCCCGGTCACGGCTGCAGGTCCATCGTTCGCCAGACGATCACGGCCAGCACCAGCAGTGTCACGGCGGCGATGCCGGCGATCTGCACCACCAACCGGCGGGATGGCGGTGCATACGCGACGGCCAGGGCGTACAGGGAGCCGGTGATCAGGCCGCCGAGGTGCGCCCGCCAGTCGATCCTGGGTGCCAGGAAGCCGAACGCGAAGTTGATGACCAGCAGCACCAGGACCGGGGTGGCGTCCCGGCCCAGTCGCTTGCTGACGACCAGGTAGGCGCCGAGCAGGCCGAAGACCGCGCCGGAAGCGCCCAGCGAGGTGCCCAGCGGGTTGGCGAACGCGTAGGACAGAGCACTGCCGCCCAGCGCCGAGAGCAGGTACAGCCCGATGAACCTGATGCGGCCCAGCGACGCCTCGAGGGGAGGACCGAAGAGGTACAGGGCGTACATGTTCAGCGCGATGTGCAGCACGTTCTGGTGCAGGAAGGCAGACGTGAGCAGCCGGTAGTACTCGCCGTCGGCGACGCCGAAACCGAAGTCGACGTACCGCGCGGTGAACCCGGCCACGCTCTGCTGCAGCACGAACGCCACCACGTTGATGCCGATCAGCACCTTGCTGACCCAGCCGGGGTCGGTGGTCACCCGGCCACCGAAGACGGTGCGGGCCTGCCGCACGTCCTTGTTGCCCTCGCGGACGCACTCCGGGCACTGGAACCCGACCGACGCCGGGATCATGCAGTCGGGGCAGATCCGGCGCTCGCAGCGCACGCACCGGATGTGCGCCTCGCGGTCCTTGTGGCGGTAGCAGACGGCAGGGTCGGCCGCCGGTGCCGCTCCCGGGGGCGGGGTGGCGCCGTCGGCGGACGACGGTTCGGACACCGGGCTCAGGCGTCCCGGCGCTCGACCACGACGGACTCGATGACCACGTCGTCCACCGGGCGGTCCATGGCGCCGGTGCGGACCTGGGAGATCGTGTCGACGACCTCCCGGCTCGGGCCGTCAGCCACCTCGCCGAAGATCGTGTGCCGGCGGTTCAGGTGCGGGGTCGGACCGACGGTGATGAAGAACTGGGAGCCGTTGGTGCCGGGCCCGGCGTTGGCCATCGCCAGCAGGTAAGCCCGGTCGAACTGCAGCTCGGGGTGGAACTCGTCGGCGAACTGGTAGCCCGGGCTGCCGGTTCCGGTGCCCAGAGGGTCGCCGCCCTGGATCATGAAGCCGCTGATCACCCGGTGGAAGACCGTGCCGTCGTACAGCTTGTCGGTGCTCTTCTGGCCGCTGGCCGGGTTCACCCACTCCTTGGACCCTTCGGCCAGACCGGTGAAGTTGGCCACCGTCTTGGGCGCGTGGTTGGGGAAGAGCTGCACCACGATGTCGCCGTGGTTGGTCTTCAGGGTGGCGTAGAGCTCCTCGGCCACGGGGGTCCCTTCTGTCCTGCGGTCGGCGCGGGCGACCATCCTTGCACGCTGGACCTGCGGTTTCGCAGGGAGGACGCTGGGGGAGGAGCCCTCGTACACCGAACGCCCCGACCGGAGGTTCACGTGTCCCGCATGACGACGCTGCAGAAGAAGAGCGCCAAGACCGCACGCCGCGCCAACAAGCGCACCACCAAGGCGGTCTCGCCCGTTGCCGCGGACGCGCGCGACACCGCGGTGCGCTACGCGGATGCCACCCGCGACTGGGCCGCGCCCAAGGTCGAGTCGGCCGTCGACTGGGCCGCCCCGAAGGTCGGCACCGCCAAGGACTGGGCCGCCCCCAAGGTCGAGCCCGCCGTCGACAAGGTCAAGAGCGACCTCCTGCCGGCGGTCGCCGGTGCGGTGGCCACCGCGCTGGCCGCCAGCGAACCGGCCCGTAGCGAGGCCGCCACCCGCGGCAGCGCCGCCCTGGCGGCTCTCAAGGGCGAGGTCGCCCCGCCGAAGAAGAGCAAGCATCGGGTGCGCAAGGTGTTCCTGCTCGCGACCGTCCTGGGCGCGGCGTACGCCGGCTGGAAGGCGTGGATGGCCCGCAGCAACGACCCGGTCGACGCCTGGACGACGCCGGCCACCCCGGCCGTGCCTGCCGCTGCCCCGGTCGGCAACGTCACCGCGGTCAGCAGCAACGCTCCGATCACCGACGACCCGGCCGGCGCCAGCCCGGACGAGGCGCTGGCCGACGCGGCCGAGGAGGACAAGGTCGACCTGACCACCACGGAGCCGGTCTCGACCACCCGGGCGAAGAAGGTCTCCGACGCTGCGGCAAAAGGCAGCAAGACCCCGAAGGGCCCGTCGACCTCCTGATCCGGTCGTCGGCCGGTCCCGCGACGGGTGGAGACGAGGGGACTCGAACCCCTAACCCCCGCCTTGCAAAGGCGGTGCTCTGCCAGTTGAGCTACGTCCCCCGGCTGCGCCCGAGGGCGCGGACGGGCGGGTCAGTCGACCTTGTCGGTCGCCTCGGCCCACAGGTCGGCCTCGGCGCCGCGGTCGGCGGTGACCTTCTTCCAGGCGACCAGTCCGCCCACGGCGGCGACCACGACGGCCAGCAGCTTCTTGGACATGGCATGCCCTCCCGGTCCGGTACGCGACGACCGGCCGCGGGGCGCGACCGGGGACGTCGGAGTGGGCCTAAGTGGACTTGAACCACTGACCTCTGCCTTATCAGGGCAGCGCTCTAACCAGCTGAGCTATAGGCCCGAGTGCCGCGCAAGACTACCCCACGGCCACGCGCCGATCGACACGCGATCGGCCCCCTACACGTCCTCGGTGAACGTCACGTGCAGGCCGCCGACCAGGCCGGCCGCCATGTTGTAGAGGAACGCCGCGAGGGTGCACAGCGCCGTCATCAGCACCACGTTGACGGCGGACAGCACCAGGGTGATCGAGAGCACCTTGCCCAGCCCGACGTAGTCGAAGATGTCGACGCCCTGGGCGTTGTCGCTGGACCGGGTGACGCTCTCGACGGTGCGGGCGACCGAGTCGAAGACGCCCATGGCGTCGAGCACCGACCAGAGCACGAACACCGCGACGACGGCAACGATCGCCATCGCGATGGCCAGCAGGAACGACAGCTTCATCACCGACCACGGGTCGACCCGGCCGAGGACCAGGCGGGCGCGTCGCGCCTTGACCCGGCTGGCGGGGCGCGGCGGCGCGGCCTGGGTGATGGTGTCCGTCACAGGGGACATGGTGGCGGTCGGCTGGCCGCTGCGCCACTGCTCCCGCGCCGGGCTGTCGGGCGTGCTCACTACTCGGTCACCTCGTCGTCACCTGAGGGCTCGACCGGGCTCCCGGCCGTGCTGGTGCCGTCCGGCTCCTCGGCCGCCTGCTCGACCGAGTCCTCGTCCAGCTCGTCCTCGGCAGCTGCCCGCTCGGCGTTCCGAGCGATCGCCACCACGGTGTCATCGTCGGCGAGCGAGATGAACCGCACCCCCATGGTGACACGTCCGGTGGGATTGACCTCACCGACCGACACCCGGGTGACCCCGCCGCTGGCCTTGATCGAGAAGACCTCGTCGTCCTCGGCCACGACCAGGGCCCCGACGAGGGACCCGCGGGCCTCGCTGAACTTCATCGCCTGGGTGCCGTAGCCGCCCCGGCCCTGCAGCCGGTAGTCCTCGACCACGGTCCGCTTGGCGAACCCGCCGTCGGTGACGGTGAAGACCGTGTGCTCGGGGGCCGCGACCTCCATCGCGAGCAGCTCGTCGTCGCCCTTGAACCGCATCCCGGTCACGCCCGAGGTGGCCCGGCCCATCGGCCGCAGCGCGTCGTCGGTCGCCGTGAAGCGCACCGACATCGCCTTGCGGCTGACGAGCAGCAGGTCGTCCTCGGAGGTCACCAGGCGGGCGGCGATCAGCTCGTCGCTCTCACCGCCCTCGTCCTCGCGCAGGTTGATGGCGATCAGGCCACCGGTGCGGTTGGAGTCGTACTCGGTGAGGCGGGTCTTCTTCACCATGCCGCGCTTGGTGGCGAGCACGAGGTACGGCGCGACCTCGTAGTCCTTGAGGTCGATGATCTGGGCGATCTGCTCGTCCGGCTGGAACGCGAGCAGGTTGGCCACGTGCTGGCCGCGCGCGTCCCGGCCGGCGTCCGGCAGCTGGTAGGCCTTGGCCCGGTAGACCCGGCCCTTGTTGGTGAAGAACAGGATCCAGTGATGGGTGGTCGTCACGAAGAAGTGCTCGACCAGGTCGTCCTGACGCAGCTGGGCGCCCCGGACACCCTTGCCGCCGCGACGCTGCGCCCGGTAGAGGTCGGCGCGGGTCCGCTTGGCGTAGCCGCCGCGGGTGATGGTGACGACGACGTCTTCCTCCGGGATGAAGTCCTCGGCTGACATGTCGCCCTCGTAGGGCACCAGCTGGGTGCGCCGCTCGTCGCCGTACTTCTCGACGATCTCGGCCAGCTCGTCGCGCACGATCTGCCGCTGCCGCGTCTCGGAGGCGAGGATCGCGTTGTACTCCTCGATCGCCCGCATGAACTCCTCGTAGCGGTCCAGGATCTCCTGCCGCTCGAGGGCGGCAAGCCGGCGCAGCTGCATGTTGAGGATCTCGCCGGCCTGCACGTCGTCGATGTCGAGCAGCTCGATCAGCCCGTCGCGCGCCGCCTCGGCCGAGGCACTGGCCCGGATGAGGGCGATCACCTCGTCGATGCGCTCCAGCGCCTTGAGCAGGCCGCGCAGGATGTGCGCCCGCTCCTCGGCGCGACGCAGCAGGAAGCGGGTGCGCCGGACGATGACCTCGATCTGGTGCGTCGTCCAGTGCCGGATGAACGCGTCCAACGACAGGGTGCGCGGCACGCCGTCGACCAAGGCGAGCATGTTGCAGCCGAAGGTGTCCTGCAGCTGGGTGTGCTTGTACAGGTTGTTGCGCACGACGCTCGCGACGGCGTCGCGCTTCAGCACGACCACGAGTCGCATGCCGGTGCGGGACGACGAGTCGTCGCGCAGGTCGGCGATGCCGGCCACCTTGCCGCTGTCCGCGAGCTCGGCGATCTTGCGGGCCAGGGCGTCCGGGTTCACCTGGTACGGCAGCTCGGTGATGACCAGGATGGTGCGACCGCGGTTGTCCTCCTCGACCTCGACCACTGCGCGCATCGTCACCGAGCCGCGGCCGGTGGTGTAGGCGTCCCGGATGCCGTGGGTGCCGACGATCAGACCCTTGGTCGGGAAGTCCGGACCCTTGATCCGCTCGAGCAGCGCCTCGAGCAGCTGCTCGTGCGACGCATCCGGGTTGTCGAGGTGCCACATCACGCCGGCCGCGACCTCGCGCAGGTTGTGCGGCGGGATGTTGGTGGCCATGCCGACGGCGATGCCGCCGGAGCCGTTGACGAGCAGGTTGGGGAACCGGGCCGGCAGGACGGTCGGCTCCTGCTGGCGGCCGTCGTAGTTGGGCGCGAAGTCGACCGTGTCCTGGTCGATCTCGCGCACCATCTCCATCGCGAGCGGTGCGAGCCGGCACTCGGTGTATCTCATCGCTGCTTGCCGGTCGTCACCCGGCGAACCGAAGTTGCCCTGGCTCTGCACCAGCGGGTAGCGCAGCGACCACGGCTGGCCGAGGCGCACCAAGGTGTCGTAGATGGCGGTGTCACCGTGCGGGTGGTACTGGCCCATCACGTCGCCGACGACGCGGGAGCACTTCGAGAAGCCGCGGTCCGGCCGGTAGCCGCCGTCGTACATGGCGTAGAGCACCCGGCGGTGCACCGGCTTGAGGCCGTCGCGCACGTCCGGCAGCGCCCGCTGCACGATGACCGACATCGCGTAGTCGAGGTACGACCGCTGCATCTCGACCTGCAGGTCGACCGGCTCGATCCGGCCGCCGGCACCTGGGTCGATCGGCGGGACGTCGGTGGTGTCAGTCACGAGGAGCTTCTCCTAGCAGGTCGTACGACGGGCACTACTGCGCTCACGAGTCGATGGCCATCAGATGTCCAAGAACCGGACGTCCTTGGCGTTGCGCTGGATGAACTTGCGGCGGCTCTCGACGTCCTCGCCCATCAGCTCGGTGAACAGCACGTCGGCGAGGGCGGCGTTCTCGAGGGTGACCTGCAGCAGGATCCGCTTCGCCGGGTCCATCGTGGTGTCCCAGAGCTCGTCGTTGTTCATCTCGCCGAGCCCCTTGTAGCGCTGCACGCCGTCGTCCTTGAGCAGCTTCTTCCCCGCGGCCAGGCCGGCCTCGGTCAGGGCGTCGCGCTCGCGGTCGGAGTAGGCGTACTCCGGCTCGGCCGGCCGGGCCCACTTCAGCTTGTAGAGCGGCGGCTGTGCGAGGAAGACGTGACCCTGCTCGACCACCTCGGGCATGAAGCGGAACAGCAGGGTGAGCAGCAGGGTGCGGATGTGCTGGCCGTCGACGTCCGCGTCGGCCATCAGCACCACCTTGTGGTAGCGCAGCCGGGCCAGGTCGAACTCGTCGCCCTGGATGCCGGTGCCCAGCGCGGAGATGATCGCCTGCACCTCCTGGTTGCCCAGGACGCGGTCCAGCCGGGCCCGCTCGACGTTGAGGATCTTGCCGCGGATCGGCAGGATCGCCTGGGTGCGCTGGTCGCGGCCCTGCTTGGCGGGGCCACCGGCCGAGTCGCCCTCGACGATGAAGAGCTCGCACTCCTCGGGGTCGGTGGACTGGCAGTCGGCCAGCTTTCCCGGGAGGCTGCCGCCGCCGAGCAGGCCCTTGCGGCTGCGGGCGGCGTCGCGGGCCTTGCGGGCGGCCAGCCGGGCCACGGCAGCGCCCTGCGCCTTGCGGGCGATGTCCTTGCCCTCGCTCGGGTTCTTCTCGAACCACTCGCCGAGCTTGTCGTTGACGACCTTCTGCACGAAAGACTTCGCCTCGGTGTTGCCCAGCTTGGTCTTGGTCTGGCCCTCGAACTGCGGCTCGGCCAGCTTCACGCTGACGACCGCGGTGAGACCCTCCCGGACGTCGTCGCCGGTGAGGTTGGCGTCCTTCTCCTTGAGGATGTTCCAGTCGCGGGCGAACTTGTTGACCAGCGTGGTCAGCGCCGCGCGGAAGCCTTCCTCGTGGGTGCCGCCCTCGTGGGTGTTGATGGTGTTCGCGAAGGTGTGCACCGACTCGGTGAACCCGTTGTTCCACTGCATCGCGACCTCGAGCGAGAGCCCGCCGTCGATGTACTCGGACTCGGCCTCGAAGGACACGACCGTGCGGTGCACCGGGTCCTTGCGGGCGCCGAGGAAGTCGACGTAGTCGACCAGCCCGCCGTCGTACTTGTAGACGACCTCGGACGGCGTGGTCTCGTCGACCTCGTCGTGCTCCTGCTCCTCGGCCGTGGCAGGACGCTCGTCGCGCAGCACGATGGTCAGGCCCCGGTTGAGGAAGGCCATCTCGCGCAGGCGGTTGGACAGCGTCTCGAAGCTGTAGTCGGTGGTCTCGAAGATGTCGGGGGAGGCCCAGAAGGTGATCGTGGTCCCGGTCTCGTCGGTGGGACCGCCCTTCAGAAGCGGGGCGAGCGGGACGCCGACGGCGTACGACTGGGTCCAGACGTGGCCGTCACGGCGGATCTCGACCTCGAGCCGGGACGACAGCGCGTTGACCACCGAGACACCGACGCCGTGCAGCCCACCGGAGACCTTGTACCCGCCGCCGCCGAACTTGCCGCCGGCGTGCAGCACGGTGAGCACGACCTCGACGGCCGACTTTCCCTCGCTGGCGACGTCGTCGACCGGGATGCCGCGACCGTTGTCGGTGACCCGGACGCCGCCATCGGCCAGCAGGACGATCTCGATCCGGTCCGCGTGCCCGGCCAGCGCCTCGTCGACCGAGTTGTCGACCACCTCGGTGACCAGGTGGTGCAGGCCGCGCTCACCGGTCGAGCCGATGTACATGCCGGGGCGCTTGCGGACCGCTTCGAGCCCCTCGAGCACCTGGATGTCGCTGGCGTCGTAGGACCGGTCGGACATGCCGGCCGCGGCGGACCCGGAACCGGGGACGGCGGTGAGCAGGGTTTCGGCGGGCTCGGTCGGCTGGGCCGGCTGGGTCACGGAGCACCTTTCGTTCACGTGCAGGTCCGCCTGGGGGCTGACGCAGGGGGCTGGCGCGGAGACGCCCGCGCACCAGCCTTCATCCTACCCGTCGGGCCGGTCAGAAGCGGCATCCAGGGGCGCCTGGGGACGGTTTTCCGGCCCCGAACAGGGTGGGGATGGCTCCCCCCACGCACACGGGGGGTCAGTGCCGTCCCTGTGGCGGCCCGGCCTGACGGCCGATCAGCCGTAGGTGTCCCGAGGACCGCGGCCGCGGACCGCCAGCAGCCCGCGCTTCCAGGACGGCGCGGACGGCCCGCGCACCGTCACCGAGCTGACCACGCCGGCGCCGAGCTCGTCGGCCAGCCGGGCCAGCAGGGTCGGTGCGAGCAGCCGGATCTGGGTGGCCCAGGCGGTCGAGTCGGCCGCCACGACCAGCTCGCCGTCGTCGAAGGCCACCGGCGTCGCGTGCGCGGACACCTCGGGCCCGACGATCGCAGCCCACCGGCCCATCACGCCGCCGACCGCCGCGTCGGTCTGCCAGCCGCGCTCGACCACCAGCCGGTCCACGGTGGAGCCCAGCAGCTGCGGGTCGCGCTCGTCGGGGTGCGCACCACTGCGCTGCTCGGCTGTGCGCTTCGGCCGGCGCCGGCGGGTGCCGTCGGCCGCCGTGGTCGGTGGCTGCGGCTTGCCGGGCGCGAGCCCGCGACGCCGGGCCTCGGCGCGGGCGCTGGCCAACGCCTCACGGGCGACCTCGAGGCCGGTACGCCGGCGAGCCTCGTCCTTCTCGCTCATCGGACGTGCCTGACCTCGGCGCCCATCACGTCGACCCGCGCGCCGGCCAGCGCCTCCGGGACGTCGCCCGGCACGGCGGCGGTCACCAGCACCTGCTCGGCGCCGGACGCGATCGCGGCCAGCCGCTCGCGGCGGTGGTCGTCGAGCTCGGCGAACACGTCGTCCAGGATCAGGACCGGTTCGCCGCCGGCGTCGGTCTCGGACCGGAGCAGGTCGTAGGCGGCCAGGCGCAGCGCCAGTGCGAACGACCAGGACTCCCCGTGGCTGGCGTAGCCCTTCGCCGGCAGCGGCCCGAGCTTGAGGACCAGCTCGTCGCGGTGCGGACCGACCAGCGAGACCCCGCGGTCCAGCTCGGCCTTGCGCTCGACCGCCATCCGCTCGAGCATCGCCGCGGCGAGCAGGTCCCGATCGGCCACCAGGGGCACGTCCTCGGCGTCCGGTTCCGCCGGCCCACCGCGGTCCGGCCGGCGCCGCTCGAACAGCGAGCTGCGGTAGTCGATCGCCGCCGGGCCGGTGACCGAGAACCCGGTCTCGGCGACGGCCTGGTACGCCTTGTCGACCAGCGGGCGCAAGTGGTCGACCAGGTCGATGCGTCCGGCCAGAAGCTCGGCGCCGGCGGTGGCCAGGTGCGAGTCCCAGACCTCCAGGGTCCGCAGGTCGACCTGGTCGGCCCGCCGGCCGGCACCGGACTTGAGCAGTGCGTTGCGCTGGCGGAGCACCCGGTCGTAGTCGGCCCGGACGCCGGCGTACCGCGGTGCACGCAGCACCAGCAGGTCGTCGAGGAAGCGCCGCCGTTCGGCGGGATCTCCCTTGACCAGGGCCAGGTCCTCGGGCGCGAACAGGATGCTGCGCAGGACACCGAGGAGCTCGCGCGGCCGGGGCACCGGAGACCCGTTGAGCCGGGCCCGGTTCGCTCGGCCCGGAGTGATCTCGATCTCGAGCAGCAGCGAGCGGTCGTCGCGCACCACCTGGCCGCGGACCACCGCCCGCTCGGCCCCGAGCCGGACCAGCGGCGCGTCCTGGGCGACCCGGTGCGAGCTGAGGGTGGCGAGGTAGCCGATCGCCTCCACCAGGTTGGTCTTGCCCTGACCGTTCGGTCCGACGAACGCGGTCACGCCCGCGTCGAGTGGCAGCTCGACCTCGCCGTACGAGCGGAAGTCGCGCAGCGACAGGTGGCTGACCCTCATGAGAAGCAGCGGACCGGCATCAGGCGGGCTTCTCGACCTCGCCCTTGGCGACCTTGGTGACGGCGTGCCCGCCGAACTGGTTTCGCAGCGCGGCCACCGCCTTCATCGCCGGCGAGTCGTCCTGCCGGGACGCGAACCGGGCGAACAACGCAGCCGTCATCACCGGCGCGGGCACCGCATGGTTGATGGCCTCCTCGATGGTCCACCGGCCCTCGCCGGAGTCGTCGACGTAACCCTTGATCTGGTCGAGCTTCGGGTCCGCCTCCAGCGCGAGCACCAGCAGGTCGAGCAGCCAGGACCGGATGACGGTGCCCTGCGTCCAGGACCTGATCACGCCAGGTACGTCGTCGACGACCGCCGCCGCCTCGAGCAGCTCGAAACCCTCGCCGTACGCCTGCATCAGGCCGTACTCGATGCCGTTGTGCACCATCTTCGCGAAGTGCCCGGCGCCGACGGCACCGGCGTGCACGAACCCGGACTCGCCCTCGGGCTTCAGCGCGTCGAAGGCCGGCTGCACCTTGGCGACGTTGTCGGCGTCGCCACCGACCATCAGCGCGTACCCGTTGTCCAGACCCCAGATGCCGCCGGAGACGCCGGCGTCGACGAAGCCGATGCCGCGCTCGCCGAGCATCTCGGCGTGGTCCTTGTCGTCCGTCCACCGCGAGTTGCCGCCGTCGACGACGACGTCGCCCTCACCGAGCAGGTCCTGCAGCTTCTCGATGGTCTGCCGGGTGATGTCGCCGGCCGGCACCATCACCCAGACCACCTTGGGCGAGGGCAGCTGCTGCACCATGTCCTCGAGGGACGGGGTGTCGCTGACCTCCTGGTTCGGGTCGTAGCCGACGACGGTGTGCCCGGCCCGCCGCAGCCGCTCGCGCATGTTGCCGCCCATGCGGCCGAGACCGACGAGTCCGATGTCCATGCTGATGCCTCCGCAGTCGTGAGCCGGTACCGGTGCCAGCCTGCCCCGAGCCGGACAGGTGATGCGACCTCAGCCCGACAGCCGGACCGGCATCAGCAGGTAGCGGTAGTCGTCACCCGCGGTCGAGTCGGCGCTGTCCTTGCCGGCGATCACCGCCGGCCGGGTGGAGGCGGTGAACCGCAGCTCGGCGTACGCCGCGTCCAGGGCGCCGAGCCCGTCCAGCAGGTACGCCGGGTTGAACGCGATCGAGATGTCGTCACCGGTCAGCCCGGCGTCCAGCGACTCGGACGCCTGGGCCTCGTCGCCGGTGCCGGCCTCGAGGGTGACCTCGCCGCCGGCGAAGCTCAGCCGGATCGGGGTGTTGCGCTCGGCCACCAGGGCCACCCGGCGGACCGACTCGACCAGGCCGGCGGTCTCGACGGTCGCCACGCTGGAGGACTCCGCCGGCAGCAGCGACTTGTACTTCGGGAACTCGCCGTCCAGCAGGCGCGAGGTGGTGCGGCGGCCGGAGCCCTCGAACCCGACCAGGCCCTCGCCGGCACCGCCGGCCAGGGCGACGGTCACCTTGTCCGCGGTCGCCAGCGACTTCGCGGTGTCGGCCAGCGTGCGCGCCGGGACCAGGGCGATCGCGGAGAGCCCGGACTGCTCCGGGGTCCAGGCCAGGTCCCGGACGGCGAGCCGGTAGCGGTCGGTGGCGGCCATGGTGATCCGCTCGGCCTCGATCTCGAGCCGGACGCCGGTGAGCACCGGGAGCGTGTCGTCCCGGCCGGCGGCCACCGAGACCTGGGCCACCGCAGCGGCGAACGCGTCGCCGCGCAGCGACCCGGACGCACCGGGCATCTCGGGCAGCGCCGGGTAGTCCTCGACGGGCAGGGTGAGCAGCGTGAACCGGGACGAGCCGCAGGTGACGACCACCTTGGACGCGTCGGTGGTGATCTCGACCGGCCGCGAGGGCAGGCTGCGCGAGATGTCGGCGAGCAGCCGGCCGCTGACCAGGGCGGTGCCGGGCTCGCTGATGTCGGCCGGTAGCTCGACCCGGGCCGAGACCTCGTAGTCGAAGCTGGACAGCACCAGTCGGCCGCCCAGCTCGGCGCGGGCATCCAGCATCAGGCCGGCCAGGACCGGCACCGGCGGCCGCGCCGGCAGGCTGCGCGCCGCCCAGGCGACTGCCTCGGCCAGGACGTCCCGCTCTACCCGGAACTTCACCGGTGACCGCCTCCGATCCGTCCGTCCCCAGTCGGGTGCACTCTGACCATGGTGTGCCGATCCAACTCCCTAGGTATCTGTCGTTGTCGCACCAGGGGTGGTGGACACTGTGGAGATCCCGCATCGTCCCAGGTCAGACCGTAGAGGGGGCTGGGGACAGTCTGGGCACCGGCCTGCGGACGGCTCCCCGTGACCTGTGCACCACCGGTGGCCACTGCGGTCGTCCACACGATGTCCCCGGTGTCGTCCAGGGCTGTCCACAGGGTTGTCCCCATGGTGTGAACGCGAGATCCACCAGGGGCGACGAGCAAAGGACGCACCTCAGCCGGCCCGGGCCTGCGACTTGATCCGGTTGGTCAGCTCGGTGACCTGGTTGTAGACGCTGCGCCGCTCGGCCATCAGCTGGCGGATCTTCTTGTCCGCGTGCATGACCGTGGTGTGGTCGCGGCCGCCGAACTGCTGGCCGATCTTGGGCAGCGACAGGTCGGTCAGCTCGCGGCAGAGGTACATCGCGATCTGCCGGGCGTTGACCAGCACCCGGGACCGGGAGGACCCGCAGAGCTCCTCCATCGACTGGCCGAAGTACGCCGACGTCTGGGCCATGATCGTCGCGGCCGTGATCTCGGGCTGGCTGTTGTCCGGGATCAGGTCCTTGAGGACGATCTCGGCCAGCGCCAGGTCGACGCCCTGCCGGTTCAGGCTGGCGAACGCGGTCACCCGGATCAGCGCGCCCTCGAGCTCGCGGATGTTGGTCGAGATCTTGCTGGCGATGAACTCCAGGACCTCCGGCGGGGCGGCCAGGCGTTCCTGGGCGGCCTTCTTGCGCAGGATGGCGATCCGGGTCTCCAGCTCGGGCGGCTGGACGTCGGTGATCAGCCCCCAGTGGAAGCGGTTGCGCAGCCGGTCCTCGAGGGTCACCAGCTGCTGCGGCGGACGGTCGCTGGAGATCACGATCTGCTTGTTGGCGTTGTGCAGCGTGTTGAACGTGTGGAAGAACTCCTCCTGGGTCTGCTCCTTGTTCTCCAGGAACTGGATGTCGTCCACCAGCAGGATGTCCACGTCGCGGTAGCGCCGCCGGAATCCGTCGGCCCGGCCGTCGCGGATCGAGTTGATGAAGTCGTTGGTGAACTCCTCGGAGCTCACGTAGCGCACCCGGACGCCGGCGTACAGGCTCATGCCGTAGTGCCCGATCGCGTGCAGCAGGTGGGTCTTGCCCAGGCCGGAGTCGCCGTAGATGAACAGCGGGTTGTACGCCTTGGCCGGTGCCTCGGCCACCGCTACCGCGGCGGCGTGGGCGAACCGGTTGCTCGAACCGATGACGAACGTCTCGAAGAGGTACCGCGGGTTGAGCCGGGTCGGCTCGGTCTCGCGGCGGGCACCGGGCTCGCGCCCGGTGCCGGGGGTGTCCGGCTGCTGCCGGTGCTGTCCGGGACCGCCGTCGTCGGCCTGGGAGCCGGGCTGTTCCTCGGGCGCTGCGGGCGGGGCGGCGGCGGACTCGACGCCGGCGGTCGCCTCCAGGCTGGGATCGACGACGACCGCGATCCGCAGGTCGCGGCCGACGTGCTCGGACAGCACGGCGGTGATCACCTGGCGCAGCCGGGCCTCGATGACGTCCTTCGCGAACTGGTGCGGGACCGAGATCAGCGCGGTCTCACCCACGACGCCGTCCAGCCGGCTGAGCCGGATGAAGGCGCGCTGCTGGGGAGTGACGGTGTCCTCGAGGACACCGAGCGCACGTTCCCAGACCTCGGCCCACTCGCCCTCGGTCCCGGTGTCCGTGGCGCCCAGGTCCTCGGGGGGCGGGCTGTCCAGCTGGGTCGTGGGGGCACCGGTCTCGTCGGTCACGCGCTGGTCCCTCCGGGGTGCGCGACAGCGCACCGTGTTCAGTTCGAGCCATGCCGCGATACGCCGGCTGCGATGGCCGTCCACACCGTCGTCCACAGCCTGTGTATCTAGGTTGCCCCGGTTCGCCCCGTTCTCCCGCACCAGGGGTTAGCCCACCTGGGGGGTACCCGGGATGCGACGGGTGGGGAAGGGCCCGGCGACCCGCGAGACACTAACGAGGCCACCTGTCCGCCAGCAAGCGGTTGTCCACAACCGGCGGGACTATTTTCCCGCTGGCCGGACAACGGACGCCGGCGGGACCGGCGTGTCGCGCCGACTTCGACGGGCTGACCTGGGACGATGGCAGGTCGAGCCGTCGACGGCCGGCCGGGCCCTCCGTTTGACCGCGAGCAGGGCGCGCCCGTACCGTTGCCCGGTCGAGTTGCCGACGGCCGCTGTGGCGTGCCCGCACCGAGCGGGGTCGCCGCGCGATCACCTCCGGTGCGACCCGCCACCGACCCTGGCACCCGCTCTGTGGTGCCGCGCACGACCGCCCACCAGTCCGGGAGCCCACGAGTGAGCAAGCGCACGTTCCAGCCCAACAACCGTCGTCGGGCCAAGACCCACGGCTTCCGCCTGCGCATGCGCACCCGGGCCGGCCGCTCGATCCTCGCTGCCCGGCGCCACAAGGGTCGCGCGAAGCTCTCGGCCTGACGCACGTGCTCCCGGCCGCAGCCCGGCTGCGCCGTTCGGCCGACTTCACCGAGACCCTGCGCGCCGCCCGGGCGGCCCGCGGAGACGGGATGGTCGTGCTGCACGCGGCAGCCGGCGACCCCACCACGAGCGCCGGTTCCGGTGCGCGGGTGGGCTTCGTCGTCCCCCGGGCGGTCGGCCCGGCGGTGACCCGCAACCTCGTACGGCGCCGGCTCCGGCACCTCGTCCGCGACCGGCTGGACCGGCTCCCCGAAGGCACCCGGCTGGTGGTCCGGGTGCTCCCGGCCGCGTCCGGCGCCACCTCGGCCCAGCTGGCCCGCGCGTTGGACCGGGCGCTGGACCGCGCGGTGCCGTCATGAGCCGCCTGCTGGTCCGACTGCTGGTGCTGCCGATCCGGCTGTACCAGCTGGTCCTCTCACCGCTGCTCGGACCGCGCTGCCGGTTCTACCCGTCCTGCTCCGCGTACGCCGTCGAGGCCCTGAGCACGCACGGTCCGCTCCGCGGCACCTGGTTGGCCACGCGCCGGCTGCTCCGCTGCCACCCGTGGAACCCCGGCGGCCCCGACCCCGTTCCCCCCACACACCAGGGCGCCGACCGTGTCGCTCGCGCCCCCCAGGGAGCTTGATCCGTGATCCCCCAGGCGATCCACGCCGTCCACCTGCTGGAGCCGCTGTACAGCGCGATCACCTTCGTGATGATGGCGTTTCATGACTTGTTCAAAAAGCTCGGGCTCGACGCCGGTGGCGGCTGGGCGTGGGGCGGTTCGATCGTCGGCCTGGTGATCGTGATCCGGATCATCCTGATCCCGCTGTTCGTCAAGCAGATCAACGCCCAGCGCGGCTTGCAGATCCTGCAGCCCGAGATCAAGAAGATCCAGGCCAAGTACAAGGGCAAGACCGACACGGAGAGTCGGCAGAAGCAGCAGCAAGAGATGATGAAGCTCTACAAGGACAACGGGACCAACCCGCTGGCCAGCTGCCTGCCGATCCTGCTCCAGGCGCCGATCTTCTTCGCGCTCTTCCACATCCTCAACGGGATCGGGAAGGATCCGGCGCAGGGCAAGGGCTTCATGTCGGACGGCGACGCGGAGCAGGCCGCCGACGCGCTGATCTTCGGGGCGCACATCTCGGACAAGTTCATCGGCGCCGACTCGCTGCACGTCCAGATCGTCTGCGCCATCCTCATCGTGCTGATGTCGGCCACGACGTTCACCACGCAGAAGCAGCTGATGAGCAAGAACATGCCGGCTGACTCGATGAACAACCCGTTCGCCCAGCAGCAGAAGATCCTGCTCTACGTCTTCCCGCTGGTCTTCGCCGTCTCCGGCGTGAACTTCCCGATCGGCGTCCTGCTCTACTGGCTGACCACCAACGTGTGGTCGATGTGCCAGCAGTTCTACGTGATCCGGCGCAACCCGTCTCCGGGCTCGCCGGCCGCCGAGGCACTCGAGCGCCGCAAAGCCGCCAAGGAGGCGGCCAAGGCCAGCGAGCGGTCCGGTGCCGGCGCCACCGCCCTGTCCGGGACCAGCGAGACCGAGTTGCCCGAGGACTCGGGTCCGCGCCCGGGCGGCCAACGACAGCAGCCGAAGCGGCCCAAGAAGAAGAAGTGACCCCGGCCCAGGAGACGCTCCCCCGGCCGGGTAACCGGCCGACAGACCGCACGACCTCCGGAGGAAAGCCCGCGATGACCGAGTCGCCCGAGTCCCTGACCGCCACCACCACCGAGGACGCCGCGGCGCCGGCCGAGCGGCCCGCGGAGGCGTCCGAGTCGAGCCGCGCGCCGCGGACTGCCGCCCCCGATCTCGAGAAGGAGAGCGAGATCGCGGCCGACTACCTCGAGGACCTGCTGGACATCGCCGACCTGGACGGCGACATCGACATGGACGTCGAGCACGACCGCGCCGCGGTGTCCGTCGTCGGCGGTGACCTGGACGACCTGGTGGGCCGCGAGGGCGTGGTGCTCGAGGCCCTGCAGGAGCTCACCCGGCTCGCGGTCCTCACCCAGACCGGTCACCGCAGCCGGCTGATGCTGGACATCGGCGGATACCGGGCCGGCCGTCGGGCGGTCCTCACCGAGCTGGGCACCCAGACCGCCGAGACCGTGAAGAGCAGCGGCGAGAAGGTACGCCTCGAGCCGATGAGCCCGTTCGAGCGGAAGATCGTGCATGACGCCGTCGCCGCGGCCGGCCTGACCAGCGAGTCGGAGGGCGAGGAGCCGAACCGGCGCGTCGTCGTCCTGCCGGCCTGAGTCGACGGCGACCCTCGGCGTGGGGCCAGGGTGATGGATGTTTCACGTGAAACAGCCGAGGCGGTCTTCGGTGGTCAGCTTCCGTTGGCCGAGCGTTACGCAGAGCTGCTGGGCACCGAGGGGGTCACCCGCGGCCTGATCGGTCCGCGCGAGACCGACCGGCTCTGGCGGCGGCACCTGGTCAACTCGGCGGCCGCCGGGTCGGCACTGCCCGCCACCGGACTGGTGGCCGACATCGGCTCCGGTGCGGGCCTGCCGGGGATCCCGCTGGCCATCCTCCGACCGGATCTTCCCGTCCGGCTGGTCGAGCCGTTGCTGCGCCGGGCGACGTTCCTGGCCGAGGTGGTGGCTGATCTCGGCCTGGCCAACGTCGAGGTGGTCCGAGCCCGGGCCGAGGACCTGCACGGGGCCTGGACGGCGACCACGGTGACCGCCCGGGCGGTCGCGCCGCTGGACCGGTTGGCCGGCTGGTGCCTGCCGCTGGTGTCGCCCGGAGGCAGCTTGCTCGCCCTGAAAGGGGACCGGGCCGAGACGGAGCTGACCGCCGCTACCCCGACGCTGCGTCGGCTCGGGGCTGTCAGCTGGTCGGTAGAAGAGCACCGGGCCGGTCAGCTCGAGCCGCCGGTGCGGATCGTCCGGGTCGTCGCCGGCACTCCCCCGCCGCGGAGTCGGTCCCACCGGTGAGCATCGCCTGGTGCCGGACCGGCCCGGCGGCATAGGGTCGGCGTCACGCCGACTCTTCCTTCCCGTCGCGATGTCGTCGCCGTCCCTTTTCAGGTGAAAGCAGGTGCCATGCGGACCACCGGTCTGGGCTGGCCGGCCGACTCAGCCGGTCCCGCCGAGAGCGGTGCGCAGCGAGGTGTCAGCGGACTCGGCTGGCCGGGCACCCCCGTCGGGGCGCCACCGCAACCCCCTGCGTCGCAAGGGGTTTCACGTGAAACATCTGTCCCACCCGGCATCGTGCTGGAAGCCCCCGTGGGTCCGGCGGTCCGGCTCCCCACCTATGTTTCACGTGAAACATCGTTCGCTGACCACGCCCCCGACGACGACGTGGAGCTTGTTGACCAGGCCGCAGCACCCTCCGGCGCGGCTCCCCTTCTCAGCCCACCGAACCCGCTGTTGCTCAGCGGCACCACGACCGCGAAGGAGCTGGCCGTGACCGAACCGGTAGGGCCGGACCAGAGCATGCCTGAGCCGGACCCCGTCGATGACACGCCTATCGCCCGGGCCGCGGAGACCGCGCTGCGGGTGCTCGCCGGTCGGGTCGGGGACCCGTTGCCGCGGCCGGCCCAGACCCGGGTGCTCACCGTCGCCAACCAGAAGGGTGGGGTGGGCAAGACCACCACCACGGTGAACCTGGCGGCGGCGCTCGCCCTGCAGGGTCTCGAGGTCCTCGTCGTCGACCTCGATCCACAGGGCAACGCCTCCACCGCGCTCGGCGTCGAGCACCACTCCGAGGTGCCCTCGATCTACGACGTGCTGATCGAGGGGCGGGCGATGCACGAGGTGGTCGCCCCCGTCGCCGGCATCGACGGGTTGTGGTGCGCGCCGGCCACGATCGACCTGGCCGGCGCCGAGATCGAGCTCGTCTCGCTGGTCGCCCGCGAGTCCCGGCTGGAGAAGGCGATCGCCGGCTACGACGCCTGGTGCCGGGAGCACCGGGACACCCGGCTCGACTACGTGCTGATCGACTGCCCGCCCAGCCTCGGGCTGCTCACGGTGAACGCGCTGGTCGCGGCCCCCGAGGTGCTGATCCCGATCCAGTGCGAGTACTACGCGTTGGAGGGGGTCGGTCAGCTGCTGCGCAACGTCGAGCTGGTCAAGGCCCACCTCAACCCGGGGCTGCACGTCTCGACTGTGCTGCTCACCATGTACGACGCCCGCACCCGGCTGGCGGCTCAGGTGGCCGACGAGGTCCGGACCCACTTCAGCGCCACGGTGCTGCGCACCACGATCCCGCGGTCGGTGCGGATCTCCGAGGCGCCGAGCTACGGCCAGACGGTGATGACGTACGACCCCGGGTCGACCGGCGCGCTGTCCTACCTCGAGGCGGCGCGCGAGATGGCGTTGCGGGCGACCACCCGCAGCGGGACGGAGGACGCACTGTGACCGACAAGCGACGTGGCCTGGGCCGTGGCCTGGGCGCTCTGATCCCCACTGCCCCGGGCAAGGGCGAGCCGCCGGTCAGCGGCCCGTCCCCGGTCGACGTCCTGATCCCGTCTCGGGACGGGGCCGGTGAGGCTGAGCCGGCCACGGGGGCGGCCGAAGCGCCGCCCGCCATGGTGTCCGGCGCCTACTTCGCCGAGGTGCCGCTGGAGGCCATCACCGCGAACCCGCGTCAGCCGCGGGTGGTCTTCGAGGAGGAGGCGCTGGCCGAGCTGGTGCACTCGCTGCGCGAGGTCGGTCTGCTGCAACCGGTCGTGGTCCGCCCGCTGGGCGAGGACCGGTACGAGCTGATCATGGGGGAGCGGCGGTGGCGGGCCGCCCGAGAGGCCGGCTTCACCGCGATCCCGGCCATCGTCCGGGAGACCGGCGACGACGCCCTGCTGCGCGACGCCCTGCTGGAGAACCTGCATCGCAGCGAGCTGAACCCACTGGAGGAGGCGGCGGCCTACGACCAGCTGCTGCAGGACTTCGGCTGCACCCACGACGAGCTGGCCGGCCGGATCGGCCGGTCCCGACCGCAGATCTCGAACACCCTGCGGTTGCTCAAGCTGCCCCCGCCGGTGCAGCGCCGGGTGGCCGCCGGGGTGCTGTCGGCCGGGCACGCCCGCGCCCTGCTCGGTCTGGACGACCCGGACGCCCAGGAGCGCCTGGCGGCGCGGATCGTGGCGGAGGGGCTGTCGGTCCGGTCGGTCGAGGAGGTCGTCGCCCTCGGCGGCGACTCGGTCCCGTCCGAGCGGACGCCGCGCGGCCGTCGGCCCGTCGCGCCCAAGCTCGCGGTGCTCGCGGACCGGTTGGCCGACAGGTTCGAGACCCGGGTCAAGGTCGACCTGGGCCGCTCCAAGGGCCGGATCGTGGTGGAGTTCGCCTCGATCGACGACCTCGAGCGGATCGTGGCCCTGATGGCGCCGGACGCCGGCGTACCCACCGACCTGTCCGACTGAGGCACCAGGGGCCGGTGGTGCCGTTGGTACGGATGAGGCCCATGGTCGTTAAGTCGGTGTGTCGACACCTCGCCATCGCTTCTCCTCGACCTGTCGACATGACGACCAACAGCGGGCTCGGCATACCGATCTGCTGACATGTCGACATCCCGACCGAGTCGACATGTCGGCTCTCCGCGGCACGGTCTTCCGGTCGCGGTGCGACGGGGGTAGCCTGCCTGCCGACCGCCGGGACCGCTCGTAGGAGGCACGGTGTCACGCCGGTGCGCGAGCCTGACCCTGGACAACCTGGACGACCTGCCCCGCCAGTGCCGCCGGTGCGTCTTCTGGGAGCTCGACCCGGTCGCCCGGGAGGCGGCCGAGGAGTCCGGCGACGTCGCGCTGGAGAAGGAGGCCTGGCTGTCGGCGACCCTGCTCGAGTGGGGCTCCTGCGGCAAGATCGTGTACGCCGACTCACTGCCGGCCGGCTACGTCACCTACGCGCCGCCGGTGCACGTGCCGCGCAGCCTCGCGTTCCCGACCTCGCCCGTGTCGGGGGACGCCGTCCTGCTGATGACCGCGCGGCTGCTGCCGGAGTTCGCTGGTGGCGGACTGGGCCGGATGCTGGTCCAGGCGGCCGCCAAGGACCTCACCCGGCGCGGCGTACGGGCCATCGAGGCGTTCGGCCGGATGGGCGACGAGGTGCCGATCGGCGGCTGCGTGCTGCCGGCCGACTTCCTGCTCGCGGTCGGCTTCAAGACGGTGCGCCCGCACCACCTCTTCCCGCGGCTGCGGCTGGACCTGCGCAACGCGCTGTCCTGGCGGGAGGACGTCGAGGTGGCACTGGAGCGGCTGCTCGGCTCGATGAACCCCGAGCCGGCGTTCCGTCCGGTCTAGACCCGCAGCCAGTCCGGGATGCGCAGCACACCGGTGTCCGCGTCCTGGTCCGGCGGCAGGTAGAGCCGCTGCACAGCGGCGGCCACCGACATCGCCAGCACGTCACGGAACGCCGGATCGGCGAGCCGGAGCGCATCACCGGGGTTGGTCAGGTAGCCGACCTCGACGCGGACCGCAGGCATCCGGGTGCGGCGCAGCAGGTCCCAGTTCTTGGCATGCACCCGGCAGTCGAGCAGGTCGGTGCGCGAGCAGATCTCCCGCTGCACCAGGTCGGCGAGCTTCTCTCCCACCGTGGAGTAGTGGCCGAACTCGTCGCTGCCGTAGTAGTACGTCGCGACCCCGCTGGCTTCCGGGTTCGGGTGCCGGTTCACGTGCAGCGAGAGCAGCAGGTCGGCACCGGCGGCGTTGGCGAAGCTGGCCCGGTCCTCCTCGCCGGGACCCTCCGGCGTCCCGTCCGGGCCGCGAGTGAGGAACGCCGAGGCACCGGTGGCAGTCAGCCGGCCTTCGATCCGGGAAGCCAGGTCGTAGACCAGCTCGCTCTCGTCGAGGGCATCCGGACCGGCGTACGACGTGGGCCCGCCGTGGCCGGGGTCGATGATGAGCAGCTTGCCGGCCAACGCCGGCCCGGCCCGGTTGATCGCCTCGGAGTCGCGCATCGCGTGCGGCCGGCCGCCGACCACGGTCCGGCTGAGCTGGGTCAGCGCCTTCAGGGTGGCCGGACCGCAGGTTCCGTCCGCCACAACGCCGATGTTGCGTTGGAACTCGCGCAGGGCCTGCTCGGTCTCGACACCGAACAGGCCGTCCACCCGGCCGCAGTCGAAGCCCATGTCCATCAACCGCTTCTGCAGTGCGGCCACGTCGTCGCCGGCCATCAGGCGGGCCGGCACGAAGAACAGGATCCGGTCACCCAGCCGCCAGCGGGCTTCTTCGAGCGCGTGGTAGGTGCGCGGACCGACGAGACCGTCGACCGAGATGCCGCGCTGCTGCTGGAACGCCCGGACGGCCCGGTCGGTGGCCTCGTCGAACAGCACGCCGGCCGGGTCCAGCAGCTCGGCGCCCTCACCGTCGGTGAGCAGGCCGAGCAGGCTCAGCTTGGCGCGGATCTCCGCCACAGCAGCGCCGGTGTCGCCGCGGCGATAGCTGCGTCCCGAAGCGTTCTCGGGCCCCGTGGACCGTACGTCGGACATCGTCGCGGGCGCTCCTGCTCGGATGGGAGGGCCTGGTCGGCCGGGACGCCGAAGCGTACCCGGGTCAGATGAAAGCTTCGAGGTCCCGCAGCAGCATCGCCTTCGGCTTGGCGCCCACGATGCTCTTCACGACCTCGCCGCCCTGGTACACGTTCATGGTCGGGATCGAGGTGATGCCGTAGTCGGCGGCGGTCCGCGGGTTCTCGTCGACGTTGAGCTTCACGATCTCGAGCTTGTCGGCGTGCTCACCGGCGATCTCCTCGAGGATCGGGGAGACCTGCCGGCAGGGCCCGCACCACTCGGCCCAGAAGTCGACCAGCACGGCCTTCTCGCTCTTCAGCACCTCGGCGCTGAAGGTGTCATCGGTGACGCTCTTGGCTCCCACAGGAGCTCCTCTCGGTGTGCGTTCCTTCAGATGGTGTGTGCCCTGCCAGCAGGGCCGGGAACCGGTCGGTGGTCCTCAGACCACCGCTGCCTGCGCGACCTGGGCGGGGTCGCCGGTGGACTGCGCGTCCTCCAGCGAGGTCAGGTATCGCTCGGCGTCCAGCGCGGCCGAGCAGCCGGTGCCCGCTGCGGTGACCGCCTGGCGGTAGGAGTGGTCGACGACGTCGCCGCAGGCGAACACGCCGGCCAGGTTGGTGTGCGTGGACGGGCTGTCCACCAGGATGTAGCCCTCGTCGTCGCGGCGGACCTGGCGCTCGAACAGCTCGCTGCGCGGGTCGTGCCCGATCGCGACGAACAGGCCGGTCACGTCCAGCCGGGACTCCTCGCCGGTGCGCACGTCGCGCACCTGCAGGCCCTCGACCTTGGACTCGCCGATCACGTCGACGACCTCGCTGTTCCAGAGGAACCGGATCTTCTCGTTGGCGAAGGCCCGCTCCTGCATGATCTTCGACGCCCGCAGGCTGTCCCGCCGGTGCACCACGGTGACCGAGCGGGCGAAGCGGGTGAGGAAGGTGGCCTCCTCCATCGCGGTGTCGCCGCCGCCGACGACGGCGATGTCCTGCTCCTTGAAGAAGAACCCGTCGCAGGTGGCGCACCACGAGACGCCGCGGCCGGAGAGCCGCTTCTCGTGCTGGAGCCCCAGCTCGCGGTAGCCCGAACCGGTAGCGATGATGACGGCCAGTGCACGATGCTCGGCACCGCTGCCGTCGGTGACGACCTTCACCTCGCCGGTGAGGTCGACCGCGGTGACGTCGTCGGTGACCAGCTCGGCGCCGAAGCGCTCCGCCTGCTTGCGCAGGTGGTCCATCAGGTCCGGGCCCATGACGCCCTCGGGAAAGCCGGGGTAGTTCTCGACGTCGGTGGTGTTCATCAGGGCGCCACCGGCGGTGACCGAGCCCTCGAAGACCAACGGCGCGAGGTTCGCCCGGGCGGCGTAGATGGCAGCGGTGTAGCCCGCCGGCCCCGACCCGATGATGATCACGTTGCGTACGTCGTCCACAGCGGTCCTGCGCCCTTCCCAGTGACGGCCCGCCCGGGTGGCCGGGCAGTCGTGCTCGTCAACCGATCCTACGGGTGGCGAATTCCCCCGTGGTCGCTCAGGGCCGCGGCACGCGGGCGAAGTACAGGAAGGACCCGGCCGGGCACTCGGGCTCGACCACGAACACGTCCAACGCGGCCGGGTCGTCGGTCGTCGGCAGCACCAGGACGGCAGCCGGCTGGCCCTCGTAGCTGGCCAGGTCCACCGCCACCGGGTTCACCGGAGCACCGGCCAGTCCCGCGGCGCAGGTCGCCAGCGGCTCGCCGCCGGAGAGCCGGCCGGCCGGCGCATCGGCCAGCTCGCGGGCGCCGTTCTTGGACGCCTCCGGTGCGGACCCTTCGGAGCTCAGGCGGCCGGCCTCGGTGGGGACCAGGTCACCGGCCGCCAGCCGCGGGGCATCCTGCTTGAGGGTGTCCGCCGTCCAGTCCCGGCCGCTGATGCTGACCGGGAAGCTGGCGTCTGCCTTGGGCTCCGCGCCGGCGTCCGCGGCACTGCCGGCCGCGGAGTCCTGGTTGTCGGACCCGCTGCCGAGCTCGTCCAGCGCCGAGATGCCCAGCGCCCCGCCGGCGAACACCAGGACGAGCACCGCTGCGACCTGGAGCAGCCGCATCCCGCGCGCAGTCTGCCGTTGCGGGGACCGCAGGGGGACCACCGTCGGGCTCGCCGCAGTGCCGTCCGGCTCGGTCGCGGCGACGGCCAGGGCCTGGTCCAGCCGCGCGGCGAGGTCGTCGGGCAGCGGCCCGACCGGGTCTGCGGATGCGAGCCGGTGGGGGATCTCGGCCAGGCTCGCCAGCACACCGCGGCAGGCCTGGCAGCCGTCCAGGTGACCTTCGGCGGCGGCTGCGGCCGTCGGTTCGAGGAGGCCCTCCTGCAGGTCGGCGAGCACCTCGGGGGCGACGTGCGGGGGGCCGCCGGTCCGGTGCGTGTCGGTCATCCGTGCTCACCTCCTGACGGGGCCGGGTCGGTCCGCTCTGCGTGTTCCTGCGGTGGGACGTCGCCGCGCGGCCCCGGGTTCCCCTCGCGCAGCAGCGGGAGCAGGCGCGCTCGGCCGCGGGCGCAACGGCTCTTCACCGTCCCGGTCGGGCACTCGAGCACCGAGGCGGCCTCCTCGACCGACCAGCCGTACATGTCGACGAGCACCAGCGCGCTGCGCTGCTCGATCGGCAAGGTGCGCAGGGCGGCCTCCACGTCGAGGCCGGTGAGCCGTGAGGCGAGCGCGTCGCCGGGTGCCGGGACGTCGTGCTCGGGCAGCGGGTCGGCCGGCCGGGCGGCGCGGCGCCGGGCCCGGTCCAGGCACGCGTTGACGACGATCCGGTGCAGCCAGGTGGTCACGGCGGCGTCACCGCGGTAGGCGGCGCCGCTGCGCCCGGCCCGGAAGGCGGACAGCAGGGCGTCCTGCAGGGCGTCGGCGGCCTCTTCCCGGTGCCCGAGGGTGCGCAGCGCCACTGCCCACAGCCGGTCCCGGTGCCGGCGTACCAGCTCACCGAAGGCGTCCGGGTCCCCGGCGGCATGGGCCTGCAGCAGGTCGGCATCGGCCCGCGGCTCGGCAGCCACATCCGGGTTCTCCGGCCCCACGAGCACCACCTTGCGCCTACGGCGCCCCCGACGGGCGCTTCGCCCAGGTTAGGTCGGCAGGTCGGAGGTCGCGCTCAAGCGCGCCGGTCACTCGCGAACAGTGACCTCGGAGATGGCGCCGCGGTAGCGGGGTCCGTCGGCGACCGGCACCGAGGTGAGCCAGACCAGCAGGTAGCGCGCCTGCAGCGGTTCGGTCGGCCGGAAGACCGCGCGCCCGTCCACGTCGACCGCCTTCGCCATCAGGTCGTAGTCGCCGAGCTCCTGCCCGCGCTGGTCGGCGGCGAGGACCTCCAGGTCGGTCGAGCCGTCGTCGACCCAGACCGTGACCGAGCCGACCTTGGTGCGGGAGCCGAGGTCCAGCAGCAGGCCGACGCCGTCCTTGAGACCGGTCGGGCCGAAGGGGTCGTCGTAGCTCTTGGTCGTCCAGGCGGTGGACCGGTCGCCGTCGACGGCCCGTGCCGCACGGTCGCCGTTCTCGTCGCCGTTGCCGTCCGGCGGCGGGTCGAAGCTGCGGACCTGCCGGACCGGGATCGGGGTACCGGTGGCAGCCGCGGACTCCGCAGGCGTGCTGCTCTCGCTCGTCGACCGGTCGTCCCCTGCCGCGCCGTCGCCGTCCAGGGCGCTCATCACCAGCTGTCCACCGGCCAGCGCGAAGCCGACCAGGAGCACGAGCGTGACGGCACCCCAGGCGAGCAGCGCGGCGCGGCTGCGCGGGCGGCCGGACTGGTCGTCGTACGGCGAGACCGACGCGGGCCGGTACGACCCCTCGCTCCGGTCGTCCTCCTTCCGGCGCACGACCGGGCCCCTGCTGGTGAGGTGCACGTCGGTCAGCGCCCGGGACAGCTCGTCGGGGGTCCGCAGCGGATCCGGTTGGGGCGCCGGGATGTCCAACGCCCGGCAGAGCACCGCGTCCAGGTCGTGCGGGACGCCGGCCCGGACCTGCCGCGGGCTGCACAGCGCGGCGCCGTCGCGCGGGGCGGCCGGCAGGCCGGTGCCGTCGCCCCCGGGCCAGCGAGCGGTCAGCGCGGCGTAGGCGATGGCGGCGGCGCCCCAGGTGTCGCGGCGGGCCGCGTCGGCCTGGTCCGTGGTCGCGACGTCGCGGACCGCGGCGTCGACGGCCAGGCCGCCGAGCTTCACCTGGCCGTGAGTGGTGCGCAGCACGTGCTCCGGCTGGAGGCAGAGGTGCGCCAGGCCGGCCCGGTGGGCGGCCGACAGTGCGTCGGCGACGTCGACGGCCAGCTGACGCGCCTCGGCCGGCTGTAGCGGCCCGTCGGCGAGCAGGTCGACCAGGTTGGTCGCGCTGACCCACTCGCTGACGACGTAGACGACCTCGTCGACCTCACTGGCATCCAGCACCCGCAGGAACCGGGCGTCGGTGAGGACGGCGGCCCGCCGGGCCGCACGCAGCACCCGCTCGGCGCTGCTGTCGGACGCCGGCAGCAGGCAGACGCCGACCGGCCGGTCCAGCAGCTCGTCCTGGGCCCGCCAGTACGACGTGCCGTCGGACTCGCCGAGGGGCTCCTCGAGGCGGTAGCGATCGACGAGCCGGGTGCCCGGCTCGACGGCGTAGGACGACACGGGACTCCTGACGGCGGAACACGGCTGTACGCCTGCATCAGCAGGCGTCCCCATCGTAGGTGCGACTACCCCGCCAGACGGCCGGTCAGTCCTGGCCGGCGGGTCAGGAGACGCTGCGGCCCTCTGCGGTGGTGCGGACGACGGCCCACTTCGCGGTGCGGTCCCAGCGGTACAGGACCATCGTGTGCGCGGTCCGGCTGATCACCAGGTGCACAGTGCCGTCCGGGTCGACGGTGAACCCCTTGGTCGACACCACGTTCTGCGGGTTCTGCTCAAGGGCAGCAGCGGTCGCGCTGTTGAACGTCTGCTGGAGGTCCTTGGTGTCGGCCCAGGTGTCAGCCGCCTGGTGCGCGGCGTACGACCCGTCGTCTGCCACGGTCGCCCGGGTGGTGCCGACCGAGATGGCGTCGAAGAGCACGATGCCGGCAAGGGCCAGCGCGACGGTGAGCTTGGTCAGCCAGCCGATCACGATGCCGCCGCGGTCGTCGCCGGAGATCGGCGGAAGGAGACGGTGCAGGGCAGAGCGCATGCTCCTTGTGTCGGACGCCAGCCCCGCACCCTTGAGCAGGAGTCTTCAGGCGCGTCCGGGGCGGACCCGGGCCAGCAGCGCCGTGAGCTCCTCGACGTGCAGGGCCCGGGCGCCGCCGAGGAAGACGACGAGCAGCACGAGCCCGCCGGCCGCGAGCGACGCCACCGACCCGCCGAGGCCGTTCCCGAGCGCCTGTCCGACGGCCCAGGCGACGACCCACCCGAGCACGCCGGCCGGGACGGCGGCGGTCACCAGCCGGACGTAGTGCCGGACGACCAGGTGCCCGTCCAGCCCACCGGTGCGGCGGCGCAGCACCGAGGTCGACAGCGCCAGACCCCCGAGGTAGGTCAGGGAGTAGGCCAGCGCGACGCCGACCATCCGCCAGCGCAGCGGCAGCACGGCGTAGGCGGCGAGGGCGAGAACCACGTTGGTGGCCGCGATGGCGACCTGCAGGAAGAACGGCGTCCGGGTGTCCTCGAAGGCGTAGAACCCACGCAGGGCGACGTACTGGGCCGAGAAGGCGGGCAGTCCGAGCGCGAACGCGGCGGTGACCAGGCCGATGTACCGGGCCCCTTCGTCGGACGTGCCGGAGTAGAGCACCCCGGTCAGGTCCGGACCGAGGGCCACCAGCCCGGCGGCTGCCAGCACCACGCCGACCCCGGTGAGCCTCCAGGCCTCGGACAGCGAGGCCCGGACGGCGGGCAGGTCGGCATCGGCGGCCTCGCGACTCAGCCGCGGGAGCAACCCCGTCACCACCGAGACCGTGATGATCGAGTGCGGGAGGATGAAGATCAGGTAGGCGTTGGCGTAGGCGGCGTACCCGACGCCGTAGCTGAGCTCGGTGGTGGCGTCGACGTCGGCGCGCAGCGCCAGGTTGACGATCACCACGTACGCGAGCTGGTTGACCAGGACGAACAGCAGCGTCCACTTCGCCAGGTCGCGGGCCCGGCCGAGGCCGACGCCGCGGAAGTCCCAGCGGGGTCGCCAGCCGAAGCCACGCCGGCGCAGCACCGGCACCAGGACCACGGCCTGCAGCGCGACACCCAGGGTGGTGCCCGCACCCAGCACGGCGATCGCGCCGGTCGGGAGCGAGGACGGGTCGAGCTCGTCCACGGTGTACAGGCTGATGAACACCAGTCCGGTCACGATGGCGACCAGGTTGTTCAGCACCGGGGCCCACATCATCGGGCCGAAGCTGTTCCGGGCGGTGAGAACCTGCCCGAGCATCGTGTAGACGCCGTAGAAGAAGATCTGCGGCAGGCACCAGAACGCGAAGAGCGTCGCGACGTGCGCGTCCTCGGGCGTCAGGCGGCGGCCGTACAGCTCGATGACCAGCGGGGCCGCAGCCGTCGCGACCACGGTGATCGCCAGCAGGACCAGCCCGGCCAGCGTCAGCAGCCGGTCGCTGTAAGCGCGGGAGCGCTCGGGCCCCTCCTTCATGGCGCGCACCAGCTGGGGGACGAACACGGCGTTGAGGACCCCGCCGGCCAGCAGGATGTAGATGATGTTCGGGACCGTGTTGGCCACCGTGAAGGTGGAGTTCGTCAGCGCCGACCCCAACGCAGCCACCAGCACGGCGCTGCGGGCGAAGCCGAGGGCGCGGGAGGCGACCGTGCCGGCGGCCATCACCGACGAGGCGCGCAGCAGCGAGGGCGCCGCGCTCCGCACGTCGACCGGGTCCGGCGGGTCGACCGGGTCCGGCGCCGAGTCGGCGCTCTGGTCGGTCCCGCTCATGGGAGCTCGCCCGTCACGCGCGGACCTCGGTGGTCTCGTCGGCCGGGGCCGGCTCGTCGGGTCCCGGTGGCCCGGTACGCCGTGCGGCGCGAAGCCGGCGGACGACCCGGACGCCGGCCGCGAGGAAGAGCACGACGGCCGCGGAGACCGTGATGACCAGCGCGACGGTACCGATCTGGGTCACGTTGACCCGTAGCTGCACCGGCTGGCCGTACGGCGCCCCGTCGCGGGTGTGCAGGGTCGCCACGACGACCACCGGCCCGCCGGCGATCGCGGTCGCCGGCACGTTCACCTGGACCTTCTGCTTGGGACCGATCGTCTGCGGCTCGACTGCTCCGAGCTTCAGCCGCGGGGTCAGCGGCTCGAGCCGGAGCACCACCACGACCTCCTGCGGCAGGTCGTTGACCAGGGTGAGAGGGATCATCCCGGACTTGCTGCCGAAGGTGAAGCTGCCCGGCTGCACCGCGACGCTGCCGCGCTGGATCTTGAGGTAGTCCTTGTCGCGGTCCAGCCGGATGCGGCGGGGATCTTCCCGGCCGCGCCACCAGGACGACTCGAGCCGGCGCAGCGAGCTCTCCATCCCGGGGATCAGCGGGGTGCTGGTGCCGGGGACGAGCTGGTCGGGGTCGGTGAGCACGCCGGCGAAGTTGTCGATCCTGCCGTGCTGGGCGTCCAGCGCCCGCAGGTAGTCCACCGGCAGCTCGGCGCGACGTTCCGCCCGCGGGTAGTGCAGCCGGCCGCGATCGACCTCGGGGGGCTCGGCGGCCGCCAGCTCGCGCAGGGACACCGGGGCCGCCCACGCCGCAGGTGCCAGGTCGTCGAGCTGGTTCAGGAACTCCTGCGGCGGGTCCCACCGGCGCGGCGGCATGGCCACGATCGTCCGTGCGGTGCCGGTGCTGGGCAGCTCGGCTGTGATCATCGCGGTCTCGGCGAGGACCCGCTGCGCGGACAGCACCGGCGCGGCGGCGGTCGCGCGGGACCGGGCCAGCAGGTCGACCAGGCCCGGGTCGGCGAGCAGCGCGGCCATCCGGCCGGAGCTCGACCGGAGCTGGGCCCGTCCGGACGGGGTGTAGGCCAGGTCGTCGACGGTCGTCGGTAGCGCCCGGCCGTCCAGGACGGCGGCCGAGACCCCCGCGCGGCCGAGGCTGTCCACGGTGTCCCGGTCCAGGTAGCCGTCCAGCGGCCAGGCGATGTCGTCGATGACACTGGCCGAGGGCAGCAGCGCGCTCAGCGAGTCGGCGCCGATCCGACGAGCCTGGGCGACGTGCCGCGGTTGCCCGTTGCGGACCAGCGCGGCCACGTCGGGGTCGGCGTACGGCAGCGCCAGCACGTCCGCCCCGGCGGTCGCCGTGCGCAGGCGGTCCAGCCACTGCTGGGCGAGCGCGCCGCCACCTCCGGGGACGGAGGCGTCACCGCGGGCGACCAGATAGCCGTTCTCGTCGGCCATGTCGGCGACGGTCTCGATCAGGTCGGGGTCGATGGCCCAGGTCACCCCGGCACCGTCAGCGAGGCGGGCGCCGGCCTGGACCAGCCGGTCGAGGCGTCCGCCGATCGCGAGGTCGGCGGCCAGCGAGTCGTCGACGAACCGGCCGTCGGCCTGCCGCATCGGGGCTTCGACCAGCGGCCAGACCCAGCTGAACCCGGTCGGGCTGATGTCCGGCGGATCGGGCACCCAGGGCAGCAGGGTGCGGGTGATCGAGACCCGACCGGTGCTGGAGCCGCGGGTGCCCACGACCTCGATGCCCAGCACGTAGACACCGAACTCGGTCAGCCACGGGACGTCGGACAGCGCCTGGTGCAGGGTGAACGGCGTGCTGCCCCCCGGCGCCAGGTCGACCAGCGGCGCCTCGAGGAGGACCTCGCCGTCCCGGCTGGCCGCCTGCCCGGCGATCACGGCGGCCAGCTCGGCCCGGCTGTTGAGGTGGGTGGCCGAGAGCCGGAGCCGGATCGCGACGTCGCGCACCACCTGGTCGCCGCGGTTGGTCACCGTGCCCGCCACGGTGAGCGTCGTGCCGGGTGCGGCGACTCCCGGGAAGAGCGAGGTGACGGCGACCTTCACCCCGCCGGCCGCGACGGCCCCGGGGGGCGTGGCGCCCACGGCCAGGGTGACGAGCAGGACGGCCAGCGCGCCGAGGACCCCCGCGCGACGGACGCGCGTGGGCCGGTTCACGCCGTGTCCGCCAGCAGGCCCGCGGCGGTCTCCGCGAGCCGCCGCTCACCGGCGTACGCGAGTCGCTCGCGCAGCTCGTCCAGCGGGACCCAGGCCACCTCGTCGACCTCGAGGTCCTGGTCGCTGAGCTCGCCGCCCGACGCCTCGAGCAGGTAGTGGTGGACGGTCTTGTGGATGCGCCGGTCGTCGGCGACGAACCAGTAGTCGATGGTGCCGAGAGCGGCCAGCACCCGGCCGCGGATGCCGGTCTCCTCCTCGACCTCGCGGACCGCGGCGTCCTCGGTGGTCTCGCCGTCCTCGAGGTGGCCCTTCGGCAGCGACCAGAGCAGCCGGCCGCGGCGGTCGACCCGGCCGATCAGCGCCACCCGGGGCCGGCCGGCACTGCGGTCGACGACCAGGCCGCCGGCCGAGGTCTCCTCGACCTTGCGCAGGCCCCGCTGCCCGGCTGCCGGCTGCCGCTGGCGCGGCCGTCGGGAGGAGGGGGAGCGGGGCATCTGTCGATCGTAGCCAGCCGTCCGCCGGGGTCCCGGCAGCCCGCAGCGGCGTCGGGCGGGGTGAATCGCCGTACCCTTCCCTCTCGTGCCCGATGTCCCCGCAGCCGCTGCGCCGCTCGACCTGCCTGCCGCCCGGCGGCGGCTCGCGGCCGGTCTGGTGGAGCTCACGCCGTTGCTCGGCGGGCTGGCCGAGAGCTTCGTGGCGGCCGGGCACAGCGTGGCTCTGGTGGGGGGATCGGTGCGCGACCTGCTGCTGGGGCGGCCCTCGCCGGACCTCGACCTGACCACCGACGCCCGGCCCGAGGTGGTCCGGGACCTCCTCAAGGGCTGGGCGGACGCCTGGTGGGAGGTCGGCATCGCGTTCGGCACGGTGGGCGCGCGCAAGGGCGACCACGTGGTCGAGATCACGACGTACCGCGACGAGGTGTACCGCGACGACTCGCGCAAGCCGGAGGTGTCCTACGGCGACACCCTCGAGGGCGACCTGCGCCGCCGCGACTTCTCGGTGAACGCGATGGCCGTCGTGCTGCCGTCGGCGACCTTCGTCGACCCGTACGGCGGGCTGGCCGACCTCGCGGCCGGACTGCTGCGCACGCCGGGGCGGCCAGAGGACTCCTTCAACGACGACCCGTTGCGGATGATGCGCGCGGCGCGGTTCTCCTCCCAGCTCGGCGTGCGGGTGGACCCCGCGGTCGTCGCGGCGATGACGGAGATGGCGGGGCGGATCTCGATCGTGTCCGCCGAGCGGGTCCGCGACGAGCTGACCAAGTTGCTGCTCTCGCCGGCCCCGCGCCCCGGGCTCGGCCTGCTGGTCGCCACCGGTCTCGCCGACCAGGTGCTGCCCGAGCTGCCCGCGCTGGCGCTGGAGATCGACGAGCACCACCGGCACAAGGACGTGTACGAGCACACCTTGACCGTGCTCGAGCAGGCCATCGCGCTGGAGCCGGAAGGACCTGATCTCGTCCTGCGGCTGGCTGCGCTGATGCACGACGTGGGCAAGCCGAAGACCCGAAAGTTCGAGTCGGGAGGCGGGGTGTCGTTCCACCACCACGAGGTCGTCGGGGCCAAGCTGACCCGGGCCCGACTGCGCACGCTGCGGTTCCCGAAGGACGTCGTGGAGGACGTGTCCCGGCTGGTCGAGCTGCACCTGCGGTTCCACGGCTACGGCACCGGTGCGTGGACCGACTCCGCGGTCCGGCGCTACGTCACCGACGCAGGTCCGCTGCTGGACCGGCTGCACCTGCTGACCCGGTCGGACTCGACGACCCGCAACCGGCGCAAGGCAGAGCAGCTGCGCCGCACGTACGACGACCTGGAGCAGCGGATCGCCCGGCTGCGCGAGCAGGAGGAGCTGGAGTCGATCCGGCCGGACCTGGACGGCAACGCGATCATGGCGATCCTCGGCGTCCCCCCCGGACCGTTGGTGGGCAAGGCCTGGCAGCACCTGAAGGAGGTACGCCTCGAGCAGGGCCCCCTCTCGCCCGAGGCCGCCGAGACCGAGCTCCGCCGTTGGTGGTCGACCCAGCGCTAGACGGGGGCCTCCGCCGTGCGGGCGGTGAGGTGCTTGGTGGCGCGGGCGTAGCCGACGGCGGTGACGGCGTAGCCGACCGCGACCACGGCGTAGACCGCACGCGAGTTGCCGTCGGTCGGGAGCGCGACGGCCCCGAACGCGGCCGCCGACACGAACGCGATGTTGAAGATGACGTCGTAGAACGAGAAGACCCGGCCGCGGTACGCATCGTCGACCGAGGTCTGCACGATCGTGTCGACGCAGATCTTCGAGCCCTGCGCCGCGATGCCGAGCACGAAGGCGCCGACGAACAGCAGCCACTGGCTGAGCGCGACGACGAACACGGCTTCCACCACCGCGGCCATCGCGAAGCAGACGACGATCCAGGTCTGCTTGCGGATCCGCGAGGTCACCTCGGGCGTCAGCACCGCGGCGACGAAGAACCCCGCGCCGGAGGCCGCGAACACCTTGGCCAGTCCGGCCAGGCCGGCGTCGACGTCGGCCGGGTCGTTGAAGTAGGACCGGAACAGCAGGATCGCGGTGATGGTGGAGATGCCGTAGAAGAACCGGTGCGCGCCGATCGCCGCCAGCGCGTGGCCGGCCGACCGGTGGTGCCACACGTGCCGGGCGCCGTCGACCAGACCGCGGGCCACCCGGCGTACGGCCTCTCGGGTCTGCGGCGGCTCGCTGTCCAGGTCCGGTCCGAGCAGGTCGCGGTCCATCCGCGCCGCGAGCGCTCCGGCCAGCGCGTAGGCCAGGGCCGCGACGACGATCACCTGGGCGTCCGCCGAGCTGCCCTCGCCGAGCAGCTTCTTCAGCGCGAACCCGATGCCGCCTCCGGAGATGGCGACGACCGTGCCGGTCGTGGTCGACACCGAGTTGGCCATCACCAGCTCGCCCCGGCTGACGACGTGCGGCAGCGCAGCCGACAGGCCGGCCAGGAAGAACCGGTTCACCGACAGGCAGGCGAGTACGGCGGCATAGAGAGGTACGCCGGTCACCTCGGCCGCGGACAGCCCGGCGACACCGAGCACCATGGCCGCGCGCAGCAGGTTGGCGACCACCAGGATGTGGCGGCGCCGCCACCGGTCGAGCAGCACGCCGGCGAACGGGCCGACCAGCGAGTACGGCAGCAGCAGCGTCGCGAACGCCGCGGCCACGCTCCCGGCGGACGTCTGCTTCTCGGGCGAGAAGAAGAACAGGCTGGCCAGCGCGGCCTGGAACACGCCGTCCGCAGCCTGCGAGGTCAGCCGGGTCGCGAACAGCCGACGGAAGTCGCGGTGCCGGACGACGGCGCGCAAGTCGCCGGCGAAGGACATGACCTGGAGCGTACGGCGGGAACGGGCGAGGCCCGGCCCCCGTGCAGGGAGCCGGGCCTCGACGGCCTAACGGTGGGCCGTGCTGTGCCTAGCGCTCGATCTCGCCGGCGATGAACTGCTCCACCAGGTCGCGAGCCATGTCGTCGTCGTGCTGCACGGGCGGCGACTTCATGAAGTAGCTCGACGCGGAGAGGATCGGACCGCCGATGCCGCGGTCCATGGCGATCTTCGCGCACCGGATGGCGTCGATGATGACGCCGGCGGAGTTCGGGGAGTCCCAGACCTCGAGCTTGTACTCGAGGTTGAGCGGGACGTCGCCGAAGTTGCGGCCCTCGAGGCGGACGTAGGCCCACTTGCGGTCGTCGAGCCACTGCACGTAGTCCGACGGGCCGATGTGCACGTTGCGCGCCGAGAGCTTGTTCTCCATGTTGCTCGTGACGGCCTGGGTCTTCGAGATCTTCTTCGACTCGAGGCGGTCGCGCTCGAGCATGTTCTTGAAGTCCATGTTGCCGCCGACGTTGAGCTGGTAGGTGCGGTCGAGGATCACACCGCGGTCCTCGAACAGCTTCGCCAGCACGCGATGCGTGATGGTGGCGCCGACCTGGGACTTGATGTCGTCGCCGACGATCGGCACACCGGCGTCCTCGAACTTCTTCGCCCACTCGGGGGTGCCGGCGATGAAGACCGGCAGCGCGTTGACGAACCCGACGCCGGCGTCGATCGCGCACTGGGCGTAGAACTTCGCGGCCTCCTCGGACCCGACCGGCAGGTAGCAGACCATGACGTCGACCTTGCTGTCGCGCAGCGCCTGCACGATGTCGACCGGCTCGTCGTCGGACTCCACGATGGTCTCGCGGTAGTACTTGCCGAGACCGTCGAGGGTGTGCCCGCGCTGCACCGTGATGCCGGTCGGCGGCACGTCGGCGATCTTGATGGTGTTGTTCTCGCTGGCGGTGATCGCCTCCGCGAGGTCCATGCCGACCTTCTTGGCGTCGACGTCGAAAGCGGCGACGAACTCGACGTCCCTGACGTGGTACGGCCCGAACTGGACGTGCATGAGCCCGGGGACGCGGCTCTGGGGGTCAGCGTCCTTGTAGTACTCGACGCCCTGGACCAGCGACGCCGCGCAGTTGCCGACGCCGACGATGGCCACACGTACCGAACTCATGGGTGCTCCTTCTCGGTGTTCTCTGTCGTGCCGGTGAGGGACGTCAGCCCCGGCACCGTCGTGGGACCGGGCACGCTGCCCGGGTCGTCTTGGGACGGGCGGCGCCGCCGCTCGTCGTCGATCAGCTCCGACAGCCAGCGCACCTCGCGCTCGACCGACTCCAGCCCGTGCTGGTGCAGGGCGAGGGTGTAGCCGTCCACCCGCTCGCGGCTGCGGGCGAGGGCGGCCCGGAAGCCGTCCACCCGCTCCTCCAGCCGGGACCGGCGACCTTCCAGGATGCGCAGCCGGGTCTGGGCGTCGGTGCGGCCGAAGAATGCGAAGTGCACGCCGAAGCCCTCGTCGTCCCAGGCGGACGGACCGCTCTCGTCCAGCAGCTCCGCGAAGTGCTCCTTGCCCTCCGCCGTGAGCTGGTACACGATCCGGGACCGCTTGCCGGTGGTCTCCGGCAGCTGAGCCTGCTCGGTGACCAGGCCGGCGGCCAGCAGGCCCTTGAGGCAGGGGTACAGCGACCCGTAGGAGAATGCCCGGAAGGCACCAAGAGTCGCGTTGAGCCTCTTGCGGAGCTCGTAGCCGTGCAGCGGGGTCTCGTGCAGCAGGCCGAGGACGGCGAACTCGAGGACGTCGGACCGCTTGGCCACCGCCGTACCTCCCTGCCGTTGTCCTCGATGTATCGAGCTGATACATCAGGACGATAGGCGGCCAGGTCGCGGAAGGCAAGCGCGGGCCGGACGAACCCGACACGGCCCTGCTCGTCGTACGCTCGGGAGGGTGTGGTCCCAGCGGTCGGTGATCGACTACGGGCTGGCCCGCCGAGCGACCCTGATGTCGCTCCTCGGGCCGGGGTCGACCACGCCCGAGGACGCCTGCGACGCCCATCCCTACCTGCTGCGGGCCGCCCGGTTCCACGGCGAGCCGACCGGCCGCGACTGCCCGGTCTGCCGCCGCCAGCGGCTGGTCGACGTGAGCTATGTGTACGGCGAGCAGCTCGGCCGCTACGAGGGCCGGGTCAGGGGGCGGGCCGAGCTGGCCGAGATGGCCCACGAGCACGGCGAGTTCCGGGTGTACGTCGTCGAGGTCTGCGCCGGCTGCCGGTGGAACCACCTGGTGCAGTCGTTCGTCCTGGGTGACGGGATCGACCGCCGGACCAGGCGCGGGGGTCAGCGCACGTCCGGCGAGCACGCCGGGGCAAGTGCGGGTGCCGGGTCCGGTTCGGGCGGCGGCGCCAGTGGGTAGTCCAGGCGCGTCGTTAGTCTGACGACCCCCGCCCCTGCCCCGCCGGTGCCGAAGGACTGCGTAACAACCGTGAGCCCCCGATGAGAGTCGACTACCCGCGCCAGGAGCACGACGGCGTACGCCGCTGGATCCCGTCGTGGCGGCAGTTCCTGGCCGTCTGCGGCGTGGGCTTCCTGGCTCTGGTGGCGCTGGTCGGCATCGCGTACGCCGCCACGCCGATCCCGCAGCCGAACGACCTGATCTCGGCGCAGACCACGATCGTGTACTTCGACGACGGCAAGACCGAGATCGGTCGGTTCGGCGAGCAGAACCGCATCATCGTGCCGCTGGACCAGGTCCCGGACCACGTGCAGAAGGCGGTGCTCGCGGCGGAGGACCGCTCCTTCTACGAGAACCGCGGCATCTCACCGACCGGCATCGCGCGCGCCTTCTGGACCAACCTCCGCGGCGGTGCCACCCAGGGCGGCTCGACGATCACCCAGCAGTACGCGAAGAACGCCTACCTCTCCTCCGAGCGCACCTACAAGCGCAAGTTCAAGGAGTTCTTCATCGCGGTCAAGCTGGCCCGCCGCGACGACAAGGACCAGATCCTCGAGGACTACCTCAACACGATCTACTTCGGCCACGGCGCGTACGGGATCCAGACGGCGGCGCAGACCTACTTCGGCAAGGACGTGAAGAACCTCACCGTCGAGGAGGGTGCGGTCCTCGCCTCGGTCATCAGGTCGCCGGCCAGCTACGACCCGGAGGACGACGCCGCCCGGCTGCGGGGGCGGTTCAACTACGTGCTGGACGGCATGGTGACCAAGGGCTGGCTGGAGCCGGGCGAGCGCCAGGGCATGCAGGTGCCGCCGATGGCGGAGGAGAAGAAGCCGCGCGGCGGCACGGACTTCTACCTGATGGACACCGTGCGCCGAGAGCTCAAGGCGAACGGCTTCACCGACCAGGACATCGACCTCGGCGGGCTGCGCGTGACCTCGACGTTCGACCGGCGCTCGCAGCGCGCGGCGGTCCGCGCGGTGCGCCAGGAACGGCCGCGGGAGAACGCGCGCAACGTGCACATCGGCCTGTCGGCGGTGCAGCCGGGCACCGGAGCCGTGGTCGCGATGTACGGCGGCGGCGAGGCCGGGCAGCTGAACGAGGCCACCCAGGCCCGGGTGCAGCCCGGGTCGGCGTTCAAGGGGTTCACGCTCAGCGCCGCGCTGCGCGACGACATCAGCCTGAGGAGCCGGTTCTGGGGCAACTCGCCGCTCGAGGTGCCCGGGACCGACAAGGAGGTCAACAACGAGTTCGACCGCGACTACGGCTCGTCGGTGGACCTGGTGACCGCCACCGAGCAGTCCATCAACACCGCCTTCGTCGACCTGTCGCTGGAGATGGGTGCCCGCAAGGTCGTCCAGGCAGCGGTGGACGCCGGCATCCCGGAGGACACCCCGGGCCTCACCGCCAACGCGGTGACCACCCTCGGCACCGCCTCGGTGCGCAACATCGACATGGCCAACGCCTATGCGACGTTCGCGGCGCAGGGCGAGGCAGCCCAGTGGTACGTCGTGCAGGAGGTCAAGGGCGCCAACGGCGGCACCCGCTACCAGGCCAAGCCGAAGACCTCGCGCGCCTTCGACGAGGACGTGATGGCAGACGTCACCTACGCCCTCCAGCAGGTGGTGAAGAACGGCACCGGTACCGAGGCGCAGTCCCTGGGCCGGCCGGCGGCGGGCAAGACCGGCACCGCCGCACTGCGACCGGACACCACGACCTCGGCCTGGTTCGTCGGGTTCACCCCGCAGCTGTCGGCGGCGGTCGACTTCTACAAGGGCACCGGGAAGGCCGACCTCGACGGCGTGGGTGGTCTGACGACGTTCTTCGGCGGTGAGTACCCGGCCCGGATCTGGACCGCCTTCATGACCGCGGCGATGCAGGGCAAGGAGGTCAAGGACTTCCCGCCGGCGGCGAACGTCGGCGAGGCGGTGAACCCGCAACCCTCGTTCACGCCGGAGCCGACGACCGAGACGCCGACCGAGACGCCGACCACCGAGACGCCGACGCCGACCGACACCGCGACGGTCGTCCCGCCGTCGCCCACGCCGGGCGGGCCCAGCACGCCGCCGGGCCAGGAGTCGCCGCCGGCCACCGTCGTCATCTCGCCGAGCCTGGAGCCGCAGGGCAACGGCACGCCGGGCGGCGACCCGGGTGACGGTGGCGGCTGACGGGTGAGCACCCGCGGCGATGCCGTCCTGCCCTCGCGTGACGATCCCGTCGTACGGCTCGGGACCGAGGTCGTCGGCGGCCCACTCGGACATCGCGCGCGGCTGCCCCGGAAGTGGTGGACCCCCCTGCGCGTGCTGGTCGCGCTGACCTTCCTCACCGCGGGTTTGGGGCTGGTGCAGAAGGACTGGTGCCGCGACCACTCGTGGGCCGCACCCGGTGTCTACTCGCACGCCTGCTACAGCGACATCCCTCCGCTGTACTACGGCCGCGGGCTGGCCGACGGCGAGGTTCCGTACATCGGGCAGGACAGCGACCGGCAGGTCGAGTACCCGGTGCTGACCGGCATGGCGATGTACCTGACGGCGAAGCTGGTGCCGTCGTCGAGCGACCCCGCGGACCGGTCCCGTTGGTACTTCGATCTCAACGTCCTCGGGCTCGCAGTGGCCGCTGCGGTCGCGGTGGCAGCGACGGCGCTGGTCGCCGGCCGCCGACCGTGGGACGCCGCGATGTTCGCCGTCGCCCCGACGCTGGCCCTGGCGGGCACGATCAACTGGGACCTCTACGCCGTGGCGCTGCTCGCCCTGGGCATGCTGGCGTGGGCGCGTGCCAGACCGGTAGCCGCGGGGGTGCTGATCGGTCTCGCGGCGGCGACGAAGTTCTACCCGCTGTTCCTGCTGGGTCCGCTGCTGGTGCTGTGCCTGCGGGCCGGGCGGATGCGGGAGTTCTGGTCGGTCTTCGTGGCGGCGGGCTGTGCCTGGGCGGCCGTGAACGTGCCGTTCATGCTGGCGGACTTCGAGGGGTGGTCGAAGTTCTACCGGCTCTCGCAGGAGCGCGGTGCCGGGTTCAGCTCGATCTGGTTCGTGCTCTCGCAGCAAGGTCACCCGGTGCCTGCCGGAACGCTGAACATGGTGGCGGGCGGCCTGTTCGCGTTCGCCTGCGCAGGGATCGCCGTCCTCGCGCTCGCCGCCGACCGTCGGCCCCGGCTGCCGCAGCTGGCGTTCCTCGTCGTCGCGGCGTTCCTGCTGACCAACAAGGTGTATTCGCCGCAGTACGTGCTCTGGCTGCTGCCGCTGGCGGTGCTCGCCCGGCCGCGGTGGCGCGACTTCCTGGTCTGGCAGGCGGCCGAGGTCGTGCACTACGTCGGCATCTGGATGCTGCTGGTCGGCTACCCGCCCGGTCGTCCCGAGCGAGCGCTCAGCGATGACGGGTACGGCCTGACGGTGCTGGCGCACGTGGTCGCCACGCTGTGGTTCGGCGCGCTGGTGGTGCGCGACGTGCTGCGTCCCGAGCACGACCCGGTGCGGGCGGCACACCCCGACGGCACCGCCGACGACGACCCGGCCGGCGGCGTCCTCGACGGCGCCCCCGACACCCTCCGCCTCCTCCCCACCTGACCCCGCACGGTCCGCGCAGTCCCGCCCTTCCGCCGCCGTCGACCACGTAAGGCAGGCGCGCCGGTACGTTGCGGGGCACCTGCGCCTCGGTAGGTACCCACAAGCCTTGTGACGCGGCGGCGACTTTCGCCGGTGCGGCCCTGTGGATGACCGGACCAGTCCTCGCTCCCGCGATGCCATCGTCATCGGATGTCGCAGCCGCCCTTCCTCCATCCGTCGTTGCTAGCCGAGTCAGCGGCGCAGGGAGGCGTGTTCACGGCCGAGCAGGCTCGCCGCCTCGGAGGGCACTCGGTGGACGACCTGCAATGGATGCGAAGGCGTGGCCATCTGTCCGCAATCCGCCGAGGAATCTACGCGCTGCGGCCCGCGTATGACTGCGCTGATCCTTCGGCACAGCACGGCATGCGGGTGGCAGCTCTCACTCTGGCACTGACTGCACCAGCAACCCTCAGCCACGAGTCGGCGGCGGCCGAACTGGGTCTCGAGCTGCTCGATGCGGACACCACGTCTCTGCACGTGACGCGCCCGGTAGCCGCCAGTTCTCGACGAGAGGCAGGCGTCATTCACCATGCCGCCGATCTGCCCGAGCATCACGTCGTACGTCGGGAAGGGTTGATCGACCTCACAACGCCGGCTCGGACGGCGATCGACGTGGCCCGCGGATCCAACCGATTCGAGTGTGCGATTGCTGCCCTCGACTCCGCGCTTCGGATGAACGTCACCGCCGGCGACCTCCTGGCGGTGTTCGCCCACTGCCGCGCATGGCCTGGTGCACGAATGGTGAGCGGCGCCCTGCCGCTTGCCGACGGACGGGCCGCGAACCCCGGGGAGTCCTGGTCGCGCGCCATCTTGATGGGGCTCGGGCTCGCGCCGATGGAGCTTCAGGTCCGCCTGGAAGACAGCGATGGGCTCATCGGGTTCGCGGACTTCGGTTGGGTCGACGTCGTGGGTGAGCTGGACGGCAAGGGAAAGTACGGCATCGGCGTCGATACCGATCCCAAGGAGGCAGTACGGATCGTGCGGCGCGAGAAGAGGCGAGAGGATCGGATCCGCGCCCTGGGCTACGAGGTGGCTCGGTGGGAGTACGCCGACCACTTCCGGCCTGCAGTGATCGGCCAGCGAGTCATGCAGGCGATGGCGCGGGCCGCGCAACGTCGACGCCCCGCTTGAGGAGGACGATGGCGCGGCTTCACCTTGCGAGGCGAATCGGCACGTTGCGAGGCTCCTGTGCCGCGCAAGGTACCGACCCGCCTGCCATACGTGGTCGAACGGGACGGGGCAGCAAAGGTCAGGCGGAGGGGCCCGGCGGGGAGAGGGGGGCCACGGCGTCGGGGTGCAGGGTGGTCATCCGGACATCGCAGTCGAGCTCGGTGCCGATCGGCGGCGGGTCGACCGAGGCGGGCACCAGCAGCAGCGACACGTGCATGTGCGGCGGCTCGGCGAACCAGCGCTGCTTGCCGGCCCACCGGAACGGCGACAGCGACAGGTTCGCGGCCGCCAACGTCCCGACCGCAAGCGCCTTGCCCCGACCGACCGGCCCGCGCACCGTCCGCGGCGCCTCCAGCGCCACCCCGTGCGCCGTCCCGCCGCTCACCACCACCAGGTGGCTGTCCCGCGCGGCCCGTCGCCGCCGGTAGCCGTAGTGCGTGCCGCGCTCCAGCCGGTGCACGTCGAGCACCGTGCCGCGGGCCACCAACGCACCGCGGTCGCCCAGCCACAGCGACGTCCCGATCCGCGGCCGGAACGTCGTCTCCGGGAACGCGCTGCGCAGCCGCTCCAGCTCCGCGGGCCGCAGGTGGCTGATCCATGCCGTGCCGGTCGGTACGCCGGCAGCAGCGAGCCGGCGCAGCCACTCGTCCACCTCGGCCGCCGGGTCGTAACCACCGTGCCGGTCCATCGGCAGGTGGAACGCCAACCCCTCGAGCCGTACGTCGGCCAGCGTCGCCGCCAGGGCGGGCACGTCGGAGGCGCCCAGTCCGTGCCGGTGCATCGAGGTGAGCGCCTCGACCACCACCCGCGCACCGCCCCCCGCCCGCAACGTCTCCAGATGCGCGGCGGTCTGCAGCACGCGCCCGGTCGGGTCGTCGAACGGCCGCGGGTACGACGGCGCCAGCACCAGCACGTCACCGGGGAACGCCGAGCTGACGGCCGGCAGCTCGTCACCGGTGCCGACCGCCACCGTGTCCACGCCGAGCAGTGCAGCCTCAGCAGCCAGCCGCTGGTTCCCGAGCCCGTACCCGTTGCCCTTGATCACCGGCACGATGCCGGGCGTCGCCTCGACGGTCGCCGCCAGGTGCGCCCGCCAGCGCGGCTCGTCGACGTACAGCGTGAAGCTCATCCCGTGGTCCTCATCGGCGCGTCCTCATCAGCGGCGCGACATGTAGAGGTCGAAGGCCTTGAACAGCACCTTGTTCAGCGGCAGGTCCCACTCCCCCAGGTACTCGACCGCCTCACCGCCGGTGCCGAGCTTGAACTGGATCAGCCCGAAGTGCGGGTCGTCCTCGGACAACGTGTCGGTGATGCCGCGCAAGTCGTACACCGTCGCGCCGGCTGCCTTCGCGTCGCGCAGCATCGCCCACTGCACGGCGTTCGAGCCGCGCACCTCGCGCTTCGCGCCGGACGAGGCACCGTAGGAGTACCAGGCGTGCTCGCCGACCCGCACCATCGTGGTCGCGGCCACCAGGTCGCCCTCGTGCTCGGCGAGGTACAGCCGGATCCGGTCCGGGTCCTCGGCCCGCATCGCGTCCCACATCCGCTGGAAGTACGACAGCGGCCGCCCGGTGAAGTGGTCGCGCTGCGCGGTCTCCAGGTACAGCGCATGAAACGCCGGCAGGTCCTCCGCCGACCCCTGCCGGACCACCACGCCGAGCTTGTCGGCCTTCTTGATGTTGCGCCGCCACAGCTGGTTGAAGCCCTTGAGCAGCTCGTCCTCCGAGCGCCCGGCCAGCGGCACCTGGAACACGTACTGCGGCTGCCCCGCGGCGAACCCCTCGTCGCTCGTGGGTTCCCGCCATCCCGCGTCGGCCAGAGTCGCGGCGACCCGCGCGCCGACCTCGTCGGACGAGTCGGGCGGTACGTCGGCCAGCCGCCGGGCACTGCCCTCGGCGATCGCTGCCTTCACGGTCGCACCGGACCAGCGGCGGCGCACGACCGGCGGACCCATCTTGATGCCGAACGCGCCCTCATCCTTGAGGTGCTCGACCATCGGGTCCAGCCAGGCCGCGAGGTCGTCGGCCGACCAGTCGAGCACCGGCCCCTCGGGCAGGTAGGCGAGGAACTTCTTCACCTTCGGCACCTGCCGCAGCAGCACCAGGCCGACCCCCACCAGGTCGCCGCCGTCGTCGTACCAGCCGAGGCTCCGGCTGCCCCACTCCTGCTTCACCGCGGCCCACGACGGGCACTGCAGGAAGGACGCCGACGGGCGCGCAGCGAGGAACGCGAGGTGCTCGGCGCTGCTGATCGGTCGGACGGCGAGCGCCATGCGGCGGTTGCTCCTCGGGCGGGGGCGGTCAGGTCGGGTCGAGGCTACCCAGGCTGGACGAGACGAAGACCGCCGGACAGCGCGACGCCCCGGGTGCCGGAGCACACCGGGGCGTCGCGGAGCCGCTGCTGCGGCGGGTGGATCAGGCCTGACGGGCGGCCTGCGCCTCGATCTCGATGACGACCTTCTTGGAGACAAGGACGCCGCCGGTCTCGAGCGCGACGTTCCAGGTCATCCCGAAGTCCTCGCGGTCGATCTCGGTGCGGGCGGTCACGGCCAGCTTCTCGTTGCCCCAGGGGTCCTTGGCGACGCCGTCGAGCTCGACGTCGAGGGTGACCTCGCGGGTCACGTCCTTGATCGTGAGGTCACCGGTGACCTTGAAGTCGCTGCCCTTCTGGGACACGACGCGGGCGTTGGCGAAGCTGAGGTTCGGGTACTTCTCGACCTCGAGGAAGTCACCGGACACCAGGTGCGTGTCACGGTCCGGGGTGCCGGTGTCGATCGAGGCGGTCTTGATGGTGGCCTGCGCGGTGGACGACGCGGCGTCCTCGCCGATCGTGATGCTGCCCTCGAACTCGCGGAACGAGCCGCGCACCTTGGTCACCATGAGGTGCCGGGCGACGAACCCGATGCGGGTGTGGGTGGGGTCCAGGACGTAGGTGCCGGCGGCGGGGAGGCTGACACCGTCGACGACGCGCAGCGACCCGGCGGCCTGGACGGCCTGCTCGGTCGCGGTGGCCTCGAGGGTCTCGACGTCGGTGGTGTGCGTGGTGTCGGTCATGGTGGAGGTCCTCTCGGGACTGTTCGGAGCGGTGCTTGTCTGCTGCTACAGCAAATATTGCACTCTCAACATTCCCCTTGTCAAGGACCTGTACAGTGGGAACCATGACCAGCCCCCAGGACCGCCTCACCGAGGTGCTGCAGGACGAACGGCTCACGGTGATGGGCCTGCTGGCCGAGACCTGGGCCTCCCTCAGCGCCCGCAACCTGGCCCACCTCGCCGAGTTCGGGCTGGCCGGGGCGGAGTTCGAGGTCTGCCTGCGGCTGGCCCGCTCCCCCGAGGGGCTGCTGCGGATGTCCGACCTGGCGGCTCAGACCACCCTCACCTCGAGCGGGATCACCCGGGTGGTCGACCGGCTGGTCGAGCGCGGCCTGGTGACCCGGCAGAGCTGCGCGACCGACCGGCGCACGACGTACGCCGTCATCAGCGAAGCCGGCCGGGACCTCCTGGCCCGAGCGCTGCCCGGGCACCTCGAGCTCACCGAGCAGTGGCTGATCGAGCCGCTGCGCGCGGTCGGCCTGGCCGACTTCGTCGCCGGGCTGCGCGCGGTCCGGGACCACGCCGCCCCCTGCTCCACGGTCGGCAGCGACGGCGCAGCGCTCGCCCCGCTGCGCGCGACCTCCGCCGCCGGCTGAGACCGAACCGGCCGAGGTCGCCGGCCGGCCCCTCGGTCAGGCGGGCAGCCGCTCCCGCAGCCAGGCGATGTCGGCGCCCTGACCCTCCGCCCCGCCCGGCGTCTCGCACACCACCGGGGCCCCCGCCGCCGCGACGACGGCGACCAGGTCGTCCCCGTCGATCTGGCCGCTGCCGAAGTTCGCGTGCCGGTCGGCGCCCGAGTCGAAGGTGTCCCGCGAGTCGTTGGCGTGCACCAGGTCGACCCGGCCGGTGATGGCCTTGACCCGGTCGACGGCGCCGGCCAGCTCCTCGCCGCCGGCGTGCGCGTGGCAGGTGTCGAGGCAGAACCCGATGCTGGCCATCACCTCGGGGTCGACCCGCTCCGCGAAGACGTCCCAGAGCCGGGCCACCCGGTCCAGCCGGCGGGCCATCGCCCCGTCGCCGCCTGCGGTGTTCTCGATGAGCACCGGCAGCGGCGGAGCCCAGCGCTCGAAGGTCTTCGCCCAGTTGTCGGCGCCGCGCTCCGGGTCGTCGTCCTTGCCGACGTGCCCGCCGTGCACGATCAGCCCCTTGGCCCCGATCTCGGCAGCCGCCGCCGCGTGCTTGGCCAGCAGCTGCCGGCTGGGGATGCGGATGCGGTTGTTGGCCGTGGCGATGTTGAGCCGGTAGGGCGCGTGCACGTAGAGGTCGATCCCGGCCTGCTCGGCGGCCGCGCGCAGCGCGGCGGCTCCCCCGGCGTACGCCACGACCGGGTCCTTCCAGCCCTGCGGGTCGCCGAGGAAGATCTGCACCAGGTCAGCACTGCGGGCCGACGCCTCGGCGATCGGGTCGTCCGAGCCGACGTGGGCACCGATGCGCAGCAATGTCATGGTCCGACCCTACGACCGGGAGCCGACGCCCTGGGGCGGCCTGTGGACGACGATTTCGCCGCGGTCCGATCGGCGGCTACCCTGGGCGCACGCAAGCACTGCAGATGCAGTAGCCCTCCTGCCACGGAGAGACCGTGGCCGCCGAGTCCAGAGGAGGTGGGTTGTCCGCATGCGTCATTACGAGCTCATGGTCATTCTCGACCCTGACATCGAGGAGCGCACCGTCGCTCCCGCGCTCGACCAGTTCCTGACCGTCGTGAAGAACGACGGCGGCAGCGTCGAGAAGGTCGACATCTGGGGCCGTCGCCGGATGTCGTTCGAGATCGCCAAGAAGTCCGAGGGCATCTACGCCGTCGTCGACCTCCAGGCGGAGCCCGCGACGGTCAAGGAGCTCGACCGGCAGCTGAACCTCAACGAGGCCGTGCTGCGCACCAAGGTCCTGCGCCCCGACCAGCGCTAGCCACCCGCCCACCCCGACACCGCCGAGAACGAGGGACATACACCCATGGCCGCAGGCGACACCGTCATCACCATCGTCGGCAACCTCGTCGACGATCCCGAGCTGCGCTTCACCCCCAGCGGTGCTGCCGTGGCGAAGTTCCGCATCGCCTCGACCCCCCGGTTCATGGACAAGCAGACAAACGAGTGGAAGGACGGCGAGAGCCTCTTCCTCTCCTGCAACGTCTGGCGCCAGGCGGCCGAGAACGTCGCGGAGTCCCTCCAGCGCGGCATGCGCGTCATCGTCCAGGGCCGGCTCAAGCAGCGGTCCTACGAGACCAAGGAGGGCGAGAAGCGCACCGTGTACGAGATCGAGGTCGACGAGGTCGGCCCGAGCCTGCGCAGCGCCACCGCCAAGGTCGTCAAGACCCAGCGCGGTGCCGGCAGCGGCGGCTTCGGCGGCGGCGCGGCCGCGGTCGACAACGACCCGTGGGCCTCGGCCGCTCCGGCTCCGGCCGGCGGCGCGGGTGCCGGCGGCGGCGGGGGCTGGAACACCCCCGGCACCTCCGACGAGCCCCCGTTCTGATCCACGACTGAGTTCCACCCACCTGACCGATTGACCATCCCGGCCACCGTGCCGGGCATCCAGCGACTGGAGCACCACGATGGCCAAGCCACCGCCCCGCAAGATCAAGAAGAAGGTCTGCCAGTTCTGCAAGGACAAGGCGACCTACATCGACTACAAGGACACCGGCCTGCTGCGGAAGTTCATCTCCGACCGCGGCAAGATCCGGGCCCGTCGGGTCACCGGCAACTGCACCCAGCACCAGCGCGACGTCGCCACGGCCGTGAAGAACAGCCGTGAGATGGCGCTGCTGCCCTACACCAGCACTGCGCGCTGAGGGGAGCGACCACTATGAAGCTCATCCTCACCCAGGAGGTCGCCGGTCTCGGCGGCCCCGGCGACATCGTCGAGGTCAAGGACGGCTACGGCCGCAACTACCTGATGCCCCGCGGCGCTGCCATCCGCTGGACCCGCGGCGGCGAGAAGCAGGTCGCCTCGATCCAGCGCGGCCGCGAGGTCCGCGACGTCCGTGACCTCGGCCAGGCCGGCGAGATCAAGGGCAAGCTCGAGTCGCTCGCGATCAAGCTGCCGGTCCGCGCCGGCGAGGCCGGCCGGCTGTTCGGCGCGGTGACCGTCTCCGACATCGTCGAGGCCGTCACCAAGGCGGGCGGCCCGGCCGTGGACAAGCGACGGATCGAGATCGGCCAGCCGATCAAGACCGTCGGGGCGCACCAGGTCACCGTCCGGGTGCACCCGGAGGTCACCGCGACCCTGTCGGTCGAGGTCGTCCCCGCCTGACGGCTTTTCCCGTGATCCACACCGGATCGGTCACCCGTCGTACGACCGATTCGGTGTGGATCACTGTCGGTCCGGCTGGCTATCGTCCCCGGCCATGACCTGGACCGCACCCGTCGTGACCCGCCCGCCCAGCCCGAACGTGGCCCCGGAGCGGGTCGCCATGGAGACGCTGCTCGACCACCACCGGGCCACCCTGCTGTGGAAGTGCGGCGGCCTGACCGGCGAGCAGCTCGCCTCCCGCACCGTGCCGACCTCGACGATGTCGCTGCTCGGGCTGGTCCGGCACCTGAGCGACGTCGAGCGCTCCTGGTTCCGACGCCGGATCGCCGGCGAGCCGATCGAGGCCCTCTACTGGAGCGACGCCAGCCCGGACGGCGACTTCGACGACCTCGACCCGGCCGACGCGGAGGCCGACTTCGCCACCTACGCGGCGGAGGTGGAAGCAGCCCGCACGGTGCTGGCGGAGCACGACTACGACGACACCTTCGTGCGCCGGCAGAGCGATGGCACCGAGGAGACCATCGACATCCGCACCCTCGTGCTGCACATGATCGAGGAGTACGCGCGGCACAACGGCCACGCCGACCTGCTGCGGGAAGCGATCGACGGCGCCGTCGGCGAGTGACCTACCGGGCCGTACGCCGGGGCAGCGCCGCGCCGGTGACCAGCCAGCCCTCGCCGCGCCACCGCGCGACGAGGGTGCCCAGCCGGACCACCAGGAAGGCGTCGAAGGCCCACCACAGCCAGACCAGGCCGGCGTCCCGGACGAGCACGAGCAGCGCGAGCGGCCCGAAGCAGACCAGCGTGACGACGCCGGCCCGGGCCAGGTACCTGCCGTCGCCCGCACCGATCAGCACCCCGTCGAGCGCGAAGACGATGCCGCACACCGGCTGCGCGACGGCCGCGACGACGAGCACCTTCGTGAGCAGCGACCGGACGGCGGGGTCCTCGGTGAACAGCGGCCCGAAGGCGGCGGCGAGGGCCAGCAGGACCAGCCCGAGAACGATGCCGGACCCGAGACCCCACTCGACCATCCGCCGGGTCGACGCCCGGGCGCCCAGGACGTCGCCGGCGCCGAGGTAGCGACCGACGATGGCCTGCCCGGCGATCGCCACGGCGTCGAGCATCAGCGACAGGAACAGCCAGATCGTGAAGGCGACCTGGTGGGCGGCGATGGCCACGGTCCCGGCCGCCGTCGCCACGTAGGTCATCAGCAGCAGGGCGGCCCGAAGGGTGAGGGTGCGCACCACCAGAGGCAACCCGGCCCGGCCGGCGGCGCGGATGCCCGGGAGGTCCGGGCGCAGCGGCGACCCCTCGCGCCGGGCACCGCGCACGACGACGACACCGAACGCGACCGCCATCGCGACCTGGGCGATCACGGTGCCCAGCGCCGATCCGGCGATGCCCAGGTCGAGGCCGTACACCAGGAAGACGTTCAGTACGACGTTGAGCAGCGCGCCTGCCGTCGCCACCACCAGCGGGGTGCGGGTGTCCTGCAGGCCACGCAGCACTCCGGTCGCGGCGAGCACCACCAGCATCGCCGGCAGGCCGACGAGCGAGACGTGCAGATAGGTAAGGGCGTACGGCGTCGCATCCGCGCCGGTGCCGAAGGCCGCCACCAGCGGGCCGCCACCCGCCGCCAGGCCGACGGCCAGCAGCACGCCGATCGCCAGCGCCAGCCAGATGCCGTCGATCCCCTGCGCCACCGCCGCCCGCAGGTCGCCCGCGCCGACCCGCCGGGCGACCGCCGCGGTCGTGCCGTAGGCGAGGAACACGCAGACCGATACCGCGGTGGCAAGCAGCGATCCCGCGACCCCCAGGCCGGCCAGCTGTGGGGTGCCCAGGTGGCCCACGATCGCCGAGTCGGCGAGCAGGAACAGCGGCTCGGCGACCAAGGCGCCGAACGCGGGCACGGCGAGCCGGAGGATCTCGCGGTCGTGAACTCCTCGCCCGGTGGCACCGGGCGGACGACCGTCAGCCCGCCGGCGTCCAGATGTCGGCCACACAGGTCCACATCGTAGACATCGGTCGAACTTTCTCCGGTCCACAGGGGGCGCGGCACAACGGCGCACCCCGGAGGCGTCGACACCGGCCGCCCGGGCGCGCCGTGCACAGGGCTGTCCACAGCGTGATGCACCCCTGAGTCCCCGCGGTCCCCACCTGAGGCGGCGATCGTCCACAGCTTGTCCACAGGGCGATTCGGTCCTTCAGGTCCTCGCCCCTAGCGTCGCCGCGATCCACGAGAGGGTTCTGTCCGACGTCCTTGAGTCGATGGTCGCGCGTCAGGTCATCCGGGGGCGCGAAAGGGGTGCAGCGCGATGAGTGTGGCGGAGTTCGCCGGCGTCTCCTCGACGGGTGAGCTGGGTCGTACGCCTCCTCAGGACCTCGCCGCCGAGCAGTCGGTCCTGGGCGGCATGCTGCTGTCCAAGGACGCGATCGCCGACGTCGTCGAGGTCGTCCGCGGCCACGACTTCTACCGGCCGGCCCACGAGCTGGTGTTCGAGGCCGTCCTCGACCTCTACGGCCGGGGCGAGCCGGCCGACGCGGTCACCGTCTCCTCCGAGCTGCAGAAGCGCGGCGAGCTCGGCCGGGTAGGCGGGGCGCCCTACATCCACACCCTGCTGCAGTCGGTGCCCACCGCCGCGAACGCCGGCTACTACGCGAAGATCGTCCGCGAGACGGCGATCCTCCGCCGGCTGATCGAGGCCGGCACCAAGATCGTCCAGCTCGGCTACACCGGCGACGGCGACGCCGACGACATCGTCGACGCGGCCCAGGTCGAGGTCTACAACGTCACCGACCGGCGTACGTCGGAGGACTACCTGCCGCTGTCGGCGATCATGGAGGGCACCCTCGACGAGATCGAGGCGATCGGCTCCCGGGGCGGCGAGATGGTCGGCGTCCCGACCGGGTTCGCCGACTTCGACGAGCTGACCAACGGCCTGCACCCCGGCCAGATGGTCGTCCTGGCTGCCCGGCCCGCGGTGGGCAAGTCGACGCTGGGACTCGACGTTGCGCGCAGCGCCGCGATCAAGCACAACATGGCGACCTGCATCTTCTCCCTGGAGATGAGCCGCAACGAGATCACCATGCGGCTGCTCTCCGCAGAGGCCAGGGTGCCGCTGCACCACATGCGCACCGGCCGGCTGACCGACGACGACTGGACCCGGCTCGCCCGCCGGATGGGTGAGGTGTCCAACGCGCCTCTGTTCATCGACGACTCGCCGAACATGTCGATGATGGAGATCCGCGCGAAGTGTCGGCGGCTCAAGCAGCGGCACGACCTCAAGCTGGTGATCATCGACTACCTGCAGCTGATGTCGAGCGGGAAGCGGGTCGAGAGCCGGCAGCAGGAGGTATCCGAGTTCTCCCGGGCCATCAAGCTGCTCGCCAAGGAGCTCGAAGTCCCGGTCATCGCCATCTCACAGCTCAACCGTGGCTCAGAGCAGCGCACCGACAAGAAGCCGCAGATGTCCGACCTTCGCGAGTCCGGCTGCCTGCCGGCATCCACCCGGATCCTTCGGGCCGACACAGGCGCGGAGGTGACGCTCGGCGAGCTGTTCGAGTCCGGTGCGCGCGACGTCCCGGTCTGGTCTCTGGACGACAGCCTTCGCTACCTCCCGCGCACCATGACGCACGTGTTCGCCACGGGCCGTCGCGAGGTGTTCGAGCTCCGTTTGGCGTCTGGCAAGACGGTCCGCGCAACGGCAAACCACCCGATGCTCACCTACGACGGCTGGAGCCCGCTCGGCGAGCTCGCTGAGGGATGCCGCATCGCGGTTCCGCGGCATGTCCCCGCGCCGACTGACCCGACGTGCTCAGACACCATCACTGCCACTCTGCCGATGAACTCCCGCGTGTTTTCGACGGCCAAGTCCACGATCGCTTCCACGCTGTGGGCGCTGTGGCACGAGCATGGCGGCGTCGACAGCGACGCGGACGGGTGCGGCACGATCTGGCTCAGGCTGGAAACATCGAGCGACCTGGACGACGTCTCCCGCCTGCTCCTGCGCTTCGGCATCTCGGTCGAGATCCGCGGATCGACGTTGCGCATCACCGATGTCGACGACCAGCGACGGTTCTTGCAGGAGATCGGCTGTCCGGGTGAGGACGCCGCCCGGATGTTGCGCCGAGTCGTCAGCGAGACCTCCCGCCGCAAGTCGAGCTCGACCCGCGACGCCGGAGCATGGCGGCAGGTCGAGCAGCTGTTGCGCGATCCCGTCCCTGCCGGGGCCGGAACGGCCGTTCCTTCCCAACTCCTCGGGCGGCTCACGTCGGTGCTTGCAACGGACGACCTCGAAGTCACTGCTACCAACGACGTGCTCTGGGATCGCGTGGTGTCGATCACAAGCGTCGGCGAGGAGGAGGTCTACGACGCCACGGTGCTCGGCAGCCACAACTTCATCGCCGACGGCGTCGCGGTCCATAACAGCATCGAACAAGATGCGGACATGGTCGTGCTGCTGCACCGCGAGGAGCTCTACGAGCGCGAGTCGCCGCGGGCCGGCGAGGCCGACTTCATCGTGGCCAAGCACCGCAACGGTCCGACCGCCACCATCACCGTCGCCTTCCAGGGCCACTACTCACGCTTCGTCGACATGGCCCAGAGCTAGTCGAGCCACACCGATGAGTTCCGCCGGCCCACGCGGTCTGACCCGTGACGCCGACAGAAGAGGTAAGAAGACATGAGTTCGTGGCCGACGGGCATCGCTGCCCTCACGCTGTTCGTCGAGGACCTGACGACAGCGAAGCAGTTCTACCGGGAGGTCTTCGACCTACCGGTCCACTACGAGGACGACGACTCCGCGGTGTTCCAGTTCGGGGACACCCTGGTCAACCTCCTCCAGACCTCAGCTGCCCACGGGCTCGTCGATCCCGCGACGGTTGCTGCTCCTGACGCCGGCGCGCGCTTCCAGCTCACCCTTCCGGTCGACGACGTCGATGAGACGTGTGCTCTGCTGCAAGCCCGGGGCGTGCAGCTGCTGAACGGGCCGATGGACCGGCCATGGGGCATCCGCACCGCGAGCTTCCGCGATCCCGGCGGCCACATCTGGGAGATCGCCAAGTAACCACCCGGCTTCAGGTCAGCGAGACGTCGGCGTAGATCGCGGCATGGTCCGAGGCCGCATCGGTGGCCTTGGTGACCGTGTCGTAGTGCGGCCACAGCGTGCCGTTGACACCACCCCACGCGCCGAGCCGCCAGATGCCGCCTCCGGTGGCCTTCTTGAACAGCGCCGGTGACAGCAGCAGGTAGTCGATCCGGTTGCTCGCGGTCATGGTGCCGAACGTGCCGGGCCGGCCGCCGTCGTCGAAGCCGGGGTGCGTGGAGATGTCCCGCAGGTCGGTGCCGGTGAGCAGCGGTGCGAGCGGCGCAGAGGCGGGTGTGTCGTTGAAGTCGCCGAGGATCGCGATGTACGCCACCCCGCTGGTCCGGAGCCGGCGGTAGATGGTGGCCACCTGCTCGGCCTGCCGCAACCGCCGCGCGTTGTTCGCGCCCTGTGAGCCGTACCCCTTGGACTTGAGGTGGTTGACCAGGACGACCAGCCGACGTCCGCCGGGCGTGCGCAGCTCGTACTCGGGGCAGTCCCGCGAGAACACCACGCCCCGTTCGTCGGCGTCGTCGAGGTGCGAGCGCATCGGGCCCAGCGGATAGCCGCGCTGGGTGAGCAGCGCGACGTCGATGCCCCGGTCGTCGTTCCCGTCGATGAGCATCACGTGCGGGAACAGCGGTACGTCGTGCCCGCTGCCGCCCGGTGCCGCCGTCCGGAGCTGAGCGTCGGTGAAGTGCTTGAGCACCACCCGGTTCTCTGCCTCGACCACGCCCAGCACCTGCGGGTTGATGTCGCGGATGACCCGGGCGGTGTTCGCGATGGCCGCAGCGGTCACCGGCTCGGTGGTGAGGTCGACCCAGCCCACCCAGTCGCTGCGCCCGTCCGCCGCGATCTCGACCCCGCCCGCCTGCGGCCGACGGACCAGCTTGCCGCGGATCTGGCGAAGGACCGCCATCTCGGCGGTGTCGGTGCGGGTAAGGCTCAGGACGCCGAGCAGCTCGACCATCCGCGCCTTCGCAGCCGGGCTGTAGACGGCCTCGTCGATCAGGGTGTTCAGCTCGGCGTGCGCGGCCAGCACCGGCCGGCCCTCCGCCCAGGTGGCCTGGTTCATCGCCCGCGGTCGCTGGAAGAAGTTCTCCACGTTGAACGAGCAGATGCGCATCACAGCCCCCTCGCCGGCAATGACACCGTCGTGGTCGACGCCGACGGCGTCAAGCCGCCGGACGACCTCTCCGGGCATGCCATCGTGGGGGCGTGACCCGTCCGGCCGGCTACCTGGGCATCGACCTGGGCACCAGCGGGCTCAAGGTCGCTCTCGTCCGGGAGGACGGTGACCTGGTCGCCGAGGGCGAAGCCGCCTACCAGGTGCTCGCGCCGCGGACCGGCTGGGCCGAGACCGACCCTGCTGCCTGGTGGGCCGCTCTCGGCCAGGTCGTCGAGGGCATGGCCGCACACCTGCAGGTGCACCAGCTCAACGGCATCGGACTGGCCGGCCAGATGCACGGTGTCGTGGTCTGTGACCGCACCGGGGCACCGCTGCGGCCGGCCGTCCTGTGGCCGGACCGGCGGGCACAGCAGCAGCTGAGCCGTTGGAACGAGCTGCCGGCAGCGGACCGGGCCCGGTTGTCGAACCCCCTCGCGCCGGGGATGTACGGCCCCATCCTCAGCTGGCTGGCGGAGAGCGAAGCGTCGGTCGTCGCGCGTGCCGACGTCGCCCTGCTGCCCAAGGACGTCATGCGGGTCGGCCTGGCGGGCGTCCCGTGCACCGACCGCAGCGACGCGTCGGCGACCTTGGTCTGGGACGTGACCGGCGACGGGTGGGCCCGGGACATCGCGGCTCGCACGGGCGTGCCCGACCGGCTGCTGCCGCCCGTCGTCGCGTCCGAGGAGGTCACCGGGGTCACGTCGTGGTTGGCCAAGACGATCGCGGGAGGCCCGGACGACGTGCCGGTGGTCGCCGGAGGCGGTGATGCACCGGTCGCGATGCTGGCGGCGGCCTCGGGGGGCCTGCGCGTCAACCTCGGCACCGGCGCGCAGGTGCTGCTGGCCGATGTCGAGGTCGAGAGCCGGGTGGACCCGGACACGCACCTGTACGCCGACACCGAGGCCGGTTGGTACGCGATGGCCGCAGTGCAGAACGCCGGGCTGGCCCTGGACTGGGTGATGAGCGTGCTGGGGCTGTCGTGGGAGGACCTGGTCGCCGTCCTGGCGACGCCGGCTTCCCGGCGGGCCGTCTCGTTCCTGCCGTTCCTCACCGGTGAGCGGGGCGCGTTGGCCCAGCCGGACAGCCGGGCCGCGTGGGTCGGCCTTGACCAGGCCACCACCCGCGACGACCTGGCACGCGCTGCGCTGGAGGCGCTGGCGTTCTCGGTCCGGCGGGCCGTCGAGCTGCTGCCCGCGGGCGCGGCGTCCGCGGCCGGCCCGGTCTGTCTCACCGGTGGTGGCGGGCGGGAACCCGCGTTGCAGCAGCTGCTGGCAGACGTCCTCGGCCGCGAGGTGCAGCACGTCGCGATGCGCAGCGCGTCGGCAACCGGCGCCGCCGTGCTGGCGGCACGGGGCACCGGCACTCCCCTTTCGCCGCACCGTCGGCAGGGCCCGGTGGTCACCCCGCGGCGGGCCGTCGCCCTCGAGGAGAGCTACCAGCGGTGGCTGCGCCGGGTGCCGGTCGCCCGCAGCTGAGCCGTCTGGCGGTTCACCCTGCCCCGCGACCTGCCGAGACATTCCAGGTGGCCCGAACCAGCTCCCGAGGCGACACGCTGTCGCCGGTCAGCCGCGCGGAAGGCGAACGCCTGCGCAGCCTGGCCGCGATGGCGCGCGCCCTGGTCCGCTCCGGCGGCGTGCTGGACGTGGTCGAGCGGGCCATCACCGAGGGCTGCCGGGTCGTCGACGCCGACTCCGGCTCGGTGAGCGTGCTGGACCGTCCGGCCGGACTGGTCCGGGTCCTGGTGAACGTCGGCGACCTCAGCCCGCTGGAGGAGCGCCGGCCGCGCGAGGAGACCTACCAGCTGGCGGACTTCCCGAAGCTCTGCCAGGTCGTCGGCGAGCTCAAGGCCTGGACCTGCTCCCGGGACGACGTCGACCCCGACCCGCACGAGCTCGCGCTGCTGGTGGACCTCGACAAGGGGGCCTCCCTGGGGGCGCCGATCGTCGTCGACGGGGACCTGTGGGGCGAGCTCTACCTGACTCGGCACGTCGGCCGGGCGGCCTTCGACGACGCCGACCTCGCCTATGTCGAGGCGCTGGCGGCCATCCTCGCCTCCGGTGTCTCCCGGGCCGTCCGGGAGACCCGGCTCACGGAGCTGGCCTACCAGGACCCACTCACCGGCCTGGCCAACCGGCGCCGCCTGGACCAGGTCGCCGCCGCGATGATCCCGGCCCGCTCGGACGTCGTCGTGGTCTCGATCGACGTGAACGACCTCAAGCCGGTCAACGACCGGCATGGCCACGACGCGGGCGACCGCCTGCTCCAGGCCGTGGGTCACGCCCTCGCCGCTGTCGCCGCATCGCTGCCCGGCTCACTGGCCGCCCGCACCGGCGGCGACGAGTTCTGCCTCATCGTGCCGACCGGCGACGTCGCGGCCGTCGGCGCCGCGGTGCAGCGCTTCGCCGACCACGTCGTCGGCCTGCCGCACGCTCCGGGTGTCAGCTGCGGGATCGCCAGCACCTCGGGCCGGATCGGGACACCTCGGCTCCTCTTCGCTGCGGCCGACCGCGCGATGTACTACGCGAAGAAGCACCGGCTCGCCGAGCCCTACAGCGTCGCCGTGCCCGAGGCATGACAGGCGGTCAGCCGGTCGACCGGGCTCAGGCGTCGATGATGATCGGCAGGATGATCGGCGTACGCCGGTAGGTGTCGCGGGCCCACCGGCTGACCGTCCGGTGGATCAGCTGCTCGAGCTGGTGCGGCTCGCCGATCCCTTCCTGGGCTGCCTTGTCCAGAGCCTTCTCGATCAGCGGCACCACCGCGTCGAACGTCGTCTCGTCGTGCACGAAGCCACGGGCAAGGAAGTCCGGTGCCTCGGTGAGCTTGCCGGTGTCCGCGTCGACCAGGGCGACGATCGTGATGAAGCCTTCCTCGGCGAGGGTCCGACGGTCCTTCAGCGAGGCCTCGGTCGCGCCACCGACCGTCATGCCGTCGACGTACACCAGGCCGGCCGGCACCTTCCCGGTGACCTTCGCCTGCCCGTCGACGAGGTCGACGACCACGCCGTCCTCGGCGAGCACCACGTTCTCGGCCGGTACGCCGGTGCGGATCGCGAGCTCACCGTTGGCTGTCAGGTGCCGCCACTCGCCGTGCACCGGCATGACGTTGGATGGCTGAACGATGTTGTAGCAGTAGACGAGCTCACCGGCGCTGGCGTGGCCGGACACGTGCACCTTGGCGTTGCCCTTGTGCACGACGTTGGCGCCCCAGCGGGTGAGCGAGTTGATGACCCGGTAGATGGCGTTCTCGTTCCCGGGGATCAGCGAGCTCGCGAGCAGGACGGTATCGCCCTTGCCGACGCGGATCATGTGGTCGCGGTTGGCCATCCGGGACAGCGCGGCCATCGGCTCACCCTGCGACCCCGTGCAGATCAGGGTGATCTTCTCGTCCGCCAGCTTCTCCAGCACCTTGAGGTCGACCACGAGCCCCTTAGGCACCTTGAGGTAGCCCAGGTCCCGCGCGATGCCCATGTTGCGCACCATCGACCGGCCGACGAAGGCGACCTTGCGGCCGTGGGCGTGCGCGGCGTCGAGGACCTGCTGGATCCGGTGCACGTGGCTGGCGAAGCTGGACACGATGATGCGGCGCGGAGCAGTCCGGAAGACCTCCTGGATCGCGGGTGACAGCTCGCGCTCGGAGGTCGTGAAGCCGGGCACCTCGGCGTTGGTGGAGTCGGTGAGGAAGAGGTCGACCCCCTCCTCGCCCAGCCGGGCGAACGCCCGCAGGTCGGTGATCCGCTCGTCCAGCGGGAACTGGTCCATCTTGAAGTCGCCGGTGTGCAGCACCAGACCGGCCGCAGTCCGGATGGCCACGGCCAGGCCGTCCGGGATCGAGTGGTTCACCGCAACGAACTCGCAGTCGAACGGCCCGAACCTCTCCCGGCGCCCTTCGGCCACCTCCACGGTGACCGGCTTGATCCGGTGCTCCTTCAGCTTGGCGTCGATGAACGCCAGCGTGAGCTTCGACCCGACAACAGGGATGTCGGCCCGCTCCCGCAGCAGGTAGGGCACCCCGCCGATGTGGTCCTCGTGCCCGTGGGTCAGCACGATCGCCTCGATCTTGTCCAGCCGGTCCCTGATCCAGGTGAAGTCCGGCAGGATCACGTCGACGCCCGGCTGGGTCTCCTCGGGGAAGAGCACCCCGCAGTCGACGACGAGAAGCCGGCCGGCGTGCTCGAACACCGTCATGTTGCGGCCGACCTCGCCGAGCCCGCCGAGCCCGACCACGCGGAGGCCGCCGTTGGCGAGGGGCGGGGGCGGACCTAGCTCAGGATGCGGATGGCTCACAGAGCAGTCCCGTCGTGGTGCGTTGCTGGTGGAGCGGACCTGGCTCATCGTGCCAGCGCGGCCGGGTCCCGGCCACGCCGCCCTCCGCTACTCCGACCCGCGGTCCTGCAGCGGCACGGTCACCGGCGGACCGTTCCAGTGCAGCAGCACCAGCGTGGCGTCGTCGCGCAGGTCGCCGCCGCCCTGGTGCTCGAGGATGCTGCGGACCAGCCGGCGGACGGTCTCCTCCGGCGTCGTCTCGGCAGCAGCCTCGCGCTGGAGCAGGTCGGCGAGCCGGTCCAGCCCGAACTCCGCGCCGGCGGCGGTGCGGGCCTCGATCACGCCATCGGTGTAGAGGAGCAGCGAGTCCCCGGGCTCGAGAGCCGTGACCTGGGTGTGGCAGCCGTCGCCGTCCAGGCCGAAGGGCGGCGCCGGCTCGTAGTCCAGCTGCCCCAGGACCTTGCGGTTGCGCAGCAGCAACGGCACCGGGTGCCCCGCGTTGGACCAGGTCAGCTCACCGGTGTCGAGCTGCAGCCGGGCGAGGACACCGGTGACGAACGCATCCCGGTCGTACTCCGACTCCACGGCGCCGTCGATCGCGCGGTGGGTGGCCTCGACGCCCTCGCCGTTGCGCCGGGCGTGCCGGTACGCTCCCACGGCCAGCGTCGTCAGCAGGGTCGAGGCGATGCCGTGCCCCATGCCGTCGAACACGGCCACGTCCAGCCGATCGTCGTTCAGGGCGTAGTCGAACGCGTCACCTGCCACGTCGTACGCCGGCTCCAGCAGGCCGGTGACGACGGCGCGCGGCGAGCGCAGCGTCAGCGGCGGCAGCAGGTCCCACTGCATCGACGCCGCCAGCGACATGCTGCGGCCGCGTCGCCGGACGTGGATCAGGTCGGTGTAGCGCGCGGCGCCTGCGACCAGCAGACCGGCCAGGTCGCCGAGATACGTGCAGTGGGCCAGGGTCGCCCGATCGGCGACCGGCACGGTGACCGCGAGGACACCGACCCGCGCCGAGTGCTCGCGCACCGGCACCCACACCCGGTAACCGTCCGGCCGCTCGGCGACCACCGGGTCCGAGGTCATGAAGGCGCGACCGGCGAGACTGGTCGAGACGTTCTCCTCGGTCACCACCCGGGGCTGGACCAGGCTCGGGACCGCCTGCAGGACGACCTGCTGGAAGTCGACCAGGTAGAGGGTGACGTCGCTGCCGAGCGGCTGCGCGACCCGTTCCAGCAGGTCAGCGACGTCCTGCGGGTTGGAGTCACGCAGGTCGGACATCACGGCCTGGACGTCGAGCACGCGGGAACCGTATCCCGCTCAGCGGCCCCGGTTGCGGCGAACGGCCAAGGTGCGGGGGGCCGACCGGGTCATCTGCCTACTCCGCAGGGGTGAGAAGCATCAAGGCGAGCCCGTTTTCCGACGATGCACTGCTCGTGACACTGGTGGGACAGCTGGACCAGGCGGACGGGGCACGCGCAGCGGCCACCGTCCCGATCCCTCCTGCGCGGACCCTCGGCCGGGTCCCCGAGCGCAGCCCGGAGCTGGCCCACATGACCCTGCCGCGGCTGCGCAGCTACCGGCAGACCCTGCTCGACGAGGAGCTCCGCGCCTCGTACTGGCGCCGCCTGCTGCAGGCCCGTCGCGACCTGCTGCGCTCGGCCGGCGAGCCCGGCGACCGGCAGGCACTCACCGACGCGCTGACCGAGAGCCGCGGCGGCTCCGGCCGCCAGGTCATGCTCACCCTTCACCCGGAGGGCGGCATGCCGATCCTCCCCCACCTCCCCGAGCTGTGGGCCAGCAGCGTCGACCACGAGGACGAGTCGGTCCGGGCCGAGCTGTTCGCGCGGCTCGCCTCGGCCGAGAGCGTCCTGTCGTCGTACCGGGAGGCGTTGCACCGTCGGCTGGACCGGGCCACGGCCGACCTGGTCGCGCGCTACCACGAGGACCCCGCGCAGTGCCTCGCCGCCTTGACGTTGGAGCGATCCGCGCGCCGTCCCTAGGGTGAACGGGTGAGCAACGACACCGCAGGGTCCGGCCCCCGGCTGCGCCATGCCCTGGACGGCATCCCGACGTACAAGCCCGGTCGCGCGGCCGCAGCGCGTGAGGGCGCGCCGACGTACAAGCTGTCGTCGAACGAGAACCCCTTCCCGCCGTTGCCGTCGGTCCTGGAGACGGTGCGCGCCGAGTCGGAGTCGTTCAACCGCTACCCCGACATGTTCGCGACAGGTCTTAGTCAGGCGATCGCTGACCGCTTCGACGTGCCGGTGACCCACGTGGCGACCGGCACCGGATCGGTGGGCGTCCTGCAGCAGCTGGTGCAGTCGACGGCCGGCGAGGGCGACGAGGTGGTGTACGCCTGGCGATCCTTCGAGGCCTACCCGATCGTCGTGCAGGTGTCCGGCGCGCGGTCGGTGACGGTGCCGCTGACCGCCGACGAGCACCACGACCTCGACGCGATGGCCGACGCCGTTACCGACCGCACCCGGCTGGTCCTGGTCTGCTCGCCCAACAACCCCACCGGCACCGCCGTACGCCGGGCCGAGCTGCAGCGGTTCCTGGACCGGGTCCCGCCGGACGTCCTGGTGGTCATCGACGAGGCCTATCGCGAGTTCGTCCGCGACCCGGACGTGCCGGACGCGCTGGAGGTCTACCGCGACCGGCCGAACGTCGCCGTGCTGCGCACCTTCTCCAAGGCCTACGGGTTGGCCGGGCTCCGCGTCGGCTTCGCTGTCGCGCACGAGCCGGTCGCGGAGGCGTTGCGCAAGACGGCTGTGCCGTTCGGTGTCAGCGGCATCGCGCAGGCGGCGGCGACCGCGTCACTGGCCGCCGAGGACGAGCTGCTCGAACGGGTCGCCGGCCTCGTCGAGGAACGCAGCCGGGTGCAGGCGGCACTGCGCGAGCAGGGCTGGACGGCCGTGCCCGACTCGCAGGCCAACTTCGTGTGGCTCCGTCTCGGCGATCAGACCGCCGACTTCGCCGCAGCCTGCGAGGCCGCCGGCGTGGTCGTGCGGCCGTTCGGTGCCGAGGGCGCCCGGGTCACTGTCGGCGAGCGTGCGGCGAACGACCTCTTCCTCCTGGTGGCCAAGGACTTCGTGGCCCGCTGAGCGACCCGATTTCAGCCGGGCACGCAGCAGGTGAGAAGGTCGAGCCGTGCGACTCGACCACCTGTCCTACGCCGCCGGCCCCGAGGGGCTCGGTGCCACCGCCCAGCGGATCGGGGCGGCACTGGGCGCAGGCTTCCGGGACGGCGGTCTGCACCCGCGGTTCGGCACCCGCAACTTCGTGCTCCCGATGGCGAACGGCGTCTACCTCGAGGTGGTCGCCGCGCTGGACCACCCGGCCGCCGACAAGGCGCCGTTCGGCCAAGCGGTCAAGGCGCGCACCGAGGCCGGCGGCGGCTGGCTGGCCTGGGTGGTGGCCGTCGACGACATCGGGCCCATCGAGAGCCGGCTGGGACGGGCGGCCGTCGAGGGGCATCGGCGCCGACCGGACGGCGTCGACCTGACCTGGCGCCAGATGGGCGTCCTCGACCTGCTGGACGACCCCGCGCTCCCGTTCTTCATCCAGTGGACCAGCGCTCCCGCGTTGCACCCGTCCGCGACCACCGAGGGCACCTCCTCCCCGGGCATCACGAAGGTCGAGATCTGCGGCGACGCGGCCAAGGTCGGCGACTGGCTCGGTGAGCCGGTGGCCAGGGCGGAGTTCCAGATCGACTGGGTCGACAACGGCGACCCGGGCCTGGCTGCGGTGCACTTCAGCACCGAGCGCGGCGTCGTCCGCGTCGACTAGCCGACAACAACCGGGTCGCCGGACAGCCGCCGGCTGCCTAGCCTCGACACCATGTCCGGTGCCGAGGTCGACCTGCGCGGCGTCGGCTTCTCGCACGGCCCGCACCCGGTCCTGGCCGAGGTCAGCGTCACCGTCGGCCCGCAGACCCGGCTGGCCGTCGTCGGCCCGAACGGCGTCGGCAAGTCGACGCTGCTGGAGCTGATGGCCGGTGACCTGGTGCCCGAGTCCGGTGCGGTGACACTGTCCCCGCCGTCGGCGACCGTGGTGCTGCTGCCGCAGGAACGTGACCGCCGCACCGGCGAGACGCTGCGCGAGTACCTCGCCCGGCGTACCGGGGTGGCGGCCGCCGACCGGGCACTCGCCGCGGCGTCCGACGCGCTCGCGGCCGGCAAGGTGGCGGCCGACGACGCCTACGCAGTCGCCCTCGAGCGCTGGCTCGGTCTCGGCGGCGCCGACCTGGACAGCCGCGCACCGGTGGTGCTCGACCGGCTCGGCCTGGACCAGTCGTTGCTGGACCGCGAGACCACCACCTTCTCCGGCGGACAGCTGGCCCGCTGCGGGCTGGCGGCGACGCTGCTCACCCAGGTCGACGTGCTGCTGCTCGACGAGCCGACCAACGACCTGGACGCCGACGGCCTGGCGGCCCTCGAGTCGTTCCTCGCCGGGCGTGCGGGTGGGCTGGTCGTCGTGTCGCACGACCGAACCTTCCTCGAGCGGGTGGCGACCGGCGTGCTGGAGATCGACGAGTTCACCCGGCGCGGGGCACTGTTCGGCGGCGGGTTCGCCGCCTACCTCGAGGAGCGCGACCGGGCCCGGGCCGCGGCGAAGGCGGCTTTCGAGACGTACGAGGAGCAACGCACCGGCCTGCTCGACCGGGCTCGCCGGGAGAAGGAGTGGTCCCGGCAGGGCACCGGCCGGGCGACCAGTGCGCGGAGCCGGGCCGCCGAGCCGGACAAGTTCATCCGCCACGCCAAGGTCGCCGGGGCGCAGTCGCGGGGAGCGGCCGCCGCCCGCCTGCTGCGCCAGGCCGACCGGCTCGAGGAGGTCGAGGACCCGCGGGACCCGTGGCAGCTGCGGCTGGCGCTCGACCCGGCCACCCGTGGGCCGGACGAGGTCGCCGGTCTGGCCGCCGCGGTGGTGGAGCGGGGCGGTTTCCGGCTCGGGCCGGTGGACCTCGCGGTGCGTCGCGGGGAGCGGATCGCGGTCACCGGGCCGAACGGGGCGGGCAAGTCCACCCTGCTGGCGGCGCTGCTCGGCCGGCTGCCACTGACGGCCGGCCGGGCCTGGCTCGGCCGCAGCGTGGTGGTCGGGGAGGTGGACCAGGTCCGGCGCACCTTCGCCAGCGACAGCATCCTGACCGACGCGTTCCGGGCGGCCACCGGCCTGGACGAGGCCGAGGCGCGCACGCTGCTCGCGAAGTTCGGGCTCGGGGCGGACGACGTGCTGCGCGCCGTCGGCAGCCTGTCGCCCGGCGAGCGGACCCGGGCCGACCTCGCGCTGCTGATGGCCCGCCGCGCGAACCTGCTCGTGCTGGACGAGCCGACCAACCACCTGGACCTGGCTGCCATCGAGCAGCTCGAGGAGGCGCTAGCGACCTACGACGGGACGCTGCTGCTCGTCAGCCACGACCGGCGGCTGCTCGAGCAGGTGAGCACCGAGCGGCACGTGCACGTGGACGCCGGCCGGGTCACCGAGGTCTGAGGTCACGGGTCAGGCCAGCGGGAGGTCGACGACCGGGGTGAGCCGGGCCGTGCCGGAGCGGTCCCGGCCAGCCCGCTCGATGACCAGCCGGGCCGTCCGGCCGTCCAGCAGCAGGGTGGCGATCTCGTTGCCGTAGTAGGGACCGGCCAGCTTCGACCAGGAGAGCTCCTGCTTCGGCACCCGCGCCACGCTGCTGAGCAGGAACCGGGTGCACGCCTCGGCGGCCCGGCTCCAGCCGATCCGGAAGGCCACCTTCATCCCGGCCGGGACGTAGTTGTGCACGGGTGAGCAGGTCAGCTGGTACACCGGCGACTGCACGCCGTCGTCGAACTCCGCGCGCGCGGCGTAGGCGTGGTGCACGTCGCCGGAGAGCACGCAGATCGACCCCGGCGGCTGGCCGTCCGAGCCGGCGTGGTCGCCGCGGCCCACGCAGCGGAACAGCTCGGCCAGCCGGTCGAAGGACTGCCGGAACGCCGCCCAGTGCTCGAGGTCGGCCGCCCGGCGCAGCTTCTCGGCCCAGCGGGCCACGAACGGTCCGCGCGCGCCGTCGGCGAGCACCTCGTTCCAGGACTCGATGTCGTGCAGGGCGCGCGCTAGCAGCCAGGGCAGCGAGGTGCCGACCAGCAGGTGGTCGTACGAGCCCTCGACCTGCTGCTCGATCCAGCGGAACTCGTCCTCGGAGACCATCGACCGGTCGCCGGACTCCAGCACCCGGCCGCACCGTGAGTCGATCACCAGCAGCCGCACGTCGCCGAGGTCGCGCCGGTAGGACCACTGGGTGCCCTTGTGGCCGTCGGCCTCCTTGTCGGCGGCCGCGGCGAACTCCCGCAGCATCGGTTCGCAGTCCTCGCCGGACGACCGCACCCGCTGGTACAGCTCGTTCTTCGCCAGGTCCTGCGGTGCGAGGTTGCCGAGGTGCTGGTAGACCCAGTACGACGACAGCCCGCCGATGATCCGCTCCTCCCACCACGAGGTCTGCTGCATCTCCCGCCGCCACAGGGCCGAGGTGTTCCAGTCGTCGCGCACGTCGTGGTCGTCGAAGATCATCGAGGACGGGATCGTCGACAGCAGCCAGCGGACGTCCGGGTCGCTCCAGCCCTCGTGGTAGAGCCAGGTGTACTCCTCGAAGTCCCGCACCTGCTCGAACGGCTCGACGCTGGTGTCTCGCCGGTCTCGGATCCGCGCCTTCACGGCGTCCGACGTCTCGTCGGCGTAGACCTGGTCGCCCAGCAGCAGCAAGGCGTCCGGCCACCGCTCGTCGGGCAGCCGGGCCATCCGCTTCGCGTAGGTGTCCAACGCGTCGGCCTCGAAGTGCTTGTCGTCGGTGACCGCCTCGGGGGTCGCGTAGCGGCAGGAGCCGAAGACGACCCGGAGCGGGGTGGCCGGGTCGAGGGTGCGGATCCGGGGCTTCGGCAGCTCCGAGCCGGCGGGCGGCCACACCACGTCGCCGTCCAGCCGCACGTCGTACGGCGTCGTGGAGCCCTTCGTCAGCCCCTTGACCACCACCAGCGCGTAATGGTGGCCGCCGACCGTCCAGGTGTGCTCGCTGTGCCCCAGGACCTCGACCGTGCAGGGCTGATCGGTCTCCACCCAGACGGTCGCGTCGTGCTCGCCGACGTGCCGCAGCAGCGGGCCGATCACCAGGTCGCTCATCTCCGGGTGTCTACCACCTCCGCGCCGGCCGCAACCGGCTGCGGGTCCGGGCGTCGGGGCCGCTCGGAGGAGACCACCAGCCCGACACCCAGCACGACGATCGCTCCGCCGCCGACCACCGCCGCGGCGATCGGCTCGCCGAGCACGAGGGCGCCGAGCAGAACGGCCACCACCGGGTTGACGTAGGCGTAGGTCGCGGTCAGCGAGATCGGCGCGTGCTGCAGCAGCCAGACGTACGCCGAGAAGGCGACCAGCGAGCCGACCACGACCAGGTAGCCGAGCCAGGCCCAGGCCTCCCCCGACACCTCGGACACGTCGAAGCCGCGCTGCTCGCCACCGGCCAGCCCGGCCAGCACCAGCCCGGCGCCGCCGGCGAGCATCTCCCAGGTGGTCGCGACGAAGGCGTCCTCGGGCATCGGGATCCGGCTGCTGGCGAACGACCCGACCGCCCAGCAGGCAGCGGCGCCGATCACCACGACCAGGCCCCAGGCCTCGACCGCGGTTCCGTCCTCGTCGGTGAGCCCGCCGGGCAGCACCAGCACCGCGATACCGACGAAGCCGAGGGCGGTGCCGACCAGCGTGAGCCGGGCGACCCGGTCGCCGGCGACCCGGCGCAGCAGCACCAGCCAGAGCGGCGTCGCGGCTACGAGCAGCGCTGCCACCCCGGAGGGCACGGTCTGCTCGGCCACCGCGACCCCGCCGTTCCCGCACAGCAGCAGCAGGAGGCCCACCACCGCGGCCCCGCCGAGCTGTCGCCTGGTCACTGCCAGCGCCCTCGGCCCCCGGCGCAGCACCAGGAAGGTGGCCAGCAGCACCCCGGCAGCCAGGAAGCGGGCGCCCATCGCCAGCAGCGGCGGAGCGGTGTCGACGACCACCCGGATCGCCAGGTAGGTCGATCCCCAGACCAGGTAGACGGTGACCAGGGCGACCCAGATGGCGAGGGGGCTCGCGGGGACCGGACTCCGACCCGATGTCATGAGCGACAGCCTACTTTGGTACTGACGGTCGCGATACGCCGTGTCCGCGTTACGGAAAGCCGCGCCGATTCACTACATCGGCCCTGTCTGACGTCCGATCTGTCACATATGGTGGTCCCCTCGTCACCCGCGGTACGTGGATGGCGCGCGACCATTCAGGACCTGACGATGGCTAGGCAGCGAACGGGGACGATGATCAGGCGAGCAGGCATGCCTGCCGTCCGCGACACCGGGAGCACGACCGGTGTCGCGACGGCTGTCCTAGCCGTCCTGAGCGCGGGCACGCTGGCTACCCTCGGCATGCTCACGGCCGGCGAGATTCGCGACATCGGCCCGGCTCGCCCCGACAGCCGGCCGGCGGAAGCACTCCGGCAGCCCGGCGCCGTCCGGGTCACCGAGGCCCCCAGCCCGGCGGACACCGCTGGCACCGGCTCCGGCGGCGACGACCGCGCCGGCGGCGGTGGCACACCCGGGACTCCGGCGGCGTTCCCGCTCGGACCGGCCGTGACCCCCGACCTCGGCACCACCGGCGGCGGCCCGACGCTGTCCACCGCCGGACCGGGGACTCCCACCGATCCCGGCCAGGTGCCCGTACCCGCCCCGACCGTCCCCGTCACGTTCCCCACCCCGGCCTTGGCGCCGACCGCTCCGGTTTTCGCCGGCACGCCCGAGCCGGTTCCGTCCCCCGAGGCGTCGGTGCTGCCGGAGAAGGTCGGCCGGGCGCTCGGTGCCGACAAGGGCAAGCACAAGGACAAGGCCGCCAAGGTCAAGCACCCGAAGAAGCCCAAGAAGGGCGACGCGGCCGAGCTGCCGGGGCCGGGAATGATCGCCGGCCCGACCGCGGTGGCCAGCACCCCGCCTCCCGACGACGCCGGCCAGGGTCGTGGGCACGGTCGCGGGCACGCCAAGAAGGACAAGCAGGACAAGGGCCAGGGGCGTACGCCGGTCGTGGTGCCCAGCGCAGCCCCGTTGACCGAGACAGCGGCCCCCGTCGCGGTCCCGGACTCGGACGACAAGCCCGGCCGCGGGCACGACGAGCACGGCAACGGCAACGGCAACGGGCACGACAAGCACTGACCCGGCCCGGTTCGTCGCGGGGCACCTCCCGCCGGTACCGTGGGTCAGGCGTCTCACCGTGTGAGCCGCAGCACACCTGACCCATCGGACGGGGTGCGTCGACCAGCCCACCCGGCTCGCGGCGCGTCCCGCGAGCAGAGCACGACGGCGCCGGCCGCGGAGACCCCGCGGGCGCCCGCCGCGAGCGAACGAGGAGTGCCCGTGACCGTGCCGAGCCCGAGCGAGCCGCAGCTCGTCCAGCTGCTCAACCCCGAGGGTGAGCGCGTCGAGCACCCGACGTACTCCGTCGACCTCTCCGACGACGAGCTTCGCGGTCTCTACCGCGACCTCGTCCTGGTCCGGCGGGTCGACTCCGAGGCGACCGCGCTGCAGCGCCAGGGCGAGCTCGGCATCTGGGCCAGCCTCCTCGGCCAGGAGGCCGCCCAGGTCGGCTCCGGCCGCGCGATGCGCGAGGACGACTACGCGTTCCCGACCTACCGCGAGCACGGCGTCGCCTGGTGCCGCGGGGTCGACCCGCTCAACCTGCTCGGGCTGTTCCGCGGCGTGAACCACGGCGGCTGGGACCCCAACGAGAAGAACTTCCACCTCTACACGATCGTCATCGGCGCCCAGACGCTGCACGCCACCGGCTACGCGATGGGCATGCAGAAGGACGGTGCCGACGCGGCGGTCATCGCTTACTTCGGCGACGGCGCGACCAGCCAGGGCGACGTCAACGAGGCGTTCATCTACGCCAGCGTCTTCAACGCGCCGGTCGTGTTCTTCTGCCAGAACAACCAGTGGGCGATCTCGGAGCCGATCGAGAAGCAGAGCCGGATCCCGCTGTACCAACGGGCGATGGGCTTCGGGTTCCCCGGCATCCGGGTCGACGGCAACGACGTGCTGGCCGTGCTGGCCGTCACCAAGGCCGCTCTGCAGAACGCCCGCGAGGGCAACGGTCCCACCCTGGTCGAGGCCTACACCTACCGGATGGGCGCGCACACGACCTCCGACGACCCGACCCGCTACCGGCTCTCCGACGAGCTGGAGTCGTGGAAGCTCAAGGACCCGATCGAGCGGGTGAAGGCCTACCTGGTGCGCACCGGGATCGCCGACCAGTCCTACTTCGACTCCGTCGAGAAGGAGTCGGACGAGCTGGCCGCGCACGTGCGCAAGGGCTGCCTCGAGATGACCGACCCCGAGCCGCTGTCGATCTTCGACCACGTGTACGCCGAGCGGCACCCGCTCGTGGAGGAGGAGCGCGAGCAGTTCCGCGCCTACCTCGACACCTTCGAGGGGAGTGCCCACTCATGACGCAGATCACCTTGGCCAAGGGCATCACGATGGGCCTCCGCAAGGCGATGGAGGCCGACCCGAAGGTCCTCGTCATGGGCGAGGACGTCGGCAAGCTGGGGGGCGTCTTCCGGGTCACCGACGGCCTGCAGAAGGACTTCGGCGAGGACCGCGTCATCGACACCCCGCTGGCCGAGTCCGGCATCATCGGCACCGCGATCGGCCTGGCGCTGCGCGGCTACCGCCCGGTCTGCGAGATCCAGTTCGACGGGTTCGTCTACCCGGCGTTCGACCAGATCGTCAGCCAGCTGGCGAAGATGCGGGCCAGGGCGCTGGGCAAGGTGTCGTTGCCCGTCGTCGTGCGCATCCCGGTCGGCGGCGGCATCGGTGCGGTCGAGCACCACAGCGAGTCGAACGAGGCCTACTTCGCGCACACCGCGGGCCTCAAGGTGGTCGCCTGCTCGAACCCGGTGGACGCCTACTTCATGGTGCAGCAGGCCGTCGCCAGCGACGACCCGGTCATCCTCTACGAGCCCAAGCGCCGCTACTGGGAGAAGGCCGACCTCGACGAGTCGCTCACCCTCGACTCGGCCATGTCGCTGTACTCGGCGCGAGTCGCCCGCGAGGGCAGCGACGTCACCGTGGCGGCGTACGGCCCGATGGTGAAGACCTGCATGGAGGCAGCGACCGCCGCTGCCGAGGAGGGCAAGTCGCTCGAGGTCATCGACCTGCGCTCGTTGTCGCCGTTGGACATGCCGACCCTGCGTGCCTCGGTCGAGAAGACCGGCCGGCTGGTCGTCGTGCACGAGGCGCCCGCCTTCCTCGGCATGGGCTCCGAGGTCGCTGCCCGGGTCACCGAGCAGTGCTTCTACTCGCTGGAGGCGCCGGTGCTGCGGGTGTGCGGCTTCGACACGCCCTACCCGCCGAGCCGCGTCGAGGAGGAGTACCTGCCCGACCTCGACCGGGTGCTCGACGCCGTCGACCGTTCCCTCGCGTTCTAGGAGCCCGCGCCCATGAAGCAGTTCAAGCTCCCCGATGTCGGTGAAGGCCTCACCGAGGCCGAGATCGTGTCCTGGAAGGTCAAGCCCGGCGACACCGTCAAGGTCAACGAGATCGTCGTCGAGATCGAGACCGCCAAGTCCCTGGTCGAGCTGCCCTCGCCGTTCGCCGGTGTGGTCAGCGAGCTGCTCGTGCCCGAGGGCACGACGGTCGACGTCGGTACGCCGATCATCACCGTCGACGACGGCTCCGGCGGTACGCCGGCAGCGGCACCGCCGCGCGACGACATGGCGCCGGCCGTCCCTGACCCGTCGGCGATCGCGACCCCGGGTGAGGACGAGGCCGTCGAGCCCGGCCTGATCGGCGGGCCGGCACCCGGCGGGCGCACCTCGGTGCTGGTGGGCTACGGGCCCAAGACCACCACGGCAGCCCGTCGTCCGCGCAAGGGCGCGACACCGGTGGGCGCCTCTGCCGCGACCGCGCAGCAGGCCGTGCAGACCTCGATGATGACGATGCCGACCCCCGTGCAGGAACCGTCGGTCGACGACGCCGCCGACGCCGCGCCGGCGCACACCGTCGACGCCGGCTCGAACGGCGGCGGCGCGAAGGTGCTCGCCAAGCCGCCGGTCCGCAAGCTGGCCAGGGACCTCGGTGTCGACCTGACGACGCTGGTGCCCTCGGGCGACGGCGGCGTGGTCACCCGGGCCGACGTCGAGTCGGCCGCAGCCGGTGGCGGTTCCGCGGCGGCCGCCGCACCGGCGTACGCACCGGCGCCCGGTCAGCGCGAGACCCGCATCCCGGTCAAGGGGGTGCGCAAGATGACGGCGCAGGCGATGGTCTCCTCGGCCTTCACCGCGCCGCACGTGACCGAGTGGGTGACCATCGACGTCACCCGCACCATGGACCTGGTCGCCCGGCTGAAGAAGGACCGTGACTTCCGCGACGTCAAGGTCAGCCCGCTGCTGCTCGTCGCGAAGGCGCTGATCCTCGCGGTGAAGCGCAACCCGGACATCAACGCGGTCTGGGACGATGCGGCGCAGGAGATCGTCGTCAAGCACTACGTGAACCTCGGCATCGCGGCGGCCACCCCGCGCGGGCTCGTCGTACCGAACATCAAGGACGCCGACCGGATGTCGCTGCGTGAGCTCGCCGAGGCGTTGCAGTCGCTGACCGCCACCGCGCGCGAGGGACGCACTCAGCCGGCCGAGATGTCCGGCGGCACGATGACGATCACCAACGTCGGTGTCTTCGGCGTCGATGCGGGGACGCCGATCCTCAACCCCGGCGAGGCCGCGATCCTGTGCTTCGGCCAGGTCCGCGACATGCCGTGGGTCGTCGACGGCGAGATCGCGGTGCGCAAGGTCACCCAGCTGGCGCTGTCCTTCGACCACCGGGTGGCCGACGGCCAGCTCGGCTCGATGTTCCTCGCCGACATCGCCCGCGTCCTCGAGGACCCCGCCACCGCCCTCCTCTGGTAGCGCCGCCCCTCTGCGTTCGACCACGTATGGCAGGTGAGTGGGTACCTCGCCAGGCGCACCCGCCTCGCAAGGTGCCGGTACGCCTGCCATACGTGGTCAACGGCGAACAGGCGGGCGGCTGCCGCGGGCTAGGGCGCGAACGCCAGCGCCGTGAGCACCCGCCGGCCGAGCGCGTCATCACCCTCGACGTCGACGGCTGCCGCAGCGGGATCGATCCGGCCGCCGGCCAGCATGCCGAGCGTTCCGGTGCTCATCCGCAGCGTCACCGTGGCATCCCGGGCCGCTCCGTCGCTCGCCGAGCCCTGACCGTCGGCGCCGATCGTGACCGTGCTGGCTGCCGGCACCTCGCCGTCGACCACGACCGCGACCGAGGAACCCGGCGGCGGGCCCTCGTCCGAACCGATGACGAACGGCAGCATCGCCACGATCTGCCCGACCGAGACCACGGCCGCCGGCCCGGACAGCCCGCCCGGACGACCAGTGGCCCGGCGTACGTCCTGCTCGTGGGTCCACACGTCGAGCACCCGGATCGGCAGGAACCGCGACAGCGGCACCGGCTTGCCCATCGTGCCGGCGACGGTGGTGTCCTCGGCGAGCTCGAGCGCACGCAGCTGGGCCAGGTGCTCATCGATCGTTCGGCCGAGGCGGGCGACCAGCTGCGCGGTCGGTACGTCGGCGAGCGCCGCGATCCCGGCCTCCATGTGCTCGCCGGACGGACCGCGCACGTGCGCCGGGTACGACGTCAGCCGCGGCGGCAGCGATTCGCCGGACAGCTGCAGCTCGAGTGCCAGGACGTGGGCCACCTGCTCGCGCACACTCCAGCCCGGACAGTCGGTCGGCCGGCCCCAGTCGGCCTCCTCGAGAGCGGCTGCCAGGGCGTGGAAGGACCTCAGCGCCTCGGCGTACGCCTCGAGCAGGGAGTGCACGTCGGTCGTCATGCGTGCGAGGCTAGGGCTCGTGCAGGTCCACGTCATCCAGGTCGCGTACGGCGACGACGAGTCCACCCAGGTGCGCACCGACCGGGTGGCCGCCCTGGTCCGGGCCCAGGTCGGCGCCGACCTCGTCGTGCTGCCCGAGCTGTGGCCGAACGGCGGCTTCGCCTACGACACCTGGGAGGCCGGCGCGCAGCCGCTCGACGGTCCGGTCGTGACATCCCTGCAGGCCGCTGCCCGCGACCTCGGCGCCCAGGTGCACATGGGCTCGTTCGTCGAGCGCGACAGCACCGGCCGGCTGTTCAACACCTCGGTCCTGCTCGGCCCGGACGGCGCCGTCCAGACGACGTACCGCAAGGTGCACCTGTTCGGCTTCGGCGAGGGTGAGCCGAAGCTGATGACGCCCGGTGACGGCCCCGTCGTGCACGACCGGCTCGGCCTGGCCACCTGCTACGACCTGCGCTTCCCGGAGATGTTCCGCGCGCTGCTGGACGCCGGCGCCGAGGTGCTGCTGATGCCCGCGGCCTGGCCGGCCCGCCGGGTGCACCACTGGCGGCTGCTCACGCAGGCGCGTGCCGTGGAGGACCAGCTCTACGTCGTCGCCTGCAACACCGGGGGCGAGCACGCCGGCGTGCCGATGGGCGGGCACTCGATGGTGGTCGACCCGTGGGGTGCCGTGCTCGCCGAGGCGGGTGAGGGCGAGGAGGTCCTGGTGGTCCGGCTCGACCCGGACCTGGTGCGAGAGACCCGGGCGACCTTCCCGGTGCTGGCCGACCGGCGGCTCTGACCGGGCCCTCGGCCTGCGACGATAGGGCTGTGGGACTCGGCTACCGGCACGACGAGGCGAACGACTACGAGTGGTTCGCCTCGGGCGGCGGCACGCCCGAGCCGCTGGTGCCCTCGCCGAGCGCGCTGGTCGAGCGGCTGGCCCGCGAGAACATCTGGGAGGACGGCGACGTCCCGCGCATCCTGCTGGTCGACCTGGACAACATGAGGGCCGGACCGCTGCGCTGGAAGGCCCGGATGGCCGTGGTGGTGGCGCTGGCCCGGCAGGCCGACCACGCCGTGCTCGCCGGCCAGGAAGGCGCGGTCCGCCGGGCTCGCCCGCACCTCGAGGAGTTCGCGGCCGCCGCGCTGGCCGTCCCCGCAGGCAGCGACGTCGCCGATGTCGCCCTGCTGGACGCGGTCGACCGGCTCGACCTGCCGGACGCCCAGGCGCTGGTCGTCAGCAACGACGGCATCTTCGCCGAGCTGGCGCAGTGCGGACCGCTGGTCGTCCTGAGCCCCGGGCGGGACGCCCTGAGCGACGCCCTGGAGGCCGCGGCCGTGCGGGTCGTCGACCTCGCAGCCCTCGAGCATGACCTTGCGGCTGCCGCGCAGGCCTGAAGGGGCGCATACTAGGGGTGATGACATCGTCCCGCTCCAACCCACGCCCCCGCCCCGCCGGCAGCCCCTTCAGTGATCCGGTCGCGAGGCCGGTCGAGAAGTTCGCGGTCGGCGACCGGGTCACCCACGACCAGTGCGGGCTAGGCCGCGTCATCGGGGTCGAGGAGGGCATCGCTGTCCTCGTCGACTTCGGTGGCCGCGAGCTGCGCATCGGTACGCCGTACCCGAAGCTCAGCAAGCTCTAGCCCGTACGCCGGTCAGCGCCGCCTGCGAGGCGGCGCCGTGCTGTCGCGTACCACGAGCTCGGTCGGCAGCAGCACGTGCCGGACCCGTGCCGGCCGGCCCTGCTGCTTGCGGGCGATCGCCTCGGTCAGCGCCTCGGTGGCTGCGCGCCCCTTGGCTGCCACGTCCTGACGCACGGTCGTGAGCGCCGGGCGCATCCGCTGCGCCAGCGGGTTGTCGTCGAAGCCGACCACCGACAGGTCCTCCGGCACTCGCAGGCCGCGGTCCTCGGCGGCCCGCACGACCCAGTGCGCCATCACGTCGGAGAAGCACAGGATCGCGGTCGGCGGCTCGTCCAGCTCCAGCAGCACCCGGGCGGCGTCGTACTCGGAGTCCTCGGGGTGCAACGAGTGCCGCACCACGAGCGGCTCGATCCCGGCCTCGGTCAGTGCGTCGGTCCAGCCCAGCATCCGCTGCCGCGAGATGTGGTGCAGGGTCTCGGTCATCGGAGCGACCAGCACGTTGTGCGGGCCGACCCGCTCGCCGGTGACGATGCCGACCCGCCGGTGGCCGAGGTCGACCAGGTGCTGCGCGGCGGCGCGGGCACCGGCCCGGTCGTCGACGTTGACGCTCGGGACGCCGGGCACCGGCGCCTGGTCGACGTAGACCAGCGGCAGGCCGCGCCGGACCAGCCAGTCCTGGGCGGCGGAGTCGCCCTCGCAGGAGTAGACCAGGGCGCCGTCCATCGCGACGTCCCGGGCCGGCACCACGCCGGCGTGCTCCGAGGTGGACAGCAGGGTGAGCGCGAGACCGGTCGGAGCGAGCTGGTCGGTGATGGCGCCGAGGAACGCCATGGCGATCTCGTCGGTGAAGGCCCAGGTCAGCGAGTCGGTCATCAGGACGCCGACCGACCCGGCCGTGCCACGCGCGAGGGCGCGGGCGGCCGGGTCCGGCCCGGCGTACCCGAGCTCCTCGGCGGCGGCGAGGATGCGGTCGCGCAGCGCTCCGGAGAGCTGGTCCGGCTTGGAGAACGCGTTGGACACCGTCATCCGGCTGACACCGACCTGGTCGGCGATCGTCTGCAAGGTCACCCGGCCCACGGCCGTCACCCTATGCAGGGACTCGGCTGCTGGTCGGGTCAACGAGCGGGCGCGCACTCGGCCGGAGCGACGGCGCCGGCCGCGCGCTCCAGCAGGCCGGCCACGGCGAACCGGGTGCGGTGGCTGCGAGAGGTGCGGGGCACGTCGGGCACGACGGGTGCGTGCGGACGGGCGCTGTTCACCTCGCGGGAGGTGGCACCCTCGGACAGGTAGTAGGCGAGCGGCAGGTTGGTCATCTCGGGCCCTCCTCAGGGTCTCGGTCGAGCGGTTCGGTCGTCTCTGTACCGCTACAGTACCGCGAACGACTGTACCGGTCAAGACTCGTTATGGGGGAGCAGGGGAAGCAGTCCGGTGCCGGCGCGGTTGGATCGCTGCGTGACCACCGCTCATGTGCCGGCCGCTCCGCGGCGCAGCCGGGTCCGGGCGCCGGAGCTCGCCGGCCGGGGCTGGCTGAACACCGGCGGCCAGGACGTGTCGCTGGCCCAGCTGCGCGGCAAGGTCGTGCTGCTCGACTTCTGGACCTTCTGCTGCATCAACTGCCTGCACGTCCTGGACGAGCTGCGCCCCCTGGAGCAGCGGTACGCCGACGTGCTGGTGACCGTCGGCGTGCACTCGCCGAAGTTCGAGCACGAGGCCGACCCAGCAGCGCTTTCCGCGGCCGTCGAGCGCTACGGCGTTCACCACCCGGTGCTCGACGACCCGGACCTCATCACCTGGAAGCAGTACGCCGTCAAGGCCTGGCCCACACTGGTGGTGGTCGACCCCGAGGGCTATGTCGTCGCCCAGCTCTCCGGTGAGGGTCATGCGCACGCGCTCGACGTGCTGATCGTCGACCTGGTCCGCGAGCACGAGGCGAAGGGCACCCTGCACCGCGGCGACGGGCCGTACGTCGCGCCGCCCGGGCCGGCGACCGAGCTGCGGTTCCCCGGCAAGGCCGCGGCCCTGCCCGGCGGCACCCTGCTGGTCTCGGACTCGGGCCACCACTCGCTGGCCGAGCTCGCGGCCGACGGCGAGACGGTGCTGCGCCGGATCGGCTCGGGCCGGCCCGGCCTGGTGGACGGTGTCGCCGGGGACGCAGCCTTCAACGAGCCGCAGGGCGTCCTGCTGCTGCCGGCCGCCGTACGGGCCGAGGTGGGTTACGACGTGCTCGTGGCTGACACCGTGAACCATGCGTTGCGCGGCGTCCGGCTGGAGGACGGCACCGTCACGACAGTGGCCGGGTCCGGCCGGCCGTGGATGCAGGACGCCGGGACCGAGGACCTGTCCTCGCCGTGGGACCTCGCCTGGTACGACGGTCGGGTCGTCGTCGCGATGGCCGGCATCCACCAGCTCTGGTCCTTCGACCCGCGGTCCCAGACGGTCGCTGTGCTCGCCGGGACGACCAACGAGGGGCTGCTCGACGGCCCGGTGACCGACGCATGGTTCGCCCAGACGTCCGGGCTGGCCGCGAGCAATGACCGGCTCTGGCTGGTCGACGCCGAGACGTCCTCGCTGCGGCACGTCGAGGCCGGCGTCGTGACGACCGACGTCGGGTCCGGGCTCTTCGAGTTCGGTCACGTCGACGGTCCGGCCGCCGATGCCCTGCTGCAGCACCCGCTCGGCGTCACCGCCCTGCCCGACGGCTCGGTCGCGGTCAGCGACACCTACAACGGCGCGCTGCGGCGCTTCGACCCGGCGACCGGGCGTGTCAGCACGCTGATCACCGGGCTGGCCGAGCCGAGCGACGCGGTGCTGCTCGACGACGGTGACCTGCTGGTCGTCGAGTCAGCGGCGCACCGGCTGACCCGGGTCCGGCTGCCCGACGAGGCGCTCGTCGTCGACGGTGTTGCCCATCGCACCCACCGGCCGGTCACCGAGCTCGCGGCCGGCCCGGTCGACCTCTCGGTCGTGTTCACCCCGCCCGCCGGGCAGCAGCTGGACGAGCGGAACGGCCCGGCGACCCGGCTGGTCGTCTCCTCGACGCCGCCCGGCCTGCTGCGCGCCGGCGAGGGCCGCGGCGAAGGGCTCACCCGGCGGCTCGAGCTGGACGCGCACGTGGGTGACGGCGTCCTGCACGTCGCGGCGATGGCAGCGTCCTGCGACGAGGCGGACGGCGCGGAGTTCCCGGCCTGTCACGTCCACCAGCAGGACTGGGGCGTGCCGGTGCGCCTGGTCGAGGGCGCGCCGTCCGAGCTGCGCCTCTACCTCGCCGGCTGACATGGAGCTGATCGCGTCCGGCCGCGACTCCGACGTCTTCGGGTACGCCGGCGGGCTGGTGCTGCGGCGCTACCGGGACGGTCGCTCCGCGGAGGCGGAGGCAGCAGTGCTGCGAGGCGTCGCCGACCTCGGCTACCCGGTGCCGGTGGTCCACGACGCCACCGGCCCGGACATCGTGATGGAGCGGGTCGACGGACCGACCCTGGCCGAGGCGATGGTCGCCGGCCTGTCGCCCGACGACGGCGGCGCACTGCTCGGCCGCCTGCACGACCGGCTGCACGCGCTGCACTGGCCGGGAGCCGCACCGGACGAGGCCCTGCTGCACCTCGACCTGCACCCGCTCAACGTGATCCTCCGCGGCGGGTCGGACCCGGTCGTCATCGACTGGTCCAACGCCGGGCTCGGACCCGCCGGGCTGGACGTGGCCATGACCGCCGTCATCCTCGCCCAGGTGGTGGTCACCGACGGCATGCTCGAGGCGGTAGGCGTCACCGACCCCGGAGTGCGACCGGCGCTGGCGCGGCTGCTGGCGGTCTTCGCCGCGGAGGTCGGCACGCCGTACGCCGATCGGCTTCCGGCCGCCGAGGCGCTGCGTCGCCGGGACCCCTACCAGTCCACAGCGGAGCTGGCAGCCCTCTCGCGGGCCGTCGAGCTTGCTGCCTCCCTCGCCTGACGGCCGCTCAGCGGCGCCGGCCGTCGCGGACCGTGGGCAGCTGCCGGGTCTTCCCGGCGTACCCGGGGCGGTGCACGTCGTGCTCGTACCACTGGTCGGTGCGGTCGTCCCAGGTCGACCGGCGCGGCCGCCGCGGCCGGTGCATGACGACCTGCATGACCAGCAGCAGGGCGCCGGCCCAGACCAGGATCAGGCCGAGGTCCAGCAGGTCGACGTACTCCGCGACTCTCGCCGGTGGGGTGATGCCGAACGCGATCACGGCGCCGACAGCCATCAGCACGACGCCGGTGCCGACCGAGCCGCGGCCCACCGGGTTGCGCGCGGGGCGGGGACGTCGCTTGCTCACCGCTCTCCTTCGGGACGCACCACGGCCGGCGACCCAGGTGCGGGACGCCGGCCGGTGGAGCTGTGCTGTGTCGTGACCTAGATGCGGTCGTCGTAGACGCGTCGCTCTTCGACGACGTCGCCGCCGCGGGCCCGGTTGCGCGGGCCCCAGATGAACGCGGTCATGATCAGGCCGATCACGCCGACGATCATCAGGATGTACCCCACGACGTTGATGTCCAGACCGGACACGTCGAAGTTGACGGCAAAGGCAAGGATGGCGCCGACGGCGATCAGGAAGATGCTGACCCCGATGCCCATGGTTCCTCCCGGGTTGGTCATGCGGCTCGAAAGCCGTGGTGCAGACCGACGGGTGACGGCCGCTAGACCCGATGTACCCCCGGGTCCGGCCCGCACACCGCCCACCACCCGATCAGCCGTGACCCAACCCGGTCAAACCGGGACGTTTCCCCCCACGCCGAGACCGTGGCCGCTCGCCGTCTCAAGATCGTTTGCGACGTTCCGCCGGCAGACACGCCGGTGAACCCGGCGTGTCGCGGTCACTCACGCCGCAAACGATCTTGACCCGGACGGCTAGAAGGCGTCCTCGGGGACGTCCATCAGGGCGTTGTCGACGCTGTCGGCGACGGCCCGCTGGGCGGTGATGAGCGGCAGCACCTGGGCTGCGAAGAACTTCGCCGCGGCCACCTTGCCGGTGTAGAACGTCGCGTCCCTCCCGCTGGCGCCGGCCTCCAGCGCCGCCAGGGCGACGGTGGCCTGCCGCAGGAGCAGCCAGGCGACCACCAGGTCGCCGCAGGCCAGCAGCAGACGCGTGGTGTTCTGGCCGACCTTGTAGATGTTGGTGACGTCCTCGGCCGAGGCGGTCAGCGAGCCGACCATGGTCGCGACGATGCCCTGCACCTGCTCCAGGGCGGTCGCGAGCAGCTCGCGCTCGGTCTGCAGCGCCCCGTTGCCCTCGTCGCCCTTGGCGAACTCCTGGATGTCGGTCATCAGCTTGGTCAGCGCCTGGCCCTTGTCCCGCACGATCTTGCGGAAGAAGAAGTCCATCCCCTGGATCGCCGTGGTGCCCTCGTAGAGCGTGTCGATCTTGGCGTCCCGGATGTACTGCTCGAGCGGGTAGTCCTGCAGGTAGCCCGAGCCGCCGTAGGTCTGCAGCGACTGCGAGCCGAGCAGCTCGTAGGACTTCTCCGAGCCGTAGCCCTTCACGATCGGCAGCAGCAGGTCGTTGAGCCGGATGGCGAGGTCGTGCGCTGAATTCTCGGACGCCCCGCTCCCCTCGGCCTCGGCCAGCGCGACCTCGTCCTGGATGGTCGAGGTGTAGAGCACCAGCGCCCGCATGCCCTCGGCGTACGACTTCTGGGTCATCAGCGACCGGCGTACGTCGGGGTGATGGGTGATGGGCACCCGCGGGGCGGCCTTGTCGGTCATCTTGGTGAGGTCCGGGCCCTGCAGCCGGGTCTTCGCGTAGTCCAGCGCGTTGAGGTAGCCGGTCGACAGGGTCGCGATCGCCTTGGTGCCGACCATCATCCGGGCGAACTCGATGATCTTGAACATCTGGGCGATCCCGTCGTGCACCTCGCCGACCAGCCAGCCGATCGCGGGCTCCTTCTCGCCGAAGGTGACCTCGCAGGTGGTGGACGCCTTGAGGCCCATCTTGTGCTCGACGTTGGTGACGTAGGCGCCGTTGCGCTCCCCGAGCTCGCCGGTGTCCCAGTCGAAGTGGGTCTTGGGCACGATGAACAGCGACAGCCCCTTGGTGCCCGGGCCGGCACCCTCGGGGCGGGCCAGCACCAGATGCACGATGTTCTCGCTCATGTCGTGCTCGGCGGAGGTGATGAACCGCTTGACGCCCTCGATGTGCCAGGTGCCGTCGGGCTGCTCGACGGCCTTGGCCCGGCCGGCGCCGACGTCGGAGCCGGCGTCCGGCTCGGTGAGCACCATCGTCGCGCCCCAGCGGCCGTCGACCATCCGCTGGGCGACCTTGCGCTGCTCCTCGGTGCCCAGCCGGTAGACCACGTGCGCGAAGGCCATACCCGAGGCGTACATGTGCACGGCCGGGTTCGAGCCCAGGATCAGCTCGGCGACGGCCCACCGCAGGCTGGGCGGTACGACGGTGCCGCCGAGGCCCTCGGGCAGGTCCATCCGCCACCACTCGGCGTCCATGTAGGCCTGGTAGGACTTCTTGAACCCCTCGGGCATCGTCACGGAGTGGGTGGCCGGGTCGTACACCGGCGGCGTGCGGTCGGACTCGAGCAGCGACTCGGCCAGCTCGTGGGTGGCCAGGCGCTCGACCTCCTCGAGGATGCTGCGCGCGGTGTCCTCGTCCACCTCGGCGTACGGCCCGGCGCCGAGCACCTTCTGCCGGCCGAACACCTCGAAGAGGGTGAACTCGATGTCGCGCAGGTTGCTCTTGTAGTGGCCCATCAGGGCGCGTCCCTTCGTACGACGGCGTCCGGCTGACGGCTGCTTCCTACCCGCCAGTAACAACCATGATGCTACTGACGGGTAACTTTCGCAAGAGCCCGATCAGGTGCGGGCGTAGCGCTCGGCACTGCGAGCCCGCGCCTTGGCCGCCTCCACCTCGCGGTCCTTGGGCGGCGCGGTCGTCACGAGCGCGTCGAGCAGGTGCCGGGTCGCGTGCGCGACCTCCCGGACCGCCTCGTCGAAGGCCGCCTGGTTCGCCGCCGACGGCTTGGCGCTGCCACTGACCTTGCGCACGTACTGGAGGGCGGCCGCGCCGACCTCGTCGTGGGTGGCAGGCGGCTCGAAGTTGTGCAGGGTACGGATGTTGCGGCACATGTCACCAACTCTGCCACGGCGCCGGCGGAAGCTGCCCGGGCAGGTGGTGGTCACCAGTCGACCACCAGCGCGAGGTGGTCCGACAGGCCGGTCACCCGCGCTCCGGCCGACCGCGCCGCAGGCAGCCCGGCCACGAGGACATGGTCGATCTGGCGCACCGGCGCCTCCACCGGGAACGTGGCGACGGTCGCAGCGGACGTCAGGCGGGTCACCCGTCGGGCCGCGGCCGGACCCATGTTGAGATCGCCCGCCAGCACCAGCCGGGGGTTACCACTCAGAGCCCGCATCAGCCGGCGCAGCTGCACGATGTTCCACCCGGGCAGGAACGACAGGTGGGTCGTGACCACGGTCAGCCCACCGAGCGGCGTGGCGACCCGGGCGGCGACGCCCACCCGCGGCTCGTCGGAGACCAGAGTCGGCAAACGCCGTCCGTGGAAACGGTAGGGGACCCTGCCGGGCAGCGCGGGCAGCCGGACCACCTCCCACGCCGAGACCGGATAGCGGGAGAGCAGGGCCACGCCGTACGCCGCGGAGTCCGGCTGTTCCTCGCCGGTGGCGGCGATCCAGGTCGCTCCGAGGGTTCCCGACAAGGCCGCGACGAACCGGTGCTCCACGGAGCCCATCGCCTCCGCGGCGACCGCCGTCAGGTCGGCGTGCCCGGAACGGTCCTGTGCCCGGTCCACCTCCTGCAACGCCAGGACGTCCGGGTCCAGTGCACGCACCGCCCCGGCGAACCGCTCGACGTCGACTCGGCCGTCGTCCGGCGAGCGGCCGCTGAGGATGTTGAAGGTCGCCAGGCGCACCGGCTCCTCGTTCCCCGTGGGCGGCGCCTGCACCCGGAGCTCCGCGGACTGACCGGCCGGCCCTTGGGTAGGGCCGACCCGTGAGTGAGAACAGGTCCCAGGCCGACGCCATGCGTGAGGCTCTCAAGCTGGTCGCGGTCTGCCTCAAGGAGGCGGAGGTCCGCTTCGCGCTCGCTGGCGGCTACGGCGCCTGGGCCCGGGGCGGCCCGGAACCGGACCACGACGTGGACTTCGTCGTCGTCGCTGACGACGTCGAGAAGGCCCGGGCTGCGCTGGCGGACCGAGGCCTGCGCGTGGAGCAGCCGGCCGAGGACTGGCTGTTCAAGGCGTTCCATGACGACGCGATGGTCGACGTGATCCACCACCTGCACGGTCAGCCGCTCTCCGCTGAACCGCTGCAGGACGCCGACGAGCTGGAAGTCCTCTCGGTCCGGATGCCGGTGCTGAGCGCTACCGAGCTGCTGACCGAGAAGTTGCTCGCCCTCGACGAGCACGAGTGCGACCTCAGCCGGCTGCTCCCGGTCGCGCGTGCTCTGCGCGAGCAGATCGACTGGGACGAGCTGGAAACCGCTGTGGGTGGCAACGACTTCGCCGTCGCCTTTCTCGTGCTGCTGGGCCGGCTGGGCATCCTGGAGCAGCCAGCGCCCGGCCGCTGATCGCGAAGTCCTCGGCGGTCAGGCCGCGGCCGCGGTGCCGAGGATGGCGGCCAGCGCGCCGAGCGCGCCGGGAACCGGGCTGAACCAGGCCCACCGCCCGCGCTTCTCCCGCTGCAGCACGCCGGCATCGACCAGCACCTTCAGGTGATGGCTCACGGTGGGCTGGCTCAGCCCGATCGGCTCGGTGAGGTCGCAGACGCAGGACTCGCCGGACGCCAGCACGAGGGAGAGCAATCGGAGCCGGGCCGGGTCGGCCAGCGCCTTCAGCCGACCGGCGAGCTCGTCGGCGTCCGCCTCGGACAGCGGGGCCGAGGCGAGCGGCGCGCAGCACATGGCACCGGGCTCCTCGAGCAGCGGCAGCAGCGGTCGGGTCGCAGTGGCCATGGACCCGATCCTAGCGAATGTATTGACAGGTGTCGATACGTCCGGCATCGTAGACGCATCGATAAACGTCGATGTGAGGAGTCCGACCATGCTGACCACCCCGCTCGCTGCCGAGCAGCCGCCCCGCGTCGTAGAGCTGATCCGTGCCGCGGACGCCGCTCGGCGGGCCCGCGCGGTCCGGCGTAGCCCTGGCTGGCCGGCGGCAGTCGCCTCGGCGCTGCGCGAGAGCCTCCGCCGCCAGGAGCCGTCCCGGTCCACGTCCGTCTGCTGCGCCTGACCACCCACCGCCCTTACTGGAGGTCTTGATGTCCCGTGTCCAGCTCGCCCTCAACGTCGACGACGTCGACCGGGCGGTCGCCTTCTACTCGCGGCTGTTCGGCACCGAGCCGGCGAAGCGGCGCCCCGGCTACGCCAACTTCGCGATCGACGAGCCCGCCCTGAAGCTCGTCCTGATCGAGAACCCGGGGGCCGGCGGCTCTCTCAACCACCTGGGTGTCGAGGTCGCCTCCTCCGCCGAGGTGGTCGCTGCGACCCGGAGGTACGCGGCCGAGGGCCTGGCCACCGCTGTCGAGGACGGCACCACCTGCTGCTACGCCCTGCAGGACAAGGTCTGGGTCAGCGCCCCGGACGGCGAGCGGTGGGAGGTCTACACGGTGCTGGCCGATGCCGGCGCGGGGCTTGAAGCGAAGACCCGAGCCGACGGCGCGGCGGCGGCCTGTTGCTGACGCGGGTCAAGGTCCGACGAGGGGAGGTGACGACGATGGACTCCTGTTGCGACGAGACGAGCGAGTGCTGTGAGCCCGGCTGCTGCTGAACCCCAGGCCGGCGGCCGGCCACCGAGACCGGCGGCCGGCCGCCGTGCCGTTTCCCAGATGTTCGCTTGCACCGGCCGGAGGAGCCCGTCACGATGCGCGCTGAGATGACGCACCAGAAGCTCAGCGCTGCGCCGTTGACCCGGCGGCTGTTCGCGGAGCTCCTGGGCACCGGGCTGCTGGTGACAGTCGTCGTCGGGTCCGGCATCGCCGCGACGAACCTGACCCCGGGTGACGCCGGGCTTCAGCTCCTCTACAACTCCACCGCCACCTTCCTCGGGCTTTCGGTACTGATCCTGATGCTGGGCCCGGTCTCGGGCGCGCACTTCAACCCGGTCGTGTCGATGGCCGACTGGTGGCTCGGTCGGAGGATGGGACGTGGTCTCATGGGCCGCGAGGTGCTGCCCTACACGATCGCGCAGACCGTCGGTGCCGTCGCCGGGGCCTTGCTCGCCAACGTGATGTTCGACGTGCCGGCGGCACTCGCCACGAAGGACCGCGCGGACTGGCACCTGTGGGTCGGTGAGGTCGTCGCGACGGCCGGCTTGGTAATGCTGATCTTCGCGCTCGCGCGCTCGGGGCGTGGAGCCTGGGCCGCCCCGGCGGTCGGGGCGTACATCGGGGCGGCGTACTGGTTCACGTCCTCGACCAGCTTCGCCAACCCGTCGGTCACCGTGGGCCGGATGTTCTCCGACACCTTCGCCGGCATAGCACCGTCAGGCGTGCCGGGGTTCGTGGTGGCTCAGCTGGTAGGTGGCGCAGTGGGGCTGGCAGTGGTTCGTGTCCTCTACCCGGAGGGTTTCTCGTGAGTCGCAAGCCGCGCATCCTCTACGCCTGCAAGGCGAACGGCGGGCGGTCGGTGGCAAGCAAGGTGCTGACCGAGTACTACGGCGGTGAGGCGGTCGAGGTGTTCTCCGCCGGGTCCGAGCCGGGAGACCGCGTCCACCCGGAGGTCGCCGAGGCGTTGACAGCACTCGGGCTGGACGTGAGCGCCGAGACGCCGAAGGGCTTCGACACCGACGCGACCTACGACGTCGTTGTCACCCAGGGCTGCGGGGAGTCCTGCCCGGTCTTCCTCGGCGCGCGCTACTCGGACTGGCCGCTGGACGACCCGAAGGGTCAGGACGAGGCCACCGTGCGGCGGATCGTCGCCGACATCGACGGGCGGGTACGTCGGCTGCTGGGCGAGCTGGTGCCGGAGCGCGACCTGCCCCCGTCGCTGGTCGAGCAGGCATCGCCGGACTGAGCCCGGTCAGCCGGCCGCGGTCTCGGCGTTATCAGCCTCGACCTGCCGGCGTACGTCGGCCATGTCCAGGCCGCGCACCGCGGTGATGAGCTGCTCCAGGGCCGGCGCCGGCAGCGCTCCGGGCTGGGCGAAGACGAGGATCCCCTCGCGGAAGGCCATCAACGTCGGGATCGAGGTGATCGCGGCACGGGCGGCGAGGTCCCGCTCGGCCTCGGTGTCCACCTTCGCGAACGTGATGTCCGGGTGGGTCTCGGAAGCCGCCTCGAAGACCGGCCCGAAGGACCGGCACGGTCCGCACCAGGCAGCCCAGAAGTCGACCAGGACGATGCCGTCGTCCTCGACGATCTCGTCGAAGGTGCTGGTGGTCGCCGTGACGGTGGCCATCGTGTCTCTCCTCAAGCGGGGAAGCGGGGGTTCTCTCCTGCAACAGCGCCGGCCGTCAGACTCTTCCACCAGGATGCCGGTATGGCCACGACCCGGCGCAGCGCCGGCTTGCTGCTGTTCCGTCGCGACCCGGCCGGCCGGCTCGAGGTGCTGCTCGGTCACATGGGCGGCCCGTTCTGGGCCCGCAAGCAGGAGCGGGCCTGGTCGGTGCCCAAGGGCGAGCACCCACCGGACGAGGATCCGCTCGCAGCTGCCCGACGGGAGTTCGTCGAGGAGACCGGCCTCCCGGTGCCGTCGGGCGAGCCGCAACCGCTGGGCACCGTGCGGCAGTCCGGCGGCAAGGAGGTCACCGTCTGGGCCGTCGAGGGTGACCTCGACGCGGCCACCGCCGTGAGCAACACGTTCAGCCTGGAGTGGCCGCGCGGCTCCGGCCGGCTGCAGGACTTCCCCGAGCTGGACCGGTTCGCGTGGGTCGACGTCGCCACCGCCCGCGAGCTGCTGGTGAGTGCCCAGACGACCTTCCTCGACCGGCTGGCCGAGCGGCTCGGCTAGCCCGTCGCGGCCTCCGGCGCTGCCGTGCCGCGAGGCAGTCGGCGTACCGACGGGACGCTCGCGATCAGCGCCGCCGCGGTCACCCCCACCGCCGTCATGGCGAACAACGAGGGTCGTACGCCGGCGGCGGCGCTGACCGCACCGATCGTCAGGTTGCCCACCGGGATCAGGCCGGCGCTGGTGAGGTAGTCGTAGCTGGACACCCGGGACAGCGCGCGGTCGGGCACGTGCTCCTGCAGCGAGGTCTCCCACAGGGTGAAGGTGCCGGTCACGCAGATCCCGGCGAGCACCTCGAGCCCGGCGATCGCCCAGACGCCCAGCCCGCTGCCGATGAACGCGGCCTGGCAGGACGCGCCGATCAGCATCAGGCTGGCCACCCGCAGCGCGAACCGCGGCTTCCAGCGCAGCAGCAGCAGGTCGCCGAGCACGCAGCCGAGGCCGAAGCCGGCGGTGATGATCGCCCACGACCGGGCGCCGTTCATCTCGTCCTCGGCGAGCACCGGCCCGAGCACGAAGATCGCCGGCAGGACGATGACGTGGTACGACGCCATGCCGCCCAGGAAGGCGGTGACCCACGGGCGGCTGCGCACCTCGGACCAGCCCTCCTTGAGGCTGGTGAGGAAGTGCGCCGTCGAGGCCTTCGGGTCCTCGTCGTGCAGGACCTCGGCGACCATCCGGGGCCGGAGCGGGATGAGACACGCGATCGAGACCGCGAAGGTGCCGGCGTCGAACAGCATCGCGCCGCCCGGGCCACCGGCGAACGCCACCAGCGCGCCGCCGAGGACCGGGCCGACGATCGAGCCGGTCGAATAGCTCAGACCGCGCAGCGCGTTGGCCGGTTGCAGGTTGACCGGCGCCACGGTGCCCGGCAGCAGGCCGGTGAACGCGGGGGCGAAGAACGCGTCGGCCGCGCCGTAGACGGCAGCGAGCGCCACCAGGTGCGTGACGTGGGCGTTGCCGGAGAGCAGCAGCACTCCCGCGGTGAGCTGGGTGACGAACCGCGCCACGTCGGAGGCGATCAGGATCAGCTTGCGGTTGTAGCGGTCGGCCCAGACGCCGGCCGGCAGGGCCAGGACCGCGAACGGCAGGAACTGCGCGGCCGAGACGATGGCCACGTCGCCCACGTCGCCGCCGATGGAGAGCACCGCGAACGGCAGCACGACACCGGTGACCCGGTCGCCGAGGATCGAGAGCACCTGACCGGTGAACAGCAGGCGGTACTGCGGCTCGTCGCGCAGCACGGCGGGCAACCGCGGCCGAAGTCGGCGGGGAGGGCTGGCGGGCGGGTTGGTCATGGCGCCTGGCAGCGTGGCAGCCTCGGCCCTGGAGCGCCACCGATCTTCGTCGACCCGAGGAGGCAGCGATGCAGGACCGGACGCCGGACCCCTCGACGCTCGAACCGGTGGAACGCGGGTCGGTGGACGAGCTGCGGGCGCTGCAGCTCGAGCGGCTGCAGTGGACCCTGCGGCACGCCTACGACAACGTCGCGCACTACCGGAAGGCGTTCGACGCGGCTGACGTGCACCCCGACGACTGTGGGTCGCTGGAGGACCTGCGCCGGTTCCCGTTCACGACGAAGGCGGACCTTCGGGAGAACTACCCGTTCGGCATGTTCGCCGTCCCGCGCGAGCAGGTGTCCCGGTTGCACGCCTCGTCCGGCACGACCGGGCGGCCGACCGTGGTCGGCTACACCGCGAAAGACATCACGACCTGGTCGACAGTGATGGCCCGGTCCATCCGGGCGGCCGGCGGCCGGGCCGGCGACCGGGTGCACGTGGCCTACGGCTACGGGCTGTTCACCGGCGGCCTTGGCGCGCACTACGGCGCCGAGGCCCTGGGTTGCACGGTCATCCCGGTGTCCGGCGGCATGACCGAGCGGCAGGTGCTGCTCATCCGCGACTTCGAGCCCGAGATCATCATGGTGACTCCGTCGTACATGCTCGCGATCGTCGACGAGATGGAACGACAAGGCGTCGACCCGCGCAGCACGTCGTTGCGCGTCGGCGTCTTCGGCGCCGAGCCGTGGACCGACGACATGCGACGCGAGCTCGAGCAACGGCTGGACATGCACGCAGTCGACATCTACGGCCTCTCCGAGGTGATGGGGCCAGGTGTCGCCCAGGAGTGCGTGGACACCAAGGACGGGCTGCACGTCTGGGAGGACCACTTCTTTCCCGAGGTCGTCGACCCGCTCACCGACGACGTGCTGCCGGACGGCGAGAAGGGGGAGCTGGTGTTCACCTCGCTGACCAAGGAGGCGATGCCGGTGATCCGCTACCGGACCCGCGACCTCACCCGGCTGCTGCCCGGCACCGCACGGCCGATGCGCCGGATGGAGAAGGTGACCGGCCGGTCGGACGACATGATCATCCTGCGTGGGGTCAACCTGTTCCCGACCCAGGTCGAGGAGCTGATCCTGCGCATCCCCGAGCTGTCCCCGCACTTCCAGTGCGTGCTGCGCCGCGACGGGCGGCTGGACGCGATGACCGTTCGGGTCGAGCGCCGCCCGCTTGCCTCGCCGGCGCAGGCCGAGCATGCGGGTCACGTGCTGGCCGAGCGGATGAAGGCCACCGTCGGCGTGACCGTCGCGGTCGAGGTGGTCGAGCCCGACGGCATCGAGCGCTCGGTCGGCAAGATGCGTCGCATCGTCGACGAGCGGACCGGCTGAGATGGCGGTGCGGAAGGCGGAGGGTGAGCGGTTCCCGCGGGTCGACTGGTACGGCGAGGACCTCGGCGCCAGCGTCTTCGTCGGTTGCGAGTTCGTCGACGCCGACCTCACCGAGGTCATCACCCGCGGCGCCCGGTTCGACGACTGCGAGTTCCGCGGCGGCCTGCTCAACGCCTCGACGCACGACGGGACGTCGTTCACCGGCTGCCGGTTCACCCGGACCTCGTTCTTCGCGGCGACCCTGCGCGGCTGCAAGCTCGTCGGCTCGTCCTTCTCCGGGGCGAAGCTGCGGCCGATGACCGTCGAGGGCGGCAACTGGTCCTACGTGTCGCTGCGCGGCGCGAACCTGTCCGGCGTGGACCTGTCCGGGCTGCGGCTGGTCGAGGCCGATCTCGCGGAGGCCGACCTGCGGCACGCCGTGCTGCGCGACGTCGACCTGACCCGCGCGACGGTGCGCAGCGTCCGGCTCGAGGAGACCGACCTGGTGGGCGCCGACCTCACCGACGTCGACCTCGCCGGCCTGGAGTGGAACGGCAGCACGATCGACTCGACCCTGGCGCTGCACATCGCGGAGGCCCAGGGGGCCATCGTCACCGGCTGATCACGCGTCGCGGCCTCGGCCGACACCGGGAACAGCGCCCGGTCCGACCGGGTTGCTGGTGTCGTGACCGTTGCGCCAGCTGTCGACGAGCTTCTCGCAACCCTGCGGCAGTCGCACGACCGGTTGGCGGCAGCTGTCGAGGGGTTGGCCGGCGACGACGTGGAGCGACCGTCGTACCACTCGTGGTCTATCGCCCAGGTGCTGTCACACCTGGGGTCGGGCGCCGAGATCTTCACCCTGGTGCTCGAAGCTGGGCTGCGCGGGACGCCCGCACCTGGCGCCGAGGAGGACAAGCCGATCTGGGACCGGTGGGACGCGCGAACCGCGGAGCTGCAGGTCCGCGACGCCGTGGCTGCCGACGTCGCATTCCTGGACCGGCTCGCCGAGGTCGCCGCGGCTGACGACGGGTCATGGCGGCTGGACCTGTTCGGCGCCGAGCGGGACCTGGCGGGCGTGGCTCGGCTGCGCCTCGGCGAGCACGTCCTGCACACCTGGGACGTCATCGCGGGTCTGGATCCCGCCGCCGAGCTGGCTGAGGACGCGGCGGCACTCATCGTGGACGGGCTGGACCAGATGGTCGCCTGGGTCGGTCGGATGCCCGACGGCTCCCGGGTGCGGATCGAGACGACCCATCCGGACCGGACGCTCCTGCTCAGCGGCAGCGTCGACGGCTCACGGCTGGAGGTGACGCGACCAGGCGACATCGACCCCGACCTGCCGGTGCTGCGGCTGCCCGCCGCAGCCTTCGTCCGGCTGGTCTACGGGCGGCTGGACCCCGACCACACACCGGATTCCGTGCTCGCAGAGGGCGTCGACCTCGACGACCTGCGGAAGGCCTTCCCGGGCGTGTGAGCCTGAAGTTCGGATCCGGTGGAACCCCGGGCCGGTGCCAGGGCCTTCTGGGTGTCGAGGCCGGCAGACAGGCTGCCGCCGCGACTCCGGAGACGCCATGACCACCCGCGCCACATCCACCCTCGGCAACGCCGCCCGCCTGGCTGTCGCCGTCGCCGCGACCGCATCGCTGGCCGTGCCGGTGCACGCCGCCGTCGTTCCGCGAGCCGCGAGCCCGGGGTCGAGCGCCGTCGCCACCACCTCGGTCCCGGCCGCGTCCACGATCGCCGAGCGGATGACCCGGCACGACGACGTGTTCCTGCTGAACCTGCACGACGAAGGTCCGCGAACCGTCGTCCGGGGCGGGCTGTGCACCCACGTGGCCGAGCTCGGCTGCCAGCAGATGGTCGCGACCAAGGACGCATCGGTGATGGTCTTCGGGACCGCGAAGCAGGCCGACGACTACGTCGGCGGCGCCGATGACGCGGCCTCGGCGTACGGCCGGATGGTGCTGTCGTTCGGCAGCCCGGCCCGGGTGAGGCCGGCCGGGCAGAAGGCATATCGCACCGCGCTGCGCGAGTACCGGCGTACGCACCGGGCGGCCATGCCGGACGCGGTCCGGGCCGCCACCTACCTCGCGTCGAAGGGCCTGCTCATGCGCGAGGCGCACCTGGAGGACGCCGGCGGCGTCCGCTGGGGCCGGGCCGCCGAGATCCCGGGCGCCGTGGACATGGTTGGCTCGAGCAATGCCGACGTCATCGTGTTCAGCGACCGGGACGCTGCGACGGCGTACGTGGCCAACGCAGATGACCACGCCTACCGGGTCGGCCGGGTCGTGCTCTCGTTCGGGTCGCCGGTCAGGGTGCACCCCTCGGTCCAGCCGGCGTACAGGAAGGCCTTCCGGGAAGCGCTGAGCTGATGCTCAGATCGCTGGCACACTGCCGAACGCAGGACCGGCGATCCAGGTCGACGGGGAGGGAGGGCCGGTGCACGAGCCGTACGGGTTCCGCGCCTTCGTGGAGGCGCGCTATCCCTCCCTCGTCCGGTTCGGGACGCTGCTCGTCGGCGACCTCGGACGGGGCGAGGACCTCGTCCAGGAGTCACTGATCAAGACGCTGCGCGCCTGGACCCGGGTGGGGCTCGGCGAGGGCGACCCCGAGGCCTACACCCGAAAGGTTATGACCCACGCCGCCTGGCGGGCGTCCCGGCGCAAGTGGTGGGGGGAGCGGCCGTCCGACCAGCTGCCGGAGGTGATTGACCGGGTCGGGTCCGACGCGTTCGCCCGGGCCGACACGGCGGACGCGGTCCGTGCGGCGCTGGCGACGCTGCCGGCCCAGCAGCGGGTCGTCCTCGTGCTGCGGTTCTGGGCCCACCTCACCGAGACCGAGATCGCGCACGAGCTGGGCTGCTCGACCGGGACGGTCAAGAGCCGGGCCAGCAGGGCCATCACCGCGCTGCGCGCAGGAGGCCTGCTGGACGAGACGGTGGGAGGTGCCCGATGACCGACGACGAGCGCATCGAGATGCTCCTCACCCGGGCGGCTCAGGTCACCCCCACCAGCAACCGGCCGACCGACGAGATCCTGCGCCGGGCCGACCAGGCCCCGTTCGCCCGGCTGCGGCGGCACGTGCGCGAGCTGATCGGCGGGCTGGTGGTCTGCGGGCTGGTCGCCGGCGGCGCCGTGGCGCTGTCCAGCGGTGACGACCCGAGCCCGGCCCCGGCGCCGCCCCGGCCGGTCCAGCTCACCGTCGACCTGCCGCCGGGATGGCACTACGACGACAGCGGTCTCGCCTTGACCTGTGCCAGCAACCTGACGCCCCGCACGGTGTACCGCGACGCGACGATCGGTGACCTGCGGTGCCCCGGCGGCGAAGGGCCCACGATGACCGGCCCGGTCCTCGTCGCCGGGCGGGTCGACCGCGTGCTCGCCGACCGGGTGCGGACCAGCGGGTCACCCACGACCGTGGGCAACCGGGCCGCATGGGTCGAGCAGGGGGGCGACGCGCCGTACGCCTTCGCGACGTACGTGGTGGCCGGCACCGACGACGTCGGGTTCGCCGTCGTGGCCCCGCACGGGACCGGGCCGGAGAAGCCCGTCGTGCCCTCGCTGCAGGGCGAGGACGTGTGGCGGGTGCCGATCGAGGCTTTGACGGCCGCATCGGGCGTGGGTGTCCGGGGTGGTGAGCGGTTCCGCCAGCACCAGCTGCCGCACGACGTACGGGCGGTCGTCCTCACGATCGAGCCGCGCAGCGTCAACGCGGCCCCCGGCGGTCTGGTCTGGACCCAGCGCAACGCTCGAAAGGTGCTGCGCGACCTGCGTCCGGCACGGCGGTCGCTGCCGCCCTGCGGCAAGCCGATCAGCGCCCGGACCTTCTGGCTGCAGCGTCTCAACGGCAGCTGGGTCCGGGTCGACGTGACGACGGATGCCGCGGGGTGCCGGGCGGCCCTCTCGGAGCTGGGCGGCGTGGGCCGGGTGGCGGGCACGCCAGCGGCGACGGCCCGGCTTCTGGACGAAGGAGAACCGCGGAACCAGGTCACGGAGCAGTCCGAGACTCTGCCCGTCGGTGATGTCACCTTCACGGTGCCGGACGGATGGCAGGTCGTCCGGGACGCCGACTTCGACCCGTGCACGGCCACCACACCCACCGTGGTGCTGGCCGACAGTCTCGCGCCGACCTGCCTGGTGGACGTCGGGCAGCGGGCGTACCAGCCCTACCTGTGGATGACGACGCGGCCGCTGGAGGAGTCGCGGCTCCGGACCGCCAGCGGCGCGGTGCTGCCCGTCAGGTCGCGGCCGGTGGTGGGCCGCGACGGCACCACGCTGCGCTGGAGCGAAGAGGTGCTCAACGTCGACGGCACGATCTTCCACGGGTGGCTGGGGACGCCGGCCGGCGGCGGGTCCGGCCGGCTGCTGCTGATGGGAGTGCCCTGGAAGACGGGGGCGACCAGGTTGCAGGAGCTGGCAGGGACGTCCTGACCAACCCACGGCGGTGGCAAAATGTCCCGCTCGCTGGCAAGATGTCGGCCAGGACATCGCAGCGGAGCGCAGACAGCAGCTCGGCTCTCCTGCCCTCGTGCTCAAGGGCTGGCCACCCCCAGGGCGGTCACGGTCAATGGGAGACACCATGACCATGCAGGACATCCTCACCGTCCGCTCCGAGGAAACCGGCGCGCTGATCACGGTGGTGGCCAGCGGTGAGGTCGACCTCGAGACCGGGCCCCGGCTGCGGGACGAGCTGCTTCGGCACCTGACGCCGGGCGCGCGCGTGCGGTTGCACCTGGCCGGCGTCACGTTCATGGACAGCAGCGGGCTTCATGTGCTGATCGCCAGCAAGCGCCGAGCGGGTCTGCTCGGCGCCGATTTTGGTGTGGTGGAACCCTCGCACCAGGTGCGGCGGTTGCTCCAGGTCAGCGGCTTGGAAGCCCTGCTCATGGCGGCACCCGAGCCGTCAGCTCAGGTGGCTACCCACTGATCGGTCGACCATCGCCCGGGCGATGTCGCGCAACTTGCGGTTGCTGCGCTGCGATGCGTGGCTGAGGATCGTGAACGCCTCGTCCGAGCTGCAACCGTGCTGGGCCATCAGCATCCCCTTGGCCATGTCGATCACCGAGCGGGACTCCATCGCCTCGCGCATCTGCTCGGCAACCTGCCGCGCCTCGGCGTGCGCGTCGGCGTTCGCCACAGCCACGGCGATGTAGGCGGCGACCTCCTCGGCGACGGCGACGTCGTCGGAGCCGAACGCGCCTGGTGTGGTCGCATAGACGTTGAGCGCCCCGATGGTCGCGCCCTGATAGGGAAGGGGGGTCGACATCGAGCTGCGGACGCCGCGCTCGGTCACCCGGGCCGCGTAGTCGGGCCAGCGGTCGTCCACCCGCATGTCCTCGACGACGAGGACGGAGCCGGTCCGGCCGGCGTCCATGCACGGCCCGTGCCCCTGCTCGTACTGCAGCTCGTCCGCATCAAGGGCCAGCTGGCCCACGTGCGCCGCGGTGAACGGGCGCCCGCCCCGGATCAGGGTGATCGAGGTGGACTCGGCGCCGGGGAGTGCCTTGTTGGCGACCTCGGCGATCTCCTGCAGCACCTCGTCGAGGTCGCGGTGGGCGAGGCCGATCCGCGCCAGGTCAGCGACGTTCTCCATCCGGGCGGCATGCCCACATTGCGGCGGCGCATACCTGTCACCGTGAGGCCATGCCTCTTGTTGATCGGCGAGGATGTGTCGCAGGCGGGCACCTCATCGGCAGTTGCCCGAGGCGGCCCCGGTCTCGGGCTTCGTGGCGCAGTCGTCACCGCCCCAGCCGACCGCCGCGGTCACGGCGACCCAGACGATGACGAGCACGCCAAGGGCCGCCAAGGCGGCGAGCAGGATCGGACGCGGGGGTCGGACGGACTGCCTCTTCTCTGGAATCTCCGGCATACGGCCAGAGTGACCGCCGTCGGGCGAGGCAAACGTGGACCCGCCCCAAGTGGCGGGGGAGCCCGACCGACCCCCGCCCGTGAGGCCGGGAGCCAGCCGGGCTCATGGGCGGCTGCTTCACCCCGTCGCCCGGAGGTGGACTGACCCGACCTCGAGCTTCGAAACCCGACACTCGAAGACGTCCGCGGGCCCAGTGGCTGGAGCGGGTGACGAGAATCGAACTCGCACTGTCAGCTTGGGAAGCTGATGTTCTGCCATTGAACTACACCCGCTGAGGTGGAACCCGGACATGCTAGCGCCCTGCCGGGTCGGTTCCGAAGTCCCCGCTAGGGTCGTCTCGTGCTGCTCTCGGACAGGGACATCCGCGCCGCGATCCAGTCGGGTCGGGTGGCGATCGAGCCGTTCGAACCCGAGATGGTCCAGCCGTCCAGCGTCGACGTCCGCATCGACCGCTACTTCCGGGTCTTCGAGAACCACCGCTACCCCCACATCGACCCGTCGGTCGAGCAGGCCGAGCTCACCCGGCTGGTCGAGCCGGACGGCGACGAGCCGTTCATCCTGCACCCGGGAGAGTTCGTCCTTGGCTCCACCTACGAGGTCGTCTCCCTCCCGGACGACGTCTCCGCCCGCCTGGAGGGCAAGGCGCTCTCGATCTCAACGCCCATCCCCACCCCCGCTGGCTGGACGACGATGGGTGCCCTGCGAGTCGGCGATCAAGTGTTCGGCCCTGACGGCAGGGCGCGCCGCGTTGTGGCCGCGACGGGCGTCATGACCGACCGCCCCTGCTACGAGGTCGAGTTCTCCGACCGCTCGGTCCTGATCGCCGATGCCTCCCACCAGTGGCAGACGACGTCCAAGGCTGAGCGCGACCACGGCAGACGCGATTCTGCAGTCCGGACGACGGCGGAGATCGCCGCCAGCCTCCGCGTCCGCAACGAGGTAAATCACCACGTCGCCCTCACCGCGCCGGTGGACTACCCGCACAGGGACCTCCCTGTCGACCCCTATGTTCTGGGCGTCTGGCTCGGTGACGGCACGTCGACCAAGGCCGAGATCACCTGCGCGCCGCAGGACAGCGAGGTACTGCGGCACATCGAGATGGCCGGCGCGCTGGTGCCCGAGGACTACATGGTCGCCAGTGCGCCGCAGCGGCTCGCGCTGCTGCAGGGGCTGATGGACAGCGACGGTTACGTCGACGTGTACGGCCGCTGCGCGTTCTCCACCATGCGGGAGGAGCTCAGCAACGCGGTTGCCGAGCTGGCGGCGAGCCTCGGCCTCCGGCCAATCGTGCGCAAGAAGCGCGCGATGCTGAACGGCATCGACTGCGGTCCTTGCTTCCAGGTCAAGTTCACGCCGCGGCTGCCGGTGTTCCGGCTAGCTCGCAAGCTGGCCCGTTTGAAGACTGACTCGCGCGAGCACGCCCATCGCGGAATCGTCGCGGCACGCCCCATCGCCTCGGTGCCTGTCCGATGCATCCAGGTCGACGCCGCCGACGGGATGTTCCTTGCCGGCGAGCGCTACATCCCGACCCACAACAGCTCGCTCGGCCGGCTGGGCCTGCTCACCCACTCGACGGCCGGCTTCATCGATGCCGGGTTCTCCGGACACGTCACTCTCGAGCTGTCCAACGTCGCGACGCTGCCGATCAAGCTGTGGCCCGGCATGAAGATCGGCCAGCTGTGCTTCTTCCGGCTCACCAGCCCGGCCGAGGCGCCGTACGGCTCGGGTGCCCAGGGCTCGCGCTACCAGGGACAACGCGGCCCCACGCCGTCCCGGTCGTTCCAGAACTTCCACCGCACCCGCACCTGACCGCCGTACCGCCTCGAGTGCCCATGATCCACACCGGATCGGTCACACCAGGTGGTACCGATCCGGTGTGGATCACGGGGGACGACGTCAGCGGACGGTGCGGAGCAGCTGCGCGCGCGCGGTGCCGCCGGTGAACGGGTACGCCGGCCGGGTCGCGATCCACAGGGGAAGCAGCTCCGGGGCCATCGAGGTCGCGAAGTAGTGACCCTGACCGAGCTCGCAACCCAGGCTGGCCAGCAGCTGAGCGGTCTCCGGGGTCTCGATCCCCTCGGCCACCACCTCGAGGTCGAGGTGGCCGGCCAGGTCGGCAACCGCGGCGACGATCGCCCGGTCCCGCCCCGCCTCGTGCACCTGGCTGACGAACGACCGGTCCACCTTGAGCTGCTGGATCGGCAGCTCTGACAGGTGGGTCAGTGACGAGTAGCCGGTGCCGAAGTCGTCCAGCGAGAGCCGCACGCCGAGCTCGCGCAGGTCGGCCAGCAGCCCGAGGGCGCGGTCGGCGTCGCTGAGCACGATGCTCTCGGTGATCTCCAGCGTCAGGCGGTCGCTGGGCAGGCCGTGCTTGGCCAGCGTCTCGGCGACCGCGGTGGGCAGCATCATGTCGAGCAGCGACCGGGCCGAGAGGTTTACCGAGATGCTCAGGTCCAGGCCCTCGGCCCGCCAGGCGGCGCACGCGGCGACAGCCCGGTCCAGGACCAGGGTGGTCAGCGGCACGATCAGGCCGTTGCGCTCGGCGAGCGGCAGGAACAGGCCCGGCCGCAGCGTCCCGCGCACCGGGTGGTGCCAGCGGACCAGCGCCTCGGCCGAGACGACCCGGCCATCCTGCAGGTCGACCAGCGGCTCGACCTCGATGTCGACCTGGCCGGTCGCGATGGCTTCCCGCAGCTCGCCCATCAGCGACAGCAGCGACGGGTCGTTGACGTCGATGTCCGCCCGGTAGAGCACCCGGGAGTCGGCGCCGTTCTTCGCGGCGTACATCGCGATGTCGGCGCGCTTGAGCAGGTCCGAGACGTTGCGGCCGTGCTCGGGTGCCAGCGCGATGCCGACGGACCCGGACAGGTGCAGGCGCTCCTGGCCGACGGTGAAGTGCTGGCTGAGCGTGCCCAGCAGCTCGTCGGCCATCGCCTCCGGCGTGATCGCGGCCCAGGTGTGCACCAGGACCGCGAACTCGTCGCCACCGAGGCGCGCCACCGAGACGCCCTCGGGGCAGATAGCGGCGAACCGGTCCGCCACCTGGCGCAGCAGGTCGTCACCGATGTGGTGTCCGAGGGTGTCGTTGACGGCCTTGAAGCCGTTCAGGTCGATGATCATGATGGCGACCTGACCGCGGCGGTGCCGTGCGTCGGCCAGGGCAGCGACCGCCTCGGCGGTGATCTGCGAGCGGTTCGGCAGCCCGGTGAGGGTGTCGTGCATGGCGTCGTGGCGCAGCTGCCCGATGAGCATCTCGTTGTGCAGGGCGACCGATGCGTGGTTCGCGACGGTCTGCAGCAGCTGCACGTCGCTGGTCGAGAAGCCGCGGACCTCACCCATCCGGTCGTGCACCGCGAGGGTGCCGACGGTCTGGCCGTCGTAGCGCAGTGGCGCGATGACGGCCTCGTTCGCGTGCCGGGACAGCAGGTACGCCGCGGCCGGCCCGTCGGTGGCACGGACCAGCACCGCCTCCGAGCCGTCCAGCAGGACACGCAGCAGGCTGGTGGCGCGGTCGGCCTCCTCCGGGTCGAGGTCGACCACCCGCTCACCGTCGTACCGGGAGACCGAGAGGCCGTCGTCGCCGAACCGCATGACCTCGGCGGTCTCGCCGCGGAGCAGCTCGCGGGCCTGGTGCAGCACGGAGGGCAGGACGTCGTCGGAGGTCGGCGCGACACTGAGCTCGCGGCTGAACCGGAACAGCCGCTCGAGGCTGGTGTGCCGGTCGGCGAGCGAGGCGTAGGCGCGGTAGCCGATCATCAGCATCGCGCCTGAGGCGATGAGCGGTACGGCGGCCAGCGGGCCGAGCCGAAGAGTGAGCAGGGGCATCAGGCCCAGCACGCCGCTGGCAGCCGCGATGCCCACGCCGGACACCAGGCTGCGGACACCGGACAGCGGCGGCTTCCCGTCGTACCACCGGATGATCACGCTCAGGACCACCAGGTCGACGGCCATCGCAGCTGCGCAGGCGGCGACGCCGCCGACCCACTCGCGACCGCCGTCGGCGGTGCTGCCGCCGCCGATGATGCGGAACACCACCAGCGCGACCGTGGTGTCGGCGAACATCAGGGCCGCGTTGACGCCCGACTTGAGCAGGGTCTGCCGGCGGTGCAGCAGCATGACCAGCGCGGAGCCGACCACCCTGGCCACCAGCAGGTCCTGCGGCAGCGCGTAGAAGAGAGCGAGGATCAGGGGGACCTCGCTGATGCTGATGCTCTGTGCCTCCCGGCCGACCTGGATGTGGAACACCCAGATCTCGGTGACCGCGAACAGCACCGCCAGCAACCACCACGGGATCTGCAGGTCGAGCGGGGGGTCCGGCGCAAAGGACTGCAGTCCCCACCAGAGGACCGTGCCGAGCAGGGCCAGTCCGGCGGTCAGCGCCAGTACACGGCGGGTGGGGCGCACCGCGCGGCGAACCGGCGCGGGCGCCCCGGGCTTCTCCCGCGTCGTCCCCATGTCTGGAGCATCGGAGGGAACCGCCGTGAGCCTTAGCCCGGTCTGTGGTGCAGCCGGGACCAGCTCAGACCCAGGTCGCCCCGGGGACGTCACCCTTGTCCGTCCTGCTCATCGTGGTCCCCCCGTCGGTCCCGGTCATGGATCCCGCTGCGGTCATGGTCTTGGTCGTCATGGTCATCGCGCTCACCCCCAGCTCGCGCTCGACCAGAGGTCGTTCGCCCAATAGGCATCTGCCCAGGTAGCGCCGGCCCAGGTTGCCCCGGCCCAGGTCGCCCCGGTCCAGTACGCGTCGGCCCAGGTCGCTCCGGCCCAGGTTGCTCCGGCCCAGGTCGCCCCGGACCACTTGGTGCCGGCCCAGGTCGCCCCGGACCACTTCGTGCCGGCCCAGGTCGCCCCGAGCAGCGGCGAGCCCAGCCAACGGCCACCGGCCCAGGTGGCACCAGCGGTGCCCTGCACCTCGGCCTCGGCCAGCGCTCCGGTGTCGGTCGGCGTGCCGAAGATGTCCTGCTCGCCGGTCAGCGTGACGCCGTTCTTCTTGACCTTCTTGGTGCCGCGCGCCTTGTCCAGCGACCCACCGCCGGCGTGCACCCGGGCGGCCGTGACCCGGCCGTTGGAGGTGCTGTACGCCGCTGCGAGGTCCAGCCCGCCGGCGCCCTCGGCGTCGACGCCGGCTTCCGGCACGTCGTACGCCGAGCGGCGCAGGACGTCCTTCAGCTGGTCCGGGTTCAGCCACGGCCGCTGCGAGAGCAGCAGCGCGGCGGCGCCGGAGACGACAGCCGCGGCCTGCGAGGTGCCACTGCCCTTGAAGAATCGGTTGTTCAGGGTGCCGGTGTCGCCGTGCATGATGTCGACGAACGAGCCGGGAGCCCGCAGGCTGACGATCGAGGAGCCGGGCGCGACCAGGTCGGGAGCCCGCTTGCCCTCCAGGGTGGCGCCGCGCTGCGAGAACGCGGGCACCCGGTCGTCGGTGCGGTCGGTGGTGCCCTGGGTGTTCACGGCACCGACGGCCAGCACGGCCGGGTCGTACGCCGGGTTGGCCAACCCGGTGGTGGTGCCGCCGCCGTTGCCGGCCGAGACGACCACCACGATGCCGTTGTTCCAGGCGACCTCGGCGGCGTGCGCCAGCGGGTCGAGCCGGTAGTCCTGCGTCGAGTCGGTGCCGAACGAGAGGTTCAAGACACGGATGTTCATGCCGGCGTCGTGCGAGTGCGCCAGGACCCAGTCGATGGCCGCGATGACCTGGGACACGTCGGTGTTGCCCTGCGCGTCGGCCAGCTTGATGCTGACGATCCGCGAGCCGGGCGCCATGCCGAGGAACCGGGTGTTGTCCGTCGCGTACGTCCCGGTCGTCGACCCGGAGTCGCGGCCGGCGATGATCCCCGCCATGTGCGTGCCGTGGCCGAAGGTGTCGAGGTCCTCGAGAGTCGACGTCTGCGACTCGAGGGACAGGTCCGGACCGATGACCAGCTTGTTGCCCGTCATCAGGCCCTCGACCGGCAGCACACCCGAGTCGAGCAGTGCGACGTCGACGCCCTGGCCGTTGAAGCCGTTCTTCCAGAATGTCGTCGCGCCGGTCAGCTTCGCCACGTTGGTCATGTCACCGGCGGTGCCGGTCGGCCCGGTGCCGATCGACTGCAGGTGCAGGCGGCTGTCCTCGGTGACGGTCAGCACCGCGGGGTTGGTGCGCAGGCGGGCCACGGCCGGGGCCGGGACGTCGGCGACCAGCGTGCCGAGCGAGGTCTGGGTGGCGACCACGGTGCCGCCGAGCGCGGTCGCGGCCGAGCTCACGGCGGCGAGGCGACCCTGGTGGGCCTCGACGACGACGCGGACGCTCGAGGACGATGCGGCGGGCGCGACGTCCTCCGGTCCGGCCGAGCTGACCGCCAGCGCGTCTCCCGTCGACGGGGCGAGCAGCAGGCCCCCCACGGCCAGCGCTACGGCGGCAGCAGCCCGCCAGCGCAGTGGCCGGTCCAGTCGGTGCGGATTCACGAGTCCCCCAGATAGGTGTTGTCGAGAGATCGTGACTATCCCTTTACCTGTTACCGAAAGTCACGTGACCTTCACGGAAAGCACACGTACGGCGTAACAGACCGGTACCAACGGTGCCGACAGGGGGCCGAACGGAGGAGCCCGGACGCCCCTTTTGGGGGCATCCGGGCTCTCGGTCGCCACAGCGGTGACGGTCAGGTCGTCGCGATCGCGTCCAGCACGTCCAGCCGCGCTGCCCGGCGGGCCGGCAGCACGGCCGCGATGATCCCGCAGGACGCGGCCACCGCGACGATCACCGCCAGCTGACCGATCGGGACGACGGTCCGCGCGGTCTCGATGCCGGACTCGCGGATCGCGAAGACCAGGGACCAGCCGAGGAACAGGCCGACCGCGAGCCCGAGCAGCGTGCCGTAGACCGCGACGAGCGCCGCCTCCCAGCGCACCATCCCGCGCAGGTGGCCGCGGGACATCCCGATGGCCCGGAGCAGGCCCAGCTCACGAGTGCGCTCGACCACGGCCAGCGACACGGTGTTGCCGATGCCGATCAGTGCGATCACGATCGCCAGTGCCAGCAAGGCGTAGACGATGCCCAGCATCGCGTTGAAGTCGTCGACCACCGACTGGCGCATCTGCGCCCGGTCCATCACCTGCACGTTGCCGTAGGTCGCGGTGACGGCGTCGACCGAGCGGCGCAGGTCGGCCGCCGGCACGCCGCGGTCACCGACGACGTACACCGAGGTGTCCAGAGCGGCCGGGTCGACATCCCGGTAGGCCGCCCGGTCGATCCAGACCTGCCCCGTCCAGTCCGGGTGGTCGAACAACGCACGCACCACGAAGGTGCGCTGCTCGCCGTTGCCGAACGTCACCGGCACCTTGCTGCCGATCGTGAGGTGCTTGCCCTCGGCATGCCGGGAACCGAGCGCGATGCCGTCGGTGCCCATACCGGAAAGCGACCCGGCCGAGACACCCAGGTCGAAGACCTGCTCCACGGTGGCGGCCGGCCAGACGGCCAGCTCGCTCATGCCGTCCCCGACCTGTGCCTGGGTGAACTGGCGCGGCACCGCGGCCGCGACCTCGTCGGTGTCCGAGAGCTGAGCCGCCAGCTGCGGGCTCACCCCGCCGTAGACCCAGGCTCCTGTCTCCAGGACCAGGTCGCCGCGGAACTCCTTGTCGAACGAGTGGCTGACCGACCACTTGCCGGACGCGGCGAAGACGGTGATGCCGCCCACCAGCGCCACGCCGATCATCAGCGCGGACGCCGTGGCAGCGGTCCGCCGCGGGTTGCGCACGGCGTTCTCCCGGGCCAGCTGCCCGCGGGCACCGGCCAGCCGCGGCAACAGCTGCCCGAGCACACGGACCACCGGCCGGGCCAGCACCGGGCTCAGCGTGGCCACTCCCAGGAACCCCGCGAGCGCGCCGAGCAGCACCATCGGCACCGTGCCCGAGGTGATCCCGCCGAGCACGGACACCACGCTGCCGACGACCAGCAGCAGGCCGAGCACGACCCGGCGCTTCGACGTCCGGCTGCTCTCCGCCGCGACCGAGCGCATCGCCTCGACCGGCGCGACGCGTGCTGCGCGGCGAGCCGGCAGCAGGGCCGATCCGACCGTCACGGCGACGCCCAGGACGAATGCGATGACCAGTGAGGCAGGCCGCATCACGAGCGGACCTTCGGGCATCGTCACGCCGAAGCCGCGCCACAGCTCGCCGATGCCCTTGGCCACGCCGACCCCGGCGACCAGGCCGAGCGCCGAGGCCACGACGCCGACGACCGCGGCCTCGGTCGCGACGCTGCGCCGCACCTGCTTGGTGCTCGCGCCGATGGCCCGCAGCAGAGCGAGCTCCTTGGTGCGCTGCGCGACCAGGATCGCGAAGGTGTTGTTGATGATGAAGGCGCCGACCAGCAGGGCGACACCGGCGAAGACCCGCAGAAAGATGCCGAAGAAGTCGACGTCCTCGTTCGACCGTGAGCCGTTCTCCGTCGCCAGCGCGGTGCCGGTGACGACCTCGAGGTCGCTGTCCAGCGCCTTTCCGATCTCGGCTGCGAGATCGGCCTGGCCGACGCCGGCCGCGGCCTGGACCGCGATGCTGTCGACCGTGCCCTCACGGCCCAGCAACCGCGCAGCGGTCTCGAGGGTGAACAGGACGGTCCGGTTGCCGGCGCGGTTGTCGGCGTCGCCGAAAGTAGCGACCCCGACCACCGTGACGTCAGCCGGCCCGGACACGGTCAGCACCGTCGTCCGATCGCCCGGCGCGAGGTCGGCCTCGTCGGCGAGCGATCGGTCGACGACGACCTCGTCGGCGGCACGCGGCCCGCGACCGGCCACCAGGTCGAAGGGGTTGAGCCGCTCGGAGTCCGTCCAGGCCGCCCCCGCGGGAGCAGCACCCTTGCCGATGTCGTCGACGGCCTCGCCGTCGGACCCGACGACCTGGGCGAATCCCTCGACCCGCGCCGCCACCTGCTCGACCCCGTCCAGCGCGGCGACCTGCTGGACGACGGACTCGTCCACCGGGGCGTGCTGGGTGCCGTTGAAGCCCTCGATCGTGGCCGGCCCGCGGACCAGAGCGTCGGTCTGGCGCTCGGCGTCGGCGAAGACGCCGGCGAGACTGGCTTTCATCGTGTCGGTGAACACCATCGAGCCGGCCATGAAGGCGACTCCGAGCAGGACGGCGACGACGGTCGAGACCAGTCGCCTCTTGTGGCTGCGCAGTCCGCGCAGGGTCAACGTCAGCACCGGTCAGCCCTCCAGGGTCTTCATGTGGTCGAGGACGCGGTCCGCGGTGGGGTCGGTCATGTCGTCGACGACCCGGCCGTCGGCCAGGAAGACGACGCGATCGGCGTGGCTCGCCGCGACCGGGTCGTGGGTGACCATCACGATCGTCTGGCCGTTCTCGTCGACCGAGCGGCGCAGGAAGGACAGCACCTCCAGGCCGGAGCGCGAGTCCAGGTTGCCGGTCGGCTCGTCGGCGAAGACGACCTCGGGGCGCGCGACGAGCGCCCGGGCCACCGCGACCCGTTGCTGCTGGCCGCCGGAGAGCTCGCTCGGCCGGTGCCGCAGCCGGTCTGCGAGCCCGACCACCTCGATGATGCGGTCCAACCAGGCCTGGTCGGGTGTCCGCCCGGCGAGCCGCATGGGCAGCTCGATGTTCTCGGCGGCGGTGAGCGTCGGCACCAGGTTGAACTGCTGGAACACGAAGCCGATCCGGTCGCGACGGAGCCGGGTGAGCTCCTTCTCCTTCAGCGTCGTCAGGTCCGTGTCGCCGACCCAGACAGTGCCGCCGGTCGCGGTGTCCAGCCCGGCCGTGACGTGCATCAGGGTGGACTTGCCGGACCCGGACGGACCCATCACCGCCGTGAACCGGCCGGCGGCGAGCTCGACGTCCACACCGTCCAGCGCGTGGACGACGTTGTCCCCACGTCCGTAGGTCTTGCGCAGGTCGAGGGTGCGGACGGCGGCCGGCGGCGCTGCGGTGCGCGCCGCGGGCACGGTGGCGGCGGTGGTCGCCGGCGAGGTGCTGGACATGCGTTCTCCTGGGCTCGGCCGCCCGGCGGGGCGGCGGTGGCGTCGTACCACCACCGTCGTCGCCCGCGTCGACTGCGACGAGCCTGCTGCCCAGAGACCAGAGGGTGGTGCCAGCACCCCCCCTCGGTCAGGCCGGAGGGCCGGCCACCGGCGCAGCGTCGTCGCCGACCGGGATCACCGAGATGTTGCGGTGAACCGAGCGCAGCAGCAGCTGGCTGACGTCGAGCACCTCGACCTCCTCGCGGGCCGAGCCGTCCTGCTTCTTCGCGGTGACGGCGTCGCCCAGCATGACGAGGCAGAACGGGCACGCCGTCGAGACGACGTCGGGGTCGAGGGCGAGGGCCTCGTCGACCCGCTCGACGTTGACCCGCTTGCCGATCTTCTCCTCCATCCACATCCGGGCACCGCCCGCGCCGCAGCAGAACCCGCGCTCCTTGCAGCGGTGCATCTCCTCGGTGCGCAGGCCGGGAACGTTCGCGAGCACCTCGCGGGGTGGCGTGTAGACCTTGTTGTGCCGCCCCAGGTAGCACGGGTCGTGGTAGGTCACCAGCTGGTCGATCGGGGTGACCGGCGTGAGCCGGCCCTCCTGCACCAGACGGTCCAGCAGCTGGGTGTGGTGGACGACCTCGTAGGTGCCGCCGAGCTGGGGGTACTCGCGGCCGAGGGAGTTGAAGCAGTGCGGGCAGGTCGCGACGATCACGGTCTTGTCGGCACCGGCCTCGTTCAGTGTCTCGACGTTCTGCTGGGCGAGCATCTGGAAGACGAACTCGTTGCCCAGCCGCCGGGCCGGGTCGCCCGAGCAGGCCTCGGCCTCGCCGAGCACCGCGAACTTCACCCCGGCGATGTGCAGCAGCTCGGCGAACGCGCGGGTCGTCTTCTTCGCACGGTCCTCCAGGGCGCCGGCGCAGCCGACCCAGTAGAGGTAGTCGACCTCGCTGAGGTCCTCGACGTCCTGGCCGAGGACCGGCACCTCGAAGTCCAGGCCCTGGGTCCACTCGAGCCGGGCCCGGGACGACATGCCCCACGGGTTGCCCTTGTTCTCCAGGTTCTTCAGCATCGTGCCGGCCTCGGACGGGAACGAGGACTCCACCAGCACCTGGAACCGGCGCATGTCGACGATGTGGTCGACGTGCTCGATGTCGACCGGGCACTGCTCGACGCAGGCACCGCAGGTGGTGCACGACCACAGCACGTCCGGGTCGATCACCCCGCCCTGCTCGGCGGTGCCGACCAGCGGGCGAGCCGCCTCGCCCTCGTTCCCCGCGCCCTTGGCGAACAGGTGGTCCCGCAGGTCCATGATCACCAGCTTCGGTGACAACGGCTTGCCGGTGTTCCATGCCGGGCACTGGTCCTGGCACCGACCGCACTCGGTGCAGGTCGCGAAGTCGAGCATCCCCTTCCAGGTGAAGTCCTCGACCTTCCCGCGGCCGAACACCGTGTCCTCGTCGAGGTCGTCCAGGTTCTCGAAGTCGATCGGCTTGCCGTCGACCATGATCGGCAGCAGCGGGCCCAGCGCGTTCGGCTCGCGCTTGGTCAGCACGTTGAGCGGCGCGAGGAAGATGTGCAGGTGCTTGGAGTAGACGACCAGCACCAGGAAGCCGAGCACCACACCGATCTGCAGCAGGATCCCGACGGTCTCCAGAACCTCGTTCGTGTCCTCGCCCAGCGGCTCGAGCACCCTCGCGGCGGCCTGCGAGGCGAACGCCTCGTCACCGAACGGGAAGACGCCGGTGTTGACCTGCGCGCCGCGGTAGAGGAACAGGGTCCAGATGACGTTGAAGATCATGAACAGCACGAGCCACGCCGCACCGGTGTGGGAGCCGTAGAACCGGGAGGCCCGCTCGCGTCGGGCCGGGGCGTTGCGCAGCCGGATCGCGGCGAACACCGCGAGCGACAGCAGCACCGCCACGGCGAAGAAGTCCTCGAGGAAGCCCAGGAGTCGCCAGTGCCCGATGATCGGGATCGCGAAGTCCCGGTCGAACAGCGCGCCGTAGGCCTCGAGGATCGTCGCCGCGAGCACCACGAACGCCCAGAAGGTGAAGAAGTGCGCGGCCCCCGGCACCGACCACTTCAGCAGCTTGCGCTGGCCGAAGACCTCGCGCAGCTGGCTCTTGGCCCGGGTGCCGATGCCGTCCAGCCGGCCCGGCGCCGGCTGACCGGAGCTGACCAGTCGGTACAGGTAGTGGACGCGCCGGCCGGCCACCGCCAGCGCGGCCAGGGTCATCACCAGCCCGATGGCGAGTCGCACGGAACCTCCTGGGAGAGGACGCCGGGTCCGGATCCGGGGTCAGCGTAGGGGCACCGATCCTACCGACGGGTAACTTGCCGCCGTCCCCGGGGATCGCTCAGGCGGCCAGGCCCCGGATCGCCCGGCGGGTGGCGAACCAGAGGCAGAGCACCGACATCGCCAGGCCGAACACGAGAGTGGCCACCAGCACGCTGGTCGCGCGGACTGCGGCGCCGAGGACCGGCACCGAGAGCGGCATCAAAGCCATGTCGCCGAGGCTCGTCACCGACGACACCCGGCCGAGGTGGCTCGGGTCGATCGCCCGGATGAACGCGGCGCTGAGCCAGATCGAGGCCGCACCGGCGGTGAAGCCGAGCACGGTCATCGCGAGCACCAGGACCGGGCGCACGCCGATCCCGACGGCGGCGATGGCGAGGCCTTGCAGCACCAGCATCCGGAAGCCGGCGGCGGCACCGTACGTCGGCTGCCACCGGATGCCGACGATGCTGCCCGCGATCGCGCCGGCAGCCAGACAGGCATCGGCGATGCCGAGCCAGTGCGCTCCCCAACCGGAGCTGGTGACCCGCAGCGCAACGCCCAGTCCGGTGACCGGCGTGACGAAGACGTTCAGCGCGGCCAGTCCCACCACGAACAGCCTGGCCGTGTCGTGGTCGCGGAGGTACTGGATGCCGTCGGCGAACGAGTCGCGCCACCGGTCGTGGGTGGCCCGGGGCAGGCGATAGCGCGGTCGTACGACGACGGCCAGCACGGCAGCGATCGTGACGAAGGTCGCGGCATCGACCAGCATCACCGTCCCCAGACCGCCCCAGGCCACCAGGACACCGCCGACCGGCGCACCGAGGAGCTTCATCGCACGGCTGCTGATCTGGTTCCAGCCCTGGACGGTGCCGAGGTCCTTCCCCGCCACGATCTGGCGCACCAAGGCGGTCCCGGAGGGCATCGTGAGACCGCCGGCGACCCCGAAGGAGAGCGCGATCGCCAGCAGGATCGGCGCCCCGCGCATCCCCGAGGCCCACCCCGCCGCGCCGAGGACCAGCACCGCCGCCTGGCCGAGCTGGCCGGTGATGAGCAACCGCCGGGGGTCGTACCGGTCGGCGAGCACACCGCCGAGCAGCACCAGGACCGCCTGCGGCAGCATCTCCGCACCGAGGACGACGCCGGCCAGCACCGGCGACAAGGTGTGCGCGGCGGTCCAGGCGAGGGCGACGTTCCAGGCGTAGTCGCCGAACCAGGACAGGCCGACCGCGGACAGCCAGACGAGCACCACCGGGTCCCGGCGGACCGGCGGAGGAACCGCGCCGAGCAGCTCGGGCCGGGGCGAGGTCTCCCTCACGGCCGCACCGGTCGGCTCGGGAAGGCGCGCAGCACCACCCGGACGGGCAGCCGCTCGGCGGCGGGACGCCGCGCCTCGTCGTCCAGGCAGTCCTGCCTCCACTCCTCGGTCACCTGTCGCAGCCGCTCGCCCAGGTTCTCGAGCTGACCGCGCGTCGCCGGGACGACGGTGTCGGTGGAGCTCGCGGCGCGTCGCCACTGCGCGCTCACGTCGTGCATGTGGCCGAGCCAGTCGGCGATCGCGCGCACCTGGTGCCGGAAGTTCTCGGCCTCCGCGGCACCCGCGACGCGCCGGGCGGCGCTGCCGGCCGCGAAGTCGTCGACGCTCCAGGTCACCGATCGGCGGGCCGGGCGCCACCAGCTCTCGCGGGTGTCGGAGGCGAGGTCGGGCGCGGGCTCGATGAAACCGTGGCGGTGCAGGGCCTTGAGGTGGTGGCTCACCGAGCCCACCGCGAGACCGGTGCGACCCGCGAGGCGTCCGACGCTGGCCGGCCCCTCCATCTCGAGGAGCTCGGCCAGCCACCGCCGGGTCGGGTGGTGGAAGGCCATCAGCACGTCGAGCAGGTCGTCGCCGGACTCCTGGCCGACAGGTTGCCGGGGAGCGGAGTCCAGGTGGCGCTGGGCCGCGGTACGTCGGGTCATGGCACTCAGCCTGATCCGGTCACCGGCGGTCGTACAAGCGCTCTTGTATGACTCCGGAGGCGTCCGGTTGGTCAGAGCAGCGAGGAGGCGGCCCAGCGCAGCACCGGCACGAGGACCGGGGCCGCGATCGTCAGCATGCCGACCAGGACCAGCACGGCGAGCAGGCGCAGCGGAGCGGCGGGCTTGCCGCGACGGTCACGCAGGGCCGGGAGCACTGTCCGAGGGTACGACGAGTCGGCACCGTGCCGGGGCTAGGTGACCTCTTCCATGCCGGGCGGCAGGTGGCCGGTGGACTTCCGGTAGTAGTTCGCGGCCTTACGGGTGGCGAGCATCCGCGCCAGCCCCATCGCCGCGCCGCTCGCGAGGGCGTACGGGATGGCTTCCCGCCACTGGGTGCCGGGCTGCGCGGGGTTCGCGGGCGGGTTGTCGCCGGTGGTCACCCGCCAGGTCTTGACCAGGGCCTTGCGGGCGGCGATGCCGGCCAGGATCGCCGAGACCCCGCCGAGCAGCCGCCAGCCCATCGATGAGTTCGCTGCCACGGACCTCCCATGCCCGGGCGCCCAGGCCCCAACCACCGCGGGCGATCCGCACCGGCCGGGCAACGCTGATCGCTTACCCTGCGGTGGACGGTCCGTGCCGGTCTGTCGCCGTTTCGTCCAGCAGGGGACCCGCGTGCCGCACCGCACCGCCCGACGTGCCCGGGTCCCGGCTGCCCTGCTGACGGTCCTCACCCTCGCCGCGTCGCTCGCGCTCGCCGCGCCGTCCGGGGCGACCACGCCGGCAACGGCCGAGACACCCCGGCCGGCCTCGGTGGTCGATGCGGCCCGGGCCCACCTCGACCGGATCGGGCCGACCTTCGATGTCGCCGCCCGAGACATGCGCACCGTCGCCGTGAGCCGGGTCGCCGGTCGCGACGTCGTGCGGTTCCAGCAGACCCGCCACGGGCTGCCGGTCCTCGGCGGCCAGCTGGTCACCGTCCTCGACGGCCACGGCCGGCTGCTGTCGGTGTCCGGCGAGACCGCCGGCCCGGCCGGCTCCACGGCGTACGACGTCGCTGCCTCGGCCGCGGCCCGCACCGCACGCCGGGTGACGGCCACCCGGCACCAGGTGTCCCGGCACTCGCTGGTGGCGGAGCGGCCGACGCAGTGGCTGCTCGACCGCTCCCTGCTCGAACCTCGAGCCACCCCGGACCTGCGACCGGTCTGGCGGGTCCCCGTGCGCTCGGCGGTGCGTGCGGACCTGCGCGAGGTCGTGCTGGTCGACGCCCGCACCGGTCGGGTCGCGCTTCGGCTGAGCGAGGTGGCCAGCCTCGACCGGGTGGTGTGCGACAACGTCCGCACCCGCGGCTACCGCTGCGGCAGCGGGTACGAGCGGGTCGAGGGCGGCCCGCCCACGGGCGTGCTGGACGTCGACCGCGCCTACGACCTGACCGGTGCGACGGCGGCGTGGTTCAGCGACACCCTGGGCGTCGACCTCACTGCGCTGATCGGCAACGATCTCGGTGACGGGCGCAAGCTGAGGTCGACCACGAACTACTGCCCGCCCGGGGAGTGCCCGCTGGAGAACGCGTTCTGGAGCGGCGACCAGATGGTCTACGGCGCGGGATACACCTCGGCCGACGACGTCGTGGCTCACGAGCTCGCCCACGGCGTCATCCAGCACACGGCCGGGCTCGTCTACTGGTACCAGTCCGGTGCGATCAACGAGTCGATGTCCGACGTGATCGGCGAGCTGGTCGACCTGGCCGACGGCACCGGCAGCGACGGACCGGAGCTGCGCTGGCGGCTCGGCGAGGACCTGCCCGCCGCGTCCGGCGGGGTGACCCGCGACATGGCCGACCCGCCGCGGTTCGGCCAGCCGGACACCACCCGCAGCGCGTTGTACGACTACGCCCTGGACTACGACGACAACGGGGCCGTGCACACCAACAGCGGCGTGCCCAACAAGACGGCGTACCTCATCGCCGACGGCACCGCGGCCGAGCCGGACGGCGCCTTCCACGGCCGTGCGTTCCCGGGCATCGGCACGGCCCGGACCGCCACGCTGTACTGGGCCACCCTGCAGATGCTGACCCCGGGTGCGGACTTCGTCGACCTGGCGGCCGCGCTCCAGCAGTCCTGCGCCAACCTCGGCTACAGCGCTCTCGAGTGCGCCACGGTGACGGCGGCCGTCGAGTCGACCGAGCTGGCCCGCTGGACCGGACCGAGTGCGCCGCGCCGGGTGACGGCCACCGTCGGCCCTGGCGAGGTGCGGCTGTCCTGGGCCCGGCCGGCCGTGACCGGCTCGGCGCCGCTGGGGTCCTACGTCGTCGCGGTGTCGCCGGACGTGCACGGCGACGACTTCTTCACCGTCGAGCCGTCGGCCACCTCGTGGGTGCTGCGCGGCCTGGCGCCGGGTGCCGACTACACCGTGCGACTGGTGGCGGTGAGCCCGAACGGGACGTCGCCGCCGGTGACCCGGCTGCTGTCCGGGAGTGCGCTGCACCTGACCGCGCCGTCATCGACCGACTGGGGCCGACGGGTCGGCGTCACCGGCACCTTGCGCAACGCGTCGGGCGCCGGCCTGGCCGGCCGGCGGGTGCGGCTGGTGCGGCGGGCTGCCGGGTCGCCGGGGTACCAGCGCACCGACACGACCGTGACGGCGGCCGACGGCAGCTTCGCCTTCGGCTGGGACGCCCGGCGCAGCACCGGCTGGTTCGTCCAGTACGACGGCGCCGGCAGCCAGCTCGGCGTCCGCGGCCGGCTGCGCAGCACCGTGGTGCACCAGCGGGTCACCCTGGCGACCTCCGAGCTCTCGATCCGGCCGGGGCAGACGGTCACGTTGCGCGGACTGGTGCGACCGCGGCGCAGCGACGGCCAGGTGATCCTGCAGCGGCGCGCGCCGGACGGCGGCTGGGACCCGGTCGCCCGGGCCCGGCTGGACCGGGGGCGCTGGGTGCTGACCTGGCGGGCGGCCTCGCCCCGGCCGACCGAGCTGCGGGTCCGGGTCGCGCGTCAGCCGCGCTCCGGGCTGGCTGCCGGGACCAGCCGGGTGGTGACGGTCGGATGACGGACACCCGCACCGCCACGCTGCACGGGCACGACCTGTCCTACCTGGACAGCGGAACCGGTCCGGCGGTGCTGTTCATCCACGGCCTGCTCGGGTCGCACCAGAGCTGGGCGCACCTGGTCGACGCGCTGCACACCGGTCACCGGGTGATCGCCCCCGACCTGTTCGGTCACGGGGCCTCGGCCAAGCCGCGCGGCGACTACTCGCTCGGCGCCCACGCGGCCACCCTGCGGGACCTGCTCGACCGGCTCGGCGTCGAGCGGGTGACCTTGGTGGGCCACTCGCTCGGGGGTGGCGTGGCGATGCAGTTCTGCTACCTGTTCCCGGACCGGGTCGAGCGGCTGGTGCTGGTCTCCAGCGGCGGGCTCGGCCGGTCGGTGAGCCCGCTGCTGCGCTCGGCCACCCTGCCCGGCGCCGAGTGGGTGCTGCCCCTGGTCGCCTCGCGGTGGGTCCGCGGCCGGGCCGAAGCGGTCGGCCGGACCGTCGCCCGGCTGGGCTGGCGGGCCGGGCCCGACCTGCGCGAGGGCTGGCGCGGGTTCACCGGGCTGAACGACGTGGAGGCGCGCCGGGCGTTCCTGGCGACGGTCCGGTCGGTGATCGACCCCGGCGGGCAGACCGTGACCGCGCACGACCACCTGCCGCTGGCGGTGGAGATCCCGACGCTGGTGGTCTGGGGGACCCGGGACCGGATGATCCCGGCCTGGCACGCGACCGCCGCGGCGCAGGCGATCGCCGGCAGCCGGGTGGAGCTGTTCGAGGGGGCCGGGCACTACCCGCACCTGGACGAGCCGGACCGGTTCGCCGCGCTGCTGGGTGCCTTCATGGGAACCGAGTGAGTTGAGTCACGTCGGCTCAACTTTGTTGACAGGGACCTGACCGGGGTTGCACACTATGAGTCGTCACGACTCAACCCTGTCCCGTTGCGGGACGCCCCACAGTAAGGACTCACAACCATGGCACGTGCGGTCGGCATCGACCTCGGGACGACCAACTCCGTCGTCTCGGTCCTGGAGGGCGGGGAGCCCACCGTCATCGCGAACGCCGAGGGCTCGCGGACCACGCCGTCGGTGGTCGCGTTCGCCAAGAACGGCGAGGTGCTGGTCGGCGAGGTCGCCAAGCGCCAGGCCGTCACCAACGTCGACCGGACCATCCGCTCGGTGAAGCGCCACATGGGCACCGACTGGTCGGTGGACGTCGACGGCAAGAAGTACACCGCGCAGGAGATCTCCGCGCGGGTCCTGATGAAGCTCAAGCGCGACGCCGAGGCGTACCTCGGCGAGTCCATCACCGACGCCGTGATCACCGTGCCGGCCTATTTTGAGGACGCCCAGCGCCAGGCCACCAAGGAGGCCGGCGAGATCGCGGGCCTCAACGTCCTGCGCATCGTCAACGAGCCCACCGCGGCCGCCCTGGCCTACGGCCTGGACAAGGGCGAGACCGACCAGACCATCCTGGTCTTCGACCTCGGTGGCGGCACCTTCGACGTGTCGCTGCTCGAGATCGGCGAGGGCGTCGTGGAGGTCAAGGCCACCAGCGGTGACAACCACCTCGGCGGCGACGACTGGGACCAGCGCATCGTCGACCACCTGGTGAAGGCCTTCCAGAACGGCCACGGCGTCGACCTGTCCAAGGACAAGATGGCGCTCCAGCGGCTGCGCGAGGCGGCCGAGAAGGCGAAGATCGAGCTCTCCTCGTCGTCCGAGACCACGATCAACCTGCCATACATCACGGCCTCGGACGCCGGCCCGCTGCACCTGGACGAGAAGCTCACGCGCTCGCAGTTCCAGCAGCTCACCGCCGACCTGCTCGACCGCACCAAGTCGCCGTTCCAGTCGGTGCTGCGCGACGCGGGCATCGCGATATCGGCGATCGACCACGTCGTCCTCGTCGGTGGATCGACCCGGATGCCGGCCGTCGTCGAGCTGGTCAAGGAGCTGCTCGGCGGCAAGGAGCCGAACAAGGGCGTGAACCCGGACGAGGTCGTCGCCATCGGCGCCAGCCTGCAGGCCGGCGTCCTCAAGGGTGAGGTCAAGGACGTCCTGCTGCTCGACGTCACCCCGCTGTCCCTCGGCATCGAGACCAAGGGCGGCATCATGACCAAGCTGATCGAGCGCAACACGACGATCCCGACGAAGCGGTCCGAGATCTTCACCACGGCCGACGACAACCAGCCCTCGGTGCAGATCCAGGTCTACCAGGGCGAGCGTGAGATGGCGGCGTACAACAAGAAGCTCGGGATGTTCGAGCTGACCGGTCTGCCGCCGGCACCCCGCGGGATGCCGCAGATCGAGGTCGGCTTCGACATCGACGCCAACGGCATCGTGCACGTGTCCGCGAAGGACCTGGGCACCGGCAAGGAGCAGTCGATGACGATCACCGGCGGCTCAGCGCTGCCGAAGGACGACATCGAGCGGATGATGAAGGACGCCGAGGCACACGCCGAGGAGGACCGCCAGCGCCGCGAGGAGGCCGAGGTCCGCAACACCGGCGACCAGCTCGTCTACCAGACCGAGAAGTTCCTGGCCGACAACGCCGACAAGTTCGCCGAGGGCGACGCGGCCGCCACCAGGGCTGAGGTCGAGGAGGCCGTCGCCGAGCTGAAGAAGGCGCTCGAGGGCACCGACGCGGCCGCCATCCCGGAGATCAAGGAGGCCACCGAGAAGGTCGCGACCGTGAGCCAGAAGCTCGGTGCCGCGCTGTACGCCGAGCAGCAGGCCGCTCCCGGTGCCGACGGCGGTCCGGCCGGTCCGGCCGGCGACGGCGCGTCCGACGAGTCCGCCGAGGACATCGTGGACGCCGAGATCGTCGACGAGGACGAGAGCAAGTGACCGACCGCCCAGGCGAGCACCGCGACGACGGCCGCGACCCGGCGGCCGAGGAGAACCAGGGTCCGGTGGTGCGCGACAAGCGCCGCATCGACCCGGTCACCGGTGAGCTGCGGGAGCCGGCCAGCCCGGCTCCCGCCGCCCCGGAGGTGCCGGACTCGCCCGCCGACGGCCTCGGCGGCGACGTCGTGGACGAGCTGACCGGCCAGCTCGCCGAGCGCACCGCCGACCTGCAGCGGCTGCAGGCCGAGTACGCCAACTACCGGCGTCGGGTCGAGCGCGACCGTGAGGTCATCCGCGAGACCGCGGTGGCCAACGTGCTCACCAACCTGCTGCCGGTGCTCGACGACATCGGCCGGGCGCGCGACCACGGCGAGCTGGAGGGCGGCTTCCGCTCGGTCGGCGAAGCCCTGGAGCAGACCGTCGAGAAGCTCGGCCTGGTGCGCTTCGGTGCGGCCGGCGACGCCTTCGACCCCACGGTGCACGAGGCCCTGACCCACGCCCACTCCGACGACGTCACCGAGGCGACCTGCATCGAGGTGTTCCAGCCCGGCTACCGGATCGGTGACCGGGTGGTCCGCCCGGCCCGGGTAGCCGTGGCCGAACCGGAGTAGCAGCAATCACCCGACGACACCGAGAGAGGGGGACGCCATGAGCAGCCGGGACTTCCTGGAGAAGGACTTCTACAAGACGCTCGGCGTCCCCAAGGACGCCACGGCCGACCAGGTCAAGAAGGCCTACCGCAAGCTCGCGCGTCAGCACCACCCCGATGCCAACAGCGGGCACGGCGACAGCGACCGGGACAAGGCCGAGGCCAGGTTCAAGGAGATCTCCGAGGCCTACGACGTCCTGTCCGACCCCGCCCGCCGCAAGGAGTACGACGAGGCGCGCGCCCTGTTCGGGGCGGGCGGCGGCCGGTTCCGGCCGCCCGGTACCGCTGGCGGCCAGCCCGGCGGCGTCCCGTTCGACCTGGGTGACCTGTTCGGCGGGGCGGCCGGTGGTGGCGGCCTCGGCGACGTGCTCGGCGGCATCTTCGGCCAGCGGACCGGCGGCACCCGCACTGCCGCGCCGCGCCGCGGTGCCGACGTCGAGTCGTCGGTGACGCTGCCGTTCGACGAGGCGGTCGACGGCGTCACGGTGCCGCTGCGGATGAGCAGCGAGCAGCCCTGCCCCTCGTGCCACGGCACCGGGGGCCGGGGCGGCGCGCTGCCGCACACCTGTCCGTCCTGCCAGGGCACCGGCCAGACCAGCCGCAACGCCGGGGGCTTCGCCTTCGCCGAGCCGTGCCGCGAGTGCCGCGGCCGGGGGATGGTCGTCGACGACCCGTGCCCGGACTGCGCCGGAAGCGGCCGGGCGATGGGCACCCGCACCCTCACGGTGCGCATCCCGGCCGGGGTCAAGGACGGCCAGCGCATCCGGCTCAAGGGCAAGGGCGCCCCCGGCGAGCGCGGCGGGCCGCCCGGCGATCTCTACGTCACGGTCGCCGTCTCACCGCACCGGCTGTTCGGTCGCAGCGGCGACAACCTCACCCTCACCGTGCCGGTCACCTTCGCCGAGGCAGCACTCGGCGCCGAGGTGCGGGTGCCGACCCTCGGCGGGTCACCGGTCACCCTGCGGATCCCGCCGGGCACCGCGAACGGCCGCACCTTCCGGGTCAGGGGGAAGGGAGTGCCGCGCAAGGGCGGCGACGGGACACCGCGCGGTGACCTGCTGGTCACGGTCCAGGTCGACGTCCCGACCACGCTGTCCGCCGAGGCGCGACAGGCCGTCGAGGCACTGCGCGACGCGACCGACGGCGACGACCCGCGGGCCGAGCTGCTAGCCGCACCACGTCAGGGGGCCTGACATGCCGTTCACCGCCGGGCCGGACGGTGCCTGGGAGAGCGACGACACCACACCGGTGTTCGTCATCTCGGTGGCCGCCGAGCTCACCGGTCTGCACGCCCAGACGTTGCGCCAGTACGACCGGCTGGGCCTGGTGTCGCCGGGACGCACGTCCGGCGGTGGCCGGCGGTACTCCCGGCACGACATCGCCGTGCTGCGCGAGGTCGTCCGGCTCTCCGGGCTCGGCCTCGGCCTGGAGGGCGTCCGCCAGGTGCTCGAGCTGGAGAACCACGTGGCCGCCTTGCAGGCTCGGGTGCGCGAGCTGGAGGCCGAGCTCGACTCCTTTCGCGAGCGCGACCGGCGTACCGCCCTCGTCGTGTGGCGCCCCTCCGCGCCTCAACCACGCATCCGCTAGCACCACTGCCGAAGGACCCCGCATGGACGCCAACCAGCTGACCACCAAGAGCCAAGAGGCCTTTGCCGCCGCGTCCCGACGTGCACTGCGCGACGGCAACCCCGCGGTGGAGCCCGAGCACCTGCTCTGGGCGATGCTCCAGGACGACCAGGGCATCGCCGTCCGGGTGCTCGAGCAGGTCGGCGTCGAGCGTGCGCTGATCCGCGAGGACGCCGAGAAGGCCGTGACCGCACTGCCCCGCGCCAGCGGCTCGTCGGTGGCGGCACCTGCCCCGTCGGCCGCCCTGCAGCGGGTCGTCGCGACCGCCATCGACCTCGCATCGGCGCGCGGCGACACCTACGTCTCCACCGAGCTGCTGCTGCTCGGCCTCGCCACCGTCGGCGGTGCTGCAGCCGAGCTGCTGCGCGAGCGGGGGGCCACCGCCGAGACGCTCGGCGAGGCCGTCGACCGCGTCCGGGCCGGCGCCACGGTGACCTCGGCCGACCCGGAGCGCACCTTCCAGGCTCTCGAGCAGTACGGCGTCGACCTCACCGCGGCGGCCCGCGAGGGCAAGCTCGACCCGGTCATCGGCCGGGATGCCGAGATCCGGCGCGTCGTGCAGGTGCTGTCCCGGCGTACCAAGAACAACCCGGTGCTGATCGGCGAGCCCGGCGTCGGCAAGACCGCGGTCGTCGAGGGCCTCGCGCAGCGCATCGTGGCCGGCGACGTCCCCGACTCGCTGCGCGGCAAGTCGCTGATCTCCTTGGACCTCGGCGCGATGGTGGCCGGCGCGAAGTACCGCGGCGAGTTCGAGGAGCGGCTGCGTGCCGTGCTCGACGAGATCAAGGGCAGCGACGGGCAGGTCGTCACGTTCATCGACGAGATGCACACGGTGGTCGGCGCCGGTGCGACCGGCGAGGGTGCGATGGACGCCTCCAACATGCTCAAGCCGATGCTGGCACGCGGCGAGCTGCGGATGGTCGGCGCGACGACGCTGGACGAGTTCCGCGAGCACGTCGAGAAGGACCCCGCGCTGGAGCGGCGGTTCCAGCCGGTGCTGGTCGGCGAGCCGTCGGTCGAGGACACCATCGCGATTTTGCGCGGCCTCAAGGACCGCTACCAAGCGCACCACAAGGTCGACATCTCGGATGCGGCACTGGTCGCCGCAGCCACGCTGTCCGACCGCTACATCACCTCGCGGTTCCTGCCGGACAAGGCCATCGACCTGGTCGACGAGGCCGCGTCCCGGCTGCGGATGGAGATCGACTCGCGGCCCGTCGAGATCGACGTGCTGCAGCGCCAGGTGGACCGGTTGCAGATGGAGGAGCTGGCACTCGAGCAGGAGACCGACGAGTCGTCCCGGCACCGGCTGGAGCGGCTGCGCGCCGACCTGGCCGACAAGCAGGAGCAGCTGCGTGAGCTGAACGCCCGGTGGGACCAGGAGAAGGCCGGCCTCGACCGGGTCGGCGAGCTGATGGCCCGGCTGGACGACATGCGCGGGCAGGCCGACCGGGCCCAGCGCGACGGTGACCTGGCGACCGCGTCCCGGCTGCTGTACGCCGAGATCCCGGCCGCCGAGCGCGAGCTGGCCGAGGCCCGGGCGGCCTCCGAGACTCGCGACGCCATGGTCAAGGAGGAGGTCGGGCCGGACGACGTCGCCGAGGTGGTGGCCGCCTGGACCGGCATCCCGGCCGGGCGGCTGCTCGAGGGCGAGACCGCGAAGCTGCTGCGGATGGAGGACGAGCTGGGCAAGCGGCTGGTCGGTCAGACCCCGGCCGTGCGGGCGGTGTCCGACGCGGTGCGTCGCGCGCGGGCCGGTATCTCCGACCCGGACCGGCCGACCGGCTCGTTCCTGTTCCTCGGCCCGACCGGCGTCGGCAAGACCGAGCTGGCCAAGGCGCTGGCCGACTTCCTGTTCGACGACGAGCGGGCGATGGTCCGCATCGACATGAGCGAGTACGGCGAGAAGCACTCGGTCTCGCGGCTGGTCGGTGCCCCGCCCGGCTACGTCGGGTACGAGGAGGGCGGCCAGCTCACCGAGGCGGTCCGCCGCCGGCCGTACACCGTCGTCCTGCTCGACGAGGTGGAGAAGGCGCACCCGGAGGTCTTCGACGTCCTGCTGCAGGTGCTCGACGACGGCCGCCTGACCGACGGCCAGGGCCGCACGGTCGACTTCCGCAACGCGATCATCGTGCTGACCTCGAACCTCGGCTCGACGTTCATCGTCGACCCCACGATGACCCCGGACGCCCGGCGCGAGGCCGTGCTGTCCGCGGTGCGGACCGCGTTCAAGCCGGAGTTCCTCAACCGGCTGGACGAGATCGTTGTGTTCGACGCGCTCGGCGCCGAGGAGCTGGCCCGGATCGTGGAGCTGCAGGTCGAGCACCTGCGCCGTCGGCTGGGCGACCGCCGGCTCGGGCTCGTGGTGACCCCCGCGGCGCGCGACTGGCTGGCCCGCACCGGCTTCGACCCGGTGTACGGCGCTCGACCGCTGCGCCGGCTGGTGCAGTCGGCCATCGGCGACCCGCTGGCCCGCGGTCTGCTCGCCGGCGAGGTCCGCGACGGCGACAACGTCACCGTCGACCTCGACGAGGGCAACGGTGGCCTAGCTGTCACCTCGGCCGCTCCTGCCACTCCTGTGCCGTGAGCGCGCTCGGGCGGCGGTGATCTGACTCACTCCGCCCGCCTGGGTGGGCGTGGCTCGCTCGACGTGTGGGTATCCCACTGCTATCTTGTCTATGGATCTGATAGGGAACGAGGAGAATCCATGAAGTCGGTCGTCACCATCGCCGTCGTGGGGCTGGGTGCCCAGCTCGTCGACGGGACCCTGGGCATGGCCTACGGAGTCACCTCGACCACCCTGCTGCTGACCGCCGGATACGCGCCGGCCGTGGCCTCGGCTTCGGTGCACCTGGCCGAGATCGGGACAACGCTGGCCTCCGGTGCCGCGCACTGGCGGTTCGGCAACGTGAACTGGAAGGTCGTGCGCAACCTGGGCATCCCGGGTGCGATCGGCGCCTTCGCCGGCGCGACCTTCCTCAGCTCCCTGTCCACCGAGTCGGCTGCGCCCTGGATGGCAGGCATCCTGCTCGCTCTCGGCGTCTACCTGCTGCTCCGGTTCGCCACCAAGGTGCCGACCCAGAAGCACGAGGTGCCTCCTCGCAAGGGCTTCCTCGCCGCACTCGGCCTGTTCGCCGGCTTCGTCGACGCCACCGGCGGCGGCGGCTGGGGTCCGGTCGCGACGCCGACGCTGATCAGCAGCGGCCGGATGTCACCGAGCCGGGTCATCGGCACCGTCGACACCTCGGAGTTCCTCATCGCGGTGGCCGCCAGTCTCGGCTTCTTCCTCGGCATCGGGAACGAGAACATCCCGTGGTCCGCCGTCGGCGCCCTGCTGGCCGGCGGCCTGGTAGCCGCCCCGATCGCGGCCTACCTCGTGCGGCACGTGCCCGCCCGCATGCTGGGCGTCTCGGTCGGCGGCATCATCATCCTGACCAACACCCGCACCCTGCTGAACGCCTTCGAGGTGAGCAACTCGGCCCGTCCCGAGATCTACGCCGCGATCGCAGCGATCTGGCTGGTCTTCCTCGGCCTGGCCCTGCAGGGCCTGCGCAAGGACCGCCGCGAGCAGCGCCTCGAGCGCGACCGCACCGACCACCGCGACCTCGTCGACGCCGCCTGAGGTTGATCACGCTGGCGTGATCAACGGTTGCTGGGTGCGGTGTGCACGCCGCACCCAGCAACTGCTGATCACGCTGACGTGATCAACTGCGGGGCCGCCTGAGAGGGTGGGTGGATGTCCACCGCACTTGTCACGGGAGCAACGGCCGGGATCGGCAACGCGTTCGTCCGCCGGCTGGCCGCCGACCGCTACGACCTCGTCCTCGTCTCGCGCAACGCCGAACGCCTCGAGGATCTGGCCACCGAGCTGCGCACGTCGTACGGCGTGCAGGTCGAGACGCTCGCGGCCGACCTTGCCGAGGACGCCGGCTGCCGCACGGTGGAGGCCCGCCTCGCCGACGGCGACCGCCCGGTCGACCTGCTCGTCAACAACGCCGGGTTCTCGGTCAACAGCCGGTTCATCACCGGCGACGTCGAGGACGAGGAGCGGATGCTGCGGGTGCTCGTCCGTGCCGTGCTGCGGCTGACCCGCGCCGCCATGCCGGGAATGCTCGAGCGCCGGCACGGGGTGGTCATCAACGTGTCCTCGGTCGCCGGGTTCGTGCCGCAGGGCACCTATAGCGCCGCGAAGGCCTGGGTCACCAGCTTCACCCAGGGGCTGGTCGGTGACGTGGCGGGAACCGGCGTCCAGGTGCTGGCGCTGTGCCCCGGATACACGCACACCGAGTTCCACGAACGGGCCGGCATCGACATGCGCCGGACCCCGGACTGGCTGTGGCTGGAGGCGGACGACGTCGTCTCGGAGGCGTTCGCGGCGCTCGGCCGCGGCCAGGTGGTCTGCGTCCCGGGCCTGCAGTACAAGACGATCGTCACTCTCGCCCGGCACGTCCCGACCCGCGTCCTCAGCGCGGTCGCCCGCCGGGTCCGCGGTACCCGGCGCGGGATACCGGCGGGGCGCCGCTAGCCCTGGCCGTCAGGGGGGCGGCGACGCCGGGCGCCGCGACGGAGCTGCCGCACCCCGCGCAGGCTGCCGAGGGCGATGAACACCATGACCCCGGTGAGGATCGCTGCCTCGCCCCACGACCGTTCCACCAGCGCACCGAACAGCGCGAACGCACCGCTGAGCAGCAGAAGGCAGCCCAGCACCACGAGCAGCCACGCGCCGAGCGTGTCGACGATCCGCGCACCGGACATCTGCGCCCCTCAGCCGGACTGCGGCCGCAGCACCTGCAGCCGGTCGAGAGCCTCGTCGATGACCTCGTCACGCTTGCAGAACGCGAACCGGACCAGGGGACGCCCCGCCGCCACGTCGTCGTAGAACACCTGGTGCGGGATCGCCACGACGCCGGCGCGGCGCGGCAGCTCGCGACAGAACTCCACGCCGTCCTCCCAGCCGAGCGGCCGGACGTCGGCGGTGACGAAGTAGGTGCCCTGCGGCACGAAGACCTCGAAGCCGACGTCCCAGAGCCCGGCGCACAGCCGGTCGCGCTTGCCGCGCAGGCCGGCTCGCAGGTCCTCGTAGTACGCGTCGGGAAGCCGCAGCCCCGCGGCCACCGCCGGTTGGAACGGGGCACCGGACACGAAGGTGAGGAACTGCTTGGCCATCAGCACGGCCCGCACCAGGTGCGCCGGCCCGGTGGCCCAGCCGACCTTCCAGCCGGTGAAGGAGAACGTCTTCCCCGCCGAGCTGATGGTGAGGGTCCGGTCGCGCATCCCGGGGAACGTGGCGATCGGGCGGTGCGGGGCGTCGTAGGTCATGTGCTCGTAGACCTCGTCGGTGACCACGACCAGGTCGCGTTCGACGGCGAGCTCGGCGACGGCGGTCAGCTCGTCGTCGGTGAGCACCGTGCCGGTCGGGTTGTGCGGACTGTTCAGCAGCAGCAGCCGGGTCCGGTCGGAGACGGCGGCCCGGAGCTCTTCGACGTCCAGCCTGAAGTCCGGCGCGCGCAGGGTGACCGGCCGCCGGACGCCGCCGGCCATCTGGATGCAGGCGACATAGGAGTCGTAGAACGGCTCCAGGGCGACCACCTCGTCCCCCGGGTCGACCAGCCCGAGCAGGGCCGCCGCGACCGCTTCGGTCGCGCCGGTGGTGACCACAACCTCGCTGGCCGGGTCGAGCTCCAGGTCGTAGAACCGTTGCTGGTGCTCGCAGATGGCTGCTCGGAGATCCGCGATGCCGGGGCCGGGCGGGTACTGGTTGACCCCTGCCCGGATGGCAGCGATGGCCGCCTCGGCGATCTCCACCGGCCCGTCGGTGTCCGGGAAGCCCTGGCCGAGATTGACCGCTCCGGTCTCGAGGGCGAGCGCCGACATCTCGGCGAAAACCGTCGTGCCGAGGCCGTCCAGGCGACGGGCGAGAGGCGGGGTCCGCACTGATCCACTCTCGCAGAGGTCTGACCCTTCCGAAGACGGCCCCTGCGTGGTTGAGTGCGAAACGACTGCTGATCACCCTGCTCACCGGCGAGCTGAGGAGTGTCTTCGCATGGTCCAGATCCAGGTCCCCGTCGACGCGGAGCGGGGCTGACAGCGATGGAGCTCGAGCACCAGTTCAGCGTCCCGGTCCCCGTCGGGCAGGCCTGGGACGTGCTGCTCGACGTCGAGCGGATCGCGCCGTGCATGCCGGGTGCCACCGTCGAGTCGTTTGACGGCGAGACCATCGTCGGCCGGGTGAAGGTGAAGGTCGGGCCGATCCAGGTCACCTACGCCGGCACGGCGCGGTTCAGCGAGAAGGACCAGTCCGCCCGGCGTGCCGTCATCGAGGCCGACGCCAAGGAGGCGCGCGGCAGCGGCACGGCCAACGCCACCATCACTGCGCAGCTGCAGGACGACGGCGGCTCGTCGACCAACGTCACCGTGACGACCGACCTCGCCGTCACCGGGAAGCCCGCGCAGTTCGGCCGCGGCGTCATGGTCGAGGTCGGCAACAAGCTGCTCGGTCGGTTCGCCGACTGCCTGGCCGGCGAGCTCGGCGGGGGAGACCAGGGGGCGGCGCCTGTGCCGGCACCGTCGCCGAAGCCGGCAGCGGGGCCCAGCGGCGGGGCGAAGTCCGGCGCCGCGGGCCCCGGCGAGCAGGCGGCCGCCGCTTCGTCGGACCTCGCTGCGTCGACGGCGGGGACCCCGACGCCGCAGGCCCGGCCGGCGCCGTCGCCCACACCGATCAGGCGCACCGAGAACGAGGCGATCGACCTGCTCGACACCGCAGGCCTGCCGGTGCTCAAGAGGTTGGCGCCGGTGATCGCCGGCCTGCTGGTGCTGCTGGTGGTCTGGAGACTGGTGGCGCGGCGCCGCTGACTACCGCCGTACGGTGCTAGTCCTGCGCTCTTGGTGAAACGCTCTGGCGCGACCGGCTGCTCCGCGCCAGGGTCGAGGCATGAAGCTGCTCATTATCGGTGGGTCCTCGTTCCTCGGCCGGGCCGCTGCCGTCGATGCGCTGGGCCGCGGCTGGGACGTGACGACGTTCAACCGCGGGCAGAGTGCTCCGGACGTCCACGGTGTCGAGGCGCTGCGCGGCGACCGGGACGACGACGCCGCCCTGGCCCAGCTGGTGGGCAGGCCGTTCGACGTGGTGGTCGACACCTGCGGCTTCGTGCCGCGGGTGGTGGCCAAGTCGGTGCGGGTGCTCGAGCCGTCCGGGGCGCACTACGTGTTCGTGTCGTCGATCTCGGCGACGACGACCTGGCCGGGGCAGCCGACACCTGAGGGGCTCGACGGGCAGCCCTGTGCATCCGACGCAGGCCCGGACGACGGCGACTACGGCGTGCTCAAGGCCGGCTGTGAGCGCGCGGTGACCGAGGTCCTCGGCACCCGGTCGACGATCGCGCGGGCCGGCCTCATTCTCGGACCGCACGAGAACGTCGGGCGGCTGCCGTGGTGGCTGCAGCGCATCGCCCGGGGCGGAGAGGTGCTCGCGCCGGGCGACCCCGACGTGCCGATGCAGCTGGTCGACGCCCGGGACCTCGCGGCCTTTCTGCTCGACGCCGGCCAGAGCCGCACGGCCGGGACCTTCAACGCCACTGCGCCGACCGGCAACGCGACCTTCGGCAGCTGGCTGACCGACTGCGTGGGCGCCACCGGCAGCGACGCCACGCTGACCTGGGTCGACGACAAGGTGCTGCTGGACCACGAGGTCGAGCCGTGGACCGAGCTGCCGCTCTGGATGCCCCCGGGACAGGACGGCGATGCCGTCTGGCAGGCCGACACGGAGCGCACCGTGGCAGCCGGCATGCGCAACCGGCCGGTCCGCGAGATCGTCGCCGACACCTGGACGTGGATGGAGGCAGCCGGCGCGCTTGCCGGACCAGCCGGATCGCGCCTACCTGGGCCATCAGGGCATCGACCCCGCCAAGGAGCAGCGGGTCCTCGCCGCCTGGCACGCCCGCACCTCGGGGTAGTTTCAGAGCTGGGCGAGGAGGGTCTCCAGGTCGTCGGCCAGCGCTGCGGGGTCGACCAGCGCCGCGAAGTGCCCGCCCGGCCGGTCGTCGCCGCGGCCCAGCACCGGCCAGGCGCGCATCCCGGCGATCCGGGCCGCGCCGTCGTACGACGCGGTGAGGTGCAGGTAGCCGCACGGGGCGTCCGGCCAGTCCGGGGCGACCGGCAGCGGCTCGTCGAAGAAGCCCGCGTCGCGCGGCCGGAGGGAGGCCACCAGCGCGCCGCGCAGCTGCGCGTCCGGCACGAGCTCGCGCAGGTCCTCGTCGGTCCACGGCGGGAACCGGCCGCCGGCCGCGAGCAGGGTGTCCAGCCCGCCGGCGAAGCCAGGGTCCTCGATGCGCAGCTGCTCCCGGCGGCTCGCCGGCCGGCTCGGCGGGAGCCCGGCGTCCACGAACAGGTACCCCCGGACCGGCGACCGGGCAGCTCGTCGCGCCGCGCCGAGCAGCGGGAGCAGGTAGCCCGCGCCGGAGTGGCCGACCAGGACGACCGGCCGGTCGTCCACCGCGTTCCGGATCTGGAGCGCGGCGCGGGCGACGAAGCGGGAGGCATACGGCGGGGAGTCGTCGTCCCGCACGTCGACCACGACCACCTGGTTCCCGCGGTCGCGCAGCACTGCCGGCAGCATCCCCCAGGTGGCCGGCCCGGTCAGCGGGCTGTGCACCAGCGCGAACGCCGTTCGCTGCCCGCGCGGGGTCGGAGTCACGGGTGCCAGCCTGCCCTAGGCTCGCGCGCATGAGCACCCGCGACGAGCTCCTCCAGCAGATCACCGACAAGGCGGTCGTGCACGGCAAGGTCGTGCTCTCGTCCGGGCGGGAGGCCGACTACTACGTCGACCTGCGCCGGATCACTCTCGACGCGGCCGCTGCCCCCCTGGTCGGTCAGGTGATGCTCGACCTCACCGACGACCTCGACTTCGACGCGGTGGGCGGCCTCACCCTCGGCGCCGACCCGGTCGCGGCCGCGATGCTGCACGCCGCCGCCGCGCGCGGCCGTCGACTGGACGCCTGCGTCGTCCGCAAGGAGGGCAAGGCGCACGGTCTGCAACGACGGATCGAGGGCCCCGACGTCGCCGGTCGCCGGGTGCTCGCGGTCGAGGACACCTCCACCACGGGCGGGTCGGTGCTCACGGCGGTCGCGGCACTGCGGGAGGCGGGGGCCGAGGTGGTCGGCGTCGCGGTGATCGTCGAGCGCGGTGCGGCCGGCAAGGTCGAGGCCGAGGGGCTCACCTACCGGGCCGCCTACCAGCTCGGCGACCTCGGGCTCGACTGAGGTGGCAGAGCTCGCGCCGGTCCTGCTGTTCGTGGGCGGTGTCGCGCTGGTGATCACGGTGCTGGTCGGCGGCTTCGTGCTGGAGCGCAAGCGCCGCGACCGGTTGATGCAGTTCGCGCTGATGCGCGGCTGGGCGTACGCCGGTGAGGACCCGAGCCTGGTGGACCGCTGGACGGGTGAGCCGTTCGGCCGCGGGGACAACCGGCAGGCCCGCAACGTGATGACCGGCACCGAGTCGGGCCGGCCGTTCACCGCCTTCGACTACTCCTACGAGACGCACAGCACCGACTCGAAGGGCAACCGGAAGACGACGACGCACCGCTGGGCGATCTGCGCGGTGCCGATGCCTGGCTGGCTCGGCCCCGTGCAGGTCGAACCGGAGTCGGCACTGGACCGGGTCGCCGGTGCAGTGGGCCTGATGTCCGACCTCGACCTGGAGAGCGAGGACTTCAACCGCCGGTTCCGGGTCAGCGCGGCCGACCCCAAGCTCGCCAGCGACATCCTGACGCCGCGCACCATGCAGTACCTGCTCTCCGTCCCGGCCGAGGGATGGCGCACCTGCGGGTCGGACCTGGTGGGTTTCGCGCAGGGGCGGCTGGACCCGGCGGAGGTGGTGCGCACCTGCTCGGTGCTCGGCCGGGTCCAGGACGGCATCCCGGGCTTCGTGTGGAAGGACGCGGGCGGCTCCGGGACTGGCTACAGTCCGGTTTCATGACCGCGCTCTGGATCGTCCTCGGGCTGGTCGTGCTGCTCGCCGTGCTCGTCGCGGTGTCCTACAACCGCTTCGTCTCGCAACGCAACCTGGTGCAGGAGTCCTGGCGCCAGATCGACGTCGAGCTCAAGCGGCGGCACGACCTGATCCCCAACCTCGTCGAGACCGTCAAGGGCTACGCGACCCACGAGCGCGAAGTCTTCGACGCCGTCACCCGTGCTCGGGCCGCCGCTGCCTCTCCCGGCTCGTCGCCTGCGCAACAGGCGCAGCAGGAAGGCGTGCTGGGCCAGGCCCTGGGGCGGCTGTTCGCCGTGGCCGAGGCCTACCCCGACCTCAAGGCGAGCACCAACTTCCTGGAGCTGCAGCGCGAGCTGACCGAGACCGAGGACCGGATCGCTGCCGGACGGCGGTTCTACAACGCCAACGTGCGTGCCCTCAACACCCGAGTAGAGGCGTTCCCGTCGAACCTGATCGCCAGCACCTTCGGGTTCCACAAGGCGGAGTACTTCGAGGTGGAGGACGAGGCAGTGCGCTCGGCACCGACCGTCGACTTCTCCTGACGGCGCCCGGTCAGCGGCCTGACCGGGTGTGCCGGAACAGCTGGAACCCCACCGGGACGACCGAGACCAGGACGCCGGCGAGGAGCAGCAGCTCGATGTTGTCGGCGATGAAGGCGACGTCGCCGAGGAAGTAGCCGAGGATCGTCACCGAGATGGTCCAGAGCAGACCGCCGAGCACGGTGTAGGTCGCGAAGGTGCGGAAGGGCATCCTCCCGGCGCCGGCCATCACGGTGATGAAGGTCCGCACCACGGGCACGAACCGACCCAGCACGATCGCCGCCGCGCCGTACCGGTCGAAGAACGCCTGCGTGCGGTCGACGTACTCCGGCTTGAACAACCGCGAGTCCGGTTTGTTGAAGACCGCCGGGCCGCCACGCCGGCCGATCTCGTAGCCGACGAAGTTGCCGGCGATCGCGGCCACCGCCTCGACCGCGATGACGAACCAGAGCGGCTGGTCGAAGGTGCCCTTCTTGACCAGGACCCCCGCCGCGAAGAGCAGCGTGTCGCCGGGCAGGAAGAACCCGACGAGCAGGCCGCACTCGGCGAACAGGATCAGCGCGATCCCGAGCAGACCGAAGTCGGTGACGATCGTGTTGGGGTCGAGCCAGGACGGGCCGAGGGCCGTGACGGTCAGCGAGTGCACCGCCTGAGGCTACCCAGCGCACCTCGAGCGGCGGCCGACCGCGGCGGCTCGGCCGTCACTTCCGGCGGACGACGAACGTCTCCGTCTCACCGACCGGGCCCTGCTTGCGGACCTTCCCGTTGACGACGAACCGCACTGCTCGCGGCCGGCCGTTGACCACCTCGAGCACCTTCTGGTCGAACGAGGCCTTGGCGCCCGAGGCGAACAGCTTGGAGACCAGGGTGCGGCCGCCCGGCACCCGCACCGTGACGTACGCCGGGTAGCGCACCGTGAACGCCAGCGTCGGGGGACGGGCGGCCTTGGTCGTGGCGGACGGCGAGGCCGACGATGACGGGGCGGCCGAGCTGGCGGAGGGAGCCGGGGCCGGCGTGCTGCTGGCAGCGCTCGCGGTCGGGCTGGCGGTGGCGTCGGCCGCCGTACCGACCTCGTCGTTGTCGCCGTCGCCACGGAGCAGGAACCACGTCCCGGCCAGCAGGACGACGACCGCGCCCACCGCGAGGCGCACCCAGAAGCCCCGGTCCGGTTCCGGGGTCCCGGTGCCAGGCACCGTGTGTCGACCCACGCTCGCGACGCTACTGCCTGCTCGCCTCCCGACGGCGCAACCAGCCGACGACACCCGCCACCAGCGAACCGACGACGAAGAACGCGGCGACGGCGTACGACGCGTGCCGCAACGCGGGTTGCGACGCAGCCACGTGACCGAGCACGGTGAGCCCGACCGCCCAGGCCAGCGCACCGACGACGTTGGCGGACAGGAACCGGCGGTACGGCATCCGGCTGGTTCCGGCGAGCACCGGGGTGAAGGTGCGCACCCACGGGATCCAGCGCGCGACCACCACGGCCCACCAGCCCCACCGCTGGTAGAAGGCCTCGGCGCGGTCCAGGTGCCGCGCGTCGAGCCGTTCGCTGGCCACCCGGCGATCCAGCCAGCCGCGGCCGAGCCGGGCGCCGAACGAGTAGCCGACGGAGTCGCCGGCCACCGCGGCCGCGAAGGCGCCGGCGGCCAGCAACGGCAGCGAGACCCCGGACTCGGGCTCGGCCGAGACGAGACCGGCAGCGAACAGGATCGAGTCGCCGGGCAGGAAGAACCCGACGAGCAACCCGGACTCCACGAACACGAAGCCGAGCACGACGGCGTACACCGCCGCGGCCGTGAGCGCGCCGAGGTCAGGCGAGAGGTCAGGGAGGACGTCGAGCACCGTGGCCACCCGCCGAAGCCTAGGGTTGGCCAGATGCAGGAGCCCGGCGCCGAGCAGGTCGGCCTGGGACCGTGGCCGGGCAGCTGGCCGGACGACCCGCGCTACGACCCCGAGCTGCTCGAGCACGGCGACCGGCGCAACGTGGTCGACCGCTACCGGTACTGGCGGCGCGAGGCCGTGGTCGCCGACCTCGACCTGCGCCGTCACGACTTCCACGTCGCGATCGAGAACTGGCAGCACGACTTCAACATCGGCTCAGTCGTCCGCACTGCGAACGCGTTCCTGGCCCGCGAGGTGCACATCATCGGCCGGCGCCGCTGGAACCGGCGCGGTGCGATGGTGACCGACCGCTATCAGCACATCCGCCACCACGACGACCTGCCCGCCTTCGCGTCGTGGGCCGCCGAGCAGCAGCTGCCGGTGGTCGGCGTCGACAACCTGCCGGGCTCGACGCCGCTGGAGGCGACCCGGCTGCCGCGGGCCTGCGTGCTGCTCCTCGGCCAGGAGGGCCCCGGACTCTCGGCCGAGGCCCGGGCCGCGGTCTCGGCCGTCGTGTCCGTCGCCCAGTTCGGCTCGACCCGCTCGATCAACGCCGGGGCGGCCGCCGCCGTCGCCATGCACACCTGGGTCCGCCAGCACGTCGAGGGCCACCCCCTCTGACCCTTTCCATGTCGACCACGTATGGCAGGCGTACAGGTCCCTTGCGAGGCTCCTGCGCCTCGCAAGGTGCCGACTCACCTGCCATACGTGGTCAACGGGGCAAGGAATGCGGTCGCCGCGCGGCGTGGCGCGGTCCTAGGGTCACCGGGTATGGACGACGAGGAGTTGCTGGCCACCTTCGACGCCCAGGTCCGGCGCCGACCCGACCCGCAGCCCGGCTTCGAGACCGAACTGGTCGAGCGGCCGGCGCCCATGCTGCGCGTCGTGCCCGGGGCGCAAGCTTCCTGGGGCGGCGGAGTGTTCTGGTGCGACCTCGACGAGACGAATGCAGACGCCGCGATCGCCGACACGGTGGCCAGGTTCGCCCCGACCGGGCGCGGGTTCGAGTGGAAGCACTACGCGTACGACCGGCCGGCCGACCTCCCGGACCGGCTCCGTGCTGCCGGTTTCGAGCCCGACGACGATGAGGCGCTCGTCATCGGTGAGGTCGCGGTGGTGCGCGACCGGCTGGCCCAGGCGCCCGCGCCGCAAGGCATCACGATCCGGCGGCTGCGCGAGGACGCCGTGGGGCAGGCGGCCGACTGGCAGGCGATCGGCGAGCTCAACACGGCCATCTGGGGTGAGGACTCGACCGACTACGTCACCAGCCTGTCCGCCGCGCACGCGGCCGACCCGCACGCGACGTCGGTGTGGCTGGCGGTCGACGACGAGGACGGCACCGTGGTCTGCGCCGCCCGGGCCGAGTTCCACGAGGGCACCGACTTCGCCTCGCTGTGGGGCGGCGGCACGCTCTCGGCCTATCGGGGCCGCGGCATCTACAAGGCGCTGGTCTCCCGCCGGGCCGACGAGGCGGCCGAGCGCGGCTTCCGCTACCTGCAGGTCGACGCGTCCCCGGACAGCCGGCCGATCCTCGAGCGGCTCGGCCTGCGCACCCTCACCTCCACCACACCCTGGAACTGGCGGCCGTAACCTCGCTCCATGGCGCAGCGCGTAGTAGTGGTCGGGGCGGACGCCGCGGGCATGTCGGCGGCGTCGCAAGCGCTCCGGCTCAGTCGCCAGCAGGGCCGGCCGCTCGACGTGGTGGCCCTGGAGCGCGGCACCCACACGTCGTACTCCGCCTGCGGCATCCCGTACTGGGTCGGCGGTGACGTCGGGTCGGTCGACGACCTGGTCGCCCGTACGCCGGAGCAGCACCGCGCCAACGGGATCGACCTGCGGCTGCGGTCCGAGGTGCTGTCGCTGGACGTCGAACGGCGCGAGGTCGAGGTGCGCGACCACCAGGACGCGAGGACCTACCGGCTCGGCTTCGACCAGCTCGTGGTCGCCACTGGCGCCCTCCCCCGGCGTCCCGACGTTCCTGGCGTCGACGCCACCGGCATCCACGGCGTGCAGACCCTGGACGACGGCGAGCGGCTGCTCGACGAGCTGCAGAACTCGCCCCGCAGGGCGGTGGTCGTCGGCGGTGGCTACATCGGCATCGAGATGGCCGAGGCCATGGTCAACCGCGGGCTGCAGGTCACGGTTCTGACCCGGTCGGCCGAGCCGATGGCCACCCTCGACCCCGACATGGGGCGGCTGGTGCACACCGCGATGGAGGCGATGGGTATCGACGTCCGCACCGAGGTCCGGCTGGACGGTTTCGAGACCGACGAGTCCGGCCACGTCCGGGCCGTCGCCACCGGGGACGGCGAGTTCGCTGCCGACCTCGTGGTGCTCGGCACCGGGGTCGGTCCGGAGACCACGCTGGCCCGGGCCGCGGGGCTGACCCTCGGTCGCTGGGGCGGTCTGGTCACCGACCTGCAGATGCGGGTCTTCGACGCCGAGGGCATCTGGGCAGCCGGCGACTGCGTCGAGTCGATCGACCTGGTGTCGGGCAACCGGGTGCACGTGGCGCTGGGCACCCACGCCAACAAGCAGGGCCGGGTCCTGGGCACCAACCTGGGCGGCGGGTACGCGACCTTTCCGGGCGTGGTCGGTACGGCGGTGAGCAAGGTCTGCGAGCTGGAGATCGCGCGCACCGGGCTGCGCGAGGCCGACTGCGACGTCGTCGGCTACCGCTGGCTGACGGTCACGGTCGAGTCGACCACCCGGGCCGGCTACTACCCGGACGCCGCCCCGATCACGGTGAAGCTGGTGGTCGAGCGGCGCACGGGCCGGCTGCTGGGCGGGCAGATCGTCGGACGGGAGGGCGCCGCGAAGCGGATCGACGCACTGGCCGTGGCCCTGTGGAACCGGATGACGGTCGAGGAGATCGCGATGCTCGACCTCGGCTACGCCCCGCCGTTCAGCCCGGTGTGGGACCCGGTGCTGATCGCTGCCCGCAAGGCCGCCGACGCCGTGCGCGACGGCTGAGACGGCGCTCCCGCCGTACGGCCTGCTCTGGTTTGATGTGGGCATGCCCATCGCCACGCCCGACGTCTACGCCGAGATGCTGGACCGCGCCAAGGCCGGTGCCTTCGCCTACCCGGCGATCAACGTCACGTCGTCGCAGACGCTGACGGCCGCCCTGCAGGGGTTCGCCGAGGCGGGCAGCGACGGCATCGTGCAGATCTCGACCGGCGGCGCCGAGTACCTCTCCGGCTCGACCGTCAAGGACATGGTGCTCGGAGCCGAGGCGCTCGCGGAGTACGCCCACCACGTCGCCAAGGCCTACCCGGTGCAGATCGCGCTGCACACCGACCACTGCCCCAAGGACAAGCTGGACGGCTACATGCGGCCGCTCATCGAGATCTCCGCGCAGCGGGTGGCCGAGGGACGTGAGCCGCTGTTCCAGTCGCACATGTGGGACGGCTCGGCGGTCGAGCTCGAGGAGAACCTGCAGATCGCCCGCGAGCTGCTCGAGAAGTGCGCCGCGGCGAAGATCGTGATGGAGCTCGAGATCGGCGTCGTCGGCGGCGAGGAGGACGGGGTCGCCAACGAGATCAACGACAAGCTCTACACGACTCCGGGCGACGCACTGCGCACCGTCGAGGTGCTCGGCGCCCCGGGTGAGGTCGGTCGCTACATCCTCGCGGCGACGTTCGGAAACGTGCACGGTGTCTACAAGCCGGGCAACGTCAAGCTCAAGCCGTCGATCCTGAAGGACATCCAGGACGAGGTCGGCGCCAAGCTCGGCACCGAGAAGCCGTTCGACCTGGTCTTCCACGGTGGTTCCGGCTCCGCGCTCGAGGAGATCCGGGAGACCCTCGACTACGGCGTGGTCAAGATGAACGTCGACACCGACACGCAGTACGCCTTCACCCGGCCGGTCGTCGGCCACATGTTCACGAACTACGACGGCGTGCTGAAGGTCGACGGCGAGGTCGGCAACAAGAAGCAGTACGACCCGCGGGCCTGGGGCAAGGCTGCCGAGGCCGGCATGGCCGCCCGGGTGGTCGAGGCCTGCGAGGACCTGCGGTCGGCCGGGACCTCGGTCGGGAAGTAGCCCGTCAGGCCAGGGCGCGCAACGAGGCCACCTCGAGCGGGCGCCACTGCTCGAGCCAGGGCAGGAAGTCCGCGGCCGGCATCGGCCGGCCCATCCAGTAGCCCTGAGCCGAGTCGCAGCCCAGCTGCTGCAGGTGCCGCCAGGTCGACTCGTCCTCGACGCCTTCGGCCACCACCCGCCGGCCGAGCCGGTGCCCCAGGTCGACGATCGCCGCCACGATGGCCCGCGAGCTGGCCGACTGCTGCCCCGGCTGGAGGAACGACTTGTCGATCTTGACCTCCGACACCGGCAGCCGCTGCAGGTAGGCCAGCGAGGAGTAGCCCGTCCCCAGGTCGTCGATCGACAGGTGCAGGCCCAGCGCACGCAACCGCTCCAGCACCTCGATCGCGCGCTCCGGGTCGGCCATCAGGCTCGACTCGGTGATCTCCAAGGTCACCGCGTCGGCCGGTACCTCGACCGCCGCCAGCGCACGGGCCACCTCGTCGACGAACGCGGGCGACAGGCTGCGCGGTGAGAGGTTCACCGCGATGCCGACCGCCCAGCCGGCCCGGCGCCACGACTCGCAGGCTGCCAGCGACTGGCGGAGCACCGAGAAGGTGAGCGGCGTGATGAGCCCGCTGTGCTCGGCCACCGGGATGAAGTCGTCCGGGCCGATGAAGCCGCGCTCGGGGTGGTTCCACCGGACGAGGGCCTCCGCGCCGAGCACCACGCCGTCCCGCAGGCGCACCTTCGGCTGGACGTCGATGGTCAGCTCGCCGTGGGTGATGGCGTCCTTGAGCTCGGTGAGCAGCGTGAGGCGGGCCGGGCTGATGACCTCGAGCTCGGGCCGGTAGGTCTCCACCCCGGTACGCCGGTCCTTGGCGGCGTACATCGCGATGTCGGCGTGCCGCAGCAGGTCCCGCGAGGTCGTCGTCTCCTCGGACAGCGCGACGCCGACGCTGGCCTCGACGGTCACCCGCAGGTCGTCCAGCTCGAACGGGGCGGCGAAGGCGTGCCGGACCATCGCCACGACCGACTCCGCGGTCGCCTGGTCCCGCGTCTCCGCCACGAGGGCGAACTCGTCGCCGCCGAGCCGAGCCACCACGGCGTCCGAGGGAGCGCAGCGCAGCAGCCGGTCGGCCACCATCCGCAGCAGGGCGTCGCCGGTCCGGTGGCCGAGGGTGTCGTTGATCTCCTTGAACCGGTCGAGGTCGAGCAGGATCGCCGCGGCTCGCCGGCCGTCGTTCAGCAGGTCGGCCAGCCGGCTCTCGACGTGGCGCCGGTTCGGCAGCCCGGTGAGCTCGTCGTGCAGCGAGCGGCGGAGCTGCTCCTCGGCCTGCTCGCGGATCAGGTCGGCGCGCCGCGCGTTGCGCAGGCTGACGCTGAGGTGGTTGCCGAGAGCCTGCAGCTCCTGCAGGTCGCTGACCGTGAACGTCTCGACGTCACCGAGGCGGTCGCCGACCAGCAGCGCGCCGACGATCTCGCCGTCGCCCTGCAACGGCATTGCGACCGCGTCCCGCAGGCCGACGCTGGCCAGGGCCGCGAGCAGGGCCCGGTCCCGGATCCGGCGCGGCACGAGCAGCGGGCCGGCGTCGAGCCAGGCAGCCAGGGCGGCAGCCTTCCCAGGACCCTCGACCTCGGCCGCAGGCTGGTCGTAGCGCGCGGCCCATCGGCGCGGGCGCCCGGCGAACTCCTCGGTCAGGGTCAGCTCGACGACGTCCGCCTTGAGCACCTGGGTCATCCAGGCCACCGCTGCCTGCGCCGCGGCGTCCACGTCGAGCTGGCCACCCAGCTGGCCGGTGAACTGGCCCAGCTGCTCGACGCTCTCGGTCCGCCGGCGCAGCGCGTTGTGCGCCCGCAGGGCGAAGAACAGCACCGCGACGACGACGCCGACGGTCCACAACGCCCGCCAGTCCACGGTGACGACGTAGACGACCACCAGGGCGGCGCTGGCGTTGACCAGCGAGATCACCGGGCTGGCCTCCTCCAGAAGCTCGGCCGGCCGCGGCCGCCGGCCGACGTCCACCGCCATAGCCACCGCGATCAGGGCGGTGCCGAGCAGGTCGACGACGACCACGACCGCTGCTGCCCCGAGCCAGGCGACCGGACCGGGTTCGGAGGTGCCCCCGGCGACCAGCTGCCAGACGACGACCGCCACCGCGGCCTCGAACCAGTAGAGACCGAGGTTGAAGGCGAGCTTGCGGTGGCTGCGCCGGTTGCGCCACGCCAGCGGGACCGCGGCGCCGAGGACCCGGGCCAGGATGTACTGGGTGGGCGTGAGGAAGAACAGCGCGGCGACGAGGGGCACCTCGCTGAGCGTCAGCGTGTAGGCGCTGCGTCCGCTCGGCACGTGCACGACGGCTGCCTCGGCGACCGCGAAGCTCGCCACGAGGACCACCAGCAGCACGAAACGACGCAGGGGTTCCTGCGTCGTCGTCAGCTCGGCCAGCTCCGGGATCAGGCCCAGCTGCAGGGCCCCGGCCCCGGCCCCGATCCCAACCGTCAGCAGCCACACCCGTGAGGCGTGGCCGCCGGGCGGATCGGTCACTGCGCGCCCCAGTCAGCGGCCGCCCAGACACCACCGGACCAGGACTTGCCCACCCAGCTGCTGCCGGTCCAGCCGGTGCTCGACCACGACTTGCCGCTCCACATGCCGCCGGACCACGACTTGCCCGACCACGACTTGCCGGACCAGTAGTCACCGGACCAGGACTTGCCCGACCACGACTTGCCGGACCAGGACTTGCCGGACCAGGTCGCCTCGCACCAGCAGTCGCCGGTCCAGGACCCGCCGGCCCAGATGCCGCCGGACCAGCCCTTGAACGCGGCGCTGGCCGGTGCCCAGGTGCGGGCGTCGAACGCACCGAGCGGGTGCCGCTCGCCGGTGAGCAGCTGGTCGTCGTCGGTGACGTGCTGCGTGCCGCGAGCCTGCTCGAGCGAGCCCAGCCCGGTCGAGACCGGCCAGCTCTGGGTCGCGGACGGTGTCGAGGCGAGGAAGGCCCGGTAGACGTCGAGCTCCCCGGCGCCGCGGCCGGCTGCGTCTGCGGTCGGCATCGGCTCGGCCGTGCTGCGCAGCAGCGCCTTCACCTGGTCCGGGCGCAGGTTCGGCCGGGCCTGCAGCAGCAGTGCGACGGCACCCGTCATCACCGCGGCTGCCTGCGACGAGCCGCTGCCCTTGAAGTACCGGCTGCCGACCCGGGCGTCCGGGTGGGCCTCGTCGAGGAAGGAGCTGGGGTCGCGCAGCGACTTGATGGAACGACCCGGTGCGACCAGGTCGACCCGGCGCCTGGCGTCACCGCGGCTGCTGAACGCCGGCACGACGTCGTCGGAGGCGCCGACGGTCTCGTTCGTGTCGGCGGCACCCACCGCCAGCACGTAGGGGTCGTACGCCGGGTTGTTCAGCTTCGGGCTGTCGGTGCCGCTGTTGCCGCCGGCGACGACGACGACGATGCCGGCCCGCCAGGCGTTCTCGACCGCATGGGTCAACGGGTCGAGCTGGTAGTCCTGCACGCCGTCGGTGCCGTAGGACAGGTTCAGCACCCGGATCGGGTTGTTCGGGTCGTCGTTGCGGTGCGCCACCACCCAGTCGACGGCGGCGATGACCTGCGAGACGTCCACCGCGCCCTGGGTGGTGGCGACCTTGAGACTGGTCAGCCGTGCACCCGGAGCGATGCCCTGGAACTCCCCCCTGGACAGCAGCGACGACGGGTCGTTGCCAGCGATGATCCCCGCCATGTGCGTGCCGTGGCCGAAGGTGTCCAGGTGCCGCTGCGAGGCGGACTGGCTCTCGAACGACAGGTCGGGCCCGTTCACGACGTTGCCGGAGGTCAGCCCGCGGACCGGCACCACGCCGGTGTCCACCAGCGCCACGCCGACGCCGCGGCCGGTGACGCCGCGGCCGTACATCCGGTCCGCGCCGATCACGGCGGCCACGTGGTCCAGCTCGGTGACGCCCTCGTCGGTGATCCAGCCGGTCGGCCCGAGCAGGCTCTGCGTCGTGTTGGCAAGCAGCGTGGTCACGCCGCCGGTCAAGCCGCCGACGGTGCCGAGCAGGTCGCCGATCAGGCCGGCCTGGGCAGGCGCCGCACTGCCGGCGCACATGGCCACGGACAGCACGGAGGCGGTCGCCATCGACGTGACCGTGCGGGCGACACTGCGCCGACGCGACATCGAACCCCCTCGGTGGGACCGCCGCCCAGGACGGGTCGGCGTCTGTCCTTTGATCGCCCCAGCATCCGCGTTGTTACAACAAGTCATCAAGGGATTACCAAAAGTTACGCCGTACGGGTGAGCCAGATGGGACCGGACGGATGAGCCCGATCGGGTGGTCCGCCGAGGCGGTGGACCGGGCGGTCCCGGGGCTCTGCGGTGGGAGGATCGCCGGATGACGCACCCCAACCTGCTCGGCGAGCCCCCGGCTACCCGACTGCCGGACGAGCCGGGGCCCCGCGAGGCGCTGGCGGCCGGCGCCGACCCGGCCTCGGTCGCCGCCGAGCACCCGACCTCCTGCCTGGCCTGGGCGATGCTGGCCGAGGCCGCGCTGGCCGACGGGCGCGCCGTCGAGGCCTACGCCTACGCGCGGACCGGCTACCACCGCGGGCTGGACGTGCTGCGGCGCAGCGGCTGGAAGGGCGCCGGGCCCGTCCCCTGGGAGCACGAGCCGAACCGCGGCTTCCTGCGGGCGCTGCACGCGCTCGGCCAGGCAGCGGCGGCCATCGGGGAGGCCGACGAGGCGGCGCGCTGTGCGCAGTTCCTGGCGGACAGCAGCCAGACGGCCGCGCGCGAGCTGTCCTAGCCCCTGCGCGTCCGGCCGGAAAAAGCCGACGAGGCGCGGAACCGTCCCCTGCCGCGGTTCCGCACCTCGTGCAGACCCCATTGTGCCGTGGATCGACGCGGCGGCGTGGCCGTTCGCGGCCAGTGGCACCATCCTGCCAAGCCGCGGGTACGGTGACGGCATGAGCGCACTGGACGTCTGGGGCCTGGACGACGTCGCCGAGACCGCCTACCGCGCCATGCTGCGCAACCCCGACTTCGACCTCGGCCAGCTGTCCCGGCACCTCGACCTGGACCCCGACGCGGTCGGTGCCGCCGTCGACGACCTGGTGCGGGTCGGGCTGGTGACCCGCGCCGCGGCCGGGCTCGCGCCGGCCTCCCCCGCGACCACGCTGGCTGCTCTGGTGCACGTCGAGCTCTCCGACCTCGAGGAGCGCCGGTCCCGCCTGGACGCCGTGCGGGCGAGCCTGTCCGGCTTCGCCGCCGACCACATGGTCGGCCAGTCCCGGGCCTGGTCGAGCATGCCGTTCGAGCTGCTCAGCGCCGAGGAGTCGTTCGCCGCCGTGGAGGACCTGCAGCGCGGGACGACCGGCGAGGTGCTCTCCTGCCACCCGGTCGTCGACATCGACGTGGACGCACCGACCTACGTCGAGCTCATCGAGCACCAGCTCACCGACGGACGGCCCATGCGCGGCCTCTACCCGAGCGAGGTGCTCACCGACCCGGCCCGGCTCGCCTACGTCCGCCGCTGGGCGGACGCCGGCGAGACGGTGCGCCTGCTCACCGAGACGCCGCCGGCGGTCGCCGTCTTCGGCCACGAGTCAGCGCTGGTGTCAGCCGGCTGGGGCGGCGCGGCCGGGACCGGCCACCTGCTGCTGCGCGCTCCCGCCCTCGTCGCGCTGGTGCGCGAGCTGTTCGAGCAGTACTGGAGCCGGGCCGCGCCGCTGCCGTCCACGGGGCCGGTGCCGCCCACCGCCGACGACGTCCGGCCGGTGCTCGAGCTGCTTCAGCTCGGTCTCAAGGACGAGACCATCGCCCGCCAGCTCGGGGTGTCGCTGCGGACGGTCCGGAGGCGCATCGCGATGGTCCTGGACGAGGTCGGGGCCACCACACGTTTCCAGGCGGGTATAGAGGCAGCGCGCCGCGGACTGATCTGATGGCGTCCGACGGACGAGTTGCGGCAGAGCAGGAGGAACGCGGGTGAGCGACCAGGTCGACGTGCTTCGGCGACGTCTCGAGGTGGTCATCGGGACACCGTTCACCGAGGGCAACGCGATCGAGGTGCTGCGCAACGGTGACCAGATCTTCCCCGCGATGCTCGAGTCGATCCGCGGCGCCCAGGCGACCGTCGACCTGATGACCTTCGTCTACTGGCAGGGCGACATCGCGGTCGAGTTCGCCGAGGCGATGTCGGAGCGCGCCCGGGCCGGCGTGCGGGTGCGGCTGCTGATCGACGCCCTGGGCGGACGGCTGATCGAGAAGACGCTGGTCCACCAGATGGACCGGGCCGGCGTGCAGGTCGAGTGGTTCCGCAAGCCGCTGATGAAGTCGCCGTTCAAGTCCAACCACCGGCTGCACCGCAAGATCTGCGTCGTCGACGGGCGGGTCGCCTTCACCGGCGGGGTCGGCATCGCGGAGGAGTGGTGCGGCGACGCACGCAACGAGAACGAGTGGCGGGACACCCACCTGCGAGTCGAGGGCCCGGCTGTCGACGGCCTGCAGTCGGCATTCATCCAGGACTGGGCCGAGAGCGGCCGGGCGCTGTACGACGAGGACGACGAGTTCCCGGTGCAGAAGCAGGACGGGACCTCGACGGTGCAGATCGTCCGCGGCTCGGCCAGCCTCGGCTGGGACGACATGCAGTCCGCCTTCCACGTCATGCTCAGCTCGGCCCGCGAACGGCTGCGCATCGCGACTGCGTACTTCGCCCCGGACGACGACTTCCTCGACACGTTGTGCGCGGCGCCGGCGCGCGGCGTCGACGTCGATCTGCTGCTGCCCGGCCCGCACGCCGACAAGCGGGTCTCGCAGCTGACCAGCGAGGGCTCCTACGCGCGGCTGGTCGACTGCGGGGTGAAGGTGTGGACCTTCCAGCCCTCGATGATGCACGCCAAGGTGATGACGGTCGACGGGGTCGCAGCCGTGGTCGGCTCGTCGAACTTCAACCGGCGCTCGCTCGACCACGACGAGGAGGTCGTGCTGATCGCTCTCGACCGCGACCTGACCGGCACCCTCGACGCGCACCTGGACGACGACTTCGGGCGCAGCGAGGCGATCGACCTCACCAGGTGGCGCAACCGGTCACCGACCCAGAAGGTGATGGAGACCGCGGTCAAGCCGATCCGGCGCTGGATGTAGTCACGCCGGGACGACCAACGACCACGCACCTGGTCGCACCGTCCACGTCCGCCTGCTCACCGGGCCGGTGAGCTCGCCGTCGGCGTTGAGGGGGAACGGGTCGCCGGTGACGGTGACCTCGCGCCCCCGGACCACCAGGACGTCGTCCCTCTCCACGTGCTCACCGTCGCGGAGCGCGACGGCGAACCCGAGCCGCGCCAACGGCCCGGTCGAGGTCGCCACGACCACGTCGAGCAGGCCGTCGTCCGGCTCGGCGTCCGGCGCGAGCTCCGCACCGCCGCCGATCGTGCGGCCGTTGGCCACCGCCACCATCAGCGCCTCTCCGCCGACGTGTACGGCCGTCCCGTCGACGACCACCTCGAGGTGCCAGCCGGTCGCCCCCGCTCCCGCGGCGATGCTGCCCACGGCGTACGCCGCCCGGCCCAGCCGGTCCTTGAGCGCCGCGGCCTTCCCGGCGGCCTCCGCACCGACGCCGAGATGGACCGCGTTCACCACGACGCCGGAGGCGTCGTCCACGACCAGGTCCAGCGGCCGCGTCCGGCCGCCGACCAGCGCGTGCGCCGCCTCGGCCGGCCCCAGCGGGACGCCGAGGGTGCGGGCCAGGTCGTTGCCGGTGCCGAGCGGCACCAGGCCCAGCGGCCGGTCCGGCGACAGCTCGCCGCGCGCGTGCAGCGTGGCCACTGCTGTGTGGACCGAACCGTCACCTCCCACGACGACGAGCATCCGGTCGCCGAGGTCGTCCAGCAGCCGCTCCAGGTCGCCGGGTTCCGCGCACACCTCCCGGCGTACGTCGGTCGCCGCACGGAGCACGGACAGTGCCGCCTCGACCTGCTCGTCGTCCGTCCCACCGGCAGCCTCGTTCGTGACCACGAGCAAGGGATTCACGTAGCATCTACTCTCCCGAGAAGAGGTAGGTGTAACCAGTGCCGGCCATCGTCCTGCTCGGAGCCCAGTGGGGCGACGAGGGCAAGGGCAAGGCGACCGACCTGCTGGGGTCCTCGGTCGACTACGTGGTGAAGTACAACGGCGGCAACAATGCCGGGCACACCATCGTCATCGGTAACGACAAGTACGCCCTGCACCTGCTGCCGTCGGGCATCCTCACCCCCGGTGTCACTCCCGTCATCGGCAACGGCGTCGTCGTCGACCTGGCTGTTCTGTTCGGCGAGATCGACGCGCTCGAGGCGCGCGGGGTCGACACCTCGGCGCTGCTGGTCAGTGCCAGCGCCCACCTGATCGCGCAGCACCACCGGGTGATCGACAAGGTGGCCGAGCGCTTCCTGGGCAAGGCCAAGCTGGGCACCACCGGCCGGGGCATCGGCCCGACGTACGCCGACAAGATGTCGCGGGTCGGTGTGCGGGTGCAGGACCTGTTCGACGAGAAGATCCTGCGCCAGAAGATCGAGGGCGCCCTCGAGCTGAAGAACCACCTGCTCGTCAAGGTCTACAACCGCCGCGCCATCACGGTCGACGAGGTGGTCGAGGAGCTGGTCTCGTACGCCGACAGATTGCGGCCGATGGTCGTCGACACGTCGCTGGTGCTCGGCGAAGCCCTGGACCGCGGCGACATCGTGCTGCTCGAGGGCGGCCAGGCGACGCTGCTCGACGTCGACCACGGCACGTATCCGTTCGTGACGTCGTCGAACCCGACCGCGGGCGGCGCCTGCACCGGCTCGGGCATCCCGCCGACGCGGATCGACCGGGTGATCGCGGTGGTGAAGGCCTACGCGACGCGGGTCGGTTCCGGGCCGTTCCCCACCGAGCTGCTGGACGCCGACGGCGAGCGCCTGCGCACCGACGGCGCAGAGTTCGGCACCACGACCGGTCGGCCGCGGCGCTGCGGCTGGTACGACGCCGTGGTCGCGCGCTACGCGGCCCGGGTCAACGGCGTCACCGACTTCGTCCTGACCAAGCTCGACGTGCTCACCGGCTGGGAGCGCATCCCGGTCTGTGTCGCGTACGAGGTCGACGGAGTCCGGCAGGACGAGATGCCGATGACGCAGACCGACTTCCACCACGCGAAGCCGGTGTACGAGCACTTCGACGGGTGGGACGAGGACATCTCCGGAGCCCGCTCGCTGACCGACCTGCCCAAGACCGCGCAGGTCTACGTGGCGGCCCTGGAGGAGATGTCCGGCGCGCCGATGTCGGCGATCGGCGTCGGTCCCGGCCGGGACGAGACGATCGCGGTCCGGTCCCTGCTCGGCTGACCGGTAGGCACACCGCGTAGTCGCCCAGTCACCGCCGATCGGCGGCATCTGCCGGTTAGCTGACGCGGGCCTTCCCAGGCCGCAGAACGGGACGTAGGGTGCGCGGGTCCCGCCGATCTCACCCCATCTCCGCCCACCTCAGCGTCGAGGAGTACTTGTGTCCCGCAGTCGTATCGCCCGCCCAGCCCTGGCCGCCGTCGCAGTTGCCGGCCTGGTAGGCGCCCTGTCCGGCACGCCCGCCGCCGGCGCCGGCGCACCTCAGGGTGCCGTCTTCGCGGTCAACCCCGTGCAGTCCAGCGGCAACCAGAACCTGGTGGACGACAAGGACTCCGCGACCGCGGTGCCGGCCTCGGAGTACAAGACCGTCTCGCTGACGAACCTCGACGGCAGCGGTTACCTGCGCGGCGACTACGCCAACGTGGTGTCCGAGACCGGCAAGCCGGTGTCGGCGAAGACCGGCTACGTGTTCAACCGGCACGACGACCAGTTCGAGCAGGTGATGGCCTACTACTGGGCCACCCAGGCTCAGCTGTACCTGCAGAGCCTCGGGTTCGGCGCCGGCGGCACCAACGGCCTGCGCCCGGTGAACAAGGAGTCCCAGGACATCAAGATCAACCAGTACGGCGCCGACAACTCGTTCTCCTGGGACAAGCACGACCTGCTGCGCTTCGGCAAGGGCGGTGTCGACGACGCCGAGGACGCCGAGGTGATCGTGCACGAGTACGGCCACGCGGTGCACGACGCGCAGGTTCCCGGCTACGGCACCTCGCTGGACGCCGGCTCGATCGGCGAGGCGTTCGGCGACTACCTCGCCGTGTCGGTCGGTCTGTGGACCGCAGGCCAGAACGGATGGCCGGTCAAGGCCTCCCCGGCCTGCGTCATGGACTGGGACGCGACGTCGTACACCTCGCTGTCCGCGACGGTGACCGAGCACTGCCTGCGCCGCCTGGACAAGAACATCACCGTGGCCCAGCGGGGCAACGAGGTGCACTTCGACGGCCAGATCTGGTCGCGGGCGCTGTGGGACATCCGCAAGGGGATCGGCAACGCGCGGACCGCGGACCGGATCATCATCGAGGCGCAGTTCGCCTTCGACCCGGGTACCAGCTTCGCGGCGGCCGCGCAGGACACCCTGGACGCCGCGCACAAGCTCTACGGCACCCAGTACGACGCCGTCATCACCAAGGCTTTCAAGGACCGCGGCATCCTCTGACGGCCCACCCGGTCGGTAGGTTGCGGCGGGTGACCCGCGCGCCCGAGGCCGTCGAGCTCGGCAACACCGTCGTCCGGCTGTCCCCGGCCACCACCGGGGACGCCGCCGGGCTGTTCGCGGCCCTGGACGACGAGAGGGTCTGGGCGTCGGGCTACGGCGGCGGGCCGGCCGGTCGGTGGCCGGACGTCGACGCCGTGCGAGCGGCGCTGGAGCGGTTCGACCAGGGGACCACCGGGCCGCGGCAGGCGTGGGTGGTGCGGCTGGCCGGCGACTCCGGGCTCGGCGCCGCCGGGACGGTGGTCGGCACCAGCAGCCTCGCCGAGTGGGACCTGGTCAACGAGCGGGTGCACCTCGGCTGGACGGCGTACGGACCGCCGTGGTGGGCAGGCCCGGTCAACCCGGCCTGCAAGCTGGCCCTGCTGACCTACGCGTTCGACGACTGCGGCTTCGGCCGGGTCAAGCTGCAGACCGACCTGATCAACACCCGCTCGCAGGCCGCCATCGCCAAGCTCGGCGCGACCCGGGAGGGAGTGCTCCGGCGGCACGTGCTGCGCGCCGACGGGAGCTGGCGCGACTCGGTGGTCTACTCGATCCTGCGCGACGAGTGGCCCGCTGTGCGGTCGCGCCTGGAGCAACGGCTCACGGGCTGATGCCGCGGGGCAACGGGGCCGACCAGTGCCGCCGCAGGGCCAGCACCCGGAGGATGAACACGACCGCGACCGCCGCGCCGGCCGTGCCCGCGTTGTAGCCGCCCAGCTCGTCGGCCACCACGACGATCACCGCACCGGCCAGCGCGGTCACGGCGTAGAGCTCCCCGGTGCGCAGCACCAGCGGGATCTCGCGCAGCAGCACGTCGCGCAGCAGGCCGCCACCGACCCCGGTCAGGACGCCGAGGATGCACGCGGGCACCGGCCCGAGCCCGGCGCCCAGGGCCTTCGCCGTGCCGGCCACGGCGAAGAACCCGAGACCGGCCGCGTCGAACACCCGGACCGCGCGGGTCAGCCGGCCGACCTGCGGGTGGAAGAAGAACACGATCACCCCGGCCACCCCGCTGACCGCGACGTAGCGCCAGTCCTGCAGGGCGGGCGGCGGTACGTCGGGCAGCAGGACGTCGCGCAGCAGGCCGCCGCCGATGGCCGACACGGTGGCGACCACGACCACCCCGACCACGTCCAGCTTGCGCAGCACCGCGGCCAGCGCCCCGGACAGGGCGAACACGAACACCCCGCACAGGTCGAGCACCAGGGTGAGCGTGGACACCGGCATGCCGGCCACCCTAGGAGGCCTATCCTGCGGGCCATGAGCGACCTGCCTGCCCTCGACCCGGCCGCCGGTGCCCGCACCTACGAGCTGGACCGGGCCCACGTGTTCCACTCCTGGTCCGCGCAGGCCCTGATCACGCCGATGGTCATCGCCGGCGCCCAGGGCTCCTACGTCTGGGACCACGACGGCAACCGGTACCTCGACTTCTCCTCGCAGCTGGTCAACGTCAACATCGGCCACCAGCACCCGAAGGTCGTCGCCGCGATCCAGGAGCAGGCCGCGCGGCTGTGCACCATCGCGCCGCAGCACGCGAACGACCAGCGGTCGGAGGCCGCCCGGCTGATCGCCGAGCGCGCCCCCGAGGGGCTGGAGAAGGTGTTCTTCACCAACGGTGGTGCGGACGCGATCGAGAACGCCGTCCGGATGGCCCGGCTGCACACCGGCCGGCAGAAGGTCCTCACGACCTACCGCAGCTACCACGGCAACACGGCGACCGCGATCCAGATGACCGGCGACCCCCGGCGCTGGGCCAACGACGGCACCGCCACCGGCGTCGTGCACTTCTTCGGTCCCTACCCCTACCGGTCGCCGTTCTGGTCGGAGTCGCCGGAGCAGGAGTGCGCGCGGGCGCTCGAGCACCTCGAGCAGGTGGTCGCCTTCGAGGGGCCGGGCACGATCGCCGCGCTGGTGCTCGAGACGATCCCCGGCACGGCCGGCATCCTCGTCCCGCCGGACGGCTACCTGGCCGGCGTACGGGAGATCTGCGACCGCTACGGCATCGTGTACGTCGCCGACGAGGTGATGGCCGGCTTCGGCCGGGCCGGCGAGTGGTTCGCGGTCGACCGCTGGGACGTCCGGCCGGACCTCATCACCTTCGCCAAGGGCAGCAACTCCGGCTACGTCCCGATCGGCGGCGTCATCATCTCCACCGAGATCGCCGAGACGTTCGCCCAGCGGGTGTTCCCCGGCGGCCTCACCTACTCCGGTCACCCGCTGGCCTGCGCCGCGGTCGTCGCGAGCATCACCGCGATGGCCGAGGAGGGCATCGTCGACAACGCCCGCCGGCTCGGGCAGGACGTGCTCGGCCCCGGGCTGCGCGAGATCGCCGAGCGGCACCCCAGCGTGGGCGAGGTCCGGGGGATGGGCGTGTTCTGGGCGCTCGACCTGGTCAAGGACAGGGCCACCCGCGAGATGCTGGTGCCTTACAACGCCAGCGGCGAGGCCAACGCCCCGATGGCGGCCCTGGTCGCCGCCTGCAAGTCGCGCGGCATGCTGCCGTTCGTCAACTTCAACCGGCTGCACGTCGTCCCGCCCTGCACGACCTCCGACGAGGAGGCCAAGGAGGGCCTGGCGATCCTCGACGAGGCGCTGGCAGTGGCGGACGAGCACGCCGCCGGCTGACCGGGATACGGTCGCTGCGATGAGCTACGACATCTTCTTCGTCCGGCGCGACCCCGGCCAGACGTTCGAGGATGCGCTCGACAGCCTCGAGGACTCCTACGAGGGCGGCGACCCCGGGCCGCTCACCGAGGAGGACCTCGAGCTCTGGGACGCCGTGCGGCCGCGGGCGGTCGAGATCCTCGGCCCGGGCGCCGAGATGACCCAGGACGACGACGAGACCCGCGAGCTCACCGACCCGGTCACCGGCATCGGGCTGACCTTCTTCCAGGGCGAGTTCGAGATCCATGTCCCGGACAACCGGGCCGGCAGCGACGACCTGGCACTGATGGGCACGGTGTACGAGCTGGCCCGCGCGGTCGAGCAGGTCACCGGCCTCGAGGGGTACGACCCGCAGCTCGGCGAGCCGGTCAGCGACACCAGCGACACCTCACCCACCCGGCGGCGCTGGGCGGACGACGACGAGGACGACGGCGACCGCGGTTCCCGCGGCTCGCCGGGGCGGCCGGTCGCCGGATCCCGCGAGCCGTTCGACCCCGAGTCCCCGCGGTCCGAGCAGGCCCGGCGCTGGTGGGAGTTCTGGAAGTCGTGAGGATCCTCGTCGTCGGGGGCGGCGCCCGGGAGCACGCGCTGGTGCGCGCGCTGCACGCCGACCCGTCGGTCACCGCCGTGATCGCCGCGCCCGGCAACGCGGGCACCGCCGCCGAGGTCGAGAACCGGCCGCTGGACGTCGCGGACCCGGCGACGGTGGCCGAGCTGGCCTTCCGGCTGGCCGTCGACCTGGTCGTCGTCGGTCCGGAGGGACCGCTGGTGGCCGGCGTGTCCGACGCCGTGCGGCAGCGGGGCATCGCCTGCTTCGGGCCCTCGGCCGCGGCCGCCGCGCTGGAGGGGTCCAAGGCGTTCGCCAAGGAGGTGATGGCCAGGGCCGGCGTGCCGACCGCGCAGGCCCGGGTGTGCAGCACGCCGGAGGAGGCCGCAGCCGCACTGGACGAGCTCGGCTCGCCGTACGTCGTGAAGGACGACGGGCTGGCCGCCGGCAAGGGCGTGGTCGTCACCACCGACCGCGACGAGGCGCTGGCCCACGCCGCTTCCTGCGACCGGGTGGTCGTGGAGGAGTACCTCGACGGCCCGGAGGTGTCGCTGTTCGCGCTCTGCGACGGGACCACGGTGCTGCCGCTGGTGCCGGCGCAGGACTTCAAGCGGGTCCGGGACGGCGACCAAGGGCCCAACACCGGCGGGATGGGCGCCTACTCACCGCTGCCGTGGGCGCCGGACGGCCTGGTCGACCAGGTGCTCGCCGACGTGCTGCAGCCGACCGTCGACGAGATGGCCCGGCGCGGCACGCCGTTCGCCGGCCTGCTCTACGCCGGCCTGGCGCTGACCTCGCGGGGCGTGCGGGTCATCGAGTTCAACGCGCGGTTCGGCGACCCGGAGACCCAGGTGGTGCTGGCCCGGCTGCGGACCCCGCTGGCCGGCCTGCTGCTCGCCGCCGCCACCGGCACGCTGCGCGACGTGCCGCCGCTGGAGTGGTCCGAGGACGCCGCGGTCACGGTCGTGGTGGCCGCGCACGGCTACCCGGCGGCCCCGCGCACCGGCGACGAGGTCACCGGGCTCGACGCGGCGGGTGAGGTCGAGGGGGCGGCGGTGCTGCACGCGGGCACCGTCCTGGACGTCTCGGGCCGGGTGATCAGCAGCGGCGGCCGGGTGCTGTCGGTGGTCGGCACCGGGGCCGACCTGGCAGCCGCGCGCGTCCTCGGCGTACGCGGCGGTGGACCGGATCGACCTGGCGGGCAGTCACCACCGGACCGACATCGCCGCAGCTGCCGCCGGCGACGGGTAGGGGAGAATCGGTCGCGTGACGATCCCCGACGTGCTCGCCGCCCGGTACGCCAGCGCCGAGCTGACTCGGATCTGGTCGCCGGAGAACAAGGTGGTGCTCGAGCGCCGGCTGTGGCTGGCCGTGCTGGTGGCCCAGCGCGACCTGGGCGTCGACGTGCCCGACGGCGTGGTCGAGGCGTACGAGAAGGTCCTCGACGACGTCGACCTCGACTCGATCCGCCGCCGCGAGGCAGTCACCCGGCACGACGTGAAGGCCCGGATCGAGGAGTTCTCGGCGCTGGCCGGCCACGAGCAGGTGCACAAGGGGATGACCAGCCGCGACCTCACCGAGAACGTCGAGCAGCTGCAGGTCCGCTCCTCGCTCGAGCTGCTGCGCGACCGCGCTGTTGCCGCGCTCGCCCGGCTGGCCCGGCTGGCCGCCGAGCACAGCGACCTGGTGATGGCCGGGCGGTCGCACAACGTGGCGGCGCAGGCGACGACCCTCGGCAAGCGCTTCGCCTCGGCCGCCGAGGAGCTGCTGGTCGCCGTCGAGCGGCTCGAGGAGCTGATCGAGCGCTACCCCCTGCGCGGCATCAAGGGCCCGGTGGGAACCGCGCAGGACCAGCTCGACCTGCTGGACGGCGACGTCGAGAAGCTGGCGGCCCTGGAGCAGAAGGTGGCCGAGCACCTGGGCTTCTCCCGGGTGCTCACCAGCGTCGGCCAGGTCTACCCCCGGTCGCTCGACCTCGACGTCGTGTCGTCGCTGGTGCAGCTCGCCGCCGGGCCGTCGTCGCTGGCGACCACGATCCGGCTGATGGCCGGCCAGGAGCTCGCGACCGAGGGGTTCCAGGCCGGTCAGGTCGGCTCCAGCGCGATGCCGCACAAGATGAACACCCGGTCCTGCGAACGGGTCAACGGGCTCGCGGTGGTGCTGCGCGGCTACCTCTCGATGGTCGGGGGAGCTCGCCGGCGCGCAGTGGAACGAGGGCGACGTCTTCTGCTCGGTCGTACGCCGGGTCGCGCTGCCCGATGCGTTCTTCGCCGCCGACGGGCTGTTCCAGACCTTCCTCACGGTGCTCGACGAGTTCGGCGCCTACCCGGCGGTGGTGGCCCGCGAGCTGGAGCGCTTCCTGCCGTTCCTCGCCACCACCAAGGTGCTGATGGCGGCGGTCCGGGCCGGGGTCGGTCGCGAGCAGGCGCACGAGGCGATCAAGGAGCACGCGGTGGCCGTCGCGCTGGGCATGCGCGAGCAGGGGGCCGCCGGCAACGACCTGTTCGACCGGCTGGCCGCCGACCCGCGGCTGGGGCTGTCCCGCGCCCAGCTGGACGCACTGGTCGGCGACCCGGCCGGCTTCACCGGCGCGGCCGGCGCCCAGGTCGACGCGGTCGTCGCGCAGGTCGAGGCGGTGGTCGCCCGCCACCCCGGCGCCGCGACGTACACCCCGGCCCCGATCCTGTAGCCGGTCAGCCGAGCCGCGCGGCAAGGGATTCGTGGCGTGGCTGCTCCCAGGGCGGAAGCCGCACACCGGTCGTCGCGACTGCGCCGTCCAGCTCGGCCAGGTAGGCAGCCAGCGCGGTCCGGTCGGAACTCTCGGCCGCGTGCTCGGCCGACTCGAGCAGCCAGATGCTCCGTTCCGGCGGCAGCGAGTCGGCCTGAAGCGACGGTTCGACGGCACGGAGCAGTTCCCGGGCCCGGGCGGGCCGGCCGTCGAGCCGGTCCAGCCGGGCTCGCCGCACGGACAACCGAGCGAGCTGACCGGGGTCGGCAAGGCGTCCGGCCTTGCGCTCGGCCAGATCCAGGGTCTGGGCTGCGGGGCCGAGCTGTCCTGCCGCGGTGAACAGGTCGGCCAGTGCCGTGGCACCCAGGAACGTGTGCAGCGGTCGACCCGCCGAGGACGCCGAACGGAAGACGTTACCCAGGTGCTGCTCGGCCGCCTCGAGCCTGCCGTCGTGGTGCGCCAGCAAGCCGTCCGCGAGCGTGACGATGTCCTCCCACCGTGCGGTGACCCGCTGCGACACGAGGTCCCGCGACCGGTCGAGCTGCTGCCGGGCCGACTCGGTGTCACAGGCCAGCAGGTGGACAGCGGCGAGCCGGGCGGCATTGACCGCGATGATGCGTCGGTCACCCTCGAGCTCAGCTCTGCGGAGCGCCTCCTGCTGCCAGGACAACGCGGTGGGTACCGACCGGTACAGCCAGACAGCCGCCAGGTTGTAGGAGGCACCGCAGCGGACCGCGTCCGGTGCGGTGGGGCCGTAGCGGATGGTGAAGTGGGCAGAACGGTCCGCCGCGTCGAAGACGGACTGGCTCGCCTCCGCCGAGGCCTCGGCGTCGTCCAAGGTGTCGCCCAGCGTCTGCAACGCAAAGGCCTCGACCGGTGCGTCGCCGTCGCGGCGAGCGATGGCCAGCGCTTCGGCCGCCGCGGCCGCGGCCTCAGGGCGGTTGACCGTCCCCCGCAGCCAGGCCCAGTAGGTCAAGGCGATTGCTCGAGCCGGCGCAGCGGGACCGGCCGCGGCCAGTGCGTCAGTGAGGCGGTGCTCTCCTTCCACCTCGTGCCCGGCCTCGAACCACAGCGTCATCGCGTCGACCACGAGCTGAAGGCACTGCTCTGCTTGGCCGTCTGCGCCGAACCTGTCGATCGCCGCACGCAGGTTGTCGGCCTCCGCGACCGCCGCCGCCAGCCACCGGTCAGACTCCGGACCCTCGCTGTGCGCGGCCAGCTGCGCGGCCCAGTCGGCATACCACTGCGCGTGCTTCTCGCCGAGCATCTCTTGCTCGGGGCCGAGCAGCTCCCGCGCCCGGTCGAGGGCAAAGTCACGGACCGTCTGCAGCAGCCGGAACCGGGACTGGTCCAGTGGGGGAGAGCTCGCCTGCACGAGGTTGCGGTCCACCAGGTTGAACAGGTTCTCGGCGACGCTCTCCCCGGCAGGGGCCGGGACTGCGTCGCAGATGCCCTCGACCGCGCTGACGGTGAAGCCCCCAGCGAAGACCGCCAGCTGGCACAGCAGGGCTTGCTCCCGTGCCGGCAGCATGTCGTAGCTCCAGGCGATCGTGTCCCGCAGCGTCCGGTGCCGCGCCGGCGCGTCGACCCGGCGACCGGGCATGTCCAGCGGTTCGCTGAGTCTCGTCGCGAGGTCCGCCGGGCTGAGCAGGCGCAACCACGGGGCCACGATCTCGACGGCGAGCGGCAGGCCGTCGAGCCGGCGGGTTATGCCGGCGACGGCATCAGCGTTCTCCACCGTTACGTCGAAACCCGGCAGGTGGGCGCGAACGCGGTCCACCAGCAGCCGCACCGCGTCGACGCGCTCCAGGTCGGACACCGACACGGGGTGATCGGCCTGCGGCACCGCCAGGAGCGGTACCGGGTACTGCTGCTCGCCGGCCACTCTGAGCGGCTCGCGCGAGGTGAGCAGGATCTGCAGGTCCTTCGTGGTGCGCCGAAGGTCGTCGACCACCCGGCGTACGTCGGGCAGGTGCTCGAGGTTGTCGAGCACGAGCAGCGCCGAAGCATCTGCCAGGTGCTCGGACAGGGTTCGCATCGGGTCGGTGCCGGCGGATGCCTGCAAGCCGATGGCAGCCGCGATCGTGGCAGGCACCTGCGCGACCTCGCGAAGCAGGGCCATCTCGACGAACCAACCCGGCCGTCCTGCCAGCGACTGCTGCTGGAGCACCTCGGCCGCGAGCCGTGACTTTCCTGCGCCGCCGGGTCCGGTCAGGGTGACCAGCCGGTGGCTGGTCAGAAGCGCCGTGACCTGACGCATGTCCCGGTCCCGGCCGACGAACGAGTCCAGGCCGGTCCCGGGGAGGGTCTGGTCTCGCGTCGCTGGGCCAGCGGTCACCACGGACGTCCGCTGCTGCAGAGCGGCGTCGGAACGCAGGACCCGCTCGTGCATCGCTGCCAGGGCAGGGCCTGGGTCGGCGCCGAGCTCGGTGCGCAACAGGCGCTGCGTCACCGAGAACGCGTCCAGGGCGGCGGCCTGCTGGCCGGCCGCGATCCGTGCCCACATCAGGAGCTCGGTAGTCGTCTCTCGCAGCGGTTCGCGGGCTTGGACGGCCGTCAGCACGGCCGCCACCTCACCCGGGTCACCGCCGGAGAGCAGCACCGCCCGGGCCCAGGACTCGGTGACCGCGAGACGCTCGACCTCGAGGCTGCCGGCGAGGCGGTCGTGGAACGCCTCCCCGGACAGGTCGACCAGCACCGGGCCGCGCCAGAGCCGCAAAGCATCCCCCAGCAGCCGCGCCGCCTCTGGGTGCCGCGCCTCCGCCTCCGCGACGCGGGCCTGTGAGACGAGCTCCCGGTAGGACAGCAGGTCGCTCTGCGCCGAGCTGAGCTCGAGCCGGTAGCCGGTGCCGACCGTCACCAGCGGGTCGGTGCCGAGGGTCTTGCGCCAGGCCGACACGTAGGTCTGGACGATGTTCACGGCTGACGCCGGCGGCTCCTCGCCCCAGAGGTGGTCGATCAGCCGGCTGACCGGCACCACGGAGTTCGCCTCCAGCGCGAGCACCGCCAGCAGGCCACGCCGCTTGGCGCCGGCGGGCCCGGTCGCCGTCGTGCCGATCCGTACCTCGAACGGGCCGAGGACGCCGACGTGCAGCCGCCCGACGCCCATGCGCACCCCCAGACCTTCGGCCGCTGCTCAGTCAACCAGAGCGGCTGCGCCCGTTTCAGCGGGCCTGGACCGGCGTTCAAGCCGCTGGTCCCACGGTGGCAGCAGACCAGGGACCGACCCCGGTCGCGAGAGGAGTCATCATGACCATCACCACGGCGAAGACCTCGGCTGCCGGCCTGTTCGTGGCCGCCCTGGTGCTCACAGGTTGCGGCTCGGCCGCTGACGCCACCGGGGGCGGGGTCGGTCCGGCCGCGCAGTCCACGCCGGTGTCCGGCGGCAACCCCAACGAGCACTTGGGGCACCGCGACCTGCAGCGCCCCGCGATGGTGGTCGGCAACCCGAACGAGCACCTCGCCCACCGCGGTCACTAGGCCCGATCCTCTAGGTCTGGCGGTAGAGGCGCTCGGCGTACGACGGGCCGTAGTAGGCGTCCAGCTCGGCCAGGTCGGCGCCCGGACGCTCCAGCTCGCGGGCGATGACCGACCGGCGGGGCAGCGCGTCCGGGTGCCAGCTGTCCGGGTCCCAGAGCCGGGACCGCAGGAACGCCTTGCCGCAGTGGTGGAACACCTGCTCCACCTCCACCACGAGGGCGACCAGCGGCCGGTGTCCGCGCACCACGAGGTCGTCGAAGAACGGTCCGTCGCGCACCAGCCGGGCCCGGCCGTTGACCCGCAGGGTGTCGGTGCGGCCGGGCACCACGAAGATCAGCCCGACGTGCGGGTTGGCCAGCACGTTGACCCAGCCGTCGGCGCGCTTGTTGCCGGGCCGCTCCGGCACCACCAGCGTGCGGTCGTCGAGCACCTTGACGAAGCCGGCCGGGTCGCCCTTGGGTGACACGTCGCAGCTGCCGTCGGCTCCCGAGCTCGCCATCAGCAGGAAGGGCGAGGCGGCGATCCAGGCCCGGTCGAGATCGTGCAGGCGGACCCGCTCCTTGCTCACCGCCCCGCCCGACGGGCTGCCCAGCAGCTCGCGCAGCTCGGCCTCGCTGGTGATCTCGGTCCCGGTGTCGGTCACCGCTCGATCATGGCTGGTCGAGGCGCACGACCTCCACCCGGTTGCCGGTGTAGTCGCTGACGAACGCGGTACCGTCCCGCTCCAGCACGTCGTTGTTGGCCTTGTCACCGAGCCGCCCGGAGGTCCCGGTGAACGGCCGCGTCACCTCGCCGGACGCCGTGTCGACGACCGCGAGCCCGGGGCCGTCCTGCAGGCTCACGACCAGCGTTCTGCCGGTGCCCGCGGCCAGCCCGTCCGGGTCGCCCGAGACGTCGATCCGGTCGGTGACCGCGAGCGTCTGCGGGTCGAGCCCGAGCACCCGGTTGTCGGTCATGCACGCGGCCCAGACCGTCCCGTCGAGGACGAGCAGGTCCTGGACGCCGGCGCACACCGGCTTGCTCCGCAACACCTGCTCCTTCTGGCCCGGCTGTACCCGCACCACCCGACCCCCCGCGAAGTCGCCGACGTACAACGCGCCGTCGCCGGCGGCCACCATCCGTGGCTCGCCGCCGACGTCGTAGCGCCGCAGCACGGCACCGTCGGCCGGGTCCACCTCGACGAGTGCAGCCCCCTCCTGCAGCACCACGAACAGGTGTCCCGCCATGGAGGTCAGGCCTTCCGGCTGCTCGCCGAGGGTCACCGTACGGACGACGGCACCGGACGCCGGGTCGACCTCGGTCAGCCCGCCGTCCCGGATGGTCGTGACCCACAGCGAGCCGTCCAGCTCGAGCAGCCGCAGCGGCGTGCGGCCGACCGCGACCGCCTCGCCGGCCGTGCCGTCGTCCTGCACCGGGGCGACGGTGTCGCTCTGCGACCACGCGGCCCACACCGTGCCGTCGGCCGCCTGGGCCAGCCCGACCGGGCCGAACTGGGCGGCCGCCTGGCTGGCGGTCGGGGACGACGACGGCGAGCTCGACGCCGGCGACTGGTCGGCCTCCGACCCGCCGCCGCAGCCGGCCAGCACCAACAGAGCCGCCATCACCGCGAGATACCGCCGCATGGCGGCAACCTTAGGCGTCCTCGGCCTCCGCGCGGGCCTCGGCGCCCTGCTCGCCGGCGTATCCCTGGTCGTCGCCTGCCACCCGGCCGACGTGCTCGGCGTCGGCGTCCGGCTCCACCTGGTCCTCGTTCTCGTCGACGTCGCTCTCGGCGGGTGAGTCGCCGGCCGGCTGGGAGAAGGATTCGCTCATGCCTGCGAGACTGCCCCCGTGGCCGACTACCGACACCTGCACAGCGGCAAGGTCCGGGACCTCTACGAAGCGCCGGGCGGTCTGCTGCTGATGGTGGCGAGCGATCGCATCTCGGCGTTCGACTTCGTGCTGCCGACGCCGATCCCGGACAAGGGCCGCATCCTCACCCAGCTCTCGCTCTGGTGGTTCGAGCAGCTCGCGGACCTCGTGCCGCACCACGTGGTCTCCACCGACGTCCCCGCCGAGTACGCCGGCCGCGCGCTGCTGTGCCGCCGGCTCGAGATGTACCCCGTCGAGTGCGTCGCCCGCGGCTACCTCACCGGCTCGGCGCTGGCCGAGTACCTCGCGACCGGGGTGACCTGCGGCGTGCCGTTGCCGGCCGGCCTGGTCGACGGCTCCGAGCTCCCGGAGCCGATCTTCACGCCGGCGACCAAGGCCGCCCTCGGCGACCACGACGAGAACGTGACGTACGACGACGTGGTCGCCACCGTCGGCGCCGACACTGCGGCGGCACTGCGCGACACGACATTGGCCGTCTACTCCCGGGCCCGCGACATCGCCCGCGCCCGCGGCATCCTGCTCGCCGACACCAAGCTCGAGCTGGGCCGCGACGCGGACGGTCGGATGATCCTCGGCGACGAGGTGCTGACTCCTGACTCGTCGCGGTTCTGGCCGGCCGATCAGTGGCAGCCCGGTCGCGCTCAGCCGTCGTACGACAAGCAGTACGTCCGCGACTGGCTCACGTCGCCCGCGTCCGGCTGGGACCGGGCCTCGGGGGAGGAACCCCCGCCGTTGCCGGACGACGTGGTCGAGCGCACTCGCGCGAAGTACGTCGAGGCCTATGAGCTGCTGACCGGCCGGACCTTCGTGTGACGCCCACGTCGTAGGGTCGTTCCCATGACGTGGATGCTCACCGGCGGGGCCGGCTACATCGGGGCGCACATCGTGCGGGCCTTCCAGGACGCCGACCTGCCGGTGGTGGTGCTCGACGACCTGTCGACCGGCATCCGGGAGAACGTGCCGGCCGACGTCCCGTTCGTGCAGGCCTCGGTCAGCGACAGCGACGCAGTCCGGACCGCTCTGCGCGGGAACCAGGTCACCGGCCTCCTGCACCTGGCGGCCAAGAAGGCGGTCGGCGAGTCGATGGAGCAGCCGCTGCTCTACTGGGACGAGAACGTCGGCGGCATGCGGTCGCTGCTCCAGTCCTGCCTCGACGAGGGCGTCGACCGGGTGCTGTTCTCCTCCAGCGCCGCCGTCTACGGCGAGCCCCCGGTCGAGCTGGTCACCGAGGAGACCGTGACCGCGCCGATCAGCCCGTACGGCGAGACCAAGCTGGTCGGCGAGTGGATGCTGCGCGACCTGGCGACCGCCACGTCGTTGCGGTGGGCCGCGCTGCGCTACTTCAACGTCGCCGGCGCGGGTGCCCCCGAGCTCGGCGACCGGAGCGTCAACAACCTGGTGCCGATGGCGTTCCAGGCGCTCAGCGGCGGTCGCAACCCGCAGCTGTTCGGCGACGACTACCCGACCCGCGACGGCTCCTGCATCCGCGACTACATCCACGTCGTCGACCTCGCCGAGGCGCACGCGGCAGCCGCTCGTCGGCTGGACGAGGAGCCGACGGGCGAGGTCTACAACGTCGGCCGCGGCGAAGGCATCTCGGTCAAGGAGGTGCTGGAGACGGTGCGCGAGGTGACCGGCGTCGACTTCGAGGTCGAGGTGGTCGGCCGGCGACCCGGTGACGCGCCGGTGTACTTCGCCGACGCGACCAAGATCGGCAAGCAGCTCGGCTGGAGCGCTCGGTTCGACCTGCGCGAGATGGTCGCCAGCGCGTGGACGGCCTGGCAGTCGCAGCACTGACCGTAGTACGCCGGGTCAGTCGCTGAGGTAGCCCCGCCGGCGGGCCACCGCCACCGCCTCGGTGCGGCCGGCTGCGCCGAGCTTGGCCAGGATGTTCGACACGTGCACGCTGACGGTCTTCGCGCTGATGAACAGCTGGCCGGCGACCTCGCGGTTGCTGCGACCCTGGGCGACCAGCGCCAGCACCTCGGCCTCGCGGGCGGTCAATGGCTCGTCGCGCCGGGTGGTGACGTCCGGCCGGTTCCGGCCGGTGCACCGAGGGTGCGCAGCTCACGCAGCAGCGGCTCGGCGCCGAGGGTCCGCGCCACCGCGGCCGCGTCGGTGGTCAGCTCGGCCGCCTCGGCGGTGCGCCCGGCCGCGGTCAGCACCGCGGCCAGCCGGGCCTGCGAACGGGCCCGCTCGTAGACGTGACCGAACGCCGTCGAACCCGGCCACGGCGCGCTCCCAGCGGGCGACCAGCTCGTCCAGCTCGGGTGCGTCCTCCCCGACCAGCCAGCGCAACCGGGCGTGCTCGGCCTCGGCCCGGGCGAGCCAGGCGCGGCCCTCCGGGCCCTCCTCCCAGACCGACTGCTCGCGCACCCGGGCAGCGCGGTGGGCGGCATCGAGCAGGTCGCCGGCGCGGCCGACCAGGTCGCTCGCGGTCCTGGCTGCCGATGTCGGAGACCGCCGACGCGAGCTGCCCGAGCAGCAGGCCGGACAGCCGGATCCGGGCCTGGAAGTTCTTGTTCGCCCACATCTCGCCCAGGGTGGTGACGGTGTCGTCGTGCGCCTCGATGGCGGCCGCGAGGTCGCCGCGGTCGCCCTGCAGGTCGACCGCCGCGAACCCGGCGAACAGCGACACCATGCCCTCGCGCCGTCCGTGCGGGACCAGCCCGGGCAGCACGTCGAGTGCCGCCGTCTCGCCGCGGCCGGCCCGCACCAGCAGGCCGCTGGACACCACCATCGCCTCGGCGAGGTCCGGCGGCGACTCGTGCCGCAGGTCGGCGAGGGCAGCGGCGGCGGTCCAGTCGCCCAGAACGTAGGCGGCCTGGATGCCGAGGACGCGGGACTCCAGCCCGAACGGCGACCACGGCCGGCCGGTCTCCTCGGCCCGGCGCTGGGTCCGGGCGTACTCGTCGCGGGCGCTGGCGATGTCGCCGGCCTCGTACTGCAGGGTGCCCAGGTTGAACATGCTGCGCAGCTCGACCGCCAGGTCGCCGGCCGCCCGGGCCTGCCCGACGTTCTCCTCGAGCATCACCCGGGAAGCCGCCGTCTCGCCGGGTCGCTCGCGCAGCCGAGCCAGCGTGGTGCGGGCGTCGGCGACGACGACGGCCAGGCCGAGCCGGTCGGCCAGCTCGGCAGCCTCGGTGGCGAACTCGGTGGCCTCGTCGTGCCGGCGCGCCTCGGACAGCCCGCGGGCGTGCAGCGCCAGGACGTGGGCGCGCATCGCGTCGTCCGGGTGCTTCGCCAGCAGGTCGAGGGCCTCGGTGGTGACCTTGAGTGCCTCGCCCTCGGTGTCGGCGACGATCGCGACGGTGGCCTTGACGTGCAGCAGCCGGAGCCGGGCCTGCGGCGAGGTGTCCGGCGAGGTGGCGCGCAGCTGGTCGCGGGCCAGGGCCAGCGCACGGTAGGTCTGGCCGGCGGCCAGCGCCGCCTCGCAGGCCCGGGCGGTGAGCTCGACGACGTCGATGTCGTCCAGCCCGGAGTCGGTGGCCAGCTCGAGGGCCAGCTCGTAGTGCCGGGACGCCTCGTCCGGGCCGGCGACCGCCATCGCCTCGTCGCCCGCGGCCATGCTGGCCCGGGCCGCAGTCGCGACGTCGTTGGCCGCCCGGGCGTGCTTGGCCAGCTCGGCCGCCGTACCGCCCACGCCGCCCTGCTGCAGCGCCTTGGCGTAGGCCGCGTGCAGCCGGACCCGCTCGCCGGGCAGCAGGTCGTCGTAGACGGCCTCGGCGAGCAGGGCGTGCCGGAACGCGTAGCCGTCGCGGCCCATCGGCAGCAGCACGTTGCGCTCGACCGCCGCGCGCAGGGCGATGTCGAGGCTGTGGACCTGCCCGTCCAGGACCCGCTCGAGCAGCAGGTGGGGCACCCGGCGGCCGGACACCGCCGCGGCCCGGACCACGAGGCGGGCCTCGTCGTCGAGCTGGTCGAGGCGGACCAGCAGGAGGTCGGCGAGCGCCTCGGGCAGCGAGCCCGGCCCCTGCGAGGCGGCCTGCACGAGCTCCTCGGTGAAGAACGCGTTGCCCTCGGCGCGCTCGACGATGCCGCGCATCGCGCGCTCGGGCAGCGGCTCGGGGTGCAGGGTCTCGACCAGGGCGCGGACGTCGTCGTCGTCCAGCCGGGCCAGGTCGATGCGGGTAACGCCGGGCAGCCGGGCCCACTCGGCGGCCGCCGTGCGCAGCGGGTGGCGGCGGTGCAGGTCGTCGCTGCGGTAGGACGCCACCACGGCCACCGGCGAGTCGAAGCGCCGGGAGAACAGGAAGCTGAGCAGCTCGCGGGAGGAGCGGTCGGCCCAGTGGACGTCCTCGATCAGCAGCAGCAGCGGCGCGGCCCGGCCGAGCAGCTCGAGCGCGGCGTGCGCGGAGGCGAACAGGTCCGGGCGGTCCAGGTGGCTCTCGTCGGCGGGCTCGTGGTGCTCGTTCATCACCCGACGGGCCGGCATCAACCGGGCGATGGCCGGTCCGGCCTCGACCAGCGAGCGGGCCAGCGTGGGGGAGTCAGCGGACAGCCGGCCGAAGGCCTCGCTGAACGGCAGGTAGGGCAGGGCGCTGTCGCCGAAGTCGAGGCAGTGCCCGACGAGGACCCGGTAGCCGGCCTGCTCGGCGCGAGAGCGCAGCTCGGCCAGCAGGCGGGTCTTGCCGACCCCCGCGTCGCCGGAGAGCAGGACCGCGCTCTCGGGCTGCGGCTCGTCGGCGTTCAGACCGACCAGGCCGGCCAGCCGCTCGAGCTCATCGAGGCGGCCGACCAGCGGGACGCGGTCGTCGGGTCCGGGCACGAGGCCATCATCGTCGGCCGGGCCGACGGCCGCTGCCCGGAACCCGGGCTGCGGCGCGGCGGAAGCCGGGTGGTCGGCCTCGCGGAGGCCGACGAGCCGCCCTGCTTGGGCATTCACTTCCCGCCTCGGACGGGCTCGTCGGCGTGCCGACGGAGCAGGTGGCCGCGGCTCTTGCGGTGGTCACGGAAGGATGCGGCGATGCGCTCGCGGCGGTAGTCCGCCTCGACGTTGCCGAATGGGCCGGTGAGGGACACGGTGTTCTCCTTGCTGGTCGTGCGGGCTGCGGTGCCCGCCGAGCGGTCGGCCTCAGTGGCGCGACCGGCCGGCGGGCCGGGGATCTCGGTGCTCGGTGCTGTGCGCGGCGCTGGTATCTCGGCGTACGGCGGATGCCTGCTCGGCGCCGCGAGCCTGGGCGAGCTCACGCACCACCCAGGCGGCCGCCGCGCTCACTCCCCGAACCAGTCGATGGCGGGAGTGGGCTCGGTGACCCGGCGCTTGCGGATCACCAGCCGGCGACCGGACTTGCGGTGGCCGCCACGGAAGGACGCGGTGATCTGGCCGCGGCGGTAGTCGGACTCGACACCGGCGTAAGGACCGACGATGGACGACATGAGAACTCCTCTGGGAGACCTGGCTTCTTGCTGACAGGTAGAAATCTCCGCCTCTGAGGAGGGGGCCCACATCCGGACGATGTCCTATTTGCTGCGGGGGCGCCGGCGTACCGCGGCTTAGGCCGCCTCAGGTCGGCCTAAGGCCCCTCTGACCTGCGGTTTTGCGGTCGGGGCGGCCGCTCAGAGCCGGCCGGACTCCAGGATCCGGGCCAGGAACTGCCGGGTCCGCGGCTCGACCGGGTCGGCCAGCACCTGCTCGGGCGGCCCTTCCTCCAGGACGACGCCGGCATCGAGGAACACCACCCGGTCGGCCGCCTGCCGGGCGAAGCTCATCTCATGGGTGGCCATCACGATGGTCATCCCCTGCTCCTTGAGCTCGCGGACCAGCCCGAGCACCTCCCCGACCAGCTCGGGGTCCAGGGCGCTGGTGACCTCGTCGAGCAGCAGCAGCCGCGGCTCGTTGGCCAGCGCCCGCACGATGGCCGCCCGCTGCTGCTGGCCGCCGGAGAGCCGGTCGGGGTACTCCTGGGCCTTCTCGGCCAGCCCGACCCGCCGCAGCAGGGTCATCGCCTTCTCGGCGGCCTCGGCCTTGGCCACCTTGCCGACCAGCCGCGGCGCCAGGGTGATGTTGTCCAGCACGGTCATGTGCGGGAACAGGTTGTAGGCCTGGAAGACGACCCCGATCCGGCGGCGGACCCCGTCGGCGTCGACCCGCGGGTCGGTGATGTCCTCGCCGTCCAGGCGGATCACGCCGTCGTCGACGGTCTCGAGCAGGTTGATGCAGCGCAGCAGGCTCGACTTGCCCGACCCGGAGGCCCCGATCAGGGTGACCACCTGGTGCTCGCCGACCTCGAGGTCGACCGAGCGCAGCACCGTGTGGTCGCCGAACCGCTTCACCACGCCCTCGCAGCCGAGCACCGGCACCGTCGTACCCGGGTCGGGGATCACAGCGCCCCGCTCGCCTGCTGGCGACGCGCGGCCCGCAGGCTGACCCAGTCGGCCAGCCGGATGGTCGGGATCGCCAGCAGCACGAAGAGCAGCCCGGCCACCAGGTACGGCGTGTAGTTGAACGCCGCGTCGGCGTGGATCTGCGCCTGCCGGACCGCGTCGAAGGCCCCCAGCACCGAGATCAGCCCGACGTCCTTCTGCAGCGCCACGAAGTCGTTGAGCAGCGGCGGCGTCACCCGGCGCACGGCCTGCGGCAGCACGACGCGGCGCATCGTCTGGCTGTACGAGAGGCCGAGCGACCGGGCCGCCGCCCGCTGGCTCGGGTGCACCGACTCGATGCCGGCCCGGAAGACCTCCGCGACGTACGCCGAGTAGGTCAGCACCAGCGCGAGGGTGCCCAGGACCACCGGGTCGTCCGGGAGGCCCTTCAGCCGCAGCCCGGGCAGCCCGAAGCCGACGAGGTACAGCAGGATGATCAGCGGCATCCCGCGGAAGAAGTCGGTGTATGCCGCGGCGAGCGCCCGCACCGGGAACCACAGCGGGCCGCGCAGGGTGCGCAGCGTCGCGATGGCCAGCCCGACGACGAGGATGAGCACGGCGGACACCGCGAGCACCCGGACGTTGAGCCACAGCCCGGACAGGATGTCCGGCAGCGAGTCCTTGGCCACCTCCCAGTCCAGGAAGGTGGCTTTGACCCGCGGCCAGCCCGGCGAGAGCACCGTCGCGGTGCCGACGACGGCCAGGAAGACCACCGTGCTGGTGCCGGCCAGCACGGTGGAGCGGCGGGCCCGGCCGCGGCGGTAGTCGTCCCGCCAGCGCTGGAGGTCGCTCGGGCCCGCGTCGTCCGGCAGGACGGGGGCCGTCTCGGCGGGGACGGTCACGACCGGAGCGCTACTTGAGGACCGGCGCGCCGCTCTGGCTCAGCCACTGGTCGACCAGCTGGTCCAGGGTGCCGTCGGCCTTCAGCGCGTCCACCGCCTGGCTGACGCAGGGGGTCAGCGGGCTGCCCTTGTCCAGGACCAGGCCGAACTGCTCCGGGGTGCCGCCGCCGGCCGGCAGCTGGCCGACGATGGTGCCCTTGGAGAGCTGCGCGGCCGCCATGAAGAACGCCGTCGGCAGGTCGGTGACCAGCCCGTCGATCTGGCCGTTCTCCAGCGCCTTCACCGCGTCGTTGTTGGAGTTGTAGACCCGCGGCTTCTTGCTGGGCGCGACCACCTCGTTGATGGCGTCCAGGCTGGTGGTGCCGACCTGCGCGCCGAGGGTCAGGCCCTTGAGGTCGTCGATCGTCGTGACGCCGTCGGCCTTGGAGCCCTTGGTGGTCACGACGGCCTGGCTGACGTCGTAGTACGGCGAGGAGAAGTCCACGGCCTCCTTGCGCTTCTCGCTGATCGAGAACTCGTTGATGTCGAAGTCCCAGTTCTTCGGCGTCGGCTTGAAGACGCTGTTGAACCCCACCCGGGTCCAGGTCACCTCGTCGGAGGTGTAGCCCATCTGCTCGTAGACCGCCTTGGCGACCGCACCCTCGAAGCCCTCGCCGCTCTCCGGCTTGTCGTCGACGAACCACGGCTCGTAGACCGGCTTGTCGGTGGCGATGGTCAGCTCGCCCGGCGTCGTGGTCGGCAGGGTGTCCTTGGCGCACGGGTCGGCGCTGGCGCTGGCCGAGTCGGAGGCCGACGGGCTGGAGCTGGTGCCGGCCTGGTCGTCGGGGTCGTCCTCGGTGGCGCAGGCGGTGGTGAGCGCGGCGACGGCGAGCAGGGCGACCAGGGTGCGGCTGGGGAAACGAGGCGTCATGGTCGAGATCGTAGGCATCTCGTGTGTCCGGCGCGGCGGTGTCTCGCCGGTCCGTGTGCCGTCAGCCCAGTTTCGCCACGATTGGAGTGGTCCAGAGCCAGGATTTGGCACCACGGTGCTCCGATCTTGCGAATCCGACGCACCACCGCGCCGGTAGGGTGAGGCGTACCGCCCCGCGCAGCTGGCAGGAGTGCCCCGGATGGCCCGCGTCGTCGTCGACGTCATGCTCAAGCCCGAGATCCTCGACCCTCAGGGCAAGGCGGTGGCCCAGGCCCTGCCCCGCCTCGGGTACGACGGCATCGCCGCCGTCCGGCAGGGCAAACGCTTCGAGCTCGAGGTCGAGGGCGAGGTGACCGAGGAGCGGCTGGCCCAGATCCGCGGCGCCGCCGAGACTCTGCTCTCCAACCCGGTGATCGAGGACTTCACCGTCCGGGTCGAGGAGCCCTCCTGATGAAGCCCTCCCCACCAGATCGCTCCTCCGTCACGATCCGGCGGGGGCCCCGGTGAAAGTCGGGGTCGTCACCTTCCCGGGCTCGCTGGACGACGCCGACGCGGCGCGCGCGATCGGTCTGGCCGGCGGCGAGGCGGTGCGGCTCTGGCACGCCGACGCCGACCTGCACGGCGTCGACGCCGTGGTGCTGCCCGGTGGCTTCTCCTACGGCGACTACCTGCGCTGCGGGGCGATCGCCCGGTTCGCGCCGGTGATGGAGCCGCTGGTGGCGGCCGCGAACGGCGGGCTGCCGGTGCTCGGCATCTGCAACGGCTTCCAGGTGCTGTGCGAGTCGCACCTGCTGCCGGGGGCCTTGATCCGCAACGACCACCGCAAGTTCAACTGCGTCGACCAGGAGCTGGTGGTCGAGAACGCCGCCACCGCGTGGACGTCGGGCTACGCGGCCGGCCAGCACGTCGTCGTACCGCTGAAGAACGGCGAAGGCGGCTACGTCGCCGACGACAAGACGCTGGACGCCCTGGAGAGCGAGGGCCGGGTGGTGGTCCGCTACGTCGGGGACAACCCGAACGGGTCCTACCGCGCGATCGCCGGCATCACCAACGAGCGTGGCAACGTGGTCGGGCTGATGCCCCACCCGGAGCATGCGGTCGAGGACCTCACCGGCCCGTCGACCGACGGGCTGGCGTTCTTCACCTCCGTGATCAAGGCGGTGGTGAACGCGTGAGTGAGACCGTCAAGCAGGCGGAGGCGACGCCGGAGGTCGAGCAGCCGTTCCGCGAGCTCGGGCTCAAGGCCGACGAGTACGCGCGGATCCGCGAGATCCTGGGCCGCCGCCCGACGTCGTCCGAGCTGGCGATGTACTCGGTGATGTGGAGCGAGCACTGCTCGTACAAGTCGAGCAAGGTGCACCTGCGGCAATTCGGTGACAAGGCGCCCGAGACCGACGCGATGCTGGTCGGCATCGGCGAGAACGCCGGCGTCGTCGACATCGGCCAGGGCTGGGCGGTCACCTTCAAGGTCGAGAGCCACAACCACCCGTCGTACGTCGAGCCGTACCAGGGAGCCGCGACCGGCGTCGGCGGCATCGTGCGCGACATCATGTCGATGGGCGCGCGACCGGTCGCGGTGATGGACCCGCTGCGGTTCGGCCCGGCCGATGCTGACGACACCCGGCGGGTGCTGCCGGGCGTGGTCGCGGGGATCGGCGGATACGGCAACTGCCTCGGGCTGCCCAACATCGGCGGCGAGGTGGTGTTCGACCCGTCGTACGCCGGGAACCCGCTGGTCAACGCGCTGTGCGTGGGCGTCATGCGGCACGAGGACATCAAGCTGGCGTTCGCGTCCGGCACCGGCAACCTGGTCGTGCTCTTCGGCGCCGCGACCGGCGGCGACGGCATCGGCGGTGTCTCGGTGCTCGCCTCGGAGACGTTCGACGACGCGCACCCGACCAAGCGGCCGGCGGTGCAGGTCGGCGACCCGTTCATGGAGAAGGTCCTCATCGAGTGCTGCCTCGAGGTGTTCGCCGCCGACCTCGTCGTCGGCATCCAGGACCTCGGCGGCGCCGGGCTGTCCTGTGCGACCTCCGAGCTGGCGTCCAACGGTGACGGCGGCATGACCGTGTGGCTCGACCGGGTGCCGCTGCGCGACTCCTCGCTGCGCCCCGAGGAGATCCTGATGAGCGAGTCGCAGGAGCGGATGTGCGCGGTCGTCGAGCCGGCCAAGCTCGACGCGTTCCTCGAGATCTGCGCGAAGTGGGACGTGCTGGCGACGGTGATCGGCGAGGTCGACGGCAGCGGCCGCCTGACCGTGCAGTGGCACGGCGAGACGATCGTCGACGTCCCGCCGCGCACCGTGGCGCACGAGGGCCCGGTGTACGAGCGGCCGTTCGCCCGGCCGTCCTGGCAGGACGCGCTGCAGGCTGCCGGGCCGGAGACGCTGCCGCGGCCGTCGACCGGCGACGAGCTTCGGGCGACGCTGATGCAGATGGTGGCCGCGCCGAACCTCGCGTCGAAGTCCTGGGTCACCGACCAGTACGACCGCTACGTCCTCGGCAACACCGTGCTTGCCCAGCCGGATGACGCCGGGGTCGTGCGGGTCGACGCCGCGTCCGGGCTCGGGGTGGCCCTGGCCACCGACGGCAACGGCCGGTTCGCCAAGCTCGACCCGTACGCCGGTGCGCAGCTCGCGCTCTCCGAGGCCTACCGCAACGTCGCGGTCAGCGGCGCCCGGCCGCTCGCCGTGACCGACTGCCTGAACTTCGGGTCGCCCGAGGACCCGGACGTCATGTGGCAGTTCGCCGAGGCGACCCGCGGGCTGGCCGACGCGTGTCTCGAGCTCGGCGTCCCGGTCACCGGCGGCAATGTCAGCTTCTACAACCAGACCGGTGACGTCGCGATCAACCCGACCCCGGTGGTGGGCGTGCTCGGCGTGGTCCAGGACGTCCGCCGGCGGGTGCCGATCGGCTTCGCGGCGGCCGGCGAGGCCGTGCTGCTCCTGGGCAAGACCCGGGACGAGCTCGCCGGGTCGGAGTGGGCGCACCACGTGCACGGCCACCTCGGCGGGTTGCCGCCCGAGGTCGACCTGGCCGCCGAGAAGGCGCTGAGACAGCTGATGGCCGATGCGGCCGACCAGACACTGGTCACGGCCGCCCACGACGTGTCGGACGGCGGCCTGGCGCAGACGCTGGTCGAGATGGTCCTGCGGCGCGGGGTCGGGGCGGCGGTCGAGATCACCGGCGACCCGTTCGTCGCCCTGTTCAGCGAGTCGGTGGCCCGGGCCGTCGTGTCGGTGCCCGCCGACCGGGTCGCGGAAGTCGAGTCACGCGCATCGGCGTACGGCGTGCCGGTGACGCGGCTGGGCACCACGGGCGGCAATTCCCTTGCGGTGCAAGGCATTCTCGAAGTCGGTGTCGACGAGCTGCGCGCCGCCCACGAGGGCACCCTGCCCGCCCTCTTCGGCTGACCTGTCGACACCGGAAAGAAGGTGGAGCGGGCGGCTGGTCGCGAACCAACACCTCCACCCTGGAAGGGTGGCGCTCTAGCCGGTTGAGCTACGCCCGCACGTGCCGCTCCGGGCTGCCCCGAAGTGACGCGGCCGCCCACGATAGCCGTCGGCCCGCTGATCTAGGGTCGGCGGGTGAGCCGGACACCTCAGGACTTCTACGTCGGCCGGATGCACCGCTGATGCCGCCGCGCCGACGCACCGATCCCGAGACCGGCCGAGCCGCGCTGACCCGGGTGCTGGAGGCGCACACCCTCGAGCCGGACGACGTCCGCGATGCCGTGCGATTCCTACTGGAGGAGCTCGCGGCGAAGGCGCCCGGCCGCTCGGTCGAGGTGCGGGTCCCGCCGTACGGCGCGGTGCAGTGCGTCGAGGGACCGCGGCACACCCGCGGGACCCCGCCCAACGTGGTCGAGGTCGACCCGATGACCTGGGTCGCGCTGGCGGTCGGCGGCACCGACTGGCCCGCCGCGGTGGCCGAAGGCCTGGTCCAGGCGAGTGGCGAACGCGCCGACCTGTCCGCGTTCCTCCCCGTCGTCTGACACCCTTTGGCCGGTGATGTCTGCCCGCTGGTCCCTTGCCGTCGCCACGGCGCTCAGCGCCCTGGTCGGCGCCGTCGTCGTGTCACCACCGGCAGCCGGCGCCGAGGGCGGTGTCGTCACCACCCGCGAGGTGATCGGTACGTCGGTGAAGGGCCGGCCGATCGTGGCGGTGCACCGCACCCGGGCTGTCCCCGAGGGCACCGTCGTCGATCCAGCCACCACTCGCACGGTGCTGGTGATCGGCAGCATCCACGGCGACGAGCAGGCCGGCCTGCGGGTAGTCCGCCTGCTCCGCGACCGGGACCGGCTGCCTGCCGGGCTCGACCTGTGGCTGGTGCGCACGGTCAACCCCGACGGCACCGCCGCTGACCGGCGTACCAACGCTCACGGGGTCGACCTGAACCGCAACTTCCCCTACCTGTGGCGCAGCAGCTCGCGGACCGCGACCTGGTCCGGCCCCAAGCCGCTGTCCGAGCCCGAGGGTGTTGCGCTGCGGGACCTCGTCCGCCGCATCCAGCCGGACCTCACCCTCACCTTCCACCAGCCGCTGTTCGGGGTCGGGGCGAACGACAAGGCGATGCCCACGGTGCGCGCGCTGGCCCGCGGCATGCGGCTGCCGGTGGACGAGTTCCACTGCACCGGGGTCTGCTACGGCACCTTCACCGGCTGGGTCAACCACCGCACCGACGGTCTCGCCGTGACGGTGGAGTTCGGCTCCCGGGTGCCCGGCTGGCGGATCTGGCGGGCGGCCCGGACCGTCGTCGAGGTGGGCTCACAGCCGGTGCTGTGAGCCCACCTCGTGCGGTGCATCGGGTCGTCAGAAGGTGCTGACGTCCAGCAGTCGCTCCTTGACCGGGTCCGGGTCGTCGACGTCGTTCCAGTCCAGGCTGCCCGCGCCCTGCAGTGCCGAGCGGACCTGCGCCGGGGTCGCCGTCGGATGGGTGGCCTTGTAGAGGGCCGCACCGCCTGCGACGTGCGGCGACGCCATCGAGGTGCCCGAGATGGTGTTGTAGCCACCGTTCATCCAGGTGCTGAGGATGCAGGTGCCCGGTGCGATCAGGTCGACGTCGGCGCCGTAGTTGGAGTAGTCGGCGAAGGTGTCGTCGACGTCCGCCCGGCAGGTCGACGGTGCGCCACCGCCGGGGAGGCCGTTGAAGTCCGAGAGCGCACTGACCGTGATGACCTCGTCGTACGCCGCCGGGGCTGACGTCGAGGCGTCGGCCGAGTCGTTGCCGGCTGCGACGACGTACGTCACGCCGGCTGCGACCGACCGGCAGATGGCCTGGTGCTCGGCGTCACCGTCGGTGCGCCCGCAGTTCCCGTCGTCGCTGCCGTCGCCGCCGAGGCTCATGTTCGCGACCTCGATCGACGCCGCGTTCGCGGTCACGTAGTCGATGCCGCAGACGATGTCGGAGGTGAAGCCGACGCCGGCGGCGTTGAGCACCTTGACCGGCCAGATCCGCGCGCCGGGCGCCATGCCGACCACGCCGTCGCCGTTGTCGAGGGCACCGATGGTCCCGGAGACGTGCGAACCGTGCCCGTTGTCGTCGTCGGCCGACAGCGCGAGCGCGCAGGTCTTGGCCTTGGCCCGGTTGACGTTGAGGTCGGGGTGGTCCAGGTCGACACCGGTGTCGATGACCGCGACGTCGACGTCGACGCGCTGGTCGGCACCGTCGATCCGGGCGGTCGGGCTCGCGTCGGCGTTGGCCCGGTTGATGCCGGTGGGCGTGGTCTGCGCGGTGGCGCGCACCTTGGTGTCCGGCTGCACGTAGGCGACCCGCGGGTCGTCGGCCAGCCGGTCGGCCACCGCAGACGGCATCCGGGCGGCGTAGCCGTCAAGGGCGCTGGAGTAGACGTGTCCGGTCACCACCCCGAGAGTTCTGGCGTGCTCCGCGGCCACCGAGCCGGCGTCGGTCCCGTTGTCGAGGACGACGATGTAGCGCCGGAGCGTGTCGTCCGGCGCGGCGGCGGCCGAGCCGGCGGTTGCTGTGGCGGTGGCGGTGAGGGCAGCGGCGGCCGCGACCAGCGCGACTCCCGTCCTTCTCCTGGTCAGACGCATCAGGTGACACCCTTCGTCGGAGGTGTATTCCGCACAGCCCAACGAGACGCGCCGGATGGGGGTCACGTCGGATGCGGAAGACGGCCGATGCATCTCGGTTCGGCCACGATTTCGGCGGTCAGAACCGTCCAAGACGACGGAATCCGTTCCGCTCGCGGCCCAGGGACGCTACGGTGTCGCGCGTCGGCAGGTCTCCCAGCGGAGGTGGCGGTGAGCGAGGCTGCGGTGCGCCTCGTCGGGCTGCGCAAGGTGTTCGGCGGCCGCGGCGGTGCCGGCGGCGAGGACGTCGTGGCGGTCGACTCGATCGACCTCGAGGTCCGCGACGGCGAGTTCTTCGCCATGCTCGGGCCCGTCCGGCTCGGGCAAGACCACGGTGCTGCGGATGATCGCCGGCTTCGAGACGCCGACCGCCGGCCGGGTCGAGCTCGGCGGCCGGGACGTCACCCGGGACGCGCCGTTCGACCGCGACGTCAACACGGTCTTCCAGGACTACGCGCTGTTCCCGCACATGACCGTGCTGCAGAACGTCGCCTACGGGCTGATGGTCAAGGGCGTCGGCAAGGCCGAGCGGCGGACCCGGGCGCGAGGAGGCGCTGGCCACGGTCCGCCTCGAGGGGTACGGCGGCCGCCGGCCGGGCCAGCTCTCCGGCGGCCAGCGGCAGCGGGTCGCCCTCGCCCGCGCGCTCGTCAACCGGCCCCGGGTGCTGCTGCTCGACGAGCCGCTGGGCGCGCTCGACCTCAAGCTGCGCGAGCAGATGCAGGTCGAGCTCAAGGGCATCCAGCGCGACGTCGGCATCACCTTCCTGTTCGTCACCCACGACCAGGAGGAGGCGCTGACGATGAGCGACCGGATCGCGGTCTTCAACGACGGCCGCATCGAGCAGGTCGGGACCGCCAGCGAGGTCTACGAGCGGCCGGCCTCGGCCTTCGTCGCCGGCTTCGTCGGCACGCTCCAACCTGCTCCAGGGCGAGCCGGCGCGTGAGCCCTGTGGGCGAGGACGGCCGGTCTCAGCGTCCGCCCGGAGAAGATCCGGGTCGGCCCGGCCGGCGGCGCGCCGGCAGACGGCGAGGTCGTCGCCGACGGGGTGGTGACCGAGGTCGTCTACACCGGCGTGGCGACCCGGGTCATCGTCCGGCTGACGCTGGTGCAGAGTCAGGCGCTGGCGCAGAACCCGGCGTGACGACGGCTCCGTCCGTCGATCGCGGCGAGCGGGTCCAGGTCGGGTTCAGCAGGACGCACGTCTATCGAGTCACCACCACGAACGCCTCGGCCACGGACTCCGTGGCCGACGGGACGCAGCCACGCACCGCTGACCGTGGCGCAAGGAGCATGTCTACGAGGTGGAGGAACACATGATCAGCAAGCGACTGTCTCGCGATCGCCGCGGCGGCGCTGCTCGCGCTGGCGGCCTGCGGCGGCGCTCGGGGACGACGCTCGGAGGACGGAGGCACGAAGGTGGCACCGGGAACGAGGCGGCACCGCAGGGCTTCACCCCGCCGGAGCTGACGGCGCTCGACAAGCTCGGCACAGCCCGAGGGCGAGCTGAACATCGTCGCCTGGGCCGGCTATGCCGAGGACGGCTCGACCGACCCCGGGTCGACTGGGTCACGCCGTTCGAGAAGGCGACCGGCTGCCAGGTCAACGTGAAGACGGCACCCACCTCCGACGACATGGTCAACCTGATGAAGACCGGCCAGTACGACGTCGTGTCCGCATCGGGCGACGCGTCGCTGCGGATGATCGCCTCCGGCGACGTCGAGCCGGTCAACACCGACCTGGTGCCCAACTACGCCGACGTCTTCGACGCGCTGAAGATGAAGCCCTGGAACTCCGTCGACGGACGTGTCCTACGGCATCCCGCACGGCCGCGGCGCGAACCTGCTGATGTACCGCACCGACAAGGTGTCAGCCCGCGCGCCGACCTCGTGGGGCGCGGTGTTCGACGACGCCTCGCCGTACAAGGGCAAGGTCACGGCGTACGACTCGCCGATCTACATCGCGGACGCCGCGCTCTACCTGATGAAGACCAAGCCCGGACCTCGGCATCAAGAACCCGTACGCGCTCGACGACAAGCAGTTCGCCGCGGCGGTCGACCTGCTCAAGAAGCAGAACGCCAACATCGGCGAGTACTGGAGCGGACTACACCAAGGAGATCACCGCGTTCAAGAACGGCGACTCGGTGGTCGGCACGACCTGGCAGATCATCGCCAACCTCGCCCAGGCCGACAAGGCGCCGGTCAAGGCCGTGCTGCCCGAGCGAGGGCGCGACCGGCTGGTCGGACACCTGGATGGTCGCGACCAAGAGCAAGCACAAGACCTGCGCCTACAAGTGGCTCGACTGGATCATCAGCCCGACAGGTGAACGCCCAGGTGGCCGAGTGGTTCGGTGAGGCGCCGTCGAACAGCAAGTCGTGCGCGGAGACGGCGGACAAGAACCACTGCGACGACGTTCCACGCCGACGACGAGGCCTACTTCGACCAGGTCTGGTACTGGACGACGCCGATCAGCCAGTGCCTCGACGGCCGCACCGACGTCGCGTGCAAGGACTACGGAGACTGGACGACCGCCTGGCAGGAGATCAAGGGCTGACGCACGGTGTCGGGTGCCCGACCGCGCTCCTTCGCGCGGCGCGTCTCGGGCACCCTGCACCGCCACCCCCGGCTGCGGCTCGCTGGTCTGCTGGCCGCGCCGACGGTCTGGCTCGTCGTCGCCTACCTCGGCGCGCTGGCGTCCTGTTGCTCTCGGCGTTCTGGACGACGGACGTCGTTCACCGGCGACGTGGTGCAAGTCATGGACGACGGAGAACTTCCACCAGCCTGCTGACGAGCGACCTCTACCGCACGGTGGCGCTGCGCAGCATCGGCGTTGCCGTCGCGGTCACGGTGATCTGCGTCGTTGTGCGCGATGCCGATGGCGTTCTATCATGGCGAAGGTCGCGTCGCCGCGCGTGCAGCGCTGGCTCGTCGTCGCTGTCCTCACGCCGCTGTGGGCGAGCTATCTGGTCAAGGCGTACGCCTGGCGCGGCATGTTCTCCACCGACGGCGTCGCTCAACTGGATGCTCTCGCCCGCTCGGCCTGCACGGACCCGGCTTCGGCCTGATCGCGACGATCATCGTGCTGGCTTACCTCTGGCTGCCGTTCATGATCCTGCCGATCTATGCCGGGCCTCGAGCGGCTGCCCGACTCGCTGCTGGAAGCCTCCGGCGACCTCGGCGCGTCGGCCTGGCGGACGTTCCGCTCGGTCGTGCTGCCGCTGGTGTTCCCGTCGGTGGTGGCCGGCTCGATCTTCACGTTCTCGCTCAGCCTCGGCGACTACATCGCCGTGCAGATCGTCGGCGGCAGGAACCAGCTGCTCGGCAACCTGATCCAGACCAACGTCGGTGCCGCCAACAACCTGCCGCTGGCCGCGGCGATCGCCACCGTCCCGGTCGTCGTGATGGTTCTCTACCTGCTGGCTGTGCGCCGCACCGGCGCCCTGGACAACCTGTGAGTCCCCGGATGATGGCCCTCATGACACTGTCGCCGCGCGCCCGGCTCGCGCTCGCTGCCGTGATGGCCCCGGGCCTCGCCGTCGTCTACGTGCCGCTGCTCGTCGTGCTGATCTCGTCGTTCAACACCGACCGCACGTTCAGCTGGCCGCCGAACGGGCTGACGCTCGACTGGTGGAACCGGGCCTGGCACAACGCCGGTGCTCGCGGCGCGCTCGGCACGTCGGTCCGGGCCGGGCTCGGCGCGACGGCGGTCGCGCTGGTGCTCGGCACCCTGATCGCGTTCGCCGTTGCCGCGCTACCGCTTCTTCGGCCGCAACACGGTGTCGATCCTCGTCGTGCTGCCGATCGCGCTGCCCGGCATCGTCACCGGCATCGCGCTGTCCAACGCGATCACGACGACGCTGCGGCCGCTCGGGCATCGACTTCGGCCTGTTCACCGTCGTCGTCGGGTCACTCCACGTTCTGCATCGTGGTGGTCTACAACAACGTGCTCGCCCGGCTGCGGCGCACCGGGTCGTCGCTGGAGGAGGCCTCGATGGACCTCGGTGCCGGCGTGTGGCAGACCTTCCGGCACGTCACGTTCCCGGCCGTCCGGTCGGCGCTGCTCGCCGGCGGCCTGCTCGCCTTCGCGCTGTCCTTCGACGAGATCATCGTGACCACGTTCACGGCCGGCGCCAGCGTGCAGACCCTGCCGATGTGGATCTTCAGCAACCTGGCCCGGCCCAACCAGGCGCCGGTCGTCAACGTGGTCGCGGCCGTCTCATCGTGGTCTCGATCGCTGCCGGTCTGGCTGGCGCAGCGGGTGTCCGCCGACGCCGCGGGCGGTCGGCTCTGACCGGCCGCAAGTTGGCACCGCTACGTAGCGGTTTGCCGCCGCCTCAGGTTGAAAGGCTGTGGGTAGGGCTGCCCTTACCCGGTAGGTCTGGCAGTGCCGTTTCCATGCAGTGAGCCCCCGAACGGAAGGACCCCCATGCATCCCTCCCGTCATCTCGCTGGCTGCCGCCGGGGCTCTCGCCCTTCGGGCGACCTGTCACGCCGCTCCGGCCCCGGCCGCGCCGGCACCCGCTCCCGCGACTCGTACCTGCTCAAGCCGGTGGGCCGGGCCGCTGACGCCATCTTCCCCGAGGGGATCGCCACCGACGGGCGGCGGTTCTTCGTCGGCAGCACCACCGACGGGACCGTCTACCGAGGCACGCTGGCCGGCCGGGTCGCCACCCCGTTCCTGCCGGGCGGCGAGGACGGCCGCACCGCGCTCACCGGGCTCAAGGTCGACGACGGCCAGCTGTTGGCCGCCGGCGCCGCGACCGGGCGGTTCTTCGTCTACGACATCGAGTCGCGCGAGCTGGTCGGGTCGTGCCAGGTGCAGCCGGCGCCGAGCCCGGCCCAGCCGAGCTTCCTCAACGACGAGACCGTCACGCCCGACGGCTCGGTCTACATCACCGACTCGCAACGACCGTTCCTGTACCGGGTCGGCCCGGATCGCGCGACCGACGGCGTCGAGCCGCTCGAGATCTTCCTCGACTTCACCGGCACCGCGCTGCAGTACACCCCCGGGTTCAACGTCAACGGCATCGCGGCCTCCGCCGACGGCCGCTACCTGGTGCTGGCCAAGTCCAACACCAGCGACCTCTTACCGGGTCGACCTCGCGACGAAAGCGGTCAGCAGGATCGACCTCGGTGGCGCTCCGGTGACCGGAGATGGCCTGGTCCTCGACGGCACCACGCTGTACGCCATCGAGCGACAGCCGGCGCCGGGGTCTACGTCGTCAAGATCGCGCTGTCCGCCGACCTCGGCTCGGGCACGGTCGTGAGCCGCACCACCGACCCGTCTTCGACGACCCGACGACCGCCGCGTTGACCCGCGGCCGGCTCCTGGTCGTGAACAGCCAGTTCGGCGAGCGTCGGTGGCGTCGCAGCCTCACCCCGTTCACCGTCTCGAGCGTCCCGGCGCCGTGACGGTCTGGTCGGCAGCGCCGTCGTAGGGTCGGCGTGAGCCGACCGACCCCGCCGCAGACGCCCCGCTACCTCGCGTTCCTGCTGACCGGCGCCGCGATCGGCGTCCTCGTCGCCGTCGTGCTCGTGCTCTGGCCCCGGGACGACGCGGACGACGGGCCCTGTTGCTCTACCTGGGCACCCTGCTCGGCGGACTGGGCGCGCTGGCCGGCGGCGTGGTCGCCGTCGGGCTCGAAGGCACCGCGCGGCTCCTGAGACTCGACCTGGTTCCGGGCCTGCCGATCGCAGTGGCCTCCCCAGAGATCGCGCACGCCCCGAGGCCCGCGCGACGGCGCTGACCGGCGCGTCCGCTCGCCCCGTAGACTGGCCGCGTGCCCCGAGGCGACGGACGGCTCAACCTCGATCTCGACCCCGCAGAGCAAGGCCCGCAGGACTCCTGCGGAGTCTTCGGTGTCTGGTCCGGCGGCTCCGGCGACGACCCGAAGAGGTCGCCAAGCTCACCTACTTCGGCCTCTACGCGCTTGCAGCACCGCGGCCAGGAGTCGGCCGGCATCGCGGTCAGCAACGGCATCGCAGATCCTGGTCTACAAGGACATGGGCCTGGTGGCGCAGGTCTTCGACGAGGGCCACCTCAACTCGCTGCGCGGCCACCTGGCGATCGGCCACACCCGTTACTCCACCACGGGTTCCAGCGTCTGGGAGAACGCCCAGCCGACGTTCCGCTCCACCGCGACCGGGTCGATCGCCCTGGGTCACAACGGCAACCTCACCAACACCCGCGACCTGCTCGAGCTCGTCGAGAAGCTCGCCGCTGAGAGCGGCCAGCTGTCGTACGACGGCGACGGGCCCACCCAGGAGGAGACGAGGCGCTGGCGGAGCATCCGCGGCAGCCACGTGGCCCTGCACAGCACGACCGACACCGAGATCGTGCCGGCGCTGCTCGCGTCCTACCCGGACCGCTCCCTCGAGCAGGCCGCCCTCGAGGTGCTGCCGCAGCTGCGCGGCGCCTTCTCGCTGGTCTTCATGGACGAGGAGACCCTGTACGCCGCGCGCGACCCGCAGGGCATCCGGCCCCTGGTGCTCGGCCGGCTCGAGCGCGGCTGGGTGGTCGCCAGCGAGACCGCGGCGCTGGACATCGTCGGTGCCGCGCAGGTCCGCGAGATCGAGCCGGGCGAGCTGATCGCCATCGATGCGCACGGGCTGCGCTCCTCGCGCTTCGCCGAGGCCTGAGCCCAAGGGCTGCTTGTTCGAGTACGTGTACCTGGCCCGGCCGGACACCAAGATCGCCGGCCGCTCGGTGCACGCGACCCGGGTCGAGGTCGGGCGCCGGCTGGCCGAGGAGGCGCCCGCCGAGGCCGACCTGGTGATCCCGGTGCCCGAGTCCGGCACCCCGGCAGCCGTCGGCTACTCGCAGGGCAGCGGCATCCCCTACGGCCTGGGCCTGGTGAAGAACTCCTACGTCGGCCGCACGTTCATCCAGCCCTCGCAGACGATCCGGCAGCTCGGCATCCGGCTGAAGCTGAACCCCCTGCGCGAGGTGATCGCCGGGCAGCGGCTGGTGGTGGTCGACGACTCGATCGTGCGCGGCAACACCCAGCGGGCCCTGGTGCGGATGCTGCGCGAGGCCGGCGCCGCCGAGATCCACGTCCGCATCTCCTCGCCCCCGGTGAAGTGGCCGTGCTTCTACGGCATCGACTTCGCGTCCCCGGCCGAGCTGATCGCCAACGGGCTGGCCGTCGAGGAGATCCGCGCCTCGATCGACGCCGACTCGCTGGCGTACATCTCGCTGGAGGGGCTGGTGGCCGCGACCGAGCAGCCGATCGACAACCTGTGCCGGGCCTGCTTCGACGGTGTCTACCCCGTCGAGCTGCCCGAGCCCGAGCTGCTCGGCAAGCACCTGCTCGAGGTCGAGCCCGCCTCGCTGCTCGGCGGCATCGGTGCCGCCGACGCCCTCACCCGCCCCTGACCCGCACTGTCCCCGCGGGTCGGAGCGCTGGTCGGGAGGGCGCGGGGTCGGGCGTGACTCAGGTCACAGCGGGGGCGTGCAACCGGGTCCGGGCTCCGGCGGTCCTCCTCTCTGACGCCTCACGGTGAGGCGCACGCGGACCGGGACCCGGCCCGCCTCAGACAAGAGGAGTCACGTTGAACACCTTCAGGTCCGCGGCACAGCGGGTGGCGGGAGTCGCCGCGGTGTCCGCTCTCAGCTTCACTGCCTTCGCCGGTACGGCGATGGCCGAGACGGCAGCCTTCACCGACGCCCACGGCGACATGTCCCAGGGCGCCGACATCCGGACGGTCCGCGTCGTCAACGGCGAGGAGCAGCTCAAGATCAACGTGGTCCACCGTGACCTCGTCCGGTCCTTCCGCAGCGGCAGCAGCATCTCGGTCTTCATCGACACCGACCGCACCCGTACCGGCCCCGAGTACGTCTTCGTCGGCGGCACCTTCGAGGGCGCCGATTACGCGCTGCTGCCGGCCGAGGGCTTCCAGGCCAAGGGCAACCGCCAGGTGCCGCTCCACGGCGGGTCGTACCAGATGAAGCTCGACTACGTGCGCGACGTCGCCCGCATCACCATCGACCAGGTCGTCCTCGAGGACCCGGCCAAGGTGCGCATCGAGGTCAAGACCGGTGCCGAGCTGCTGCCCGAGGGCAGCACCACCTCGACCAACGAGGTCGACTGGCTCGAGCAGCCGCGTCGCTTCACCCCCTGGGTGGCGCAGGGCTGAACCGCCTCTGAACCGCCTCTGAGTAGCGCGCGCCCGGACCCACGGTCCGGGCGCGCTGTCGTGCGTGGCAGGGCATTGTCGGGCGGCCACCAGGCTGCAAGACTCGGCGCTCCGCGAGCAAGGGAGCGTTCGATGGCCTCCGTCCTCAACCCCTACATCAGCTTCGACGGGACAGCCCGGCAGGCGATGGAGTTCTACCAGGACGTCTTCGGCGGCACCCTGACGTCGAACACCTTCGGCGAGTACGGCGCCGCCGACGGCCCCGCAGCCGACCAGATCATGCACGCCCAGCTGGTGACCGACGGCGGGATCACCCTGATGGCCGCCGACACGCCGCCGCACGAGACCTACAAGCCCGGCGAGAACATCTCGATCAGCCTGTCCGGCACCGACGCCGACGAGCTGCGTGGCTACTGGGAGAAGCTCTCCACCGCCGGCAAGGTCCTGGTCCCGCTGGAGAAGCAGATGTGGGGCGACGAGTTCGGCATGTGTATGGACCAGTTCGGCATCAACTGGATGGTCAACATCGGCCAGCCGACCTGATCCGCCGCGCGCCGGTAGGCTCGCGCTCCGTGAGCCAGCAGCGCGTCTCCTACGCCGGTGCCGGGGTCGACATCGAGGCGGGTGACCGCGCGGTCGAGCTGATGAAGGCCTGGGTGGCGAAGGCGTCCCGGCCCGAGGTGGTCGGCGGGATCGGCGGCTTCGCCGGACTGTTCGACGCCAGCGCGCTGAGGCGTACCGGCGTCCGCTGCTGGCGACCTCGACCGACGGCGTCGGCACCAAGGTCGCCGTGGCGGCCGCCGCTCGACCGGCACGACACCATCGGCCACGACCTCGTCGGCATGGTCGTCGACGACCTCGTGGTCTGCGGCGCCGAGCCGCTGTTCATGACCGACTACATCGCCTGCGGCAAGGTCGTGCCCGGAGCGGATCGCGGCGGTCGTCAAGGGCATCGCGGAGGGCTGCGTGCTCGCCGGCTGCGCGCTGGTCGGCGGCGAGACCGCCGAGCACCCCGGCCTGCTCGGCCCGGACGAGTACGACGTCGCCGGCGCCGGCACCGGCGTCGTCGAGGCCGACCGGCTGCTCGGCGCCGACCGGGTCCGGGCCGGCGACGTCCTGGTCGCGATGGCCTCGCAGCGGCCTGCACTCCAACGGCTACTCGCTGGTGCGGCACGTGCTGCTCGACCGCGCCGGGCTGGGAGCTGGACCGCGAGGTGCCCGAGCTCGGCCGCAGCCTGGTCGACGAGCTGCTGGAGCCGACCCGGATCTACGCCCGCGACTGCCTGGCGCTGATCGACGCCGTCGACGTGCACGCGTTCAGCCACGTCACCGGCGGCGGGCTCGCGGCCAACCTGGCCCGGGTGCTGCCGGCCGGCCTCGGCGCCACGGTCGACCGGGCGACCTGGTCGCCGGCGCCGGTCTTCGGCCTGGTCGGCGACGTCGGCGGGGTGGCGGTCGACGAGCTCGAGCGCACGCTCAACATGGGCGTCGGCATGGTCGCGGTGGTCGCCGCCGACGACGCCGACCGCGCGGTGCGAGCTGCTCACCGGCCGCGGGGTCCCCGCCTGGGTGCTCGGCACCGTGGGGCCGGGCAGCGGCACCGTCGCCGTCCAGGGCAGCCACCCGGCCTGACCGGGACCTCCACGTCCGATACCGCGCCGCTGGATGCGGCCAATGGCTGCTGGGTGCGGTGACTTCACCCCACCCAGCAACCGTTGATCACGCCAGCGTGATCAACATGGGCAGAGCGGGGCGGTGGGGGCACCGCCGGAGGGAAGGGGGGTGCGGGTCAGCGCTTGTCGGCTGCCCAGTCGTCGTACTCGTCCTTGTCGGACTCGGTCATCTCGGACCGGTCGACAGAACCTGATGCGAGCTCCCGTTGCAGCGCCTCGAAGTCGGTGCCCTGTGAGCTGTACTTCAGCTCGCGCGCGACCTTGGTCTGCTTCGCCTTGGCTCGGCCGCGCCCCATGGCTCGACCCCCTCGTACGTAATCGGGGCGGCCAGCACGTGACGGCCCCGGTTCAGTGTGCTATCCGTAGGGGCAACGGTACATGGCCCGCGGCTGTTCCGCTCAGCCTAGCCGCGGGCCGGGACGGCCGCACCGGCCCCGGTGGCCGGCCGCGACCCGCCGCCATCCGGCGCTCGGCCAGCCGGTCGGCGGCCGTGGCCGGCGAGATGCCCTCCTCGGCGGCCGTCGTCGAGCACCCGGGCCGTGGTCCCGAAGATCTCGCCGGCCTTGGCCTTGGCCCGCGGGAAGGAGAACCCGCGCAGCTCGTCGGCGACCTGGATGACCCCGCCGGCGTTCACGCAGTAGTCGGGGGCGTAGAGGATGCCGCGCTCGGCCAGCAGGGCCTCGACGCCCGGGTGGGCCAGCTGGTTGTTGGCCCCGCCGCAGACCAGCCGGGCCGACAGCGCGCCGACGACCTCGTCGGTCGAGCGCGTGCCCGAGCGCGCACGGCGAGTAGACGTCCAGGTCGGCGTGCACCAGCGCGTCGGTGTCGTCGACCACCTCGATGGCCGGGTGCACCCGGCGTACGGCCTCGACCGCGGCCGCCGAGACGTCGGTGACCACGACGGTCGCTCCGTCGTGGACCAGGTGGTCGGCGAGGTGCCGACCCACCTTGCCGACGCCCGCGATGCCCACGGTCCGGCCGGCCAGGGTCGGGGAGCCCCACAGGTGCTCGGCGCCGGCCCGCATGCCCTGGAACACGCCGTACGCCGTCAGCACCGAGGAGTCGCCGGCGCCGCCCTGCTCCGGCGAGCGGCCGGTCGCGTAGCGGGTGGCCCGCGCCACGACGTCCATGTCCGCCACGTAGGTGCCGACGTCGCAGGCGGTGATGTAGCGGCCGCCGAGCCCGTCGAGGAGCCGGCCGTAGGCCAGCAGCAGGTCCTCGGTCTTGTCCACCGCCGGGTCGCCGATGATCACCGCCTTGCCGCCGCCGTGGTCCAGCCCGGCGAGGGAGTTCTTGTAGGCCATCGCCCGGGACAGCTCGAGCACGTCCTCCAGCGCGGCGGACTCCCCGGCGTACGGGTAGAACCGGGTGCCGCCCAGCGCCGGCCCCAGGGCGGTGGAGTAGATGCCGACGATGACCCGCAGACCGGTGGCGTCGTCGGCACCGAAGACGACCTGCTCGTGCGCGTGGGCCGAGCCGGGATGCGGTCCGAAGACGGAGCCGGGAGCGGGGTCGGGCACCCGACGACCCTACGATGCGTCCCGTGCCGCGCCCGCTGCCCAACCCGTACGCCGCGTACCTCCGTGTCTACGAGCCGCTCGCCGCGTTCCCGGACGGCGACCGGGCGACCTGGACCGACTACGCGGCGACCCGTGCCGCTGCCCGGGCCGACCGGCTGGTGGCCGAGCACCGCACCGCGCTGGCCGGGGTGATCAGCGTCCCGCCCCGCCCGGTGCCGGCCGACGAGGCCAGCGACGCGTTCGTGCTGGAGGTCGACGGGCTGCTGCACGTCTGCCCGGTGCAGTCGCGGCTGCGCTCCTGGGTGGCGCTCGGCCAGTTCCGCGACGGGCTGCCCGACTCGGTGCTGCACGCCTTCGTCCCGCCCGCCTCGCTGGCCCGGGCCGACGCCGACCACGCCCGCTGGAGCACCGCCGAGACCGGCACCGTGCTGCGCATCCTCACCGCGACCTGGAACGTGCCGGTGCCGTGGTTCGTCCCGTTCGCTGCCGACCGACCGGGTGGCCGCCGAGGACGACGAGCTCAGTGTGGTGCACCGGACCCGGATGTCGGCCGCCCGGCGTCGGGTCGCCCGGGCGCTGCGCACCCTGCGGACCCGGCTGGGCGACCTGGACGTCGAGCTCGACGTCGTCGACCAGCTGGAGGACCTCGGCCGCTGGCTCGAGGAGTTCCACGCCCGGTCCTGGGTCGAGCTCGACTACGCCGGGCTGGCCCGGCTGCTCGGCCCCGAGGTGGTCGCCGAGGACACCTCGGTGGCCGACGTGGCGGCCGCGGTGGCCGCGCTGGGAGCCGGCGACGAGGAGGGCGCGGTGCTCACCTACCGCACCGTGGTGGACCGCTGGTCGGCCGTCGCGGCCCTCGAGCACGCCAACTGAGCGGCCCGCACCGGCAGCCGCCCGGGGAACGGGCTAGTCCTCTACGCCTATGCCGAAGATGGCCCGGAGTGACCATTTCGGACATCCCTCTCATCGTGCACTATTGCCGTAGAGATCCGAGACCACTCGGTATCTACCCACCGAGGCCGACGGAAAGGCCGACCCGATGACCACGCGCACCCCTGACGCCGAGCCCCTGCTGACCCCCGCCGAGGTCGCGACCATGTTCCGGGTCGACCCGAAGACGGTCACCCGCTGGGCCAAGGCCGGCAAGCTCACCTCGATCCGCACCCTCGGCGGTCACCGCCGCTACCGCGAGTCGGAGGTCCGGGCGCTGCTCGCCGGCATCCCGACCCAGCGCACCGACGGCTGACCAGCACACAGAAGCACCTCGCACCGCACCCCGGGAGGACACCTCCCGGGGTGCGGTGTGCTGTTCGGCCGCTTGCAAGCCGACCGCAAGTGAACCGTTAGTGCCGGCGTGCACCGTGTGGACGTTCCCTTCCGTCCGCACCCGCAGGAGCACGCGATGTCCCGCTTCCTCCACCGCCTCGGTGGCTTCTCCGCCCGTCACCCGTGGCGGATCATCGCCGCCTGGGCGACGGCCGCTGTCGTCGTCCTCGGCCTCGCCGGCACCTTCGGCGGCAGCCTGAACGACGACTACGTCATCCCCGGCACCAGCAGCCAGCGCGCCTACGACATGCTCCGGGAGAAGTTCCCGGCCTTCTCCGGCGCCGACGCCCGGGTCGTCGTGCACGCTCCCGACGGGGCCGTCGACCCGGCCGACCTCGCGGCGGCCGAGCAGCAGCTGGCCGGCGTCGAGCACGTCTCCCAGGTCGCGCCCGCGGCCATCAGCCAGGACGGCGGGACGGCGCTGATCGCCGTGCAGTACGACGTGCCGGTCACCGACTTCAAGGGTGACGCCGGACTGGTCGCCCTCGAGGACGCCACCGCCGACCTCGGGAAGCAGGGCTACCAGGTCGAGTTCGGCGGCCAGATGCCGGAGAACATCGCCGCTCCCGGCGGCGCCGCCGAGATGGTCGGCATCGGGATCGCGCTGCTCATCCTGTTCCTCGCGTTCGGCTCGTTCGTGGCCGCCGGGCTGCCGATCGGCATCGCCCTGGTCGGTCTCGGCATCGGCACCGGCGGCGTGACCCTGCTCGCCGCGCTGGCCGACGTCACCACGATCGCTCCGACCCTCGCGTCGATGATCGGCATCGGTGTCGGCGTCGACTACGCGCTGTTCATCGTCACCCGGCACCGCGACGCGCTGGCCCGCGGCCTGCCCGTCCCGGACGCCGCAGCGGAGGCCAACGCCACCGCCGGCCAGTCCGTCGTCTTCGCCGGCGGCACGGTGCTGCTCGCGCTGTCCGGCCTGCTGTTCACCGGGGTGCCCAACTTCCGGGCGATGGGCTACGCGCCCGGCCTTGTCGTGCTGCTCATCGTGGTCGCCGCGGTGACCCTGCTGCCTGCGCTGCTCGGCCTGGCCGGGATGCGGGTCTACAACCGCAAGACCCGGCGGTCCGGGCACCTCGAGGCGGCCGCGTCGCACTCGCCGGCGGCCGCCCGGCTGGCCCGCACGGTGGCCGGCCGACCGGTCGTGTGGCTGCTCGGCTCGCTGGTCCTCCTGCTGGCGCTGGCGGCGCCGGCCCTCGGCATGAAGCTGGGCAACGCGGACGCCGGCAACGAGGGCGAGTCGACCACGATCCGCAAGGCCTACGACCTGGTCACCGACGGCTTCGGCCCCGGCGCCAACGCTCCGCTGCTGGTCGCGATGGACGTCGCGAAGGTCGGGGGCCACGCGGGCATCGAGTCGCTGGCCGACGAGCTCGCGTCGACCGAGGGAGTGGCCGCGGTGACCCCCGCGCAGCTCTCGCCGGACGGCTCGGCCGCGGTCATGACCGTCACGCCGACCCACGGCCCGCAGGACGACGCGACCATCGACCTGCTCGACCGGGTGCGCGCCGAGCTGCCGCCCGGTGCCGAGCTCGGCGGGTTCACCCCCGGCATGACCGACTTCACCGACCGGCTCTCGGCCAACCTCTGGAAGATCGTCGCCGTGGTGTTGGCCACGTCGTTCGTGCTGATGGTGCTGGCGTTCCGGTCCATCGTCGTGCCGGTCAAGGCGGCACTGGTCAACCTGCTGTCGATCGGGGCGGCGTACGGCGTCATCACTCTGGCCTTCCAGACCGACACCGGCGCCCACCTGCTGGGCCTGCCCGGTGCGGTGCCGATCGCGCCGTACGTGCCGGTGCTGATGTTCGCGATCCTGTTCGGCCTGTCGATGGACTACGAGGTGTTCCTGCTCAGCCGGGTGCGTGAGGAGTTCCTGCGCACCGGTGACAGCAAGGGCTCAGTCGTCGCCGGCCTGTCGTCGACAGCCCGGGTCATCACCTCGGCGGCGCTGATCATGGTGGCCGTGTTTCTGGGCTTCGCCCTGGACCCGGCCGTCGCCATCAAGATGATCGGCATCGGGCTGGCGACTGCCATCGCGGTGGACGCCACTGTCGTCCGGCTGGTGCTGGTGCCGGCGACGATGGCCCTGCTCGGTGCCCGCAACTGGTACCTGCCGGCCTGGCTCGACCGGGTGCTGCCCGACGTCGACCCGCACGGCACCGTGCCCGTCGACGGCGCGGCGCTGGAGCTGCCCGAGCAGCGGCAGCCGGTCGGGGCAGGTGCTCCGGTGGGCTGAGCTCAGCCGGTGGCGGAGGCCCGCCGTACGGTGAGGGTGACGGCAGCGAGCGCGGCGTACACGCCCGCGGACAGCCGGTCGACGACCTTCAGCCGTACGGCGGGCAGCAGCCGACGAAGGCTGCCGCCGGCCACCGCCCAGCAGGCGTCCAGCGCCGAGGCCAGCACGATGAACAGCAGGCCGAACACCAGCAGCTGGGCCCAGACCGGGCCACCGTGCGGGCTGACGAACTGCGGGAGGAACGCGAGGTAGAACACCGCGGTCTTCGGGTTGAGGGCGCCGACCAGCAGGCCGCGGGCGAACGCGGTGCGCGGCCGGACGCCGGCAGCCCGGGCCGGGTTCAGGTCGGCCAGGGTGCCCTCGGACCGGGCGCGCAGGCTGCGCCACGCCATCCAGATCAGCCAGGCCGCGCCGACCACCTTGACGGCGGTGAACAGCTCGGCGCTGGCGGCGATGACGGCCGAGAGTCCGACGACCGCACCGAGCACGTGCACGAGGTAGCCGGTCTCGACGCCGGCGGTGGCGGCCAGCCCGCTGCGCCGGCCGGCCCGCAGCGTGGTGGCGAGGATGAACGCGACCGACGGGCCGGGGAAGAGGATGAGAGGGATGCTCGCGGTGAGGAACAGCAGCAGGGAGCCGGTGGTCACCATGGCCTCGACGGTACGCGGGACCGCAGCGACGCCCCACCGAGTTCGCGCCCTGATCGCATGATCGTGAGGGGATGAGGGCGCAGAACAGGGCCGATTCCCCTCACGATCACGGTGCAACAGCGGGTCAGACGAGGCGGCCCTCGTCGAGGTGGACCACCCGGTCGGCCGCCTCGAGCACGGCAGCGTCGGAGGCCGCCCGGAGGAAGAGGACGGGTGCGGCGACGGCCGCGGTGAGCAGGGCGACGCTGGCGGCCATCAGCAGGAACCAGCCGGGAGTGGCGAGCAGCCGTCGCGGTGCGGCGCTTCGCAGCGAGCGCGTGCGTCGCCCCGTCACCCGCGTCAATCTAGGGTGTCGCGCCCTCTCGCTGCGGGCTGCCACACGACCGGGCCTGCCTGGATCGGCGGCTGTCGGTACGCCGGGCGTCTGCGCGGTGTCTGGGTCACCGGGAACGGCCTTGAGGTCGGCGGGGCGGCGCGGCGACGCAGCCGGTCGTGCTGCGCCCGCCGATCCGGGTCACGCAGCAACGCGTACGCGCTCAGGATCCGGCCGAGGTCGGCGTCGCCGGCGCGGCCCCCGTCGTCGTCGGGCGTGGGCGCCGGAGCGTCGCGCAGGTCGGGGTGGTGCCGGCGTACCAGGCGTCGGAAGGCACTCGAGATCTCCGCCTGGGTGGCGTCCGGTTCCACGCCGAGCACGGCGTACGGGTCGACCGCTGTCATCGGCCAGCACCGCCTTCCGCGCCGCGCCGGGGCCGTGGGCCTGGCACCCGCGGTCGGTGCCAGGCCCACGGCGGAGGAGGGTTTCCGGTTGTGGTCAGCCGGTGCTCGGAGGTGACCGTTCGCGGGCCCAGGCGTCGACGCCACGGTGGCCGTCGACGACCTGCCCGCGGACGCTCGTCGGAGGCCGGTCGGGTGCCGGGCCGCCGTCTGCCCCCACGTGCTGATATCGGACGACGGCCCGGCGGTCCGGGGGTCGTGGCCACTCGGCCGCGACGATCGCCTCGAACTCGGCGCGGAGCAGCTCCTCGTCCGCACACAGCAGGTCGAGGAACGTGTCCAGCTCCGGGTTGCCCGTCGGGCAGCGGGCTGGGGGACGACATGAGGTCATGGCGTTTCCCCGGCGGGTCAGGCGTTGATCGCCTGCTTGTCCTGCTCGTCGGTGCTGATCATGATCTTGCGCGGCTTCGCCTGCTCGGCGACCGGGATGCGCAGGGTCAGCACACCAGCGTTGTAGCTGGCCGCGACGCTCTCGGTGTCCAGGTTGTCGCCGAGGATGAGCTGACGGCTGAACACGCCCCGCGGGCGTTCGGCCGCGACCAGCTCGCGGTCGCCGTGGAAAGCCGGGCGCTCCGCCTTCACGGTGAGCACGTGACGCTCGACGTCGATGTCGACCTTGTCCGGGTCGATGCCCGGCAGGTCGAACTCGACGACGAACTCGTCGCCGTCGCGCCAGGCGTCCATCGTCATCACCGAGGGCCTGCTCTGGGTGCCCCAGACCTGCTGGGCGAGACGGTCCATCTCACGGAACGGGTCGGTGCGCATCAGCATCTCTCCCACCTCCTGTCATCAGATCCTGATGCTCTTGCGGCCGCCGCTCTCCTGGTAGAGATCTATGTCGACGGCTGTAGATTTCTTATACCACCAGTGGCAGACTGTATGCAACACCCCGATTCCAGGAGGCGCAGATGGGCCCGTCCTCGGCGGATGCCGATCGTGGCGTCTACGGCATCTCCGTCGCCGCTGAGCTGGTCGGCATGGGGCCGCAGACATTGCGGCTCTACGAGCAGCGCGGTCTGCTCGAGCCTGATCGCACCGAGGGTGGCACCCGCAGGTACAGCGAGGACGACCTGGACCGGCTGCGCCGGATCGCCGAGCTGCTCGACGACGGGCTGAATCTCGCCGGCATCGGCATGGTGCTGGACCTGGAGCAGGACGTCGTCGGCCTGGAGCAGGACAACGCCCGGCTGCAGGCTGCCAACAGCCGGCTGCGCCGCCGCCGCTGAGCTGCGCGCTGGGGCTCAGCCCGTCGTACGACCCGAGAGCTTGTCGCGGAGCCGGTCCACCAGCCCCACACCCGGCCCGACCAGCTTGTGGAACGGTGCGGCGTTGGGAGCGTTCGGGTGCGGGCGGGTGGGAGCCAGCTTCTTCGCGGCCTCGACCTTGGCGCCGAGCTCGACCAGCTCATCCTGCGGCACCTGGGCTCGAAGCAGCGGGAACTGGTCCTGCTCCTCGTCGCGGACGTGGTCGTCCAGCGTCGCTGCCAGGCTGGCGATCAGCGCGGTGAACTGCGGGTCGGTCGCGGCCACACCCTCCAGGTCCTTGAGGGTGCGCTCGATCTCCTTGTGCTCCTCCATGTCGTGCTCGACGGCCGCGTCCCCGTTGGGGAGGTGCTTCTTCATCGCCGGATAGACGTGCATCTCCTCGGCAACGGAGTGCCGCACGAGCTCGGTGATCACGATGTCGGCCAGCTCTCGCTGGCGCTCGGGGTCGACGGTGGTGCTGATCTCGGCGAGCATCGCAGTGACCTCGAGGTGGTCGGCGGTCAGGATGTCGATCACGTCCCGTCCGGACGGCCGCTGCTCCTTTGAGCCGCCGCTGGTCGCCGCCGCCGCGGCCACCCCGGCAGCGGCCACCGCGACACCGGCCACCACGGCCTTGGGCGAGACACCGGCCTTGCCGCTGTCGCCACGGGAGGCGCTGGCATCCGCGACGCTGGGCGTCTCCCCGACGGCGGCGGGGTTGACGCTGCCGCGCCAAGCACCGGAGGCCTGCCGCTCGGTCTCCATGAACGCCTTGAACTTCTCCAGGTCTGCCTGGGCCTGCCGCGACACCAGTCCGAGCGCGTCACCGGTCTTCTCGACCAGTCCCTCTGGCTCGTACTCGAGCACCAGCCGGACCTCGGTCTGCCCGGCGCCGAGGCTCTCGAAGTACACGGACCCGGCGTTGGTGGCTCCGCTGGTGGCGGCCCAGGCGACCTTGCGGTCGGGCACCTGCTCGACGATGGCGGCGTCCCACTCGCGCCGGACGCCGGCGATCTCGGCGACCCAGTGCACCCGGTCGTCGCCGAGCTGGGTCACCGACTGGACGCCGTTCATGAACTGCGGGAAGTCCTCGAACTGGGTCCACTGGTTGTAGACGGTGTTCACCGGTACGTCGACGGTGACTCGCTTCTCAACGGTGGTCGTCATGGGGTCCTCCCGCTCCGGGGCCCTGGCTGCTGTTCAGGGCCGACTGGCCACCGCGGTACCCGCCGCTGCGCGATCGATACCTGGATCAGTTCTGGTCGTGCCATCCTGGCTGCCACCAGGGCGGGGGGTGATGTCGATGGGAGACACCGAACTCGGAACGGCGCGACGGCGCGCGCCGGTGGGCACTCGGCTGGCCCTTGTCGGCGCGGTCCTGTACCTGCTCGAGTGGGTGGCGATCGTGGCTGCCCCGCCCCCGGGTCCGTTCGGGCCAGGCACCAATGCTGCGGCGATGGTCCGCGACTACGCCGACCACGCGGATGCGGCGGCGGTGTCGGCGGCGTGGTTCGCCGTCGTGCTCGGGGGTCGGGTCCTGTTCGTGGCCGGCGTGAAGGCGTCTGTCCGCGACGTGCCGCGGCAGCAGGCGCTGCTCGACCTGGCGCTGGGCGCGATGGCGATCAGTGTCGTTCTCGAGATCGCTGCGTACGGCGTCGCCGCGTCCGCCGCCCGGCTCGCGGCGGACGGCGGCGACCCCGACGTGGTGGTGGCACTCGATGGCGCCGCGTTCTGGCTGAACCTGCTCATCTGGGGTCCGGTGGGCTTGTCCGTGCTGGCCACCGGGCTGGCGATGCTGCGTTCACGGCTGTTCGCCGCCTGGCTGTCCTGGCTCGGGGTAGTAGCGGGCGGGGTGGGACTCATCGGCTGCCTGGTCGCGGGGGCCACCACCGACGAGTCCGGCTCCGGCGCTGCGGAGGGCCTGGCGACGCTGGCGGCACTGGCCATGTGGGTCTGGATGCTCGCGACCGGTGTCGTGCTCTTCCGGCAGCGCCGCATCGACCGCTAACGGGGCTCGGTCATCTCGGCGCGGACGCCGAGCAGCCGGACCGGCCGGCGGTCGGTGAACTTCTCCAGTGCGGCGAGGGCCGCCCGCTCCACCGTCTCGGCGTCGACCGTGGGCGCCTCGAGCTTCTGGCCGTGCGTGCTGGTGAAGAACGGCGCGAAGCGCACCTTGACCGTCACACGGACCACTTCCCGGCCGTCGGCGACGACGTCGTCGACGACCCGCCGGGCGATCAGGGTGAGCTGGCGGCAGACCTCGTCCCAGTCGTCGAGGTCGGTCTGGAAGGTCGTCTCCCGGCTCTTGCCGCGCGCGACGTACGGCACACCGGTGATCGTCCGGCTGCCGTGACCGTTGCCCAGGCTGACCAGCCACGGCCCGGTCGACGGGCCGAACGGCACCTTGAGTGACTCCGGGTCGGCGGCGGCAAGCTCCTTGACCGTCGTGATGCCGACCGCGGCGAGGCGGCCGGAGAGCTTGCGTCCGATGCCCCACAGTGCGTCGGGCGGCTGGTCGCCGAAGAGGTCGAACCAGGTGTCGTAGGTGATCCGGAAGATGCCGGCCGGCTTGCCGAAGTTAGTGGCCAGCTTGGCCTGCAGGGTGTTCTGCCCGATCCCGACGCTGCACTCGAGGGCCGTCGCGTCACGCACCCGGTCCTGCACCTCGCTGGCCAGCGCCTCTGGGTCGTCGGTGTCCGCGCCGAGAAAGGCCTCGTCCCAGCCCAGGACGTCGACCGGCAGCCCGAACGAGCGCAGCGCCGCCATCACCTCGGCGGAGGCCGCGTCGTACGCCTCCTTGTCGACCGGCAGGAAGACGGCGTCCGGCAGCCGCCGAGCCGCTGTGCGCAGCGGCACCCCGGAGTGCACGCCGTGCGCGCGCGCCTCGTAGGACGCCGTGCTGACGACGCCACGTTTGGAGGGGTCCCCGTCGCCGCCGACCACGACCGGAAGCCCCCGCAGCTCAGGCCGACGGAGGACCTCGACGGCGGCGATGAACTGGTCGAGATCGACATGCAGGACCCAGCGCAGCGGGTCAGGCCTCGCTGAAGGAGGGTGTGGGCTCGGTCGGAGTCTCGACCGGCCGGCAGATCGCGGTGCAGTCGGCGACGGTGTCGACCAGCAGCTGGCGCAGGACGGCGTCCGGGTCTGGGATGCAGGCCTCGGTGATGCCGTGCACCGCGAGCCGGACGGTGCCGGGTGCGGCGTGCCGGCGGAACCCCTTGACGGTGATGCCGGCCCGGCGGATGAATCCGTGTGCCCACTGGGTGGCTCGCGGCGCGGACTCGAGAGCCGCCCGGCTGCCCGGCTCCAGGTCGCCCACCGGCCGGTCGTCCAGCCCGGCGAGGACGCAGTCGGCGGTGAGGACCGCGACGGCCAGCGCGTTCTGCCGCTCCTCGGAGGAGACCGGCAGGGCGGCGGTGGCGCAACGCAGCGCGATCCGGGCGTCCACCCGCGGGTCGTCGCTGGTCAGGCCGACGACCTCGGGGATCAGCAGGGCGAGCTGGTGCCGGTTGTCGTCGGAGGTCGCGTCGTTGATGTGCCGGGCCAGGTCCGCGAGCAGCGGATGGGTGCAGTGGGGGTGGTCGCTCCACTTCTCGCCGGCCAGTACGGAGGCCATCTCCATGAAGCAGGCGCCCTTGCGGCTGTTGCGGTGCTTCCCGCGGGACAGGATCGGCATCGAGTCCGGCGAGGCGGACACAGGTGTTGGCATGGGCACCCCCACGAGGCGACGGTCGTTCGGTCCAGTCTGCGCCCGATATCGCCCGGGCAACAGCCCCCAGGGCGAGTTCTGGCGCCGGTCGCGGCCCCAGGGCATAGTTGCGGGACCGACCTGGAGGAAACTGCGATGCCGACCGACGCCGAGCTGGTGGATCTGGAGGCGCGCCGCGCCGAGCTGCGGGAGCAGTACTTGCGGCCTGCGCAGGACCGGCCGACGACGACCGGGCAGGGCATCCACCACGCGGCGTTGATCTGCTCCGACGTCGAGCAGACCATCCGGTTCTACCAGGACCTGCTGGGCTTCCCGCTGGTCGAGCTGGTCGAGAACCGCGACTACCAGGGGTCCTCGCACTTCTTCTTCGACCTGGGCAACAAGACCCTGCTCGGCTTCTTCGACTTCCCGGGGCTCGGCCTCGAGCCCGGGGTCGAGTCGATCGGCAGCGTCCAGCACATCGCGATCTCCTGCCCGCGGGACCGCTGGGAGGCGGCGCAGAAGCGGCTGGACGAGGCCGGTGTGAAGTACGCCGGGCCGGACCAGGGCATCCCCGAGTCGATGTACCTCAAGGACCCGGACGGCATCCAGATCGAGCTGCTCAGTGATCCGCTGATGTACTTCGGCGGCCAGCAGCTCGACGAGTAGCGTGCGCGCCGGCCGCGGCGGTCAGGGAGAAACGCCCACGGGCGGGCGTCAACTGAGCCACGATCGGTCCGTGGGTCTGCTGGAGCGGGAGGACTTCCTCGGTTCGCTGGCGGAGTACGCCGACGCCGCTCGGGGCGGTGAGAGTCGGCTGGTGCTCGTCACCGGCGAGGCCGGGGTCGGAAAGACGACGCTGCTCGAGGCCCTGCGGGGATGGCTGCCGGATGCGCGCTGGCTGTGGGGCGGGTGCGACGGCTCGTTCACACCACAGCCGCTGGGGCCGCTGTTCGACATCGCAGAGCAGGTCGGCGGACCGCTCGCCGAGGCGTGCCACACGGATGCCCCGCGACAGCGAATGTTTCAGCTGCTGCTCGACGAGCTCACCCAGTCGCCGGTGCTGACGGTGGTCGCGGTCGAGGACGTGCACTGGGCCGACGAGTCGACCCTCGACCTGCTGCGGTTCCTCGGCCGACGGCTGCGCGACGCCCGGACGCTGCTGTTGGTCACCTACCGGGACGACGGGCTGACCCCGGACCATCCCCTGCGCAAGGCACTGGGCGAGCTCACCACCCAGCGGTCGGCCCGGCGGATCAGTCTTCCGCCGCTGTCCCGGCAGGCGGTGGACAGCCTGGCGCGCGGGACGGGCGTGGAGGCCGAGGACCTGTTCCGGCTCACCGGTGGCAACCCGTTCTTCGTCACCCAGGTTCTCGACAGTGGCAACGGCACCGTCCCGCTGTCCGCGGGTGATGCCGTCCTCGCTCGGATCGCCCGGCTGCCGGCCGACGCCCGCCGGGTCGTCGAGGCGGCGGCGGTGATCGGCACCCGGGTCGAGCTCGCGCTCCTGCGGCGCGTGGCCGGCCAGGACACGGATGCGATCGACGGCTGTCTGACGACCGGGTTGCTCGCTTCGGACTCGGACGGGTTCCGGTTCCGGCACGAGATCGCCCGGATGGCCGTGGAGGACGACCTGCCCGCGCACCGGCGTACTGACCTGCACCGCTTGGTGCTGGAGGCATTGCAGGCCTCCGCGGTCCGCGACGACGCACGACTGGCCCACCACGCCGAGGGAGCCGGCGACGGTGAAGCCGTCCTGCGGCACGCGCCGGCAGCGGCTCGGCGGGCGGCCGAGCTGGCCGCGCACCGCGAGGCGGCGGCGCAGTACGAGCGGGCGCTGCGGTTCGCCGATGCGCTGTCCCCGGCTGAGCGGGCGGCGCTCCACGACGGTCTGGCGGCCGAGAACGCCGTGGTCGACCGGTGGGAGCAGGCGGCCGAGGCCTGGCAGCAGGCACTCGAGCTGTGGCAGGAGGCCGGCGACCAGCTGCGGGTGGGCAACACGCTGCGGCTGCTCTCCAAGGCGGAGTGGCGGCTCTGCCGCGGAGCCGAGGCCGGTGCCTCCGCCGCACGCGCTCTGGAGGTGCTCGAGTCGGTGCCGCCGAGCCGCGAGCTGGCCTGGGCGTACGCCAACCTGGCCGGCGTCCGGATGCTGCACGGGGACGACGACGCAGTGCCGCTGGCCCGCCGCGCGCAGGCGCTCGCCGAGGGCTTCGGCGACGACGCGCTGCTCAGCGAGGCGCTGAACACCGAGGGCGCGGCACAGATCAGCACCGGCGGGGACGGCGAGCCGCAGCTGCGCCGCGCCCTCGAGGTGGCCCTGGCAGCCGGGCTGATGGAGCAGGTGGGCCGCGCGTACACCAACTTGCAGGTGCTGCTGTCTACCGCGCACCGGTTCGGCGCGGCCGAGCAGGTGTTCCTGGACGGTCTGGCCTACTGCGAGGAGAAGGACCTCGGGACGTTCGCCTCCTGCCTCCAGGGCGTGCACACCTACACCCTCGGTTCCCTGGGCAAGTGGACCGAAGCGGTCGCGCTGGCTGATCGGCTGCTCGCCCGTCGGGAGCTCTCGCCGGTGAACCGGCTCAACACGTTGCTCGCGGTCAGCGAGGTCCTGGTCCGCCGCGGCGACCCGCAGGCCTGGCTGCGGCTGGACGAGCTCACCACGTTGGCCGAGGGCAACGGCGAGGCGCAGTGCATCGGACCCCTGCGCGTCATCCGGCTCGAGGCCGCCTGGCTGGCCGGCGATGTCGACGAGGCGGTGCGCGAGGCGCGGTTGGCGCTGGTGCACGCCGACCGGTGCGACGCGTGGTTGCAGGGTGCGCTCCTCGTCTGGCTCCGCCGGTGCGGCGTCGCCGACGTCGAGCTGCCGTTGGCCGCCGAGCCGTACGCCCGTCAGCTGGCGGGCGACTGGGCGGGTGCGGCGGCCATGTGGCACACCTTCGGCTGCCCGTACGACGAGGCGCTGGCGCTGATGGACTCCGGGGAAGAGACGGCGCTGCGCGAGGCCGCCGCGCTGTTCGACGGCCTCGGGGCGGCGCCCGCTGTGGCCGCTACCCAGGCGGCGCTGCGACGGCTCGGGGTGAGGGCGATACCGCGCGGTCCGCGGTCGGCGACCCGGGCGGACCGTTTCGGTCTGACCCCCCGCGAGCGCGAGGTCCTCGCGCTGCTGTCCGACGGCAGCACCAATGCCGAGATCGCTGCCCGCCTGGTGATCTCGGAGAAGACCGTCGGGCACCACGTCTCTGCTGTGCTCGCGAAGATGGGGGTGGGCTCGCGCCGGGCCGCATCGCGGCTGGCGGCCGACTCGCTGGTCGGCGACGGAGCAACCTAGGGAGCGGTCGCGGCCAACATGGGGTGCGTCTCCCCTGCCCCCGCTCGACCGGTCGCTGTTGATTGAAGGCTCCTACGAGACAAGGAGCCGCACATGCCGCTGTACATGGACGTGCACACCCTCGACGGCGCCGTCGCCACCGACGACGTCGCGAAGGCGCACCTGGCCGACCTGCAGAAGCAGGGTGAGTACGACGTGAAGTACCTGCGCTACTGGGTCGCCGAGGACGAGGGCAAGATCTTCTGCCTCGTCGAGGCACCCTCAGCAGCCGCGGCGTCGACCGTGCACCGCGAGGCCCACGGCCTGGTCGCCGAGTCGGTCTTCCAGGTTCAGGAGGGGTCGTGAGCATCCGCGCGGTCGCGGGCGCAGTCGCCGCCACGGTGGCGCTGGCGATAGTGCCGGCCCTCCCCGCTCTTCCCTCGGAGTCGGAGTCGTCCAGCACGCACTGGTCCGAGCTTCTCGAGGCGCGGCGGGCCACCGCGAAGTTCCACAAGGTGTCGACGGCACGGGCAGCGGGCTACCAGAAGTTCCTGGCCTGCTTCGACGACCCGGACGTGGGCGGCATGGGCCAGCACTTCGCGCGGAAGTCCGCCATCGACGACACGATCGATGCACTGCGCCCGGAGGTCCTCGTCTACGAACCCCGGAGGCACGGCTACCGGTTGGTCGGCCTGGAGTACGTCGTGCCGCAGTCGGGGAAGTGGACTGACGAGAACCCCCCGGAGCTGTTCGGTCACCACTTCCACCGGAACGACACGCTCGGGATCTGGGCGCTGCACGCCTGGGTCTGGCGGCCCAACCCGGCTGGGATGCACGCCGACTACAACCCGTTCGTGCGCATGTGCCCCTGACAGCGTGGTGTCCTCCCCTGGCTGCCGCCATCCGACGGCGGCCGGGGGAGGTTGTCTGATCAGCCGACTGTGGTGAGCTCCCGCTCCACCGTGGGCGTGGCGGTCGGAGTGTTCTCCTTGCGCCGCAGGCCGGCGACCAGGAGCGGCACTCCGATGACGACCAGGGTGCCGCCGCCGACGAGGGCGGTGACGGCGAGCGTGCCCAGGACGGGGACGCGCAGCGCGAGGCTGCCCTCGACGTCGACACCGGGCGACCCGTCGGCGTTCATGACCACGACCCGGTAGCTGCCGTCGTGGGCCTTCCAGCTGGCAGCCGTCGACGTGGTGCCGTCGGACTGGGCGACCCAGAACGTCTCGTCCAGCGGGGAGCCGGGCTGTCGGTCGCCCTTCCGCGTCGCGGTGTCGAGCTGGAACGGCCAGAGGTCGAAGTCGGAGACGGTCTGGACTGTCGCGCCCGCGAGGTAGCGGTCGACGTCGTCGGCTCGGCCGATGCCGACGAAGACCGGCTTGTCGGAGTTCTTCACCGACACCTTCACGGTCGGGTCCCCGTTCGGGAGGAAGCCGGTGCCGCCGAGGTCGCCCTCGTCGGAGACCACTGCGGTGGCCGACGTGGCGTGGTGGTGCGGGCCGGTGGACAGGGTGCCGTCGGTGCCGCTGAGCGCCGCGAGGGCCAGGCCGCCGACGGTGATGGCACCTCCGGCCGCGGTCATGACGACGCCGGCGGCGACCAGGGCGGTGCGCTTGCTCATCGGTGCTCTCCAGGACGGTTGCTTGTCTCCTGCCGGAGGTCTCCGGCTCTGTTCGAGATTCGCAGCGCCGTCGCGGGCGCGTCAGTGGGTCAGCCGCAGGTTGCGGGCGGTCAGCTGCCCTTTTGTGGGGTGGGAGGCACTCGGTACGGCGTCCGGCGCCGAGCGTGTTGCGGTGCGATCAGACGTCTCTCGCGCAGGCCCCGCGGCCGAGGGCGGCCAGACCGGCGAGGTCTCCGGCCTGGAAGCCGTAGACGCCGCGGGTGGCACGCGGGTTCATGATCTGCGTCGGATCCTTGACGTGGCCAAGACCGACCAGGTGGGCCAGTTCGTGCTTGACCACTGCGGGCACGAATTTTCCGCCGCCTTGGGCGCGCAGGTCGGTCAGGTCGTCAGCGTCGAAGACGATCGAACCGGTGACGTAGACCTGAGAGCCGCCGAACCTGCTCACCCCGTAGGGGTAGGTCACCCCCAAGGTGTCTCCGCGGAGGTCGGGGACCTCGTCGGCGTCGGCCCACGCGATCAACACGGGTGCCCAGTGGTCGCCGTACCGGGAAGGTTGATAGGGCTGGCGCACGCGGACGGGCTTCTCGGCGGTCGCGCCGTCGTAGACGAAGAACAGGCCGGTCGCCTTGGACACTGCGGAGACCGCGCGGTTGATGACGGCTTCGCCGTCCCGTGGGGAGTGTTCGGGCCGGATGACGTAGTGGATCGGCCGGCACGGGCTGAAGGCGACCGGGATGTCGGGTGATCCCGGCTGGGTGGCTCCGAACCGGAACGCGGTGGACGGCTTGGATGGCTGAACCGGATCGCCGAGCGGTACCGCTGCCTCCTCGAGTCCGGGCGGAGGGCCGATGCGGGTGACCGGCGGAGCCGTGGTCCGGGAGTCGGGGGTGGGAAGCAGCTGATGTCCGGTCGCGGTCCACGCAAGGCTGACGGCCAGCACTGCGGCTACCACGAGCGAGACGACCGAGTTGCGGCTGCGCCTCCCGCACGCCGACTCCAGTACCGGGGCACCCAACGCGGGGGCCGGCCACCACTCGGTGGGCGCCACGGGTCGTCCGGCGGCCTCATCACGCACCCACTGCGGGGTTCGCCCACTCTCCGACCGAGGGAGATGGTCCATGGGTGCCGTCACAGTTGATCTTTCGGCACCAGCTCGCGCCGACTTCAGTGTGTGGCGTCAGGCATGCGGGCCCACGGTCACCGGACCCACGGTGAGCTCCGCCGTTGCCTCCAGGATGTGGCCCACCCGGGCCACCTGGTCGTCCAGCTCGCGGCGCTGACCCGGCTTTAGATCGCGGAGCGGCTCGACGGTGACGGCCACCTTCCGGCCGGTACGCCGGTGGTGCCAGACGCCCGCGACCGTGCCGTCGACCAGCAGGACCGGGAAGTTGCCGGCCTGCCCGCGTGCCAGAGCCCGGTCGAACGCCGGTCCCGGGAAGAGCAGCGTGCGTGGTCGGCCGGCCACGGCGTAGGCGTCGAAGTAGGGCAGCAGCCGGACACCCTCGGCGTCCGGACCAGGGACCTCGTCGGCGAGCTGCCAGGCCGGCAAGCCCTCCACCTCGACCGGCTCCAGCTCATCGCCGAGGGAGGCGAAGAGCTCGGCCGCCCAGGTAGGTGAGCCGTTCAGCCATCGCGCGAAGTGCTGCGGTGTGGCCGGGCCGTAGGCGAACAGGTAGCGGCGCAGCAGGTCCGGGGGGCCGGCCGACGTGTGCTCCGAGGTGGCCTCGGGCAGCCACCGTCGGGGACTGGTGTAGGTGACGGCGCGGCCGCGGTTGGGGCCGAAGCACAGGACGCCGCGGGTGCCGGCCAGCGAGAGGACCTGGCGCCAGCGCGGCCACATCCCCTGGAACGCCGGCATCACCAGGTCGCCGGCCCAGGGCCCGGTGCCCTCCACGATCGCCGCAGTCAGCTCGTCGATGGTCAGCTCGGCGTCGAGCAACGCGTCGGCGATCGCCGCGAGCACGTCCTCGGTCTGCTCCGTGGTCAGCTGCGCGTCCTTCGGCAGCGGCGACCGCGGTTGCGGCATCGCGGACAGCGCGGCCCACCACATCGGCAGCTCGCGGGCGGGGAGCAGGTGCACGGTCCCGCGCGGACCGAACGTCTTGACCAGGGTGCGGTCGGTCCACAGTGCGTTGCGGACGTCGGTCTGCGTGGCCTCGGCGAGCCGGAGCCCGATCGACAGCTCGGCGGCGGGCTGCACCTGGGCGTGGGTGCCGCACATGGCGGCCGCAGCGGCGGCCGGCCCGGCGTCGGTCATCGGATCGATGAGGCCCTGTCGCGAGAGTCGCCGGTGCGAGACCTCGGCCCAGGACAGTCGTCGCGGTCCGCTCGTGCGTCTAGGCATCGACCACGGCTCCCCTCGTCGTGTGTCGTGATCGTCGCACCCGGCGAGCTGCTTGACGACGTACGCCAACCTCCCGTCACCGCCGACCAGCATCGATGACACCAGATAGGACTAGCGTGCCCCCGTGATGGGCCGCAGCGGGGTGACCGTGCTCGGCAGCGCGAACCTCGATCTCATGCTCCGGATGCAGGCCCTGCCCTCGGCCGGCCAGACAGTGATCTCCGCACCGCGGGTCGACGGTCCGGGCGGCAAGGGCCTCAACCAGGCAGTCGCAGCGGCTCGAGCGGGAGCGCCGACCCGCTTCATTGCAGCAGTCGGGGATGATCCGGCGGCTGCCGTGTTGCGCCAGGTGCTTGCCGATGACGGCATCGAGCCCCTCGTCCGTACCACCTCGACGCCGACCGGCCTGGCCGTCGTCATGGTCGACGCTGCGGGAGAGAACGCGATCGTCGTCGAACCGGGTGCGAACGCCGAGCTGGTCGGGCTGACGCCACCCGAACTGGCCGCGATCGCGGCTGCGCGGGTTCTGCTCATGCAGCTGGAGGTCCCGACACGTGTCGTCGCGGAGGCGGCCCGTCAGGCCAGGGACGCCGGGACGAAGGTCGTGCTCAACGCTGCGCCGCCGCCGGCGGTCCTCGACGCAGCGTTGGTCGAGTGCATCGACGTCCTTGTCGTCAATGCGGGCGAGGCCCGCAGCCTCGGGGGAGAGGGCGATCCGGAACGACAGATCGACCGGCTGCTTGAACGGGTGCCCGCGGTCGTGGTGACCCTGGGCCCAGACGGTGCCCTGTACAGGGACCGGGACGGCGCACGGAACGAGGAGGCCGGCAGATCGGTCGTGGTCACCGACACGACGGCCGCCGGGGACACGTTCGTGGGCTACCTGGCCGCCGGCATGGCCGAGGGGGTGCCGATGCCCGTTGCTCTTCGCCGGGCCAACGCCGCGGCGGCCCTGTGCGTGCAGCGTCCGGGCGCTGTTCCCTCGGTGCCATGGCGAGACGAGGTGGACGCGGCCAGCGGAGCTTGACCGAACACCGCCTGGTGGAGGTCAGTTCGGCGGGGGAATCTCGCCCGAGCCCCGCGGGACCAGCCGGGTCTCCACGACGACGGTCGTGTACGGCGACGAGTCACCGGTCGTGCGGCGGAAGAGCTGCTCCGCCGCCAGTCGTCCTATCTCGTGCGGGTCCTGGGCCACCACCGTCACAGGTGGGTCGAGCAGGTCGGCCAGCAGGAAGTCGTCGAATCCGACGACCGCCACTTCGTGCTGCCGGCCCATCCGGCGCAGAGCCTGAAGGGCGCCGATCGTGACGAGGTTCTGCGCTGTGAACAGGGCGGTCGGCGGCCGGTCGCCGCTGAGCAGGGACGTGGTCGCGGCATCGGCGGCCTGAACGGTCGACACGTCGCGGATCGTTGCCTCCCGGGCGACAGGGAGGCCGGCCGCCCGCATCGCGGCCCGGTAGCCGGCGTGCCGCTGCTGCGCCGTCGGGATGCGCGCCAGGTCGCCGAGAAATCCGACGTGCCGGTGCCCAGCAGCGATCAGGTGGGCCACCCCGTTCCGTGCACCTGCCTTGTGGTCGGCGAGCACCACGTCAGCGTCGAACCTGCCGGGCGCCCGGTCGGCGAACACCATCGGGGTACCGGCGCGGCGCTCGGGCATCAGGTAGGAGTGGTCGGTGCCCGTCGGCATGATGATCAGACCGTCGACCCGGCGCGAGCTGAACTCGGCGACCAGCTCACGCTCGCGCATCGGGTCCTCGTCCAGGCTGCCGGCCAGCACCGAGACGCCCTGCTTGCGTGCCACGTTCTCCACTGCCCGGTGCAGCGCGGAGGAGAACGGGTTCTCGACGTTCTCCAGGACCAGGCCGATGGTGGCCGTCCGGCCGTCGGAGCGTCGCAGGCTGCGCGCCCCGAGGTTGAGCTGGAATGCCAGCTCGTCGGCCGCGAGCTGGACCCGCTCGGACATCCCGTGGGATACCCCGGCCTCGCGGTTGAGCACGCGCGAGACGGTCTTGAGGCTCACCCCGGCGAGCGCTGCGACGTCACGCATCGTGGCTCGGGGGGTCGCTGGTCCGGGCGAAGGCGATGGTGCCATCACGCCTGCCCCTTCCGGAAACAACCGCTTGACGGCGGTGTAACCGTAGGACTACAACTGCCTTGACAACGTTGTCAAGCCGTTCGACGACATTCCCACCGACGCAAAGGACATTCGGATGATTCGCAGGACGAAGGGCGGGTCAGTGGCTCGCTCGCTCCGGCTCATCGGCGCAGTGGCCGCCGCGATGCTGGCCCTGGCCGCGTGCGGCGGTGACGACGACGCCGGTACCAGCGGCGGCTCGAAGTCCGGTGGTGACGAGGACATCGCGGTCTCGCTGATCACCAAGGACTCGACCAACCCGTTCTTCGTTGCGATGCAGGAGGGCGCCAAGAAGGCCGCGGCCGACGAGGGGATCGACATCACCATCGCCTCCGGCAAGGAGGAAGGCGACGACCAGGGCCAGATCGACGCGATCGAGAACGCCATCACCGCCCAGCAGAAGGGCATCCTGATCACCCCGATGTCGACGGGCGTCAACGATGCGATCCAGAAGGCGCGCGACGCGGGCCTGTTCGTCATCGCCCTGGACACCCCGCCCGACCCGCCGGACACGGTGGACATCACTTTCGCCACTGACAACCGCAAGGCGGGCAACCTGATCGGGCAGTACGCGGCCGCGAAGCTGAACGGTCAGAAGGCGGTCATCGCGCTTCTCGACATCTTCGACGACAAGGTGGTCTCGGTCGACTACAACCGCGACCAGGGCTTCCTCGAGGGGATGGGCATCAAGGACATCGGTGACCCGAAGGTCAACGGCGACGAGCCCAAGACCGGCACCTACAGCGGCGGCGACTACGAGATCGTCGGCAATGTGGCCACCGGCGCCAACGAGGAGGGCGGCCGCACCGGCATGGAGCAGCTGCTGTCCAAGAACGGCGACATCAACGTGGTCTACACGATCAACGAGCCGACCGCGGCTGGTGCGGCAGCGGCCCTGGATGCCGCTGGCAAGAAGGACGTCGTCGTGGTCTCCGTGGACGGCGGCAAGGCCGGCGTGGAGGCTGTGGAGGCGGGCACCATCGCGGCCACTTCGCAGCAGTACCCGGCGAAGATGGTGGAGCTCGGCGTGAAGGCGATCATCGACATCGTCAAGACGGGTGACAAGCCGGAGAACACCGCCGGCCTCGACTTCTTCGACACCGGCGTGACTCTGATCGCCAACGAGCCGGTCGAAGGTGTGGAGAGCAAGGACGCGCAGTACGGCCTCGACAACGCCTGGGGCTGACCGCTCCGAAAGTCGGGACCCCAGACGCGTACGGTGGGGGCAGTCGCTCCGGCGGCTGCCCCCACCGGCGCCGGTATGAGAGGTGGCACGTGAGCGGAGCGACCGACACAACTGCTGGCACCTACGACGCAGCGGAGGAGTTCCTCGAGCGCCGGACGCCGGCGCAACGGGTGCAGACGACTCTGCACAAGTATCCGTGGCTGAGCCCCGCGGTCGTCCTCGTCATCAGCGTCATCATCTTCGGGCTGCTCAACGAGCGGTTCGCGACGCCGAACAACCTTTCGCTCATCACCCAGCAGGTCGCGGTCGTCGGCGCGCTGGCCGTCGGCCAGACCTTGATCATCCTGACCGCTGGCATCGACCTCTCCTGCGGCGCCATCATGGTGTTCTCGTCGATGGTGATGGCCAAGACCGCTTTCGACTCCGGTCTACCCGGCCCGCTGGCCATCCTGCTCGGGCTGGTCGTCGGAGGCCTGGCCGGGGCAGTCAACGGTGTGCTGGTGACGAAGGTGCGGCTGCCACCGTTCATCGTGACGCTGGGAACCCTCAACATCTTCGTCGCGCTGACCCTGATGTACGCCACCGGTCGCACGGTCCGAGACAGCGAGCTCGGCACCGGGCTCGCCTTGCTCGGTGAGACGTTCACGATCGGCGAGGTGCGGATCACCACCGGCGTCGTGGTGATGCTGCTGATGTACGCCGTGTTCGCCTTCGTGCTGCGGTACACCGCCTGGGGGAAGCACGTGTACGCCGTCGGCGACGACATCGAGGCGGCGCGGCTGGCCGGCATCCGGGTGCAACGGGTGCTGCTCAGCGTCTACGTCACTGCCGGGGCGCTGTATGCGTTGACCGGCTGGATCCTGATCGGCCGGGTGAACGCCGCCAGCCCCAACTCCGGAATCGACGCCAACCTCGACTCGATCACCGCCGTGGTGATCGGCGGCACCAGCCTGTTCGGCGGCCGCGGCGCGTTGCTGGGCAGCCTGATCGGGGCGCTGATCGTCGGCGTCTTCCGCAACGGGCTGACGCTGGCCGGGCTCGACGTCTACTACCAGACCCTCGCGGTCGGGATCTTGGTGATCGTCGCCGTCTCGGTCGACCAGTGGATCCGGAGGGCCCGCGCATGACCGCTCCTACCACTGAAGCAGCCCGCCAAGACCGGACAGCGGAGCCGGTGCTGCAGGCGGTCGGCATCGTCAAGACCTACGGGAACGTCGTCGCGCTCGACGCCGTCGACCTGGAGCTGTACCCCGGCGAGGTGCTCGCCGTGATCGGCGACAACGGCGCCGGCAAGTCGACGCTGATCAAGTGCCTGTCCGGTGCGGAGTCCCCCAACGAAGGTCAGATCCTGCTCGACGGGCAGCCGGTCAACTTCAAGACCCCGCTGGACGCGCGGAACCAGGGAATCGAGACCGTCTACCAGACGCTGGCCGTCGCGCCGTCGCTGGACATCGCCGGCAACCTGTTCCTGGGCCGCGAGCAACGCCGGCCGGGCCCGCTGGGATCCGTCCTGCGGATGCTCGACGGGGCCGGGATGCGCAAGCAGGCCAAGGAGCAGATGAACTCGCTCGGCATCGGCACCCTGCAGAACATGGGCCAGGCGGTCGAGAGCCTCTCCGGCGGGCAGCGCCAGGCCGTGGCGGTGGCACGCGCGGCGGCCTTCAGCAGCAAGGTGATCATCCTCGACGAGCCGACCGCCGCGCTCGGGGTCAAGGAGTCCGGTCAGGTCCTCAAGCTCATCGAGAGCATCCGGGACCGGGGCCTGCCGGTGATCCTGGTCTCGCACAACATGCCGCAGGTGTTCGAGGTGGCCGACCGCATCCACATCCAGCGCTTGGGCAAGCGGGCAGCTGTCGTGTCGCCCAAGACCATCAGCATGTCCGACGCCGTCGCCGTGATGACCGGGGCGCTGAAGGTCGCTCCCGAGCAGCAGGTGACCGACGCCGGCTAGCGCGCCAGCTCGGACTCGGCGACCACGCGCAGCGCCTGCGCCGCGATGGTCAGCGCCGGGTTCATCGCAGCGGACGACGGGAAGAAGCCGCCGTCGACGACCCACAAGTTCTCGATGTCGTGCGATCGGCACCACGGGTCGAGCACGCTGCTCGCCGGGTCCACCCCGGCGACGACCGTGCCGCACTGGTGGCTGTTCATGCTGATGTCGAACCACTGGGTGAAGACCGCGTCGTAGCCGGCGGCGCGCAGTAGCTGCTTGCCCCTCGCGTGCAGCTTGCGGTGGGTGCCCCGACCACGAGCCGTCCGTGCAGTGGTGATGCGGCCATCGGAGTCGAGGGTCACCCGGTTGTCCGGGCTGGGCAGGTCCTCGGACATCACCAGCCACTCCACGCTGCGCCGGGCAACCTGGCGGAGCACAGGGAGCGGCACCTTGGTGGCCCAGCTCTTCATCATCACCTCGTCGACCCTGCCGATGAGCTGCATCGTGCCGAGAGGCAGCCCGTCGCCGCCGTCGGCGTACCAGTCGTTGACCGAGAGGGTCTTCTGGAAGACCACGTCGTTGCGCCGGTCCAGGTCGATCGCGGCGACGTGCGCGTTGTTGTGCATCATGAAGTTGCGGCCGACCTGGCCGGAGGAGTTGGCCAGGCCGTCCGGGTGGGCGTCGTCGGCCGAGGCGAGCAGCAGCGCAGCGGAGTTCACGGCGCCGGCGGAGAGCACGAACCGGCCACCACCCACCGTGGTCGTCCCCGCGGGCCCGTCGACGACGAGGTGGTCGACCCGTCGGCCGGAACGGCTAGCGACGACCCGGCGTACCCGCATCCCGGTGGACAGGCGCAGGCCGGTGCTGGCCAGGGCCGGGTCGATGGCGCAGGTCTCGGCGTCGCTCTTGGCGCCGAGCCGGCACGGGAAGCCGTCGCAGGTGCCGCACCGGATGCAGCTTCCGCCGGGGCCGCGGTCGAGGCCCATCGCGTTCGCGCTGGGGTGGACCCCGAGGGCGCGCAGGCGCTGCGCGAGCTCCTCGACGTACGGCTCGTGCTCGAGCGGCGGGTGCGGGTACGGCGAGCTGCGCCAGGGCTCGGTCGGGTCCTGCCCGGTGGCGCCGTGCACCCGGTAGAGGTGCTCGGCCTCGGCGTAGTAGGGCTCGAGGTCCGCGTAGCTGAAGGGCCAGGCGGGTGAGGTGCCCTCGTGGTGCTCCACGGCGCCGAAGTCGCGCTCACGGAACCGCGGCAGGCTGGCGCCGTAGACCTTCGTGTTGCCGCCGACGACGTAGTGGACGCCGGGGGCGAACGGGCGCCCGCTGCCGTCGTACCAGGTCTCGGCCGGCTTGTAGCGACGTTGCCCGAAGACGGCTTGCGGCGACCAGTTGGCCGGCTCCCGGGGGAGTCGCTCGCCACGCTCGAGGACCAGTACGTCGACCCCGCGCTGGGCCAGGGCGAGCGCCGTCGTGGCGCCGCCCATGCCGGACCCGATGACCACGACGTCCGCGCTCAGGTCGGCCACGACGCCAGCCAACCATCCAGCCCACCCGGCCGTCGCGCTGATGCTTGACTGCAGTCATGACCCGACCGCTCCGATGGGCCCTGGTGGGCGCGAGCGACATCGCATCGACCAAGGTCCTGCCGGCCATCCGGGCTGTGGGGGACACGGCGGTGGTGGTTCGGTCGGGCAGTGGCGACCACGCCGCGACCTGGGCACGCGAGCACGGCGTGCCGGACGCGGTGACGGATCTCGGGGCCGCAGTCGAGCGCGAGGACGTCGACGCGGTGTACGTCTCCTCCGTCAACGCGCAGCACCGCGAGCACGTCGAGGCCGCGGCCGCCGCGGGCAAGCACGTGCTGGCCGAGAAGCCGCTGGCGCTGACCCTCGACGACGCGCGCGCCATGGTCGAGGCGTGCCGCGCCGCCGGGGTGGTGATGGCGACCAACCACCACCTGCCCGCGTCACCGACCCATAGGGCGCTGAAGCACGCGGTGCGGTCAGGTCTCGTCGGAGACGTGCGGGCGGTCCGCGTGCACCACGCCGTCCAGCTGCCGGAGCGTCTTGCCGGCTGGCGGGTGGACGACCCCGTGGGCGGCGGGGTGGTGCTGGACGTGACGGTGCACGACGCGGCAGCGGTGGCCGCGATACTCGGCCGCAGCGCGTTGTCGGTCGTCGCGGTGGGGCTGAACCAGGACAACGACCAGGGCGGGCCGTTCGACGCGGTGATGTGCAGCGCTGAGTGGGAGGGCGGCGTGCTGGTGCAGACCCACGACGCGTACAACAACCCGCACCAGCCGACCAGCCTGCACGTCCTGGGCACCGAGGGCTCGTTGGTCGCCGAGAACTGCAACACCGGCGACCCGGTGGGCGAGGTGACCCTGTGGCGAGACCACGTCGCCTCACCGGTCGAGATCGGGCCGCGGACCGACCTGTACGAGGTGACGGTGCGCGCCTTCGGCGCCGCCGTGGCTGGAGAAGGCGAAGTCGTCGTGAGCGGAGAGGCAGGTATCCGTTCGTTGGCCGTGTCGCTCGCGGTGCTGGAGAGCCTTCGCACCGGAACCCGGGCGGTGGTGGCGCCGCTACAGCTCCCGACATAGGCCGGCGCGACACCTCGTCGAGACGGCGACGACATCGGCCGTTCACACCGGCTGGTGACGTGCATCACCCCGCGCGCTCGCGGCAGTGGATGTGACCGAGACGACACGGCGGACGCAGTGTGTTTGTGATCTCGGCGCCGAGACTTGAACTGTCGGCCGAAACCTCGGTCGGCACCCGTCTCACCTGAACAGGCCGTCCAATGAGTGCCATCCGATCCACCATCACGACCCTGCGCACGACCGCAGACCGCTACCGCGCCGAGCGCCGCGAGCTGAAGCAGCTGGAGCGCGAGATCGCCGAGTACCGCACCGACTCCGAGCGCCAGGACCTCTACGCGATGCTCTCGCGGCACACCGCCGAGGAGATCGCACCCATCGAGCGCATCCTCACCCAGCTGGCCCGCACCGAGGGCCTCGCCTACAACCGCTGACGAGCCGGCCACCAGCGCTAAGGAGCGCTGGTGGCCGTTCCGGTCGGGCTCGGGGTCGGGGTCGCCGGCGAGGTGCCGGAGGTGGAGTCGGAGTCCGAAGGCGTGTCGGTCGCCGTCGAGGTGCTCGTGGGAGGAGTCGGCGTCGTGGACGTGATGATCGGGGTCGGCGACTTGCTCGGCTTCTTGGTCTTGGTCGCCTTCGGTGTCGGGCTCGGCGTGGTCGTCTGCGCCGGGATCACGACCACCTCGGGCGGTGGCGGCGGCCGGACCAGAAGGTAGACGACCAGGGTCACGACGAAGAAGGCGGCCAGCACCCAGGTGGTCGGCCGGATCCGGCGGATCGCGTTCACTGCTGGCCGCTGGGCGCGTCGGTGTTCACCATCGGCGCGACGATGATGCCTTCGCGGCGCAGGGCGTCGGCGATGCGTGCCCGCATCATCCGGCCGACCTCGAACTGCTTGCCCGGCAGCGTCCGTGCCACGATCCGGATGTTCAGGGTGTCGACCTCGATGCTCTCCACACCCATCACGCTGGGTGCGTCGAGCAGCAGCGGCCGCAGCTCGTCGTCGGCGTACGCCGTGGTGCCGACCTCCTGCAGGATTGCCGTCACCGTGCTGACCTCGGCGGTGCTGGGGACCGGCACGTCGATCACGGCGCGGGCCCAGTCGCGGGACAGGTTGGTCGCCTGCACGATCTGGCCGTTGGGCGTGATGACGACCTCGCCGTTGACGGTGCGCAGCTGGGTGACCCGCAGGGTGACGTCCTCGACGGTGCCCTGCACCGGCGCACCCGTGCCGGGGACCGACAGCCGGACCACGTCGCCGTACCCGTACTGGCGTTCGGTGATGACGAAGAACCCGGACAGGACGTCCTGCACCAGTCGCTGCGCGCCGAAGCCGAGGGCGACGCCGGCCACTGCAGCCGGCGCGACCAGGCTGCCGGTGGGCGCGCCGAGCCGCTGCACGACCAGGACGGCCGCCACGACGTAGACCAGCACGACGATCGTCCAGGTGACGACCTGGGTGAGGGCATGCCGGTGCTTGGCGGCCTCCGAGCGGACCAGCGCGTCGGAGTCCTGGACGTTGGCGTCGATGCGGCCGGTGGTCGTCTCGCCGACCCAGCGCACCGCCCGGGCGAGCAGGATCGCGCCGGAGACGATCAGCAGGATCTCGAGGCCGCTGCCGCGCAGCCAGGTCTGGATGTCGGTCAGGGGCTGGACCGCGGTGATCACGGCCCCATAGTGCCCGTCCGGCGTCTACTGCGGTCCCATGGGCGGCGGAGTGAGGTCGTAGCGCGTGATGACGTCGGCCAACCACGCCGGCTGGCCGAACTCCAAGCCGTAACGGTCTGCCAGCGCGAGCAGCTTCTCCGGCTCGGGCGGGCCGCTGAGGAGCATGTCCGACATCTCGGCGAAGAAGTCTTCGAACCCGGCCGGCCGGATGATCTCGATCATCCGGGCCGGAACCTTGCCGGCGTTCCACATCGTGTGCATCTCGCCGCGGGGTTTGGTGATGTAGCCACCGGCGCCCAGCACGACCTCGCGGTCGCCGGACCGGAAGCCGATCTCGCCCTCGGTGACGATCGAGTACTCGTCCTCGCGGGTGTGCAGGTGCGGGGGGACCAGAGAGCCCACCGGGAACGGGTGCTCGACGACGGACAGCTCGCCGCCGGTGTCGGCTCCCCAGAACTTGAAGTCGACGCCGATGGTGCCGAGATCGGCGCTGCGTCCCTCGCCGGGCTGAAGAATGGACAGGGCGGGTGCTTCTGAGATGGTCATGCTGGCTCCCTATATTCAGTGAACAATGGTGTACTCTGAAATCAGAGTTGCGTGACAGGGAAGGGTTGTCAAGAGGTGAGTGGCGAGAAGTCGGGTGACGGCGGTCGGGCGTACCGGATGGACAAGCGCGCCCAGGACGTCGCCTCGACGCGGCAGGACATCGTCGAGGCGGCGGTCCGGCTGCACGGCAGCGTGGGTCCGGCGGCCACATCGGTGTCGGCCGTGGCGCAGGAGGCCGGCGTCACCCGGCTCACGGTCTACCGGCACTTCCCGGACGCCGAGGCGCTGTTCGCCGCGTGCAGCGCGCACTGGGGCAGCGGGCAGACCTACCCCGATGTCCCCGCGTGGCTGCAGGTCAGCGACCCCGTCGAGCGGCTCCACGTCGGACTGACCGACCTGTACCGGTTCTACGGCGACGGCGAGCCGATGCTGACCCTGGTCCATCGCGACCGGGAGGCCGTGCCGGCCACCATCCGGGCGCGCAACGACGCAGCCGCGGTAGCGCAGCGGGAGGCGCTGCTCGCCGCCTTCACCACCGTTCGAGGCGCACGGCGACGACGCCTGCAGGCCGTGCTCGGTCATGCTGTCTCGTTCTGGACCTGGCGGTCGCTGTGCGTGGACGAGAAGCTGACTCGGCGCGAGGCGGTGGACGCGATGACGACCCTGGCACTTGCGACCGCGGGCAAAGACCCGGGCTGAGTGCTGACAACACGAAAGGAGCGGCACCGGCCGCTCCTCGCATCTCCAAGGTAACCCCGGGAGGGGGGCTTGCTGCAAGGCCCCCCTCGTGCCGCAGAATCCCCGACTCGAAGTCAGAACGTCGGAGGGGGGCTGGTCTGTGACCGACCATGCGGTACTGATCGTCGGGGGAGGGCCTACGGGGCTGATGCTGGCCGGCGAGCTGGCGCTGGCGGGGGTCGACGCCGCCATCGTCGAGCGGCGCGCCAGCCAGGATCTTCCCGGCTCGCGGGCCGGGGGTCTGCACGCACGAACCATCGAGGTCCTCGATCAGCGTGGTATCGCTGATCGGTTCCTCGCGGAGGGACAGGTGGCCCAGGTCGCGGGTTTCGCCCGGGTCACCTTCGACATCAGCGACTTCCCCACCCGGCATCCGTACGGGCTCGGGCTGTGGCAGAACCACATCGAGCGCATCCTGGCCGGCTGGGTCGACGAGCTGGCCGTGCCGATCTACCGCGAACGTGACGTGACGGGGTTCGCCCAGGACGACACCGGCGTCGAGGTCACGCTGTCCGACGGCCGGTCGCTGCGGGCTGAGTACCTGATCGGCTGCGACGGAGGACGCAGCCTCGTGCGCAAGGGAGCCGGCATCGAGTTCCCCGGGTGGGACCCGACGACCAGTGCCCTGATCGCCGAGGTCGAGATGGCTGAGGAACCGGAGCTGGGCACCCGCCTGGACGCCCGCGGCGTCCACGGGCTCGGCCGGGTCGACTACGAGATCCGCGACGGTGAGATCGTCTGGGCCGACCACGGGCCGGTCAGGGTCATGGTGACCGATGAGGTCGTCTCGACCAGCGAGCCCACTCTGCGCGATCTCAGCGAGGCGGTCATCTCCGTCTATGGGACCGACTACGGGATGCACAGTCCCATCTGGATCTCCCGGTTCACCGACATGACCCGTCAGGCCGCGGCCTACCGCGAGAGACGCGTGCTGCTGGCCGGCGACGCCGCGCACGTGCACTCCCCGGTGGGCGGGCAGGGACTGAACACCGGCGTGCAGGACGCGGTGAACCTGGGTTGGAAGCTGGCCCAGGTGGTCAAGGCCGTGTCGCCGGAAAGCCTTCTGGACACCTATCACGAGGAACGCCACCCGGTCGCTGCCCGCGTGCTGCGCAACACGATGGCGCAGGTCGCGCTCATCCGCCCCGGCGACGCGCGCCGTGATGCCTTGCGCGACACCGTGTCCGACCTGTTGGGCATGGCGGAGCCGCGCAAGAGGTTCGCCGCGATGATGTCCGGCCTGGACATCCACTACGACCTCGGCGAGGGGCATCCGATGCTCGGTCGCCGGATGCCGGATGTCGACCTGCTGACCGCGGAGGGGCCGCGTCGGGTGTTCAGCCTGCTGCACGAGGCGCGACCGGTCCTGCTCAACCTCGGTGGACCCGGGAAATTCGACATCGCGCCGTGGGCGGATCGGGTCCAGCTGGTCGATGCCGACTTCGGCGGCACGTGGGAGCTCCCGGCACTCGGCGACGTCCCTGCTCCCGCAGCGGTGCTGATCCGGCCCGACGGGCACGTCGCTTGGGTGGGAGAGGGGACCGACGTCGGCCTCGAGGCCGCGCTTACTCGGTGGTTCGGGCCGTCCGAGTAACCGTGGCCGACAGGCTCAGACGCTCGCGGAGACCGGTGGCTCGGGCAGCCGGGCGGCCGACGGCCTCGACGAACGCCTCCGCCGACCCGATCACCCGCACGTGCGTCCTGCGCGCGGGTCACCGCGGTGTAGAGCGTCTCCCGGGTGCCCAGCGGTGACCCCGCTGCCGGCAGCAGGACGGTGATGCGGGCGAACTGGCTGCCCTGGCTGCGGTGCACCGTCATGGCGTGCAGCGAGCGGACGGCTCCGAGCCGCACCAGCGGTACGACGATCGGCTGGCCGCCGCGGCCGAAGACTGCGATCAGGCCACCGTGCCCGTCGTCGACCACCACGCCGGTGTCGCCGTTGTAGAGGCCGATCTCGTAGTCGTTGGCGGTGACCAGCAACGGCTCGCCGGCATACCGGCCGTCGGCCCGCGGCAGCACCGGGTGATCGTCGCTGATCCACCGGGCGGCGAGGGCGCTCCAGTGCTGGACGCCGCGAGGTCCGCGCCGGTGTGCGCACAGCAGCCGGTGCCGGTCGAGCGCCTCGAGCGCGGCGGCCGCGTTCCCGCGCTCGGCGGCTTCGAGCAGCGCCGCGCCGCTGACGACGACATCGGCGCGTACGCCGTCGAGCTGAGGTGGCGACAGCTGGGCGCCGTCGGCGACCTCGACCAGCTCGACCTCGGGCGTGTCGGGGGAGCGCAGCACCTCGAGGGCGTCGTCGGCCCGGCCGTCCTGGACCGCGGCTGCCAGCAGCGCGATGCCGCTGGTCGCCGGGAACCGCCGGTTGGTCGCCAGCGTCGCCACCGGCATGCGCGAATCGGCGTGGGCCAGGTCCCCGAGAACCGCGCCTGCCTCGACCGAGGCGAGCTGATCCGGGTCGCCGACGAGCACCAGCCGGGTCGTCGGTCGAAGTGCCTCCAGCAGCCGGGCCATCATCGTCAGCGACACCATCGACGCCTCGTCGACCACGACGACCTCGACCGGCAGCCGGTTGGTGCGGTCGTGCCGGAACCGGCTGCGCGCCTCGGGCCGCCAGCCGAGCAGCCGGTGCAGCGTGGTCGCCGACAGCTCGCCGAGCCGCTGCTGGTCATCCGGCAGCAGCTTCCCGGTCGACGACCGCACCGCCTCCTCCAGTCGCGCAGCCGCCTTGCCGGTTGGCGCCGCCAGCGCGATCCGCCACTCCGGGTGCTGCTCCTTGAGCAGCGCGAGCAGCCGGCTCACCGTCGTCGTCTTGCCGGTGCCCGGTCCGCCGGCCAGCACGCTGACCCGGGAGAGCGCGCAGGTCTGGGCCGCTGCCCGCTGGTCGCCGTCGCCGGCGTCCGGGAACAGCCGTGTGAGCCCGGCGGTAAGCACGGTCAGGTCGAGGTCGTCCGGCTGCGACGCCGATCGCTCGCGCAGCTCGGCGGCGACCTGCTCCTCCTGGTCCCAGTACCGCGCCAGCCACAGCCGCGACCCGACCATCCGCAGCGGGCCGTCTCGCTGACCATCGCCCACCAACGGGCTCGCGGCGCAGCGGGACACCCAGTCGTCCGGCCAGTCCAGCGGCACGTCCGCCACCGGCACCTCGGCCTCGTCGTCGACGTCCGGGCTGGTCGTCTCCTCGGCGGTCGCGAGGTCGAGCACCACCGAGCCGTGCCGGGTCGAGCGCACCACGAGCGCGGCCGCGAGCAGCACCGCGTCGTCGCTCTCACTGCCGATCGCGCCGAGCCGTCGCGCGACGTGCACATCGGCGGCGGACAGGATGCCAGCCTGGTTGAACGCCGCGAGCAGCCCTTCCGCGCGCAGGGCGAGCGCCGCGTCATAGGTCGCGGTCACGGCTTGCCTGCCAGCAGGTCGGACAGCCCGGTGACCAGCCCGGTCGGCGGCCGCCACGAGAACACACCCGGCGCCGCGCCCTCGGCGTCGACCACGCCCGGCCCGGACATGCCGCGCAGGAACAGGTAGAGGCAGCCGCCGAGGTGCACGTCCGGGTCGTACGCCGGCTGACGCCATCGCAGGTAGCGGTGCAGCGCCACGGCGTACAGCACGGCTTGCAGCGGGTAGTGCGCCTCGACCATCGCGGTCTCCAGCGCAGCAGCCCGGTAGTGCCAGGCGGTCAGCGGCTCGTCGTACCCGCCCAGCCGGTTGGTCTTGTAGTCCACGACGAGGTAGCGCGGCGCTCCCGGTGCGCCGGCTCGGAGCACGGCGTCGATGCTGCCGGTGAGGTAGCCGCGCAACGGCACGTCCGGCAGCTCGGCCAGCGCGTCGGCGTACGACGACAGCGGACCGGTCGGCACCTGCGCCCGCCACAGCGGCACGACGTCTTTGAGAAACGTGTCCTCGAGGAACGCGTCGCTGAGCAAAGCCTTCGACGTGCGCGCCTCGTCGCCGCCGGCCAGCGGCAGCTCGAAGTCCAGCTCGGGCAGCCGGTCCTTGGCGGGTACGCCGCCCAGCGCGACGCCATCGGCAAGGGCGCCCAGCGGGGTGGCGAGGCTGCGAGCAGTCCGGTGGTCAGCGCCGCGGGGTCCAGGTCCGGCGCGAACCGGGCCACCTGGGCCGCGGCGGTCGCGGCAACCGCCGCCTCGTCGGCCGGGTCGTCGAGCTGCTCGAGCACGGTGTGGACCAGGGTGCCGAAGGCCGCGCCGCCGGGGATCGCGTCCCAGGCCGACACGACGTCGCGCAGGTTGACGTCGAGCAGGGTCGCGTCGGCAGGGATCTCCTCGGAGTCGGCTTCGTCGTCCTTCTGCGCGACCTCGGGCTCGCTGCCCAGCCGCTGTCTCGTGCGCCGCAGAAGTGAGCGCGCTGTAGGAGGTGCGCCGCCAGCCGGTGTCGAGGACGCGGTCGAACGTCGCCAGTTGCAGCGCCGGCGCGGGCTCGGCGGCCGGTGCCCACACCTCGGGCGGTCGAGCATGCACCACCTCGACGCCCATCCCGCCGTTGCTCGAGGCGGCCCGCGTCCGGAAGGCGGCCAGGGCGGCGGCGTCGGTCGGAACCGGCACCTGCTGCGGCGCGAGGTCAGGCCCGTCGTGCAGCAGCAGCCGGTGCAGCGGCGACGTCGGGGTGTTCGTCGTCGGCGCCCACCAGACCAGCAGGTGCGACTGTGCGCGGGTCAACGCGACATAGGTGAGGCGCAGCTCGTCGTCGGTCTCCTCCGCCTTGTGCTGGCGCACGTGCGCCGCCCAGTCCGGGCTGCCCGGCCCGCCCACGTCGCGCACTCGTTGGTCGTGGTCGTCGTGGAAGACCGCGGTCGACGGGTCGCGGCCGGCGAAGTGGTCCCAGGCGAACGGCACCATGACGACCGGGAACTCCAGGCCCTTGCTGGTGTGCACCGTGATGATCTGCACGGCGGCTGCGTCGGTCTCCAGCCGTCGGCTGCGCTCCTGCCCGCCCTCGCCGGCGGCCTCGCTGATCCGCCTGCGCAGCCAGACGAGCAGGGCGGTCAGCCCGAGCTGCCCTTCAAGCGCCGCCTCGTGCATGACTTGCGCGATGTGCCGCAGGTCGGTGAGCAGCCGTTCACCGTTGACCAGGCTCAGGATCCGCGGCTGCAGCTGCTGGTCGAGCGACACCGCCTCGAACATCGCCGCGACACCGCGCTCCTCGAGCACCGCACCCCAGATCCGCAGCTTGAGCGCGAGGTCGTCGGCGAAGTCGTCGCCGGCCGAGTCCAGCCCGGCCGCGTCGAGCCCGACGAAGCAGGTCAGCGCCACCCGGCGTACCCGGGTGGTGCGGTGCGGCTGCTCCAGCGCCTCGAGCAGCCGTTGCCACTCCGCGGCCGCCGGGGTGGCGAAGACGGAGGTCTTGCCGGTGAGCACGACGGGGACGGCGGCAGCCTGCAGCTGGGCCTGCACCAGCTGCGGCCTGGGTGTTGGTGCGCACCAGCACCGCGATCTCCTTCGGCTGGACCGGGCGTGCGGCCTTCCCGTCGCGGGGGTGCAGCAGGGCTTCGCCGGAGAGCAGGGCGACGACGCGGTCGGCGAGGTCCCGGACGACCACGGCGCGGGCCGGCCCGACGGTCGCGAGGCCCTTGCCGGTGACCGGGAGACCGTCGCGCGCGACCACCCGCAGCTGCAACGGCACCGCCGCATCGACCAGCCGCCCGTGATGGGCAGCCTCGACGGGCAGCACCCGGATGCGTTCGTCGCCCAGCGCCGCGCCGCCGAAGACCGCGGACATCCCGTCGAGCAGCGCCTTGTCGCTGCGGTGGTTGGTCGGGAGGGTGCGCACCAGAGGCGCCGACGCCCGCGCCTCGAGGTAGGCGTGCACGTCCGCACCGCGGAATCCGTAGATCGCCTGCTTCGGGTCGCCGATCAGCACCAGCGTGCGGTGGCCGTGGAACGCCTCGCGCAGGATCGTCCACTGCACCGGGTCGGTGTCCTGGAACTCATCGACCAGCACCACTCGGTAGCGCGCCCGCAGCCTGCTCTTCGCGACCGGACCGGACGCCGGGTCGGTCAGAGTCGTCGCCAGCCGGATCAGCATGTCGTCGTAGTCGATGAGCTGCTGCCGCCGCTTGCGCCGGTCGACCTCGGCGCGCACCGCGGCGGCGATGCGAGCGCGCTGCCCGGGCATGCCGTCGGTCTCCGTGGACGGCAGCAGCTCGGTGGCCGGGTCCATCGCGGCAGCCTGTGCGAGCTGGTGGAACGCCTCGCGGGTCATGTCGGCCGGGTCGGCGCCGGCGTGACCCCACTTGCGCAGGTAGAGGTCGTCGGCCACCTCGGACACGAGGTCGCCGATGTTCTCGACCAGCACCGCGCCGGTGTCGTGGTCGCCCGCAGTGCCGAGCGCGAGCAGCACCTGCTGGCAGAAGCCGTGCGTGGTGGTGACGGTCGCGGCGTCGAAGACCGTGAGCGCCTCCTCGAGCCGTCGTCGTCGTACGACGATGTCCTCTCGCGTTGGTGTCGGCGAGGTGTGCCAGGACCCGGTCGTCGGCCGGGATGTTCGCCGGGTTGGCCAGTCCGTCGCGGGCGCTGACCAACCGCTCGCGGACCCGCTCTCGCAGCTCGCGGGTCGACTCGCGGCTGAAGCTGACGACGAGCAGCTCCTCCATCGCGACGCCGTCGGCGACGTAGCGCGCGACCAGGTTGGCGATGGTGAAGGTCTTGCCGGTGCCGGCGCTGGCCTCGAGGACAGTCGTGCCCTCGGGCAGCGGCCCGAGCAGGTCGAACGGCTCGGGCGCCTGCGGAACGGTCTGGGTCACCGTTCCGCCCCCTGTAGCCCTGCTAGCACGCGCGCTAGCAGGGCTATAGGCCGCGCGGTCAGGACGCCGCCGGTCGCGTATCGCAGGTGCAGGACGCCGCTCTTCAGCGCCTCGGAGTGCACCAGGGTGAGCGGGGTGGTGAGCGACGTCAGAGCGGCGCGTTCGCCGTAGAGCAGGACATGCTCGGCGTCCTCCTGCTCGGCGGGGAACCGGCCGCTGACCCATCGCGCTCGGCGCCTTCCGGGCGGGCGGTGGGCGAGTGGTTGTCGCGCGGTCGGCGTACGGCCGCGGCGGTCTTGACCGGCAGGGGCAGCGGCGAGCGGAGCCCGGCCCGGTACAGCGCGACCAGCTCGTCCAGCGCGGCCCGGGCGTCGGCGGGCGACAGCGGGTCGAAGACGCTGCGCTGCGCCCGGCTGCCCTTGCCGCCGCCGACCGCGACCGCGCGCCACTCGCCGTCCGGGTGGGAGACGGTCAGCGCGACCAGGTCGATCCAGGCCAGCAGCCGGTGCCGGGCGGCCAGCCGCGAGTAGGTCAGCGAGAGCAGGGTCGTCGCCGCGCACGTCGCCGACGGTGCCGGTGAGCCGGGTGCCGTCGGCGAGAGGTACGTCGACGTCGTGCGACTCGGGCGGCTGCTCGCGTTCGAGCGTCGAGGCCTGCAGCAGCGCCTCGACCTTCGGCCCGATGTCGCGCAGCGTCGTGTCGCCGAGCGGCCCCGGCGGCAGCGTGCCGCGGTGCCGCTCGAGCTCGATGCAGTCGGCGACGTCGAGGCCGGCCAGCCGCTCGTGCAGCACCCGCTCGCCGACGGCCCACTGCTCGAGGTTGTCCAGCTCGACCGGCAGCGCGTCGGCCGGCTCGTCCTCGCCGCGGGTCTCGGCCACGCCGAGCCGCTGCCGGAGGAAGCCACGCGCCGGGTGGGTGAGCAGCCGACGCAGGTCGGCCAGGTCGACATCGGCGGCCGGCAGCGGCAGGCAGCAGCCCGTCGAACAGCGGCGCCGGCTCGGTCCGCGGTCCGGCGGCAGCGCGCGCACCGGCGTACGACAAGGGGTCGAAGCTGAACGAGCGGCCATCGTCCGACGGCGAGAAGTTGCGCCGGTCGAACGGCTGCAGCGCGTGGTGGGTGGTGACGACGTCGCGCACCCGCGACCGACCGGGCGCAACCGCCGTCCGGTCCAGCGCGTCGAGCAGCTCGCCGAGCGGTACGGCCGGCGGCACGGGCGCGCCGGTGCGCTCGTCGGCGCCGGTGTAGGTGATGACCAGGTGGTCCTCGGCGGCGCAGATAGCGTCGAGGAAGAGCTGGCGGTCCTCGCTGCGCGGGTCGCGCTCGCCGACCCAGGGGTCGCGGGCCAGCACGTCGTCGCCGTCCTGGCTGCTCTGCCGCGGGAAGACGCCGTCGTCCAGGCCGAGCAGGCACACGACGCGGTGCGGCACCGAGCGCATCGGCACCAGGGTGCAGACGGTCAGGGTGCCGGTGCGGAAGCTGGCCCGGGTGGGACGGCCGGCCAGGCTGCTGGCGAGCAGGGCGCGTACGTCGGCGAGGCCGAGCAGTGCGGTGCTGCCGTCGGCGGCCTCCGCGATGTCGCCGAGCTCGCCGCGCAGCTGCAGCAGCTGCCATGCGGTGTCGGGGGTGGTGGCGGCCAGCCCGCTGACGGCGTCCTCGAGGCCGGTCATCCAGTCCTGCGCGGTGTGCCGGGTCGCCATCAGCTGCTGGGCGGCGGCGAGCCGGTCGACCAGCTCGGCGAGCCGGCCGGCCAGGTCGATGTCGCTGCTGTCGACGTCGTCGAGCGGTACGACGTCGCCCCAGCTGTCGAGGGCGCCCTCCATCGCGGCGCCGAGCAGCAGCCGGTCCAGGCCGTCGCGCCAGCTGCCCTGCTCGACGTCGCCGAGCTGCCAGGTGGCGCGGTGGTCCTTGTCGAGTCCCCAGCGGACGCCGGCGCCGACGGTCCAGTCGCGCAGCCGCTCGAGCTCGTCGTCGTCGAACCCGAACCGCTGCCGTACGGCGGGGGTGCCGGCGAGGTCGAGCACCTGGCTGGCGGTGAGCCGGGCGGTGCCGAGCTCGAGCAGCTGGGACAGCACGGCGAGCAGCGCGTTGGTCTGGCGCAGCGCGCGGTCGGCCAGCCGGACCCGCAGCCTGGCCGCCGGGTGCGCGGCGTCGTCCTCGGCACCGATGGCGAAGGTCGCGGCGACGATCGGCGCGAAGGTCTCGACGTCGGGGCACATGACGAGCACGTCGCGCGGTTCGAGGGTGGGGTCGTCGGCGAGCAGTCCGACGATGACCTCGCGGAGCACCTCGACCTGCCGGGTGCGGCCGTGGCAGGCGTGCACCTGGACGCTGCGGTCGGTGGGGTCGAGCGGCGGCGGGTCGGCCGGGACGCGGTCGTCGGCGAGGTCCTGCTTGAGCCGGCCGAGCAGCGTGTCGGCGTTCGGGCCGGAGTCGTGCAGGACGGTCTGGCTGTCCGGCGCGCTGCGGGCGATGAGCTGCTGCAGCTCGAGGACGTCGCGGGACAGGCTGGTGAGCAGCGGGTTGGTGAGCCGGCGGCGGGCGGTGTCGTCCTTGCGGCGCAGCGCGGGCTGCGCCGCAGCGACGGTGTCCCACAGCGCGGGTGAGGAGTGGTGCAGCCACAGGTGCACGTCGCGGTGCTCGGCGAGGGCGGCGAGCACCTGCAGGCGCGCGGGGGAGAGCCGGCTGGCGCCGAACACCGAGAGCCGCGTCAGGCAGGGTGCTCAGCTCGGGCTCGTCGCGCAGCTGCTGGCAGGCGTCGCTCGAGCAGCTCGGCCGGGCTCGGCGTACCGAGGGACTCCCGCAGCCGGCGCCACAGCTCGGCCTGCCAGGTGAGGTCGTCGTCGAGCGGGCTGCCGTCGCCGCGCTCGTCGCGGCCGGCCGCCCAGGCGCGCAGCATCTCCGGCCGGGACTGGCCGTACTCGTCGAACATCGACGCCAGCCGCCGCGCCACCGCGAGCCGCCGCCCCTTGTCCTCGGCGTCGGTGCCGAGGTGCTGCGCCAGCGACCGGCACCACGGCTCGGACGGGGTCGATGCGTCGATCACGTCCAGCAGCGGCCACACCGACCGGGCCGGCGCCCACCGCTCGACAGCCGCGGCGTGCTCGGCCGACGACGCCGCGAGCGCCTCGTCGACCAGCGTGCTCGGCCACGGGAAGCTGACGTTGGCGCAGACGCCGTCACCTGCCGGCGTACCGAGGACGTGCGACAGCCGCTGCGCGATCCAGCGCTCGACGCCCTTGGCCGGCACCGCGACCACCTCGGCCGCGAACGGGTCGGCCGGCGGCACGGCGAGCACGTCGGCCAGCCCGCGGGCCAGCGCGGCCCCGTGGAGGGCGCGGTGGGTGATGAACACGGTCGGTGACGCCCTCCCCTCGCTGCCCGCGGCACGGCCGGTCGCCATCGTGCCACCAGGTCGACGTGGCATCCTGCGGCCACGACCCGCCGACGCTCTGAGGGAGCCGCATGACCACCGATGCCTGGCGAGCCGACGTCGACGGCGCGGCGCGGGCGTATCGCTCCTCGTGGGGCGTCATCTGCGACACCTGTCCGGACGGCTGGTCCTCGGAGGAGAACGGGGTCATGCGGGCGAGCAGCGGCATCCCCTTCCCGCCGTTCAACGGCGTGTGGACGGCCGGCGCCGACGTCGCGGTCGGCGACGTGCTCGCCGCAGTCGACGAGTTCGCCGCCGGTGACCTGCCGTGGAACCTCCAGCTGCGCCCCGGCTACCCGGCCGAGCTGGACGACGAGCTGGCCGGTCGCGGTCTGGTCAACACCGCCGAGGTGCCGTTCATGGTGCTGCCCGACCCCGCGCCGATGGCGGCCGTGGTGCAGGCGTCGGCGGCGACCTACCGCCAGGTCGAGACGTTCGACGACCTGGACGCCCTGCTGTCCCTGCTGGAGCGCGGCTTCGGCATGCCGCGCGAGATCTCCCGCGGGATGTTCCCGATGCGGCTGATGTTCCTCGCCGCCACCTGGATCGCCACCGACGGCCAGGACGTCTCGACCGGGCTCGGCTACATCCAGGACGGGTGGTGCGGGGTCTTCAACGTGGCCACCCCGGAGGAGCACCGCGGCCGCGGGTACGGCGGGGCGGTCACCGCGCACACCGTCAAGGCGGCTCGCGCGGCCGGTGCCCGCGGCGCCTACCTGCAGTCCTCGCCGATGGGCCTGTCGGTCTACCAGCGGCTCGGCTTCGTGACCGCCGAGTCCTGGCAGCAGTGGATGCCCCGACAGGCCGTCGAGCCCGGCTAGCCCGCTGCTACCCCGGGCACCCGCACGGCACCCGGCCGCACCGCGGGCACCCGTCGCGATAGCGCGCGACCGCCTCGTCGAACGAGATGTCGAGCTGGTTGGCCAGCGACGCCAGCCAGGCCAGCGTGTCGCCGAGCTCGTGCACCTGCTCCTCGCGGCTGCCCTTGCGGACCGCCCTGGCCAGCTCGCCCATCTCCTCGGCCAGCCAGGCGACGGTGGCCGGGATGCCGCGGGCGCGATCCCGCTCGCCGTAGGTGCGCTCCATCAGCTCCTGCAGCTCGGTGAACGAGGTCATCAGCCCTCCGAGCCAGGTCGAGGTCGAGGCACCCGGGTGAGGCTAGCCGCGCCGGGCGAGGCCGCGTCGTTTCGGACCTGGAACATTTCCAGGGCACAATGGCCGTGGTACGCCGCCCCGGCGGTCCCGCCTCGCACTGCCTGTCCGCTTCCCGCGAACCCGGAGTCACCCACTGTGCCTGCCCGCCGACCGCTGACGGTTCTCGTCGCGCCGCTGCTCATGCTGGCCCTCGCCGGCGCCATCGTGCCCGAGGTCCAGGCCGCGGACGGCTCGGCCGCCGCCGCGTCCGCGACCCCGCCGCCGCTGATCGCGAGCCCGGCTTCCGGCGCCAGGGCGTGGTCGCTGGACAAGCCGGTCCGCGTCCAGGTCACCGGCGGCACCCTGACCGCGGTCGCCCTCAGGGCGAAGGCGGACGGGCGCCAGGTCCGCGGCACGGCTACGGCGGCCCGCTGGGTGAGCACCGGAAAGCTGGTGCCGGTCTCGACCTACGTGCTCGACGCGACGGCGATCGGCCCGGACGGCCAGGTGTCGACGCTGCACGCCACGCTGCGCACCGGCAAGCCGTCGCAGGTGCTGACCGCCACCATCTCGCCGAACGGGCGCACCGTCGGCGTCGGCCGGCCGCTCGTCGTGACGTTCAACCACTCGGTACGCCGTCGGGCCGCCGTCGAGGCCGCGCTGCACGTCGTGACGAAGAAGGACATCGGCCCGGCGTCGTGGTCGTGGACCTCGTCGCGGACCGTGCAGTTCCGGCCGAAGACGTTCTGGCCGGGGCACACCACCGTGAAGGTGACCGCCGACCTGCGCAAGGTCCGGGCGGCCCCGGGCGTGTGGGGCATGCGCGACACCGACGGTTCGTTCCGCATCGGGCGCGCATTCGTGATGCGGGTGTCCAACGCCAAGCACCGGATGACCATCACCCGGGACGGCGAGCGGATCCGGACTGTGGGCACTTCGCTCGGCAAGTCCGGGTTCCCGACCCGGTCCGGCATCAAGGTGATCATGGACACCCACGTGAGCTACCGGATGCGCTCCACCACGGTGGGCATCACCGGCTCGGAGGCCTACGACCTGGACGTGCCGTACGCGATGCGGATGACGAGCTCCGGAGAGTTCCTGCACGGCGCACCGTGGAACCACTCCATCGGCTACGCGAACGCGTCGCACGGTTGCACCAACCTCACCCTGTCGGACGCGCGCTGGGTCTTCGGCCGCGTGAAGGAGGGCGACCCGGTCGTCACGAAGGGCACCGGGCGGTCGACCGAGTCGTGGAACGGTCTCGGTGGCGTGTGGAACGTGCCGTGGGCCACCTGGGTGGCTGGGTCAGCCCTGAGCTGACCGGTGTGCGCGGCGGAACAGCGGCGGCAGGCAGTAGACCATCAGGGTCGACCAGGTCAGGTGGGTCAGGACCGGTGCCTGGATGCCACCGGTCGCCCGACGTTGCAGGCTGAACAGCGTGCCCATCGCCCCGGCGGCCAGCATCAGGGCCGGGTTGCGCGTCGTCGCGGTCACCAGCGTGTAGACCGCGGTTGAGACGGCGGCCGCCCGGTCGGCGTCCAAGGTCGCATAGAGCGCACCGCGGAAGAAGATCTCCTCACCCAGCCCGTTGGCCAGTGTCGTGGCCACCACCATGGGGGTTCGGCCCTCGTCGGCGAACACCAGGACGTTCCCGATCGCGCGGTCGAGGACGGGGATGCGCCGCGCGACCAGTGCACATCCGTAGAAGCAGCCGAACGCTGCCACCCCGGTCGCGACCGGGGTGATGATCGGCCGGCGGAGGCGTTGGTCCCGGCTCTGGATCCAGCCCAGGTGCAGCGGCCCGGACAGGTAGCCGCCCAGGGTCCAGGTCGCCGCGACCGCCGCGGTGAACCCGTAGAACTTCTTGGAGTCGGGCTGGGTCGCAAACGACACACCGAGCAGACCGGTGCCCAGCAGCGAGACTCCGGCCACCACCCGCCGCCTGCGGCGTGCGATGACTGCGGGCTCGGCTGGCACGACCGATGCGATGTGCCTGATCGGCATCGGCAGCCGGGACGTGACGTGACGACGCGTCTTCGTCCACGCGGATGTCCCGACCGGCGCGGTCATCCGGTCTGCTTCTGCTGGTTGTGCTCACGCAGGGCAGCGCGCACGGCATCGTCGTACTTCATCGGCTCGAAGTCGACGATGGCCCGGATGCTGTCGTCGGTGACGACGACTTCGTTGGCCATCGAGTCGATCAGTGACCGCCCGGTCTGGGTGTCGACGTTGGTGACCAGGGCGAGCCAACGGGACGACAGGCCAGGGCTGAGTAGCGGCACCGGCACGATGAACAGCGGCCGGTTCTTGATCTCGGCCACCCGGCGCAGCATCGTGACGTACTCCATCGTGTCGGGGCCGCCGATCTCGAAGACCTGTCCCATGGACCGGGGCTCGTCCAGCACCCCGACCAGGTAGCGGACGACGTCAGCCACGGCGATGGGCTGGGTCTTGGTGCGCACCCAGCGCGGCGTGACCATCGCGGGAAGGTGATCGACCAGCTGGCGAGTCATCTCCCACGAGATCCCCCCGCTGCCCACGATGATGCCGGCTCGCAGCACGGTGACCGGGACCCCGCCGCCGCCGAGCAGGCCCTCGACCTCACGTCGGCTGCGCAGGTGCGAGGACAGGGTGTCGTTCTCGCTGCCGAGCCCGCCGAGATAGATGATCTGCTCGACGCCGGCGTCGGCTGCGGCCTCACCGAACGCTCTGGCGGCCTCGGCGTCCAGGCGTTCGAAGTCCTTGGAGTCCAGCGAGTGCACCAGGTAGTACGCCGCTCGACAACCATCGAGGGCGCCGGCGAGCGAGTCGGCTTCGTGCACGTCGCCGTACACGGCGTCGCCCTCGCCCTGGTAGCTGTCCGGATGCCGGGTCATGGCGCGCACGTCATGGCCGGCCGCCGTCAGTGCTGGACACAGACGTCGTCCCACGAAGCCGGAGGCCCCGGCGACCAGCACGGGCCCGGGCGAGGTCATCGCGGCCTCTCGACGTTGCGCTGCAGCACCTCGCGGCTGGGCTGGGTGCGCTGCAGGGCGAACTCGCCGCCGACCCGACCGCCGTACGGGCGACCGTGGTCGGCGTACTCCTCGCGGAAGAAGGTCAGGTGCCTCTCGCCCAGGTCGATCCCGGAGCCCGTGCGCAGGAGAGCGCTCTGCACCGGGGCGCCGTGCACCCGGGTGTCTGCGGTGCCGATCTGCGTGAGCACGAACTCGTCCTCGCCGTCGTGCCGGATCTCGGCGTGCAGCAGCTCGAGCCCGGCCAGTCGGATGTCGCAGTCGGCTCCCGAACCGATGGTGGTGACGTCGTCGCGCAGCGGGAACACGGTGGGCTGATCGCCTGCCTTCGGGTAGGCGCCCAGCGGCAGGATGAGCCGCGGGCTGCCGCCCCGGTCCGGATCATGCGTGGTGGTGACCCGGCGGCTGGGTCGCCGTGCCATGGTCGGCGCGATCGGGGTCAAGGTGAGCGGCGGAGCGAGATCGGACGCCGGGAGAGCGCCGCCGCGCGGGGACCGGCTGCGGCCCCGAACGAGAGTCCAGAACCCGGCCCCTCGCTCGATACGGATGTGCCGTGAGCCGGTCACCCGTCGCTGCAGCCAGGACGTTCGCGGCGCGCCCACCGTGACCAGTGGTCCGGCCGAGGAGACCACGCTGACCGACAAGCCCCCGGCGGCGAGCGCCTGTGCCAGTCCTCTGATGGCGCCGGAGTCGGCCCGCCCGGCGAAGAGGGACGGGTCGCTGACCCGGAGCTCCAGTGTCTTGCCTGAGCCGGTCAGTGACCCCGTCACGGTGCGCGAGCCGGGGATGTCGACCGAGAACCGCAGGTCGGCATCGACCGTCAGATCAGTGGGCATCGGCGTGGGCGCCGGTCTCGGACTGGCTCGCGTTGTCCTTCGTGGTGATCTGCAGGGTGCCGTTGAGCTTCCAGGTCGCGCGAGGAGCCCCGGCGCCGGTGTCGCGCGGCACCTCGACGGCCATGTCGATGAAGCGGTAGTTGATCGCTGCCTCGCGGCCGGTGAGGAACGACCACATCTCCCGGCCCATGTCGGTCCAGTCGACGACCTCATCTCGGGCGACGCTGGGCTCAGTCGTGCTGGCGGTCATGTCGGTTCTCCTTCGTGTCGGGTGGGTAGATCTCAACACTTTCTTGAACGACTTGTTTAGGTTTACCATGACACCGTGATCGCTAAACCGCAAGCCCGCAGTCCTGTCGCTTCCGGCACCGAGGCGAGCCTTGACGATCGGCGACCTGGCCGACCGAACGGGGCTGCAGCCCGCCACGCTGAGGATGTGGGAGTCCCGGCACGGCTTTCCCCGCCCTCAGCGTCGGGACAGCGGTCACCGGCGGTACGCCGAGAGCGACGTCGGTCTGGTCCTGCAGGTGCTGCGTCGACGAGAAGCCGGCGCTCGCCTCGAGGTGGCGATCGCCGAGGTGGCCCTGGCCCAGGCCAGCGTCCAGAGCGCGCCGAGCGCCCCGTCGGTCTACGCGGCCATCCGCCGCACCCACCCCGCCTTGCAGCCCCAACGGCTGAAGAAGTCCAGCCTGATCGCCCTGTCGTGGGCGATCGAGGACGAGTGCTGCGCGCGGGCGGAGCGCCCGATGATCTTCGGCAGCTTCCAGGAGGAGAAGTACTTCCGCGCCGCCCAGGAGCGCTGGACCGAGCTCGCTCGGATCGCCCGGTCGACGATGGCCTTCGCCGGTTTCGGTGAGTCAGCGGCGCCGGTGGCCGGGACCTCCCTGGTGCACCTTCCGGACGACGCGCCCATGCGCAGGGAGTGGGTGGTCGTGTGTGACGCGCCGGACTACCCAGCCATGCTGACCGCCTGGGAGCTGCCCGGCCAGTCCACCGTCCCGGATCGCAAGCGCCTGTTCGAGGCGATCTGGACGGTCGAGCCGTCGGCGGTGCGCGCGGCTGCACGGGTGTGTGCGCAGGTGGCACTGCAGCTTGGTCACTCCGAAGCGGCGCCGCTGCTTTACGAGCTGGCCGAGAATCCTCCGGCGCCGCCGGTCGAGCTGCTGAAGGCGACCTCTCTGCTCAACCGGGTAGTGGCCTACCTCGACGTCGCGGCCGACGGTCGCGGGGGTGGCGTGGCCTCCTGACCTGAGGCACGCCTGCACCGATCAGGTCGCGCGTGGCGGGTGGGCACGGCAGAACGCGCGCAGGGCGGCGTTGACCTGCTGCGGCCGCTCGAGACTGCTCATGTGACCTGCCCCCTCGATCACGACGAGCTCCGCGTCCGGGATGGCCTGCTCGAACTGGCGGGCGACGGTCAGCGGCGAGCGAGCATCCGAGTCGCCCCAGAGCAGCAGGGTGGGGACGGCGACGTGAGGCAGCAGGTCGCTCAGGTCGGCCTCGGCCATGATGGCCAGCTCAAGGCGCAGCGTGGCGGGGCGTACGTCGGAGGCGATCGCGGCGAGCAACCCGACGAGGTCCGCGGGCGGATCGCCTGCGAAGAGTCCGGGGATGTTCGGGACGAGCTCCCCGGGTGCCGCAGCGAGCATCCGGCGGGCGCCGACGACTCGTGCCCGGACCTCGTCGGCGGGTAGCGACCCCTTCCAGCCGGCGTAAGTGTCGATCATGATCAGGGTCGCGACGAGCCGGGGGTGCCGGCGGTACAGCTCGAGCACCACCGTGCCGCCCCATGACAACCCGGCGACGTGCGCGGGCCCGAGCCGCAGCGACTCGATGAGCGCTGCAAGCCCGTCCGCGAAGCCTTCCAGGGTCATCCCCTCGGGCAGGTCGGAGGACTGGCCGGCCCCCGGCTCGTCCCAGGCGACGACGGTGAATTCGTCAGCCAGGTCGGTGAGCTGCGGTTGCCAGACGCGGCTGTCCTCGGCCGCGCCGTGGACGAAGACCAGAGGGTGCCCTTCGCCGACCCGTTCGTAGGCGATCGAGAGTCCGTCCGCCTCGACAAACTCCACGGTCGACAAGGTAGTCGGGCGAGCCAGTGTGTGCTTCCCGCAAGACGCCGGCACCCCTGCTCGCGCAGCTAGGCGAAGCGCACAGCGATCCCCGGGTAGTCGACGATCAGACCGCTGTCGTCGTAACGCAGCACGGCCTCGAATCCACCCTCTGATCTGTAATGAAACCGGTTGGCGTCGAGCCGGCGGTAGGTCTGGTGGAGCCGTCGTACCGTGAGGTCGATCGCCTGGACGTACACCGCCGGCGCTCGGACTGTCTCACCAGGAGGAAGGTGGAGTCGGTGCACCGGGAAGGTGTTGGTGCACGCCGACGCCTCAAGGTCGATGTCCACCAGGCCGTCGAGATCAGGTCTCGGGTGGTCATTCACGGTCCAGCCGCCCGCGCCGTCCGACGCCAGCTTGACCTCGAGCGCGCCGGCAACGGTGTCGGCGCTTATGACGGCCTCGCGGGTGCGCCATCCTTCGTCGAAACGGATGCCGTAGTGGACGGCGTACGGCTTGCCGTCCTCGACCGCGGACGTGTGGCCTCGAAGCTCGCCGGGCGCGCTGTAGACGACCTCGAAGCCCTCGACTGAGTCCACGAACCGCCACGCCGCGAACCGCGGAAGCTGCTCCATCGGTGACACCTGCTTTCGCTCGTTGGTCCGCTTCGTTGAACCCGCGTTCCTGCCGCGTCACTGCGCCGCTTGCGACATGGTCGCGTGGGGCTGAGACGCGCTCAGGCGTAGGTGGTTCACGAAGTCCCGCGCAAGTGCGACCTAGCCGGCGTGAGGCACGTCCGCCTTCGATCATGTTCACGGCATAGTCCGTGTCGTCGTCCGGTTCCAATCGGCCATCGGGCGACGACCTGGTTTGTGGTGGCCAAGGGGGCCGGGGGTCGAACCGCCGACCTTCCGATTTTCAGTGCCGGTCGAGGGGTCCGGAGGGGTCCATCGGCGTAGATCAACGAGGGTTTGTGGTGGCCAGGGGCGGGGTCGAACCGCCGACCTTCCGATTTTCAGTCGGACGCTCGTACCAACTGAGCTACCTGGCCGAGGCCCGGCAACTGCGCGCCGGCCCAACGCGGTCCTGACGGGATTTGAACCCGCGGCCTCCACCTTGACAGGGTGGCGAGCACTCCAAACTGCTCCACAGGACCTTGCTGCACTACGTGCCCCCAACGGGATTCGAACCCGTGCTACCGCCTTGAAAGGGCAGCGTCCTGGGCCGCTAGACGATGAGGGCGGAGGCCCACGGCGTCCTTTGCCGTCGGGGACCCCGAAAGCATAGGGGACGCCCCGGCCCGCTGCCAAAGCAGCCGGGAGATCACGGAGCAGCAGACCCGGCCGGGGTCGACCCAGACGGCGACGGCGAGAGCGACCCGGACGGCGTCGGCGAGGGCGACTCGGTCGGCGCCAGCGCCGGGGAACTGCTGCCCCACGATCCGCCGCTCGATCTTGGCCGACACCAGCCCCAGCCCGCCCAGCGTGATGTCGTCCCACGCCTGCAGCACCCGCGTCGTCCCGGTCGAAGTACAGCACCGAGGCCCGCACCGGCGTCGGCTTCTCCAGCCTCGGCCCCTCCAGCCCGCGCAGCCCGGACGCCCCGGTCGAGCCCTGGAAGAACGACAGCGTCCCCTCGGGCAGCAGGTGCTGCTCCCGCCGGTGGTAGTGCCCGGACAGCACCAGCGGCACCGTCCCGTCCATCACGGTGGCGGCCGCGCCGTCGTGCACCACGGCCACGTCGACCGGCGTACCGGCCGCCGTCTGCGCCCGCATCGCGTCGGCCATCCGCAGCCCCACCTGCGCGACGCTCGCCGGCGGCCCCGCGTCGCGGGTGTCCTTGTCCGGGGTGAACCGCGGGTCGCCGACGCCGAGGAACCGCAGCCCGCCCACCACCACCGGCTCGGCGTCGTCGAGCACCACCGCGTTCGGCTGCGACGCCACCGCCGCCTCGGTCACCCCCGAGTCGTGGTTGCCGCGCACCCACACGTACGGCACGCCCAGCGTCGCGATCTGCTCGACGTACGCGTTCTCCGCCGCGCTGCCGTGGTCGCTGATGTCGCCGGCGTCGACGATCACCTCGACGTCGAACTGCTTGGTCACCGACCGGATCACGTCCCACGCCGCCGGGTTCAGGTGCAGGTCCGACACGAACAGCACCCGCAGCGTCGACGGATCAGGCCGGTACGCCGGCAGCGTCGAGGTCACGTCGTACAGCCGCGACACGTTGGTCACCAGCCGGCCCAGCTGGTCCTCGTACTTCCCGAAGTCCGCGACGATGCTGCGCACATCGCCGACCACGCCGGGCGCAGACGCCAGCAACCCGTCGTACTCCGGCTGGTTGATCGACTTCGGGTTCCACGTCGCCACCGCCACCCCGGCCCCGGCGATCACCACCGACGCGCTGACCGCCCCGCTCAGCAGCACCAGCCGCCACCGCCGGCGGAACACCAGCACCCCCAGCAGCAGCCCGCCGAGCACCGCCGCCAGCGACGGCCTTCAGCGCCACCGTGATCACCGCGCCGCGCAGGTCCTTCACGACCTTCTCGCCGATGCCCGTTGACCGCGGCCGGGTTGCTGAAGATCCGCCGCGCGTCGGCCGCGTCGATCCGGGTCACCTCGGCGGTGAGCTTCCACGGGCCCTGGTGCGTCTTGACCCGCAGCTCGCCCAGCGGCGGGATCTCCACCGTGCTGCCGCCGCCGATCGACGGCGCCACCGACAGCCGGGTCCGCAGCGGCCCCACCCCGGCGTCCAGGTTGCCGCCGGCCAGCAGCCCCAGCCAGGCGCCGATCAGCCCGATCACGATGATCTCGGCGATCAGCAGCACCTTGCGCTCGCGGGTCCCGCGCCACCACGGCGTGCGCCACCACGGGCGCTGCGGGGCGTCGGTCATGCCCCCTGCCTACCCGATCACCGCCGGTGACCGGCCACCGGCGCACCGCAGGACACAATCGAGGTGTGCTGGAGATGTCGAAGGACCACTTCGAGGAGCTCGTCTCCGCGGCCCTCGACGAGATCCCGCCCGAGCTCGCCGCCGTGATGGACAACGTCGTCGTCCTGGTCGAGGAGGAGCCGCCGGCCGACGACCCCGACCTGCTCGGCCTCTACGAGGGCACCCCGCTCACCGAGCGAGATTGGGCGTACGGCGGTCAGCTGCCCGACCGGATCACCATCTTCCGCGGCCCCACCCTGCGGATGTGCACCACCGAGGACGAGGTCGTCGACGAGGTGCACATCACCGTCGTGCACGAGGTCGCCCACCACTTCGGCATCGACGACGACAAGCTGCACGCCCTCGGCTACGAGTAGCACTCTTCATGATCCACACCGGATCGGTCACTACCAGGTGTTACCGATCCGCTGTGGATCATGGGAAGCTGCGGCACGCATGACCGGGGCGCCGGCGCGGGTAGCGCGCTGGCATGACCGAGACCAGCGACTCAGACAGCGACTACGCCGGGGCGAACCCGCTCTCCGACAACAAGGAGCTCGAGGACCAGGACGGCCCGGAGGCCTCGACCGTCGACTCCGGCGGCGGCCCGAACGACGCCGACGACCCGGCGCCGGACCAGAGCCCGGACGACGAGCGGCCCTAGCCCGCCGCCTCGGCACCGGCGGCCGCCCGCAGCTCGGCGTTCCACTCCACCACCAGCTGGGCGAACCGCTCCGGCGCGAAGTGCATCGAGCTGTGCGGCACGCCGGCCATCACCGTCGGCGGCCCGGCCGGCCGGCCCAGCGACGCCTGCCACCCGCCCTCGGACAGCGTGTCCTTCTCGCCCACCACCACCCGCACCGGCACCGTCACCCCGGCCACCGTCGCCTCGAGCCGGTCCCGCAGCGACATCCGCAGCACCCGCGCCACCCGCAGCGGCCCGACCCGCAGCCACTCCGGCACCTCGCGCACGGCCAGCGCGAACCGCTCCCGCGGGATGTCCATCGCCCACCGCGCCATCCCCCGCGGCCCGGTCCGGTACGCCGGGTCGAACACCGGCCCCTGCAGCAGCACCGCCCGCACCCGGTCCGGCGCCTGGCCCGCCAGGTGCGCCGCCAGCTGCGCGCCCACCGACTGCCCGATCACCAGCACGTCGGACAGCCCGCGCGCGTCCAGCCAGGCGGTCAGCCAGGCCGCGAGCGCCGCCATGTCGTCCGGCTCCGGCTGCGGCCGGGCACTGCGCGGCCAGCCCGGCGGCTCCACCAGCTCGACCCGGAAGCCCGCCTCGGCCAGCGCGTCGCACGCCGGCCACAGGTACGACGACACGCACAGCCCCGGCAGCACGACGATGACGTCCCCGTCGGCCGGCCCGACGGCGTACGACATCAGCCGCACTCCCCACACCCAGGTGTCCCGCCGCGTCCCTTTCATGGGCCGCACGCCTACCCCCACCCGGCGCTTCACACCTCCGCAGCGACGCCGACCTCAGCGCTGGGTGCGGTCAGCGGCTGCTGGGTGCGGCGTGCACACCTGACCCAGCAACCGTTGATCACGCCAGCGTGATCAACGCGTAGCCGCCGCCGCGCCCGGGTAGCGCCCTGGGTGTGAGCCCGACCGACAAGCTCGGCCGCTACCGCGACATGCGGTCCTTCGGCCGTACGCCGGAGCCGGCCGGCCAGGTCGCCCCGGAGCGGGAGGGCAGCCGGCACTTCGTCGTCCAGCGGCACCGGGCGAGCCGGCTGCACTACGACCTGCGCTTCGAGATCGACGGCGTCCTGGTCAGCTGGGCGGTCCCGCGCGGCCCGACGCTGGACCCGAAGGCGCGGCGGATGGCCGTGCACGTCGAGGACCACCCGGTCGAGTACGCCGACTTCGAGGGCGTCATCCCCTCCGGTGAGTACGGCGGCGGCGACGTCATCGTCTGGGACCGCGGCACCTGGGAGCCGCACGGCACCGACGACCCGGCAGCTGCCGTCGCCGCCGGCGAGCTGCACGCCGAGATGCACGGCGAGAAGCTGCACGGCCGCCTGGTGCTGGTCCGCCGGGACAAGAGCGGCGCGCAGAGCGGCGACAAGGAGGAGTGGCTGCTGCTGCACAAGCGCGACGACCACGCGGTCGAGGGCTGGAACCCGGAGGACCACCCGAAGTCCGTGATCAGCGGCCGCACCAACGACGAGGTCGCCGCCGCGCCCGACCTGCTCTGGCACTCCGACCGGCCGGCCGCCGAGGCCGCCGAGCGCGTCGCCTGGCCCGAGGTCAGTCGCGACGAGCTCGACGCCCTCGACGCGCTCAAGCCGGCCGGCGGCAGCTGGGACGTCTTCGGTCGCACGCTGAAGGTCACCAATCTCGACAAGGTTCTGTTCCCGGCGCGCAGCAAGAAGGAGAAGCCGGTCACCAAGCGCGAGCTGCTCCGCTACACCGCCCAGGTCGCCCCGACCACGCTGCCCTACCTGCAGGGCCGCGCGCTGAACATGCACCGCTACCCCGACGGCGCCGACGCGGCCGGCTTCTGGCACAAGGCGCGACCCAAGCACGCACCCGACTGGGTCACCGGCTGGGACAACCCGGCCGCGGACAAGGGCGAGACAGCCACCTACGTCGTCGTCGACGAGCCGGCCACCCTGCTCTGGGCAGCGAACTTCGGCGCCCTCGAGTGGCACGCCTGGACGTCGAAGACCGACGCGCCAGACCTGCCGACGTACGTCATGCTCGACCTCGACCCCGGCGCGACCACGACCTGGGACGACGTGCTGGTGCTCGCCCGGCTGCACCGCACCGCGCTGGAGCACCTCGGCGTGCGCGCGCAGCCGAAGGTCACCGGGCGCCGCGGCATCCAGATCTGGGTGCCGATCGCCCGCGGCCCGAGCTTCACCGAGACCCGGGCCTGGGCCGAGCAGCTGTCCAAGGCGGTCGGTGCCGTCGTACCCGAGATGGTCAGCTGGAAGTGGGAGGTCAGCTCCCGCGGCGGCCAGGCGCGGCTCGACTACACCCAGAACGCGGTCAACAAGACGCTGGTCGCGCCCTACAGCCCGCGGGCGGCTGCCGGCGGCCCGGTGTCGATGCCGATCACCTGGGACGAGCTGGACGACCCGGCGCTCCGGCCGGACGGCTTTCCCCTGCGCACCGCGCCGGACCGGCTGCGCGAGCTCGGCGACCTGTTCGCGCCGGTGCTGCAGCATGACCAGGCCCTCCCCGACCTCGACGCCGCCGAGAGCCCGTGATCCACACCGGATCGGTACCACCACATGTGACCGATCCGGTGTGGATCACAGAAAACAGCAGCAGCCAGACGTCGTACGCCGGTCAGCGCGGCGGTCAGCCGGCCGGCAGCTCGACGCGGCGGTGGTTGATGATGTCCCGCAGGTCGATCAGCGGCGCGGGCGCTCCGGTCAGGTACCCCTGCACGCTCTCGTAGCCCAGTCCGCGCAGCACCCGCAGCTGGTCCATCGTCTCGACCCCCGACGCCAGCGGGTGCCGCCCCGCCGCCCGAGCCGCCGTCGCGACCGCCGCCACCACCGCGCCGTCCTCCGCGTCGGTGACGCAGCCGGCCACGAACGTCCGGTCCACCTTCAGGGTGTCCACCGGCAGCCGGCGCAGCCCGGCCAGCGACGTCCCGCCGGAGCCGAAGTCGTCGATCGCGAGCCCGACGCCGAGCCGCCGCAGCCGGTCCAGCTGGTCGGTCAGCCCTGGCCCGGCCGCCGGCAGGTCCTGCTCGTGCATCTCGAGGTACAGCCCGCGGGCCTGCATCCCGGCCCAGGTGAGCAGCGTCGCCACCGTGTCGGCGAACCCCGGCCGCGCGACCTCCTCGGCCCAGACATTCACCGAGACCCGCAGCGACGGGTCGTGCCACCCGCCGGCGTCCTTGATCGCGGCGCGCAGCACCCAGTCGGACAGCGACCGCGCCAGGTCGGTGCCCTCGACGCGCGGCAGGAAGTCCTGCGGCATCAGCATGCCGAGCCGCGGGTGCGGCCAGCGCAGCAGCGCCTCGAGCCCCATCAGGTGCCCGTCGACCCGCACCACCGGCTGGTAGTGCAGCTGCAGCAGGTCGGCCTGGATCGCGTGCCGCAGCTCGGCGGTCAGTCCGCGTCCTTCCCGCGGAGCGCCGTTCAGCTCGTCGGCGATCGACTCGTCGGCCACGACGTACGCCCGCTCCGGGTGCCGCTTGGCCTGCAGCATCGCCAGGTCGGCCAGCCGCAGCAGCGCCTCGCCGGTCGCGGCCTCCGGGCCGGCCAGCGCCACCCCGATGCTGGCCGACACGACCAGCTCCCGGCCGCGGACGGAGACCGGCCGGCCCACGCCGTCGCGCAGCCGGTCGACCAGCCGGGCCAGGTCGTCGTCGTCCCCGAGGTCCTCGCACACGACGACGAACTCGTCACCGCCCAGCCGCGCCACCGTGTCGCCGGACCGCAGCGCGCCGAGGATGCCGGTCGCCACGGAGACCAGCACCTCGTCGCCGATGTCGTGGCCGAACGTGTCGTTGACCTCCTTGAACCGGTCCAGGTCGAGGAACAGCACGGCCACCCGGTCCGCGGTGCGCTGGGCCCGGATCAGCGCGGTGTCCAGCCGGTCGCGCAGCAGCCGGCGGTTCGGCAGGTTGGTCAGGCTGTCGTGCAGGGCGGCGTGCAGCAGCATCCGCTCGGTGTTGCGCCGGCTCGTCGCGTCGTCCAGGCAGACCAGGGTCGCTCCCGGCCCGGCCTCCGGCATGTCGACGGTCGTGACGACCGCCCACAGGTCGTGGCCGCGGGCGTGCCGCAGCCGGCGCTCGGTGGTGCCGATCCGCAGCCGGCCGATGTCCTCCGGCGCGACGTGGTCGTGCAGCTGGCTGCCGACCAGCGCGGCCGAGGCGTACCCGAGGTAGTGGCCGAGCGCGTCGTTGACCTCGATCACCTTCCCGGCGCCGTCGACCACCGCCATCGCGACCGGGCTGCGCCGGAACACCGCGCCGAAGCCGCCGCCCGGCGGCCCGCTGACCGCCCATCCCCCGGGCATGCCGGAGGAGGGCACGGCACCCGCCGGGCCCCCCTGGCCGTGGTCGTGGGTCAGCACTCCTCCCCCCTCGCAGATACCTATCCTCCCGTCACGGAGCGTGATAAGAAACCTGACCCGCGCAGAGTCACCCCAACGGCGCGTGAGTCACGACCAGGTAAAGTCCCGTCACTGTGCGTGATCTACTCGGGCGGGCGCAGCCAGAGGCTCCCGTACCGCGGCAGCCGCACCGAGAGCCGGCCGTCCTTGTCGGTGGCGACCGTGCGGGTGCCGAGCGGCTCGCAGAGCTCGACCGGCCCCTTCCCGCTCGGCAGCCGGACCGCGGCAGTCACCGCCCGGTCCGCCAGGTTGTGCAGCACCACCAGCGTCCGGTCCTCCCAGACCACCTGGTGCGCCAGCACCGACGGCTCCTCGCAGGCCAGCAGGCTGAACGTGCCCCAGCCCAGCTCCGGGCACTCCCGGTAGACCCGGATCAGCGACCGGACGAACGCGTGCAACGAGTCGGGGTCCGGCCGCTGCGCCTCGACGTTGACGCTCTTCGGCCCGAGCTCGCCGCGGACGACCGGCGACACCAGGTCGGCGGCCGGTGCGGTCGAGAAGCCGCCGTTGCGCCCGGCGTTCCACTGCATCGGGGTCCGTACGGCGAGCCGCCCCTCGGCTGCGAGGTTCTCGCCCATCCCGATCTCGTCGCCGTAGAAGATGACCGGCGTTCCCGGCAGGCTGAACAGCAGCGACAGCACCAGCCGCAGCTTGTCCTGGTCGCCGTCAAGCATCGCGGCCAGCCGGCGGCGCAGCCCGCGGTCGTAGACCTGCATCGTCTTCTTCGGACCGAACGCCTTGAACACCTCGTTGCGCTCGCCCGCGGTGAGCCGGTCGAGGGTCAGCTCGTCGTGGTTGCGGACGAAGGTCGCCCACTGGCACTCCGGCGGGATCGACGGCCGCGACTCGACGGCGTGCGCCAACGGCGCCGCATCACCGCGGGCCATCGACAGCCACAGGTTCGCCATCGTGATGAAGTCGAACGCACCGGAGAGCTCCGGCGAGCTACCTGTGCCGAAGAACGCCTTCTGCTGGTCGTGCGGCAGGTTCGCCTCGCCGAGCAGGAACGTCTCACCCTTGCGCCGGCCGAGGAACGACCGCAGGTCGCGCAGGAACTCGTGCGGGTCAGGGAGCCGCGCCTTCTCCGCGTCGTCGTCGGACTGCAGCAATGCGGGCACGGCGTCCATCCGGAAGCCGTCGATGCCCAGCTCGGTCCAGAAGCCGGCGATGCGTGCGATCTCGTCGCGCACCTCGGGGTTCGACACGTCGAGGTCCGGCTGGAAGTGGTAGAAGCGATGCAGGTAGTAGCGGCCGCACTCCTCGTCGTACTGCCAGATGCTCGTCTCCTCGCCGGGGAACGCGACATCGGCCGGTGCGACCGGCGGCGGGTCGTCGGACCACACGTACCAGTCGTGGTACTTCGAGTCCGGTCCGAGCCGCGCGGACTGGAACCACGGGTGCTGCACCGAGGTGTGGTTGGGCACCAGGTCGGCGATCACCCGGATGCCGCGGTCGTGCGCGGTGCGCAGGAACTCCACGACGTCGCCGACGGTGCCGACCCGCGGGTCGACCGCGTAGAAGTCGGCGATGTCGTAGCCGTCGTCCTGCAGCGGGCTGGCGTAGAACGGCATCAGCCAGATGCAGGTGACGCCGAGGTCGGCCAGGTAGTCGACCTTGCGGGACAGCCCCTGGAAGTCACCCCACCCGTCGCCGTCGCTGTCGGCGTACCGCTTGACGTCCAGGCAGTAGACGACGGCGTTCTTGAACCACAGGTCGCTGGTGTCGGTGATGCGCACGTCGCGGTCCCTACCCCCACCTCGGGCGTGGCACCCGTCGGACCGGCGAACCCGTGCCGCTCAGGCGGGCCGGGCGTCCTGGTCGAGCCAGGCCAGGACGGCGAGCACCCGCCGGTGCGCATCCGGCTGGGGCAGCAGGCCGAGCTTGGTGAAGATGTTGGAGATGTGGCTCTCGATCGTCTTGTCGTTCAGCCGCAGCTCGCCGGCCATTGCCGCGTTCGAGCGGCCCTGCGCCATCAGGCCGAGCACCGCCTGCTCGCGGGGGCTCAGCTGCTGCACCCGCTCGTGGGTGGACCGGCGTCCGAGCAGGTGTGCCACCACATCCGGGTCCAGCACGGTGCCGCCGCTCGCCACCTGGGTCACGGCGCCGACCAATGCCTCGATGTCGACGACCCGGTCCTTGAGCAGGTAGCCGAAGCCGCGCGGGTGCTCGCGGGCCAGCTCGGCGGCGTACCGGTGCTCGAGCGACTGCGAGAGCAGCAGCAGGCCGAGCTCCGGGAAGCGGCCGCGCAGCCGGGCCGCGGCCTGGGCTCCTTCGTGGGTGTAGGTCGGCGGCATCCGGATGTCGATGATCGCGACGTCCGGGCGGTGGCGGTCGACGGCTTCCTCGAGCTCGGCGGCGTCGCCGGCCAGCGCGCTCGTCTCGACGCCGGCTTCGGCGAGCAGCCGTTGCAGGCCCTCGCGAAGCAGCACCGAGTCGTCGGCGATCACGACGCGCACGGCAGCTCCGCCTCGATCAGGGTCCCGTGGTCGTTGCTGTGCACCCGTAGCCGGCCGCCCACCGCGGCCGCCCGGTCGGCGAGGCCGCGCAAGCCGCCGCCCTCAGGGTCGGCGATCCCGGCGCCGTCGTCGCTGACCTTCACCACGAGGCAGCCGGCGACGCTCCTGATGTCGACGGTGACCAGCGCGCCGGTGGTGTGCTTCAGCGCGTTGGCCACCGCCTCGCAGACGATGAACCACGCCGTGCCTTCCACCAGGTGCGGGTGCCGCTGCTCCTCGACGTGCGGCTCGAGCCGGCCGGGCAGCCGGGCCGCGAGCTCGTCGACCGCGGCCGCGAGACCACCGTCGGCCAGCGCCGCCGGGTGCAACCCGTTGGCGATCTCGCGCAGCTCGCGCACCGTGGCCCGGGCCTCGTCCACTCCTGCCCGGGCAGCCTCCTCGAGCCGGGCAGGGTCACCGTTGACGACTGCGGCGCTGAGCTGCATCGCCATCGCCAGCAGCCGCTGCTGCGCCCCGTCGTGCAGGTCGCGTTCGATGCGTTGCCTTTCGCGCAGCTGTGCATCGGCGATCCGGGCCTGGGACGCCTGCACCTCGACCAGCTCGAGGGCCAGGGCGGCGCGCAGGCCGGTGTTCTCCAGCGCCGGCAGCGCAGCGTCGGCCACGGCGGCGACCAGCTCCGGGTCGCAGAGGTCGCGGTCGTAGGAGACCCGGGCGACCGGCTGGTCGTGCCGTGACGCGAGCACGTGGTCGGCGCCTCGATCTCCCTGCTGTACGCCGTCGGCGCTCACCCACTGCGCTCTCGGTGCGATCCAGTAGGCCACGGAGATGGACGGGTCGCCGAGCGCCTCGCGCAGCACGGTGTCGACGGTGGCCCCCGGCTGCGGGTCGTCGGCGTACGCCCTGATGACGGACAGGGCCGCGAACCGGCGACGGCTGAAGCGGCGGTCCACGGCGTCCTGCAGGCGACTTCGGAGCGGCAGGACCACGGCCACGGCTACCGCTGCCACCGCGGCCGACAGGGCGGACCGGTCGTCGGCCGTGAGACCAGTCAGGAGCGCGTTCAGCAGGACGACACCCGCCACGTAGCAGGCGAGCACGGCGGCAGACATCAGGACGTAGGTGGCAGCCCGGCTGAGCACCCGGTCCACGTCGTACAGGTGGTACTGCGCGATGGCCAGGCCGGCGGCGATCGGGATCAGCGCCACGAAGCCGCTGGTCGACAGGATCACCAGCACCGGCCGCCCGGTGCTGGCGCCGAAGAACGAGAGGCCGACGAACAGCGGCAGCGGGATGACCGCGAGCGCGAGCCAGTGCAGCTGGCGGCGCCCGGTGTGCTCGGCCCCGCGGAACCGCACGAGCAGCGATGCGCCAGCAGCCAGCAGGCCGAGCCCGGTGACGGCCGCCGACAGGCCCCGGACCGCTTCCACGAACCCTTCGGCCGACGTCACCGCCATCGGGTTCTGCACCGTCGCGAACGGCGGGTCCAGCGGCACGTCGGATAGCAGCTTGCTGACCCACCAGAGGGCGGCCGCGACGACTGTCACCTTCGCGGCGGCGGCCCAGCGCGGCGAGAGCGGTCGGCCGGTCGGCGTGAGGTGCAGGGCGAGGGCGACCAGCACGATCCACGGGATGAAGCTGGCGTCACCCAGCACGGCGGCGGCGTCCGCCAGCGGCAGGCTGCCGGGGTCGGCCACCGCCCCCACACCGGCGTAGCTGTCCAGCAGGCCGGACAGCGCCATGCTCACCCCGAGCCCTGCGAAGCACCACCCCGCGGGGTTCCGGCTGCGCCGGACGAGCAGGACGGCCCCGACCGCGGTTGCGCTGATCACGGCGACGCCGTAGACCATCGCGGCGGACTCGCGCAGGTCCTCTCGGCCCAGCTCCACCAGCCGGTGGTCGGCCAGCACGACGCCGCACAGGGCAAGCACCGGCACGGCCACCGCGACCGACGCGGCGACCCAGGCTGCTCGGCTGGTGGCGGGACCGGCCCTGATCACCTCGGAATGGTCGCACCGGGGCGGCTCGGGCGTATCGGGGTTAACCCGGATCTTCGCGGCGGAGCCGGCCCCGATGCGTCGGGTGGCGGCCGGACCGATGGTGGAGGCCGACGCCCGGCCAGGGTGTCCGGACCGAGAGGACCTCCCCATGACGACGTCGGACGCAGAGACTGCACCGGTGGTGCTTCGGCGCCGGCTGCTTGCCGCAGCCGGACCGCTGGCAGCCGTGGCGCTGTTCGCCGGGTCGACGGTGGGCCCGCGGCTGGCCGACAGCGTGACCTCCGACGACGCGCAGGCGGCCAAGGTCGTCGCGGCCGTCGCCGCAGAACGCAGCGCCTCCCTGTGGGGCGGGGTGTTCCTGATGATCGGGCTTGCGCTGCTGGTGCCGTTCTTCGCGGGAGTCACCGCGGCCATCCGGGGCCGGGGGGCGATGCTCGCGACCGTCGGCGGGACCCTGGCGATGATCGGAGCGGTCTGCGGCGCGTTGTCCCAGTGGTTCTTCTTCAGCGAGTTCCAGCTCACCGCGCCCGGCGTACCGCGTGACGCGGCTATCGCCGGGCTGACCTCGCTGCCGGGGTGGCAGGGGATCCTGCTGTTCTTCGGCTTCATCGGTGGGCTGACCGTGGGCTGGGCGCTGCTCGTGGTGGCGGCCTGGCGCAGCCGGGTCTTCGCCCGCTGGCAGGTCGCTGCGTTCGGAGCCGCCTGGCTGTCGCTGGCCATCACGCACTCGCTGTGGAGCGCGCTGGTCCTCGTCGTCCCGGCGGTCGCGATGGCACCGACCATCGCCGCCCGCCGGTCGACCGCGCCGGTGCCGCAGCCCGAGCTGGCCCCCGTCTGACGGCGGTCCACAGGGCGGGCGGACGGCGGCGGCCTGTGGACAACCCGGACGGCGGGTGCTGCCGACTTCTCTAGCGTCGTCGGCATGAGCCTCATCGAGGTCGACCCCCAGCTGCTGCAGCTCACCGGCACCCGGTTGCGGGACGCCGTGACCGTGGCCACCGAGATCGCCGCCAAGAAGGGCACCCTCGCGGCGCTGGCCGACGACGCCGGCCACGCCGGCCTCACCGAGGCGGTGCACACCTTCCTCTCCAGGTGGGCCCACGGCCTGGGCTGCCTGGTCGAGGACGCCGAGACCCTGGCATCGATGCTCGCCGACTCCGGCTGCGGTCTACGTCGACGTCGAGACCGCCATCGCCGGCGCCGCGTCACCCGGAGGCTGCCCATGACCGCGCCGGCCGACTTCGAGACCACCACCTACTTCGTGCAGCGGGTGCCGGGGGAAGGCGGCGGACCGGCGGTCGCTGCCCTCGGACCGCCCGGAGCCGGTTACCTCGCGCTGTACTCCTCGCTCGAGGCGCTGGCCGCCCAGGTCGGCGAGTGCGACTGGGCATCCGCTCCCGGCGCGGACCTGCTCGAGCTGGTGCCGCCCGGCTACGGCGTCGTGGTCGACCCGGGCGGACCGAACTGCGCCGTGCTGGCCGCCTGGGCGATCACCCGCGGCGTGGTGATCTCCGGAGCCGCGCGATGACTCTGGTCCTGCTCCGTCTCCGCTCGTTCCTCGCTCCGAACGTCGCCCTCCGATGACCGCCATCTACATAGGCGCCCGGCCCGACGACCTGGTCCCCGGCAACCCGGCCGACCTCGACCGGCTGGTCGCCCGTTGCCGCAGCGTCGCCGACGGCCTCGGCGGAGCAGCCGCCCGGTTGCGGGCCATCGACGCCGGCGACTGGGTCGGCCCGGCCGGTGACGCGTTCCGCGCCGTGGTCGACATCGAGCCGGGGCGGTACGACGACGCGGCGGCCGCGTTCGGTGCGACCGGGTCGGCGGTGCGCGGGTACGCCGGGGTGCTGCGCGACGCGCAGGCCAGCGCCCGGACCGCGGTGACGCTGTTCGAACAGGCCGCGACGGCGACGTCCCGCTGGTCGGCGCAGGTGCAGACCTACGACGGCCAGGTGCTGCGGGCCCAGCAGACCGAGCACCCGCAGCGGGTGCTGGACGGGCTGGTCCGCCCCCCGGCGTACGACCCTGGTGCTGACGACCGCCACCGTGCCGAGGCGCTGCTCGCCGACGCCCGGCAGCGGGTCGCCGACGCCGGCACCGCCGCGGTGCGCACGATCAGCGCCGCCTGGGCCGACGCGCCGCGCGAGCCGCACTGGTGGGAGAAGGCGGGCCACTTCGTCGCCGAGATCGGCCGCGGCGCGTGGGAGGCGACCGCGGGGCTGGTGGAGTTCGCCTGGTCGATCTCGACGGTGCGGATGGTGGTTGACCCGGAGGGCTGGGCGACCGACATGGAGGCGCTGGGCACCGGGCTGGTCTACGGCGTCACGCACCCGGTCGAGTTCGGCAAGGCGCTGCTCGACTGGGACACCTGGCAGGAGTCGCCGGGACGGGCGATCGGCCACCTGCTGCCGGACCTGCTGCTGACCCTGGCCACCGCCGGCGGCGGCGCGGCGGCGCGGGGGGCCAGGGGTCTGAAGGCGCTGGACGAGGTCGCCGATGTCGGCACCACCTTCCAGCGGCTGGACCGGCTCGGCGAGTCCGGGCAGCGGCTGACCTACCTGCAGCGGGCGCGCAACGCGCTGAGCGGCGAGCACCTGCCGCCGGCGAACCTCGGCCCCGACTCCCCGGCCGGGATCGCTGCGGCCTGGCAGACCGGCCCGACCTACCCGAACGCCGACCGGTGGTTCAACGCACGGCTCAACGTCGGTGACGAGATCGGCGCCGGCAGCGTGTCCATGAACCCGGACCTGAACTTCTCCGGCTTCGCGGTGACCCGGGACGTGGTCGACGACGTCGGAACCGACGCGCAGCGGCTGTACGAGGGCGTGCAGGTCGAGCCGTGGAAGGGCACCTATCGCGACCAGCTGACCGTGTTCCGGGCGACCGACGACGTCGATGTGGCGGTGAGCTACGCGCTGCAGAACACGCAGCACGGCGCCGGCGGGCTGCGGCAGCTGTACCTGCCGGAGATGCAGCGGCTGGTCGACGACGGCGTGCTCGAGGTCATCGAGCAGCGGGCGATGGAGAACCTCGCCGCGCGGGTCGGGCCGGAGGTGGCGGCGCCGTGACCGGTCCGGGAAGGATGGGCCCCATGACCGACGACGAGGACGACCGCGAGGTCATCGAGGCGACCGACCGCAAGGGCGAACCGGCGATGAGCCACCTGGCGCCGGTGATGCTGGCGCTGGTCGAGGCCGGCAACCGGGTGAGCCACCGCAACGACAACTTCGGGTTCATCCCGCAGCCGCACGGCTGGACGGCGTACCTCGACGAGCCGATCGACTTCGACCTGGTCGAGCGGCGGTTCGTGCTGCCGCCCTCGATCACCCTGGACCGGGAGAACGACCAGATCCTCGACTACTACAGCCAGGCCTACGTGATCGGCGGCGACGGCCAGCGCCGGATCCGGGCGGCGAACGAGGCCCGCGGCTGACGGTGCACCGACTAGTTCGGCCACCATGGCCGGTGTGCCGGACAAGGTGCGGCCGACGAGGTCGACCGGGATGCGCCTGCGCTCGAGCTGCTCGGCGCCGCGCTGGCCGGCTTCCTGGCGGCGATGGACCGCAACCTTCCCGGCGTTCTGGCCGACGTCGACCCCGAGGCGCTGCACGACTTCCGGGTAGCGGTCCGGCGGACCCGGGCGACGCTGAAGCTCGGGCGGCCGGCGCTGCCGGACGGCGTCCGCGACCGGTGGGAGCCGGAGCTCAAGTGGCTCGGCACCCTCACCACGCCGGTGCGTGACCTGGACGTCGTCCAGCTGCAGCTGCCGGCGATGCGGCGACTGGCTGGTCGCGGCTGACGCGGCAGACCTGGCGCCGCTGTCGGCGTACCTGAACCGGCGGCGAGTAGTGGAGCGCACCGGGCTGGTGCAGGGGCTCGGTTCGGAGCGGTACGCGCGGCTGCGGGCGGAGTGGGGCGGGACGGTCGCCGGACTGGCCGGGTCGACGCTGGACTCCGGCGCGGCTGCGATGTCGGTGGGCGACCTGGCGGGGCGCAGCATCTCCCGGGCCGCCCACCGTGTGCTGCGGGCCGGTGCCGGCATCCGAGCGGACTCCCCGGCGGCCGACCTGCACACGCTGCGGAAGCGGTGCAAGGAGCTGCGGTACGCGCTCGAGGTGTTCGCGCCGGTGCTGGAGAAGAAGCCCCGCAAGCGGGTGGTCAAGGACCTGAAGGTGCTGCAGGACGTGCTGGGCCGGTTCCAGGACGCGGAGGTGCAGCTGCGGGTGCTGCGCGGGTTCGCAGAGTCGGACGCCGGCGACGCCTCGGCCGAGGCGGTGCTGGCGGTGGGGGAGCTGATCGGCCACCTGGTCGGCGTACAGGAGGCGTCGCGCCAGGAGCTCGATGCCACCTTCGGGCAGTTCGCGCGCAAGGGCAGCAAGCGGCGGCTCCGGTCGCTCGCCTGACCGTACGGTGGCCCGGTGAGGCGGGGACGCGCACTGCTGCTCACCGGGGTCGTGCTGGCGGCGATGCTGGTCGGCTGCACGGCGTCGTCCGACCGCGAACCCGAGGCGGCCTCGGCGTCCGACGCGATCCCGGTCGTCGTGGACACCGATCTCGGTGGTGACGACCTGGTCGCCCTCGCGTTCCTGCTGCGCCACCCGCAGGTGCGAGTGGAGGCGGTCACCATCCCGGCCACCGGGTTGGTGGGGTGCGATCCCGGGGTCGACCTGGTGGCGGACCTGTTCACGGCACTCGGGGAAGATCCGGTTCCGATCGCGTGCGGCCGCGCCGAGGCCGGTCCGGGCGCGAGAGCGTTTCCCGCGGACTGGCGGGAGGTCGCCGCCACGGGCAGCGGGATACAGCGGTCGGAGACCACTTTGGCCGCGGCCGAGACGTCCGCCTCCGAGCTGATCGCGGACCTCGCCGAGCGCACCGACGGCCTGGTCGTCGTCTCGCTCGGCCCGCTGACCGACCTGGCTGAGCTCGCGACCACGTCACCGGCGGAGTACGCCCGGCTCGGCGGGGTCCATGCGATGGCCGGCTCGGTGGACGGGCCTGCCGTGGACGGTGTCGCGGAGTGGAACGCGGCCGCCGACCCGCAGGCGTTCGCCACCGTGCTTGGCGCGCCCGCCCCGCTGACCGTCGTACCGGAGGACGCGATCCCGGTCGGGACGCCGGAAGCGCTCTCCGGCCCCGTCGTCATCGACGTCGCGCTCACCACGAGCTACGTCAAGTGGTGGGACCTCGCGGCAGCCGCGGCCTTGGTCACCGAAGGCGCCACGGAACAGACCGGCCGCTGGGTGAGCGACGCCTCCGAGCTGGGCAGGTTGCGCCGCGACGGCTCCGGGTCCGGTCCGGGTCCTTCGCTTCCTCAACTTCGTGAACCTCGACGAGGAGTACGCCCGGGTCTTCACGCCGGACTAGCCCGCGGCGCCGAAGCGTCATCGGGTGGACACCACGGCGTAGGGCTGGCGTTCATCAGGCGGTCGCCTGGGCCGACGACGGTTCGGTCGTGAGAATCGTCAGAGTTCTCGGGGTCCTCGAGCCTGGCGGCGCGCAGCTCTCGGTGCTGCGGCTGGCCCGGGCCCAGACCGCCCTCGGCGTACGGACCCACCTGGTCGCCGGCGACGCGACGCCGCAGGGCATCGCGCTGGCGCGGCACTTCGGCTTCGAGGTGGAGGCGCTGCAGGTCCACGACCAGATCGAGGACTCCGCCCGGCAGTGGACCCCGGACTCGCTGTTCGCCCGCTGGCTGTCCGGACATGTGGGCGGAGCCGATCTCGTGCACGCCCACATGTTCGGTGCCTGGTGGGCCGCGAGCCGGGCGGTGCCCGCGGGGATGCCGCTGGTGGCCAGCGAGCACAACGCGCTGAGCTGGCCGCTGGGCGACCACAGCCGGGAGGCCGCGGTGCGGGCCGACCGGGTGGACCAGTTCTTCCTGCATGGCCCAGGCCCGCACGCGCACATCCGCGACCTCGGCGTCGACCCGGCCCGGCTGTCACCGGGGCGGTCCGCGATCGCGGTGCACTCGACCGCCCGGCCCGGCCTGGTCAGCCCCCGCCTGACGTTCACCGGGCGGCTGCGGGCCGACAAGGGTCCGGACCTGCTGCTGCGGGCGCTCGCCGAGATGCACGAGCCGCCGGTCACGTACCTGGTGGGCGACGGGCCGATGCACCGCGAGCTGCGCCGGCTGGCCGAGAACCTCGGGTTGCAGCGCAAGGTGCAGATGCCCGGCTGGAGCCAGGATCCGGCGCGGTACGTCGTCGGCGCGACGGTGCACGTGGTGCCCAGCCGCGAGGAGGCCTGGTCGCAGAGCGCCGTCACGGCGCTGGCGCTCGGCGTACCGGTGGTGGCTACCGCCGTCGACGGTCTGCCGGTCACGCTGGCCGACCGCCGGGGTCTGCTGGTGGCACCGCAGCCCGCCGCGCTGGCCGCCGGCATCCGGGCGGCGCTCGACGGCCGGGCCGACATCGACGTCGCCGCCGGCAAGCGGTACGCCGCGTTGTTCCAGCCCGCGTCCGATCGCGTCGTACTACTTCGAGGCCTACCAGCAGCTGCTGCGGCGCCGGGTCGCGGTGTGAGCGCCCAGTCGTCACCGAGAACTCACCGGCTGGTCACTGCATCCGGGCGATCCCGTCATCCTGGTGGTCGACGCTGAGGCCATGACGCCGTTCGTGGTGACATGGTTCCGGATCAAGCACAGCAAGGGTGGCCGGCGGGTCTGCCGGTGCTGGATCTGCCTCGGCTGACCTAGGCGACTCGTCAAGCTTCTCTGGGGCTTTGAGCCTCAGACGCTAGGTGTCCCCGCAGGTGCAGCTGGTGCCGCCAGGAGTTGACCTGCATCGCCGTCCAGCGACGGTGACAGTTGGCGCACCGGACGTCGCACTTCTCGATCTCGCGCAGCACGACGGCCCACGACCGTACGTTCTTTAGCAGGATGTTTACTTCGGACAACTTGTCTATCGGATCGCGGTGGTCGAACTCGAGACATCGAACATCGCTCTCCCCGCAGTCGACGCACGGATGAGAGCGGAAGTACTCGCCGACGAGTACGTATAGCGCCGCGCGAGCCCTTACGTTACGGACGCGCACGTGCTGGATGTGCGCCTCTCGGTTCGCCTCGTACCAGCGCCGACAGCAATCACGACATCGCGACTGAAGTCCGTCCGAGGCGGCGGAGCGGACGTTGAACGCAGCCAGGGGCAGGACGGTCTTGCACGTGCAGCACCGCTTGGTCTCCATCGCGAAATTGAATGGCCAACCCTGGACATAAAACGGCGCGCGTCGTGGGCCCCCTCGGGGTCGAACCGAGATCGAACAGATTAAAAGTCTGCTGCTCTGCCATTAAGCTAGAGGCCCGCCTTGACGGCCGACCAAGCCTAGCCGTCCCGGAGTGCGAGCCGGTGGAGCGGCAACAGGAGCACTCCGGGCCGTCACCAACTCATGATCGTGAGGGGAATCGGCGCAAAACAAGGCCCGGATCCCCTCATGATCATGAAAACGGCCGCGCGCGGCGTGGATTCCGGCGCGGTCGGTGGCGCCCGGCGGGGCGAGAGCGGCGGCGGCCGCAAGCAGGCGGCGACAGCGGCTGCAAGTGCGCCGCAAGTGGTTCGCCAGTCGCGGGGAGCACTGTGGGTCCACGAGAAGGAGGACCCCATGTCCCGCTACACGCTGATCTGCCCCGAGTGCCACGCCGAGAACTCGCTCTCCGCGCGCCGCCTGATGGTGCGGGTCGACGAGGGCACGGCCACCTCCGGCGAGGCGCTGTTCACCTGCCTGTCCTGCCAGGCGACCGTCTCGGTCGAGCTCGACCCGGCCGCCGTGGCCGTCCTGGTGGTGGGCGGCGTGACCTTCCTGAGCCTCTCGGCCCCCGCCGTCGAGCACCCCGAGCCCGCTCCGGAAGGGCCCACCCTGACCCACGACGACCTGCTCGACCTGCACAGCGCCCTCGACCGCGACTCGTGGTTCGACCAGCTGGTCGGCCCCGACTGCTGAGACCGCCGGCGCGCCCGGCCGGTCAGGTCGGGCGCGTCGCTGCTCGCCAGCGCGAGACCGAGGTCAGCAGCTCGCGCTCCCGGGCCGGGAAGTCCGGCACGTCCAGCCCGCGCTCGACCCGGTCGCGCAGGAACGCCAGCTCGGTGGCCGCGTGCTGGAACTCCCGCAGCGCCCGGGCGCTGCCGCCGCCGTACCGGGCCTCCATCCAGTCCAGCGCCTGCCGCCGCTTCTGCAGCGAGGCCAGCATCGGCACGTCCTGCGGGTCCAGCCAGCCGGCGTCGACGTACGTCGGCAGCCGCGCGGCCACGGTCGCCCCCTCACGCCGCCGCGACCAGGTGGCCACCGCGACGGTCAGCGCGAAAGCCGGCACCATGATCAAGATGTAGCCGGTGAAGAACCCGGAGAGCCCGGACAGCGACGACAGGTTCCAGGCGCCGTGCAGCAGGACGGCGAGCAGGTAGCCGCCCAGCGGGGCGAGCAGCCGGGTCGCCGGGTTCGGCGTCCGGGCCGCGATGCCCAGCCCGATGCCGGTCATCGCGGTGAACAGCGGGTGGGCGAACGGCGAGAAGACGCCGCGCAGCACGAAGGTGAGGCCGGCCGCGAAGAACCCGGTGGTCAGGCTCTGCTCCTGCCCGGCCAGGAAGGCCCGGCCGAAGTACAGGACGTTCTCGGTGAAGGCGAACCCGACCCCGGACAGCCCGGCCAGCACGATGCCATCGACCACACCGTCGAACTCGTTGCGCCGGAACAGCAGCACCAGCAGCACCGCCGCACCCTTCGCGGCCTCCTCCACCCACGGCGCGACGAGCACCGCGGTGGTGTCCATCCCGCTGCCGCCGCCGGTCCGGGCGATCGCGATCAGGCTGGCCGTGTTCAGGACCGCCGCGGCCAGCGCCGCAACCGTCGCGCCCCAGAAGAACGCGAACAGCAGCACCCCGCGCGGCTCCGGCTCGTAGCGGTCCAGCCAGCGGAAGGCGCCGATCACGACGGGCAGCGGCAGCAGCGCCAACGACAGCCCGATGAGGAAGCCCACCACTCCGGTGTCGTGGGTCACCGACCCGAGCACGAGCAGACCGCTGGCCCCCATCAGCAGGACCAGGAAGCCGCCCAGCAGCACCCGACGCAGGCGTGACCAGCTGTCCGAGTGGCGCATCGGGCGAGCCTAGCCAGCCGCCGGCCGGCCGCTGCGATTTCGCCTGGTCAGCCGTGATTGCAGCGCCCAAGCACGGGCACACGTGCCGCAGGGTGGGGGCTGGCACACGGCAGGGGACGCCGGCCCCCACCGCCTGCCCCGGACGCTACGGTGCCTCATGGCCCTGCCCCAAGCCGCCGGGTCCACCCCGGTCGACCCCCGCCGCGTCGCCGAGCTGACCGCGGCCGAGAACGAGCTCTTCACGAGCACCCATCCGCGCAGCCGCGAGCTCTTCGAGCGGGCCCGGGCCGTCATGCCGGGCGGCGTGCCGATGAGCTGGATGGTCAAGTGGCCGGGGGAGTTCCCGGTGTTCGTCGCCGAGGCGGCCGGGGCGCACTTCCGGGACGTCGACGGGCACGACTACGTCGACCTCTGCCTGGGCGACACCGGCGCGATGACCGGGCACTCGCCGGCGCCGACGGTCGCCACGGTGCGCGACCAGGTCGGCCACGGCATCACCGCGATGCTCCCCACCGAGGACTCGGTGGTCGTCGCGGAGGAGCTGCGGCGGCGGTTCGGGCTGCCGCTGTGGCAGTTCACCCTGTCGGCCACCGACGCCAACCGGCACGTGATCCGGTACGCCCGGCACCTCACCGGCCGGCGCAAGATCGTCGTGCACGACTACTGCTACCACGGCAGCGTCGACGAGACGTTCGCGACGATGGACGCCGACGGGCGCACCGTCGCCCGCCGCGGCAACATCGGCCCGCCGGTCGACCCGGCCGAGACCACCTGGGTGGTCGAGTTCAACGACGTCGACGGCCTGGAGCGGGCGCTGGCGAGCGGCGAGGTGGCCGCCGTACTGGCCGAGCCGGCCCTGACCAACGTCGGCATCGTGCTGCCCGACCCGGGCTACCACGACGCCCTTCGTGAGCTGACCCGGCGGCACGACGTGCTGCTGGTCATCGACGAGACGCACACCCTGTCCGCCGGGCCGGGCGGCTACACCGGGGCGCACGGCCTGGAGCCGGACCTCATGACGATGGGCAAGGCGATCGCCGGCGGCATCCCGGCCGGCGCCTTCGGCATGACCGAGGAGGTCGCCGCCAGGATCGCTGCGTCGGTCGACCTGGAGGACATCGACGTCGGCGGCATCGGCGGCACGCTGGCCGGCAACGCTCTGTCACTGGCGGCGATGCGCACGACCCTGACCGAGGTGCTCACCGAGGAGGCGTTCGGCCGGATGCTGCCGCTGGGCGACCGCTGGGCCGACGGGGTCGACGCCGGCATCTCGGCGTACGGGCTGCCGTGGCACTGCAACCGGCTCGGCGCGCGCGGCGAGTACACGTTCACCCCCACCGCCCCGCGCACCGGCGCCCAGGCGCACGACGCCGGCGACTTCGCGCTCGAGCAGCTGCTGCACCTGTACGCCCTGAACCGGGGCATCCTGCTCACGCCCTTCCACAACATGGCCCTGATGTCCCCGGCCACCACCGAGGCCGATGTCGACCGGCACACCGAGGTGTTCGGTGAGCTGCTGGCCCGCTTGGTGGGGTCCGGACGGGTGTGATGGGTGCCGACCGTGAATGGCCGGTCACCCGTCTAGGCCCCCCAGGAATGACCCGGGCGGGTCATGGTGGGCGAAACCCGGCCATACCTAGGGTGGGGGTCGACAGACCCAGTCCGACGTACGACGAGGAGGCCGGCCCCGTGGTGCCCAGCGGCGACGCCCGCCTGCAGGACCCGCAGGTGCTCGACGAGATCGAGCTCTACGGCGAGCTCGTGATCGCCGCATCGGCCTCCGACGAGCCGCTCAGCCGTGCCGAGATCGACCAGGTCCTGGGCCTTCACCGCCGCGAGGGCGAGTCGCGCTCCGCCTGACGCCCGCTGCCGCCGCATGTGTGCCTACGCACCAGCCAGCTGGCCCCGGATTGCCGGTGTCGCCCCTCGTGGCCCTAGCATCCTCCCGGACGCTGATCCCCCCTGTCCCTGACGCCCCCTCCGGGAGACCCCGTGCGTTTCAGCCCGCGCAACAACTCCTTCTACGCGATGTTCGCCACTTCGGGAGAGAACCTCGTGGTGGGCGCGAGCCTCCTCAAGGAACTGCTCGGGGCCGAGCCGGGAGACCGCAAGAAGATCGCCGAGAAGATGCGCGCTGCCGAGCACGCCGGCGACGAGGCGACCCACGCGATCATGCGTCAGCTCAACGAGACCTTCGTGACGCCCTTCGACCGGGAGGACATCTACCGGCTGGCGTCCTCCCTGGACGACGTGATGGACGCGATGGAGGCGGCGGTCGACCTCGTCGTGCTCTACCAGATCGGTGAGCTGCCCCCCGAGATCGCCGACCAGGTCGACGTGCTCGAGCGAGCGGCCGAGCTGACCGCGGCGGCGATGCCCCGGCTGCGCGGCATGAAGGACATGACCGAGTTCTGGATCGAGCTGAACCGGCTGGAGAACCAGGCCGACCAGGTGTACCGACGGATGCTCGCCCGCCTGTTCGGCGGCGACTACGACGCGCTCACGGTGATGAAGCTCAAGGAGGTCGTCGACCAGCTCGAGGCTGCCGCCGACGCCTTCGAGCACGTGGCCAACACGGTCGAGACGATCGCCGTCAAGGAGTCCTGACCGGTGGAGCTCGCCACCATCATCGCGGTCATCACGATCGCGTTGATCTTCGACTACACCAACGGCTTCCACGACGCCGCCAACGCGATCGCGACGTCCATATCGACCCGCGCGCTCACGCCGCGGGTGGCCCTGCTGCTCGCGGCGGTGATGAACTTCGTCGGAGCCTTCCTCGGCACCAAGGTCGCCAAGACGGTGTTCTCGGTCCTCGAGCCGCCGACGGGTGAGCACGCGTTGGTCGTCGTCGTCGCCGCTCTCGGCGGCGCGATCACCTGGAACCTCATCACCTGGTACTTCGGGCTGCCGTCGTCGTCATCGCACGCACTGATCGGCGGCCTGGTCGGAGCGGGGCTGGCCGGCGGCGTCACCGTGCAGTGGCACTCCGTGGTGGAGAAGGTCGTCTACCCGATGCTGCTCTCGCCGGTCGTCGGTGGCCTGCTCGCGTTCCTCGTCATGATCGCGATCCTGTGGATCTTCAAGAACAGGCGTCCCGGTCCGACCAACCGCGGCTTCCGGATCGCCCAGACCGTCTCGGCGTCAGCGATGGCGCTCGGCCACGGTCTGCAGGACGCGCAGAAGACGATGGGCGTGATCGTTCTCGCCCTCGTCGCCGGCGGCTACCAGGACGCCGACGACTTCCACATCCCCTGGTGGGTCGTGGTGCTGTCGGCCGGCGCGATCTCGCTGGGCACGTACTCGGGTGGCTGGCGGATCATGCGCACCCTCGGTCGACGGATCATCCACATCGACCCGGCGGCTGGCTTCGCGGCCGAGTCGGTGGCTGCCTCGGTGCTCTACACCACGGCGTACGTCTTCGAGGCGCCGATCTCGACCACCCAGACCATCACCGGCTCGATCATGGGCGCCGGTGCCTCGCGCGGCCGCCGAGCGGTCCGCTGGGGCGTGGCCAGCAACATCCTGGTGGCCTGGGTGCTCACCATCCCGATGGCCGGCCTGGTCGCAGCCCTCGTCTACGGGATCGTCCACCTCGTCATCGAGTAGCTGCCTGCCAAGGTCGCGTGATCATGAAAGCAACTGCCCGCACGTGCGGGTACGAAGCTTCATGATCACGGAGGTATGGCGGGAAGAGTCGGGTCAGCCGAAGCGGCCGGTGATGTAGTCCTCGGTGGCCTTCTCGCTCGGCCGGGTGAAGACCTCGGCGGTGTCCCCGATCTCGATCAGCCGGCCCGGCTTGCCGGCACCCGCGATGGTGAAGAAAGCGGTCCGGTCGCTGACCCGGGCGGCCTGCTGCATGTTGTGGGTGACGATGATGATCGTGTACTGGTCCTTGAGCTGGTGGACCAGGTCCTCGATGGCCAGCGTCGAGATCGGGTCGAGCGCGGAGCACGGCTCGTCCATCAGCAGCACCTGCGGCTCGACGGCGATCGCTCGGGCGATGCAGAGCCGCTGCTGCTGGCCGCCGGACAGCCCTGCTCCGGGCTTCCCGAGCCGGTCCTTGACCTCGTTCCACAGGTTGGCCCGCGACAGCGACCGCTCGACCACCTCGTCGAGCACGTCCTTCTTCTTGATGCCGTTCAACCGCAGGCCGGCCGCCACGTTGTCGTAGATCGACATGGTCGGGAACGGGTTCGGCCGCTGGAAGACCATCCCGACCGTACGCCGGACCGCGACCGGGTCGACGCCGTCGGCGTACAGGTCCTGGTCGTCGAGCATCACCTTGCCCTCGACCCGCCCGCCGGGGACGACCTCGTGCATCCGGTTGAGGGTGCGCAGCAGCGTCGACTTGCCGCAGCCGGACGGTCCGATGAACGCCGTCACCGACCGCGGCTGAACGGTCATCGAGACGTCCTCGACCGCCTTGAAGTCGCCGTAGTAGACGTCCAGACCCGAGACGTCGATCCGCTTGGCCATGGTCTTCCTTACTTTCGCACCGTGCCGAACCGGGCGATCAGCCGGCCGACGAGACTGAGGACCATCACCACGACGATCAGGGTGAGGGCTGCCGACCAGACGCGGTCGAGGGCGGGGTCCAGGGCCTGGTTCCGGTCCTGGTTGATCATGGTGGGGAGCGCGGCCATGTTGCCGCCGAACAGGTTGGTGTTGATGGCCGTGGTGTACGGCCCGAGGATCAGCAGCGGTGCGGTCTCTCCCATCACCCGCGCCAGGCCGAGGAAGACGCCGGTCATGATGCCGCTGAAAGCCGTCGGCAGCACGACGCCCATCACGGTCTTCCAGCGCGGGACCCCCAGCGCGTACGACGCCTCGCGCAGGTCGCGCGGCACCAGCCGCAGCATCTCCTCGGTCGACCGGACGACGACCGGGATCATCAGCAGCACCAGCGCCAGTGAGACCGCGAACGCCACCCGCTGCAGCCCGAACGTCGTGACCCAGAGCGCGTAGATGAACAGCGCCGCCACGATCGAGGGCACGCCGGTGAGCACGTCCACCATGAAGCTCACGGCCTTGGCCAACCGGCCCCGGCCGTACTCCACCAGGTAGATGGCGGTGCCGACCGCGATCGGCACGCTGATGACCGCGGTGACCAGCGCCATCAGCAGGGTGCCGACGATCGCGTGGTACGCGCCGCCGCCGACCCGGCGGGCCGTGATGCCGCGCTGCGAGTTCGTCCACCAGGTCGGGTCGCTCAGCAGGCCGGCGCCCCGGTCGATGACGGTCCAGAGGATCCAGACCAGCGGGACCAGGGCGATCGCGAGGCAGAGGTGGATCAGGACAGTGGCAAGGGTGTTGCGGGCCCGGCGCGACCTCGACTCCCGGACGAGCAGCGACTCGGTGCGGACCGGGGCGTCGGCAGTGGTGGTGGACATCTCAGTCCTCCCGGGCACTTCGCGAGATGACGATGCGGGCGACTGCGTTGACGGCGAAGGTGATGACGAACAGCACCAGCCCGGCCGCGATGTAGGCACCGGTCTTCTGCGGAGTGGAGAACTCGCTGGCGTTGTTCGCGATCTTCGAGGCGAACGTCTCACCGCCGAAGAACACCGAGAGGTCGAACTTCTCCAGGCTGCTCGGCTGGCTGAGGATGATCGTGACGGCGATCGTCTCGCCGAGCGCACGGCCCAGCCCGAGCATCGACGCGCTGATGACCCCCGGACGGCCGAACGGCAGCACCGAGGTGCGGATCATCTCCCAACGGGTCGCGCCCAGGGCGAGCGCGGCCTCCTTGTTCGGGACCGGCGTCTGGTCGAACACCTCGCGGCTGATGGCGGTCACGATCGGCAGGATCATGATGGCCAGCACGATCGCGGCGAGGAACACAGTGCCCTGCGCGACGCCGGTCTTCGACAGCAGCGGGACCCAGCCGAAGCTGTCCTCCAGGAACGTGCGGACGCCGGAGTCCGGCCCGGCGATCACCGGGCCGAGCACCCGGATGCCCCAGAGGCCGTAGATGATCGACGGGATCGCCGCCAGAAGGTCGATGACGTAGCCGACCGGCTGCGCCAGCCGGCGCGGTGCGTACTGGGTGATGTAGAGCGCTACACCGATCGCGACGGGAACAGCGAGCAGCAGGGCGACCGCCGAGGCCAGCACCGTCGTCCAGAGCAACGCAGCGATGCCGAACCGCGCCGGGTCGGCGGCCGGCTGCCAGACCCGGTCGGTGAGGAAGTTGGCGTCGTTCGCCAGCAGCGACGGCACGGCCTTCCACAGCAGGAAGCCGCCGGTCAGCGCCACGAGGACCACGACGAAGATCCCGGCTCCGCGCACACCGGCCGCGAACGCCGCGTCCGCGCGCCGGCTGGTGCCCCGGTAGGCGAGCAGCGGGCGCGACTCGTCCTCGCCTACCGGGGCAGCCTGACGTGCGGTGGACGTCATCGGGGTCCTGGTCAGGCGAGTGCCTTGATCGCCGTCGCGACCTTGGTGGCGACCTCGTCGGGCAGCGGCGCGTACCCGATCTCCTCGAGCGAGGCCTGGGTGTCGGCCGAGGCGAAGTAGGTGAGGAAGCTCTTCACCAGCTTCGCCTTGTCGGCCGGCAGGCCCTTCGAGCAGGCGATCTCGTAGGTCACCAGGACGATCGGGTAGGCCCCGGCCGTCTGGGTGGCGTAGTCGAGCTCGAGGCGCAGGTCGTTGCCGGTGCCCACCGACTTCGCGGAGGCCACCGCCGCGCCGACCGACTCGCCGGTCAGCTCGACCGGACCTGCGCCGTTGTCGACCTGGGCGATTCCCAGCGCGTTGTCCTTGGCGTAGGACCACTCGACGTAGGTGATCGAGCCCGGCGTGGTCTTCACGCCGTCGGCCACACCGGAGGACTTCTCCCGGCCCTCACCGGCCCCCGGCCACACCTTGGACGGCTCGTCGGTCCAGGCGCCGCCACCGGCACCCGCGAGGTACTTCTGGAAGTTCTCGGTGGTGCCGGACTCGTCGCTGCGGAAGAACACCTTGATGGCCTCGGCGGGCAGGTCGACGCCGTCATTGAGCGCCGTGATCGCCGGGTCGTTCCACTTCTTGATCTCGCCCTTGAACAGCTTGGCAGCGACCTCGGGGGTCAGCACCAGCTTGTCCACGCCCTCGAGGTTGTAGGCCATCGCGATCGGGCCGACGACCATCGGGATGTTCCAGGCGTCGTTGCCGTTGCAGCGCTCCTTGGCCGCGGCGACCTCGCCCTCGTCGTCCTTGAGGGCGGAGTCGGAGCCGGCGAAGTCGACCTGGCCGGCGTTGAACTGCTCCACGCCGGCACCGGAGCCGGTCGGGTTGTAGTTGATGGTCGTGTCCGCGCACTCGGCGGTGTAGCTCGCGATGACCTCGTCGATCGCGTTCTGCTGCGCGGACGAGCCCTCGGCGTTCAGGGTGCCGGCGAGGCAGCTGTCGCTCGAGGGGGCAGAGCTCGAGCCGTCGCTCGCGGCGTTGGCGCTGCCGTTGTCGTCGCTGCCGCACGAGGTGAGCAGCAGGGCACCCACGGCGAGGGCCACGGCGGTGCGGGAGAAGCGGGTGAGCTTCACGGTCGTTGTCCTCCAAGGACGTCGTCGATGTCGTCGTGACATCGCGGACGCTAGGGAGAGCAGGTGACGCGATCCCCCGGCAGCGGTGAACGGGAGATGAACAGCCGACAGCCTTGGTGGCGGGCCGTTCCTGGCAGCAGTCGCTCAGCCGTGACGGGGGTCACGGCTGAACATGACGTCGGTCTCCCAGCGGGTGAAGCCGAGGCCGCTGTACAGCCGGATCGCCGGCTCGTTGTCGGCGTCCACGTAGAGCATCGCGTCCGGCAGCCCACGGTGCCGCAGGTGCCGCAGGCCGACGAGGGTCAGGGCCCGGCCCAGCCCGGTGCCCTGCTCGTCGGGGTCGACCCCGACGACGTACACCTCGCCGATCGGGTCGTGGCCGTGGCCCTCGTGCGCGTGCGGCCCGTCCGGGTGCTGGTGGTGGTCGCCCTCCCCGCCGTGCACCTTCGTCCAGTGGAAGCCGACCAGCCGGTCGCCCCGCTCGGCCAGGAAGAAGCCGTCCGGGTCGAACCAGGGCTCGGCCTCCCGGCGGCGCAGGTCGGACAACGTCCAGGACCCCTGCTCGGGGTGGTCGCGGAAGGCGGCAGCGTTCACCCTGACCCAGGCCTCGTCGTCCCGGCCCGGCTCGAAGGTGCGCACGCCGACCCCGGCCGGCAGCTCGGCGGGCGGGAACGCGGCGTACAGCGACCGGCGCATCTGCCACAGCGACCGGGACTCGCGGAACCCCATCGACGTGGCGAGCGCGGCGGCGCCCGGGTGGTCGCCGTGGGCCCACAGCCGGAGCCGGCCGTCGCTGGTCTCGGCCAGGATCGCGGCGACCAGGGCCCGCCCGATGCCCTTGCCCCGGTGGTCGGGCTGCACGGCCAGCTCGGCACTGGCGCCGGCCACCTCGTCGGTGACGTCGAGGTGGCCGTAGGCCTGCAGGGTCTCCCCGGACCAGGCCAGCACGTTGCGGACCCGTTCGTCGCCGCCGTACCGCAGGTGCAGCATCACGTGCTCGGACAGCGGGCGTACGCCGTCGGCCTCGGTCGCGGCCTCGACCAGCGCGCTCACGGCCTGCACCTCGTCGGCGTCGAGGGGGCCGACCACCTCGAAGCTGGTCACCGGCCGAGCCTAGGGGACGAACCGGCGCGGATCGGTGCAACCGAATCCCTGTCCCCGCCGTGCCAGAGGTACTAGGTTCCTGCCGACCACGTCTCGCATCCCGAGGAGCCACATGTCCCGACAAGGACCCCTAAGCCGCCGAATCTCGGTGGCGCTCGCCGTCGCCGCAGCCGCGGCACTGGCCGTGCTGCCCGCCACGAACGCCGCAGCCGGCACACCTGAGCTGACGAAGTACAACAAGAACCGCATCCCGGTCCAGCTGCTGTCGTTCAACGACTTCCACGGCCACCTCGAGGCCGACTCCGGCGGCGACGGGTCCGTGCTGTTCGAGGGCAAGTCGATCGCCGCCAACGGCGCCTCCTACCTGGCGACGCACCTCAAGCAGCTCCGGTACGGCCACCCCACCAGCTTCACCGTGGCCGCCGGCGACCTGATCGGCGGCTCGACGTTCACCTCGGGCGTGTTCCACGACGAGCCGGCCGTCGAGGTTCTCGACGCCATGGGCATGGACATCTCCAGCGTCGGCAACCACGAGTTCGACGAGGGCGTCACCGAGCTCCGACGGATGATGAACGGCGGCTGCCACCCGGTCGACGGCTGCTTCCAGCAGGACGCTGCGGGCAAGGACATCGTCTTCCCCGGCGCCGACTACAAGTACCTGGGCGCGAACGTGGTCAAGACCAAGACCCAGAAGCCGGCGCTGGCCCGCTACGCGATCAAGAAGGTCGGGCCGACCAAGATCGGCTTCATCGGCATGACGCTCGAGGGCACCGACGGCCTCGTGTCGCCGGCCGGTATCGCCGGCTACGACTTCACCGACGAGGTGAAGGCCGGCAACATGGCGGCCAAGGTGCTGGACAAGAAGGGCGTCAAGGCCATCGTGGTGATGATCCACGAGGGCGGGCTGCAGACCGGCTCCTACAGCGCCTGCACCGGCATGTCCGGTCCGATCCTCGACATCGCGTCGCGGCTCACGTCGAAGGTCGACACCATCATCAGCGGTCACACGCACGCGGCGTACGTCTGCAACATCAAGGACCCCAAGGGCAAGCCGCGGATGGTCACCAGCGCCATGTCGTTCGGCCGTCTCATCACCGAGACCAACCTCAAGATCAACACCAAGACGAACGACGTCGTCCGGTCCAGCGTCCACTCGCTGAACCACCTCGTCACCCGTGACGTCCCGCAGGACCGGGGCGTCCGCGCGATCGTCGAGAAGTGGGTCGCCAAGGCGGCCGGCCCGGGCAACCGGGTCGTGGGCACGATCAGCTCGGACATCAAGCGCAGCTCCAGCCGTGGCGCCGAGTCCTCGCTGCCCAACAACATCGCCGACGCCCAGAAGGAGTCGACCGGTGCCCAGGTGGCCTTCATGAACCCGGGTGGTGTCCGAGCCGACTTCCTGTTCAACGGGATCTCGTCCGGCGAAGCACCCGGTCAGGTCACCTACCGGGAGGCCTACAACGTCCAGCCGTTCAGCAACATCATGCAGACCTTCAACATGACCGGAGCCCAGATCGAGCAGCTGCTCGAGCAGCAGTGGATGCGTGGTCGTGCGGGTGGCGAGGTGCTGCGGCTGGGCATCTCGGACGGGTTCACGTACGCCTGGTCCGCGTCGGCACCGTTCGGCAGCAAGATCGACCCCGCGTCGATCAAGCTGAACGGCGTCACGCTCGACCCGGCTGCAAGCTACAAGGTCGCCGCCAACAACTTCATCGCGGACGGCGGCGACGGCTTCACGGCCTTCGTCAACGGTGCACCGCGCACCGGCGGCAAGGTCGACCTGGACGCGCTGATCGACTACTTCGCGGCACACCCGGGCGTCGGCCCGGCACCCGCGACGCGGAGCACCCAGCTCCCGTAGCGGTCGCACAGCAGCCAGACACGGACGCCCCCGCGGGTCACCGCGGGGGCGTCCGCGCGTCCGGGAGGAGCAAGGTCAGGACGAGTCGGCGAGCACCAGCGCGGTGACCAGCCCGTAGGCCAGGTGCGGCACGACGTCGCTGAGCCAGTCGGTCCCGCTCCAGCTGCGCGGGTCAGTGACGCCGAGGGCGGCCATCGGGCCGTTGGCGCCGACCAGCGCAGCGCTCGCCGTGATGATGGCCCCGGCCCAGAACGGTGGCCGACCACGGAACGACGTGAGCAGGCCGTACGCCGCACCGACACCCACCCCGGTCGCGAGCCCGGTGAGGCTGCCGATGGCGGAGACGCGGTTGTCGCGGTCCTCGCCGGTGCCGGGGACGTCGACGCCGACCCGGGTCGCGGCCTTCTCGACGGTGTCCTGCGGCGTGCTGCTGGCGGGCCGGGCCCGCCATGCCATGTCCAGGTAGGTGACCCCGTTGAGAGCGGTGGTGCCGGCTGCGCCTGCTGCGGCGCCACGGAGCGTCTCGGGGATCATGCGACCTGGCTGCCCGGTGGCCCCGTTCCGAAACGGCGTAGGCCGGTGGGTCAGCCCACCGGCGCGGGCGCCGGGGCCGGCGCAGCCGGACGGGGCGTCCTTCGGGTCCTTGGGCAGCACGAACCGGTAGCCCACGTTGCGCACCGTGCCGATCAGCGTCTCGTGGTCGGAGCCGAGCTTGGCGCGCAGCCGCCGGACGTGGACGTCGACGGTGCGGGTGCCGCCGTAGTAGTCGTAGCCCCAGACCTCCTGCAGCAGCTGGGCCCGGCTGAACACCCGGCCCGGGTGCTGCGCGAGGAACTTCAGCAGCTCGAACTCCTTGAACGTGAGGTCGAGCACCCGGCCCTTGACCCGTGCCGTGTAGGTCGCCTCGTCGATCGTGACGTCGCCGCGGCGGATCTCGGTGAGCTCGTCCTCGCTGCCGGTCCGGCTGGCCAGCCGGCCGATCGCCAGCCGCAGCCGGGCCTCGACCTCGGCCGGGCCGGCGGAGTCGAGGATGACGTCGTCGACGCCCCAGTCCGCGGTCATCGCCGCTAGGCCGCCCTCGGTCGCCACCAGCAGCACCGGGCAGTCGACCCCGGTGGTGCGCAGGATGCGGCACAGCGACCGGACGTGCGGCAGGTCGCGGCGCCCGTCGATCAGCAGGGCGTCGGCAGGCGGGGCCTCGAGCAGGGCGGACACCTCGGCCGGGGCGACCCGCAGTGAGTGGGACAGCAGGCCCAGTGCGGGGAGCACCTCGGTCGAGGGCTGCAGCGTGTTCGTCAGCAGCAGCAGCTGGCTCACGGGCACCTCCCCACGTCGTCCCGGCTCACAGTTCACCATGATGGTGCCCCACAGGGCCGGATCCGTCCGTACCCCGAGAAGGCTTTACACAGCAGAAACTCGCCCGTCACACGGCGACCAGAGCCCGGAGGAGGTGCACCGGTGGCCGCAGGGACCATCCGCTACTGGGCCGGTGCCCGCGCCGCCGCCGGCATCGCCGAGGAGCCGTACGACGGCGACACGCTGGGCGCTGTCCTCGACCAGGTGGCGGCCGCGCACGGGCCGGCGCTCGCCCGGGTCCTCACCGTGGCCAGCTTCCTCGTCGACGGCGTCCGGACCAGCCGGGAGGCCGCGCTGCCGGACGGCGCGACCATCGAGGTGCTGCCGCCGTTCGCCGGCGGCAGCCGATGACCGCTGCCCTCGCGGCCCTGGCGCTGTCCGCCGCCCTGGTCCTCGGGGGCCTCACCGCGACGCCGGTGCTGCTGCTCGCCGTGCTGCTCACCCAGGGCCTGCTGGTCGCCGGATGGTTCCCGGCACTGCGCGTCCCCGGCGCTGCCGGCGGCCGGGTCGTTGTCGGCGCAGCAGCGGTCGCCGCCGACGTCGCGGTGCTGGCCGCCGACGAGACCAGGCCGCTGGAGCACGTCGCGCCGGTGCTGGCCCTGGCCCTGCTGGCGGCCCTGGCCCACCAGCTGGTCCGGCGGGACGGCCGGGTCGAGCTGAGCGCCTCGCTGACCGCGACCGGCGCGGCGGCCGTGCTGGCGGGCCTCGCCGCCGCCTGGCTGGCCCTCGACGTCTCGCGAGCTGGCACCGACCTGCTCGTGCTTGCTGCCGTCGCGGCCGCGGCACCCGTGCTGGCCGACCTCGCGACCGGGGCAGTCGGCCTGGCTCGGTGGGTCGGCGCCCTCGTCGCGGTCGTCGTCACCGGGCTGGCCGCGGTCGCGGTGGCCGCGTCGACCGATGTCTCGGTCACCGTCGCCCTGACGGCCGGAGCGGGCGGGGCCGTCGCCGCCCGGCTCGCGGTCCTGCTGGCGAACCGCGCAGCGGGCCCGCACCCGCTGCTCACCGCCGCCCTTCCCGCCGTCCTCGTGGCGCCGGCGGTCTACCTGCTCGGCCGGGTGCTCGTCGGCTGACCTGTTACGTCGCCGGGGGAATCGGTCGCGGGTACGCCTGGTTGGCCCTGTCATGGGAGGAGTGCTGGCGGTTGCGCTGGCCCTGCTGCTCGCGACCGCTGTCGGTCTCTGGCTGCAGCGGTCCGGACACCGGCTCGGCCGCAGCCAGCGCACCGGCTCGTCGAGCCACCGTGAGGTCGTCGCCGCTGCCGAGCTCGGTGCCGCGCTGGGCGAGCGGGCCACCCTGGTGCAGTTCTCCACCGTGTTCTGCCAGCCCTGCCGCGCCACCCGCCGGGTCCTGGACGAGGTCAGCCGGGCGGTGCCCGGCGTCGCCCACGTCGAGGTGGACGCCGAGAGCAACCTCGGGCTGGTCCGCCGGCTGGACGTGCGCCGGACCCCTACGGTGCTCGTGCTGGACGCCGAAGGCGGCATCGTCCGACGGGCCAGCGGCCAGCCCCGCAAGGCGGACGTGATCGCCGCCCTGGGCGAGGCCGTCGGATGATCATTCGTCCCAGTACCTGGAATCGCTCGTGCCGAAGCGTGGACACGATTAGTCTCGACGCCGTGAGCACGGAGCTGACCCGTCGCCGCGCAGTCGACCTGCTGCGCACTGCGACCGCGCTCTGTCCGGCCTCCTGACAACCAGACGCCCCCCGTCCCGCTCTCGTCAGGAGCACACCGCCATGTCCACCCTTTCCTTGCGCGGCGTCCGCGTCCCCGGACCCCCGCTCGTCGATCCGCGCGGTCCCCGGGTCGGCGCTGCCGTCACGACAGCCGTGCTCGCAGCGACGCTGCTCACCGGCTCGGCCTGGCTGCTCGCCGTCCAGGCCGTCGTCTTCGCCCTCGGCGCCGCCGGCCGCTCGCCGTACGGCGTGCTGTACGCCCGTCTGGTCCGTCCCCGGCTCGGCCCGCCGGCCGAGCTGGAGGACACCCGTCCGCTCCGTTTCGCCCAGGCCGTCGGCCTCGCCTTCACGGCTGTTGCCCTGGCCGGGCTGGCGGAGTCCACTGGGACGGTGACCCTCGTCGCGGTCGCCGCTGCCCTGGCGGCCGCCTTCCTCAACGCAGCGTTCGGCATCTGCCTCGGCTGCGAGGTCTACCTGCTGGCGCGCCGCGCCACGTCCCAGGCCATCGTCCGCACGGTCCCCAACGACCGCACCGCCCACCCCCGCACGGAGGTAGCAGCATGAGCAGCACCCGAGACAACGTCCTGGTCGACGCCGACTGGGTCGAGTCACACGTCGACGACCCGAAGATCGTGCTCGTCGAGGTCGACGAGGACACCGCGGCCTACGACAAGAACCACATCAAGGGCGCGGTCCGGCTGGACTGGAAGAAGGACCTGCAGGACCCGGTCCGTCGTGACTTCGTCAGCAAGGAGCAGTTCGAGGCGCTGCTGTCCGAGCGCGGCATCGGCAACGACGACACCGTCGTGCTGTACGGCGGCAACAACAACTGGTTCGCGGCCTACGCCTACTGGTACTTCAAGCTGTACGGCCACAACGACGTGAAGCTGCTCGACGGCGGACGCAAGAAGTGGGAGCTCGACTCGCGCGAGCTGGTCGACGAGGCCGTCTCTCGCCCGGGCACGACGTACACGGCCAAGGAGCAGGACCGCTCGATCCGCGCGTTCCGCGACGAGGTCGAGTCGGCCATCGGCCAGAAGAACCTGATCGACGTCCGCTCGCCGGACGAGTTCGCGGGGCGGCTGGCGGCGCCCGCGCACCTGCCGCAGGAGCAGGCGCAGCGCAACGGCCACATCCCGACGGCCGCGAACATCCCGTGGTCGCAGACCGCCAACGACGACGGCACCTTCAAGAGCGACGACGAGCTGAAGAAGCTCTACGAGGACAAGGGCGTCGACCTCTCCAAGGACACCATCGCCTACTGCCGGATCGGCGAGCGGTCGTCGCACACCTGGTTCGTGCTGCACGAGATCCTCGAGCAGCCGAACGTGAAGAACTACGACGGCTCGTGGACCGAGTGGGGCTCGCTGGTCGGCGTCCCGATCGAGCTCGGGGACCAGCCCTGATGTGCGGCGCGAAGCGCGGCGGGCCCTCGACCGAGGGCCTGAGCCTCACCACGGAGGCCGTCGTGCAGGGCATCGTCCTGCGCGGCGACGAGCCGGTGACCAACGCGTACGTGCGGCTGCTCGACGGCGGCGGCGAGTTCACCGCCGAGGTGCCGACGTCCGCGACCGGGCAGTTCCGGTTCTTCGCCGCACCCGGCACGTGGACGCTGCGCACCCTGGCGCCCGCGTCCGAGCCGGTCGACAGCACCGTGGTCGCCGAGCGCGGCGAGGTCGCCGATGTCGAGGTGCTGATCGGCTGAAGTCGGTCCGACCCCTGGTCGATGATCACGGCATGAGTCGTCGATGGAGCTGGGTCGTGGCGGGCCCCGTGCTCGCGCTGGTCGCGTGCACGGGGCTCTCGCCGTCGTACGCCGGGTCAGCCGCAGCGGCTGGTGACCCGGCCGCGCCGGCCCGGGCCTTTACGGCGCGGGTCGAGCGGGTCGTCGACGGCGACACGTTCATCGCGGTTCGCCTCGGCGAGCGGCTCCGGGTGCGCCTGATCGGGGTGGACGCCCCGGAGTCGGTCAAGCCGGGAGCCCCGGTCGAGTGCTGGGGGCCGGAAGCGTCGCGGCTGCTCACCCGGCTGCTGCCGGTCGGCACCCGCGTGCGCGCCGCGTACCAGGCTGGCGGCCGGCACGACATCTACGGCCGGGACCTGTGGGACGTGTGGCTGCCGGACGGTCGCTTCGTGCAGGCCGTGCTGGTCCGCCGCGGCGCCGCCGACGCCGTCGCCTACCGGCCGCAGGTGCGCTACGCCGACCGGCTGGCCCGCATCGACGCGGTCGCCACTGCGGCGGGCCGTGGGCTGCACGGCGCCTGCGGCGGTTAGGCCGACGTAGACTCGGCAGGTGTTCGCCACCGTCGTCGTCGCCCTGCTCGTGACCGCATTCGTGCTGGTGGCGGGCGTCTCGCTGTGGGTGGTCCGGCGGCTCTGGTCCGCGTCCGGCGACGCCGGTCATGAGAGCTGAGCGGCCCGTGGAGATCCGTACGGACATGCCGCCGCAGGTCATCCCGCTGGCCTGGCTGCTCGGCACCTGGCGGGGTGTCGGCGTCGGTGGCTACCCCAGCGTCCCGGAGTTCCGGTTCGGCCAGGAGCTGACCTTCGCCGAGATGCCGGGCAAGCCGTTCGTCCACCACTTCAGCCGCAGCTGGCTGCTGGACGACGACGGTGCCGAGGTGCGGCCGCTGGCCCAGGAGACCGGCTACTGGCGGCCCGAGGCCGACGGCAGCCTCGAGCTGCTGCTCGCGCACCCGACCGGCTTCGTCGAGATCTGGCTGGGCACGGCCGACGGCGCGAAGATCGAGCTGCAGACCGACGTGGTCGCGCGGACCGAGACCGCCAAGGACTACACCGCCGGGCACCGGCTCTACGGCCTGGTCGAGGGCAACCTGCTGTGGGCGTTCGACATGGCGGCCGTCGGTCAGCCGCTGCAGCCGCACCTGTCGGCAACCCTGAAGCGGGCGTGAGCAGCCGATGAGCGCTCCTGACCTGCAGGCCACCCTCAAGGCCAAGGGCTACCGGCTCACACCTCAGCGCCAGCTGGTCCTCGAGGCGGTGGCCGGGCTCGGGCACGGCACCCCGGACGAGATCTGCGCGGAGGTGCAGCGCTCGGCACCGGCCGTCAACCTCTCGACCGTCTACCGCACCCTCGAGCTGCTCGAGGAGCTCGGCCTCGTCACCCACGCACACCTCGGCCACGGCGCACCGACCTACCACGCCGCAGGTGGCGACCACCTGCACCTGGTGTGCCGGGTCTGCGGCGACGTCATCGAGACCGACGTCGAGCTGGCGGACGCGCTGGTGACCCGGCTGGCCGAGCAGCACGGCTTCGAGACCGACGTCGCCCACTTCGCGATCTACGGCCGCTGCCAGGGGTGTGCCCCATGACCAGTCCCCTGCTGGCCCGGCCGGGAGCGGTTGCCGCCGACCCGCCGGACGCGGGTGTCGCCGCGCACTACGGTGACCCGCTCCGGGAGCAGCGCGCCCTGGTGGCCGGCGAGGCGTCGGTCGACCTGTCGCACCGCCCGGTGGTGCGCGTCTCCGGGCCGGACCGGCTGACCTGGCTGCACTCGCTGACCTCCCAGCACCTCGAGCACCTCGCTCCCGGCGTGCCGACCGAGGCGCTGATCCTCTCGCCGCACGGTCACATCGAGCACGCGCTCTACCTGGTCGACGACGGTGAGGCGACCTGGGCGCACGTCGAGCCCGGGACCGCAGAGGCGCTGGTCGGCTACCTGGACCGGATGCGGTTCTGGTCGAAGGTCGAGGTCGAGGACGTCTCCCCGGCGTACGCCGTGGTGCTGACGCCGTCGGGCGTGCCGGGTGTGCCGTCCCGACAGACGCCGCACGGGGTCGAGTCATTCGTGCCGCGCGGTGACCTGGCGACGGTGCTGTCCGGCCCGCTGGCGGGGACCTGGGCGCTCGAGGCGTTGCGCATCGCGGACGGCCGGCCGCGGGAGGGGCAGGAGACCGACCACCGCACCATCCCGCACGAGATCGGCTTCCTGGAGACCGCGGTGCACCTCGACAAGGGTTGCTACCGAGGTCAGGAGACCGTCGCGCGGGTGCACAACCTGGGCCGGCCGCCGCGCCGGCTGGTGCTGCTGCACCTGGACGGCAGCGACTCGGTGCTGCCGGCGCCGGGCGACCCGGTGCTGCTCGGCGACAAGGACGTCGGCCGGGTCACGTCGTCGACCCGGCACTACGAGCTCGGCCCGATCGCGCTGGCCGTGGTGAAGCGCTCGACGCCGGTCGACGCGGACCTGGTCGCCGGCGGTGTCGCGGCCGCGCAGGAGCCCGTCGTCCCCGCTTGACGCTCAGACCTCCAGGAGCAGGGTCACCGGGCCGTCGTTGACGAGGGCGACCTGCATGTCGGCGCCGAACCGGCCGGTCTCCACGTGAGCGCCCCGGGAGCGCAAGGTGGCGATGACGTGCTCGACCAGCGGCTCGGCAACCGGCCCAGGTGCGGCCGCGTTCCAGGTGGGACGCCGGCCCTTGCGGGTGTCGCCGTACAGGGTGAACTGGCTGATGACGAGCAACGGCGCGCCGGTCTCGGCCGCGGACCGCTCGCCGGCAAGGATCCGCAGCTCGTGCACCTTCGCGGCCAGCCGCTCGGCGCTCTGCTCGGTGTCGTCGTGGGTCACGCCGACCAGGACGCAGAGGCCGGGGGCCGGCAACCGTCCGACGACCTCGCCGGCCACCTGGACGCTGGCCTCGCTGACCCGCTGCACCACTGCTCGCACCGGGTCATGATCGCGGATCAGCCCCGGCCGAAGAGACCCTTGCGCTTCTTCTTCGGGTCGACGGGCGGTGCCGACGACGGGGGGCGCGGCGCGGGTGCCGGGGTCGGGGGCGGGCTGTCATCCATGCCGAACCCGAGGCTGGACAGCTCGCGCAGCAGCATCGCGGTGTCGGCGTGGTCGCGAGCCACCATCGGGGCAGGACCGGTGTCGACCGGCCCTTCCTCGACCGGCTCAGGCTCCTCGACGGGCTCCGGGACGACGGCGGCCGGGGGCGGGGTCGCCGGTGACTCGCGGTTGAGCTCGGTCAGCATGCTGGCCGCGTCGGCGGCGCTGTGGACGTCGTCCTGCGTGGGCACGTCGTCCAGCGCGGCCGCCAGCTCGATGGCGAGCTCGGCAGCCTCCTGGGCCTCGAGCTGCTCGGCCTCGGCCTGCGCGACCGCGGCCCGCTCGATCTCGGCCTGCTCGGCACTGAGGTGCGCGGCCAGCTCGGCGGCGTGCTCCTCGCGAGCAGCTCGCTCTGCCTCGGCCTGGGCTTCCGCCGCTGCGGCCTGCTCGGCCGCAACGCGCTCGGTCTCCTCCTCGGCAATCCGGGCCGCCTCGGCCGCGGCGATCGCCTCGGCGGCGTCGGCCGCGGCGCGATCGGTCTCCTCGCGCTCGGCGCGGGCGGCCTCCTCGCGGGCGATCCGCTCGGACTCGGCGCGCACGGCCTCGGCCTCGGCCTCGCGGGCCCGCCGCTCCGCCTCGGCCGCCAGCTCGCGCTCGGCCTGCTTACGGGCCTTCCGGAGCTCGGCCTGGTGCTGGGCTTCCTCCTCGGCCGCCCGGGCAGCGAGCCACTGCTCGTGGTCGTCCCACGCCAGCGGCTCGGCGTCGATCCGGGCCTGCACCAGCCACCCGGCGTGGTCGGCCCAGGCCTGCTCCTCGACGCCGGCCCGCTCGGCGGCCAGCCACTGCCCGTGGTCGGTCCAGGCCTGCTCCTCGGCGGCGGCGCGCGCGGCAGCCAGCCAGGTGGTGTGGTCGGCCCAGGCCAGCGGCTCGGCGTCGACCCGGGCCTGCACCAGCCAGGCAGCGTGGTCGGCCCAGGCCTGCTCCTCGGCGCCGGCCCGCTCGACGCTCAGCCACTCGTGGTGGTCGGCCCAGGCGGCTGCCTCGGCGACCGCCCGCTTGTCGGCGAGCCAGGCGGCGTGGTCGGCCCAGGCCTGCTCCTCGGCGGCGACGCGCTCAGCGGCCTCCTGCTCGCGGCGGGCCTGCTCCTCGACGGCAGCGGCCTCGACGGCGGCAGCCTCGGCAAGCGCCTTCTCCTCCTCGCGGGCCCGGCGGCGCGCCTCGGCACGCTCGGCCCGGGCGGCGGCCTCCTTGGTGGCCAGCGCCTCCAGCTCGCGGTGCAGGATCTCGGCCTCTTCCAGCCGCTTGGCGTCGGCAGCGGCCCGGCGCTCCTCGCGCTCGCGCGCCTCCTGCTCGGCCCGCTCACGCTCTTCCTGCTCGGCCCGCTCCGCAGCCTCGCGGGCCTCCCGGGCCTCGGCCTCGGCGCGCTCCTGCGCCTCGACCCGCTCGCGCTCTTCCTGCTCGGCCCGCTCCGCAGCCTCGCGGGCCTCCCGGCCTCGGCCTCGGCGCGCTCCTGCGCCTCGACCCGCTCACGCTCCTCCTGCTCGGCCGCTCCGCGGCCTCCGCTCTCCTGCTCGGTGCGCTCCGCGGCCTCGCGGGCCGCGGCCTCCGCGCGCTCACGCTCCTCCTCGGCCGCCCGCGCCAGTGTCTCGGCCCGGTCCCGCTCCGCCTGCTCGGCGCGCTCCTGGGCCTCGCGGGCCTCCCGGGCCAGCGCCTCGGCGCGCTCCACGGCCTCGTCGGCGGCGGCGCGCTCCAGCGCCTCCTGCTCGGCCCGCTCGCGCTCCAGCGCCTCGGCGCGCTCCTGAGCCTCCAGCGCCTCCTGGGCGGCCCGCGCTGCCTTGGCCTCCTTGGCCTCCTCGGCTCGCGCTGCCTTGGCCTCCTTGGCCTCCTGCTCGGCCTGCGCCGCCTGTGCTTCGGCCGCCTCGCGGGCCTCCAGCTCCTCCAGCGCGACGACCGGCAGCACCAGCTCGACCCCGCTGTCATCGGCGGGCTCCACCTCGGCCACCTCGACCGGCTGCCGCTGCACGGCCACCAGCCCGGCCTCGACCAGGCGCATGACCACCTGGCCGGCCTCGAACAGCGTGAACCCGCACTCGCCGGCCAGCTCGGTCACGCTGCGGGTGTCGTCCACCTTGCAGAGCAGGGCCCACTCGTTCGGGCCGAGGGCGACCTCGTCGGACGGCGAGGCCGCCGCCAGGGTCGGCACGGTGTCCGGCCCGCCGGTCGCGTCGAGGATGGTCTCCCAGGTCGTCGCGCGGTGCCGCAGGTCGTCGAACAGCTCGGCCACCGGGGTCGGCGGGGCGACGTCCTGGCGGGTCTTCTTGTTCTTGCGGAACTTCCAGGCGGCCACCGGCCAGCCCAGCAGGTCGGTCAGAGCGTCCTTGAGGTGCTCGACGACGAACTCCTCGACCACCGAGAGCTCGACGTAGCCCAGGTGCACCAGCAGCTCGCCCAGCCGCCACCCCTGCAGCTCGGTGCGCTGGATCTCCAGCGCCTCGGCGAGGGCCTCGGGGGTGAGCGCGCCGCGGGACATCAGGCGGACGCCGAGCATCACCCGGCGACCAGGCACGGTGACGGCGTAGACCTGGCCGTCCCGGAGGTAGACCTCGGCCTCGTCGCCCTCCTGGTCACGGACAAGGAGGCAGCCGGTAGCGCCGGAGTCCGCCAGTTCGTGCAGCACGGCCTCGACGGTGTGGGTGAGGAGGGCACCCTCAGGCACGAGCTACCTCCTTCCCCGAGTCTGGTCAACGCGTGACAGGTCCACCCGGGTGGGCCGCCCATGGCAACGCTCCCGGTTCCTCCTTCGCATCGGCAGGACCGGCCGGAGTGTTGAGCGCGCCCCGGGCACCAGTTCGTGCTAGTCGGCAGGCTCGATCGCCCGACTCACCTCCGGCGTACGCCCGGGACGTGACACGATGCCCGGGTGGCACCTGCTCGCACGCTGATCACGGTCGCCCCGACCGGGGCCGAGACCGCGAAGGCCGACGCTCCGGCGCTCCCGGTCACGCTGGACGAGCTGGTCGCCACCGCGCAGGCCTGCGAGGCGGCCGGCGCCGGCCTGGTGCACGTCCACATCAGGGACGACGACGCCCGGCCCACGCTCGACCTGGGCCGGCTGCGGGCGACCGTCGAGGCGCTGCGCGAGGCCACCTCGCTGGTCGTCCAGCTGAGCACCGGCGGGGCGGTCACCGACCCCCTGGAGAACCGGCTGCGGGTGCTCGAGGCCGCCCCGGACTCCTGCTCGCTGACCTGCGGCACGGTCAACTTCGGCGACGACGTGTTCTCCAACCCCTGGCCGTTCATGGCCGAGCTCTACCAGCGCACCCAGGCCGCCGAGGTGGTCCCGGAGTTCGAGCTGTTCGACCTCGGCCACGTGACCGCGATGCACCGGCTCCTGGACACCTACGGGGCGCCGTACGGCGGGCAGGTGCACTGCGACCTGGTGATGGGCGTCCCGGGCGGCATGCCGGGCACCGCCGAGGCCCTCGTCGCGGCCGTGGCCGCGCTGCCGGCCGGCTGCTCCTGGTCGGCGACCGGCATCGGCCGTACGTCGTTGCCGGTGGCCCTGGCCGCGCTCGCGGCCGGCGGCCACCTGCGGGTCGGCATGGAGGACACGCTGACCTTCGCCAAGGGCCGCCCGGTGACCGGCAACGAGGAGCTGGTGGCCCGGGCCGCCGAGCTCGCCCGGCTGGCCCAGCGGCCGCCGATGACCACCGACGAGGCGCGCGCACTGCTGCGCGTCAAGGACCGCACGTCCGTGACCGCAGGGGAGTCCCGATGAGCCAGCACGAGCCCTACCCGAACGGCCGCCGCCGCATCGACAAGGTGCTGGCCGAGGGCTTCGCCGACGACCTCGGCGACCTCGACCTCGACGAGCTGCGGTCCCGCCGCCGCGAGGCCGAGCAGGAGGAGGCCGACCTGTCCTACCTGCGCCGGATGCTGCAGGGCCGGATGGACATCCTGCGCGCCGAGCTGGCCCGCCGGTCCGGCGGTGGCGAGAAGATCTTCGAGCACCTGTCCGCCGTCCTGGCCGACTCCGGGCGCAGCGACCACGGCCTGGGCCGCTACCTGCGGGTCGAGCCGTCCCGGGTCGACGAGCACCGTAGGTCGGTCGAGCAGCTGATCGCCGACGTCGGCGTCTCCGACGTCGAGGGACACTCCGACGACGAGGTGCGCGAGTCGCTGGGCCGGCTCGAGGAGTTCGAGCAGGCCGTCTCCGACGACCGTCGCGCCGTGCAGGTCGTGATGGACGCGCTGACCGCCGAGGTCGCCGCCCGCTACAAGAGCGGCGCCGCCTCCGTCGACGACCTCCTCGCCGAGCGCTAAGGCTGCAGCCGTAGGGTCGCGGGCGTGCCAGCCGCCGACCGATCCGCCCTTCTCGCCGACGTCGTCCGGTCCGGCTTCGTCGAGGGCCACCACCGCGGCAGCGTGCTGGCGCTGGCCGCCGACGGCAGCCGGGTACTCGCCCTCGGCGACCCGGACGCCGCGATCTTCCCGCGCTCGTCGAACAAGCCGATGCAGGCCGTCGGCATGGTCGAGGCCGGGCTCGAGCTGGACGGCGAGCTGCTCGCGCTGGCCTGCGCGAGCCACTCCGGCGAGCCGTTCCACATCGACGGCGTACGCCGGGTGCTCGCCCGGGCCGGCCTGGACGAGACCGCGCTGCAGACTCCGCCGGACTGGCCGGTCGACGAGGCCGAGAAGCACGCGCTGATCGCTGCCGGCGGGCACCAGGCGCCGGTGCTGATGAACTGCTCGGGCAAGCACGCGGCGATGCTCGCCACCTGCGTCGCCAACAGCTGGCCGACCGACAGCTACCTCGACGCCGACCACCCGCTCCAGCAGCAGCTGCGGGCGACCGTGCAGCGGCTGGCCGGCGAGACGATCCCGGCCACCGGCGTCGACGGCTGCGGCGCGCCGCTGTTCGCGATGTCGCTCGCGGGGCTGGCCCGCGCGTTCGTCGCGATCGCCACCGCCTCCGCCGGCAGCCCTGAGCACCGGGTCGCGGAGGCGATCAGGGCGCACCCGGAGTGGCTCGGCGGCACCCGGCGCGACGTGACACAGCTGATCGCCGGCATCCCTGGGCTGATCGCCAAGGACGGCGCCGAGGGCGTCTACGCCGCTGCGCTGCCGGACGGACGGGTGGTCGCGCTCAAGGTCGACGACGGCCAGCAGCGGGCCCGGCCGCCGGTGATGGTCGCCGCCCTGCGGGCCCTCGGCGTCGACGCTCCGGTGCTGGCCGAGCTGGCCGAGTCCCCGTTGCTCGGCGGCGGGCACCCGGTCGGCTCGGTCCGCGCGGTCATCTGAGCCGGAAAGACCATGATCGGAGTGCCCTGGTGCCAGCCGCTGGCGCCGACCTGCTCCGATCATGAAGAAACCCGCTCCTGGTGGGCGAGAAAGGGGGAGGCGTGAGCATGGCCGAGAGTGAGCAGTCCGCGGAGGTGGTGGTGCTCGGCGTCGGGTCCGGCGGCCAGCCGGTGGCCGAGGACTTGGCGAAGGCCGGTGTCGACGTCGTGGCCGTGGAGGCGTTCCGGGTGGGCGGCGAGTGCCCCTACGTCGCATGCATCCCGAGCAAGGCGCTGCTGCTCGCCGCCGCGGCCGGCGTCGGCTGGGACGAGGCCGTACGACGACGGGACGCGGCCGCCGAGCAGCGCGACGACGCCGGCACCGCCGAAGGCCTGGTCGAGGCCGGCGTCCGGCTGCTCCGCGGCACCGCCACCGTCACCGGGCCGGGCGCGCTCGACGTGGTCACGGCCGAGGGTGACCGGGTCAGGCTGCGCTGGACCCGTGCCCTGGTGGTGGCGACCGGCAGCACGCCGGTCGTACCTCCGGTGGAGGGCATCGACGACGTGCCCACCTGGACCAGCGCCGACGCCCTGTCCGCGACCGAGCAGCCGGCGCGGCTGGTGGTGCTCGGCGGCGGCGCGGTCGGTGTCGAGCTCGGGCAGGCCTTCGCCCGCCTCGGCAGCACGGTGGAGCTGGTGGAGGTCGCGCCACGGCTGCTCGCCTCCGAGCAGCCCTGGGTCGGCGAGACGCTGGCCGACGCCCTGCGCGCCGACGGCGTGGTGGTGCACGTCGGCGCCGAGGCAACCCGCGCCGAATCGAGCAATGCCGGCCTGCGCCTGCACCTCGAGGGCGGCGACGTCGTCGAGGGCGACCGGCTGCTGGTCGCCGGCGGTCGGCGGCCGCGCGGCGACGACCTCGGCCTCGACGCGCTCGGCGTCCGGCCCGACGAGGGAGCGCTGCGGGTCGACCCGCGGTGCCGGGTGCTGGGCGCGGACGGCCCCCTGCCCGACGTCTTCGCCGTCGGCGACGTCACCGGCGTCGCGCCGTACACCCACACCGCGAGCTACCAGGCCGAGATCGTCGTCGCCGAGCTGCTCGGCCGCGGCCGGGACGCCGACTACCGCGCCGTGCCGCGGGTGGTCTACACCGACCCGTCGGTCTTCTGCGTCGGCGTGACCGAGGAGCAGGCGGAGCGCCCACTGGTGACGGCGGCGTACGACGTCGAGGGCACCGCACGGGCCTTCATCGAGCAGCCGCGGGTGCCAGGGCGCCTCGAGCTGCTCGCTGACGCCGACGGAACGCTGGTCGGGGCCGCCGTGGTGGCTCCGGCCGCGGAGAGCTGGGCCGGCGAGCTCGCCCTGGCAGTCCGCGCCGGTGTGACGGCCGACCTGCTCGCCGACCACGTGCACCCGCACCCGTCGTGGTCGGAGGCGCTGCACCCGGCGGCCCGGGAGCTGGCGGGCAGGGTCGCCGATGTCGGCGTGCGGTCCTAGTGTCGGGTCGACGTGAGCACCGACCCCCTGCGTGACGACGAGGTACGCCTGCCCGGCGGGCCTCGGCTCGCCCTGCGCCGGGCTGATGGCTCCGGCCGCCCCTACCTGCTGGTGCACGGGCTGTCGTCCAACGCCCGGTTGTGGGACGGCGCTGCCCGCCGGCTGGCCGCCGCCGGTCACCAGGTCGTCGCGGTCGACCAGCGCGGCCACGGCCGGTCCGAGCAGGTTGCTGACGGCTACTCGACGGCGCAGTGCGCGGCCGACCTCGCGGCGCTGTGCACCGAGCTCGGTCTCACCGGCGAGCGCGCGCCGGTCGTGGCCGGCCAGTCCTGGGGCGGCAACGTGGTCCTCACGCTGGCCGCCGAGCACGGCGGGGTCGCCGGGCTGGCCCTCGTCGACGGCGGCTGGATCTGGCTCGGACAGCGCTACCCGACCTTCGAGCAGTGCTGGGCCGAGCTGGCGCCGCAGGTGCCGCAGGGGCTGACCCTCGCCGAGCTGCGCGAGCGGTTCCGCGACTGGCTGCCGGACTTCCCGGCCGAGGGTGTCGACGCGCAGGTCGCCAACCTGGTCGAGGGCCCGGACGGCTTCGCGACCGCCCGGCTGACCCGCGACCACCACCGCGAGATCCTGCACTCGCTGTGGTCGGAGGACCCGCGGCCGCTGTTCCCGCGGGTGCAGGTGCCCACCCTCATCGCGGCTGCAGTCGCCACCGAGGACGAGGCGCACGAGGGCGTCGACACCGCCGCGTCGCTGCTGCCCGACTCGACCACCTCCCTGTACGTCGGCGCGCACCACGACCTGCACGCCCAGCACCCGTCCCGGATGGCCGACGACCTGCTCACCCTCGCCGCCCGGGCCGACGGGGTGCTGACGTGAGCCGGCTCGTCGTGATGGGGTCCGGCGAGACGGCGCCGACCATGGTGCGGGTGCACCGCGAGGTGTTCGCGGCCTGCCCGCCCGGCCCCGCGGTGATGCTGGACACCCCGTTCGCCTTCCAGACCAACCGGGCCGAGCTGGTGACCCGCACCCAGGGCTACTTCGCGCAGAGCCTGGGCCGCGACGTCGAGGTCGCGCTGTGGTCGGGGTCCGACGGCTCGGCGCAGGAGGAGAAGTCGCTGGCCCTGCTCGACCGTGCGTCGTGGGCCTTCGCCGGGCCGGGCAGCCCGACGTACGCCCTGCGCCGGTGGCGTGGCACGCCGGTGCCGGCTGCGCTCGCCGGTGTCGTACGCCGGGGCGGGACCGTCGTGCTGGGCAGCGCCGCGGCCCTGACCATGGGCAGCCACGCCGTGCCGGTCTACGAGATCTACAAGGCGGGCGAGGACGCGGCGTGGGTCGAGGGCCTCGACCTGCTCGGGACGCTGACCGGTGTCGCCGCGGCCGTGGTGCCGCACTACGACAACAAGGAGGGCGCGACCCACGACACCCGGTTCTGCTATCTCGGCGAGGAGCGGCTCGCGGCGCTCGAGGAGCAGCTGCCCGACGGTGTCGGCGTGCTGGGCGTCGACGAGCACACCGCGTTCGTCGTCGACGTCGAGGCGCGCACCATCACCGTCGCCGGCAACGGCGTGATGACCGTCCGCCGCCGCGGCGCCGACCGGACCTTCGCGGCCGGCGAGTCGATGGGGCTGGACGCGCTGTCCGCGATGCTGCGCGGCGAGCAGGTCGGCGACGTCGGCATCACCGCACCGGCGGAGCGTCCGGTGGACGCCGGGCCGGACGCCGACGAGTCCGGGCCGGCGTTGTCCTTGCGGGCCGAGGCCGACCACGCGCGCACCGCCTTCGAGGCGGCGCTGGTACGGCGGGACGTCGACGGCTGCGTCGCCGCGGTGCTCGGGCTGGAGAAGGCGCTGGCCGACTGGCAGTCCGACACCCTGCAGAGCGACGACGCCGCCGAGGCGCGCCGGGTGCTGCGAGCCCTCGTGGTGCGGCTGGGCGAGCTGGCCGAGCGCGGGGCCGCCGACCCCGCCGACCAGGTGGCGCCGTTCGTCGACGCGCTGCTCGCCGTCCGGGCCGCAGCGCGGGACGCGAAGGACTTCGCGACCTCCGACCTGGTCCGCGACCGGCTCGTCGGGGCGGGCGTCGAGGTGCGCGACGCTGCCGACGGCACCTCGTGGAGCCTGACGCCCTGATCGCGGCCCCGGTCCGGGGTGACGGTCAGATCGCGCGGATGCGGTTGTTGCGCGCGTCGTGGGTCAGCTCGGCCAGCCCGAGCGCCTCGAGCAAGGGCGGCAGGTACATGCCGAACCGGCCCCGGTAGCCCTTGCGCAAGCCGTACCAGCCGCCGACCGGGTTCTTCTCGTCCCGGGCCCAGGCCTCGACGGTGCCGGGAGCCGCGTCCTTCTTCTCGTCTGCTGCCCCCAGCGGCACCCAGTCGCCCTGTTCGCGCAGCCAGGCGTGCAGGTCGTCGATCGCCCGCAGCTGGTAGGTCAGCTTGGTGCCGCCCACCTGGCACACCAGGGCCGGCGGGTCGGCCTCCTCGTCGCGGTACATCGTGTACTCGCCGGCGCCGGGCGGGGTCCGGAGGATCCAGGGGTCACTCTTGGTGCCGTTGCCGTTCGCCATGCGTCTCTCCCTCTGCCGGTCTGCCGAGTGTGCCAGGTGTGACCTGGGACACGTGTGAGCGGTGTCACCCCGAAATGTGCTTGCTGAGTGCTTGCTCCAGTTAGCACGTGGGGTAGGAAGGAGTCATGGCAACGCTGAAGGTCAGCTCGTTGGGTGACTACATCCGCGAGCAGCGCGAGTCGACGCAGGTGTCCCTGCGCCAGCTGGCGAAGTCGGCCGGGGTGTCCAACCCCTATCTGAGCCAGATCGAACGCGGCCTCAAGAAGCCCAGTGCCGAGATCCTGTCGCAGATCGCCAAGGGCCTGCGGATCTCCGCAGAGACCCTGTACGTGCGGGCCGGCATCCTCGACGAGCGCGAGGCCGGCAACGTCGTGGGCGCGGTGCTCGCGGACCCGACCATCGGCGAACGGCACAAGCGGGTGCTGATCGACGTGTACGAGTCGTTCCGCGCCGAGCACGCAGCCGAGGTCCTGCACACCACGGCCCCCACGACGAAGCCGGCAGCCAAGAAGACAGCAGCCAAGAAGGCCGCACCGAAGAACACCACCAAGACCACCACGAAGACCGCCAAGAAGAGGAGCACGTCATGACCCTCACCACCAGCATCACCCGCAGCAAGCCGTTCTACGTCGCGGCCGGTGCCACCGACCTCGCCGTCAAGACCATCCGGACGGCCCCGAGCCGCATCCCGTCGGTGAAGATCGAGCGCCGTGACCTGGAGAAGGCCGTCGCGACCATCGGCATGCAGGCCGTCACCGTGCCGCTGCGGGCGCAGGCCACCGCCGTCGGTGTCGTCGGCGGAGTCGTCGGGCGGACCGACGCCGTGTACGGCGAGCTGCTCGGCCGCGGTCGTTCGGTCGTCGGCCGGATCCGCCGCCAGAAGTCCAGCCAGGACCTCCAGCAGCAGCTGGCCACCACGGTGCGCCGCACCAAGGCCACCCGCACCATCGCCACCGACTCGATCGCGCAGACCACCGCCGCCGCGAAGCGGGCTGCCACCATGGCCCGCCGGACCACCGGCACCGCCCTGGTCGCCACCAAGGCCGGCGCCGAGAAGGTCGGCACCGACACCGCGGAGACCAGCGCCAGCACGACTGCCGCTCGCACGACGGCAGCCCGCAAGGCCACCACGGCCCGCAAGAGCACCGCGCGCAAGGCCAGCACGGCCCGCAAGACCGCGCGCAAGGCGACCCCGGCGCGCAAGACCACCGCGCGCAAGGCGACCCCGGCGCGCAAGACCACCGCGCGCAAGGCGACCACCGCCCGCACGTCGACCGCCCGCAAGACCGCGGCCCGCAAGACGACGGCCCGCAAGTCGGCGGCCCGCAAGACGACCGCCCGCAAGACCACGGCGCGCAAGTCCACCGCCAGCTGACGGTAAGCACGCCACGCAGCACCGACCAGGCCCCGGCCGCGGACTCCACGTCCGCGACCGGGGCCTGTCGTCGTCCCCTAGTCTGTCCCGGGTGAGCGTCGTCGGCAGCCTCCAGAGCGGTGTCCTGCTCCTGCTCGGGATCGGCTCGCTGCTGCTCACCGGGTTCGCGTTCGTCGACGTCCTGCGTCGGAAGGCCTCGCTGTTCCCGCACGTCGGGCGGCTGACCAAGCCGGTGTGGCTCGGCATCCTCGGCGCCGCGTTCCTGATCAGCATCGTGTCGTTCGGCTACAGCTCGACGCTGGGGTTCCTCAACGTGATCGGTGTGATCGCCGCCGGGGTGTACCTCGCCGACCTCCGGCCCAAGCTGAAGGAGATCAGCGGCGGCGGCGGATCACAGCAGGGGCCCTACGGCGGCTGGTGACATGACCGAGGCGGCCCCGGAGCGGCACGGCCGCACCAGCCGGTTGGAGCTGGCCGACCAGACGCTGCGCGAGTGGGACGCCATCGTGCTGCACTCCTCGGCCGAGGGCGTGGTGCTGGACCGATCGGCGTTCTACCCCGGTGGCGGCGGACAGCCGCCTGACCACGGCGTGCTGCTGTGGGGCGGTGTGCAGACCCGAATCGTCGGCGTGCGCAAGGGCGACGACCTCGAGCTGGTGCCGGCCGAGGGTGACCCGGTCCCGCCGGTGGGTACGCCGGTGCGCGGCGCGGTCGAGGACTCCCGGCGTACCGCGCTGATGCGTACCCACTCAGGCCTGCACCTGCTGTCCGGCGTGGTGCTGCGCGACTTCGGCGCCTTGGTCACCGGCGGCAACATGGAGCCGCTCGAGGCCCGGATGGACTTCAACCTGCCCGAGGTGCCGGAGGGGTTCAAGGACCGGGTCGCCCAGGCGTGCGCGGCCGAGGTCGCAGCCGACCGAGCGATCGAGGTGAGCAACCTGCCGCGCGACGAGGCGTTCGCGACCCACCCGGACCTCATCCGCACCGCGACCAACCTGCTGCCGCCGGAGCTCGAGGTGGTGCGCATCGTCGACATCGTCGGGCTCGACACCCAGGCCGACGGCGGCACCCACGTCGCGTCCACGGCGCAGATCGGCCGGATCGAGGTCGTGAAGGTCGAGAGCAAGGGCAAGGGTTTCCGCCGGCTGCGCATCCGGCTGGTCAACGACGGCTGACCCAGACCATCAGCGGCTTGCCGTAGAACTCCTCCGAGACGCCGCGCAGCTCGAGGCCGAGCCGGCGGCAGACTGCCTGCGACGCGGTGTTCGCCTCGTCGGTGAGCGCGAGCACCTCCGGCAGGCCGGCACCGTGCGCCCGGTCCAGCGCGCCGCGGGCTGCCTCGGTCGCGTATCCGTGGCCCTGTGCGTCCGGGTGCAGGTGCCAGGCCACCTCGACCGGTGCGCCCGGCTCCTCGGAACCGTCGACGGTCACCAGCGCGACCGTGCCGGCCACCGCGCCGGTGTCGCGGACCTCGACCGCCCACCAGCCGAACGGCCCGGTCTGCTCGGTGTTGCGCCGGCGTCCGCGGGCGATCCGTTCGTGCGCCTGCTCCAGGGAAGCCATCGGGGTCGGCACCGAGCCGAGGAAGCGCACGACGTCGTCGCGGGAGTACATGTCGAGCATCCGGGCGGCGTCCTCGTCGCGCCAGTCGCGCACGACCAGCCGGTCGGTCTCGAACGCGGGGGGCGACTGGGGCAGGCTGGTCACGTGGACATCGTGGCAGTGCAGGGCGACATCACCGAGCAGGACGTCGACGCGGTGGTGAACGCCGCCAACTCCTCGCTGCTGGGCGGCGGTGGCGTCGACGGGGCGATCCACCGGCGCGGCGGGCCCGCGATCCTGGCCGCCTGTCGCGAGCTGCGGGCCGGCCAGCTCGGCGAGGGCCTACCGGCCGGGCAGGCGGTGGCGACGACCGCGGGCGAGCTGCCGGCCCGGTGGGTGATCCACACCGTCGGACCGGTCTGGTCGGCGTCGGAGGACCGCAGCGCTGTGCTCGCGTCGGCGTACCGCGAGTCGTTGCGGGTCGCCGAGGAGCTGGGGGCGGCCACGGTCGCGTTCCCCGCGGTGTCGGCCGGCGTGTACGGCTGGCCGATGGACGACGCCGCTCGCATCGCGGTCGAGACGGCCCGCGCGCACCAGCCGGGGTCGGTGCGCGAGGTCCGCTTCGTGCTCTTCGGCCCCGACGCCTACGCCGCCTTCACCGCCGCCCTCTCCCGGTGATCATGAAACTTCCACCCCGCACTTGGGGGGAGGAACCTTCATGATCACCGGGTCTGTGCGCTGGTCTTGGTGCGGTGGACCTTGTGCTGGGCGGCCTGGGCGAGCGGCCGCACGACCAGCAGGTCGATGTCGACGTGCGGTGGCCGGGTGACGCACCACGCGACGCAGTCGGCGATGTCGTCAGCCGTGAGCGGGGCCTCGACACCTTCGTAGACCTTCGCCGCTCGCTCGGCGTCACCACCGAAGCGCTTCAGGGCGAACTCGTCGGTGGCGACCATCCCCGGCGCGATCTCGGTGACCCGGACCGGCTGCCCGCTCAGCTCGAGCCGCAGCGTCTCGGACAGCGCGGCCGCACCGTGCTTGGCCGCGGTGTACCCGCCGCCGCCCTCGTAGACGACGCGTCCGGCGGTCGACCCCATGACGACGACGTGGCCCTGCCCGCTGGCCACCAGGGCGGGCAGCAGGGCCTGGGTCACCTGCAGCGCGCCGATCACGTTGACCTCGAACATGGCCCGCCAGTCCGCCGGGTCGGCGTCGGCGACCGGGTCCATCCCGAAGGCGCCGCCGGCGTTGTTGACCAGGACGTTCAGCTCGCCGCCGACCTCCCGGGCCAGCGCCGCGACCGACTCGGCCGAGGTGACGTCCAGCGTCATCGGCCGCAGCCGGTCGCCGAGCTCGTCGCGCAGCGCGTCCAGCCGCTCGCGGCGCCGGGCGGCCGCCACCACCTGGAATCCCTCCTGCACGAGCCGGCGCGCGGTGGCTGCCCCGATCCCGCTGCTGGCCCCCGTCACGACCGCGGTCCCGCTGCTCATCCCGGCATCCTGCCAGCCCGCGCGGGGGCGCCCGATTCCCGCCTCGGGGAATCGGGAAGGATCGTTGCCGGTTGAACCATCCCGGCGGGCCTCTGCGCCCGACGCGGTCGGCAGGCGAGCCAGGGAGGTGTTCGGACGTGACGATGACGGTGATGCCGGCGCGAGGCCGGGTGCCTCGCCGGGTGGCCATGGTCAGCGTGCACACCTCCCCGTTGGACCAGCCGGGCACCGGCGACGCCGGCGGCATGAACGTGTACGTCGTCGAGCTGTCCCGCCGGCTGGCCGCGCTCGACGTCGAGGTCGACGTGATCACCCGGGCCACCAGCTCCGACCTCCCGCCGACCGCCGAGCTCACACCCGGCGTCACCGTCCGGCACGTCACCGCCGGCCCGTTCGAGGGCCTGGCGAAGGAGGACCTGCCGGCCCAGCTGTGCGCGTTCACCTCCGGACTGATGCGGATCGAGGCCGCCCGGCCGCCCGGCTGGTACGACCTGGTGCACTCCCACTACTGGCTGTCCGGCCAGGTGGCCTGGCTCGCCGCCGAGCGATGGGACGTGCCGCTGGTGCACTCGATGCACACGATGGCCAAGGTCAAGAACCTCACCCTCGCCGTCGGTGACGACCCCGAGCCGGCGGCCCGCGCCATCGGCGAGGCCCAGGTGGTCGAGGCTGCGGACCGGCTGGTCGCGAACACCGACGAGGAGGGCCGGCAGCTGGTCGGCCTCTACGACGCCGACCCCGAGCAGGTCGCCGTGGTGCCTCCCGGCGTCGACCTCGACCTGTTCTCGCCGGGACCCCGGTCGGCCGCCCGGCGAGCCCTCGGGGTGCCGGAGGACGCCTACCTGCTGCTGTTCGTCGGCCGGATCCAGCCGCTGAAGGCTCCCGACGTACTGCTCCGGGCAGCCGCCCGACTCGTCGAGCTCGACCCCTCGCTGCGCGACCGACTGGTCGTCGCCGTCGTCGGCGGCCCCTCCGGCAGCGGGCTGGCCCGTCCGGAGGCGCTGCAGTCGCTGGCCGCCGAGCTCGGCCTCACCGACGTCGTGCGCTTCGTGCCGCCGGTTCCCCAGGACCTGCTGCCGCAGTGGTACCGCGCCGCCGACGTCACCGTCGTCCCGTCGTACAGCGAGTCGTTCGGGCTGGTGGCCATCGAGTCGCAGGCCTGCGGCACGCCGGTCGTCGCGGCGTCGGTGGGCGGTCTCCGCACAGCCGTCGCCGACGGCTTCTCCGGCGTCCTGGTCTCCGGTCACGACCCCGGGGAGTACGCCGAGGTGCTCGCCGACCTGGCCCGCGACCCGGCCCGCCGCGCGGCCCTGAGCCGCGGTGCGCTGCTGCACGCCGGCCGGTTCGGCTGGGCGGCCACGGCGGCCGGCATGCTCGAGGTCTACTCCGACGCGTTGCTCGAGCACGAGGTGCGCCCCGCGCTCGCGGTCGGCCGGTGACCGCGGAGCAGGACACCGCGGCCGACGTGCTGCGAAGCGGCTCTCGCCGAGCTCGAGCACGAGGAGCCGACGCCCGGCACCTTCGTCGTGACGCTGCCCGGGGAGAAGAAGCTGAAGACCACCGTGAGCCTCGTGGTCGGCGCGCACAGCTTGTCGGTCAACGCCTTCGTCTGCCGACGCCCGGACGAGAACGTCGACGGTGTCCACCGCTGGCTGCTCGAGCGCAACACCAGGCTCTACGCCGTGGCGTACGCCGTCGACCACCTGGGCGACATCTACCTCAGCGGACGCCTTCCGCTGCACGCCGTCACGACCGACGAGGTCGACCGGCTGCTCGGATCGGTCCTGGATGCCTCCGACGCCCCGTTCAACCTGATCCTCGAGATGGGCTTCGCCTCGGCGATCCGCAAGGAGTGGGCCTGGCGCACCTCACGTGGTGAGCCGACCTGGAACCTCGAGGCCTTCCGCAGCCTCGCGCCGGACGACGCCCCACCCCCGCCGACGACCTAGGATGCGCAAGGTGTCGGCACCCGAGAGCCACCCAGGGCCCGGCTACGTCCTGGAGCTGCGGCAGAAGTTCACCGTCCTGCAGAACCGCTACGACCTGGTCCGGGTCGACGCGTCCGGGGTGGCGACGCCGCTGGCCTACGCCGAGCAGAAGCGGCTCTCGTTGCGCGAGAAGGTGACCTTCTGGTCGGGCAACGAGAAGTCGGCCGTGGCGTTCACGATCGCGGCTCGCAACATCATCGAGCTGGTCGGCACCTACGACGTCCGCGGGCCGGGTGACGAGGTGCTCGCCACCATCCGCAAGGACGCGCGCACCTCGCTGCTCCGCTCGACCTACCACGTCGACCTGCCCGACGGCCGAACGGTCACCGGCCAGGAGCGCGGCCAGGTGAAGGCGGTGCTTCGCAGAGTGGTCGGTGTCGCCTCCGACTTCCCGTGGCCGTTCCCGATCCACTTCGACTTCGCCGACCAGCACGGGCGGCCGCTGCTCCGGGTGGAGCGGCAGATGCGGCTGCGCGACGTCTACCACGTCCCCGTGGCTGACGGCGGGCTCGACTGGCGGGTTGCGGCTGCGACAGCAGTGGCGGTCGACGCCTTCATGAACCGCTAGGGCACCTCGGCCAGCAGACCCTGCGCCTCGGCTTCGGCCGTGCGCAGCTCGCGCAGCCGGCGACCCCGGGCCGGGCCGACCACGAGGTGCCCGGCCCCGGCGCCGATCGACAGGACCGCGCAGCCCAGCCACAGCGTCGTGCCGCCGAGGTGCTGGTAGGTCCAGCCGCCGGCCAGCGGTGCGACCAGCGAAGCGGTCGCGAACGAGAAGCCGAACACCCCTTGGTAGCGGCCGCGCAGCCGGACCGGTGCGAGGTCGGCCACCACCGACGGCCCGACCGCCGCACCGATCACTTCCCCGATCGTCCAGACGACCACGGTCGCGGCGTACGCCGGCACGCTGGACGCCCACGCCGTCGCACCGAAGCCGATGCCGACGAACAGGCTGCTCACCGCCAGCACCCGGGACCGCGGATAGACCTGCAGCACCCGGGTGAGCGGCACCGTGACGAACACGATCAGCGCACCGTTGAGCGCGATGATGCCGCCGTACTGCGACGGGCTCAGCCCGTCGGCGTCCATCTGCACCGGCAGCGAGGACAGGTGCTGCATGAACACCACCGCGAAGCAGAACGTGAGCAGCACGAACGCCAGGAACACCCGGTCGCGCAGCACGTCGGCCATCGAGCCCGGTCGCTCACCCTCGGCAACCGCGACGTCCGGCCGCGACTCGGGGACCTTGAGGAACACCAGCAGCGCGAAGACCAACGTGGTGCACGCGTCGACGAGGAACAGCATGAAGTAGCCGGATGCCGCGAGAAGCCCGCCGAGCACCGGCGCGATCGCGAAGCCCAGGTTGATGGCCCAGTAGTTCAACGAGAAGGCCCGCACCCGGTCCTCCGGCGGGACGATGTCGGTCATCATCGCCGAGAACGCCGGCCGTGCCGTGTTGCTGGTGAGACCGAGCAGGCTGACCAGCACCAGGACCGCGGGGGACGCGGTCGTCAGCCCCAGACCGACCAGCACGGTCGCGGTGCTCAGCTGGCTGGCGAGCAGCACCGGCCGCCGGCCCAGCCGGTCGGACAGCACACCGCCGACCAGCGCGGCGACCGTGCTGCCGAGGCCGAACGCGCCGAGCACCAGCCCGACGAACGACGGCGTGAGGTCCAGCTCGTCGGTGAGGTAGAACGCCAGGAACGGCAGCACGAAGGCGCCGGCCCGGTTGACGAGCGTGCCGGTCCACAGCCACCAGAACGTGCTCGGCAGACCCGACACCGTCGGGCCGAGCAGTCGTCGCAGCCACGACACTGGCCTGCTCCTCCTCCGCTCGGTCCTCGCTCCGTCGTCGTTCGGCGGATCACTCACCCGACCGTACGTGGACACCCCGACAGCGCTCGACCCGTTATCTGGCAGGCTCGGCGGCATGAGCTCGCCGACGTACACGCTGGTCCTGCTCCGCCACGGGCAGAGCGACTGGAACGAGAAGAACCTGTTCACCGGCTGGGTCGACGTCGGCCTCACCGCCAAGGGCGAGGCCGAGGCGCGCCGCGGCGGCGAGCTGCTGCGCGAGCGCGACCTGCTGCCTGACGTGGTGCACACCTCGGTGATGCGCCGGGCGATCCAGACGGCCAACATCTCGCTCGAGGCCGCCGACCGGATGTGGCTCCCGGTGCGCCGCAGCTGGCGGCTCAACGAGCGGCACTACGGCGCGCTGCAGGGCAAGGACAAGAAGCAGACCCTCGAGGAGTTCGGCGAGGAGCAGTTCATGCTCTGGCGCCGGTCCTACGACACCCCGCCGCCGCCGCTGCCGGACGACGACGAGTGGTCGCAGGTCGGCGACGAGACCTACGCCGGCCTGCCCGACGAGGTGGTGCCGCGCACCGAGTGCCTCAAGGACGTCGTCGTCCGGATGCTGCCCTACTGGTACGACGCGATCGTGCCCGACCTGCAGGCCGGCCGGACCGTCCTCGTCGCCGCGCACGGCAACTCGCTGCGGGCACTGGTCAAGCACCTCGACGGCATCTCCGACGACGACATCGCCGGGCTGAACATCCCCACCGGCATCCCGCTGCTCTACCGGCTGGATGCCGACCTGCACCCGACCGTGGCCGGCGGGGAGTACCTCGACCCGGAGGCCGCCTCGGCGTCCATCGAGGCCGTCAAGAACCAGGGCCGCTGACGGCTAGGCGGGCTCGCCGACCTCTTGCGGGAGCTCGCCGGTGACCAGGTAGACGACCCGCCGGGCGACCGAGACGGCATGGTCGGCGAACCGCTCGTAGTAGCGACCGATCGAGGTGACGTCGACGGCCTGCTCGACGCCGAACGGTGACTGCTTGTCCAGCAGCTCGGTGAACAGCTGCCGGTGCAGGGTGTCCATCTCGTCGTCGTCCCGCTCCAGCTCGAGTGCCGCGGCGACGTCCTGCCGGGCGATCACGCTGCCGGTCTTGGCCACCAGCCGCTCCGCGATCTGGCTCATCTCGACGATCGTCGAGCGCAGCTCGGGCGGCACTGCCGACTCGGGGAACCGGCGCCGGGCGACCCGTGCGACGTGCCGCGCGAGGTCACCCATCCGCTCCAGGTCGCCGCTCATCCGCAGGCTGGTGACGATGATGCGCAGGTCGCTGGCCACCGGCTGCTGGCGGGCCAGCAGGTCGAAGGCCCGGGCGTCCAGGTCGTCGCGCAGGCCGTCGACCGCGTCGTCGGCCGCGATCACGCTCTCGGCCAGCGTGAGGTCGGCGTCCAGCAGTGCCGTGGACGCTCGGCTGATCGCCGAGCCCACCAGCCGGGTCATCTCGACCAGCTGGCCGGTGAGGGCGTCCAGCTCCTCGTGGTACGCGTCGCGCATGGATCACCCTTCGTCGTCACCCCGGGGGGCAGCGTGTGGTCGACGGCCGCAGCGTGCCAGCCGGGCATGAACCGATGCCTTCGCGCAGGTGAACAGCAGCCCAACCCTGGCCCGGCCCGGTCCGCAGCGGGGCGATCGGGTCCGACGCGCACCTACCATCGAAGACGTGGACGCGTTGCTCAGCGGGCTGGCGGCCGTCGTCGGCGTGCTCGTCGGCGCCGGTGCGGTCCTGGCGTTCCGGGCGAGCGAGCGCGACCAGCGGGCTCTCGACGTCGTCCCGCCTCCCACGCTGCCGTCCGGCGCGTCCGACGTGCTCGCGCTGCTGCGCTCCTCCACCGTGGTGCTGGACGCCGGCGACCGGGTGATCCGCGCCAGCCCGACGGCGTACTCGATGGGTCTGGTCCGCGAGGACCGGTTGCTCGTGGACGCGCTGCTCGGCCTGGTCCACGCGGTCCGTCGGGACGGCGAGATCCGGGAGGCCGAGCTCGAGCTGCCGCGCGGACCGTTCGGCTCCTCGACCCTCAGCGTCCTGGCCCGGGTCGCCCCGCTCGGCTCGACGCTGGTGCTGGCGCTGGTCGAGGACCGCACCGAGGCCCGCCGGGTGGACGCCGTCCGACGTGACTTCGTCGCCAACGTCAGCCACGAGCTCAAGACCCCCGTCGGCGCGATGTCCCTGCTCGCCGAGGCCCTGACCGATGCCGCCGACGACCCCGAGGCGGTACGCCGGTTCGCCGGCCGGATGCAGCACGAGTCGGAGCGGCTGGTGCGGCTCGTCCAGGACGTCATCGAGCTGTCCCGGCTGCAGGGCCACGACCCGCTGGAGGCCCCCACCCTGGTCAGCCTGGACGACGTCGTCGCGGACGCCGTCGATCGCAGCCGGCTGACCGCCGAGGCGCGCGGGGTCGCGCTGGTCTGCGGTGGGGTGCCCGGGCTCAAGGTGATGGGCGACTCCCGGCAGCTGGTGACCGCGCTGGGGAACCTGGTCGACAACGCCGTCCGGTACGGCCCCGAGGGCAGCCGGGTCGCGGTGTCGGTCGCCGAGGCGGACGGGGCCGACGGCCACCTCGCCGAGATCAGCGTGAGCGACGAGGGTCCCGGCATCGCCGAGACCGAGCGGGCCAGGATCTTCGAGCGGTTCTACCGGGTCGACTCGGCCCGGTCGCGGGACACCGGCGGGACCGGGCTCGGGCTGTCGATCGTCAAGCACGTGGCCGCCGGCCACGGCGGCGAGGCGACGGTGTGGAGTGCCGAGGGCACCGGCTCCACGTTCACGCTGCGGCTCCCCGTCGCAGCCGGGTCGGAAGGGCGCACGTGACGAGGATCCTGGTGGTCGAGGACGAGGAGTCGTTCCGCGACGCGCTGTCCTACATGCTCAGCCGGGAGGGCTTCGAGGTCGACCTGGCCGAGACCGGGCCGGCTGCCCTGGAGCAGTTCGAGCGGCACGGCGCCGACCTGGTGCTGCTCGACCTGATGCTGCCGGGGCTGTCCGGCACCGAGGTGTTCCGGAGCCTGCGCGCGCGTTCCGGCGTACCGGTGATCATGCTGACCGCCAAGGACAGCGAGGTCGACAAGGTCGTCGGGCTCGAGCTGGGCGCCGACGACTACGTCACCAAGCCGTACTCCGCGCGGGAGCTGGTCGCGCGGATCCGCGCGGTGCTGCGCCGGCTGGCCGAGCCCGAGGACCTCTCGCCGGCGACGCTGGAGGCCGGCCCGGTCCGGATGGACGTCGACCGGCACGTGGTCAGCGTCAGCGGCGAGCCGGTGCCGATGCCGCTCAAGGAGTTCGAGCTCCTCGAGCTGCTGCTGCGCAACGCCGGCCGGGTGCTCACCCGCGGGCAGCTCATCGACCGGGTGTGGGGGTCGGACTACGTCGGCGACACGAAGACCCTCGACGTGCACGTGAAGCGGCTGCGCGCGAAGGTCGAGCCGGACCCGGGCAACCCGCGGCACATCGTCACGGTGCGCGGCCTGGGCTACAAGCTCGAACCCTGAGCGGGTACGCCGTCACCCGGCGGCCGCGCTACTCGGACTCGGTCGTCGGTCCCGGAGTGATCGACTCGTAGGCACCCTGCGCGGGGACCACGACGGTGTTGATCCGCAGCGGCTCTGCCCGGGCGAAGGTCAGCCGCAGGGTGATGGTCTCGCCGGGCAGCGCCGTCAGCCCGCTGATCGTCGCCGACAGGTCGGTGTCGGAGCCGAGCCGGACCGCCGAGCCCGCCGGCAGGGCGCCGTCGCCGGTGAGGTCGACCGTGCCGTCCGGGCTGGTGAGCCCGGTCAGCTCGTCGTCGCTGTCCCCGCGGTTGCTGATCGACGCGATGACGACGCCGCTGGAGACGCTCTCGCTGGCCACGACCAGGGCGTTCTGCACCCGTAGGTCGCCGGAGTTCGCGAGGATGCCGTCGGAGGGGGCGTAGGGCTTGGCGGCCGTGGCGTCGAAGCCGGCGGCGCAGCCCGCGAGCAGCGCGGCGACGGCGACGGCGCTGACGGCGGTGGCGGCCGCAGTGCGGGCTCGGGCTCGGCGAGTGTGCTCCACGGTCGGGAAGCGTAGCGACTCCTCAGCCGAGGTCCGGTGCCTGGGCGACGAGCAGCGCGACCGCGAGCACGGCGGTGCCGACCGCGAGCAGGAACGGCGCCCGCCCCGGCCGGCCGCGGACGCCCAGGACGGCGGCTCCCGCCGCGCAGCAGGTGGCGGCGCCGAAGCCGACCCAGGCCCACCACGGCGGCTGCCCCGGGCCCACGGTCACCACCAGCGCGGCGGCGGTCAGCAGGACCGCACCAACCACGGCGGCTCGCGCTGCACCGAGCCGCTGCGGCAGCCCGCGCACCCCGGCGGCCAGGTCCGCCGCGACGTCGGGCACCACGTTGAGGAAGTGCGCACCGGTGCCGAGCAGGGCACCGGCCAGCAGCAGCCAGGCCGGCGGGGCCGGGTGCCCGGGCAACCCCAGGGTGAGGAACGCAGTGAGCAGCGCGAAGCTGGCGGCGTACGGCAGCCAGGACCACACCGTGCGTTTGACGCCGAGGTCGTAGGCCCACCCCCCGGCCACCCCCGCCAGGTGGGCGACCCCGGCCCGCCACCCGCTGGCCAGCGAGAGCGGGACGCAGGCCGCGGCGGACACCGCGCACGCGACGGCGACGACGCGCGGCGAGACGGCCCCGGTGGCCAGCGGCTTGTCCCGTCGGCCGGCCACGACGTCGCGCCTGCGGTCCACCAGGTCGTTGCACCACCCGATCGACAGCTGCCCGGTGAGCACGGCGGCAGCGACCAGGACGCAGCCCGCCGCGGAGCGTCCGGCGGCCGCCGAGACGGCCGTCGCGAGCACGGTCACCGCCAGGCTCGGCAGCGGGTGCGACGAGCCCGCAAGCCCCTTCAACAGCACGCTGGTGCGTCGCTGTCAAGCCCCTGACCTGCGCAAACGGGTCGGGGATCGGGCGGAGTGATGCGTGTCACCGTGTTATTCTGGGGTCCGCGAAAGGGGTCTGACACATATGACGTTCAAGGTCGGCGAAACGGTCGTCTATCCCCACCACGGGGCTGCGCTCATCGAATCCATCGAGACTCGCACCATCAAGGGTGAAGACAAGCTCTACCTGGTCCTCAAGGTCGCTCAGGGCGACCTCACCGTCCGGGTCCCTGCCGAGAACTGCGACCTGGTGGGCGTCCGTGACGTCGTCGGCCAGGAGGGTCTCGACAAGGTCTTCGAGGTGCTCCGCGCGCCGCACACCGAGGAGCCGACCAACTGGTCGCGTCGCTACAAGGCGAACCTCGAGAAGCTCGCGTCCGGTGACGTGATCAAGGTCGCCGAGGTCGTCCGCGACCTGTGGCGCCGCGACAAGGACCGCGGCCTGTCCGCCGGCGAGAAGCGGATGCTGGCCAAGGCCCGGCAGATCCTGGTGAGCGAGCTGGCGCTGGCCGAGCACACCAACGAGGACAAGGCCGAAGCCATCCTGGACGAGGTCCTCGCCTCCTGAGGCTCGCCGCAGCGGCTCCCCCCGCAGCGTCCCGCGCCGTCGACCCCCTAGGGTCGGCGGCGCGAGTCGTTTCACGCCCGGCCTGAGAGGTTCCGCCATGCCCCGCCTGCGCCGCGTGCCCAGCGCTGTCGTCGAGCTGCTGCGGCTGTGCGTGGTGGTCTTCTTCGCCGGGCTCGGCTACTACGTCGCGGGCCTGGTGGACGACGACGGCGAGCCGGTCCTCGGAGCGCTCAGCGTCCTCGGTGTCGGTGTGGTGCTGGGTTCGGCGCTGGGCTACGTGCTCGGCGGCGTCCTGGGCCGGGGCACCGTCACGGCGGTCAAGGCGGCGGAGGTCGGCCTGCGGGAGAAGTCCGCCGAGCAGATCGTGGCCGGCGTCGTCGGCGCCGTCATCGGGGTCCTGGTCGGCACCGGTGTCACCTGGCCGGTGCTGCTGATCAACCGCCCGCTGCTGACCTTCCCGGTCTTCGCCTTCGTCCTGGTCTCTCTCGGGATGCTCGGCTACCGGCTGGGCACCGCCAAGCGCGAGGCCGTCCTCGGCATGTTCGGGGACCGCGTCGGGCTGGCCGACCGGCCGGTGCCGGCCGTGGCGCTGCCCCGGGTGCTGGACACCTCGGTCGCGATCGACGGCCGCATCCTCGACGTCGTCCGGGCCGGGTTCGTGCACGGCCTGATGCTCGTCCCGACCCCCGTGCTCGGGGAGCTGCAGGGTCTGGCCGACGCCGGCGACGACCAGCGGCGGGCCAAGGGTCGCCGCGGCCTGGAGGTCCTGGAGACGCTGCGCCGCGAGGCCGGCGTCGACGTCGAGGTGCTCGACGAGGAGATGCCCGACGTGGCCGAGGTCGACGCCAAGCTGGTGCGCATCTGCCTGGACCGCGGCGCCGCCCTGCTCACCCTGGACACCAACCTGGCGCGGGTGGCGGCGCTGGCCGGCGTCCGGGTCATGAACCTGCACGCACTGGCGATGGCCCTGCGCCCGCCGGTCGTGGCCGGCGACGAGGTCGGCGTCCTGCTCATCAAGTCCGGCAAGGAGCACGGTCAGGCCGTGGGCTACCTGGACGACGGGACGATGGTCGTCGTCGAGCGGTCTCGCGACAAGGTCGGCCACGAGGCGCAGGTGCGGGTCACCAGCGTCCTCACGACGGCCAACGGACGGATGGTGTTCGCCCGACCCGCTGCGGAGAAGCAGTGACCGCACCGGTGGTCGCGGCCGTCGTGCCGGCGGCCGGGCGGGGTGAGCGCCTCGGGACCGGCATCGCCAAGGCGCTGCACCTGCTCGGAGGTGAGCCGATGCTGGCCCACTCGGTGCGCACCCTGGCCGCCTCGCCGGTCGGCCTGGTCGTGGTCGCGGTGCCGCCGGGACGAGCCGACGAGGTGCGCGCCGTGCTCGCCACGAGTCACGACGGCGCCGAGCTGGTCGTCGTGGAGGGCGGGAACAGTCGCAGCGAGTCGGTGCGACGTGCTCTGGCCGTTCTGCCCGCCTCGGTGCAGGTCGTCCTCGTGCACGACGCCGCCCGGCCGCTGGTGCCGGGCACCCTGGTCGACGCCGTGGTCACGGCGGTCCAGGCCGGCGCGGACGCCGTGGTGCCGGGGCTGCCGGTGGTCGACACGGTCAAGCAGGTCGACGCCGAGAGCGCGGTGGTGGCCACCGTCGACCGGTCGGCTCTGCGCGCGATTCAGACCCCGCAGGGCTTCCGCCGGGTGGTGCTCGACTCGGCGTACGACGCCCCGGACTCCGGCGAGGCGACCGACGACGCCGGCCACGTAGAGCGGAACGGCGGCCGGGTGGTCGTCGTCCCCGGTGCCGAGGACGCTTTCAAGGTGACCCGACCCATCGACCTGCTGCTCGCCGAAGCGGTCCTCGCCGGCCGGGGGGCCACTCGTGGCTGAGCTGCCCCGGGTGGGCACCGGCGTCGACGTCCACCCGTTGGTGGCCGGCCGGCCGATGTACCTCGCCGGTCTGCACTTCCCCGACGAGCCCGCCGGCTGCGCGGGCCACAGCGACGGCGACGTCGCCGCGCACGCCGTGTGTGACGCGCTGCTCGCCGCTGCCGGGCTCGGCGACCTCGGGGCGGTGTTCGGTACCGACGACCCGCGCTGGTCCGGCGCCAGCGGCACCCAGCTGCTCAGCGAGGCGGCCCGGCTGGTGCGCGAGGCCGGCTTCCAGATCGGCAACGTGTCGGTGCAGGTGGTGGGCAACCGGCCGAAGATCGGCCCGCGGCGGGCCGAGGCGGAGCGGGTGCTCTCCGCAGCGGTCGGAGCCCCGGTGTCGGTGGCGGCCACCACCACCGACGGCCTTGGCCTCACCGGTCGCGGCGAGGGCATCGCCGCGATCGCCTCCGCGCTGGTGGTCAACGCCGCGTGGCCCCGCCAGTAACCTTGGCCCGGTGACCTTCCGGCTGTACGACACCGCCACCCGCTCGGTGCGCGACTTCGTGCCGCTCGTCGAGGGCAAGGTCGGCATCTACCACTGCGGCCTCACCGTGCAGGGAGCGCCGCACATCGGGCACATCCGCAAGGAAGTCGTGTTCGACGTCCTGCGGCGCTGGCTGGAGCGGTCCGGCCTCGAGGTCAGCATCATCGCCAACGTCACCGACATCGACGACAAGATCCTGGTCAAGGCCGACGAGGCGGGCACCGAGTGGTTCGCGCTGGCCTATGCCAACGAGCGCGCGCTGCACGCGGCGTACGACGTGCTGGGGTGCGTGCCGCCGACGTACGAGCCGCGGGCTACCGGCCACATCACTGAGATGGTCGAGCTGATGGGGGAGCTGATCGAGCGCGGCCACGCCTATCCGGCCGATGACGGCTCCGGCGACGTGTACTTCGACGTGCGGTCGTGGCCGGAGTACGGCGCGCTGTCCAACCAGCGGATCGACGACATGGCGGCCGCCGAGGACGCCGACCCGCGCGGCAAGCGGGACCCGCGCGACTTCGCGCTCTGGAAGGGCCACAAGCCGGGCGAGCCGGAGACCGCCTCCTGGCCGACGCCGTGGGGCCGCGGCCGGCCGGGCTGGCACCTGGAGTGCTCGGCGATGGTCGGCAAGTACCTCGGGCCGGAGTTCGACATCCACGGCGGCGGCCTGGACCTGCGCTTCCCGCACCACGAGAACGAGCTGGCCCAGTCGACGGCCGCCGGCCGGCCGTTCGCGCGCTGGTGGATGCACAACGCGATGCTCAACCTCGGCGGCTCGAAGATGAGCAAGTCGGTCGGCAACACGATGCTGGTGTCCGAGGTCGTCAAGCGGGTGCGGCCGATCGACCTGCGCTACTACCTGGTGGCCTCGCACTACCGCTCGATCGTCGAGTTCTCCTGGGAGGCGCTCGAGGAGGCCGCTGCGGCCTTCGGCCGGATCGAGGGCTTCGTACGCCGGGCGCACGAGGTGCTCGGCGGCGAGGCCGGACCGGCGGACGGCATGCTCTGCGCCGAGTTCACCGAGGCGATGGACGACGACCTCGCCGTGCCCGCTGCCCTGGCGGTGCTGCAGGGCGTGATCCGTGAGGGCAACAAGCTGCTCGCGGACGGACCGTCGGACGCGCTGCGCGGGACCTGGTCGTCGACCCGCGCGATGCTCGACGTTCTCGGCCTCGACCCGCTGTCGCCGGCCTGGGCGGGCTCGGGGGCGAGCTCGGACCTGCACGGCGTCGTCGACCGCCTGGTGGCGCTCGCGCTGCAGGAGCGGGCCGAGGCACGGTCGCGCAAGGACTGGGCCGCGGCCGACCGGGTGCGCGACGCCCTGGCCGCAGCCGGCGTCCTGGTCGAGGACACCCCGAACGGTCCGCGCTGGACGCTGGCCGACACCGCGACCGAGGAGGTCCCCTGATGGCCGGCAACAGCGAACGCCGCGGCGCGAAGCGGTCCCCGGGGTCCAAGAAGGGCCAGACCGTCGGCTCCGGCGGCCAGCGGCGCAAGCAGCTCAAGGGCAAGGGTCCGACACCGAAGGCCACCGAGCGGCCGAGCCACCCGGCGCACCGCAAGGCGCGGTCGGCGGCCAAGCGGGCCGCGAAGCCGACCGGCCGGTCCGGCGGCTCCCGTTCGGCCGGCGCCAGCCGGTCCCGTGAGGCCGGCACCGGACCGGAGTGGGTCGCCGGGCGCAACCCGGTGGTCGAGGCGCTGCGCGCCGCGGTGCCGGCGACCGCGCTGTACGTCGCCGAGCGGATCGACTCCGACGACCGGGTCCGCGAGTCGATGAAGCTCGCGAGCCAGCTCGGCGTCCCGCTGATGGAGGCATCCCGGACCGAGCTCGACCGGCTCGCCAGCAACCACCAGGGCCTGGCCCTGCAGGTTCCCGCCTACGAGTACGCGCATCCGGACGACCTGCTGGCACGGGCCGAGGAGGCCGACGAGGCGCCGCTGCTGGTCGCGTTGGACGGCGTCACCGACCCGCGCAACCTGGGCGCGGTGCTGCGGTCGTCCGCCGCGTTCGGCGCGCACGGTGTGCTCGTGCCGGCCCGGCGGTCGGCCGGTGTCACGGCGACCGCGTGGAAGGTGTCGGCCGGTGCCGCGGCGCGGGTGCCGGTGGCGCGAGCCACGAACCTGACCCGCACGCTGCAGGCCTACCGGGACGCCGGGCTGTACGTCGTGGGGCTGGACGGCGAGGCGTCGGTCGACCTCAGCGACGTCGAGGTCACGAGCGAGCCGGTGGTGCTGGTCGTCGGGTCCGAGGGCAAGGGGCTGTCGCGCCTGGTGCGGGAGACCTGCGACGTGGTCGCCGCGATCCCGATCGGTTCTGCCGCCGAGTCGCTCAACGCCGCCGTCGCTGCTGGCATCGCCCTCTACGAGATCTCCCGCCGCCGCACCTAGCCGTCGAGAAGGTGTTGACCCTGACGTGACGTGAGGTTCTAGCGTCACGTCCGTGAGCGAGCAGACCTACACCGTGGGCCAGGTGGCCCGGCTCGCCGGCGTCACCGTCCGCACCCTGCACCACTACGACGAGATCGGCCTGCTGCCGCCGAGCGGCCGGGCGGCCAACGGCTACCGGACCTACACCGCGGTGGACGTCGTCCGGCTGCAACGCGTCCTGGGCTGGCGCGAGCTCGGGTTCGACCTCGAGCAGGTCGCGCACCTCGTTGCGACCGACGGCTCGGCGGACGACGCACTCGACCAGCTGCGCGCACAGCACGCGCAGCTGCTGGACCGGATCGAGCGGTTGCAGGCAGTGGCCGCGACCGTCGCGAAGACCTTGGAGGCACACGAGATGGGGATCAACCTGACGCCGGAGGAGATGCTCGAGGTGTTCGGCGACCACGACCCCGCCGAGCATGTCGCGGAGGCCGAGCGACGGTGGGGCGACACGGACGCGTACCGCGAGTCGCAGCGCCGCGCGTCGTCGTACGGCAAGCAGGACTGGCTGGACATCAAGCGCGAGGGCGAGCAGGTCAACGCCGCGTTCGTTGCGGCTCTCGACGCGGGACTGCCACCGGACTCGCCGGAGGCCGCCGCAGCCGCGACAGCTCACCGGAACCACATCAGCTCGCGGTTCTACGAGCTCACCGACGAGATGCACCAGGGCCTGGCCCGGATGTACGTCGGTGACGACAGGTTCATGCGGAACTACGACGACCAGCGACCGGGACTGGCGCAGTACGTCTGCGACGCCGTCCTGGCGCTGTACCGGTAGGTCCGGGCTACTCCTCGTCGTCGACGTAGGGGTCGGCCTCGACGGTCGGGGTGCCGATCCTGGAGCCGAGCACCGCCTTCTCGTCCGGCTTGTGGCTCAGGACGTCGGTGACGTACGAGCGAGCGGCCGGCATCAGGCCGACGTCGCGGCCCTCGCGCTCGGAGAGGAACCAGCGGTGCTCGAGCACCTCGTGGAAGATCTCGGCCGGCTCCAGCTTCCCGCGCAGCTCCTTCGGCACCGTCCGCACCACCGGCTCGAACGAGTCGTCGACCCAGCGGTGCGCGACGATCTCCTCCGACTCGCCCTGCACGTCCTTGGCGGCCCGGTAGGCGTCCAGGTCGTTGAGCAGCCGTCGGGCCTGGTTCTCCTCGACGTCGAGGCCGGTGAGCCGCAGCAACCGCCGGCTGTGGTGGCCCGCGTCGACGACCTTCGGCTCGAGCTGCACGGTGCGGCCGTCGATGTCGGTGACGATGGTGAGCTCGGCGACGTCGAAGCCGAGCTCGTTCAGCCGGCGGATCCGCTGGTCGATCCGGTAGCGCTCGCCGGTGTCGAAGGTCTCGGCGCCGAGCAGCTCCTGCCACAGGTCGCGGTAGCGGTCCACCACCACGTTCGCCGTGGCCACCGGGTCGATCGACGAGTGCAGCAGCCCGCCGGCCTCCAGGTCGAGCAGCTCGCCGGCGATGTTCGTGCGCGCCAGGTCGACGTCGTACTCGCGCTGGCCCTCGGAGAGCGAGCCGTGCAGCTCACCGGTCTCGGCGTCCACCAGGTACGCCGCGAAGGCACCGGCATCGCGTCGGAACAGGGTGTTGGAGAACGAGCAGTCGCCCCAGTAGAAGCCTGCGGTGTGCAGCCGCACCAGCAGCGCAGCCAGGGCGTCGAGCAGCCGATTTGCGGTCTCGCTGCGCAGGGTCGAGGAGAACAGCGCACGGTAGGGCAGCGAGAACTGCAGGTGCCGGGTCACCAGAGCCGGGTCCAACGGGTGACCGGTGTCGTCGACCCGCCCGGACACCACCGCCACCGCCTCGACGGCGGGCATCTCCCGGCGTTCCAGCTGGCGCAGCAGCCCGTACTCGCGCAGGGCGGCGTTCTCGGCGATCTCCTTGACGGCGTAGACCGCCTCGCCCAGCCGCACGAAGCGGACGACGTGCCGGGACAGGCCGCGCGGCAGGGCCACCAGCTGGTCCGGGGGCCAGTCCTCGAGCGGGGTGCCCCACGGCAGGTCGAGCAGCGCGGGATCACTCGGTGCGGCGAGCAGCTGCAGGGCCATGAGGTCCATGGTGCCTGCAGCTGCCCGCCGTCGAGTCAGGCGGGCGGAGGACTCAGCTGGGCAGCCGCTCGCCGCTGGTGGTGGAGAACAGGTGCAGGTGGCCGGGCTTCGGGGCGAAGTTGACCGTGGCGCCCTTCTCCGGCGGCTTGCGGCCGTCGACCCGGGCGATGACGTCGAGCTGCTGGCCGTTCACGTCGGCCGTGCCGTAGACGTAGGCGTCCGCGCCGAGCTCCTCGACGAGGTTGACCGTGGTCTTCAGGCCCTGGCCGTCGCCGACCAGCTCCATGTCCTCGGGGCGCACCCCGATGGTGACCTTGCGGTCGGCCTCGCCGGCCTTCTCGACCGTCTCGCGGGGGACGTCGATGGTGCCGTCGCCGAACTTCACCGAGCTGCCCTCGACCGGCACGGTGAGCAGGTTCATGGCCGGTGAGCCGATGAACCCGGCCACGAACACGTTGTTCGGGTTGTCGTACATCCGGCGCGGGGTGTCGACCTGCTGGAGCACGCCGTCCTTGAGCACGGCGACCCGGTCACCCATCGTCATGGCCTCGACCTGGTCGTGGGTGACGTAGACGGTCGTGACACCGAGCCGGCGCTGGAGCGCGGCGATCTGGCTGCGGGTCTGGACCCGCAGCTTCGCGTCCAGGTTCGACAGCGGCTCGTCCATCAGGAAGACCTGCGGCGAGCGGACGATGGCCCGACCCATGGCGACGCGCTGCCGCTGGCCGCCGGAGAGCGCCTTCGGCTTGCGGTCGATGTACTCCTCGAGATCCAGGATCTTGGCGGCTTCCTTGACCCGCTCGGCGATCTTGTCCTTGGACTCGCCGGCGATCTTCAGCGCGAAGCCCATGTTCTCGCCCACGGTCATGTGCGGGTAGAGCGCGTAGTTCTGGAACACCATCGCGATGTCGCGGTCCTTGGGTGCCAGGTTGGTGACGTCGCGGTCGCCGATGCGGATCGCGCCGCCGTTGACGTCCTCGAGCCCGGCGAGCATCCGCAGCGAGGTGGACTTGCCGCAGCCGGAGGGGCCGACCAGGACGAGGAACTCCCCGTCGCCGATCTCGATGTCCAGCTTGTCGACCGCGGGGCGCTCAGACCCCGGGAACAGCCGGGTGGCCTTGTCGAAGGTCACAGTTGCCATGAGAGAAGTCCTTCCACCGGCAGGTACGTGCCGGACGATCCGTAGTGGAGGGTGGTCGTGACGCAGGGTGACCGTAACCCGCGGGCAATCTCCTGTCCATGCTTCCGTCGTCGCGTTCTGTCGTGACCCAATCGTTACCGCGTCACCTGTTGCCGGACGGTTGCGTAAACGTTTACATCGGGTTACCCGGGACGCGGGGGCGCCAACCCTTGGCTGCGCCCGGACCGGACCTGGTCGAGAGAGGGAGCAGTGCGCATGGGATCAACGAAGGCACGTCGCGGTGCAGCCGCGTTCGCCGTCGTTCTGAGTGCCAGCCTCGTCCTTGCCGCCTGCGGCGGCGGCGACGACGATGGCGGGGGCGGGACGAAGTCCGCCGGCGGTACGTCGCCGGGTAAGGGCAAGCCGGAGTGCGCCGGCCTGACGTCGTTCGGTGACCTCACCGGCAAGGAGGTGTCGGTCTACACCTCGATCGTCGCCCCCGAGGACGTGACCCAGAAGGACTCCTACAAGCTCTTCGAGTCGTGCACGGGTGCGAAGGTCAAGTACGAGGGCTCGAAGGAGTTCGAGGCCCAGCTGGTGGTCCGCGTCAAGAGCGGCAACCCGCCGGACATCGCGATCGTCCCGCAGCCCGGCCTGCTCAACACCCTGGTCACCCAGACCGGCAAGGTGAAGGAAGCACCCGAGTCGGTCTCGAAGAACGTCGACAAGTGGTGGGGCGAGGACTGGAAGGCCTACGGCACCGTCGACGGCAAGTTCTACGCCGCTCCGCTGGGCGCCAACGTGAAGTCCTTCGTCTGGTACTCCCCGACGCTGTTCGAGGAGAAGGGCTGGACCGTCCCCACCACGTGGGACGAGATGGTCTCGCTGTCCGACAAGATCGCGGCCTCCGGGATGAAGCCCTGGTGTGCGGGCATCGGCTCGGGTGAGGCCACTGGCTGGCCGGTCACCGACTGGCTCGAGGACGTCATGCTCCGCGACGTGGGTCCGGACGTCTACGACCAGTGGGTCCAGCACAAGATCGCGTTCGACGACCCGCAGGTCGAGTCCGCACTGGACCGGGTCGGCGGCATCCTCAAGAACGACAAGTACGTCAACGCCGGTATCGGCGACGTCAAGAGCATCGCCACCACCACGTTCCAGGACGGCGGTCTCCCCGTCGCCACCGGTGAGTGCGCCATGCACCGTCAGGCCAGCTTCTACGCCAACTTCTTCCCCAAGGGCACCAAGGTGGAAGAGGGCGGCAAGGTGTTCGCCTTCTACCTGCCCACGACCAACGAGGACAACGGCAAGCCCGTCCTCGGTGGTGGCGAGTTCATCGCGGCGTTCAGCGACAGTCCCGAGGTGCAGGCCTTCCAGACCTACCTCTCCTCGGACACCTGGGCCAACGAGAAGGCCAAGTCCACACCGAGCGGCGGCTGGGTCAGCGCCAACAAGGGCCTCGACGTCAACAACCTGGTGAGCCCGGTCGACAAGCTGGCCGGCGAGATCCTCCAGGACCCGGACGCCGTGTTCCGGTTCGACGGCTCGGACATGATGCCCGGTGCGGTCGGCGCAGGCTCCTTCTGGAAGGAAATGACGGCCTGGATCACCGGGAAGAGCACCAAGGACGCACTCGCCAACATCGAGAAGTCCTGGCCTGCCTCCTAGCTCGACCTGGTCGGGGCCCGAACCACAGGCCTCTGGTCAGCTGAAGTAGCCCCGGGGAGGGAGTGCGACCGCACGGTCGCACTCCCTCACCCGGCGGCGAGCGCAGCCCCGCTGCCATGCTCCACCAGTCCCACGCTCGGTCATCGAGGAGGCACTCCGGATGTCGGCTGGCTACAAGTTCGCTCAGATGTTCATCGCCATCGCGGCCTTCGTGGCCGTGATGGGCATCGTTCTCTTCCTCGCCGACCGCGTCCGGTCCCGGCGTGGCGAGATCCTCCAGACCATCGCGTTCGTGCTCCCGGCGACGGTCATGATCGGGTTCGGGCTGCTCTACCCGGCCGTCAAGACGGTCTACCAGTCGTTCAAGAACGAGGGGGGCAACTCGTTCGTCGGCTTCGACAACTACAAGACGATCTTCACCGACTCCGAGCAGCTGATCGTCCTGCGCAACACCGCGATCTGGGTGATCGTCACACCCGTGGCCGCCACGCTGATCGGACTCGTCTACGCCGTCCTGATCGACCGGGCGAGGGTCGAGAAGTTCGCCAAGGCCCTGATCTTCCTGCCGATGGCCATCTCGCTGGTCGGCGCATCGATCATCTGGAAGTTCATGTACGACTACCGCGCCACCGAGAACCAGCAGATCGGGCTGCTCAACCAGATCCTCAAGTCGGTCGGTCTGGACACCTACCGGTTCCTGCTGACCGAGCCGTGGAACACGCTGTTCCTGATCGTCATCATGATCTGGGTCCAGGCCGGCTTCGCCATGACCGTTCTGTCGGCGTCCATCAAGGCCATTCCCGATGACATCGTCGAGGCCGCGCGGCTCGACGGAGTGAGCGGCTTCCGGATGTTCCGCTACATCACGGTGCCGAGCATCCGGCCCTCCCTCGTCGTCGTGCTGACGACGATCAGCATCACGACGCTCAAGGTCTTCGACATCGTCCGGACGGCGACGGGTGGCAACTTCCACACCAGCGTCCTGGCCAACGAGTTCTACACCCAGAGCTTCCGGGCCTTCAACACCGGGCTCGGAGCAGCGCTGGCATCGCTGCTGTTCGTCCTGGTCATCCCCATCGTCGTCTACAACATTCGCCAGATGCGTCAGCTGGAGGCACGATGACCGCGCCCGCCGCCGAGGTCGAGACCACGACCACGGCCACGCCGACCACGACGGCTTCGCGGGAGGCCAAGAAGCGTCTCACGTCCCCCTGGGCGTCGTTCGCTGCCGTCGTCATCGCGACGATGTGGACGATCCCGACGGTCGGGCTGCTGATCTCGTCGTTCCGTCCGGAGGACGACGTCAAGAGCAGCGGCTGGTGGACATTCTTCACCGACCCCAACCTGACGCTCGACAACTACGACGCGGTGCTGAACGGCAGCGACACCAAGCTCGCCACCTACTTCGTCAACTCGCTGGTCATCACGCTGCCCGCCGTCATCATCCCGATCACCCTGGCCACCCTGGCCGCCTATGCCTTCGCCTGGATGAAGTTCCCGGGCAGGGACACGCTGTTCGTCGCCGTCTTCGCGATGCAGATCGTGCCGATCCAGGTCACGATGATCCCGCTGCTGACGAAGTACGTGAACCCGCCGTTCGGTCTGCCGAGCCTGGCCGGCTCGGACGCCCCGGGCGGTGGCTTCTACACGATCTGGCTGTCGCACTCGATCTTCGCGCTGCCGCTGGCGATCTTCCTGCTGCACAACTTCATGAAGGAAGTCCCGAACGAGCTGATCGAAGCCGCCCGGGTCGACGGCGCCGGACACGTCAAGATCTTCACCCGGATCATGCTGCCGCTGATGACCCCGGCCATCGCGGCATTCGGCATCTTCCAGTTCCTCTGGGTCTGGAACGACCTGCTGGTGGCCCTGGTCTTCGCCGGAGGCAACCCCGACACGTCACCGCTGACCGTGCGACTGGCCGAGCTGTCCGGCACCAAGGACCAGGCCTGGCACCTGCTCTCGGCGGGCGCGTTCGTCTCGCTGATCGTGCCTCTGATCGTGTTCCTCAGCCTGCAGCGCTACTTCGTCCGAGGACTCCTCGCGGGCAGCGTGAAGGGTTAGGGGATGAGTCCGGGCCGGCCGGCATGCGCAAGGTCCGAGAACCAGCGGTACGACGACTTGGGGGTGCGGTGCTGGTCGTCCGGATCGACCTCGACCAGCCCGAACTTCTTCGTGTAGCCCTCTGCCCACTCGAAGTTGTCGAGCAGCGTCCAGGCGACGTAGGTGCGCACGTCGGCGCCGGCCGCCCGGGCCCGCTCGACCGCGGCGATGTGCTCCCGCAGGTAGGCGATCCGGTCCTGGTCGTCGACCGAGCCGTCCGCGGCGCGCGCCGAGTCCCCGTACGCGGCGCCGTTCTCGGCGACGACCAGCGGGAGGCCGGTGCGACCGTGGACGTCGACGAGCAGCTCCTCGAGACCGCGGGGCTCGACCTCCCAGCCCATCTCGGTGGTCGGCGGCCGAGGAGCGAACCGCAGCCCGTCGACGCCGGGGTACGCCGAGGTGTCCAGCCCGACGCCCCCGGAGCTGTCGATCCCCGTGTCGACCCGGGCCGGCGTGTAGTAGTTGAGGCCCAGCCAGTCGACCGAGCCCTGCACCAGGGCGAGGTCGCCGTCGCGCACGACCGCACTGTCGCCCAGCGGCGGTGCCAACACGCGCAGTCGCTCGTCGTACCCGCCGTCGACCAGTGCCCCGAGCCAGACCCGGTTCTGGATCGCGTCCACCCCGTCGGCGGCGTCGGCGGCCTCCCGGCGCTCCGGCCACACCGGCATGAGGTTCAGACACGATGCCGACACCGTCGCTGCCGGCCTCGTGCAGCCGGGCGGCGGCCAGCCCGTGCCCGAGCAGCAGGTGGTGGGCGGCGCGGTGGGCAGCAGCCGGCTCGCGCCGCCCGGGAGCGTGGACACCGGCGGCGTACCCGAGGTACGCCGAGCACCACGGCTCGTTGAACGTCGCCCACAGGCCCACCCGGTCGCCGAGATGCTCGTGCACCAGAGCCGCGTAGTCAGCGAACCGCTCGGCGGTGGCCCGCTCGGGCCACCCACCGGCGTCCTCGAGGGGCTGCGGCAGGTCCCAGTGGTAGAGCGTGGCCATCGGCGCGATGCCGCGCTCGAGCAGCCCGTCGACGAGCCGGTCGTAGTAGGCGAGCCCGCGCGGCTCCACCGGGCCGCTGCCGGTCGGTTGGACCCGCGGCCAGGCCACCGAGAAGCGGTAGTGACCGACACCCAGTCCCGCGAGCAGGGCGAGGTCCTCGTCGAGCCGCTCGTAGGACGCGCAGGCCACCGAGCCGTCGCTGCCGTCCTTGATGGTGCCCTCGCGGGCGGTGAACGTGTCCCAGACGGACGGTCCACGGCCGTCGGCCGTCGATGCACCTTCCACCTGGTAGGCGGCGGTGGCCGCACCGAAGGTCAGCTGCGATCCGTCCGGCAGGTGGCTGCTCATGAGGGTCACCGTACGGTGGGAGCCGAGCACGGAACGAGGCGTTCCAGGTGACGAGCATCAAGGACGTCGCCCGTGAGGTCGGGGTGTCGACGGCGACCGTGTCGCGCGCGCTTCGTGGACTGCCGCGCGTGTCGGAGGAGACCCGGGTCCGGGTGCTGCAGGTCGCCGCCGAGCTCGACTACGTCGCCTCCCCGAGCGCCGCGGGCCTGGCCAGCGGTCAGACCCGGGCGGTCGGGGTCATCGTGCCGTTCGTGACGCGCTGGTTCTACGCCTCAGTGGTGCAGGGGGCCGAGGAGCTGCTCCGCGAGGCCGGCTACGACCTGCTGCTCTACAACCTCGGTGGGGACCAGGAGGCCAGGCACCGGGTCTTCCGCACCCATCTGCTGCGCAAGCGGGTCGATGCCGTGCTGGTGCTGAGTCTCACGCCGACCGACGAGGAGGTCGCGGCGCTCACGAAGCTGGACCGGCCGGTCGCCGTCGTGGGCGCGACCGTGAACGGGTGGGCCAGCGTCCGGATCGACGACGCCGCGACGGCGCAGATCGCCATGCAGCACCTCATCGACCTCGGGCACCGCCGGATCGGCTACGTGGGGGGCTCCTTGGAGGAGCAGCTGGACTTCGCTGCGCCGCTGGACCGGCTCAACGGCTATCGCGCGGCCATGGCTGAGGCCGGGTTGCCCGCGCCACCGTCGTGGGAGGTGATCGGCGACTTCACCGTCCGAGGAGGTCTCGCCGCGACCCGGCTGCTGCTTGCCACCGAACCTCGACCGACTGCCGTGTTCGCGGCCTCCGACGAGATGGCGGTCGGGGCGGTGCACGCCGTGCGCGAGGTGGGGCTGCGGGTTCCGGAGGACGTCTCGGTCATCGGCATCGACGACCACGAGATGGCCGAGTTCTTCGAGCTGACGACCGTCGCCCAACCGGTTCATGAGCAGGGCCAGCTGGCCGCGACGTTGCTGCTCGAGGCGCTCGACGCCGACCTCGACCGACCAGCCCACCCGCCGGTGATCACGGTGCCCACCCGGCTCATCGTCCGGCACACCACCTGCTCCCCGCCCGCCCAGTAGGTTCACCGCGTGGACTCCGTCGTCGCGGTCGCCGGTGAGGTGATCACCGACCTGGTGCCGGCCGGTGCGGACGGCATGTTCCGAGCGGCTCCGGGTGGCAGCCCCGCCAACGTGGCGGTCGGCCTGGCCCGGCTCGACGTACCTGCGCGGATGCTCGCTCGTCTCTCGGACGACGTCCTCGGCCGGCGGCTGCGGGCGCACCTGCAGAACAACGGTGTCGACCTCTCGCACAGCGTCGCCGCCACCGAGTCGTCTTCCCTCGCGATCGTCGCGCTGCAGGACGACGGCTCGGCGGCCTACGACTTCCGGGTCGACGGAACGGCCGACTGGCAGTGGACCGACGACGAGCTCGCGACAGCAGTCGACGGCGTCGCCGCGTTGCACGTCGGGTCGCTGGCGCTGACGACCCCACCGGGGGGTGCGGTCCTCCGCCGGCTCGCAGCCCGCGCCGCCGCTTCGGCGACCGTGTCGTTCGACCCGAACGTGCGGCACCTGCTGATGGGCCCGTCGGAGGAGGTGCTCGGTGTCGTGCACGAGCTGCTCGCCGTCGCGGACGTCGTCAAGGCCAGCGACGAGGACGTGGCGTGGCTCGTACCCGGCCGGGCTCCCGAGGAGGTGGCGGCGGACTGGTCGTCCCGCGGGCCGGCACTGGTGGTCGTGACCCGTGGCGGCGAGGGCGCGATTGCCGTCGGCGGGGCGAGCGGTCCGGTGCGTCGACCCGGCGCCCGGGTCGACGTCGTGGACACCGTCGGCGCCGGCGACTCCTTCATGAGCGCGCTGCTGGCCGGACTCGCCGGTCGCGACCTGCTCGGTGCGGCCCGGCGTGACCAGCTCCGGGCGCTGCCGGCCGGCGAGGTCAGTGCCTTGCTGGACGAGGCGATCGCCGCCTCGGCGATCACCTGCTCCCGGCCCGGTGCGGACCCGCCACGAAGGGGGGAGCTGACCCGTGGCTGACGTGCGCCCGGAGCAGCTGCTGGCCTGGGTCGACGGGTACGAGCGGGCCTGGCGCAGCCCTGGGACCGAGATCCTCGGCGAGCTGTTCGCCGACCAGGCCGAGTACCTCGTCACGCCGTACGACGAACCGGTCCGTGGCCTGTCAGCGATCCGGCAGCTCTGGGACGAGGACCGCGACGGACCGGACGAGGCGTTCACGATGAGCGCGGGGGTCGTGGCCTGCTCGGGCAACACCGGGGTGGCCCGGGTCGAGGTGCGGTACGGCGATCCCGTGGCGCAGGAGTACCTCGACCTCTGGGTGGTGCGCTTCGCCGCCGACGGGCGGGCCGAGCGGTTCGAGGAGTGGCCGTTCTGGCCGACCCACGGCCGTTCGCCGCAGAGCGGGTCCCCGATCGTGCTGGCCGCTGCCGACGTACCGGCCGGCCGGTACGTCGAGTGGGTGCGGTCGCAGTCGTTGAGTGCCGGCGTCTACCGCCTCGCGGCCGGCGCCTCCGACGAGCAGTCGCCGCACCGTGAGGACGAGGTCTATGTCGTGACCGCGGGATCAGCCGTGCTGGACGTCGACGGGGTGCGCACCCCGGTGGGGCCCGGCTCGGTCGCGTACGTGCCGCGCCGGGCCCCGCACCGGTTCGTCGACGTCACCGAGGACCTCGAGGTCTCGGTGGTCTTCGCACCTCCGGAATCGGCGGACTAGAAGGTCAGCCGGCCGACGCAGAGCTGTCCGCTGGACAGGTCGCGGGCCCGGGCGACGAAGCTGTCGCTGCCGCCCCGATTCGCGACCTTGCGCTCGATGCTGAAGGAGCCGCTGCGTCCGCCGGTGGTCGCCCGGGTGGCCACGACGCGGTCGCCGTTGTCGTAGACCCGGACCCGCCAGGTCTGGCCGGACCGGTTGGAGTCGACCTCGTACTCGACCTCGATGCGCCCGTCGTCGTGCTTGGCCTTGAGCTTCCAGTCGGCCGAGGCGCTGCAGGAGCCGGTACGGATGATCCGGCCGTCGTCACCGCCGCTGGCCTGGGCGAGCGGGGCTCCGGTGGCGACGAGGGCGGCGCTGAGTGCGGCGACGGCGAGTGCGGTGCGCATGAGGTCCTCCGTGGTGGCTGGTCTGTGCTGGCGTGATCGACTGTGCCCCGCCTGCCGGTGGTCGTGGCCCCGGTTAGGGGAGCGTTAGGGGGCGGGTGGGCGAGACTTATCCGCGGAAGCCGATCGGCCGGCCTGCGGGGCGACTGGTGCCGGACGGCTCCGACCCAGACAATGGGCGCCGCACCAAGCCAAACCTGGGCAGTCGGGCATCGAGGGTTCTGAGGAGGACGCTTGGCGGGGACCGAGGACTCTCCGACGGACGTCGAGGCGGCGTGCCTCGTCCTCGACGACCGACCGGAGGCGGTCGGCATCGGTCGGAGGTTCGTCGAGCAGCAGGTGATCGCCCGCGGTGGCAGCCACTTCGTCGACGAGGCGGTGCTGGTGGCCGGCGAGCTGCTGGCCAACGCCCAGCAGCACGGGCTGGCTCCCGTCGCGGTCTGCGTCAGCGGCGACCTCGGTGGCCTGCGCATCGAGGTCCGCGACGGCAGCTCACGGATCCCGGTGCGAGCGGCCGGGAGCACCAGCAACATGACCGGTCGCGGACTCGCGCTGGTCGAGGCGGTGGCCACGCGCTGGGGCGTCGCGCGCGGTCCGGGGACCGGGAAGACGGTGTGGGCCGACTTCGCCCTCGACGGGGCGTCGGTGGCCGGTCCGGGTCAGGACGACGGCGAGCCGGCCGACTGGACGGACGAGAACCTTGTTGTCACCGAGGAGCGGTTCACGGTGGTCCTGGGCGATGTGCCCACCGACCTGCTGATCGAGGCCAAGGCCCACATGGACAACCTGGTGCGCGAGTTCTCCCTGTCCACGCCGACCAGCGGGGCGTCGACCGAGCTGCCGGAGCACTACATGCGGCTGATCGAGACCGTCGTGCACTCCTTCAGCGATGCCCGTGATGCGATCAAGCGGCAGGCGTTGGCTGCTGCCGCCCAGGGCCAGCTACGCACGCGGCTGACGTTGCAGCTCCCGGCGTCGGCGGCGGATGCGGGCGAGGCTTATCTCGCGGCCCTCGACGAGGCCGACACCTACTCCCGCGCTGCGCGGCTGCTGACGCTGGAGGCCCAGCCGGACCATCGACTGTTCCGCCGGTGGTACGTGGAGGCTGTCATCGAGCAGCTTCGCGAGCTCGCAGCAGGAGGAACGCCGCGTCCGGTCGCCCCCTTCGAGGATCGGCTGGTCGAGGAGATCCGCCGGCTCACGCTCGCGCACCGGACGGGTGAGCCTGCGCTGCGCCTGCAACGGGTGACCGCGGCCCTGGTGCAGGCGCGGACCCCCGAGGACGTTGCCGCGGTGGTGGTCTCGGCAGGGGTCGACGCCCTCGGTGCTTCCGGCGGAGGTCTGCTCGTCCCCTCGGAGGACGGCGTGCACCTCACCGTGCCGGGAGTCGTGGGATACGAAGGCGGTCTGGTCGAGGCGCTCCGGGAGGAGCTGATCGACGCCCCGCTGCCGGCGGCGACAGCACTGCGTACCGGTCAGGCGGTGTGGTTGGAGTCGCGCGAGGAGCGGGATCGGGACTTCCCTGCCTTGCGCGGCCTCGAAGCCTCCACGGTGGCGATGTGCGCGGTGCCGCTCATCGTGGCTGATCGCGTCCTCGGGGCGCTGCGCTTCAGCTTCACGGTGCAGAAGCTCTTCGACGCGGACGAGCGCAGCTTCGTTCTCGCGCTGGCGGCCCAGACGGCGCAGGCCCTGCAACGCGGCGAGCTGTACCAGGCAGAGCGCACCGCCGCCCTGGAGCTGCAGCGCGCGCTGCTGCCGGAGCACCTGCCGTCGATCGACGGGTGGACTGTCGCCACCTACTACAGCCCCGCTGGTGACGAAGAGGTCGGAGGTGACTTCTACGACGTCGTGCCGGTCGGAGGCGGTCGGATCGCCGCCATCGTCGGTGACGTGATGGGCCGCGGCCTCGAAGCCGCAGCCTCGATGGCTCAGGTCCGGTCCACGGTTCGCGCCTACGCCATCGAGGACCCCGAACCGGTGTCGGTCTTCCGGCGGGTGGACGACTTCTTCGCGGCGCTCGACCTGCCGCAGCTCGTCACCGCGGTCTACCTGCTCGTCGAGCCCGGGACGGGCGAGGTCGTCATCGCCAGCGCGGGACACCTGCCACCCCTGGTGATCGACGCCGCCGGGAACCGGGTGCTTCCGACCCGGGGTGGCACACCCTTCGGGGTGGGCGGCAGCGAACGACAGGCCCACACGGTGCAGATCCCCCGAGGAGCGTCGCTGGTCGCGATCACCGACGGCCTGGTCGAACGGCGCGGCGAGGACATCGACGAGGGCGTCGACCGCATCCTCCAGGCGGCCGGCCCGGAATGGCAGGACGACGCGCAGAAGCTGCTGAACCGCATCGTCTCAGCCGCTGCCGCGCAACGGACCCATGACGACGACGTGACCGTCCTGGTCCTTCGACGGCACTAGTCGCGTGTCAGAATGAGGCTCCGCCGGCGTGGCGCAATTGGCAGCGCACCCGACTTGTAATCGGGCGGTTCCCGGTTCAAATCCGGGCGTCGGCTCCATCGTTGCTCTGGGACGGGACTTCTCCAGGAATGGGAATGAGGAACTACCTGATCGAAGGTGTTTCCGGCACCGGGAAGAGCTCGGTCTGCAGGGAGCTGCGGCGGCGTGGTCACCACGCCGTCGACGGTGACAGGGACCTGGCCTACCAAGGCGATCCGGAAACGGGGGAGCCGACGGACGGCTTCACCCACGAGCACCACATCTGGCGGGTGGACGAAGTACGGCTCCTGGCCGCGAACCAAGATCAGGCGGTGACGTACTTCTGCGGCGGCTCGAGGAACTTCTCCACGTTCCTGGACCTGTTCGACGGCGTCTTCATCCTCGAGGTCGACCGCGCGACGTTGAACCGGCGCCTCGACCAGCGGCGGGGCGGTGACTGGGGTGCGACCCATGCCCAACGGGAACTCATCGAGCGCTTGCACCGAACGAAGGAGGACATCCCGAGGGACGGCATCGTTCTCGACGCCACCGCACCGATCGCCCGCGTGGTCGACGAGATCGTCCGCCGGACAGGGGGAAGCACGGCCTGAGGTCCGGGTCGGCATCGTCCTACTGCGACCCGGTGGCCTCGAGTCGTGCCGAGATGGGCTCGAGCGAAGCGATGAGCTCGTCGAGCTCGCGCGGCTCCAGCCCCTCGTACGGAGCCTCTGCGAGCGCGTCGGTCAGCGACTCGATCCGGTCCTTGGTCCTGCGGCCGGCCTGGGTGAAGCGACCGGAGGCATCGAGCAGGCCGCGCTCGCGCAGGCCCCCCATGACCTCGGCCAGTCGGGCCTTGGGCAGGTGGTGGATCCGGCCGAACGACTCGGCGGGGTAGATCCCGCTGGCCAGGGCACTGAGCACGTGGGCCTCGGTCCCGCCGATCCGCTCGGAGACCAGCGCAGCGATGTGGCCGTCCCCGCGGTGCTCGCGGAGCATGTTGGCCGCGTGCCAGAGCCGGGCCACGGGCTCCTCCGGCATCGGGAGCGTGCGCAACCCGGCGTACATGACTCGTCCCTCCGTCGGGGCGCTGGTCGACGCCTTGGCGAGGAGCTCGGCGGCCCGCGCGAGCCCGGGAGTCTCGATGAGGTCGCCCAGGATGCGCCGCAGCGCCGCCACACAGCCCTGCTCGCGTGCGGCGTGGGCCGCCTCGGGCGTGGCCGTGTCCCAGACCTTGGGGATGTGGCGGGCCACCTCCCCGTCAGCGAAGTTGTAGAAGGCTGCGTGCACGACCCCGGCCGGCACCCGGCCGAGGGGCGCCGAGCGTCCCGCGAAGTAGCCGTCCCAGTAGTTGCCGAAGCCGAGCGCCGCCATCGAGTCGTTGGGCTCCGGCGAGAAGAAGTTGACCAGGGAGATCGGCTCGGTGAGCTCGAAGAGACGGCGGGCGACGGGCTTGGAACGCTGCATCTGTGTCATCTCCTGTGGTCGGTGACGGCGCGCTCTGGTGGGCGGCCCTCACCAGCGCCACGAACAGCTCGGCCGCCATACGACAACCTCGCAGCGATCTTCCTGCACGACCGCGGGACATGGCACCATCGGGCGGGTGACCAGCAGACCCGACTCGTCGCAGCGCCTGAGCGACCTCGCGCGGCTGCGGCGGGTTCGCGACCGGATCGACCGGGAGTACGCCCAGCCGCTGGACGTCGAGGCGCTCGCCCGCGGCGCGCACATGTCGGCCGGGCACCTCAGCCGCGAGTTCCGCGCGGCCTACGGCGAGTCGCCGTACGGCTACCTGATGACCCGGCGCATCGAGCGCGCGATGGCGCTGCTGCGTCGCGGCGACCTCAGCGTCACCGAGGTCTGCTTCGCGGTGGGCTGCTCCTCGCTGGGCACGTTCAGCACTCGCTTCACCGAGCTGGTCGGTGTGCCGCCCAGCGTGTACCGGCGCGAGGCGGCGCGGGCGACGGCCGGGATACCGTCCTGCGTGGCGAAGCAGGTGACCAGACCGATCAGGAATCGAGAAGCACGGTCACCGAGCCGCACCTAGCCTGAGCGCCATGGACATCACCATTCACACCAGCTTCCTCCCGCACGACGACCCGGACGCCTCCATGGCCTTCTACCGCGACACCCTCGGCTTCGAGGTCCGCAACGACGTCGGGTACGGCACGATGCGCTGGATCACCGTCGGCCCCGCCGGCCAGCCCGACACCTCCATCGTGCTGCCCCGCCGGCCGCCGACCCCGGCGTCACCGACGACGAGCGCCGAACCATCGGCGAGATGATGGCCAAGGGCACCTACGGCTGGATCCTGCTGGCCACCAAGGACCTCGACGGCACCTTCGAGAAGGTGCAGGCCAGCGACGCCGAGGTCGTCCAGGAACCGACCGAGCAGCCGTACGGCATCCGCGACTGCGCGTTCCGCGATCCCGCCGGCAACCTGGTCCGCATCCAGGAACTGCCGCTGACCCGCCCGACGACCAAAGGAGTCGATGCTTCGATGAAGACGATGACCTGCAAGCAGCTGGGGCGGGCCCTGCGATCTCGCACTGCACGGTGAGACCGCCAACGACGTCATCAAGGCGCAGGACCGACACCTGAAGGACGCGGTCGCCGGTGGTGACGAGACCCACAAGAGTGCGCTGAAGGACATGCAGGGCCGGTGGAAGAACCCGATCGAAGGCATGGGGTGGTACCCGCAGGCCAAGCGCGACTTCGCCGCGCTGCCCCAAGGCTGACGCGTGCCTGCAGCCCGCAAGAAGAACTCGCCGGCGTCCGCTCCGCGAGGTCCGGACAGCCACGACCTGATCCGCGCGCGCGGCAAGGTGCGCGGGTGAACAACCTGAAGGACGTCAGCGTCGAGGCCGCCGAAACGCCGGTTGACCGTGTTCACCGGTGTCTCCGGCTCCGGCAAGAGCTCGTTGGTGTTCGGCACCATCGCTGCTGAGTCGCAGCGGCTGATCAACGAGACCTACAGCTTGTTCGTGCAGGGCTTCATGCCGACTCTGTCGCGCCCGGAGGTCGACCTCCTGGAGGGCCTGACGACAGCGATCATCGTCGACCAGGAGCGGATGGGCACCAACCCGCGGTCCACGGTCGGCACCGCGACCGACGCCTACGCGATGCTGCGCATCCTGTTCAGCCGCCTCGGAAAGCCGCACATCGGCTCGCCG
>CAVVAY010000006.1:0-3647 GCA_963746465.1 uncultured Actinomycetota bacterium | reverse complement strand
GCACCGGGTCCGTCAGCACGAGGTCGCGGCCGCGATGTCGGCGGCCGTCGGACTCGACGGCGGGATTCCCGAGGGCCTGGCCGGTGACCCCGCGGACGACACCGCCTGGTTCACGACCGACTGGATGGACACCGCACCCGCCCAGGAGGTGCTCGACTTCCAGCACCACTCGCTCCCCGCGATGGTGGCCGAGGCCCGGGCGCGCGCCGGGCGGTCGCGGTTCGTAATGCGCTTGCTCGCACCGTTCGTGCACGGGGTGATGTCGCGCCGCTCGCCGTACCGGGGCCTCGGCGTGCAGCACGCGCATCCCTGGCAGGCGATCGAGCGCCGCTGGGGGAGCTGACCCACTACTTCCGAAGCTGGGCGGTCACGATGCTCCCGTCGGGGTGGGTGAGCTCGATCCGGTCCACCGTGTCGAGGGAGACGTCGACCGATGCGCCCCAGGACCCCTTGCCCTCCCGGACCCAGCAGTAGCCGATGTCGGTCGCGCGACCCTCAGCGTCGATCGCCTGAACCCGATAGTCGCCGGACCGGATCCCGTCGACGGTGACGAACAGCCAGGACGGATGACCCAGGTAGGCGAAGACCTGCCCGGCCTCGGACCCGGTGTCGGTCGTGAGCTCCGCCGCCCGCAGGGACCCCCCGCCGACCGGCTGCCTATCGTTGTCATCGACCCAGCGGGTGACGCCGGCGCCCGCGACCGCGGCGAGTACGGCGGCCGCCGCAGCCAGCAGCACCGTCCTCCGACGGCGCCTTCCGTGACCCAGCCTGCCGAGCACCCGGGACTCGAACCCTGGCGGTGGCTCGTGCGCGGGCGCCAGCAGCAGCAGCTCGTCGACCACCGCGGTCGCCTCCCGGAGCCGCGCCCGGCACCCGGCGCAGCCGGTGAGGTGCTCCAATGCGTCGGCACGGACGTCGCCGGAGGCCACCCCCATCGCCAGCTCGGGGATCAGCTCGCGGATGGGCATGCAGTGCTGATCGTTCGACGCGTCAGTCATCGCGCACCTCCAGCCTTCCGCCGAGACGACGCAGTCCCCGGCGGACGCGCGACTTCACGGTGCCCAGCGGTACGCCGTCTCGGCTGGCGATCTCCTGGGCGGTCAGGCCGCCGAACGCCATCAGCAGGATCGGCTGCCGCTGGTCCTGGGGGAGCTCGGCCAGGGCCTGCCGCAGGGACAGGCTGGCCGCCCGGTCCTCGTCGTACGCCGCTGCGTCGCGGCCCCCGAGCATTGCCATCAGCAGCTCCGGATCCATCGGCTTCTCGTGGCGGTACCGGACCGCGTCGATGGCCGCGTTCCTGGTGATCGTGAGCAGCCACGACGAGACGCGCCCGCGTCGGGCGTCGTACGTCGACGCGTGGCGCCACGCCTTCAGGAACACCTCTTGAGCCACCTCCTCGGCCACGGCTGGGGTGCCGACGATCGTCAGCGCGAGCCCGAAGACCCGTGCCTGGTACCGGCGCACGAACGACGAGGCGGCGTCCTGGTGCCCGTCGGCCATCCCGGCCAACAGCGTCTCGTCGGAGAGCGCGGTCACAGCGGTAGTACGGCTCGGAGCCGCGTCGGGATGCATGGATCCGGGGTCGGTTCGCCGCCCGTAGTACCGAGCGACACGAACCACGGACCAAGGGAGAGACCATGAGTGCAACGGCGAGGATGGGCGCGGCGGCGGTGGCCACCGTCGCCGCTCTCGGGCTGCTCGCGGCGTGCGGCGACGACGAGGCGAGCGCCGGCTCGGGCGGGAGCGGGCTCACGATCACCAGCCCCGAGGACGGGGCGACGGTCGGCACCACGTTCGACGTGACCTGGGACTCGGATGTGGAGCTGGGGGAGCCCGACACCGGCCGCGACCACGTGCATGTGTTCGTAGACGGCCATTCCAATGACTACACGGTCGTCGGCGGCAACGAGTTCACGCTGGAGGACCTGTCGCCGGGGGAGCACACCGTGAACATCACGCTCCAGCACGCAGACCACTCGTCGGCCGGCGAGGAGGACGAGATCTCGGTGACCGTCGACGAGAACGGCGCGACGACTCCCCCTGAAGAGGAGGACGACGAGGAGACCGAGGGCCCGGGCCTTGGCTACTGACGTTCGGGTGCGGCCCGCCGTGGTGGAGCGGTACGGCCGCGCGGCGCGCTGGCTGCATGCGGGTGCCTACCTGACCGTATTGCTGCTCCTGGGGACCGGCGTCTGGCTGCTGCTCGGCAGGGAGGGCGATCCGTCCCCGCTCAGCCGGCTGGCCGACGCTCCGGACACCCGGCTGCACGTCTGGATCGGCTGGGCGTTCGCGGGACTGGTGGCTGCAGGTCTGCTGCTCATGCCGCGCGGCGCGTGGTCGTTCGTCCGAGAGTCACTCCGCTTCCGGCGCGCCGACCTGAGGTGGTTCGCCCGGTGGCCGGCGGCGCTGGTGACCGGACGGTTCGGTCGGCACGAGGGTCGCTTCGACCCGGGGCAGCGGATCGCCAACGTTCTGCTGGTGCTGCTCCTCCTGGCCGTCACCGCGAGCGGGATCGCGATCGCGCTCCTGCATGGCGGGCCGGCGTTCGTGTGGCTGGTCCCGCTGCACCGCTGGTCGACGTACCTCCTGATCCCGCTGCTGGCCGGGCACATCCTGATCGCGAGCGGGGTGCTCCCGGGCTACCGCGGGGTATGGCGGTCGATGCACCTCGGCGGCCGGCTGCCAGCCTCAGTCGCGCACCGGGTCTGGCCGGGGTGGACGGAGCAGCACGACCGCCGCGAGAAGGGCCAGCACTAGGCCGCGCCGGGCGATCGGGCGGTTGCGGAGCGCGAAGTCGGTCTGGCTGGAGAGCACGGACCCGTTGCTCTGGTGGGACAGGATCGAGCCCGTGCTCTGGTAGGAGAACAGCGACCCGGCCGACATCGCAGACCCGATCGACCCCGCCGACGCGAACGAGCCGATGCTCCCGATCGACAAGACGGAGTTCCGCGAGCAGATCGACAGGATCGAGTTCTCGGAGCGGTAGGACCACACGTCAAGCACCTCGCCTGGGCCGGTATCGCACGGCGACCACCCCGGACCGGAACTCCTGGCGGTCCACTAGCTCGAGCTGGATGCGCTCGCGCAGACCGGAGAGCAACGTCGGCCCGTGTCCGGCAAGGACCGGCTGAACGAGGAACTCGTACTCGTCGATGAGTCCCAGATCTGCCAACGCCAGGGGGAGCGTCACGCCACCGACCCACAGACCGTCGCCCGGCTCCTGCTTGAGTCGCTGAACCGCTGTCCCCACGTCACCTCGCACCGGTTCGGCATTCCAGTCGACCGCGCTCAGCGTGCCCGACACGACGTACTTCTGCGCCCGGTCGATGGTCTCGGCGAACGGGAGCTGCGTCTCATCCATCCAGTCGGGCCACGTTCCCGTGGCCGGCTTCCGCCACGCCGACTCCATCATCTCGTAGGTCACCCGGCCGAAGAGCAGGGCATCGGCTCGCTCCATCTCAGCGGTCCAGTAGCGCATCGACTCCTCGTCAGGAGGGAGCCCTGCCTCGTGATGGCAGCAGCCGTCGAGCGTGACGTTGATCGAGTACCGAAGTGGTCTCATCTGGTTGCTCGCTTCGTAGGCCTGGTCGACCCTCAGGGTATGCAGAGGGTTGATCGCCGAATGGCCTTCGTCCGACGCGCCGTTG
>CAVVAY010000005.1:0-1213855 GCA_963746465.1 uncultured Actinomycetota bacterium | reverse complement strand
GCGCCCGCGCCGACTCGGTGCCGAACCTCGAGATCGAGACCGGCGAGATCGTCGGCGCCGGCCACGCCAGCGCCACCGGACGGTTCGACGACGAGCAGCTGTTCTACCTGCAGTCGCGAGGAATCCCGGAGGACGAGGCACGCCGGCTGGTCGTCCGCGGCTTCTTCGCCGACGTCATCAACCAGATCGGCATCCCCGAGGTCCAGCAGCGCCTGCTCGCGCGGGTCGAGGCAGAGCTCGAAGGAGCGGTGCACTGAGCATGCCCGAGACCTCCGAGTTCGTCCGGGCCTGCCCGGTCGCCGACGTCGCTGACGGCACCGCCGTCCGCGTCGTCATCGAGGGCGTGCCGGTGGCGGTGGTGCGCAGCGACGGCGAGTTCTACGCCATCCACGACGTCTGCTCGCACGCCAACGTGGCGCTGTCCGAGGGCGAGATCGAGGGCCGGACCATCGAGTGCTGGCTGCACGGCTCGCGCTTCGACCTGGTCACCGGCCGCCCCACCGGCCTGCCGGCCACCCAACCCGTACCCGTGTACCCCGTGAAGATCGACGGCGACGACATCCTGGTGTCCGTCGCGAAGGAGCAGTAGATGTCCACCCTCGAGATCCGCGACCTGCATGTCACCGTCGAGACGGAGTCCGGCCCCCGCGAGATCCTGCGCGGTGTCGACCTGACCGTGAAGGCCGGCGAGACGCACGCGATCATGGGCCCCAACGGCTCGGGCAAGTCGACCCTGGCGTACTCCATCGCCGGCCACCCCAAGTACACCGTCGCCGGGGGCACCGTCACCCTGGACGGCGCCGACGTGCTCGCGATGACCGTCGACGAGCGGGCCCGCGCCGGGCTGTTCCTCGCGATGCAGTACCCCGTCGAGGTGCCGGGCGTGTCGGTGTCGAACTTCCTGCGCAGCGCGAAGACCGCCATCGATGGCGAGGCGCCGAAGCTGCGCACCTGGGTCAAGGACGTCAAGGCCGCGATGGAACGCCTCTCGGTCGACCCCTCGTTCGCCGAGCGCAGCGTCAACGAGGGCTTCTCCGGTGGCGAGAAGAAGCGCCACGAGATCCTGCAGCTCGAGCTCCTCCAGCCGAAGATCGCCGTGCTCGACGAGACCGACTCCGGGCTCGACATCGACGCGCTCAAGGTCGTGTCCGAGGGAGTCAACCGGGTCAAGGCCAGCGGCGAGACCGGCGTCCTTCTCATCACGCACTACACCCGCATCCTGCGCTACATCCAGCCCGACTTCGTGCACGTCTTCGTCGGCGGCCGGATCGTCGAGGAGGGCGGCCGCGAGCTGGCCGACACCCTCGAGGCCGAGGGCTACGAAAAGTTCCTCAAGGCAGACGCCAGCGCATGAGCCTGCTGACCACGCCCGCGCTGGACGTCGAGAGGGTCCGCAAGGACTTCCCGGCGCTGGAGCGGCTCGTCCACGACGACCGGCCGCTGGTCTACCTGGACAACGCGGCGACCTCGCAGAAGCCGCGCCAGGTGCTGGACGCGCTCGAGGACTACTACACGCGGCACAACGCGAACGTCCACCGCGGGATCCACGTGCTGGCCGAGGAGGCGACGGCGCTCTACGAAGGTGCGCGCGACAAGGTCGCCACCTTCATCAACGCCGCCGACCGCGCCGAGGTCGTGTTCACCAAAAACTCCACCGAGGCGCTCAACCTCGCGGCCAACGTGATCGCGTGGGCCGGCGGGCGGTCGCGGACTTCAGCCCGGTGACGAGGTGGTCATCACCGAGATGGAGCACCACTCCAACATCGTGCCGTGGCAGATGGTCACCGCACGGTCCGGTGCGACGCTGCGCTGGTTCAGCCTCACCGACGAGGGTCGGCTCGACCTCTCGGACATCGACTCGGTCATCACCGAGCGCACCAAGGTCGTCTCGTTCGTTCTCGTGTCCAACATCCTCGGCACGGTCAACCCGCCGGAGGAGCTCGTCCGCCGGGCACACGAGGTAGGCGCCCTCGTCGTCGTCGACGCGTCGCAGGCCGCACCGCACATGCCGCTGGACGTGCAGGCGCTGGGCGCCGACCTGGTCGCCTTCACCGGTCACAAGATGTGCGGGCCGACCGGCATCGGGGTGCTCTGGGGCCGCAAGGATCTGCTCGAGGAGCTGCCGCCGTTCCTCGGCGGCGGCGAGATGATCGACGCCGTCACGATGGCCTCCTCGACCTACGCCGAGCTGCCGCACAAGTTCGAGGCCGGCACGCCGCCGATCGCGCAGGCCGTCGGTCTCGGGGCGGCTGTCGACTACCTGTCCGCGCTCGGCATGGACGCCGTGCACGCGCACGAGCAGCAGATCACCGCCTACGCCCTGGACCGGCTGCAGCAGGTCGAGGGCCTGCGGGTCATCGGACCGGCTACTCCGGAGGCGCGCGGCGCCGCCATCTCCTTCGCGCTCGGTCACCTGCACCCGCACGACGTGGGGCAGGTGCTCGACGAGCTCGGCGTCGCGGTGCGCGTCGGCCACCACTGCGCCCGCCCGGTCTGCCTGCGCTACGCCGTGCCGGCGACCACCCGGGCCTCGTTCTACCTGTACTCCACCACGGCCGAGGTCGACGCCCTGGTCGACGGCCTCGAGCACGTCAAGCGCTTCTTCGGGGGCAGCTGATGAAGCTCGAGTCGATGTACCAGGAGATCATCCTGGACCACTACCGGAAGCCCCACCACAAGGGTCTGCGCGAGCCGTTCGACGCCGAGGTACACCACGTCAACCCCACCTGCGGCGACGAGGTAACCCTGCGGGTCAAGCTCGACGGAGATGTGATCACCGACGTCTCCTACGACTCGATGGGCTGCTCGATCTCGCAGGCTTCGGTGTCGGTGATGACCGACCTGGTGGTCGGCAAGGACCTCGCCGGGGCGACCGCGGCGTACGACGCGTTCCTCGCCCTGATGCGCACCAAGGGCGACACCGACGGCGTCATCGAGCGGAACGAGGACGTCCTGGAGGACGCCGTGGCGTTCGAGGGCGTGTCGAAGTACCCCGCGCGGATCAAGTGCGCGCTGCTGGGGTGGATGGCTTGGAAGGACGCCACGGCTCGTGCTGTTGGTGACGACGTGACGACGGAGGAGAGCGCATGAGCGAGACCGCGACCCAGCCCGGCCCTGGCGGCATCGCCAAGGTCGAGGACATCGAGGAGGCCATGCGCGACGTCGTCGACCCCGAGCTCGGCATCAACGTCGTCGACCTCGGCCTGGTCTACGGCGTGCACGTCGACGACGACAACGCCTGCACGCTGGACATGACGCTGACCTCGGCGGCCTGCCCGCTGACCGACGTCATCGAGGACCAGACCAACAGCGCGCTCTCCGGCCTGGTCAAGGAGACCCGGATCAACTGGGTCTGGATGCCGCCGTGGGGCCCGGACAAGATCACCGACGAGGGCCGCGAGCAGCTGCGTGCCCTCGGCTTCAACGTCTGAGAGACACCGCTAGGGGCGGCGCTCACGCACGAACGCCGGCGGGCACACCTCGTGCTCGAGCAGGTCGTAGGCGTTGCGCCGCACGAACTCGGTGGGCCCGATCCAGCCGAGGCAGTCGGGGCAGATGGCCTCGGTGTCGACGTGCCAGGACGCGTCGATGACCTCGACGTGCGCCCGGCGGTTGCGCCGGCGCAGCCAGACCCAGCCCACCAGCCGGATCAGCGACATCTGACGCATGAGCGCCACTCTTGCGGCTGGGTGCGACAGTCGACAGGCCCGCTCCGTCACGAACCCGCAACTATCCGGTCACGGCTGGGCGTAGCGCCTGGTCAGAGCCCCTTGAACGTGTCGCAGGCGTTCACGTCGCCGGTGGTGCGGCCCTTGGTGAACCAGGTCTTGCGCTGCTCGGCGGAGCCGTGGGTCCAGGACTCCTTGTCCACCCGGCCCTGGGTCTGCTGCTGGATCCGGTCGTCGCCGACCGCCGCCGCCGCGTCCTGCGCCTGCTGGACCTCGGCGTCGCCGACCGAGACGTTGCCGGCGTCGTCGGCAAGCTTGCTCCACACCCCGGCGTAGCAGTCGGCCTGCAGCTCCATGGCCACCGACAGCTCGTTCTGCTGGCCCGGGTCCGACTGCTGGGCGGCCCGGACCTTGCGCTCCGTGCCGAACAGCGTCTGCAGGTGGTGGCCCGCCTCGTGCGCCAGGATGTACGCCTGCGCGTAGCGGCCCTCGGCGCCGAACTGCTGCTGCAGCTGGTCGAGGAAGCCGATGTCGATGAAGATGCTGCGGTCCGGCGGGCAGTAGAACGGACCCACCTGCGGAGGACGCCTGGCCGCAGCCGGTGCTCACACCCTGGGTGAAGAAGGTGAGGGCGGGCTCCTCATAGGTCTCGCCGGAGCGCTGGAACTCGGCGGCCCAGACCTCGTTGATCTCGTTGTAGACCTTGACCAGGAAGCAGTCGTCGTACTGGTCGATCGCTCCTTCGGTGTTGCACCGTGTCTTCAGGTCGCTCGTGCCGCTGCCCTGGCCCTGGACGCTGCCGTCCTGCGGCACGAGGCCGGTGGTGTCGACCCCGCCGCCACCGCCGAGGACGTTGATCAGCACGTAGATGATCAGACCGACGATGCCGATGCCGCCGCCTCCGACGGCGAGGCCGCCGCCGCGGCCACCCATGCCGCGGCGGTCGGAGACGCCGGAGACGTCGACCGACTGGTCGTCGAACTTGATGCCCACTGCCGGCCACCGTCCTCTCACCACGAGCCCGCGTAGACTACGGCGGATGTCCGCGCCGTGCCTGTGAGCTCTCCTCGCTGTACCCACCTGCGCGAGGCTCCACCCGCACCTGCGTCGACGAAGGACCTTCCATGATCACCGCCACCGGCCTGGAGCTGCGTGTCGGCTCCAGGCTGCTGCTGGGGAACGCGACCTTCCGGATCGCCCCGGGTGACCGGGTCGGCCTGGTCGGGCGCAACGGCGCCGGCAAGACCACCCTGACCCGGGTGCTCTCCGGAGAGAGCCAGCCGGCGGCCGGTGAGGTGACCCGCTCGGGACAGGTCGGCTACCTGCCGCAGGACCCGCGCACCGGCGACCTCGACGTGCTGGCCAAGGACCGGATCCTGTCCGCCCGCGGGCTGGACGCCGTGATCGCCCGGCTCCGGGTCACCGAGGGCGAGATGGCCAGTGCCGACCCGGAGACCCACGACCGGGCGATGCGGCGCTACGTGCGCCTCGAGGAGGAGTTCCAGGCCGCCGGCGGGTACGCGGCCGAGAGCGAGGCGGCGGCGATCGCCTCCTCGCTCGGGCTGCCGGACCGGGTGCTCGGGCAGCCGCTGCACACGCTCTCCGGTGGCCAGCGGCGCCGGGTCGAGCTGTCCCGGATCCTGTTCGCCAGCACCGGGTCGGACGCCACCCTGCTGCTGGACGAGCCGACCAACCACCTCGACGCCGACTCGATCGTCTGGTTGCGCGACTACCTGAAGACCTACAAGGGCGGCCTGGTCGTGATCAGTCACGACGTCGGCCTGCTGGAGCACGCCGTCACCCGGGTCTTCCACCTGGACGCGAACCGCGCCGAGATGGACGTCTACAACGTCGGCTGGAAGGCCTACCTCACCCAGCGCGAGACCGACGAGCGGCGCCGCAAGCGGGAACGAGCGAACGTCGAGAAGCAGGCTTCGGTGCTGAAGGCGCAGGCCGACCGGATGCGCTACAAGGCGACCAAGGCTCGTGCCGCGCAGAGCATGGACAAGCGGGCGGCCAAGCTGCTCGGCGGGCTCGAGGAGGTCCGGCGTAACGACCGGGTCGCCAAGCTGCGGTTCCCCGAGCCCGCGCCGTGCGGCAAGACACCTCTGACGGCAGAGGGGCTGTCCAAGTCCTACGGGTCGCTGGAGGTGTTCACCGACGTCGACCTGGCCATCGACCGCGGCAGCCGGGTGGTGATCCTCGGGCTCAACGGCGCCGGCAAGACGACCTTGATGCGTCTGCTGGCCGGAGTGGAGGAGCCGGACACCGGTGAGGTCGTACCTGGGCACGGGCTCAAGATCGGCTACTACGCACAGGAGCACGAGACCCTCGACCCGGAGCGCACGGTGCTGGAGAACATGCGCACTGCCGCCCCCGAGCTGGGCGACGCCGAGGTTCGTCGGGTGCTCGGGTCCTTCCTGTTCTCCGGCGACGACGTCGACAAGCCGGCTGCCGTGCTGTCCGGCGGTGAGAAGACCCGGCTCGCGCTGGCGACCCTCGTGGTGTCCGCTGCCAACGTGCTGATGCTCGACGAACCGACGAACAACCTGGACCCGGCCAGTCGCGAGGAGATCCTCGGAGCGCTGCGCAACTACGCCGGCGCCGTCGTCCTGGTGACTCACGACGAGGGCGCCGTCGATGCCCTGCAACCGGAGCGGCTGATCCTGCTGCCGGACGGCGTCGAGGACCTCTGGAACGAGGACTACGCCGACCTCGTCGCCCTTGCCTAGACGCGAACTCGGACGAATCGGGCACCTCGACGGAGTGCGACGTTCGGCTCTGGCGCTGCGGGGCACGGACAGCGATCATGGGGCGGACCCACCGACTTCAGGAGGCTGGCGTGGCCGAGCTCAAGAAGGGCGCGCGCATCACCGGAGGCGACCGCAGCAAGCTGGCGAGCGACCTCAAGCGCAGGTACACCTCGGGGTCGAGCATTCGCGAGCTGGCCGCCGAGACAGGTCGCTCCTACGGATTCGTGCATCGGATCCTCGCGGAGTCCGGGGTGACGCTGCGCGGCCGTGGCGGCGCGACCCGCGGCAAGAAGTCCTGACCTCCGCACCGCCGGGCGGGCCACGCCGGGTTCGCCGAGGGTCCGGTCGGGGGCGTGCGTCTTGACCTGGAGGGTGCTCTCGCTGTCGTGACACTCGCGAGCCCCGCGAACCGCAATGCCCAGACGCCGGCCACCTGGCGTGCTCTCGTCGCGGCCGGCGAGCAGCTGCTCGCCGACGACGACGTCCGGGTCGTGCTCCTGCGGGCCGAGGGAGCGTCGTTCTCGGCCGGGCTGGACCGCGCGATGTTCACCACCGGCGTCGACGGCGAGCTCGGGATGATCGGGCTGGCCGCTCTTGAGGACGCGGCCCTGGACGCCGTCATCGAAGGGTTCCAGCAGGCGTTCGCCTGGTGGCGCGACGAGCGCATCGTCAGCATCGCGGCGGTGCAGGGACACGCGGTCGGTGCCGGTTTCCAGCTCGCGCTGGCCTGCGACCTGCGGGTGCTGGCCGACGACGCGCAGCTGTCGATGCGCGAGACGACGCTCGGGCTGGTGCCGGACCTCGGTGGGACCAAGCCGCTGGTCGACCTGGTCGGCTACTCGCGGGCACTGGAGATCTGCGCGACCGGGCGATGGGTGGGTGCGCCGGAGGCTGCCGCCACCGGGCTCGCGTCGCTGGTCGTACCGTCGGGTGAGCTCGACGCGGCAACCCGCGACCTCGCTGCTGCGCTGCTCGCGGCACCACCGGCCGCGGTCCGGGCCACCAAGGGCTTGCTGCAACGGGCCGGTGGGCGGACCCACGAGGAGCAGCGGGCGGCCGAGCGCGCGGCGCAGGCCGGCCGGTTGCGCGACCTGGCGAAGGGGACCTGAGTGGATCTCGCGCTCAGTGACGAGCAGCGGGCGGTGCGTGCCGCCGTACGGCAGTGGGTGGACGAGGTCGTCGTCCCGCACGCGCTGCGCAACGACCGCGAGGAGCGCTTCCCGCAGGAGGCGCTGGACGGCTTGGTCGAGACCGGCTTCGTCGGGATGTCCATCCCGGAGGAGTACGGCGGTGGCGGCGCCGACCCGCTCACCTACTGCCTGTTCATCGAAGAGCTCAGCCGCGGCGACGCGAACGTGCGCTCGATCATGTCGGTGCACCTCGGACTGGTCGCCGGTTCGGTCGAGCGCTGGGGCACGGAGGCGCAGAAGCAGGAGTGGCTGCCCCGGATGGCCACCGGCGAGGTGCTGGGCTGCTTCGGTCTCACGGAGCCCGACCACGGGTCGAACCCGGCCGACCTGCGCGCGACCGCCGAGCCGCTGCCCGCCGGTGGCTGGCGGATCAGCGGCCGGAAGGTGTTCATCACGAACGGCTCGATCGCGCAGGTCGCCCTGGTGATGGCGCGCACCGGCGGCCCCGGCGGCAAAGGGGTGTCCGCGTTCCTCGTGCCGACCGATCGGGACGGCTTCACCGCGACACCGCTGCACGGCAAGCTCGGGCTGCGCTCGTGCGACACGGCCGAGCTGGTGCTCGACGGTGTCGAGGTCGGCGCCGAAGCGCTGCTCGGCGACGAGGGCGCCGGGCTGAAGGTGGCGCTGTCTGCCCTGGACGACGGACGGATGTCGATCGCGGCATCGTGCACCGGGATCGGTCAGGCCGCACTGGACGTGATGGTGGCGTACGCCGGTCAGCGTGAGCAGTTCGGCAAGCCGATCGCGGGTCACCAGCTGGTGCAGGAGATGCTCGCCGACTCGGCGGTCGACGTCGACGCGTCCCGGCTGCTCACCTGGGCTGTGGCCGACCTGAAGTCCCGTGGCGAGGGCTACTCGCTGGCCGCGTCCAAGGCCAAGCTGTTCGCCACCGAGGCCTCGATCCGGGTGGCCAACAACTGCATCCAGGTGCACGGCGGCTACGGGTACGTCGACGAGTACCCGGCGGCCAAGATGCTGCGCGACGCCCGGGTCACGACGCTCTACGAGGGCACCAGCCAGGTGCAGAAGCTGCTGATCGGCCGGGCGCTCACCGGGATCAGCGCCTTCTGAGCGCGCGGCCCGTCCGGACCGTCGGTGGGCCGACGTACCGTCGGCGGGAAGCAGCGGCGCCCGGCGTGCGTTGCAGCCAAGAGGTGTAACAGGGATTACAGGAGGCGCCGGTGTCGATGTCCCACAGTCCGTGGGCGGCCATGAGGTCGCTCACGCGTGACGGCGAGGTCACCAAGCGGAAGCTCGCACCCGGGACCATCCCGCGGATCGCGCAGTTCGCCCGGCCCTACCGGCGGCAGATCGCCGTCTTCCTCGTCCTCGTGGTGCTCGACGCGCTGCTCGTGGTGGCCCTCCCGCTGCTGTTCAAGGTGATCGTCGACGAGGTGTCCCAGGACGGCGGCGGAAGCAAGTCGGTGGTCGTCACGGTCGCCCTCGGGGTCGCCGGCCTGGCTGTCGTCGACGCCGGTCTGACGCTGTGGCAGCGGTTCCTGTCCTCCCAGGTCGGTGAGGGCCTGATCTACGACCTGCGCACGAAGGTCTTCTCCCACGTCCAACGGATGCCGGTGGCGTTCTTCACCCGGACCCAGACCGGCGCCCTGGTCAGTCGCCTCAACACCGACGTGATCGGCGCCCAGCAGGCCTTCACCTCGACGCTGTCCTCGGTCGTCTCCAACGTCATCGGTCTCATCCTGGTGCTGGCCACGATGCTGTACCTCTCCTGGCAGATCACCCTCGGCGCCCTCGTGCTGACCCCGCTGTTCCTGCTGCCGGCCCGCTGGGTCGGTCGTCGGCTGCAGGCGATCACCCGCGAGGCGATGCAGCTCAACGCCGGCATGGGCACCACCATGACCGAGCGGTTCAACGTCTCCGGTGCCCTGCTGGTCAAGCTGTTCGGCCGGCTGCCCGACGAGTCCGAGGCGTTCGCGCTGCGGGCCGGACAGGTGCGCGACATCGGCATCAAGCAGGCGATGTACGGCCGGGTGTTCTTCACCAGCCTCACCCTTGTCGCCTCGCTGGCGACCGCTCTCGTCTACGGCGTCGGTGGCGTGCTGGCCATCGACGACACGATCACCCTGGGCACGCTGGTGGCTCTCACCGCTCTGCTCGGCCGGCTGTACGGTCCGCTCACCGCGCTGTCCAACGTGCAGGTCGACGTCATGACCGCCCTGGTCAGCTTCGAGCGCGTCTTCGAGGTGCTCGACCTGCCGCCGATGATCGACGAGAAGCCGGACGCCGTGCAGCTTCGTCGCGGGCCGACCGAGGTCGAGCTGCGCGACGTGTCGTTCCGCTACCCCAGCGCCGACGAGGTGTCGCTGGCGTCCCTGGAGTCGGTGGCGGTGCTCGACCAGGCGCCCAGCCAGCAGGTCCTGCACGACGTGTCGTTCGTCGTGCCGGCCGGCACGATGACCGCGCTCGTCGGTCCGTCCGGTGCCGGCAAGACCACCATCACCAGCCTGGTGGGCCGGCTCTACGACACGGTCGAGGGCGAGGTGCGCGTCGGCGGCCACGACGTCCGCGACGTGACCCTCGCGTCCCTGCACGACACAGTCGGCGTCGTCACCCAGGACGCCCACATGTTCCACGAGACGATCCGCACCAACCTGCTCTACGCCCGGCCGGACGCGACCGACGCCGAGCTGCTCGACGCCCTGGAGTCGGCGCAGATCTGGGACCTGGTGGCCTCGCTGCCCGACGGCCTGGACACAACGGTCGGCGACCGCGGCTACCGCCTCTCGGGCGGGGAGAAGCAGCGGCTGGCGATCGCCCGGCTGCTGCTCAAGGCGCCGGACGTCGTCGTGCTCGACGAGGCGACGGCCCATCTCGACTCCGAGTCGGAGGTCGCGGTGCAGCGCGCGCTGAAGATCGCGCTCGAGGGCCGCACGTCGCTGGTCATCGCGCACCGGCTGTCGACGGTGCGGGACGCCGACCAGATCCTCGTCGTCGCTGACGGCCGGATCGTGGAGCGCGGCAGGCACGCCGAGCTGCTGCGGTCAGGCGGGCTCTACTCCGAGCTGTACCAGACCCAGTTCGCCTCGCAGGAGCGCAGCGCGGACGCACCGGTCGAGGTCGCCTGAGCGCAGGAGCTCAGGACACCGCGCGACGCAACCCTGCGAGCGACTCGGTGAGCAACGCCGGGAAGTTCTCGAGGTCGGCGTAGTCGGCGAGCGCGGCGCACAGCATGACCGCGAGCAGCCGGGCGCGCAGCTCACGTTCCTCGTCGACCGGCCGGCCATAAGCCGCCAGCAGTGCTGTCCGGGTCGGGCCGCTGAACGCGGCGTAGGCGAGCGAGAGGTCCAGCGCCGGATCCGCCAGGCAGCAGTCGCCCCAGTCGATGACCCCGGTCGCCGAGCCGTCCGCGCCGACCAGCAGGTGCCGGAGATGCAGGTCGCCGTGCACCAGGACCGGCTCGCCGGTGGGCGCCGGGAGCGGGTCCGCGGCAGCGATCACCTCGTCGATCTGCCGGTCCAATCCGCTGGCCGCGTCCCACGTGCCCCGGGCAGCGAGCCGGTCCAGCGCCTCCCGTGCCATCGGGCCGCGGGTGCTCGGGGTGCCGCGACGCATCGGGTCGTGAGGGAGCGTGCTGCCCAGTTCGTCGGCGACTGCCGGGTCGTGCAGAGCGCCGAGGAACGCACCTACCTGGACGCCCAGCGTGTCGCGGAAGGGGTCGGGCAACCGGGCTTCGGCCAGCTCGACACCGGGCACCAGCCGGGCACCCCAGAACGGCCACGGGTAGCCGTCGGCTGCTCTCCCGAGCAGCTCGGGTACCGGGACCGGCAAGGGCAGCCGCGGAGCGAGCCCGGGCAGCACGGCCAGCTCCCGGTCCATCAGCGGCACCGCGACCTCGCGACGGGGGAACCGGAACACCCAGGTGCCGTCCACCAGGTACACCGTGTTGTCGAAGCCGATGCCGAGGGGCTCGACCGAGTCGAGCGCGAGCTCCGGGAACTGTCCCGCGAGCAGGGCCCGCGCGGCCCCGGCGTCCAGGGCGTGCTCGGCGTCCCAGACGTTCACCGGCCGCACGCTACCCGTCGTCCGGCGGTCAGAGGGTGCGCAGCATCCCGCCGTCGACCGGCACCATCGCCCCGGTGAGGTACGACGCGGCGGGGGACAGGACGAACGCCGCGACCCGGCCGAACTCCGCGGGTTCGCCGTAGCGGCGCAGCGGGATCCGCTTCTGCGACTCCTCGCGGGCCTTGCGGCCCTTGGTGCCCTCGCCGTCGAGCTCGCGGACCCGGTCAGTGTCCAGCCGGCCGGGCAGCAGCCCGTTCACCCGGATGTTCTTCGGGCCCAGCTCGTCGGCCATCGTCTTCGCGAGCATCGCCAGGCCGGGCCGCAGCCCGTTGGACGCCGCCAACCCGGGAATCGGCTGCTTGACCGAGGACGACAGCACGAAGGCCAGCGAGCCGCCCTCGTCGCCGAGGGTCGAGGTGACGGCCCGGGCGATACGCACGGCGCCGAGGAACACCGACTCGAAGCCGGCCCGCCAGGCGTCGTCGTCCAGCGCCAGCGTCTCGCCGGCCGGCGGGCCTCCGACGCTGACGAGCGCGCCGTCCAGCCGGCCCCAGCGGCCCTGGGCCGCGGCAACCAGCCGCCCACCCAGGCGTGGGTCGGTCATGTCGCCGGGCACCGCCATCACGTGGTCGCCCGCCCCGAGGCCCTCGGCCGCCGCCTGCAGCGTGTCCTCGTCCCGGGCGCACATCAGCACCCGGGCTCCCTCCTCGACCAGCACTGCCGAGGTGGCCAGCCCCAGCCCCTTGCTCGCGCCGGTGACGAGGTACACGCGGTCCTGCAGTCCGAGGTCCATAGCCGGACATCCTGCCGGAACCGCCGCTGCCCACGTCAACGCAGGGCCGATCGGGGGGTGAGCGATCATGAGCCGTGCCCGGCGACCTGCTCACCTTCGCGACCGGCGTCCTGCTGCTCGTGGGCGTGGCCCTGGCCGCGCTCCGGCTCGGCGGGCTGGGCCGGGGCCGTGAACTGGTCGTGGTCGTCGTCCGGGCGACCGTCCAGATCGTGCTGGTCGGCCTGGTCATCGCCGCGGTGCTGCGCAGCCCGGCACTGGCGCCGGTCTACCTGCTGCTGATGGTCACGGTCGCGTCGATCACCTCGGCCCGACGGATCCGGGTGCCGGGCCGGTCGTGGCCAGCCGCCGCCGTCGCCATCGGGTCGTCGTCGGCGATCACGGTGTCGGTGCTCGTGCTCAGTCGCGCTGTCGCGTTCGACGCACGGCACGTCGTTCCCCTCGCCGCCCAGGTGATCGGCGGCGCGATGACCGCCACCTCACTGGCCGGCCAGCGGTTCGTCGACCAGGTGTCGGCGTCCTGGGCCGAGGTCGAGGCCTGGATCGCGATCGGCGCGACGCCGCGGGAGGCGGTGCGCGAGCAGGGCCGTCTGGCGGCGTCGCGAGCCCTCGTCCCGGCGCTGGACCAGACCCGCAACGTAGGCCTCGTGGTGCTTCCCGGTGCGTACGTCGGGCTGCTGCTCGCAGGCGCGACCCCGGTCGACGCCGGACGGCTGCAGCTGCTCGTCCTGGTCGGCCTGCTGGCCGCGGAGTCGGTCGCCGTCGTGGTGGTCACCCGGATGCTGGCGCCCACGCTCGGGTCCCGCAGGGTGCCGGTCGTCGGCTAGTGCGTCGGCGGTTCCGCGCGCGACTCGGCCTCGGCATGCCGGGCCAGCAGGCGAGCGCGCACCTGGTCCGGCGTGTACGCCGTGCGCTGCCGGGCGGCCCGCGTCACGACGACACCGGTCGCCGCCACCCCGACGATCCCGGCCAGGCCGAGCAGCTTCCACCAGCGCATCTGCCTAGGCTACGCAGCGTGCCGACGGGACGGGGTGCCAGCAGTGCGGGGACCCGGCTGTCGTTCGAGGCGGCGGTCGACCTGACGCGGACCGGCGACCTGTGGCTGTTCCGCGGCCGCGGTGCCGCCGACCGGGCCATCCAGGTGGGCACCAACAGCCCGGTCAACCACGTCGGCATGGCGGTCGTCATCGAGGACCTCCCGCCGCTGATGTGGCACGCCGAGCTCGGCCGGTCGCTGCCCGACGTCTGGACCGGCAACCACCAGCGCGGCGTCCAGCTGCACGACCTCGCCGACGCCGTGCGGGTCTGGGCGCACCGCTACGGCCAGCAGGCCTGGCTTCGCCAGCTGGAGCAGCCGGTGACCCCGGAGATGGAGGACGCCCTGCTGCGCACCATCGCCCGGCTGGACGGCACGCCGTTCCCGTCGACCGCCCGGCTCGCCGGCCGCTGGCTCGGCGGACGGCTGCCGAAGGTGGGTCATGCCCGGGACGTCGCCCTCGAGACGGCCTACTGCGCGGAGGTCGTGGCGCTGAGCTACGAGGCGATGGGCCTGCTGCCCGGCGGCCGTCGCCCGAGCTGGTACGACCCGGGCAGCTTCTGGAGCGGTGACGACCTGCTGCTCGCCGGCGGCGCCCGGCTCGGCGGGGAGCTGGTGGTCGAGGTGCCGGAGCCCTCAGGGACCTAGCCTTCGCCGCCTGGGGGCGGGTTGACCAGGAAGCCGCTGTGACCGTTGCAGGAGTCGCCGGGCGCGAAGCCGGAGGCCTTGCGCTCGGCCGGGGTGGCGCCGAACGCCGCCTTGCTGTGCCCCCAGTTCTGCGGCGGCGCTCCGCCGGGGCCGGGGAATCCGGCACCGTCGCCGTCCTCCAGACCGGAGAACGCACAGATGCTGTGGGCGTGGGCCGCACCTTGGGACGGCTTGCCCGTGCCGGTGATCTCGCCCGCGGACGCGGGGAGTGCGACGGCGAGCGTGGCGAGAGCGTGGGGATCACGGGTCGCATAGCGTTGATGACATGTCAGGCGTTGCCGAGGTCGCGGAGTGGGTCGCGGCTGTTGAGGGTCCGCGTATCACGGTCCTGAGCGGAGCCGGCATCTCCACCGAGTCGGGGATCCCGGACTTCCGCGGGCCGCAGGGCGTGTGGACCAAGGACCCGTCTGCCGCTGCACTGTTCACCCTGCAGAACTACCTGCTCGACCCGGAGATCCGACGCCGCTCCTGGCAGGGCCGGCGCGACCACCCCGCCTGGCGGGCCGAGCCGAACGCCGGCCACCTCGCACTGGTCGACCTGGAGCGGTCCGGCCGGCTGCGCGCCGTCGTGACCCAGAACATCGACGGTCTGCACCTGCGGGCCGGGCACGACCCGGACCGGGTGCTGGAGATCCACGGCACGCTGTACGCCGTGGAGTGCCTGCAGTGCGGCCGGTCGACGACGATGCGCGAGAACCTCGACCGGGTCGAGGCCGGGGACCCGGACCCGCACTGCGAGGTGTGCGGCGGCATCCAGAAGGCGGCGACCATCTCCTTCGGTCAGTCGCTCAAGCCCGACGTCCTGGAGCGGAGCCTGGCCGCGGCGCGCGACTGCGACCTGCTGCTGGCCGTGGGCAGCACTCTCACGGTGCAGCCGGCGGCCGGGCTGGTCGAGGTCGCGGCCCGGGCGGGCGCACGCCTGGTGATCGTCAACCGCGACCCCACGCCGTACGACGTGCTGGCGTCGGCCACCCTGCGCGAGCCGATCGGCCAGGTGCTGCCCCGGCTGGTCGCTCCGTTGGCCGCATGACCGAGCCCCTGCGGCCGCTGGACCGGGCTCGCCGGCTCACCGCCGGGGACCGGGTCGCCGTGGTCGCCCCGAGCGGGACCCTGGTGCCCGAGCGGCTGGACCGCGGCGTCGCGGCCCTGCAGTCCTGGGGCCTCGAGGTCGTCGTCGGCCGGCACGCCAGGGAACGACACCGGCACCTCGCGGGCAGCGACGAGCAGCGCGCCGACGACCTGCAGCGCGCCTGGTGCGACCCGGCGGTGCGGGCCGTCATCTGCGCCCGCGGCGGCTCGGGCGCCGCCCGCATCGTCGACCTGCTCGACTGGGCAGCGATGCAGGCGGCCGGGCCGCGGGTGCTGGTCGGCTTCAGCGACGTGACCGTGCTGCACCAGGCGGTGGCCAACCGGCTCGGCCTGGCCACCCTGTTCGGCCCGATGGCAGCGACCGTCGCCTTCGCCGGTGCGGACTCCGCCGCCGAGGCCGACCAGGCGTCAGCCGAGTCGCTGCGCGCGACCCTGTTCGCGCCGCAGAGCGTGCGGGTGCTCGCCGACGGCGGTCTGCGCTGCGAGGTGCCGGGCCGGGCCGGCGGGGTGCTGGTGGGCGGGACGCTGGCGCTGCTCGCGAACACCGTGGGCACCCCGGAGCACCGGCCGGCACGAGGTGGCATCGCGGTGCTCGAGGACATCGCCGAGCCGGCGTACCGGATCGACTCGATGCTCACCCAGCTGCTGCGGACCGGCTGGTTCGACGGCGTCGCCGGCATCGTCCTCGGCTCCTGGACCGACTGCGGCCCGGGAGCGTTGGAGACCGTCGTCGAGCGTCTCGCACCGCTCGGCGTGCCGTTGGCCTCCGGGCTGCCGTTCGGTCACGCCGTCCCGCAGCTCACCGTGCCGCTGGGGCTCGAGGCCGACCTCGACACGGCCGCCGGCACCCTGACGCTCCGGCAGCCGGCCCTGCGCTAGCCGTGGTCCGCACTCGGAGACGCGCGTCAGGCGTCGTCGGACGCGCGTTGCTCGGCCGGCGCCTGCTCACCCGGCTGGGGGATAGTGGCCAGGTTGAGCGCGGAGTTCACCAGCGCGAGGTGGCTGTAGGCCTGCGGGGTGTTGCCCAGCTGCCGGCCGGCCGCGACGTCGTACTCCTCGGCGAGCAGCCCGACGTCGTTGCGCAGCGACAGCAGCCGCTCGAACCGTTGCCGTCCGGCGTCCACCTGGCCGTCCAGCACCAGCGCGTCGGCCAGCCAGAAGCTGCAGGCGAGGAACGCGCCCTCGTCCCCGGGCACGCCGTCGTCGGTGTGGTCGGTGTCGTACCGGCGGACCATGCCGTCGGTGGCCAGGTCGGCCATCACCGCCCGCAGCGTGCCGCGCACCCGCTCGTCCTCCGGCGGCAGGAAGCCGACCTGCGGGATGAGCAGCACCGAGGCATCCAGGGCCCGGGACCCGTAGGACTGGGTGAACGTCTGCCGGTCGGCGTCGTACCCCTTGGCGCACACGTCCGCGTGGATCTCCGCGGCGAGTGCGCGGTAGCGGTCGAGCGGCCCGTCGAACCCGGCGTGCGCCACGGTACGGAACGCCCGGTCGGCGGCCACCCACGCCAGCACCTTCGAGTGGGTGAAGTGCCGGCGCGGTCCGCGGACCTCCCAGAGTCCCTCGTCCGGCTCGCTGCCAGTTGCTCTCCAGCCAGTTCATCAGGCCGCGCTGCATCCGCCAGGCGTCCTCGTCGGGGTCGAGGTCGTAGCGCCGGGCCAGCCACAGCGTGTCCATCACCTCGCCGTACACGTCGAGCTGGAGCTGGTCGACCGCGCCGTTGCCGATCCGGACCGGCGAGGATCCCTCGTACCCGGGAGCCACGTCAGCTCGCGCTCCGGGACGTGGCGCTCGCCGGCGACCCCGTAGAGGATCTGCAGCCGGTCCGGGCTGCCGGCGATCGCCCGCAGCAGCCACTCCCGCCACGCGGCCGCCTCCTCGGTGTAGCCGGTCTTCACAAACGCCTGCAGGGTGAACGCCGCGTCGCGCAGCCAGCAGTAGCGGTAGTCCCAGTTGCGCGCGCCGCCGATCTCCTCCGGCAGCGAGGTCGTCACGGCCGCGACGATGCCGCCGGTCGGGGCGTAGGTCAGCGCCTTGAGGGTGAGCAGCGACCGCAGGACGGCCTCCCGGTAGGGACCGTCGTAGGAGCACCGGTCGGACCATGACTGCCAGAACCGCTCGGTGTCCGCCAGCGCCTGCAGCGGGTCGACCGGTTCCGGGCGGTGCTGGTACGACGGGTTCCAGGTGAGCACGAAGGACACGCGCTGGCCGGCCTCAACGGTGAAGTCGGCGTGCGACGCGAAGTCCCGGCCGTGGTGGGCGACGTCGGACGCCAGCCACACCGCGTCCGGTCCGGCGACGGCCGCGAGCATGCCGTCGAGGTGGCGAACCCAGGGCATGACGTCGCCGTAGCCGAACCGCAGCCGCAGCTCGCTGCGCATGTCGACCTGTCCCGAGACGCCCTCGACGATGCGGACGACGTCGGGGGCGTCGTCACGCTCGGGCATGAAGTCGATGACCCGGACGGTGCCCTCCGGTCCGGACCACTCCGTCTCCAGCACCATCGTGTCGCCGCGGTAGCGACGGCTCGAGCAGGTGCCGCCGGAACGCGGCGCGATGCGCCACTGGCCGTTGTCCTCGGTGCCGAGCAGGGCCGCGAACACCGCTTCCGAGTCGAACCGCGGGAAGCACAGCCAGTCGATCGATCCGTCCTTGCCCACCAGCCCCGCGGCAAGCCGGTCGGAGATCAGCGCGTAGTCCTCGATCCGTGACGCCATGGCGCGGCCCTTACCCCGCGATCCGGACCGGTACCGACACGGTGTCTCCGGTGGCCGTTGCCCGGCGGTCGGCGGCCTCCCGGCGGGCCAGCACGACGTAGCCGCCGAGAGCGAGGCAGGCGAACAGGAACCACTGGAACGCGTACGCCAGGTGCGGTCCCTCGCTGGTCCGCGGTGCCTCGATGGCCGCCGGTGCCCGCCGTGGCGCAGGCTGCTCGCGCACCAGGTCGGCGTACCCGCCGTAGACGTCGTAGGGGAGGTCCCGTGCGATCAGCGGGACGTCGATGCGAGTCACCTGGCCGGGTGGCGGGGTGCCGCCCCGGGTCGGCCGCCGACTCACTGGGCCGGACCCGGCCGACCACGGTGACCTCGCCGGGCGGCGGTGCCGGTACGTCGGGTACCTCGGTCGCGGACTCGCCTGCGGGCACCCAGCCCCGGTTGACGAGCAGCGCCGGGCCGTCGGTCGTGACCAGCGGCAGGACGACGTAGTAGCCCACCTGACCGTCGTGCGGCCGGTTGCGCACCAGCAGCCGGTGGGAGGTGTCGTAGCTCCCGGTCACCCGGACCCGGGCGTACTGCCGGTCCTCGGCCGGTCCGCGGCCGACGCCGAGCAGCTCGGCAGCCGGGACCGGACGGGCCGAGGCGTTGCGCGTGATCACGTGGTTGTCGGCGTGCCGCGCCTCCAGCCGGTGCACCTGCCAACGGCCGAGCAGCGCGCAGGTGGCGGCGACGAGCAGGGCGACCGCGAGCAGACCGAGCCATCGCCGGGTCAGCAGGAAGCGGTACACCGTTCGACGGTAACTGCCGCCTGTCGGCCGTGCGACGTAGGGTGGTGCCGTGCTGGTAGACACCTTTGGCCGCGTCGCGACCGACCTGCGGGTCTCGCTGACCGACAAGTGCAACCTGCGGTGCTCCTACTGCATGCCACCTGAGGGCCTGGAGTGGCTCCCGGGGCCCGAGCTGCTGACCGACGACGAGCTGGTCAGGCTGGTCGGCATCGCCGTCTCGCTGGGCGTCACCGAGGTGCGGTTCACCGGCGGGGAGCCGCTGCTCCGGCGTGGGCTGGTCTCGCTGGTCGAGCGGGTCGGCGCCCTGACCCCGCGGCCGCGGATGTCGGTGACCACCAACGGCATCGGCCTGGCGAAGGTCGCCCCGGCGCTCGCCGCTGCCGGCCTGGACCGCGTCAACGTCTCCCTCGACACCCTGGACCGGGAGCGGTTCGTCACGATCGCGCGCCGCGACCGGCTGGCCGACGTGCTCGCCGGGCTCGCGGCGGCGGCCGACGCCGGCCTCACCCCGGTGAAGGTCAACACCGTCCTGCTGCGCGGGGTCAACGACGACGAGGCCGTGCCGCTGCTGCGCTGGGCGCTCGGCGAGGGCTACCACCTGCGGTTCATCGAGCAGATGCCGCTGGACGCCCAGCACGGCTGGGACCGCGCCACCATGGTCACCGCCGACGAGATCCTGGCGATGCTGGGAGAGGCGTTCGCCCTCAGCCCGGTCGCCGGCGACGAGCGCGGCAGCGCGCCGGCCGAGGAGTGGGTCGTCGACGGCGGCCCGGGCCGGGTCGGCGTCATCGGCTCGGTCACCCGGCCGTTCTGCGGCGCCTGCGACCGGGTCCGGCTGACCGCCGACGGCCAGCTGCGCAACTGCCTGTTCGCCCGCGAGGAGTCCGACCTGCGCGCGGCGATGCGGGCCGGCGCCTCGGACGACGAGCTCGCGGCCCGGATGACGGCGTCCCTGCTGGCGAAGCTGCCCGGGCACGGCATCGACGACCCCGGCTTCCTGCAGCCGGCGCGGCCGATGTCCGCGATCGGCGGCTGACCGACCGTCAGTCGCCGGGCCCGGCCGGCCACTCGGCGTACGGCACGGTCTGGCGCAGGAAGCCGCGGGTCTCGAGGAAGCCGGAGAGGCTCTCCCGGTGCGTGTCGCACGCCGTCCAGGTCTTCCGCCGGTCCGCGGCGTGCAGCTTCGGGTTGTTCCACGCGAGCACCCAGGTCGCGGCGGCCCGGCAGCCCTTCGCGGAGCAGACCGGCGACGTCGTCTCGTTGGTCACGGTCGGCCCCGGGGGCTGAGAGCTCCGAAGAGGGGCGATGCCGGGCAGCCACGGGGGGAGCCGCCCGGCATCGCGCTCACTGCGCCGCCAGCCCGGGCAGCCTGAAGGAAGCCCGTGCTGAGACGCTCAGGACCGAGTATTGCACGGATCGGTGTCACGACAGGGGTTATCCCTTGGTCCCGCCGAGCGCCCGCTGGTCGCTCGCGAGGCCGGTCTCCGGCATCTCCTCGATGCGCTCCCGGCCACCGTTGGCGAACACCACGGAGAGGTAGGGCAGCAGGATCGCGGCCGCGATGAACACCCAGCGGAGCCAGCCGGTGGTGACCACGGCCAGGATGAAGCAGACCGTACGGACGCCCATCGAGATCAGGTAGCGCCGGGTCCGGGAGTTGACGTCGTCCCGAACCCCGCGCCGTGCGCCGGTGATCTGGTAGACCGGCTCGCGCGAAGACCTGCGGCCGGGCCTGCCAGGGCGACGCATCACTCCTTCACAGTAGGTCACCTGTCGAGTCCCTGGAGGACCGCACCATGAGCAACCGCGACGCCTGACGTCTCGAGCCCGGATCACGGGGCCGGCTGCGCCGCCTCGATGCACCGGGGACACGCTGTGCCGACCGCGTCGTCCTTGACGTGCCGCCAGGCGAACGAGTCGACGCCGCAGAGTGCACGGCGCTGGTCGTGCCGGTCCCAGCCTGGGCCGGGCAGATGCAGGATCAACGGCTCCCCAGCGCGGATCCACCACCCGACTGCCTCAGGCATCTGCTGAATCTACTGCCCGGAGGCTGGCGGCATCCTGAGCGGTTCACGACGCCTTCGATACCGAGGACATGTTGAAGTCGGGGACGCGCCAGGCCGGCATCGACGTACGGGTGAAGTAGTCGCCGAACTCCCGGGCCAGGGTGCGCTCGGTGATGCCGAGCTCGGAGAGCCGGCCGAGCATGTCGACCGGGCTCTCGTTGAACCGGAAGTTGTTGACCTCGGCGACCACCTCGCCGTCCTCGACGAGGTACACGCCGTCCCGGGTCAGCCCGGTGAGCAGCAGGGTCTGCGGGTCGACCTCGCGGATGTACCAGAGGCAGGTGAGCAGCAGGCCGCGCGAGGTGTCGGCGACCATCTCGTCCAGGCCACGGGTCGCGTCGGCGGAGCCCATCAGCAGGTTGTCGACGCCCGGCGTCACCGGCAGTCCGGTCAGGTCGGCCGAGTGCCGGGTCTGGATCAGGGCCTTGAGGACGCCGTCGGCGATCCAGTCGGTCTCGGCCAGCGGGAGGCCGTTGTCGAAGACGGACTGCGACGACCCGGACGAGGACGCGAACACCACCGGGTCGCACCCGATGTCCTCGGCGCCCGGGTCGCTCCACACGCGCAGCGGCTTGGTCGCCAGCTGCTCGCCGACCCGGGTGCCGCCACCCTGGCGGCTGAACACGGTGCGGCCGTCGTTGGCGTCGCGGGCGACGGCCGTCCAGTACAGGTAGGCCATCAGGTCGGCCACCGCGCTCGGCGGCAGCAGCGTCTCGTACCGGCCGGCGTCGAGGTCCACCCGACGCTTGGCCCAGGTGAGCCGACGGGTCAGCTCGGCGTCGACCGCGGTCATGTCGATGTCGGTGAAGTCACGGGTGCTGTGCCCGACCCACGACGAGCGGGACCAGTCGGCGGTCTTGCCGGTGACCTCGATCCGGCCGGTGGGCTGGGCGTGCCGCACCCGCACACCGGTCGAGCTGCCGAGATACGTCGTGTGCACCTGGTGCTCGGCGAAGCCGAACAGCTCGCGACCGGCGGCCCGCGCGTCGAGGAACACCGAGCCCAGCGTCGAGGCGAGGTCGCTGAAGACGCCGATCGACGTCTCGCCAGGCGGGTCCGCCCAGCCCTGCCCCGACAACGGCACCTGCTCGGGGGTGATCAGCGGCCGGGCGTCCTCGGCCGAGCGACCGGTGCGGGCCGCCTCCTCGGCGGCCCGGACCAGAGACTCGACCTGCTCCAGACCGACGTTGCTCCGCGACACGACGCCGGTGGCGGTGCCCTCGGAGCCGCCGACGGTGGCGATGACCGTCAGCTTCCGGCCGCGCATCACTCCGTTGGTCGTGAGGGTGTTCGCCGCCCAGCGCAGGTTGGCCTCGCTGGACTCCTCGGCGAGCGCCACGCAGCCGTCGGTGCCGGAGAGCTCGAGGGCCCGCTCGACGACGTCCTGGGCCGTCACGCTGGTGGTGGTCGTGGTGCTCATCGGCCGGCCTCCGCCTGGGTGTTGAGGATCCGCACGCCGCGGAAGAGTGTCGACGGGCAGCCGTGGCTCACTGCGGCCACCTGCCCCGGTTGTCCCTTCCCGCAGTTGAACGCACCGCCGAGCACGTAGGTCTGCGGGCCGCCGACGGCCTCCATCGAGCCCCAGAAGTCGGTGGTCGTCGCCTGGTAGGCCACGTCGCGCAGCTGGCCGGCCAGCCGGCCGTTCTCGATCTTGAAGAACCGCTGCCCGGTGAACTGGAAGTTGTAGCGCTGCATGTCGATCGACCAGCTCTTGTCGCCGACGATGAAGATGCCGCGGTCGACCCGCGAGATCAGCTCGTCGGTGGAGGGCCCTTTCGGGTCGGGCTGCAGCGAGACGTTGGCCATCCGTTGCATCGGCACGTGGCCGGAGGAGTCGGCGAACGCGCAGCCGTTGGACCGGCCGAGCTCCTTCAGCCGGGCCATCGGCCGGTCCAGCTGGTAGCCGACCAGCACACCGTCCTTGACGATGTCCCACTGCTGACCGGCGACTCCCTCGTCGTCCCAGCCGATCGACGCCAGGCCGTGCTCCGCAGTCCGGTCACCGGTGACGTTCATGACGGGGGAGCCGTACTTCAGCGAGCCCAGCTGGTCGAACGTCGCGAACGACGTGCCCGCGTAGTTCGCCTCGTAGCCCAGCGCGCGGTCCAGCTCGGTCGCGTGCCCGATCGACTCGTGGATGGTGAGGAACAGGTTGCTCGGGTCGATCACCAGGTCGTAGTCACCGCCCTCCACCGACGGCGAGCGCAGCTTCTCGGCCAGGTGGTCGGGCAGCTCGTCCAGGTCGGCCGCCCAGTCGTAGCCGGTGCCGGTGAGGTACTCCCAGCCGCGTCCGGCCGGTGCGGCCAGCGTGCGCATGGCGTCGAACCGGCCGGACTCCTTGTCGATGCCGACGGCCTCGAGCTCGCAGTTGATCCGCACCCGTTGCTGCGTGGTCGTGGTGCCGGCCAGGTCGCTGTAGAACTTGTTCTCCATCACCGAGTGCACCGACGCGTCGGCGTGCGCGACGATGTCGTGCGCGAGCAGCGCGGAGCTCCAGTCGGCGAGCAGCGAGATCTTGTCCGGGTCGGGGATGCTGAACGGGTCGACCTCGTAGGGCGAGACCCAGGTGACCTCGCCGTACGCCGGCTCGTCGGCCAGCTCGATCCGCTGGGTCGACAGCGGGGCGCTCACCTTCGCCACCTCGACGGCCTGCTCGGCCATCCGCTCGGCCGACTCCGGCGTCAGGTCGACGTGCGAGGCGAACCCCCACGAGCCGTCGTGCAGCACGCGCACCGCGAAGCCGATGTCCTCGCCGTCGCGGGTGCCGTCCAGGCGAGCGTCGTGCAGGCTCAGGTGCGAGTCCCGCACCCGCTCCACCCGGATGTCGGCGTGCTCGACACCGAGGGCCCGGGCCCGGCTCAGTGCGGCGTCGGCGAGCCGGCGCAGGGGCAGGTCGGTGAAGGCCGCGTCGATCTCGGGCACTGGGCGTCTCCTCGTGGACGGAACGGTCGTTCGGGCAGGTGGGCGGTGGTCAGGGCGAGAGGGCCAGGTCGAGCACGAGCTTGCCGTGGGTACGCCGGGAGGCGATGTCCTCGTGGGCCTGCCGGGCGTTCTCGAGCGGATAGCGGCCGCCGGGCAGGGTCCGCAAGCGGCCGGCGGCATGCAGGTCGAGCAGCGACTCCATCGCCGGGCGCAGGCCGCCCGGCAGCGAGAGCGCGTGGACGAGCCAGAAGCCGATGACCGCCCGGGACGTGGCGATCAGCGGGCCGGGCTGCACCGGCGTCGGCGGCACCCGGGAGGCCATCCCGAAGGTCACCAGGCGGCCGAACGGAGCCAGCGCCCGCAGCGAGGCGTCGAACACCCGGCCGCCCGCCATCTCCAGGACGATGTCGACCGGCCTGCCGTCGTTGGCCTCGATGAGGGCGTCGCGCAGGTCGGCCGGGTCGCCGGCCGCCGGTCCCGGGTCGAGCGCGACGTCGGCGCCGAGCTCGGAGGCGAGCTCGCGCTTCTCCGCGGTCGACGCCGTGGCGATCACCCGGCGGGCGCCCATCTCGCGGGCCAGCTGCACGGCCAGGGAGCCCACGCCGCCCGCGGCGGCGTGCACGACGACGGTCTCACCGGGCGCGATCCGGGCGCTGGTGCGCAGCAGGTGCCAGGCGGTGGTGCCCTGCAGCACCAGGGCCAGCGCGGTCGTGTCGTCGACCGACTCGGGCAGCGCGAACGTGGTCGCCGGGTGCGCGAGCGCCTGCTCGGCGTACCCGCCATTGGCGAGCAGCGCCACGACCCGGCGACCGTCCGGCGTCGCGGCCGACGACCTCGGCGCCCGGGACGAACGGGACCTTTTGCGGCGCCAGGTAGTCGTCGGCGGCCTGGTGCGTGTCGGCGTAGTTGACGCCCGCCGCGCTGACGTCGAGCAGCAGCAGCGGATCGCGCGGTTCCGGTGCAGGCAGGTCGACGAGCTCGAGGACCTCCGGACCCCCGAACGACGTGACCTGGATGGCGCGCATCGAGAAGACCCTAACGCGGCACCGCCAGCCGATTAGCGCCGTCCGGCTGCACCGCCGGCCGCGCCACCTGCGTTGGGGTACCCGCGGGTAGACCGATAGCGTCGCGCCCGTGAGCGACCAACCCTCTGCGTCGTCGTCCGGCCGCTCGGTCCTGGTGACCGGCGGCAACCGCGGCATCGGTCTGGCCATCGCCCGGGCGTTCGCCGCCGCGGGGGACCGGGTCACCGTCACCTACCGGTCCGGCGAGCCCCCTGAGGGCCTGGCGGGCGTCCGCTGCGACGTGACCGACCCGGCGTCCGTGGATGCCGCGTTCGACGAGGTCGAGGCCAGGCAGGGACCCGTCGAGGTGCTGGTCGCCAACGCCGGCGTGACCCGGGACCAGCTGATCATGCGGATGTCCGAGGAGGACTTCGCACTCGTCGTGGACACCAACCTGGCGGGTTCCTGGCGAGTGGCCAAGCGGGCGTCCAAGGGCATGCTGCGGCTGCGCCGCGGCCGGGTGGTCTTCATCTCCTCGGTCGTCGGCCTGCTCGGCTCGGCCGGCCAGTCGAACTACGCCGCGTCCAAGGCGGGGCTGGTCGGGCTGGCCCGCTCGCTGGCCCGCGAGCTCGGGTCGCGCGGCATCACCTTCAACGTGGTGGCGCCGGGGTTCGTCGAGACCGACATGACCGCCGAGCTGCCCGAAGACCTGCAGAAGACCTACCAGGGCCAGATCCCGCTCGGCCGGTTCGCCTCGGTCGACGAGGTCGCCGGCGTCGTGCGGTGGCTCGCCGGCGACGAGGCGGGGTACATCACCGGCGCAGTGGTGCCCGTGGACGGCGGCCTCGGGATGGGTCACTAGAGATGGAGAGCTGAATGGGCATCCTCGACGGAAAGCGCATCCTCGTGACGGGGGTGCTGATGGAGTCCTCCATCGCGTTCCACGTCGCGCGCATCGCGCAGCAGGAAGGCGCCGAGCTGGTGCTCACGTCCTTCGGCCGCACCATGCGCATCACCCAGACGATCGCGAAGCGCCTGCCCACGACGCCGCCGGTTATCGAGCTCGACGCGAGCAACGCGGAGGACTTCGACGCCCTCGCCGACCGGGTCCGCGAGCACGTCGACGGGCTCGACGGCCTGCTGCACTCGATCGGGTTCGCCCCCGAGGCGGCGCTCGGCGGCAACTTCCTCAAGACCGAGTGGGCCGACGTGGCCACCGCGCTGCAGATCTCGGCGTACTCCCTCAAGGCCCTTGCCGTGGCGGCCCAGCCGCTGATGCCGGCAGGCGGTTCGGTGGTCGGCCTGACCTTCGACGCGTCGCAGGCCTGGCCGAAGTACGACTGGATGGGCGTGGCCAAGGCCGCCTTCGAGTCGACGTCGCGATACCTGGCCCGCGACCTCGGTCCGGACGGCGTCCGGGTCAACCTGGTCGCCGCCGGCCCGCTGCTGAGCACCGCTGCCAAGTCGATCCCGGGCTTCGACGAGCTCAAGGACGTCTGGAGCAGCCGGGCACCGCTGGCCTGGGACGTCTCGGACTTCGAGCCGGCTGCGCGGGCCTGCGTCGCGCTGCTGTCGGACTGGTTCCCGCGCACCACGGGGGAGATCGTGCACGTCGACGGTGGCGTGCACGCGATGGGCGCGTAACAGGGCCGGGGGCGGACCGTGGACGACACTCGCCCGTCGCTGGTGGAGCTGCGGGTGCTGGAGGGGGCGAACCTCTACTTCCCGCGTGCGGCGGTGAAGCTGACCCTGGACATCACCACGCTGCTCGAGCTGCCGGACGTCGAGGCCCGCGCCGTGGGCACCTCTCTCGGCCTGCCCGCGGCGCGACCAGGGGCGCCGGGCACCGGCCTCCGGCAGCGGTTCGCGATGCGAGTGGCCGCCAGCCTCGTACGCCGGGTTGCCCGCGAGTCCGGCACGACCCGGCTGGCGGTGCGCAGCCGGCCGACCGCTGAGCTGAACCGCACGGTGATCGCCTACCCGTGGCGGCACCGGGACCGCGCGCAGGCGCTCGGGCACGCGGTGGCCGGAGTGCTGGACGCGTTGCCGAGCGACGACGTCGACAAGATCGTGACGGCGGCCGCCCAGCACGTGCAGCGGTCCGGGCTCGGGGAACCGCCGAGCACCCGCCGGCCGCACGTTCCGGTGGTGGCGATCACCGGCACCAACGGCAAGACGACGACCTCTCGGATGGTGGCCCGGATGGGACGCTGCGCGGGGCTCGTCGTGGGCTGGTCGTCCACCGACGGCGTGTACGTCGACGGCGAGCTGGTCGAGGCCGGCGACTACTCCGGGCCCAGCGGCGCCGGTCGCGTGCTCGACGACCCGCGGGTCCAGCTCGCCGTGACCGAGACGGCACGCGGTGGCATCCTGCTGCGGGGCCTCGGCGTCGCCCACAACGACGTATCGGTCGTGACGAACGTCAGCGCGGACCACCTCGGCATGCAGGGCGTCGACACCGTCGACCAGCTGGCCGAGGTCAAGGCGGTGGTCACCCGGATCACCCGGCACCGGGGCTGGGTGGTGCTCAACGGCGACGACCCGCGGACCTTCGCCATGCGTCTCGGCGTCAGCGCGCAGGTCTGCGTGTTCTCCCGCGACTCCGACTCACCCGCGCTGCGCCGGGCACTCGACGAGGGCGGCCGCGCGGTCACCCTGCTGGACGGTGCCATCACGGTCCTCGAGCCGCGCGCCGAGGCGGACCCGCTGCTGGACGTCGCCGACGTACCGATGACCCTGGCGGGTCTGTCCCACGTCAACGTGGAGAACGCGTTGGCCGCGGTGGGCGCCGGTCTGGGCGTCGGGCTGCCGCGGGCCGCCGTGATCGACGGTCTGCGCTCGTTCCGGCCGGGACCGGACGACAACCCAGGGCGGATGAACGTCTACGGGCTGGGCGGAGTGACCGTGGTCGTCGACCTGGCGCACAACGAGGCCGGCGTAGCCGCACTCCTCGAGGTCCTGGCCGGGCTGCGGGTGCCAGGCAGCGACGTGCGACTGGTGGTGGGAACGCCGGGGGACCGCACCGACGAGATCATCCGCGGGGTCGGCGAGATCGCGGCCCGTGGCGCCGACCAGGTGGTGATCGCGCACAAGGAGCACTACCTGCGGGGACGAGAGCCCGACGACCTCGCTGACCTGCTGCGTGAGGGCGCGGCCTCGGTCGGCGTGCTCGACGTCCCCGTCCACCCGACCGAGCTCGCCGGCCTGCAGGCGCTGGTCGAGAAGTCAGGGGACGGCGACGTGGTCGGCGTGATGTGCCACGCCGAGCGGACCGAGATCGACGCCTGGCTGCGGTCGGCGGGTGCGACGGTCGACGGACCGGACCAGATCCGCGCCAAGGTCCTCGCTGCCCGCCCCGCCTGACCGACGCCCGGGACGGTAGCCCAGGTCGCCCGGCGGTCAGCCGGTTGCGAACCGCGTGGCGGGATCGAGCGCCCAGGCCAGCGCCGCGGGCCAGGGCCCGAAGCCGTCGTCGATCGTGAGGTGCCCCGCCCCGGGCAGGACCTCGCTGTCCAGACCCAGTGGCTCGCCGTACACGGTGTGCGCCGTGCCCTCGGTGCTGTAGCTGTCGTCGTCCGAGGCGACCAGCCGGACGTCGGTGCGGCTCGATGCCCAGACGGAGGCCGGGTCCTGCGGCGCCAGGAACCCGGCCATCTCCGGGATGGCCGCGGTGACCGCCGGGCTCGGAGGCGCCACGAGCAGCACCCGGTCGGCCGGCGGCTCGACCAGCCCGCGCTCGGCCGCGTGCAGCCACAGCAGGCAGCCGAGGCTGTGCGCCACCACGACACGCTCGCCGGCGCCCATCTGCAGCCACTCGGCGGCAAACGCCTCGAGCCACTCCTCGAGCACCGGCCGGTCCGGGGACGGGAGCTGCGGGTAGAGCACCTGCTCGCCGCGACCGCGGAGCGTGTCGACGAGCAGCCACTCCCAGTGCTCCGGAGGCCGGTGGTTCTCCCAGCCGTGCAGGACGAGGAAGCGCCGGGTCACGTCGCTGCGGTGTCCGGGTCGCCGACGTTCTCGTCCAGGTGCGCACCGGCCTGTGCCTGGTGCGACATCGTCTCCAGCTCGGCGAGCACCGGGCCGTGCTTGTCGACGCAGAGCACGACGAGGTCGCCGGGGTTGGCCCGCGCCATCGCGTGGTGCACGGCCGGGATCTCCTCCAGCACGATCTCGACCTGCTTGCAGCGGACACCGTCGGCCATCCGGGTCCGGGCGCCTTCCGCGACCAGATCCGCGACAGCGCCGCGGGCGCGGCCACGCAGCGCCTGGTCCTCACGCACCACGAGGACGTCGAAGTGCTCCGCGGCGATCGAGCCGAGCTCGCGCATGTCCTCGTCGCGCCGGTCACCGGCGGTCGCGATGACGCCGATGCGCTGCGGCTTGGCGAGCTCGGAGGTCTGCTGGGCGCTGTCGGCCATCTGCTCGACGAAGTCGCCGAGGGCCCGCATCCCCGGCGCGTTGTGGCAGTAGTCGACGATGACGGTCGCCCCGCCGACCTCGATCTGGTTGAGCCGGCCGGGGGAGAGGTAGTACGACGTGCTGAAGGTGCGCAGGCCCTGCCGGATGTCGTGCAGGTGGGCACCAGCGGCGAAGGCGGCGCCGGCGGCGGCCAGCGAGTTCTGCACGTTCATCTTCGCCCGGCCGCCGAAGGTTGCCGGCAGCAGATGCGTCCAGGCCAGCTGCATCGACCGTCGGCCGTGCCGGATCACGATCATCTCGCCGAGCTCGCTGCGCTCCAGATGCACGGCGCGGCCACCGCGCCGGCAGTGGTCGTCGACCATCTCCATGACGTCGCTGCCGGCCTCGGCCATGGTGAACCAGACCACTTCACCCGAGCACCGCCGGCGCATGCCGCGGACCAGCTCGTCGTCGGCGTTCAGCACCGCGTAGCCGTCCCGGGGCACGGCCTCGACGACGACCTGCTTCACCTCGGCGAGCTGCTCCAAGGTGTCGATGCCGCGCATGCCGAGGTGGTCCGGCGCGACGTTGAGCACCACTGCGACGTCGTTGCGCTGGTAGCCCAGGCCCTCCCGGAGGATGCCGCCGCGGGCCACCTCGAACACCGCGAAGTCGACGCGCGGGTTCTGCAGCACCATCCGGGCAGACTTCGGCCCGCTCGCGTCGGCCCGGATCAGCAGCCGCTCGTCGATCACGATGCCGTCGGTGGAGGTCATGCCGACCTTGCGGCCCATCCCCTTGAAGACGTGAGCGATCATCCGCGAGGTCGTCGTCTTGCCGTTGGTGCCGGTCACCGCGACGATCGGGATCCGGCTAGGTGAGCCGGGTGGGAACAGCGAGTCGACCACCGGCTTGGCCACGAACTGCGCGTCGCCGATGGTCGGGTGCGTGTGCATCCGGAAACCAGGGGCGGCGTTCACCTCGCAGATGGCGCCGCCGGTCTCGCGCACCGGTTCGGCGATGTCGGGGGAGATGAAGTCGATGCCGGCCACGTCGAGGCCGACGACGCGGGCTGCCTCCTCGGCGATCTCGACGTTGTCGGGGTGCGCCTCGAGCGTGCGGTCGATCGAGATGCCGCCGGTCGACATGTTGCCGGTCAGGGTGAGCTTGACCATGGTGCCCTCGGGCGGGACGTCGTCCATCCGGTAGCCCTGCTCGCGCACCAGCTCCACCGCGGCGTCGTCGACCTTGATCCGGGTCAGCACCTTCTCGTGCCCGACGCCCCGCCGCGGGTCGGCGTTGGTCTCGTCGACCAGCTCGCGCACCGTGCGCACACCGTCGCCGACCACGTGCGCAGGGACCCGCTCGGCGAGGGCCACCATCCGGCCACCGATCACGAGGACCCGGTAGTCCTTGCCGGTGATGAACGACTCCACGACCACCCAACCGCGACGGGACTCCTCCTCGGCGGTGGGAAAGGCCTCGAGGACGTCGTCGCCGTCCTTGAGGTCGAGCATCACGCCGCGACCGTGGTTGCCGTCCAGCGGCTTGACCACCACCGGGTAGCCGATCCGGTTCGCGGCCCGCACGGCCTGCTCGGCGGTGCGCACCGACTCCGATCGCGGGACGGGCAGGCCGGCGGCGGCGAGCAGTCGGGTGGTGAGCTCCTTGTCGCCGGCGATGTCGACGGCCAGCGCGGCGGTCTTGGACGTCATGGTCGCCCGGATGCGCTGCTGGTGGACGCCCTGACCGAGCTGCACCAGGGAGTGCTCGTTGAGCCGCAGCCACGGGATGTCGCGCGAGACGGCCTCGTCGAGGATGGCCTGGGTCGAGGGGCCGAACGCGGTGCGCTGGGCCTGGAGCAGGAACCGCTCCAGCTCGGCGTCGAAGTCGAACCCGGGGTCGGCCTGGACGAGGTGGTTCACCAGCCGGACCGCGAGGGTGCCGGCCGCCAGCCCGACCTGCTCGTCGACGTATCCGTAGATGACGTTGTACTGACCCGGGACCCCGGTGCCGCGGGTCTTCCCGCGACGCATGTCGTGACCCGCCTCCTGCTGCAGCTGCAGCGCGGTGTGCTCGGCCACGTGACCCAGCCAGGTGCCTTCCTTCAGCCGCTCCAGGAAGCCGCCACGGTGCCCGCGCGAGCACGAGTGCCGCGCGACGCCTGGCAGGGCCTCGACCAGCCCGTCGACGAACCCGGGGATGGTGTTGCTGGGGTAGTCCTCGAGCGAGCCGAGGTCGACGACCAGGTGCACGGCGGGCTCGTAGGACCACAGGTTCGGGCCGCGGTAGACGCGCGACTGCAGGATCGCGAGATCGGGCTGCGCGCTCACTGGACGTCGTCCTCCTGCGGCCGGCTGCTGATCTGGTGGGCCAGGTGCTCCTCGTGGAAGTCGACGAGGCGGCGCTGGGCCAGGTCGAACCGGGCACCGGACGGCAGCGTGTGCACGACGACACCCGAGACGAGCAGCGGCGCCCCGAGCTCGGCGATGTGAGCGTCGCTGACGCAGCCGGACCCGTCGGCCACGAAGACGCACCCGGCGCCGACCACCTCGAGCAGGTGACCGCCGCGGACGACGGCAGCGGTGTCCTCGTCGACGCCGAGTCCGAGCAGCCGTGGCGAGCGGGCCACCAGCGAGAGCAGCCGGCCGTAGCGGTTCCGCTGCGAGAAGTGCTGGTCGACGATGACGTCCGGCAGCAGGCCGAGACCGGCGGCCGACGCCGTGACGCCCTGCCGCGGGGTGTCCGACTCCTCGCCGAAGGCGATCATGTGCTCGCTGACGGCGCTCGCGCCGGCCGAGGTGCCACCGACGAGCGCGCCCCGCTGGTACGCCGACCGCACGGCGTCACCGAACCTCGTGCCGCCGACGATCTGGGTGAGCTTGAGCTGGTTGCCCCCGGTCATGAACACGGCATCGACGTCCGCCAGCGCGGCCGCGATCTCCGGGTCGTCGGCGTCTGCCCGGCTGGCCGGCCGCGACCGCAGCACGCTGCCGGCGCCCAGGGCCAGGAAGGTCTGCTCGTACTCGTCGAGGATCTCGTCGCCCAGCGCGGACGCCGTGGCGACCACGGCGATCCGGGCGCCGGCGCCGCCGGCCAGCCGCACGAACTCGCGCAGCACCACGCGGGAGCCGGTGCGGTCCTCAGCCCCGCCGATCACGCACAGCGTTCCGGCCGGAACCGGGGTGACAGGTCGCGAGGGCACGGGCCCGAGCGTAGAGGGCGCCATGGCTCGGGGCACGATGGGCGCCATGGAGAGCGCGTCGCGGCTGGTCGTCCTGGTCCGGCACGGGAAGGCCGAGAGCGGCGAGGAGGGCAGCGACCACGACCGTCGCCTGACCAGTCGCGGGCAGAGCGCTGCGACCGAGGCCGGCCGGTGGCTGGCGGGGCAGGTCGACCGGGTCGACCAGGTGTGGGTGTCGTCGGCCACCCGGGCCCAGCAGACCTGGTCGGCGATGGCGCCCTCGTTGCCCGAGGCCGCCGAGCTCGTGGTCGCGCGGGACCTCTACCAGGCCGGCGCCCGCGAGGTGGTCGCTCATGTGGGGGCCACCGAGGTGCCTGTCCAGGTGGTCGTGGGGCACAACCCGACCCTCGAGCAGGTCGTCATGAACCTCACCGGTGACCTGCACGGCATGCGTCCCGGCGCCGTGGCCGTCGTCGAGCTCACCGACGGCCTGGGCCGGCTCCGTGAGCTCTGGCAGCCGCCCCGCTGACGACTCCGGTCAGGTGGGCGGCTTAAGGACCTGCAGCCCCTCGGCCGCGTCGGCGTCCTCGATCTCCTCGCGCGAGATGCCGAGCAGGAACAGGATCGCGTCCAGGTACGGCACGTTCAGCGCGGCGTCGGCCGCCACCCGTACCACCGGCTTCGCGTTGTAGGCGATGCCCAGGCCGGCCCGAGCCAACATGTCGAGGTCGTTGGCTCCGTCGCCGATCGCGACCGTCTGCGACACCGGCACTCCGGCCTCCAGGGCGAACCGTTCCAGGGCCTCGGCCTTGCCGGCCCGGTCGACCAGCGGGCCGAGCAGCTCACCGGTGAGGCGGCCGTCGACGACCTCCAAGGTGTTCGCCGCCGAGTAGTCGAGGCCCAGGTCGGCCACCAGCGCGTCGGTGACCTGGGTGAAGCCACCGCTGACGATCGCGATCCGGTAGTCGAGCCGCTTGAGGGTGCGCACGAAGGTGCGGGCGCCCCGGGCCAGCTGCAGGTCCCGGCGTACGTCGTCGAGTGCCGCCACCTCCAGACCGGCGAGCAGCCGCACCCGGGCCCGCAACGAGTCGGCGAAGTCCAGCTCGCCGCGCATCGCTGCCTCGGTGATCTCGGCGACCTCCGCGGCGCGGCCGGCGTGCTCGCCGAGCATCTCGATGACCTCGCCCTGCACGAGGGTCGAGTCGACGTCCATCACCACCAGCCGCTTGGCTCGCCGGTGCAGCCCGGAGCGCTCGACCGCCACGTCCACACCCAGGGCGGCGGCGGTCAGGGCGAGCTGCTGGCGCAGCAGCACCGGGTCAGCGCCGGACACCTCGAGCTGGACGGCGGTCACCGGGTAGCGCGCGATGCGCACGATCCGGTCGATGTTGCCGCCGTAGTCGGCGATGCAGCCGGCGATGCCCCCCATGGCCGCGGGCTTGAGCGGATGGCCGAGCACGGTCACGTGGCTGCGTCCGGTGCGCTGCGGGCCGTCGTCAACCGGTCCGGCCTGCACCTCGACGTCCATGCCGAGCGGCGTCAGTGCCACCTCAAGTGCCTGCCGGACCCGGGGCTCGGCGGACCTGGCGGCGCGCAGCAGCACACCGAGGACCAACCGGCCGCGGATCACGACCTGCTCCACGTCGACGACCGCCGCGTCGACCCCGGCCAGGGCGTCGAACAGGCTCGACGTCACCCCCGGCCGGTCGCGGCCGGTCACGGTGACGAGCAGCGCGCCGGCTGCGGGAGGGGTGCTGACCATCGCTGCTAGGAGACCCGCTGACCCTTGCCGACCACGGTGATGCCGCCCTCGGAGACGACGAAGCCGCGGGCCTTGTCCTCCTCCTGGTCGACACCGACCCGGGCGCCCTCAGGGACGACGACGTTCTTGTCGAGGATCGCGTTGCGGACCACGGCGTTGCGCCCGATCACGACGTTGTTCATCAGCACGCTGCCGGTGACCTCGGCCCAGGAGTGCACCGTCACCCAGGGCGACAGGATCGACCCGTCGACCCGGGCGCCGGAGACCACCGCGCCGCTGGAGACGAACGAGTTGACGGCGTGGCCGACCCGGCCTGCCTCGTCGTGGACGAACTTCGCCGGTGGGAGCGGCTCGTGCGAGGTGTAGATCGGCCAGTCCTTGTTGTAGAGGTTGAAGACAGGGTGCAACGCGATCAGGTCGGAGTGCGCGTCGTAGAACGCGTCGAGCGTGCCGACGTCCCGCCAGTAGTCCTTGTCGCGGGCTGTCGATCCGGCCACGTCGTTGTCGCGGAAGTCGTAGACCTGGGCCTGACCGCTCTCGACGAGCATCGGGATGATGTTGCCGCCCATGTCGTGCTTGCTGCTCGGGTCCAGCGCGTCCTTGCGCAGTGCGTCGATGAGCACGTCGGTGGAGAAGACGTAGTTGCCCATCGACGCGTAGACCTGCTCCGGATCGTCGGACAGGCCGACCGCGTCGGTCGGCTTCTCTCGGAAGGCGGCGATCACCCGACGGTCGTTGGCCGTCTCGATGACACCGAACTGGTCGGCGAGGGCGATCGGCTGGCGGATCGCCGCCACCGTCACGCCGGCGCCGGACTCGATGTGCTGGGCCACCATCTGGCTCGGGTCCATGCGGTAGATGTGGTCGGCCCCGAAGACGATGACGTGGCTCGGCTTCTCGTCGCCGATCAGGTTGAGGCTCTGGTAGATCGCGTCGGCCGAGCCGGCGAACCACCGCGGACCCAGGCGTTGCTGGGCGGGGACCGGCGCGATGTAGTTGCCGAGCATCGTCGAGAGCCGCCAGGTGCCGGCGACGTGCCGGTCGAGGCTGTGGCTCTTGTACTGGGTGAGCACCACGATCTTCCGGTATCCGCCGTTGACGAGGTTCGACAGGACGAAGTCGATGAGCCGGTAGATCCCTCCGAACGGGACAGCAGGCTTGGCGCGGTCGGCGGTCAGCGGCATCAGGCGCTTGCCCTCGCCGCCGGCGAGCACGATGGACAGGATCCGATCCGGCATGCCCGAACGCTATCCCTGCGGGCCCGTGGCAACCACAATTCGTCCATGCGCGTCGACCTGCTCACCCGCGAGTACCCGCCCGAGGTCTACGGAGGCGCGGGCGTCCACGTCGAGTACCTGGCCCGAGAGCTGAGACGCCTCGTCGACGTGCGGGTGCACTGCATGGGGGCACCGCGGGACGAGCCCGGCGTCACGGCGTACGGCGTGCCGGAGGCGTTGACCGACGCCAACCCGGCGCTGCGAACCCTTGGCAGCGACCTGTCGATGGTCGCCGGCTGCGACGGTGCGGACCTGGTGCACTCGCACACCTGGTACGCCAACACGGCCGGCCACCTGGCCAAGCTGCTCTACGGCGTCCCGCACGTGATGAGCGCCCACAGCCTGGAGCCGCTGCGGCCGTGGAAGGCCGAGCAGCTCGGCGGCGGCTACGCCTTGTCGTCCTGGGCAGAGCGGACCGCGGTCGAGGCGGCCGACGCCGTGATCGCCGTCTCGGCGGGGATGCGGGACGACGTGCTGCGCTGCTACCCCGAGGTCGAGCCGGACCGGGTGCACGTGCTGCACAACGGCATCGACACCGAGGAGTACCAGCCCGACCGTGGCACCGAGGTGCTGTCCCGGCACGGCATCGACCCGGACCGGCCGTCGGTCGTGTTCGTCGGCCGGATCACCCGGCAGAAGGGGCTGCCGCACCTGCTGCGCGCCGCGCTGGCCCTCGACCCGTCGGCCCAGATCGTGCTGTGCGCCGGCGCACCTGACACCGAGGAGATCCTCGCCGAGGTGACGATGCTCGTCGAGGAGCTGCACCGCGACCGAGACGGGGTCGTGTGGATCCAGGAGATGCTGCCCAAGCCGGACGTCATCCAGATCCTGAGCCACGCCACGGTCTTCGCCTGCCCCTCGGTCTACGAGCCGATGGGCATCGTCAATCTCGAGGCGATGGCCTGCGAGGTGCCGGTGGTGGCGACCGCGACCGGCGGCATCCCCGAGGTCGTCGCCGACGGCGAGACCGGGCTGCTGGTCCCGATCGAGCAGGTCTCGGACGGCAGCGGGACCCCGCTCGACCCCTCACGGTTCGAGGCCGACCTGGCCGCCGCGCTGTCCAAGGTGCTGGCCGAGCCGGACCGGGCGGGCGAGATGGGCCTGGCCGGCCGGCGCCGCGCGGTCGAGGGCTTCTCCTGGCCCGCGGTCGCCACCCGCACCCTCGACCTCTACCGCACCCTGCTGTGACGCTCAGGTAGCTGGAGGGCTGCAGGCGGCCTCGACGGCGCGGCGCGCCGCGTCGTCGAGGTCGCGCAGCACGGCCGCCCGAGCGGTCGCCTCGCCGGCGCTGATGGCCCCGCCGTCGCTGGCCCGCGCGAGGTCGACGATCGCCGAGATCCGCAACGCCTGCTCGAGGATCGAGTGGGCACTCGGGTCGGCCGACACCGGCAGCGCCGGCTGCACCGAACGCGAGCGGGCGGCGAGCACCTCGGCCGCGGCCGGCTCCCATCGGGCGACATCGAGCCGAGCCAGGACGGCGGCCGCCTCGCGGGTGACGCCGTGCAGCACCTTCGCCGCATCGGCCAGCGAGCTCGGCGTCCGCAGGTCGAGGTCGACGGGGTGCACCGACCAGGTCCCGCGGGTCTCGTCGAGCAACCCGAGCGGGGGCCCGCCGACTGTCAGGACGGCCTCACCCCGGCCGACGGCCCGCTCGTTGAAGGCCGGCGGCCCCGGCAGCCCCGCCGCGTCGCCCGGCCGGGGGAGCACCAGCCGCAGCCCGGTGGCGCCGAGCGACCGCAGCCGGGCGAACGCGTAGGCCAGGTTCACGGTGGTCTGCTCGCCGGGCAGCCCGACGACCCGGTGGGCGGGGTCGTGCCGGCCGCACACCTGGTCAGCGGCGTCGTCCGGACTCACCGCGCCGCGCAGGGCAGCACTGCCCCACGCCGCCAGGCGGCCGGAGCTCGGGAGCTCTCGCACGCCGGTCAGGGTAGGTCGCCGGCCGCTGGATAGGTTGGCCCGCATGTCCGACGTGCTGCACTTCTCGCAGGTGAGCGTCCTGCGTGAGGGCGCGACCCTGGTCGACCGGCTCGACTGGGACATCGCCGAGGGCGAGCGCTGGGTGGTCCTCGGGCCGAACGGTGCCGGTAAGACCACGCTGCTGCAGCTCGCGGCCGCCAACCTGCACCCGAGCCGGGGCACCGCGTCCGTCCTCGGCGAGACGTTGGGCGCGGTCGACGTGTTCGAGCTACGGCCGCGGATCGGTCTGTCCAGCGCGGCCCTGGCCGAGCGGCTGCCGCCCCGCGAGACGGTGCGCGACGTGGTGCTGACCGCGTCGTACGCCGTCGTGGGCCGCTGGCGCGAGCGGTACGAGGAGATGGACGCCGCGCGGGCCGACGAGCTGCTCGACGCCCTCGGCGTGGCCCATCTCGCCGAGCGCCGCTTCGGGACCCTGTCCGAGGGCGAGCGCAAGCGGGTGCAGATCGCACGCGCCCTGATGACCGACCCCGAGCTCATGCTGCTCGACGAGCCGGCGGCCGGGCTCGACCTGGGCGGCCGCGAGGACCTGGTGCGCCGGCTCGGCCTGATCGCCGCCGACGAGGACGCCCCCGCACTGGTGCTGGTCACGCACCACGTCGAGGAGATCCCGCCCGGCTTCACCCACGTGCTGCTGCTGCGCGCCGGAAAGGTCGTCGCGTCCGGCCCGATCGGCAGCACCCTCACGGCCGACGCCCTGGCCGAGACCTTCGGCCTGGCCCTCGAGCTCGGCCGCACCACCGACCGCTGGACCGCCCGCGCCGTCTGACGGGCTCCGTTCGACCACGTATGGCAGGCGCATGGGTACCTCGCGAGGTGCCTGCGCCTGGCAAGGTGCCGACCCACATGCCATACGTGGTCCACTGCGCGGCGGGCGGAACCGGGGGCGCGGACTGCGCGTTGGACCGGGCGTCAGGGTGTCCTCTCCCTAGGATGGCGACGTGGACGGGTTCGGGGACTACGACTGGGTGGCGTGGATCGGTCTCGCGGTCCTGCTGGGCATCGTCGAGGTGACCACTCTCGACCTGGTCTTCGCGATGCTGGCCACCGGTGCGCTGGCCGCCGCCGTCACCGCCATGGTGACCGACAACCTCGCCCTGCAGGTGCTGGTCGCGCTGGTCGTCTCGGTGGCCATGCTGTTCGTCGTCCGTCCCATCGCGCTGCGCCACCTGCGCACGCCGCTCGCGATCCGCACCGGCACCGACGCCCTCGTCGGGCAGCTCGGTCTGGTGCTCGAGCCGGTCGACGGCAACAACGGCCGGATCAAGCTCAAGGGCGAGGTCTGGTCGGCCCGCACCTACGACCCGTCGACCAGCATCGAGGCCGGTCGGCAGGTGGAGATCGTCAAGATCGACGGCGCCACGGCCATCGTCTACGAATCGGAGATCTAGATGGACTCGTTCGTCGCGCTCGCAGTCGTCGCCGTCGTGGTGCTCGCGGTGCTCATCGTGCTGGCCAAGACGGTGCGGATCGTCCCGCAGGCCCGGGCTGGGGTGGTCGAGCGGCTGGGTCGCTACTCGCGCACCCTGACGCCGGGCCTGACCATCCTGGTGCCGTTCATCGACCGCCTCCGCCCGCTGCTCGACCTGCGTGAGCAGGTGGTGTCCTTCCCTCCGCAGCCGGTCATCACCGCGGACAACCTCGTGGTCGGCATCGACACGGTCATCTACTTCCAGGTCACCGACGCGAAGGCCGCGACCTACGAGATCGCGAACTACATCCAGGGCGTCGAGCAGCTCACTGTCACGACGCTGCGCAACGTGGTCGGCAACCTGAACCTGGAAGAGACGCTGACCTCGCGCGACCACATCAACGCAGCGCTTCGCGGCGTCCTCGACGAGGCCACCGGGAAGTGGGGCATCCGGGTCAACCGGGTCGAGATCAAGGCGATCGACCCGCCCACCTCCATCCAGGACTCGATGGAGAAGCAGATGCGCGCCGACCGCGAGAAGCGCGCCACGATCCTCACCGCGGAGGGCTTCAAGGCGTCCCAGATCCTCACCGCGGAGGGCGAGCGGCAGGCAGCCATCCTCAAGGCCGAGGGTGACGCGCAGGCCGCGGTGCTGCGAGCCGACGGCGAGGCGCAGGCGATCCAGAAGGTCTTCGACGCGATCCACGCCGGTGACCCCGACCAGAAGCTGCTGGCCTACCAGTACCTGCAGATGCTGCCGAAGATCGCCCAGGGCGACTCCAACAAGCTCTGGATCGTCCCGAGCGAGCTGGGCGAAGCGCTCAAGGGCATCGGCGGCATGCTGGGCACCATCGAGCAGCGCCCACCGGTGCCGCCGGCCTGAGCCGTACGCCGGTCAGCCGGCGTCGCGCGCGGCGTACTGGCCGGCCAGCTTGAGCACCAGGGCGACGTACCAGTCGGCGTGGTTGTAGTGCCAGACCGCGCGGGCGGTCGACTCCGCGCTGCGGCCGGCGCCGTTCGCGCACAGGTAGTGGGCCGCCGAGAAGATCGCGTCGGCCGGGTCGTGGATGTCGACGTCGCCGTCGTGGTCGCCGTCGACGCCGTAGGAGTCGAAGGTGGCCGGCATGAACTGCATCGGCCCCTGCGCACCGGCGTACGACGACGAGGTGTTGGCGCCGTGCCCGGTCTCGACCTGGCCGATGGCGGCGAGCAGCGTCCAGGACATGCCGTGGCAGGTCCGGGCGGCGGCGACGTACAGGTGCTGGTAGGTCTTCGGCACGCTCTCGCTCGCGTGCGCGGTGGCGACCCTGGCCTGGCCGGAGGCGGCGACCGCGGCGTTCAGCTCGGCCAGCTGGGCGGCGGCTGCCTCGGCCGCCGCCAGGCTGCGAGCCTTCTCGCTGAGCCGGGCGAGCTCGGCCGTGGCCTCAGCCAGCGCACCGACCAGCTCGTCGTACCGACGCTGTACGTCGGCCGCGGTCGTCGTGCTCTCCTCGGCGGCCTGCTGCAGCGCGACTGCGCGCGTCCGCAGCTCCACCGTGTGATCCGCACTGGCGTCGGCGTCCGCGGCGCCGGTCTCCACCAGCCGCTGGACGTAGGCGACCCGGCGCATCGCATCTGTCGCGCCGGTCGCGCCCAGCACGCTGGCCAGCAGCGCCGACGAGCCGCCGGCCATGTACAGCGCGCGGACCCGCGCGTTGGCCGATCGGCGATCGCCCTCCGAGAGCGCCTCAGCCTGGTCGGCGGCCTGCTCGGCGCTGATGCTGCGAGTGACACCGCTGGCGAGGTCGCCCAGCGCACGGTCGTAGGCACGCAGCGCGCGCTTGACGCCGGGCTGCATCGCCTCGACCCGGGCGGCAGCCGCAGCGGCCTCGGCCTGGGCGTCGGCCGCGGAGCCGGACCGCAGCCCGGCCGAGAGATCTGCGCGGGCGGAAGCCGCCGGCAGGCCGGCGAGCAGCACGACGCCGGCCACCAGCACGGCCAGGCGGCGCGGGCGGGTCACCCCTGGTACGTCGGCGCGCTGCCGCCGCGGCTTGACCTGGACGCTCGCATAGGGTCGGCGAGTGAGCCTCGCCCGCACCGCCGCCGAGCGGCCGTGACCGGCTGGGAGGCGCTGGCCGTCGCGCTGGCCGGCCTGGCGGCGGGCACCATCAACACCGTGGTCGGCTCCGGCACGCTGGTGACCTTCCCGGTCCTGCTCGCGGTGGGCTACCCGCCGGTCCTCGCGAACGTCAGCAACACGGTCGGCCTGGTGCCCGGCTCGCTGAGCGGTGCCATCGGCTACCGCGCGGAGCTGGCCGGCCAGCGCGCCCGGCTGGTACGGCTCGGCTCGGCGTCCACGATCGGTGCCGTGCTCGGCGCGGCGGCGCTGCTGGTCCTGCCGGAGGACGCGTTCCGAGCCATCGTGCCGGTGCTGATCGGGCTGGCCTGCGTGCTGGTGGTCGTTCAGCCGAGGGTGTCCGGCTGGCTGGCCAGCCGCGGCCGCACGGCCCACCCGCACGGCGGTCCGCTGCTGTACGCCGGTGTTCTGGGAGCCGGGGTCTACGGCGGCTACTTCGGGGCCGCCCAGGGAGTGATCCTCATCGCGGTGATGGGGCTGCTGCTCGACGAGGACCTGCAGCGCATCAACGCCGCGAAGAACGTGCTCGCCGGCCTGGTGAACCTGGTGGCCGCCCTGGTCTTCATCGCGGTCACCGACGTCGCCTGGCTGGCGGCCGGACTGATCGCGCTGGGTGCCACCGTCGGCGGGCAGCTCGGAGCGAAGATCGGCCGCAGGATCCCGCAGTCGGTGCTGCGCGGGCTGGTCGTGCTGGTGGGCGTGGTCGCGATCGTCTCGATCGTGCTGAACGGATGAGCGGCTGATGGGAGTCGTACGCCGGGTCACCGCTGCCGACGACGAGGCCCTGCGCGACTACGTCGGCCTCACCGACATGGCGCTGCGCACCCGACGGGAACCGGCCGAGGGGCTGTTCATCGCCGAGGGCGACAAGGTGATCCGCCGCGCACTGGACGCGGGCTACACCATGCGCTCGATGCTGCTCGAGGAGAAGTGGCTCCCGTCGATGGCCGACGTGGTGGACCGTGTCGACGCCCCCGTCTACCTCGCCGACCTCGCGGTCCTCGAGCAGGTGACCGGCTACTCGGTGCACCGCGGGGCGCTCGCAGCGATGGCCCGCCGGCCGCTGCCGGACGCGCTCGAGCTGGCCGCGGCGGCCCGTCGGCTGGTCGTCCTGGAGGAGGTCAACAACCACACCAACATCGGCGCCGTCCTTCGGTGTGCCGCGGGTCTCGGCGTCGATGCCGTCCTGCTCGACCCGCGCTGCGCGGACCCGCTCTACCGCCGGTCGGTGAAGGTGTCGATGGGCGCCGTTTTCGCGGTGCCGTGGGCCCGGCTGACCCCGTGGCCGTCGGCGCTGGCCGACGTACGAGCCCTCGGTTTCACCGTGCTCGCCCTGACCCCGGAACCCGAGGCGACCTCGCTGGCCGACCTCACGCCCGAGGTGACCGAGCGCGCCGCGCTGCTGCTCGGCGCCGAGGGCCCGGGCCTCTCGGCCGCGGCCCTCGCCGCGGCCGACCTGCGGGTCCGCATCCCGATGGCGGCAGGGATCGACTCGCTGAACGTCGCCGCCGCAGCAGCCGTGGCGTTCTACGCCCTGGGAGCCGGTGTTCAGAGCCGGCGGTAGCGCGCCTCCGCGAAGCAGTAGGCCCCGAAGCAGAGGAGACCGAGGCCGGCGATCACGAGCAGCACCTGGCCGAACGGCGCGCCGGCAAGGCTCTTGAGGGCCACGTCGAAGCCCTGCGCCTTGCCCGGCTCGTGATCGAGAGCCGCCTTGATGACCAGGCCGCCGACGAGCAGGAAGACACCGCCGCGGGCGATGTAGCCGGCCTGGCCGAGCCGGCGTACGGCGGTGAAGGTGGTGCGGCTCATGCTGCCGGTGTCCAGGTGCTTCTCGAAGTCGGTCTTGAGGCCTTTCCAGGTCAGCGCGATGGCGATCGCGATGATCACCAGGCCGGCCAGCACCACCAGGGCCTGTCCGCCCGGCCACTCCAGCACCTTGGCAGTGACGTCGGCGCCGCTGCTCGAGGACGACGAGCTCGTGACGGTCTTGACGGCCAGCACGGCGAAGAAGAGGTAGACCAGGCCGTTCGCAGCCGAGCCGAGGCGCTTGGCGGTGCGCTTCTTGTCGTCGGTCTCGTCCTGTCGGCCCCAGGCCGCTTCGCTGAACCGCCACCCGGCGTACGCGAGGAAGCCGAGGGCCATCAGCCACAGCACGATGCTGCCGCCGGGCTTCTCGGCGATGCTCTGCAGGGCGCCCTTCTGGTCGGTGCGCTCCGAGTCACCGAACGCGACCTGCAGGGTCAGGATGCCGATCAGGGCGTACACCAGGCCCTTGGCGACGAACCCCAGGCGCGCGAGCCGGTTCAGCCAGGGGCTGTTCGCGGCCCGGCGAGCCTGTCCTTCCACGGCACTGGTCCGGTCGGTGCGGGCATCCATCGGCGAGCTCATGAGACCTCCAGGCAGGCGGAGTCGGACCTGTGGCCTACCCGCTCTGGCTGCCCGGAAGCACCACTGGCCCGGGCCGCTGCGCCTAGGCTCGCGGTGTGCGTCGATCTCGCAGGGCAGCGCCGGCCCTCCTGGTGCTCCTGGTGCTGCTGGTGCCCGGCTGCTCGACGTCCGATCCCGACCGACCGAAGGCCGCTACGGTCGAGCGGGCCACAACCGCTCCGTCCGCGACCCCCGACGACCAGGCCCACGACCACGACGAGGTGGCGGCGCCACCGTCCGCGCCGCTGCGCGCCGGCGAGCGGTTCCAGACCCTGACGGTGCCGGGCGGTCCCTACACCCCGTCGGCCCCCGCCGGGGGACGCGACGACTACCACTGCTTCCTGCTCGACCCGCACCTGGCAGCCGACACCTTCGTCACCGGCTCCGACGTCCTTCCCGGGAACGCGTCCGTGGTGCACCACGCGATCCTGTTCACCGTCGCCCCGGGGCAGGTCGCCGATGCCGAGGCGCACGACGCGCAGACGCCTGGCCGCGGCTGGACCTGCTTCGGCGGGACCGCCCTCCCGAACCGGACGACGACAGCCCTGAGCGCCCTGGACTCCGCGCCGTGGCTCGCCGCGTGGGCACCAGGCGGCGGCGAGTCGGTCTTCGGCAAGGGCACCGGCAAGTTCGTCGCCAAGGGCAGCCGGGTGATCCTGCAGGTGCACTACAACCTGCGCGAGGGCACCGGGCCGGACTCCACGGCGGTGCGGCTGCGGCTGGCGCGTCCCGGCGCCGACCTCCAGGCCTTGCAGACCATGCTTCTCGTGGCGCCGGTCGAGCTGCCCTGCCTGCCCGAGGAGTCCGGGCCGCTCTGCGACCGCGCGGTGGCGGTCAACGACCTGGTCACCCGGTTCGGGCCGAACGCCGGGCGCACCGTCGCCGGCCTGCAGCTGCTCTGCGGCGGCAGCTTCGTCAATCCCCGGGCCGGCGCCACCCAGCACTGCGACCGGCGGGTCTCGCAGGACATGCAGGTCCGGGCGGTGGCCGGGCACATGCACCTGCTGGGCCGGTCGATCAGCGTCACGCTCGACCCCGGCGGGCCGCGCGACCGCACCCTGCTGAAGAAGCCGGTGTGGGACTTCGACGACCAGGGCGCGACGGTGCTGAAGGATCGGGTCCAGGTCCGGGCCGGCGACACCCTCCGGGTCACCTGCCGGCACGATGCCGCACTGCGCGGCATGATCCCCGAGCTGGAGAACGAGCAGCCCCGCTACGTGGCGTGGGGCGAGGGCACCTCGGACGAGATGTGCCTCGGCATCGTGATGTACACCGCCACCTGAGCAGACGGCACGGGTCCCGAACCGTCGTACCGGATGGCTCCGCTGCCGTTTCTCCATGATCGGAGCAGCAGGCGGCCGCGGCGAGGCCCGTTCCTGCTCCAATGACGCAGAAATCGACTGTCGCTCAGCGGCCGACTCGGTGACCATGCGGCGTGGATGACCGGCAGCCGCAGGTGACGCCGATGTGGTCCAGCGACCGACCGTTCGTACCAGGCGCGCTCGACGCGCGTGGCCTGATCGGCCCCGTGCCGGTCTGCTGCATGTCAGTGCGCATGCAGCTGCTGGCCCACGAGGGCTACGAGTTGCCCAGAACGGATCAGGAGGACGTCGCCCTCTTGCGACAGCTGTTCGATTCACCCTGAGCCGAGCAGCCCGATCAGGTCCGGGCGTGCCAGGCGGCGAGCAGCTCCTGCTCGCGGTCCGGGGCCAGCCCCGCCTCGGCCGGCTGCTCGACGGTGCGGGTCCACGTCAGCGTGTCGCGGACCGTGTCGGCCAGCGGTCGCGGCGACAGCCCGGCGGCGTACGCCTTGGCCGGGTCGGCCGCCATGCTCCACACGTCCGGGTCGTTGCCGCTCCACAGCGGCAGCGTCCCGTCGCCGAGACCGGCGTCGAGCGCGAACTCGCTGTCCACCCAGGTCAGCCGGGTGCCGGCGGGCGCCACGACGTCCGCGATCGCCTCGATCTGCTGCTGCCAGGTGAACACCGGTGCCGGGCTCACGGCGTGGAACGGACCCGACTCACCGTTCTCGAGCAGTGCCACCATCCAGGACGCCATGTCGCGGACGTCGATCACCTGGGCAGGCGCGTCCTGCGGTCCTGGCACCAGCACCTCGCCGCCGCGGGCCAGCCGGGTCACCCACCAGGGGAACCGCCACGAGTAGTCGTCCGGGCCGACGACGTAGGTGGGTCGGACCAGCAAGGTGGTCGGCCCGTGCCGCTCGACGGCGGCGAGCTCGCAGAGCACCTTGAGCCCGCCGTAGGTCTCGTCGGTGACCTTCTCGGTGTCGGGGTCGTCCAGCTGGGCCAGCGGCGCGTCCTCGGTCAACCCCGGACCTTCGGGCGAGGCGTACGCCGACACGCTGGACACCAGCAGGTGGTGGCCGCCGCGTCCCTCCAGGGCGTCGGCCAGCGACTGCACCTGCCGGGGGAAGTAGGCGCAGGTGTCGACGGTCGCGTCCCACTCGCCGCTCGCCAGCTCGGACAGGTCGGTGTTGCGGTCGCCGAACCGGTGCTCGGCGTCGGGGAACAGGTCGGCGCCGGTCTGCCCGCGGTGGAACAGCGTGACGTCGTGGTCCCTGGCCAGTGCCTGCTCGACCACGTGCCGGCCGATGAAGCGGGTGCCGCCGATCATCAGGATGCGCATGGCGGACACCGTAGTAGAGGTACCGCCGGATCGCGGTAACCGGTCAGCGGAGCAGCGTCGCGCAACCAGCGGCGGCCGCCGCCCACAGCAGGCTGGCCAGCGTGCCGATGATGAACTCCTCCGGAGCGTCGGCACCCCGGCCGCCGTCCCGGCCGGCGTCGCGCAGCTCGGGATAGCGGCCCACGCCCTTGACCGCGAGCACGAGAGCGAGCCCCTCGGGGAAGGCGGCCAGCAGCGTCGCCGACACGGCTCCGCGTTCCAGGTAGCCGATCCAGGCGCCGCCGCGCAGGACCGAGCCGGGCGCCTCGAGCTCGAGCTCGGCGCCGTCGGAGCTGGGCGGGGGAGTCGCGGCCGCCCCGGCGCGCACCAGCCGGAACTCGCGGCGGGTGAGACGGAACACGGCGCGGACCACGTGGCTGCCCGCAGTCACCGCGACGAGGACGCCGAGCACCGCAGCCGCGGCCCGCTGCCACCCCGACACGTCGTCCGCGGCGGCACCCGCCGCTGCCGCAGCGGCGAGCAGTGCGGCCGCCAGCACGGCCACCGGCAGCACCGGGTCGGCGAGGATGCGGCCGAGCGGGCGGTCCAGCACCGGGACGAGGGCCGCCAGGAGCAGCAGGACGAGGGCGAGGGAGGTCACGATCGGCCCACTGTGCCAGCCGCGACGGACAGCAGCCACGCGGCCAGCTCGCGCCCGGGGGCCTCCAGGTGCCAGTCGGCGGCCTGCAGCCGCTGCGACACGGCCTGCTTGGTGACGCCGAGGCGGCGGGCGACCTCGAGCTGGGTGAGTCCCTGGTGGGCCAGGGCGGCCGCCTCCACCCCGCGGTCGGTGCGTCGTTGCAGCAGGGCGGCGACCAGGTCGAGCGCGGTCTGGGCGCGTCGCGCCGAGGCCTCGTCCGGCCCGACCACCGAGAGTCCGGTCGACCGGCTCTTCGCGGCGGTCACGGCTGCCCGGGCAGCGCTGAAGGCCGGCCCGGAGCCGGCCCGGGTGCTCGTCGGCAAGGGCTCGTCCACGTCGCCGACGCCGACCCCGACGCTCCACGCGCGGTCCCGCACCAGGAGCAGTGCCAGCTCGACGACCACCTCGGGACGGGACACCACCGCCTGCACCTCGTCGCCCGCCGTCCGCTCGAAGGGCCGCTCCAGCTCGGGCGCCCGGGCCGCGAGGTCGCGGAGCAGTGCCTCGACCCGGTCGGAGGTGCGGCGGCTGTGGCGCTGGTCCACGGTCAGCACGAACATCCGGCAAGGTTATGGCCTTGATACGGAGTAGTCAAGGATCGGGCGTTGACCGGGGCGACCGGCCTGGCTAGCGTTCCGTGCCATGACCTCGGTCCCGCACCTGCCCGCCTTCCCCCTGCGCTCCGCGATGCGCGGCCGTGCCATCGACGAGGAGCACCGGGCCGCGACGCCGCTCGAGCTGCTCTTCGACCTCACCTTCGTGGTGGCCGTGGCCCAGGTGGCGGCCGAGCTGGCGCACGGGGTGGCCGACGACGACGCCGGCGGGTCGCTGGTCAGCTACCTGATGGTGTTCTTCGCCATCTGGTGGGCCTGGATGAACTTCAGCTGGTTCGCATCGGCGTACGACACCGACGACGTGCCGTACCGCCTGCTGACCTTGCTGCAGATGGCCGGGGTCCTGGTCTTCGCCGCCGGTATCCACGACGCCTTCTCGTCGCAGGACTTCGTCACCGGGACCTTCGGCTATGTCCTGATGCGGGTGGCGATGCTCGCGCAGTGGGCCAGAGCGGCCCGCAGCGACCCGGAGCACCGGCAGACCGCCACCCGGTTCGTGGTCGGGATCGGGCTGGTCCAGGTGTGCTGGCTGCTGCGGCTGCTCCTCCCGGAGGGCGTCGCCTTCGTGGTGTTCTTCGTCCTGGTGCTGGCCGAGCTCGCCGTCCCGCTCTGGGCAGAGCGGCCGCGAATGACGCCTTGGCACCCGCACCACATCGCCGAGCGCTACGGCCTGTTCACGATCATCGTGCTGGGGGAGTGCGTCCTCGCCACCAACGTCGCCCTCCAAGTAGTGGTCGAGGACACCGGCTGGGACCCCGACCTGCTGCTGGTGGGCGGCGGCGGCCTGGTCCTGCTGTTCTCGCTGTGGTGGATGTATTTCCTCAAGGAGGCGGGTGCCGGACTCGCCCGGCGGCGCGAGCTGGGGTTCTGGTGGGGCTACGGCCACTTCGGGGTCTTTGCCGCACTGGCAGCCCTCGGTGCCGGTCTCGAGGTGGCCGTCGAGGCGGTCAGCCACCACGTCGCCGCACCGGAGGGGCTGGTCGGGCTGGCGATCGCCCTGCCGGTCGCCGGGTACCTCGTGGTGGTGTGGCTGCTGCACGCCCCGCTGGGTGAGGGCTACCGGCGCAGCGCCCTGCCCATCGTCCTGGCCACCGCGGCCACCCTCGGTGTGGCCGGGCTGGTGCCGCTGGGACTGCCGGTCCCGTGGCTCGTCGTGCTGGTGGCGGTCCCGCCCGCGGTGCTAGTCGCGACGCACCTGGACCGCAGCCCCGCCGGTCAGCCGGTCGAGGAGGCCGCGAGCTGACGGACGGCCCTGGCCAGCGCCCCCACGTCGCGGGGCAGCCGGTCCGGGTCGCGCAGGATCCGGCCGGCCAGGCCCTCGGTGGGGACCTCGCCCACCAGCACCGACGCCGGGCACCCGGCGGCGACGGCTGCGACGACCACCGACGCGAGGTGGGCGTCGGCACCGGCGGCGCGCACCGCGGCCACGTCGAGCAGCGGCACAGCCAGGTCCCGGGCCAGGGCCTGTGCCCGTGGGTCGTCGTGGGCGAGGACCACGTGGATGCCGGTGAGCGGCCGTGGCTCGTGCCGCGTAGCGCGCTCGATGATCTGCTCCACCACGGCCGACTTGGCGTCGGCGTACTGCTGGACGAACTCCCAGGTCTGCCGGGCCAGTCCGCGCTTGGTCCGCTGGTAGAACGCGAGGTCGTCCGGGTCGGTCCGCAGGTGGTCGCGGAACACCAGCATCCGGTCGATCTCCGCCGAGCCGATGCCGAACACGTGCAGGTTGACCGACGGCTCCGTCAGCTTGAGCATCCGATGCTGCTGCCAGTCCGGCTCCCGGACCCGCAGCCGGTATCCCAGCGCCTCCAGCGGACCGACGTAGGCCTGCTCGTCGGCGGGTTCGTGCACGGCGAGCACGAGGTCGATGACCGGCTTGGCTGCGAGCCCGGGCACCGACGTCGAGCCGACGTGCTGGAGCAGCAGGGCCCGCTCACCCAGGGCCCCTCGCACGTCGTGGACGAGTCCGGCAGCGACCTCGGGCCAGGCCGGGTCGGGGTCGACCAGCAGTACCGGTGCGTCCACCCGGTCCGGCGCGCCGACCCGGCCGACCATGATCTCCTGCTCGTCCCGCCGGGGCGGCTCGCCCACCGGGTGGGAGAACAGCGTCACGTGCAGGTCGCCGGGCGCGTTTAGGCGGGCGTTCACCGTGGCCCACGGGGTGCGGGTCGGCGGGCCCACGACCTGCGCGCCGGCCCGGACGAGACGGTCGGTGACGGCGACCGAGTCGGTGACCTCGAAGGCCACCCGGATCGGTCCGGCCACCCGGCGGCCGACCTCCACCTCGTCGATGAACGCCGCGTTGCCCGGGTCGGTCAGCTCGAGGGTGGCGCGGCCGGCGGACAGGATCGTCACCCTGCCGTCCGGGGACGAGAACGCCGCCTGTTCGCGCAGCCCGAGGCTGTCGCGGTAGAACGCCAGCGCCGTGTCGTAGTCCGGCGTCGTCACCACCAGCCGCAGCTCGCTGACCTCGTCGTCCACGCCCGCCTCCTCAGCTCCCGGCAGAGGCTAGGGGAGCATGGCCCTGTGGCGAGGCAGGAGGTTGCGGGCGGGCGACGGGTCGAGGTCGCACCCGACCGGCTGGCCGGCTGGCTGCAGCGGTTCGCCGGCCGGCACGGCACCGTGACGACCACCGCGACCCCGGAGGAGGTCGTGGTCACCGCCGCCGACGGTGCGGTGGCGCGGCTGGCGGTGCCGTTCCCGCCCCTGACCCCGGAACCCGGCTCGCCCGACGGCGGCCTGGCGGCGCACGCGCTCCGGCCGCGCCGGGTGGGCGTGCTGCTCGTGCGGCTGGGCGGTCACGCTGCGGGGGTGTTCGACGGCCGAGCAGCTGGTGTCGTCGAAGGTCGGCTCCCGCCAGGTCCATGGCCGCAGCGCGGCGGGCGGCTGGTCGCAGCAACGGTTCGCCCGCCGCCGGGAAGGGCAGGTGCGGGTCGCCCTGGCGGCCGCCGCCGACGTCGCTGCCGCTCAGCTCGTGCCGGTCGTCGAGCACTCTGGACGCCGTGGTGCTGGGCGGCGACCGCCGCTCGGTCGACGCGGTGCTCGCCGATCCCGCGGCTGTCGGTGCTGCGGCCGTTGGTGGCGCCGCCGCTGCTGGACGTGCCGGACCCGCGGAAGAGCGTCCTGGAGTCGGCGCCGGGGCGCTACTCGGCGGTCCGGGTGCGGGTGATCGATCCGCCTCGGTATGCGTAAGGACCAGACTTGATAGGCCGAAGGGGTGATATTGCCCCATGGCTTGGCAAATTGATCATGGCGGGACCAGGTCCCTCCCTAGCGTCGCTCGCGAGGTCGCCGGATCCACGAGAGGACGCACGTATGTCGGTCGCAGGGACGCGCAGCCTGACCCAGGACCTGACGGTCGTGCAGGCCGCCGTGGCGGCCGACAGCCTGACCGTCGTTCCGTCGTCGCCGGTCGTCGTGTCTCCCATGGTGGTCGAGATACGGGCGGTCGTCGACGGCGAGCTCCGCGAGCAGGCCTGGCAGCTGTACAGCCAGGCCTTCGACGAGCTGCGCTACCTCGCGGTCCAGCGGCACGTCATGTACGTCGAGGAGTTCGACGCGGTGATGGACGACCCTCAGGTCCAGAAGTTCTTGATCTGGGGTGCGGACGGGTCGCTGCAGGGGCTCAGCACCATGACGAACTCGCTGAGCTCGATGCCGCTCGTCTCTCCGGAGTACTTCGCCCGCCGGTGGCCGGAGCGCTACCAGGCCGGGCGCATCTTCTACATCGGGTTCCTCGGTGTGCACCCCGACAGCCACGGCACCGGGGTGTTCGGCGACCTGGTGCGGGCCATGACCGAGCCGGTCTCCCTGGTCGAGGGGCTGGCCGTCATCGACGTCTGCACCTACAACAAGGACCGCCTGCACCTGCCGCGGGCGATCCGCTGGCTGGCCTCCACCTGGGCACCGTCGGTCGAGATGACCGACCTGGATGCGCAGACCTACGTCGGCTACGACTTCACGCGGGCGGGCTGAGGCAGCACGAACGTGCAGGCCTCGGCCGGCATCGGGCGGCCGAAGTGCCAGCCCTGGCCGAGCTGGACGCCGAGCTCCTGCAGCAGCGCGCGCTGACCCTCGGTCTCGATGCCTTCGGCGACGACGTCGAGGCGCATCGCCAGCGACATCGCGACCACGGCCCGGACGATCTCGGCGTCGTCGGGGTCGTGCTCGATGCCCGAGACGAAGGCCCGGTCGATCTTCACCTTGGAGACCGGGAACCGCCGCAGGTGACCGAGCGACGAGTAGCCGGTGCCGAAGTCGTCGACGGCCAGGGTGAGCCCGAGGTCGCGCAACCGGTGCAGCAGCGAGGACGCCACGTCCTGGTCGGACATCATCGCCGACTCGGTGATCTCGAGCACCAGCATCTCGGCGGGCACGCCGTGGCGCGCGAGCTCGGCCTCCACGTGGTCGACGAGCGAGTCGTCGCGCAGCTGGCGGGCGGACACGTTCACCGAGACCCAGAGGTCGCGCAGGCCGGTGCCGGCGCGCTGCTCACGCCACATGGCGGCCTGACGCAGCGACTCCGACACGACCCACTCGCCGATCTCGACGATGAGCCCGGTCTCCTCGGCGATCGGGATGAAGTCCAGCGGCGACACCAGGCCGAGGCTGGGGTGCGCCCAGCGGAGCAGTGCCTCGGCGCCCACGACCTCGCCGGTCTGGACCGAGACGATGGGCTGGTAGTGCAGCAGCAGCTCCTGGCGCTCCAGCGCGTAGCGCAGAGCCAGCTCGGTCTCGACCCGGTGGCGCACCGAGTCGTGCATCGAGGGGTCGAAGACCATGCAGCGGCTGCGGCCGGCCGCCTTGGCGCGGTACATCGCGGTGTCGGCGTCCCGGAGCAGGCTCTCGGCGCTGGACGGACCGGCCGCCTCGGAGTGCCGGCGTGAGCCGGACAGGCCGATCGACACGGTGGTGACCAGGGCGTCCTCGCCGGGCAGCGGCTGACGGAAGGCGTCGACCACGTCGGCCGCGAGCTCCTCGCCGGACCCGATGCCGTCCTGGCCGACGTACCGTGCCACGGCGAACTCGTCGCCGCCGATGCGCGACACGACGTCGGTCGGCCGGGTCACGGACAGCAGTCGCTGGGCCGCGAGCCGCAGCACCCGGTCGCCCACCTGGTGTCCCCAGGTGTCGTTGACCAGCTTGAACGAGTCGAGGTCCAGGAACAGCAGGTCGACCCGGTCACCGTGCTCGGCGGCCCGGAGCAGCAGCTCGTCGACGCTCTCGACCAGCTTGGGCCGGTTGACCAGCCGGGTCAGCGGATCGTGGGTGGCCTGGTAGCGCAGGCCTTCCTGGGCGTTGGCGTGGTCGTGCACGGCGGTGACCGCGCGCACCAGGATCAGCAGGGTGACGAGTACGGCGGCCACCGAGCCGATGCACACCGAGACCCACTCGTCGTCGCCGAGAGCGATCACCGCAGGCACGACGAGCATCGGCAGCAGCAGGCCGACCCGGCCCCGTGACCAGGCCTGCACCGGGCGCTGCTGGATCGCGGACAGCGACCGCATCGACGGGTGCAGCGCCGCGGCGCCGAAGAAGGTGAAGGCCACGACGAACGGCAGGTCCAGAAGGGGCGAGCCGACGGTCTCGCCACGGGTCGCGAGCTGCGCGTAGCCGACGTCGCCGATGAGGATGAAGACCACCGACAGACCCAGCAGCCAGAACGACATCACCCGGCGGGCGGAGGTCCAGGACAGCAGGATCGCGACGAAGATCATCACCGAGTCGATCACGGGGTAGATGCCCTGTACCACCGCGAAGACCGACAGGCCGACGGCCTCGGCGGTGGGCTCGGTCAGCGTGGCCAGCGCGACCGCGCCGACCGCCACCAGCACGATGGCACCGTCGACGAGCTCGTGGACCGCACGGTCGTTGGACTGACGGCAGCGGAGCAGACCGATGAACGCCACCAGCGTCGCCGCGTAGCCCGACATGGTCGCCGCGTCGGCGAGCAGGCTGAACGGGGTGTCGGCCAGCACCTGCCGGAGCACCGCACCGACGATGAAGGCCACGCAGGCGAGGGAGAACAGACGCCACGGGTAGGCCACCTGGGGCCGGTTGCGTACCGAGCCCACGCCGGCCGCGATCGCCGCGCCGGCACCCATCACGGCGACCGGGACCGCCGCCAGGTCGGTGTCCCGCAGCGCGACCAGGGCCACCAGCATCGCAGCGCCCAGCGCGCAGTACACCCAGGCGACGGCCTCGGCCATCGGGGGTCGCGCAGGCGTGCTGGTCTGGCTCACCGGCCGTTCTCTCCCTGTCTGTCCAGGAGAGCATCGGTGCGTTTCCGCTGGTGGTTGAGGCCGCGAGGGGGGTCTGATGCATCGGCACCACGCACCCGGCCCGACCGGGGGACGGCCCGAGCTCGCGGCTAGCCGGCCAGGTCGAGCAGCTCGCGGGTCGTCCCCGGCTCCCGCAGGCTGGCCAGCGCCCCCTTCTCCAGCTGCCGGATCCGCTCCCGGGTCAGGCCGATGTGCCGCCCGACCTCGTCCAGGGTCCGCGGCCGCCCGTCGTACAGGCCGAAGCGCATCCGGAGGATCAGCGCCTCCCGGTCGGGGAGCGTGTCCAGCACCCGGTCGAGCTCACCGGAGAGCTCCTGGCGCTCCACGATCTCGGAGGCGGCCGGCACCGTCGCGTCCAGGACCAGGTCGCCCAGGACGCTGCCGCCGTCGTCGCCGACGGGGGCGTCCAACGACACCGGCTCCCGGCTCACCCGGCGCAGGTCGGCGACCCGGTCCGGCGAGAGCGCCGTCACCTCGGCGATCTCCTCGACGGTCACGTCGCGGCCGAGCCGCTGGACCAGCTCGCGCTGGGTCCTGGTCACCTTGGACAGCTCGTCCAGGACGTGCACCGGCAACCGGACGACCCGGGACTGCTCGGCCATCCCGCGGCCGATCGCCTGGCGGATCCACCAGGTGGCGTAGGTGGAGAACTTGTAGCCCTTGGCGTAGTCGAACTTCTCGACGGCGCGGATCAGCCCGAGGTTGCCCTCCTGGACGACGTCCAGCAGGCCCAGGCCGCGGTGTGCGTGCTTCTTGGCGATCGACACGACCAGACGCAGGTTGGCGTTCATCATGTGCAGCTTGGCGGCGGCGCCGTCCTCGGCGACCAGCGCCAGGTCCGCCGCGTCGTGCTCGACCGACGGGCCCTCACCGGCAGCGATCCGGCGCAGCAGCTCGGCGGCGTAGACGCCGGCCTCGATCCGCTGGGCGATCTCGACCTCCTCGGCGGCCGTGAGCAGCGGTGTGCGCCCGATGGCGTCCAGGTAGGCGCGGACCGGGTCGGCCGGGGCAGCGGCCTCGTCGAGGTCAGGCTCGGTGACGGTGGCATCGGGCACCGTGGTCGTGGTGGGGTCGGCGGTCAGAGGCATGCGAGGTCCACCCCCTTCGGGGGTCAGTCGATTCGGTGATGTCCGGTACAACCACCGAGAGCCCCCGGTGCTTCCGCGTGGGAGGTCTGCGAGGGTGGTCGGGTGCTGCAGGTCGCCGTGGTGGGCTCGGGACCGGCCGGGGTGTACGCGGCGGAGGCGCTCACGAGGTACGGCGAGGACGTGCGGGTCGACGTCCTCGACGCTCTGCCGACCCCCTTCGGCCTGGTCCGGTACGGCGTCGCTCCTGACCATCCCCTCACCCAGTCCATCGCCGGCGCCCTGTCGGCGGTCCTCGAGCAGCCTGGTGTGCGCTTCCTGGGCAACGTCGCCGTGGGCGACGACCTGAGCGTCGAGGAGCTGCACGACCTCTATGACGCCGTGCTGTTCGCGACCGGTGCCGCGGTCGACCGGCGGCTCGGCATCCCGGGGGAGGACCTGGTCGGCAGCGTCTCGGCGACCGACTTCGTCGCCTGGTACGGCGGCCACCCGGACACCGCGGCCGACCGGTTCCGGCTGGACGCCCGCGAGGTGGTCGTCGTCGGGGCGGGCAACGTCGCCGGCGACGTGACGCGGATGCTCGCCCGGACTCCCGAGGAGCTGGCCGCTACCGACGTCCCGGGGCACGTCCTGGAGGCGTTCGCCGCGAGCAGGGTCGAGGAGGTGCACCTGCTGGCGCGACGAGGACCGGCCCAGGCCCGCTTCACCACCCGCGAGCTGCGCGAGCTGGGGGCCCTGGCCGACGCTGACGTGCTGGTGGACCCGGCCGACCTCGAGCCGGACGACACGAGCAGTGCCGACCTGCTGGCCTCCACGGCGGCCCGGCGCAACCTCGACGTGCTGCGGGGCTGGGCCGACAGCCCCCCGGCCGGTCGCTCCCGACGAGTGCACCTGCACTTCTTCGCCCGCCCGGTTGCGCTGCTCGGCGACAACGGCCGGGTGGTCGGGGCACGGGTGGAGCGCACCCGGTTCGGGCCGGGCGGGGCACTGCTCGGCACCGGCGCCGAGCGGGACCTGCCCGCCCAGCTGGCCGTGCGCGCCGTCGGCTACCGAAGCCTGCCGCTGGTCGGTCTGCCGTTCGACGAGGCTGCCGGCGTGGTGCCGAACGATGCCGGACGGGTGCATCAAAACGGCACCCCGCTGCCCGGTACCTACGTCGCCGGCTGGGCCAAGCGGGGGCCCACCGGCGTCATCGGCACGAACAAGCACGACGCCCGCGAGTCGGTCCGCACGCTGCTCGCCGATCTGCCGTCCCTCCCGCCGGCACCCGTCCGGGACGAGTCGGAGCTGCCGCGACGGCTGGCGGAGCGCGGCGTGCAGGTCGTCACCTGGGACGGCTGGCGCGCGATCGAGCGAGCCGAGGCCGAGCTGGGACAGCGGCAGGGTCGGGCCAGGGCCCGGATCAGCGACCGCGCGGAGCTGCTCCGGCTCGCGGCGGCGGGATGACCGTCTGCCCGGGCCGGGGCTAAAGGGCCTCGGCACTGCCCGACACCGGAGTGTGAACCAGCTACCCCGCGCCCGCGTCCTTGCTGCATTCCGGCCGGAGCCGGGTCGCTCGGGATGTCGGCGGGGGAACGATGAACAGGTGGCTCAGGTCCTTCCTGGTCCTGATCCTCTGCGCCGCCGCTGTCCTCGGCACCCGGGTGGTCAGCGCCGATGAGGAGCTGCACTCGGTGCTCCGCCCCCCGGTCGAGACGACTCGTCCTCCGGACGTCGTGCTCATCCTCACCGACGACCAGCGGCCGGACACCCTCGGCCGGATGCCGACGGTACGTCGTCAGCTGCGCGACAAGGGGATCCGGTTCTCCCGGACCATCGCCCCGACGGCGACCTGCTGCCCGTCCAGGGCCTCGCTGTCCACCGGCCTGTTCGCCCACGAGACCGGTGTCTGGGGCAACACCCCGCCGCACGGTGGCTGGCGGTCGTTCTACGACAACGGGAACGAGGACCGAACGCTGGCCAACGCCCTGCACGCCCGCGGCTACCGGACCGGCTTGTTCGGCAAGTACGCCAACGGGTACGCGCAGAACGAGGCGGGCTTCCCCGCGGGGCACCTCCCGCCCGGCTGGGACACCTTCCTGACCTTCGCGCACTCGACCGGCAGCTACTACGACTACTCGCTCACCGACGGCAGCCGGTACCGGTGGGCGTCGGACGACTACTCGACCGACGTGCTCGGTGCGCGGGCCGCACAGTTCATCCGCGAGACCGGTTCCGAGGACCCGCTCTTCGTCCAGTTCACGCCGTTCGCGCCGCACACGCCGTACCGTCCGGCGCGCCGGCACCTCTACCAGCTGGCGCACAAGCTGCCGTCGTACCACCCGCCGTCCGTGACCGAGGACGTCAGCGACAAGCCGCCGTTCCTGTCCGTCCGGCCGCGGGTCAAGCAGAAGACCATCGACCGCATCCGGACCCGGCAGCAGGAGCAGCTGCTGGCGGTCGACGAGGCCGTGGCCGGCATCCTGCGTGCGCTGCGGGAGACCGGGCGGCTGCACAACACCTTGCTGGTCTTCATGTCGGACAACGGCCTGATGATCGGCGACCACCACACCCTCGGCAAGAACATGCCGTACCGGTCGGCCACCGACGTCCCGCTCATCGTCCGCTGGGACGGTCACACGCCTCGTGGGGCCGTCGACGACCGGGTCGCGGCCAACATCGACGTGACGACGACGCTGTCGAACGCCACCGGCGCCGGGATGACGACGAGCGGGCTGGACCTCTTCGGCCAGGTCGAGCGCACCGAGCTGTTGCTCGAGGGCCGCCAGTGGCAGCGGAAGGACGGTTCGGTCCCGCACCCGGCGTACTGCGGGCTGCGTTCTGCGCGCTACCTGTTCGTGCACTGGGCGGGCGGCGTCGAGGAGCTCTACGACTACGCCATCGACCGCTACGAGACGCAGAACCGCGCCGCCGATGCCCGTTACGCCTGGGTCGTGGACCAGATGCGGCGCACCGCCCGGGAGCGTTGCTCGCCGGTCCCGCCCGGTTTCACCTGGGGGACGGCGACGTCATGAGGTGGCGGCGCCGGTCGCGCGCTCGATGGTCTCGCAGACGGTGCGCACCACGGTGACCCGGGCGTACCGCTTGTCCTCACCGGGGATCACGTGCCACGGCGCGGGCGGGTGGTCGGTGCGAGCCAGCATCTCCTCCACGGCCTCGACGTACTGGTCGTGCTTCTCGCGATTGCGCCAGTCCTCGTCGGTGAGCTTCCAGGACTTGAGCGGGTCGTCCTTGCGGCGGTCGAAGCGGCGCTGCTGCTCCTCCGGTGAGAGGTGCATCCAGAACTTCACCAGGATCATGCCCTCGGCGACGAGGGTGTTCTCGAACCCGACGATCTCGTCGTACGCCCTGCGCCACTGCTCCTCGGTCGCGAACTTCTCGACCCGTTCGACCAGGACGCGGCCGTACCAGGACCGGTCGAAGACGGCCATGCCGCCCCAGCCGGGCAGCTTCGGCCAGAACCGCCAGAGGAAGTGGTGGCGCTTCTCGTCGTACGTCGGCGCGGCGAACTGTGAGACCCGGACGTGGCGTGGGTCGAGATGGTCGACCAGCCGCTTGATCGCGCCACCCTTGCCGGAGGCGTCCCAACCCTCGAAGACCACGCACAGCGGGGGGCCGATCTCGCCGCCGATCTGGCCGCCGAGCGCGAGCCGGAGCCTCAGCAGCCGCTCCTGCTCCTCGGCGAGCTGCTGGGACTCCTCCTTCCGGGACAGCCGGAGGGTCAGGTCAGCGTCGTCGAGTCGGCCCACGCGGTGAGCCTGTCAGGCGCTCCCCGTCCCGTCGACGGTGAGCCCGCCGGGAGGGGGACCGGCGCCGCCACCCCCGTCGGAGCAGCGCCGGTCCCGGGCGGATTCTGACAGGTTTGCCTGCTTCTTTGGGGGTTTCCGACGAAGATCGCTCAGCCGGCGATGAGCCGCACGCGCAGTCGGTGCAGATGCGGCATCAGCCCGTAGATGACGATCGGTACCGCGATGGTCGCCAATATGAAGGTCCTGGGGATCGTCGGCAGGCTCCTGAGTGAGCCGCCCAGCACCAGGTTCAGGACTGTGAGGGTCGGGACCACGGCCAGCCAGATCATCAGCGCCAGCTGGTGCTTGGAGGGCGGGGGGACTTGTGACTTCGGTGTCGTGTGCTCGGGGGACATGCGCAGTTCTCCTTGGAGGTCGGGATCGGTATCGGGTCGAACGGTCACGCAAGGGCGCGGCCGCGGAAGGTGTGAACAGCGCGCTCGAGGTCCTCGCCGAGCAGGTCGGCATTGATCGCGATCGCGGCCGACGAGCCTTCGCCGGCGGCGGTGATGACCTGGGCGCGGGCGTTGGCCGCATTGCCGGCGACCCACACCCCCGGCACGGTGCTGCGGCCGGTGGGATCGGCGACCACCCATCCGTCGTCGTCCAGGTCGCAACCCATGCTGACGAGCAGGTCGCTGTTGGGAACGAGGGTGGGTCGGACGAACACAGCCGCTCGACTGATCAGCTGACCGTCCTCCAGCTCGACGCCGACGAGACGGTCGTCCTCGACGACGAGACGCTGCACGATCCCGTCCACGACGTGGATGTCCCGCGCGGCCAGCTGCTCGCGTTGGACGGAGGTGACGGTGCCGGTGTGCGCGAAGAAGGCGACGTCGGGCGACCACTGGCTGATCAGCTGTGCATGCAGGACGGCCTCAGCGTTCCCGCCGAGCACACCGAGAGGCTGGTCGCGCACTTCGTAGCCGTGGCAGTAGGGGCAGTGCAGCAGGTCGCGTCCCCAGCGCTCGCGCACCCCGGGGATGTCGGGCAGGACGTCGCGGAGCCCGGTGGCAACGAGCACCCGTCGGGCCGTCAGGACCGTTCCGTCGCCGAGCCGGACCTCGAAGGTCGAGCGGGCGCGCCGGGCGACTGCCTCGACGGTGCCGTCGATGAACTCGCCGCCGTAGCCACGCACCTCTTGCCGGCCGATCGCCAGCAGCTCCTGCGGCGGGAGGCCGTCGCGCGAGAGGAACCCCTGCATGTGCGCCGCCGGGGCGTTGCGCGGCGCGCCGGAATCCACCACCACGACACTGCGCCGGGCCCGGGCCAGGACCAGCGCCGCCGACAGACCGGCCGCTCCGCCGCCGATCACCACCACGTCAGATCTGCTCATGCCCTTGAATCTGCGCCTGGTGCAACCGATCAGCAACGAATGTTGCCGTTTCCGGGAAAGGGCGGTCGAATGGGCCGGTGGACGAATCGGCGGCGATGGCCGCGGTGCTCGACGAGGTGGGCCCGCGACTCAAGCGCCTACGCACCCAGAGGGGCGTCACGCTGACTGCGCTGTCGGAGGTGACCGGCATCTCGAAGAGCACCCTGTCCCGCCTCGAGACGGGGCAGCGCCGCCCGAGCCTGGAGCTGCTGCTTCCGCTCGCGCAGGCGCACCGGGTCCCGCTGGACGACCTGGTCGGAGCCCCCGAGGTCGGTGACCCTCGGATCCGGCTCAAGCCGCGCCGGGTGCACGGTCGTACCGTGCTGCCGCTGACCCGTCAGCCCGGCGGCGTCCAGGCCTGGAAGATCGTCATCCCCGCGACCCAGTCCACCCCCGAGCCGCGGGTTCACGACGGCTACGAGTGGCTCTACGTCCTGTCCGGCCGGATGCGGCTGATCCTCGGCGATCAGGACCTCGTCCTCGGCGTGGGCGAGGTGGCCGAGTTCGACACGACGCTGCCGCACTGGTTCGGCAGCACGGGTGAGGGCTCGGCCGAGGTCCTGAGCATCTTCGGCCGGCCGGGGGAACAGATCCACGTCCGCGCGAAGTCCCACGACTGACGCCGCCCGAAGGGCCGCGAACGTGATGCTGGTGAGGGCGACCCCATGCTGTGCGGCCGGGGGCGACCGGTCGGTGTCCGAGGGGGGACTTGAACCCCCATGCCCGGTAAAGGGCACTAGCACCTCAAGCTAGCGCGTCTGCCAATTCCGCCACCCGGACGAGGTGTTGTGCACGATCGGATCGGTCTGGCGGACCGCTCCCGAGTGCGCCCGCAACCTTAGCAAAGTCCGGACCGGCCGGATGCCAGCCGCAGGTCGGTCTGCGGTGCCACGCGGTGGGGCAGGATGGCCCCGCGGACGAATCATCTTCCCTCGTCGTCTGCAGCACCCTCACGCTGGAGGAGGCCCCGTGTCCGAGCCCCGCACCGACGTCCCGAGCGCGCAGGACGAGGTCGTCGAGATCTGCCGCGAGCTGATCAGGATCGACTCGTCCAACTACGGGGACGGCAGCGGGCCGGGGGAGCGCGCGGTCGCGGAGTACGTCGCCGGCCAGCTGGCGGAGGTCGGCCTCGAGCCCGAGGTGTTCGAGTCGGCGGACCGCCGGACCAGCCTGGTGGTGCGGTTCGAGGGCGAGGACTCCAGCCGCCCGGGGCTGCTGGTGCACGGCCACCTGGACGTCGTACCGGCGGAGGCCCGGGACTGGACGCACGACCCCTTCGCCGCCGAGGTCGTCGATGACTGCGTCTGGGGACGCGGCGCCGTCGACATGAAGGACATGGACGCGATGGTGCTCGCACTGGTGCGGCAGATGCGCCGCGAGGGCCGTAGGCCGCCGCGGGACCTGGTGCTCTGCTTCCTGGCCGACGAGGAGGCCGGCGGCAAGCTCGGCGCGCACTGGATGGTCGACCACCACGCCGACCAGTTCGAGGGCGTCAGCGAGGCGATCAGCGAGGTCGGCGGCTTCTCGTTCACCGCCGGCGACCAGCGGGTCTACCTGATCGAGACCGCGCAGAAGGGCATCCACTGGCTCAAGCTGGTGGCCGAGGGACGCGCCGGTCACGGCTCGATGGTCAACGACGACAATGCGGTCACCGCGCTGGCCGAGGCTGTCGCACGGGTGGGCCGGCACGACTGGCCGATGCGGATGACGCCGACCGTGCAGCAGTTCCTCGAACAGATGGGCGACGCGCTCGGCATCGAGGTGGACCTCAAGGATCCCGAACCGGCTCTGGCCAAGCTCGGCAGCCTCGCGAAGATCGTCGGGGCGACCTTGCGCAACACCGCGAACCCGACGTACCTCAGGGCCGGCTACAAGCACAACGTCATCCCGCAGTCGGCCGAGGCGTTCATCGACTGCCGGTTCCTGCCCGGCTTCGAGGACGAGCTGCTGGCCACCATCGACGAGCTGATCGGCCCGGACGTGCGCCGCGAGACCGTCATCCAGGACATCGCCTACGAGACGACCTTCGACGGCCCGTTGGTCCAGGCGATGGTCGCCGCGCTGCAGGCCGAGGACCCCGGCTCCCGGGCGGTGCCCTACTGCCTGTCCGGCGGCACCGACAACAAGTCGTTCAGCCTGCTCGGCATCCGCGGGTTCGGCTTCGCACCACTTCGGCTCCCGGCCGATCTCGACTTCTCCGGCATGTTCCACGGCGTCGACGAGCGGGTGCCGCTGGACTCGCTGCGCTTCGGCGTCCGGGTTCTCGACCGGTTCGTCGCCAGCAGCTGAGCCCGCGACATCTCCGGGCGGGCGGTGACTAGGCCGTGCGCACGACCCGGATCACCTTGCGGCGCAGCACGACCTTCCTGCTGCCGTCGGCGAACAGCCGCAGCCGCGCCAGCTCCCAGTGCCCGTACTCGGCGTGGTCCGTGAGCAACCGCCGCGCGGCGCCCCGGGTCGTCCCGCGCGGCAGGTAGAGGTGCTGGTACTCCCACTCCGCCATCGGGCCCATTGTGACCCACCGAGGGCGTCCAGGGTCAGCGGTCCGGATAGCCAGTCGGTGGCGCGGAGACCTCGTCCAGCGCCTCGCGGATCTCGGTCGGCAGGGTCAGCCGCTCGGAGGTGAGCGAGCCGCGTAGCTGGGCCGCTGTCCGCGCGCCCAGGATGGGTGCGGTCACCCCCGGCGCGTCCCGCACCCAGGCCAGGGCCACCTCCAGCGGGCTGGCGTCCAGACCGTCCGCCGCCGTGCAGACCGCGTCCACGATCCCCCGGCTGCGCTCGTCGAGGAACCGCTCGATGAACCGGGCGAAGTGCGGCGACGCGGCTCGGGAGTCCGACGGTGTCCCCGAGCGGTACTTGCCGGTCAGCACGCCGGCGCCCAGCGGCGACCACGGCAGCACCCCGAGGCCGAGGGCCGCCGCAGCCGGCAGCACCTCGCGCTCGATGCCACGCTGCAGCAGCGAGTACTCCATCTGGGTCGAGACCAGCGGCGCCCGGCCGGGCACGACCCGCTGCAGGGTCACCGCCCGACCGGTCTGCCAGCCGGTGTAGTTCGAGATGCCGGCGTACCGCGCGCGACCGGTCGCGACCGCGTGGTCGACGGCCGACAGCGTCTCCTCCAGCTCGGTGTCCTCGCTCCACGCATGCACCTGCCACAGGTCGACGTGGTCGGTGCCCAACCGCTGCAGCGACCCGTCGAGCGCGTCGAGCAGGGCCTTGCGCGAGGTGTCGACGACCCGCTCGCCGGTACGCCGGGAGATGCCGGCCTTGGTCGCGAGCACGACCTCCTCGCGGTCGACCACCGAACCGAGCAGGCCGCCGATCACCCGCTCGGACTCGCCGTCGCCGTAGCCCGCTGCCGTGTCCAGCAGGGTGCCGCCGGCCTCCAGGAAGGCCTTCAGCTGGTCGGCCGCCTCGTGCTCGTCGGTGTCGCGGCCCCAGGTCATCGTGCCGAGTGCGAGGCGGCTCACCTTCAGCCCCGACCGCCCGAGCCTGCGCTGCTCCATGGGCGGCAACCTACCGACGTCCCACCCGGGTCCGCGCCGACCCACGCCGGTCGGGTGCGGTGCACACTCCCTCGCTAGGGTCGCCACTCATGCGACTGGGTGTGAACCTCGGCTACTGGGGTGCCGGCAACGACAAGGACAACCTCGTGCTGGCCCAGGAGGCCGACCGGCTGGGCTACAGCTCGGCCTGGGCGGCCGAGGCCTACGGCTCGGACGCCGCCACGGTGCTGTCCTGGGTCGGCGCCCAGACCGAGCGGATCGACATCGGCTCGGCCGTCTTCCAGATCCCGGCCCGTAGCCCGGCGATGACCGCGATGACCGCGGCGACGCTGGACAGCCTGTCGGGCGGGCGGTTCCGGCTCGGTCTCGGCGTCTCGGGCCCGCAGGTGTCGGAGGGATGGCACGGCGTGCGGTTCGACAAGCCGCTGGCCCGGACCCGGGAGTACGTCGAGATCGTCCGGATGGCGCTGGCCCGCGAGACGGTGCGCCACGAGGGGACGTTCTGGACGCTGCCCCTGCCCGACGGCCCCGGCAAGGCACTGCGGCTGACCGTGCACCCGGCGCGGGACGACATCCCGGTCTACCTCGCGTCGATCGGCCCGAAGAACCTCGAGCTCACCGGCGAGATCGCCGACGGCTGGCTGGCCATCTTCTTCGCACCCGAGCACGCCGGCGAGCTGCTCGGTCACGTCTCGGCCGGCCGGGCACGGGTCGGCAAGGACCTCGCCGGCTTCGACGTCGTGCCGACCGTGCCGGTCGTCGTGGGTGCCGACGTCGAGGCCTGCGCCGAGCCGTTGCGCCACTACGCCGCGCTCTACATCGGCGGCATGGGCAGTCGCGAGCAGAACTTCTACAACCGGCTCGCGGTCTCGATGGGCTACGAGGAGGCCGCGGCGAAGGTGCAGGACCTCTACCTGAGCCGCCAGCACCGGGACGCCGCCGAGGCCGTCCCCTTCGAGTTCATCGACCGCACGTCGTTGATCGGGCCGCGTGAACGCATCCGGGACCGGCTCTCGGCGTACGCCGAGGCAGGTGTGACGACCCTGTCGGTCGCGGCGTACGCCGGGTCGCTCGACGACCGCGTCGGCGCCCTGCGAACCCTGGCTGAGGTGCTCGACGAGTCCGGGCTGGGGGAGTAGCGCCGGTGACCGACATCTCGATCCTCGACGCCGTGGTGCTCGGCGTCGTCGAGGGACTCACCGAGTTCCTGCCGGTGTCCAGCACCGGCCACCTCACCATCGTCGAGAAGATGCTCGACCTGCCGATCGACGACAAGGGCGTCACGGCGTTCACCGCGATCATCCAGACCGGTGCGATCGCCGCGGTGCTCGTCTACTTCGCCCGCGACATCTCCCGGATCGTCAAGGCCTGGGTCCGCGGCTTGTACCGCCCGGAGGTGCGCGGCGACTTCGACTACCGCTTCGGCTGGTTCGTGATCTGGGGGAGCCTGCCCATCGCCGTCATCGGCTTCCTGCTGCGCGACCTCATCTCCGGTTCGTTGCGCAGCCTGTGGGTGGTCGCGGTGGCGCTGCTGGCCTGGAGCGCGGTGATGGTCTACGCCGAGCGGCGGGCCACCCAGGCCCGCCCGGAGCGCTCGATCACCCTGACCGACGCTCTGGTGATCGGGCTGGTGCAGTGCATCGCGCTCGTCCCCGGCATCTCCCGCTCCGGCGCCACCATCAGCGCCGGCCTGTTCCGCGGCCTGGACCGGGTCGCCGCGACTCGGCTGTCCTTCTTCCTGTCCATCCCCGCCCTGGTCGGCGCCGGGCTCTACGAGCTCAAGGACGCGGTGCGCGAGTCGGTCCCGGTCGGCGCCCTGCTGGTCGGCACCGCCGTGTCGTTCGCGGTGGCCTACGCCACGATCGCCTGGCTGCTGCGCTTCGTCGCCGGGCACCCGATCACGCTGTTCGTGCCCTACCGGGTCGCGCTCGGCGCAGCCCTGGTCGCGCTGCTGGCCACGGGCGTCATCTCGGCCACCTGAGCCGGAGCCGCACCCGTCAGCGCAGGAAGCGCATCGGGTCGACCACGGTGCCGTTCTCGCGCACCTCGAAGTGCAGGTGCGGGCCGGTCGCGTACCCGGTCGCTCCGACGATGCCGATCGGGTCGCCCTTGTGCACGACCTGCCCCTGCCGGACCAGGAACCGGGCCTGGTGGGCGTACGCGGTCGTGACGTGCTTGCCGTCGACGATGCCGTGGTCGATGACGGTGAAGTTGCCGTACGCCGAGCTGAGCAGCGTCATGATCACGCGGCCGTCGTCGGCGGCGTGGATGACCGAGCTGCCGGCGAAGTCGGTGCCGGTGTGCAGCTTCGTGTAGTGCAGGATCGGGTGGAAGCGCATGCCGAACGGTGAGGTGATGACGCCCGCCAGTGGGTGCGAGAACGACCCGGTCCCTTGCACCGTGTCGCCCCGGCGCGCCAGCTGTGCGGACAGGCCCTCGATCTGGGCGCCGAGCTGTCCCGACTCGACCATCCGGGCCTGGTTGAGCGCGATGTCTCCGCTACTCGCGGCCTGCATCGCGGTGAGTGCCGTCGACCGGTCGGCGGCCAGCGCGGTCAGCCGGGCCTTGGCGTCGGCGAGCGCCTTCTTCGCCTCGGCGTACCGGGCGGCGATCCGCTCGAAGTCCGCCTTGACCAGCTCGCGTCCGACGACGAGCTCGCCGAGGCGCTCGTCGGCGCGGGTGGCGCTGTCCTCGACCAGCCGGCTCTCGTCCGCCGCGGTGTCGGAGCGGAGGGCGTCGTAGCGCTGGTGCCATCCGGTGGCGACGCGCTGCGCCCCGGCCACGTCGTACCCCATCGCCCGGTAGAGCTGTGCGGTCTCGGTGGCGTCCTGCCTGAGCCGGGCCATCACCTGCTTCTGCCGAGCGATCTCGGCGATGCCCTGGTCGGCGGCGAGGAAAGACTGGCTGGCGCTGTAGAGCTCGGGACTGGACTCGTCGTCCACGACGTCGTCGGCTGCCGCCGTGCCGGCGACCAGCGGGGTGGCGTCGACCTTGGCCTTGGCGGCCTTCTTGCGGGCGGCCCGCGTCGCGGCCGTCGCCGCACCGGGAGCAGCGGAGACGCCGCCGGGTGCGCTGGCACCGGTCCCGCCGGAGCCGCCGCCTGGGCCGGTGCCCCCGCCACCGCCGGCGCCCCCACCGGGGACCGTGGGGGTCCCGGGCAGCGTGGGAGTGCCGGGCAGCGTGGGCGTGGGGACTGGCGGCACGGGGACCGAGGGAGTCGGGAGCGGCACCGGCGGGACCGAGACCGAGGGCAGCGCGGTGACACTGGGCAACGGGACGGTGAGATCAGCCTGGGCGCTGCCCGTACCGGCCACAGCGGCGGCAGCCGCAAGGGCGGCAGCGGCGGCCGCCACGAGCGCGGTACGGGGCGGACGCATGCTCTCTCCTTTGCCACGGGGTCACCGTGACAAACGAGCAGGCGCCCCTCAGGTCACGGTCGAGCCGCGCCGGGACGCGCTCGCGCCGGCCAGCGCAGTCGGCAGTCCGGCCTTGTCGAGGAACGGAGCCGGGTCCAGCGGCTCGCCGTCGATCCGCACCTCGAAGTGCAGGTGCGGGCCCGTCGCGTACCCCGTCGAGCCGATCACGCCGATCGCCTGCCCCTTGGTCACCCGGTCACCGGGCTCGACCCCGACAGCGGCCTGGTGGGCGTACAGCGTGGTCATCCGCAGCCCGCCGATCTTGCCGTGGTCGATCACGGTCATGTTCCCGTAGGCGGTGTTGAACTCGGTGAAGAGCACCACGCCGTCGTCGGCCGCGTAGACGATGCCGTCACCCACGCTGAGGTCCGTCCCGGTGTGCACCTTCACGTAGTGCAGGATCGGGTGGAAGCGCGGGCCGAACGGCGAGGTCACCTCACCCGTGCCGGGCCGGACCATCTCCCCGGTGCCCTTGGGCGGGTGGGGGCCCTTGGCCAGCTGGGCTGCGAGGTCGACGATCCGGCTGCCCAGGGCGCCGGAGTACGCCACCAGCTCCTGGTACTGCCGGCGGTCCTCGAGGGCCGCCTTCTTGGCCTCCTCGAACGCGGCCTCGCGGGCCACGACGACCGCGTTCACCTGCTTCTCGGCAGCCCGGGCCATCATCGCCTTGCTGCTCACGGCGGTGAGGGCGATGGCGGCAGCGGCCCGCGCCTCCTCCTGCCGGTGGCGCGCCGCGGTCAGGGTCGCCTGGGCATTGACCAGGTCGGCCCGGTCCTCGCGCAGCTTGGCCAGCACCGAGTTGCCGGCACTGCCCACGCTCTGCAGGAAGGCCAGCCGGTCGGCGAGCTGGTTCGGCGTGGTCGACGCCAGGACGATCGCCCACTCGCCCATGGCGCCGTTGGTCTGGTAGGCCGCGCGGGCCAGCCGGCCGAGGTCACGCTCGCGCACCTCGATCCGCGTCTCGACGGCGGACAGGTCGCGGGTCGCTCGTTGCTCGGCGAGGACGGCGGCGTTCAGCTCGGCCTGCGCGGCCTCGTCGGCCGCCTCGGCGGCGAGCAGATCGGCGCGGGCCGTCTTGAGCGCCTGCTGGGCCACGACGAGGTCGGCCTTGGCCTCGGCCAGCGCCTTTGACGCGGCCACCAGGGCGGCTGCCTCGTGGGCGTCCTGCTCGGCCTGCTCCTGCTTCGCCTCGGCGAGCTTCGCCGCGGCGGCGGCACGCGCCTCGGCGTCGGCGCGCTGCTGCCGGCGGGTGGCGGCCGCGCTCGGGTCGCCCTTCTTGTCCCCGGTCCCGCCGCTGGCCGACGGCGACGGGCTGGGGCTGGGGTCGGCCGCCGACGCGGGCAGGCCAGGGGCGAGCAGCAGTGCGACGGCGGCAGCCAGCGCCACGGCCGTCGCCGCGGCAGGCCGCATCGGCACCGCACGCATCTGCTTCCCCACCTGTTGACCCGGATCACGCGCCGCGCGCGTCTTCCCCCACGGACCATGGTGGCCCGCTTGACGCTCGACGGGTAGCGGAATGCCACAGATCGCCGACCTCAAACAGGTCGGAACCGGGCGAACCACCCGGCTGGCTCAACCTGTCAGAGCCAGCCGCTTCGCTTGAAGCCCCGGAACAGCATGAGGCAGATCGTCGCCATCAGCAACAGCGCCGCCGGGTAGCCGTACCGCCAGCCCAGCTCGGGCATGTGGTCGAAGTTCATCCCGTAGATGCCCGCGATCGCCGTCGGGACCGCCGCGATCGCCACCCAGGCGGAGATCCGGCGCATGTCCTCGTTCTGCTGCACCCCGACCTGAGCCAGGTTGGCGTTGAGCACCGAGCTGAGCAGACTGTCGAAGCTCTCGATCAGCTCGCTGGCCCGCACGACGTGGTCGGCGATGTCCCGGAAGAAGGGCTGCATCCGGGTGTCGACGTGGGGCACCTTCCCACTGGCGAGCTGACCCAGCGGCGTGACCAGCGGGAGCACGGCCCGGCGGAACTCGATGACCTCTCGCTTGAGGTTGTAGATGCGGCCGGCGGAGGTGTTGCGAGAGGGGGAGAAGACCTGCTGCTCGACCTCCTCGATGTCCTCCTCGACCGCGAGCGCGATGGTGGAGTAGTCGTCCACGATCTTGTCCGCGATCGCATAGAGGACGGCGGACGGGCCGCAGTCGAGGATCTCCTGCTGCGTCTCCAGCCGTTTGCGGAGGTCCGCCAGTGCGCGGCCCTTCCCGTGCCGCACGGTCACGACGAACGAGTCGCCGACGAAAAGCATCACGTCGCCGAGCTCGATCTGCTGGGTGTCCTCGTCGTAGCGCACCGTCTTGAGCACGACGAACAGGCTGTCGTCGTACTCCTCGAGCTTGGGCCTCTGGTGCGTGGTCAGGGCGTCCTCCACCGCCAGCTTGTGCAGCGAGAACTCGGCGGCGACCTTGGCCAGCTCCGCCTCCGTCGGGTCGTGCAGTCCCACCCAGACGAAGCTCGACCCCTGGGCCCGGGCGGTCTGCAGGGCGTCGGAGAAGTCCTCGGGCGAGACCTCGCGCACACCGTGGTGGTAGAGGGCGCAGTCGACGATCACCTCGTCATTGTGGTCCCCGTAGAGTTTCCCGGCGTGACCACCGTGCTGCTCGTCCGCCACGGCCGCACCACCGCCAACGGTGCAGGCGTGCTCGCCGGCTGGACCGAGGGGGTCGGGCTGGACGACGTGGGCCGCGCGGAGGTGACGGCGCTGGCTGCCCGGCTGTCCGCCGTGCCCCTCGCCGCGGTCGTCACCAGCCCGCTGCAGCGCTGCCTCGAGACCGCCGACCTGATGCTTGCGGGCCACGACCCGGTCGACCGGCAGGTCGACGAGCGGGTCGGTGAGGTCCGCTACGGCGACTGGACCGGTGGCGAGTTGAAGAAGCTCGCCAAGGACCCGTTGTGGAAGGTCGTCCAGTCGCACCCGTCGGCGATGACCTTCCCCGGGGAGGGCGGCGAGTCGATGCGCGGCATGCAGGACCGCGCGGTCGACGCGGTCCGGGAGTGGAACGTCCGGCTCGGCGAGGACGCGGTGTACGCCGTCGTCTCGCACGGTGACGTCATCAAGGCGGTGCTCGCGGACGCGCTCGGGATGCACCTCGACCAGTTCCAGCGACTGGTCGTCGACCCGGCCTCGGTCAGCGTCGTGACCTACACATCGCTGCGGCCGTTCGTCGTCCGGTGCAACGACGTCGGGGGCGATCTCGGCTTCCTGGTGCCCCGCAAGAAGCGCACCGGCCGGCGGCGCTCCGCCAGCTCCGACGCAGCCGTCGGCGGCGGCGCGGGCACCGCGTCCTAGGGCGCTCGCCACGACATAGGGTTCCAGCCATGGCGCGCATCGTGTTCGAGTACGACCCGCCCGAGCGCTTCGTGGCGGGCACCGTCGGCGAGCCCGGGCAGCGCACCTTCTTCCTGCAGGCCCGCGGGGGCGGCCGGACGACCAGCGTGGCCCTGGAGAAGCAACAGGTGTCGGTGCTCGCCGAGCGGGTCGACGCCCTGCTCGACGAGGTGGTGCGCCGGTCGGCCGGCGAGGCCGGGGTCCCGGCCGTCACGCCCGCCGAGGCTGCCGACTCCGCACCGCTGGACGTCCCCATCGAGGAGGAGTTCCGGGTCGGGACCATGGCGCTGGCCTGGGACGGCGACGACGAACGCGTCGTCATCGAGGCGCAGGCGCTCACCGAGGATGCCGAGGACGACGAGCCGCCCCTGATCGAGGACGACGACGTCGACGGGCCGCCGCTGCTGCGGGTGCGGCTGACCGGCGCGGCGGCCCGGGCGTTCGTGACCCGTGCGCAGGCCGTGGTGGCGGCCGGCCGGCCGCCGTGCCCGTTCTGCGGCGGACCGTTGGACGCCGGTGGGCACGTCTGCCCACGCGCGAACGGCTACCGGCGCTGACGCCCGGATCGAGCCGCGCGCAGACTCGGCCGGGGTTTGTCAGACTGACCCGGTGACCCAGCTGGACGTCGACACCGCACTCGACCTGCTGCGGCACGGCGAGATCGCCGTGGAGGGCCGGCTGGTCGATGCCTCGAACGCGACGCTGTTCTGCGAGATCACCGCGGGCTCGACGTCGGGACGCTGCGTCTACAAGCCGGTCGCCGGTGAGCGGCCGCTGTGGGACTTCCCGGACGGCACGCTGGCCGGCCGCGAGGTGGCGGCGTTCGCGGTGTCGGAAGCGACCGGATGGGCTGTCGTGCCACCGACCGTCCTGCGCGAGGGACCGTTCGGGCCCGGCATGGTGCAGCTCTGGATCGACTCCGAGGACGGCGCCGACGACCATCCCTTGGTCGACGTGATGGCGCCGGCGGCATTGCCGGCCGGCTGGCTGCGCGTGCTGGACGCACTCGGCTCCGACGGCGAGCCGGTGGTGCTCGGGCACGCCGACGACAGTCGGCTGCGCCGGATGACGGTGCTCGACGTCGTGCTCAACAACGCCGACCGCAAGGGAGGGCACGTCCTGCTCGGACCGGGCGGCGCAGTGCACGGCGTGGACCACGGCGTGTCCTTCCACACCGAGCCGAAGCTGCGCACGGTGCTGTGGGGCTGGGCCGGTGACCCGCTGCGGGCCGACGAGGTCGACGTGCTGAACCAGCTGCGCGACGACCTGCTCGACGGTCTCGGCACGACGCTGGTCGAGCTGTTGTCGCGGCACGAGGTGCTGGCCTGCCGCCGCCGGGTCGACCGGCTGCTGCGCGAGGGGCGGTTGCCGTTCCCCGTCGAGGGCTGGCCGGCCATCCCCTGGCCGCCGTTCTGACCCGCCGTCCCACGTAGGATCCGGCCGTGCGCCCGTGGTCGGTCCCTGACGTCCCCGCCCTGCCCGGGTCGGGACTGTCGCTGCGCCTGCACGACACCGCGACCGGCATGGTCCGGCCGACGGCCCCTGGGCCCACGGCGCGGATGTACGTCTGCGGCATCACGCCGTACGACGCGACGCACATCGGGCACGCCGCCACCTACGTCACCTTCGACCTGGTGCACCGGGTCTGGCTCGACGCCGGGCACGACGTGAAGTACGTGCAGAACGTCACCGACGTCGACGACCCGCTGCTGGAGCGTGCCCAGCGCGACGGCGAGGACTGGCGGGAGCTCGCAGACCGCGAGACCGAGCTGTTCCGCGAGGACATGTCGGCGCTCGCGGTGATCCCGCCGCGCGAGTACGTCGGCGCGGTGGAGTCGATCCCCGGCGTGGTGGACGCGATCCGGCGGTTGCGCGAGCAGGGCGCGGCCTACGACGTCGAGGGCGACACCTACTTCTCGGTGCACAGCGACCCGCGCTTCGGAGGCGTCGGCAACTTCGACGACGACACCATGGTCGCCCTGTTCGCCGAGCGTGGCGGCGACCCCGAGCGGGCCGGGAAGAAGCACCCGCTGGACTGCCTGCTCTGGCAGGCGGCCCGGCCGGGCGAGCCCTCGTGGGCGACCGGCGATCCCGAGCTGCCCGACGGCCGGCCGGGCTGGCACGTCGAGTGCGCCGCCATCGCGCTGCGCCACCTCGGTGACGGGTTCGACCTGCAGGGCGGCGGCAGCGACCTGGTGTTCCCGCACCACGAGATGAGCGCCTCGGAGGGCCAGGTGCTCACCGGCCGGTGGCCGTTCGCGCGGCACTACGTGCACGCCGGGATGGTCGGCCTGGACGGCGAGAAGATGTCGAAGTCCCGCGGCAACCTGGTGTTCGTCTCGACGCTGCGCCGCGAGGGCCGCGACCCGATGGCTGTACGGCTCGCGCTGCTCGCCCACCACTACCGGGCGGACTGGTCCTGGACCGCCGCCGACCTCGAGGCCGCAGAAGGCCGGCTCGCGCGCTGGCGGGAGGCCGCCGCCCGGGCGACCGGACCGCCGGGCGAGGAGGTCCTGGACGGGGTCCGTCGTCGGCTCGCTGATGACCTGGACGCCCCGGGGGCGCTTGCCGAGGTCGACCGCTGGGCCGAGCAGGCCCGCACCCGTGGGGGGCCGGACCCCGCCGCGCCGGCCCTGGTGGCCCGGACCGTCGACGCCCTGCTCGGTGTCCGGCTCTAGAGGTCAGCGGCCGAGGCGCTGGTAGGTCGACTCGGTGCGTTCCTTGGCCGCGCGCCACCAGTCCTCGTGCTCGCGGTACCAGTCGACGGTCTGCGCCAGGCCGGTCCGGATGTCCTGGTACTGCGGGGTCCACCCGGTCTCGCTGCGCAGCTTGGCCGAGTCGATGGCATAGCGCAGGTCGTGGCCGGGACGGTCGCTGACCAGGTCGTACCAGTCGGCCGGCTTGCCCATCAGCTCGAGCAGCGTCTCGACGATCTGGCGGTTGTTGCGCTCGCCGTCGGCGCCGATGAGGTAGGTCTCGCCGAGCCGGCCCCGCTCGACGATCGTGACCACGGCGTCGTTGTGGTCGTCGACGTGGATCCAGTCCCGGACGTTGGTGCCCTGGCCGTAGAGCTTGGGCTTGATGTCCTGCAGCACGTTGGTGATCTGGCGGGGGATGAACTTCTCGACGTGCTGGAACGGGCCGTAGTTGTTGGAGCAGTTCGACAGCGTCGCGCGGACACCGAAGGACCGGACCCAGGCGCGTACGAGCAGGTCGGCGGAGGCCTTGGTGGCGGAGTAGGGGCTGGACGGGTTGTACGGCGTCTGCTCGGTGAAGCGCGCGGGATCGTGCAGCTCGAGGTCGCCGTACACCTCGTCGGTCGACACGTGGTGCAGGCGGGCGTCGTGCCGACGCACCGCCTCGAGCAGCCGGTAGGTGCCGATGACGTTGGCCTCCATGAACGGCCACGGGTCGTCCAGCGAGTTGTCGTTGTGCGACTCGGCGGCGAAGTGCACGACGACGTCGGCCTCGCCGACCAGTCGGTCGACCAGGTCGGCGTCGGCGACACTGCCCCGGACCAGCTCGACACGGTCCGACACGTCGTCCAGGTTGGCCGCGTTGCCGGCGTAGGTCAGCGCGTCGAGCACCCGGACCTGCCAGTCCGGCCGGGTCCGGGCCGTGCGCAGGACGAAGTTCGAGCCGATGAACCCGGCCCCGCCGGTCACGAGCAGCTTCATGCGGTGGTCTCCCCATCGGTGGTGGTGTCGGTGCTGCGCAGCCCCGGGGTCTCGGGTGAGGTCGCGGTCGACCACCCCCGGAACTCGACCTCGAGGCTGAAGCGGTGCGCCAGGTAGCGGTGCTCGGACAGCGCGAGCGGCGTGTCGTCCATGGCTCGGGCCACCCGGCGTACGTGCAGAACGGGTGTCCCGGCGGGTACGCCGAGCAACGCACCCTCGGAGTCGTTGGTCACGGCCGCGGTGATGGTCTGCCGGACCGACTCGATCCGGTTGCCGTGCCGCTGCAGGGTGGCCCAGATGCCTGCACCCTCGGCGTCGGCCCGGCTGATGTCGGCCGCCAGACCGCCGGGCACCCACTCGTGCACCAGGTCGAGGGGTTCGCCGTCAACGGTGCGCACCGAGCGGCTGGACAGCGCCTCGTCGTCGCCACCGATGCCCAGCGCCGCCGCGACCGTTGCCGGCGGACGGGTGTAGGCGAACTCGAACACCCGGCGGGCGGCGGCCTTGCCCGCCTCCGCGACCGCGGAGCCGGCGTGCCGGAACGTGCCGAGAGCGAGCGTCTGGTGGAACGAGGCACCGGTGACGAACCAGCCGGCGCCGCGGCGGCTCTCGACCAGCCCCTGGTCCCGCAGCTCGTCGAGCGCCCGGCGGACGGTCACCCGGCTCATGCCGTAGCGACGGCCGAGGACAGCCTCGCTCTCCAGGGCGCCGGTGGGCGCGACGTCCCCGAGCGCGATCCGCTCGCGCAGCGCCTGGGCCAGCGCGCCGGACCGGGTACCTGTCATGTCACTGACAATACAGGTCTAGGACAAGTACGCCAAGCTCAGGCCGGTCCGGGCGGGTCGTCACCGCGGCGCCGCAGGTAGCGCTCGAACTCGCGGGCGATCGCGTCACCGGAGGCCTCCGGCGCCTCGGTGAGGTCCTTGGCCTCCTCCAGCGAGCGGACGTAGTCGGCGACCTCGGAGTCCTCTGCGGCCAGCTCGTCCACCCCCCGCTCCCAGGCCCTGGAGTCCTCCGGCAGGTCGCCGAGAGGGATCGGGACGTCGAGCAGGTCCTCGACGTGACTGAGCAGCGCCAGCGTGGCCTTCGGGCAGGGTGGCTGCGCGACGTAGTGGGGGACCGCGGCCCAGATCGACAAGGCCGGTACGCCGGCCCGGGTGCAGGCGTCCTGCACGATGCCGACGATGCCGGTCGGCCCCTCGTAGCGAGAGGGCTCCAGGTGCAGGGACCGCGCGACGCCCTCATCGGAGGAGGTGCCGGTCACCGGGACCGGGCGGGTGTGCGGCGAGTCGGCCAGCAGCGCACCCAGGGTCACCACCATCTCCACGCCGAGCTCGTGGCAGACACCGAGGATCTCGTTGGTGAACTGCTTCCAGCGCATGTTCGGCTCGATGCCGCGGATCAGCACCACGTCGCGGCCGATGTCGGCCAGCCGGGCGTAGGAGACCCGGGTCGTCGGCCAGCTGACCAGCCGGCGGCCGGCGTCGTCCTGGGCAACGGTCGGGCGGTTGACCTGGTAGTCGTAGTAGTCCTCGGAGTCCAGCTCGGTGAGCGGGGTGGCTCCCCACACCGACTCCAGGTGCTCGACAGCCGCCGTCGCTGCGTCACCGGCGTCGTTCCAGCCCTCGAACGCAGCGATGAGCAACGGGTCGACGAGCTCGGGATAGCCGTCGAGCTCGATCACCCGGGCACTCTCCTCGCCGTCGTCGTCCTGGTCACCAGCCGGTCGCCGCCAGCGTACGACGTGCTGCCCGCCGTAGACTCGCCTGCGATGTCTACTCCACGTGTGTCGAACTCTGCAGCCGCCCTCCGCGAGGCCCTCGCGACCCGAGTCGTGGTCGCTGACGGCGCCATGGGCACGATGCTGCAGGCGCAGGACCCCTCGATGGACGACTTCGAGGGGCACGAGGGCTGCAACGAGGTCCTCAACGTCACCCGGCCGGACATCGTGCGCAGCGTGCACGAGGCCTACTTCGACGCCGGTGTCGACGCCGTGGAGACCAACACCTTCGGCGCGAACCTGGCGAACCTCGCGGAGTACGGCATCGAGGCCCGGATCGAGGAGCTGGCCGAGGCCGGTGCGCGGATCGCCCGCGAGGTGGCCGACGAGCGCAGCACGGGCGACCAGCCGCGATGGGTGATCGGTTCCATCGGTCCCGGCACCAAGCTGCCCACCCTGGGTCACGTGCCGTACGCCACACTGCGCGACGCCTACGAGACGCAGGTGCGCGGGATGCTGGCCGGCGGGGTGCACGCGGTGCTCGTGGAGACTGCCCAGGACCTGCTGCAGGCCAAGGCCGCCGTCATCGGCGCCAAGCGGGCGCTGAAGTCCGCTGGCTCGGACGCCCCACTGATGTGCCAGGTCACCGTCGAGACCACCGGCACCATGCTGCTCGGCAGTGAGATCGGTGCCGCCCTCACCGCGCTCGAGCCGCTAGGCATCGACGTCCTCGGGCTGAACTGCGCCACCGGCCCGGACGAGATGAGCGAGCACCTGCGCCACCTGTCCCGGCACGCACGGACGATCCTGTCCTGCATGCCCAACGCCGGGCTGCCGATGCTGGGCAAGGACGGAGCGTCCTACCCGCTCACCCCGGAGCAGCTCGCGTCGGCGCACGACCACTTCACCAAGGACTTCGGCCTCGCCCTGGTCGGCGGGTGCTGCGGCACCACCCCGGAGCACCTGCGCCAGGTCGTCGAGAAGGTCCAGGGCCGTGGGCTCGCGACCCGGCGTCCCCGGCCCGAGGCAGGCGTGGCATCGCTCTACCAGCACGTGCCGTTCCGGCAGGACACCTCGTTCCTGTCGATCGGTGAGCGCACGAACGCCAACGGCTCGCTCGCCTTCAAGAAGGCGATGCTCGAGGAGCGCTGGGACGACTGCATCGAGATAGCCCGCGACCAGACCCGCGACGGCGCCCACCTGCTCGACGTCTGCATCGACTACGTCGGCCGGGACGGCGTGCAGGACATGAAGGCCATCGCCAGCCGGTTCGCCACGGCCTCGACGCTGCCACTTGTGCTCGACTCGACCGAGCCGGCGGTCATCGAGGCAGGTCTCGAGCTGCTCGGCGGCCGATCGGTCGTCAACTCGGTCAACTACGAGGACGGGGACGGACCCGGCTCGCGGTTCGCGCGTGTCATGCCAATCGTCCAGGAGCATGGCGCGGCCGTCGTCGCGCTGTGCATCGACGAGGAGGGCCAGGCGCGCACCGCCGACTGGAAGGTGCGGGTCGCCAGTCGGTTGATCGAGGACCTCACGACCAACTGGGGGATGAAGGTCGAGGACATCGTCGTCGACTGCCTGACCTTCCCGATCGGCACCGGCCAGGAGGAGACCCGTCGCGACGGGCTGGAGACCATCGAGGCCATCCGGGCGCTCAAGGCGACCTATCCGACGGTTCAGACCACCCTCGGCGTCTCCAACGTGTCCTTCGGCCTGAACCCGGCGGCCCGCATCACGCTGAACTCGGTCTTCCTCAACGAGTGCGTCAAGGCAGGCCTCGACTCCGCGATCGTGCACGCGGCCAAGATCCTGCCGATGTCGAAGATCCAGGAGGAGCAGCGCGAGGTGGCGCTGGACCTGGTCTACGACCGCCGCCGCGAGGGTTACGACCCGCTGTCCCGCTTCCTGGACCTGTTCGAGGGCGTCGACATCGCCAGCGTGCGCGCGAGCCGGGCCGAGGAGCTGGCTGCGCTGCCGCTGGGTGAGCGGCTGGCCCGCCGGATCATCGACGGCGAGCGCAACGGCCTCGAGGCCGACCTGCAGTCGGCGCTGGACAACGGCAAGACCGCGCTGGACATCGTGAACGACCACCTGCTCGAGGGCATGAAGGTGGTCGGCGAGCTCTTCGGCAAGGGCGAGATGCAGCTGCCGTTCGTCCTCTCCTCGGCCGAGGTGATGAAGACGGCCGTGGCCTGGCTCGAGCCGCACATGGAGAAGACCGACGAAGAGGGCAAGGGCACCATCGTCCTCGCCACGGTCAAGGGCGACGTCCACGACATCGGCAAGAACCTCGTCGACATCATCCTGTCCAACAACGGGTTCACCGTCGTCAACATCGGCATCAAGCAGCCGGTGTCCGCGATCCTCGAGGCTGCCGACACCCACCGCGCCGACGTGATCGGGATGTCCGGCCTGCTGGTCAAGTCGACCGTGGTCATGAAGGAGAACCTCGAGGAGATGAACTCCCGGGGCATCTCGGCGAAGTTCCCGGTGATCCTCGGCGGGGCCGCGCTCACCCGGCCGTACGTCGAGCAGGACCTCGCCGAGGTCTATGAGGGCGAGGTCCGCTACGCCCGGGACGCCTTCGAGGGGCTGCGGCTGATGGACGCGCTGATCAACGTCAAGCGCGGAGTCCCCGGCGCCGAGCTGCCGGCCCTGCGGCCGCGGCGGGTCAAGCCGGTCGGCCGTCCGGACCGCACCGCCGCCGAGGACATGCCGGCCCGCTCCGACGTCGCCACCGACAACCCGATCCCGGAGCCGCCGTTCTGGGGCAGCCGGGTGGTCAAGGGCATCCACCTGCAGGAGTACGCCTCGCTGCTCGACGAGCGGGCGACGTTCATGGGGCAGTGGGGGCTGAAGTCGTCGCGCGCCAGCGACGGGCCGACGTACGACGAGCTCGTCGAGACCGAGGGCCGGCCACGGTTGCGGATGTGGCTGGAGCGCATCCAGGCCGAGCGGATGCTGGAGGCGGCCCTCGTCTACGGCTACTTCCCGGTCGTCTCCGAGGGCGACGACCTGGTGCTGCTCGACGCGCCGCGGATCGACGCGGCGGAGCGCTACCGGTTCACCTTCCCGCGCCAGCAGCATGGGCGGCACCTGTGCCTCGCCGACTTCTTCCGCCCCCGCGAGTCCGGCGAAATCGACGTGCTCGGGCTGCAGCTGGTGACGATGGGCCCACGTATCGCCGAGGCGACCGGTGAGCTGTTCGCCAAGGACGCCTACCGCGACTACCTCGAGCTGCACGGGCTGTCCGTGCAGCTCACCGAGTCGCTCGCCGAGTACTGGCACAAGCGGATGCGCGCGGAGCTCGGCTTCGCCGGCGAGGATCCTGAGAAGCCGGAGGACTACTTCGACCTGCGCTACCGCGGTGCCCGGTTCTCCTTCGGCTACGGCGCCTGTCCCGACCTCGAAGACCGCGCCAAGCTGGTCGACCTGCTCGAGCCCGAGCTGATCGGGGTGAAGCTCTCGGAGGAGTTCCAGCTGCACCCCGAGCAGTCCACCGACGCGCTGGTCCTGCACCACCCCGAGGCCACCTACTTCAACGCCAAGTGAGCGGCCTGCTGCCGGCTGCTGTCCTGTTCGACATGGACGGACTGCTCGTGGACACCGAGCAGGTGTGGTTCGAGGTCGAGTCGGGCCTGGTCACCGAGCTCGGCGGTTCCTGGGGCCCGGAGGACCAGCTCGCGCTGGTCGGCGGTCCGCTGGAGCGGACCCTCGAGCACATCGGCGCCAGCGTGCCCGGCCCGGTCTCGCACGACGAGCTCCGGACGCGGCTGCTGGACGGCATGGTGACCCGGCTGCACCGGGGTCCGGTGCACTGGATGCCGGGCGCCCGTCGGCTGCTCGAGGAGACCAGCGCCGCGGGCGTGCCCCGGGCGCTGGTGTCGTCGTCGCTGCGCGTCGTGGTCGACGGCGTCCTCGACGCGATCGGCCGGGAGCACCTGCCGGTCACGGTGTCCGGGGACGACGTGCCGCGCACCAAGCCGCACCCGGACCCGTACCTGCTGGCAGCCCGGACCCTCGGCGTCGACCCTGCGTTGTGCGTGGCACTCGAGGACTCCGCCACCGGTGCCACCTCGGCGCGGGCAGCCGGCTGCTTCACGGTGGCGGTGCCCAGCCTCGCGGCCGTGCCCGCGGGCATCGCGCACCACCAGGTGGCGTCCCTGGAGGAGCTCGACCTCGCCGCGCTCGCCGCCCTGGTCGGCGCCCGGACCTGAGCAGCCGCGTCAGGCGACCCGCAGCCGGAAGCCCTGACCGGCGTGCTCGGTTCCCCGCCGGCCGCTCTCGACATAGGTGACGTCGAAGCCGTCCACCTCCAGCCGGCCGGTGTGCCGGGGTGTCACCGACACGACCACCTGCTGGCCGCCGGGCCGCAGCCGGGTGCGGGCACCCATGACGTCGGCCAGAGCGCGGCAGGACTCACCGTCCGGGCCGTACGCCACGGCGAACTCGCCCTGTGCCGCCGGGGTGCAGACCCGGATGGTGATGTCCGCGGACGTGGTGTCGATCGCGATGCGCGGCCGGACCTCGACCAGCTCGATCAGCTGCGGGTCGACCGCGAGCACACCTGCGTCCACGTGGACGGTCTGCCCGGGAACCGCCTCGGCCGGTGACCGGACCCCGTCGTAGGGCGTGAGGGCGTCGTCCGCCGCGTGCTGCGACGCGAGGATCCGGCCGGGGACGACGAGCGCGACCACGGCGACGGCGACCAGCGCCAGTCTCCAGGCCACGCCCGTCCTGCCCAGCTCCATCTGCTACTCCGTCGCTATCGCCTGGAGCACGTTCAGCCGGGACGCTCGCCGAGCCGGCAGCGCAGCCGCGATGACCCCGGCCAGCGCCGAGCACAACAGGTAGATCACGAGGGTCGCCACCGGGAAGCCCAGCTCGGAGACGCCCTCGCCCTTGAGCGCCTGCTGCAGGGCGATGCCGAAGACCGAGCCGACGACCAGGCCGAGCAGGCCGCCGAAGGAGCAGATCAGCACCGACTCGACCCGGATCATCCGCTTGACCTGCCGGCGTGCCATGCCGACCGCACGCAGCAGGCCCAGCTCGCGGGTCCGCTCGATCACCGACAGGGCCAGGGTGTTGATGACACCCAACAACGCGATGAGCACGGACAGGCCGAGCAGGATGTTGATGATGGACACGATCAGGTTGACCTGGCTCTTGGCCTCGCCGACGAACTCCGACTGGTCGAGCACCTCGACGTTCGGGTACTCCTTGAGTGCGGAGTCCAGACTCTTGCGGACCGCGGCAGCATCGGCGCCGTCGTCGAGCCCCACCAGTGCGGCGACGTCGCGCTGGGTGGAGAAGTCCGCCGCCTTGGAGCTGTCGACCAGGTAGTCGCCGATCAGCTGGTTGGTCTCGAAGGTGCCGCCGAGGGTCAGCTTCTCCTGCTCGGACCGGGCGAACTGCACGGTCACCGTGTCACCCGGGCTGAGCTTGCGCGACTCGGCCGCGTCCTTGGACATCAGGATGGTGTCCGGACCGAGGTCGTCGGAGCCGGCCACCGTCGTGACGTTGACCAAGTCACCGATGGCCTTGGCCGGAAAGGCGGTGACGAAGACGTCCTTGGACGCCGTGCATTTGGCGTTGTCGCACAGCAGCATCCCGTCGACCTTGACGGACGCGGTGCTGCGCACTCCGTCCTGCTGCGCGGCGGCTTCGACCACGGCGTCCGGGAAGCCCGGGCCCTGCGTGTTCAGGATGAAGTCGGCAGTGACCGCACCCTCGACCGTCTTGGCCACGCTGGCCTTCAGCGAGGAGCCGAGCACGGTCACCGCGCTGATCAGGGCCAGCCCGATCATCAGGGCCGCGGCGGTTGCGGCCGTGCGCCGTGGGTTGCGAACGGCGTTCTCGCGGCCGAGCCGCCCCGGCAGCCGGCGCGAGAACAGCCGCCCGACACCGGCGGCGACCGGCTTGCTGACCAGCGGGGACAGCATGGCGACACCGATGAACGACAGCAGCGTGCCCAGGCCGAGCACCTGCAGCCCGCCGTCGCGCAGCCCCTTGGTCATGGCAGCGGCGCCGACCAGCAGCACCACGACCCCGATGATGGTCTGCCGCTTCAGGGACCGGTCGGGCGTCGCTGCGTCGCGCAGTGCGGCCAGCGGTGCGACCCGGCTGGCCCGTCGCGCGGGCATGAACGCCGCCGCGGCGGTGACCAGGGTGCCGACAGCGAACGAGACGATCACGGTGCGGGTGGCGACGATCGTGGGACCGTCGGGGAACTCCGCTCCGAACACGCTGAACAACGCCTTGAGCCCCAATGCCACCCCGACGCCGGCGAGCAGGCCGATCAGCGAGCTCAGCAGACCGACCACGAGCGCCTCGAGCAGCACGGCCCGGCGCACCTGGCCGCGGCTCGCCCCGAGCATCCGCATCAGGGCGAGCTCACGGGTGCGCTGGGCGACCAGCATCGAGAACGTGTTGAAGATGATGAACGCGCCCACGAACAGGGCGATCAGCGCGAACGTCAGGAGGAACGTGTTGAAGAACCCGAGCCCCTCCTTCACGTCGCTGGCCTGTTCGTCGGCGAGGGCCTGGCCGGTGATGGCCTGCGCCTTCGGCGGGAGGACCGACCGGATCCGGTCGCGGAGCTCGGTCTCGCTGACGCCGTCCTGAGCCGCCACGGTGATGTCGGTGAACCTGCCCTTGAGGTTGAGCACCTGCTGGGCGGTGGCCGTGTCGAAGAACACGCTCGTCTCGCCGGCGAACGACGGCTTCCCGTCGAACTCGACGACACCCACGATCGTGTAGTCCTTGAGCGGTTGGTCGGTCAGCACCGGGGCGGCATCGCCCAGCGTGTAGTCGGTCTTGTCGACGAGGCCGCGGTTGATCGCGATCTCGTCGGCGCCGCTCGGTGCCCGGCCCTGGACGATCTCGCCGCTCTGCAGCAGCTTGCTGTCGTACCAGTTGAACCCGAACGTCGGCGCGCCGCCGGTGCCGACGACCTTGCCGTCCTTGTCGACCAGCTGGGCACTGCCCTGCACCTGGCCCTGGACCTCCTGGACGCCGTCGACCTTGTCGATGGTGCCGACCAGGTCCTGGGGGAGCAGGGTCCGCACGGTGGCGCCGTTGGCCGAGGTCACCTCGTCGCCGCGGACGTCGACGGCGACGTTCTGGCTGACCGTGCTGAACAGGTCGTCGAAGACCTTGCCCAGGCTGTCGGTGAGCACGAAGGCGCCGGACACGAACGAGACGCCGAGCACGATGGACAGCGAGGACAGCAGCAGGCGGAGCTTGCGCGCGGTCAGGCTGCGGAAGGTGGCACGGATCATCGCAGGTCGTCCGCGGCGTGCACGATCTCGAACTTCTTCATCCGGTCCAGCACCAGCTCGGCCGTGGGCTCGGCCATCTCGTCGACGATCCGGCCGTCGGCGAGGAACAGCACCCGGTCGGCATAAGCCGCTGCGCCGGGGTCGTGGGTGACCATCACGATCGTCTGGTGCATGTCGGTGACCGAGCGACGCAGGAAGCCGAGCACCTCGGCGCCGCTGGCGCTGTCGAGGTTGCCGGTCGGCTCGTCGGCGAAGATGATCTCCGGCTTGCTGGCCAGCGCGCGGGCACAGGCCACCCGCTGCTGCTGGCCGCCGGAGAGCTCGGTCGGCCGGTGGGTCAGGCGGTCGCGCAGGCCGATCCGGTCGACGACGGTGTCCAGCCACTCCTTGTCGGGCTTGCGGCCGGCGATGTCCATCGGCAGCGTGATGTTCTCGATGGCCGTCAGCGTCGGCAGCAGGTTGAACGCCTGGAAGATGAATCCGACGGCGTCCCGGCGAAGACGGGTCAGCCGCTTGTCGTCCAACGTGGTGATGTCGGTGTCACCGATGAACACGGCTCCGCCGCTGGCGTCGTCCAGCCCGGCCAGGCAGTGCATGAGGGTGGACTTGCCAGAGCCGGACGGCCCCATGATGGCGGTGAACTGGGCGCGCTCGAAGGCGCACGACACAGCGTCGAGAGCAAGGACTCGGGTGTCCCCGGACCCGTAGACCTTGGTCAGGTCGACCGCTCGGGCTGCGGCGGTGGACCGGGGGGACGTGGTGGCAGGGGTGGCAGGGCTGGTCAACAGATACTCCTCGTCAAGGGCTTGTGCACCCACCGTAGGAGCAAGAGCGGATCAGTTCCCACCACATTCAGGGTCGAGTGGGGATGACATCCGTCATATCTCAGGGTGACCCTGGGCCGGACCTGTCCGGGACGTGTCAGTTCCGCACAGGACACCGCGGACATCGTTGCGCCGCAAAGCATTCCGGGCGCCGTGGCCTACCGGTGAGTAACGGTCAGACCTCGTCAGCCGGACTGTGCGGAGAGGGCCGTTCGTCCGCCGCGCGGGCCTGCGGCACGACGGGCACGGGCAGCACCGGCAGCTCCGGGGGAGTGCCGCCGAACGCGGGGCACAGCGCCTGGTGGTCGCACCAGTCGCAGAGCTTGCTGGGGCTCGGTCGCCAGTCGCGGTTCTCGGTGGCCCGCTCGATGGCGGCCCAGACGGCGACCACCTTGCGCTCGGTCGCACGTAGGTCGGCCTCGTCGGGCTCGTAACGCAGCACCTCACCGCTGCCGAGGTAGAGCAGTTGCAGCAACCGCGGCACCCGGCCGCGCAGCCGCCACAGAACCAGTGCGTAGAAGCGCATCTGGAACATGGCCTTGGCCTCGAAGCCCTCTCGCGGCGCGCGGCCGGTCTTGTAGTCGACGACGCGCAGGGCACCGTCGGGCGCCTCGTCGAGCCGGTCCACGTACCCCCGCAGCCGCAACCCCGACTCGAGGTCGCACTCGACGAACATCTCGCGCTCTGCGGGCTCGAGAACGGTCGGGTTCTCCAGCTCGAAGTAGGAGTCGAGCAGACCAGCGGCGGAGCCGAGCCACTCGTCGCGCCCGGCGTCGTCGCCGAACAGCTCGGCGAGCTCGGGCTCGGCCTCGACCAGGCGCTCCCACTCGGGGCCGACCAGCGCGCGGGCGCTCTCCGGGACCCGCTCGGCGGCCGGCAGGTCGAAGAGCCGCTCGAGCACGGCATGCACGACGGTGCCCCGGGTGGCCGCCGGGCTGGGCTTCTCGGGCAGCCGGTCGATCACCCTGAACCGGTAGAGCAGCGGGCAGGTCAGGAAGTCGCTGGCCCGGGAGGGCGACAGCGACGGGCGGCGCGGCGCAGCGGCGTCGGGCAGCTCCGGCACCTCGGGTGCGCCGGCGGCGAACGAGACCTCCGTACTCATGCCACGACAGTACGACCGACCCCGGACATGCCCCGGGAGCCCGCACGGGGGCGACCTAGACTGACCAAGATGGACCGCCGCCTGGTGATCGCCCGACCGTTCGGGGTCCCGGTCGACGTCACCCCGGCCTGGTTCCTCGTCGCCGGCCTGATCACCTACGGCTTCGCGGCCACCGTCGAGCGCGAGGTCCCGGGGCTCGGCTCATGGCGGTACGCCGTGTCGCTGACCTTCGCGCTCCTGCTCTACCTCTCGGTCCTGGTGCACGAGCTGAGCCACACCCTGGTCGCGCTGCGGTCGGGGCTGCCGGTGCGCCGGATCAGCCTGCACCTGCTCGGCGGTGTGTCGGAGATCGAGCGACCGGCCGAGACCCCTGGCCGCGAGGCGGGCATCGCGGTGGCGGGCCCGCTCGTCTCGTTGCTGCTGGCCGCGGTCGCCTTCGGCGTCGGCGAGCTGCTCGACCCGGGGACCGTGGGCCGCCTGCTGGCCTGGGCGCTGATGGCGAGCAACCTGCTGGTGGGGATCTTCAACCTGCTGCCCGGGCTGCCGCTGGACGGCGGCCGGGTGGTGTCGGCCGCGGTGTGGCGCACCACCGGTCGCCGGCACACCGGCACCGTGGTCGCCGGCTGGTTCGGCCGCGGGGTGGCAGTCGTCCTGCTCGGCCTGCCGTTCCTGCTGGCCGAGCTGCGCGACCGGGACATGTCGCTGGTCGACGTCGTCTGGGCCGCGCTGCTCAGCGCGTTCATCTGGGTGGGCGCCAGCCAGGCCATCCTGCAGGGCAACGTGCAGCAGCGGCTGCCGGCGGTGTCCGCCCGGTCGCTGACCCGCCGGGCCGTGCCGGTCGCCGTCGACGTACCGCTCGCCGAGGCGCTGCGCCGCGCGGAGCTGGTGGGCGCCCGGGGACTGGTGGTCGTCGACGGGGCGGGCTCACCGGTGGGCCTGGTCTCCGAGCACGCCGTGCGACGGGTCCCGGTCGAGCGCCGGCCCTGGGTGTCGGTCGGGGACCTCAGCCGCCGGCTGGAGCCGGAGCTCACCCTCGGCGCCGACCTCACCGGTGAGGAGCTGGTCGAGGCGATCACGGCGCAGCCGGCCTCGGAGTACCTCGTCGTCGAGGCGAACGGCGACGTCTACGGCATGCTCGCCGCCGCCGACGTCGAGCGGGCCCTCACCCGCACCTAGACTCGCCCTTCGTGTCCGAGACCCCCGGCCCGACCGGTGCCGCCCACCGTCGTGGTCCGTTCGCCGTGGGCGACCGCGTGCAGCTGACCGACCCCAAGGGCCGGATGCACACCATCACCCTCGTCGCGGGCAAGGAGTTCTTCACCCACAAGGGGTCGATCGCCCACGACACGTTGATCGGCAGCCCCGAGGGGACGACGATCACCACCACCGGCAGCGTCACCTATCTGGCGCTGCGCCCGCTGCTGGCCGACTTCGTGCTGTCGATGCCGCGCGGTGCGGCCGTGGTCTACCCGAAGGACGCCGGCCAGGTGGTGCACATGGCCGACATCTTCCCCGGTGCGCGCGTGGTCGAGGCCGGTGTGGGGTCGGGTGCCCTGACCATGTCGCTGCTGCGCGCCGTGGGGGACGAGGGGCAGGTGTCGTCGTACGAGCGACGCCAGGACTTCGCCGACATCGCCCGCAGCAACGTCGAGTCGTTCTTCGGCGGCCCGCACCCCGCCTGGAGGCTCACCGTCGGCGACCTGGCCGAGAACCTCACCGAGACCGACGTCGACCGGGTCGTGCTGGACATGCTCGCTCCCTGGGACTGCCTCGACGCCGTCTCCGGAGCACTCGTGCCGGGCGGCGTGCTGATCTGCTACGTCGCCACCGCCACCCAGCTGTCGAAGACTGCCGAGGCGATGCGCGAGCACGGCACGTTCACCGAGCCGAGCGGCTGGGAGTCGCTGGTCCGGGGCTGGCACCTGGAGGGCCTCGCGGTCCGTCCGGAGCACCGGATGGTGGGGCACACCGGGTTCCTGCTGACCACCCGGCGGCTGGCCGACGGGGTGGCGCCGCCGCTGCGCCGCCGGCGTCCCGCGAAGGGGGTGCCCGCCGAGGGCGCGAACGACCCCGCCGGGGTACGGCCGAACGACCCGACTGGTCCGTTCGTCCCCGATACAGGGACGAACGACACGCAGTAGTGCAGGTTCCCAGGTGACCTGCCGAAGGTAGGGTCAGAAACGTACGGCTCCCACATCGGGAGTGCCCCCAGGGGAGGTGACGCCGTGTCGTCCACGGACCGTCCATCAGACGACGCCCGCCGTCGTCAGCCACGTGCCGGCGACGACCTTGATCCGCAGGTCAGCGCCCTGCGCGACGAGGTCGACGCCCTCCGCCGGCGACTGACCGAGTCGCCCCGGCAGAGCCGCGTGCTCGAGGAGCGGATCACCGACCTGCAGGCGAACCTCGCCGCGGTCACCACCCAGAACGAGCGCCTGGTCGTGACCCTCAAGGAGGCTCGTGACCAGATCGTGACCTTGAAGGAGGAGGTCGACCGGCTGGCCCAGCCGCCGGCCGGCTTCGGCGTGTTCATCGACCGCAACGAGGACGACACCGTCGACATCTTCACCGGCGGCCGCAAGCTGCGGGTCGCCGTCAGCCCCGGCGTCGATCTCGACGACCTGGTCCGCGGGCAGGAGGTCATGCTCAACGAGGCGATGAACGTCGTCGCGGCGCTGACCTTCGAGAGCATCGGCGAGGTCGTCCTGCTCAAGGAGGTGCTCGCCGACGGCGAGCGTGCTCTCGTCGTCGGGCACACCGACGAGGAGAAGGTGGTCCGGCTCGCCGAGCCGCTGCGGCTCGAGCACCTGCGGGTGGGCGAGTCCCTGCTGCTGGAGCCGCGGTCCGGCTACGTGTACGAGCGGGTGCCCAAGTCCGAGGTCGAGGAGCTCGTCCTCGAGGAGGTCCCGGACATCGACTACACGCAGATCGGTGGCCTGGCCGCCCAGATCGAGATGATCCGCGACGCCGTCGAGCTGCCCTACCTGCACCCGGACCTGTTCACCGAGCACAAGCTGCGCCCGCCGAAGGGTGTGCTGCTCTACGGCCCGCCCGGCTGCGGCAAGACGCTGATCGCCAAGGCGGTGGCCAACTCGCTGGCCAAGAAGGTCGCCGAGGTGACCGGCAAGCCCGAGGGCCGCTCGTTCTTCCTCAACATCAAGGGTCCCGAGCTGCTGAACAAGTACGTCGGCGAGACCGAGCGGCACATCCGGCTGGTGTTCTCCCGGGCCCGTGAGAAGGCCTCCGAGGGCACGCCGGTCATCATCTTCTTCGACGAGATGGACTCGCTGTTCCGGACTCGTGGGTCCGGCGTGTCCTCCGACGTCGAGAACACCATCGTCCCGCAGCTGCTGTCCGAGATCGACGGCGTCGAGGGCCTGGAGAACGTGCTGGTGATCGGCGCCTCGAACCGCGAGGACATGATCGACCCGGCGATCCTGCGGCCCGGCCGGTTGGACGTGAAGATCAAGATCGAGCGGCCGGACGCCGAGTCCGCGCGCGACATCTTCGCGAAGTACATCACCGCGGACCTGCCGCTGCACGACGACGACGTCAAGGAGAACGGCAGCAACCGCGACGCCACGGTGTCCGCGATGATCCAGCGCACCGTGGAACGGATGTACTCCGAGCTCGAGGAGAACCGTTTCCTCGAGGTCACCTACGCGAACGGCGACAAGGAGGTCCTGTACTTCAAGGACTTCAACTCCGGCGCGATGATCCAGAACATCGTCGACCGGGCCAAGAAGATGGCGATCAAGGACTTCCTCGACCTCGGTCAGAAGGGCATCCGGATCTCCCACCTGCTCGCGGCCTGCGTCGACGAGTTCAAGGAGAACGAAGACCTGCCCAACACCACGAACCCCGACGACTGGGCCCGGATCTCGGGCAAGAAGGGCGAGCGGATCGTCTACATCCGCACGCTCATCCAGGGCAAGCAGGGCACCGAGGCCGGTCGGTCGATCGACACCGTCGCCAACACCGGCCAGTACCTCTAGGGCAGACGCGTGACTCGATGTTGATCACGCTGGCGTGATCAACGGTTGCTGGGTGCGGTGAACAAGCCGCACCCAGCAACAAGTGATCACGCTGACGTGATCATTGTCAGAGCAGCCCGGCCGCGAACCAGTGGTCGAGCAGCTCCCGGCCGTCGGGGACGAACGGCCACCCGGGGTCGGCCAGCCGGGCCCGCAGCTCGGCCGGGGTCATCCAGCCGCCCCAGGCGACCTCTTCCGGCTGGTGGGTGACGGGTCCGTCCCAGACCGCGGTGAACGCGTGACAGACGTGCCGGGTCGACGGGTCGTCGTAGCGGAGGACGAACAGCGGCTCGAGCGGGACGCCGGTCACGCCGAGCTCCTCGGCCACCTCGCGCGCGGCGGCCGCGGCCGGCTCCTCGCCGTACCGCAGGCATCCGGCGGCGAACGCGTCGTGCATGCCGGGGAAGACGTCCTTGCCGTCGGTGCGCCGGTGCACGTAGACCCGGCCGGCCGGGTCGCGCACCAGCACGGCGACCACGACGTGGGGCAGGTTGTCCCGGCGCATCATCGACCGTGGCGCCGACCCCACCACCCGGCCCGAGTCGTCGACGATGGCCACCTGCTCCTCGGTCCCGCTGTTCACAGGCCGGAGTCTGGCACCCGCGTACCCTGGCTGTCGTGAGCGTGTGGCGGGTGATGGGGACCGAGACCGAGTACGGCATCTCGGTGCCCGGCAACCCGGGCGCCAACGCGATGCTCATCTCCTCGCAGATCGTCAACGCCTACGCGCAGCCCTCGGCGGCGCGCAACCGGCGTCCGAGGTGGGACTTCGAGGAGGAGAACCCGCTGCGGGACGCCCGCGGCTTCGACCTTGCACGTGATGTCGCCGACCCGACGCAGCTCACCGACGAGGACGTCGGGCTGGCCAACGTGATCCTCACCAACGGCGCCCGGTTCTACGTCGACCACGCGCACCCGGAGTACTCCGGCCCCGAGTGCACCAACCCGCGCGACGCGCTGATCTGGGACCGCGCCGGCGAACGGATCATGGCCGAGGCCAGGCTGCGGGCGGCCCAGGTGCCGAACACACCGCCGATCAACCTCTACAAGAACAACACCGACAACAAGGGTGCGTCCTACGGCACCCACGAGAACTACCTGATGCGCCGCGAGACGCCGTTCGCGGACATCGTCCGGCACCTCACGCCGTTCTTCGTCAGCCGCCAGGTGGTGGCCGGGTCCGGCCGGGTCGGCATCGGGCAGGACGGCCGCGGGAACGGCTTCCAGATCTCGCAGCGCGCCGACTTCTTCGAGGTCGAGGTCGGTCTGGAGACGACCCTGAAGCGACCGATCATCAACACCAGGGACGAGCCGCACGCGGTGGCCGAGAAGTACCGCCGGCTGCACGTGATCATCGGCGACGCGAACCTGGCCGAGGTATCGACCTACTTGAAGCTCGGCACCACCGCGCTGGTGCTGGCGATGATCGAGGACCAGTTCCTGTCAGTCGACCTCACCGTCGACCGACCGGTGGCGACCCTGCACGCGGTGTCGCACGACCCGTCGCTGCGTGAGCTGGTGACGCTGCGGTCGGGGCGGACGCTGACCGCAGTCCAGCTGCAGATGGAGTACGCCGAGCAGGCTCGCAAGTACGTCGAGGACCGTTTCGGGGCGGACGCCGACCCGGTCACCGTCGACGTCCTGGACCGCTGGGAGTCGGTCCTCGGCCGGCTGGAGACCGACCCGATGTCGCTGTCCCGCGAGCTCGACTGGGTGGCGAAGCTGCAGATCCTCGAGGGCTACATCAACCGCGACGGGCTGGACTGGAGCTCGCCACGGCTCGAGGCCATCGATCTGCAGTACTCGGACGTACGGCCGGACAAGGGGCTCTACAACCGGCTAGCGGCCAACGGTCGGTTCGACCGCATCGTGACCGACGCGGAGATCGACCGCGCGGTCACCGAGCCGCCCGAGGACACCCGGGCCTACTTCCGTGGCAAGTGCCTGGCGAAGTACCCGGACGAGGTCGCGGCGGCGTCGTGGGACTCGGTGATCTTCGACCTGCCCGGCCACGACTCGCTGCAGCGGGTGCCGACCCTGGAACCGCTGCGCGGCACCAAGGAGCACGTGGGTGGGCTGCTGGACCGCTGCGACACCGCGGACCAGCTGGTCGCCGCCCTCACCGGCGGCTGAGGTCCGATGCCGCAGGAGGGGGTTGGTGTTCAACACCATCTCGAACCTGCTGACCCAGACCGAGCAGGTCGCCTGCTTTCGCAACGCGGCCCCGCACCTCTCGCCCGGCGGCCGGTTCGTTGACGTCCTGGACCAGCAGGTCGTCTCGCACCACTTCCGTTTCGGCGAGGGCCAGGAGGCGCAGCTGTACCGGAGCCTGCACCGCTACATCTGGCCGGCCGAGCTCGACCTGATGGCGCAGCTGGCCGGGTTCGGGCTGGAGTCCCGGCACGCCGACTGGGACGGCGCCGAGTTCACGGCCGAGTCCCGCTCTCACGTCTCGGTCTACCGCCTGCCCTGACCTGGTCGAGCCGGACCGCGACAGCCGGGCAGGCCTCTCGGGCGGCGACCGCATGTCGCTCGAGCTCCGGCGGCACCGGGCCGTCGGCCACCACGGGGTAGCCCCAGTCGTCGAGGCCGATGAGCTCGGGCAGCAGCTCGGCGCACAGCCCGTGCGCTGTGCACCGGGTCCAGTCCACGACCAGCCGGACGCTCATCGCCACCGCTCCGGCCCGGTGCTGGGGAGAGCAGGTTGCGGCAGCGGGCAGACCGGCGAGCTGGCCAGGTCGGGGCACGGCCCTCGACGCTCGTGGTCGCGGAGGTGGTCATGGTGCACCGACAGCGTCGACAGCAGCAGCCGGACCGCGCCGTCGGGGTGGTGACAGGCGCCGCGGCCGGCGACCTGGCCCGCCCACCGGTGCAGGCGGTCGAGGCCGTCGGCGCCGCTGCGCCCGGCCGCGAGGTCGAGGAACCCGGCGGCGATGGCCGGCAGGCCGTTGATGCACGGGCCGCACTGGCCGGTCGACTCCGACGCCAGCCAGCCGAGCAGCCGGGCCGTCTCGGCGACCGGGCAGCGGTCGGCCGGCAGCGCGAGCACCAGTCCGACGCCGAGGTCGACGCCGTGGGCCGCCATCGACGACCGGCTCACCGCCGCGGCCTCGGCCGCCTGGGCCGGCAGCCAGCTGCCGCCGTACCCCCCGATCAGGAAGCAACCGACGGCGCCGGTCGTGCCGCCGGCCCGGGCGAGCAGGCCCGCAAGCGGAAGGCCGACGGGTACCTCGACGACGCCGGGCTCGCGGACCGCGCCCCGCACCGTGGCGAGCATGGTGCCGGGCTCGTCGGAGGTGCCCTCCGTCCGGAACCATGCCGCCCCGTGCCGCGCGACCAGCGCAAGGTGGGCGAAGGTCTCGGCGTTGGCGAGCAGGGTCGGCCGGCCGCGCACGCCCCGTTCGGCGGTGCGGTACGGCGACATCGTGGGCAGTGCGGGTCCACCGGAGAGGTGATGGACGACAGCGGATGCCTCACCGGCGACGTAGCGGTCCGGCCCCGCGACGACCCGCGGACGTCGGCGGCCCGGGCGCTCGGCGACCGCCGCGGCGAGTCGCTTCCCGGTCACGTGGTCGCTGCGGTGGGTCCAGACCACGACCTCGCGTGCGCCCAGGGCGTCGGCAGCCGCCTCGGCGCCGTCCAGCACCAGGTGCGGTGCGCGGCTGAGCAGGAGGTGGTCCTTGTCCGCGGCGGGCTCGCTCTCTGCGCCGTTGACGACGACCACCGGCCGGCCGCGGGCGCCTTGCACGGCCCGCATCTTGCGGACGAGCGGGAAGCCGCCGCCGCCGCGCCCGGTGAGCCCGGACCGGTCGAGCTCGCCGAGCAGGTCGGGAGGCGCTGTCATCGGCCCGTGCACCCGGTGGTGGCCTGCCAGGTCGAGGTGGCCGGCGTCGTCCAGGCCGGCGAGGACTCTCATGGCTGTCCCGGTGCGGAACCGACCGGCCGGCCGGCGCGGGCGGCCCGGATCAGGGTGGCGACCACGGCGAGCACGACAGCGAGGGCCGCGGTCAGCGAGAGGACCAGGACGGGCCGGCGGGTGGTGTCGCTGCCCATCCCCAGGCCGTGCATCAGCGCGACCGGCCAGGCGAGGTAGACCAGCAGGTGGGCCCGCCGCCACACCGTCGGCGGGAGCGCGCCCCGGGCTGCCGCAGTGAGCGCGGCGGCCAGGAGGAGGGTGCTGGCAAGGGTCCCCAGGCCGAGCCAGAGCGGCTGGTACGCCGACAGGAACGGGACGAGCGCGTCGACCGGGTCGATGTCGACGAAGCCGTCCACGACGGCGGTCACGATGTGCGCGACGAGCAGGGCCAGGCTGACGCCGGCCAGGTTGGCGTGCAGGGCCGCGGTCGCGAACCGTGGCCACCACGGCGGTGTGCGGCGACCGGCCGCGAGGACACCGAGCACCAGCGTGACGGTGAGCAGGACCAGCAGCACCAGGCCGCTCGCCCGGTTGAGGTACCAGAGCACCGGTGTCTCGCTCATGCCGCCTCCTCCGACGGCCAGCCCGCGACGGTGCGGACGGCACCGTCGGTGCCGACCAGGCGGGCAGGCAGGCGGCGGCGGGCCAGCCACACCTCGGCCTGCTCGCCGAGGACGACGGCCGCTGTGCTCGCGACGTTCGCGTCCAGGGCGCTGGCCGCGGCGACGGTGGCGGTGCGCCACGGTCCTTCGGCGGGCTTCCCGGTGCGCGGGTCGAGCAGGTGGTGGGCGGTTCGGTTCCCGATCGTCCAGTGGCGGACGAGGGTGGTGGAGGTGGCCAGGCCGCCCGACGACAGCTCGACGTACCGGCCGTCGTCCTCGTCCGGGTGCTCGCCGACCTGCACCTGCCAGGTCCCGCCGCTGATCGCGACGTCGCCGCCGAGCGAGACGAGGACCGCAGAGCCGGTACGGCGGGCGGCTGCCGCGGCGGCGAGGTCGGCGGTCATGGCCTTCGCGGTCGCGCCGAGGTCGAGCAGGACACCCGCGGGGACGCTGACCTGGCCGCCGGTCAGCACCACCTGGCGCCAGCTTCCGGGAGCCGGTCGGTGCGGGCGTGCCCCGGTGGGAGGCTGCCGACGTACGTCGGCGATGTCACGGTCGTAGCCCATGGCCCGCAGGTGGGCGCCCAGCGCCGGGTCGACCAGGCCGCCGGTCGCCTCCGCGGCGTCGAGGGCGGCCCGCAGGAGGCGGGCGAAGGTGGGGGAGACCGTGACAGGCAGACCTCCCGCGGAGGCGAGCCGGGAGAGCTCGGAGGTCGGGTCGAACCGGTCGGCGGCGCCGGCGGTCCGTGCCATCTCGTCGCGGACCGCGTCGCACGCCGAGGTGAGGGCTGCCGGGTCGTCGACCGCGACGTGCACGGTGGTCGACCACGCGGACCAGGTGCGGTGGGCGGCGCTCATGACCCGGCCGTCCGGGGTGCCGGCGCCTTCTGCTGCTGCTGCTGCTTCTGCTGACGGGTCGGCGACGGAACCGCCGTCGGCGGCGCGGCGGGCGGACGGGGAGCGGAGGTCGCGGGACGCTCAGGGGCCGAGACCGAGGCCGGCGGCGGCGGCGTTGCGGGAGCCGGGGCTTCCGCGGGCGATGGAGCGAGCGCCGCAGCGGCCGCCACGGTGGCCAGCACCGAGCTCACCGCGGTGGCGGCAGTGGCCACGCTGACGGCGCGCAGGGCCCGGTCGCGGACGCGGATCGGGTCGGGACGGCGGTCGGGCACGGTGGTTCTCGCAGACGTCGGAGGCTCGGACGTCGGCCAGCATCGGTGGTCCGGCGCTAACGCCGGGTTAGCAGCGGACCAGCGGCCGGCCAAGATCTTTCGGCGTCGCGGGCTCCTGGGTTGCGTCCAAGGTGCCGACTAAGGTCGAAGACGACCCAGGAGCACGTGGGAGGGCACCAGATGGCGAGCAAGGACACCGGCGGCCAGAAGCGGTCGAGCAAGACCTCCGAGGAGGTCGAGGAGACCGAGGTCGCGGCGTCGAGCGATGTCGCCGAGCGCAAGGAGAAGCTCGACGACGACATCGACGCGATGCTGGACGAAATTGATGACGTCCTCGAGACCAATAGCGAGGATTTTGTACGGGGGTTCGTGCAGAAGGGCGGGGAGTGATCTTGGTTCGTACAGAAAACACGCAATGAGCCCTCCGTCCGAGACGAAGGTCTGCAGCCGCTGCCGCGCCCGGCTCCCCCTGACGTCCTTCGGCGTTCGTCGTGCATCCGCGGACGGCCTGCAGGGCTACTGCCGGGCCTGCGTCTCGGCCTGGGCCAGGGAGCGCCGCCCGCGCAGCGTGAAGGACGCCCCGCCGGTGGGGCCGGGCGAGAAGTGGTGCCGACGCTGCGAGACGATCAAACCGCTCGATGCCTTCGCCCAGAACCGCTCCGCTCGCGACGGGCTCCAGGGTCATTGCCGGGTCTGCGCGGCCACTGCCTACCGCGCCAAGCGACTGGCCGCGGGAGCGGTCGTCGCGCCTCTCGACGTACCCGCCGGGGAGAAGTTCTGTCGCACATGTGGCCTGACCAAACCGCACGCGCAGTGGTCTACCAATCGTGGGGCTTCCGACGGCCTGCAGACCCGTTGCAAGGCCTGCGCCTCGGCGGTCGCACGTCGTGACCACCTCCGTACCGCTGATGGGATGTCCGTGGCCGACCTCGACGCGATGGTGCTCGCCCAGCACGGCGTGTGCGCGATCTGCCAGACAGCGCCGGCCATCCACGTCGACCACGACCACGCGACTGGCGCGGTGCGTGGCTTGCTCTGCTTCCGGTGCAATGCTGCCCTCGGGCAGCTCGCGGACGACCCACTGGTCCTTCGCCGGGCCGCTCGGTACCTCGAGCGGTCGACGGCCTCACCATCAGCCAGTGGTCGTCAGACCTGGCACGGTGCCGGCGAGCCGTCGGTGCACGAGCGTCGGCTCGGGGCGCTGCTGTCCGGGACCGACCTCGGGACCGCCTCATGACGGCCCACCGGTCGCAGTAGGGTCGGGCTCGTTCGTGCGGTCACGCGAGAGAGGGAACTGTTGGCAACCGATCACGCCGGCTCGGGACGTCTACCGGCCGCGTACCTCATCCCCGGCAGCTCGTCGTTCGCCGAGTTCCTCGGCGCGCACTCTCCTGAGCTGCTCCCGGGACGCCGCACACCTCCGGCCACCGCGTTGACCACCGAGGCGCCGCACGGCACCACGATCGTCGCGCTGACCTTCCCCGGCGGCATCGTGATGGCCGGCGACCGCCGGGCCACGATGGGCAACTACATCGCCCAGCGCGACATCGAGAAGGTCTTCCACGCCGACGACTACTCCTGCGTCGGCATCGCCGGAGCTGCCGGGATCGCCATCGAGATGGTCCGGCTCTTCCAGGTCGAGCTGGAGCACTACGAGAAGATCGAGGGCGCCACCCTCTCCCTCGAGGGCAAGGCCAACCGGCTCGCCCTGATGATCCGGGGCAACCTCGCGATGGCGATGCAGGGCCTTGCCGTGGTCCCGCTGTTCGCCGGCTACGACCTCGACGCCGACGACCCCACCCAGGCCGGCCGCCTGTTCTCCTACGACGTCACCGGCGGCCGCTACGAGGAGCACAAGTTCCACTCCGTCGGCTCCGGCTCGGTCTTCGCCCGGGGCGCCCTGAAGAAGCTCTGGCACGAGGAGCTGTCCGTGGAGGACGCCACCCTCTGCGCCGTCCAGTCGCTCTACGACGCCGCCGACGAGGACTCCGCCACCGGCGGACCGGACCTCACCCGGCGCATCTTCCCGGTCGTGTCCACGGTCACCTCCGACGGCTACCGCCGGCTGTCCGACGATGAGGTCGGCGCGATCGTCGACACCGTGATGGCCGGGCGGATGGAGCACCCCGGCGGCCCCCAGGCGCCGCTGCGATGACCGGCCCGACCACCCACGACGCGACCGCAAGCGCGACGATCGGCAAGGAGACCGCATCGTGACGATGCCGTTCGGATACGTCTCGCCCGAGCAGGTCATGAAGGACCGGGCCGACTACGCGCGCAAGGGCATCGCCCGCGGCCGCAGCGTCGTCGTGGTCGCCTACGACGGCGGCATCCTGTTCGTCGCCGAGAACCTCTCCCGCGCGCTGCACAAGATCTCCGAGATCTACGACCGGATCGCCTTCGCCGCGGTCGGCAAGTACAACGAGTTCGAGAACCTCCGGATGGCCGGCGTCCGCTACGCCGACCTGCGTGGCTACTCCTACGACCGCCAGGACGTCACCGGTCGCGGCCTCGCCAACGTGTTCGCCCAGACCCTCGGCAGCATCTTCACGGTCGAGTCGAAGCCCTACGAGGTCGAGATCGTCATCGCCGAGGTCGGCGAGACTCCGGCGGAGGACCAGATCTACCGCCTCACCTACGACGGCTCGGTGGCCGACGAGCACGGATTCGTCGCGATGGGCGGGTCGGCCGACCAGATCAGCCAGGACCTCGCGGAGCGTTACCGCGACGGCATGACGCTCGAGGAGGCCCTGCGCCTCGCCGTCGAGCTGCTCGGTCGCGACCCCGTCTCCGGCGACCAGCGCTCCCTGACCGCCGACCAGCTCGAGGTCGCCGTCCTGGACCGGGCCCGCCCGCGGCGGAAGTTCCGCCGCCTCACCGGGCCGATGCTCGCCCGGCTGCTCGGCGCCACTGGCTCTGACGGCGCCGCCACGACGCCAGGTCCGGACGAGCGGGAGACCTCCCCTCCGGTCGCCCTCGCCGGTGGCTCCCACGAGCCACCCGGCCCGGACACCGACGACGGCTCGGACCCCGCCGACACCTGATCTGCCGCCATCAAGTGTCCCGGCTTGACCGAGGAGGATCCAGGCCGACACCTTGACGCGTTTTCCGGTGCACCGTCCGGGAACCGGGCCGACGAGGTGATGATCCATGCCGGCCAAGAAAGACATGCCGTCCACGGTGGCCCGTTCGTCGAAGAAGGCCCGGGACACCTGGGGCAAGACCCACGACGCCGCCGTCGACCAGTACGGCGAGGGGGAGCGAGCGCACCGGACCGCGTTCGCCTCCCTCAAGCACACCCACGAGAAGGTGGGCGACCGCTGGGAGGACAAGGGCCGCAAGGGACCCTCTGACGCCCAGAGTGCGAAGACCGGAGCCGCGGCGCGGCGGGGTGGTCGGACCGCCGGCGGCGTGGACGCCAACGCCACCAAGGCCCACCTGCTCGGCGTCGCGAAGCGGCTCGGGGTCCGCGGCCGGACCCGGATGACCAAGGGTGAGCTGGTCGACGCGATCGGGAAGGCCAACGACCGCGCGACGGCGCGGGCACGCGACTGAACGGACAAATCACCCCTAGGCTGACCCCTGACCACCGGCCGTCCGGCCGGTGCGACTGCCGAGTCATGGGGGACTGGGGTGGCGACGACTTCCCGGCGACGGGTCCGCGACGTGCTGACGATGGTGGCGGCGGCCGCAATGGCGGCGACGCTGGTGCCGACCGCGGCCGACGCCGCACAGGGCGCCAGCCGACCGGACACCAGGACGGTGTCGTTCCGCGACGCCTCGGTGACCGTGCCCGACTCATGGCCGGTGATCGACCTGGCCGGCCGCCCGGGCTGCGTGCGATTCGACCGGCACGCCGTCTACCTGGGTGACCCCAGCCGCAGCACCTGCCCGCCGCACCTCGTCGGCCGCACCGAGGCCGTGCACCTCACCAGCGGCAGCCTGCAGGGTGTCGTGAGCCCGGACCGGGTGGTCACCTCCGAGGGGTCCTCCGTCGGGGTCGTTGTCGCGGCCGGAGACGACACGCCGGCCGCTCGCGAGATCGCGTCCTCCGTGACGTACGACGACGCGACCGCCGAGATCACGGCTCCGTCCGGCCGCGCCGATGCCCGCAGCTTCGCCGCCGCGCCGGCCGCCTCGCCCTCGAGCAGTGCGGCCACCGGTCTCAAGCCGTCCGACACCCGGTTCTCCGGGCTCGGCTTCGACGCCTGCACGGCGCAGCCGCTCACGACCATGTCGACCTGGTACGCCGCGTCGCCCTACAAGGCGTCGAACATCTACATCGGGGGAGCCAGCCGCGGGTGCGGGCAGCCCAACCTGACCGCCGACTGGGTGGCCCAGACCATCGCGCAGGGCTGGACTCTCATCCCGACGTACGTCGGCCTGCAGGCCTCCTGCTCCGACTACCCGAACCGCATCGACCCGGCGCAGGCTCCTGTCCAGGGTGCGGCCGCGGCAGACGACGCGATCGTGCAGCTCAACGCCCTCGGCCTCGGCGCCGGCAACCCGGTGTACTTCGACATGGAGGCGTACTCCTACACCAACGCCACCTGCTTGCAGGCGACCCGTGCCTTCCTCGGTGCCTGGACCCAGCGGCTGCACGACCGCGGCTACGTCTCCGGGATCTACTCCAGCTCGAACGCGCTGGCGGCGACCGTCTTCGACGGGACCTCGAAGGCTGACCGGGTGCCGACGGCCGCGATGCCGGCACCGGACGCCCTCTGGTTCGCCCGCTGGCCGGCCGACAGCAAGACCCAGCCCGGCGACCCCACACTGAGCGACGCGGCCATCCCGGACCAGTACTTCGCCGACCACCAGCGCATCCACCAGTACCGCGGCGGCCACCAGGAGACGTGGGGCGGCGTCACCGTGAACATCGACAACGACTCGGTCGACGCTCCCGTGGCCCCCTACCAGCTGGCTCCCGAGGGAGCGTTCGTGCAGGCCAGCGGACGGGGCACCTTCCGGATCGCCGGCGGCGCACCGATCGTGGTCAGCGACTGGGCCGCGGTGGGCGGCATCCAGCCGGTGCAGACCCTGTCGACGAGCCAGTTCGACTCCCTGCCCAACCGGCCGCGGGAGGGCACGTTCCTGCAGAGCGGCGCCACCGGCCGGATCTGGCGCGTGGTCAAGGGCGTCGCCACCTATGTCCCGTCCTGGACGCCGTACGGCGGCCCGCGACCGACGATCGTGATCGACCAGGCCGCTCTGGACAACGCCGGCACCGGCGGCGTCTGGAACCACCTCGCCAGCGGCCGGCCGGCGCCGCGCACGACCGGCCCGACCAGCTTCGGCACCTCCAAGGCCAAGGAGCGGTTCACCTGGTTCGGCGGGTACTCCTCGAGCCTGGTCACCCGGCACGACGTGCGCTGGCGCAGGGCCCGGTGGGACGGCACGTTCGGCGGCTGGACCTATCCGCCCCGCTGGCAGCGCACCGCCGCTACCGGCGCCGGCCTGAGCATGCAGCCGGGCTACACCTACTGCCTCTCGGTGCGGGCCCGGAACAAGGCCGGGCAGCTGTCCGACTGGACCGGCAGCCGATGCCTCGCTCGCGCCCTGGACGACCGGAGCCTGGGTCGCTCGGCCGGCTGGGCGGCCAAGACGGCCGCCGGCTACTCCGGGCGCACCTTCCTCGCGACCAAGCGCAAGGGCGCGTCGTTGACCCGGACCGCGGCCCGGGTACGCCGCATCGGTGTCGTGGCCACCACCTGCCGCACCTGCGGCTCGGTCGCCGTGCTCGTCGACGGCAAGCGGATCGGCACGGTGAAGCTCGCCGGCCCGTTCCGGCGGAGCCACGTCCTCATGCTGCCGGCCTTCACCCGCAAGCACGCGACGGTCACCCTCCGGGTGCGCTCGACCGGCGCGCTCGTCCGGATCGACGGGCTGGTGCTCAGCCGCAGCTGACTCTGCGACGCCGCACGTCCCGTCGATCAGGCGGGGCCGTGCGGCTCCCGGTCGCCCTCGACCGACTCGCCGGGGTCCCGTGCGGCGCCGGCTGCCGCATCGCCGCCGGTCTCGTCGTCGCCCTGACCCTCGGTGGCGTAGGTCGCCATCGCGTCTCGCACGTCGGGGCGCTCCTCGCCGGGGTCCACCGATCGCGGGTCGCCGTCAGGTGTCTCGGTCATCGTTCCTCCTCGAGGTGCAGCGCTGCCTCTTCGGCCGGCAGGTCCCCGCCGTCACGGCCAGGCACGAGGTCACTCGCCGCCGGGTCGCCGTAGGCGTCGTCCAGCACCTGCTCGTCGGTCTGCTCGGTCGACTCACCGAACGCAGCCGGGTCGTCGGCCACGACGTCCTCGACCGGGTCGTGGGTTCCCGTCTCCGGAACCTCCTCGGCGAGTCGCTGGTCCAGCGACTCGCCCTGCTCCGCCTCGGCGTGGGTCGTGCCGAACTTCTCGGCACCGAGCGGCCGGTCGCTGGCCTCGCTGCCGCGGTCCATCGGCGGGGCCTCGGGGTCGTCGTCGCGCAGCGACTCCGGCGTCTCGACCAGGTGGTCGGCGTCGACGTCGCGGCTGGTCGGGTGCTCGTCGGAAAAGGTGTCGCTCATGATCCTGCCGTTTCTCCGCGGGCGTCCCAGGCAAACTCGTGACCGGGATGCGTCGTCGTCCTGCCGGCGAGGCGGTGCCCCCCGGCGTACGGTGTCGTCATGGATCGCCGGATCTTCGGGCTGGAGAACGAGTACGGCGTCACGTGCACGTTCAAGGGCCAGCGGCGGCTCTCACCCGACGAGGTGGCGCGCTATCTGTTCCGGCGCGTGGTGTCGTGGGGGCGGTCGAGCAACGTCTTCCTGCGCAACGGCGCCCGGCTGTACCTCGACGTCGGCAGCCACCCCGAGTACGCCACCCCCGAGTGTGACGACATCCGCGAGCTGGTGGTCCACGACAAGGCGGGGGAGAGGATCCTCGAGGGGCTGCTCGTCGACGCCGAGCGGCGACTGCGCGAGGAGGGCATCGCCGGCGACGTCTACCTGTTCAAGAACAACACCGACTCCGCCGGCAACTCCTACGGCTGCCACGAGAACTACCTGGTGGGCCGGCACGGTGAGTTCACCCGGCTTGCCGACGTGCTCATCCCGTTCCTGGTCAGCCGCCAGATCATCTGCGGTGCGGGCAAGGTGCTGCAGACGCCGCGCGGCGCTGTCTACTGCGTGAGCCAGCGCGCGGAGCACATCTGGGAGGGTGTCTCGTCGGCGACCACGCGGTCCCGCCCGATCATCAACACCCGCGACGAGCCGCATGCCGACGCCGAGCGCTACCGCCGGCTGCACGTCATCGTCGGCGACTCGAACATGAGCGAGACGACGACGCTGCTCAAGCTCGGCGCCACGGACCTGGTGCTGCGCATGATCGAGGCCAACGTCGTGATGCGCGACCTCACTCTCGAGAACCCGATCCGGGCCATCCGCGAGATCAGCCACGACATGACCGGCCGGAAGAAGGTGCGGCTGGCCAACGGCCGCGAGGCCAGCGCCCTGGAGATCCAGGGCGAGTACTTCACCAAGGCCCGTGACTTCGCCGCCCGACGGGGGCTGGACGAGGGCGTGGTCAAGCAGGTCCTCGACCTGTGGGAGCGCACCTTGCTCGCCGTCGAGACCGGCGACCTCGACTCGGTCTCGACCGAGATCGACTGGGTGATCAAGCACAAGCTGATCGAGCGCTACAGCAGCAAGCACGGTCTGGCGCTGTCCTCCTCGCGGGTCGCGCAGCTGGACCTCGCCTACCACGACATCTCCCGCGAGCGCGGTCTGTTCTACCTGCTGCAGCGCCGTGGGCAGGCCGAGCGCGTCGCCCACGACCTGGAGATCTTCCAGGCGAAGTCGGTGCCGCCGCAGACCACCAGGGCCAAGCTGCGCGGCGAGTTCATCCGACGGGCCCAGGAGCGCCGCCGCGACTTCACCGTCGACTGGGTGCACCTCAAGCTCAACGACCAGGCTCAGCGCACCGTGCTCTGCAAGGACCCGTTCCGGTCGGTCGACGAGCGGGTCGAGAAGCTCATCGCCAGCATGTGAGTCTGCTGGGAGTTCGCTGGCAGCCGCGCTGCGACGGCGTGCGCCGGTTCGGCGCCGTCCGGGGCCCGGGTTAGTGTGGTCCGTCCCCCTTCCCGATTCTTCTCGAGGTTCCTTCGTGCGCCGTCCCGCCCTTCTGCTCCTTCCCGTGCTGCTCGCGGGGTCCCTGGTCGCGTGCGGTGGGGGCACCTCGTCGTCCGACGGCCTGCCGGAGGTGTCCGGGAAGTTCGGTGCGAAGCCGAAGGTCACTGTCGCGAAGGGCAGCAAGCCGCCAGCCAAGCTCGACTCCACGCTCCTGACGGAGGGCGACGGTCCCAAGGTCGCCAAGGGTGACCTGCTCGTCGCCGACTACCTGGGCAAGGTCTACAAGAGTGGCAAGGTCTTCGACAACTCCTACGACCGGAACCTGCCTGCGGCGTTCCCGATCGGTACCGGCGGCGTCATCGACGGCTGGGACAAGAGCCTTGTAGGCGTCAAGGCCGGCAGCCGGGTGCTGATGGTCGTCCCGCCCAAGGACGGCTACGGCAAGAAGGGCAACCCGGACGCCGGCATCAAGGCGACCGACTCGCTGGTCTTCGTCGTCGACGTCATCGCGTCGTACCCGAGGAGCGGCGTCACCCTCAAGAACACGCCGGCCACCGACATCGCCGCCGACCTGCCGGAGGTCACCGGTGAGCCGGGCAAGAAGCAGGCGGTCACCGTGCCGGCCGGCACCACACCACCGAAGCAGCCCGCCGTCACCGTGCTCGCCAAGGGCACCGGCCCGAAGGTCGCCCAGGGCAAGCTGGCTGTGGTCGAGTACACCGCGGTGAACTGGGCCGGCGACCCGCTGAGCAGCTCGTACGACCCGGCCCAGACCGGTGGCCGCCAAGGCCCGCAGGGCGTGCCGATCGGCGGCCAGCAGCCCAGCCCGTTCGACCTGCTCGTCGGCGTCCCCGCCGGCAGCCGGGTGCTGCTGACGCTGCCTTCCCAGACGGGCACCGACGCCACCAAGGAGAGCGTGGCCGTCGTGATCGACGTCCTCGGTGTCCACGGATCCGCGAAGGAGAGCACGAAGTGAGCGAGAAGCCCGAGATCGACTTCCCGGAAGGCCCGCCACCGAGCGACCTCGAGATCATCGACCTCACCGAGGGTGACGGTCCCGAGGCGACGCCGGGCGCGACCGCGGTCGTGCACTACGTCGGGGTGGCCTACTCCACCGGCGAGGAGTTCGACGCCTCGTGGAACCGCGGGCAGAGCTTCGCGTTCCCGCTCGGTGCCGGCAACGTCATCGCCGGCTGGGACCGCGGCGTCGTGGGCATGAAGGTCGGCGGCCGCCGCCGGCTGGTCATCCCGCCCGAGCTCGGCTACGGCGACCGGGGTGCCGGTGCCGTCATCGCTCCCGGCGAGACCCTGATCTTCGTGGTCGACCTCCTCGACGTCCGCTGACCCTCCCTCTGTTGATCACGCTCGCGTGGTCAACAGCTGCTGGGTGCGGTGAACTCACCGCACCCAGCAACCAGTGATCACGCTGGCGTGATCAACTCGGCGCAGCAGGGACGGGTGGGGGACCTGTAGGTTCTGGGGACATGTCCGCGCAGAAGACCGAGCGGCTGCTCAACCTGGTGATCTGCCTCCTGTCGACCCGGCAGTTCCTGGCCAAGGAGCAGATCCGCACGGCCGTACCCCAGTACGACGAGTGCCCCTCGGACGAGGCCTTCGACCGCATGTTCGAGCGGGACAAGGAAGAGCTGCGCGACATGGGGATCCCGCTGGAGACCGGCGGGAACGACGCCTGGTTCGACGACGAGGTCGGCTACCGGGTGGACCGGGCCGCCTACGCCCTGCCCGAGGTCTCCTTCACCCCCGACGAGCTGGCGGTGCTCGGCCTCGCCTCCCGGGTCTGGCAGCAGGCCAGCCTGGCCGCGCCCGCGTCCCGGGCCGTGCTCAAGCTCAAGGCCGCCGGTGTCGAGCCGGACCTCGGCAGCCTCGTCGGGATCGAGCCCCGGGTGCGCACCAGCGAGCCGGCCTTCGAGCCGGTCTACGCCGCCGTCCGCGACCGCCGTCCGATCCGGTTCCCCTACCGGACACCGGGCCAGGCCGCGGTCACCGACCGCCACCTCGAGCCGTGGGGCATCGTCTCCCGGCACGGCCGCTGGTACGTCGTGGGCCACGACCGCGACCGCGGCGCCACCCGGGTGTTCCGGCTGTCCCGGGTCGCCGGCCCGGTCCGTGCCGTCGGCCGCGCGGGTGAGGTCCAGGTGCCCGACGGCATCGACCTGCGGGCCCAGGTGGCGACCCTGGTGCCGTCCCGGGCCAGCAGCGAGGCCCGGCTGTGCGTGCGCACCGGCTCGGGGGTCCGGCTGCGGCGACGGTCCACCGCGAGCCGCAGCGGCCCGGACGGCTTCGACGAGCTCACCGTGCCCTACGGCGACCTCGACGTGCTGGCCGAGGAGGTCGCCGGCCACGGCGACGACGTCCAGGTGATGGCTCCTGCCGAACTGAAGGACGCCGTCGTACGCCGGCTGCGAGGCGTCCTGGGGCTTCCGGCTGCCGTCACCGGCGGAGCAGCGTGACCGGGTCCGCGCCGTGAGCCCCGGAGCCACCGACCGCCTGTCCCGGCTGCTCGCCCTCGTGCCGTACCTCGTCAGCCGTCAGGGCATCCCGCTCACCGAGGTGGCGGCCGAGTTCGGCGTCACCGAGTCGCAGCTGGTCAAGGACCTCGAGCTGCTGTTCGTCTGCGGTACTCCGGGGCACCTGCCGGACGACCTGATCGAGGTCGACTGGGACGACGGGCGGGTCTACCTGGGCAACGCCGACGCCATCGCCCGGCCGCTCCGGCTGGGTGTCGACGAGGCCCTCGCGCTGCTCGTCGGGCTGCGTGCGCTCGCTGACGTCCCCGGCCTGCACGACCGGGACGCCCTGCAGCGGACCCTGCTCAAGCTGGAGGCCGCCGCCGGCGAGTCCGGCTCGGCCAGCAGCCAGGTGCGGGTCGAGGTCGAGGCGCAGGGGCCGCTGTCCGAGGTCCGCCGGGCGCTGGCCGAGGGACGTCGGGTGCACCTCACCTACTTCGTCCCGGCCCGGGACGAGACCACCGAACGGGACGTCGACCCGATGCGGGTGCTGCTCGTCGACGGCCGCTGGTACCTGGAGGGGTGGTGCCGGCGGGCCGAGGACGTCCGGCTGTTCCGGCTGGACCGGGTCGAGGCACTCTCCGTGCTCGACGTGGCTGCCGAGGTGCCCGCCGCGGCTGCGGAGCGTGACCTCGGCGAGGGGCTCTTCGTCGCCTCCCCGGACGACACGCTGGTCACCCTCGAGCTCGCACCGCCTGCCCACTGGGTCATCGACTACTACCCGGTCGAGGAGGTCGTGGACCAGGCCGAGGGCCTGCTCCTCGTCCGGCTGCGGGTGGCCGACGACGGCTGGCTCCGCCAGCTGGCGCTGCGTCTCGGCGGCGCGCTGCGCGTCCTGGACCCCCCGGACCTGGCCGAACGGGTGACGTCAGCCGCCCGAACGGCCCTGGAAGCCTACGTCCGTACCTGACTCTGGCGCGTCCGGACCATCTTCCTCAAGCGCTTCCTGCTCCCTGCCGAACATCACGGAGACGCCCCGAGAAGGGGCGCACGGCAGGGAGGACGGCACATGACCACGATCAAGACTTCGTGCCCCGTGTGCGGGGACGTGGAGCTGACGCCGGACCAGATGCGTCTCGTGGTCTGCTCGCGGACCGACTGGTCGTACTACTCCTTCCTCTGCACCACCTGCCAGGACGAGATCCGCAAGCCGGCCGATGACGAGGTCGTCACCCTGCTGGTCTCCGGCGGAGTCCTCGCCGAGCACTGGGTCATCCCGGCCGAGGCGCTCGAGGAGCACCACGGCGCGGCCATCACCTACGACGACGTGCTCGACTTCGCGCTCGGCCTGGACCGGGTGCACCTGCTGGCGGCGATGATCACCCCGCACGTCCAGGCCTAGGACGCTCCCCCCACCACGCTCGGTACCCTCGGACCCATGATCTGGGTCGCGCTGTGGGCTGTCCTCCTGCTCGGCGCGGCCGGCGTCTTCTTCCTGCTCGGCCGCGACCTGTGGCGCAAGGCCAAGACCTTGACCCGCGAGCTCGGCACCGTCACCGACCGGCTGGCCGCGATCACCGACCGGCTCGCCGACATGGACGCCCACACCCGCGAGCAGTGAGCCTGCCGTACGATCGCAGGGCACCAGTCGACGACTTCAGAGGTGGACCATGTTCCGCAACCTCGGCGCTCCCGAGATCATCCTCATCCTTGTCGTGCTCGTGCTGCTGTTCGGGGCCAAGCGCCTTCCGGACGCGGCGCGCAGCCTCGGCCGATCGATGCGGATCTTCAAGTCCGAGGTCAAGGAGATGGGCAACGACGGCGAGCAGACCACGCCACCCGCCGCGGCGCCGCGCGAGGTCGAGGGCCGGGTCGTCGACCCGGCCCCCGCCGACCGCACGGTCACTCCGCCGGAGCACGCCGACCGCGACCGCTGAGCCGGCCGGCTCATCCCTGACAGCCCGTGGTGACCATCCTGGGCAACCGGTCCCGGCGGCCACCCGGCCCGCGGGACCCCGAGGGGCGGATGCCTCTCACCGAGCACCTGCGCGAGCTGCGCATCCGGTTGGTCCGCTCGGTGCTGGCGTTGATCGCGTGCACGATCGTCGCCGCGTTCTTCTACGACCAGCTGTTCGACCTGCTGACCGAGCCGATCAACTCGATCAAGAAGGACCACCCGGGTCTCAAGCTGAACTTCGGCGGCGTGGGTGATCCGTTCACCTTCGCGCTGAAGATCTGCGCGATGGCCGGGCTGTTCGCCTCGAGCCCGGTGTGGCTGTACCAGCTGTGGGGATTCGTCGCACCCGGCCTGCACAAGAAGGAGCGGCGCTACGGCATCGGCTTCGTCGCGGTCAGCGTCCCGCTGTTCATCGGCGGCGCCGTCCTGGCCTACGTCTTCCTGCCCAAGGGCTTCGACCTGCTCATCGGGTTCAACCCGGACCCGGGAAACGTCGCCAACATCATCAGCCTCAACGACTACATGTCGTTCGTGCTGCGGATGTTCCTCGTCTTCGGCATCGCCTTCGTGATGCCGGTGTTCCTGTTCGGCCTGAACCTGGCCGGCATCGTCACCGGGCGACAGCTGCTGCGCGCGTGGCGCCAGGTCATCCTCGGGGCCTTCCTGTTCGCGGCCATCGCGACCCCGTCCGGTGACCCGTGGACGATGACCGCGCTGGCGATGCCGATGCTGGTGCTCTACTACATCGCCACTGCGCTCTCGCTGCTCGTCGACCGTCGCCGTCGCCGTGAGGGCATCGACGGCCTCGACTACTCGGCTCTCGACGACGACGCAGCCAGCCCGCTGGACACCACCGCGACCCCGCTCGACCCGGCCAGCGACCCCGACACCGACCCGGATCGCCGCGACGAGACCTGATCGGCCCACTAGCCTTCGGCCGTGACGCGTCGCCTCGCCCTGCTGGTCAACCCGACGTCCGGCAAGGGCCGAGGGGGGCGCCTGCTCGACCCGGTCGCCGCGCGACTACGGCAGAGCGGCATCGACGTCGACGTGGTCGTCGGCCGTGACGCCGACGAAGCGTTCGACCGGGTGCGGAACCGGGTGGCCGAAGGTGTCGACGGCCTGGTCGCCGTGGGTGGCGACGGCCTGGTCAACATCGCGCTGCAGGTCGTAGCGGGCACCGACGTACCGCTCGGCGTCGTCCCGGCGGGCACCGGCAACGACATCGCCCGGGCACTGGGGCTGACGCTTGACGACCCGGTCGCCGCGGTCGACCTGGCGGCCCGCGGCGACAGCCGACTGATCGACCTCGGCCGGGCCAACGGCCGCTGGTTCGCCGGCGTCCTCGGCTCCGGCTTCGACTCGATGGTCAACGAGCGGGCAAACCGGATGACCTGGCCGACCGGGCGCAGCCGCTACAACCTCGCGATCCTCGCCGAGCTGCGCACCTTCCGGCCGGTGCCGTACCTGCTCGAGCTGGACGGGCAGAGCTGGCAGACCGAGGCGATGCTGGTCGCCGTGGGCAACGGGTCGTCGTACGGCGGCGGCATGCGGGTCTGCCCGGACGCCCGGCTGGACGACGGCCAGCTGGACATCACCGTGCTCGGCCCGATCTCCAAGCCGGAGTTCCTCCGGGTGTTCCCGACCGTCTACAAAGGCACCCACGTGAACCATCCGGCGGTCACCGTGCGCCGCGCCCGAGAGGTCGTGCTCACCTCGCCGGGGGTCACCGCCTACGCCGACGGCGAGCGGGTGTCGGTGCTGCCCGTGCACGTGGAGGCCATGCCCGCCGCGCTGCGGGTCTTCGCCGCCGGCTAGCCCCTGGCACGTAGATTGAGCCGCATGGCCACCCCCGCGCAGCGGTACGCCGACGCGCGCCGCAGCCGGGCCCGCGCCGGCACGCAGCTCGCCTCGTTCGAGGCGCTCTACCCCTTCGGCCTGGACGGTTTCCAGGTGACGGCCTGCGAGGCGCTGGAGGCCGGCGGCGGGGTGCTGGTCGCGGCACCCACCGGAGCGGGCAAGACCGTCGTCGGCGAGTTCGCCGTGCACCTCGCGCTCGCCGAAGGCCGCAAGTGCTTCTACACCACCCCGATCAAGGCGCTGTCCAACCAGAAGTACGCCGACCTGGTGGCCCGCTACGGCGCCGACAAGGTCGGGCTGCTCACCGGCGACAACAGCGTGAACGGCGAGGCGCCGGTGGTGGTCATGACCACCGAGGTGCTGCGCAACATGCTCTACGCCGGCTCAGGGACCCTCGAGGGCCTCGGCTACGTCGTGATGGACGAGGTGCACTACCTCTCCGACCGGTTCCGCGGCGCGGTCTGGGAGGAGGTCATCATCCACCTGCCCGAGTCCGTCGCCCTGGTCTCGCTGTCGGCGACCGTCAGCAACGCCGAGGAGTTCGGCGACTGGCTGGGCACGGTCCGCGGTGACACCACCGTGGTGGTGGAGGAGCACCGGCCGGTCCCGCTCTGGCAGCACGTGATGGCCAACGGGCGGCTGTGGGACTTGTTCGTGGAGGACCGATCGGCCAAGGACGGCTCGGCCAAGGTGAATCCCGAGCTGGTCCGGCTGTCCCGGGAGCAGGACCGGTTCGTCCGGTCGGCGGCCCAGCGCCCGGCCCGCGGCGGCCGCCGGGTGCGCGGGGTGCGCGCCCCCAGCCGGGTGGAGGTCCTCGAACGGCTGGACGCCGAGGGGCTGCTGCCCGCCATCACGTTCATCTTCAGCCGGGCCGGCTGCGACGCCGCGGTCACCCAGTGCGTGCGCTCCGGGCTGCGGCTGCTCGCGGCCGAGGACCGCGCCGAGGTGCGTGCGTTCGTCGAGGCGCGCTGCTCCGACATCCCCGCGGAGGACCTGCACGTCCTGGGCTACCACGAGTGGCTCGAGGGGCTCGAGCGTGGCATCGCCGCCCACCATGCCGGGATGCTGCCGACCTTCAAGGAGGTCGTCGAGCAGCTGTTCGTCCGCGGCCTGGTGAAGGCGGTGTTCGCCACCGAGACGCTCGCGCTGGGCATCAACATGCCGGCTCGCTCGGTGGTTCTGGAGCGGCTGGTCAAGTGGAACGGCGAGAGCCACGCGGACGTGACGCCGGGGGAGTACACCCAGCTCACCGGCCGGGCCGGCCGGCGTGGCATCGACGTGGAGGGCCATGCCGTCGTGGTGTGGCAGCCGGGGCTGGAGCCGTCCGCGCTGGCCGGGCTGGCGTCCACCCGGACCTATCCGCTGCGCTCCAGCTTCCGGCCGTCGTACAACATGGCCGTCAACCTGGTCGGGCAGGTCGGCCGGGAGCGGGCCCGGAACCTGCTGCAGTCGTCCTTCGCGCAGTTCCAGGCGGACCGGGCGGTGGTCGGGCTGGCGCGCCAGGTGGCTCGCAACGAGGAGGCCCTGACGGGCTACCGCGAGGCGATGACCTGCCACCTGGGCGACTTCGAGGAGTACGCCGGGCTGCGCCGGGCCATCGCCGACCGCGAGGCGTCGCTGTCGCGCAGCGGCGCGGCAAACCGTCGTGCGCAAGCGGCGGCCTCGCTCGAGTCCCTGCGGCCCGGCGACGTCATCCACGTGCCCGCCGGCCGGCGGGGTGGCCTGGCTGTGGTGCTCGACCCGGGCACGGTGGGCGGGGCCGACGGCCCGCGCCCGACGGTCCTGACCGCAGAGCGGCAGGTCCGCCGCCTCTCGCTGGCCGACTTCCCGGTCCCGGTGGAAGCGCTGCACCGGCTGCGCATCCCGAAGACGTTCAACCCGCGCAGCCCGGCCAGCCGGCGCGACCTGGCCTCCACCTTGCGCGGAACCGGGCTGGCCGATCCTGCACCGGGCCGGGCGCGCCGCCCGAGGTCCGCCGCGGCCGACGACGACGAGCTGCTGCGCCTGCGGGCCGAGCTGCGGGCGCACCCCTGCCACGGCTGCGACGAGCGCGAGGACCACGCCCGCTGGGCCGAGCGCTATCACCGCCTGAAGCGCGAGACCGACGGGATGTCCCGGCGGGTCCGGGAGCGCACCCACACCATCGCGCGCACCTTCGACCGGATCTGCGAGCTGCTGCAGGAGCTCGGCTACCTGCGCGGCGACGAGGTCACGACGTCCGGTCGCGCACTCGGCGCGCTGTACACCGAGCTGGACCTGGTGACCGCCGAGTGCCTGCGCGAGGGCGTCTGGGACGGCCTGGCGCCGGCCGAGCTGGCCTCGGTGGTCTCGATCCTGGTCTACGAGTCACGCCGGGACGACGACCCGACGCCACCGCAGCTGCCACCGGGCCGCACCAGGGAGGTGCTGGCCGAGACCCAGCGACGCTGGCGGGCGCTGGAGGAGCGGGAGCGGTCGCACCGGCTGGCCCCGGCCCGCGAGCCGGACCTGCGCTTCGCCTGGGCGACCTACCGGTGGGCCTCCGGCAGCGCCCTGGACGCCGTGCTGCGCGACGCCGAGCTGGCCCCCGGCGACTTCGTCCGGTGGACCAAGCAGGTGGTGGACCTGCTCGGCCAGCTGGCCGACGCGAGCCGGCAGCAGCCGGGCGCCGAGCCGGTCGGCGCCGCCGCCCGCAAGGCGGCCGACCTGCTGCGCCGCGGCGTGGTCGCCTACTCGTCGGTCGCCTGAGCGGACTGTCGGTCTCCCGTCGTACCGTGGCACCGTGCTGGAGACCGCGGCCGAGATCGCCGCCCTGCAGGAGCTGATGGACCGCTCGTTGTCGACCTCGACCGAGCACCTGCGCAGCATCATCAACAACGACCGGGTGCTGACCGCGGCCGACCTGGTGGCCCTGCTGACCGGCATGAAGGTGCTCACCGCCGCCACGGTCACCGCCCGTGGCGAGCCCCGGATCAGCGCGCTGGACGGCCACTTCCTGCACGCCACCTGGAGCTTCAGCACCAGCGCGACCGCCGCCAAGGCCCGGCACCTGCGCGACCGGCCCGCAGTGAGCGTCGCCCACGTCGACGGCGAGGAGCTGGCTGTGTTCAGCCACGGGCGGGCGGAGCGGATGCGGGAGGCGGACCCCGACTGGGACGAGACCCTCGCGCACTGGACCGCCCACTACGGCAGCTCGCCGCTGGAGTGGGCCGACGAGATCTGTCTCTACCGTTACCGCCCGCACTGGCTGGTCGGCTACGCCGCCAGCCGTTCCGAGCTGCTCGCGAAGCGCGGCCTCACCAGCTGAGTGGCCCGATCAGCTCCCGCCGTGCACCGCGGTGAACGCCGACAGGACCCGGTTCAGCGGGCTGTCGAGCCCCCAGCGCTGCGACAGCTCCACCAGCCGGTCAGGGTCCCGCGGGCCGGCCGGGATGGTCTCGTCGTACGTCGGGAGCGGCACGTCCGCGGCCACGGCGACGACCTTCGGGGCCACAACCAGGTAGTCGCGCGCAGCGGCCAGCTTGGTCCGGGCACCGGCCGGCATGGCGGTGTCCCCGGCGTCCAGCGCCTCGAGCAGCGCCGGCAACGAGCCGTACTTCGTGATCAGCGCCGCCGCGGTCTTGTCTCCCACCCCGGCGACCCCGGGCAGGCCGTCGCTGGGGTCGCCGCGCAGCGTCGCGAAGTCGGCGTAGGCCCGGCCGGGGATGCCGTACTTCGCCTTCACCCAGGCCTCGTCCACCACGTCGGCCCTCCCGACGCCGCGAGCCGTGTAGAGGATCCGCACCGCGCGGGAGTCGTCGACCAGCTGGAACAGGTCGCGGTCGCCGGTCACGATGTCGACCGGCCCTGGGTCGCGGGTGGCGAGGGTGCCGATCACGTCGTCGGCCTCGTAGCCGTCGACCCCGAAGCAGGCGACGCCGAGGGCCTCCAGCACCTCCTCGATGATCGCGACCTGCGGGGAGAGCGCGTCGGGGACCTCCTCCTCGTCCCCGGTCGCCACCCGGTGCGCCTTGTACGACGGCAGCGCGTCGACCCGGAAGGCGGGGCGCCAATCGTTGTCCATCGCGGCTACCAACCGGCGGGGTTGCCGGTCGGCCACCAGCCGGGCGATGAAGTCCAGCAGCCCGCGGACCGCGTTGATCGGGGTGCCGTCCGGTGCCGTGATGGTGTCCGGGATGCCGAAGAAGGCACGGAAGTACAGCGAGGGCGTGTCGAGCAGCAGCAGCTTGCCGGGGTCCGCGGTCACAGGCCCGAGCCTGCCAGATCGGCGGCAAGTGGACGCTTCCGCACCTGACTCGCGGCAGGGGTGGTGCGTCCACGTCCAGAGGATCTCGGGGGCCGTCTAGATTGGCAGTCATGACTGGCCACCTCACTTCTCCGGACCGGGTGTCACACGCCCAGAAGGCCGCCGCCGATGCCGGCATCGACGCACTGCTGGTGACGCCCGGCCCCGACCTGCGGTGGCTGACCGGCTACGACGCGCTGCCGCTGGAGCGGCTCACCTGCCTGGTGCTGCCGGCCTCCGGCGCGCCGTTCATGGTGGCTCCCGGGCTCGAGGTCCCGGCGGTGCTGGCCTCGCCGGTGCGCGACCTGGACGTGGAGGTCGTCGGCTGGGGCGAGACCGACGACCCTTACGCGGTGATCGCGCAGCGGCTCGGCAGCCCGCAGCGGGTCGCCCTGGCCAACCGGATGTGGGCCGAGCAGGTGCTGCGGATGCGGGCCGCGCTGCCGGCGGCCGAGCAGACCCTGGCCTCGGGCGTGATCGGGGACCTGCGGATGCACAAGAGCACCGAGGAGGTCGACGCGCTGCGCCGGGCCGGGCAGGCGATCGACCGGGTGCACGCCCGGATGGCGGAGTTCCTGCACCCCGGGCTCACCGAGCGCGAAGCGGGCCGGGACATCGCCCGGGCCATCCTCGACGAGGGGCACACCACCGTCGACTTCGTCATCGTCGGTTCCGGGCCGAACGGCGCCTCGCCGCACCACGAGGTCGGCGACCGGGTTCTGGAGAGCGGCGACGTCGTCGTCATCGACATCGGCGGGACGACGCCCGAGGGCTACTGCTCGGACTGCACCCGGATGTACACCCTCGGCCAGCCGCCGGCGGACTTCGTCGACTACTTCAGGGTGCTGCACGAGGCGCAGCTCGCGGCCTGCGCGCACGCCCGGCCGGGAGTCACCGCGGAGTCGGTCGACGCGGCGGCCCGCCAGGTGATCATCGACGGCGGCTACGGGGAGCAGTTCATCCACCGCACCGGTCACGGCATCGGCGTGGAGACCCACGAGGAGCCCTACATCGTCCAGGGCAACTCGACCGTGCTCGAGGCGGGGATGGCGTTCTCCATCGAGCCGGGCATCTACCTGCCCGGCAGCCACGGCGCGCGGATCGAGGACATCGTGGTCGCCACCGACGACGGCATCGAGCGGCTCAACGTCACCGACCGCGACTACGTCGTGCTGGCGGGCTGACCCGGTGCCGGTCGAACGTCACCTGCCCACCGAGGAGGCGGCAGCCCTGCTCGACCTCACCCGTGAGCTGGCCCGCGAGGAGCTGGCGCCTCGGGTGGCGGCCTACGAGGCGGACAGCCGGTTCCCCCGCGAGGTGTTCCGCACGTTGGGCAAGTCCGGCCTGCTCGGCCTGCCGTACCCGGACGAGCACGGCGGCGGCGGCCAGCCCTACGAGGTCTACCTGCAGGTGGTCGAGGAGCTGGCCACCGTCTGGGCGACCGTGGCCGAGGGCGTCAGCGTGCACACGCTCGCCTGCTTCCCGCTGGCCGAGTTCGGCACCGACGAGCAGCGGGCCCGCTGGCTGCCCGACCTGGTCGGCGGCGAGCTCCTCGGCGGCTACTGCCTGTCCGAGCCGCAGTCCGGCTCGGACGCCGCCGCGATGGTGACCCGCGCCGTCCGGGACGGCGACGACTACGTGGTCAACGGCACCAAGGCCTGGATCACCCATGGCGGCGAGGCCGACTTCTACAGCCTGCTCTGCCGCACCTCCGACGACGGCAGCCGGGGCATCTCCTGCCTGCTGGTCGACGGCAGCACGCCGGGCGTCTCGGCTGCCGAGCCGGAGCACAAGATGGGCTTCACCGGGTCCACCACGGCCCAGGTGCGCTACGACGACGCGCGGGTCGCGGCGGACCGGCGGCTGGGCGCCGAGGGCCAGGGCTTCAAGATCGCCCTGGCAGCCCTGGACGGCGGCCGGCTGGGCATCGCGGCCTGCGCGGTCGGGCTGGCGCAGGGCGCCCTCGACGCCGCACTCGCCTGGGCCCAGGAACGCCGCCAGTTCGGCCGCAGCCTGGTCGAGTTCCAGGGCTTGCAGTTCATGCTCGCGGACATGGCGACCGGCGTGGAGGCCGGCCGCTCGCTGTACCTCGAGGCCGCCCGGCGCCGCGACCGCGGCGAGCCGTTCGGCAAGCAGGCGGCGATGGCCAAGCTGTTCTGCACCGACATGGCGATGAAGGTCGCCATCGACGCGGTGCAGGTGTTCGGCGGCTACGGCTACGTCACCGACTACCCGGTGGAGCGCTACCTGCGCGAGGCCAAGGCGCTGCAGATCGTCGAGGGCACCAACCAGGTCCAGCGGATGGTCATCGCCCGCCACCTGACCCGCTGACGTCGGCCGCGGGTGGTCCAGGCCCTACGGTTGGCCCTGTGGAGGACATCGACCGCCAGATCGTCGAGCTGCTCGTTCAGGACGGCCGGATGAGCTACACCGACCTGGGCAAGGCCACCGGCTTGTCGACGTCGGCGGTCCACCAGCGGGTCCGCCGGCTCGAGCAGCGCGGGGTGATCCGGGGCTACGCAGCCGTGATCGACGCCGAGGCGGTCGGCCTCCCGCTGACGGCCTTCATCTCGATCCGCCCGATCGACCCCAGCGCTCCGGACGACGCCCCGGACCGGCTGCGCGACCTGCCCGAGATCGAGGCCTGCCACTCGGTCGCGGGGGAGGAGAGCTACATCCTCAAGGTCCGGGTGCGCACCCCGGCCGACCTGGAGACCCTGCTGGCCAGGATCCGGGCCGCGGCCAACGTCTCGACCCGCACCACCATCGTGCTGAGCACCCCGTACGAGCAAAGAGCGCTCGACGTCTGAGCCTGCCGGGGTCAAATCGGGGCCACGGTGCGGCCAAGGCATCGGCCGAAACTTGTGCCCGACCGGTGTTTGCGGCATAAAGGAGGGCGGCCGGGGGGGCGAACCCGGGCCGCACGGGGAGATCTGTCACCTGCCGAAGGACTCGCGTGCGTACCACTCGCTGTGCCCTGCTCTCCCTCCTCACCGCGACCGCCCTGGCCGCCTCGACCGCGCTCGTGGGCGCAGCCCCCGCGTCGGCCGGGACCACCCGTGAGGCGCGGATGGTCGCCAAGATCAACACCGCCCGGGCCAACCATGGCCTGCCGGCCCTGCGGATCAGTCCCGACCTGATGAGCGCAGCTCGCAGCCACACGGTCGCCATGGCAGGTCAGCGCATGCTGTTCCACACCGGCTCGTTCACCGCGATCTGCTGCTGGTCGTCGGTCGGTGAGAACGTCGGGCGCGGGTACACCGTGCGCGGCGTGCACCGGTCGCTGATGCACTCCGCGCCGCACCGGGCGAACATCCTGAACCCGCGGATGCGCGAGGTCGGCGTGGGGGTGGTCTCCTCGGGAGGCCAGCTCTGGGTGACCGAGGTCTTCCGTCAGCCCGCCGTCTGAGCGACGGTCAGCTGGTCCTCGGCCGCGGCGCGCGACGCCGCCGCGGCGGTGACGGCCGCGTCGTGGTCGACCGACGGACCGTGCTCACGCCACCACGCCTGGCCGGCCTCGGGCAGGGTGTGGATCGGGTCGTAGTACTCGTAGCGCCGGCTGAGCGCCTCAGGGTCGGCGGTCTCGATCCCGGTGCGGTAGTTCTTGGTCCAGTACGAGATCCCGTGCTCGACGTCGTACTCCGCGAGCTGGTGCACCCATCGCTTGCCGACGAACGGGACGTCGCAGACGATGCGCGGTGTGGCGAAGCCCGGCAGGTAGCCCATGATGCCGTGCTGCAGCTTCTGCGCCTCCTGCACCGACACCCGCCAGTGCTCGGAGAACGGGATCATGTCGCACATGTAGAAGTAGTAGGGCATGATCCCGGCGCCGTCGAGCAGCGCGAAGCAGAGGTCGAGCAGGTCGGTCGTGGTGGCGTTGACGCCGTTCATCAGCACGCCCTGGTTGCGCACGTCGCGGACGCCGGCCTCCAGCATCGCCGTGGTCGCGTCCGCGACGAGCGGGGTGACCGATGCGGCGTTGTTCACGTGGGTGTGGATCGCGAGGTGCACGCCGCGGGCCCGGGCGACCGTCGACAGCCGCTCCATCCCGGCGCGGACGTCGTCCTGCAACCAGTGCTGCGGCAGCCCCATCAGCGCCTTGGTGGCAAGACGGATGTCCCTGATGTTCTCGATGTCGAGGAGCCGCGCCACAAAGGCTTCGAGATTCTTGAACGGCATGTTCGCGACGTCGCCGCCGGACACGACGACGTCCCGGACTCCGGGGGAGCGGCGCAGGTAGTCGATCATCGCGTCGTAACGGTCGACCGGCTTGAGGTCGAACTTCAGCTTGTCGATGACCGGCGTCGAGTTGCCGACCAGGTCCATCCGGGTGCAGTGCCCGCAGTACTGCGGGCAGGTCGGCAGCAGCTCCGCCAGCACCTTGGTCGGGTAGCGGTGGGTGAGGCCCTCGGCCACCCACATGTCGTGCTCGTGCAGCGAGTCGCGGGTGGCGTGCGGGTGGCTCGGCCAGTCGGTGCGCCGGTCGCTGAACACCGGAAGCATGTACATCCGCACCGGGTCGGCGTACAGCGCGTCGGTCCAGCTCTGCCCGTCGGCCGGCCCGGTCGGGACCATGGTGTTCATCATCTGCGGCGGTACCAGCATCGACATCGTCGCGCGCTCGGCCTGGTCGCGCTCCAGGTCGGCGTAGAACCGGTCCTCGACCAGGTCGCCCATCAGCTCGCGCAGCTGCTTGACGTTCTTCACGCAGTGCGCCCGCTGCCACTGGGCGCTGGCCCACTCCTCGGCGGTCACCGCCCGGTAGCCGGGCAGGCGCCGCCAGTCCGGCTCCACGAGCTCGCGGCGACGGTAGGCGTAGGGCTGCTCCAGCAGCACGTCGGCGGTGGCGGTCACGAGGGTGCTCCTCACGGGGCGGCAGGCAGGCGGGCACGGAGGGTCGTCCCGGGACGGTGCCAGACTACGGGAGATACTTCGGTCTCACCAACAAGACACCGTAGGATTTCCTCCCGACTGCCCCTGGACCGGAAGGACCGACCGTGAGCTCCTCGCCCGTGGGCCTGCACCGCGTGCTCGCGCCGGCCGGCTCGCTGCCGCAGGCGGCGCAGCGGCTGGACGCCAGCCCCGTGATCGGGCCGGACGAGGTCCGGCTGCGGGTCGAGCGGCTCAACCTGGACGCCGCCTCCTTCCGGCAGCTGGCCACCAAGCACGCCGGCGACGGTGCCGCGGTGCGCCGCGAGGTCCTCGAGATCGTCGCTGCCCGGGGCAAGATGCAGAACCCGGTCACCGGGTCGGGCGGCATGCTGGTCGGCGTCGTCGACGAGGTCGGGCCGGAGTCGCCGCTGGGGCTGCAGATCGGCGACCGGGTGGCCTCACTGGTGTCCCTGTCGCTGACCCCGCTGCAGATCACCGACGGGCTGACCGGTTGGGACGGCCGGTCGGAGCAGGTGCCGGCCGCCGGGCACGCGATCCTGTTCGGCCGCTCGATCGCCGCGCGGCTGCCCGACGACCTGCCGGGCGAGCTCGCGATGGCGGTGATGGACGTCTGCGGGGCACCGGCGCTCACCGAGCGGGTCGTACGCGGGTACGGCACCGGCGCCGCGGTAGCCGTGATCGGGGGAGCGGGCAAGAGCGGCTCGATGTCGCTGGCCGCGGCCCGTCGGGCCGGAGCGCGCACGGTCGGCGTGGTCCCGGTCGAGGCGGAGGCGGCTCTGCTGCGCGAGGTCGGCCTGGCCGACGCCGTCGCGCTGGCCGACGCCCGTGACCCGGTGGCGCTGGCCGTCGCGGTCGAGCAGGCGCTCGGCGGTCCCGCCGACGTGACCGTGGTCTGCGTGGACGTCCCCGGCTGCGAGCACGGCGCGATCCTGGCGACCGCCGAGCGCGGGACGGTCATCTTCTTCTCGATGGCCACCTCGTTCTCGGCGGCCGCGCTGGGTGCCGAGGGCCTGGCGGCCGACGTCACGATGTTGATCGGGAACGGGTACCTGCCTGGCCACGCGGAGCTCGCGATGGACCTGCTGCGCACCGAGCCCGCGGTCCGGACGCTGTTCGAGCGCCGGCTGGCCGCCGAGGCCGGCTGACAGACTGCCCCGATGACCACCGCCCTCGGGGAACCCACCACGACGCTCTACCGGGACGGCCGGGTCCGCTGCCCGGACCACCCCGGTGCCACCGCGCTGCTCGTCCGCGGCGGTGCGCTGGCCTGGGTCGGCGCCGACCCGGCGGAGGTCGCTGCCGAGGCCGACCAGGTGGTGGATCTCGACGGCGCGCTGGTGACCCCCGCCTTCGTCGACGCGCACGTGCACGCCACCTCGACCGGGCTGGCACTCACCGGTCTCGACCTCACCGGCGCCGAGAGCCTCGCCGACTGCCTGCGCCAGGTGGAGGCCGCCGGCCGGGCCGCCCGCGGCGGGGTGGTGCTCGGCCACGGCTGGGACGAGACGACCTGGCCCGAGCACCGCCCACCGACCCGGCAGGAGCTGGACCGGGCGTCCTACGGCGGGGTGGTCTACCTGTCCCGGGTCGACGTGCACTCCGCGGTGGTCTCCTCCGCGCTGCTGGCGACCGTGCCGGAGGTCCGCGGCGAGGCCGGCTGGTCCGAGTCGGGGCACCTCACCCGGGCCGCGCACCACGTCGTACGCCGGGTCTCGCGCGAGTCGATCACCCCGGCCCAGCGCGCAGACCTTCAGCGGGCGACCCGGAGCCGAGCCGCCGAGCTGGGCATCGCTCTGCTGCACGAGCTGTCCGGACCGGACATCGCCGGGGCCGAGGACCTGCGCGCCTTCCTGGCCCTGGCGGCGGCCGAGCCGGGACCGGAGGTCGTGGGCTACTGGGGCGAGGCGGCCGGGCTCGGCGGTGTCGAACGGGCCAAGGAGCTCGGGGCGCGCGGAGCGGCCGGCGACCTGTTCGCCGACGGCTCGATCGGCTCGCACACCGCGGCCCTGCGCGAACCGTACGCCGACGCCGACGACCGCGGCGCCGGGTACCTCACTGCCGCGGAGGTGCGCGACCACGTCGTGGCGTGCACCGAGGCCGGGCTGCAGGCCGGTTTCCACGCCATCGGCGACGGGGCGCTGGACGCGGTGGTCGCGGGCCTGTCCGAGGCCGCGGCGACGCTCGGGCCGGACCGGGTGCGGGCCGCCCGGCACCGGATCGAGCACGTCGAGATGCTCGCGCCCGAGCACCTTCCGTTGCTCGCCCGGCTCGGCGTCGTCGCCTCCGTCCAGCCGGCGTTCGACCGTCTCTGGGGCGGGAAGGCCGGGATGTACGCGGAGCGGCTCGGGCTGCCACGCGCGCTGACCCTCAACCCCTATGCCGCGATGGCTGCGGCGGGCATCGTCCTCGCGCTCGGCTCGGACTCACCGGTCACCCCGATCGACCCGTGGGGCAGCGTGCGCGCCGCGGTGCTGCACCGGACGCCGGGCTCGGGCCTTGACCCGGCTGCGGCCTTCGAGGCACATACCCGCGGCGGGTGGCGGGCGGCCGGGCGGGACGCGGACGGGGTGGTGACCGTCGGCGCTCCGGCGACCTTCGCCGTCTGGGAGGTCGATGCCCTCGACCCGGGCACCGGCTTGCCGCCGCTCGGCGCGGACGACGCCCTGCCGCAATGCCTGCGCACCGTCGTCCGCGGCACGACCATCTACTCCTCGGACTCGGCCTAGCCGGCGTCCTTGCCGTGTCAACGCGGGGCGTCCGGCGACGTCTTGGGTGGTGAGCGCTCGCATCCCTGATGACACCCTTCCGAGGAAAGAGCCGCACCATGTCCCGCACCCGTCAGCTCCTGTCCACCGCCGCCTCCAGCCTGTTCCTGCTGTTCCTGGCCGGACCCGCGCTCGCCGGCCCCGCCCCGCTCGACGAGCGGGTCGGAGGCGGCAACGGGCCGCCCGCCACGGTGCCGACGAGCACCGGCGGAAGCGTCTGGACCTACATCGGGTACGCCGCCGCGGCGCTCCTGGTGGTCGGCCTCGTCGCCGTCGCCTCGATCGCCGTGTCCCGGCACACCCACCACCACGCCCCACACCCGGCCTGAGCCGGACACGTCTCCGCTGACCACCAGGGCGGGCCCTCGTCCGAGGGCCCGCCCTGGTCGTCTGCCGCGCGGCTAGCGGCCGCGGCAGGAGTGGTCGCGCTGGTCGCTGCCGGTGCGATGGTCGTCACCGGGCTCGGCAACGGCAGCGACGAGCCGTCGGCCCCATCAGCTATGCGGGAGCGATCTGTGCCGACCCACGGGCACTGACGCTGCAGTTCACCGCGTCGGACGACACCGTGGTCATTGATGCTGCAGAGCTGAAAGGCTGCTGCACCAGCGCAGAAATGACGGTCGATCTCGTCGGCGCGGAGCTGCAGGTCGGCCCGCTGCCAGGCGGATAGCGGTGTCCCGAACCCGCCGCCTTGCCGGATCTCGTGGCATCGTGGTGGTCGTCAACGGGGGCCTTTCTCACACGTCTGAACAGTCGTGACCGGTCCGTTCAAGCAGCTCGCGGGAATCCCGGCTCTGGTGCCGTCCCAGCCGGGACCTCGCGACGTAGCGATCGACGACCTGCCGGCCGGCCGCACCGCCGGCGTCGTCGCCGTGTTCGAGGCGCACTACGCCCACCTGGTCCGCCTCGCGCGGCACCTCGTGGACGACCCGGCCGAGGCCGAGGACGTGGTGATGGACGCGTTCGCCGGGCTGAGCCGGCGCTGGCAGCACGTCCGGCGCACCGAGGACGCCTTCTTCTACCTGCGAGCCAGCGTCGTCAACGGCAGCCGCAGCAGGCTGCGACGGCTCAGGACGGCCCGCGACCGCCAGCACACCCAGCTGGACCTGGACTCCGCCCCCGCGGAGCAGGTGGCGATGGTGCACCTGGAGCACGAGGCGGTCGTCCGCGCCCTGCGGACCCTCCCGCGTCGCCAGCGCGAGGTATTGGTTCTCCGCTACTACGACGGCGCCTCCGAGGCCGAGATCGCCGAGGTCCTCAGTATCAGCGTGGGCTCGGTCAAGACGCACGCGTCCCGCGGGCTGCACGCGGTCGCCGAGCACCTGGAGGGATCGGCATGAGCACCGACGAGCTCGAACGTCTGGAGCGCCGGCTCGAGACGGCCCTTCACGAGGCCGACGACCTGCCCGTCGACGTCCCCGCCGGCCGGGTGGTGCTGCATGCTCGGCTCGCCAGGCAGGAGCGGGAGCGTGGTCGGTGGACGGTGATGGCGATCGCGGCGTCCGTGGTGGCCGTCATCGTGACCACCTCACTCGCGGTGTCGGGACTCCGGGACGAGGACGAGGGCCTGCCGGTCGCACCCGGCCCCGAGGTCACCCTGTCGCCGTCCGGACTGCCGGTGGGACTGCTGGAAGGAAGGGTCGACCGCACGGAAGCCGGGGTCGAGTCGACGCTCCGCATGGTCGTCCGTGCCGACGGGACCGGCATCTACAACGCCGGTACGACGGGCGGTGCTGCCGGACCGTCGGTCACCGACTACCCGGTCACCTTCCTCCGCGACGGACCCGGCCGGGTTGTCATCAGGGGCCTCGGCGAGTGCTACTCGATCGACGCGATGACGCTGACCTTCACCCTCCATGGTCGCAGCGTGCGGATCGAGGAGGCCCTGTCGAACGCCTGTGATGTCAACACGGGCCTCGCAGACGACCTGGCGGGCACGACGCTGCGGATCAAGCCGCTCCCGGTCGAACTGTCGGCGTCCGGCCTGCCGGTGGGCCTGATGGAGGCAAAGGTGACGCGGTCCGCGGGCGAGATCGACGTGACGAACTTCCGTATGCGGGTGCGGTCGGACGGGTCAGGCACCATCGCGCCCAGCGGCGGGATCAGCGGGGCCGGCGACGCGAGTGGCGGCTACGAGGTCGAGTACGTGCGGCTGGGCCCCGGCCGGGTCGCGGTCCGCTACGAGGGTCCGGTCTGTGCCAGCGCAGAGGCCCTCACGTTCACCTTCACCATCAGCGGACGCACCCTGACCATCGATGCCGCCCAGTCGCCCGGCTGCCTGGTGAGCGAGGGCCTGACGGGTGACCTGCCCGGGACCACCATGAAGATCAGCGCTCTGCCCGCCGACGCTCGGCTGACGGCGGCGGTCTCGCTGCGGTCAGGCCTCGACCGGGCGCTCGTTGTAGCCGGGCGCTCGCTCCTGGCCGGACAGCGCCGCGATGCGCTCCATCACCGTGTCGGTTATCTCCCGCCGGGCCCGGCCGGGCGGCAGGTGCGCGTAGTCGGCCGGGTCCACCGGCTCGCCGAACGTGATCGTCACGCCGCGCCGGACCCGGGGGACCGTCGCGCCGATCGGCTGCACCTTGTCGGTGCCGACCAGGCCGACCGGGACCACCGGCGCCTTGGCCGCCATGGCCAGCCAGCCCACCCCGGTGCGGCCGCGGTAGAGCCGGCCGTCGCGGGACCGGGTGCCCTCGGGATAGATCCCGAACGCGTCGCCGCGCTCGAGGACCTGCCGCGCCAGGTCGAGCGAGGCCTGGGCGTCCTGCTGCTGCTCGCGCTGCACCGGTACGGCCTCGAAGAGCGCGAAGAACAGCCGGCGCGGCCAGCTGGCGGGGGAGCGGCCCTCCCAGTACTCGGCCTTGGCCAGGAAGACGACCTTCCGGGGCACCGCGAGCGGGATGACGATGCTGTCGATGAAGGACAGGTGGTTGCTGGCCACGATCAGCGGCCCGGACGCCGGGATGTGGCCACGCCCCTGGACCGTCGGTCGCCACAGCACCCGGAACAGGGTGAGGACGACCAGGTGGGACACCCGGTAGAGCATCTGCAGCGCCCCCAGCTCCGGTCGTGGACGAGTCCTCGACGCTACCGCCGAGCCGGCCGTCGGCCGCGCGCAGGTCCGAGGGTCGGGCGCGCGGCCGTACCGGCTGGGCTACGGGCTGAGCCGCTCGTCGTCCGGGCTCGTGCTGCGCGGTGCCGACGACCAGCCAGCCTGGCCGAGGGTCATCGGTGGCAGCGGAGCATAGGTGGCGCCGTCGTAGGCCGGCGCGTTGAACGCCCCGTCCCAGGCATTCCTGCTGACGTACAGCGCCAACCATCCGGCCGCCAGCTGCGAGGCGGCGTACTCCTCGCGGCCGTTGTAGTTGTCCTGTGCGTTCGCGGTCGGCGGATCGTAGCTGTAGGTCCGCCCGTCACCGCTGCCGTTCCCGGCGACCAGCGCCTGCTGTCCCGCTATGTGCTGCACCAGCGCGTCGCGGGCCGACCAGGCCGCCGCCGAGTCCAGGCCGTAGGCGTAGGCGTGCGCGTCGAAGCTGACGAAGTGCGCCCGCCGCGGCGCTCCCCAGATGGTCGACTGCGGGAAGTAGATGTCGTTGCTGCCGGGACGGTAGATGGTTCCACCCGGCGGGGCGAACGGGCCACCGTTGGCAGGCGAGGGGCTTCCCTCGGTGAAGGACACCGTGGTGAACGCGCCGTAGATCTTCTCGGCGTTCCGCAGCGCGGCCACCGGGACCTTGCGACCGGCCAGGCCGGCGAAGTCCGCCGCCCACCAGTTCTGCTGGATGTTGGTCATGTAGTCGGGCTGGATGACCTGGTGGTTCTCAACGGTGCCGTCGTCGTACATGTTGGCGCCGTCCAGGCGGTCAGCCAGCGTCGCGCCGTTGACCACGATCGAGGAGTTGATGTCGGTGAGGGATGCCGAGGCCGAGACCTCGAGGTCCACTGCCTTCCGCCGCCAGTTCTTGGCCTGGGGGTGGGTCGGCATCATGGACACCGCTAGCTCCAGGAGACCGGCGTTCCAGGAGTTCTCCTCCGCATGGGTGTTGCCCTTGGACACGATCGTCCCGGTCGCGTCAGCCCAGTACTCGACCGGCACGGTCAGTCGGGCGTCGGCCTCGTAGGCGATCATCTGGGCTACGTACTCGCGGGTCTGCGGGGTCAGCCGGTCCCAGATCAGCCAGGCGGCCTCGCCCGCGAGGTTGGCCCAGTGCGCGGTCTGCCAGCCGCCACCCCAGCCGCCCGGCGACACCGCGAGGTGCTGGCAGGCGATCGAGCGCACCAGCCAGTCGGCGTACATGATCGCCTCGTCACGGGTGCGGCCGACCACCGTGTCGCTGTGCGCCCGGGTGCGGGCGGCGACAGCCGCCGTCAGCGCCGCCATAGCCGGCCGGCGGACGGCGTACTCCTGCTGTGGTTCGGAGAACCGTGACAGGACGTCGGTGAAGCGCTGGCCGCGGCGGGAGTACCACCGCTCGAAGTACTGCGCGCCCAGCAGGTAGCGCTCGGACTCCAGCAGCGAGGTCCGCAGCTGGAAGACCGGGTCCGCGCTCAGGGCCGGGTTGGCCGGGTCGTAGGGAAGGTTCTTGTCCAGCAGCAGGCTGGGCTTGACCAGCGACGCGAGCTGGTTGCGGTTCGCCACACCGGACGACGCGGTGGGGCAGGCGGCGGCGGTGGGGCCGGCGGGCGTGCTCCACGGTGCCGGCACTGTTCCCGCGGCGGCCGGCGCCTTGATCCGCCGGGTGGTCACCGTCGAGCGTGCCTCGACGCGGCGCGCCTTGCGGCTCATGCCGGCGGCCGGGGTCTTCGACAGCCGGTCGCGGAGGAACCAGGCGGTCCCGCGGACCGCACCCACGGTGTCGGCGCCGTCGCCGTCCCAGTCACCGGTCACGCTGACGTCGCCGGCGCGGCCGAACGCGAACGTGTAGGTCGGGGCGGCCTTCCGCCGCGGGGCCTTCGGCGCCTGCAGCAGGAACCACTTCGCTCCACGCCGGACACCCACGCCGTCACGACCGTCGCCGTCCCAGTCGCCGGTGAGAGGGACGTCGGTCGCCTTCCCGAAGCCGAACCGGCGCCAGGTGGCCCCGGCCGACGGGAAGCTGCGCAGCAGCCAGACCCCTGCTCGCACGACGCCGACGTCGGTGCGGCCGTCGTCGTTGAAGTCGCCGACCACCGGCTTGTCGCCAGCCATGCCGTAGTCGAACTCGCGGGTCGGCAGCGGGCTCGGCCCGATCATCGTGTCGTAGACGACCCAGTGCCCGTTGGTGAAGACGACCGGGGTGAAGGCCCCGTCGCGGTTCCAGTCGCCCCAGAGCTGGATCGACCCGGCCGGTGTCGGGACGTTGAACCGCTGGTCGGTGCCGCCGTCGTCGTCGCGGACCCGGGCGTCGGCGTGGGTCGGGCCGGCGAAGGCCGGGACGCTCCGCATCGGGAAGACCGGCGTCGTCACCGAGCCCGGCTTGAGCACCTGGGGCATCGCCGGTGCCCCCGGCGTCGTCGCGGCCACGACCGGTGACCCGCCGAGGGTGCCGCCCGCCAGGGCTGCCGTGAGCAGGGCCACGATGCCCGTGCCGCCGATCCGTCGTGCCCGCCGTCGTGCCACCCGGTCCCCGTTCCCACCTGTGCGCTGCATGTGTCCCTAGGTCCTGCCGTGTCGTCGTTGCCGTCTGGACGGACGGAGCTGGTGCAAACCGGGCGCAACTGTGCCACGTCAGGTGGCGGTCGCGGGGCCGATTGCCTCAAGGATGACCTACCGGGGCGCCGACCGGACCACCGACACGGCGGTGCGGGACGGAGTCCCCGCTGCATACGGCACAATGGCGCAGGATCTCCGGCCTGCACGGCCATGGACAGGAGATCCTCCCTTACATCTGGCGCGAGAGAGGCAGAAGTTCGTGACGACGGTGCGTCCGGCGCGCAAGCTCGACCTCGACCCGGCCACGGTCCGCCGGGCCCGCAGCCTGGCGCGAACCGCGGGACGGCCGATCGTCCGGCTGGCCCGCACCCATTCGACGGTCTCGGTGGAGCGGGCGGTGCTGCGGCTGGCCGGCGTCACCGGAGCCGACCCGGACGGCATCCCGTGGGTCAACCGCCTCGTCGACGCCGTCCAGGAGCAGGCCGGCCTCGGGCACGGCATCGCCCTGCCGGTCTGGGATGCCCTCCGCCGCAGCGGCGAGTCCGACCTGACCCGGCTGGCGCAGCGCGCCTCCACCGGCGGCCTCGAGCTGCGGGTGCCCGAGGGACGGGACGCCGACCGGGCCCGTCGCGCGTCGGCCACGGCCGTACGCCGCGGGATCACGGCCATCGACCGGCGGCGGGAAGAGCGGGAGCGGATGATCACCCGGATCGGCGACGCGCCCCGCCAGCCGTGGATCTACCTGATCGTGGCCACCGGGGACATCTACGAGGACATCCCGCAGGCCCAGGCGGCCGCCCGGGAGGGCGCGGACGTGATCGCCGTGATCCGGTCCACCGGCCAGTCGCTGCTGGACTACGTGCCGGAGGGAGCCACCCGCGAGGGGTACGCCGGCACCTACGCCACCCAGGAGAACTTCCGGCTGATGCGGGCCGCGCTGGACGAGGTGTCCCGGAGCTGGGCCGGTACGTCCGGCTCACCAACTACGCCTCCGGCCTGTGCATGCCGGAGATCGCCACCCTGGCCGGCCTCGAGCGCCTCGACATGATGCTCAACGACTCGATGTACGGGATCCTGTTCCGCGACATCAACCCGGTGCGCACCTTCGTCGACCAGCGGTTCTCGCGGCAGGTGCACGCCCGGGCCGGCATCATCATCAACACCGGCGAGGACAACTACCTCACCACCGCCGACGCGGTGGACGAGGCGCACACGGTCACCGTCAGCCAGCTGCTCAACGAGTACTTCGCGAAGGAGGCCGGCCTCGAGGACTGGCAGCTGGGGCTCGGCCACGCCTTCGAGATCAACCCTGACCTGCCCGACTCGTTCCGGCTCGAGCTGGCCCACGCGATGCTGGCCCGGGAGCTGTTCCCCAAGGCGCCGCTGAAGTGGATGCCGCCCACCAAGCACATGACCGGTGACGTGTTCCGCGGGTACCTGCTGGACGGCTTCTTCAACCTGGTCGGGCGCCTTGACCGGCCAGGGCATCCTGCTCGTCGGCATGATGACCGAGGCGGTGGTCACCCCGTTCCTGTCCGACCGCGACCTCGCCCTGCAGAACGTGCGCTACGTGCTGGACGCGGCGGGCCGGCTGCACGAGGACTTCCACCCGCAGCCCGGCGGCTTCATCCAGAGCCGCGCGCACCAGGTGCTCGACGAGGCGGTCGAGCTGCTCGAGCGGATCACCGACGAGCCGGGCAAGGCGCCGCTGCTGGAGGCGATCGGAGACGGCACCTTCGGCCTGATGAAGCGCCCGGCCGACCGCGGCAAGGGGTACGACGGAGTGGTCCGGCAGGCCGACGGCTACTGGAACCCGGCGACCGAGATCCTGGAGGGACGCGCATGAACGACACCGGCGGCCGGATCGTGCGTCCCTACGGCGACACCACCGGCGACGGCATGGTGCAGGTGTCGTTCACCCTTCCGGTGCCGCACGACAAGCGCGCCGAGGGCGCCGCCCTGCAGCTGGCGGCCAAGATGGGCATGGACCCGGCGATGCTGGTGCACGCGAAGCCGATGGGACCCGACTTCACCTTCTTCGTCGTCTACGGGGCGGTGACCCACCTGGTCGACCTGTCGAAGGTCAAGGTGGTCGAACGTGAGTACCCGTTGCTCTCGGCGAAGGAGGCCAGCAGTGCCATCAAGGAGCGCCTGCGCCGCAAGCTCGTCGTGATCGGCGCGTGCATCGGCACCGACGCACACACCGTGGGCATCGACGCGATCCTCAACATCAAGGGCTTCGCCGGCGAGAAGGGTCTCGAGTACTACCGCGAGATCAAGGTCGTGAACCTCGGCGCCCAGGTGCTCGTACCCGAGCTGGTCGCGCGGGCCCGGGAGGAGAAGGCCGACGCGGTTCTCGTGTCCCAGGTCGTCACCCAGCGCGACGCCCACCTCACCAACACCCGGGAGATGTCGGCCGCCTTCCGCGAGTCCTACCCGGCGGGCACCGCGCCGCTGCTCGTCGTCGGCGGCCCGCGCTTCGACGAGCACGCGACCGAAGAGCTGGGGGTCGACCGCATCTTCGGCCGCGGGACCACACCCGCCGAGGTCGCCAGCTATCTCGTCCACGCCCTGACCGCCGCCACGCCGGCAGCCTGAGAGGACCGACATGACCGACGCTCCGGACCCGCGCACCGGCCTCACCGTCACGCACCGCCGGTACGTGCCGTACTCGCATGCGCACTACGCCGGCCACCTCGTCGACGGCGCCTACGTGCTCGGGTTGTTCGGCGACGTGGCGACCGAGGTCTGCATCCGCACCGACGGCGACGAAGGTCTGTTCGCCTCCTACGCCGAGGTGCAGTTCCGTGCGCCGGTGCAGGCCGGTGACGTCGTCGAGGTCGAGGCCACCGTCACCCGGGTCGGCACCCGCAGCCGCGAGCTGACCTTCCAGGCACGGGTGGTCTGCCGGGGAGCGGCCGCCGACGGGCCGGCGGCCGCAGTCGGCGGCCGTCGTCCTCGACCCGCCGGTCGTCGCCGTCACGGCGATCGGCACCGTCGTGGTCCCTCCGCAGACCTGAGTGGGCCGAACCGCCGGGGGTCAATGGCCCATTCGGGGGATGTCGGGATGCGTGTCCCGAGCGACACGCCGAAACCCTTATCAACAAAGGGAAAAAGTCTGCTCCCGACCTCGTCGCTCCTACCTGCGGCTTTGCGCATCGGCGCAGGTCACGGGGCGGTTGACAGGGACCTGTCGGAGCACCAAGGTGAGCGACGTCCACCACAGGACACCCGCAAGGAATCCCCCTCCGCGACAAACACGTGCCGGCTTCGGGCCAGGGACAGCGCAATGCGCAAGCGCTGTCCGGGTGCCAGGTCCGATCGCCGTCGTCGCCTCGGGGTGGGGGGGAGACCCAGGGGGTGAGACACGGGAAGGGCCCGACCGCCCAGTAGACAACGGCCTTCGATCCGGCAGCCGGCCGGACGAGGTCGGTCCGAAGGGCGGTCCGGGCCCTGACCCGTCTCCAGGGTCGGGCCCTCGTCAGGTCTCCCCGTCCCGGCCCGAGCCGCCGGCACCGCCGCCGCCCCCCGGCCGTTGTACCGTCGCAGCCCGGCCCCGCGTCTCGAGCGGTGCCCGAGGACCGACGCCCGGAAGGGACCGCACCCACGGTGACGAGCACGGCGACCGGACAGGCCGGTCCGGATGCGGTCGACCGGGCTGCCGCACCATCGCGCTGGCGTCCGGCCGGGCTCGGTCCGCGACTGGCCGGCGCGGCGGTCACCGGCGCCCTCGTCACCCTGGCGCTGCCGCCGTACGACGTGTGGCCGCTGGCGCCGATCGGCGTGGCCGGGCTGGTGCTGCTCTGCCGTGGGCAGCGAGCCCGCCGGGCCGCCCTGCTCGGCCTGGTCCACGGCCTGGCGACCTTCGTCCCGTTGCTGTCCTGGCTCACCGTCATCGGGCCCGACGCGTGGCTCGCGGTCGCGCTGCTCGAGGCCGTCCTTCCTCGCCCTCGCCGGCGCCTGCACGCCGGCGGTGCTGCGACTGCCCGGGCTGGCCGCTGTGGGTGGCCTGCCTCTGGGTCGCGCAGGAGCTGGCCCGCGACACGATGCCCTTCGGCGGCTTCCCCTGGGGCCGGCTGGCGTTCGCCGAGACCGCGTCGCCGCTCACGCCGTACGCCGCCGTCGGCGGGGCCCCGCTGGTGACCTTCGTGACCGCGCTGTGCGGCGCCCTGCTCGCCGCGGCGGTCGTGCGGCTGCCGTCCTGGCGACCGGCTGCCGTCCTGGGCCTGCTCGCCCTGGCGGTGCCGGTGGCTGGTCTGCTGCTGCCCGTCGGAGCGGGGGAGGGGCAGCCGGTGACGGTGGCCCTCGTGCAGGGCGACGTGCCCGGCGTCGGGCTGGACTTCCAGGGCGAACGCGAGCAGGTGCTGCGCAACCACGTCGACGCCACCCACCGGCTCGCGGCCGACGTCCGCTCCGGCGACGTCGCCCGCGCCGGACCTGGTCATCTGGCCCGAGAACGCCTCGGACATCGACCCGTTCCAGGACCCGCGAGGCCGGCGCCCTGATCGACGAGGCAGTGCGCGACATCGGGGTGCCGGTCCTGGTCGGCGCGGTGCTGCAGGGCCCGGGGCCGGACCACGTGAGCAACGCCGGCATCGTCTGGGACCCGCGCACCGGCGCAGGTGAGCGTTACGTCAAGCGGCACCCGGTGCCGTTCGGTGAGTACATCCCGTTCCGGGCCCAGCTGACCGGCCTGATCTCCCGGCTGGACCAGATCCCCAAGGACTTCTACGCCGCGGAACGCCCGGGCAACCTCACCGTCGGCCCGGCGAGGGTGGGCGACGTCATCTGCTTCGAGGTCGCCTACGACGGGCTGGTCCGCGACGTGGTCCGCGGCGGCGCCCAGGTGCTCGTCGTGCAGACGAACAACGCCACCTACAACGGCACCGGGCAGCCCTACCAGCAGATGGCGATGTCACGGCTGCGGGCGGTCGAGACCGGGCGGGACGTGCTGGTCACTGCCACCAGCGGGATCAGCGCGGTGGTGCGTGCCGACGGATCGGTCTCCGCCCGGGCGCCGGAGAAGGTGGCCCGCACCCTGGTCGCCGAGGTGCCGCTGCGCGACCGGCAGACCTTGGCCACCCGGCTCGGAGGGTGGCCGGAGTGGCTGCTCACCGGCCTCGCGCTGCTGGCCGTGGCGGCCGGCCTGCTGGCCCGGCGTCGCGACCTGCCGCCGGAACCGACCGGGGTGGGCGGATGACCGCCGGCGACCTGCCGCCCGACGTCCAGCGCGGTGCCGGCGTGCTCGTGGTGGTGCCGACCTACCAGGAGGCGCTCAACGTCGAGGACGTCGTGGCCCGGGTGCGGGCGGCGGTGCCGCTGCGCACCTGCTGGTGGTCGACGACGCCAGCCCGGACGGCACCGGGGCGCTGGCCGACGCACTGGCTGCGGCCGACCCGCAGGTGCACGTGCTGCACCGGGCGGCGAAGGAGGGCCTCGGCCAGGCGTACCTGGCCGGGTTCGGCTGGGGCCTCGAGCGGGACTACGACGTCCTCGTCGAGATGGACGCCGACGGCTCGCACCAGCCGGAGCAGCTGCCCGCGCTGCTCGCCGCGCTGCCGGACGCCGACCTGGTGCTCGGCTCGCGGTGGGTGCCCGGCGGGTCGGTGATCAACTGGCCGCTGCGCCGCCGGCTGCTCTCGCAGGGCGGCAACGGCTACGTCCGGCGGGCGCTGCGGATCGGCGTCCGGGACGCGACCGGCGGGTTCCGCGCCTTCCGGCGTACCACCCTGGAGAAGCTCGACCTGGCCGGTGTCGCCAGCCACGGCTACTGCTTCCAGGTGGACCTCGCGTGGCGCACCGTGCAGCAGGGCTTCCGCGTCGTCGAGGTGCCGATCGAGTTCGTCGAACGGGTCCGCGGGTCGTCGAAGATGAGCGGTGACATCGTCCGCGAGGCGCTGTGGCGGGTCACGGTGTGGGGCGCCCAGGACCGCGCGCTGCGGCTGCGTGGCCGGGCCACCGACAGGAGGAGGTGAGCGCGATGGGCTGGCTGCTGGTCCTGGCGTTCCTGGTGGTGCCGGTCGTCGAGATCTACGTGATCGTGCAGGTCGGCCAGGAGATCGGCGCGCTGCCGACCGTGGCGCTGCTGCTGTTCGAGAGCGCCCTGGGTGCCTGGATCGTCCGGCGCGAGGGCGCTCGGGCCTGGGGCGCCTTGCGGGCCGCGGTCACGTCCGGCCAGCTGCCGAGCCGGGAGCTCGCGGACGCGGCCCTGGTGCTGGTCGGCGGCACCCTGCTGCTCACGCCGGGCTTCGTCACCGACGTCTTCGGGTTCTTCTTCGTGCTTCCGTTCACCCGTCCGCTCGCTCGGCGCCTGCTCGTCGGCCTCCTGGCCCGGCGGGCCAGCGTCACGATCGCCCGCTTCGGTCCGGGCGCCCGCCCGGGCCGGGGACCAGGCGTGCCGCCGCCGACGGGGGACCGGCGGGTGGTGCCGGGTCAGGTGGTCCGGGACGAGCCCGGCGCAGCCCCGGACGACGAAGGTCCGGGCCGCGTCACCGGGGGGCAGTGACACGACCCGGACGTCTGTTCGCCGGTCGGCTGAAGTGCTCAGGCGCTCTTGCGCTGGCTCCGGCCACTCGTGGTCGTCTTGGGGGTACCCGCACGCAGCAGCTCTAGACGCTCTGCGAGCAGGACCTCGAGCTCCTTGACGCTGCGACGCTCCAGCAGCATGTCCCAGTGGGTGCGCGCCGGCTTGCCCTTCTTGGGCTCCGGGCGGGTTCCGTCCAGGCGCAGGGCCTCCGCGCCGCAGACGGTGCACTCCCAGACCTCGGGCACGTCGGCCTCGAGGGAGAAGGGGACGCTGAAGCGGTGCTCGCTGGGACAGGCGTAGGTGACGCTCTGCCGCGGCGCCATCTCGACGCCCAGGTCGGTCTCGTAGCTCTGGGCACCCAGACGCGAGCCGCGCAGTGCTCGCTCGGCCATGTCGATCTCCTCTGGAACGGGTCGGCGGGGGTGTTGCCCGCCGGGAAAGACGGCCCGGAAGGGCACCGTCGTACGCTCGGTCCAACGCGCCGGGCCTCTGCAGGATTCCCCCAGAACGTCCCGGCAACCCGTTCTTCGACGCCGACTGCCGCCTCGGATGGGTCCTGGATGCGGCCGCGCCGGCTCAGGCGGCCCAGAAACCTCGCGCACGCATCACGTCACGCAGCGTGACGAGATCGTCGGTCATCAGGCCGTCGACCCCGAGGTCCAGCAGCCGGGTCATCTCTGCGGCGTCGTCCACGGTCCACACGTGCACCCGCTGGCCCCGAGCATGCGCGAGGCCGACCAGCCCGGGTGTGACCACCCGGAGCGGGCCGACCCGGTCCGGCACCTGCGCGCACGGGACGTCGCGCGGGGCCAGCCGGTGCGCCGCCGGGTGCAGCGCCGCGGCCCGCAGTCGCAGCACGCCGCGGGTGCTCAGCGACGTGCACAGCCCGGGACCGACTGCGCGGCGGACCGCTGCGCAGCCGGCGGTGGGAGAAGGAGGCCACGCAGACCCGGTCGACGGCGCCGGTGCGGGCCAGGGTGCGGACGAGTGGCCCGATGGCGGCGGCCTCCTTCACGTCCACGTTGATCCTTATGTCAGGCCAGCTGCCGAGCAGGTCCTCGAGCAGGGGGATCGGCTCAGCACCGCCGATCCGGGCCCGTGACACCGTGGACCAGGGCAGCCGGGCCACCGTCCCGCGCTGATCGGTGACCCGGTCGAGGGTGTGGTCGTGGAAGGCCAGCAGCACGCCGTCCGACGTCGCGTGCACGTCGGTCTCCAGGTACCGGTAGCCGAGCTCCACGGCGTGCGCGAACGCGGCCATCGAGTTCTCCAGGCCGCCGGCAGCACCGCCTCGGTGCGCGAACGCGATGGGCCCGTCGTGCTCGAGGAACGCGAACGCGGTGCCCACGCCCCGGATTCGACCACGTGAAGCAGGCCTGCGGACGCCACAGCACGCCTGCAGGCCTCGTGTCGGGTCCGTGAGCGTGCTGAGGCGCTCGCTGTGCCGGTCGATTGCGCCGATAAGAGACATTATGTCATTACACGGTTCCTGACGCGGCGGCTAGCGGTCCCTCTGTCATCCCCCGCTCCGCTGGACCAGCTCCTGCAGGAATCCCGGAAGTCGGCCGGCGCCGAAGTCGTGGTAGCGCACCCATTGCGGCGTGATCGCGATCCGCGCCATCTGGTCGTACAGCGCACGGCAGCTCTGCTCGAACAGGGCTGCCGCCTCGGCGTCCATGGCCTTTCGTGAGCTGGCGAGGTACTCCTCGGTCACCCCGTCGACGATCCGGACACTCACCCGGCCGCGGATCGACAGCGAACGTGCTGCGCCGGGCGTGTCGCCGCTCTCGATCGTGAGGGCGACCTCCGGGCGGGCCGTCAGCGACGCGACCTTGGGTGCCGTTGCGGCGGTGGAGACGACGACCTGGTCGCCCGTCCAGTGGAAGCCCATCGGGATGACCCGCGGGGTTCCGTCCTTCCCGACGTACGCGAGGCGGACCATCGAGCTGGACGTGAGCAGCTGCTGCGCGCCGGGGATGGCCAGCTCGGCCTCGATCTCGTGCTGCTGCATGCGTCGTCACCTTCCGTCGTGCTGCGGCCCTGCTGGCCGCGTTCACGTCGGGGACGGCGCCGGCGACGAGTTCTCGACATCGATCCCGGGACCAGTTCGCGTCAGCCTCGAACCAACCCGTTGAGCCGAGCTGCCTGCCGGGTGAGGTGGTCGCGCTCGGCGAGGTTGGTGGCTGATCGGGCCGCGTCGGCGTACAACCGAGCCGCGAGCGCGAGGTCGCCTGTCCGCTCCCGGAGGTACGCCTCGGCAGCCTGGTACCGGGGAACCGCACGATCCACCTGGTCGAGCGCGGCCAGGCCGGCGTGTGCCCCGTCCGCCTCCCCCACCGCGACGGCCCGGTTCAGTCGAACGACGGGGTTGTCCGTGAGGCGCTCGAGCTCGTCGTACCACTCCACGATCTGCACCCAGTCGGTCTCGTCCACCGTCTGCGCGTCGGCGTGCAGCGCGGCGATGGCGGCCTGCACCTGGTACTCGCCGAGCCGGTCACGCGCCAGCGCCGGTTGCAGGATCGACACGCCCTCGGCGATCAGACCGGTGTCCCACCGCGACCGGTCCTGTGCCGCCAGCGGGACGAGCGCGCCGCCACGTGTTGTGCGCGCGGCGCGGCGCGCATGGTGCAGCAGCATCAAAGCGAGCAGACCGGACACCTCCTCGACGTCGGTCATCGACCTCACCTGGCGGGTCAGCCGGATCGCCTCGTCGGCGAGGTCGACCTCGCCGCTGTAGCCCTCGTTGAAGACCAGGTAGAGCACCCGCAGGACGGTGGCCACGTCTCCGGGTTCGTCGAAGCGCACGCCTGAGACCATGCGCTTGGCCCGGCTGATGCGCTGAGCCATGGTGGCCTCGGGCACCAGGTACGCCTCCGCGATCTGGCGGGTCGTCAGCCCGCCCACGGCCCGCAGCGTGAGGGCCACCGCGGAAGCCGGCGTGAGCGACGGGTGGGCGCACAGGAAGTAGAGCTGCAAAGTGTCGCCCGTGTCCTCGGCCGGGCCCGGCGGCGGCTCGGCCGCGACCCGCGCCTCGCGGGCGAGCCGAGAGCTCTCCGACCGGGTCGCGTCCAGGAACTTGTGCCACGCGGCCGTGATCAACCAGCCTTTCGGATCTGCCGGCGGCTCGGTCGGCCAGGTGGCCAGCGCCCGCAGCAGCGCGTCCTGCACGGCGTCCTCGGCCGTCGCGAAGTCTGCTCCGCGACGGACGAGGACACCGGTGACCGCGGGAATCAGCTCCCGCAGCAGTCGTTCGTTCACTCCGAGATGCAGGACGGGGAGCCGTAGAAGGGACGTACTTCCAGCCATTCGCAGATCGGCTTGCCGTCCGGGCCCGGCGCGGCGGAGTACTCCCCCGCCACCTCGACGGCTCGCTCGTACGTCTCCACGTCGATGACCAGCCAGCCGGCGATCAAGTCCTTGGTCTCCGCGAAAGGGCCGTCGGTGACCGGCGGGCGGCCCTCGCCGCCGAAACGGACGAAGGTGCCCTCCGGGGACAGGGCCTGGTGGTTCACGAACTCGCCCTTCTCCTCGAGCTGGGTCGCGAAGTCGCGCATCCACTGGACGTGGGCGTCGACGTCGGCCGGCGCCCACTGGTCCATCGGGTCGATGTCCACGACGGGAGCCGGACCGCCCCGGTAGTGCTTGAGCAGCAGGTACTTGGCCATGGGTGTCTCCTTCGGTAGGGGGCGACCACAGTGGCCGCGCACGCACCTGAGACGACGCTGGCCGGGGATTCTCGACATCGGGTCTCCGAGCAAAACTAGCTGCTGCGTTGGGGGGACGCAGGAGCGGCGACCGGTGTGCCATGAGCGCTCGACCTGCCGACATCGACCTGCGAGACCGCGAACGACCAGCGGCGGGCGTTCCCGGCGGTGACGCCGAGCGCCCTCGCGACATCCCGGAGCGCGGATGGTTCCAGATACTCAAGCGGGCCTGGAAGGAGGCCAAGGACGACCAGGACCAGCCAGAGGCCGACTCCACGCCGGGCGACGCCGAGCCGGCCCGCCGCTGACCTGGCTCTAGGTCCTTGCTCCGGAGTTCGAACAGGTGTTCTAATGCCAGCATGCGGTGGGACGAGCTGCGGCTGACCGACGAGGGGACGGCGGCACCCGACGGGGCTTTGCCGCTGCTCCCCCGCGGTGCCGTCACGCGGACCTTCGACACCCCCGAGTTCGCCGGCATGACCTTCCACGAGGTGACCTGCCGCAGCGCGCTGAACAAGGTGCCCGAGGCGTCCCGGGTGCCGTTCCGCTGGACGATCAATCCCTATAGGGGATGCGGAATGTCGTGCGTCTATTGCTTCGCCAGGAAGACGCACGAGTACCTCGACCTCGACTCGGGCCACGACTTCGACTCGCAGATCGTGGTGAAGACCAACGTCGCCGCGGTCCTGCGCCGCGAGCTTCGCCGGCCGTCCTGGCGCGGCGAGCACGTCGCGATGGGCACCAACGTCGACTGCTACCAGCGGGTCGAGGGCCGCTACCGGCTGATGCGCGAGATCATCCCCGCGCTGACCGAGGCGGCGAACCCGTTCTCGATCCTCACCAAGGGCGCGCTGATCCTGCGTGACCTGGACCTGCTCAGCGCGGCCGCCGCCGTGACCGAGGTGTCGGCTGCGTTGTCCGTCGGCTCGGTCGACCGCGACCTCCGGCGCCGGGTCGAGCCCGGCGCTCCACCGCCCGCACGCCGGCTCGAGGTGGTGCGCCGACTCACTGACGCCGGCATCCCCACCGGCGTCCTGATGGCGCCGGTGCTGCCGTTCCTCACCGATTCCGAGGAGCAGCTCGACGAGACGGTGGCTGCGATCGCGGCCAGCGGTGCGAGCTACGTGTCTCCGATCGTGCTGCACCTGCGTCCCGGCGCCCGGGAGTGGTGGCAGGCCTGGCTGGCCCGCGAGCGGCCCGACGTCCTCCCCCGCTACGCCGAGCTGTACGGCCCGCGGTCGTACGCGCCCAAGGCCTACCAGGACCGCATCACCGCGACGGTGCGAGAGCTGGCCGCTGCCCACGGCGTCGGCCGGGAGCGCGTCGCCCGCTGGCGCACCGGTCACGAGCGGCCCGTCCGTACGACGGCAGCGCCACCGGCCGCCGAGCCTCCCGCGCAGCTCTCCCTGCTCTGACGTGCCGGCGCTGGTCACCGACTCCGCGGCAGGTCGGCGGCTGGCTCGCTTCTCCCGCCCCTAAGGTGTCGGAGTGCCTGCCGAGCCGACCCACCGAGGGCCTGCGGTCGACGAGCGGACCGTGACCTTCCGGCTCGACGACCCGGACGAGGCGCTGCGCTCGGTGCGCCTGTACCAGGAGGTCCGGATCCCGGGTGAGCGCCTCGACTTTCACCGCGACAGCAACGGCTGGGTGCTGGTGATCGAGCGGCCGGACGTCGACCGGATGGAGTACCTCTTCCAGGTCACCTCGGCAGACGGACGTACCGAGTCGCTGCCCGACCCCGCGAACCCCTCCAGGGTGGCGGGCGCGTTCGGCGACAAGTCGGTGCTGGAGCTCCCGGGGTACACCGCACCCGGCTGGCTGGGCCGTCCCGGCGCCCCGGGCAGCCGGCGCGACATCCTTGTCGCCCCACGCTCCCTCGAGGCCGAGGTGCCCGTCACCCTGTGGTCCCCCGACGGCCTCGACGACGACACGCCGGCGCTGCTGCTCCTGGTGCACGACGGACCGGAGTACGACGAGCTGGCCGGGCTCACGAAGTATCTGTCGTCGCTGGAGGCCTCCGGCGACCTGCCACCTGTCCGTGCCGCGCTGCTCGGGCCCGGTCACCGGGACGAGCGCTACTCGGCGGATGGGCCATACACCCGGGCCCTCTGCCTGGCGGTCCTCCCCCGGCTGCGGTCCGAGGTCGTCACCACGGCCGTTGTCGGTGTCGGCGCGAGTCTCGGCGCGTTGGCGATGCTGCACGCGCAGCGCCAGAACGCCAGCTGCCTGAACGCGCTGTTCCTGCAGTCCGGGTCGTTCTTCCATCCCCGCCATGACGCGCACGAACGCCGGTTCGAGCGCTACCAGCGGATCGTGCGCAGCGTCGACGCGATCCTGCGGGCCGACCGGCACCCCGCACCGGTGCCCACGGTCATGACCTGCGGTGCCCTGGAGGAGAATCTCGCCAACAACCGGATCATGGCGCGGGCGCTCTCGGCCCAGGGCTACGACGTGACGCTTCGCGAGGTGCGCGACGTGCACAGCTACACGGCATGGCGGGACGCCTTCGACCCGTGGCTCACCGGGCTGCTGCGCGAGGTCGCCCGGCGCGAGAGCCCCGCACCGCAAGGTCTCCGATGACCCGCGTCGTCGAGCTCACGTCGCCGGCCAGCGGGTGGCGCGGCCAGGTGGTGACCTACGGCCACTGGGGCACGCCGGTGCTGGTCTTCCCGTCCGAGGCCGGGCAGGCCTGGGACTTCGAGAACAACGGCATGGTCGAGTCCGTGCGATGGCTGCTGGACGCCGGGCGCCTCAAGCTCTACTGCGTCGACTCGGCCGACGCCGACACCTGGTCCGACACGTCACTGCCGCTCGAGGAACGCGCCTCCCGGCACGACTGGTACGAGCGGTGGGTGCTCGAGCAGGCGGTGCCCTTCGTCCATGACGACTGCGGAGGGCTGACCCCGATCACGGCGATGGGCTGCAGCCTCGGCGGGTACCACGCCGCGAACATCGCCCTCCGGCACGCGCACGTGTTCCCTCGCGCCCTGTGCCTGTCCGGTTCCTATGACCCGACGAAGTGGCACGCGTGGGGCGACCAGGGTGACGCGGGGTACTTCCACAACCCGATGGACTACGTGGCCAACCTGCACGGCGACCACCTCGACTGGCTACGCCGGTCCGTGCACCTGGTGCTCGTCGTCGGGCAGGGCTCGTGGGAGGTCGACCCCACTCGGGCGCTGCCGAGCACGCTGGCGTTCGCCGAGGTGCTGGCCGCCAAGGGGATCTCGCACGAGCTCGACGTCTGGGGCCACGACGTCCCGCACGACTGGCCGTCCTGGCAGCGGCAGGCGGCGCATCACCTGCCCCGTCTGATCTGAACGACCAGCACCAGCGCCGCGGCGACGAGGCAGACACCAGCTGCGACGCCGACCGCGGCCTGGATCGTCCAGTCGAAGGAGTTGTTCCGCTCGTACGTCGGCAGGAACACCACCTCGATCACCGACAGGACGACGAGCAGCCCCGGGCCGATGCGCCCACCACGGTGGCTGAGCCAGGCCCCGAGGAGGAACAAGGCGGCGAAGACGAGGGCGATCGCCGGCGCCTCCAGGGTGGGCGCATCGATCACCTCGAGAACCGCCATCACCACGGCGGCGACTACCGCTACCCCACGTGCCGACCGCATCCCCAGCCCCCCCTCGTCGACCGGCAGGCTAGAGCGTTGCTGCCGGTCTTATCAGGCGATCGGCAGGACCAGCAGTCGTAGCAACCGGTCCAGCTCGGCCTCCGGGTCCCCGGTCAGGCCGGTGTGCACCGGACCGGGCTGGACGACCGTGCTGCGCGGCGCGGTGAGCCACCGGAACCGGCGACCCGGGTCCTCCTCCCCCGCCGGGCCGGCCGCCGAGGCACCGTCACAGATCCCTGCCGCAGTGTGCAGCGCGTGCTCGACAGCGTGCGGGTCGGCGCTCGGGTCCAGCGCTCGGAGCCGGTCGGCGTCCAGGTGCACCCTGGCCCCGACGAAGCCGCGGGTCTGGCAGTACAGCAGCACGCCGGCGTTCATCGACTCGCCGCGGTCGACCCGCGGCACCACCCGCAGCACCGCGTACTCGAACGGGTCGCGGCTCACGACGCGGCCTCCTGGCGCAGCGCTCGCAGCCCGGACAGCCAGGCCTCGCTTGGCTGCCAGCCGGGCGGTCAGCTGACCGACGTACGCGTCCCGGAGCGCCTCCGCCGTCGGGAAGCCCGGCTCGCCGTCCAGCCAGACATCGGGCACGTCGGTGACCGCGGCCTGGAGCAGCGCTGCCGTCACCAGCGGGCTCAGCTCCGCGTCGGCCGCGTCGATGTCCGGCCCCGGCGCCGGCGAGGGCGTGGGTCGACACGTCGTAGGGCTTGGCTGCCGACGCCTCGAGGCCGGTCCACGAGTGGTGGAAGATCAGCGCCGCGCCGTGGTCGATGAGCTGCACCCGCCCGTGCCAGAGCAGCATGTTGGGGTTGCGCCAGGACCGGTCGACGTTGCCGATCAGCGCGTCGAACCACAGCACCCGGGCCGCGAGCTCGCGGCCGACGGCACGGGCGTCGACGTCCAGGGCACCGGGCAGGTAGTCGACGCCCAGGTTGGGACCAGGGCTGGCCCGCAGGAGGTCCTGCACCTCCTGGTCCGGCTCGGCCGGCGCCAGCCCCGGGTCCACCTCCACCACCGCGAGGTCCGGGGTGTCCAGCCCGAGCCCCTTGGCCAGCCGCGAGCAGATCACCTCGGCCACCAGGGTCTTGCGCCCCTGCCCGGCCCCGGTGAACTTCACCACATAGGTCCCGAGGTCGTCGGCCTCCATCAGGCCGGGCAGCGAGCCGCCCTCCCGCAACGGGGTGACGTACCGGGTGGCCGTGACCGTTTCGAGCACGTCCACACCCTAGGGCGAGGCGGAGCGACCTGCGTCGACAGCGTGACGAGCCGCTCACTAGGGTGCCTGCACCGGCGGAAGGAATGACCCGTGACCGACACCCGTCACCTGATCGGGCTGCTGCTCGGTACCGAGAACGACTGGCCCACCGTGTTCGAGCAGCTGGTGAGACGGCTCGGCCGGGTCGAGGACGGCGCCGGGACCGGCCACAGCTACGACGTCGAGCGGATCACGGTCGAGCCGTTCGACCTGCGCTACGAGCCGTCGTACGACCTGGTCATCGACCGCCTCGCCTACTGGTACTACCACCCGCGCGAGTGGCTGAAGAAGGTCGCGCTGATGGACGACGTCTACCTGCTCAACTCGCCGTTCACCTTCCAGGCCATGGAGAAGCACGCCGCCTACTGCGCCATGATGCGGCTGGGCCTGAAGGTGCCGACCACCGCGCTGGTGCCCTACAAGAACCCGGTCGACCACGCCAAGTACGCCTACACCGCCGAGCGCTACAACCGGTCGTTCGACCTCGAGCAGGTGGCGGCCGGCGTCGGGTACCCGCTGTTCATGAAGCCGTACGACGGCGGGGCCTGGGTCGGTGTCTCCCGGATCCGGGACCCCGGCGAGCTGCACCGCGCGTACGACGAGTCCGGCGAGATGCTCATGCACCTGCAGGCCTCGGTCGAGGGGTACGACGTGTTCGCCCGGTCGCTGTCGATCGGCGCGGAGACGATGGTGATGAACTTCAACCCGGATCAGCCGATGCACGCCCGGTACTCGGTGTCGCACGACTTCCTGAGCCCCGAGACCGGCGCTGAGGTCGTGAACATCGGGCGCATCGTCAACGCGTTCTTCCGCTGGGAGTTCAACTCCTGCGAGACCCTCGTCGCCGGCACCGACGTGCACCCCATCGACTACGCGAACGCCTGCCCGGACGTCGCCATCACCTCGCTGCACTACTACTTCCCGTGGGCGATGAAGGCGCTGCTCCGGTGGTCGGTCTTCTGCACCGCGACCGGCCGCGCTCCCGTCTCGCACGTCGACCCGGCGCCGTGGTTCACGATCGCCGACCGCACCGACCTGTCGTACGAGGAGAAGGTGGCGGCCTACGCGGTGCTGGCCGACGACCACTTCGACACCGAGCGCTACCGCGACTTCTGCGCCTCCCGGCTGGCGGACCTGGACGAGGTAGCTGTCGAGTACTTCGAGTCGGCTGAGTTCGACGAGGTGCTGGTCGAGACGGTCACGAGCACCTTCCCCGCCCACGAGCACGACGAGTTCGTCCCGCACTACCGAGGTCTGCTGGCCGCCTGGTGCCGGGACGAGCGGGGCCGGCTGCAGGCGGCGGGAGCCTGACTCAGCCCAGCGGCCAGGTGTGCACCGGCTCGTTGGAGTGCATGTGCTCGACGTAGCTGCGCATCATCTCGCGCAGCGCCTCGGGCCGGTCGTGGTCGTCGAAGAGCCGGTGGAAGGTCGCCGCCTGCCAGGACGCGCCGTTGGAGCTCTTGAGGCAGCGCGCCTCGATGATGCCGAGCAGGCGATCCTTGTCCTCGGTCGCGACACCCCACTCCTCCAGGCCGCGGTGCGCCAGCGGCAGCAGGTGGCGCAGGACCAGCTCGGTCGCGGGGACCTCGCCGATGCCCGGCCAGAAGATCCGCGCGTCCACGCCGTGCCGGGCCCCGTTGTGGAAGTTCTCCTCGGCCGCGGCGAAGGACATCTGGGACCAGACCGGCCGGTCGGCCTCGGCCAGCACCTTCACCAGGCCGTAGTAGAGCGCCGCGTTGGCCAGCACGTCGACCACCGTCGGGCCGGCCGGCAGGCAGCGGTTCTCCACCCGCAGGTGGGGGCGGCCGCGCACCACGTCGTACACCGGCCGGTTCCAGCGGTAGATGGTGCCGTTGTGCAGCCGGAGCTCCCCCAGCTTCGGGACGTCGCCTCGGTCCAGCACCTCGAGCGGGTCCTCCTCGTCGCAGATCGGGAGCAGCGACGGGAAGTACCGGACGTTCTCCTCGAACAGGTCGAAGATCGAGGTGATCCAGCGCTCGCCGAACCACACCCGGGGCCGGACCCCCTGTGCCTTGAGCTCGTCGGACCGGGTGTCGGCAGCCTGCTCGAACAGCGCGATCCGGGTCTCTCGCCACAGCTCCTTGCCGAAGAAGAACGGTGAGTTGGCGCCCATCGCCATCTGGACCCCGGCGATGGCCTGCGAGGCGTTCCAGTGCGCGGCGAAGGTCTCGGGGTTGACCTGGAGGTGCAGCTGCACACTGGTGCACGCCGCCTCCGGGGCGATCGTGTCGGCGAAGGCCGAGATGCGCTCGACCCCGTCGATCTGCAGGTGGATGTCCTCGCCCCGGGCGGCGAAGACCTGCTCGTTGAGCAACGCGTAGCGCGGGTTCGCCGAGAAGGTGTCCTCGGTCAGGTGCTCCGGCCGGACCGTCGGCAGGATGCCGATCATCACCACGTCGGCACCGGCCTCGTTCGCGACGTCGTCGGCGTGGTTCAGGCTGGCCCGGACGCTGGTCTCCAGCTGGGTGAAGACGTCGCCGCTGATCAGGTTCGGCGGGATGTTGATCTCGATGTTGAACTGGGCGAGCTCGGTCTGGAAGTCGGGGTCGGCCATCAGGCCCAGGACCTTCTCGTTGACCATCGCCGGGTCGCCCGACGCGTCGGTGAGGTTGAGCTCGATCTCCAGGCCCATGCTTCGGCGCTCGGTGTCGAACCGGGACTCCGCCAGCATCCGGGCGAACACGTCCAGGCAACGCTTGACCTTCTGGCGGTACTGCTGCCGGTCCTCGCGTGTGAACTGCGTCTTCGCGACGTCCTGCCCCATGCGCCGTCCCTTCCCGGGCTCACCTGGACCAACCTTGGCACGACCTGGTGTCACATGCGACCGACGCACGCCTGACGGGCACCTGCCCTGGCCGACACGACCCTCCGGCGGCCCGCGTTGCCGGGTTCTGTCCAGCCCTCGACCTACCGTCCTGGTATGCGCCTGCTGCACACCTCCGACTGGCACCTGGGCCGGTCCTTCCACCGTGAGGACCTGCTGCCGGCGCAGGCGCAGTTCGTCGACTTCCTGGTCGACACGGTCCGCTCGGAGCGGGTCGACGCGGTCCTGGTGTCCGGCGACGTCTACGACCGGGCGCTGCCCCCGGTCGACGCCGTCGCGGTGTTCGACGACGCGCTGCGACGGCTCGCGGCGACGGGCACCCGGGTGGTCCTGATCAGTGGCAACCATGACTCCGCCCGCCGGCTGGGCTTCGGCTCCGGGCTGATCGACGCCGCCGGCATCCATCTGCGTACGGCGGTCGCCGGCGCCCACGAGCCGGTCCTGATCGAGGACTCCGACGGAGCGGTGGCCGTCTACGCCGTGCCCTACCTCGAGCCCGATGCCGTGCGCGGCGAGCTCGGGTGCGACGAGCGCACTCATGCCGCGGTCCTCGACGCCGCGATGAGCCGGGTCCGCGGCGACCTGGCCGACCGACCGGGCACCCGCTCGGTCGTCCTGGCCCACGCGTTCGTCTCCGGTGCCCAGCCGAGCGAGAGCGAACGCGACATCAGCGTCGGTGGCGTCCCGTCGGTCCCGCTGTCGGCCTTCGCCGGAGTCGACTACGCAGCTCTGGGTCACCTGCACGGTGCGCAGCGCCTGGCCGACCGGGTCCGCTACAGCGGCTCGCCGCTGCCGTTCTCCTTCTCCGAGGAGCACCACACCAAGCAGGTGCTGCTCGTCGAGCTCGCCCGGCGTCCCGGGTCCGCGCCGGCCGTCGAGTCGGTGCCGACGCCGGTGCACTGTCCGCTGGCCCGGGTGTCGGGCCGGCTCGACGACCTGCTCGCCGGTGCGCAGTGGTCCGGGTACGAAGGCCATTACCTGCACGTGACGTTGACCGACCCGGTGCGCCCGCGCGAGCCGATGGAGAGGCTGCGCCGCCGGTTCCCGAACGTGCTGGTGCTGGCCTTCGCACCGGACGGCGTGGACGGCGCCGACCCGTCGTCCTACGCCGCGCGGGTGCGCGGGCGCACCGACCTCGAGATCGGCGCCGACTTCGTCGCCCACGTCCGGGGGCCGGCCGAGCCGGCCGAGACGGCACTGCTGGCGGCCGCGTTCGACGGCGTGCGGCACTCCGAGGTGGGTCGCTGATGCGCCTGCACCGCCTCGAGATCACCGCGTTCGGCCCGTTCGCCGGCACCGAGACCGTCGACTTCGACCTCCTGGCCGACGCGGGGCTGTTCCTGTTCACCGGTGCCACCGGCGCAGGCAAGACCAGCATCCTGGACGCGGTCTGCTTCGCGCTCTACGGCCAGGTCCCCGGGGCTCGCGGCGGCGGTCGCGGGCTGCGTAGCGACCACGCCGGCGAGGGCGTGGCGCCCGAGGTCGTCCTCGAGGTCAGCCTGCGCGGTCGTCGGCTGCGGTTGACCCGGTCCCCGCAGTGGGACCGGCCGAAGCGTCGAGGGGTCGGGACGCTCACCGAGCAGTCCCGGGTTCACCTGCAGGAGTGCGGGTTGACCGGCTGGACCACGCTGTCCACCCGCCTCGACGAGGCCGGTCACCTGGTCGGCGGCCTGCTGGGTCTCACCCTGTCCCAGTTCTGCCAGGTCGTGCTCCTCCCCCAGGGCCAGTTCGCCGACTTCCTGCGGGCCGATGCCGAGAAGCGTCGCGAGCTGCTCGAGAGCCTCTTCGACACCGGTCGCTTCACCGCCGTCGAGCGCTGGTTGGTGGCCCGCCGGCAGGAGACCGCCCGGGCTGTGGACGAGGTGGACCAGCGGCTGCGTCAGGTGGTGGCCCGGGTGGGCGAGGCAGCCGGTCAGGACGTGCCCGACGACCTCGACCTCGCGCGGTCCGGCAGCTGGGTCGCCGCCCTTGTCGAGGAGGCCCGCTCCGCGCGGGCGACCGCACAGCAGGTGGCAGCGGCTGCCAGCGACCGGCACGAGGCGACGGCTGCCGCCCTCGAGGCGGCCACCCTGGTCGCCGAGGCGCACACCCGGCGGGCGAGCCTGCAGGCCCGGCTGGGGCAGCTGACCGAGCAGACGTCGCTGCAGGAAGCCGCGGCCGCCGAGGTCGCCGCGGCCCGGGCCGCTGCCCCGGTGGTGCCGCTGGTGCACGAGGTGGCCCGACTCCAGGTCGAGCTCGAGCAGGCCAGGGACCTCGCCGTGGCCACCGGGCTCCAGCTCGCCGAGGCGCTGCCCATGACCGGCACCGACTCGGTCGCCGCCCCGGTGGCCCCGTGGCCCGCGCCCAGCGTCCTTCAGGCGGTCGCTCGCGACCATCGCGGCGAGGTCGGCGGGCTGCGCACCATGGCCAAGGACGAGGTCGAGGCCGATCGGTTGGCGGCCGCGACCGACGCCCTCGAGCGACGGGTCGTCGAGCTCGACGAGCAGGCGCAGCGGCTCGCAGCCCTGCTCGACAGCGCGCCGGCGCGCCGCACCGAGCTGGAAGGCGCGCGGGACGCCAGCCGGGCCGCGATCGCGGCACTGCCCGGTGCTCGCACCGCTGCCGAGGTCGCGCACGCACGGCTGACCGCGGCAGAGCAGCGCGACGAATTGCTGCTCCGCCAGGCAGCCGCCGCCGACGACCTCCGGGCCCGCACCGACCTCACCCACCTGGCCCGGGAGCGCTGGCTCGGGCTTCGTCAGGCCCGGCTCGACGGCATGGCGGCCGAGCTCGCCGCGGTCCTGCACGACGGCGACGACTGCCCGGTCTGCGGCAGCACCGAGCATCCTCGACCGGCCGAAGCCGCGCCCGATGCAGTGAGCAAGGCCGCCGAGGACTCGGCCGCCGCCGAGGTCGCCGAGCTCGAGGCGGCCCGCGCCGACGCGGCTGACACTCTCACCGGGCTGGCCGCCGCCCTCGCCGCGGCGCGGTCCGCGGCCGGCGGCGATGATCCGTTGCCCGACCTGCGCTCCGCACACCAGGCGGCGGTCGGAGAGGTCACCCGCCTGACCGCGCTCGCCGCCACCGCATCCGACGACCAGGCTGCGCTGCAGTCGTTCGCCGAGCAGCACGAGGGCTGGGTCCGGCGGCGGGTCTCCCTGGACCAGGACGCCAAGAGCCTGCGGGTCCGGGTGAGCGGCGACCGCGAGCGCCTGCAAGCCCTTCGCGCGACGCTCGACGGCGCCCGCGGCGACGACCGGTCGATCGCTGCCCGGGCCGCGCGGCTGGCCCGGCTCGCCGAGGACCTCGAGGCGTTGGCCCGCCAGGTGAGCACGGTCGAGCAGCTCGGTGACCAGGTGGCAGCCGCGTTCGAGCGCGCTGAGCAGGCCGCTCGCGACCGCGGGATCGGGTCGCTGGAGGACGTCGCGGGCGCTCACCGCGACGACGACCTGGTCGCCACGCTCGACGAGGAGCGGCAGCGGCACCTGGCCGAGCTGACCTCGGTCGCCGACCAGCTCGCCGAGCCGTCGCTGGCGGCGCTCGCCGAGTCCCCCGTGCCCGACCTGACGGTCCTGCGGGTGCAGGTGCGCCAGAGCCAGGCCGCCAACGCCGAGGCCAGCGGCGCCCTGGTCACCGCCGCCCGCCGGGTCGACGCGCTGCTGCGCCTCGGCGCCGTGCTGCGGGCGGTGCTCGACGAACGCGGCCCGCTGGTCGACGAGCACCGCACGGTCGACGGGCTGTCCCGGCTCGCCGAGGGCAAGAGCACCGACAACCGGCTCCGGATGAGCCTCTCCGGCTACGTCCTGGCGGCCCGGCTGGAGCAGGTCGCCCTGGCCGCCAGCGAGCGGCTGGCCCGGATGTCCTCCGGCCGCTACCAGCTGCTGCACTCCGCCCGGGCCGGCAGCGCCCGGGCTCGCGGGGGTCTTCACCTGCGGGTGCTCGATGCCTGGACCGGCGTCGAGCGCGACCCGGCCACACTGTCCGGTGGCGAGACCTTCTCGGCCTCGCTGGCCCTCGCCCTGGGGCTCGCAGACGTCGTCACCGCCGAGGCCGGCGGGACACTGCTCGAGACCCTCTTCGTCGACGAAGGCTTCGGCAGCCTCGATGACGACACCCTCGACGAGGTGATGGGAGTGCTCGACGGCCTGCGCGACGGCGGCCGTACGGTGGGCATCGTGAGCCACGTGCCCGATCTGCGGCAGCGCGTCCCGGTCCAGCTCCGGGTCGAGAAAGGACGCGCCGGCTCACACGTGCGGCAGTGAGCCCGGCGGCTGCCGACGGCCGGACTCGCAGCCTCGTCGTCTTCGACGTCGACGGCGTCCTGGCCGACGTCGAGCACCGGGTGCACCACCTCGAGGGCCCACGCAAGGACTGGGGGTCGTTCTTCGCCGCGGCCGCCGACGATCCCCCGTTGGCCACCGGGCTCGAGCTGGCCCGGGAGCTGTCCGCCGAGCACGACCTGGCGTACCTGACGGGTCGACCGGAGAGCCTGCGCCGGGTCACCCAGCACTGGTTGACCCGGCACGGGCTGCCGGCCGGACCGCTGTGGATGCGGCCGCCGGGTGACTACCGCCCGGCCCGGGTGATGAAGCTCGAGGCGCTGCGCGACCTGGGTGCCGCCCAGGAGGTGGAAGTCGTGATCGACGACGACGAGGCTGTCGTGGACGCCCTGCGGGACGCGGGCTTCGCGGTGCTGCACGCCACCTGGGCAGTCCAGTCCCGTTCGCAGCGCCGGACGCTGCGCCGAGCGCAGGAGGAGCAGGGCCGGACCTGACCAAGCCGACGGCCGCCCCGCACCGAAGTGACACCATGGCAGCCATGGCTTCCCGTCGCATCACCCGTGCCGCGAGCACGCAGGACGGCCCGGCCACGCTGGACGACCTGCTGCACCGGGTCGCACGCGGCGAAGGCCCTGCCTTCGAGCTGCTCTACGACCAGGTCGCGAACTCCGTCTTCGGCGTGGTGCGCCGGGTGCTCCGGGACCCCTCGCAGTCCGAGGAGGTCACCCAGGAGGTGCTCGTCGAGGTGTGGCGCTCGGCCACCAGGTTCGACGCCGACCGCGGTAGCGCGTCGTCCTGGATCCACACCATGGCGCACCGGCGGGCCATCGACCGGGTCCGCTCGTCCCAGGCGTCGCACGACCGCGACCAGCGCGTCGCGGCCCGCGACCACACCCCGGCCTACGACGAGGTGGCCGAGAAGGTCGAGGCCCGGCTGGAGCAGGAGCAGGTACGCCGGTGCCTCGGCACTCTCACCGAGCTCCAGCACGAGTCGGTCACCCTCGCCTACTACGGTGGCTACACCTATCGCGAGGTGGCCGACCTGCTCAACGCCCCGCTGGGTACGGTCAAGACCCGGCTGCGCGACGGACTCATCCGGTTGCGCGACTGCCTGGGGGTGACCGCATGAGCGACCACGAGCTGCACACCCTGACCGGCGCCTACGCGGCCGACGCCGTCGACGCCGACGAGCGGGCCGCGTTCGAGCAGCACCTCGAGTCCTGCGCCCCTTGCCGGCTCGAGGTCGTCGAGCTGCGTGCCACGGCTGCCCGGCTCGCGGTCGCAGCCAGCGCTGCTGCGCCGCCCGCGCTGCGCGAGCGGGTGCTCGCCGAGGTCCTGCACACCCGGCAGGAGTCACCACTCGGTGGGGTGAGCAGTCTCGACGAGCGGCGCTCGACGGGGCGCCCGTGGTACCGCCAGCCGGCCACCGCAGCGGCCGCCGTGCTGCTCGTCATCGCCACCGGGCTCGGCGGCCTCGCCGTGGCCGAGAGCGATCGGGCCGACCAGGCACAGCAACAGGCCGCAGCGGCGCGGGATCAGGCTGCCCGGATCGCCGCCGTGCTCGCCGACCCCGACCACGTCGAGCGCTCGGTCCCCGTCGCCTCCGGCGGCACCGGCACCGTGCTCGCATCCGGCGACGTCGCGGTGTTCCTCGGCAAGGACCTGCCGGAGCTGCCGGACGGCCGGGCTTACCAGCTCTGGCGGATGGCCCCTCAGAACTCGCAGTCGGCAGGTGTCCTCGGCCGCGGCGGTGACGTCACCGGCGTCGTCACCGGCATGGGACCGGAGGACGCCGTCGGAGTGAGCGTCGAGCCGGAGTCCGGCTCGGACCGGCCGACCACCGACCCGGTGTTCCTCGTCTCGATGGCCTGACCGGACCGACCACGACCGGTGACCCACAGCCACGCCCGGGACGGCGGGACGGCAGCCGGCCGCGGGGTGACCAGCAGCACCAGGCCGAGCATCAGGGCCACGACCACGGCATCGATCCAGTAGTGGTTGGCCGTCACGACGACGACCAACGTGGTGAGCACCGGGTGCGCGACCACCACCCAGCGCCACCGGCTCTTCGCGGTCCGCACCACCACCAACGCGATGAGCAGCGCCCAGCCGACGTGCAGGCTCGGCATCGCGGCGAACTGGTTGGCGACCGTGGCGGCTCCCCCGCCGTACGCCGAGGGGCCGAAGGCCGCCATCGTGTCGAGGAAGCCGAGGCTGGACAGCATCCGCGGCGGTGCCAGCGGCATCGCGACGTGGAGCAGCATCGCGAACGCGGTGAGGGTGATGATCAGCCGGCGGGCCCAGCGGTACTCCGCCGGCGGCCGCCGCAGCCAGCCCCAGGCCAGGAAGGCGAGCGTCACCGGGAAGTGGACGCCCACGTAGTACCAGTTCGCGGCCTTGAGCAGGTCCGGCCACTGCAGGACCCAGTCCTGCAGGGTCTCCTCGTCGGGCAGCATGAGCAGCCGCTCGACGTCCCACACCCGCCACGCGTTGGCGATGGCCAGGTCGTCGTGGCCGGTGATCGCGAGCCGGCCGAGCCGGTAGGCGAAGAACAGGGTGACCAGCAGCAGGATCTCAGGCAGCAGCGCGGGCCGGGCCGCAGTTCGTCGAGCCGCCGTGCCGCCGGCGGACGCGCCTTGCCCGGCACCGAGCGTCACCGCACTGCACCGCACGCCGCCCAGGGTGTCACGGATCTCGGTCCTGTGCCCGCCGTTGTCGCTCGCCACTGTCACAAATCCCCCGTCAGGCCACCGTGTCGACCGCCCAGCCGAAGACGCCGGGCAGTGCGCAGGCGGCGGGGACCAGCCTACTTCGCAGGGCGGGTCGGGCAGCGACCCCGAGGAGGGTCGACGCCGACCACCGGTACCGGCGGGTAACCCGTCGCCAGGCAGCCGGGTAGTCCCCCGGGCGGCCGTCGACCACCGCCGCCACCGCCTGCCTCGCGGTGGCGAGCCCCACCGCGACCCCCTCCCCCGTCAGGGCATCGACGTAGCCGGCGGCGTCGCCGACCAGCAGCACCCGGCCCTCCCGCGGGGTGCGGGCCGCCTGGCGCAACGGACCGGCGCCGCGCACCTCGGTCGCCGGCTCGGCCCCGCGCAGCCGGGCGACCAGCGCCGGGAACCCCGCCAGCAGCGCGTCGTAGCCGAGTCGCCGTGCCGGCCACCGAGGAAGGCGACGCCCACCAGCCGGTCGGACACCGGCGTCACGTAGGCCTCGGCCCGGTCGCCCCAGTGCACCTCGACGTGCTGCGACCACGGCACGACCTGGTAGTGCCGTCGCAGGCCGAACCGGGCCGGCCCGGCGACCGGCACCTGCAGCCCGAGCTGCCGCCGTACCGGCGAGTGCAGCCCGTCGGCGGCGACCAGCCACCGCGCTCGGAGCCCGGCCGCTGTGACGCCCTCGGCGTCCTGCTCGACCTCGCGGACCGAGCCGGTCATCGGCACGATCCCGAGCTCGGCGGCGCAGGCCGCCAGCGCGGCGTGCAGAACCGTCCGGCGTACCCCCAGTCCCGGGCCCCTCACGGAACTGCGCGGAGACCGAGCGGCCCGGTGCGAGATAGCGGATGCCGACGAACGGCCGGCCGTCGAGCGAGACCCCCAGCCGGGCCAGCTCGCGCACCGCCGCCGGCATCAGCCCTTCCCCGCAGGCCTTGTCGATCGGGGCGCTGCGTGGCTCGACGACCGCGACCCTCAGCCCGGCCCGGCAGGCGCCGATCGCGACCGCCAGTCCGACCGGACCGCCGCCCGCGACCAGGACGTCGGCGTCGGTCACGCCGGACGGCTCGGTGCCAACGCCTGCAGCGCCCGCTCCTCCGCGGCCACCCGGGTCCGCAGCAGTACGGCGTTGGCGATCGTGAAGACAACAGCGGTGACCCAGGCGCTGTGCACCAACGGCAGGGCGAAGCCCTCGACGACGACGGCCAGGTAGTTCGGGTGCCGCAGCCAGCGGTAGGGCCCGCTTCGCACCGCGGACAGGCCGGGCACCACGACGATCCGGGTGCACCACTGCCTGCCGAGGACGGAGATGCACCACCAGCGCAGGCCCTGAGCCGCCAGCACGAGAGCGAGCATCGGCCAGCCCAGCCACGGCAGGAACGGGCGATCGGCGAGGAACACCTCGGCCAGGGCGCCCGACCAGCAGACCGGTGTGCAGCAGCGACCATCGCCGGGTAGTGCCCGGCTCCGGACTCGACGCCGCCCGCGGCCAGCGACCACCGGCGGTTGCGCTCGCTGACGACGAGCTCGACGACCCGTTCTGCCCCGACGCCGAGCACCAGCGCCAGGTAGAGCGACTCGCTGCTCACCATCGCAGCAGGACCAGCTCCGAGCAGAACCCCGGACCCATCGCGAGCAGGACGCCGGGCGAGCCGGGCAGCGGCGGTTCGCCGGCCATGGTGTCGGCCAGGACGTGCAGCACCGAGGACGACGACAGGTTGCCCACCCTGGCCAGCGAGTCCCAGGTCCGGCGCATGGCACTCGGCGGCAGGTCGAGCGTGCGTTCCATCGCCTCGAGGACCTTCGGCCCGCCCGGGTGGGCGACCCAGGTGTCGATGTCGCCGGTCTTGAGGTCGTGGTCACCCAGGAAGGCCGCCAGGTCGCGGCCGAGGTGCTCCTCGACGAGCTCCGGTACGCCGGCCGAGAGCACGATCCGGAAGCCGCTGCTCCCGACGTCCCAGCCCATCACTCGCTCGGTGTCCGGGTAGAGCCGGCTGCGCGAGGCGACCACCCGCGGTCCGCGGGTCGCCAGCCGCGGCCGCCCGCTGCTCACCGACGATCACCACCGCGGCGGCGCCGTCACCGAACAGCCCGCTGCCGACGAGGTTCGCCATCGACGGGTCGTCCCGCTGCACCGTCAGCGAGCACAGCTCGACCGACAGCAGGACCGCGACGGCGTCCGGGTCGCCGCGCAGCATGTCGTGCACCCTGGCCACTCCGGCGGCGCCGGCGACGCAGCCCAGGCCGAACACCGGGACCCGCCGCACGTCAGGGCGCAGGCCCAGCAACGGCACGAGCCGCGCGTCCAGGCTCGGGGCCGCGATTCCGGTGACCGAGGTGACCACCAGGATGTCGACGTCCTCGGGGGCCAGGCCTGCTGCCGCGAGCGCGGCGGCGATCGCCTCGACACCGAGCCGGCTGCCCACCTCGATGAAGGCGTCGTTGGCCGCGCCGAACCCGTCCAGCCCGGCATAGGCGTCCAGCGGCAGGGCGAGGTGGCGGTACGTGACACCGGTCGCGCGGTGCAGGCGGTCGAGCACGGCGCGGTCGGCGCCCTGCGGCAGCACCACCTTGGCGAAGGCGTCGGTGATCTGCTGCTGCGGGTAGCGATGGCCCGGCAGGGCAGGGGCCACCGCGACGACCTGGCTCATCTGCCCATCCTCCGAACCTGCATTCGCACTAGACCGATGTCCAGATGAACCTCAGCCGTTCGGCCCTATTCCATGCCGCGCCGGGCCGAACCCTCCAGTTGTCGGTACGTGAGCCGACACTAGAGGGAGAGTTGACGTGACGCAGATCACCCCCGGGCCGCACGACCCGAAGACAAGAGAAAGCCGCAGACCATGTGCTCGCACCAGACGCAGTGCCCCTCAGCAGAGGCTCCCGACCGGGAGGCCGCGCACACCATCGCCTACCACCCCGAGCAGGGCTGGAGCCTGCTGTGCAACGGCGTCGTGCTGTTCGAGGACACCGGCGAGCTGCTGCCGGACGGCCGGGTCATCGACCCGCACCGTCCCACCGATCACCGCGTCGCTGCCTGACGTCTCGCTCCTGACGACTCAGTCGGCATAGCTGTCGACCGGCGGACAGCTGCAGACCAGGTTGCGGTCACCGAACGCCCCGTCGATCCGGCGCACCGGCGGCCAGTACTTCGAGCTCGCGTCGACCCCCGAGGGGAACACCGCCTCGGTCCGCGAGTAGCCGTGCTCCCACTCCCCCGCCAGCACAGCCGCCGTGTGCGGCGCCCCGCGAAGCGGGTTGTCGGTGCCGTCCAGCTCGCCTGAGGCTACCCGGCCGATCTCCTCGCGGATGGCGACCATCGCGTCGCAGAACCGGTCGAGCTCGGCGAGGTCCTCGCTCTCGGTCGGCTCGATCATCAACGTCCCGGCCACCGGGAACGACATCGTCGGGGCATGGAACCCGTAGTCGATGAGGCGCTTCGCCACGTCGTCGACCGTGACGCCGGTGTCCTTGGTGATGCCGCGGAGGTCGACGATGCACTCGTGCGCGACCAGGCCGGACTGCCCGGTGTAGAGCACCGGGAAGTGCGGGCCGAGCCGGGCCGCGACGTAGTTGGCGTTCAGGATCGCGACCTGGGTCGCGCGGGTCAGCCCGGCACCACCCATCAGCCGGACGTACGCCCAGGAGATCGGCAGGATGCCGGCCGATCCCCAGGGGGCCGCGGACACCGGGCCGACGCCGGTCGAGGGCCCGGCCTCGTCCTGCATCGGGTGGTTGGGCAGGTACGGCGCCAGGTGGGCGCGCACGCCGACCGGGCCGACGCCCGGGCCGCCGCCGCCGTGCGGGATGCAGAACGTCTTGTGCAGGTTCAGGTGGGACACGTCGGCACCGAAGTGCCCCGGCCGGGCCACGCCGACCAGCGCGTTGAGGTTCGCGCCGTCGACGTACACCTGACCACCGGCCTCGTGCACCAACGCGCACAGCTCGGAGATGTCCTGCTCGAACACCCCGTGCGTCGACGGGTAGGTGACCATGATCGCGGCTAGGTCGTCGCGGTGCTCCTCGACCTTGGCGCGCAGGTCGGCCATGTCGACGTCGCCCTGCTCGGCGGTCCGCACGACGACGACCTTCATGCCGGCCATCACGGCGGACGCCGCGTTGGTGCCGTGCGCACTGGACGGGATCAGGCAGACGGTCCGGGCCTCCTGACCGTTCGCACGGTGGAACGCGCGGATCGCCAGCAGGCCCGCCAGCTCGCCCTGCGACCCCGCGTTCGGCTGCAGCGACACCGCGTCGTAACCGGTGACCTCGCACAGCCATGACTCGAGCTGGTCGATCAGCTCGGTGTAGCCGCGCGCCTGGTCGACCGGCGCGAACGGGTGCACCGCTGCGAACTCCGGCCAGGTGATCGGCTCCATCTCCGCGGTGGCGTTGAGCTTCATCGTGCACGAACCCAGCGGGATCATCGAACGGTCCAGAGCGAGGTCCCGGTCGGAGAGCCGGCGCAGGTACCGCAGCATGGCGGTCTCGGACCGGTGCTGGTGGAAGACCGGGTGGGTGAGCACCTCGTCGTGACGCAGCTGGTCCTCGGGCAGCCGGTCCTGCTCGGCGAGCCGGTCGGCGGCGGCCGCGTCGAGGTCGGCCGCGCCGAATGCTGCCCAGACCGCAGCCAGGTCCTCGCGGGTGGTGGTCTCGTCGGTGGTGACGCCGACGTGGTCGGCGTCGACGAGGCGCAGGTTCACCCCGCGCTCGAGGGCGGCTGCGACGACCGCCGCGGCCCGGCCCGGCGTCCGCGCCAGCACGGTGTCGAAGAACGCGTCGTGCACCACCTCGACCCCGTCGGCGTCCCGAAGCCCGGCGGCCAGCGCGGCGGCGTAGCCGTGCACCCGCCGGGCGATCGCCCGCAGCCCCTCCGGCCCGTGGTACACCGCGTACATCGCGGCCACCACCGCCAGCAGCACCTGCGCGGTGCAGATGTTGCTGGTCGCCTTCTCGCGCCGGATGTGCTGCTCACGGGTCTGCAGGGCCAGCCGGTACGCCGGGTGACCGTCGACGTCCTTGGAGACCCCGACGAGCCGGCCCGGCATCTGGCGCTCGAGTCCCTGCCGCACCGCGAGGTAGCCGGCGTGCGGGCCGCCGAAGCCCATCGGGACGCCGAACCGCTGGGTGGTGCCCACCGCGATGTCGGCACCGAGCTCGGCGGGAGGACGCAGCAACGTCAGGGCAAGCAGGTCGGCGGCGACCGCGACCACCGCACCGCGCTCCTTCGCCGCGGCGGCGACCTCGCTCAGGTCGCGCACCGCCCCGGTCGCCCCGGGGTACTGCAGCAGCAGACCGAACAGGTCGCGGTCCGGCAACCCGCCGCCGTGCACGTCGGCGACGACGACCTCGAGGCCGAGTGGCACGGCGCGGGTCCGGATCACCGCCAACGTCTGCGGCAGCACGTCGGCGTCGACCACGAAGACCGCGTCGGCGGGAGCGTTGCTGGTGCGGCGTGCAAGCGTCATGGCCTCGGCGGCCGCCGTGGCCTCGTCGAGCAGGCTGGCGCCGGCCACCGGCAGCCCGGTGAGGTCGGTGACCACGGTCTGGAAGTTCAGCAGCGCCTCCAGCCGGCCCTGCGAGATCTCCGGCTGGTACGGCGTGTAGGCGGTGTACCAGGCCGGGTTCTCCAGCACGTTGCGCAGGATCACCGGCGGCGTGACCGTGCCGTGGTAGCCGAGGCCGATCATCGAGGTCAGCACCTGGTTGCGGCCGGCGAGCTCACGCAGCTCGTCGAGCACCTCGTGCTCGGCCCGGCCGGCGGGCAGCGCGAGCGGGGCGTCGCTGTGCACCGAGGACGGCACCGCGGCGTCGACCAGGTCCTCCAGCGAGGAGTAGCCGAGGACCGCGAGCATCTTGGCCTGGTCCTCGGGTGCCGGGCCGATGTGTCGTCGGGCGAACGGCAGGCTCGCGTCAAGGACGGCGGTGCCGCTGGTTCCGGTCCTCGGCTCGGACGGGCGCTCGGTCACAGGGCCTCCAGGGGGTCGCCGGCCGAACGTCGGCTGGCCGGCCGGCGTACGGTCCCCCTCTGTCGCGGGCGCTCCAGAGCTGCCTGGTCCACGTGGTCCTGGGTGCCTGAGAGGTTCCGGGGAGGTTGCCCCTTCGGCGCCCCGCCAGGATGCCGCCAGGAATCAACGGCGTCCGCGGGATCTCTCCCACGCGGGATCATGAGCACGCGCAGTCTAACCCGCGCGGAGGACGTCAGCCGGTGGCGCGGGCCTTGCGCCGGGCCGAGAGCTCGTCGTGGGTCTCGCCGTCCGCACCCGGCGCCGCAGCACCGCTGCGCTCACCGGGCAGCTCGGCCAGCGAGCCCTCGACCTCGCGCCAGACCCGTCCGACCGCGATGCCGAACACGCCCTGACCGCCCTGGACCAGGTCGACGACCTCGTCGGCCGAGGTGCACTCGTAGACGCTGGCGCCGTCGCTCATCAGGGTGATCTGGGCCAGGTCGTCGACCCCGCGCTCGCGCAGGTGGGCGACCGCCGTCCGGATGTTCTGCAGCGAGACCCCGGTGTCGAGCAGCCGCTTGACCACCTTGAGCACCAGGATGTCGCGGAAGCTGTAGAGCCGCTGGCTGCCCGAGCCGGCCGCGCCCCGGATGCCGGGCTCGACCAGGCCGGTGCGCGCCCAGTAGTCGAGCTGGCGGTAGGTGATGCCGGCCGCCGAGCAGGCGGTCGGGCCGCGGTAGCCCATGTCCTCGGGCAGCTGCGGCAGGTCGTCGGTGAACAGCAGGCCCTGCTGGCCGGCCCGCGCGCGGGCACGGTCCTGGGCGGCCCGGTCACTGCCGGCCACGCTGCCCGTCGTGGTGTCGCTCACGCCGACCTCCGTCTCACGCCCCGGGGGGAAGGACCGGTGGCCGCCGGCGGGGGCCGGGATCACACGGATGGAACTACATGGGGGGCGTTCTTCCCGGAACGGTACGGCTCGGCCGGGGCCGGGTCAACGACGCCGCGCCGGGCGGTCCGGTAAGTCTCGACCTCGGGTGGAGGTTCAGATTCTCACTGGGGGGGCGGGCCCTGGAAGTCCTCCGGCGAGATCTGGTCAAGGAACTCGCGGAACTTCTCGACCTCGTCCTCCTGCTCGTGCTCGTCCGGGATGCTGATCCCCGCCTCGGCGAGGACCTCCTCGGCACCGAAGATCGGCGTGCTGGTGCGCAGCGCCACCGCGATCGCGTCGGACGGCCGGGCGCTGACCTCCAGGCCGCTGGCGAAGACCATCTCGGCGTAGAAGACGCCGTCCCGCAGCGACGTGATGCGCACCTCGGTGAGCTCCTGGCCCGCAGCCTCGAGCAGATCACGGATCAGGTCGTGGGTCAGCGGCCGCGGCGGCACGACGCCCTGCTGCGCGAACGCGATGGCGGTCGCCTCGCCGGCGCCGATCCAGATCGGCAGGTAGCGCTCGCCGCCGGACTCCTTGAGAAGCACGATCGGTTGGTTCGAGGGCATCTCGACCCGGACACCCACCACGTCGAGCTCGTTCACGTCGGCCACCCTACCCGCGCCGTGACGGGGGGTGCCGATCCGCCGATCGTGGGTGTCAGCGGCCGACGACGTCGCGCAGCCGGGAGCGCACCAGTGCGGTGTGCAGCCGCAGCGAGAGGGCGCCCATCTCGCGCGCCACTTCCTCCGCGCGGGCCCGCGCCTCCGGGCTGCGCTGGCGCAGCAACGGCGCCACGACCTGCTCGACGAGGTCGGCCTCGCGGTCCGACGCGGTGCGGAACGAGCGCAGGTGCCGCGGCTCGAGGCCGAAGCCCGCCATCTCCGCCACAGCGGTCGCGATCACCAGCGCATCGGCGTCGTAGTGCTCGTCGCCGGGCTTGCCGCCGCGGACCGGGCCGACCAGGCCGTAGCCCTCGATCTCGGTGAGCAGGTCTGCGTCGATGCCGGCGGACTCCACCAGCTCGTCGCGGGACAGCCGCAGCTCGGTGGCCTCGCCCAGGACCCGCGGACCCGGCAGCCAGTCCGGCCGGCCGGCCGAGCTGGGCACCCGGGGCCGCTCCCCGGGGACGGCCGGCGGCTCGAGACCGCGGTCCAGCGCGTCGAGGTGCTCCTTGATGACGCGCAACGGCAGGTAGTGGTCGCGCTGGGTGGCCAGCACGTAGTGCAGCCTGGCGACGTCGGCGTGGCTGAACTTCCGGTAGCCGGACGGGGTGCGCGCCGGCTCCACCAGACCCTCGGACTCGAGGAACCGGATCTTGGAGATGGTCACGTCCGGGAAGTCGGTGCGCAGCTGCGCCAGCACCTCCCCGATGCTCATCAGCGACCGGGAGGACGGAACCGCGCTCATCCCCGGTCGCCGCCGTGCTGGCTCGGGTAGAACACGAGCCGGTACTTGCCCACCTGCACCTCGTCACCGCCCGCGAGGTTGGCTTCGTCGATGCGGTCGCGGTTGACGTAGGTGCCGTTCAGGGAGCCCACGTCGCGGACGCTGAAGCCGTCGTCGGTGCGGACGAACTCCGCGTGCCGGCGGGAGACGGTGACGTCGTCGAGGAAGATGTCGCTGGACGGGTGCCGGCCGGCGGTGGTCGCGTCGGAGTCGAGCAGGAACCGGCTGCCGGAGTTCGGCCCGCGACGCACGACGAGCAGCGCCGAGCCGGGGGGCAGCGCGTCGATCGCCGCCTGGTCGGCGCTGGAGAGGCCCTCGGCCTTCTCACTCGGCTCACCCGGCTCGAAGCCGCCGCCGATGGTGATGGTCGACGTCTCGCCCGAGGATGCGGGCGAGGCGGCGGGGGCGGTCGGCTTCAGTGCCGCACCGCAGTTGCTGCAGAAGCGCGCGTCATCGGTGTTGTTGTGACCGCACTGGGTGCAGAACGGCATGGGGTAAGCCTCCCCGCCACGGTTGTGGCCGCTCGAAAGTGGGACGCCTGTCAACCTCCACCCTAGGTCGAGGTCGACGGTCCTGCGGAAACCTACGGCTCCGGTGTGACCGGGTCAACCGGGTCGGCGGGTCGCGTCGGAGATGCGGCGGGGCGACGCGCGAAGCCGCCCCGCGCGTTGCGAGCGTGCGCTCAGCCGCCCAGCGTCGACTGGTAGCCCGCGGCGTCGAGCAGCTCGGTCGCGTCCCCGCCGTCGTCGACTCGGATGGCGAGCATCCAGCCGTCGCCGTAGGGGTCGGAGTTGACCAGCTCGGGGGCCGCGTCGAGCGAGTCGTTGCGCTCCACCACCGTGCCGGTGACCGGTGCGTAGATGTCCGAGACGCTCTTCGTGGACTCCACCTCGCCGCAGGTCTCACCGGCCCGGACGTGGGTGCCGGCCTCCGGCAGCGTGACGAACACGATGTCGCCGAGAGCGTCCTGCGCGTAGTCGGTCACGCCGACCCGCACCATGTCTCCCTCGGTGCGCAGCCACTCGTGGTCCTTCGTGTACTGCAGGTCCTCGGGGATCACGGGCTCTCTCTCAGTCCGGGGCGTCAGTGGCCGGGCGAGCGTAACGAGGCGACGGAGCCGCCCGCAAGGACGCGATGACGACCTCGTCCTTGGGGTCCACCACCCCCTGGGCCCCGCTCTGAGCGAGCACGTCCAGCACGCCGCCGGGGATGTCCAGCGCAGCGGCGAGGGTGCGCGAGTCACCGATCACCCGGAACCGGTACGGCGACGTCAGCTCGGTGCCGTCGACCTCGACCCTGCTCGGCTGGCCCTCCTCGGCCCCCTCGGACGGGTCCACGAAGGACGTGCTGGCGACGACCCGGACCGCGGGCCCGTCCAACGACGACACCTCGACTGCCTCGGCTCCGGCGTCCCGCAGCTCCTGCAGTGCGTCCAGCAGGACGTCGGAGCCGACCTTGCCCTCCGGGTCGCTGATGGTGAGCTCGATGCCCGCGCCGACCGCCGGCAGCGTGCCGGCCAGGATGCCGAGCACCCGGGAGCGCTCCCGCGCGGCCTCGAGGGCCGCCCGGGTGCCGCTGCTTCCGCCGGTGACCTGGGCCCGGGTGTCCTCCAGGTCGCGTGCCTCGGTGCGCAGCCGGTCGGAGCGCTCGCTGACGTCGTCCAGGATCCGCACCAGGTCGGACTGCCGCAGGCCGTCCAGGCCGGCGTCCTGGGTCGATCGAACCTGCACCACCACGGCGAAGCCCAGCACCGCGCACAGCAGCGCCGGCAGCAGGTGACCCTTGCCGGCGCCGGGCCGCATCGCCGAGCGCAGCTGCTGCCAGCTGGTGCGCTGCATGGTCTTGGCCGGCGGCTCGGTGGCCGGCAGGTCGTCGCTCACGCTCGGAACAGCTGTCGACGGATCGCGGCGGCGTTGGAGAAGATCCGGATGCCCAGCACGACGACGACGCCGGTGGACAGCTGCGAGCCGACGCCGAGCTGGTCACCGAGGTAGACGATCAACGCGGCGACGAGGACGTTGGCGACGAAGGACACCACGAACACCCGGTCGTCGAAGATGCCGTCGAGCAGCGCGCGCAGACCGCCGAAGACCGCGTCGAGAGCAGCCACCACCGCGATGGGCAGGTAAGGCTGCAGCCACGTCGGCACGGTGGGCTCGAGGAACAGGCCGGCGACGATGCCCAGCACCAGCCCGATCGCGGCGATCACTTCTTCGTGTCCTTCTCGTCAGGGGGTCCGGCGGCAGGGGCGGGCGCGGCGGCGTGCCGCAGGCTGACACCTGCCGATGCAGGCAGCTCCAGCTTGTCGGCGTCCTCCACGGTGTAGGTGATGCCATAGCCCTGGAGGACCTGCAGGTAGCTGCCTCCGAAGCCTCCCACGAAGGTGGTGCGCATCGTCTTTGGCTCCCCGATGGCTGCTATCTCGTACGGCGGGTTCAGCGGCCGGAAGTCGACCAGGACGGCGTCACCGGCCGACCGGATCGCGCTCAGCGCGGTGAGTCGCTGGCCGTTGACGGCGACCGCCTCCGCACCCGCCGCCCAGATCTCGTTGACCACCGTCTGCAGGTCGCGGTCGGTGACCCGGCCCTCGTCGGTCTGGTCGGTGCGCGGGTCCACGTCGGCGTCGGTGTCGTCGGTCGCCTCGTCCAGCCGCACGGTCATCCCGGGACCGGTCACGGCTCCCGCACCGGTGATCGCCTCCAGGTCCCCCAGCTGCGTCGCCAGATCGGCACCGGCGCCGGTCAGCGCCAGCGCCTCCTGCTGGTCGCGCTGCACCGCCGCGCGCAGCCGGTCGAGCTGCCGTTGGGCCCGCTCGTTCGCGGTCTCGCGGGCGTCGACCTCGGCGATGAGGGCGTCCCGCGCCTCCTCGGCCGATCCGGCTCGCTCGCGGGCCTGCACGAAGGCGGTCGTCAGCAGCAGGCCGACCGCCAGCAGCCCCGCGGTGAGCACCCACACCGTCGTCCGGCTGCGCCGGGCGTCCGGCCCGCGGCGCGCCGCTGCACGCGCATATCCCTCGTCCAGGGAGTCCTCGACGAGTCGGCGCAGCAGCAGCATCGAGTCGTCCCGGCGGGGTACCCCGGCGGGCCGGTCCGGCGCGGCTTGAGGTGCAGGCATCGGGCACATCGTCGCAGAGTCCGCGGCACGGAGCCTGCGCCCGCTCCGGGCTAGGCGTCGGTGCGGGACACCACGTCGGCCCAGCGTTCGAGCAGCGCGGTGGAGCCGGCGTCGGTGCTCGCCTCGGCCCAGAGGTGGGTCAGCGGCTCGGCCGGGTCGGGCAGGACCAGCACCCAGCTGCCGTCCCGCTCGAGAACCCGGACGCCGTCGGTGGTGTCCAACGGAAGTGTGCCGGCCTCCTCGACGACCGCGCGCATGACCATGCCCTTCGCCGCCCATGGGGTGGGCACAGTGCGGCGGCTGACATGGCTGCGCGGGATGCGCGCGTCGATCTCGGACAGCTGCAGCTTGGTTCTGGCCACCAGTCCGACGAGCTGCACGAACGCCGCGATGCCGTCGTACGTCGTGGAGAACCTCGGTACCACGAACCCGCCGCGGCCGTCGCCGCCGAACACCACGTCCGGCTCTCCGACTGCCGAGGTGACGGCCGCCGGAGTGGTGGCGATCCACCGGATGTCGACGCCGTGGAACGCCGCGACCTGCTCGGCCACCCGGGTCGTGGTCACCGGGAGGGCGACCGTCCCTCCGGTGCACTCGGCGGCGACCAGGTCGAGTACGACCAGCAGGGCCCGCTCGTCCTCGATCGGGACACCTCGTTCGTCGACCAGCGAGATGCGTTCGCCGACCGGGTCGAAGTGCACGCCGAAGGCAGCCTTGGACGACGCGACGAGCCGGCCCAGCCGGGCCATCGCCTCGAGCCGCTCGGCCGCCGACTCTGTCGGCGAGGTCTCGTCCAGGCCGTTGTTGACCGTCATCACGTCCAGGCCGAGCCGGCCCAGCAGGGTCGGCAGCACCAGCGACGCGGTGCCGCCACCGGTGTCCACGACGACCTTGAGGCCGTTCTCCGGAAGGCCCGAGACGTCGATCTGGCGGAGCAGCTCGAGGGTGTAGGCCTCCATGACACGCGGTGGGAACAGCAGGTCGCCGATCTCGCCGGGGAAGGCGCGGCGGAACTCCCCGCGGGAGAAGGTGCGCTCCATCTTGCGCTGGTCGGCCAGCGACAGGTCGGCACCGTGCCGGTCGAGGAACAGGATGTCGACGCTCTCCGGCTGCCCGGGCGTCGTCCTGATCACCACCCCGCCGGTCGCCTTGCTCTGCGCGGTCTGCAGCCGGGCCACCGGCACCGGCACCACCTCGAGGTCCACGACGTCGATCGCGCTGGAGGTCAGGGCCGCGATCACCGCGCGCTTCAGGGCACGCGCGGCGCGGGACACGTCGCGCGACGTGGTGACGGTGGAGCCCTTCTTCAGGGTGCTCGCCCAGGCACTGGCCAGCCGGACGGCCAGCTCGGGGGTGATCTCGACGTTGACGATGCCGCTGACGCCACGCGGCCCGAAGAGGCGACGTTGGCTGCGCGACTCGAAGATGAGGTCCGAGCTGATGACGGCGCCGGCCTCGACGTTCTTGTACGGGTAGACGCGCACGCCGGTGGAGACGATGGCCTCCTCCTCGATGACGCACTCGTCGCCGATGACCACCCCCTCCTCCAGGCGGGCGCCGCGCATCACGTCGGTGTTCTTGCCGATGACGCAGGCCCGCAGGTTGGTCTGCGGGCCGATGAAGACGTTGTCGTGCACGACGGCGCGGTGCAGGAAGGCGCCGGACTTCACGATGACGTTGCTGCCGAGGACGGTGAACTCGCGCAGCTCGGCGCCGGCCTCCACCTTGGCGTAGTCGCCGACGTAGAGCGGGCCCTTCAGGGTCGCCTCGGGGTGGACGTCGGCGCCCTCGGCGACCCACACCCCGGTGGAGATCTCGAAGGCGTCGAGGTCGACGTCGACCTGCCCGGTGAGGACGTCGGCCTGCGCCCGCATGTAGGACTCGTGGGTGCCGATGTCCTCCCAGTAGCCCTCGGCCACGTACCCGTAGACCGGCAGGCCGGCCTCGAGCAGCCGGGGGAAGACGTCGGCCGACCAGTCGACCGACTCACCGACGGCGACGTGGTCGAACACCTCCGGCTCCATCACGTAGATGCCGGTGTTGACGGTGTCGGAGAACACCTGGCCCCAGGTGGGCTTCTCGAGGAAACGCTGCACCCGGTTGTCGTCGTCGACGATGGTGATGCCGAACTCGAGCGGGTCGGGCACCCGGGTGAGGCAGACGGTCACCAGGGCACCCTTGTCGTGGTGGAACTTCACCAGGTCGGTGAGGTCGAAGTCGGTGAGGGCGTCGCCGGAGATGACCAGGAACGTGTCGTCGCGCAGCAGGTCCTCGGCGTTCTTGACGCTGCCGGCCGTGCCGAGCGGGGTCTCCTCGGTCGCGTAGTGCAGGCTCATGCCGAGGTCTTCCCCGTCACCGAAGTAGTTCCGGACCAGGCTGGCCAGGAACTGCACGGTGACGACGGTCTCGGAGAACCCGTGCCGTGCGAGCAGCCGCAGCACGTGCTCCATGATCGGCTTGTTGACGATGGGCAGCAGCGGCTTGGGCATGCTCACCGTCATCGGGCGCAGGCGGGTGCCCTCGCCGCCGGCCATCACGACCGCCTTCACTGCCGAACCCTCCCCTCGGTCCGCGTCGCCGGCCGGTCCCCGGTCACGGCGTGACCTCCTCCGGGCCGGGGCGAAGCAGGTCCCGCACCTGGACGAGGTAGAGGATCCCTGCCCACCAGTACAGCGTCGTACCCCAGATGGCGAAGGCCCAGCCGAAGGCGTGCGCGACGTCGCCGAGCGCGTTCTCCCACTCGCCGAGCAGCAGCAACGGGAACCCGGAGAGCAGGTTGAAGGTGGCCGCCTTGCCGAGGTAGTGCACCGGCAGCGGCCCGTAGCCCTCGCGGCGCAGCAGCGGCAGGGTGAGGGCGAGCAGCACGTCGCGGCCCACCAGCGCCAGGGTCAGCCAGAGCGGCACCACGTCGCGCACGGTGAGCCCGATCAGGGTCGCCAGGATGTACAGCCGGTCGGCCGCCGGATCGAGCAGCACGCCTAGCCGCGAGCTCTGGTTCCAGGCCCGGGCGATCTTGCCGTCCAGGTAGTCCGTGACCCCGCTGACCATCAGGACGAGGACGGCGGGCCCGTCGTGCTCGGTGAGCACCAGCCAGAGGAAGAACGGCACACCGAGCAGCCGCAGCATGCTCAGGGCGTTGGGCAGGGTCAGGACGCGGTCGCTCGGCGCCTTCGGGGCCGACGCCGGGCCACTCCCTCGTACCTCGTCCTCGGTCGTCATCCTGCACCCGAGCCTAGTCGCGCCAGGTGTCGTCCACGCTGCCCCCGGGTGGCGACCAGAGGTCCCTCAGGACTCCCCGGTCCGACCGTCGAGCAGCTCGCGGACGACGTCCAGGTGACCCACGTGCCGGGCGTACTCCTGGATCAGGTGCAGCAGGCAGCGCTCCAGCGTGGCCGGGGGCGCGCCGTCCCACCGCTCCCCCGGTGCGCCGGCCTCCTCGAGGTCGTGCCGGCCGGCGATCGCAGCCGTGAGCTCGCCGCGGCGGGCCAGGGCGGCGACGACCTCCGAGGGCTCCTCGTCCGGCCCGACGTACCACCGGTCGTCCCGCCGGTCGCCCCAGGGGTCGTCGACCTGGGCCCCTTCGAAGCCCCACTCGAGCCAGCGCCGCTCGACGTAGGCCAGGTGCTTGACCAGCTCCAGCGGTGACCAGCCGGAGGGCAGCACGCTGCCACGCAGCTGGTGCGTCGACAGCCCGTCGACCTTCGCGATCAGCACGGCACGGAAGTAGTCGAGGTAGCCGACCAGCACCTCGGTGCGCGACGCGGCCGGCGCGGTCGGCTCCGGGAACGGGATGCTCACGGCCACCTTCCTACCGGATCCGGCGCCCCGTCTCGCGGGTGGAGTAGCCGCCGAGGGCATCGACCGAGGCCAGGAAGGTGGGCTCGGCCAGCAGGTCGAGCAGCGGTGCGAGGACTCCCTGCTCCAGGGTCTCCGCGGTGGTGACCAGGTCGTACGGCTCCTCGGCGACCGGCACGAAGCCGAGGCCGAAGGCGCGCGCCGCCGCGAGGATGCCCAGCCCCGCGTCGGCCCGGCCGGAGGCCACGGCGGCCGCCACGGCGAGATGGGTGCTCTCCTCGCGCTGGTACCCGTCCAGCGCCGCCGGCTCGATCGCCCGGCGCGCCAGCTCGTGGTCGAGCAGCACCCGGGTCCCGGCTCCGCGCTGGCGGTTGACGTAGCGCACACCGGTCCGGACCAGGTCCTCCACCGAGGTCAGGCCCAGCGGGTTGCCGGCGGCCACCAGCAGGCCCTGCTGCCGGTGCACCAGCCGGATCACGGCACCGGCGCCGGCACCGAGCACCCGGTCGAGGTAGGGCAGCGTGTACTCACCGGAGCCCGGCTCGAGCAGGTGCGAGCCGGCGAGGTGGCAGAGGCCGTCGCGCAGCGCGACCAGCCCGCCGAGGGAGCCGACGTTCGAGGACACCAGCGTCAGCCGCGGGTCCCGCTCGCGCAGTGCGGAGGCGGCCAGGTCGAGCACCAGATCGTGCGAGCCGATGGCCACGACCGTGCGGGCCACCTCGTCCAGGCCGCGGAGCAGCTCGACCTCCACGACGTCGCCGGCGTGGTGGCCCTCCAAGCCGGCCGGCACCACCAGGAGCCCGTCCGCTCGCACCAGCGAGGTCAGGACCCCGGCGCCGCGCGGCAGCGGGGTCGCCACCACCTGCCCGGCCACCCGGCCCAGCCGGACCCGCACCCAGTCGTCCGCGCCGCCGGGTGACGCGAGCTTGCGGGCCAGCCTGGCCGTCGTCGTGGGCCGCCGGGCCGGCGCGGCGCCTTCCAGCTCTGCCAGCAGCGGCGCCGCGAAGATGTCGAAGGTCAGGGCTGCCGACACCGGATAGCCCGGAGCGCCCAGCACCGGCGTACGGTCGACGACACCCAGCACCACGGGATGGCCGGGACGCACAGCCACCCCGTGCACGGCCAGCCGGCCGGCCTCGGCGACCACCTGTGCGGTCCAGTCGTCCCGGCCTGCGCTGGAGCCGGCCAGCACGACCACCAGGTCGCTGGTCGCGGCGGCCGCGCGGACTGCCCGGCCGATCAGCTCGGGGCGGTCGGGCACGATCGGGGTGACCGTGACCTCGGCGCCGAGCAGCCTGGCCTGGCCGGCGAGCATCAGCGAGTTCGTGTCCGGGATCTCGCCCGGCCCGACCGGCGTACCGACCGGCCGGATCTCGTCACCGGTGGGCACGAGGGTCACCCGTGGCGCCCTGCGCACTTCCACCTCGGTGACCCCTGCGGCCGCGGTCGCTGCGAGGTCGAACGGCCGGAGCCGGTGCCCCGCCGGCAGCAGCAGCTCGGTGGCCGCCACGTCCTCGCCGATCGACCGGACGTGGGTCCACGGTGCGATCGCCGACCGGAGCTCGGCCTTGGCGTCGGTCCCGGTGCCGGTGTGCTGCACGTCCTCGCGCATCACGACGGCGTCGGTGCCCGGTGGCATCGGGTCGCCGGTGTCGACGACCTCGAACGCATCGGCGGCCAGTAGCGACGGCGTGCTCTCGCTCGCGCCGTAGGTGTCTGCTGCACGCACCGCGATGCCGTCCATCGCGGCCGCGTCGTAGTCCGGCGACGAGCGCAACGCCCAGACCGGCGCCGCGGTGACCCGTCCCAGTGCGTCGGCCACGTCGACCGTGACGGCCTCGACGCGCTGCGGGCAACCGGTCTCCTCGCGTGCCCGCAGCCACGCCGCGGTGGCCTCCGCCGCGGGCACGTCGTGGACGAACGGGCTGCGGGTCATCGGTAGAGGGTGACGTCGATGACGGCGCCGGCCGGCAGACCTGTCGCGTCGTCCGGTACGACGACGTAGCCGTCGGCAGCTGTCAGCACGGAGAGCAACGCGGAGGCGCCGAACAGCGGCACGGCCACCACGCCGTCCGGTCCGCCGGTGACGGACACCTGCACGACGTCCAGCCGGCCGGCCTGCGACGGGACCTGCCGCTCCAGCACCGCGCGCACCCGCGGCTCCGGCGGGGGCACGGTGGTGCCGCCGACCCGGCGAACCAGCGGGACACCGACGAGCCGGAACACCACCAGCGCCGAGAGTGGGTTGCCTGGCAGCCCCACCACCGGGACGCCGCCGCAGTCCGCGAGCAGGGTCGGCTTCCCGGGCCGCACCGCCAGGCCGTGGCAGAGGATGCCGGGCGCACCGAGCCTGGCCACCACCCCCGCGGTCTCGTCTCGCGCCCCGACCGAGGATCCGGCGGACACGACCACCAGGTCGCAGGTCCCGATCGCATCGCGCAGCACCGACTCCAGGACGGACGCGTCGTCGGCCACCACGCCGAGCTGCACCGGCTCGCCGCCAGCGTCGAGGACCAGCCCGGCCAGTGCCGAGGCGGTGGCGTCGCGCACCTGGCCGGGCGACAACTCCACGGTCTCCGGCGGCACCACCTCGTCGCCGGTCGAGACGATGCCGACCCGCGGCCTCCGGTGCACACGGACCTCGACGACCCCGGAGGCGGCCAGCATCCCGAGGTCCTGCGCCCGCAGCGGCCGGCCGGCCGGGGCGATCTCTGAGCCGGCCGCGACGTCCTCGTCGGCCCGGACGGTGCCGTCGCCGGGGGCCACCGGCCGGACCACCTCGACCGACCCCGGCATCGTCTCCTGGGTGTGCTCGACCATCACGACCGCGTCGGCGCCGTCCGGCAGCACTCCCCCGGTAGGCATCGCGACGGCGCTGCCCGGCTTGACGACGACCTCTGCCGGCCGGCCCATGGCCACCGCGCCGGTGACGTCGAGGTAGGCCGGCAAGCCTTCGGAAGCACCGAAGGTGTCCGCGGCCTGCACCGCGAAGCCGTCGACCGTCGACCGCGCGAAGCCCGGCAGCGAGGCGACGGCGCGGACCGCCGCGGCCGGGGTCCGGCCCAGCGCGGCCGCCAGCGGGACTGTCTCGACCGGTGTCCGGTGCGGTTCGGCGAGCAGCCGCAGGGCGGCGTCCACGGTGACCGTGCGAAAGAACTCCCGGCCGTGCCCGGCCGGCGCGGTCATCGGTCCCCCGCCCGTACCCCGGTGCGCGGCCGGCCGTGCGCGTCCAGGCCGCGCGCCGCCCAGTAGCCGTCGACCATGGCGCGCAGCCGGTCCGGCGTCAGCCGCGCGGTGCGTCCGGAGCCCATCGGCAGGGTCTCGGAGAGCAGCCGGGGCGGCAACCAGTCGTCCTCGGGTCGCCAGCCCTCCCGCAGGTTGTAGGCGCGCTTGGCCAGCACGATCCGGCGGGCCGTGGCGCGCAGCTCGTCGGCGTCGACGTCCCAGCCGGTGACCAGGGCGAGCAGCCGCGCCCACTCGGCCCACGGCTCCCCCGTCGGGTTGTCCTCGGTCGGCTCGGTGAAGACACCGCGCAGGAACTTGCACAGGATCAGCGAGTCCATCACGGCCGCCCGGTCCTCGGTCTCGATCGCCGCGGCGACGTGCGCGGCGCCGCCGTCCAGCCTGTCCAGGTCGCCGCCCAGGTCGGCCTCGTACGCGCCGGACCTGTTGTGGTCGGCACCGCGCGCGTTGACGGCGAGGCCAAGAGCCATCGCGTGCAGGGTCCGCGGCTCGTACCCGGGCAGCTCCAGGCCCTTGACGTGCGGCGCGAAGTCGGCGGAACCCCGCCCGACCTGCTCTGCGGCTCTCCGGGAGCCTTCCGCGAGCAGTGGACCGAGCCCGGTGCCGGTGCCGATCTCCTCGAGGGCGCGCAGCAGGGCGGCGCCGTCGCCGAACCGGAGCCACGGTGCGTCGATCAGCCCGCGCTCGACGCACTCCATCGCCCAGGCGATCGTGCCGCCCGCAGAGATGGTGTCGATGCCCAGCTCGTCGCACCGGGCGCTGGCGGCAAGCACGTCGTCGGCGTCGGAGACCCCGCACATCGGACCGAGGGCGAAGACGTTCTCGTACTCCACCCGCAGCTGGCTGCCCCCGCGGCCGCGGTAGATGTGCTCGCAGCCGATGCTGCAGGACGCGCAGCTGTTGCGCGCGACGCTGCGCAGCCCGGCCAGCTCCTCGGCCGCCAGTGCCGGTGCCGACTCGAAGGTCGCCGCCTGGAAGTTGCGGGTCGGCAGGGTCGACAGCGCGTTGAAGGCCAGCAGGTTGGCGAGAGTGCCGAGCTCGCGGTACTTCGCGGTGGCCGCGCCGAACGACCGGGCCCGCAGGTCCTTGGCGGCGGCGACTACTCCGCGCGGGTCGGCCGGGGCCACCTTCCGGCCGGCGCGGACCGCGACGGCCTTGACGTTCTTGGCGCCGAGCACCGCACCCAGCCCGCCGCGGCCGGCGTGCCGGCCGTCGTGCGAGAGGGTTGCGTAGCGGATGCCGCGCTCCCCCCCGGGGCCGATCGCCGCGACCCGCCAAGCCTTGCCGAAACGCTCGCGCACCGAGGACTCGGTGTCGGCGGCGGACCGGCCGACCTCGAGGTCGGCCGGTTCGAGCCGGATGCCCTCGCCGTCGACGAGCAGCACGCTGGGCCGGGCCGCGCGACCGGTGACGACGATCGCGTCGTGACCGGTGAGCTTGCCGGCGATGGCGAAGTGGCTGGACGCGAGGGCGTCGGTCAGGAATCCGGTCAGCGGCGACTTGGCGACGACCGCGAACTTGGCGCTCGTGGTCAGCGGCGTTCCGACCAGTGGCGAGAAGACGAACGCGAGCGGAGCCTCTGGCGCGAGCGGGTCGACGCCGCTGGGCGCCAGGTCGGTGAGCAGCCGGACGCCGAGCCCGGCGCCGCCGACGTGCTCACGGAGCACCTGCTCGGAGAGCTCAACCACCCGAGAGCTTCCGTCGGTGACGTCGACGACGAGGACCCGGCCGAAGTAGCCGCCGGCCGTGGTCATCCGCCGGCGTCCGCGGAGAGGAACGCCACGGTGTCGCCGGGAAGCAGCGGCAGGTTGGCGTCGCGGCTGGTCTGGTCGCCGTTGACCGCGGCGAGCACATGGCGGTCCAGCGTGACGTCGACCGCCCGGGCGGCAGCTCCCACCGTGCCGGCGTGCACGCTGCGCGGCCCCCGACCGCTGCGCGACGCCAGCACGCCGAAGCACTCGACGGTCACCGTCGGCTCTGGTCGGGCCCGGGCGGCCTCGTAGTCGGCCGGGTCGTTCACGTTGACGACCGATTCCAGGGCCGGGTCGGCTGCGCGCAGCGCCGGGTCCGCGAGCAGCGCATCGTCCTCCAGCCGCAGCACCTCGGCGTCCTCGAAGACGAACGCGGGGCGCAGCCGGTCGGCGGCGACCAGTGCCGCGACCTTCGGGGCCAGCCGGGTCCGGTACGCCGCGGCCAGCGGCTGGGGGAAGCCCCGAGCGAGCGGGAGCACCACGTCGAGCGCGGCCCCACCGGGCTCGGTGAACGGCCGCAGCACCCGACGGACGAGCTCGGCGTGCAGGAACGGCAGGTCGGTGGAGCAGACGAACGCGATGTCGGCACGGTCTTCCAGCGACGCGAGCCCGACGGCGATCCCCTGCAACGGCCCGAGTCCCTCCCGAGGGTCGTCGACGACCTCCACGTCGGCCGGCAGCGCGGGCAGCACCTGGCCCGGCGCGCGCACCACCACGACCGGCTCCAGCGCCGCGCGTCGCAGCACCCCGCAGGTGCGGCGCAACAACGTCGAGCCGTGCCACTCCAGGGATGCCTTCGGCGCTCCCATCCGGGAGGACCGGCCGCCCGCGAGCACCACCCCGGCCGCTCTCACGCAGCCGATCGTACGTCGGTGCCGGGAACCCGCGACGAGGCTGGTCAGCCGAACAGCGCCACGACCTTGTCCAGCGTGGAGAAGACCCCGTAGGCCAGGCCGGCGAGCACGAGGACCCAGAGCAGCACGGCCAGCGGCGCGGCAACCCGGTCGCGGTGCGTCGTCGTCGTCGAGGTGGTCATCGGCGGACTCCTTCGCGGTCCGTGCGCAGGTCGAGAGAGCGCTCGTCCTGCGGCTCGGTGCCTGTGCCGTCCGTCCGGCCGGCGGTCTCCGGCTCGTGGTACCGCTCGTCGACCGCGCGGATGCCCAGGTTGGCGATGAACCCGACCACGAGCACGCCGACCATGATGAGCAGCGAGGTCCGGTAGAGGTCGGCTCCCTCGGCGCCCGCGGCAAGCCGGTTGTCGGCGATGGCGTTGACGATCAGCGGCCCGGCGACGCCGGCGGCGGACCAGGCCGTCAGCAGCCGGCCGTGGATGGCGCCGACCTCGAGGCCACCGAAGAGGTCCTTGAGGTAGGCCGGCACGGTGGCGAAGCCGCCGCCGTAGAAGCTGATGATGACGGCAGTCAAGGCGACGAACAGCACGATCGAGGACGTGCCCGCCAGGGCGACGACGAGGTAGCACGCTGCCCCGATGCCGAGGTAGCCCAGGTACATCCGCTTACGTCCGACCAGGTCGGAGGTGGACGACCAGATGAACCGGCCGGACATGTTGGCCAGCGACAGCAGGCCGACGTAGCCCGCGGCCGCCTCGGCGTCGACCGACCCGAAGAAGTCCTGGATCATCGGGGAGGCCTGCTCGAGGATGCCGATGCCGGCAGTGACGTTGCAGAACAGCACCACCCAGAGCAGCCAGAACGAGCGGGTGCGGATCGCGTTGGCGGCGGTGACGTTGCCGGTGGTGCGCATCCCGGCGTGCTCGGTGGGAGCGGATCCAGCCCTCGGGCGCCCAGTCGGGCGCCGGGACGCGGGCTGTGAGCGCGCCGAGCGTCATCACGACCAGGTAGATCAGGCCGAGGGTCACGAAGCTGGCGGCGATGCCGTCGCTGCCGCTGCCGCCGTAGGTCTCCAGCAGCCTGGTCGACAGGGGCGACGCGATCAGCGCTCCGCCGCCGAAGCCCATGATGGCGAGCCCGGTGGCCAGCCCGGGCCGGTCCGGGAACCACTTGATCAGAGTGGACACCGGCGAGATGTAGCCGATGCCGAGCCCGATGCCGCCGATGAAGCCGTACCCGACGTAGACCAGCCAGAGCTGGTCTGTCGCGACGCCGAGCGCCCCGACGAGAAAGCCGACCGACCAGCAGAGCGCCGCCGCCAGCATCGCCTTGCGCGGACCGCTGCGCTCCACCCAGGTGCCCAGCAGCGCCGCCGACAGACCGAGCATGACGATCGCGATGCTGAAGATGATCCCGACGGCCGTCAGGCTGGAGTCGAAGTGCTCGACGAGCGGCGCCTTGAAGACGCTGAAGGCATAGACCTGGCCGATGCTCAGGTGCACCGCCAGTGCGGCAGGCGGGAAGAGCCAGCGGTGGTAGCCGGGTGCGGCGACGGTGCGCTCGCGAGAGAGGAAGGACGTCATGGCCGGGCCACCTCCGTGTGACGTGCGTCACGACGGTCGTTACCCGAACTTCCGCCGCCTACTCCCCGGCAGCGGAAGCGACGAAGGCGACGGATAGCCTGGGTCACGGTGCGCCGGGAAGTCTGGTCGGCAGTCCTGCCCGCGACCCCGGAGGCCACCTTGTCCCCCACGTCAGGCCGCTTCCCTGCCCTGTTCAGCCGGGGCTCGGGGTCCGAGGCGCGCCGGATCGGCGACATCCTGCGGCAGGAGACGGTGGGCGGGGCCCTGCTTCTGGTCGCCAGCGTGGTCGCGCTGGTGTGGGCGAACTGGCCGGGGTCCTCGTCGTACGCCGACCTGCGCGACACCGTCGTCGGCCCGGCCGGCTGGCACCTCGACCTCTCGCTCGGCCGGTGGGCGGCCGACGGGCTGCTCGCCATCTTCTTCTTCGTCGCGGGCCTCGAGCTCAAGCGCGAGCTGGTCGCGGGCGACCTGCGCGACCCTCGCCGGGCTGTGCTGCCGGTCGCCGCCGCTGTCGGCGGGATGATCGCCCCCGCCCTGGTCTACGTCGCGGTCAACCTCGGTGCCGGCGACGATGCGCTGCGGGGCTGGGCGGTGCCGACCGCGACCGACATCGCGTTCGCGCTTGCCGTGCTCGCCGTCATCAGCAGCCATCTCCCGTCGGCCCTGCGGACGTTCCTGCTGACCCTGGCGGTGGTCGACGACCTGCTCGCGATCACGATCATCGCGGTGTTCTACACCGATTCGCTCGACGTGGCCCTGCTCGCGAGCGCGCTGCTGCCGCTCGCGGCGTTCACCGTGCTGGTCCAGCGCCGGGTGCGCGCATGGTGGCTGCTGCTGCCGCCGGCCTTGGCGACCTGGGGACTCGTCCACGCCTGCGGGGTGCATGCCACGGTTGCCGGGGTCCTGCTCGCGTTCGCGGTCCCCGTCGTCCGCACGGCTGAGGCCGGTGGCCCCGATGCCGGCCCCGGGCTGGCCGAGCACTTCGAGCACCGCTGGCGGCCGCTGTCCGCGGGCGTGGCCGTGCCGGTGTTCGCGTTCTTCTCGGCCGGCGTGACGGTCGGCGGCCTGTCCGGACTCGGTGACGCGCTGTCGGACCGGGTGACGACCGGGGTGATCGCCGGCCTGGTCGTCGGCAAGGTGGTCGGCATCCTGGGGGCCACCGTGCTGGTGGCGCGGTTCACCCGGGCGCGGCTCGACGCCGACCTCACCTGGACCGACGTGCTGGGTCTCGCGATCCTGGCCGGGGTGGGCTTCACGGTGTCGCTGCTGATCGGGGAGCTGGCCTTCGGCGCCGGCACCGAACGAGACGAGCACGTCAAGGTCGGTGTGCTCGCCGGGTCGCTGCTGGCCGGCGTGCTCGCGGCCGTCGTGCTCCGGCTCCGCAACCGGGTGTACCGGCGGCTGCACGAGCGCGAAATCGCCTAGAACGACGGCGGGTCAGGTCCGGCGACCGGGCAGCGGCCGTCCGACCGGCCGCAGGCCGTGGTGTCGCAGAGCCGGCAGGTCCACCGGGTGGCTCCGCCCCCCCGGCGGAGGCCGACCAGGACCCGGCCGGCCAGGTCGGCCAGCTGCTCCTGCTCGGCCGGCGTCAGGCTCTTCAGTGCCTCGTGCAGCAGGCCTCCGCGTGAGCCGGTCACCCGGACCGCCGCCCGGCGTCCGGCGGGGGTCAGCCGGAGGGTCGTGGTACGGCCGTCCTGGCCGGGTCCGCGCCGGACCAGCCCGGCGTCCTGGAGCCGGTCGACGAGCCGGACGGTGCCGGAGTGGGTCAGGCCGAGCACCTGGCGCAGCACGTCGATGGTCGGCTCGCGGAGGAAGTGGTGCAGCGCCGAGAGCGCGACCGCGCCGGTGGCCGCCTGGTCGGCCGCGCCCTCGACCGCATCGGTCATCCGGTCGGTGAGGACCAGGGCCAGTGCACCGACCACGTTTGCTGCCCGACCGGGGTCGTGCCGGTCGTGAACCGTCGGCATCGAGGTGCCGGCGCGCTAACCGAGCTCGTACTGGAGCGACAGCGTCGCGGTGTCCCCCATCGGCGCGGTGAACGTTCCCGAGCCGCTGATGCCCGCGAGGTCACCGTCGCCGGAGCCGTCGACCACTGTCAGCTCGCCGACCGCCTCGCTCCCGTCGAAGGTGCCGGCGCTGCGGAGCACGAACGACCCCTCGCGGCCCGCGAGGGTCCCGGACACCACCTGGATGCCGACGAACTCGGCCCGGTCCGCTGCGGAGTACGCCATCAGCCAGCGGACGTCCGAGGAGCCCTCGATGTCGCCGGTGACCTCCTGCTGGACCTTCGCCTCGGTGAGCTTGCCCCCGTTCTGGCGCTCGGCGTACGGCTGCTCGTCCCAGCCCTGGACCTGGAAGGTTGCATTCGCTGTCGTCATATGTCCTTTATATGACTCGATCACATACCTTGTCAAAGCAGCTGATGCCCCGGTCACCCCAGCCGGTCGAGGAACTCCCGCGAGCGTTGCACCACCAGCGCGGTCGCGTCCGCGTCGTACGACGGCAGCGAGCTGTCGGTGAACAGGTGGCGGTCGCCCGGGTAGACGAACAGCTCGGCCCGCTCGGACCCGAGCGTCTCGACGATCGCGCGGGCCGCGTCGATGTCGCCCTCCAGACCGAAGAACGGGTCGCGTTCCATGCCGTGGATCTGCACCGGGACACCCTGGGGCCACGGCCCCACGGCCCACTCGCCGGTGATCGGCAGACAGGCCTCGTAGAGCAGTGCGCCGAGCGCGCCGGACCGGGTCTGGGCGAACTGCTGGGCGATGGCCTCGCCCCAGGAGAAGCCGGCGTACACCAGGCTCTCCGGCAGCTCGGCCAGCGCACGGTCGGCGCGCTCCTGCAGCAGCTCGTCGCCCAGGCTCTTCACGTGCGCGAGACCGTCGTCGACCGTCGCGGGTCGCTCACCGTCGAACAGGTCGGGCGTGTGCACGGTGTGCCCGCCGGCCCGCAGCTGCTCTGCGAACTCGAGCACCCCAGTCGGTGAGTCCCTGCACGTGGTGGATCAGTACGACCTCGGCCATCTCGGCGCTCCCGTTCCTCGTGGACGGCAGTCGTGGTCACCGAGAGGGTCCCGGCTCGCCTGCCGCGGCCGACCCTAAGGGGAGATCCGGACGTTCCGCGTCCGCAACAGGACGATCCGGCCCAGCCGCGGGTCGACGTGGTCAGAGGTCCTTGCGGAGGAAGGACTTCGCCGCGAGCCCCCAGACCATCAGCACCCAGACCGCGGCCCACGCGAGGTAGCCGGCGGCCAGCGGCGCCGAGCTCAGGAACGGGAAGGCCTCGACGTCGCGACCACCGAACGTGGCGAACACCGACGGGTCCTGGAACCCGTGCATCGCCCCCTGCCACAGGCCGTCGGTGGGGAGCAGGACACGCGACACCGTGCCCACCCGTGCGACGGCATCGTTGCCGAGCGAGTTCCCGATGCCGCCGACCACGCCCGCCACCCAGGTCGTGCAGAAGAGGCCGACCGCGACCACCCCCGACGCCATCGGCGAGATGGCTGTCGACAGCAGCAGGGCGAGCGTGAGCAGCACGATCGTCTGGGCCGCGAGCAGCGCGAGGGCGGTCGCCGCGTCGGGGGGCCAGTAGTCCACCGTCGCCCGGACGACGAGGCACTGCGCCAGCCCGGCGAGGACGACGAAGCCGCTGCCGAACGACCACCAGCCCCAGCCACTTGCCCAGCAGGAAGGCGGAGCGGCGGATCGGTCGGGCCAGCACGGCCAGCGCGATGCCCGACTCCGTCTCGCCCGCCAGCGTCGGGCCGGCGAGGAACGCGGTGCCCAGCGCCGCGATCAGGCTGAAGCCGAACATCACCAGGTTCAGCAGGATCGAGGCGGTCAGCCGGGCCTCGCCGCTGGTCAGCGCGTTGCCGTCGTACTCCGCCGCCACGCGCGAGAATCCCCAGCCGCTCAGAGCGACCAGAACCACCGTGAGAGCGGTCAGGGCCAGCAGCACGCGTCGGCGGGACGCCTCGCGCAGGGTCAGCGCGGCGATGGTCAGCACCGTCCGGGTGGTGGTCATCGCGCTTCCTCCGATCGGGCGGCGGCGCCGTCGCGCAGGATGCCGAGCAGCCTCTCCTCCAAGGTGATCCGCGCGGGCTCGACGGCGTGCACCCGCACCCCGAGGGCGGCCAGGTCTCGCACCAGGTCGGGCACGGCCGTGCCGTCGTCGTCGGCCGGCAGCGCCAGGGTGAACCAGTCGCCCTCCCGCTGGACCTTCCCGGTTGCGGCCAGCCGCGCCTCTGCGTCCGCGGTCAGGCCGCTCAGCTGCAGGTGGAGCTCGCGCTGACCGAGCAGCTCGGCGAGGGTGCCCGATACGGCGACCCGGCCCCGGTCGAGGATGACCACCCGGTCGCACACCCGCTCCACCTCACCGATCAGGTGAGAGTTCAGCAGGACCGCGACACCCCGGCCCTTCAGCTCCAGCACGATGTCGCGCACGTCCGCGCGCCCGAGCGGGTCCAGCGCGCTGGTCGGCTCGTCCAGGACGACCAGCTCCGGGCCGGCGACCAGGGCGACCGCCAGCCCGAGGCGCTGCTGCATCCCCTTCGAGAATCCGCCCAGACGATCCTCTGCGCGGTCGGCCAGGCCGACGAGCGTCAAGGCGTCTCTCTGCTCGTTCGCCGTCACGCCGATGCCCGACAGCCGGACATGGAGCGCGAGCACCTCCATCGGACTCAGCCACGGCTGGTAGCGGAAGAGCTCGGGCAGGTAGCCGACACGGGCCCGCGCGGCCGGGTCGGCTCCGGGTTGGCCGAGCAGCATCACCTCGCCCCCGTCCGGGTGGACCAGGCCGAGGAGCATCTTGATCACCGAGGTCTTGCCGGCCCCGTTGGGACCGAGCAGCCCGAGGATCTCCCCGCGGCCCACCTCGAAGGACACGTCCTCGACCGCCAGCTGGCGGCCGTACGAACTTGCGCAGGCCGGAGCACCAGACGGCCGGGGCCGACGGCAGCCGCGCGACGAGCTGGGCCGCAGCGCGACGAGCGTCGTCCCCGACGGAGGTGGGCTTCTCCGCCACACTCATCGCAGCTCCCTGGCGACCGACAGCACCTCGTCGACGTCCAGCGAACCACGCCACGACGGTCATCTCACCGTCGTCCACCCACACGACCGCTGCCAGGCTCCGGTCACGGGTCTCGAGCACGGTGGCCGGGACGCCGTCCACCCGCGCCGACGACGTCTTCACCTCGTCCTCGGGGACCGGCAACGGCAAGGTGGCACCGTCCGCTGTGAAGCCGCGCAGCTGGGCGGCGACGTCGTCGGGCAGGCCGGGCAGCGACAGCAGGTAGTCGCGCACGGTCTCGAAGGGGACGCCGGAGGAGAGAACGCCTTCGGCGCCTCGGCACGGCCGACGAGCAGGGCCGGCGCACCGGCTGACGACGACCACACCTGGGCCACGCCCGGGGCCGGCGTCCAGCCGGACCGAGCTGCCGTCCAGCCCCTGCGGTGGCGGCGGCAGCGTCTCTCCTGCCTCGGCGGCGGCCCGGGCGGCGCGCTCGGCCGAGAAGGTGAAGGTGGCGCTCAGCGTTCCCCCTACCTGGTACGCCGGCTCCCCGTGGACGCCGCGCGGCAGGTCGCCGACCTCCGGGACGTCGAGACCGGTCTCCGCTGCCGCACTCGCCGCATCAGGGACCTCGTGCAGGTTCGGGTCTCCGGCCACCTGCAGGTTGCCGTACGCGCTCAGGTCGGGCAGGGCGATCAGGTCGTTGGGGCTGATGCTGACCGGGGCGACCTGCTCGGTCCGGAAGATCGGCAGCCAGTCGTTGGCCGCTGCGGTGCCGGCGCCGGCCAGGACGGCGGTGACGGCGAGCACGGCGACGACCGGGCGGTGCAGGACTGTGCGGGATCGACCGGCGCGCGGCTGTGTCCCCGGCTGCGGTCCCGTCGCGGGTGCAGCCGTGGCCAGCCGCCGCCAGGCCGCGGTGAGGTCGACGCCGTCAACGCCTTCGGTCCGCAACGCTGCGCCGACCAGGGCGGCGTCCTCGCGGATCCCGGCCAGCTCGTCGAGGCACTGCGGGCAGTCGCCGACGTGCCGGCGGTCGGAGTCGGCCACCCCGGCGGGCTCGTCGAGCAGCCGGCGCAGCACGCCTTCAGTCGGATGACGCATGACGGTTCAGCTCCTTGCGCAGAGCGGATTCGGCGCGCCGCACGCTGGTGCCGACGCTTCCGGGGGACAGGTCCAGTGCCGCGGCCACCTCGGCGTAGCTCAGGCCACTGTGCCGCAGCACCAGGGCCATGGCCTGCTTGCGGGGCAGCTTGGCCAGCGCCGCCCGGACGCGGCTGCGCTCCTCGAGCGTCACCACCGCGTCGGCCACGTCGGAGACGACGACGTCGGCCGTGGCAGCCACCGTCTCCTCCCGCGCGGCGCGCCGGCGGCCCGAGCGGAGCTGGTTCAGGGCGGTGTGGGCAGCGGCGACGGCACAGCCAGCCGCTGGCCTCTGCCGCCGGTACCGATGCGCGGCTGAACGAGAGGAACACCTCCTGGGCGACGTCCTCCGCCTGGTCCCGCGCGCCCAGCACGCGGGCGGCCACGGCGACGACCCGGAGGTAGTGCCGGCGGAAGATCTCGTCCAGGTCGGTACGCACGTCGCCTCGAACCGGACCTGACACCCCCACGCGTCTCTTCCTCTCGTCCCGACCCACCGTGGCACCGACGACGGCTCCGGGGCCTACGAGGACCGCAGCAGGTGCCGCTCGTCCGTGCCGAACCAGGTCCATGTCTCTACAGCACCGCCGGGCCCACACATGTGACATCGGAGATCGTTCGATGGTTCCGCCTCCACGGCGTTGCGACCACGATGCCGGACTCAGGTGCCGGAGTTGTCGAAGTCGTGTGCGGAAGAGGTGAAGGAAATCTCTGTGGACGTGCCAGAGGCCGTCCCCGGTGCGGGAACGGCCCCTGACCTGCTTGTTTCCGGTCGGGCTGACAGGATTTGAACCTGCGACCCCTTGACCCCCAGTCAAGTGCGCTACCAAGCTGCGCTACAGCCCGGAACCTCGAGCAGCTGGCGCTTGAGGCGGCCCCAACCCTAGCGCAGCGGCGCACCTGCTCCTCCCCCGGCTACTCGTGCCCCGGGACCCGGGTGTGCTCCTGGACGAGGCGGGCGAACGCCTGGGCCTGCTCCTGCGCGCGCGGACCCTCCGACTTCTGCACGCCCATCGCGGCGAGGGCCTGCCCGTCGGCCAGGTCGAGCATCATCCAGGCGTCGTCCCGCAGCAGTCGTACGCCGACGATCTCGGCCCACTCCAGCCGCCGCCGCCCGACGACGTTGACGACGAGGACGCCGTCCGCCGACGCGACCACCCGCACCGAGGCCAGCCGGTGCAGCACCCACACGGCGAGGACGCCGAAGCCCACCACACCGAGGCGCGAGGCGACCCCCCAGCCGTGCGGACCGCCGGACGGCAGCACCACGGCGAGCCCGATCATCGTGACGAGCACCGCGGCGGCACACACATAGACCACGAGCCGTGCCCGGCGCGGCCGGAACACCGTTCGGCCTTGGACAGCGGGCTCGTTCACAACCGGCAGGCGTGGATGTCGGTGACGAGGATGCCCCGCCCGCCGATCTCCCACAGCTCGTCCATGATCTTGTTCGTCTCGGAGCGCGGCACCATCGCGCGCACGGCCACCCAGCCCTTGTCGTGCAGCGGCGACACAGTCGGCGACTCGATGCCCGGGGTCAGCTGCACCGCCTGGTCGACCAGCTCCGCCCGGATGTCGTAGTCCATCAGCACGTACCGCCGGGCGATGATGACGCCCTGCATCCGCCGGGCGAGCTGGGCGACCGCCGGTGAGTCCGGTGCGCCCGTCCGCCGCACCAGGACGGCCTCGGACTCCAGGATCGGCTCTCCCACGACCTCGAGGCCGGCCTGTCGCAGCGTCGTCCCGGTGGAGACCACGTCGGCGATCACGTCGGCGACGCCGAGCCGGACAGCGGTCTCGACAGCACCGTCGAGGCGCACCACCTCGGCGTCGACACCGCGGTCGGCGAAGTACTTCGCCAGCAGGCCGCCGTACGACGTCGCCACGCGCTTGCCGGCGAAGTCGGCGACCGTCCTCGCCGTACCGGGCTTGGCGGCGAAACGGAAGGTCGACTCGGCGAACCCGAGCTGCAGGATCTCCTCGGCCGGAGCGCCGCTGTCGAGCAGCAGGTCCCGGCCGGTGATGCCGACGTCGAGCTCGCCGGAGCCGACGTAGGTGGCGATGTCCCGCGGCCGGAGGAAGAAGAACTCGGTGTCGTTGGCCGCGTCGAGCAGCGCCAGCTCCCGCGGGTCGGACCGCTGCCGGTAGCCGGACTCGCGCAGCATCTCGGCGGCCGGCTCGGCGAGAGAGCCCTTGTTGGGCACGGCGACACGCAGCACGGCGGGCAGGCTCCTCAGGTCACGGTGATCGCGGATCAGAGTCGAGCGTAGACGTCGTCCAGCGTCAGGCCACGCGCGAGCATCAGCACCTGCAGGTGGTACAGCAGCTGGGAGATCTCCTCGGCGGCACGGTCCGGGCTCTCGTGCTCGGCCGCCATCCACACCTCGGCGGCCTCCTCGACGACCTTCTTGCCGATCGCGTGCACGCCGGCGTCCAGCGCGGCCACGGTGCCGGAGCCGGCGGGGCGGTCGGCAGCCTTCCGGCTCAGCTCGGCGAACAGCTCGTCGAAGGTCTTCACACCGGCAATGCTCCCAGAGGTCAGTGCAGCTGCGTCAGACCGTCCGCGTCCAGCGGCCACCCCGGGTTGAGCGCGAGCTCCCAGGCGTGCCCGTCGGGATCCGCGACGATCGAGGTGTATCCGTCGACCTCCTCGGGAGAGCCGAGGTTGATCGCCAGGTGGACCCGGCGGTCCGGCCACGTCGGCACGTCGTCGCCGGCGTCCCGGGACATGCCGAAACCTACGGGCCCGTGCTGAGGCGGGATGCTCATGCCGGCACCTCGTCCGGTCGCGGCGCTGCGCCGCCGACCGGCTCCACCTCTGTCCGGGCGATCCGCAGCCAGGTGACGAAGCCCCAGATCACGAACAGGCCGTAGACGCCGTAGAGCACGGCGGAAGGGTAGAAGTGCGAGTGCAGCAGCAGAGGCACGCCCACCAGGTCGACCGCGATCCAGCACAGCCAGAAGTCGACCCATCCCCGGGCCATCGCGTAGGTGGCGACCATCGAACCGACGAAGATCCATGAGTCCGCGAGGTAGAACCACCACTCTGCCGGGAAGCCGGCACCGATCTGGCGGAACGCGACATAGCAGGCAGCGACGCCGGCGGCCGCTGCCAGGAGGTAAGTGGCTCGCTCCCGGCCGGTCGCCCAGCGCGGCACGACGGCCGGCGCGCCCGTGCCGCGGCGCTGGTTCTGCCGCCACCGGGCCCAGCCGTAGAAGGACACCACCACGAAGAAGACCTGCCGGCCGGCCTGTCCGTAGAGGGGGCTCCCGCCGTGGTCGCCTTCGGTGGCGGTGAACAGGAACACGGTGAAGAGCAGGACGTTGCCGACGATTCCCATCGGCCACGCCCAGACCTTGCGCCGCATCCCGCCGACGGCCGAGGCGAGACCGAACGCGTTGCCGACGATCTCGCGCCAGGTGATGTCGTGGCCGCTGATGGTGAGATGCGCCTCGTAGAGGTCGCTGAACAGGCTCATGCGTGGTCCTCCGGTGCAGGGGGGTGGGCGATCAGTCGCTCGACGTCTGGTGGGGAGCAGGCTGATGCGGACAGCGCGATTGCGCGGCGCATCGCCGCTTCCTCGTGCTGGCTCGCCACCCGGTGCTCCCTCGCTGGGGCGCGCTCCGGGGGTGCCGGGAAGCCCGGCGGTCGGACGCCGACGTGCGTCGGGGGCAGCAGACCACCGACGGCGTCGAACGCCCGGCGTGCTGCCTCCCATCCGGACTTTCACCGTCGGTCCCGGAGTTCCACCGGGTCAACCGGCCGGTTCGTAGCATCGCTGGCTGCGTCCCGGACGGGTCGCGGACTGTCACCGCCGGTTCGGAATCTCACCGACCCCGGAGCACGCTGTGCGTCGTACCTGTCGAGCCCAGTGTGCCACGTAGGAGGGCCGGCTAGTGCTGGCCCCACCACGAGCCGGCGGTCGCCGCGGCCGCCTGCTTGCGCAGCCCGTCGACGGCTGCCGCGGGGTCGTCCGCGCCGTAGACGGCCGAACCGGCCACGAACACGTCGGCTCCGGCCTCGGCGCATCGCTCGACGGTCTCGGCCCCCACGCCGCCGTCGACCTGGATCCAGAGGTCGAGGTCCCGGCCCTTGACCAGCTCGCGCGCGGTGCGGATCTTCGGCAGCACCAGGTCGAGGAACGCCTGGCCGCCGAAACCCGGCTCCACCGTCATGAGCAGCAGCATGTCCAGCTCGGCCAGCAGGTCGGCGTACGGCTCGACCGGTGTCGCCGGCCGCAGCGCCATCCCGGCCCGTACGCCGAGCCCTCGCAGGGTGCGGGCCAGCCGCACCGGTGCCGTGGCCGCCTCGACGTGGAAGGTGACGCTGCGCGCCCCGGCCTCGGCGTAGTCGGGTGCCCAGCGGTCGGCGTCGGCGATCATCAGGTGCACGTCGAGCGGCAGCTCGCTCACCTCGGCGAGCCGCTCGACGACCGGCAGGCCGATGGTCAGGTTCGGCACGAAGTGGTTGTCCATGACGTCGACGTGCACCCAGTCCGCGGCCGGTGCGATCCGGGCGACCTCGCGGGACAGGTCGGTGTAGTCGGCCGACAGGATGCTCGGGGAGATCTGGACGCCCATGGCGCCGGAGTCTAGGGCGCGCCCCGCCGCAGCAGCGCGAGGTACATCGCGTCGGTCCCGTGCCGGTGCGGCCACAGCTGCACGTCCGGACCGGCACCCAGATCGGGTACGCCGGGCATCAGCGGGCGGGCGTCCACCTGCGCGGCACCCGGGTGCCGTCGCAGCACGTCGGCGACCACCGTGCGGGTCTCGGCCAGGTGCGGCGAGCAGGTGGCGTAGGCCACCAGCCCGCCGGGCCGGACCGCGCCGAGGGCACCGTGCGAGCAGCTCGCGCTGCAGCCCGGCGAGCCCGGCGACGTCCGCCGGCTGCCGCCGCCAGCGCGCCTCAGGCCGCCGGCGCAGGGCGCCCAGGCCGGTGCACGGGGCGTCGACCAGCACCCGGTCGAAGCTGCCCGGCTGCCACGCCGGGACGCGTCCGTCGGCGACGACCACCGCGCCGGCCGGGCCGAGCGCGTGGCGCACCAGCGTGGCCCGGTGCGGGGCCAGCTCGGCAGCCAGCAGCACCGCTCCCCGGTCCTCGCGCCAGCGCCGCGAGCAGGGCGGCCTTCCCGCCGGGCCCGGCGCACAGGTCCAGCCAGCGCTGGTCAGAGCCGGACAGCGGCGCGGCTGCCAGCGCGACTGCGACCAGCTGGCTGCCCTCGTCCTGGACACCGGCCCGGCCCTCGCGCACGGCCGGGATGGCGCCCGGGTCGCCTCCCGGCAGCACCGCGGCGTACGGCGACCAGCGGCCCGGCCCGGCCCCGGCGGCCAGCAGCTCGGCGACCTCGGCCCGACCGGGTCTGGCCACCAGCGTCACCTGTGGTGCGGCGTTGTCGGCGGCCAGCATCGCTGCCGTCTCCTCCACGTCACCGCCCAGGGCGTCGCGCAGTGCCGAGACCACCCACCGCGGGTGCGAGTGCACGACCGCGAGGTGGCCGACCGGGTCGGCGTCGTAGGGCGGCGCGACCTCGGCCAGCCAGCCGGCCAGGTCCTGGCGACCGACCCGTCGGAGCACGGCGTTGACGAACGAGCTGCGCCCCTCCCCCGCGACGGCCCGGGCCAGCTCGACAGTGGCGCCCACCGCGGCGTGCGACGGCACCCGCATGGCGAGCAGCTGGTGGGCACCGAGGCGCAGCAGGTCGAGCACCGGACCGTCGACCTGGGCCAGCGGCCGGTCGACGCAGCCGGCCAGCACCGCGTCGTACGTCCCCCGGCCGCGCAGCGTGCCGTAGCCGAGCTCGGTCGCGAAGGCCGCGTCGCGGCCCTCCAGACCACGGTCCCGCAGCAGACCCGGCAGGGTCAGGTTGGCGTAGGCATCGCGTTCGGCGACCGCCCGGAGCAGCTCGAAGGCGACCCGGCGAGGCGCGTCGGGACGCGGCTTCCCGCGGCGCGGGGGGCGTTGGCGCTGTGCCGCGCGCGGCGGACCGGTCATGTCAGGGTCCCCCCGTCGAGGTCCCGGACGCCGCGCGCCCACGCGTCGGCAGCCATCGGCCGTCGGCCGGCCGGCCGTACCTCGCCGAGCCGGACCGAGCGGCCGTCACCCGTGCCGACCAGGACATCCCGCCGCCCGACCCGGACCTGACCGGCAGCCAGGTCCGCTGCCTCGGCCGGCTCGACCGGGCCGAGGCCGAGCCGCTCGTCGGCCCAGGTGGTCCAGGCTCCCGGGGCCGGCGTGCAGGCGCGGACCAGCCGGTCGACGTGGAACGCCGGCGTGGACCAGTCGACCCGGGCGTCCTCGACCGTGATCTTGGGCGCCAGGCTGACCCCCTCGGCTGGTTGCGGCTGGGCGATGAGCTCGCCGCGCTCGAGGGCGTCGAGGGTGGCCACCAGCAGACCCGCCCCGGCGGTCGCGAGCCGGCCGAGCAGGTCGCCGCCGGTGTCGCGCGGGCCGATCGGCTCGGTCATGACCGACAGCACCGGCCCGGTGTCCAGGCCCTCCTCCAGCTGGAACACCGAGGCGCCGGTCAGGTCGTCGCCGTGCAGGATCGCGTGCTGCACGGGGGCGGCCCCGCGCCAGGCGGGCAGCAGCGAGAAGTGCAGGTTCAGCCAGCCGTGCGACGGCAGGTCCAGCAGGCGGCGCGGCACCAGCGCGCCGTACGCGACGACCGGGCAGCAGTCCGGCGCGAGCTCGCGCAGCCGGTCGTGCAGCCCGTCGTCGCCGGCGCGGGCCGCTTTCAGGGTCTCGATGCCGGCCTCGGCGGCGCGGCGGGCGACCGGCGACGCAGCCTCGCGGCGGCCGCGGCCGGTGCGGGCGTCCGGGCGGGTCAGGACGGCAACGACCTCGTGCGACGAGTCGAGCAGGGCGTCCAGCGCCGGAACGGCGACCTCGGGGGTGCCGGCGAACACGAGGCGCATCGGGAGTTAGAGCGCTCGGCCGTGCATCGCGTGCGGCGACAGCTTGACCGGGGGTGCGGTCTCGCCGGCCCAGTCGGCCTCCCGGATGGCCTTGAGCGCGGCCTTCCGCTGCGCCTTGTCCAACCGGTCGATGAACAGGATGCCGTCCAGGTGGTCGGTCTCGTGCTGCACGCAGCGGGCCAGCAGCTCGGTGCCCTCGATGGTCACCGGCTCGCCGTGCATGTCGAAGCCCTTGGCCACCACGCCGTACGCACGGACCGTCGGGAAGGCCAGGCCGGGGAACGACAGGCAGCCCTCGTCGTCCTCCTGCTCCTCGTCGGTGAGGTCCAGGCTCGGGTTGATCAGGTGACCCAGGGTGTCGTCGACGTGGTAGGTGAAGACCCGCAGGCCGACCCCGATCTGCGGGGCCGCCAGGCCCACCCCCGGAGCGTCGAGCATGGTCTCGGACAGGTCCCGCACCAGCGTCCGCAGCTCCTTGTCGAAGTCGACGACCGGCTCGGCCGGGGTGCGCAGCACCGGGTCGCCGAAGAGCCGGATGGGCTGGACGGACACGGATGCTCCTCGCGCGGACGACGTCGGACTCGCTCCAGTCTACGAAGGTCGGCGACCGTGCTCTTCCCAGCCACGCGCGGACACGGTCAGATGGGCTCATGACCGACATCGACATCGCTGACCCACGCATCGAGCAGTACGCCGTCGAGCACACGTCGCCCGAGCCGCCCTGGTTCGCCGCCCTGGCAGAGGAGACGCGGAATGCCACCCGGGCACCGACGATGATGGTCGGCACCCTCGAGGGCCGGTTGCTGGCGGCGCTGGTGGCGATGCTGCGCCCGACCAGCGTGCTCGAGATCGGCACGTTCACCGGCTACAGCGCGCTGTCGATGGCCGAGACCCTGCCGGCCGGCGGACGCATCATCACCTGCGACATCAGCGAGGAGCATCTCGCGATCGCCCGGCGGCACATCGCGGCGAGCCGGTACGCCGACCGGATCGAGGTGCGGTCCGGGCCGGCGCTGGAGACCATCGAGTCGCTGTCCGGGCCGTTCGACCTGGTCTTCATCGACGCCGACAAGACCGGCTACCAGGACTACTACGACGCCACCCTCCCGAAGCTATCCCCCGAGGGAGTGATCCTGGTCGACAACGTGCTCTGGAGCGGGCGGCCGCTCGACCCGGCCACGACCGACCCGGACACCGCGGCGATCAAGGAGTTCAACGACCGGGTGCTGGCCGACGACCGGGTCGAGGTGGTGATGCTGACCGTGCGGGACGGGGTCAGCCTGATCCGGCACCGTCGAGCAGACCCAGCCGGCTGAGGTCGGCGCGCAGGGCGTCGGCGTCCTGGAACAGCACCCCGCGCAGCCCGACCGCGGCCGCCGCCGCGATGTTGGCGAGCGAGTCGTCGACGAACACCGTCGCCGCCGGGTTCAGGCGGAAGCGCTCCAGGAGCAGCCGGAAGACCGCCGGATCGGGCTTGGCGACACCTTCCACGCCGGACACCATGACGTCCTCGAACAGCGACAGGAACTCGAAGGTCGCCACGGCGTGCGGGTAGGTCTCGGCCGACCAGTTCGTGAGGGCCAGCAGCCGCACCCCCGCCTCGTGCAGGTCGCGCAGCACCTCCACCGAGCCTGGCACCGCGCCGGCCAGGGTCTCGGGGAACCGCGCCGGGTAGGCCGCGATCAGGTCGCGGCGCTCGGGGTGCCGGGCGGCGAGCTCCTCGACGGCGCTGGCCCAGCTGCCTCCGGCGTCCTGGGCGTGGTTCCAGGCGGCGAAGCCGATCTCCTCGAGGAAGGCCTCGACCTCGTCGTCGGGCATCAGCTGCCGGTACAGGTGGCGCGGGTCCCACTCGATCAGGACGCCGCCGAGGTCGAAGACCACGGTCGTCGGCACGGCGGCGTTCCGCCTCCGCGGCGTGCTAGGAGTTCTCATGCGATCTCCAGGGGGTCGACCTGGAGCCGGACCGACCCGGCGTCCTTGTGCGCGCTCCGGACGCCGGCGGCCGCCTTCAGCGCCCCGGTCGTCGGGGGCCAGACGACCCGCGGAGCCCGGACCAGGAACCGCTGCAGCCCGGGTCCGGCGGGCACCGGACCGAGGACTTCGGCCTGCTCGGGCAGCTCGGCGGCGGCCAGGAAGCCGGCCAGCGCGTCCGGTGGGCCGGTGAGCGAGGCCATCCGCGCCTCAGGTGGCAGCCGCAGCGCGGCCCGCTCGTCCAGCTCGCGGTCGGCGAAGCCGGCGTGGTCCCAGCGGACCAGCGCCTGCACGGCCGGCACCGACGGGTCGGCGAGCACCACGACGGCTCCGCCGTCCGGGCCGGGCCGGACCAGCGCCGCGGCCGCTGTCCACCGACGCAGGGCCTCCTCCGCGGCGCGCAGGTCCGGGCGACCCAGCAGCGCCCAGCCGTCGAGCAGGAGCGCGGCGGCATAGCCGCCCTCGGCGACCGGCTCGGCCCCGGGAGTCGCCACGACCAGCGCCGGCTCCGGCCCGACCGAGGCGAGCACGTCGCCGGCGGCCCCGCTGGTGCGGACCGGCGTGCGCGGGAAGGCCCGGCCGAGCTCCTCCGCGGTGCGCCGTGACCCCACCACGGTCGCGCGCAGCCGCCGGCCGTCGCAGGAGGCGCAGGCCCACCCGACCGCCGGGACCCCGCACCAGCGGCAGGCCGGGACCCCGTCAGCACCGGTGCTGCCCAGCGGGCCACGGCAGGCGGGGCAGCGGGCCGGGGCCCGGCAGGTGGCGCAGGCCAGGCCGGGGAGGTAGCCGCCGCGCGGCACCTGGACAAGCACCGGGCCGCGCTCCAGCGCCTGGTGAGCGGTGCGCCAGGCCAGGGTCGGCAACCGGGCGCCGCGGACGCCGTCGTCGGCGGGGTGGTCGGCGGCGCTGTCGGCCCGCACCGCCGGCGCGGTGCGGCGGACGGCCTCGCGGGGCGCCGCGACCGCCCGGGCCCAGCCGGAGCGGACCAACCCGGCGCCCTCGGCCGTGCGGGCGAGCCCGGCGACCACCAGGGCGGCACCCTCGCCGGTCGATCGCAGCGCCAGGACGGAGCGCACATGGGGGTAGGGCGCCCGCGGCTCGGCGTGCAGGTCGTCGCCGTCGTCCCAGACCACGGCCAGGCCGAGGTCGTGGACCGGTGCGAACATCGCGGCCCGGGTGCCGAGCACCGCGCGCACCTGACCGCGGCGGACCCGCAGCCAGCGCCGGTAGCGCTCGGCGGGGCCGGCATCGGCGCTGAGGACGACGTGCTGGCCGGGGCCGAGCAGGGCGGTGAGCGCGGCGTCGACCCGGTCGACGTCGCGGTGGTCGGGCAGCACCACCAGTGCTCCGCGGTCGCCGGCCAGCGCGGTGACCACCAGCCGGGCGACCTCGTCCGGCCAGGTCGGACCGGGCAGGGCAGACCACACCGCGCGGACGGTGGCCCCGGCGTGAACGGCGTCGAGCAGCGCGGCTCCGGAGTCGTAGCGTGCCCAGCCCCCGGGGTCGGGCCGGCCCGGCGGTGCGGGCGGCTCGAAAGCCTCACCGGTGGTGGTCTCGACCTTGGCGTGCCGAGGCGGCACCGCCAGCCGGAGCACGTCGGCCAGCGTGCCGGCGTAACGGTCGGCGACGTCCCGGGCGAGCCGAAGGACCTCGGGCGCGAGGACCGGCTCGGCCGACACCACCTTGTCCAGGAACGCCAGCCGCCCGGCGTGCTCGCTGTCGGCCACCCGCTCGGTGAGATATCCGTCCACCAATCGGCCGGAGAACCGGACCCGGACCCGGACACCGGGCCGCGCCGACTCCGACAGGGCTTCGGGGACCAGGAAGTCGAACAGCCGGTCGAGGTGCGCGAGGCCGACGTCGACCGCGACCCGAGCCACCGGTCGGTCGGCTGCCTGCTCCGGCCGCGGCTTCGGCGGGCGGGTGCGGGCGGCGCGGACCGTCGTGCGCACCAGAGCCAGCTGCTCGGGCTCGGTCCCCGGTCCGGCGCCTGTGGTCACCCCGTCATCCCACCATCACCCCCTGGACACCGCCGACCGCGCGGCGCGCCGTCAGGACGAGGTGGCGGCCTTGAGGGCGTCGACCCGGTCGGTGCGCTCCCAGGAGAAGTCCGGCAGCTCGCGGCCGAAGTGGCCGTACGCCGCGGTCTGGGCGTAGATCGGCCGGAGCAGGTCGAGGTCGCGGATGATCGCCGCCGGCCGGAGGTCGAACACGTCGGTCACCGCGGTCTGGATGGCGTCGACCGGCACGGTCTCGGTGCCGAACGTCTCGACGAACAACCCGACCGGGTGCGCCTTGCCGATCGCGTAGGCCACCTGCACCTCGCAGCGTCGGGCGAGCCCGGCGGCGACGACGTTCTTGGCGACCCAGCGCATGGCGTAGGCGGCCGACCGGTCGACCTTGGAGGGGTCCTTGCCGGAGAAGGCGCCGCCTCCGTGGCGGGCCATGCCGCCGTACGTGTCGACGATGATCTTGCGCCCGGTCAGGCCGGCGTCACCCATCGGGCCGCCGATCTCGAACCGGCCGGTCGGGTTGACCAGCAGCCGGAACCCCTCGGTGGAGATGTCCAGCCCGTCCAGCACCGGCTTGACGACCTGCTCGGCGATGTCCGGCTGCAGCATCGAGTCGAGCGAGATGTCGGCGGCGTGCTGGCTGGAGACCACCACGGTGTCCAGGCGCACCGCGCGGTCGCCGTCGTACTCGATGGTGACCTGCGTCTTGCCGTCCGGGCGCAGGTACGGGACCGCGCCGTCCTTGCGGACCGCGGTGAGCTGCTGGGCGAGCCGGTGGGCGAGCCACACCGGCAGCGGCATCAGCTCGGGGGTGTCGTCGCAGGCGTAGCCGAACATCAGCCCCTGGTCGCCGGCACCCTGGCGGTCCAGCGGGTCCTCGTCCCCTTCGGCCCGGTGCTCGTAGGCGTCGTCGACGCCCTGGGCGATGTCCGGGGACTGCGAGCCGATCGAGATCGAGACGCCGCAGGAGTGGCCGTCGAAGCCCTTCGCCGAGGAGTCGTAGCCGATCTCCAGGATGCGCTTGCGCACGATGCCGGGGATGTCGGCGTACCCGGCCGTGGTGACCTCGCCGGCTACGTGCACCTGGCCGGTCATGATCAGGGTCTCGACCGCGACCCGGCTCTTGGGGTCCTCAGTGAGCAGGGCGTCCAGGATCGAGTCGCTGATCTGGTCGGCGATCTTGTCCGGGTGACCCTCGGTGACGGACTCCGAGGTGAACAGGCGGCGGGACACAGGGCTCCTAGCGGGGTGAGGCGGCGTCGGTCGGTGCGGACGGCGGGGGCCGGCCGCCGAGTCTAACGGTCGGGTGCTGCGGGCCAGCGGTCGCGGACGAGGTCCCAGACGGCGTCGGCGAGCGACTCCTTGGGGCCGAGCGGCACCACGGTCTCGCTGCCGTCGGCGCCGAGCACGACGGCGGCGTTGTCCCCGCCCTCGAACCCGGTCGGGTGCCCGTGCCCGCCGACCTCGTTGACGACCAGCAGGTCGGCGCCCTTGGTCGCGAGCTTGGCCCGGCCATGGGTCAGGGCGTCGCCCTGGTCGTCGCCGGTCTCGGCGGCGAACCCGACGACGACCTGCCCGGCCCGGGCCCGCGGGGCCCGGGCGACCTCGGCGAGCACGTCGGCGGTCCGGACGAGGGCGACCGCGGCAGGCTCGTCCGGACCCTTCTTGATCTTGGTGTCGCGGGTGTCGCGGGGCCGGAAGTCGGCGACTGCAGCGGCCATCACGACCGCGTCCGCGCTGGCCGCGGCCGACAGCACCGCGTCCCGCAGCTCCTCCGCCGACACCACGGGGACGACCTTCGCCCCCGCCGGCTCCGGCAGCGACACGTTGGCCGCCACCAGGGTGACCTCGGCACCGCGGGCCAGCGCGGTGCTGGCCAACGCCCAGCCCTGCCGGCCGGAAGACCGGTTGCCGAGGAACCGCACCGGGTCGAGGTGCTCGCGGGTGCCGCCGGCCGAGATGACGACGTGCCGGCCGGCCAGGTCGCGGGTGGCGCTGCGGCCGGCCAGGGCCCGGCGGGCCGCGGCGAAGATCTCGGCCGGCTCGGGCAGCCGGCCCGGGCCGGTGTCGGCGCCGGTCAGCCGGCCGCTGGCCGGCTCGAGGACCTGAACCCCGCGGCCGCGTAGCGTCTCGACGTTGGCCACCGTGGCAGGGTGCTGCCACATCTCGGTGTGCATCGCCGGCGCCATCAGGACCGGGCAGCGCGCGGTGAGCAGCGTGCTGGTGAGCAGATCGTCGGCCAGCCCTGCGGCGGCCCGCGCCAGCAGGTCGGCGGTGGCCGGGGCGACCACGACGAGGTCGGCCTGCTGACCGATCCGCACGTGCGGCACCTCGTGCACGTCGTCCCAGACGTCCGTGGTGACCGGCTGGCCGGACAGCGCCGCCCAGGTGGCGGCGCCGACGAACTCCAGGGCTGCCCGGGTCGGCACGACCCGCACCTCGTGACCGCTCTCGGTCAGCAGCCGGAGCAGCTCGGCGGCCTTGTAGGCCGCGATGCCACCCGCCACCCCGAGCACCACACGGGGGCGGGCGGCATCAGGGGTCACAGCTGGTCACGTCCGATCAACTTGGCCCGGGCCGGGTCAGGCCTGGTCGACCTTCTCGGCGGTCAGCATGCCGGAGTTGATCTCGCGCATGGCGATCGACAGCGGCTTCTCGTGCACGTGGGTCTCGACGAGCGGGCCGACGTACTCGAGCAGGCCCTCACCGAGCTGGGAGTAGTAGGCGTTGATCTGGCGGGCGCGCTTCGCGGCGTAGATGACCAGGCTGTACTTGGAGTCGGCGATGGCGAGGAGCTCGTCGATCGGGGGGTTGGTGATGCCCTCAGGCGCGGCGGCGATGCCGGACACGGGTGACCTTCCGGTTGAGCGTCAGGAGGCGCTTTCGGACCGACGGTCAGCGTCGGCCCCGGGCGCAACTGCCAAGGCTACCAGTTGGGCGACCACGTCCGGGACGCTCGTGTTGACCAGCGTCACGTCGAACTCGGGCTCGGCGGCGAGCTCGGCTCGGGCCACCGCCAGCCGCCGCTCGATCACCTCGGCCGGCTCGGTGCCGCGGCCGGTCAACCGGCGGACCAGCTCGTCCCAGGACGGTGGCGCCAGGAAGACCAGGGTGGCGGCGGGCATCGCCTGGCGCACCTGCCGGGCGCCCTGCAGGTCGATCTCCAGGATGACCGGCCGGCTCTCGGCGAGGTGGTCCAGCACCGGCTGCCGCGGCGTGCCGTAGAGGTTGCCGGCGAACTCCGCCCACTCGAGCAGACCACCCTCGTCGACCAGACCCTGGAACCGCTCCCGGGTGACGAACCGGTAGTGCACGCCGTCGACCTCCCCCGGGCGGGGGAACCGGGTGGTGGCCGACACCGACAGCCACACCTCGGGATGCTCGGCGCGCAGCGCCTTGACCACGGTGCTCTTGCCGACCCCGGACGGCCCGGAGAGCACGACGAGACGGGTCGCCGGGTCTGCGGTGCTCAGGCTGTGCCGCCGAACTCCCGCTCGAGGGACGCCATCTGCTGCGCACCGAGACCGCGCACCCGCCGGCTCTCGGAGATGCCGATCTCCTCCATGATCTTGCGGGCGCGGACCTTGCCGACACCGGGCAGCGACTCGAGCACCGAGGAGACCTTCATCTTCCCGACGATGTCGTTGCCGCCTTCCCGGCTGCCCTCCTTGAGCACCTCGATCAGCGAGGCACCGGAGTGCTTGAGCCGGTTCTTCACGGCGGCCCGCTCCCGCCTCGCGATGGCGGCCTTCTCGAGGGCCGCCGCCCTCTGCTCGGGGGTCAACGGGGGCAGTGCCACTAGAGGTCACCTCGGGCGTCGGAGCAACGGAGCGAGAACGTTGAGGAACCTAGCGACTGCGAGGCCTTGCAAGCAATGCAGGTCGGGCTCCCGGTGCGAGATTCGACCGAACGTCCTAGGGTGTGACGGCCGTTCAGCGCAACGAGTCCGCGAGGTCGCGTGCAGCCGCCGCGACATCGGGCGCACCGGTGATGGGGCGTCCGACGACGAGCAGGTCGGCGCCGTCGGCCAACGCTTGCTGCGGTGTCGCCACTCGGGCCTGGTCGCCTGACGCACCGCCGGACGGCCGCACACCCGGGGTGATCAGCCGTACGTCGGGTCCGACCTCGCGACGTACGTCGGCGACCTCGAGCGGCGAGCACACCAGTGCGCGTGCGCCACCCTCGACGGCCAACGCAGCGAGTCGCAGCACCGCGTCCCGCGGCGAGCCCGCGAAGCCCACGGCCGACAGCTGTTCCGCGGTCAACGACGTGAGGACGGTAACCCCGACGACCTGGGTGGCGGGCAGCGCGTCGACAGCGGCCCGGACCATCTCCGGACCTCCGCTGGCATGCACCGTGAGGTACGTCGGCGCCAGCTCGGCCACCGAGCGCGCCGCCCCCGCGACGGTGTTCGGGATGTCGTGCAGCTTGAGGTCGAGGAACACATCCCTCCCGCCGCTGGCCTCGCGGGTCTTGAGCACCGCGTCCTGCCCGTGCCGCAGGAACAGCTCGAGACCCACCTTGACGGTGCTCACGTGCGGGCCGGCCGCCGCGGCCCAGCCGACCGCGGTCTCCAGGTCGGCGGTGTCGAGGGCGACAACGAGCGGGGCGAGGGGGCGGTCTGTCACGGGTCTCCCATCATCTGCGGTGCGCGAGGCCGACGGCGTCGGCCAGCGTGCTGAACCCGCGCTCGGCAAGCACGTCGACCAGCTCGGCCAGCACCCGGACGGGAGCCGACGGGTCGGAGAAGATCGCGGTTCCCACCGACACCGCGCTGGCACCGGCGAGGACGAGCTCGAACGCGTCCCGGCCGGAGGCGACCCCGCCCATGCCCAGGATCGGCACGTCCGGCAGCGCGGCGTGCACCTGCCAGATGCAGCGCACCGCGACCGGCTTGATCGCGCGGCCGGAGAGTCCGCCGGTGACCCCGGCCAGCACCGGGCGCATGGTGTCGAGGTCGAGGGCCATGCCGAGCAGCGTGTTGATCATCGACAGCCCGTCGGCGCCGGCGTCGACGCACGACCGGGCGATGGTGACGATGTCGGTGACGTCTGGCGACAGCTTCGCGAGCACCGGGACCGACGGCGCGGTGTGCCGGCGCACCGCGCCCACGACCGCCGCCGCGGCGTCGGGGTCGCAGGCGAAGACCAGGCCCCGGTCGGCGACGTTGGGGCAGGAGATGTTCACCTCGACGGCGACCAGGCCGGGCGCCCCACGCAGCCGCCGGGCCAGCTCGGCGTACTCCTCGACCGTGCCGCCCGCGATCGACACGACGGCGCGCGCACCACGCTCGTGCAGCCACGGAAGGTCGTGGGTGAGGAACGCGTCGATGCCCGGGCCCTGCAGACCGATCGAGTTGAGCATGCCGCTGGCTGTCTCGGACATCCGCGGTGTGGCACGCCCGGACCGGGCGTCCAGCATGATCGACTTCGTGACCACGGCACCGAGCTCGGCGACGTCGAAGAACTGCCCGAGCTCGCGGCCGGCGGCGGCGCAGCCGGACGCGGTCAGCACCGGGTTGGGCAGCACCAGGTCGCCGAGCCGCGCGGTCATGTCGAGCACCGGGGCGGCACGGCGCGGCGCCTCGACGGTGCGGACGTGAAAGCTCATCCATGACCTCCTGAGGCCGGCGCGCCGACCGCGTCGGCAGGCACCGTGCCCACGTCGTCCCACCGGACCCGGTCACCCGGGAAGACCGGGCCGTCCACGCAGGAGCGCACCATCCGGGTCCGACCGTCGTCCCCGACGACGGGCAGCACGCAGGTCATGCACACACCGATGCCGCAGGCCATCGACTCCTCGACGGCGCACTGGGCCACCACGCCACGTTCGGCGGCCACGGCGGTGACGGCACGCAGCATCGCCATCGGACCGCAGGCGTAGACCACGTCGGTGCGCGCGGCCGCCATGATCCCGGGCAGCGCGTCGGTGACCCGGCCGGCGAGCCCGGCCGAGCCGTCGTCGGTGGTGACCGCCACGGTCGAGGCCATCCGCTTGGCGTCGAGCACCCCGAACAGCCGGTCCTCGCTGGCGGCACCGAGCACGAAGTCGACCCGGCAGCCGCGGCCGCGCAGGGCGTCGGCGAGCCCGAACAGCGGCGCGCTCCCGTAGCCGCCGCCGACCAGGGTCGCGCTGACGGCGTCCCGCGGCAGGCTGAACGGCCGGCCCAGGGGGCCGACGACGTCGACCGGGGTGTGCGGGTGCTGCGCCGCGAGCCAGGCGGTCCCGGCGCCGTGCACGGCGAGCACGACCTCGACCGTGCCGCCGTACACCCCGCGGCTGCTGACCTTGTAGACCGAGAAAGCCCGCCGCAGGGACAGTCCGGAGTCGACGCCGCCGGTGGCCAACGCGACGAACTGGCCGGGGCGGGTCCGCTCGGCCATCCCCGGGGCCACCAGGGTCAGGTGGTGGTAGGAGCCCACCCTCCTGGTGGAGAGGATCTGTCCGGCCACCTGCAGCGGTCCTTCGCTCATCCGGTGCCCCCGGTGCCCCCGGTGGCGGCGTGCAGCGTGGCGGTCCAGTCCTGGATCGAGCGGACGTCGAGGCTGCCTCGGCCGAGCGCCTCGATGCCCTGCACCGCGGCGGCGAGCTGCTGGACGGTGGTGATGATCGGCCGGTCCATCGCGATGGCAGCCGCCCGGATCTCGTAACCGTCGGCGCGGGCCCGCGGGCCGGACGGCGTGTTGACCACCATGTCCACCTCGCCTTCGAGGATCCGCTCGACGATGGTCAGCTCGCCGTCCAGGCCCCGCCCGTGGCTGTGCTTGCGCACGACGGTCGCCTCGACCCCGTTGCGGCGCAGCACGTCGGCGGTGCCCTCGGTGGCGAGCACCTGGAAGCCCAGGTCCGCCATCCGCTTCAGCGGGAAGATCATGTTCCGCTTGTCCCGGTCGGCCATCGACACGAAGACGACGCCCTTGGTGGGCAGCCCGCCGTAGGCCGCGGACTGCGACTTGGCGAAGGCGGTACCGAAGTTGGCGTCGATGCCCATCACCTCGCCGGTGGAGCGCATCTCCGGGCCGAGCATGTGGTCGACCCCGCGGCCCTCGACGGTCCGGAACCGTTTGAACGGCAGCACCGCCTCCTTGACCGCCACCGGGGTCACCGGCCCCCCGTGGGTGGGCAGCCGCCCGCCGTCACCGTGCGCCGGAAGCACTCCCGAGGCCCGCAGGTCGGCGATCGAGTCGCCGACCATCACCAGCGCGGCGGCCTTGGCCAGGGCGACGCCGGTGGCCTTGGACACGAACGGTGCCGTCCGGCTGGCCCGCGGGTTGGCCTCCAGCACGTAGAGCACGTCGGCGGCGATCGCGAACTGCACGTTGAGCAGCCCGCGGACCCCGATGCCGCGCGCCAGCGCGAGGGTCTGCTCGCGGACCTTGGCCACCACGTCGCGGCCCAGGGTGACCGGCGGCAGCACGCAGGCCGAGTCGCCCGAGTGGATGCCGGCCTCCTCGATGTGCTCCATCACGCCGCCGAGGTAGAGCTCCTCGCCGTCGAAGAGCGCGTCGACGTCGATCTCTATCGCGTCGTCCAGGAACCGGTCGACCAGCACCGGCCGGTCGGCCGACACCTCGGTCGCCTCGCGCATGTAGGTGGCCAGCTGGTCGTCGTCGTACACGATCTCCATGCCCCGGCCGCCCAGCACGTACGACGGCCGCACCAGCACCGGGTAGCCGATGTCCGCCGCGATCCGACGGGCACCCTCGTAGGACGTGGCCGTGCCGTGCTTGGGCGCGACCAGCCCGGCGTCGGCCAGCACCTCGGAGAACGCGCGGCGGTCCTCGGCCAGATGAATACCCCCGACAGTGGTCCCGAGAATGGTGACGCCCTGCGCCACCAGTCCCGCGGCCAGACCGAGCGGCGTCTGCCCGCCGAGCTGCACCACCACGCCGAGCACGGGGCCGGCCTGCTGCTCGGCGTGCACCACCTCGAGCACGTCCTCGAGGCTGAGCGGCTCGAAGTACAGCCGGTCCGAGGTGTCGTAGTCGGTCGACACGGTCTCCGGGTTGCAGTTGATCATCACCGTGCGCAGTCCGCGCTCGCGCAGCGCGAACGAGGCGTGCACGCAGGAGTAGTCGAACTCGATCCCCTGCCCGATCCGGTTCGGACCGCTGCCGAGGATGATCACGGCCGGCTCCGCTCGGGGCGCGACCTCGGTCTCCTCGTCGTACGACGAGTAGTGGTACGGCGTGAGGGCTGCGAACTCGGCCGCACAGGTGTCGACGGTCTTGAACACCGGCCGGAGGCCCAGCGCATGCCGGACGCCGCGCACGACGTCCTCCGGCATCCCTCGCAGCCGGCCGAGCTGCGCGTCGGAGAAGCCGTGCCTCTTGGCCCGGACCAGCAGGCCGCGGTCCAGCTCGGGGGCGTCCCGGACCTCCGTGGCGACCTCGTTGATGAGCGCCACCTGGTCGACGAACCACGGGTCGATCCCGGTCGCCTCGTGCACCTGCTCGACGGTCGCGCCGGCCCACAGGGCCTGCTGCACGTCACCCAGCCGGCCGTCGTGCGGCACCGCTGCCCGCGCCAGCCACTCCTCGCTCCCGACGCTGGTGGCAGCCCAGTCGAACGGCGCGTCCTTGGACTCCAGCGAGCGCAGCGCCTTCTGCAGCGCCTCGGGGAAGCTGCGACCGATCGCCATCGCCTCGCCGACGCTCTTCATGTGCGTGGTCAGCGTCGGGTCGGCGCCGGGGAACTTCTCGAAGGCGAACCGCGGCACCTTGACCACCACGTAGTCCAGGCTCGGCTCGAACGACGCCGGGGTCTCGCGGGTGATGTCGTTCGGGATCTCGTCCAGGGTGTAGCCGACGGCGAGCTTGGCCGCGATCTTCGCGATCGGGAAGCCGGTGGCCTTGGAGGCCAGCGCGCTGGACCGGCTGACCCGCGGGTTCATCTCGATGACGATCACCCGGCCGTCGACCGGGTTGACCGCGAACTGGATGTTGCACCCTCCGGTGTCGACCCCGACGGCCCGGATGACGTCGATCGAGATGTCGCGCAGCCGCTGGTACTCGCGGTCGGTCAGCGTCATGGCTGGCGCGACGGTGACGCTGTCGCCGGTGTGCACGCCCATCGGGTCGATGTTCTCGATCGAGCAGACGACCACGACGTTGTCGGCCTTGTCGCGCATCAGCTCGAGCTCGTACTCCTTCCAGCCGAGGATGGACTCCTCGAGGAGCACCTCGGTGGTCGGGCTGGCCTGCAGCCCGGCTCCGGCCATCCGGCGCAGCTGGGTCTCGTCGCGGGCCAGCCCGGACCCCGCGCCGCCCATCGTGAAGGACGGCCGCACGACCAGCGGGTAGCCCAGCTCCCCGGCCGCGGCCAGCGACTCCTCGAGGGTGTGCGCGATCAGGCTGCGGGCCGACTCGGCGCCGATGGCGGCGACGATCGCCTTGAACTTCTGCCGGTCCTCCCCCGCCTCGATCGCCGCGACGTTCGCGCCGATCAGCTCGACGTCGTACTGCTCGAGGACCCCCGCCTCGTGCAGGGCCATCGCGGTGTTGAGCGCGGTCTGCCCGCCGAGGGTGGCCAGCAGCGCGTCCGGCCGCTCCTTCTCGATCACCATGGCGACGATCTCCGGCGTGATCGGCTCGATGTAGGTGGCATCGGCGAACTCGGGGTCGGTCATGATCGTGGCCGGGTTGGAGTTGACCAGGACGACCCGCAGGCCCTCCTCGCGCAGGACCCGGCAGGCCTGGGTCCCCGAGTAGTCGAACTCGCAGGCCTGGCCGATGACGATCGGCCCGGAGCCGATGACCAGCACGCTGCGGATGTCGGTGCGCCGCGGCACTAGCGGACCCCCTCGAGAAGGGTGGCAAACCTGTCGAAGAGGTACGCCGCGTCGTGCGGGCCGGCCGCCGCTTCCGGGTGGTACTGCACCGAGAACGCCGGCACGTCGTGGCAGCGAAGCCCCTCGACGACGTCGTCGTTGAGGCAGACGTGGCTGACCTCGGCGGCGCCGAACGGGGTGTCGAAGGTCCCCTCTCGGGGCGCCTCGACCGCGAAGCCGTGGTTGTGCGCCGTCACCTCGACCTTGCCGGTCAGGCGGTCCTGCACCGGCTGGTTGATGCCGCGGTGGCCGTAGCGCAGCTTGTACGTGCCCAGGCCCAGCGCGCGGCCGAGGACCTGGTTGCCGAAGCAGATGCCGAAGACCGGCACCCCGCGACCGAGCAGGTCGGCGGTGAGCACGACCGCGCGGTCGGCGGTGGCCGGGTCGCCCGGCCCGTTGGAGAGGAAGACCCCGTCGGCGCCGGTCGCGAGCACCTGCTCGACGGTGGAGGTCGCGGGCAGGACGTGCGTCTCGATGCCGCGCTCGGCCATCCGCCGCGGGGTCATCGCCTTGATGCCGAGGTCCAGGGCCGCCACGGTGAACCGCTTCTCGCCGGTGGCCGCCACGACGTACGGCGTGGCCGTGGTGACCTCGCCGGTCAGGTCGGCGCCCGTCATCGCCGGCGCGGCCTTTACCCGGTCCAGGAAGGAGGCGGCGTCGGTGTCCGTCGAGGTGATGCCTACCCGCATCGCCCCGCGCTCGCGCAGGTGCCGGGTCAGTGCCCGGGTGTCGATGCCGGAGATGCCGACCACGCCCTGCGCGGCGAGCTCGTCCCCGAGGGTGCGTTTCGACCGCCAGGACGAGGGACGACGGCTCGGCTCGCGAACGACGTACCCACTCACCCAGATCCGGCCGGACTCGGGGTCGTCGTCGTTGACTCCGGTGTTGCCGACGTGCGGGGCGGTCATCACCACCACCTGGCGGTGGTAGCTCGGGTCGGTCAGCGTCTCCTGGTATCCCGTCATCCCGGTGGAGAAGACCGCCTCGCCGAACGTCTCGCCGGTCGCCCCGTAGGACTCGCCGCGGAACGACCGGCCGTCCTCCAGGACCAGCAGCGCCGGCTGTGCCCCCATCAGGCCAGCTTCCCGTCGAGGACGGTCGGGCGGCCGCGGAGGAAGGTGGCCACCACGGTGCCGGGCAGTGTGCGCCCGGCGTACGGCGTGTTGCGTGACCGAGAGGCCAGCGCGAACGGGTCGACCTCGCGGCGCGCGGCCGGGTCCACCAGCACCAGGTTCGCCGGCGCTCCGACCTCGAGCGGTCGTCCGTGGTCGTCGACCAGGCCGATCCGAGCGGGTCTGGTCGACATCCGGTCGGCGACGCCGGCCCAGTCGAGCAGGCCGGTCTCGACCATCGCCTCCTGCACGACCGACAGGGCGGTCTCGAGGCCGAGCATCCCCATCGCCGCCGCGGCCCACTCGCAGTCCTTGTCCTCGTGCGAGTGCGGCGCGTGGTCGGTCGCGACCGCGTCGATGGTGCCGTCGGCGAGCGCCTGGCGCAGCGCGGCCACGTCGTCCGCGGTGCGCAGCGGCGGGTTCACCTTGAACAGCGGGTCGTACGTCGTGGCGAGCTCGTCGGTCAGCAGCAGGTGGTGCGGGGTGACCTCCGCCGTGACGTTCCAGCCCTTCGACTTGGCCCAGCGCAGGATCTCGACCGACCCGGCCGTCGAGACGTGGCAGACATGCAGCCGCGACCCGACGTGCGCGGTGAGCAGCACGTCGCGGGCGATGACCGCCTCCTCGGCGACCGCCGGCCACCCCTGCAGGCCGAGCACCCCGGAGAGCTCGCCCTCGTTCATCTGGGCACCGTCGGTGAGACGTGGCTCCTGCGCGTGCTGCGCGACGACCCCGCCGAAGGCCTTGACGTACTCCAGGGCGCGGCGCATCAGCACGGCGTCCGACACGCAGTTCCCGTCGTCGGAGAAGACCCGGACCTTGGCGGCGCTGTCGGCCATCGCGCCGAGCTCGGCCAACCGCTCTCCCTGCAGGCCCACCGTGACGGCGCCGACCGGCCGGACGTCGCAGTGTCCCGCCTCGCGGCCGAGCCGCCAGACCTGCTCGACCACACCCGCGGTGTCCGCGACGGGGTCGGTGTTGGCCATCGCGTGCACCGCGGTGAAGCCGCCCAGGGCCGCGGCGGAGGTGCCGGTCTCGACGGTCTCGGCGTCCTCCCGGCCGGGCTCGCGCAGGTGGGAGTGCAGGTCGACCAGGCCCGGCAGGGCGACCAGCCCCTCGGCGTCGACCACCTCGGCGCCGGCCCGGCTGAGCCCGCTGCCGATCTCGACCAGGACGCCGTCCTCGACCACCAGGTCGGCCGGCTCTCCCCCGAGCAGCCGGGCACCCTTCACGACGTACCCGGTCACAGCGCTGCCTCTCCCTCGGTGGCTCCGGACAGCAGCAGGTAGAGCACGGCCATCCGGACGCTGACCCCGTTGGTGACCTGCTCGACGATCGTCGAGCGGGCCGAGTCGGCGACCTCGGCGGCGATCTCCATGCCGCGGTTCATCGGGCCGGGGTGCATGACGATCGCGTGCTCCGGCAGCTGTCCCATCCGGGCGCCGTCCAGACCGTAGCGTCGGCTGTACTCGCGCGCGCTGGGGAAGAAGGCCGCGCCCATCCGCTCGCGCTGCACCCGCAGCATCATCACGACGTCGCTCTTGGCCAGCTCGCCGTCCAGGTCGTACGACGTGGCGCACGGCCAGCAGTCGACGCCCACCGGCAGCAGGGTCGGCGGCGCGACGAGCGTCACCTCGGCGCCGAGAGTGTGCAGCAGCAGCACGTTGGACCGGGCGACCCGGGAGTGCAGGACGTCGCCGACGACGGTCACCCGGCGGCCCGCCAGGTCCGTTCCGGTGGCCGTCTCGAAGCCGTTGAGGCGGCGCCGCATGGTGAACGCGTCCAGCAGCGCCTGGGTCGGGTGCTCGTGGGTGCCGTCGCCGGCGTTGACGACCGACCCGCGGATCCAGCCGCTGTGAGCGAGCCGGTGCGGAGCGCCGGAGGCGTGGTGGCGGACCACGACGGCGTCCGCCCCCATGGCCTCGAGGGTGAGGGCGGTGTCCTTGAGGCTCTCGCCCTTGGAGACGCTCGACCCCTTGGCGGAGAAGTTGATGACGTCGGCGGACAGCCGCTTCGCGGCCGCCTCGAAGGAGATCCGGGTCCGGGTCGAGTCCTCGAAGAACAGGTTGACCACGGTGCGGCCGCGCAGGGTCGGCAGCTTCTTGATCGGGCGGTCGGCCAGCCGGGCCAGCTCCTCGGCGGTGTCGAGGACCAGGAGCGCGTCGTCGTGGGTCAGGTCGGCGGCGCTGAGCAGGTGCCGGTTCATCGTGACGCCGCCGCGCTCGCAGGGTTTCCGGCGGTGCCCGCGCTGGTCTCGATGGTCACGCTGTCCTCGCCATCGGTCTCCTCGAGCAGGACGTGGACCCGCTCGGAGGTGGAGGTGGGCAGGTTCTTGCCGACGTAGTCGGCGCGGATCGGCAGCTCGCGGTGGCCGCGGTCGACGAGGACGGCCAGCTGCACCCGGGCCGGCCGGCCGAGGTCGCCCAGCGCGTCCAGCGCGGCCCGGATCGTCCGGCCGGAGTAGAGCACGTCGTCCACCAGCACGACGGTGCGGCCCTCGATGCCCTCCGGGGGGAGGTCGGTGCGTTCCAGGGCCCGGGCCGGGTGCAGCCGCAGGTCGTCGCGGTACATCGTGATGTCCAGCGAGCCGACCGGCACCGGCCTGCCCTCGACGGCCTCGATCCGGGCCGCCAGCCGGTGCGCGAGCGGCACTCCACGGGAGGGGATGCCCAGCAGCAGGAGCTCGGAGGCGCCTTTGGCGCGCTCCAGGACCTCGTGGGCGATGCGGGTGAGGGCCCGGCCGATGTCGGCGGCTTCGAGGACCCGGCGGACCGCGGGCCCCGGAGGGGCGGCAGGTCCTGCTGGGGTGCTGCGGGTAGGCGTCATCCGCCGACCTCCTTCCCCGCCTCTCAGGACGGGTCATTAAAGGATGTCTGTTGACCGGGGCCCACGGTAGCAGCGCAGCTGCGGGCCACTGGCACTCGCGGCTCGGCGCGTCACCGCTGTTCGCGGTCCGGCGTGACCTCGTCGGCCGGTCGTCGTTGGGCCGACTGGCTGACTTTATCTGTAACTCTGCGTAACGTCACCCACAGTGACCGCGATACTCGGTCATACGCGGCGCGTGTGCGTCGACCGGTGGGGGACAACTGGCGCCCGTCACGACGGGTGACCTAGGAAGGTAGGAGCGATGGCGACCGAGTACGCGCGGGCGCTGGGGGGACGGCTGCGGGCCATCCGGACCCAGCAGGGATTGTCCCTGCATGGCGTCGAGGAGAAGTCCTCGGGACGCTGGAAGGCGGTGGTCGTGGGCTCGTACGAGCGCGGCGACCGGGCCGTGACGGTGCAGCGGCTGGCCGAGCTGGCCGACTTCTACGCCGTGCCGGTCTCCGAGCTGCTGCCCGACGGCGCGCCCAGCGGTGCCGCCGAGCCGCCGCCGAGGCTGATCATCGACCTGGAGAAGCTGCAGGTCGTGCCGGCCGAGAAGGCCGGGCCGCTGGCCCGCTACGCCGCCACGATCCAGGCGCAGCGGGGTGATTACAACGGCCGGGTGCTCTCGATCCGCCAGGACGACCTGCGCACGCTCGCCGTCATCTACGACGAGACCCCCAGCCAGCTCACCGAGCAGCTGATCTCGTGGGGGGTGCTGAACCCGGAGGCCCGCCGGGCCCTGGACTAGCCGTGCGGCTGTTGCGGAGCCAGGCTCGGCTTGAGCTCGAGCAGCCGGCCGAGCAGCCCGTTGACGAAGGCCGGCGAGTCGTCGGTGGACAGCGACCGGGCGAGCTCGACGGCCTGGTCGATCACCACGGCGTCCGGGACGTCGCCCCGCCAGAGCAGCTCGAAGGTGCCCAGCCGGAGGATCGCCCGGTCGACGGCGGGCATCCGGTCCAGGGACCAGCCCTGGGAGTACGTCGTGAGCAGCTCGTCGATGCGGTCCCGGTGGGCCACGACGCCCTCGACCAGCTCGACGGTGAACTCCCCCACCGGCGGGTCCGCGGCAGCCAGCCGCCCGGCAAGGGTCTCCAGGGCGCTCGCGCCACGCTGCTCGGACTCGAAGAGCACGTCGAGCGCACGCTTGCGTGCCTTGCTCCGCGCCGACATCAGCAGACCGGGCTCATGAACCGGTGACCCGGCCCAGGTAGCTGCCGTCGCGGGTGTCGACCTTGACCTTCTCGCCGGTGGTGATGAAGAGCGGGACCGCGATCTCGGCGCCGGTCTCGAGGGTGGCCGGCTTGGTGCCACCGGTCGACCGGTCGCCCTGCATCCCCGGCTCGGTGTAGGAGATGGCCAGCTCGACCGCCGCGGGCAGCTCGACGTACAGCGCCGTGCCCTCGTGCAGAGCCACGACGGCGTCCTGGTTCTCCAGCATGAAGCCGGCCCGGTCACCCACCGTGTCGGCCGGCACGTGGATCTGGTCGTAGGTCTGCGAGTCCATGAACACGAAGTCGGTGCCCTCCTTGTAGAGGTACTGCATGTCCCGCTTGTCGACGACCGCGGTGTCCACCTTGGTGCCGGCGTTGAAGGTCTTGTCGACGACCTTGCCGGACAGCACGTTCTTCAGCTTGGTGCGCACGAACGCGCCGCCCTTGCCGGGCTTGACGTGCTGGAACTCCACGACCGACCACAGCTGGCCGTCCAGGTTGAGCACCAGGCCGTTCTTCAAGTCGTTCGTCGTCGCCACGGTCAGTCCTTCGTCGTGCGTGCAGAGTCGGTGGTCAGGCAGGTCAGAGGACCAGGAGGTCCTTGGAGGTCGTCGTCAGCAGCTCCGGTACGCCCTCGTCCACGACGAGGGTGTCCTCGATGCGGACGCCTCCGCGGCCGGGAAGGTAGACCCCGGGCTCGACGGTGACCGGTGTGCGGGCAGCGAGTCTACCGTCGGCCAGCGCCCCGATCAGCGGTGCCTCGTGGATCTCCAGGCCGACCCCGTGGCCAAGTCCGTGCGGGAACTGCTCCCCGTAGCCCGCGGCGACCACCACGGCGCGCGCCGCGGCGTCCACGTCCCGGACGTCGGTGCCGACCGCCAGGGCGTGCCGACCGGCCCGCTGGGCGCGGCGGACGACGTCGTAGATCTCCCGCTGCCAGTCCTCAGGCTCGCGTCCCACGACGACCGTCCGGGTGCAGTCGGCGTGGTAGCCGCCGTACCTCGCGCCGAAGTCGATCTTGAGCAGGTCGCCGCGGACGATCTCACGGTCGGTCGGTCGGTGGTGCGGGATGGCGCTGTTCGGCCCGGCCGCGACGATGGTCTCGAACGCGATGCCGTCTGCCCCCAGCTCCACCATGGCCGCCTCCAGCCGGCGGGCGACCTCCCGCTCGGTCTGCCCCGGTGCAGTGCGTCCCAGCGTCTCGCGCAGGGCGAGGTCGCCGATGGAGCAGGCCTCCCGCAGCAACGCGAGCTCGGTGTCGTCCTTGACCGTGCGCAACGTCTCCACCGCGTGCCCGAGCGGAACCAGCTCCGGCGCACCGTCGACGTCCTGCAGCGTCGCGTGGCCCTCGACGGTCACGTCGTGCGCCTCGAAGGCTAGCCGGCCCAGACCCTTGCGCCCGGCCCGAGCGGTCAGGCCGGTCGCGCACTCGCGGTCGACCAGCAGCTCGAGCCCGGGCGACTCCTGGCCGGCCTGGGTGACGTAGCGGCCGTCGGTGGCCAGCACGTCGTCGCGATCCGTGACGAGCAGCGCGGCGTTCGACCCGGTGAAGCCGGTCAGGTACCGCACGTTGACGAGTCGGGTGACCAGAGCCGCCTCGGCCCCGACCGCCCGGACCAGCTCGCGCAGGCGTTCGCGCCGGTCGGCGTGGGTCTGGGGCACTGGCGCCACCCTAATTTGCCGTGGCCGCAGCGATCGCCCGCAGCGCCAGCCGGTAGGAGTCGACGCCGAAACCGGTGATGGAGCCGGTGGCGACGCCGGCGACCACCGACGTGTGCCGGAACGCCTCCCGGGCCGCCGGGTTCGACAGGTGGACCTCGACCAGCGGCGCGGTCAGCGCGGCGCAGGCGTCCCGCACCGCGTAGGAGTAGTGCGTGAACGCGGCCGGGTTGAGCACGACGGCCGTGGAAGTGTCCGCTGCCTCGTGCAGCCATCGCACCAGCTCGGCCTCGTCGTCGGTCTGCCGCACCTCGACCTCGAGGCCCAGCTCGGCACCGGCCGCCGTGCACGCGGCAACCAGGTCGTCGTGGGTCGCGCTGCCGTAGACCTCGGGCTCGCGCGAACCGAGCCGGCCGAGGTTGGGGCCGTTCAGCACCAGGACGTCGGTCACGATGACACCTTCCCGAACACGTCGGCCAACAGGTCCTCGGCAGGACCGTCCAGCCGGCCCGGCCGGCCGATGCCGTCCAGGACGACGAACCGCAGCACGGCGCCGCGGGCCTTCTTGTCCACCCGCATGGCAGTCAGCAGCTCGGGCCACCGGGAGCCGTCGTAGGCGACGGGCAGCCCGAGCCCGCCGAGCAGGTCGCGGTGCCGCGCCACGTCGTCGGCGCCCAGCCGGCCGACCGCATGAGCCAGCTCCGCAGCGAAGACAAGTCCGACCGACACGGCCTCGCCGTGCCGCCACCGGAAGTCCTCGACCTTCTCGATCGCGTGCCCGAGGGTGTGCCCGTAGTTGAGGATCTCGCGCCGGCCGGACTCGCGCAGATCCTGGGACACCACCTCGGCCTTCACCCGGATCGAGCGCTCCACCACCTCGCGCAGGGCCGCGGACCCGGGCTCGAGCACCCGCCCGGACACCTCCTCGACCACCTCGAGGATGTGCGGGTCGGCCACCAGCCCGGCCTTGACCACCTCGGCCATCCCGCTGACCAGCTCCGCGGCGGGCAGCGTCGCGAGGACGGAGAGGTCGCAAAGAACGCCCGCCGGCGGATGGAAGGCACCGACCAGGTTCTTGCCCTCGGCCGTGTTGACGCCGGTCTTGCCACCCACGGCGGCGTCGACCATGCCGAGCAGGGTGGTCGGCACCTGCACCACCCGAACTCCCCGCAACCAGCCCGCCGCCACATAGCCCGCGAGGTCGGTGGCGGCTCCGCCGCCCAGGCCCACGACGACGTCGCTGCGGGTGAAGGCACGCCGGCCGAGCAGCGACCACAGGGCCGCGGCGCCCTCCAGGGTCTTGGCTGCTTCACCGTCCGGGACGGCGGCAAGCACCACCGCCTTGCCGGCGGCGAGCAGCTGCCGTTCCACCTCAGCAGCGAGGTCGGCCAGCGAGCCAGGGTGCACGACCAGCACCTGTTCGGCGGCCGCGCCCACCAGGCTGCTGAGCTGGTCGAGGAGGTGCTCGCCGACGACCACGTCGTACGCCGTCTCGCCGGCGACCGAGATCGTCGTGGGCCCGGTCACAGCCCGGTCCTGCGCACGATCTCGTCGGCGACCTCGTCCGGCGTACGGCCGTCGGTCGGCACGGTCACCGAAGCGACCGCCTCGTACAGCGGGCGGCGGGCCTCCATCAACCTGATCCACTGCGCCCTCGGGTTCCCCAGCAGCAGCGGCCGGTCCCGGTTCAGGCCGATCCGCCGCGCGGCGTCCTTGATGCCGACGTCGAGGAAGACGACCGTGCGGCCGGCCAGCAGGTCACGGGTACCGGGGTCGAGCACGGCGCCGCCTCCGACGGCGAGCACGCCGTCGTGCTCGACGAGCGCAGCTGCGACCGCGCCCCGCTCGAGATCCCGGAAGTGCTCCTCGCCGTGCTCGACGAAGAGGTCGGCGATGCGGCTGCCCGTCGTCACCTCGACGTCATGGTCGGTGTCACGGGACGCCACACCGATCCGGTCGGCCACGGCCCGGGCCGTCACGGACTTGCCGGACCCCGGTGGTCCCACCAGCACGACGACCGGGGCCACTCAGGTCACCCGCAGGTGGGCGAGGTAGCCCGCGGCGTTGCGTGCGGTCTCGGCCACCGAGTCCCCGCCGAACTTCTCCAGGACAGCATCGGCCAGGACCAGTGCCACCATCGCCTCCGCGACGATGCCGGCCGCCGGCACCGCGCACACGTCGCTGCGCTGGCTGATCGCGCGGGCCGGTTCGCCGGTGGCGACGTCGACGGTGTCCAACGCCCGGGGGACCGTCGAGATCGGCTTCATCGCCGCTCGCACGCGCAGCGGCTCGCCGGTCGTCATGCCGCCCTCGACCCCGCCGGACCGCGCGGTGCGCCGGTGCAGCGCACCGTCGGAACCCCGCTCGATCTCGTCATGGGCCTGCGACCCGCGCCGCGCCGCGCTGTCGAAGCCGTCGCCCAGGGCCACGCCCTTGATCGCCTGGATGCCCATCAGCGCACCGGCCAGCCGGGAGTCCAGCCGCCGGTCCCAGTGGACGTGGCTGCCGAGCCCCGGCGGCAGACCGTAGGCGAGCACCTCCACCACGCCGCCGAGGGTGTCACCGTCCTTCTGCGCCGCCTCGATCTCGGCCACCATGGCGGCACCCGCGGCCGGGTCGAGGCAGCGGACCGGGTCGGCGTCCAGCCGCGCGACATCGTCCGGAACGGGCCACTCGCCGTCCGGTGCCGTCGCGCCGCCGATGGCGACGACGTGGGAGACCAGCCGGGCGCCGACGGCCTGGTCGAGGAACGCCTGGGCCACGGCGCCCAGAGCCACCCGGGCCGCTGTCTCCCGGGCGCTGGCACGTTCGAGCACCGGACGCGCGTCGTCGAAGTCGTACTTCTGCATGCCGGCGAGGTCGGCGTGCCCCGGTCGGGGTCGGGTCAGCGGGGCGTTGCGCGCGAGGCCGGCCAGGGTCTCCTCCGGTACCGGGTCTGCGCTCATGACCTGCTGCCATTTCGGCCACTCGGTGTTGCCGACCCGGACGGCGACGGGGCCCCCCTGGGTGAGCCCGTGCCGCACGCCCCCGAGCAGCTCGACGTCGTCGCGCTCGAAGGTCATCCGGGCGCCACGGCCGTGGCCGAGCCGACGCCGGGCGAGGGCGGCGGCCAGGACGTCGGTGGTGACGGCGACCCCGGCGGGCAGCCCCTCCAGCGTGGCGAGCAGGGCGGGGCCGTGCGACTCCCCCGCGGTCAGCCAGCGCAGCATGCTGCGATCCTCGCAGACGGAGCCGGACGCACTGGTGGCCTGCCCGGAGTCCGGGCAGGCCACCAGTCGTGCGACCGAGGATCAGGCGATGGTGAGTCGCTTGTTCCCCAGGACGTTGAACCGCTCCTCGCCGTACTGGAACGAGTTGACCGAGCCACTGATCAGACGCACCTTGAAGAAGCTGGCGAACACCTCGCCGGCGCGCAGGTTGTCGTAGCGCTTGCCGTCGACCTTGACGGTGATCGTGCTGTTGTCCGGCGCCACGCTCAGGACGCGGAACGTGTGCGGTGAGGTGGCGGACGGGCTGTTGGTGCTGTCCGTGTTGCCGGTCGACCCCGACGAGGTGCTGTCGGTCGTCGTGGTGTCCGTGGTCGTCGGCGACGTCACGTTCGGGTCCACGACGGGAGCCTCCACGGCCGGCGCCGCGACGATGAGCGCCTTGAACGGGTCGCGCCCGAACGACTTGGCGTTCAGCCGCTGCTGCGGCGCGGCCGCCGGAGGCTCGGCGGCCTCGGTCGGCTGCGCAGGGGCCACCGGCGTCGACGGCGCGTCGGCAGCCGGGGTCTCGTCGCCGCCAGCGAAGAACAGGAAGTACGCCAGGATGCCCAGCAGCACCACACCGGCTACTGCCCCGAGGAGGAGCAGACGGGACCTGTCCGGAGAGGACGGGGCGCTGTCGTGCGCAGGCTCGGGTGCCGGCGCCAGGCTGCTGTCGAAGGGAATGCTCGTCTCAGTCATGGCGTGACTCCTACTCGCCGGTCGTCGTCGCCGGAGCGGCGATCGGCGTCGTGGTCGTGGCGGCGGCCGCTTGCTGGCTGAGGAACACCCGGCCGGTCAGGGCGATCGTGAGGCTGTCCGGAGTGTCCGTTGCCTGGTTCGGCGTGAGGCTGAAACCACTGACCAGGAAGGAACGCCGGAAGTTCTCGATCTTGTTGAGGAACTGCTCGAGCTCGAAGTAGGTGCCGGTGACATTCACGGCGACCGGAACCTGGTAGAGCGTCCGCGATGCTGTGGGTGCCGCCGGAGCTACCGGCGCTGCGGGCGCCGCGGTGTCGGTGGTCTCGGTGGTTGTCTCGGTCCCCTCAACGGGGGGGGCCACCGGCGGCGCCACCAGCGCGGGGGCGACCAGCGCCACCGGGACGGACGGCGACAGAGAGTCCAGGCTGACCCCGGTCTTCCGCCCCGCGGCCGTGAGATCACGGATCAGGGACGGCAGAGCCGGGTTGTCCGGGATCTGGCGGCGCAAGGTGGCCAGCCGGGCTCGCTGCCGCGGCAGGTCCTCCTGCTGCGCCTTGAGGACCTGGATCTGCTGCTCGAGACGGGAATTCGCCTCGGAGCGGGTGACGGCCTGCGACTTGAGCTCGGCCGCCTCGCCGCGCTTGGGCGAGATCAGCAGGAACCAGCCGGCCGCGAAGATCGCGAGGGCGAGCACGACGGTCAGGGCCGTCAGCTTGCGGATGTCGGTCATGTCAGCTGCCCGCCTTGTCGGTGTAGCGGCCGGAGAGCAGGTCCTCGGTGACGACGACCTGGCTGTCGAACGTGACTGCGTCCTCCGACCCGATCTGCTCCTGTGCCGACTTGGTGAAGTAGGGGTCGGCCAGTCCCGGGCGTCCGTTCAGCGACTTCAGCCAGGCGGCGACGTCGTTGTGCGTGTAGCCCTTGCCCTGGAAGGTCACGGTCCCGATGCCGGTCGTGCCCCACCCACTGGGGGCGCCGGCAACCGGCGCTCCAGTCGTGGCTCCGGGGTCGACCTGCTGGGTCACGGCGACCTGGGTCAGCCAGACCTTGCCCGGCGTGTTGAGGCTCAGGTCGTTCAGGAAGTACGACCAGCGGATCTCCCGGCCCATGGCCTGGGTGAGCTCGGCCTCGCCTGCATCGACCTCGGCGTAGACCTGCGGCACCTCGTCGTACTTGGCCACCTCGCCCTGCAGAGACGTCCCGCGGGCCTGCTGAGTGTCGAGCTGCTCCTGCGCGTCGGCGACCTGGCCGTTCGCGGCCAGCACCCCCACGGCGACGACGCCGAGTGCCGTGAGTACCCCGGCGCCGAGTCCGGTGCGGACCTTCCGGAACCGCCTCCGCTGCTCGATCTCCGGCGGCAGCAGGTTGACACGGGGAAGGGTCACCAGCTCGGTGCCGCGACCAGTGGTCAAGGTGTTCATGATGCGACTCCCAGGGCCAGACCGACCGGCACTGCAGCCAGCGGCTCGACGAACGCGATCTGCTCGGGCGACAGGCCGGTCCGGCCCACCTGCAGACTGTGCATGGGGGTGCCGATCTGGACCGGCACCCGGGTCGTCACCTGGAGTCGCTGGGCCAGACCGCCGAGGCGTGCTCCCCCACCAGTGAGGACGAGGCGCGAGATCGGCGCTGAGCCGCTCGACGCCAGGTAGTAGTCGAGGGAACCGCGGACCTCGTCCACGAACGCCGCCCCGACGGCCTCCACGACGCGGACGGCCGCCTGGACGTCCATCCCGTCGCCGGCAGTGCCGAGAGCCAGCTGCTGCTTCATCGCCTCGGCCTGCTCCTGCGGCACACCCATCCGCTCGGCGACGGCGTCAGTGACGTCCTGGCCGCCCATCAGCAGGATGCGCACGAAACGCGGGACGCCGCCTTGGTGCACCACGATGTTGGTGACTCGGGCGCCCACGTCCACCAGCGCCTCGACCTCGGCGCCCATGCCGAGGTGGTCGGCGTCTGCCAGCGAGCGGATCACCGCGAACGAGGTGAGGTCCACCATGATCGGGGAGAGACCGGCCTTCTGCACCGCCTCGAGGCTGGCGTTGACCATGTCTCGGGAGGCCGCGACGAGCAGGCCCCGCAGGATGCGGCTGCCTCCGTCGCCGGCGAGCTCCTCCAGCGGGTGGAAGTCCAGCACCGCCTGCTCCACCGGCATCGGGACGAAGTCCTGGACCTGGTAGGCCAGCGAGGCCTTCAGCTCGTCGGCCGGCAGCCAGGGAAGGTCCACCTGGCGCACGATGACCTTCTGGTTCGCGACGCCGATGACGACCTTCTTGCTGCTGAACTTCGTGTGTGCCCAAAGCTGCTTGATGGCGGCGGCGACGCTGTCGGGGTCGACAACCTCGCCGTCCCGGACGGCACCTTCAGGAAGGGCCACCTGGCCGAACTTCTCGAGTGTGACCCGGTCCTTGCCGAACGAGAGCTCGGCGGCGCGGACGCCCGAGGTCCCGATGTCGAGACCGATGGCGGATCGAACTGCCACGACGCTTCCCCTCCCAGAGGCGGCTGATGCCGCGTGGTGACCCCTGATGGGGTCATGTCAAGAGAGGGAATCGGCGGGTTCCTGCTCCGGCTTGAGCCTTCCGTTCAGCCGAGCGCGCTGTCGAGGTAAAGGTCTGCCAAAGCACCGCCCCACAGGATCGACGCGAAAGCGCCGGCCAGCATGTACGGACCGAACGGCAGCTTCGACTTCCGACCCGCCCGCCCGAACGCCATGAGCAGGAGGCCGAGCACGCCGCCGAACAGGAAGCCCAGGAAGGCCCCCACGACCAGCTCGCCCCAGCCCAGCCAGCCGAGGCAGAGGCCCAGGACGCCGGCCAGCTTGACGTCGCCGAAGCCCATCCCGGCCGGGTAGACCCACGCCAGGACGAAGTAGAAGCAGTAGAGGGCCACCATCCCGATCGCCGCGCGCAGAAGGTCGTCCCACCGGTCGTCCGCCAGCGCCGCCACCGCGAGCAGGATCCCGGCGACCAGGTACGACGGCAGCACGAGGGCGTCAGGCAGCCTCTTGACGTCGATGTCGATCATCGCCAGCGCGACGCCCACGGCACCCAGGTACAAGAAGGCGGGCAGCTCGACCGCCAGCCCCAGGCGCCAGGCCAGGACCGCGAAGACGGCCGCGGTACTGAGCTCGACGAGTGGGTACCGCACGGCGATCGGCTCGCCGCAGTCGCGGCACCTGCCGCGCAGCAGGAGCCAGCTGACGACCGGGATGTTGTCCCGGTTCCGGATCGGCCGGTCGCAGCCCGGGCAGTGCGACGCCGGCCGGATGACCGACTCGCCCCGCGGGACCCGCCAGATGACGACGTTGAGGAAGGACCCGATCATCAGCCCGAGGAACCCGCACAGGACCGCGAGAAGGAGAGTCACGAGCCGCCAGCGTAGTGGGGCGGCGGTGACCCGGGCCGGTGCCGGAGCCTCAGCGTGTCTCCCGCTTGAACTGGATGTCGATGCTGTACGTAGGCGTGTTGTTGAGCAGGCCGTACACCGGCAGCGGGGCGAAGGTCACGCTCAGGTTCATCTTGGCTTCGACCGTGCCGCCGGCGTACATCTGCCCGTAGAACGTGGTGTTGTTCTTCACCGAGATGTTGCACGGCGTGTAGAAGAGCGTGCTCACCGTCGGCGAGCCGTCGAGGTTGTTCTTCATGTCGATGCCGTCAACGGTGCAGGGCATCGTGACCGCGCCGCTGGGCTGGATCAGGTAGAGATACTTCATGGTGCCGTCGGAGGACACGAACGACGCGTTGTTCTTGAAGCTCACCCCGCCGTTGGAGAAGACCACCAGGTTCTTGTTGAGGGTGATGTCCCCGTTGTTCTTGAAGTAGATGCCGTTCGGGCAAGTGGTGTGCAGGATGGTCGGCTGGGTGATGGTCGCCGCGTTGGCGAGGAGCCAGTCGGCGGCCTGGTCGGCAAAGCCTGCGGAGCAGGTGTTCTTCTCGACGATGGTCGCGCTGTAGCCGGCCGCGATCCACGGTGCGGTGTCATAGGGCAGGAGCGGGAAGGGCTCGGCCGGCGGCGGGTCGACCGTCGAGCCGGCGGCGCACTTGGCCGGCACCGAGCAGCCGGCCCAGGTCCCGCCGCCGGTGTCCTTGATGGTGCCGCTGGCCCGCACCGTGTTGGTGACCGCCGTCGAGTCGGCCAGAGCGGCGTTGCCGGCCGAGACCAGCACACCGCCGATCGAGGTGCTGCTCGCGGTGACGCCCGCGGTGGCCCAGGCGTTCCCGGCGACGTTGCAGCCGCCGAGGGTGATCGTGCCCTGCACGATCAAGGAGCCGTTGTACTGCCCGTCGCCGCCGCAGGTGACGTGGTGGTTGCTGTAGACGTTCGCGTCGTTCCGGCCGGGCTGGCTGCCGAGGACGTCGAGGTGCTTGTTCGTGTCCACACCGGCGTTGCCGAAGATCGCCTTGTTCAGTCCCGGGTTGGGGTTCACCTGCACCAGCGACTCGATGGCCCGCTTGGCCGGGGCCTGACCGGCCAGCGAGCTCGTCGTCGCGGTCGACTTCACCAGCGCCTGGGACACCAGGGCGCCGGCCGCCAGCGGGCACGCCAACACGCCGCCGGCGGCGTTGTAATACGTCACCGTGGTCGCGATCGAGGTGGCGTCCCGGGCCACCTCGCTGTTCGTGGTGGTCGATCCGCAGGGCAGGGTCGCCAGCGTCGCGCCCTGCATCTGGGCCAGCGTGCTGTCGACGCTGCCCTCGGCCCGCATCACCGCGGAGGACCGCTGCCGGTCCCGGCCGGTCTGCCGGGTCTCGGAGACCGCGTAGGCGATCAGCGTCCCCATCAACAGGGTCACCAGCATCACCACAGCGACCGCCGCGACCAGCGCGATGCCGTCGTCGTCGGTCCGTCTCAGGTTCCGGCGCATCTGATCCTCCATCACGCAGGGGGCACCGGGCTGCAGAGCCCGGTGTCGTAGCCGTAGTTGGTGTTGCGGCCGGAGAGCGACGAGCTGATCACGGTCGGCTTGCCCGGCCGCCGCGGGTCGACTGCCTCGAGGCGGACGTCGAGCAGCCGCGACTTGTACGCCGTGGCACCGCCCTGCAGCGTGAAGGGCATGACCGACGGCGTGGTGCTCAGGCCGCGGGCCACGGTGGCCCAGGCCGAGACGTTCCCGTCGGTCGTCCAGGTGGACGTCCAACCGCGGCTGCGCAGGATGCTCGTACCCGGCTTGGCGGGGTCTGCGATGACCTGCCATTGGACACAGCGTTGGGGTCCGTTGGTCTGCGTGTAGACCCGCATGCAGGTCCCCGACGTCCCGGAAGACTGGCAGGAGGGCACGCCGGCCGGTTCGTCCGCCGGGCTGTACAGGACGTTGCCCGAGCGGACCTGCTTGTCGATCTGGGCGAGTCCGGCGCGCACCTGGCTGACGGCGGCGGCGCTCTGCTCGACCTTCGCCGTCTGGCGCTGGACCGAGATCATGGCCGTGAAGACGATGGACATGACCAGCGAGAAGATCGCCATCGTCACCAGGAGCTCCGGCAGGGAGACTCCCTCGTCGGACCGGACCAGTCGCTGCCTACGCATTCTCAGCTCACGCAAGGGGTGCCGCCCGGAAGGAGGTCTGGGCATTGAGGGCGCCGAGGTCGGTCCGGATCACGAATCGCGTCTGCTCGAAGCCGTCGATCGAGATCACGTAGGTCGTGTCGGCCGACACGGTGCTCGCCGAGGTCGCGCGCTGGGTGCAGGCGTCCGGCGTGCACGTTCCCGGGGTCGCCGGCACCGAGGTCAGGCGAGGCGCGCTCACCTTGATGATCGAGTCCACCGTGATCACCACCCCGAGGTGCGCGAACTGCCGGTAGGTGAACGTGGCGGCCGGCGGGTCGTAGGTGGTGTCGGCTGCGACGCCGGTCAGCGGGACGGCGGTGTACCCCGTCCCGTTCCAGTAGCTGAGAGAGCCTGCGGCGCGAGTCAGCGTCGCGGCCCGGTAGCCGGTGCCGGACTCGGCACGCGCCGACTCCGACAGGCCGGTCACCGAGAACGACCCGGTGTAGGCGGCCGGCCCGGTGTCCAGGCCGCCCGATCGCGCGGGGACCGAGCCGACGGTGACGGTACCCAGTGTCCGCGAGACGCTGGCGTGCGCGCAGTTGGGCGGAGCCGCCGCGGTGCAGGCAGCGGCATTCGTCGTGGTGAATCGGCCGGCCATGGCCCGGGTGGCCGACGGTGCTGCTGCCACCGAGGCGAGGGAGAACGCCGGCAGGTCACGTCCGGCGGCACCGTTGTCGCCGTAGATGTCCAGCTGCACCTGACCGGCGGTTCCGAGCGGCTGGACAGCACCGCTGGAGCAGGGCTGACCCGTCGCGATGGCTGTACCGGTCGTGTCCACGCAGCCGGTTGCTCCCGCCACGACCTGGGAGGCGGCGTTGCCGGTGTCCCCGGTCGTCGGGGTCGCCGAGAGGAGGCCCGCAGAGCCCGACGAGACGGACTGCGCGGCCGAGGTCTGCGCCGCTGCCGTCTTGAGGTCGGTCGCCGCGGCGGCCGAGCTGGAGGGGTCGCTGTCCGCGGCCGTCGACGCGGACTTGCCGCCGCTCGTCGTGGTCACGCCGCTCACCGTCTTGGTCGCCGTCGTCGTCTTCGCACCGGCGGTCAGCGTGGTGGTCTGCTCGATGTCGGTCGCGGCCGACAACTCGGCGAGCTCGAGGCCGAACGAGGTCGCGTCCAGGCCGGCGATCGGGGCCGTCGGGTCGGTGGGATTCGCCAGGGTGAACCCGCCGCTGGTGACGCCGGCGCGGGCCGAGAACGAGGCCTGGCAGGGTCCGGCGAACGGGTGCGTCGAGGTCGACAGGCAGCCGCTCGGCGAGAACGCCGTCGTCCGCTCCATCACGGTCCGCTTGCCCTGACTCGCTGCGGACTGGTAGGTCACCAGCGCCGTCAGGTTGTACGCCGGCTGCGGCGTGGCCGCCTGGCTCACGTAGACGCCTACCGTGTAGTCGACGTCGTCGATCCGCGTGACGGCCCGGTGGTTGCTGAGCAGCGGGTCGGTCTGGCCGGCCGACGTCAGCAGGACCTCGTTGACGCTGGTGTACTTGGTCGGAGCCAGCCGCGGCGTGGTGAGCTTGTCAGCGATGTCCGGGTCGGTGTTGAAGGCAGTCGTGCCCTTCTTCACGCCGATCTTGATCGTGTCGTACGGCAGGGCCCGCATCCGCTCGAGCGTCTGGGTGGCCAGCGCGGTAGCGGTCTGGCGCTGCTTCGACTGGGAGACGGTCTTGAGGGCGCCGACGAAGAGAAAGATCATCGACGTCATGACGGCGAAGATGACGGACAGCGCCACCACCAGCTCGATCAGTGTGAAGCCGTCGTCGGACTGTGACGAGGCCGGACCCGGACGTGGGCCACCCGTGCTCGTCACGACCGATCCCCTGTCCGCGACACGATCCCGCCTCGTTTCGTCATACCCGTGGGTCAGTAGTCCGGCCACCGGGGCCATCGACACTTCTGCTACTTCGGCAACCGGCGCGCCGTACTTGAACGCGCTGAGGGCGGCTTCCCGGTGGAAGCCGCCCTCAGCTGTCGTGCGGGTGTATGCCAGGACCGCTTCCTACGTCCAGTCCGCCGCAACGCAGGTACCGGTGCCGAGGCCGCCCTTGGCGGAGTACTTGTAGCCGGTCACCGCCTTGTCACCCTTGGAGTTGGTGATCGAGACGCACCAGTGCGTGTCGTCCACGAACTGCTGGGCGTCGAGCACGTTGTTCGCGCTGGCCTTGCCCAGGTCCTGGTTGGTGACAGCGTCCACGGCGGGCGGGCCCGCGGCAGCGGTCACGTTGAGCACGTAGCGACCGGCGACCTGGGTGATGGCCATCGCGCCGCTGGCGGTCGAGCCGACACCGTCGACGTAGTAGGTGGCGACCTCCTTGCCGATGGTGGAGACGTCGGCCTTCGCCGCCGAGTCCTGGGCCTTCTTGCGCTGGCTCAGGAAGACCGGGATGGCGATGGCAGCCAGGATACCGATGATGATCATGACGACGAGGAGCTCGATCAGGGTGAAGCCCTGGTCCTTCTCGTCCATCGACTTGCGCATGCGAGCGAGCATTCGCTGTGTCCTTTCAGGACCCGAGTGTTGGGCTGCTCCGCCGGTCCCCCGCGGCCCGTCTGGCGACGAGCCGGCCGAGGTAGCTGGGCTGAGCGCAGACGGTGTGCCTGCGTTCCCCTGGCTTTGCGACCCCGCCTCACGACAGGTGTGCCTTGTCTGGCCGTTGCAGCTCTGTTGACGACTAGTCCATCGGCAAGGTCCGGGCGGGACTTTACTGGCCAAAAGTAGGAGGGCGGCTCCCGTTCGGGAGCCGCCCTCGTACTGTTGTGCGGGTGTTTGCCAGGACTGCTTCCTACGTCCAGTCCGCCGCGACGCAGGTACCGGTGCCGAGGCCGCCCTTGGCGGAGTACTTGTAGCCGGTCACCGCCTTGTCACCCTTGGAGTTGGTGACCGAGACGCACCAGTGCGTGTCGTCCACGAACTGCTGGGCGGCGAGCACGTTGTTCGCGCTGGCCTTGCCCAGGTCCTGGTTGGCGACCGCGTCCACGGCGGGCGGGCCCGCGGCAGCGGTCACGTTGAGCACGTAGCGACCGGCGACCTGGGTGATGGCCATCGCGCCGCTGGCGGTCGAGCCGACACCGTCGACGTAGTAGGTGGCGACCTCCTTGCCGATGGTGGAGACGTCGGCCTTCGCCGCCGAGTCCTGGGCCTTCTTGCGCTGGCTCAGGAAGACCGGGATGGCGATGGCGGCCAGGATACCGATGATGATCATGACGACGAGGAGCTCGATCAGGGTGAAGCCCTGGTCCTTCTCGTCCATCGACTTGCGCATGCGAGCGAGCATTCGCTGTGTCCTTTCAGGACCTAGGTGATGAGCTGCAACCGCCGGTCCCCCGCGGCCCGTCTGGCGACGAGCCGGCCGAGGTAGCTGGGCTGAGCGCAGACGGTGTGCCTGCGTTCCCCTGGCTTTGCGACCCCGCCTCACGACGGGAGTGCCCTGTCTGGCCGGAACAACTCGATGACAGAGTGTGATTCGGCCTCTGATCGGCACGGCTTGAGCACACCCGAGGACCAAATTGCCCGGACCACCTGTTCGGACCAGACGACAGAGGGGACCGCAGCCCGTCGGGCTGCGGTCCCTCGAGCACCGTCCGAGGCGGCGCCGCGACCTGTCTGCCGGTCAGTTGATCAGCTTGAAGACCCCGAAGATCGGCATGTACAGGGCGATGATCATCGATCCGATGATGGCGCCGAGCACGGCGATCATCAGCGGCTCGATCAGCGAGGTGAGCGCCTCGGTGGTGGCCTCGACCTCCTGGTCGTAGAACTCGGCGATCTTCGCCAGCATGTCGTCGAGGGCGCCGGTGTCCTCACCGACGCTCATCATCTGCACCACCATCGGCGGGAAGACGTCGTGCTGCTCGAGGGGCTTGGCCAGCGACTCACCGCTGCGGACACTCTCCTGGACATCCTTGATGGCCCGCTCCAGCACCACGTTGCCGGTGGTGGACGAGACGATCTCCAAGGCCTGCAGGATCGGGACGCCGGACTTCATCATGGTGCCGAGGTTGCGGCTGAACCGGCTGAGCGCGATCTTCGAGAAGAGCGATCCGAAGACCGGCAGCTTGAGCTTGAGCGGGTCCATGACGTTGCGCACCTGGTCGAGGCGCTTGACCTTGGGCCAGGTGATCATGAAGGCGATGAACGCCACCACTCCCAGCGGCGCGAGGATCTTCATCGCCTTGCTGAGGAAGACCAGCACCCGGGTGGGCGCCGGCAGGGTGCCACCGAGGTCGTCGAACATGCCGGCGAAGATCGGCACGATGAACAGCAGCATGCCGATGACCGCGAGGATGGCGATGACGAACACGACGACCGGGTAGGTCATCGCCGACTTGACCTTGCCCCGCAGCTTGACCTCGGCCTCGTAGTTCTCAGCGATCTGGAGAAGCACCGCGTCCAGGAAGCCGCCGACCTCGCCGGCCCGGATCATGTTGACCATGAGCGGCGGGAAGGCGTCCGGGTGCTTGGCCATCGCCTGGGACAGCGCCTGGCCGGTCTCGACGTCCTTGGCCACTTCGTTCAGGACCCGGGCGAGCTCCTTGTTCTCGCTCTGCTGCGCCAGGATCGTCAGGGAGCGAAGCAGCGACAGCGACGAGTTGATCATGACGGCGAACTGGCGCGACATGACCGCGAGGTCCTTGAGCTTGATCTTCTTGCCGAAGCCGGGGATGTTCAGCTCCTTGTTCATCCCGGCCTTGTGCTCCTGGACGGACAGCGGTGCGTAGCCCATCGTCTTGAGCTTCTGCACCACTGCGGTCTGCGAGTCCGCTTCGAGTGTCCCCGAGACGATCTTGCCCGTCTTGTCGCGCACGGAGTAGTCGTACGTCATGGTCGCTGCCATCGGATTGCCTCTCAGCCTCGGCCGGCGAGCCGGTTGAAGTCTTCGACGTGGTGGCACTTCTCGAGGCCGACCTCGTAAGTGATCTTGCCCTTCATCACCAGGTCTGCAAGGTGCTGGTCCATGGTGTGCATGCCGTGCTTCGCGCCGGCCTGCATGGCGGAGTAGATCTGGTGCGTCTTGCCTTCGCGGATGAGGTTGCGGATGGCCGGTGTGGCCACCAGCACCTCGGTCGCGACGGCCCGTCCGTTCCCGTCCCGGGTCTTTGCCAGCGTCTGGCAGACGACGCCCTGCAGCGAGCCGGCGAGCTGGACGCGCACCTGCTGCTGCTGGTTGGTCGGGAAGACGTCGATGATGCGGTCGATCGTCTGTGCGGCGTCCTGGGTGTGCAGGGTCGCGAAGACGAGGTGACCGGTCTCGGCCGCGGTCAGCGCCACCGAGATGGTCTCCAGGTCGCGCATCTCGCCGACCAGGATGATGTCGGGGTCCTGGCGCAGCACGTGCTTGAGCGCGTTCTGGAACGACCAGGTGTCCTCCCCCACCTCCCGCTGGTTGACGATGCACTTCTGGTGCCGGTGGAGGAACTCGATCGGGTCCTCGACGGTCATGATGTGCTCGCTGCGGGTCCGGTTGGCGAGGTCGATCAGCGACGCGAGCGTCGTGGACTTGCCGGAGCCGGTCGGGCCGGTGACGAGCACGAAGCCACGCGGCAGCGAGGCGAAGGCCGACACCGACGGCGGCACACCGAGGTCCTCGAGCTTGCGGATCTCGAACGGGATGATGCGGAAGGCCGCGCCGAGGGCGTCGCGCTGGCGGTAGATGTTGACCCGGAACCGGGCCCGGCCCGGAACGCTGTACGCAAAGTCGAGCTCGAGGTTCTCCTCGAACTTCTCGCGCTGCTTCTGGGTCAGAGCGGCGTACAGCACGCGCTGGATGACGGGCGGGGTCAGGATCGGCTCGTCCTCCATCTGCTTCAGCTCGCCGTTGAGCCGGATCGAGGGACGGGCTCCGGAGGTGAGGTGCAGGTCGGAGGCACCGGTGTCGAGCACGTGCATCAGCAGGTCGTTGAGGCTGATGTCGTTCTCGTCACCCTCGACCTCGGTCGAGCCGCGCTGGTAGGCCGACTCCTCGGCCTCCGACTCGGCGACGAGCACCGAGGCGCCGTCGGAGACGCTCACGACCTCGCCCGCGAAGGCAGCAGGGGCCGGCGGGAGGGCGCTGGAGGACGGGACGACCTGCTCCGGCACGTAGGCGGCCGGCGCCTCGGGCAGCGCGGCGGGCGGCTCGAGCGCGGGCGCGGCGTCGTACGACACCGGCTGCTCGGGTGCCGCGGCCGGCGGCGGGTACGAGGGCTCCGGCGAGTACCCCAGGGGGTCCGAGAGCGGGGCCGGCGGCAGGACCGGAGCATCCGGCAGGACCGGGGCGATCGGCGCGGTCAGCTCGTCGGTCTCCGCAGCACCGGCTTCGGCCACGAAGGAGTAGGTCCACCCGGTCCCCGGGCTCTCGGCCTCGGCCTCGGCCGTCGGCACGGGCACGGCCGCGAAGCCTCCCGGCTCGTTCGGCACCGGCTGGTATCCGGACGTCTCCACCTGCTGACCCCTCTCGCAACGGCGTACCGCAGACCGCGGACACCTGTCTCGCGAGAGGATCGGCCGATCGGGGCCCGCCCTTGAGCGTCGTTGCTGACCTTGCCAGGTCTTTAGACGACGACCCGGAGGATCTCCTCCAGGGAGGTGACCCCGGCAAGCACCTTGGCAAGGCCGTCGTCACGCAGGGTCTTCATGCCCTGCTCCTTGGCCACGGTCTCGATCACGGTCGCGGAGGCCTTCTCGACGGCGAGCCGCTCGATCTCCTCCGAGACCACCATGACCTCGTGCAGCGCCAGCCGGCCCTTGTACCCGGTCTTGGAGCAGGCCGAGCAGCCGACCGGCCGGAACAGCTCGGGCATCGGCTCGCCGTCCTGCCAGGGAAACCGGGAGGCCACGAGGAACTCGGGGGTGGGCTGGTAGCTCTCCTTGCACTTCGGGCAGAGCCGGCGGGCCAGCCGCTGGGCCAGGACCGCGTCCAGCGCGGACCCCACCAGGAAGGGCTCGATGCCCATCTCGGTGAGCCGGCTGACCGCGGACGGCGCGTCGTTGGTGTGCAGGGTCGACAGGACGAGGTGGCCGGTGAGGGCCGCCTCGACGGCGATCTGGCCGGTCTCGTGGTCGCGGATCTCACCGATCAGCACGATGTCCGGGTCGGACCGCAGGATCGAGCGCAGGGCCGAGGCGAAGGTCAGACCGGCCTTGTTGTTCGTCTGCACCTGGTTGATGCCGGGCAACCGGTACTCGACCGGGTCCTCGACCGTGATGACGTTGACCTCGGGCCGGCTGACGATGTTCAGCGTGGCGTAGAGCGTCGTCGACTTGCCGGAACCGGTAGGCCCGGTCACCAGGATCATCCCGTACGGCTTGGTGAAGCTCTGCGAGTAGCGCTCGTAGTTGCTCTCCGAGAAGCCCAGGTCGGTGAGGTCCAGGCGTGCCGTGGAGTTGTCCAGGATTCGCATGACGACCTTCTCGCCCCACACCGTCGGCAGGGTGGCGACCCGGAGGTCCACCTTGCGGCCGTGGGCGTTGACCGACAGGCGGCCGTCCTGCGGGATGCGACGTTCGGCGATGTTGATGTCGGCCATGATCTTCAGGCGGCTGATCACGCCTGACTGGATGGCCTTCGGCGAGCGCATGACCTCGTGCAGCACGCCGTCGATCCGGAACCGGACACGCAGGTCGTGCTCGGTCGGCTCGAGGTGGATGTCCGACGCGCGGTCCTGGATCGCCTGGGTGATGAGCAGGTTGACGTACTTGACGATCGGAGCGTCCTCGACGATCTCCTTGACCTTGGTGAGGTCGTCCTCCTCTTCCTGGGCGTCGAGGATGCTGGTGATGTCATCCATGTCGGAGTCGGCCCGGTAGTACCGGTCGATCGCCGCGGTCACATCGGCCCGGGTCGCGACAACAGGCTTGACGTCCATGCCGGCCAGCGACCGGATGTCGTCGATCGCGAAGACGTTGGCCGGGTCGGCCATGGCCACCAGCAGCTTGCCGTCCTCGAAACCGATCGGCATCGCCGAGTGGCGACGACAGACGGGTCCCGGGACCCGGCCGACCGCTGAGCCGTCGACGGCGAAGTCGGAGAGGTCGACGAAGCGCAGGCCGATCTGGGTGGCGAGGGCGGAGACCAGCTGCGACTCGGTGAGCACGCCCTGCTCGATCAGGACGCGCCCGAGGGCCCGGCCCACTCGCTGCTGCTCCTCGTAGGCGGCCTCGAGCTGGGTCGGGCTGACGAGCCCGCCTTCCAGCAGGATGTCGCCCAGCTGCTTCACGCGCCGTCCCTTCCCGTGTACGAGATGTCTTCCTGACCATCGGGTCAGGCAGGTGGTTCCTGAAGCAGTCGAACGGTCACCAGTGAGCGAGCAGTGCGGCGATCTGGCCCATCGACCGGGCCAACGCGGAGTTCGGCGGTACGGCGACCTCGTGGCCTCCTGCGAGCACCAGGGTCACCTGCACCGGCGGGTCCGGACGGCGGTGACGGCCGCCGGCTGACGGGTTGCGCAGACCCCACATCGCCAGGCCCCTAGGCCCGGACGGCCTCGGTCTCGACCTCGTCGAGGACCGCGTAGAGCAGGGCCAGCAGCACGTTCTTCACCGACTCCTTGTCGGTCGCGTCGCAGCCCAGGATGGCCACGTCGGACGGGATGTCCAGCTGCTGCCGGACCCCCTCGATCAGGGCGTGGTCCTCGGTGCCGGCCCGGTTGAGGGCCACGACGTAGGGCACCCGGGCCATCGTCCGGAACGCGTCGAGGATGCCGACAGCCTCCTGCACCGACTCCTCGCGAGTGGTGTCGATGAGCAGCAAGTAGCCGATCATCCCCTCGCCGAGGATCTCCCACATGAAGTCGAACCGGTCCTGCCCGGGGGTGCCGAACAGGTACAGCACCAGGTCGCGGTCGATCGTGATGCGACCGAAGTCCATCGCCACGGTCGTCTCCGCCTTGCGCTTGCGGGTCGAGTCGGTGATCCCCCGCTCGGTCGAGAGCACCGTGATCTCGCTGATGGTGCGGATCAAGGTCGTCTTGCCGGCGGCGAAGGGGCCGGTGACGACCACCTTCACGGCCTGGCCGCCGCGGCGGCGTGCGCGTCCGGTTGCCACTAGAGACCCCTCACGCCGGCGATGAGACGCAGCATCAGGCTGCGGTTGACGTTCGGGTCGCGCTCGATGACGGACGCGGCATCCGGGTCCGGAGCGGTCGCCGTGGCGCCGACCACGTCACCGAGACCGGACATCGACGCCGACGGCCCCGCCTGCACGTGCACGGCGCGGACGGCGGGCGCTGCTGCCGTCTCGTCGAAGTCGGCCTGCCGCTTGGGCAGGAAGGGCTCGGGGCGCGGCGGCACGACGTCCTGCGGGACGTGCGCCCCGCCGAGCATCACCGGACCGTCGGAGCCGGCCTTGGCAGTGGCCAGCTCGCGATCGTCCCCGTCGGCGCCGGCGCCCGGACCCGTCGCGGCGGCGGCACCGGCGTCAGCCCCGGACGTGCCGCTGGGAACCTCGGCGACCGACTTCGCGGCCTTCCCGGCCTGCTTGGCAGGCGGGGCATCCTCGGTCGGCGTCTCCTGGACAGGCACGAACGGCGCGTCCTCGAGCGGGGCCAGCAGGCGCTGGCGGCGCATCACCACGGCGACGTGGTCGTCGGCCTCGCCGGACTCGGGACGGACCTCGAGCAGGCCTCGCTGCACGAGCGCGGCCAGGGTGGACACGACGGCGTACTGACCGCTGCCCGTCAGGTCGACCAGCTCGGTCACGCTGCGCCGGCCGTCGACCAGTGCGAGCAGGGACCATTCCTCGCGGGTGACCTCCGGGTCGGTCGGCAGGACGACGGGCATCGACAGGACTGCCCGTGGCGACGGAACGACCTGCGACACCGTGTCCCAGGTCGCCTGCCGGGCCTCGGTGTCGGCGATGACCGACTCGACCGCCAGGGTCACACCGACGTCGTCCGGATTCGCCTCGTCCATGACGAAGGCGAAGTCGCCGTCGCGCCAGCGGAGCAGGTCGAACACGGCGTCCACCGACTGGTCGGTGGCAGCGCGACGGAGCAGGTCGGCGTCGACCGCGCCGTGGTCGAGCAGGGCCCGGACGATGCCGACACCCTCGCCGTTGGTGGCTGCGTCGACCGCGGCGGTCAGGGCCTCGTCGGTGAGCGTGCCGCTCCCGACCAGGCGCCGGGCCAGCGGCTGCCGCGAGCTGTCCGCGGAGGCACCGGTGATCTGGCCGCTGGTGAAGAAGACGACGCCGTCCGAGCCGTCATGGGCCAGGTGCAGTCCACCGGTCTTCTTGGTGAAGCTGAGCAGCTGGAACATGTCCGGCAGGCTGAACGCGTCGAGCGACCCCTCGAGCTTCATCTCAGCTCCAGCTCGGCGTCTCGGTCGGAGTGGGGCCAGCCTGCTCGTAGTAGGTGGGCTGGGTGACGACCTGCAGCGGGGCGGGGGGCTCGGGGGCGTCGTCGTGGGCCAGCTCGACGCGCAGCGCCTCGGCGACGGCGGCGGCTGCCCGGCGTACCTCGAAGAGCATCAGACCGACCTTGGCGCCCTTGGCCGCGACCGCGACCACGACGGCCTCGTCGTCGGCCGAGATGAGGAAGACGGTGCCGTTCTCGCCCTCGATGTAGACCTGGGAGAGGGCGCCGCGGCCGAGACCCTCGGCTGCTCGCTCGCCCAGCGAGAGCAGGGCGGCGCTCATGGCGGCGACCCGGTCCTCGTCCATGTCCGGCGGCAGGGCGGAGGCCATCGCGAGACCGTCGAAGGACACCACGGAGGCGGCCTCGATCTCGGGGACCTGGCCCACCAGCTCGCTCAGGATCCGGTCCAGCCGGCTCGACCTGCTCGGGCCAGCCGACGACTGGTCGCCATACGCTTCGCTCATCGTCCACCTCGTGCCGCTGCTGCCGGGTCGTTCCACCCGTTCCGTCCCTGACCCATCGGCGGGGTTGCCCGGATGCTTGAGCGACGGCCGGACGACGGCAGGTCGGCCGCTCGGATGACCCGGCGAGCCGCTGCCGGCAGCTGACCTCAGGCGCGCAGCGCGCGCTCCCCGGCCGCTCGCAGCACCTGTGCCAGGTCGGCCGGCTCCACCTCGACGCGGGTCATCAGGGACACCTGCAGCACGGCCTGGTGGACGAGCAGGTCCAGGCCGTCGACGACCTGGCCGCCGCGGGCGCCCCAGGCGGCCGCGAGCGGGGTCGGCCAGGGGTCGTAGAGCACCTCGAAGAGCACGCCGACCGCACGCGGCACGGCCGGGACCAGCGGGTCGGTGGCTCCGGCGGCCGCCGCCGCGACGACCAGCGGCGCGTCCAGGGCGTCGGCCGCGCGGGCCCACGGCTCGAGCTCGAGGGTGATCCCTGAACCGGCAGCGGCAGCGGCCAGCCCGGCCCGGCGGGCCGGGTCGCGGACGTAGACCCGCACCGAGCCGGTCACAGCAGCCAGCGCCGCCACCGCCGAGCGGGCCGTGGCACCGCCGCCGAGAACCACCGCCCGGTCGACCGAGGTGACCCCCCGGCCGGCCAGTGCCCCGACGAGGCCCGGGACGTCGGTGTTCTCCCCCACCCGCAGACCGTCCCGCAGCAGCACGGTGTTGGCCGCGCCGACGGTCTCCACCACCGGGGAAGCCGCATCCAGCAGCGGCAGGACGGCGGCCTTGAGCGGCATCGTCAGCGACAGCCCGGCCCAGGACCGGTCGAGGTCGGCCAGGAACCGGCCCAGGCCGGCCACGTCGACGTCGTGTGCGTCGTAGGACCAGCCGGTCAGCCCGAGGTGCTCGTACGCCGCGCGGTGCAGCACCGGTGAGAGGGAGTGCCCGATCGGTGAGCCGAGCACCGCGGCCCGGCACGGCACGGCACCCGCGGTCACTGGTTGGACTTGAGCTCGTCCTTGAACCGGAGGAACTCCTGGTAGTCGCCGGTGAACTTCGTCGTCCCCTTCTGCGGGTCGGTGGTGACGAAGTACAGCCAGTCGCCCTCGGTCGGGTTGACCGCTGCGGTCATCGCGGCGAGCCCCGGCGAGTTGATCGGCGCGGGCGGCAGCCCGGTGTTCTTGTACGTGTTGTACGGCGAGTCGACGCCCAGGTCCTGGTAGGTGACGATCTCCTCGTCGGCCTTGAGCGCGTAGTTGACCGTCGAGTCGAACTGCAGCGGCATGCCCTGCTCGAGCCGGTTGTAGACCACCCGGGCCACCTTGCCGAAGTCCTCCGGCAGCCGGGCCTCGGCCTCCACCAAGCTGGCGATGACGACGATCTCCTCCGGGGACCGCTTGGTGCGCTCGACCCCGGCCTTGTCAGCGGCTGCGGCGTAGGCGTCGAAGAGCTGGGTCAGCACGGCGGCAGCGTCGGCGTTCGGCTGCACGTCGTAGGTCGCCGGGTAGAGGAAGCCCTCCGGGTTGCCCTCCGCGTAGCCCGGGAGGCCGAGCTTGCCGGACTCGCGCTTGAGCGCCTTCTCGTAGTCCCTGATCGGCAGCTCGGTGTCCTTGGCGAGCTTCTTCAGGGTCTCGTCCAGCCGGAGGCCTTCCGGAAGGGTGACCCGCGCCTGGATCCGGGCGGCCGGGTCGAGCACGGTGGCCAGGGCGTCGGCGGCGGTCATCTTCCGCTGCAGCTGGTAGAAGCCGGGCTGCAGGTTGGAGGCGTCCGGGTTGGCGTAGGCCACCTCGACGAACGCCTGAGTGCTCTTGACGACGTCCTCGGCCTTCAGAGTCTTGGCCACGTCGGCGGCGGTCTGGCCGGACTTCACCTCGATCACGACGTCCCCCTCGCCCGGACCCGGGTAGTCGGGTGCGGTCGAGGACGAGAACGCGTCCTTCAGCTTGCTGATGCCGCCCATGGCGAGCACCGCGCCGCCGCCGATGACGGCGAACACGAGGAGCAGGGCGACCACCACGGCGAAGGCGTTCTTGCCACGGTTGTTCTTGCGCCTGCGGCGGCGCCGCCGGGGCCGCGCCTCCTCGTCCGACCACACGGACAGATCGGTCATGCCTCGCCTCTCAGGTCGTCCGGCGCTCCTAAGACCTCGCGAGCGCCGGGCCCGTCGCCCCCTGCGGTGCGCTCGACGAGCCGGCCAGGTGCCACGCCGGACGCCCTCTCGGTGTCCAGCGCCCCTTGCAAGATGATGACAGCAGCGGCCTGGTCGATGACGCTGCGCCCCCTGCGCGTGTCTACCCCGCTCGCATGCAGTCCACGCTGAGCGCCCACGGTCGAGAACCGCTCGTCGACCAGCCGGACGGGCACCTCCAGGCGGTCGGCCAGCAGCCCGGCGTAGGCCTCGGCGGCCTCGGCGGCCGGCCCGGGGCGGCCGGACAGCGACGTGGGCAGGCCCACCACGACCTCCACCGCGTCACGCTCCGTGACCAGGGCTGCCAGCGCGTCCAGGTCTCCCCGGTGCCGGCGCAGGGTCTGGACCGGCGTCGCGATCAGGCCGGCCGGGTCGCACGCGGCCACGCCGACCCGGACCGACCCCACGTCGACTCCCAGCCGCACGCCGGCCCGCATGGTCGCGTCGCCCGGCCTCACGCGCTTCCGGTGACCCGCCGGCCGACGGTGTGCTCGATGCTGCGCAGCGCCTCGTCGACCTTCGCCGGGTCGGTGCCGCCACCCTGCGCGACGTCGTCCTTGCCGCCGCCGCCTCCACCGAGGACACCCGCGGCGACCCGCACCAGCTCGCCGGCCTTGACGCCCCACTCGCGGCCCTTCGCGTTCACAGCGACCACGACGACCGGCCTGCCGTTCGCGACCGAGACCATCGCCACGGCAGCCGGCCGCTCCCCCGGGATCCGGCCGCGCACGTCGAGCACGAGCTTGCGCAGGTCGTCCGCGGCCGTGCCGTCAGGAGCCCGATGAGCCACCACGCCGACCCCGAAGACGTCGGTCGGGTTCGCGGCCAGCTCGCCGGCCGCCGCGAGGACCTGCGAGGACCGCACCTTCTCCAGGTCCTTCTCGACCTCGCGCAGCCGGGCGGTCAGAGCCGCCACCCGGTCCGGCAGCTGCTCGGGGCGCACCTTGAGGGCCTCGGTGAGCTGGCTGACCAGCGCGTGCTCGCGGGCCAGGAACTGGTAGGCGTCGACGCCGACCAGCGCCTCGACGCGTCGCACGCCGGCACCGATCGACTGCTCGCCCAGGATGCTGACCAGGCCGAGCTGGCCGGACCGTTGGGCGTGGGTGCCGCCGCAGAGCTCGCGCGCCCATTCGCCGACCGAGACCACGCGGACCTCGTCGCCGTACTTCTCCCCGAACAGCGCCATGGCACCCGTGGCGACCGCCTGCTCCTGGGTCATGACCTCGGCACGGACGTCGAGGTCGGCCGCGAGCACCTCGTTGACCTCCTGCTCGACGTCGCGGAGCACGGTCGGCGGGATCGCGCCGCTGGCGTTGAAGTCGAAACGGAACCGTCCGGGCGCGTTCTCGGAGCCGGCCTGGGTAGCGGTGTCGCCCAGCGCGGAGCGGAACGCCTTGTGCACGAGGTGGGTCGCCGTGTGGGCCCTGCTGATCGCCCGGCGCCGGGACACGTCGACCTCGGCCACGACCTGGTCGCCCCGGGTGATCTCGCCGCTCACGACCCGGCCGCGGTGCACGATCAGGCCGGTCATCGGCGTCTGGACGTCGGTGACCTCGACCCGGGCGCCGCCCGCGAACCGCAGCGTGCCGTGGTCGGCGAGCTGGCCGCCGCCCTCGGCGTAGAGCGGGGTGCGGTCCAGGACGATCTCGACGTCCTGGCCGGAGGTCGCCACCGGCACCGTCGCCCCGTCGATGAGCAGGCCGACGACGTTCGCCTCGCTGACGACCTCGTCGTAGCCGGTGAACGCGCTCGGCCCGCCGGCGTCCAGCACCGCGCGGTACGCCGAGACGTCGGCGTGCCCCTGACGTCGCTCGCGGGCGTCGGCCTTGGCCCGGTCGCGCTGCTCGGTCATCAGCCGGCGGAAACCCTCGCGGTCGACCTCCAGGCCCTGCTCCTCGGCCATCTCGAGCGTGAGGTCGATCGGGAAGCCGAAGGTGTCGTGCAGCTGGAAGGCGCGCTCGCCGGACAACGTCGTGCCGCCGGCTGCCCTGGTCTCCCGGACCGCGGTGTCGAGGATCGTCGTACCGGCGCGCAGGGTGCCCCGGAAGATCTCCTCCTCGGTCGTCGCGATCGTCGAGATGCGGGCGAAGTCGCGCGCCAGCTCCGGGTACGACGGCGCCATCGCGTCCTTGGAGATCGCGAGCAGCTCGGGCACCACCGGCTCGTCGACGCCGAGCAGCCGCATAGAGCGGACCACCCGGCGCAGCAGCCGGCGCAGCACGTAGCCCCGCGCCTCGTTGCCCGGCGTCACACCGTCGCCGATGAGCATCAGCGCGCTGCGCACGTGGTCGGCGACGACGCGCAGGCGCACGTCGTCCTCCTGCTCGTGGCCGTAGCGCTTGCCGGCCATCTCGGCAGCCCGCTCGAGCACCGGGTAGACCTCGTCGATCTCGTACAAGTTGTCGACGCCCTGGAGCAGGAACGCGACCCGCTCGAGGCCCATGCCGGTGTCGATGTTCTTCTTCGGCAACGGACCGGCGACGTCGAAGTCCTCCTTGCTGCGGACCGCGGACAGCTCGTCCTGCATGAAGACGAGGTTCCAGAACTCCATGTAGCGGTCGCCCGCGTCCCAGTCGCCGTCCTTGCCGAACTCCTGGCCGCGGTCGATGAGGATCTCGCTGGACGGGCCACCGGGGCCGGGCACGCCCATCGACCAGTAGTTGTCCTTCTTGCCGAGCCGCACGATGCGGTCGTCGGGCAGGCCGGCGACCTTCTTCCACAGCGCGACGGCCTCGTCGTCGTCGGCCAGCACGCTGGCGTAGAGCACCGCCTCGTCGAAGCCGTAGCCGCCGTCGGCCTGCGACCGGGTGACCAGCTCCCAGGCCAGCTCGATGGCGCCTTCCTTGAAGTAGTCGCCGAAGGAGAAGTTGCCGTTCATCTGGAAGAACGTGCCATGCCGGCTGGTCTTCCCGACCTCCTCGATGTCGAGGGTGCGCAGGCACTTCTGCACGCTGGTCGCCCGGAGGTACGGCGGCGTCTGCTGACCGAGCAGGAACGGCTTGAACGGCACCATGCCGGCGTTGACGAACAGCAGGTTGGGGTCGTCGAGCAGCAGCGATGCGCTGGGGACGACGGTGTGGTCGCGCTCGCCGAAGAACTGCAGCCACCGACGCTTGATCTCGGCGGTCTCCATCAGGTGCTCCTCGATGTGCTGCGACCGCCCCGGCGGTCACTCGCCGGGTGGTCGATCAGGTCGGCGGCGTCGGCAGGTGACAGCGGCTGGTCCGCGGCCGGCTCCATGCCCAGCGCCTCGCGCAGCTCGGCCTCGCGCTCGGCCATGCCGGCTCGGACCTCGTCGGCGAACGCGCGCACGCTGCCGCCGACCCCGGTGGCGCGCTCGGCCAGGCCGGTGGCGCTGTAGGCGTGCAGGGTCTTCTGCACCTTGCGGACGGCGTAGACCCCGGCGGCCGCCCCGACGGCGACCCAGAACAGGCGTCGCATCTACTGCGCCTTCCGCCGCTTCGCCGCGCGCGCGGCAGCCTGGTCGGCCCGGGTCTGGTCGGCCACCTTGCGCCGGGTGCGCGAACCCGGGCGGTCGGCCAGGGCGCTCCGGACGCCGTAGGTGAAGGCGGCGACCTTGACCACCGGGCCGCCGAGGGTGGCCGCGAGCAGTGCGGTGAGCGCCGAGACGTTGGTCGTCGCGGCCTGGACGTTGGAGGTGATCGCGTCGACCCGGACCAGCTGGGCGTTCGTCGTGGTCACCGTCGTGGTGACCTCGTTGAGCAGCGGGACCGTCTCGTCGGAGACCCCCTTGATCATGCTCCGGGTCTCGTCCAGCACGCCGCCGAGCTTGACGAGCGGGATCGCCAGTGCGCCCACCAGCAGCACGAACGCCAGTGCCGCGATGAGCCCCGCGACCTCTCCGACCGACATGCGCCCGACCCTATCGCGGGCCCCGAGACCCCGGCATGCGCGATCCGCGGGGGTCCGTCGACCCGGGCATGCGCGATCCCGAGGGGTGCTGGCCCCTGCTGGTCGCGCATGCACAGGGCGCCCGCCCCCCGCTGGTCGCGCATGCACCCGGGCTACTGCCGGCCGTCCCCAGCCCGTACCCGGTCCGGTCGTCGTCCACAGGCTGCCGCGTGGCGCAGTCGTCGGCCCGAAAAGCTCTGCAGGCTGACGGCCGTGACGACATCGCCGTGCCGAGTGCCGGCCGTCGGACTTATGGCGCTCGCCGGCCTGCTGGCCGAGCAGCAAGGAGTGGCGACCAGGGCGCAGCTGCTGCGGCTGATGTCGGTCGAGTCGTTGCGGTGGAAGGTGGAGAGCGGGCGATGGCAGGTGCCGCATCCCGGAGTCGTGGTGACGCACTCCGGGCCGATCGCTCCAGACCAGGCCATCTGGGTCGATCTCCTGTGCTGTGGTCGCGCTGCGGTGCTCGCCGGGCTCAGCGCTGCAGCGCAGGACGGTTGGGAGGGCCGGGCACCCGCGCGCCGGCACCTGCTCGTCCCGCAAGGCCGTCAGGTCACCGACCGGCCAGACCTCGACGTCCACTCCTCGACCCGGCTGGGCTCTGAGCACGTTCATCCGCTGCGCTCTCCGCCTCGAACCCGGCTGCCACGCTCGTTGGTCGACGCCGCGTCCTGGGCGGCAATTCCTGACGATGCCCGGGCGATCATCGCCTCGGGCGTCCAGCAGCGCTTGGTACGCCCCGGCGACCTCGCGGTCGTCGCGCGTTCGGTGCCGAACCTCCGGCGACGTCAGCTCATCCTGGCGACGATCCGGGACGCCGAGGGTGGCTCGCACTCGCTGCCCGAGGGCGAGCTGGTGACCATGTGCCGCCGCTTCCGGCTTCCCGTGCCGTCACGACAGGTGCGGCGAAAGGACGCGAGCGGACGATGGCGCTGGCTCGACGCCTACTGGGACGACTTCGAGCTGGTCGCCGAGATCGACGGGCGCTTCCACATGGAGGCCACTACCTGGTGGACAGACATGTGGCGCGGGAACGAGCATGCGGTCGCCCGTGAGGGGCTGCTGCGGTTCCCCGCGTTCGCGGTCCGCGACGAGCCCGCGCGGGTCGCCGCCCAGCTCGCCGCCGCCCTCGCTGCACGTGGCTGGGTCCCAGCCGGGCGGGGTGGCCGCGATCTGACGGGGTTCTGACCCCAGCAGGTCGCGCATGCCCGAGGACACCGCCGCCGCGGATCGGCCGTCAGGTGGCACGGACCAGGGCGCGGAGCTTCTCCCATAGCTCGGCCAGCCGGGCCTCGGCACCGTGCCGGGTGGGCCGGTAGTAGGTCTTGGGCACGACGACGTCCGGCGGGTACTGCTGCCCGGCGACTCCGCCCGGCTGGTCGTGGGGGTACACGTACCCGACGCCGGACCCGACCTTGCCCGCGCCGCCGTAGTGGGCGTCCCGCAGGTGCGGCGGCACCGGACCCGCCAGGCCGGCCCGGACGTCGGCCAGCGCGCTGTCGACGGCCAGGACGACCGCGTTCGACTTCGGCGCCAGCGACAGGTGGATCACCGCCTGCGCGAGGTTGATGCGTCCCTCGGGCATGCCGATCAGCGCCACGGCGTCCGCGGCGGCCACGGCGGCCAGCAGCGACGTTGGGGTCGGCCAGGCCGATGTCCTCGGACGCGAGGATGACCAGCCGGCGGGCGATGAAGCGCGGGTCTTCCCCCGCCTCGACCATCCGGGCCAGGTAGTGCAGCGCGGCATCGACGTCCGAGCCGCGCACCGACTTGATGAACGCCGAGATCACGTCGTAGTGCTGGTCGCCGTCCCGGTCGTAGCGCAACGCGGCCCGGTCGACGGCGGTCTCCAGGGTCTGTACGTCGAGCACGGTCGCCCCGGTGGCCATCGCGGCGCCGGCGCCAGCCTCGAGAGCCGTCAGCGCCCGCCGGGCGTCGCCGCCGGCCACCCGGAGCAGGTGTGCCATCGCCTCGTCCGAGACCTCGACCGCCCCCGCCAGGCCGCGCTCGTCCGCGATCGCCCGGCGGATCACTGCTTCGACGCCGCCGTCGTCCAGCGAGGCCAGCGTCAGCAGCAGCGAGCGGGAGAGCAGCGGCGACACGATCGAGAAGTACGGGTTCTCGGTGGTCGCAGCCACCAGCGTCACCCAGCGGTTCTCCACCGCCGGCAGCAACGCGTCCTGCTGGGTCTTGGAGAACCGGTGCACCTCGTCGATGAACAGCACGGTCTCGCGGCCCGTCATGCCGCTCTGCCGTCTCGCCTGCTCCACCACCGCGCGGACGTCCTTGACGCCGGCGTTGACCGCCGAGAGCTCGGTGAACGACCGTCCGGTCGCCGAGGACACGAGGTAGGCCAGCGTCGTCTTGCCGGTCCCCGGCGGTCCCCAGAGGATCACCGACGCCGGACCGGCCACCCCGCCCTCGCCTGCGACCAGCCGACGCAGCGGAGAGCCCGGCACCAGCAGGTGCTCCTGCCCGACGACCTCGTCGAGGGTGGCCGGGCGCATCCGCACGGCCAGCGGCTTGTCGGCCGGCCCTCGTGCGTCGGCGGCGTCCTCGAACAGGTCCACGAGCCCGACCGTAACGTCCGCCGCGGACCGTCAGACAATGGCCGGGTGTCCCGTCCCGCTCTGCGCAAGCTGTCCGGGACAGATGAGCTGCTGGCCCTGCTGGCCGACGACTACGCCCTGGCGGAGGTGGACCCGGCCAGGGTGCACTCGGCCTGGGCACTCGCGGATGCCGCCGGCTGGCTGACCTCCTCGCGCCGGGTCCCCGGGCGGTCGCACCTGGTGGCGCTCGGGCCGGCCGAGGATGCGGCCGCCCTGCTGGACGAGGTGGCTCAGCAGCCCGACGTGAGGCTCGGCTCGGTGACCCTGCCGCGGGACGCCGACCGGCACCTGCCGGCGTACCGGCTGGACCCGCGCAACGACTGGGAGTGGTTCGTCACCCGTGCCACGCCGCCGAGCCAGCCGGGCGAGCAGGCCGTGGGCTGGCTGGCCGACAGCAGTGCCGATGAGGTGCTGGCCCTGCTGCACACCTGGAGCCCGCGGCACGACGCCGAGCCGGGCCAGCGCGGTGTGCTGCGCTGGGCCGGGGTCCGCGCAGCTGACGGAATGCTGCTGGCTGCCGCCGCGCACACCGAGCACCGGCCGGGTGTCCCGCACCTGGCGTCGGTGGTGACCCACGGCGAGCACCGCGGCCGCGGACTGGGCGCGGCGGTGACGGCCTGGCTCACCCGAGCCCTTCTGGCCGAGGGCACCGGTTGGGTGACCCTCGGGATGTACAGCGACAACGACGCCGCCCGACGGCTCTACCGACGGCTCGGGTTCGCCAACGACCACCGGTTCACCAGCGGCCGCCTGCTCCCCCGCTGATCGCCGGTCAGCTGCGGCCCGGGCTCGGTGGCTCGCCCGGCTTGTCGGCGGGACCCGCGCCCCGCCCTCGCGCGACACCCACCCCGGCCTCCTTGCGCTGCTCCGGCGTGATCGGCGCCGGCGCCCCGGTCAGCGGGTCGAACCCTCCCCCGCTCTTCGGGAAGGCGATGACCTCCCGGATCGACTCGGTCCGTGAGAGCAGCGCGCAGATCCGGTCCCAGCCGAAGGCGATGCCGCCGTGCGGCGGTGCCCCGTAGGCGAACGCGTCGAGCAGGAAGCCGAACTTCTCCTGCGCCTGCTCCTCGGTCAGCCCCATCAGCGCGAAGACGCGCTCCTGCACGTCGCGACGGTGGATACGGATCGAGCCGCCGCCGATCTCGTTGCCGTTGCAGACGATGTCGTAGGCGTACGCGAGCGCGTTGCCGGGGTCCTCCTCGAACCGGTCGATCCACTCCGGCTTCGGCGAGGTGAACGCGTGGTGGACCGCGGTCCAGGCACCCGCGCCGACGGCGACGTCGCCGGACGCCCGGGCCTTGGCCGACGGCTCGAACAGCGGCGCGTCGACGACCCAGAGGAACGACCACTCGTTCTCGTCGATCAACCCGCCGCGGCGACCGATCTCCAGCCGGGCCGCGCCGAGCAGCGCCTGCGACGGCGGCGGGCTCCCCCGCGGCGAAGAACACGGCGTCGCCCGGCCGTGCGCCGACGTGAGCCGCCAGCCCGCGCCTGCTCGGCCTCGGACAGGTTCTTCGCCGTCGGGCCGCCGAGCTCGCCGTCCGCCCCGATCAGCACGTACGCCAGGCCGCGAGCGCCGCGCGACTTGGCCCAGTCCTGCCAGGCGTCCAGCTCCTTGCGCGACTGCGAGGCCCCGCCGGGCATCACGACCGCACCGACGTACGGCGCCTGGAACACCCGGAACGGGGTCTGCGCGAAGAACTCGGTGCACTCGACCAGCTCCTGGCCGAACCGCAGGTCCGGCTTGTCGCTGCCGTACTTGCGCATGGCGTCGGCGTAGGTCATCCGGACCAGCGGCAGCGCGATGTCGTGGCCGATCAGCTTCCACAGCGCGCCGATGACCGCCTCGGCGGTCTCGATGACGTCGTCCTGGTCGACGAAGCTCATCTCGATGTCGAGCTGGGTGAACTCCGGCTGCCGGTCGGCCCGGAAGTCCTCGTCGCGGTAGCAGCGCGCGATCTGGAAGTACCGCTCCATCCCGGCGACCATCAGCAGCTGCTTGAACAGCTGCGGCGACTGCGGCAGGGCGTACCAGCTGCCCGGCGCCAGCCGGGCCGGCACCAGGAAGTCGCGGGCACCCTCCGGGGTCGACCGGGTCAGCGTCGGCGTCTCGATCTCGACGAAGTCCCGGCCGTGCAGCACCTCGCGCGCGGTCCGGCTGACCTCGCTGCGCAGCCGGAGCGCCGCGGCGGGGCCGGCCCGGCGCAGGTCGAGGTAGCGGTACTTGAGCCGCACCTCCTCGCCGACCTCGACGTGCTCGTCGATCTGGAACGGCAGCGGCGCCGCCTCGTTCAGCACCTCCACCTCGGAGGCGACGACCTCGATCTCGCCGGTCGGGAGGTTCGGGTTCGCGTTGCCCGCCGGCCGGGTGCTGACCTCGCCGACGACCCGCAGGCAGAACTCGTTGCGCAGGCCGGCGGCGACCGCCTCGTCGCGGACGACGACCTGCACGAAGCCGGACGCGTCGCGCAGGTCGATGAACGCCACACCGCCGTGGTCGCGCCGGCGGGCGACCCAGCCGGTGAGGGTGACGCTCTGGCCGGAGTGGGCGACACGCAAGGTGCCGGCCTGGTGGGTGCGGATCAACTCGGGGCTCCTCGGTACGGCGTGCAGCGAGGCACGCGGAAAGTCAGCTCTCGGTGGCGGCGGTGCGGGTCACGCCGGGGCGCAGGTCCTCCGCCGGAGGCACCCACGCCGCTCGGATCAGCGTCGACCTGCTCCCCGGTGCGGATGTCGCGCACCTGGTGGGACCCGTCGTCCTGCGGGAACCACACGAACGGGATGCCCCGCCGCTCGGCGAACCGGATCTGCTTGCCGTACTTCTGGGCGGTGGGCGAGACCTCGGTCGGGATGCCGCGGCCGCGCAGGGCTTCGGCCACGCGCTGCGGCCGCGGACCGGCCCTCCTCGCCGGGCAGCGCCACCAGCACGCAGGTGGGCGTGCTGCGGCTGGCGGTCAGCAGACCGCGTGACAGCAGCGGCGCGATCGTGCGAGTCACTCCGAACGAGATCCCGACGCCCGGGTAGGTCGTCCGGCCGTCGCTGGCCAGGGCGTCGTACCGGCCGCCGGAGCAGATCGACCCGAGGTGCTCGAAGCCCGCCATCCGGGTCTCGAACACGGTGCCGGTGTAGTAGTCGAGTCCCCGCGCCACGCTCAGGTCGGCGACCACGGCGAGCCGCTCGGACTGCAGCGACGCGGTGCCGTCGAGGACCCGCAGCAGCTCGTCCAGCCCCTCGTCGAGCAGCGGGTGGCTCACCCCGAGCCCACGGACCTGGTCGCGCAGGCCGTCGGCCGCAGAGCTGATCGTGGTCAGCGACACGCAGGCCTTGGCCTGCTCCTCCGACAGCGACACCTCGTCGGCCAGCATCCGCAGCACTGCGGCCTCGCCGACCTTGTCGAGCTTGTCCACGACGCGCATCACGCCCGCGACGGCCTGGTCGGAGTCGACGCCGACACCGCGGTAGTAGCCCTCGATCAGCTTGCGGCTGTTGACCTGCATCCGGACCGGCGGCAGCGGCAGCCGGGTCAGCGCCTCGGCCATCACCCGCGCCACCTCCACCTCGTGGTGGAACCCGAGGGTGTCGCGTCCGATCACGTCGATGTCGGCCTGGGTGAACTCGCGGAACCGCCCCTCCTGGGGCCGCTCACCTCGCCAGGCCCGCTGGATCTGGTAGCGCCGGAACGGGAAGTCGAGGTGCCCGGCGTTCTCCAGGACGTACCGCGCCAGCGGGACGGTCAGGTCGAAGTGCAGTCCGAGCTGCCGGCCGCGGTCGGCCTCGGCATCGGCGTCGTCGGCCTGCAGCCGGCGCAGCACGTAGACCTCCTTGTCGATCTCGCCCTTGCGCAGCATCTGCTCCAGCGGCTCGACCGCGCGGGTCTCGATCGACGCGAAGCCGTGCAGCTCGAAGACCTCGCGCAGGGTGTCCAGCACGTGCTGCTCGACGATGCGCTGGCCGGGCAGCCACTCCGGGAAGCCGGACAGCGGGGCGATGCGTGCTGGCATCGGGCTACATCCCCCTCGTCGGCGGTGGCACCGGCAGGTGCTGCAGGAACGGGTTGGTGACGCGCTCGCGGCCGATCGTGGTCTGCGGCCCGTGCCCTGGAAGCACCAGCACCTCGTCGGGCAGCGTGAGGACCTTCGCGGCCAGGCTGCGCAGCATGGCGGCGTGGTCGCCCCCCGGCAGGTCGGTGCGGCCGATGGAGCCGGCGAACAGCAGGTCGCCCGACAGCATCACCTCGGGCAGGTCGCCCGCCGGGTCCTCGGGCAGCCGGAAGGCGACCGACCCGGCGGTGTGCCCCGGGGCGTGGTCCACGGTCAGCTCCAGGCCGGCGATGCGCAAGACGTCACCGTCCCCGAGCGGCTTCACGTCGGACGGCTCGCTCCACGCGAGGCGACCCTGGAACATGGCCCTCGTCTCGGCCGAGAGCCAGCCCAGCGGGTCGGAGAGCATGGGCCCGTCGTCCGGGTGGATGTACGCCGGGATGTCCCGCGCGCCGCACACCGGGGTCACCGAGTAGGTGTGGTCGAGGTGGCCGTGGGTCAGCAGGACCGCCACCGGCCGCAGCCGGTGCTCGTCCAGCACCGAGTCGAGCTGGTCGAGCACCTCGATGCCCGGGTCGACGACGACGCACTCCTGCCCGGGTGCCGTGGCCGCCACGTAGCAGTTCGTGCCGAAGGCGGCGGCGGGGAAGCCGGTGATCAGCACGAGCGCCTTTCGCGGTGGTCGGGACAGTCGGCGAGACGCCGGTCGCGAGCCTACCGGCGGCGCCGCAGGCCCCGCGAACCCGTAAACCCTAGACTGGCCGACCGTGCGCGCGGCCTGCTGGCGGCGCGCGACCAGCAGGGACGAAGCAGGAGGCACGGGTGGCGGGCAGCGCGAAGCGTGAGCGGCAGCTGGCGCGGGAGCACTACGAGCGTCAGCAGGCACGCCGAGCCGCCCGCGCGGCCAAGCAGCGGCGGACCAAGCAGGTCGCCGCCGTGGTCGTCGCTCTCCTGGTCCTCGCGACCGGCGTGGTCGGCCTGACGGTCGCCCTCGGCGGCGGCGACGAGGAGGTCCAGACGGCCGGGCCCAGAGCCTCGTCGTCGAGCACCCCGAGCGCGAGCGAGACGCCGTCCGCATCTCCCTCCGCGTCGGCCACCCCCGGGGCCGGCTGCGTCTACACGAAGGCCGGCGAGGCGTCCAAGGACGTCGGACTCCCGGCGTACGACGCCAGCAAACCCGCGACCTACCGCAAGCCGTTCTCCGCCACCGTGGCGACCGACCAGGGGAACATCGTGATCGACATGGCCGCCGCCAAGGCGCCGTGCACGACCAACAGCTTCCGTCACCTGGCCCAGGCGAAGTACTTCGACGGGACCAGCTGCCACCGGCTCACCACCGGCAACATCTTCGTGCTGCAGTGCGGGGACCCGACGGGCACCGGCATCTGGCGGCCCCGGCTACCAGTTCCCCGAGGAGAACGTGCCCGCCGAGGGCGCGAACAACTACCCGGCCGGGACCGTGGCGATGGCCAATGCCGGCCCCGGCACCAACGGCAGCCAGTTCTTCCTGGTCTACAAGGACACGACGCTGCCCGCCGGCTACACCATCTTCGGCAAGGTCGCCAAGGGCCTCGACGTGGTGCAGAAGGTGGCCGACGCAGGCTCCGACGAGTCGAACGGCGCCGGTGACGGGAAGCCCAAGCTGCCGGTCACGATCAAGACCGTGACGGTCGGAAAGGCCTGACGTGAGCGATCACCCGGAACCGACGCCGCAGGTCGAGCCCACCCCGGACCCGGTGCCGACGCCGACACCCGAACCCACCCCGGAGCCGACTCCGACGCCGCAGCCCGAGCCCACCCCCGAGCCGACGCCGACGCCCGAGCCCGCGCCGGACCCAGAGGCTGCCGACGCCCCGCGGGCGGCCCCGGTCCCCACGCCCGCCGAGCTCATCCCGCCCCGCGCCCCGAGCGCTGCACCGCCGGGCGCGGCTCCGGCCGCGGCCGCCGAGCCGGTGCCGGTCGAGGCCGAGCCGGCATCGGACGCCGCGACCTGGGGCCGGGTCGGTGAGGACGGCACCGTGTTCGTGCGCACCGCCGACGGCGAGCGGGCCGTGGGCTCCTACCCCGGCGCCGAGCCGCCGGAGGCCCTGGCCTACTTCGCCCGCAAGTACGACGAGCTCGCCGGCCAGGTCGCCCTGCTGGAGCAGCGGGTCCGCTCCGGCGGCGTGTCGGCCAAGGACGCCGCTACCACGCTGACCCACCTCCGGGAGTCGATCACCGACGCGCACGCGGTCGGCGACCTCGCGTCGCTGCTCGGCCGGCTGGACGCCGTCGCCATCCAGGTAGAGGAGCGCCGCAAGCGGTCCGAAGCGGCCCGGGCCAAGTCCCGCCAGCAGGCGGCAGTGGCCAAGGAGCCGATCGTCGCGGAGGCCGAGGGTCTGGCCGACTCGACGGAGTGGAAGCGCGCCGGCGACCGGCTGCGCGAGCTGCTCGAGGCGTGGAAGTCGGCTCCCCGGTTGGAGCGCAAGGTCGACGACGCGCTGTGGAAGCGGTTCAGCCATGCCCGGACCGGCTTCGACAAGCGCCGCCGGGCACACTTCGCCGAGCTAGACGAGCAGCGGGGCGAGGCGACCGCGCGCAAGGAGAAGCTGATCAAGAAGGCGGAGGAGCTCTCCACGTCCAAGGAGTGGGGCGACACCGCCAAGGCCTACCGCGACCTGATGGCGGAGTGGAAAGCGGCCGGGCGGGCCCGCCGCGACGTCGAGGACGCGCTGTGGACGCGCTTCCGCGCGGCGCAGGACGTGTTCTTCGCAGCGCGGTCCGAGGTGTTCGCGGCCCGGGACGCCGGGCTGTCGGAGAACCTGGAGAAGAAGCGCGCGCTCGTCGTCGAGGCCGAGGCGCTGCTCCCGCTCACCGACCACAAGGCCGCGCGGTCGACGCTGCGCTCGGTGCACGAGCGCTGGGAGGCCGTCGGGCACGTGCCGCGGGCCGACCGCGACGCGATCGAGGCTCGGCTGAAGAAGGTCGACGACGCGGTTCGCGGGGCCGAGGAGGCCGAGTGGACCCGGTCCAACCCGGAGGCCCGGGCCCGCGCCGAGGCGACGGTGAACCAGCTGCGCACCAGCATCGCCAACCTCGAGGCCGAGGCCGAGAAGGCCCGCGCCGCAGGTCAGGACAAGAAGGCTGCCGACGCCCAGAGCGCCATCGAGGCCCGGCAGAGCTGGCTGGTCGAGGCCGAGAAGACGCTCACCGAGTTCTCCTGAGGCCGGGCGCTACTGCGAGGTGGGGAAGCTCAGGGCCGCGCCGGTGGTGGCGTCGCTGACGTGCGGCCACCGGCTCGTGACCACCTTGGCCTGGGTGTAGAAGCTCACTCCCTCGGTGCCGTGCACGTGCCGGTCACCGAACAACGAGTCCTTCCAGCCGCCGAAGGAGTGGAAGGCCATCGGCACCGGGATAGGTACGTTGACGCCGATCATGCCGACGGTCACCTGCCGCTGGAACCGACGGGCCGCCTCCCCGCTGGAGGTGAAGATGGCGGTGCCGTTGCCGTACCGGTTGGCGTTGACCAGCTCGACCGCCTCGTCGAAGGTGTCGACGCGCAGCACGGTCAGCACCGGGCCGAAGATCTCGTCGGTGTAGATCTCCATCTCCGGTGTCACCCGGTCGAACAGGCTCGGGCCGACGTAGAAGCCCTCCGGGTGACCGTCGACGGCGACCTCGCGGCCGTCGACGACCAGGGTGGCGCCGGCCTGCACGCCGCCGTCGATGTAGCCGCGGACCCGGTCCAGGGCGTCCCGAGTCACCACCGGACCCATCTCCGAGGTCTCCTCGCGGCCCGGACCGACCGTGATCTTCTCGGTCAGCGCCTTGACCTTCTCGACCAGCCGGTCACCGGCGTCACCGACGGCGACCACTGCCGAGATCGCCATGCAGCGCTGGCCGGCCGAGCCGTAGCCCGCCGCCACCAGGTGCTCGGCGGCGAAGTCGAGGTCGGCGTCGGGCAGGACGACGGCGTGGTTCTTGGCGCCACCGAGCGCCTGCACCCGCTTGCCGGTCGCCGTACCGCGCTCGTAGATGTACTTCGCGATCGGCGTGGAGCCGACGAACGAGACCGCGGCGATGTCGGGGTGGTCGAGGATCGCGTCGACGGCCACCTTGTCGCCGTGCACCACGTTGTAGACCCCGTCGGGCAGCCCCGCGTCGGCGTAGAGCTGGCCGATGAAGTTGGACACCGACGGGTCGCGCTCGCTCGGCTTGAGCACGAAGCAGTTCCCGGTGGCGATGGCGACCGGGTGCATCCACATCGGGACCATCACCGGGAAGTTGAACGGCGTGATGCCGGCCACCACGCCCAGCGGCTGGCGGAACGACCACGAGTCGACGTCGGTCGAGACCTGCTCGGAGAACTCGCCCTTGAGCAGGTGCGGGATGCCGCAGGCGAACTCCACGACCTCCAGACCGCGGGTGACCTCGCCGGCGGCGTCCGAGACGACCTTGCCGTGCTCGTCGGCCACCAGCTTGGCCAGCTCGTCGCTGTGCCGCTGCACCAGCTCGCGGAACGCGAACATCACCCGGGCCCGCTTGACCACCGAGACGTCGCGCCACTCCTCGAACGCCTTGCCCGCGGCGCTGACCGCGGCGTCGACGTCGGCCGCCTCGGCGAGCACCACCTCGGCCTGCTGGGCGCCGGTCGCGGGGTTCCAGACCGGAGCGGTCCGGGTCGAGGCCCCGCTGGTCTCGGAGCCACTGATCCAGTGCTCGATCTTCCTCATGACGGGGCTCCTCAGCAGTGCGACGCCCGGTTGACGGACGAATCGACAGCCAGACTAGCGAGTCACGGACGTGCAGATCACCGTTGCTGCTGCTCGTGGCTGTCTCAGGCCTTGCCGCTGGTGACCCGGTAGACGTCGAACACCCCGTCGACGCCGCGGACGGCGCGCAGCACGTGGCCCAGGTGCGTGGGGTCGCCCATCTCGAAGGTGAACCGCGACATGGCGACCCGGTCGCGGGTCGTCGTGACCGAGGCCGACAGGATGTTGACGTGCTGGTCGGACAGCACCCGGGTGACGTCGGAGAGCAGCCGCGAGCGGTCCAGCGCCTCGACCTGGATCGCGACCAGGAACACCGAGGACGCCGAGGGCGCCCACTCGACCTCGACCATCCGGTCCGGCTGCGCGGCGAGGGCCACCGCGTTGATGCAGTCGGCCCGGTGCACCGAGACGCCGCTGCCGCGGGTGACGAACCCGACGATCCCGTCGCCCGGGACCGGTGTGCAGCAGCGGGCGAGCTTGACCCAGATGTCCGACGCGCCCTTGACCACGACGCCGGGGTCGGTGCTGCTGCGCCGGCGGGTCGTCGAGCCGGGTGTGGTGGCCTCGGCGAGGTCCTCGCTCGCGCCCTCCTCGCCGCCGAGCGACTCGACCAGGCGGGACACGACCGACTGCGCCGACACGTGGCTGTCGCCGATGGCGGCGTACAGCGCGGAGATGTCGGGGTAGCGCAGCTCGTGGGCCAGCGTCGTGAGCGTCTCGGTGGTGAGCAGGCGCTGGATCGGCAGGTTCTGCTTGCGCATCGCCTTGGCGATCGCGTCCTTGCCCTGCTCGATGGCCTCCTCGCGCCGCTCCTTGGAGAACCAGGCCCGGATCTTGTTGCGGGCCCGCGGGCTCTGGACGAAGGTCAGCCAGTCGCGGCTCGGCCCGGCGCCCTGCGCCTTGGAGGTGAACACCTCGACCAGGTCGCCGTTGTCCAGGGTGCTCTCCAGCGGCACCAGCCGGCCGTTGACCCGGGCGCCGATGCAGCGGTGCCCGACCTCGGTGTGCACGGCATAGGCGAAGTCGACCGGCGTCGCGCCGGCCGGCAGCGCGATCACGTCGCCCTTGGGGGTGAAGACGTAGACCTCGGCGGCCTTGAGGTCGAACCGCAGGCTCTCGAGGAACTCCCCCGGGTCCTCGGTCTCCTTCTGCCAGTCGAGCAGCTGGCGCAGCCAGGCCATGTCGTTGGTGGCGCCCGGGCGAGGTCTCGCTCTTGCCGCCGCGGGCGCCGTCGACCGGCGCGGAGTCGGCCGGGTCCTCCTTGTACTTCCAGTGCGCCGCGACGCCGTACTCGGCCCGCCGGTGCATCGCGAAGGTGCGGATCTGCAGCTCGACCGGCTTGCCCTCCGGCCCGATCACCGTCGTGTGCAGCGACTGGTACATGTTGAACTTGGGCATCGCGATGTAGTCCTTGAACCGGCCGGGGACCGGGTTCCACCGCGCATGGATGGCACCGAGCACCGCGTAGCAGTCGCGCACCGAGTCGACCAGGATGCGGATGCCGACGAGGTCGTAGATGTCGGCGAAGTCGCGGCCGCGCACGATCATCTTCTGGTAGATCGAGTAGTAGTGCTTGGGCCGGCCGGTCACCTCCGACCGGATCTTGGCGCCCTTGAGGTCGCCGCTGACGTGCTCGATGACCCCGGTGAGGTAGTCGTCGCGGCTGGGCGCGCGGTCGCTGACCAGCCGGACGATCTCGTCGTAGACCTTGGGGTACAGCGTCGCGAACGCGAGGTCCTCGAGCTCCCACTTCAGGGTGTTCATGCCCAGCCGGTGGGCCAGCGGGGCGTAGATCTCCAGCGTCTCGCGCGCCGACCGCTCGGCCGAGGTCGGCTTCACGTACTTGATCGTGCGCATGTTGTGCAGCCGGTCGGCGAGCTTGATGACGAGCACCCGGATGTCGCGGGCCATCGCCACGACCATCTTGCGCACCGTCTCGGCCTGCGCCGACTCGCCGTAGGTCACCCGGTCGAGCTTGGTGACGCCGTCGACGAGGTGCGCGACCTCGTCGCCGAAGTCCTTGCGGAGCGCTTCCAGGGTGTACGGCGTGTCCTCGACCGTGTCGTGCAGCAGCGCCGCGCACAGCGTCGGCGGTGTCATGCCGAGCTCGGCGAGGATCGTGGTCACGGCCAGCGGATGGGTGATGAACGGGTCGCCGCTCTTGCGGACCTGCCCGCGGTGGTGGCCCTCGGCCACCTCGTAGGCCTGCTCGAGCATCCGCAGGTCGGCCTTCGGGTGGGTCTGCCGGACCACCCGGAACAGCGGCTCCAGCACCGGGTTGCTGCTGGGCCGCTGGGCACCGAGCCTGGCCAGCCGCGCTCGCACCCGCTTGCCGGTGGGGGCTCCGACCGACGGTGGCGAGCTCGCCCGGCTGACCCTCCTCGAGGTCGACCGGGCTCGAGGTGGGGGCGTCGGTCACGGGCCCCTCCTCCCTCGGTGCGGCGGTGGAGCGGCCCAGTCTACGGGCCGGGCCGCGCAGCCCGCAGGAGCCGGACGTCACCGCGTCGCCGGTCAGACGACCAGCAGCGCCTGCGGCTCGGGGGCGTCGACGGCCGCGAGCGCCTCCCGGCCGGACAGGAAGCCGAGCTCGAGCAGGACGACGACGCCGACCACCTCGGCCCCGCACCGCCGACCAGCTGGACCGTCGCGGCCGCCGTCCCGCCGGTGGCCAGGACGTCGTCGATGACCAGGACCCGGTCGCCGGGGCTGAACGCGTCGGCGGTCACCTCGATGGTCGCCGAGCCGTACTCCAGGTCGTAGGAGGCGGCCACGACGTCGCCGGGCAGCTTGCCCTTCTTGCGCACCGGCACGAAGCCGACGCCGAGGGCCTGCGCCACCGGAGCGCCGAGGATGAACCCGCGGGCCTCGATGCCGGCCACCTTGTCCGGCGGCGCCGCACGGTGCCCCGCGGCCATCACCTCGATGGTCTCGGCGAACGCCGCGGCGTCGGCGAGCAGCGGCGTGATGTCCTTGAAGACGATGCCCGGGTTGGGGAAGTCGGGGACGTCCCGGATCCGGGCGAGCAGCCGCGCGGTGACCTCGTCGTCGGTCACCGGCGCTTCTTCGACTTGTTCCGGCCGCCGCTGCCCTTCCGGGGCTGGCTGCGCTGCGCGCCACCGGCCGGCCGCCGCGGCGGTGCCGGTCGACCGGCAGCTCCGGCCGACGCGGGCACGGCCTCGGTGCCGGCCTCGTCATCGACCTCCGGGCTGGTGGCCGCCGTCTCCGCCGCTGCCGCGCGGCGGCGGGCCGACGGCGACTCGACGCCGGTCCCGGCCCTGCGCCCGGCCACCCGCTTGGCGAGCGCCTGCATCGCCGGCTCCCGCTCCTTGAAGGTGGCCAGCAGCGGCGGCGCGATGAAGATCGAGGAGTAGGCACCGACGGCCACGCCGATGAAGAGCGCGAGCGAGAGGTCCTTGAGCGGACCGGCGCCCAGCAGCACGACGCCGGCGAACAGGATCGCGGCGATCGGCAGCAGCGCGATGATCGAGGTGTTGATCGAGCGGACCAGCGTCTGGTTCACCGCCAGGTTGGTCGCCTGGCTGTACGTCATCCGGCTGCCGCCGGCCAGGCCCTGGGTGTTCTCGCGCACCTTGTCGAACACGACGACCGTGTCGTAGAGCGAGTAGCCGAGGATCGTGAGGAAGCCGATCACCGTCGCCGGTGTCACCTCGAACCCGACAGGGAGTACAGCCCAGCGGTGATCACCAGGTCGTGCAGCAGCGCGATCATCGCCGCCATCGCCATCTTCCACTCGAAGTAGAGCGACAGGAAGACGACGACGCCGAGCAGGAAGAAGATCAGCGCCCGCAACGCCTTGGACGAGATGTCCTTGCCCCAGCTGGGGCCGATGACCTGGGTGCTCACGGCGTCGCGGCTGACCCCGAACTCCTTGGCCAGCGCGCCGCGCACCTCCTCGGCCTCGCCGGTGGTCAGCGTCTCGGTCTGGGCCCGCACCGTGTTCGGTCCGACCGACTGGACGACGATCTCGCCGCCGACGATGTCCTCGACGGTGGAGCGGACGGCGTCCTGGCTGACCGTGGGCGACTTGACCCGGAACTCGGCCCCGCCGCGGAACTCGATGCCCAGCGTCAGCCGCAACGTCAGCAGCGAGACGATCGACACCACCAGCAGCACGGCCGACACGGCGTACCAGATCTTGCGGTGGGCGATGAAGTCGTAGGAGACCTCGCCCCGGTAGAGCCGCGCGCCGAGCGTTCCCAGACGGCTCATCACGCCTCCTTGGCGGTGCTGGTGGCGGCACCGGCCGCGGTTCCGCGGCGGCGGGTGGTCGTCGGGGTCGTCAGACGCCGGCCGCCGAGGCGCTCCGGGTCCAGCCCGGACAGCTTGTGGCCCTGCCCGAAGAACCTCGTCCGGGCCAGGATCGTCACCAGCGGCTTGGTGAACAGGAAGACCACGAAGATGTCGATCAGCGTCGTCAGGCCGAGGGTGAACGCGAAGCCGCGCACCCCGCCGACCGAGAGGACGTAGAGCACCACGGCCGCGAGGAACGACACGAAGTCCGCGGCCAGGATGGTGCGCCGGGCGCGGTTCCAGCCGGTCTCGACCGCGACCCGCAACGTCTTGCCGTCGCGCACCTCGTCGCGGATGCGTTCGAAGTAGACGATGAACGAGTCGGCGGTGATGCCGATCGCCACGATCAGGCCGGCGATGCCGGCGAGGCTGAGCCGGAAGCCGATCTGCCAGCCGAGCAGGACCACCAGGCCGTAGGTGATGACCGCGGACACGAGCAGGCTCGCCACGGTCACCAGGCCCAGCCCGCGGTAGTAGAGCAGCGAGTAGAGGACGACCAGCACCAGCCCGATGATGCCGGCGATCAGCCCGGCGGTGAGCTGGTCGCCGCCCAGGGTCGCCGAGACCTCCTGCACCTCGCCGGCGTCGAAGGTCAGCGGCAGCGCGCCGAACTTCAGGACGTTGGCCAGGCTGGTCGCCTCGGCCTGGCTGAAGTTGCCGGTGATCTGCGCCTGGCCGCCGAGGATCGGCCCGTTGTTGAGACTCGGTGCGGAGACGACCAGCCCGTCCAGCACGATCCCGAACCGGTTCTGCGGGTCGGCCAGGGCGGACAGCCGGCGGGTCGTGTCGCCGAACTTCTTCTTGCCCTCGCCGGTGAAGTCCAGGTTCACCTGCCAGCCGCCGGTCGGGACGCCCTGGCTGTTGGTCGCCAGGCCGGCCGACGCGGACTTCACGTCCTTGCCGAGCACCTCGGCCGGACCGAGGAGGTACTTCTCGCTGCCGTCCTCGAGGCAGGTGACCAGCGGCTTCTTCGGGTCGTCCGCACCGGGGGTTGCGCAGCGCCTGCCGGACCTTCTCCGGGTCGGCGCAGTCCAGCTCGGCGAACTGCTTCTGCACGTCGGCGGAGGGCACGCTCGGGCCCGGGCCGGTGTCGCCGCCGTGGGCGACGGCGTGGGCGTCGGGTGTCGCGCTCGGCGGCCGGCGTCGTGCTGCTGGCCTTGCGCAGCGCCCGCGGGACGACGCCGTTGTTCGTGCTCGTCGACGGCGACGGGGCGGAGACGCCGTGCCGCTCGGGCGAGCCGCTCGGGGACGGCGACCCGGAGGGGGTGGGGGTCGGGGTCGGCGTGCTCTGCGGGATCGGCGCCCCGGACGGCGCCGCCAGGACCGGGCGGAAGCGCAGCTCGGCGGTCTGCTGGACGGTGGCGAGGATGTTCTTGTCCTGCTTGCCGGGGATCGAGATGACGATGTTGTCGCCGGCGGTGGTGACCTCGGACTCGGCGACACCGAAGCTGTCGACCCGGTTGCGGATGATCGAGACCGCCTGGTTCGAGCGAGTCCTTGGGCACCGATCCGGCACCGCTGGCGCGCCGGGGCGTGAGGATGATGCTGGTGCCGCCCTCGAGGTCGAGGCCGAGCCGTGGCTGGTACTTCTCCGCCAGCGTCAGGTTCTCGTCGCCGACCTTGTCCGGGGCCGACCACCCAGATCAGGCCGAAGACCAGGACGGTGAGGACCGCCAGCACCGCGATGGTGCGCCCGGGGCGCGCCGCGCTCGCTGTTGCCACGTGAGGATCTCTTCTCTGTCAGTGCGATCGGGCCGGCACCGTGAGCCGGCGGGTGCTACTCGGCCGCGTTGGTGTGCCGACGGTCGGCGTCGCGCTGTCCTGGGACTCGTCGGCGTCGTCCGGCGTCAGTCGACCTCGTCGTCGGCGTCGTCGGTGACGATCCGGCCGACGGCGGCCTTGGCGAACCGCAGGGTCACGCCGGGCGACACCTCGATCAGCAACGAGTCGTCGCGGACCTCGGTCAGCGTGCCGTAGAGCCCGGCCGTCGTCATGACCTCGACGCCGGGCGCCAGGCTCTCCTGCAGCTGCTGGGCCGCCTTCGCGCGGGCGCGCTGCGGGCGGATGATCAGCAGGTAGAAGGCCACCAGGATGAGCACGAAGAACGGCAGCGATTCCACGGTGGTGAGGATCCTTCCGAGAGGGCGTCCGGCGCAGACCGCGGCCAGACCGGGCGGGAGTCTACCCGTCGTACCTGTCGGGACCGCGTCAGCGGTCGTCCGGCCACCTTCGACGTCGTCGAACAGATCGGGCGCGACGGCCGCACCGGCGGTGCCGCGCGGCGGGGTCAGGCCGAGGTGCGCCCAGGCGGCCGGCGTGGCGACCCGGCCGCGCGGCGTGCGGGCCAGCAGGCCGGCTCGCACCAGGAACGGCTCGGCGACCTCCTCGACCGTCTCGCGCTCCTCACCGACCGCCACCGCGAGGGTGGAGACGCCGACCGGGCCGCCGCCGAAGCTGCCGACCAGCGCTTGCAGCACGGCGCGGTCGAGCCGGTCCAGCCCGCGCTCGTCGACCTCGTAGACGAGCAGCGCCTCGCGGGCGACCTCCTCGGTGACGACGCCGTCGGCCCGCACCTGGGCGAAGTCGCGCACCCGGCGCAGCAGCCGGTTGGCGATCCGCGGCGTGCCGCGGGACCGGCCGGCGATCTCGGTGCCGCCGCCGGCGGTGAGCTGGACGCCGAGCAGCCGCGCCGACCGGGTGAGCACCCGCTCGAGGTCGGCCGCCTCGTAGAAGTCCATGTGCGCGGTGAAGCCGAACCGGTCGCGCAGCGGCCCGGGCAGCAGCCCGGCCCGGGTGGTCGCGCCGACCAGCGTGAACGGCGGGATCTCGAGCGGGATCGCGGTGGCGCCGGGCCCCTTGCCGACGACGACGTCGACCCGGAAGTCCTCCATCGCCATGTAGAGCATCTCCTCGGCGGGCCGGGACATCCGGTGGATCTCGTCGAGGAACAGCACCTCGCCCTCGGTCAGGCTGGACAGGATCGCCGCCAGGTCGCCGGCGTGCTGGATGGCCGGCCCGCTGGTGATGCGCAGCGGCTGCTCGATCTCGGCGGCGATGATCATCGCCAGGGTCGTCTTGCCCAGCCCGGGCGAGCCGCTGAGCAGCACGTGGTCGGGCACCCGGCCGCGCCCCTTGGCGGCGTCGAGCACCAGGCTCAGCTGCTCGCGGACCCGGTGCTGGCCGATGAACTCGCCGAGGGTGCGCGGGCGCAGGGCGGCCTCGACCCGGACCTCGTCCTCGACCCCGGTGAGCTCGACGCCGGGGTCGACCAGGCGCTCGGTTCCTCCCGCAGCCGCGGTCATGCCCGGCTCAGCGATCGCAGGGCCACCTTGAGCAGGGCGCCGACGTCCGGCGGCTCGCCCGCGGCGGCCGACTCCTCGGCGTACGGGGCGGCCGAGGCCACCCCCTCGTCGGCCTCCCGGGACGACCAGCCCAGGCCGAGCAGGGCGCCGTGCAGCTGGTCGCGCCAGCCGGCCCGTACGACGGGGGGCCCGGCCCCCGGCCGGGCTGCCGCCGCGGACCGCACCCAGCCGGTCCTTGAGCTCCAGCACGATGCGCTGCGCGCCCTTGCGACCGATGCCGGGCACCTGGGTCAGTGCGGCGAGGTCCTCGGTGGCCACCGCGCGTCGCAGGGTGTCGGGGCCGTGCACGGCGAGCATCGCCTGGGCCAGCCGCGGGCCGACCCCGCTGGCGGTCTGCAGCAGCTCGAAGACCACCCGCTCGTCCTCGTCGGCGAAGCCGTAGAGCGTCAGCGAGTCCTCGCGGACCACCAGCGAGGTCGGCAGGTGGGCCGGCTCGCCGATCCGCAGGGCGGCGATCGTGGCGGGGGTGCACTGGACGGTCAGGCCGACCCCGCCGACCTCGACCACGGCGCCGTCCGGCGCCAGGGCGGCGACCCGGCCCGCGACGAACGCGATCACCGGGCACCTGCCGCAGCGACGGCCGAGGCGATCCTGGCCTGCGCACTGCCCCGCCAGACGTGGCAGATCGCCAGCCCGAGGGCGTCGGCGGCGTCGGCCGGACGGGGTGCGGCGGTCAGCCGCAGGATCCTGGTCACCATGGCTCCCACCTGGGCCTTGTCGGCCCGGCCGCTGCCGGTCACGGCGGCCTTCATCTCGCTCGGGGTGTGCAGGGCCACCGGGACCCCGGCACGGGCTGCCGCGACGATCGCGACCGCGCTGGCCTGCGCGGTGCCCATCACGGTGCGGACGTTGTGCTGGCTGAACACCCGCTCCACGGCCACGGCGTCCGGCTGGTGCTCCGCGATCCAGGCCTCGACGGCGCGCTCGATGGCGAGCAGCCGGCTGCCGATGTCGTCGCCGGGCGCGGTCCCGACCACCCCGACGGCCACCAGGGTCAGCGGCCGCCCGGCGGAGCCCTCGACCACGCCCAGCCCGCAGCGGGTCAGTCCGGGATCGACCCCGAGCACCCGCACCGTCGACCTCCCGCGTCCGAACACCTGTTCGGGAGAAACCTACCGGCGCCCTTCCCCGCAACCCGGCACCGACGCGCCAGCGGATGGTCGTCAACAGAGGTTGACAGGAGTCGATCAGTCAACGTAGGTTGACACCATGACCGCTGCACCGGACGTCGCCGAGCAGGCGACCAGCCAGGACCCTGCCGTCGGCCTGCGGGCCGTCGCCGCGCTGCGCCGGCTCGCCGACCAGCTGGAAGCCCTGCAGGTCGGCAACGCCCGCGCCCAGGGCTGGTCCTGGGACGCCATCGGCGCGCTGCTCGGCGTGAGCAAGCAGGCGGTCCACAAGAAGCACGCGCGCCGCGGCCGGGAGGGCTGAGATGTTCGAACGCTTCACCGAGGACGCCCGCCGGGCAGTGGTAGGTGCGCAGCAGGAGGCTCGCTCCCTGGGCCATGGCTGGATCGGCACCGAGCACCTGCTGCTGGCCGTGCTGGCAGACGAGTCGACCGGCGTCAGCGCCGCCCTGCGCCGGCTGGGGCTCGACGCCGTCCGGGTGCGCGCCCAGGTGCTCGCCGAGGTCGGGGCCGGTGTCGACGACGAGACGGCGCTGCGCGACCTCGGCATCGACCTGGACGCCGTGCGTCAGCGGGTCGAGCAGCGGTTCGGGCCTGGTGCCCTGGACGCGCCCCCGGCTGGCCGGCGAGGCGGGCTTCTTCGTCGGCGCCGCCGTCCGCCGGCGCCGTGCGGTGCGCCGAGCGGGCACATCCCGTTCACCCCGCGGGCGAAGAAGTCCCTCGAGCTGGCGCTGCGCGAGGCTCTGGCGCAGCACAGCCGGGAGATCCGGAGCACCCACGTCGTGCTGGGGCTGATGCGCGAGGAGGGGCTGGCGGCCCGGGTCGTGACCCGGCTAGGGGTCCGGCCGGACACCGTGCGGCAGGCCGTGCTGGAGCTGGGCCGGGCGGCCTAGCCCACGGCCTCCATGACCTCGTCGCTGACGTCGAAGTTGGCCCACACGTTCTGCACGTCGTCGGAGTCCTCGAGCGCCTCGATCAGCCGGAACACCTTCTTCGCGCCGTCCTCGTCGAGCGGGACGACCACCGACGGCAGGAAGGAGGCGTCCGCCGAGTCGTAGTCGATGCCGGCGTCGACCAACGCGGTGCGCACCGCGACCAGGTCGGTGGCCTCGCACACGACCTCGAAGGCCTCGTCCAGGTCATTGACCTCCTCGGCGCCGGCGTCGAGCACGGCGGTGAGGATGTCGTCCTCGCTGAGGCCGTCGCTCTTCGGGACGATCACGACGCCCTTGCGGTTGAACAGGTACGACACCGAGCCGGGGTCGGCCATCGAGCCGCCGTTGCGCGTCATCGCGGTGCGGACCTCGGCCGCGGCTCGGTTCCGGTTGTCGGTGAGGCACTCGATGAGCACCGCGACACCGTTCGGGCCGTAGCCCTCGTAGGTGATCGTCTGGTAGTCGGCGCCGCCGGCCTCGGTGCCCGACCCGCGCTTGACCGCCCGGTCGATGTTGTCGTTCGGGACCGAGGTCTTCTTGGCCTTCTGGATGGCGTCGTAGAGCGTCGGGTTGCCGTTGACGTCGCCACCGCCGGTGCGCGCGGCGACCTCGATGTTCTTGATCAGCTTGGCGAAGGACTTGCCGCGCCGGGCGTCGATGACGGCCTTCTTGTGCTTGGTGGTGGCCCACTTGGAGTGGCCGCTCATGAACGATCCCTCACGATCCGGACGAACAGCTCGTGCACCCGCCCGTCACCCGTGATCTCCGGGTGGAACGACGTGGCCAGCAGCGAGCCCTGGCGAACGGCGACGATCCTACCCGCGGCCTCCCCTTCCTCGACCCGCGCGAGCACCTGGACGCCTTCTGCGACCTCCTCGACCCACGGAGCTCTGATGAAGACCCCGTGCATCGGGCCACCGGCGACCCCGTCGACCTCGACATCGCCCTCGAAGGACGCCACCTGCCGGCCGAAGGCGTTGCGCCGCACGGTCATGTCGATGCCGCCGAGGGTCTCCTGGTCCGGCGGCCCGTCCAGGACGCGGTCGGCGAGCAGGATCATGCCCGCGCAGGAGCCGTACGCCGGCAGCCCGTCCCGCAGTGCTGCCCTCAGCGGGTCGCGGACGCCGAACGCGCGCATCAGCTTGTCCATCGTGGTCGACTCCCCGCCGGGGAGCACGATGCCGTCCAGGCCGGCGAGCTCACCTTCCCGGCGTACGCCGCGACCGGTCGCGCCGGCGCGCTCCAGCGCGGCCAGGTGCTCGCGCACGTCGCCCTGCAGGGCGAGCACGCCGATGGTCGGAGCTGTGGTCACGACGGACCAGCCTAGGAGCGCTGCACTACCAGCCGCGGTCGGCCAGGCGGTGCGGTGCGGGGATCTCGTCGACGTTGAGCCCGACCATCGCCTCGCCGAGGCCGCGGGAGACCTTGGCGAGCATGTCCGGGTCGTCGAAGAACGTGGTGGCCTTGACGATCGCCTCGGCGCGCTGGGCCGGGTTGCCGGACTTGAAGATGCCCGAGCCGACGAAGACGCCCTCGGCACCGAGCTGCATCATCATCGCGGCGTCGGCCGGTGTCGCGATGCCGCCGGCGGTGAACAGCACGACCGGCAGCTTGCCCGCCTCGGCGACCTCCTTGACCAGCTCGTAGGGCGCCTGCAGGTCCTTCGCGGCGACGTACAGCTCGTCCTCGCTCATCGAGGTGAGCCGACGGATCTCGCCGCGGATCGTGCGCATGTGCGTGGTCGCGTTGGAGACGTCACCCGTGCCGGCCTCGCCCTTGGAGCGGATCATCGCCGCGCCCTCGGTGATGCGCCGCAGCGCCTCGCCCAGGCTGGTGGCCCCGCAGACGAAGGGCACCGTGAACTGCCACTTGTCGATGTGGTTGCTGTAGTCGGCCGGGGTGAGCACCTCGGACTCGTCCACGTAGTCGACGCCGAGCGCCTGCAGCACCTGGGCCTCGACGAAGTGCCCGATCCGGGCCTTGGCCATCACCGGGATGGAGACCGTCGAGATGATGCCGTCGATCATGTCCGGGTCGCTCATCCGGGACACGCCGCCCTGCGCGCGGATGTCGGCCGGCACCCGCTCGAGGGCCATCACAGCCACCGCGCCGGCGTCCTCGGCGATCTTGGCCTGCTCCGGGGTGACGACGTCCATGATCACGCCGCCCTTGAGCATCTCGGCCATCCCGCGCTTGACGCGGGCGGTCCCGGTCGCCGGGGCGGCGCTGGTCGGCTCGTTGCTGGACTCGGCTGGGCTGGGCACGACGGACCTCACGGGAGAGACGGATGATTCGCCTCCATCGTAAGCGGCACAAGCGGTCAGTTGGTGCTGACCGGCCGGTCCCGCCCGATCAGGGCGACCCAGAGCTGACCGGCGGCCAACGAGGCGGGCTGACCGGCGATCGTGTACGACGTCACGGCGCCGGCCTTGGGTCGCGACCACGCTCCCTCGAAGACCTTGCCGTCACGGAAGAACAGCGCGCGGCCCTTTCCGACCGTCAGTGTCTGCGGCGTGTTGGCCCCGTTGATGTCGTGGTACTTCGACGGCTGCACGGTCGCGAACTGCACGATGAAGGTGGTCGGCCCGAGCTGGCCGCCCTCGGCCGCACCGGCCGGCGAGCCGTCCATCGACAGCAGGTAGCGCTTCTGCTTGGCCGACCAGACGCCGCTGACGCGCGCGCCGGGATAGCTGACCGAGAAGGCCTTCGCCTTCTTGCCGCCGGCCGGAGCCGCGCCGAAGGTGTAGCCCATCTCCGGCGGGGCGTCGACCTTGCCGGCCCGCTTGCGCAGCAGGTCGAAGGTGCCGATCACGTCGTAGGGCTGGGTCCGCGACGCGGAGCGGGTGTAGCCGGTGTGGTCCTGGTCGAAGGACACCAGCTTGAGGTCGGCCCGCTGCAGGTTGTCAGCCAGCCTGTTCTGCGAGCCGGAGTAGAACAGCCCGACCGTGCCGTACTGCTTGAGCAGCTCGATGTCGGTGATGCGGCCGCTTCGTACCGGCCCGACGTACTTCGGGTAGACGCTGGAGTAGATCGCGGCCAGCCGGGTGACCCCGCCCTCGACCTGCTCGACGTACACGACGTCGGCCTTGCTGATCCCCGCCTGCGGGTGCGCCTTGCCGGTGTTGTCGATCTTGACGGCGTAGACCGGGCCGTTCGGCTTGCCCATCCGGCCGGACAGCCGGCTGGGCTCGGGCGGCGGTGGCGGTGTGGTCGTGGATGCGCTCGGACTGGGGGTGTCAGCAGCCTTGGTCCGCTTCGGCTCGGGGTCCGAGGAGCAGGCAGACAGCACCAGAGCGAGGGCCAGCACGAGCAGGGCGCCGAGGCGCACGGGCGCGGTACGGGGGGAAACGGTCACGGGATACGACCGTACGGGACTCAGGTGAACACCCCGCCGGCCAGGGTCTCGGGCGGCGTGTCGTCGAACTCCGCGGTGGCCGGCCAGTCGGCGTGCCCGGCCAGCCGCAGGTAGCGCACCACCTTCTTCCGTCGCACCACCCGGGCGGCCCGCACCACGTCGTTGAGGAACCGCCGCGACAGCTGGACCCGCAGGCAGGCGGCGCCCAGCTCGTGCAGCAGCTCGCGCCCCGCACCGTCGGAGGAGAACGGGTCGAGGCTGCCTGCCTCGGCGAACGCCGCGTGCAGGGCGCGGGTCAGGTCGCTCTCGGCCTGCTCGCGGTCGACCGGGCCGGCCTCGCGGGCCTCGTGCGCGGCGTCGGCCAGCAGCAGCCCGCTCGCCGGGTCGAGCCGGCCGGAGACCGCGATCTGCAGCGACACCGAGGCCCGGCGGACCAGCTGGGCGTCCAGCGCGTTGCGGGCACCCTCGAGCCGGGCGTGCAGCCGGTCCAGCCGGGTGGCGCTGAAGGTGAGGTACCACGCGAGCACCACGACCAGAGCGGCGACGACCAGCCAGGTCATCATCGGCGCAACCGGTCCCGCCAGGGACGGCCGACGTCCTCGCCCACGGCCCCGGACCCGGCGGCGACCGTCTCGTAGACGGCCACCAGCTCGTCGCCCACGGTGTCCCAGTCGTAGCGGCGCACCCACTGCGACCCGGCGGCCGACAGCTCGGCCCGGCGGGGGGCGTCGTCGAGCAGGTCGAGCAGCGACCGGGCGAGTGCTGCGGTGTCACCGGTCGGGAAGAGGACCCCGACCCGGCCGTCGTCGAGCACCCGGCCGAACGCGTCCAGGTCGGAGGCGAGCACCGGCGCGCCCGCGGACATCGCCTCCACCAGGATGATGCCGAAGCTCTCTCCCCCGATGTTGGGCGCGACGTAGACGTCGACGGTGCGCAGCAGCCGCGCCTTGTCCAGCTCGTCGACCACCCCGAGGAAGGTCACCGCCTCGCGGACTGCCGGGCTGAGGTCCTCGACCGCCTCCTCCTCGTCGCCGCGACCGGCCACCAGCAGCCGTACGCCGGGCCGCGCGGCCACCACGTCGCTCATCGCCGCCAGCAGGGTCGGCAGCCCCTTGCGGGCCTCGTCCAGCCGCCCGATGAAGCCGATCGTGCCGCCGGTCCCCCGCCACTCCTCCCGCGGCGACGCCGCCGCGAACCGGTCGACGAAGACGCCGTTCGGGATGAGCACCGCGTCGCCGCCGACGTGCTCGACGAGGGTGCGCCGGGCGTCCTCGGAGACGGCCACCCGGGCTCCGATCTTCTCCAGCGCCGGCTCGAGGATCGGGTAGGCGGCGCTCATCGCCCGCGAGCGCAGGTTGGAGGTGTGGAAGGTGGCGACGATCGCACCGGTCGCGGCCCAGCAGGCGAGCAGCGAGAGCGAGGGCGTCGCCGGCTCGTGGATGTGCAGGACGTCGAACCCGCCCTCGCGCAGCCACCGGCGCACCCGGGCGGCCGAGAGCGGGCCGAAGTTCACCCGCGCCACCGAGCCGTTGTAGCGCACCGGGACGGCGCGCCCGGCCGGCACGACGTACGCCGGCAGCGGGGTGTCGTCGTCGGCCGGAGCCAGCACCGACACCGTGTGCCCGCCGGCCCTGCAGCACCTCGGCGAGGTCCCGCACGTGGAACTGCACCCCGCCCGGGACGTCCCAGGAGTAGGGGCAGACGATGCCGACCTTCACGGCGCGGTCCCGGTCAGCCGCCGGACCCGGTCCGGGTCGAGGTCGGACAGCCAGAGCGGCTGCAGCATGTGCCAGTCGGTGGGGTGCTCGACGATCGCGGCACCGAACACGTCGGCGACCTGCTGGGTCATCGCCGTGACCTTCTCCCGGGTGGTGCCTGCGTCCGGTGGCTGCACCTCGTCGTGGAACCGGATGACCAGCCGGGGCCGGGCCGTGCCGGCCTCCTCGTGCCAGATGCTCACCGGGTGCAGCGCGGCACCGGTGCGCAGCGCGAGCATCGCCGGGCCCGGGCGGCAGCCGGGTCGGTTCGCCGAGCAGCTCGACCTCGATGCCGCTGGCCCGCAGGTCGCGGTCGGCCAGCAGCGGCACCAGGCGGCCGGCGCGCAGCCGGGCGGACAGGACGTCGAGCAGGTCCCGCTCGCCGCCGGTGAGCGGCAGGATCTCCATGCCCAGGCCCTCGCGGTAGGCCAGGAACCGTCGGTACAGCCGCTCCGGACGCAGCCGCTCCGCCACCGTGACCACCGGGACGCCGGTCAGGGACGCCCAGGCGCCGGCGTGGTCCCAGTTGCCCATGTGCATCAGGGCCCCGACGACGCCGCGCGTCCCCGGCCCGGTGCTCGACCGCAGGTGCTGCTCGCCGACGACCCGCACCGAGGACACCACCCGGTCCCGGCTCCAGTCCGGCAGCCGGAAGGCGTCGCACCAGTAGCGCAGGTAGGAACGCATGCCCGCGCGGGTCATCGATCGCAGCTCGGTCGGCCCGGCGGCCGGCCGGGCTCGCCGGAGGTTGGCCTCCAGCCGGGTGACCGCGGCGCCGCGACGTCGCCACACCAGGTCGGCCACCAGGTCGAACAGGCCGTAGGCGAGCCGCTCGGGCATCCGCCGGACGAGCGCCCAGGCCCCGGCGTACAGCCAGTAGGTCACGGGGTCTCGGCGAGCGCCTGGCGCCGTACGGCAAGGGCGCGCTGGCCGATCGTGATCGTGCTCCCGACCGCGAGGAACCACAGCGCGGCGGCCTGGATGTAGGGCACGCCCAGCCCGTCCAGGCCGGTGGCCACCAGGATCGCGACCAGCCGGTCGGCGCGCTCGGTGATGCCGACGTTCGCGGTCATGCCCAGGCCCTCGGCCCGGGCCCGGGCGTAGGAGACGACGGCGCCGGTCGAGAGGCAGTAGAGGCAGAGGGCGACCGTGAGCAGGCTGTCGCCGTCCCCGGCGTACCAGAGCGCGAGGCCGCTGAAGACCGCTGCGTCGCCGACCCGGTCGAGGGTCGAGTCGAGCCAGGCCCCCCAGCGGCTCGACCGGTCGGACATCCGGGCCATCGTGCCGTCGACCAGGTCGGAGAAGACGAAGCAGGTGATGAAGACGGTTCCCCAGAAGAACTCGTGCCATGGGTAGAACGCCAGGGCGCCGACGACGACGCCCAGGGTCCCGACCAGGGTGACGACGTCCGGGCTCACGCCGCGACGCACCAGGAACGCCGCGATGGGCGTGAGGATGCGGGTGAACAGCGCCCGGGCGAAGCGGTTGAGCACGGTCTCCTCGTTCGGGTCGGCGGGGTGAGCCTGGATCGTAGCGAGGCGGCGGACCCGGTCGGACCGGCCGCGACCCCTTGTGCCGGGTGGGTCGCCGGGTGAAGGCTCGGGGCACCGAAGCACGGCGCCACGAGGAGGCGGTCGAGATGGTCCAGACGAGCAGTGGTGCCGGGGCCGCCGGAGGTGCGCCGACGGCCGACCAGCCCGGGTCCGTGCGAAACGTCGTGCTGGTCGGCCACTCCGGGGCGGGGAAGACCTCGCTGGTGGAGGCCCTGCTCGCCGCGACCGGCACCGTCACCCGGGCCGGACGGGTGGAGGACGGCACGACCGTCACCGACTTCGACGAGGCCGAGCACCGCCAGCAGCGGTCGATCTCGCTGGCCTTGGCGCCGCTCGTGCACGGTGGCGTGAAGGTGAACCTGCTCGACACCCCGGGCTACGCCGACTTCGTGGGCGACCTGCGGGCGGGACTGCGGGCAGCCGACGCCGCGCTGTTCGTCGTCTCCGCCGTGGACGGGGTCGACGGCGGCACCCGGATGCTCTGGGAGGAGTGCGCCTCGGTCGGCATGCCGCGGGCCGTCGTGGTGACCAAGCTGGACAAGGACCGGGCCGACTTCGACGAGGCGGTCGCGATCTGCCAGCGCGTCTTCGGCGACGGCGTGCTCCCGCTGTACCTCCCGATGGCCGCCGACGACGGCACCGCGGCCGGCCTGATCGGGCTGCTGTCGCGGACCGTGGCCGACTACTCGGGCGGCACCCGGGTCGAGCGCGAGCCTGACCCCCAGCACGTGCCGCTGATCGACACCGCACGCAACGCCCTGATCGAGGGCATCATCGCCGAGTCCGAGGACGAGACGTTGATGGAGCGCTACCTCGGCGGCGAGGACATCGACCTCAAGGTGCTCATCGACGACCTCGAGACTGCGGTCGCCCGCGGCTCCTTCTACCCGGTGCTCGCCGCCGCGGCGCCGAGCGGACTGGGCACGGCCGAGATCCTCGAGGTCATCACCCAGGCGTTCCCGTCGCCGCTGGAGCACGAGGTGCCGCCGGTCACCGGCCCGGACGGCAAGCCGCACGGCCCGCTGTCCTGCGACCCGGCCGGCCCGCTGGTCGCCGAGGTCGTCAAGACCACCACCGACCCGTACGTCGGGCGCATCTCGCTGGTCCGGGTCTTCTCCGGCACCCTGCGGCCCGACTCCGTCCTGCACGTGTCCGGCCACTTCCTGGCCGACCGCGGCCACGAGGACCACGACGTCGACGAGAAGGTCGGTGCCCTGACCTCACCGCTGGGCAAGACCCAGCGCACCGTCGCGCAGTGCATCGCCGGCGACATCTGCGCGGTCGCCAAGCTCGGCCGGGCCGAGACCGGCGACACCCTCTCGGCCAAGGACCAGCCGCTGCTGATGGAGCCGTGGCTGATGCCCGACCCGCTGCTGCCGGTCGCCATCGTCGCGAAGTCCAAGGCCGACGAGGACAAGCTGTCCCAGGGCATCGGCCGGCTGGTGGCCGAGGACCCGACGCTGAAGCTGGAGAACAACTCCGAGACCCACCAGCTGGTCCTGTGGTGCATGGGCGAGGCACACCTCGACGTGCTGCTCGACCGGCTGCGCAACCGCTACGGCGTCGACGTCGAGTCGGTGCCGTTGCGCGTCCAGCTGCGCGAGACGTTCGCCGCCAAGGCGCTGGGCCACGGCCGGCACGTCAAGCAGTCGGGGGGCCACGGGCAGTACGCCGTCTGCGACATCGAGGTCGAGCCGCTGCCCTCCGGCGGCGGCTTCGAGTTCGTCGACAAGGTGGTCGGCGGTGCGGTGCCCCGGCAGTTCATCCCCTCGGTCGAGAAGGGCGTCCGGACCCAGATGGAGCGCGGAGTCGCCGCCGGCTACCCCGTGGTCGACATCAAGGTCACGCTGACCGACGGCAAGGCGCACTCCGTCGACTCCTCGGACATGGCCTTCCAGACCGCGGGCGCACTGGCGCTGAAGGAAGCCGCCAAGGCGACCACGGTGCACATGCTCGAGCCGGTCGACGAGCTGTCGGTGCTGGTCTCCGACGAGTACGTCGGTGCGGTGATGAGCGACCTGGCGACCCGACGCGGCAGGGTCACCGGCACCGAGTCGGTGGGCAGCGGGCGGTCACTGGTGAAGGCCGACGTGCCGCAGGTGGAGATCACCCGGTACGCCGTCGACCTCCGGTCGCTCTCGCACGGCACGGGCACCTTCTCCCGGAGCTACTCCCGGCACGAGCCGATGCCCTCGCAGCTGGCGGCGAAGCTGCAGACCGAGAACGCCGCGAGCTGACCGTGCCCACCGCGGACGAGGTTGCCGAGCGCATCTTCGCAGCGGGGCTGGGCGCGATCGAGCTGCTGTCCGTCCATCTCGGCGACCGGCTGGGTCTCTACCGAGCCGTGGTCGAGCTCGGCGAGCCGACCGTCGCCGAGGTCGCCGCCCGGTCCGGCGTGCACGAGCGGTACACCCGAGAGTGGCTCGAGCAGCAGGCCGTCATCGGGCTGCTTACGGCCGACGGTGCCTCCGGCGACCGCCGGTTCGCCGTGCCCGAATCGACCCGGGAGGTGCTGCTCGACCCGACGAGCCTGAACTACCTGAGCCCGCTGGCCCGGATGGTCGCCGCGTCGGCGGCGAAGCTGCCGGAGCTGCTCACGGCCTACCGCACCGGCGGCGGCGTGAGCTGGGACGACCTCGGCCCGGACGCCCGGGAGTCACAGTCCGACATGAACCGGCCGTGGTTCGAGCAACGGCTGGCCGGCGCGCTGGCCGGGGTCCCGGCGGTGCACGATGTGCTGAACCGGCAGGGCGCCAGGATCGCCGACCTCGGCTGCGGCGGCGGCTGGTCCAGCATTGCGCTCGCCCGCGCCTACCCGGAGGCGACCGTCGACGGCTACGACGTCGACGGGCCGTCGGTGGTGCTCGCCACCAGCCATGCCGCGGAGGCCGGGCTCGCTGGCCGCACCCGGTTCCACCACGTCGACGTGTCGGGCAGCGACGTCCGCGAGGGCTACGACGCGGTCTTCGCCTTCGAGTGCGTGCACGACCTCTCGGCGCCGGTCGAGTTCCTCGCGACGGCCCGACGGGCCACCGCGGCGGACGGCGTCACCGTCGTGATGGACGAGGCGGTACAGCCCGAGTTCACCGCGCCCGGTGACGACCTCGAGCGGCTGATGTACGGCTTCTCGCTGCTCGTCTGCCTGCCCGACGGCATGTCCAGCCAGCCGTCGGCCGCGACCGGCACCGTGATGCGGGAGAGCACGCTGCGCGGCTACGCGCAGGCCGCCGGCTTCACCGACGTGGAGGTGCTGCCGGTCGAGGACTTCGGCTTCTTCCGGTTCTACCGGCTGCACTGATCACCGCCTACTCCCTCGCCCGAGCGCGCGTCACGACCAGTGCTCGGCGAGGATCTCGCGGGTCTCGGCGAGCAGCTGCGGGATGACCTTGGTGCCCGCGAGGACGGTGATGAAGTTGGCATCGCCGCCCCACCGCGGGACGACGTGCTGGTGCAGGTGGTCGGCGAGCGAGCCACCCGCGACGTTCCCGAGGTTGAGCCCGACGTTGAACCCGTGCGGTGCCGACGCCGCCCGGACTGCGTCGACCGCGCGCCGGGTGAACGACATCAGCTCGGCCGTCTCGTCGGCGGTCAGCTCGCCGAGGTCGGCCACGTGCCGGTACGGCACGACCATCAGGTGTCCCGGGTTGTACGGGTGCAGGTTGAGTACTGCGTAGACGGTGGCGCCGCGCGCGACCACCAGGCCGGCGCGGTCGTCGAGTGTGGGGATGCGGCAGAACGGGCAGCCGCCCTCGTCGGTGCTACCCGTTCCGTCCTCGCCCTTGATGTAGGCCAGCCGGTGCGGCGCCCAGAGCCGCTGCAGCCGGTCCGGGGTGCCGACACCCTCCTGGGGGACGAGCTCCGGCCCCTCGCTCACACCTGTGCCCGGTCGCTGACCGCGCGGACGATCTTCTCGATGGCGTCGTCGACCGGGACACCGTTGTTCTGCTCACCGCTGCGGTAGCGGAAGGACACGGCGCCCTTGGCGACGTCCTCGTCGCCGGCGAGCAGCATGAACGGAACCTTCTGCTTCTGCGCGGTGCGGATCTTCTTCTGCATCCGGTCGTCGGAGGTGTCGACCTCCACCCGGATCCCGCGCTGCCGCAGCCGGGACGCCACGTCCTGCAGGTACGGCGCGTGCTCGTGGGTGATCGGGATGCCGACCACCTGCACCGGCGCCAGCCAGGGCGGGAACGCGCCGGCGTAGTGCTCGACCAGCACACCGATGAACCGTTCGATCGACCCGAACTTGGCCGAGTGGATCATCACCGGCTGCTGCCGCGTGCCGTCGGATGCCTGGTACTCGAGCTCGAACCCGGCCGGCTGGTTGAAGTCGTACTGGATCGTCGACATCTGCCAGGTGCGGCCGATGGCGTCCCGGCACTGGACCGAGATCTTCGGGCCGTAGTACGCCGCGCCTCCCGGGTCGGGCACCAGCTCCAGCCCGGAGTCGGTCGCCACCTTCTCCAGGACGGCCGTCGCGGTGGCCCAGTCGTCGTCCGAGCCGACGAACTTCGAGGAGTCGTCGTCCCGGGTGGAGAGCTCGAGGTAGTAGTCGTCGAGCCCGAAGTCGCGGAACAGGCTGAGGCAGAAGTCGAGCAGGTGCTTGATCTCGGCCGGCGCCTGCTCCGGGGTCACGTATGAGTGCGAGTCGTCCTGGGTCATGCCACGAACCCGGGTCAGGCCGTGCACCACGCCGGACTTCTCGTTGCGGTAGACCGAGCCGAACTCGAACAGCCGCAGCGGCAGCTCGCGGTAGGACCGTCCGCGGGCCCGGAAGATCAGGTTGTGCATCGGGCAGTTCATGGCCTTGAGGTAGTAGGTCGCGCCCTCCATCTCCATGGGCGGGAACATGCCGTCCGCGTAGTACGGCAGGTGCCCCGAGAGCCGGAACGTCTCCTCCTTGGAGATGTGCGGCGTGCCGACGTACTGGAAGCCCTCCTCGATGTGCCGCGCCCGGACGTAGTCCTCCATCACCCGCTTGATCACCCCGCCCTTGGGGTGGAAGACGACCAGGCCGGAGCCGATCTCGTCCGGGAAGGAGTACAGGTCCAGCTCGGCACCCAGCTTGCGGTGGTCGCGCTTCTCCGCCTCGGCCAGCCGCTGCTGGTAGTCCTTCAGCGCATCCCGGGTCTCCCAGGCAGTGCCGTAGATCCGCTGCAGCTGCTTGTTCTTCTCGCTGCCCCGCCAGTACGCCGCCGCGGAGCGCATCAGCTTGAACGCCGGGATGCTCCGGGTGGACGGCAGGTGCGGACCGCGGCACAGATCCTTCCAGGCCAGCGAGCCGTCCTTGCGCACGTTGTCGTAGATCGTCAGCTGGCCGGCGCCGACCTCGGTGTCGGCTCCGTCGGCGGCCGCGCCGGCGTCACCGCCCTTGAGGCCGATCAGCTCGAGCTTGTACGGCTCGGCGGAAAGCTCGGTGCGGGCGTCGTCGTCGGCTACCTCGCGGCGGACGAAGGCCTGGCCCTCCTTGACGATCTGCTGCATCCGCTTCTCGACCGCGGCCAGGTCGTCAGGGGTGAAAGGGACCTCGACGTCGAAGTCGTAGTAGAAGCCGTTCTCGATCGGCGGCCCGATGCCGAGCTTCGCGTCGGGGTGCAGCTCCTGCACCGCCTGCGCCATCACGTGCGCAGTCGAGTGCCGCAGGATCGCGCGGCCGTCGGCCGAGTCGATGGCGACCGGCAAGAGTGCGTCGCCGTCCTGGACCTCGTAGGCCAGGTCCTTGAGCTCGCCGCCGACCCTGGCGGCAACCACCGACCGGTCCTCGCCCAGCGCCTCCGCCGCCGTCGTGCCGGCGGCGACCTGGCGCTCGCTGCCGTCGACGGTGATGCGCAGGTCGGACACGGTGGTTCCTTTCGGTGGCACGGAGCCGGACCCCGCGATGCTATCGAGCGAGGCTGCCCGGTCTCGCCCGCGTTTCCGCCGGGTTACCGCATCACCGGGTCGCCGACCCGAACGGTCCCGGCGACCGCCACCTCGGCGTAGGCGCCCAGGCAGTGGTCCGGCCGGCGGACGACGGTCAGCGCGACGTCGCCGATGCGCACCGTGCTGCCCACCCAGGACTGCTCCCCCGGCTCGTCGGGCTCGAGGTCGAGCACCAGGTTCGCCCGGGGCGCGCTGATGTCGCAGGCGTCGCACTGCTCGGCGTGCGCTGCGTCGGCCATCGATGCCCGCGAGACCACGTGCACAGGGGCGACGTCGACGAACCCTGCGCCCTCCCGGTGGGCGAGACGCAACGGCCGGCCCAGCCAGGACGACAGCGCATCGGCGGCGGCCTCCGCTCCGAGCCCGGGCTGGGCGCCAGGGACGTCGAGTCGCAGCTCGCCGTCGAGCAGCCGGGTGCCGACCTCGCGCAGCCGCGGCTCGTCCGCGGCGGTCACGGTCTTGCCGGCGTCGTCGACCACCGCCCAGGACCGGTCACCGGCCAGCCCTCCGTCGACGACGGAGGCCGACTCCACCGAGGTGCCGGTCATCGACTTCACCGGGAAGACCCAGAGCTGGCCGACCCGACCGAGCGTCGTCATGTCGCCGCCAACTGGTAGAGCCCACCGTCGATCGTCACGGCCCACAGCTCGCGGTGGTCGTCCTCGCCGAAGCTGGTCATGCTGTCGAGGTGCGCGAAGGTGGTGAGACCGGTGGTGCCGCCGGTGAACACCCGACCGGAGACGAAGTCGCCGCCGACGTAGTCGCCGCCGAGCTGGTCGGCGAACTTCTCGCCGCGGTAGACGAAGCCCCCGATGACCGTCGCGCCGTAGTCGCGGCCGTAGCTCCACTCCGGCTCGAGGTAGTGCCTGGTCGACCGGCATCGCGACTCCTCGTAGACCGCGGTGGCCTCGCGGCAGGACCAGCCGAGGTTGGCTCCGGCCATGCCGGCCGGGATGCGGTCGATCTCCTCGAAGCGGTCCTGCCCGACGTCGCCGACCCACAGGTCGCCCGTCGCGCTGTCGAAGGAGAAGCGCCAGGCGTTGCGCACGCCGAGGGCCCAGATCTCTCCTCGACCGGGCGTCTTCCCGGCGTACGGGTTCGTCGGGGGGATGCAGTAGGCCCGGCCACAGGTCTTGCGGGCGCCGAGCACGGTCAGCCGCAAGATCTTGCCCTGCAGGCTCGTGCGGTCCTGGGCGTGGTTGGCGGGGTCGCCGCCCCCGCCGCCGTCGCCGGTGGAGAGGAACAACCGGCCCTTCGGCCCGAACGCCAGCTGGCCCCCGAAGTGGTTGCTGAACTGCGCCGGGTGCGGCACGTCGATCACCCGCCGGTTCGACGAGGACGGGACCCGGTTCGAGGTGGGCGACGGGGCGCGGAACCTGGCGACGCGCAGGTCGCCGGCGCGGTTCGTGTACGCCGCCCAGACGTAGGGCTTCTGCGAGTAGCCGGGGTGGAAGGCGATGCTCAGCAGCCCACCCTCGCCGTCCGTGCGCACCCGGCGGCTGATGTCCAGGAACGGGCGCGCCCGCAGCTTCCCGTCGACGATGACACGCACCAGGCCGGACTTCTCGGTGACGAACAGCCGTCCGCTGCCGTCCTTCGCCGACGTGACCTGGGTCGGCTGGCTCAGGCCCCCGACCCGCTGCACGAAGCCCACGCCGGGCGGCGCGGCGTGGGCCGGAGTCTGAGCGGCGAGCGGGCCCGCGAGCAGGACGGCAGTCGCGACGCCCAGCAGGCGCCGACGGCAGGAACGGCGCAGGGCGGGCATGTGGGTCCCCGGAGATTTGGGCATCGGCAGCGGTCCGGGCCACTGTAGGCCGGTGGTCACCCGATGAGCGCACGATTCGAGGAGCTCGACTTCCGCCCGACGCCGATGGGCGACCTCAGCCTGCGGCGCCGTCGGGACCCGGTCGGCGGGACGGACATCTACGAGGTGAAGCTGGACGACGACTTCCTGATGTCCAGCCTGTTCGTCGCGGCCGAGGTCGAGGTCGCCCGGCTGGCACTGGCGGCACTGCCCGACTCCCCGGACGGGCTCGACGTCGTGGTCGGCGGGCTGGGGCTCGGCTACACCGCGCAGGCCGTGCTGGAGCACCGGCAGGTGCGCTCGCTGGTCGTCATCGAGGCGCTGCCCGAGGTGATCGAGTGGCACGAGCAGGGCCTGGTGCCGGTCGGGCCGGTGCTGACCGCCGACGGGCGCTGCCGATTGGTGCGCGGCGACTTCTTCGCACTGGCCGCGGCCCCCGGCCTGGACCCGGATGCTCCGGACCGGCTCTTCGACGCCGTCGTCGTCGACATCGACCACTCGCCGCGGCACCTGCTGAACCCGAGCCATGCCGGCTTCTACACCGCGGACGGCGTACGCCGGCTCGCCGGGCACCTGCGACCCGGCGGGGTCTTCGCGCTGTGGTCGAACGACCCGCCGGACGACGTCTACCAGGCGGTGCTCGGCACCGCCTTCGGCCGGGTGGACTCGACCGTGGTCAGGTTCCCGAACCCCCTGCAGGACGCCGACGCCGCGAACACGGTCTACCTCGCGACGGTGGCTCCTGACCCGGCCCCCGCCTGAGCCTTCAGGAAAGCAGGGGTCATAGCTGTCGCGCGCGGCGTGGCCCGTACTGCTCGACGAGCTAGCTCTGTGGAGACGGTCAGATGTCGTCGTCTCGCGGGTGACCACGCACCGCCGCGATGAGGCCTGCCACGACGGCGCTGGCGCAGCACCAAAGCGCAACCAGACCGAGAATCGTCGCCACACCGTGACGGTAGCGCGGCAGACGAGTCGAGCCGTCACGCCACGCCGACTCCTCAGTCTCGTCCATCACGAGATCCGCGCGAGATCTACGGGGCTGGGGCCTTCCCGGCCGATGCGTCAGTGACGGCCTGCCACCAGTCCCCGACGGGCGCGAGAGCGACGGTGACGAGGATGGCCGCGAGCAGGCAGAGCCACCAGACGATGTGCCGCAAGCGGTTGATCTGCCTGTCCTGCCGGTACTCCTGGCAGTGGCGGGAATTGAGATCGACGGCGACTGCCTGGAGACTCAACCCGATCTGAAGTGCCTCCCGCGCATGGCTCCCGGGCACGCCGGGGACGGCGTGCTTGTGCAGCGCAGCCCTGTCGATCGTCGTCTGAGCCGGTAGCCGGGCTCTCGGATAGGTGTTCATGCTTCCCCCTCCGGACCACCCGAGGCCATGAACGTAGGCCTCGACCCGAGACCTGACAAGGGCTACCGAAACGCGGCCGCGTGTTCACCACGGACTGGCACCAACCGTGTGCTGGGTGTTATCACCGGGCTCCACCAGGGCCGCACCAGGCACGCCGTCACCGGGCCAGCAGGTTGACGAGCACCGTCAGCACGACCGAGGCGACGACGGAGAAGAGGATCATGGCAAGGCAGCCAGGCCCGCCCCCGAGGGGGCGGACCTGGAACCTGCGGTTGTTCGACATCCCGCGGATCAGGTGCGGGGGTCGTCGTCGTGCTCGTAGCTGCCGGCCTTCGCGATGCCCCGGCTGACCATGTAGCCGACGGTGAGGAGGGTGACGTACAGCCACGCCTTGTCAGCGCCGAAGCCCTGACCGTCCTCGTTCTGGTCCACCATCGCCGAGGCGATCAGGACGCCCAGGACGGCCAAGACGTAGGCGATCAGCTCGGTGGTCTTGAACGCCGGCTTGGTCTCGGTGGTGGCGGCACGCCGCGTGCGGCGGACGTCGTCCCGGTTGTGGGTGCTGTTGTGGGTGCTGGTGCTGTTGGACATGTCTCTCCCAATCGGAGCAGGGAGGAGTGGGTCGAGTCGACGACCACTCCCGTCAGGGCAGCGGTCCCGGGTGGAACCGCTGTGATGCGGGGGTGCGCCGTTGCTGGACGCGTCCAGGGTGTCTCCCTGTTCGCGGAACCCAAACCTCGAGTTCTTGCCGCGAGGCGGACCGAGGATCAGTCGCGGCGTCGGCGCATCGAGGCGCTCGGGGCGGTCCTGGGAGCGTGGCGGTGGGGTGGCCAGCTACAACTGGCTGGCGGTCCGGCGACCGAACAGTCCCCACATCTCGAGGAAGGACGTGTCGGAAACGGCGCGATGGAGGGCGTCCCCGGGGGCCGGGCTGACTACTACGACGAGCGCCAGAACTATGGCGACCGCCCCGGCTACGGCCGGCCCCCATACGGGGACCGGGCCGGCTATTACGGCGACCGGGGCCCGGACCGATACTGGGAGGACGACCGTGGACGCTACGAGCGACCTGGCGGAGGCGGTCGGGGCCGGGATCGCTACGCGGACGGGGACGACGATTCCAGCTTCGCTGATGGCGCCAGTCGTTTCGCGCGGCAGCACCTCAGGACCGGGGAGACGAAGGAGTTCTTCAAGACCTCAGAGTTCTTCGTCACGCTTGTCGGTGTCGCGGCCCTGATCATCGCCGCCGCCGTCCAGGACAACTTCAACGCGCACGGCATGTGGCGCTTGGTCACGGCACTGCTCATCGCGTACGTGATCAGCCGCGGCATCGCCAAGGCGGGATCTGACAAGCGAGAGGGGCGCAGCCGCTACGGGGGCCGCTAGATCGGTGCGACTTCTATTCCGGTGGACGATACTGGACTCGAACCAGTGACCTCACGCGTGTGAAGCGTGCGCTCTAACCAACTGAGCTAATCGTCCGGACCGGCACAGGACAGCGCCGGAACGAGGGGCAACCTTACCCGATCGGGGTCAGAGCACCGGTACCCAGGAGGGCAGCCCCACGACGCCGTCGTAGGCCCAGATCGCGCCGGCGATCGCGAGCAGACCGGTCAGCCCGATCAGCCCGCGGACCAGCAACGACTGCCCGGTCACCCACTGGGTCCAGCCGTGCACCTTCTTGCGCGCGAAGTCGAGCAGCCGCTCGGCCCAGACGAACTCGGTGGCCAGGATCGCGAGTCCGGCGAAGACGATCAGCCACCCCGGGCCGGGCAGCGGGATGAGGATGAACCCGATCACGACGACGCTCGCACCGATCACGCCGACGACGACCCGGTAGGTCAGGTCCAGCCACGCGTGCTTTGCGAAGAATGCCCGGAATCCGAGCCGTTGCGCGACCTCATCCAGCACCGAGCTGTCGGGATCCTCGTCGGGCACCTGCAACCCTCCTCGCGCTGAGATGACCCGTAACAACGTACGTGCCGGGTCGTTTGTTCTGGCACAGGCAGTACCCGACCCGTCCCTCAGGTTTTCCTGCACTACCCCAGGGGAGTCTCAGGGAGACCACGGGCAGTGTGAGGAGCAGTCGAATGAACGGTTGGGTTCCGACGACAGTGACCCGTGAGCTGACTGTCCAGCTCGTGGCGCCGGGCGACGGCAGCATCTCCCTTCCGGTCGTCCTGCACTACGACATCTGCGACCCGTACGCCGTGCACGCCACCTTCCGTACCGGTCAGGGCGAGGGCGTGTCCTGGGTCTTCGCCCGCGAGCTGCTCACCCTCGGCGTGCACCGCCCCAGCGGTGACGGCGACGTCCGCGTCTGGCCGTCCTGGAGCGCGGGCGCCGAGGTGATCTTCATCGGCCTCACCTCCCCCGACGGCGAGGCGCTGCTGCAGGCGCCCACCCGCCAGCTGGTCGACTTCCTCGGCCGCACCTACTCGCTGTGCGCGCAGGGTCAGGAGCGGGAGCACCTCGACGTCGACGGCGCGATCGAGGCCCTGCTCACCTCGTAATCCCCTCGGCGCCGACAAGGGTCCCGCCGACCACCGTCGCGCGCACCGGGCGGCCACCAAGGTGCGCCACCAGGTCGGCTTCGTGCTCGGCGTCCAGCACGGCCAGGTCACCGTGCGCGCCGACCGCTAGGTGCCCGATGTCGTCACGGCGCAGCGAGTGGGCAGCGCCGAGAGTGGCGGCCCGGAACGCCTCCTCCACCGAGAGCCCCATCGCCAGGCAGCCGAGCTGGATCGCGTAGGGCATCGACTCGCACCACGACGTGCCGGGGTTGCAGTCGGTGGCCAGCGCCAGCTCGACCCCGGCCTCCCGCAGCACAGCGGCGTGACCCCACGCCTGAGAGCGCAGCGACAGCGTCACCGTCGGCAACAGGACTGCCACGACTCCGGCCGCCGCCATCGCCCGGGCGTCCTCGGCCGTCACGTGCTCCAGGTGGTCGGCGCTGGCACAGCCCACCTCGGCCGCCAGAGCGGCCGCACCGGTATGAGCGATCTCCTCGGCGTGCAGCCGCAGCCCGAGGCCGTGGTCGCGCGCGGCCGAGAGGATCCGCCGGGCCTCGTCCACGGTGAACACCCCGCGGTCGCAGAAGACATCGGCCCACCGGGCCCCGGCTGCGGCGGCCCGCGGCAGCGTCGCCACCACCTCGTCGACGTAGTCGTCGCGGTCGCGGCCAGCCGGCACGACGTGGGCCCCGAGGTAGGTGGCCTCCAGACGCACCGGCGTACGAGGGGCCAGCTCGCCCGCCAGCCGCAGCAGCCGCAGCTCGGAGTCAACGGTGAGGCCGTACCCCGACTTCACCTCCATGGTGGTGGTGCCGTGCGCCAGGGCAGCGGCGACCCGGGCTGCTGCGAGGTCCAGCAGCACGTCGTCGGTCGCGGCGGCGGTCGCCTCGACGGTGGTGCGGATGCCTCCGCCGTCGTAGGACGTCCCGGCCAGCCGGGCGACGAACTCCTCCCGTCGTACGCCGGCGAACAGCAGATGGGTGTGCGCGTCGACGAAGCCCGGGACGACACAGGCACCGCCTACGTCCAGGACCTGCTCTGGTGCGTCCCCGGGCAGCTCGGCGTCCGGCCCGACCCAGGCGACCCGGCCGGCGCGCAGCACGACGGCGGCGTCGGGAAGCGGCGGTGCGGACATCGGCAGCAGGCGGCCGACGTGCCGGACGGTCAGGTCCATGACGGGACCTCCTCGGCCGGCGCTGTTCTCGGCGTACGGTCGCGGCGACCGGCCGTGGCCGCCACGATCCCGGCCAGCACGATGCCGCAGCCGAGCAGCTGCACAGGTGAGGGCCGCTCGTCGAGCACCACAGCCGAGAGCCCGACCGAGGCCACCGGCTGGAGCAGCAGGATGACCGAGGTCAGGGCGGCCGGCACCCGCGGCAACGAGACCGCGATGAGCAGCCAGCCCGCGACCTGTGAGGTCAGCGCGAGCACGACCAGCCAGCCGTGGGCCGGCCAGCTGGGCACCAGGTCGATGCCGCCCGAGATCGGGCCGAGGGCCACGCAGACCACGACGGCCACCGCGGTGGCGTCGAAGAGTGGCCCGGCCGCCCGGCGCAGGTCCTTCGACCCGTGCCGCAGCAGCAGCAGGAAGGCGGCGTAGGCGACGGAGGTGCCCAGCCCGAACACGACACCGAGGGTGGGGTCGTCGCCGTAGGCACCGGCACCGACCACCCCGGAGATGAGCACGACTCCGGCCAGCACGACCGGTACGGCGGCCACCAGGCGGCGACTCGGTCGCTCGCCGAGCAGCCACCAGGCGAGAAAGCCGACGACGACCACCTGAAGGTTGCCCAGAACGGTCGCGATGCCCGCGCCGACGGCAGCGATGGCGTGGTGCCAGAGCACCAGGTCGACCGCGAAGAACACACCGGCCGCGGCAGCGAACCAGCGGTCCCGCGCGCTCCGGGTGCCGTAGCGTCGGTCCTCGCGCAGCAGCAGCAGGCCGAGCACGGGCAGCGCGTACAGGCAGCGGAAGGTGGCGGCGGTGGCGGGCTCCACGTCGGCGAGTCGCACCAGGGTGGCCGAGCTGGCGATGCAGGCCGCGCCGGCGGCTGCGGCCAGGGCCGGCCGGTCGGTCAACGCCACGCGCACACCACTCCCCGGATCGGCGACGGTTCCCGCGTCAGGAGCGTCCATCGGTTACGCTGCTGACGAGTCGAACCCTAGCAGCGGGAGGTGACGGGTGGACGTCGGACATGACACCGCCTGCGCCCTGGCGACGGTCGTCGACCTGGTCAACTCCTCCCCCGATGTCGCCGGCACCGAGCTGCTCCCGGACGTCGCGGCCCTGACCGCCCTGGTCGAGCGGCGCGCGATCTCCGAGGCCGGCCGGCTGACCCGGGACGACCTGGCCGTCGTGCTGCGCCTGCGCGACCGGCTGCGCGCCATCTTCGCGGCCACCGACGAGGCGGAGTCGGTGCGGCTGGTCAACGACCTCGTGGCCGACGCGCGCACCACGCCCCGGCTGACCGATCACGACGGCTGGCCGCTGCACATCCACTACTACGCGCCGGGCGCGCGGCTGGCCGAGCACCTGGCCGCCGACTGCGGAATGGCCCTGGCATTCGTGATCGCCGCCGGAGAGCGGTCCCGGCTGGCGACCTGCGCCGCGCCGGACTGCGAGCGGGTGCTCGTGGACCTGTCCCGGAACCGGTCCAAGCGCTACTGCGACAGCCGCACCTGCGGCAACCGGCTGCACGTCGCCGCCTACCGAGCCCGGCAGCGCATCGGTTAGCAGGCCTTCGAGTCCCGGTTTCCTGGGGACAACGGCTTCCCCCACCGGCCGTGATCGACTAGACTCGAACGTATGTTCGAAGTCGCGACCAGGACGAGTGCGGAGGTCGACGGTCTCGGCGGCCCGGGGGCTTCCGGCGTCAGCACACTCCTCGACCAGTCGTCAGCAGCAGACGTCCTGGGTTGGGTCTCAGCACTCCGCCGCCTGGACCGGGCCGTCGACGACCCGGAGCGGATCTCGCTGCTGGCTGCTCTCGAGCGGTTGAAGTCGGCGGCCGCGGCGGCGCAGGCAGTGGTGACCTCCGACCTGGTGGCCTCGCAACGAGCCAGCCAGATCGGCGCGGAAGTCCCCGCCGAGCGGGTGGGTCAGGGGATCGCTTCACAGGTCGCACTGGCGCGCCGCGAGTCACCGCACCGCGGGTCGCAGCACGTCGGGCTGGCGCAAGCCCTGACGACCGAGCTCCCTCGCACCCTGGCGGCCCTGCGCGACGGTGACATCAGCGAGTGGCGGGCAACGATCGTGGCCCGCGAGACGGCCTGCCTGGAGGCCGCCGACCGGCGTGCGGCCGACACCGAGCTGGGGACGCGCCTGGCGAGCCTGGGTGACCGGCAGCTCGAGGCCGAGGCGCGCAAGATCGCCTACCGGCTCGACCCGCAGGCGTTCATGGCGCGCACCCGCGGTGCCGAGCGGGACCGGCGGGTCAGCCTGCGACCGGCGCCCGAGACGATGGCACGGCTGACCGGCTTCCTTCCGGTCGCGCAGGGTGTCGCGGCGTACGCCGCGCTGACCCGGGAGGCCGACCGGTTGCGCGCCGAGGGCGACCCTCGCGGCCGAGGCCAGCTGATGGCCGATCTCCTGGTGCAGCGGCTGACCGGCCAGGCGACCGCCGACGCGACGCCGGTGGAGATCAACCTGGTGATGACCGACGCGTCGCTGCTCCGCGGCGACGACGAGCCCGGTGAGCTGCTCGGCGGCGGCCCGGTGCCGGCTGCACTGGCGCGCACGATGGCGCGCAACCCGGCCGCGGCGACCTGGTTGCGCCGGCTCTACCGACGGCCCGCTGACGGAGCGCTGGTGGCGATGGAGTCCCGCCGCCGCTGCTTCCCCGTCGGGCTGCGCCAGCTCCTCGTCGTCCGTGACCAGGTCTGCCGCACGGCGTGGTGCGGAGCGCCGGTGCGGCATGCCGACCACGTGGTGCCTCGGGCCGCAGGCGGCAGGACCAGCGAGGACAACGGTCAGGGTCTGTGCGAGGCCTGCAACTACGCCAAGCAGGCACCAGGCTGGCGGGCACGTCCCGGTCCTGCTGGCGCCGGAGGCCTGGTGGAGACGATCACGCCGACCGGGCACACCTATCCGAGCCGCCCACCGCCGCTACCGGGCGGGCGTCGAGAACCTCCGCTGTCACCGCCCGACCGCAGCCTGGTCGAGGAGCACCTCACCCGGCTGCTCGCAGCGGCCTGAGCGAGCGGCGTGTCAGCTCTGCCAGGGGGGTGCCGTGGTGCCATCCAGCATCGGGATCCGAATGCCGACCTCGCGGGCAACGCTCTCGGCGATCTCGTAGCCCGCATCGGCATGGCGGAGCACGCCGGTGCCGGGGTCGTTTGTCAGCACCCGGGTCACCTTGTCGTACGCCGTGTCGGTGCCGTCGGCGACCACCACCACGCCGGCGTGGATCGACTTGCCGATGCCGACGCCTCCGCCGTGGTGCACCGAGACCCAGGTCGCGCCGGATGCGGTGTTGAGCAGGGCGTTGAGGATCGGCCAGTCGGCCACCGCGTCGGTGCCGTCCTTCATCCCCTCGGTCTCACGCTCCGGAGACGCCACCGACCCGGCGTCCAGGTGGTCCCGGCCGATGACCACCGGGGCCTCGACCGCACCCGACGCGACCAGGTCGTTGAAGGCCTGGCCGGCGACGTGCCGCTCGCCGTAGCCCAGCCAGCAGATCCGTGACGGCAGGCCCTGGCCCTTCACCTTCGCCGCGGCGAACCGCACCCATCGCTGGAGCGGGTCGTCGTCCGGGAACGCCTTCAGCACCGCCTGGTCGGTCGCCGCGAGGTCGGCTGCCGAGCCGGACAGGCAGGCCCACCGGAACGGACCGGCGCCGCGGGCGAAAAGCGGCCGGATGTAGGCCAGCACGAAGCCGGGGTAGGCGAAGGCGTCGGCGAAGCCCATGTCCTGGGCCTGGCCGCGCAACCCGTTGCCGTAGTCGAAGACGACCGCGCCGGCCTGCTGCAGGTCGACCATCGCCCGGCAGTGCACGGTCATCGACGCGCGTGCCCGGTCGATGTACTCCGAGGGCTTGGTGGTCCGCAGCTCGAGCGCCTCCTCCAGCGACATGCCGTGCGGCACGTAGCCGTTCAGCGCGTCGTGGGCGGATGTCTGGTCGGTGACCACGTCAGGCACCCAGCCGCGGGCCACCAGGTCGGGCAGGACGTCGGCGCAGTTGTCTACCACGGCCACCGACAGCGCCCGGTGGTCGCGCTTCGCGGCCTCGACCCGCGCGATCCCGTCGTCCAGGGAGTCGGCGATCTCGTCCAGGTAGCCGTGCTCGAGCCGGCGCTGGGCCCGCCACGGGTCGACCTCGACGCACAGCGCTGCGCCGCCGTTGCCGGTCACGGCCAGGGGCTGGGCACCGCCCATCCCACCCAGCCCCCCGGTGAGGGTGATCGTGCCGGCGAGGGTCCCGCCGAAGTGCTGGTTCGCGACCTCGGTGAACGTCGCGTAGGTGCCTTGCAGGATGCCCTGGGTGCCGATGTAGATCCACGAGCCCGCGGTCATCTGGCCGTACATCATCAGGCCCTTGTCCTCGAGCTCGCGGAAGTGCTCCGGGGTGGCCCACCGCGGCACGAGCAGCGAGTTCGCGATCAGGACCCTGGGTGCACCCTCGTGGGTGCGGACCACGCCGACCGGCTTGCCGGACTGGACCAGCAGGGTGTCGTCGGGGGCCATCGAGCGCAGCGACCCGACGATCGCGTCGAAGGCCTCCCAGGACCGCGCGGCCCGGCCGTTGCCGCCGTAGACGACCAGGTCGTCCGGCCGCTCGGCGACCTCCGGGTCGAGGTTGTTGTGCAGCATCCGCAGGGCCGCCTCCGCGCCCCAGGAACGGCAGGTCATCTCGGTTCCGCGCGGGGCGCGGACAGGTCGGGCTCCTCGCATGGACGCTCACCCTAGGCCGTTCGTACAGGTACCGACCCGGTGCATCGGTCAGCAGGTTCAGCGCGTGCGGCCCATGGTCGGAGGGGGCTGGGTCCGGTGCAATGGTTCGACACGCAACGAGAGATGGGGGACTGGACGGCATGACGCGCGCACGTGTGCAAGCGGCACTGGCTGAGGCTGTGGTGCGCGCCCTCGCCGAGGGTGACGTGCTCGCCCTTCAGCCCCTCGTCTCGCCCAGGGTCATCGACCACTCCGCCCCGCAGGGACAGCCCGCCGGGTGGCCCGGCGTCCGGGAGCGCGCCATGACGTTGTGCGCCGCGATGCCGGGTAGCGACGTGAGCGTCGACGTCCTGAGCGCCGCCGGGAACACAGTCCTCGCGCGTGCCGAGCTCACCGCGGTCCGGCTCGGGGTGACCCCCGGCGCGGCGCCGACCACGACCAACCTGATCGTGGTCCTCGTGCTGCGTTTCGTCGACGACCAGCTCACCGAGATGTGGACGTCATCGGACTTCGTTCTCGACCAGATCACCGGCGAGATCACGAAGCAGCGGACGTCGTCCAACCGGCTGCCCGCCTGAATCAAGGGCCTACCACCTGGCGCCCCTACCTACGGGTCGACCTCGGCCGCGGCGCGCTCCGCGAAGACCGCGGAGGCGCGCTGGGTGACCGGGCCGGGTGCCTCGGCGTAAGCGTCGTCCCCCACCGCGTGCACGCCCTGGACGTCGCGGGTGGACGAGGTCAGGAACACCTCGTCGGCCTCCAGCAGCGCGGCGGGCGGGACGTGGCGCTCGACGGCGTCGGTCCACTCCAGGACCAGAGCCCGGGTGACGCCGGCCAGGCAGCCCGACGACAGCGGCGGGGTGACCAGCTCACCGTCGAGCACCACGAAGACATTCGACCCGGTGCCCTCGCAGAGCAGGCCGGCGGTGTTCATCATCAGCGCCTCGGTGGCGCCTTTGGCCTTGGCGTGCGCCAGGGCCACCACGTTCTCGGCGTACGACGTGGTCTTCAACCCGGCGGTCGCGGCCCGCTCGTTGCGTGTCCACGGGACGACGACCACCTTTGCCGTCGGAGCCCAGGAGGCCATCGGGGCCAGCGCGACGACAAGGGTCGGGCCGGCCTGGCCGCGGTCCGAGCCGAGCGGGCTGGTGCCGCCGGTCAGCGTGATGCGCAGCCGCAACGGCGACCCGTGGTGCTCGGCGTTGGCGGCCAGCGCCTCCGCGACGGCGGCACGCAGCACGTCGTCGCCCGGCGGGGTGAGCCCCAGACCGCGGGCCGAGGCCGCCAGCCGGTCCAGGTGGCGGGTCAGCGCGAACGGCACGCCGCCGAGCACCTTCGCCGTCTCGAAGACGCCGTCGCCGACGGTGAGGCCGTGGTCGAAGACCGACACCCGCGCCGCGTCGGCGTCGAGCACCGCACCGTCCAGCCACACCTTCATCGCGCCGTCCTCACCCAGGTCGTCGTTCGCGAGCAGCCACGTCGAGCAGCCGCCGGGCCTTCAGCTCGGTCTCCTCCCACTCCCCCTCGGCGTCGGAGCCCCAGGTGATGCCGGCGCCGGTGCCGAGGTGCAGCGTGCCCGTACTCCGACCAGAAGGTCCGGATGCCGACCGCCAGGGTGGCACGCCGCCGGTCGGCGTCCACCCAGCCCACCGCTCCGCAGTAGGGGCCGCGCGGCGTGTCCTCGAGCTCGGCGATCGCGGTCAGCGCGCTGGACTTCGGTGCACCGGTCACCGAACCGGGCGGGAAGGTCGCCGCCAGCAGCGCCGGCCAGGCGGCGTCCGGCCGAAGCCGGGCCTGCACGGTCGACACCAGGTGCACCAGTCCGGGGTGCTGCTCGACGGCGTTCAGCGTCGGCACCTCGACCGAGCCGGTCACCGCAACCGCACCCAGGTCGTTGCGCACCAGGTCGACGATCATCACGTTCTCGGCCCGGTCCTTGGCCGTGAGCCCGGCAGCCGTCGGCGCGGTCCCCTTGATCGGCCCGGACTCGACCAGGTCGCCGGTGCGGCGCAGGAACAGCTCCGGCGACGCGGTCACCAGCTCGACGCCCGCCGCCGGCACCCGGACGACACCGGCGTACGGCGCGGGGTTGCCCTCGGCGAGCAGGCCGGCCAGACCGAGCAGGTCGGCGCCGGGCGGCAGCGACGCGGACAGCACCCGGCACAGGTTGACCTGGTAGTAGTCCCCGGCCGCGATGCCGGCGCGGATGTGCCTGACGCCGTCGACGTAGTCGTCCCGACCGGTCGACGAGGACCAGGCACCGGTGGGTACGCCGGGCCAGGGCGCGGCCGGCAACGGTGCCTCGCGGACGTCGGCGAACCTGGCGCAGACGATCGGTCCTTCGAAGGTGACCACCACAGCCCACCAGCCGCGCGAGTCGAGGGCGGCCGGGTCGTCGGTGACCTCGACCAGACCTGTCGCGAGCCGGCCGCCGAACCACGCGAGCGGCTCAGTCGAGGACACCGACCGCCGCCTCGGCGGCCCCGACCAGCTCGCAGAGGAGCCCGTCGACGGCCACGATCTGGTCCGAGACGTTGCGGTCCTCGTCCATCGTCGGGACGTCCCGGCGAACCCGGGCGAGCACCGCGGCGCTGGCGGCTCCCGGCACGGCCAGCGCGGCCCGGAAGTCCAGCGCCTGGGAGGCAGCCAGGACCTCGACCGACAGCACCGCGCGCACGTTGGTGACCACCTCGCGCAGCTTGCGCATCGAGGTCCAGCCCATCGAGACGTGGTCCTCCTGGTTGCCCGACGTCGGGATGGTGTCGACGCTCGCGGGGTGGGCCAGCACCTTGTTCTCGCTGACCAGGGACGCCGCGGTGTACTGCGCGATCATCAGCCCGGAGTTGGTGCCGGGGTCCTTGGCGAGGAACGCCGGCAGGTCGCGGGAGAAGGCTGGGTCGAGCATCCGGTCGGTCCGGCGCTCGGCGATGCTGGCCAGCTCGGAGACGGCGATGGCCAGCATGTCACCGGCGAAGGCCAGCGGCTCGCCGTGGAAGTTCCCGGTGGACATCACCTCGCCGTCCGGCACGATCACCGGGTTGTCGACGATCGACCCGAGCTCGATGTCGATCACCCGGCGGGCGTGGGAGAGCACGTCGCGAACCGCGCCGTGCACCTGCGGGGCGCAGCGCAGGCAGTACGAGTCCTGCACCGCGTGGTCGCTCTCCCGATGGCTGGCGACCAGCGGGCTGCCGGCGAGCAGGCGCCGCAGGTTGCCGGCGCTGGCCAGCTGGCCGGGGTGCGGGCGGATCACCTGCACCCGCTCGTCGTACGGCTTGTCGGTGCCGAGCAGCGCCTCCACGCTCATCGCGGCCGCGATGTCGGCGACCTTGACGAGCAGGCCGATGTCGTCGACCGCCAGCGCCAGCATCACCTGCATCGGCTCGGTGCCGTTGATCAGCGACAGGCCCTCCTTGGCCGCCAGCACCAGCGGCTCGACCCCCTCCTCGGCGAGCAGCTCGGCACTCGGGCGGCCGCGCAGGTCCCGGTCGCCCCGGCGCCGGAGCCGGCCCTCGCCGACCAACGGCTGGGCCAGGTGCGCCAGCTGCGCCAGGTCACCGGACGCACCGACCGACCCCTTGCCGGGGATCACCGGCATCAGGTCGTGGGCGAGCAGCTCGAGCAGCTTGGCGGGCAGCTCGTGGCGTACCCCGGAGTAGCCGCCGGTCAGGGTCCGGGCGCGCAGCAGCAGCAGGCCGCGCACGACGTCGTCCGGCAGCGGCTCCCCCACACCGGCGCTGTGCGAGCGGATCAGGGCGAGCTGCATCCGCTCGAGGTCGGCTCGCCCGACATGAGTGTCCGCCAGCGCCCCGAAGCCGGTGGTGATGCCGTACATCACCTTGTCCTGCTCGACGGCGTCGGCCACCACGGCCCGGCTGGGCGCCATCCGGGCCGGGACCCCCTCGCCCATCACTGCGTCGGCCTGGCCCCGGGCCACCGCCACCAGGTCGTCGAGGTCGAGGGCGTCACCGGTGACCGTCACTGTCCGCATGGCGGGCAACCTAGTGGGGCCGGCGACGCCGTGGACGGGGTGCCTCCCGGTAGCGCCCGCTTTGGTCGGGACCCGGCCGATCGGCTATGGTCTCTCTCGCACGACGGGGCGGCCGGCAGGCTGCTCCGACGTCGCGCGGACGTGGCTCAGTTGGTAGAGCATCACCTTGCCAAGGTGAGGGTCGCGGGTTCGAATCCCGTCGTCCGCTCGGATGTACTCGAGGCTTCATCCGGCCTCACTCGGTGGAGTGGCCGAGAGGCGAGGCAACGGCCTGCAAAGCCGTCTACACGGGTTCAAATCCCGTCTCCACCTCGAGTTGCACCCTGCACGGGCGATTGGCGCAGTCTGGCTAGCGCGCTTCCCTGACACGGAAGAGGTCACAGGTTCAAGTCCTGTATCGCCCACCAGCACGAACGCCCCTGACCTGCGAAGACGCACGGTCGGGGGCCGTTTCGTCGTAGCATGACCGCGACGGGTCCAGCAGGGGGCTTTGCGAGCCGGACCTTTGCCTCCCGGAGGGGGCGGGGCTGCACAAGTGGGGGGACCATGCCACAGGTAGGCGTTCGAACGCGGGCTGCACTGCTGGCTGGCGGACTGGTGGTTGCGGCCACGGCCGGCTCGCCAGTGCCGGTGTCCGCGGTAGCTGCGGGCACCACAGTGGTGTTCGACGACCCGGGCAGCGGGCTGCAGGCCGGTGCCGTCGTACCGCTGCGGGGCCGGGTTTCCAGCGGTTCCACCACCGCTACGGGGACCCCCACCGTGCTGTACGTGATCGATGCCTCGGCGTCCACCGGCGAGCAACGCGGCGCCGACTGCGACGGCAGCGGCGCCTCCGACGCCAACGACGACCTCAATGGTGACAGCTCGGTGGGTGACACGCTGGACTGCGAGATCGCCGCGGTCCAGGCGTTGAACCAGATGATCGCCGGCTCGGTCGAGGGAGCCAGCGTCGGCCTCGAGGCGTTCGCCACCGTGCCAGCCGTCGCGGACCTGCACCCTTCCGCCCTGGCCGCCACCTTCATCGCGCCCGGGCAGGTGGGAACCGGCACCGAACCGTGGCTGGTTACTGCCGCCCGCAGCGTCAAACGCGGAGCGATCCAGAAGTTCACCGGCCGGTCGCTCAGCGGGACCGGTACCGATCTCGACGCGGCAGCCGGGCTGGCGCTGTCCACGCTGTCCGGGGCGCCGGCCGGCCCCAAATGGGTGTTCCTGTTCTCCGATGGCCAGGCGGCGGTGGACGCATCGACCCTCTCGGCGGTCGCCGGGTCCGGCGTCAAGGTGCGCAGCTTCGCCGTCGGCGCCGGCCAGGCATGTGACGCCCGCTCCGCGATGGCGCGACTGGCTGCGGCCTCGGGCGAGACCTGCGTGCCGGTGGGCGCCCCCGCGAGCCTGCCCGGCCAGGTCCTCAACTCCCAGCCCGACGACATCACCGGTGTCGTCGTCGAGGTCGCCGGCCGGCGGCTCCAGGCCGACGTCGACGCGCTCGGCGGCTGGTCAACCAGCCTGGTGTTCGGGGAGGGTTCCTACACCGCGACGGTGACCGCCACCGCGAGGTCCGGAGCCACCGCGCGCGCTACCCGGACCTTCACCGTCCTGCCCGGCGGCACAGTGCCGGCTGGCACCGTCGTCCTTCCGCCGGGCACCCGTCCGGTGACCGCGCCGCCGCTCGTGCGCGCCGTGCAGCTCACCCGTGTTCGGTACAACCCCCCAGGACCTGACACTCGGCGCAACGCCCGCGCCGAGTACGTCGCGCTGAAGAATACCGGCATCCTCAGCGTGGGCCTGAAGGGTTGGACGGTTCGGGATGCGTCGGGGCACGCGTACACCTTCCCCGCCACCAGGCTCGGGCCGCGCGACACCGTCATCGTTCGCACCGGCCTGGGCAGCAACCAGCCAGGGATCCGGTTCTGGGGCCGCACCCGGCACGTCTGGAACAACAAGGGGCCCGAGTCGGCGCTGCTGCGCGACAGCCTCCGCCGCCAGGTCGACGCCTGCCAATGGCGGTCCACGGCCGCGGCCAAGGTCACCTGCTGATGTCCGTGTCGGTCGAACGTCACCCCGACGCACCCGGTCAGCGGATGGTAGGGACCCCAGCTGCGAGTGATGCTAGTCGTCTCGCCGAAGGGGGACTGTGACGACCGGGACCGTCCGATCGCGCCGCGCGCTGGTAACCGCGGCGCTTGTCGTCGCCTCGATTGCCGGCCCGATCGTGCCCTCCTCGGTCGCGACGGACGATGCCACCTCGGTGGTGTTCGACGACCCGGGAAGCGATCTGCGGGCCGGTTCGCCGGTGCAGCTGCATGGCCGCGTGACGCGCGGAGGGACCGGCGCCCCGACGGTGCTCTACGTCGTGGACGCCTCGGCGTCGACGGGAGATCAGCGCGGCGCTGACTGTGACGGCAACGGTGTCGTCGACGCCGGGGACGACTTGAACGGGGATCATTCCGTCGGCGACGTTCTGGACTGCGAGATCGCCGCGGTGCGTTCGCTGAACCAGGTGGTCGCCGGATCCGTCGCTGGTTCCAACGTCGGCCTGGAGGCGTTCGCCACTCAGCCCGCGATCGCCGACCTGGATCCCTCCGCGGTCTCCAGCAGCTTCGTGCCCGCCGGCCAGGCAGGCACCGGGGCCGAACCGTGGATCGTCACGGCCGCCCGAGGCGTCAAGCGGGGAATTGTCAGGCAGTACACGAAGAAGTCGCTGGGTGGCACCGGTACCGACCTGGATGCTGCGGCATCGTCGGCGCTCTCGACCCTGGCAGCCGCCCCCGGTGGCCCCAAGTGGGTCTTCTTCCTCTCCGACGGCAAGGCAGCCGTCAATGCCTCGACCCTGGCCGCCCTGCACACGTCCGGTGTGAGCCTGCGGAGCTTCGCCATCGGGTCTGCGGGCGGGTGCGATGCAGGTCGGGCGATGGCCAGGATGGCGGCCGCCACCGGCGAGTCGTGCATGGCGGTGAGGAGCTCGGCCGACCTTCCGGGGCACGTCGTCGGGTCCCAGCCCGACGCGATCACGGGAGTCACCCTCGAGGTCGGTGGCCGGCAGGTGCAAGCGGACGTCGACGCCTTCGGCGGCTGGTCCACCACCCTCGTCTTCGGTGCCGGCTCCTACAACGCCACGGTCACGGCGACGATGAAGTCCGGCGCGACCGTTCGGGCGGTGCGGTCCTTCATGGTCGCCGCGGGAGACGCGACGCCGGCCGGCGCGGTCATCCTGCCGCCGGGTACACACCCGGTGACGGGGCCACCGGTCGCCCGCGCGGTGCAGATAGCCCGTGTTCGCTACAACCCGCCCGGCCCCGACACCCGGCGCAACGCTCGAGCCGAGTTCGTCGTGGTGAAGAACACCGGCGTCGTCACCGTGGGCCTGAAGGGTTGGACGGTGCGAGATGCGTCAGGGCACGTGTACACCTTCCCCGCCACTACCCTCCGGCCGCGCGGGACCGTGCTCGTTCGGACGGGCAAGGGCACGAACCGGTCCGGTGTCCGCTTCTGGGGCCGCAACCGGCACGTCTGGAACAACCACGGTCGCGAGTCGGCGCGGCTGCGCGACGGTCTCGGACGCGCGGTCGACTCCTGTTACTGGAACTCGACGGGTGCCACGAAGGTCGTCTGCTGACGGCCCGTGAGCCGGAGGCGTCTCCGCGCCGTCGCTGTGACGACGACCTCGCCGCACAGCAGCAGGGCCGCGATGACCAGTGGGAGCACGTACGGGTCGACCGCCTCGATCGCGCTCTGCTCGTGTGCGTCCTGAACCGCCTTCACCGATCCGTCGCCCTGCCAGACGCCGCTGGCCGGCACGATGTCCGGGACAGCGTCGGGGAAGAGCCGGATGACGACCACTGCCGCGGTGAAGACCATGAGCGCCGCAACCGCGGTCAGGTGCCACAACCCGTAGCCGCCCTGATCGGGAGCGCGACGTTCTCCCCAGGCCGCCACGGCCCAGGGCGCGGCCACGACCATCGAGCCGGCCAACAGCCAGCCGAACCCAGCGGGCAGCCGGCCAGCGAGTGGTGCTCCGCTGCCGGCGAAGGGCATCAGGGCGAAGCAGGCGAGGCCCGTGACGGTGCCCCCCACGGTCGCTTGCGCGCGGGTGGTCACCGTCATGGGGGAACCCGGTGCAGCGACAAATAGCAGGGCCGCCCCGCAGATGCCCAGCAGGCCCATCAGCACCCACGTCGCGCTGTCCGGTCCGGCGATGCTGCCGCCGGAGCTGCTTGGCAGGATCCCCGCCGCGCCCGCGACCGCGATCAGCACCCAGCCGCCGTGACGTGCCCAGCGCACCGGGGAGCCTTCGACCATGGAGCCACGATCGCAGGACAGCAGGTCTGCTGCATTGCTTTCCGGCACTACGACCTGCTCTCGGAGCTGTGCCGACAGAGGCCGTGCGCGGTCACCGCTCAGTTCAGCCGGGACTCGAGGGCAGCAGCACGCTGCCAGCCAAACTCGTGCCTGAGCAGCCGGCTCCACCGGTTCGCCGGCGTCTCGGGGTGCAGCAGTGCCACGCCCAGGCAGTACTTGCTCACGGTGACCGGTCGAAGACCGAGCGACCCGAGCAGCCCTTCGACCTGGGCCGGGCCGGCGGGGGTCTTGGACTCGATGAGCGCAAGGTGGTCCGCGCTGTGCTCGGCGACGCCGTCCGACCACCTCAAGCCGACGTCGATGGTCAGTCGGCACGGGCGGTTCAGGTCGACGAAGGTCATCCGTCGGTACCGAGTCGTCAGCACCGGAGCCACCGGCGGCACCCGTTCCCCGTAGGCACGAGCCACCACCGTATCGAGGAACGCGGACCCTTCGGGCGTCAGTTCTGATCGGCGGCCGTAGTCGTGCGGCATGCGGTGCTTGACTGTCTGCCCGCGCAGCCCTCTGAGCTTGACCTCGAACATCGTCGACTCGCTGAAGGAGTAGGTGCGGGTACGCGCCTTGTACCGCTTGCGCCGGCCCTGGACATGGTCGCCGTAGAGCGCGAGGTCTTGGGTGTCGAAGTAGACGGACTCGTAGTCGAAGACCTGCCGGCCGTCGATCTCAAGCCTGGCCATCCTGGCCGGAAGGCGATCGAGCAGGCAGGGCAACGCTGCCACCGGGAGCAGGAACTTCCGCTCGTTGCGCGTGGTCAGCTGGGCGGCCGCAAGGACTGCCTCCAAGCTCACCATCGCCCGCCCGTCGGGACGCTCGGGGACGACGCCGTCGCTGTAGCCCTGGACGACCTGAGCGACCGGCCGTAGACCCGTCATACGATCGCCCCGCTGAGCTGCGCGGTCAGGTCTGCGCGACGTGGCCGCGGGATCCTGAACCGGACGTCGACCGTCGTCGTGTCGGAGACGAGGTCGAGCTCCACCACGACCAGGTGACGGACCTCGGCCATCAGCAGCCGCTCCAGGGCCGCGGTGAGCTGTGCCGCGTCGGGGTAGGCGCGGTCCAGCCTGATGCACTGCCGCTGGCTGCGGGCGGTCAGCCGCGGATGGTCCGCGACGTACATGACGGCCACCAGGAGACCGGACATCGCGGGGCCGAGCCACGGCGGGTGCACCGCCAGGCCGGCGACGAGGCCCAGGGCCAGGGCGATGAAGTAGTAGGCGATCTCCTCCTGCGTGATCGAGTCCGACCGGAGGCGGACGATCGACAGGATGCCGAAGAGCCCGAGGCCCAGACCGACGCCCGCATCGCTGTCGGCGAGCAACGCCGTGACCGCGAAGACGCCGATGTTCAGTGCAAGGTAGGCCAGAAGCAGGTCGCGTCGGTAGTAGCGACGGAAGTAGATGCCGTACGCGACGACACTGATTGCCATCACGTCGATGACAAGGTTCAGCAGCAGCACCCTCATTGCGCCCCCCACACTCTCGGCCAGTTACGTCTTCGCCATTGGCTAGCGCATCTGTACCGACACAGCAGGATCGCCCCGCATCGGTCACGCCGTCCACCGAATCGGCAGATCCGCCAGCCGGCGCTAGGCAGTCCCGCGGCCGAACGGATGAGCATCGTCCGAAAAGATGACCGTTCGCCTGTCCGAAGAGCCCATGTTTTTGCCAGCTCTTGGGGTGCAGGATCAGAGGCGTACCTCACCCCCGCTCGGCAGGGCCCTCGGCTCATTCGAGCGGCGGTGCGGGTCCTGGGGGGATCGCAGGGGGGCGGTCCGCGTCCCACCGGGGGGTTGGTGGGACGCGGACCTGTACCCCGGACGCCGGGGGGTGGCGCCCCGAGGCTGGCGGCCACACTTCGCCCTTCCTGAGCGATGAGTCAAGACCTCGTCGCCACTCGGCGTGTCCCTCCCCGCGAGGTGTCGGTCAGTCTCATGCTCGCATTCTGCTGTACCGTCGCCGTGCGGAAAGCGGTCTCGCGATCTCTTGTTACTCAGCGCGGATCTAGGCGTGCTGGTCGAGTCGTCTCATGGTGAGCTCGAGCACCGGACCGCCCAGCAGGAGATCGTCGTACCAGTGAAGCTCTCGGACGACGACTCCGCAGGGCGTCTCGAGGCGTACCAGCGCGCGTCTGCGCCCGCTGTCCACGTACTCCCACAGCACCGTCCCAGGCAGCCACCGGCCACGTCGACAAACGCCGACAGCCTCACCTTGCATGGGTTCCGACCCCCCCGAGGACTTGCGGCGCCGCGCGTTCCCTGGCCCCCCACGGAAGCGGAGCGCGGCGCCTACGGAGGAGGATGCGACGACGTCGGCAGGCCGTCCATAGGCCGTTGTGACGACACCCAGTTACCTCGGGCCACCGATGCTGACGGATCGTGTTCTTTGCCATCTCCTGACGCACCTGAGGATCTTGTCGCACCCGGCGCCGGGTAGCCCTCTGATGTGACGGGGAAGCTGAGGCCGGACGAGATGCTGCGCCGGCTCGATCTCATCGCCGAGCGCCGGGCCCAGGCCCGGGCGCGGCGCCGCGAGAAGGCCGCGAACCGGCAGGCCGAGGACCGGGCGCGCGGCCGCCGACCTGATGACGCGGGGTCGGCCGGATAGCACCGGGCCCGGCGACCGAGCCCTGGTCCCCCGAAGGGCTGATGCGACCGGCGCCGCCGATCGGTCAGGATGGGTCAGGACGGTGGCCTACTCGGGGGCTGCTGAGGCCCGGGGGAGGACGCGTGTTGGTCGCGCGCGCACAGCAGGGGACGACGCACGCGGATGCAGGCGCGTCCTCGGTGGAGTACGGACTGATCGTGTTCGCCATAGCGGCGACGATGGTCTTCGCCCTGTTCGCCCTCGGGCCGCCGGTGCGCGGCATGTTCGAAGGCACCTGCACGGTGATGAAGACCAGCGTCGAGGGCTCGCAGCAGGACTGCCCCTAGCCCTGATGGATCGCCCGGACGGCGTCGACGGTGTCGGCGTCCTCTGGTCGCTTGTCCGGTCGGTGGCGCAGCACCCGGGCGAACCGCAGGGCCATCCCGCCCGGATAGCGCGGCGAGGTCTGCACCCCGTCGAAGGCCACTTCCACCACCAGCTCGGGCCGGACCTGCACCACCCAGTCGGTGCTGGTGACCGCCAGCTCCTGCAGCCGCTCGGTCTGCCAGGCGAGCATCTCGTCGGTCAGCCCCTTGAAGGTCTTGCCCAGCATCACGAACCCGCCCTCGGCATCGCGTGCGCCGAGGTGCAGGTTCGACAGCCAGCCTCGGCGGCGGCCGTGACCCCACTCGGCGGCGAGGACGACCAGGTCGAGGGTGTGCCGGGGCTTGACCTTCAGCCACCCGGTGCCGCGTCGGCCGGCCTCGTAGGGCGCGTCGAGCGCCTTGACGACCACTCCCTCGTGGCCCCGGGCGACGGCAGCGGCGAGCACGTCGGACGCCACCGCGAGGTCGCCGGTGACCACCCGCGGCACCCGTAGCGGCTCGGGGACCGCCGCCTGCAGCACCGCGGCGCGCTCGGCCGCCGGCTGGTCGAGCACGTCGGCACCGTCGGCGTGCAGCACGTCGAAGAGGTACGTCGACAACGGCGCCGACACCCGGGCGGCCGCTACGTCCACCCGGGAGGACACCCGGCGCCCGGTCTCCTGGAACGGCCTCGGGCGCCCGTCCGGCCGCAGCGCGATCGCCTCCCCGTCGAGAACGAGCTCCCGCACCGGCAGCGACAGCGCGGCCTCGACCACCTCGGGCACCCGTTCGGTGATCTCGTCCAGGCTGCGGGTCCACACCGAGACGTCCGAGCCGGAGCGGTGCACCTGGACCCGGACGCCGTCCAGCTTCCACTCCACGGCCGCCTCCCCGAGGCGGCCGAGCGCCTCCTCGACGTCGGTGGCCGTCGAGGCGAGCATCGGCTGGACGGGACGGCCGACCTGCAGCCGGAACTCGGCCAACCCTGCGGCGCCCTCGGTGAGCGCGGCCTCCGCCACCGGACCGACCGCTCCGCGCAGCATCGCCGCCCGGCGCACCTCGGCCAGCGGCACGGCAGCGGCCTGGGCGACGGCTGCCAGCATCACGCCCTCCAGCGCCCCCTGGCGCAGCTCCCCTGTCAGCAGTCCGCGCAGCAACCGTTGCTCGGGCTCGGTGGCCCGGGAGAAAAGGTCGGTGACCTGCCGGACCCGCTCCCCCTGCGACCCGGCCCCGCTGAGGCCGGCGACACCCTCGAGCGCCGCGTCGACCTCGCTGACGCCGAGGGTCGGCTCGGCGACCGCAGCCGGCAGGTCCCGCAGCGACGCCCAGCCGACTCCGGTACGGCGCTGGCGCAGCTCCCCGGAGAGGTAGGCCACCACGACGGCGACCTCGTCCGGGTCGGCGGCCTGCAAGGCCCGGGCGACGGCAGCGACCTTCTCGGTACGCCGGCTGGTGGCGGCCACCACCTGCGAGGCAGCGGCGAGGTCGGCGAGCAGCATCGGTCAGCCCAGGTCGGTCAGGGCGTCCAGCACGCCGCGGTGGAAGGTCGGGTAGGCGTAGATCATCGTCCGTAGGGTTCCCACCGGGACCCGGGCGTGCACGGCGAGGGTGAGCATCGAGAGCACCTCACCGCCCCACGGCCCTACCGAGGTGGCACCGACCAGCACACCGGCGTCCTCGTCCGCGACCAGCTTGATGAAGCCCGCGTTGCCCGGCCCGTGGATCCAGCCGCGTGCCGAGCTCGACACCTGCGAGACGCCGACCCGGACCTTCCGGCCCTGCTCACGGGCGGCCCGCTCGGTCAGGCCGACCGATCCCACCTCGGGGTCGGTGAACGTCACGCGGGCCAGCCCGGTGTAGTCGGCGACCGGACCGTCCTGGCCGAGGATGTCGCGGATCGCGATGCCCGCCTGGTACATCGCCATGTGGGTGAACGCGCCGACCCCGGTGACGTCGCCGACGGCCCACAGCCGCTCGCCCGCCCGCATCCGCTCGTCCACCTCGAGGGCGCGGGCACCCGGGTCGAGGCCCAGGGTGTCAAGGCCGATCTCGCCGACCCGGGCCCGGCGGCCGACGCTGACGAGCAGCTCGGCGGCGCGCACCGACGTACCGTCCTCGAGCCGCACGACGACCTCGCCACCGTCGCCCTCGCGGGACACGTGCACCGCCTTGGCGCCGGTGTGCACCGTGACGCCGTCCTCGCGCAGCGCCGCGGCCACCACCTCGCCGGCCTCCGGCTCCTCCGGCGGGAGCAGCCCGTCGAGCGCCTCGACGACGGTGACCGTGGACCCGTAACGGGCGAACATCTGGGCCAGCTCGACTCCGATCGCGCCGCCGCCGAGGACGATCAGCGAGGCCGGCGCCTGCTCGGCCGAGATCGCCTCCCGGTTGGTCCAGTAGCGGGACTGCGCAAGACCCTCGATCGGCGGTACGACGGGCGCCGAGCCGGTCGCGACCACGACACCGTGAGCCGCGACGAAGGTGTCGTCGCCGACGACGACCCGGCCCGGGCCGTCGAGCCGGGCCGAGCCGCGGAGCAGGCGTCCGCCCTTGCCCTCGAACCGGTCGACGGCGACCTGGTCGTCCCAGCTGTCGGTCGCCTCGTCCCGGATCCGCTTCGCGACGAAGGCGAGGTCCGGCTCGATCGAGCTGTGACCGGCGTAGGGGTCGGCGCGACGGGTCTCGGCGATCAGCGTCGAGCCGCGGATCATCATCTTGCTCGGCACGCAGCCCCAGTACGGGCACTCGCCACCCACCAGCTCGCGCTCGACACCCACGACGGACAGGCCCGCCTCCGCCAGCCGGCCGGCGACCTCCTCGCCACCCGGGCCCATCCCGATCACCACGACGTCGACGTCAGAGTTCGCCATGGGTCCATCCTGCCCCGGTGGGTACCGTGCGGCTGTGACGAACCCCGCAGCGCCGGCGTCCCAGCTCTGGCTGGTGCGGCACGGCGAGACCGAGTGGAGCGCCAACGGGCGGCACACCAGCCACACCGACCTGGACCTCACCGAGGCCGGAGTCGAGGCGGCGCGGTCGGTCGCCGAGAAGCTGGCCGGTACGTCCTTCGACCGGGTGCTGACCAGTCCCCTGCTGCGGGCCACCCGCACCGCGGCACTGGCCGGCTACCGGCCTGCGGAGCCACTCGACGGCCTGCGGGAGTGGGACTACGGCGCGGACGAGGGACTCACCACGCCCCAGATCCGGGAGTCCCGACCCGGCTGGACCGTGTGGCAGGACGGCCCGGCCGGCGGCGAGACGGCGGCGGCCGTCGGGGCCAGGGCCGACCGGGTCATCGAGCTGGTGCGCTCGGTGGACGGTCCGGTGCTGGCGTTCTCGCACGGGCACTTCTCCCGGGTGCTCGGTGCCCGCTGGCTCGGCCTCGAGGTGGCCGACGGCGCGCACCTGGCGCTGTCGACCGCCTCGGTGTCGGTGCTCGGCTGGGAGCGGGACACCCCCGCGGTGCTGCACTGGAACCACACCGGGACGCTGTGTTGATTCAAAGGCGTGGTTGATTCAAAGCGTGGTTGATTCAAAAGCGTGGTTGATTCGAAAGCGTGCTAGCTAGGGCCGGATGCTGCCCGGCCGGTTGCGGTACTCCTTGGTGATCCGCTTCCACCTCGACCGCTCCTCGGCGCGCAGCCGGGCGTCGTGGCGCATCGCCATGTACCTCGCCTCCCGCTGCAGCTTGACGTAGCTCTCCCAACGGCGCTCAGGGAGCTCGCCGGAGTCCAGCGCCGCACGCACCGCGCAACCGGGCTCGGACTGGTGCGCGCAGTCGCCGAACCGGCACTGCGCGGCCAGCTCCTCGACGTCGGCGAAGACGAGCTCCAACGACTCGCTGACGTCGGTCAGCCCGACGCTGCGCAGCCCCGGGGTGTCGACGACAAGTCCCCCGCCGGGCAGCAGGACCAGCTCGCGGTGCACTGTCGTGTGCCGCCCCTTGCCGTCTGCCCGCAGCGCGCGGGTGAACATCACCACCTCGCCGCTCAGCGCGTTGGTCAGCGTCGACTTGCCGGCGCCGGAGGGGCCGAGCAGCGCCAGCGTCCGGCCGGGGACGACGTGGGCGCGGACCTCGTCGAGCCCCTCACCGGTCGTGGAGCTGACCGTCAGCACGTCGACGCCCGGGGCGGCCGCCGCGACATCGGCGCGGAACTGCTCGGCATCGGGCACCAGGTCCGCCTTGGTCAGCACCACCAGCGGGGTGGCGCCGCTCTCCCAGGCCAGCGCGAGGAACCGCTCGATCCGGCCGAGGTCCGGCTCGGGGTGCAGCCCCTCGACGACGACGGCGAGGTCGACGTTGGTGGCCAGCACCTGGCCGTGCGAGGTGCCAGGGGTGACGTTGGCCCGGACGAACGCGGTACGCCGGGGCAGCACCGCCTCGGCCGTCACCCGGCCGTCGGGCCAGGTGCGCGCGGCTACCCAGTCGCCGACGCACGGATAGGCGACCGGGTCGGCCGCGCCGGCGGACAGCAGGGCTCCGGAGAAGGTGAGCCGGAGCGGTCCGTCGGCGGCGAGGGCGTCGCACGCGCCGCGGTCGACCCGGCTGACCCGCGCGGGCGTGTGCTCGGCGGCGTACGGGGCGAAGGACTCGGCGAAGGAGTCGTCCCAGCCGAGGGCGGTCAGGTCGAGCGGGTGCTCGGAGTTCTCGGGCGAGGTGCGATCGGTTCCAGACAAGGCAGGAGGCCCTTCGAGGTGAGTGGAAGGTGCCCTACCGCGATCAGTGGGGTCAGCAGGCACCGGGGAGGAGCGGGCAGGCGCGGACGACGACGCTCATGGCTTTCCTCCCGGGGTGCGTGGCGGACGGTTGGCAGCGAGGCTAGCGGGGGTCGTGCGACCCGGCCAACGGATTTTTCGCCGGCGGCCGGTTCGGAGGCAGCTCGACCTCGCCGGTGTCATAACCCGGACCGGGCTTGGTGTCCGGCGTCGCCGGTTGCCGGCTCTCGCGGGCCTCGGTTATCTCCCGCCGTGGCCACACCGACTCGACCGCCGCGTTGAACGCAGCGCCGATCAGCACCGCGATGGCCAGCACGTAGAGCCAGATCATCAGGACGATGGGTGCGGCCAGCGGACCGTAGATCGACGTCCCGCCGACCGAGATGGAGATGATCCAGCGGACCAGGAAGCTGCCGGCGAACCAGATCACCAAGGTGAGCAGGGCTCCCGGGAGATCGCGCCGCCACGGCGTCCGCACCGGCACGCTCACGTGGAACAGCGAGGTCAACGACACCACCGAGAGCAGTGAAGCGACGGGCCAGTACAGCCGGTCCAGCCAGCCGACTTGTTCTGGCAGCGCCCGGCCGAGCAGCTCAGGACCGGCAAGCACCAGGGGGATGACCACCGAGCCCACCAGCATGGCCAGGACGTAGAGCGTGAACGACAGGACCCGGGTGCGGATGATGCCTCGGCGGCCACCGAGCCCGTACATGATCGAGATCGTGTCGATGAACACATTCAGCGCACGGGAGCCCGACCACAGCGCAATCAGGAATCCGATCGAGATCAGGTCGAAGCGGCCGCCGCGAAAGACGTCCTTGAGGGTGGGAGTGATCACCTCGTTGACGCTGTCCGCGGTGAGGACCTCGGACGAGAGGTCGATGATCCGGTCCTGCACCTCCTGGACGGCATCCGCCCCGAGCCAGTCGCGGAGGTACCCCACCCCGCCGACCAGAGCGAGGACCAGTGGCGGCAGCGACAGCAGGAGGAAGAACCCTGCCTCGGCGGCGAGGCCGGTCACCCGGTACCGGAAGCAGACCTTGGTGGTCTCCTTCGTCAGCCTCCAGAAGACGGACGCGGCGCGCGCGAGCCCGACCGGCTCGTGCTCGGAACCGGCCTGCTTGATGCGCTCGGTCCCCGCGGCCACCCCTCTACGGTAGGCCACATGAGCGGCCCGACCCATGAGGTCACGAACCAGCCTCCGCCGCTGGTCGGCCACGACGTGTTCGGCACCGACCGCGCCCTCGTCGAGGCCGTCGAGCGGTACGCCGGGTCGGACCAGCTGTCCGACCTGGCCGCTCTGGGCTGCCGGGCCGGCAGCGAGGACACGCAACGCTGGGGCGTCGAGGCGAACGCGAACCCGCCGGTGCTCCGCACCCACGACCGCTACGGCCATCGGGTCGACGAGGTCGACTTCCACCCGTCCTGGCACGCCTTGCTCGACGTCGCCGTCGGCGCCGGGCTGCACGCGGCGGCCTGGTCGGCCGCCGCGGGCGGTCACGTGCGCCGGGCGGCCGGCTTCGTCGTGTGGTCACAGGTCGAGGCCGGCCACGGCTGCCCGGTGTCGATGACGTACGCCGCCGTACCGGCTCTGCGCACCGACCCTGCCCTGGCGGCGGCGTGGGAGCCGGGGCTGTCGTCCACCACCTACGACCCCGGGCTGCGGGCGCCGGGCACCAAGGCCGGGCTGCTGGCCGGCATGGGGATGACCGAGAAGCAGGGCGGCTCCGACGTCCGGGCCAACACCACCCGGGCCGAGCCGTTGGCGGCCGCCGGCGAGTACCTGCTCACCGGGCACAAGTGGTTCTGCTCGGCACCGATGTGCGACCTGTTCCTGGTGCTGGCCCAGGCCCCCGGCGGCCTGACCTGCTTCGTGGTCCCGCGGGTGCTGCCGGACGGCACCCGCAACACCTTCCGGCTGCAGCGTCTCAAGGACAAGCTGGGCAACCGGTCGAACGCCTCGTCCGAGGTGGAGCTCGACGGCACGTGGGCGCAGCGGCTCGGCGACGAGGGTCGCGGCGTGCGCACCATCATCGAGATGGTGTCCGCGACCCGGCTGGACTGCGTACTCGGCTCGACTGCACTGATGCGTCAGGCGGTCGCGCAGGCCACCCACCACGCGGCTCACCGCCGGGCGTTCGGCGGGCTGCTCGCCGACAAGCCGCTGATGCAGAACGTGCTGGCCGACCTCGCCGTCGAGTCCGAGGCGGCCACCGCGCTGGCCCTGCGGCTGGCCGACGTGCTCGACACCGGTGAGCGGGAGCTGCGCCGGCTGGCGGTGGCCGTGGGCAAGTACTGGGTGTGCAAGAGAGCCCCGACGGTCGTCGGCGAGGCGCTGGAGTGCCTGGGCGGCAACGGGTACGTCGAGGAGAGCGGGCTGCCCCGGCTGTACCGGGAGGCACCGCTGAACTCGATCTGGGAGGGCTCGGGCAACGTCAACGCGCTGGACGTGCTGCGCGCCCTGGCCCGGGAGCCGGCTGCGGTCGAAGCGCTGCAGACCGAGGTCGCACTGGCCCGCGGTGCGGACCGGAGGCTGGACGCCGCGGCCGACCGGCTCGGCAAGGACCTGGTGACGGCGGACGAGGCATCGGCCCGGCGGCTGGTCGAGTCGATGGCCCTGGTGCTGCAGGGCTCGCTGCTGGTCCGGCACTCCCCGGCGTACGTCGCGGACGCCTTCTGCGCCTCGCGGCTCGCCGGTGACCACGGCCAGGCGCTCGGCACGCTGCCGCCCGGCCTGGACACCGCCGCGATCGTGGCCCGGGCCACCCCCGCGCTCGGCTGAGGGCGGTCCCGCATGGTGGGACGCGGGAAGCGCGTTCCTGAGACGCGTGACACTCTGTTCACATGACTGCCGCAGGTGCGCCTCTCGTCGCACGGCTCCACGTCGACTTCGGTCACGTGTCGAGCGCGGTCTGTATGCGCGGCTGACCCGCCGCCCCTGTTCGTCGGCGCGCGGTCCCGCCGGCTCTGACCGCTGCCCCTCGGCAGCCTCCCCGGCGTACGACCTCGTGCCTCCCTAGCCGGAGAGCTTCCCTGACATGGCTGCACAGCCACCCGCCGCGCGCGACACCACCCCTGCCCAGACCCGACATCGGGGCCAGGGCCAGTGGGCCCTGGGTCACCTCGAGCCGCTCACGCCCAACGAGCGGTTCAAGAAGGACGACGACGGGCTGAACGTCCGCGCCAGGGTCGAGAACGTCTACTCCCACGGGGGCTTCGCCTCGATCGACCCCTCCGACCTGCGCGGCCGGCTGCGCTGGTGGGGGCTCTACACCCAGCGGCGGCCCGGCATCGACGGCGGGAAGACGGCCGTGCTCGAGCCGCACGAGCTCGACGACGAGTACTTCATGCTCCGGGTCCGCATCGACGGCGGTCGTCTGACGACCGAGCAGCTGCGGGTGATCGCAGAGGTCTCGACCGAGTTCGGCCGCGACACCGCCGACGTGACCGACCGGCAGAACGTCCAGCTGCACTGGATCCGCATCGAGGACGTCCCGGAGATCTGGCGCCGGCTGGAGGCGGTCGGCCTGTCGACGACCGAGGCCTGCGGCGACACCCCGCGGGTCATCCTCGGCTCCCCCGTGGCCGGCATCGCCGCGGACGAGCTGCTCGACGGCAGCCCGGCCATCGACGCGATCCAGCAGCGGTTCATCGGCTCGCCGGAGTTCTCCAACCTGCCGCGCAAGTTCAAGACGGCGATCAGCGGGTCGCCCCTGCAGGACGTCGAGCACGAGGTCAACGACATCTCGTTCGTCGGCGTCGTGCACCCGGAGCACGGGCCGGGCTTCGACCTCTGGGTCGGCGGCGGCCTCTCGACCAACCCGATGCTCGCCCAGCGGCTCGGCGCCTGGGTGTCGCTCGCGGACGTGCCCGAGGTCTGGGCCGGCGTGGTGGGAGTGTTCCGCGACTACGGCTACCGCCGGCTGCGCACCCGGGCGCGGCTCAAGTTCCTGCTCGCGGACTGGGGCGTGGAGAAGTTCCGGCAGGTGCTCGAGGACGAGTACCTCGGCCGGGCACTGTCGGACGGACCCGCCCCGCCGGTCCCCTACGGCCCGCGGGACCACATCGGCGTGCACCGGCAGAAGGACGGCCGCTACTACGTCGGGCTCGCCCCGACCGTGGGCCGGGTCTCGGGCACCCTGCTCGCCCGGCTGGCTGACATCGCGGAGGAGCACGGGTCGCAGCGGGTCCGCACGACGCCACACCAGAAGCTGGTGGTCCTCGACGTCCCGGCCGACCGGGTGGACTCGCTGGTCGACGCGGCGGCCGGCCTGGGCCTGCGGGCCCGGCCCGGCACGTTCCGGCGGAACACGATGGCCTGCACGGGCATCGAGTTCTGCAAGCTGGCGATCGTCGAGACCAAGGCCCGCGGCGCCAAGCTGATCGACGAGCTGGAGCGCCGGCTGCCCGACTTCGACGAGCCGCTGACGATCAACGTCAACGGCTGCCCGAACTCCTGCGCTCGGGTCCAGGTCGCCGACATCGGCCTGAAGGGCCAGCTGGTCCTTTCCGGCGACGGCAACCAGGTGGAGGGCTTCCAGGTGCACCTCGGCGGCGGCCTCGGCCTGGACGCCGGCTTCGGCCGGAAGCTGCGCGGCCACAAGGTGACCGCCGACGAGCTGCCGGACTACGTCGAGCGGATCGTCCGCAGGTTCGCCGACGAGCGCCGGACCGGCGAACGGTTCGCCCAGTGGGTCACCCGGGTCGACGAAGGGAGTCTCCGGTGAGCGACGCAAGGGCCGTCCCCTTCTACTGCCCGTTCTGCGGCGACGAGGACCTCCGCCCGCACGAGCAGACACACGGCGCCTGGCACTGCCGTTCCTGCACCCGCGTGTTCACCCTCAAGCTCGTCGGACTGGTGACGTCGTGAGCACCGACACCCTGATCAGCCCGATGCCGACGTACGGTCCGGCGGCGAACCTGGCCGAGCACCGCCAGGCGCTGGCCCGACGGGCCGCCTGGCGGCTGGAGGACGCGTCGCCGCAGACGATCATCCGGTGGGCGGTCCGGACCTTCGGCAGCCGCTTCGCGGTCACCTCCTCGATGGCGGACGCCGTGCTCATCGACCTCGTCGCGAGCGCCGCGCCCGGCACCGACGTGGTGTTCCTCGACACCGGCTACCACTTCGAGCAGACCCTGACGATGCGGGACGCGGTGGCGGCGACCTATCGCGGCCGGATCAACCTGATCACCATCAGCCCCGAGCAGACGGTGCCGGAGCAGGACGGCGAGCACGGCCGGGACCTGTTCGGGAGAAACCCGGACCGGTGCTGCTTCCTGCGCAAGGTCCTCCCCCTGGACCGAGCGCTGGCCGGCTACGACGCCTGGGCGTCCGGACTGCGGCGGGACGACTCGATCGCCCGGTCGCGCACCCAGGTCGTCGACTGGGACCGGCGCAACGGCATGGTCAAGGTCAACCCCCTGGCCCGATGGACCCAGGACGACGTCGACGCCTACGTGGAGCGGCACGACATCCTGACCAACCCGTTGCTCTCGGACGGCTTCGCCTCGGTCGGCTGCTTCCCGTGCACCCGCCGAACTGACGCCGACGAGGACGCCCGCGCCGGCCGCTGGCCGGGTTCGGGCAAGAACGAGTGCGGCATCCACCTCGTGGCGCCGGCGTGAGCGCGCCGTCGTACCCGCTGGTGCTCGGCCTGGCCGGCCGGCGAGCGGTCGTCGTCGGCGGCGGCCCGGTGGCTGCTCGGCGGACGGCGGCACTCGTCGAGGCCGGCGCCGACGTGCAGCTGGTCTCGCCATGGATCTGCGAGGACCTGCGCGACCTCGTCCGGTCCGGCGCGGTCAGCTGGCTGGCGCGCGACTACACCGGCGGCGACCTCGACGGTGCCTGGCTGGTCCACACGGCCACGGGTGACCCGGGCACCGACGACCTCGTCGCCGCGCACGCCGAGGGCGCTCGCATCTGGTACGTCCGGGCCGACGACGCGTCGCTGTCGGCGGCGTGGACACCGGCGGTCGCCCGGTCCGGGGACGTGACCGTGGCGGTGACCGCCGGCGGCGACCCTCGTCGCGCGACGACCCTGCGCGACGCGGTGTCGGTGGCCCTCGACTCCGGCGACCTGCCGCTGCGCCACCAGCGGCCGGCCGTGGCCGGATGCGTCGCCCTGGTGGGCGGCGGCCCAGGCGACCCCGAGCTGATCAGCGTCCGCGGGCGGCGGCTCCTCGCCGAGGCCGACGTCGTGCTCGTCGACCGGTTGGCGCCGCGGGCGCTGATCGACGACCTCGACCCCTCGGTGCTCGTGGTCGACGTGGGCAAGACGGCCGGCCACCATCCGCTTCCGCAGGAGGAGATCAACCGGCTCCTGGTGGAGCACGCCCGGGCTGGTCGCCGGGTGGTCCGTCTCAAGGGCGGCGACCCGTTCGTGCTCGGCCGCGGCGGCGAGGAGGCGCTGGCCTGCCTGGCGGCCGACGTCACCGTCGAGGTCGTGCCGGGAGTGACCAGCGCGATCGCGGTGCCGGCACACGCGGGCATCCCGGTCACCCACCGCGGCCGGTCCCGCCAGGTGACGATCGCCTCCGGTCACGAGGGCCTCGACTGGGCCTCGCTGGCGGCGCTGGACGGCACGCTCGTGCTGCTGATGGGCGTCAGCGGCCTGGAGGTGGCGGCCGCCGAGCTCGTGGCGCACGGCAAGGCCGCGACGACGCCGGTGGCCATCGTCGAGTCGGGCTTCTCCCCGGCGGAGCGCACCACGGTCGGCACCCTCGGCACGATCGCGGACCTCGCCCGCGAGCGCGACGTGCAACCGCCGGCGGTCATCGTCGTCGGCACCGTCGTGGACCTGCACGCGGTCCTGGGTGCACCGGAGCCACTGGGATGACGCCGCCACCGCTGGTCGCGGTGGCGCACGGCAGCCGGGACCCGGCAGCAGCATCGGCCACCCGGTCGCTGCTCGCAGCGGTCCGCCGGGAGCGGCCGGGCTTGAGCGTGCTGGAGGCCTACCTCGACCACGAGCAGCCCCGGCTGGCCGACCTGGCCCGCGCCCAGCGCGGCACCTTCGTCGTCGTGCCGCTCCTGCTGGGGGCGGCCTACCACAGCAGGGTCGACATCCCGGCGGCTCTCGCACCGGCCGCGGGTGAGGTCGGGCAAGCCGTCCAGGCCGATGTCCTGGGCCCGGACCCCTTGCTGCTGGCGGCCCTCGACCGGCGGTTGGCCGAGGCCGGAGTCCGGTCCGGTGACCCAGACACCGCAGTCGTCCTCGCCGCCGCCGGCTCGACCGACGAGTCGTCGATCGCCGGGATTCGGGAGCTCGCCGACCAGTGGCGCGCGGCCGGCTGGTGGGACGTCCGGGCCGCCTTCGCCTCGGCAGCCGCGCCACCGGTCCCAAACGCCGTGGCCGAGCTGCGGTCGGCCGGCGCACCGAGGGTCGCGGTCGCGAGCTACCTGTTGTTCCCCGGCCTGTTCGTCGACTCGCTGGCCGATGCCGGTGCCGACGTCACCGCCGACCCGCTGACCGACGCCCCCGAGGTCGTGCGGCTGGTCCTCGCCCGCTACGACGCTGCGACTGCTGAGGCCGGGCTCGACGTCGCTCGAAAACACCCGACTGCCCCACATCCTCACCACCTGTAGCCCTGCTAGCGGCGCCGCTAGCAGGGCTACAGGCCCACGGGAGAGGCCAGCGATCCCCGCCGAGGAGGGTTCTCACCGGTGAGGGTCTGGTCCACATGCCTGCGGAATCCACAGATCGGCGCCGCCTGTGACAGTGCCTTCGTCAGGCCCCGCACGCTGGAGCGATGACCGAGCAGGGTGAGGCGCAGGACAGCACCCGGAGCCAGCTGGCGCAGCTGGCGGGTGACCTGGTCCGGCAGGCGCGCAGGTTCGCCGACCTCTCGCAGCGCGAGCTTGCCCGTCGGGCGGCCGTCCCGTTCAGCACGGTCGGCCGGATCGAGTCGGGTGAATCGGGAGCGCCGAGATGGGACACCGTCGTCGGGCTCCTGCACGCCGCGGGCTGCCGGGTCCTGCTGGAGCCCGGCCGTCCCGAGACCTCGTACGACGACGAACCCCGAGACCGGGGCGACCGCCGCTACCCGGCCCACCTCGACGTCCGACCGGTGGACCGCTTCGGCTCGTGGTGGGGTGACTGGCCCTACCTGAGCACCCGGGTGCAGCGGGTGTGGCCGCAGGCACCACGGCGCCGGCCGGACAACACCTTCGACCTCGCGCGCTGGCGGCGGGACGAGCGCCGCCGCGGTGGCTACGCTCGCGGTATGACTGAGCAGCCGCACGCGACCCCGGACCCAGACCTGCGCCAGGCCGACCCGGAGGTCGCCGACCTCGTCCGGGCCGAGTCCGAGCGCCAGCGCGACTCGGTCCGCCTCATCGCCTCGGAGAACTACGTCTCCGCGGCCGTCCTGCAGGCGACCGGGACCATGCTGACGAACAAGTACTCCGAGGGTTACGCAGGCAAGCGCTACTACGAGGGCCAGCAGGTCATCGACCAGGTCGAGAGCCTGGCCATCGAGCGGGCGAAGGCGCTGTTCGGGGTCGAGCACGCCAACGTGCAGCCCTACTCCGGCTCGCCCGCCAACCTCGCGGTCTACCTCGCGTTCCTCGCCCCCGGTGACACGGTGATGGGCATGGCCCTGCCGGCCGGCGGCCACCTCACGCACGGCTGGAGCGTGTCGGCGACCGGGAAGTGGTTCCGCGCCGTGCAGTACGGCGTGCGCAAGGAGTCCGGCCGGGTGGACATGGACGAGGTCCGCGAGCTCGCGCTGGCCGAGCGGCCGAAGGTCATCTTCTGCGGCGGCACGGCCATCCCGCGGACCATCGAATTCCCGGCCTTCGCCGAGGTGGCCAGGGAGGTCGGCGCGGTGCTGGTGGCCGACATCGCGCACATCGCGGGCCTGGTGGCCGGAGGTGCCCACCCGTCTCCGGTGGGCCACGCCGACGTCATCACCACGACCACGCACAAGACCTTGCGCGGACCGCGCGGCGCGATGCTCATGAGCACCGAGGAGCACGCGAAGGCACTGGACAAGGCCGTCTTCCCCGGCCTCCAGGGCGGCCCGCACAACCACACGACCGCCGCGATCGCGGTCGCGCTGAAGGAGGCGTCGACCCAGGACTTCCGCGACTACGCCCACGCGATCGTGGCCAACGCCAAGGCGCTCGCCGAGGGCCTGACCTCCCGGGGCTTCGACCTGGTCTCCGGTGGCACCGACAACCACCTGCTGCTCGTCGACCTGACCAACAAGGGGCTGCCCGGCAAGCAGGCGGCCAAGGCGCTCGACCGGGCCGGCATCGAGCTCAACTACAACACGGTGCCGTTCGACCCGCGCAAGCCGTTCGACCCCTCGGGTGTCCGGATCGGCACCGCCGCAGTCACCTCCCGGGGCATGCGCACCGCGGACATGGACCGCATCGCCGGCTGGATCGACGCCGTCGTCTCGGCCGAGGCGGCCGGTGACGAGGCCGCGGTGGAGAAGGTCGGCGCCGAGGTGCGGGACTTCACCCGTGGTTTCCCGACCCCGGGGATGCCCGCCTGAGGTTTGCCTGAGGCGGTCAGGGACAATCGACCGCATGGAGATCTGGCCGGGAACGGCGTATCCGCTCGGCGCGACCTTCGACGGGGCCGGCACCAACTTCGCCCTCTTCTCGGAGGTCGCCGACCGGGTGGAGCTGTGCCTGTTCGACAGCTCGAGCACCGGCGGGCGCCGTCTCACGGAGACAAGAGTCGACCTGCCCGAGACCGACGGCTTCGTCTGGCACGGCTACCTCCCCCGGGTCGGCCCCGGCCAGCGCTACGGCTTCCGGGTGTACGGACCGCGCGACCCGGCCCTCGGCCTGCGGGCCAACCCGTCGAAGCTGCTGCTCGACCCCTACGCCAAGGCGGTCGAGGGTCAGGTCGACTGGGCCGAGTCGCTGTTCGACTACCGGTTCTCCTCGCCGAACCGGGCGAACACGCTGGACTCCGGCCGGCACGCCCCGAAGTCGGTGGTCATCAACCCGTTCTTCGACTGGCAGAACGACCGGCACCCCGGCACGCCGTACCACCAGACCGTGATCTACGAGGCGCACGTCCGCGGCCTGACGATGACCCACCCGGCCCTGCCCGACAACATCCGCGGCACGTACGCCGGCATCGGTCACCCGGCGATCATCGAGCACCTGCACCGCATCGGCGCCACCGCCATCGAGCTGATGCCGGTGCACCAGTTCGTCCAGGACCACCACCTCGTCGAGCGCGGCCTGTCGAACTACTGGGGCTACAACACCATCGGCTTCTTCGCGCCGCACAACGCCTACTCGTCCAGCGGCCAGCGCGGCCAGCAGGTGCTGGAGTTCAAGGCGATGGTCCGCGAGCTGCACGCCGCCGGCATCGAGGTGATCCTCGACGTGGTCTACAACCACACCGCCGAGGGCAACCAGATGGGCCCGACGCTGTCCTTCCGCGGCATCGACAACCAGGCCTACTACCGCCTGGTCGAGGACAGCCCCGAGCACTACTACGACACCACCGGCACCGGCAACACCCTGCTGATGCGCCATCCCCACGTGCTGCAGCTGATCATGGACTCGCTGCGCTACTGGGCCCTGGAGATGCACGTCGACGGCTTCCGCTTCGACCTCGCGTCCACGCTGGCCCGCCAGTTCCACGAGGTCGACCGGCTGTCGGCCTTCTTCGACCTCGTGCAGCAGGACCCGGTCATCTCCCAGGTCAAGCTCATCGCCGAGCCGTGGGACGTCGGCGAGGGCGGCTACCAGGTCGGCAACTTCCCCCCGCTGTGGACCGAGTGGAACGGCAAGTACCGCGACACGGTCCGCGACTTCTGGCGCGGCGAGGCCGCGACGCTGCCCGAGTTCGCCTCCCGGCTGACCGGCTCGGCCGACCTCTACCAGGAGGACGGCCGGCGCCCGCTGGCGTCGATCAACTTCGTCACCGCGCATGACGGCTTCACCCTCAACGACCTGGTGTCGTACAACGAGAAGCGCAACGATGCGAACGGCGAGGGCAACGCCGACGGCGAGAGCCACAACCGGTCGTGGAACTGCGGCGTCGAGGGCCCCACCGACGACCTCGAGGTGCTGGCGCTGCGTGAACGTCAGAAGCGCAACTTCCTCACCACGCTGTTCCTGTCCCAGGGCGTCCCGATGCTGCTGCACGGCGACGAGCTCGGGCGCACCCAGGAGGGCAACAACAACGTCTACTGCCAGGACAACCCGATCGCCTGGGTCGACTGGGAGGACGCCCGGCAGAACTGGGCGCTGACCGACTTCACCGGCAAGCTCGCCCGGCTGCGCCAGGAGCACCCGGTGTTCCGCCGGCGGCGCTTCTTCCAGGGCGACCCGAGCCGCGGGTCGGAGAGCGAGCTCGGCGACATCGCCTGGTTCACGCCGGGCGGCGAGCACATGAGCGAGAGCGACTGGCAGGTCGGGTACGCCCGGTCGGTGGCCGTCTTCCTCAACGGCGACGCGATCGCCGAGCCGGACGGCCGTGGCCAGCGGGTCACCGACGACTCGTTCCTGCTGCTGTTCAACGGCCACCACGAGGACATGGACTTCACCATCCCCCGGGAGGTGTACGGCGAGCGCTGGGAGCCCGTGCTGGACACCTCCGCCCCGGTGGTGGACGACCGGCCGACAGCCAAGGCCGGCGAGCCCGTGACGCTGGAGTCACGCTCGATCCTGGTGCTCCGACGGGTGGTCTGAGCCCCCTGTGACGCACCCGCGCAGGCCACCGACCGCCACCTATCGCCTGCAGCTGCGACCGGAGTTCGGCTTCGACGACGCCGCCGCCGTGCTGCCCTACCTGCACGACCTCGGCGTCTCGCACGTCTACCTCTCCCCCGTGCTGCAGGCCGCGCCCGGTTCGACCCACGGGTACGACGTGGTCGACCACTCGCGCCTGAACGAGGACCTCGGCGGCGCCCGCGGTTTCCACCGGCTCTCCGACACCGCGCAGCAGCTCGGCATGGGGGTGGTCGTCGACCTCGTGCCCAACCACATGGCGGTCCCGACGCCCGCGTCGCTGAACTCGGCCCTGTGGTCCGTGCTCCGTACCGGGCCGGCGTCGCCGTACGCCCGGTGGTTCGACGTCGACTGGGCCGCCCAGGAGCGAGCCATGCTGATGCCGGTGCTCGGCCGCCGGATCGGCGAGGTCGTGGCCGACGGCGAGATCACCCTGGACCGGAACGGCGACGAGCCGTTGCTGCGCTACTTCGACCACGTGTTCCCGGTGCGGCCGGGCACCGAGGACCTGCCGATGGAGGAGCTGCTCGACCGGCAGTTCTACCGGCTCGCGCACTGGCGGGTCGGCGACGAGGAGCTGAACTACCGGCGGTTCTTCGACATCGACACCCTGGCCGGGGTGCGCGTCGAGGACGAGCAGGTGTTCGCCGAGACCCACGCGGTGCTGCTGGCGCTGGTCGCCGAGGGCCGGGTGCAGGGTCTGCGCATCGACCACCCGGACGGTCTGGCCGACCCGCGCGGCTACGTCCAGCGGCTGTTCGGCGCGACCGGGACCTGGATCGTGGTGGAGAAGATCCTCGAGGGCGAGGAGCAGCTGCCCGCCGACTGGCCGTGCGCGGGCACCACCGGCTACGACGCCCTGCTGCGGGTCGGCGGCGTGCTGGTCGACCCGGCCTCCGAGCAGGCGCTCACCAACCTCTACACCGGCCTCACCGGCGAGCCGGCCGACTTCGGGCTCGTCGCCGAGGAGGCCAAGCGGTTCGTCATCGAGCACGGCCTGCAGGCCGAGGTGGCCCGGCTCGTCGAGGTCGCGGCGACCATCTGCCACCAGCACCTGGGGCTGCGAGACCACACCCGGCGTGGTCTGCGCGAGGCGCTGGTCGAGCTGCTCGTCGCCGTCCCGGTCTACCGCGCCTACGTCGTACCGGACGAGCCCGCGCCCGTCGAGTCACGGCGGGTCCTTTCGACCGCGGCGGCCGTCGCCCGTGACCGGCTGGCCGAGGACCGGCACGGCACCCTCGACCTGGTCCTGGCTCTCGCGCTGGGTGACCACGACCGCGGGCCGCACCGGGACGAGTTCGTGGTCCGGTTCCAGCAGACCTGCGGCCCGGTGATGGCCAAGGGCATCGAGGACACCGCCTTCTACCGGTGGCTGCGACTCACCTCGCTCAACGAGGTCGGTGGCGACCCGGCCCACCTCGGGGTCCCGGTGGACGAGCTGCACGCCTGGTGCACCCGCCAGCTCGGCTCCTGGCCGGACGCCATGACCACGCTGTCGACCCACGACACGAAGCGCAGCGAGGACGTCCGGGCCCGGCTGGCGGTGCTGTCCGAGCTGCCGCACGAGTGGGCCGCGCAGGTGACCGGCTGGCGAGCTGCGACCGCGGCGGTCCGGCCGCCGGCGCTGGACGCCAACACCGAGTACCTGGTCTGGCAGACGCTGGTCGGCACCTGGCCGATCGACGCCGACCGCCTCACGGCGTACCTCGAGAAGGCGACCCGCGAGGCGAAGCGGCGCACGACGTGGACCGCCCCGGACCAGGAGTACGACGACGCTGTGCGCAGCTTCGCGCGCGGCCTGCTGGCAGACCCGGAGATTCCCGGCCAGGTCGCGGCCTTCGTCGACCGGATCACCCCGCCCTGGCGGGCCAACGTCCTCGCCCAGAAGCTGCTGGCGCTGACGATTCCCGGCGTACCGGACGTCTACCAGGGCTGCGACCTCACCGACCTGTCGCTGGTCGACCCGGACAACCGACGTCCGGTCGACTACCGAGCGCGGATGTCCCGCCTGATCCGGCTGGACGCCGGCGGGGAAGCGCGCGACCTGGACGACGAGAAGCTGCTGGTCGTCTCCCGGACCCTGCGGCTGCGCCGGGAGAACCCCGACTGGTTCGGGGCCGGCTCGACCTACGAGCCGCTGGCGTGCGACTCGGAGCACGTCGTCGCGTTCGTCCGGGCCGGCGAGGTCGTCGTCGTCGCGGCGCGGTTGTCGTCCGGGCTGCCGGAGGACGCTGCGACCACGGTGCCGCTGCCCGCAGGAGCCTGGCGGGACGTGCTGACCGGCTCGACGTACGACGGCCCGACCGCGCTCGGTGTGCTGCTCGGCGAGCTGCCGGTCGCCCTGATGGTCCGGGCCGGCTAGGGCCGGACCGACGGCCGGCGCGAGAGCTCGAGCTGGTCGACCGGCACCGGCATGTGCAGGTAGTAGCCCTGTGCCTCGTCGCAACCGAGCGCGCGCAGCGCCTCCAGCGTCTCGACGTCCTCGACGCCCTCTGCCACGCAGGTGACCCGCAGCGTGTGCGCCATCTCGATCGTCCAGCGGACCAGCGCGGCGTCGGTCGGGTCGATCGTGAGGCCCTGCACCAGGCTGCGGTCCAGCTTGAGCACCGACACGGGGAACCGGCGCAGGTAGAGCAGGCTGGCGTAGCCCGAGCCGAAGTCGTCGATCGCGATGCGCACACCCTGCTCGGCGAGCCGCCAGAGCACCACCGAGGTGGCGTCCGGGTCGGCGAGCAGCGCCGTCTCGGTCAGCTCGATCACCAGGCACGACCCGGGCAGCCCGCGGGTGGCCAGCAGCTCGGCGACCCGGTCGGCGAAGAGCGGGTCGTTCACGTCGTACGCCGAGACGTTGACCGCCACCGACAGGTCGACGCCCTGCTCGCGCCATCGCACGACCTGGTCCAGCACCAGGTCGAGCACGGCCCGGGTGACGGCCTTGATCGCTCCGGTGGTCTCGGCGAACGGCACGAACAGGCCCGGCATGAGCAGTCCGCGCTGCGGGTGCCGCCAGCGGACCAGGGCCTCGACCCCGGTCAGGTCACCGGAGTGCGTCGAGAAGCTGGGCTGGTAGTGCACGGTGAGCTCGCCGTCGGCCACTGCCCGGCGCAGGTCGGCGTCGAGCACCAGCCCGGCCCGGTCGGCGCCGGCGAACTCGTCGCGGTAGACCTGCCAGCCCGCGCGCCGACCCTTCGCGTCGTACATCGCGATGTCCGCGCACTGCAGCAGCGTGCCGTAGTCGGAGCCGTGCTCCGGGGCCAGCGCGATGCCGATGCTCGCGCCGACCGACACCTCGATGCCGTCGACCGTGACCGGCGCGCTGACCGCCCGGGTGAGGCGTTCGCAGAGCACGCGGACCGACTCGTGGTCGTGCATGCCGCGGGCCAGCACGACGAACTCGTCGCCGCCCAGCCGGGCGACCACGTCGTCCGGGTCGCGCACGACGTCGGCGAGCCGCTGTCCGAGCACCGTGAGCAGGTGGTCACCGGCGTGGTGCCCCAGCGAGTCGTTGACGTGCTTGAAGCGGTCCAGGTCGAACAGGATCACGGCCAGGCCGCGCTCCCGGCTCAGCATCGCCTCGGCGCACTCGCGGGCTGCCCGCCGGTTGAACAGGCCGGTGAGCTCGTCCCGGCGGGCGGCCCGGTGCATCGAGCGGCCGTGCCGGACGTAGCCCACCATCGACAGGGCCAGCAGCGCGAGGCCGCCCGCGGCCAGACCCATCGGGCCGACGGCCAGCATCCCCGACCAGGCACCGGACCGCGCAGGCGTGGAGACCACCACTGCCCAGGAGGTGGCGATGTTGCCGTCGGTGCGGGCGTGCCGGACCACGTGGCGCATGCCGTCCCGGGTGACGAGGCTGCCCTCGCGAGCGGTCTGCACCCACCGCAGGCTGCGGTCCGACGGGACGCCGAGCGGCGCACCGGCGTCCTGCGGACGGGTGGAGTCGATGATCACCCGGCCGTCCAGCAGGTCGACGACCCGGACCTGGTCGTCCGGGTTCTCGCTGTAGAAGGCGAGCCGGAAGCTCTCCAGGGTCACCTCGAAGTCGACGATCGCCGGCGAGGTCCCCGGTCCGATGTTGACCTTGGCGGCGTTGGCGACGACCCACTCGTCGGTGGACTCGGACCGGTACGGCGCCGACTGGTACACCTGGTCGTAGAGCAGCTCGAAGGTGCGGTCGAAGAAGACGGCGTCCCGGCGGTCGGCGTCCAGCTCGTCGGCAGCCACCGGCGCGTTGCGCACCACCCGGGCGTTCTCCGCGCCGGAGCGGTCGATGAAGCTGGCCGAGGCGATGCTGTCGGGGAACAGGGTGCCCAGGTCCTTCAGGGCCGTGATCACCCGGGGCATCAGGTCCGGGTCGCCGGCCGCGCCGGAGATCAGCTGCTGGCGGGCGGCCGGGTCCCGGTAGAAGTTGGCGAACGCCGCCGAGTGCGAGGCCAGCAGGGCCACCGCGCGGGCCCGCTCGGCGTAGTCGTCCAGGGCGGTGACGCTGGAGGCACCCTCGAGCCGGAGGTCGTGGTCGTGCTCCTCGGCAGCCTTGGAGGCGAGCACTCCGGAGCCGAGACCAGTGAGCAGGGTGACGAGGCCAAGGGCGAGCAGGGCGGCACGGAACCGCTGCACGGCGCGCTCACCTCACCTCGTCCGGCGGGTCCGGACCCTCAGGGGTGTATCGGCACGTCAACCCGGCGATTGAGCCGATCGGGCGACCGTGCTCAATCCGCGGCGAGCAGGCGCTGGCGCTGCTCCTCGGCGTCGAAGTCCGGGACCGGCCAGCTGACCGCCATCGCCTCGAGCTGCTCGACCAGGATGTTCATGATCGCCCAGTTCCGGTACCACTTGTGGTCGGCGGGCACGAGGTACCAGGGTGCGGACTCGCCGTTGCACCGCTCGAGCACGTCGGAGTACGCCTCCATCATCGGCTCCCACTCTGCCCGGCTGTCGACGTCGCCGGGGTTGAACTTCCAGAGCTTCTCCGGCTTGTCCAGGCGACGGAGCAGCCGGTCCCGGGACTCGCTCTTGGAGATGTTCAGGAAGCACTTCACGATCGTGGTGCCGGAGGCGACCAGTCCCTCCTCGAAGCGGTTGATGGTGCCGTAGCGGCGCTGCCAGGTGCGCGGCTCGACCAGGTTCCGCACCCGCACGACCGCGACGTCCTCGTAGTGCGACCGGTCGAAGACGCCGATCATGCCCGGCGCCGGGAGCCGGCGCTTGATCCGCCACAGGAAGTCGTGCGCCAGCTCTTCCTTGCTGGGTGCCTTGAAGGCGGTGATGAGCACGCCCTGGGGGTCGACCTGCCCGACGACGTGGCGCACCGTCCCGCCCTTGCCCGAGGTGTCCATGCCCTGCAGGACGAGCAGCAGGCTGCGGGTGCCGCCGGTGCGGCCTTCCGCGAAGAGACGCTCCTGCAGGTCGGCCAGCCGCGGCCCGAGCAGGTCCAGGGCCTTCTTGCCCGCGGACTTGCCGCCGTCGAAGCCCGGGGTTGCCGCCGGGTCGGCCGTGGACAGGTCGAGCGGGCCGGGCGGCACCCGCAGCTGGTCGCTCACCCGCACCACGCGAGGTCGGGCGTCCTTGCTGTCCTTCGCCGAGGTCTTGGGCATGGCGTGATCGTCGCACGGGCTCAGGTTTGCCGGCAGCGCGGCGGGTAGGTTCGCTCGCCGTGACGCTCCTGCAGGTGTGGGCCCCCCACGCGCGATCGGTCCGGGCCGTGGTCGACGGCTCGGTGGTGCCGCTCGAGGCGACCTCCGCCGGGCGGTGGCAGGCCGACGTACCGGCCGCCGGGCACGGCACCGACTACGGGTTCCTGCTGGACGACGACGACGCGCCGCTGCCCGACCCCCGGACGTCCTGGCAGCCGTCCGGCGTGCACGGACTGTCCCGGGTCTACGAGCACGACCGGTTCGCCTGGACCGACCAGGCCTGGCGCGGGGTCGCGCTGCAGGGGTCGGTCGTCTACGAGCTGCACATCGGCACGTTCACCCCGGAGGGCACGCTCGACGCCGCCCTCGGCCACCTCGACCACCTCGTCGGGCTCGGCGTCGACCTCGTCGAGCTGATGCCGGTCGCCGCCTTCCCGGGCCGGCACGGCTGGGGGTACGACGGGGTGCACCCCTACGCCGTGCACGAACCCTACGGCGGTCCGGACGCGCTGAAGCGGTTCGTGGACGCGTGCCACGGCCGCGGCCTCGGGGTCTGCCTGGACGTCGTCTACAACCACCTCGGACCCTCCGGCAACTACCTGCCGCGGTTCGGGCCCTACTTCAGCGACAAGCACCACACGCCGTGGGGCGCCGGCATCAACCTCGACGACGACGGCGCGCAGGAGGTGCGCTGCTGGGTCATCGACAACGCGCTGGCCTGGCTGCGCGACTTCCACGTCGACGCCCTGCGGCTGGACGCCGTGCACGCCCTGGCCGACGACTCCCCCGTGCACCTGCTGGCAGAGCTGTCCCGGGAGGTGGATGCGTTGTCCTGCGCGGTACGACGGCCGCTGAGCCTGATCGCGGAGTCGGACCTGAACCAGCCGGCGACGGTGACCCCGGTGGAGGCTGGCGGGCTGGGCATGACGGCCCAGTGGAGCGACGACTTCCACCACGCGGTGCACACCCTGCTGACCGGCGAGGGGCAGGGCTACTACGCCGACTTCGCCGCAGACCCGTACGGCGCGCTGCAGATGACCCTGACCGGGGCCTTCTTCCACGCCGGGACCCACTCGTCCTTCCGGGGTGAGCGGTGGGGCGCCCCGGTCGACGCGAGCCGGGTGCCCGGCTGGCGGTTCCTCGGTTACGCCCAGACCCATGACCAGGTGGGCAACCGGGCGGTCGGCGAGCGGCTGTCGGCGCTGGTCAGCCCGGGCCGGGCCAAGGTCGCCGCCGCCTTGGCGCTGACCTCGCCGTTCACCCCGATGCTCTTCATGGGCGAGGAGTGGGCGGCCTCGACGCCCTGGCAGTACTTCACCTCGCACGAGGAGGCCGAGCTGGCCGAGGCGGTGCGGGCCGGCCGGCGCCGGGAGTTCGCCGGCCACGGCTGGGCCGCAGAGGACGTGCCGGACCCGCAGGAGCCCCGCACCGTCACGGCCTCGACGCTGGACTGGTCGGAGCCGGCCGGCGGCTCGCACGCCGACATGCTGGCCTGGCACCGGGCCCTGCTGGGCCTGCGGCGGGCCGAGCCGTGGCTGGCCGACCCGCGGCTCGACCGGGTGGCGGTGACCTGCGACCCGGCCGAAGCCTGGCTGGTCGTGCATCGCGGCCCGTTGCGCGTCGTCTGCAACCTCGGTCCGGACCCGCGGGCGGTGCCGCTGGACGCCCTGGTCGGGTCGGTGCTGCTGGCCTCGTGGCCGGACCCCGCCACGCCGCACGGCCCTGCCCTGGAGGTCCCCTCCGACGCGGTCGCCGTCGTGCGCGTGGCAGGCTCCTCCGCGTGAATGCGGACGGTTTCTTCGGAGCGTTGGTCGTCGGGCTCGTCATCGGCGCGCTCGGCCGGCTCGTCGTGCCCGGCCGGCAGCCGATCGGCTGCCTGTTCACCGTCCTGATCGGGATCGTCGGCTCGGTGGCAGGTCTTGCGATCGCCCGGGCCGCCGACCTGGACTGGTGGCTCGTCGTCCTGGCCTGCCAGGTCGCCGTGGCGGCTGTCGGGGTCGCCCTGGTCGCCGCGGCGCTGCGTGGCTGGCGACGGCCGCCGCGCGGGGTCTGACCGTGCGCCGGCTGCTGCCGTCGTACGACGAGGACGTCGACCTGCTCGAGGCCTACCGCTACCCCGAGGACCGGCCCTGGGTGCGCGCCAACATGGTGGCCTCGCTGGACGGCTCCGCCGTGCGCGACGGGCGGTCCGAGGGGCTGTCCGGGCCGGCCGACCAGCAGGTCTTCGCCGTGCTGCGCGGCCTGGCCGACGTGGTGCTGGTCGGCGCCGGCACGGCGCGTACCGAGGGCTACCGGGCGCTGCGGCCCAAGCCGTCGTACGCCGACCTCCGGGACTCGCTCGGCCAGCGGCCGGCGCCGGTGCTGGCGCTGGTGTCCGGCCGGCTCGACCTCGACCCGGCCGGGCAGCTGTTCCACGGCGGCGGCGAGCGCACCGTGGTGGTCACCTCGGAAGCCTCGGACCCGGGTGCCCGCGCGCGGCTGGCTGAGGTGGCCGAGGTCGTCGTCACCGGCGCGTCCGGCGTCGACCTGGCGGCGGCGCTGGACGAGCTGGCGGCCCGCGGCCTGGGCCGGGTGCTGTGCGAGGGCGGTCCCACGTTGCTCGCCGACCTGGTGGCCGCCGGTCGACTGGACGAGCTGTGCCTGACCCTCTCGCCGCAGCTGGTCGGCGGGTCCGGCTCCCGGATCCTGGCCGGACGGCCGCTCGAGACCGGGTTCGCGTTGGGTCACCTGCTCGAGGACGACGGCGCGCTGCTCACCCGCTTCGTCGCCCGCTGACCCGGGCCACCGACACGGCCCACAGCACCAGCGGCAGCTGCAGCGGCAGCCGCGCGTAGGTGAGCGCCCGGTAGCCCGCCGAGCGGTCCCCGGCGTCCAGCGCCATCTGCACGTTGCCGGGGAAGACCGCGACGAAGAGCGCCGCGGTCGCCCAGCCGGCGACCCGGCGGGTGCGCGGGACGGCGAGGCCCGCGGCGCAGGCCAGCTCGGCGACTCCGCTTGCGTAGACGAGCGCGGTCGGAGCGGGCAGCTGGGGCGGGACGATGTCGGCGAAGACCTCGGGCGCGACGAAGTGCAGGGTGCCGGTGACGGTGAGAAGCCCGGACAGCAGGTACGGCGAGGCGCGCGCCCAGCGGGCCCGGATCGTCATCGACATCCCCCGCATCGCGACCGGCGACCGCAGTGTGCCGTCCCGGACCGGCATGATGGCAGACGTGAAGCTGCCTGTGATGCCGCCGGTCGGTCCGATGCTGGCCAAGTCGGTGAAGTCGGTCCCGGCCGGCGACTACCTGTACGAGCCGAAGTGGGACGGCTTCCGGTGCATCGCGTTCCGCGACGGCGACGAGGTCGAGCTGGCCAGCCGGGGCGAACGGCCGTTGACCCGCTACTTCCCCGAGGTGGTGGAGGCGCTTCGGGCCAACCTGCCCTACCGCTGCGTGATCGACGGCGAGATCGTGATCGTCACCGACGACCGGCTGGACTTCGAGGCCCTGCTGCAGCGCATCCACCCGGCGGCGTCCCGGGTCGACCGGCTGGCCGCCGAGACGCCGGCGTCGTTCATCGCCTTCGACCTGCTGGCCGTCGACGACCAGTCACTGCTCGACACGCCCTTGACCGAGCGCCGGGCCCGCCTGGAACAGGTGATGTCGAACGCCGACGCACCGGTCTTCCTGACGCCCAGCACCGACGACCCCGCCGTCGCCGAGGCCTGGTTCGAGACCTTCGAGGGGGCCGGGCTGGACGGCGTCATGGCCAAGCCCGCGACCGGCAGCTACCAGCCCGACGTGCGCGCGATGTCGAAGATCAAGCACGAGCGGACCGCCGACTGCGTGGTCGCCGGCTACCGCTGGCACAAGTCAGGAGGCGTGGTCGGGTCGCTGCTCCTCGGCCTGTACGACGACGACGGCCATCTCCAGCACGTCGGCGTGTCGGCCTCTTTCACCATGAAGCGCCGGGCCGAGCTCGTCGACGAGCTCGCGTCGTACGCCGTCGAGGACGTGTCAGGGCACCCCTGGGCCGCCTGGGCCGAGGCCGAGGCGCACGAGAAGAGCCGGCTGCCGGGGGCAGTCAGCCGGTGGAACTCCAGCAAGGACCTGTCGTGGGTGCCGTTGCGGCCGGACCTCGTGGTCGAGGTGAAGTACGACCACATGGAAGGCACCCGGTTCCGGCACACCGCGCACTTCAAGCGCTGGCGGCCGGACCGCGAGCCGGAGTCCTGCACCTACGAGCAGATCGAACGCCCCGTACGCTTCGACCTGGCCGAGATCCTCGGCACGGCACCCTGACCGGCAACTCCGGCGACCGACCCGAAGGGCCTGCGTGTACACCATCCTCCTGCTCAGCGAGACGGCGCTCCGCGAGCACGACGTCCGACGCATCGGCGAGCTGCACGGCACCGACGACGTCTCCGTGCACCTGCTGGTGCCGGCCGACGCCCAGCACAACCGGCTGATCGAGGCGCTCGACGAGGTGGCCCTCGGTCGGCTGCGGGAGGCGCTGGACGACGACGACCCGACCCCCCAGGAGGCGGAGCAGGAGGCCATGCGCGCGGTCAACGCCTCGGTCGACCTGCTCACCGCCGCGGGCCTGCAGGCACACGGCTCGATCACCGGCTCGGACCCGGTGCCGGCCGCCGTCGAAGCGGCCCGCATCGACGACTCCGACGAGGTGATCGTGGTGACTCCCCCGCACATGGTGGAGTCGGGGCTGCACCGCGACTGGGCCTCCCGGTTGCGCGACGAGCTCCGGCTGCCGGTGCTGCACATCGTGGCCGGTACCGACCGCGTCATCAGCTGATGACGCGCCTCCGGTTCGGCCTCGCCACGGTGCTCGCCACCGCGCTCGCCGCGGCGACCCTGCCGGCCGTCGCCGGCGCAGCGGCGGCCTCGGCTGCTCCGGTGAGCCCGGCCGACCGCAGCGTACGGCTGGTGGTGCGCACCACATCGGGCGCGGCGGCCGCCGTCACCCGGGTCGCGCAGGCGTCCGGGGCCACCCGCACCGGTCAGGTGCCCCGGCTGCACTCCGTGTCCTTCTCGGTGCCCGCCGCCGGTGCGGACCGGTTGCGCAGCCGCCTCGAGCAGCGTCCCGACGTCACCTCGGTCGGCCTGGCCCACCGCCGGTGGTTCACCGCCGACCCCAACGACCGCCGGTTCAGCGAGCAGCGCACCTACCTCTCGGCGATGGGCGTCACGGCCGCGTGGGACCGCGGGGTCACCGGCGACCCCGCCGTGCGGATCGCCATCGTCGACTCCGGCGTTGACGTCCGGCATCCCGACCTCGCAGCCAAGGTGGTGGGTTCCTACAACGCCGTCGCCGGCGGCACCGACGTGCACGACGTCGTCGGCCACGGCACCGGGACCGCGAGCGCCGCGGCCGCCACCACCAACGACGGCGTGGGCATCGCCGGGTCCGGACGCGACACGTCGCTGCTGGCGGTGAAGGTCGCCGACGTCACCGGCCGGATCTTCACCGACGACCTGGCCAAGGGCATCGTCTGGGCCGTGGACCACGGCGCGGACGTCGTCAACCTCAGTCTCGGTGGCCCGACGTCCGACCGGCTGGAGAAGGCGGCCGTCGCCTACGCCCGCGACCACGACGTCCTGGTCGTCGCGGCCGCCGGCAACGAGGGCACCTCCGCCAAGCAGTTCCCCGGCGCACTTCCTGGCGTCGTGGCGGTCGGCGCCACGTCTGCGGCCGGCTCGGTCCGCGCCCCGTTCTCCAGCTACGGCCCCTGGGTCGACGTCGCCGCACCCGGTCGGTCGATCGTGGTGGCCACACCGGGTGGCGGCTACGAGGTCGCCGACGGCACGTCGTACTCCTCACCCCTGGTCTCCGGGGCAGCCGCTCTGCTGCTGTCGGCCCGGCCGCAGTCGACGGCGAGCCAGCTGGCCCAGGCGCTCGTCGGCGGCACCGACTCCGCACGGTTCGGCTTCGCCCACGGCCTGGTGCACATCGACCGCTCGCTCGACCTGCTCGCGCCCCGGTCCGCGCCCGCGGTCTCCTCGCCGGCCAACGGTGCCGTGGTGAACGGGCTGCTCACGGTGACGGCGACCACCAGCGCCCCCCGGGTCCGGTTCGGTCTCGCCGACCTGACCAGCATCGCCACGACCCGGGACGGTGTCGCCAGCGCGACCTTCGAGACCTACGGCCTCAGTGGCCACCAGCAGGTGACCGCCGCCGACTGCAGCGGGGTCGACCAGTGCAACGACCCCGGCGTCCTCGACGTGACCGTCGACAACGGCGCCCCCACGATCACCTCGCCCGCCGCCGGCCAGGAGATCCGCGCCGACACGCTCACCGTCACGGCTGACGCCCCTGGCGGGGCGGTCCGCCTGTTCTTCGACGACACCCCCGGCGTCACCGACGGTGCGCCGCCGTACGCCGCAGACCTCCCCACCGAGCGCCTGCCCGACGGTCAGCACGGCGCCCAGGCGGCCCTCTGCCGCAGCGACGGCACGGTCTGCGACCTCGCCCACGTCACGTCGGTACCTGTCCAGGTGCGCCGGTTGCACCCGGGCATCACCGGCCTGTCCCCGACGGCGATCAGCCCGGACGGCGACGGCCACCGCGACGCCACCACCGTCACCTACCGGCTGGACAGGCGGCAGACGACCGCCCTGGTGGTCCGCGACGCCTCCGGCGCGGAGGTCTACCGACGCGGGCTGGGCAGCCGGGACCCCGGGTCGCACACCGCGACCTGGAACGGTCGCCGGTCCGGCAGGCCGGTTCCGGACGGCGACTACACCGTGCAGGTCGCCACCTCGGACGGTGTCCTGCTGGGGCTGGCCAGCAGCTCGCTGCGGGTCGACCGGCGCGACCCGGCGCTGAGGGCCCTGCACCTGTCCGCGCAGCGGGTGCTGCCGGTCAAGGACGGCTACCTGGACGACGTCACGCTGGAGGCCCGGGTCGAGGAGTCGGTCCGTTCGGTCCGGCTGGAGGTGAGCACCCGCTCCGGCAGGGAGGTGCGCCAGGTGAAGGCCGGCCCTCGCGCGGCCGGGGCGACCGTGGCCCTTCGCTGGAACGGGCGCACTGCCGGCGGCAGCCTGTCCCCAGGCACCTACCGGGTCCGCCTGGTGGCCGAGGACCTGGCCGGCAACCGGCGCGCCTCGGCCCGGCGCACGGTCACCGTGTCGGGGCAGCGGCTGGTCAAGCGGTCGGGCAGCATGACGGTGAGCGCCCGGGACTCCCTCGAGGAGACCTACGAGGACGACTGCTCGCAGGTGTTCCGCCGCACCCGCGGCCGGCACGCGGGCTGGGTCTCGTACGCCAGCTCGGCGATCTGCACCTCAGGCGATGCGTACGCCGCCGGTGACCACCAGGTCCGGCTGCCCTCGGCGGTGCGGTACGGGACGGTCCGCGTCTCGGCGTACGGCGGCCGTGGCGACAAGCGCTACCGCGACGCAGCGCGAGTCGTCTACTACGACGGCCTGCAGAACCTGAGCAGCCGCTCGTTCCGCCTCGGCCCGCGGGTGGCGACCTACCGCGGCCCGCGCGTGAAGGCAGCCCCTCTGCTGATCAGGTCGCGGGTGCTGCGGTGGATGACGCTCACGACCGGCGTCGCGTGGTACGACGTCAGCAGCTACCGGGTCGACTACACGTACTTCGTTCTCCGCTGACCAGGCGCCCCCGGGCACACCGACGCCCCCCGGCATGACGTGCCGGGGGGCGTCGGATGCGGCGTGCGAGCGCCGCTTTGTACTTACTAGGCCTGCAGGATGCCGAGCAGGGCGTTGAGCAGGTTGGTCAGGATCCCGCTCAGGCCGCCGAGACCGGTGCCGTCGAGCAGTCCGACGATCGCGCACAGGAGGTTGCCGAGCAGGTTGCCGGCGCCGGGAACGGCCGTGATGTCGAGGACCACGCGGTCCAGGTGGACGACCAGGCCCAGCAGGTCGAGGTCCAGCGGGCCGAGCACCAGGTGCAGGACGTCGCAGGAGAGCACGGCCGTGGACTTGGCGCCCGAGGTGGTCGGCTGGACCGGCAGGTTCTTCGCCTGGCTGGCGGCCAGGTTCACCGGGATCCGGACGCCGCGCTCGCTGACGGCCTTGGTGCTGCCGTTCTTCTTGGTGATCGTGCCGGTGAGGGTGCCGACGGCCTTGGCCTTGTCGTTGTTGCCGAGGACGAAGCGCTTCACGTTGTACTGACCCGCGAAGGTGGCACCGTTCTTGGCCTCACCGGTGACCTTGTGGACCTTCATGGTCCCGAACTCGTTGGTGATGGAGCTGGCCGATGCGGCCGACGCAGCCGGCGCGTTCGCGCCACCTACGAGGGCGACGATGGCCAGGCTGACGGCTGCGGCCAGCAACCTGGTGGTACGACCGAACATGTGGGTTCTCCTTCTCGGGGGCAGGAGCGCCTCCCTCTAGGGAAGTGCGGAGTACCCGAGCGGTCTGTCCCACCCAGGAAGGCCGAAACTCCGGAATGCCAGACTTGACCCTATCCAGTCAGTTGCGGGTCGCTCTGGGTGGCTAGTCCGATGTGACGATTGCCGCGCGGCTCACGCCGGGGCATCGTGTCGGCATTGGCGGTGCGGGCAGGCTCCTGGGGGGTCGAGAGCCGGGGGGCCCGCGCCGTCGACGTTTCCCCATGCAGCGATGCTGTCCCACGACGTCCCCGTCGTCCCGACCACCCCCCCGGGCGGGGCGGCGGGGACCCCGGCCAGGGAGTCTTGCCGGTCGGCTTCCGGTTGCGTTCGCACTCTCCCGGGTACGCCTGCAACGACTGCAGGAGGAGGCCCGGTGGACCGCGACGACGAGATGGCACTGCTCGGTGTGCTCGAAGGCCAGCTGGGTGAGCGGCAGCGCGCTCTTGCCGGGCTACACCTCGAGGAGGACACAAGTCGTCGCCTGCACGCCGAGATGGTGGCTCTTCAACGCCGGGCGGCTGTGGGCGTGCAGCAGGCGGATAGTGAGGCAGACAGAGGCCCACTCGGCGGGTTGGATCGCGCGGTCCCGCCACGACACAGGCGGCCGAATCGAGTGTCCCAGGCGGTCGAACAGCTGACGGATCGGCGACGCGACTCCACGGCCGGCTAGCCAGGAACTCGAGAGATCCGCCCATCGGGGGATGATGTGGCGGGACACGCCGGAGCAGGTCTTTGACAAGCCGTGAGCCGAGGTTGACAGTCGCCTTGTGAACACTCGCCAGGACTACCGCGTTGCGCTGCTCGCCGCGCGGCGGGCGGCGCTCTCGGGCGCGCACCCGACGGCTGTGGTCCAGGCCCGGCTGGCGGCCGCCAAGGCGCGGCGAGTGACCGCCGTACCCGCCTGAGAACCCTTCTCCACAGGTGGAAGGGAGTTCCCCACAGCCGCTGTCGCGTTCTCCCCCGGGCTCGGAGCGGACCCGCGTCGCCGCACCCCCAGGCGACATGGGTCCGCGCAACACGGACAGTGACCGCTTGTGCGCGGAATCGGATCCGCGTCAGCCGAACGTTGACCCACAGTGAACGAAAACCCGATGCCTGCCAGGCCGCAGGAGCGGCATGCTCATTGAGGCCGACGGGCCGGCTGCCACAAGGGGGTCTGGGGGGGTGGCCACCCGACTCGTCGGCACTGCGCAGGCGGCCCGCGTTTCCCCGGGGGGTGGGGAGCGCGGGCCTAGCCTCGCCGGAGGGGGGTTTCCACCGAGGCTGGCAGTCACCTTTGTCCCGATGGAGACCCCGGTCAAGTGCAACGAGCTCGAACGCCACGAGACTCGCTGTCGGTCCGCCCGTCGTCCCGGGAGACGTCTCCACCGTTGCCCTCACCCGGATGCTGACCGTTCGGCGGGGTCGAGCCTCACGAACCCGTGGGACGCTTGGCCCGGCTCGGCTGCACCCGCATCGGCTCCCCCGGCATCTTCGGGTAGTCCGGCGGGTACGGCATATCGCCCAGGCCGTGGTCCTGCTCGTCCCGCTCGAACCACTCGAGCAGCGGGGTCAGGTCGTGCCGGACGTCGTCGATCTCGCGGTGCAGGTCGCCCCGCTCGGCGAACCTGGCCGGCATCGTGCGCACCGTGAGCTCGCGCGGGTCGGTGTCGGGCAGCTCGTCCCACTCCAGGGGCGCGGACACCGGGGCGTGCGGCAGGGGGCGCACCGAGTAGGCGGAGGCGATGGTGCGGTCCCGGGCGTTCTGGTTGTAGTCGACGAAGATGGCCTCGCCGCGCTCCTCCTTCCACCACTTCGTGGTCACCCGGCCCGGCATCCGCCGCTCCAGCTCACGCCCGAACGCGATCGCCGCGTGCCGCACGTCGGTGAAGGTCCAGCGCGGCTCGATCCGCACGTAGATGTGGACGCCCCGGTTGCCCGACGTCTTCGGGAAGCCGCGCCACCCGAGCTCGGCGAGCACCTCCCGCGCCACACCGGCGACGCCTACGGCGTCGGCGAAGTCGGTGCCCGGCTGCGGGTCCAGGTCGATGCGCAGCTCGTCGGGATGGTCGACGTCGGCCCGGCGCACCGGCCAGGGGTGGAAGGTGATGGTGTTCTGCTGCGCGCACCAGGCGACAGTGGCGAGCTCGGTCGGGCAGACCTCGTCGGCGGTCCGGCCGCTCGGGAAGGAGATGTGCGCGGTCTCGACCCACGGCGGGGCACCCTTGCTGATGCGCTTCTGGTAGAACGCGTCGGCACCGCGCCCGTCCGCCCGGGTCGCGACCTTGACGCCTTCGTGCACACCGGCCTGCCAGCGCTCCAGGGTCACCGGCCGCTCCGCGAGGGCACGCATGATGCCGTCCCCGACCGAGAGGTAGTAGTCGACCATCTCCCGCTTCGTGATGCCGGCCACCGGGAAGATGACCTTGTCCGGGTTGGTCACCTTGACCGTGCGTGGGCCGACCTCGATCTCGACGAACGGTGATGCCATGCCGGCACGCTACCGGGAGGGTCGCCCGGCGCACCGCTGCGACGTAGGCTCGGTGCATGTTCAAGAAGAGCAAGCCCGCTGACGCCGAGCCGGAGACCGCCTACGAGGTGCGCAGGTCCGAGGACGACTGGCGGGCCGAGCTGAGCCCGCAGGAGTACCACGTCCTGCGCGAAGGGGGCACCGAGCGGCCCTTCACCGGCGAGTACAACGACACCACGAAGGTGGGCGTGTACAGCTGCCGGGCCTGCGGGGCCGAGCTGTTCAGGAGCGAGGCCAAGTTCGACTCGCACTGCGGCTGGCCGTCGTTCTACCAGCCGAGCGAGGGCGACGCCGTCGAGCTCCTGGAGGACCGGTCACTCGGCATGACTCGCACGGAGGTCCGGTGCCGCCGGTGCGGCTCCCACCTCGGGCACCTCTTCGACGACGCCCCCCAGACGCCGACCGGGGACCGCTACTGCATCAACTCCGTCTCGATCCGTCTCGAGGAAGGGCAGTAGGGCCAGCGTCTTCCGCCACCACCACGGGCGGGTGTAGCGCACGTCCGCGGTCGCGACGTCGAACAGGATCACCGACTGCAGCAGCAGCCCGCCGACCAGCACACCGGCGACCAGGTCGGTCAGCCAGTGGCTGCCGATGTAGAGGCTGGTGAGGATCGTCAGGGTGGTCAGCACCGTCCACAGTGCGGCGATCCGGCGCACCGGCGGGTCATCGGCGTACCGCAGGCAGAGGTAGACGATCACGCCACCCGTCAGCACCATGTTGGACGAGTGCCCTGACGGGAAGATGATGCCGCCGTTGAGCACGTCGGGGTTGCCGGTCTCGGTCTCGGAACGGCCGATCACGATCTTCATCGCACCGACGACCACGTTCAGCACCAGGAACGACATCGCAGCCAGCACGACCGGCCGCCAGGTGCGGTGCCGGCGCGCGAAGATGCCTGCCACCAGCAGCAGGATCGGCACCAGCACCGAGCGCTGGCCCATCTTGTCGTACCACCGGGCGGTCTGCTCCAGCGACGGGAAGGCGGCCTCGCCCTCCCAGTCGTTGATGGCGACGTCGAGCTGGGTGAGCGGTCCCTGCACGAAGATGTCGACGACCACGTAGACCAGCGAGGCGGTCAGCAGGACGGCGATCAGCCGCGACCGCCGGCCGATCCGGTCGCGGATCCTGCGCCTCGGCGGCGGTTGCGCGATGCCGACGGGCTGCGGCACGTCTGTCTCCGGGCCGTGCCCGTCGGTGCCGTGCGGAGAAGCGCTCACCCGCTGCTCGCAGGGGTCGTCTGCGTCACGGGGCGGCTGCCACGAGCTCGCTGACCGGCTTGCGCCGGCCGGTGTAGAACGGCACCTCGTCACGCACGTGCAGCCGGGCCCGGGACGCGCGCAGGTGACGCATCAGGTCGACGATGCGGTGCAGCTCGTCGGCCTCGAACGCCAGCACCCACTCGTAGTCGCCGAGCGCGAAGGCCGGGACGGTGTTGGCGCGTACGTCAGGGAAGCCGCGCGCCATCTGCCCGTGCTCCGCCAGCAGTGCCCGGCGCTCCTCGTCGGGCAGCAGGTACCAGTCGTAGGACCGCACGAAGGGATAGACGCAGACGTAGTCGTGGGCGTCCTCCTCGGCAAGGAAGGCCGGCACATGACCCTTGTTGAACTCCGCCGGCCGATGCACCGCCATCACCGACCAGACCGGTTCGCAGACACTGCCCAGAACCGTGCGGCGGAACCGGCCGTACGCCTCCTGCAGGTCGTCCGGGTTGACCGAGTGCCACCAGACCATCACGTCGGCGTCGGCCCGCAGGCCGCTCACGTCGTAGGTGCCGCGGGTGACGACGTCCTTCGCGGCGAGCTGCTCGAACAGGTCCTCGACCTCGGCCGCGACGGCAGCCCTGTCGTCGGGCAGCCGGTCGCGCAGCCGGAACACCGACCACATCGTGTAGCGGACGACCTGGTTGAGGTCGCGCGCCTTGGGCTTGGTGCTCATGGCCCCCATTGTCGCAGCACCTCGGCGGCGGCCTGCTCCCCGGATGCGATGCAGGCCGGCACCCCGACCCCGTCGTACGCCGCGCCCGCGACCGCCAGCCCCGGAAGCTGCGCGACGGCCGCCCGGACGCGGGCCACCCGGCTCCGGTGGCCGACCGCGTACTGGGGCAGTCCCCCGCCCCACCGGGTCACCCGGGCGTCCAGCGGCGGGTCGGTGACACCGAGGGCGTCGCTGAGGTCGCCGAGGACGAGGTCGACCAGATCGGCGTCGTCGCGCTGCAGCACCGCCTCCTCGCCCATCCGCCCCACCGAGGCCCGGATCACCACCAGGCCGGGGGCTGCGCCGGCGTACCAGCCCCACTTGGTCGAGGTGAAGGTGACCGCCTTCACCGAGCGTCCGTCGACCGGTGGCACCAGGAACCCCGACCCGGTGGGCAGCTGCCGGAACGCGGTGGCGGGGAAGACCAACGCGACCACGGCCATCGACGCGTAGCGCAGCTGGGACAGGTCGGACGCGGCCGCCGCGGCGTGCGGGCGCAGCAGCCGGGCGGTGGGGGCTGCCGGTACGGCGAGCACGACCGCGTCGGCCCGCACCTCCTCCGGCGAGCGGGTCGGCCCCACCACCAGCCGCCAGCCGGTCGGGGTGCGGGCCAGCTCCCGGACCGTCGCTCCGGTGCGGATCTGCGCGCCGGACAGCCGGGCCACCGCGGCCGGCAGCCGGCCGACCCCGCCGCGCGGCGCCCCGAACACCGCACCGTCCGGCCTGGCGGACCCCGCGGCCGACCGGCTGGCCCGGGCGGCGGCGAGCAGCGAGCGTTCCCGGCGGGCGTACGGCGCGAGCTGCGGCATGGTCGCCTCCAGCGACAGGTCGTCGGCCCGCCCGGCGTAGACACCGCCGAGCAGCGGCTCGACCAGCCGCTCGACGACCGCCCGCCCCAGCCGCGCAGCGACGAACCGGCCGACCGAGACGTCGTCGGCCATCCGGGTCCGCGGCAGCCACGAGTCGACCGGCACCCGGGCCAGCTCGCGGCCGGTCAGCAGCCCGCTGGTTGCCAGGGTGCGCAGGTCGCTGGGGACACCCATCACGGTCCAGCGGGGCAACGGGTGCATGCCGCCGCGGCTCCATACCGCGGCCGTCGTCGTCGCGGCGTCCTCGAGGTCGGGGCCCAGCCCGGCGGCCCGCGCCAGGTCCACCGCCTCGGGGCGGCGCAGCAGCAGCGACTCGGCGCCCTCGTCGACCGGCACCCCGGCCAGGTCGCTCACCCGGAGCTTCCCGCCGAGCTGGCCGGACGCCTCCAGCACCGTGACCCGCAGGCCGCCGGGACGATGCGCCCGCCGGCCCGCCTCCCCCAGCGCGCGGGCGGCAGCCAGCCCGGCGATGCCGCCTCCGACCACGACCACGTGCAGTTGCCGCGGCGACTCGTCGTGCGACCCGCCGGACATGGCGCCACCTTGGCAGATCGTGACCCTTTCGCGACCGGCGGGGACGGAACCGCCGGCTGCCGGGTCGCGTCGCAGCGCCATGACGACTCGACTCAACGTGATGGGAGCCCTGCTGCTGGCGGCCTCGCTGGCTGCCTGCTCGGGCGGCGGCAGCGACAACGACAGCGGCGCCAGCAGCGGCGGGAAGTCCGACGCCGGCGCGATGGCCGGCGAGAAGGTCGCGCCGACCGAGGCCGGCGGCGACGGCGCCGGATCCGGGGAGTCGGCCCGGGACCGAACCGCGGCCCGGGTCCTGCCGAGTGACCGGGACGTGGTCTACCGCGGCGCGATCACGGTCCGGGTGCCCGACGTGGGGCGGGCCGCGGACCGCGCCGAGTCGCTCGCCACCGGTGTCGACGGGGTGGTGTTCTCCGAGCAGACCTCGACCGACCCCCGGGACCGGCGGTTCGGTCAGGCAGACCTGACGCTGCGCGTCCCGCCGACGGCGTTCGGGCCCACCCTCGACGCGCTGGGCCGGCTGGGCAAGGAGCTCGACCGGAAGCGCAGCGCCGAGGACGTCACGACCCAGGTGACCGACGTCGACAGCCGGGTGCGCTCGCAGCAGCGCAGCGTCGACCGGGTGCGGGTGCTCCTCTCGCGGGCCACGACCATCGGCGAGGTCGTGCAGGTCGAGTCCGAGCTGTCCCGCCGCGAGGCCGACCTCGAGTCGCTGGAGGCGCAGCTGGCCCGGCTCAAGGACGTCACCGACCTGGCCACCATCGAGGTGACGCTGGTGTCCCCGGACCGCGCACCCACCGGACCGACCACCGACGAGGACGACCTCGGCTTCCTGTCCGGGCTGCGCGGCGGCTGGGACGCGTTCGTGGCGATCGTGCTGGTCGCCCTGACCGTGCTCGGCGCGCTGGTCCCCTTCGCAGTCACCGCCGCGGTCGTCGGCGTACCGCTGCTCATGCTGTGGCGGACTCGGCGTGCACCAGCTCGACGATCCGGGTGAGCACGCCGGGGTCGGTGTCGGGGATGACGCCGTGCCCGAGGTTGAACACGTGGCCCGGCGCGGCCCGGCCGGCGGCCAGCACGTCCCGGGTCTGCTCGGCCACCACCTCCCACGGCGCGAAGACGACGGCGGGGTCCAGGTTGCCCTGCAGCGCGTGGTCCGGACCCACCCGGCGGGTGGCCTCGTCGAGGGGAACCCGGAAGTCGACCCCGACCACCTCGGCGCCGGCCTCGCCCATCAGCCGGAGCAGCTCCCCCGTGCCGACGCCGAAGTGGATCCGCGGCACCCCGAGCTCGCCGACCTCGGACAACACCGCGGCCGAGTGCGGTTGGACGCAGCGCACGTAGTCGCGGGCCGGCAGCGCCCCGACCCACGAGTCGAACAGCTGCACGGCACTAGCGCCGGCCTCGACCTGCACCCGCAGGAAGGCCGCGGTGATGCCGGCCAGCCGCTGCATCAGGGCGTCCCACAGGTCGGGTGCGCCGTACATCAACGCCTTGGTGTGCTCGTGGTTGCGCGACGGACCGCCCTCGACGAGGTAGGACGCCAGCGTGAACGGCGCGCCCGCGAAACCGATCAGCGGTGTGGCGCCGAGCTCGGCGACCAGCAGCCTTACCGCCTCGGCCACGAACCCGACGTCACCGGCCTCCAGCGGCCGGAGCTGCTCGAGGTCGGCGAAGGAACGGATCGGCCGGGCGATGACCGGCCCCACGCCGGGCTTGATGTCCAGGTCGACGCCGACCGCCTTGAGCGGCACCACGATGTCGCTGAACAGGATCGCCGCGTCGGTGCCGTGCCGGCGCACCGGCTGGAGGGTGATCTCGGTGACCAGGTCAGGGCGGGCGCAGGCCTCGAGCATCGGTATGCCCTCGCGCAGCCGGCGGTACTCGGGCAGCGACCGGCCGGCCTGCCGCATGAACCAGACCGGGGTGTGCGGCACCGGCTCGCGGCGGCAGGCACGTAGGAAGGTCGAGTCGAGCAGCGCGTCGGTCGTCACGGACGCAGATGCTGTCACGCCTCCGGACGCCGGCCGGCCTCAGCCCGTGGCGATCAGGACCACTCCGGTCAGCGCGCCCGCGACGCCGAGGGTCTGCAACCGCCCGAGCCGCTCGTCGTGCAGCAGCCGGGCCAGCAGGACGGTCACCACCGGGTACAGCGAACCGAGGACCGACACGACGCTCACGTCGTCGCGCCGGCTGGCCAGGCCGAAGGTCAGGTTCGCGGCCAGGTCCGCGACGCCGACCATCGCGACGAGCGCCACGTCGCGCCGGCCCAGCCGGTAGTCGGACCGCCGCCCCCCGCGGGCCAGGGCCACCACCAGCGCGGTCCCGAGGAGTGTCACCGAGGTGAGCCGCATCGTGGTCAGGGTCATCAGCGTGCTGTGCTCGCTGCCTCTGGCGATCGCCAGCAGCGCCACCCCGAAGCCGACCGCGGCAACGGCGGCCAGCAGCACCGGTCGCGCACCGGCCCGGCCGGACAGCTCCGGGCCGCTGGCCAGGACCACGCCGGCGATCGCCACCACGATGCCGACCAGCTGCCACCCGCCCGGCCGCTCGCCCTGCCCCAGCCCGGCCAGCACCGGCACGACCACGCCGAGCGCGGCGATCGGCGAGACCACGCCCATCGTCCCGGCCGCCAGGGCCGCGTAGAAGCTGACCAGGCCGACCACCCCGGCGAGCCCCGAGAGCACCGCCCACGGCAGGTACCCGGTGTCGTCGCCCAGCGCGCCCGCGGCGACCGCGACCACCGCGATGGTCAGCAGCCCGAACGCCTGGGACACACCGACGACCAGGGCGGCCCGGTGCCGCCGCGAGATGGTGCCGCCGAGGAAGTCCGCGCTGCCCCAGAGCAGGCTGGACAGCAGGGCGAGGAGGGCAGCCACGGGCGGCAGCGTACGGGGGCGACGCGCCCGGCCACGGGTCCCGGGTCGCGCCTCCCGGTCGCCCGGGCCGACCCGCCGTACGCTTCCCGGCATGGTCGCGCGGCGGAATGCCGACGAGGTCCCGGAGGAGTTCGCCCGGGCACTCGCCGCGCTCCGTGCCGCCACCCCCCGGCCGGAGGTCGTGCTCGAGGAGACCCCTGCTCCGCAGCGGCTGGCCCCGCACGCGGTGGCGCTGACCGCCGACGTGATCGCGCCGCAGGACCCGGAGACCGAGCTCGGTACCGGCCGCCTGGTGCTGTTGCACGACCCGGCGGGTCATGAGGCCTGGCAGGGCACCTTCCGGGTGGTGACCTACGTGCGGGCAGAGCTCGAGCACGAGATGGCCGCCGACCCGCTGCTGCCCGGCGTCGGCTGGGCCTGGCTGACCGAGGCGCTGGACGGGCACGGCGCCGGGTTCACCGCGGCCAGTGGCACCGTGACGCGGGTCGCGTCGGAGAGCTTCGGAGCCATCTCCGGCGAGCCGGCCTCGGCCCAGATCGAGATCCGCGCGTCCTGGACCCCGGTCGACGACGCGTTCCAGGCCCACCTGCTGGCCTGGTGCGACCTGCTGTGCACCACCGCCGGGCTGCCGCCGCTGGCTCCCGGTGTGGTGACGCTGCCCACCCGGCGGCGCGCGAACAAGCGCTGACGGCGCCCGCACCGACCGCCCCGACCGCTACAGGTCGCCTCCGTACGGGCCGATGACGCTCAGGACAGCGCTGAAACTTCGCACCTGATCGGGAGTACCGGTGACCGCACTGGTCGAACGGCACGGCAGCTCGGTCCCCGGGCCGCACTCTGGCCGCGCCATCCGCTTCACCGCGATGGTGGTCGTGGCCAGCCCGTTCGTGCGCGAGACGCTGGCCCGCAGCCTGCGCGCCCTGGGCGCGGTCGAGGTCGTCGAGGCGTCCTCGCTGGCCGAGGCCCGGGCGCGTGCCCTGGGCACCAGCACCCGGGACCTGGCGGTGGTGGACAGCAACCTGCCGGACGGCTCCGGGATCGCGCTGGTCCGCGAGCTGCGTGGCCTCGGCTGGGTCCGTGGCCTGGTCCTGTCGTCCACCGAGGACCCCTACACGGTGCGCGCCGCCCTGGCCGGCGGCGTCCGCGCGTTCCTGGTGACCGCCGCGTCCGGCGGGCCCAGCGTGCGCTCCGTGGCACCGCAGACCCTGGCCACCCGCCCGAGGGCGGCCCGGCTCACCGGCGCCGAGGCGCTGTCCGGCCGCGAGGTCGAGGTGCTCCAGCTGGTGTCCGACGGGCGGTCCAACAAGGAGATCGGCGAGGCCCTGGGCCTGTCCGCGCTGACCGTGAAGAGCCACCTGGCCCGGATCGCCCGCAAGCTGGGCACCGGCGACCGTGCCGAGATGGTCGTCGTCGCCATGCGCGCCGGCGTCGTCGTCTGACCCGAGCCGTCGCACACCGCCGCGACGCGCGGCAGCCGTCCCGGGTACGCCGGGTGCGGGCGCCCACGACGTACCGTGAGCGCGTGACCGCGTCCCAGTCGTCCAGCTCCCCGGAGGTCGAGCCGACCTTCCTGGAGGCTGCCGACCCGCCGGCCGGGGCCGGGGCCGAGGCCGGGCAGGACGCCCCCGCCGTCGACGGCCCGGTACCGCTGACCGAGCCCCGCGACGGGGTCCCGACCCCGCTCACCGACCCCGCCGAGCTCGGGCCCGTGGTCGAGGCGCTCGCTGCCGGTTCCGGCCCGGTCGCCGTCGACGCCGAGCGTGCCTCCGGCTACCGCTACGGCCAGGCCGCCTACCTGGTCCAGCTCCGCCGGGCCGATGTCGGCACCGTGCTGATCGACCCCCGCGAGCTGCCGGACCTCAGCTCGCTCGGCCGGGCCATCGCCGACGACGAGTGGGTGCTGCACGCGGCCTCCCAGGACCTGCCCTGCCTGGCCGAGCTCGGGCTGCACCCGACCCGGGTCTTCGACACCGAGCTGGCCGGTCGGCTGCTCGGCTACCCGCGGGTCGGGCTCGGTTCGATCGTCGAGGAGGTCCTGGGCCTGTCCCTGGAGAAGGGCCACTCGGCCGCCGACTGGTCGACCCGTCCGCTGCCCGAGCCGTGGCTGCGCTACGCCGCCCTCGACGTCGAGGTGCTCGTCGAGCTGCGGGACGCGCTGGCCGGCCAGCTCGACGCGCAGGGCAAGCGCGGCTGGGCCGAGGAGGAGTTCGCGGCGATCGTCGGTGCGCCGGCCCCGGCGCCGCGGGTCGAGCCGTGGCGGCGCACCTCCGGGCTGCACCGGGTGCGCAAGCGCCGGCAGCTCGCCGTCGTCCGGTCCCTCTGGGAGCGCCGGAACGAGGTCGCCCAGCGCCGGGACATCGCGCCCGGCCGGGTGCTGCCCGACGCCGCGCTGGTCTCCGCGGCGCTGGCGGGGCCGCGCACCGAGGCCGACCTCGTGGCCCTGCCGGTGTGGGGCGGCCGGTCGATGCGCCGGCAGACCGCGACCTGGCTGCCGGCCATCGAAGCGGCGTACGCGCTGCCCGAGGACGACCTGCCCGACCTCAAGACCCAGCACGAAGGACCCCCGCCGGCCCGGTCCTGGGGTGAGCGCGAGCCCGCTGCCGCCGCTCGGCTCGCGGCGGCCCGGGCGGCGGTCGGCGCGCTCGCGGAGAAGCACCGGGTGCCGGTCGAGAACCTGCTGGCGCCGGACTCCGTCCGCCGGCTGTGCTGGGCGCCGCCGCCCGAGGACGGCGCTGCCGGGGTGGCCGAGTTCCTGCGCGCGCACGGCGCCCGGGACTGGCAGGTCGTGCTCACCGCAGCCGCCCTCGCGGACGCCCTGGCCGGTGCCGAGGTGCCCGACCCCGAGGTCACCGACCCGCCCCCGGCCTGACCGTCCACCGGCGCGGCTAGCCTCGGCCGGGTGACGGCGGGAACCGCGGACCAGGACCTGGTCGAGGACGTCCGGGCCCGGTTGCGGGCGGCGGGCGACCCCGCGAAGGCACCCACCATGCAGGCGTACATGAAGTCGGCGCTCCCCTACTACGGGGTGGCCAGCCCCGCGGCACGCGTCATCTTCCGCGACGTCCTGGCCACCCACCCGCTGCCGGACCGGCACACCTGGCTCGCGACGGTGCATGCGCTGTGGGACGACGCCTCCCATCGCGAGGAGTGGTACGCCGCACTCGCCGTGGTCCGGTACAGCCGGTACGCCGCGTACCGCGACGCCGCGGCGCTGCCCCTCTACCGGCACCTGGCGACCACGGGTGCCTGGTGGGACGTCGTCGACGACGTCGCCACGCATCTCGTCGGGCCCTTGCTGATCGACCACCCGGAGGTGGTCGGACCGGGGCTGCGCGAATGGGCTACCGACGACGACCGGTGGCTGCGCCGGACCGCGGTCATCGCCCAGGTCGGTGCCAAGGACCGCACCGACCTCGACCTGCTCAGCCACGCGATCGAGAGCAACCTCGACGACCGCGACTTCTTCCTCCGCAAGGCGATCGGCTGGGCGCTGCGGCAGCACGCCCGCACCGACCCCGACTGGGTCCGCGCCTTCGTCGCGGCCCACGACGACCGGCTCAGCGGGCTGTCCCGCCGGGAGGCCCTCAAGCACCTGGAGGCATCGTGACCGCCGCTCAGCAGTGGGCCGACGAGCTGGCCGCATGGGCGATCGACCCGGAGATCCTGGCCGCGGCGCCCGAGTCGCCGCACGAGCTCCCACCGGAGGTCTTCGCGCCCGGGCAGGACACGACGCCGTCGCCGCTGGCCGACCTCGCCCGGTCGGCGCTGCGCCCGGGCGGCAGCGTCCTCGATGTCGGTGCCGGCGCGGGTGCGACCAGCCTCGACGTCGTTCCCGCCGACGGCCAGTGGCACGCGGTGGACACGCAGCCGTCGATGCTGCGTGCGCTGGAGGCCGCCGCCGAGGAGCGGGGGGTCAGCGTCACGACGTACGTCGGGACCTGGCCCGACCTGGCCGACCAGGTCCCCGAGTGCGACGTCGCGGTCTGCGCGCACGTGCTCTACAACGTTCCGGATCTGGCACCGTTCGCCGCCGCCCTCACCAGCAAGGCGCGCGACCTGGTCGTGGTCGAGCTGACCGGGACGCACCCGAAGATGCGGCTGGCGCCGATGTGGGAGGCCTTGCACGGGCAGTCGCTCCCGGCAGGGCCGACCGCCGAGCTGGCCGTCGCCGTGCTGCGCGAGGCTGGCCTCGAGCCCGAGGTACACGAACGGGTCTACCAGCCCCCGGTGCGCAGGGGTGCGCTGCTCGAGGCCTGGATCGACCTGAACCGCCAGCAGCTGTGCCTGCCTCCGGAGCGCCGGGACGAGGTGGTGCAGCTGATGCAGCGCCACCCGCCGCAGCCGAGGCGCTCGGTGGTGCTGTCCTGGCCGGGGTCGGCCGCGTGACCCGGACCGGTTGGCGGTCGTTGTTACTGACGAGTAGCATCGATCCGCGACTCCCCCGCAGCTGCGACCACCTGGAGGGCCCGTGCCCGGTCAGTCCCGAGAGCCCCGCGCGTCCCGGCAGGTGCGCGACGTCGTGTTCGTCGACGGCGTGCGCACGCCGTTCGGCAAGGCCGGCCCGAAGGGCATGTACGCCGACACCCGGGCCGACGACATGGTGATCCGGTGCATCCGCGAGCTGGTCCGGCGCAACCCCTCGCTCCCGCCGGAGCGGATCGACGACGTCGCCATCGCGGCCACCACCCAGACCGGCGACCAGGGCCTGACCATCGGCCGCACGGCCGCGCTGCTGGCCGGGCTGCCGAAGACGGTCCCGGGCTACGCGATCGACCGGATGTGCGCCGGCGCACTGACGGCAGTCACCACGACCGCCGGCGCCATCGCCTTCGGCGCCTACGACGTGGTGATCGCGGGCGGGGTCGAGCACATGGGCCATCACCCGATGGGCGACGGGGTCGACCCGAACCCGCGGATCATCGCCGAGAAGCTGGTCGACCCGTCGGCCCTCGTGATGGGCTCGACCGCCGAGAACCTGCACGACCGGTTCCCGCACCTCACCAAGGAGCGTGCCGACGCCTTCTCGGTGCGCAGCCAGGACAAGCTCGCCAAGGCGTACGCAGACGGCAAGCTGCAGCCCGGACTGGTGCCGATGGCCACCCGATCGGTCGAGAAGGGCTGGGGGCTGGCCAGCGTCGACGAGCCGCCGCGGCCGGGCACGACGATGGAGGACCTGGCCGCGCTGAAGACGCCGTTCCGCCCGCACGGCCGAGTCACCGCGGGCAACGCCGCGGGGCTCAACGACGGCGCCACCGCCTGCCTGCTGGCAGCCGAGGACGTCGCCGAGGAGCTCGGCCTGCCGGTGCGGATGCGCCTGGTCACCTTCGCCTTCGTCGGCGTCGAGCCCGAGGTGATGGGCGTCGGCCCGGTTCCCGCGACCGAGAAGGCGCTGGCCAAAGCCGGCCTCAGCATCGACGACATCGGCCTGTTCGAGCTCAACGAGGCGTTCGCGGTGCAGGTGCTCGCGTTCCTCGACCACTTCGGCATCGACGACGACGACCCGCGGGTCAACGAGTACGGCGGCGCGATCGCGGTCGGTCACCCGCTGGCGTCCTCCGGTGTCCGGCTGATGACCCAGCTGGCCCGGCAGTTCGAGGACCACCCCGAGGTGCGGTACGGCCTGACCGCGATGTGCATCGGCATCGGCATGGGCGGCGCCGTCATCTGGGAGAACCCGCACTGGTCAGGCAGCGACGACGCGGACGGGAGCGCGAAGTGAGCGACATGATCGACTTCCCGGACGAGGTCGTCACCAGTGCCCCTGTGCAGTACGTCGACCTGCCGCAGGGCGCCGGCACCGCGGCCCTGATCACGCTGGACAACGGCTTCGACCACACGAAGCCGACGACCCTCGGCCCGAAGAGCCTGGCCAACATCGGAGCGGCGATCGACGAGGCGCTCGGCAGGGACGACGTGGTGGCTGTCGCTGTCACCGGTAAGCCGTTCATCTTCGCGGTCGGCGCCGACCTGAAGGTGATGCAGGCGGGCGGTACGCCGGAGCAGGCGAAGGCCTACTTCGCCCTGGGCCACGACACGTTCCGCAAGCTGCGCGACGCGAAAGTCCCGACCTTCGCGTTCGTCAACGGCGCCGTCATGGGCGGTGGCCTTGAGCTCGCCCTGCACGCGCAGTACCGCACGCTGTCCTCCGGCGTACCGGCGATCGCCTTCCCGGAGGTCTTCCTGGGCTTGGTCCCCGGCTGGGGCGGCAGCCAGCTGCTGCCCAACCTGGTCGGTGCCGACAAGGCGGTCACCGTCATCGTCGAGAACGCGATGAACCAGAACCGCATGCTCAAGGCCGGGCAGGCGTTCGACCTCGGCATCGCCGACGCGATGTTCGAGCCGGCCGACTTCCTCGAGCAGTCGCTGGCCTGGGCGGCTTCGGTCGTCACCGGCGAGACGACCGTCCAGCGCCCCGAGATCGACCGCGGCGAGGCCTGGGACGCTGCCCTGGCGCGAGCCAAGGGCATCGCCGACATGCGCGTCCACGGCGCGGCACGGGCGCCGTACAAGGCGATCGAGCTGATCGAGCTCGCGCGCACCGCGTCCTACGACGACGGCATCGCCGCCGAGCGCAAGGCGCTCTTCGAGCTGGCCATGGGCGAAGAGCTGCGGGCCGGGCTGTACGCGTTCGATCTCGTGCAGCGGCGCGCGAAGCGCCCCGCCGGGGTGCCCGACAAGTCGCTGGCCCGAGAGGTGACCAAGGTCGGCGTCGTCGGCGCCGGGCTGATGGCGTCGCAGCTCGCCATGCTGTTCGCCCGGCGGCTCGAGGTGCCGGTCGTGCTGACCGACCTCGACCAGGAACGCGTCGACAAGGGTGTGGGCTACGTGCACGCCGAGGTCGACAAGCTGCTCGGCAAGGGCCGGATCAACCAGGACAAGGCCAACCGGTTGAAGGCACTGGTCACCGGCTCGACCGGCAAGGAGGCGTTCGCCGACGCCAACTTCGTCATCGAGGCCGTGTTCGAGGAGATGAAGGTCAAGCAGCAGGTCTTCGCCGAGGTCGAAGCGGTGGTGTCGGCCGAGTGTGTGCTCGCGACCAACACCTCGTCGCTCTCGGTCACCGAGATGGCCTCGAAGCTCGAGCACCCCGAGCGGGTCGTGGGCTTCCACTTCTTCAACCCGGTCGCCGTGCTGCCGCTGCTCGAGATCGCCCAGGCGGACAAGACCGACGACGCCGCGCTGGCCACCGCTTTCGCGGTCGGCAAGTCGCTCAAGAAGTCCTGCGTGCTCGTCGCCGACCGGCCGGCCTTCATCGTCAACCGCCTGCTGACCCGGTTCCTCGGCGAGGTCACCAGGGCCGTCGACGAGGGGACGCCGTTCAAGGTGGCGGACAAGGCGCTGGAGCCCCTCGGCCTGCCCATGTCGCCGTTCGTCCTGCTGCAGCTCGTCGGCCCAGCCGTCGCGCTGCACGTCGCCGAGACGATGCACGAGGCGTTCCCCGACCGGTTCTACGTCTCGGAGAACCTCGGGAGGCTGGTGGCTGCCGGCAAGTCCGGCGTCTACGTCTGGGAGGGCTCGACCCCCGAGGTCGACCCCGAGGTCGCCGAGCTGTTCACCCAGGGCGACGCACCGGCCGGCGAGGACGAGGTCCGCCGCCGGGCGCTCGACGCGCTGGCCGAGGAGATCGGCCTGATGCTCGACGAAGGGGTCGTCGAGGACGTCCGGGACATCGACCTCGCGATGCTGCTCGGCGCCGGGTGGCCGTTCCACCTCGGTGGCGTCACGCCGTTCCTGGACCGCGAGGGGGTCTCCGAGCGGGTGACCGGCAAGCGGTTCCTCGAGCCGGGGGTCGCCAGCCTGCCCGCCTCCTGAGCACTCACGGCAGCAGCAGGGCACTGTCGCCGAGCTCGTGCCACAGGTAGCCGGCTGCGCGGGCCTCTGCATACGCGGTCTGGACCAGGTCCGGACCGGCCACGGCCTCGAGCAGGCTCAGGTGCGAGGCACCCGGCTCGTGCCAGCCGGTGACCAGGCCGGTGACGACCCGGGCCGGTCGCTGCGGTCCCAGCACCAGGTCGGTCCAGCCCTCCGCCGCATGCACGCGGCCGTCCTCCCCGGCCGCCGTCTCCAGCGCCCGGGTCACGGTGGTCCCGACGGCGACCACTCGACCCCCGTGCACGCGGGTGTGCTCGACGAGACGGGCGGTCGGCTCCGGCACCCGGAACGGCTCCGGTAGAGGCGGGTCCCCCGGCTCGAGCGAGGAGACGCCGGTGTGCAGCGTCACCGGCGCCACCGCGACCCCCGCGGTGACCAGGTCGGTCACCCGCGCGTCGGTGAACGGCCGCCCGGCGCTGGGCATCTCGGCGCTGCCCGGGTCGCGGCCGAACACCGTCTGGTAGTCCGAGAGCGGCCAGTCGCCGTCCACGTACGCGTACACGATCGGCCGGCCGTGCCGGGCGAGGTAGGCAGGCACCGACCCGGGCACCACGACCCTGGCCCGCCACAGCCGCGAGCCCGCGGCCGCCGGGTCGGGGTACGGCTCGACGACGTGCAGCCGGCCGCCCGGCAGGTCGACCGTGTCGCCCGGCTCGACGTCGCGGACCGGCCCGTCGGCCCGCCGGCCGGGCCGCAGCTCGACCGCCCAGGTCCCGTCCGGGAGCGCGGTGGACAGGTGCACGGTCACCGGCGTACGACCCCGGTGACCGTCCACCGCGGCCGCCAGGGTCGCCGAGGTGTTCACGACCACCAGGTCACCGGGCTCCAGGTGCCGCACCAGGTCCCAGAACCGCGCATGCTCGACGCCCCCGGGCCGGGCGACCAGCAGCCGCACCTCGTCACGGGCCAGCCCGCGCGCCTCGGGCGGGACCGAGGCGGAGCGCAACGGCCCGGGTGCGGCCAGCGCGTCCGCGGTCACTGCCCGGCCGCCGCGGGCAGCAGCAGGTCGATCGCGCGGTAGCGACCGCTCGGCGGACGCCGCTCGAGCAGCGCCCGGAAGGCAGGGACGGCGACGGTGCCGGGCTCCGGCCGGTCCGAGATGTCTTCGCCCGGGAACGCGGCCTGGTGCATGGCGGTGCGCATGTCCCCGGGGTCGAAGGCGTAGACCCGGAGGTCCGGCTCCTCGGCGGCGAGCACGGCCGAGAGGTGGTCGAGCGCGGACTTGGCGGAGCCGTAGCCGCCCCAGCCCTCGTAGGCCTCGACAGCGGCGTCCGAGCTGACGTTCACGACGGCGGCGCCGGACCGGCGCAGCGCGGGCAGCACTTCGCGCAGCAGTGCGTGCGGCGCGATCACGTCGACGTCGTACACCCGCGCCAGCTCGGAGGTCGGATAGTCGCCGAGCCGTGGTTGCGGGCTCGGTCCGAGATGGCTGGCGTTGTTGACGAGCAGGTCGAGGCCGCCGAGGTCCCAGGCGGCAGCCACCAGCTCCTCGCGGTGCCGCGGGTCGGTGACGTCACCGGGCAGCGCCCGGGTGCGGTCGGCGGCCATCGCGGCCGTCGTCGAGGCCAGGTCCTCGGGACCGCGGGCATCCAGGACCAGTGACCAGCCGTCGGCCGCCAGGTCGTGGGCAAGGGCGCGACCCAGGCCCCGGGATGCACCGGTGATCAGGGCAACAGGCATCAGGTGGATCTCCTTGTGCTCTCGGAGGTATCCCGGCATCCTTGAACATGAAGTTGACTTCAAGTCAAGGTCTCCGGCAGGAGGAGTGATGGAGTCCAGCGACTTGCTGACGGTGGGCGTCGTGGCGAAGCGCAGCGGGTTCGCGCCGTCCGCCCTGCGCTACTACGAGCGCGTCGGCCTGATCGGCTCCCGTCGAACGTCGGGCGGTCAGCGTCGCTACCAGCGCAGCGTCCTGCGGCGGCTGGCCTTCATCCGCGCCGCCCGCAACATCGGCCTGTCGCTCGACGAGGTCGCCGCGGCGCTGGCCACCTTGCCCGACGGGCGGACCCCGACCAAGACCGACTGGGCCCGGCTCTCCCGGTCCTGGCGGTCCCGCCTGGACGAGCAGATCGCCGGCCTGGAGGCGCTGCGCGACGGACTCGACTCCTGCATCGGCTGCGGGTGCCTGTCGCTGCGCCGGTGCGCGATCTCCAACCCGGCCGACCGCGCCGCCGGCAACGGACCCGGGGCGGCCTTCCTCCCCCGCACCCTGCGTCGCCGGGTCGCCGACGGGTGATCGTCAGGTGACCGCGAGGTCGCGCTCACGCTGCGTGAGCGGCACTCACCCAGCCGGGTGAGTGGCGCGGGGGCCCTGGCTGGGTACGTTCGACGCATGCGCGCCCCGGACTCGCTCGAGCTGCGCCGCCTCGCCCTGGCGGTGTCGGTCCTCGACGACGTCGACATCATCCCGCTGGACGACGGGGTCCTCCTGACCGGGGACTCGCCGGTCGAGGTGAGCTGGCTCGAGCTGCGCCGGGCGCTGGCCGGCGCCGACCCCACGGAGGACCTCGGCCGGGCCCGGGTCCGCGCCTGGCTGCGCGGCCGGCGGGTGGCGGCCGACGTGCACCCTGACCACCTGCGGCTGCAGGCCCGCCCGGTCGGACTGCCCGTCGACCACCCGCTGCACCCCGGCCTCGAGTGGGTGCGCCACCGGGTGCTCGGTGACACCCTGGACCTCGGGTTCGGGTTCGTGGGTGTCGGCCCGGACCCGGACGAGGTCGTCGTGATCCCGCAGGGTGCCCTGGACGCCGCCGGTGTCGACCCCGCTCCCTGGTGGCCGGTCGCGCGGGACTACCTCGAGCGGATGGGCGCCGTCGCGGTCGAGCGGATCGGCGAGGCCGGGGTGCTGCGCCCGATCGGCGACTGCGACGTCGTGACGCTGCTGGGCGCGCGGTCGCTGCGTGCGGCTCTCTGCGCCCAGGACGGCACCGGGCTGCGGGCTGCCGCTGTGCCGATGCGCCGCCGTGGCTGGCTCGACCTCAGCCGGATCGACCCGGCCTTCACCGCCGCCGCCGCTGCCGCCACCGAGCCGGAAGACCGTGGCTTCAGCCGGCCGGTGCTGCTCACCCTCGACGAGGTGTCGCTCGCCGTCGACGGCGGGCGGCCGGCCGAGATCGTGCTGCGCGACTCGGCAGCGGACTCACCGCACCTGCGGCCGGTCCTGTTCCGGTGAGCCCCGCCGCCTAGGGCCGTCCGGGAACCGTGACGACCGGTGTGCTCCCGCGCCAGCGGAGGGTCGCGACGTACATCCCGCGGTAGATCACTGCGGGGTCCCAGCCGTGGAACACGATGCGCGACTCCCCCGCGGTCGTCGTCATGACGTCCTGACCCCCGGGGCCGATCACGCCGGTGCTGTCGGATGTCATCAGCGGCTCGTCACCCTTGACGTACGGCCCCCGCAGCCGGCTGGCGACGGCGTAGCCGGTGGCGTAGCGGTCGCCGCCGTAGTCGTTGGCCGAGTAGAACAGGACGTAGGACGTCCCGTGTCGCACCAGCGTCGGTGCCTCGACCAGGTCGCCCTCCCAGGCCTGGTCCTGCATCACCAGCCGTACGGCGGGCCCGGTGGTGCGCAGGCCGTCGCGGGACAGCGGCTGCAGGTGCAGCCAGGTGTCCTTGCCGCAGCAGTTCCCGTCGTTCTTCCAGAGCAGGTAGCGCGAGCCGTCCGGCTCGACGTAGGACGCTGCGTCGATGGCGCCGCCCTGGGCAGCCGGGCAGACCAGCGGGCGGGTGCCGACCGGCCGGAACGGTCCCGCCGGGTGCGCGCTCCTGGCGACGCCGATGCACTGCATGTCCGGGTCGACGCTGTGCGCCGTGAGATACATGACGAACCCGTCGGCCGACGGCGGAGACGTCCGGAGCCCAGGTGCGGCCGTTGGTGGCCCAGCGGGGCAGCTCCGGCAGCGCGTCGTCCGGTTGCACCTCCCAGGACCGCAGGTCGGAGGAGGTGGCGAGCTGGACGTTGCGCGCGCCGTTGGTGGTCTGCGTGGCGTAGGCGTAGTAGCGGCCACCCACCTGGAGGACGTCGGGGTCCGGGAAGTCCTGGTCGATCACCGGCCGGGCGGCGTCGGAGGTCGTCGCTGACGTGCTCGCCGCCGCCGCGGCGCGGCGGGGCATCTGCCCCTCCGCACCCCGCCAGCACGACGAGACAGGTCAGGACGACGAGGACCGGCTGGCTGATGCGATGGTGTCGCACGAGAGCACGGTGCCCCGTCGACGCCTCGCGACGCCCTCTCGGGCGCGCGCGATGCACCATTACGGTGGCGGGATGGCGGACAGTGACGGCGCCAGGCTCGACGTCGCCCGGGTCCGGGCGGCGTTCCCCGCGCTCGACCACGGGGTCGCCCACTTCGACGGCCCGGGTGGCTCGCAGGTACCCAGCAGCGTGGCCGAAGCGGTCGGTGCCGCGCTCACTGCCGGGGTGTCCAACCGGGGCACGGTCACCGAGGCCGAGCGTCGGGCCGACGACTTCACTGTCGGCGCACGGGCCGCTGTCGCCGACCTGCTCGGTGCCGATCCCGGTGGGGTCGTCTTCGGCCGCTCGATGACCCAGCTGACCTACGACGTCTCGCGCGCGCTGGCCAAGGACTGGGGGCCCGGCGACGAGGTCGTCGTCACCCGGCTGGACCACGACGCCAACATCCGGCCGTGGGTGCAGGCGGCCGAGGCGGCGGGTGCGACGGTCCGATGGGCCGGCTTCGACCGGACGACCGGCGACCTCGACCCCGCCGAGGTGACCGCTCTGGTGACCGGGCGGACCCGGCTGGTCGCGGTCACCGCGGCGTCCAACCTGCTCGGCACCCGGCCGGACCTGCCGGGAATCGCCGCCGCAGCGCACGCCGCCGGCGCCCTGCGTGTACGTCGACGGGGTGCACCTCACGCCGCACGCACCGGTCGACGTGGCGGCCCTCGGCGCCGACTTCTTCGCCTGCTCGCCGTACAAGTTCTTCGGTCCGCACCTGGGCGCCGTGGCCGCCGACCCCGCTGCTGCTCGCGCGGATCCGCCCGGACAAGCTGCTGCCGTCGACCGACGCCGTGCCCGAGCGGTTCGAGCTCGGGACGCTGCCGTACGAGCTGCTGGCCGGCGTCACCGCGACGGTGGACTTCATCGCCGACCTGGTGCCCGGCTCCGGGTCGCGGCGGGCCCGGGTGGTCGCCTCGATGACCGCCGTCGAGGAGCACGAGGACGTGCTCTTCACCCGGCTGGCGGCCGGGCTGCGCGGGATGGAGCGGGTGACCGTCCACGCCGACCCGCAGCGGCACACGCCGACGGCGTTGTTCTCGGTCGACGGGAGGCCGGCCGGCGAGGTCTACGCGAAGCTGGCCACCCTCGGGGTCAACGCTCCGGCGGGCAGCTTCTACGCGCTCGAGGCCTCCCGGTGGATCGGCCTCGGTGACAGCGGCGCCGTCCGGGCCGGGCTGGCGCCGTACACGAACGCGGACGACGTCGACCGGCTGCTGGCCGGCGTCGCGGAGGCGTGCGCCTGAGCTGGGCCGGAGCAGACCGCCTACTCGGCCAGGGTGTGCCGCTCCACGTCGGTGTCCTGGCCGGCCACCGTCTCCACGATGTCCCGGGCGATCTCCTGCGCGGTCAGGCCGATCTCGGCCAGCACCTCGGCGCGCTTGGCGTGGTCCAGGAACCGCAGCGGCACGCCGAAGTCGCGCACCGGCGTGGTGACCCGCGCGTCGCGCATCGCCTGCGCGACCGCACCCGACACTCCCCCGCGCAGCCCGTCCTCGACGACCACGACGGCCCGGACGCGGGCGGCCATCCGGACGATCTCGTCGGGAACCGGCTTGACCCATCGCGGGTCGACCACCGTGACCCCGATGCCCTGCTGGGCGCACCGCTCGGCCACCTCCAGGCAGGTCTCGACCATCGAGCCGACCGCAACGACCAGCACGTCGTCGCCGTCGCGGCGCATCACGTCCACGCCGCCGACCCGCTCCAGGGCCGGCAGGTCGGCGCACACCGCACCGGTCGGGTAGCGCACGACGGTCGGGGCGTCGTCGACGGCGATCGCCTCGCGCAGCTCCTCGCGCAGGGTGACCGCGTCCCGCGGGGCCGCGAGCCGGAGTCCCGGCACGACCTGCAGGAAGGCCATGTCCCACATGCCGTGGTGGCTCGCACCGTCCGGACCGGTCACGCCCGCCCGGTCGAGGCAGAAGGTGACACCGCACCGGTGCAGCGCGACGTCCATCAGCACCTGGTCGAAGGCCCGGTTGAGGAACGTCGCGTAGACCGCGACCACCGGGTGCAGGCCGCCGAGGGCGAGACCGGCCGCCGACGTGGTCGCGTGCTGCTCGGCGATGCCGACGTCGAAGACCCGGTCGGGATAGGCCGCGGCGAACGCGTCCAGACCGGTGGGGATGAGCATGGCGGCGGTGATGCCGACGACGTCCGGGCGCTCGGCCGCGATCTGCACCATCTCGTCGGAGAAGACCTTGGTCCAGGCGGTGCCGGCGGCCGCCAGCGGCTGACCGGTCTCCGGGTCGATGACGCCGATGCCGTGGAAGTGGTCGGCGACGTCGTTCTCGGCGTGCTTGTAGCCCAGGCCCTTGCGGGTGATGCAGTGCACCAGGACCGGACCGCCGAACCCTCGCGCGCGACGGAGGGCGTGCTCGACCTCGTCGACGTCGTGCCCGTCGATCGGGCCGATGTACTTCAGCCCCAGGTCCTCGAACATGCCCTGCGGTGCGACGACGTCCTTGAGTCCCTTCTTCACGCCGTGCAGGGCCTCGTAGATCGGCGCGCCGACCACCGGCGTACGGCCCAGGACCTGCTTGCCCCACTCGAGGAACCGCTCGTACCCACGGGTGGTGCGCAACGTCGCGAGGTGGTGGGCCAGCCCCCCGACGGTGGGCGAGTAGGACCGCTCGTTGTCGTTGACCAGGATGACCAGCGGACGCGTGTGGTCGGCGGCGATGTTGTTCAACGCCTCCCAGGCCATGCCGCCGGTCAGCGACCCGTCACCGACCACCGCGACGACGTGCCGGTCGGTCTCGCCGCGCAGCTGGAACGCCTTGGCCAGGCCGTCGGCGTAGGACAGTGCGGTCGACGCGTGGGAGTTCTCGATGACGTCGTGCTCGGACTCGGCCCGGCTGGGGTAGCCGGACAGCCCGTCCTTCTGCCGCAGGGTGCCGAACCGGTCGGCGCGGCCGGTCACGATCTTGTGCACGTAGGCCTGGTGGCCGGTGTCCCACAGGATCCGGTCGCGCGGCGAGTCGAACACCCGGTGCAGCGCCAGAGTGAGCTCGACGGCTCCCAGGTTCGAGCCGAGATGGCCGGCGGTGCGCGAGACCGACGCGATGAGGAACTCGCGGATCTCCGCGGCCAGCGTGTCCAGCGCCGGACGGTCGAGGCGCCGCAGGTCCTGGGGTCCGTGGATCGAGTCCAGCACGCCCACGCGCGGCGCTCCTCTCGCTGGTCCGGCGGGTCCGGTCCGGGGCCCCGAGTCTACGTCTGCCCTACAGCCGGGCACGGAACCGCCGCCCCCGCAACGCCTCCTCGACCAGCGCGACGGCCCGCTCGGTCCGGACCAGGTGGGCGCCCTCCCGCTCGAAGGCCACGACGGCGGCCGCGACGGTCTCCGGGTCGGCCACGTCGCGCAGCTCGTCCCTAGCCGTCGCCAGGCCGTGCCGGGCCGCCTGCACACCCGCGTGCACGTGGTGGGCCGCGAACCGGGCCAGCACGGCGGGGTGCCGGCGCAGCACCTCGTGCCGGCGGTAGTCCGGCGGGCACAGGTCGAACAGCCACGCGGTGGCGGTGCGTTCCCAGTCCGGGGTGTCCGGAGGTCGCACCTCCTCCGGCCAGCCCGGCGGCACGACGACGCGGCTCATGCCACGACCCCGATCAGGCTGCGCAGGACCAGCGCCAGCCCCGAGCAGGCGCACACCACGAGAACCGCACTGCGGGTCCGCCCGGCGTCGACGTGCCGGCGTACCGGCCCGGCCAGCCCGAACCCCAGCACCAGGAACGGCGCGAGCCCCAACGCCCAGAGCCCTTCCCGGCGGGTCAGCTCGTGGGACAGTGCCAGGCCGCCCAGGGACAGCAGGCCACCTCCGACGAAGTAGGCCGCCATGGTGGCGCGCAGCCGCGGACCCGACACGTCGGTGTAGACCAGGGCCAGCGGCGGGCCGCCGATCGAGGTAGCAGTGCCGGCGACCCCGGAGACGACGCCCATCCCGGCGAGCACCGGCCGGCGGCGCGGCAGGGCGAAGACCCGCCAGGTGAGGAAGACCGCCACCAGCACCATGATGCCGACCAGCAGACCGAGGAGGCCGGCCGAGACGTAGGACACCACCCCGACGCCGACCACGGTGCCCGGCACCCGGCCGGTGAACGCCCAGCCGAGCCCGCGCCAGTCGGCCTGCCGGCCCTCGTGCGCCAGGGTCAGAAAGGGGTAGAACGCCGCGAGCCAGAGCATGGTGCCGGGCATCAACCGCTGGTCGACCAGGGTGATCACCGGGGCCGAGACCAGCCCCAGGCCGAGACCTACCGCCCCCTGCACCAGCGCGCCCAGGGTCACGGCCGTCGCGATCACGGCGAAGGTGGCGGACGGGCTCATCGGCCCCCACCCTAGGCACCGGGTCGGACCCTCAGCCCAGGGCGGCCAGCAGCACCTGGCTGTCGATCGGGGCCGGGCTCGTCGTGAAGTTGTTGTCGCTGACCATCAGGACGGCCCGGCGGCCGTCGGGCAGCAGCGGGCCGAGGGTCATGCCCTCGACGTTGTCCAGCGGCTGTCCGCCGACCGTGGCCGGCAGCTGGAGCAGCAGCGACTTCTGGGCGGCCCGCAGGTGCTTGACCCCGTCCAGGCTCGGGGCGCCGGAGACGTTCGTGGCGCCCGGCAGCGCGACCTTGTAGATGCGGATGTCGTTGCCGACCCCGACCGAGAAGGAGCGCTCCATCGCGAGCATGAACTGCTGGTTGAGCGGGAGCAGCTCGACCAGCCCGTTGACGGTGAAGATCGACGAGTCGGCCACCACCGGGTCGGTGACGTAGACGTACTCGCGGTCCGAGCCGCCGTGCCCGATGTGGTAGCTGAGGATGCGGGCCGTGCTGGTCGTCGAGGTGGTCGCGGGCGGGCCGTCCTGGGCCAGGGCGTTCTCGGTGCCGACGATGAGCCGCTGGCCGTCCGGCGTCACGGCCGCGGCTTCGAACCCGAGGTTGTTCCGTACGCCGAGGTCGGGCGGTACGGGATCGAAGTAGCCGGGCACCGGCAGGTCGCGCAGCTGCTGGCCGGAGAGGGAGAACTCGCGTACGAACGGCGCGATCCCCCGGCTGGCGATGCCCTCAGAGGTGACCACGAGGGTGTGCTGCGGGGTGAGCGTCATGCCCTCGGGGTCCAGGCTCAACGCCGGGAACGGCTGGCCGTCGGGGCCGCGCAGCGTCGTCGTCGACAGCACCGTGACGTCACCTGCGTCGAGCGAGCCGTCGCTGACATCGATGCGCAGCGTGTAGAACCGGGCCGGAGTGCTCGTCGGCGTGAAGGTGCCGCCCTGGTCGTCGGACAGCACGTAGTAGACGTCGCGGCTCGCGTCGTAGGTGATCGACGAGAGCCCGCCCATCACGGTCCCCTCGAACCGGGTGCCCGCGGGAATGGTCGTGTCACCGAGGTACTCCAGCGACGCCGACGGGCCGCGCGGGCCGACCGCGTCGGCGGGGGCGACGACCACAGCGGAGGCGACGGCGACCAGGGCCGTGAACAGGAGGGTGCGACGCACGCGCGAAGGGGACATGCCGTTCACTCTGTCGGCAGACCCGAAACCTGCGCAAGCACCACCCGCGCTGTTCAGAGCCGGTCCCCGGTCAGGTCCCGGACCTCGGCGTAGCGCGCCCGCACGCGCGGGCTCGGATCGGCCTCGAAGACCTGGGTCCCCACCGCTGCCCAGTCGGGCGGCGCGACCGCACGGCTGAGCACCCAGGCGGCCTGCCGGGCGGCCCCGTCGGCGACGTACTCCCCCGGGTCGGGCACGACGACCGGGCAGCCGAGGACGGCGGGTGCGAGGCGTCGAAGTGCCTCGGAGCGCGCACCCCCACCGACCAGGAGCACGCGGTGCACCTCGGCGCCCTGCGCGACCAACGCGTCCAGCCCGTCGGCCAGCCCGCAGAGCAGACCCTCGACCGCGGCCCGGGCGAGGTGCGCCGGGGTGGTGGAGGTGAGCGTCAGCCCGTGCAGCGCGCCCGTCGCGTCCGGGCGGTCCGGCGTGCGCTCACCTTCGAGGTACGGCACGAGCACCAGCCCGTCGGCCCCGGACGGTGCCGACAGCGCAAGGCGGGACAGGCCGTCGTGGTCGGTGCCGAGCATCCGGGCCGTCGCGTCCAGCACCCGCGACGCGTTCAGCGTGCACACCAGCGGGAGGTGGCCGCCGGCCGCGTCGGCGAAGCCCGCCACCGTGCCCGAAGGGTCGTGCGCGGGCCGCGCTGCGACAGCACTCACCACGCCGGAGGTCCCTACCGAGACCACGACGTCGCCCAGGGCGGCACCCGACTCCGAGTGCGGCGGCCGCGTTGTCACCGGCACCCGGTCCGAGCACCGCGCCCCCGTGCGACCCGGCCGGCTCGTGCGGTCCGAGCACGTCCGGCACCTGCAACGACCCGCCCGAAACCGCGTTCCAGCAGGTCCGGCCGATAGCTGCCGGTGGCGGCCGACCAGTAGCCGGTGCCGCTCGCGTCACTCCGGTCGGTCCGCAGCCCGTCGAGGCCGGCGCGGCCGCCCAGCCGCCAGGTCAGCCAGTCGTGCGGGAGGCAGACAGCGGCGGTCCGCGCCGCGAGGTCCGGCTCGTGCTCGGCGAACCAGCGCAGCTTGCTCACCGTGATGGATGCCACCGGCACGACACCGACGGCATCCGCCCAGGCAGCGCCGCCGCCCAGCTCGTCGACCAGCTCGCGGGCCGCGGCGGCGGACCGGGTGTCGTTCCACAGCAGAGCCGGCCGGACGACGGCGCCCGAGGCGTCCAGGCACACCATGCCGTGCTGCTGGCCGCCGACAGCGATCGCGGCGACGTCGTCCACCCCGCCGGCGGCGGCCAGCGCCTCCTGCAACGCCGACCACCACGCGGCCGGGTCGACCTCGGTCCCGTCCGGGTGCTCGGCACGGCCGGAGCGCACCAGGGCCCCGGAGGCGGCGTCGCGCACCACGACCTTGCACGCCTGGGTCGAGGAGTCGACCCCCGCGACCAGCGTCCGCTGCGCCGGCATCCGTCAGCGGGCGCCGAGGACGTGCTCGACCGCGAGCTGGTCGAGCCGGCCGAAGCCGTAGCCGCGGGCTGCCGCGGCGTCGACGTCGAACGACTCGTACGCCGAGGTGTCGCCCAGGAAGTCGGCGTAGCTCTCGCCGTCGGCCAGGGTCGGCACGGACAGGTCGGCGACCTTGGACGCTGCCAGCGCCTCCTGCACCTCGGGGTCAGCCCGGTACGCAGCCGCCCGCTCCTTGAGCAGCAGGTAGGTGCGCATGTTGGCCGCGGCCGACGCCCACACGCCGTCCATGTCCTCGGTGCGCATCGGCTTGTAGTCGAAGTGCCGCGGCCCCTCGTAGGCCGGCGTACCGCCCGGGCCGCCGTTCTCGAGCAGGTCGACCAGGAAGAACGCGCTGAGCAGGTCGCCGTGGCCGAACACCAGGTCCTGGTCGAACTTCGGCCCGTGCTGGCCGTTGAGGTCGATGTGGAACAGCTTGCCGGCCCACAGCGCCTGCGAGATGCCGTGCACGAAGTTCAGGCCGGCCATCTGCTCATGACCGACCTCCGGGTTCACGCCGACCATCTCGTGGTGCTCGAGGCCGGCGATGAACGCCAGCGCGTGCCCGATCGTGGGCAGCAGGATGTCGCCCCGGGGCTCGTTGGGCTTGGGCTCGATGGCGAACCGCAGGCCGTACCCGCGGTCGATCGAGTACTGCGCCAGCATGTCGATGCCCTCGCGGTACCGGTCGAGAGCGGCCCGGACGTCCTTGGCCGCGTCGGTCTCGGCGCCCTCGCGGCCGCCCCAGAAGACGTAGGTCGAGGCACCCAGCTCGCCGGCCAGGTCCAGATTGCGCATCACCTTGCGCAGCGCGTACCGGCGTACCTCACGGTCGTTGCTGGTGAAGGCGCCGTCCTTGAACACCGGGTGGGTGAACAGGTTGGTCGTGACCATCGGCACCACCAGGCCGGTCTCGTCCAGCGCTGCGCGGAACCGCTTGATGTGCTCGTCCCGCGTGCTGTCCTCGCTGCCGAAGGGGATCAGGTCGTCGTCGTGGAAGGTGACGCCGGCGGCCCCCATCTCGGCCAGCCGGTGCACGGTCTCCACCGGGTCGACCGGCGCCCGGGTGGCGTCGCCGAACGGGTCGCGGGCCTGCCAGCCCACGGTCCAGAGGCCGAAGGTGAACTTGTCGATCGGGGTGGGTCGCAGGTCGCTCATCGTCGGTCGTCCTCTGTTCGGAGTGGGTGGGGTCGGTCAGGAGGCAGCGCGTCGGGACAGCTCGAGCAGCGGGTCGGAGAGCAGGGGCTCGAACGCGAGCTCGGCGGCCCCGAGCAGGGTCGAGTCGGAGCCGAGGGCAGCCGGGACCACGCGCACCTGCGCGAACGGCCCGGCGAGCGCGGCGGACTCGAGCGCTGAGCCGACCGTCCCGACGGCCGCGCCCAGGACCTCGGCGAGCGCCCCACCCAGGATCACGACCTCGGGGTTCAGCATGTTCACCACGTTGGCCGTGCCTCGGCCGAGCCACGACGCGACCTGCTCGAGCGCCCGCTGCGCGGCAGGGTCCCCGGAGGCGGCCGCCGCAACGACCGCACGCACGCCGGACATCCCGCCACCGGCAGGTCGGCCGGCAAGTGCGAGCAACCGCTCCTCTCCGCACTCGGTCTCCCAGCAGCCCTGGGACCCGCAGTGGCAGGAGAGGCCGCCGGGGTTGACGACCGTGTGGCCGACCTCCCCCGCGTAGCCGCCGCGACCGCCCAGCGGCCGGCCGCCGGCGATGATGCCGGCGCCGATTCCGGAGTGCCCGGAGAGGTAAACCGCGTCCGCCACGCCGGCCGCAGCACCGCGCACCTGCTCGGCCCGGATGCCGAGGTCGGCCTCGTTGCCCACCGTGACCGGCAGGTCGAGCGCAGCCGCGAGGGAGGCACCGAACGGGGCGTCCCGCCAGCCCAGGTTGGGGGCCTGCAGCACCCGGCCGTCCTGCTGCCGCACCATGCCGGGCACCGCTACCCCGGCCCCCACCACCACGGCGGGCTCCTCGACCTCGGCGAGCAGCTGTGCGGCGATGCCGGCGATCGTGCCGACGACCGTCCCCGGACGGCGGTTTCCACGTCGGTAGTGCCGGTCGCGTCGGGACAGGAGTATGCCGCCGAGGCCGACCCGGGCCAGGGTCAGGTGCGTGACGCCGACCTCGACGGCCAGTACCTGCACCCGTGCCTCGGGCAGGACGATGTACGACGGGCGCCCGCCGGCTGCGGACACGCCGCCGCGAGCGCCGCGCTGGACCCGGCCGGCCTGCTCGCGCACCAGGCCGGCCGCGGCCAGGTCGGCCACCAGGTCGCCGATCGTGCTGCGGTTGAGCCCCGAGGTCGAGGTCAGCCGGCTGCGCGGCGTCGGACCGTGGCGGTGCACATGGCGGAGCAGCACGGACAGGTTCTCCCGCCGGACGTCCTCGGACCGTGCTCCGCGGGCCGGTCGGGCGGTCGCCGGGCCGGTGTCGACGACAGCGATAGCGCTCGTCCTCTGCTCGTCAGGAATGTTGTCGCCCACAACGTACCTGGTGGACGGCGTCCCGGTAACCCCTGGACGCGAGCTGCCGCCGACCTCACGAAGAGATCGGCGGCAGCTGGGAAGATCGTGCGATCAGGTGCGCAGCAGCGACCGGAGGACGTACTGCATGATGCCGCCGTGGCGGTAGTAGTCCGCCTCACCGGGGGTATCGATCCGCAGCCGCGCCTGGAACTCCTTGCTCCCGGCGCGCACAGTCACCTCGCGCGGCGAGGCACCGTCGTTGAGCGCCGTGACGCCGGTGACGCTGAACTCCTCCTCGCCGGTGAGACCGAGCGACCCCGCCGACTCGCCGTCGCGGTACTGCAGCGGCAGCACGCCCATGCCGATCAGGTTCGACCGGTGGATCCGCTCGTAGGACTCCGCGACGACGGCCCGGACACCGAGCAGCGCGGTGCCCTTGGCCGCCCAGTCGCGCGAGGACCCGGATCCGTACTCCTTGCCGGCGAGGATCACCAGCGGCGTGCCCGCCTCCGCGTAGTGCTGGGCCGCCTCGTAGATCGAGGTGACGTCACCGCCGGCGGTGAAGTCGCGGGTGAAGCCGCCCTCTGTTCCTGGTGCGAGCTGGTTGCGCAGCCTGATGTTCGCGAAGGTGCCGCGGATCATCACTTCGTGGTTTCCGCGGCGCGACCCGTAGGAGTTGAAGTCGCGGCGGTCGACGCCGTGCTCCTGAAGGTAGGCACCGGCGGGCGAGTCGGCCTTGATCGAGCCGGCCGGCGAGATGTGGTCGGTCGTGACCGAGTCACCCAGGACGGCGAGCACGCGGGCACCCTCGATGTCGGTGACCGGCTCCGGCTCGGCCGGCATCCCCTCGAAGTACGGCGGCTTGCGCACGTAGGTCGAGTCAGGGTCCCACTCGAAGGTGCTGCCGGTCGGCGTCGGCAGGTTCTGCCAGGTCTCGTCCCCGGCGAACACGTCGGCGTAGTCACGGCTGAACATCTCCGAGCGGACCGCCGAGTCGACGACCTCCTGGATCTCCTGGCTGGACGGCCAGATGTCCTTGAGGAAGACGTCCTTCCCGTCGGTGTCCTTGCCCAGCGGCTCGGTGGTGATGTCGAGGTCCATCGACCCGGCCAGGGCGTAGGCCACCACCAGCGGCGGTGACATCAGGTAGTTCATCTTGACGTCGGGGTTGATCCGGCCCTCGAAGTTGCGGTTGCCGGAGAGCACCGAGACGACGGCGAGGTCGTTGTCGTTCACACCCTTGCTGATCGGCTCCTGGAGCGGCCCGGAGTTCCCGATGCACGTGGTGCAGCCGTAGCCGACCAGGTTGAACCCGAGCTTGTCGAGGTACGGCGTGAGGCCGGCCCGCTCGTAGTAGTCCATGACGACTTTCGACCCGGGCGCCAGCGTGGTCTTGACCCACGGCTTTCGCTCCAGGCCGCGCTCGACCGCCTTCTTGGCGAGCAGGGCGGCACCGATCATCACCGTCGGGTTCGAGGTGTTGGTGCACGAGGTGATGGCCGCGATCACGACGTGGCCGTGGTCGACCTCGAACTCCTGCCCGTCCAGGCTGACCTTCGCGGGGTTCGACGGGCGGCCGGCCGTCGCGTGCGCCGGTACGCCGTGCGGTGCTCCAGCTCCGTTGCCCGTGGTGCCGACCGCGGGCGAGTCGCTCGCGGGGAAGGACTCGGCCGAGCCCTCGTCCACCTTGGACTCGACACCGTCGCCGGTGTAGGCGCCGAGCGCCTCGCGGAAGCTGTCCCTGGCGTCGGAGAGCGTCACCCGGTCCTGCGGCCGCTTCGGGCCGGCGATCGACGGGACGACGGTCGAGAGGTCCAGCTCGATCGTCTCGCTGTACGCCGGCTCGGCCGCCGGATCGTGCCACAGCCCCTGTGCCTTGGCGTACGCCTCGACCAGCGCGACCTGCTGCTCCTCGCGGCCGGTCATCCTCAGGTAGCGGATGGTCTCGTCGTCGATCGGGAAGATGGCGACCGTCGAGCCGTACTCGGGGCTCATGTTGCCGATGGTGGCCCGGTTGGCCAGCGGCACCGCGGCGACACCCTCGCCGTAGAACTCGACGAACTTCCCGACCACCCCGTGCTTTCGCAGCATCTCGGTGATGGTGAGGACCAGGTCGGTCGCCGTGGCGCCCTCGGGCAGTGCGCCGACAAGCTTGAAGCCGACCACCTTCGGGATCAGCATCGACACCGGCTGGCCGAGCATGGCGGCCTCGGCCTCGATGCCGCCGACCCCCCAGCCCAGCACCCCCAGGCCGTTGACCATGGTGGTGTGCGAGTCGGTGCCGACCAGGGTGTCCGGGTAGGCCACGCCGTCCCGCTCGAAGACGACCCGGGCGAGGTACTCGATGTTGACCTGGTGCACGATCCCGGTGCCCGGCGGCACCACCTTGAAGTCGTCGAACGCGGTCTGGCCCCAGCGGAGGAACTGGTAGCGCTCGGTGTTGCGCTGGTACTCCAGCTCGACGTTGCGTGCGAACGAGTCGGGCGCGCCGAAAAGGTCGGCGATCACCGAGTGGTCGATGACCAGCTCGGCCGGCGCCAGCGGGTTGATCCTGCCCGCGTCACCACCGAGCTCCTGCATCGCCTCGCGCATGGTGGCCAGGTCGACGATGCACGGCACCCCGGTGAAGTCCTGCATGACCACCCGCGCCGGGGTGAACTGGATCTCGATGTCCGGCTCGGCGGTCGGGTCCCAGGCCGCGAGCGAGCGGATGTGGTCGGCCGTGATGTTCGCGCCGTCCTCGGTGCGGAGCAGGTTCTCCAGGAGGATCTTCAGCGAGAACGGCAGCTTCTGGCTCCCGTCCACCTTGTCCAGGCGGTAGATCTCGTACGACGAGCCGCCCACCTCCAGCGTGTCCTTGCTGCCGAAGCTGTCCTGCACGACATCGCCCTCGCTGCTGCCCGACACGAGCGTCTCCTCTCGTCCTGCGTTCATCCTGCCCGCACCCGGGTCGGTCACGTCTCCCGGCCCACGCCAAGGTATCTCGACATCAAGATACTTGTCCACCGCGGCCACCGCCGCACGAGAGGATGTCCGGCGTGACCACCGACCCGCGCCAGGTGCGCGACAGCCTCGGCCGCCAGTCGTTCCTGCGGCTGCTGGGAGCAGAGGCGACCGTCGTGGAGCCGGGCCACGTCGTCCTCGAGCTGCCGTTCCGCAACGACCTGTGCCAGCAGAACGGCTTCCTGCATGCCGGTGTGCTGACCTCGGTCGCGGACTCGGCCTGCGGCTACGCCGCCCTCACCCTGATGCCCTCCGGCAGCGACGTCCTGAGCGTGGAGTTCAAGGTCAACCTGCTCTCCCCCGGGCGCGGGGAGCGGTTCCGCGCCGACGCACGCGTCGTCCGGTCCGGACGCACCCTGACGGTCTGCCAGGCCGACGTGCTCGCAGTGTCGGCCGGCGAGCCGGAAATCGTGGTCGCGGTGGGCCGACCTGAGCCGGTCGACGACCGATCAGGAGGGATCCGGCGGCTGACGAGCCGCCCGCCTAGCGGACCGAGGCCTGTTCGCGGTAGTCCGACCAGGCCACCGGTGCCGCGCCGTCGGCCTGGGCGACGAACTGCTCCAGCAGCCACCGCCGGTAGGCGACCAGCTCGGGTGGTGTGGCCAGCGTCAGCAGCAGCTGACCCTGGCGGCAGTACTCGTCGGCCTCGTCCAGGATGCCGTTCAGCGCTCCGGCTGCTGCGGCGGCCGACGCGGGCAGCGTGTAGGTCAGGTCGATGGTCGGCTCACCGGCAGCGATCGCCGCGGCCATCTGCGCCTCCTGCTCCGCGGTGAACATCGCGTAGCGCCCGCTCAGGGCGGTCACCAGCTCGACGAACCTGACCGGCAGCTCCGGCCCCTGGTCGCGCTGCCGCATCTGCTCGGCCACCAGCATCAGCTCGCGGGTGAGCTCGTCGTTGTGCTGCTGGGCCTGCACCTGCAGCCCGGTCGGCATCCCCAGGACGTGAACGGTGATCAGCTCTTCCGAGCCGGCCTCGGTCATGCCGCGAACGCCAGGGCGGCATCCGGTCGCCCATCCGGCGCGGGGCGGCTGCGCAGCGGGGTGACCTCGGCGGGCTCGTCGTCGTCGATGTCGGCGAAGTCGGGCAGCAGGTCGTCGGTGCGCACCCGGCACCACACGGTCTTGCCGGTGGGGCTGGCCTGCACCCCCCAGGCGGCGCTGAGCGCCTCGACCAGGGCGATGCCGCGGCCGGTCGTCGCCGACGCGCCGTAGTACCGCGCCATGGGCAGGGCCGGCGACGAGTCGGTGACCTCGACGAGCAGCCCGTCCGGCTCGACCCGGAGGTGCACGGTGTAGGCGCTGCGCGCGTGCAGGGCGGCGTTGGTCACCAGCTCGGTGAGGACCTGGGGAGCGGCGAGGTCGAAGCCTTCGACGTCCCACTCCTCGAGCGCGTCGCGCAGGAAGCGACGGGCCTGGCTGACCGACTTCAGCTCGGCGGGCAGGGTGAGTGAGGCTTCGCGCACAGTACGCAGAGTAGGGCGCTGCCCGCGCACCCGCGCAGCAGGCTCGCCGGTCAGCCGCTGCGGGGCTCCAGCACGGCGACGCACTCGACGTGCGCCGTCATCGGGAACAGGTCGAAGGCGCGCAGCCCGGTCACGCCGTAGCCGCGGTCACCGAAGTACCGGACGTCGCGCGCCAGGGCCGCCGGGTCGCAGGCGACGTACACGATCCGCCGGGCCCGGACCCGGGACAGCAGCTCGACGACCGCCCGCCCGGCACCCGAGCGCGGCGGGTCGAGCACGACGAGGTCGGCGCGTCCCAGCCGCAACCGGCGCAGGACGTGGTCGACCCGACCGCGCTCGAGCCGGACGCCGGCCAGGCCCGACAGGTTGTGCCGCGCGTCCTCGACGGCCACCCGGTCGGTCTCCACAGCGGTCACCCGGCCGGTGGGCCCGACCCGCTCCGCCAGCTCGGCCGCGAACAGTCCCACCCCGCAGTAGAGGTCGAGCACCGACTCCCCCGGCCGCGGGTCGAGCCCGTCGAGCACCGCGGCGAGCAGCGTCGTCGCCGCCCCGGGGTGCACCTGCCAGAACCCGCCGCCGCTGACCCGGAACGACCGCTCCCCGACGACCTCGGTCAGCTCACCCGGCCCGCGCCCCTCCGGCAGCACCAGTCGCTGCCCGGTCGCCGGCGACGCCGCGACCTCGACCGACGAGACGCCCGGCCACCGGCGGCCGGTGACGCCGGCCTCGTCGACCAGCGGGTGCGCGATGCGGCAGTGGTCGACCGGCACGACCTGGTGCGACCGGTGCCGCCGCAGCCCCGGCGTCCCGTCGTCGGCGACGGCGAACTGCACCCGGGTGCGCCAGCCCAGCCCCTGGACGTCGCCGGCCACTGCCTCCACGGTGACGTCGAGCTCGAGACCGGCCAGCCGGCTCAGCTGCTCGCGCACGACCGCGGCCTTGAGCGACCGCTGCGCGGGCAGTGCCGCGTGCTGCCAGTCGCAGCCGCCGCACCGACCGGGCCCGGCCCACGGGCAGGGCGGCTCGATCCGGTCCGCCGAGGCGACGACGACCTCCACGGCATCCGCCCGCCAGTACGGCGACCCGTCGTGGCCGTCGGTGACGACGACCCGCACCCGCTCCCCGGGCAGGGCATGCCGGACGAACAGCACCCGGCCCTCGTGCCGGGCTACGCAGTGGCCGCCGTGAGCCACCGGCCCGACCTCGACCTCGAGCGTCCGGCCGACGGCGGACATCCCGACGACCCGGCCGCTCAGGTCAGGCCTCCACCGCGGCCGACGTCACCGCGCCGGAACGTACCCGGCGGCGCTGCGTCGTCCCGGTCGGCCAGACCCTCGGAGCTCTTCAGCTGCCAGGGCACGCTGGTGACCATGACTCCTGGTGTGAACAGCAGCCGGCCCTTGAGCCTCAGTGCGCTCTGGTTGTGCAGCAGGTGCTCCCACCAGTGCCCGACGACGTACTCCGGGATGAGCACGGTGACGATGTCGCGCGGATTGCCGCTGCGCACGCTGCGCACGTAGTCGATGACCGGGTCGGTCACCTCCCGGAACGGCGAGTCCAGCACCTTGAGCGGGATCGGGATCCCGCGGCGGTCCCACTCCAGCTGCAGCGCCCGGGTCTCCTCGGCGTCGACGCTGACCGTGACCGCTTCGAGAGTCGTCGGCCGCATCGCCCGCGCGTAGGCCACGGCCCGCATCGTCGGCTTGTGGATCTTCGAGACGAGCACGATGGCATGGGTCCGCGACGGGAGCACCATGTCCTCGTCCTCGTCGACGACCAGCTCGCGGGAGACGCCCTCGTAGTGACGGCGGATGCCCTTCATCAGCAGGAACAGCGCGACCATCGCCGCGATGGCGATCCAGGCACCGAGCAGGAACTTGGTGATGAGCACCACCACCAGGACGACCGCTGTCACCGAGAGACCGACGCCGTTGATGATCCGGCTGCGCTGCATCCGCGACCTGGCGGCGTGGTCGGTCTCGGTGCGCAGCAGCCGGGTCCAGTGCCGGACCATGCCGGTCTGGCTGAGGGTGAACGACACGAAGACGCCGACGATGTAGAGCTGGATCAGCCGAGTGACCTCGGCGTGGAACGAGACGATCAGCAGGATCGCGAACGCGGCCAGGATGATGATGCCGTTGCTGTAGGCCAGCCGGTCGCCGCGCGTGTGCAGCTGGCGGGGCAGGTACCGGTCCTGGGCCAGGATCGATCCGAGCACCGGGAACCCGTTGAACGCCGTGTTCGCTGCCAGCACCAGGATCAGGCCCGTGACCGTTGTGACGACGCCGGCCAGCAGCGGCACGTTCTCGAAGATGGCTTTCGCGAGCTGGCCGATCACCGGGTCCTGCGCGTAGTGCGTGCCGTCCGGGAACTTCACACCCCCGCGTGTCGCCTCACCGGCCTGGCCGTCGAGCCGCAGCTGTTCGACCACGTTCTCGGCGTAGCGCAGACCCATCTGCTTGGCCAGCACGATGATGCTGGTGAGCATCGTCACCGCGATGGTGCCGAGCAGCAGCAGGGTGGTCGCGGCGTTCCGCGACTTGGGCTTGCGGAAGGCCGGCACGCCGTTGCTGATCGCCTCGACACCGGTCAGCGCGGCACAGCCCGAGGAGAAGGCGCGCAGCAGCAGGAAGGCGCCGGCCAGCCCGGCGATCCCCTGCTCGTACTCCGCCTCCGGCGCCAGGGTGAACCTCGCGCTCTCGACATCGGGCAGGTCGCCGAAGGCCAGCTGCAGGAAACCGAAGCCGGCCATGCCGAGCACCGCGGCCATGAAGGCGTACGTCGGGATGGCGAAGGCCGTGCCCGACTCGCGCACCCCGCGCAGGTTCGCCGACATCAGCAGCAGGGTCGCGACGACGGCGATGACGACCTCGTGCCCCTGGAACGCGTCGATCGTCGAGGCGGCGTACTGCGCGGCCGACGAGATCGACACCGCGACCGTGAGCACGTAGTCGACCAGCAGCGCGCTGGCCACCGTCAGCCCCGGCATCGCGCCCAGGTTGACGGTCGCCACCTCGTAGTCGCCACCGCCACTCGGGTACGCGTGCACGTTCTGCCGGTAGGACGCGACCACGACCAGCATCACCAGCGCGACGGCGAGGCCGACCTTCCAGGAGTACGAGTAGGCGGCGAAGCCGGCGATGCCGAGGGTCAGGAACACCTCGTCCGGGGCGTAGGCCACCGACGAGAGCGCGTCGCTGGCGAAGACCGGCAGGGCCACCCGCTTCGGCAGCAGCGTCTCGCCCAGCCGGTCGCTGCGCATGGCTCTGCCGAGCAGCAGGCGCTTGAACGCGTCCGTCGTCTGGGGCACGACGCCCGATGCTAGGCCCACAGACACCTCAGCGGACGCGAGCCGGGCATCCATCCGTGCGCCCAGCGGTACTGCGCTAGCGTCACCCGCGTGCACTTCGTCATCATGGGCTGCGGCCGGGTCGGGTCGTCGCTGGCGCACATCCTCGAGGCGCAGGGCCACTCGGTGGCGGTGATCGACTCCAACGAGTCGGCGTTCCGCCGGCTGGGGACCGGCTTCGCAGGACGCCGGGTGACCGGCATCGGCTTCGACCGGGACACGCTCCGGGAGGCCGGCATCGAGCAGGCCCAGGCCTTCGCGGCGGTCAGCAGCGGCGACAACTCGAACATCGTGGCCGCCCGGGTGGCCCGGGAGACCTTCGGCGTCGACAACGTGGTGGCCCGCATCTACGACCCGGGCCGGGCCGAGGTCTACCAGCGCCTGGGCATCCCCACCGTGGCGACGGTGCGGTGGACCGCGGACCAGATGCTGCGCCGGCTGCTGCCGCACGGTGCGGAGCCGGAGTGGCGCGACCCCAGTGGCACGGTCCGGCTGGCCGAGGTCAACGTCGACCAGGCCTGGATCGGCGAGCGGATCAGCAGGCTGGAGGAGAGCGCCGGCGCGCGGGTCGCCTTCCTCACCCGGCTGGGCGAGGGACTGCTGCCCGGTGAGGACACCGTGCTGCAGGACGGCGACCTGGTGCACATGGTCATGCGCGACGACGACGCGGACGCGGTCGAGGCCGCTCTGCTCCACCGTTCCTCCGAGGAGCACTGATGCGGGTCGCCATCGCGGGAGCGGGCAGCGTGGGCCGCTCGGTCGCCCGCGAGCTTCTCGAGAACGGGCACGAGGTGCTGCTCGTCGACAAGGACCCGGCTGCCATCAAGCGCACCTCGGTGCCCGACGCCCAGTGGCTGCTGGCCGACGCTTGCGAGGTGACCTCGCTCGAGGAGGCCGGCCTGCACGAGTGCCAGGTGGTGGTCGCCGCGACCGGCGACGACAAGGTCAACCTGGTGGTGTCGCTGCTGGCCAAGACGGAGTACGGCGTGCCGCGGACCGTCGCGCGGGTCAGCAACCCGAAGAACGAGTGGATGTTCGACGAGGCCTGGGGCGTCGACGTCGCAGTGTCGATGCCGCGACTCATGACCGCACTGGTCGAGGAAGCCGTCAGCGTCGGCGACCTGGTGCGGATCTTCACCTTCCAGCAGTCGAACACCGACATGCTCGAGCTCACGCTGCCGGCGGACTCCCCCGTCGTGGCCACCCGGGTCGGCGACGTCGCCTGGCCGCAGGACACGGCGCTGGTCGCGATCATCCGCGAGGGGCGGCCGATCGTGCCGTCGCCGGACGATCCGCTCGAGGCGGGTGACGAGCTGCTCTTCGTGGCCAGCCCGGACATGGGCCCCCAGCTCGAGGAGCTGCTCGCCCCGCACGCCCGCTGATCAGGCGGGGTCGGCCTCTGGCTCCGACGGGTTGCTGATCGGGGTCCGGCCGCGGGCCAGCAGCCAGACCATCACGGCCAGCGCGGCCAGCTGCAGCGGCCAGCCGAGCGCGATCTTGGTCACGCCGAGCCAGCCGACCTTGCCGGCCAGGTACAGCGGGTACTGAACAGCCACGCGGACGATGCAGGGCGCCGCGAGCACCCAGGTGAGCCGGCCGCAGAGCCGGACCACCGCGGGATCCTTGCGCCAGCCGGACAGGTCGCCGGTGACCGAGGCGAGCATCAGCCCGACCACCGGCCAGCGCACCAGGACGGACAGCGACAGCCCCACGGCGTACACCGCGTTGTAGATGATGCCGGGCAGGAACACGTCCTCGGCCTTGCCGGTGCGCGAGGCGAAGGCGGCGGCGATGCCGATGCCGACGAGACTGTTGACGACGAACTGCACCGGCTGGCGCGCCACCACCCGTGCGACGAGCAGGGCGACAGCCAGGCCGACGCCGACGTAAAGCCCGAGCCGCAGCTCGTGGGTGATCAGGTAGGTGACGGTGAAGCCGAGGGTCGGGACGGCGCCCTCCACCATGCCCCGACGGCCGCCGAGCGCCGCGGAGAGCCGGTGCCGGATGACCTCCTCGACCGTGGCGGCGTCAACCTCCGTCGCCAGCGCGGGCTCCGGAGGGCGCGGGTCACTCACTCGGTTCCGGCCGGTCGCAGCTCGTAGCGCGGGTTGAAGATGACCGGCTGGTCGTGGTCGCGGGTGACCCGCCCGGACGCGATGAGGGCCCGGCCCGGCTCGATGCCCGGGATCTGCCGTCGGCCGAGCCAGACCAGGCTGATCGACCCGCTGCCGTCGTAGAGCTCGGCGACCAGTGCCGGGACGCCGGCCCTGGGCCGCAAGGTCACCGTGCGCAAGGTGCCGGCGACCCGCACCTGCTCACGGTCGGGCAGCTCGCTGACCGGGACCGCGCCCATCTCGACGCAGTCCTTCAGCAGCTCCTGTGCCTCGTGCTCCTTGGCCGAGGACGCGAGCCGCGTCACGGCGCGCCGCAGCACGCCCGGGTTGGTGCCCATGTCTCCAGCGTAGGCCTTGGTCGCCGTCACCGATGCCCTCCTCGGCAGAGGGGTCAGTGGATCTCGGTGATCTCCGGGCCCCGCTCGAACGGCTTCAGGTCCTGGGACGTCTCGGCCCGCGGGTCAGCGCTGTCGTCGTCCTCCGGCGCCGGCGGCGGGTTGGTCGGGAGGTGCAGCGGGATCGGATCGCGGGGCGCCATGGCCTCGGCCCCCCGCACCACCACGACGTCCCGGAACAACGCCACCAGGTCGGCGTCGGTGTCCGGCTCGAGGGCCGGCCGGCCGGTGATGACGCCGCGCAGGAACCAGCGCGGCCCGTCGACACCCACGAAGCGAGCCGGCTGCACGGCCTGGCTGCCGTCCGCGGCCCGGACCGGCACCCTGGTCCGCAGCTCGATGCCGAGCGGGCCCTCCACCTCGTCCGTGGTGCCGCCCTGCTGGGTGATCCCGGCCCGGATCTCGGCCCGCACGTCGTCCCAGATCCCTTCGCTGCGGGGTGCGGCGAACGGCTGCACCTGCAGCGCCCCCTCGCCGAGCACCATGGTCACCGCCACCACCTCGCCTGTGGTGTGGTCGGCCTCGATGCGGACCTCGAGCCCCGGTGCGCCCGGCAGCCACACCCCACCCAGGTCGACCCGCCCGGTGCTCGCCGGGTCGGACACCTCGCTGCGGTCGTAGGGCCCGTCGGGCCGGTCGGCGGGCGCCGCGAGTGCGCTCTCACCGGCGCCGTCGACGACGCCCTCGCTGCCGTCGACGGCAGCGGCCGCGTCGTTCGCAGCGTTCTCGTCGTCGTCCTGGCCGCGCCGCTTGCGGAACACGTTCACACCTCTGTCGTGGTCGGGGAGTCCTGCTGATCGTCCTGGCCGGGTGCGGCGAAGCCGCCGGTCGACCCGTGCCCGCCGGTCCCGCGCGCCGAACCCGGCAGCACCTGCACCTCGGAGAACCGCGCCCGCTCGACCCGCTGGACCACCAGCTGAGCGATCCGGTCGCCGCGCCGGAGCCGCACCGTGGCGGTGCGGTCGTGGTTGACCAGCAGCACCTTGATCTCGCCGCGGTACCCGGCATCGACCGTGCCGGGCGCGTTCACCACGCCAAGACCGAACCGGTGGGCCAGGCCGGAGCGCGGGTGGACGAAGGCGGCGTAGCCGGCTGGCAGGGCGATGGCCAGCCCGGTCGGCACCATCGCGCGGTCTCCGGGCGCCAGCTCGACGTCCTCGGCGGTGACCAGGTCCGCGCCGGCGTCACCGGGATGCGCGTACGCAGGGAGCGGCAGGTCCGGGTCGAGCCGCCGGACCAATACCTCGACCGGGTCGTCCGGCCAACCGTCCCACTGCGTCACGGCGGACGACCCTACCCCGCACGGCGCGGCGGGCTGCCCATCCGAGGCTCAGCCGAACAGCGCGCGCTCCACGAGACCGATCGGCAGCCGACCGGACCCGGCGGCCAGGTCGTGGAAGTCGCGCAACGAGCCACGCGCCTCGTCCAGCCAGCGCTGGCGCATCCGGGCGATCTCCAGGGCACCGGTGAGGTAGGACGAGGCCTGGGTCGGCCACGCGCAGTACCGCAGCACCTCGGCCTGGGCGGTCTCCCGGGACAGCGACGCCTTGGTCGACATGAACTCGACGGCCTCCTCGATCGTCATCTCGCCGAGGTGCAGCGAGGTGTCGACGACGATCCGGGCGGCGCGGAAGAGCCGGTAGTCGCGCTGGCAGAGCTCCTGCTCCGGCGTGGCGAAGAAGCCCTGCTCGAGCAGCAGGTCCTCGGTGTACAGCCCCCAGCCCTCGGTGAAGTAGGTCGAGCCGAGCACGAACCGCAGCGGCCGTGACCCGCCGCCGCGGGCCCGGGACGACAACCAGGCAAGGTGCCAGTGGTGGCCGGGATAGGCCTCGTGCACCGCGATCGACCAGGCCCCGTGCCGGTTGTTGGTGGCGAGCCGGGCCTGCACCTGCTCGGGCGTCGCGCCGTCCGGCGGGTAGGGGACGAAGAAGTGACCGACACCGCGGGCGGGAGCGTCCTCCGGCGCGAACGGCGGCGGTGACATGTAGTGCGCCACCGCCAGCATCGCCCGGCTGAACGGGGCAGACGGGACGACGTCGCAGCGCTCCCCCGCTGGCATCGTCACCAGCTCGTGCTCGACGCAGAACGCTCGCGCGGCATCGGTGGCCTCGCGGTAGAGCGCCAGCATCTCCTCCGGCGTCTCGGGGTGGTCGTCGTTGAAGCTCTTGACCACGGCGAGGAAGTCGTCCGTGCCGCGCAGGGCCCGGGCTCGTGCCGTCATGTCCGCGGCGAGCGCGTCGTAGGCAGCCTGCCCCCGGTCGCGCAGCTCGCGGGTGCCGTAGCCGAGACCTTCGGCCTCCCGCAGCAGTGCGTCGTAGCGCTGCTCGCCCACCGCCCAGTCACCGGTGGCCTTGTCGACCAGTGCCTCGACGTGCTCGCCGAACCGCTCGTAGGCCGCCGCTGCCTGCTCGCCGGCCTCCCGGACGACAGCAGCCGACGCCTCGTCGGTGAACTCCTCGGCCACGGCCCGGGCGTAGACGGCGCCCGCGGCGATCTGACCCAGTGCCCGGCGCAGCAATGCCGGATGGGCCAGCGCGGGGTCGAGGTTGGCCAATCCCTGGTCCAGCAGCGCCGGGGTGCCGCGCAGCCGGGCGGCCACCGCCTGGGCCAGCTCAGGTTCTGGGCGCAGCCGGGTGGTGAGCAGCACGAAGACTGCGGAGAGGCCAGTGCCTGCGTAGTGGTCGGGGCTGCGCCGCCAGTCGGCCCAGTCGCGCATCACCTCCCGGCCGCGCAGGACCATCAGCGCGAGGTCGCGGTCGATCCGCTCGTCGTCGGACAGCTCGGCGTCGTCCAGCCCGCGCAGCCGGTCGGCCCAGCCGTCCTCGACCCTGTTGCGCGCCTCGATGCCGGCAACAGACATGTCCGGCAGCGCCTCGTCGTACTCGGTGAGGCCGAGCACGCTGCCCAGCGTCGGGTTGGCGGTGCACTGGTCGGCGACCAGGTCGGCGGCCAACCGGTCGAAGGGGCGGTCACCCACGGGGATCGGCATGACCCCGCACGCTAGACCCACGTGCGGCACCCCCCGGGAGGCGCCCGTGGCACGCTGACCCGGTGCGGACCTACGACGAGCGGCTGAGCCCACCGCTGGCCCTGTGGGTCGCGATCTGGGTGGGGTCGGCGGCTCTCGGCGTCTCGTTCTTCGCGGCACTGGGCCCGGTGGCCGGCCTGGTCACCCTGCTGGTGCCCGGCCTTCTGCTCTCCACCGTTCTCATCCGGTCGGCCGCGCAGGTGCGGGTCGAGGACGGCGACCTGGTGGCCGGGCCCGCTCGGATCCCGGTCTCGCTGCTGGGTCCGGTCGAGGTGCTGGACCCGGCCCGGGCCCGGGAGGTGCGCGGGCCGGCGTCCGACCCGGCGGCCTTCCACCTGATCCGCGGCTGGGTGCCCGCCGGCGTCCGGGCCGACGTCCGGGACCCGGCCGACCCGACGCCGTACTGGTTCGTGGCGAGCCGACGGCCGGCCGAGCTGGCGGCTGCCGTGGAGGCGGCGAGGGTCAGCCCCTGATCGTCTCGCCGGTCACGGTGCGGTGCCGGCGCAGGTCGTCACGCACCTGCTCGCCGAGCCGCCGCGTCTCGCGATGGTTGACGACGCTGCCGGCGACCGCGCCGCTCATCATCGGACCCAGCGTGGTGAGGTTGCGCCCCGCCCGGCGGACCAGCCGCTTGCGCAGCGCGCGCTTGGCCGTAGCACCCAGTGAGAACCGCAGTGCGGTGGGCGAGAACGGGTCGATGCCCCGACGCTCCGACCAGGCGACGAGGTAGGCCTGGGCACGCGCCCGCGCCGACCCGGAGGCGGGGACTCCGTACACCTCGTGCAGCTCGGCGATCAGCTTGACCTCGGCTGCGGCGACGAGGAGCGTCTCGGCCGCGATCTGGACGGGCACGGTCAGCAAGGTCGGGGGTGCGGCGAACTCGACCGCGGCGAGCGCCCCGCCCGCGGCGCCGACGGCACCGGTGGCCTTGGCGGCCCCCGAGATCAACGCCTGGGCCAGGTCGTCGTCCGAGAGACCGGGGTGCTGCGCGCGCAGCGTGTCGGCGTCGCGCACCGGGATCCGCGGTGCGGTGTCGAGCAGGAGGTCGACCAGCCAGCTGCCGCCGAGGACGGAGGCCCGGCCGGCGCCGCGGGCCGAGGCGGCCATCGCCCTCGTCAGGCGGCCCAGGTCACGGGCCCGTTCGCCGCGGGACGAGGAGTCGTCAGCCGGGCGCGAGGTCACCCGGGCAACGAGATCGCCGACGGTGCTCCGCTCCTCGGTGGCAGCGGATGCGCCGTCGGCGTCGGGTCGGTCGGGGGCGTGCGGCTCGGAGCTCATCTACCGAGCCTGCCCCATTCTGCGAGGCTCAGGCCGCGCACTCCTTGCAGATCAGCTGACCCTTGACTTCCTTGGCCAGCTGGCTGCGGTGGTGCACGAGGAAGCAGCGCGAGCAGGTGAACTCGTCTGCCTGGCGCGGGAGGACCCGCACCGAGAGCTCTTCGTTGGACAGGTCTGCTCCGGGCAGCTCGAGGGACTCGGCCAGGTCGGCCTCGTCGACGTCGACCGTGCTGGCGGACTTGTCCTGCCGGCGGGCCTTCAGCTCCTCGAGACTGTCCTCGGACATCTCGTCATCGGTCTTGCGGGGCGAGTCGTAGTCGGTCGCCATGGTTGGAGAGGTCACCCCTTCGCGGGTGGCGGTGCCACATTCGTCGGTGCTCGTGTGCTTGCGACTGTCGTCGACGGCGTCGTCGGCAGGTGGTCATGCGGGCCGTGTAACGCTCGGCCCGGCCGGTTTGTGCCCGGGCCGGTCGACTCGTCCCACTCGGTGCCCATCCGGGGTGCTGACCGGGTGCGCGAGCGCGGAGACTAGCGGATCCCGGCGGCCTCTGCCGCGCGTGACCTCTGCCACGATCGGGAGGGTTGCGAGCCTGATCGTGCTGGGTAGGCAGCGCACACGTCCTCCGGAGTCCTCCGGTGAGTGAGAGGGTGGCGACATGAGCGAGTTCCAGCAGGAGATCCAGATCCGCCTGGAGTCGGCCAGCCAGTCCCTCGAAGAGGCCCGGCGGGACGGCGACGACTACCTCGCGCAGGTCCGGCTCGGCGAGATCGAGTCGCTCCAACGACTCGCGCAGGAGCACGGCGCCGTCGCCTGAGGCAGCTCGCCGCCCTCAGCCGAGCGGGTCGGCGTCCGCGTCCAGTCCCTCGAGCAGCCCCAGCAGGGCGGCCGCGAGCGGCAGCCGGGCGGCCACCACCATCGCCTCGCCGGCAGCGGCGCCGCGCAGCCCGGTCACCTCGGCGCCCGCCTCGCGGGCGACCAGCCCGCCGGCTGCGAGGTCCCAGGGCTTGAGGCCCTGCTCGTAGTAGCCGTCGACCCGGCCGGTCGCCACCGCGCACAGGTCCAGCGAGGCCGCTCCGGCGCGCCGCACGTCGCGCACCAGCGGCAGCACGACCTGGAGGATCTCGGCCTGCCGGGTCCGCCGGCGCGGGTCGTAGCCGAACCCGGTGGCGAGCAGCGCCATCTCCAGCGGCGGAGGGTCGGCCAGCCGCAGCCGACGGCCGTCCAACCAGGCGCCCGCACCGCGCAGCGCTGTCCAGACCTCGCCGCTGACCGGGTTGACCACCGCGCCGGCCACCACCTCGTCGCCCACCCGGGCGGCCACGCTGACGGCGTACGCCGGGATGTCGTACAGGTAGTTGACGGTGCCGTCGATCGGGTCGATCACCCAGGTGACGCCGCTGCTGCCCTCGCGGGCGGCGCCCTCCTCCCCGAGGAAGCCGTCGTCGGGGCGCGCGGCGGTGATCCGGTCCACGACCAGCTGCTCGGAGCGGTGGTCCATCTCGGTGACGATGTCAGTCGTCGTCGTCTTGGTCGCGGACACCGCCAGTCCGCCCGGCCGCTCGTCGACGATCAGCCGGCCGGCCTCCCTGGCGACGTCCTCGGCGAGGGCGAGCAGCTCCCGCGGGTCAGCGCTCATGACCGCCATCCTCCCGGTCCGGTCAGGCGCCGCAGAGAGCGGGCCGCTGCGGGTCGCGGGCGTTCGGGCAGCAGCCGGCCGGGCACACGTCGTGGCTCGGGCCGAGCTCGCCGAGCGCCCGGCGTACCGGCGTCTCGCCGCGGACGACCGCCGCCCGCTCGAGGACCAGCTCGCGCACGGCGGCGACGAACGACGGGTCAGTGCCGACGGTGGCTGCCCGGGTGACCGGCAGGCCGAGCCGTTCCGCGGTCTGCCGCGCCTCGGTGTCCAGGTCGTACTTCACCTCCATGTGGTCGGAGACGAAGCCGATCGGCACCAGCACGGCCGCCGGGACACCGTCGGCGGCCAGCGACTCGAGGTGGTCGTTGACGTCGGGCTCGAGCCACGGCTGGCTCGGCGGCCCGCTCCGGCTGCAGTAGACGAGGTCGAGCTCGTGGTCGGCGCCGGTGACCGCGGCGACCCCGGCGCTGACCAGCCGGGCGACGTCGCGGTGCTGGCTGCTGTAGGCCCCGCCGTCGGGCCCGCTCGTCTCGTCCATCGCCACCGGTATGGAGTGGGTGACGAACACCAGCCGGGCGCCGTCGCGGACCCCGGCCGGCAGCTGCTCGAGGGCCGCGACGGTGCTGGTCACCATCGCCTCGACGAAGCCGGGGTGGTTGAAGTAGTGCCGGATCCGGTCGACGTGCGGAGCCCGGTCACCGAGCGGGTCGACGGCTGCCGCCAGGTTCTCGCGGTACTGCCGGCAGCCCGAGTACGACGAGTAGGCCGAGGTCAGCAGGGCCAGCACCCGGGTCCGCCCGTCGTCCGCCAGCCGGGCCATCTCCTCGGTGAGGTACGGCGCCCAGTTGCGGTTGCCCCAGTAGACCGGCAGGTCGAGGCCGGAAGCCGCGAAGTCGGACTGCAGAGCCGCGACCAGCGCCCGGTTCTGCGCGTTGATCGGGCTGACCCCGCCGAACCCGAGGTAGTGCTCGCCCACCTCGAGCAGCCGCTCGCGCGGGATGCCACGGCCACGAGTGACGTTCTCGAGGAACGGCAGCACGTCGTCGGGGCCCTCTGGGCCGCCGAAGGACACCAGCAGGAACGCGTCGTAGGGCGATGCGTCCGTACCCGGTACGTGCGCTGCGGAGGGGCTCACCGGATGATCCTCGCAAGCGGTCCGGACGCGCGGACGGTCACCCCGGTCCCGTACGGTGCGGCCGTGCTCAAGCCCTACCGCGAGCTGCTCGCCACCCCGGGCGCCCTGCGCTTCTCGTCCTCTGCGTTCGTCGCCCGGATGCCGATCGCGATGAACGGTCTCGGGATCGTGCTGCTCGTGGTCGCGGAGACCGGACGGTACGGCCGGGCGGGGGCGTTGTCGGCAACCTTCGCCCTGGTCAACGCCGGCGCGGCGCCGGTGATCGCCCGGCTGATCGACCGGCTCGGTCAGCGGCGGGTGCTGCTGCGCGCCGTGCCGCTGTACCTGGTGGCGCTGCTCGGCTTCGTGGCGCTGGCCAGCCGGGAGGCACCGACCTGGGCGCAGGCGGCGGCGATCGTTCTGGCCGCGCTGGCCGCGCCATCGATCGGCTCGCTGGTCCGGGCGCGCTGGGGCTACGTGCTCGGTACCGACCCGCGGCTGGCTACCGCCTACGCCCTGGAGTCGGTGCTCGACGAGCTGATCTTCGTCGTAGGACCGCTGCTGGTCACCTTGCTTGCGACCTTGGTCGCGCCGCAGCTCGGGCTCCTGGCCGCCGGGCTGCTGCTGGCGGTGGGCACCGCGCTGTTGGTCAGCCACCGGGTCAGCGAGCCGCCGCCGTCGCCGCACACCGACGACCACCCGTCGGCGCTGCGCAGCGCCGGGCTACCTCCACTGATGGCGGTGATGGTCTTCGTCGGCGGGGTCTTCGGCGCGGTGGAGATCAGCGCGGTGGCCTTCGCCGACGAGACCGGACACCGTGGTCTGGCTGGGCCGCTGCTGGCCTGCTACGCCACCGGCAGCATGCTGTCCGGGCTGGCCTTCGGCTCACTTCGTGGCCGGGTGCCGGCGCGCCGGTCGCTGCTGCTGGGCGCCGCAGTGATGACCGCGACCGTGGTGGCGCTGCCCTTCGCCGACCCCACCTGGCTGCTGGCACTGCTCCTGGTGCTCGCCGGGGTGGGCATCGCACCGACCCTGATCTCGGCGTTCTCGCTGTCGGAGCGTGTGGTGCGTGGGGCGGCCCTGACCGAGGGCCTGACCTGGATGACGACCGCGCTGGTCGTGGGCTTCTCGGCCTCGACCTGGCTGTCCGGCCGGCTGGTCGACTCGGCCGGGGTGCCGTGGGCGTTCGCGGTGGCGACCGGGTCGGGTGCACTAGCCCTGGTGCTCTGCCGCGCGGCCTACCGACGGCTGCCGGCCTGACGACCTGTCGACAATTGAGTGCGACAGGCCGGGCGCGCCTGCGCGGTGGGCACGCTCGCGAGTCATAGGCTCCCCGCAGTCGGACCGCTCCGACGACCGGGAGGCGTAACGATGACTGACGCGGCATCGCCCCAGCCGCCAGAGGTGACCGACCTCAGGCTCGTCGCCGTCACCCCGGAACGCAGTCATCTGGTCCTCGAGGACTCCGACTGCCGGCAGTTCCGCGTGCCGGTCGACGAACGCCTCGCGGCCGCGCTGCGCACCCCCGACCGCTCCCGGCCAGGCCAGGTGGAGATCGCCTTGGAGAGTCAGCTCACGCCCCGCGAGATCCAGGCCCGCGTCCGCGGTGGGCAGAGCCTCGACGAGGTGACCGCCGCCGCCGGGATCTCGGTCGACCGGGTCGAGCGCTACGCCGCGCCGGTGCTGGCCGAGCGGGCACACGTCGTCGAGCAGGCCAAGCTGGCGCCGGCCCGCCGGGCCACCGCGGGCAGCGCTCCGGCGCTCGCCGAGCTGGTCGACGCCCGGCTGGCAGCGCAGAAGGTCGCTCCCGACTCGGTGACCTGGGACGCCTGGCGCGGCGACGACGACCGGTGGACGGTCCGGCTCAGCTATCTCGGTGGCGGCCGGGCCCGGATGGCCTCGTGGGTGTTCGACCCGCGCGGCCGGGTGCTCGCACCGGCCGACGACGAGGCTCGGTGGCTGGTCGACGGCAGCGGTGCCGACCGGGTCGCCGACGACCAGCCGGCCGCCGTACGACGTCTCGCGGCCGTCCCGCACACCGGTGACGAGCCGGCCGAGCCGGTCTCCCCCGCCGACCAGGTCTACGACCGTGAGGCCGACGAGGCCCTCCTGGTCGCCGAGCCGGTCCGTCAGGCGGCCTCGGCGAGCCGGGGACGCCGGCAGCCGGTCCCGTCGTGGGACGACATCATGTTCGGGCCGCGCAAGCGCGACTGAGGCTCAGTCTCCTCCGGTGGCCACCGGGCGGGACGGGTCGGTGACCCACTCGGACCACGACCCGGCGTACAACGCGGCCGGGATGCCGGCCAGCTCCAGGGCCAGCACGGTGTGCGCGGCTGTGACGCCGGAGCCGCAGTAGGCACCGACCGGCGCTCCCTCGACGGCGCCGAGCGCGTCGAAGCGTCGGCGCAGGGTGTCCGGGGCGAGGAAGCGGCCGTCCGGTCCGACGTTGCCGGGCGCCGGGGCGCTGCGCGCACCGGGCACGTGCCCGGCCACCGGGTCGACCGGCTCCACCTCACCACGGAACCGCTCGGTCGCCCGGGCGTCCAGCAGCAGGCCCGTGGCGGCCACCCTGGCCGCCGCGTCGGCGTCGAGCACCGGCATGCCGCCGGGCCGGCCGGTGAAGTCGCCGGGCGCAGGAGCCACCGCACCCCGTTCGACCGGCAGCCCGGCCGCGGTCCAGGCCGACAGGCCGCCGTCCAGCAGTCGGGTGTCCGGGTGTCCCAGCCAGCGCAGCAGCCACCAGGCGCGCGCGGCGACGCTGCCGTCGACGTCGTCGTAGGCCACGACGCTGCGGCTCCCGGACACCCCGAGCCTGCGGAAGGTGGCCTCGGCGGCGGCAGGGTCGGGCAACGGGTGCCGGCCGCCCGCGCCGGGCGGGCCGGCGAGGTCGGCGTCCAGGTCGGTCCAGACAGCTCCGGGCAGGTGAGCGGCCAGGTAGCCGTCCCGGCCGGGTGGGCCGCCGAGCCGCCACCGGACGTCGAGCAGCAGCGGCGGCTGCGGCCCGGCGAGTGCATCGCGCAGGGTGCCGACGCCGATCAGCGGTCCGGTCATGCGTCCGACCGGTGGCTCAGCCGACCCGCGGCGGCAGGGCGCAGGCAGCGAGGTCGAAGGGCAGCGCGTCGGCCTCGAGGGCCGCCGTACGCACCAGCGCCTCCTGCGAGTACGCCGTCATCCGGCGCATGTGGTGGCGCCGGCAAAGAACCTCGTAGCCCACCGTGTCCCCCGCGGCGGTGTCGCCGACGACGACCTGCTCACCCTCGACGACCATCACGCCGTTCACGGTGCGCGCATTGTGGGTGGCCCGGGCACCGCACCAGCAGAGCGCCTCCACCTGCAGCACCTGCACCCGGTCGGCCAGCTCGATCAGCCGCTGCGAGCCCGGGAACAGCCGGGTGCGGAAGTCGGCGGTGATGCCGAAGGCGAAGACGTCCACCCCCAGCTCGTCGACGACCCGGGCCAGCTGCTCGGCCTGCAGCGGCGAGAAGAACTGCACCTCGTCGCAGATCAGGTAGTCGACCCGGCGGCCGGACATCCGCTCGTCGGCGACGACGTCCCAGAAGTCGAGGCCGTCGGTCACCTCGATCGCCTCGGTCGAGAGCCCGAGCCGGCTGGACAGGGTCGAGGCACCGGCCCGGTCCAGCTTGGTGAAGATCAGGCCGCGGCGACCACGCTGGCGGTGGTTGTGGTCCATCTGCAGGGCAAGGGTGGACTTGCCGCAGTCCATCGTGCCGGAGAAGAAGACGAGCTCGGCCATGACTCCTCGAGGACCGGTCGGGGGTGGTCGGGACCATCGTGCCATCCGTGCCGCCGGCCAGTTCCGAACCTGGCCGTGACCACCTGCGTCCTTGATCGTTGGTCAGCACGAACGGGGACCGGGGACCGCGCCGAAGAGGGGACGGCGCGGTCCCACAAAACTTTCCGGCCTGTCGGTGCTCAGGCCGGGTGCACCAGCAGCGGGACGCCGAGCTCGGCGTCGGTCAGGGCACCGTGCATGCCGACGAGCTGCAGCACCGAGGGGGGCAGGGCCCGGGAGTCGGCCACCTGGTGGTCGCGCAGCGCGACGGCCAGCAGGTCGCCCAGCCGGGCCCGGACCTCGGCGTCCAGCGACGGGCCGTAGAGCCCGGTCGCGATCGCGTCGTCCTGCGGCACCACCCAGAACGCGTCGCCCAGGGTCTCTCGCCAGGCGGCGAGCACCTCGGCCGTGGCGCCGTCGCGGGTGTGCACCTGGAGGCCGCGCAGGTCCCCGGAGATCGCCCGGACGCCGTGGTCCAGGGCCGGCTCGGCGGCGACGTCCCAGCGGTGGTCGAGCGGGATGTCGAGCATGCCGTGGTCGGAGGTGACCAGCAGGGTGGCGCCGGGCGGCAGGGCCGCCGCCAGCTGCTCGACCAGCCGGTCGACGTGGGTCAGCTCGGCCCGCCACGCCTCGCTGGTGCAGCCCTGCCGGTGGCCGGTGGAGTCGAGGTCGCCGTAGTAGACGTAGACGAGCGCGCGCTCGCCCCGCCGTACGGCCGCAGCGGTGGCCGCCACCCGCTCCCCCGGCGACTCGGCTGCGGCGTAGTCGCCGCCGCGCAGGCCTGCCTCGGTCAGACCGTTGCCGTCGAACGACCGGGGCCCGACCCGGGTGACCGCGATGCCGGCTGCCGCGGCCCGCTCGAAGACGGTCGGCCGGGGCTGCAGCTGCCGCAGGTCGGTCTCGGCCGGCGTCGCGAGGGTGTTGACCAGCTGCCCGGTCGCCAGCCGGAGGAACAGCCCGGTGATCCCGTGCTCCCCCGGTGCCAGCCCGGTGCCGAGCGAGGTGAGGGCGATCGGCGTGGTGCTCGGGAACACCGTCGTGATGCGCCGGCTGTGCTCACCGTCGAGCAGCGAGGTGAGGAACGGCGCCTCGGTCGGGTGCGCGAGCAGGGCGGACATGCCCAGGCCGTCGACCAGGGCGACGACGAGTCGTCGGCCCTCGGGCAGCCCGGGGCCGGTTCGCTCGCCCGGCATGCCGAGAGCGCGCAGCGCTGCCGGCATGACGTCGGCCAGCGAGCCGCCGCCGTGGTCGGGCAGCGCGAAGGGGAGCCGGCTCACCGACCGGTGGCTCGGGAGAGGGCGGCGGCGAAACCGAGGACCCGGGCGACGGCGTCGGCACCCTCGGCCGCCTCGCTGACGCGCAGGGCGATGTCGTCGGCCGAGGCCGTGCCCGTGTAGCCGTGGTCCGCGTCGCACTCGGGGTCCGAGCAGCCGGCCGGCTCGAGGTCCAGGCGGCTGACCGCGCCCCAGCCGATCGTGACGGTGACCTCCTGCGGAGGCACCCCGCCGCGGTAGCGCATCGGGTCGGTGACGACCCGGTTGACCACGACCGAGCGAACCGACGACAGCGGCACGGCCTCGGTCGCGGCGGTCACGAAGGGCGCCGGCGTCACCTCGTCGGCCGGGTGGTCGTCGGCGTGCCCGAGCACCAGGCGGCCGGTGGTGAGAACCAGGACGGTGATGTGCCGGCGTACCTCCTCGGAGTCGAAGGTCGTCTCCTGGTGCACGACGAACGCTTCGACGTCCTCCCCCGCGACCGCGGCATCGACCGCGTCGGCGACGAGCTCCGGGTAGTAGCCCGCTCGCTCGATGGCGGTGCGCAGGTCGGCCAGCGAGGTGTCGGTCATGCGGCCATCCTTGCACCGCCGCGTGCGGCGTGGGCCGGTCAGGCGCCCAGCGCGCGGGCGCCGCGCTCGGCCCGGGCCGCGGGACGAGCCAGCCGGCCGGTGGCGGCGAGCACGGCCGCACCGCGGGGTGCGGCGACCACTGGGTTGAGCTCCAGCGCGGAGACCTCGGGGACGTCGTCGGCCAGCCGGGCCAGCCGGGCCAGCAGGTCCTCCAGGGCGCTCACGTCGACCGGTGTGCTGCCGCCGTGGCCCAGCAGCAGCGGCGCCGCCCGCACCCCGCGGACCAGCCCGCTGAGGTCGGCGTCGGTCAGCGGCGGAACGCCGTAGGAGCGGTCGCCGAGCAGGTCGGTCGCGACCCCGCCGAGACCGAAGGACACCACCGGGCCGAACAGGGGGTCCTCGACGGTCGCCAGCCTGGTGGCGACCCCGGTCGGAGCCATCGCCTGGACGACGAAGAAGCCGGCCTCGGCACCGAGCCGGGCGACCATCGCCGCGAACGCGCCGCGCATCTCCTCGGCGTCGTCGATGTCCAGGCGGACCCCGCCGAGCTCGCGGCGGTGCCTCAGGTGTGGGGCGGTCGCCTTCAGCGCCACCGGGTAGCCGATCCGGCCGGCAGCCTTGACCGCCTCCTCGGCAGTCGCCGCGGGCAGGGCGTCCCACAGGTCGATGCCGTAGCAGCGCAGCAGGTGCTGCAGCTCCTGGTGGGTGAGGGACACCTCGTCGCGGTTGGCGAGCAGCTCGCTGACCTGGGCGCGAGCGGCGCGGACGTCAAGGCCGGAGGGCGACACGGTGTGGCCGGCCGGGGTCGCCCGCCAGGCGGCGTACGAGGTGACCGCCGCAAGGGCGCGGACGGCGTCCTCCGGGGTGGAGTACGACGGCACCGACCCGCGGCCGTCGCCCTCGGGAGAACGCAGCACCTCGGGCACACCCGGCATGCCGAGGAACGACGACACGACGGTCTTTCCGGCCTTGCCGGACGCGGTGGCGAGGACGTCGGCCACCTCGGTCCCGGGCGTGCGCAGCGGCGGGATGAACAGCGCGACGACCGAGTCGACGGCCTCGTCGCCGAAGACCTCCTCGAGGGCGACCGCGAAGTCCTCGGCGCTGGCGTCCGGGCCCAGCGCGCGGGTGCTCGCGACCTGCAGGCCGGCCTCCTCACAGGCGTCGTACGCGAGCACCGCCAGGGCGTCGGAGTTGCCGAGCACCGCGACCCGTGGTCCGTCGGGCAGCGGCTGGGTCGAGACCAGTGCTGCGATGTCGAACATCTGGTGGATCGAGTCGGCGCGGATCACACCGGCGCGGCGGAACAGCGCGTCGATCGCGGCGGCGGGTGCCCGGGACTCCCGCACCAGGTGCCCCTCGGGTGCATCGCCGCGGAACCGGCCGGACTTCACCACGACGACCGGCTTCTGGCGCGCCAGCCGGCGGGCGATCCGGCTGAACTTACGTGGGTTGCCGAGCGACTCCAGGTAGAGCATGACGGCCCCGGTCGCGTCGTCCTCCTCCCAGAACTGGAGCAGGTCGTTGCCGCTGACGTCGACCCGGTTGCCGGCCGAGACGAAGGTCGACAGGCCGAGGCCCCGGCGTACGGCGTTGTCGAGCAGGGCCACCCCGAGCGCGCCGGACTGGGAGAAGAACCCGATCCGGCCGCGACCTGGGACGATCGGTGACAGCGAGGCGTTCAACGACACCTCGGGGTCGGTGTTGATGACGCCGAAGGAGGCCGGGCCCAGCATCCGCATCCCGCTCCCCCGGGCCAGCGCCACCAGCCGGCGTTGCTGCTCCGCGCCCTCCGGCCCGGTCTCGGCGAAGCCGGTCGACGTCACGACGAGGCCACGAACGCCGTTGGCCGCGCAGTCGGTGACGACCTGCTCGACCTCGTCGGCAGGTACGGCGATGACGGCGAGGTCGATCGGGCCGGGGACATCGCGAACACTCCGGTACGACGTGATGCCCGCGACCTCGTCGGCGTTTCTGTTGACCACGTGCACCGTGCCGGCAAACCCGGCGTCGAGCAGGTGCCGCAGGACGACATGGCCGAGTGAGGTCTCGCTGCGGCCGGCACCCACTACAGCGACGTTCCGGGGTTCCAGCAGCAGCTGGACCGAGCGGGCCTCGGCGCGGTGCTCGCGGGCGTAGGTGACCGCAAGCGAGTCCTCGGTGGGTTCGAGGTCGAAGGCCAGCCGCACGACACCGTCGTCGAACTCCTGGTCGACGACGTAACCGGCGTCGGAGAAGACGCGCAGCATCGCCCGGTTGGTCGGCAGGACGTCGGCGACGAAGCGCGAGATGCCGCGTTCCCGGGCGGCCGCCGCGATGTGCTCGAGGAAGACCGAGCCGAGACCTCGACCCTGGTGGGCGTCCTCGATGTTGAACGCCACCTCGGCCTCGTCCGGTCCGGTGCGCTCGTAGCGGACGACGCCGATCATCTCGCCGCCGATCGTCGCGATCAGGGCCACCCGGTCGTGGTGGTCGACGACGGTGAAACGACCGATGTCCTTGTCGGACAGGCTCCGGTAGAGGGAGAAGAACCGGTTGTAGATGGTCTCGTCGGACAGCCGCGAGTGGAAGCGACGGAGGAGCTCCGCGTCGGTCGGAAGGATCGGGCGCAGGTGCGCGGTCCCCCCGTCGCGGAGAACGACGTCGGCCTCCCAGTGAGCCAGGTATCCGAGCTCGCCGTCGTCCACAGGGCGAGGTTATCGCAGTGGGCTGTGGATGGCCGGAACCGTTGTGGGCCAACGGATTGCGGGTTCTGGCGGTCGTGGGGTTGTGTCCGGGGAGGATCCTGGGTTGGGGGGTGCGCTGGCCCGCCACAGTCCTCCCGACTGTGCGGTAGCGCCCTTATGCCCGGTCGCCGAACAGCAGTCGCAGCTGCCCCCGGGGATGCGTGATGAGTTCGGCACGGTCACCGGCACTGCGATCGCGGTCGACGCCGGACTCGTAGCGGTCCACGGCTGACAGCGCACGGTCCAGCGCGGCCGCGGAGTGCTCCTCCGCAGAAGTGAAGGGCCGCCTCTCTGCGGCTGAGTCGCGTTCTTCCGCCCGACGGTCACGCTCTTCGGCGAGGCGATCGCGCTTCTCGGCGGCAACGAGGAGGACCTGGATGGCATCCTCCCGGCGGTCGAGCACCACCTCGCGGTCGGACGCTAGGCCGTCCCGACGATCTGCGGCGCGGTCCCGTGCGTCGGCGGCCCGCTCACGACCGTCGAGGGCAGCCTCGCGCCTCTCGGCGGCGACCTCGCCGCCGTACTCGTCCGGGGTCAACGGGTCCATCTCTGGCCTCCGGGGTCTGGGGAGGTGCCTCGTGACCTGCACCCAGATAGTGAACTCGACTCTTTCGCGGGTCAAGTTCGTCACGGAAATACCCGCGTGAGGTGCCGACGGCAGCGACCCGGCGTCTGCAGGTCAACCGATGCGCTCGGACAGCGAGACGATAATCCCCTCGGGTCCCCGGACGTAGGCCATCCGCCAGACGCCTTCGTACTCGCCGATGCCACCCACCAGTCCGTAGCCCTCCGCAGCCGCCCAGTCGACGGCCGCCTCCAGATCGTCGACCTCGAAGGCCACGTTGCGCAGTCCCAGCTCGTTGGCCATGGCCGCTGGTGAGCCCGGCACGGCGTCGGGTCGCACGAAGCGCGCGAGCTCCAGGCGGCTTCCGTCGCCGGGCGGCTTGAGCATGACGATCTCGGTGCGGGAGTCGGGGATGCCGCAGACCGTGTCCAGGAAGTCGCCCTCGACGAATGTCCTCCCCTCGACCTCGAGACCAAGCGCCACGAAGAACTCCGTCACGGCGTCGAGGTCTGCGACCGTGATGCCGACGTGGTCGAAGCGTCGTATGTGTGACACGAGACCCGACGTTACCGCGGTCAGCCGAGGTGGAAGCTGCCGATGACGTCGAGCCCGCTCAGCACTCCCACGACTGCCAGCAAGAGGCAGGCAAAGCCGGCCGACAGCACCCACGCCCGGCGACGGGAAGTGCGCACCAGGCCGATCCCGAGCAAGGCCCACAGCGCGCCTTCGACGAAGAACCAGGGTTCGTTGATCAGCACGTCCTGCAGGTCCGCGGCCTGCCGGTCGAACGAGCTCCAGGCGCGGGCGGGGAGCTCGGTCGGGTGCACGCCGGTCAGGCTGAAGATCCGGAGCGTCCAGTCGACGAGGGCATGCATGCAGCAGCCCACGGCAGCGACCCAGGCAACGGCCGGCATGGCTCGGCGGAGGCTCTGGACACGAATCGCGGCCAGCGGCAGAAGTCCCGCCGCCACGATGATCAGCGCGCCGACAGCGTTGATCGCACGGAACTGCGCGTCGGAGGCCGGCGTCCCGATCATGCCGGCCTGGCCGCCGGCCGCGTAGTACACCCGGTATCCGGCGTACGCGAAGGACCACGCCGCCAGTGGCGCGGCGACGCGCATCCCGAGGAAGGGCAGGTGGCTCGCGGTCATCTGCTCATGTCGGTGGGCCAGTCCTGACGGCGGATCTCGTACTCGACCTCGCCGAGCTCGGCGCCGGGCACGGGCTCGCCGTAGTCCTCGTGGAAGGCGCGGACGAACCGCATGCCGAGCGACGTCATCGTCGCGCGGGAGGCGGCGTTGACGGCCATGGTCTGGGCGAAGACCCGCTGCAACCCGAGGTCGTCGACACCGTGCCGGAGCAGTTCACGTGACCCTTCGCTGGCCAGGCCCTGGCGCCAGTGCCGACGCAGCAGCCGGTATCCCAGGTCGGCTTCGCCGGGCACTTTGGTCTGGCTGGGGCCGTGCGGCGGCTGGAGCATCCACAGCCCGACGAACGGCGCCTCGCCGGTGCGGAGGAACCCGGCCCACATGCCGAGGCCGTCGACCTCCGCGGCCCTGGCCAACCGGCCCACGTGAACCTGCTCGACCTCGGCCCGCGTGCGGCCCCGCCCGAACAGGTACCGCAGGACTTCGGGATCGGAGTCCAGCTCCACCTCGTGCTCGAGGTGGTCGTCGGACAGCGGCAGCAGGTCGAGGCGTGCGGTGCGCAGCGAGCTCTGGGGCACGGGTCAGGAAACTAGACAGCGGCCGTGACGAGCCAGGAAGAGGCACCGAGCAGGACACCCTCGGACGTGACGTGCCGGCCGAGCGCCTCTTCCAGGTTGTTGAGGGCGCGCTCCGCCGTCGACTCGTCGAGGTCGTGGAGCAGCCCACGGGCGAGGCCGAGGTCACTGACGAATGCATACGCATCGCCCGCATCGGCCCCGAGATCGACCGGCTCTTCGACCTCCTGGAACTGCACGTCGCCAAAGTGGCCCGCCTCCACTATCTCGAGAACGCGGTCGCGGTCCGCAAATGCGAAGGGTCCTGGTGCGCCTCGCGGTGGCTCCGGAAGCTGGCGGCCGACGGCCAGTGCGTCCCGCACCGCGAACACCCACTCGTTGCGTGCCATCTCGCGCCAGACAAGCAGGGCCAATCGACCATCGTCCGCGAGAGCGCCACGGAGATTTCGGAACGCTGCAACGGGATCGTCGAAGAACATCGAGCCGAAGACGCTGACCACGAGGTCGACCGACGCGGGGTCGAACGGATGCACCTGCGCGTCCGCTCGCTCGAACCGGACGTTCATCAACCCCTCCTCCGCTGCCCGCGAGCGTGCGACGTCAAGCATCGCCGTTGACAGGTCAATGCCGGTCACAGAGCCTGCTGGTGCGAGGCGTGCCAGGTCGCAGGTCGACCGGCCGTTGCCGCAGCCGACATCAAGGATTCGATCTGCTGCTCGGATCGGTACCAACTCGAGGAACCGTCGCCACAGCCGACCGTTCGCGCGCTCGTACCCGGTCGCGTGCGTGGCCCAGTGCTCACCTTCCGGGCCGTCCCACGCCCGCGACATCTCCGCATTGACCACACCCACGAGGGCTCCCTTCCGCGCAGAGTCAACCATGTCGGCACGGTCAACGATCAAGCCGAGCACGGCCGTCACCGCGCGGTGGTAGAACGCGGACATGGCCATGTTCCATGTCGTGCTCCACCGTTCCGGTCCGCGATGGGACCCGTCAATGCCGATGGAGGAGCAGTCCGACTGGGCCGCGCACGCCGAGTTCATGGACCGGCTCGTCGCGGACGGTTTCGTCGTCCTCGGCGGGCCGCTGGCCGACGAGCACCGGGTGGTGCACGTGGTGGAGGCCGACTCAGCGCAGACGGTGCGTGACACGCTCGCCCGCGACCCGTGGCACGGTACCCACCTCGTCCTCGACAGCGTCGACGCATGGACGATCCGGCTGGACAGTCGGGCCGGCAAGCCCGAGGAGCTCGACGGGTTCCTCGGCTAGCTCAGTCGCCGGTGGTGCCGTCGATCAGCTCGCGGATGATGTCGAGGTGCCCGTCGTGCCGGGCGTTCTCCTCGATCAGGTGCTGGAGGATCCACCGGAAGGTGATCGGCCGCCCGTTCCGCGCCGGTGTCGCGGCGACCTGGTCCAGCTCGATGCCGGCGAACAGCTCGTCGTGCGCCCGCGCCAGCTCCTGGTAGTCCTCGGTCGTCACCGACAGCGGCTCGCCGGTCCGGTAGTGGAACTCGCGGTCCGGGTCCTCATCGGTCCACGGGCCCTCGTCGGGCTCCCCCAGCAGCCGGACGTGGACCCACGACCACTCCACCCACCTCAGGTGGCTCACGATGCCCGACATCGTCATCAGCGGCGACGTCGGCAGCACCGCACGGCGCGCGTCCTCGTCGGAGAGGCCCTCGCACTTCGCCAAGGCGGTCCGGCGGGTGTAGTCGAGGTGGTTCATCAGGATCGATCGCTCGTCCATCGCGGCGGGCATGATGCTGCGTTCAGGCGTCGGCATGAGCCGATCCTGCCGACCGCCACCGACAGCGGTCGAGCGCATTCCCCACCCGATAGCGTGCGACCGTGCTCAACGTCCTGCCCGAAGTCGCCGACGCACTGGCGGCGGGCACCCCCGTGGTGGCCCTCGAGTCGACCATCATCAGCCACGGTCTCCCCCGGCCGGAGAACCTCCGCGTCGCGCGGGAGATCGAGCAGGCGGTACGCCGGGGCGGCGCCGTCCCCGCGACCATCGCGCTGGTCGACGGCCGGCCGTGCATCGGGCTGGACGACCAGGCACTCGAGCTGGTGGCCACCCGGGACGACGTCGTCAAGGTGAGCACCCGAGACCTGGCTACCGTCGCGGCCCGACGCGGCATGGGCGCCACCACGGTGGCCGCGACCTCACACCTCGCGGCACGGGCCGGCATCCCGGTCTTCGCGACCGGGGGCCTCGGCGGCGTCCACCGCGACGCGCGCAGCACCTGGGACGAGTCCGCCGACCTGCAAGCGCTCGCGACCACCGACATCACGGTCGTCTGCTCCGGTGTGAAGTCGATCCTCGACGTGCCCGCCACCTTGGAACGGTTGGAGACCCTCGGCGTACCCGTCCTCGGCTATGGCACGACGGCGTTCCCGGGCTTCTACCTGAGCGACTCCGGCCACCGCGTCGACTGGCAGGTCGACAGCCCCGAGGAGGTCGCAGCCGTGATGGCTCAGCGGGCCGGGCTCGGCACCGACGACCGCGGCGTCGTGGTGGCGAACCCGCTGCCGCCGGGCGAGCAGGTCGACCCGGCCCTGCACGGCCGGCTGCTGCACGACGGCCTGGCCGCGGCCGAGCAGGCGCAGGTCCGCGGCAAGGACGTCACGCCCTTCCTCCTCGAGTTCTTCCACCGCGAGAGCAAGGGCGTCACCCTCGAGGCGAACATCCGCATCATCCTTCGCAACGCCGAGCTCGCTGCCCGGATCGCGGCGGCGTCCGCCGGCCGGCGGTGACCCGGTGACCGTCCCGCTCGGCACCGAGACCCTCGACGTCGTCGTCGTCGGTGACGTCATGGTCGACGTCCTCGCCGCCATGAGCGGCGCCCTGGCGCGGGGCAGCGACACTCCCGCCGTCGTCACCACCGCGGGTGGCGGGTCCGGGGCCAACGTGGCCGCCTGGCTGGCCGGACAGGGCGTCCCCACGGCCTACGTCGGACGGGTCGGAGACGACGTGCTCGGCCGCGAGTCGGTGGCGGCGCTGACCGACGCCGGCGTCACCGCGTGGGTCAGCACCGACCCGGAACGCACGACGGGCACCTGCATCGTGCTGGTCGAACCCGGCGGCGAACGGTCGATGCTGCCGGACGCCGGCGCGAACGCGACCCTCGGGCCGGAGCACCTGCCCCAGCGGCCCTTCCGTCCCGGCGGCCACCTGCACCTGTCCGGCTACACGCTGCTCAACCCGGGATCGCGCGAGGCCGGCCTCGCCGCCCTCTCGCTCGCGGCGGCCGCCGACATGACGGTGTCGGTCGACCCGTCGTCGGCAGCCCTGCTCGAACGGACCGGCGCAGCAGAGTTCCTGGCGATGACCCGCGGGGTCGACCTGCTGCTGGCCAACCAGGACGAGGCCGCGGTGCTCGCCGGCGTCGCGAGCCCGCACCAGGCCGCCGAGCGGCTCGGCGACACGTACCGCGAGGTCGTCGTGAAGCTCGGCGCCGACGGGTCGTTGTGGCAGCAGGGGTTCATCACCGCCAGCGCTCCGGCCGAGCGGGGGGTCGAAGTGGTCGACACGACCGGTGCCGGCGACGCGTTCGCGGCCGGTTTCCTGGCCTCCTGGCTGCTGCACCCGGAGCCCGAGACCGCGCTGGCAGCCGGCAACCGGCTCGCGGCCCGGGTGGTCGGCCGGGTCGGGGCGCGGCCGTGACCGGCGAGGAACGAGCGCTAGCTGCCGTCGAGGCCGCCGGGCTCTCGCACCGGGTGATCCGGCACGGCCCGGTGCACAGCCTGGCCGAGGCGGCCGAGGCGCGCGGCGTCGAGCCGGCCGACGTGGTGAAGACCCTGGTCGTCCGCCGCGGCGAGGGCGACTTCCTGTTCGTGCTGGTGCCCGGCGACCGGACGATCTCCTGGCCCAAGCTGCGCGACCTGCTCGGCGTGAGCCGGCTGTCCATGCCCGATGCCGACACCGCGCTCGCGGTCACCGGTTACGAGCGCGGCACCATCACCCCGTTCGGCTCGACGACCGCCTGGCCGGTGGTCGCCGACGAACGGCTGCGCGGTCGCGAGGTCACTCTGGGTGCCGGCGCGCACGGCGTCGCGATCGCCGTAGATGCCGACCCCGCCCTGCTGGCCCTCGACGCCTCGGTCGCCGACGTCACGGAGCGTGACGACTGACCGCATTCGGGCCATTGACCTTTCCGGCCGCTGCGTCCATGGTGAAGTTTGCGGCGCCAGGGGGGAGGGTCCGTGGGTAGCTGGCGGCTGGACGATCGCGGTGGTTCGGCAGTAGAGGCTGCCCTGCTGATGGCGGCCGTCGCGATCGTGATGGTCCCGGCGCTCTTTCTGCTCGGCAGGGCAGTCGACTCGGCCTTCAGTAAGCCCTGCGACGAGCTCTCCAACGGTTCCTGCGCGGCAAGCCGCGGCGGTGGACCAGGTGGCGGTGGCGCCTCAGGTAGCGGCGGCGGATCAGATGGCGGTGGGAGCGCCGCGCAGGCTGCGACCCGGGACCTGGAGAGCTGGGTGACCAGCCACGTCTCCACCTTGAGTGGCAGCCCGAGGGTGTCGTGCGAGGAGCTCGAGACCCCCACCCCGCCGCCCGGGTCCACGGCCACCTGCACCGCGACGTTCACCAACGGCGACCCGGACCGGCGATACGTCGTGGAGTGGACCAGCGAAGGTACGCGGCAGCTGCGGGACGGATAACCGGCTCTGTGTCGCCGTTGACCCCGCACTGAGCGGCTGCGAGGGTCGCTGGCATGGGACAGACCGACGCGTTCCGGGCCGCCCGGGACCTGCTGCAGAGCCACCGAACGGACTACGAGTCAGCCGTCGCCGAGTTCCGCTGGCCCGACCTCACCCACTTCAACTTCGGCTTCGACTGGTTCGACGTGCTCGCCGCCGAGCAGCCCGACGTACCGGCCCTGTGGATCGTGCACGCCGACGACACCGAGGACCGGCTGACGTACGCCGAGCTGGCCGCCCGCTCGGCACAGGTGGCGGCCTGGCTGCGCGCTGAGGGCGTCGACCGCGGCGACCGCGTGCTACTTGTCCTCGGCAACGTCGTGCCGTTGTGGGAGGTGATGCTGGCCTGCATCAAGCTGGGGGCGGTCGTCATCCCGGCGACGACGCTGCTCGGGCCGCGCGACCTCGCCGACCGCGTCGAGCGCGGCAAGGTGCGCCATGTCATCACGGCATCGGCCGACACCGAGAAGTTCGCCGGCGTGCCGGGCGACTGGACCCGGATCGCGGTCGGGCCGCCGGTCGCGGGCTGGCTGCGCTACGACGACTCGGCTGCGCATCTGGAGTCCTTCGAGGCCGAGGTCGAGACCGGCGCCGACGAGACGCTGCTGCTCTACTTCACCAGCGGCACGACGGCCCGGCCGAAGCTGGTCGAGCACACCCACACGTCGTACCCGGTCGGGCACCTCTCCACGGCGTACTGGATCGGCCTGCAGCCCGGCGACGTGCACCTCAACGTCTCGTCGCCCGGCTGGGCGAAGCACGCCTGGAGCAACGTGTTCGCACCGTGGATCGCCGGTGCCACCGCGTTCGTGGTGAACCAGCCGCGGTTCGACGCCGCCGGCCTGCTCGACACGATGGCTCGCTGCGGCGTGACGACGTTCTGCGCGCCGCCGACGGTGTGGCGGATGCTGGTGCAGGAGGACCTGAAGGCGCACCGGGTGGCGTCGCTGCGCGAGGTCGTGGGGGCCGGGGAGCCGCTGAACCCCGAGGTGATCGAGCAGGTGCAGCAGGCCTGGGGCCGGACCGTGCGCGACGGCTACGGACAGACCGAGACGACGGCGCAGATCGGCAACCCGCCCGGCGCACCGCTCAAGCCCGGCTCGATGGGTCGCCCGCTGCCCGGCTACACCGTGGTGCTGATCGACCCGGTCACCTCCGAGGTCGGCACCGAGGGAGAGATCTGCCTCGACCTCGCAGCGCGGCCGACCGCGCTGATGGTCGGCTACCGCGACGACAGCACGCTGACCGACGAGGCCATGCGCGGCGGCTACTACCACACCGGCGACGTCGCGAGCCGTGACGAGGACGGCTACATCACCTACGTCGGCCGCAGCGACGACGTGTTCAAGGCCAGCGACTACCGCATCTCGCCGTTCGAGCTGGAGAGCGTGCTGATCGAGCACCCGGCCGTGGCCGAGGCCGCCGTGGTCCCGGCACCCGACCCGGTGCGGCTCGCCGTACCGAAGGCCTACGTCGCGCTGGCCGCGGGCCACGCCCCGGACTCCGACACCGCACTGTCGATCCTGCGCTACGTCCGGGAGCACCTCGCGCCCTACAAGCGGATCCGCCGGCTGGAGTTCGCCGAGCTGCCGAAGACCATCAGCGGGAAGATCCGCCGGGTCGAGCTGCGCGGCGCCGAGGAGGCTCGCGAAGGCCGGTCCGAGACCGAGTTCCGCGAGGAGGACTTCCCCGACCTCAAGGGCTGACCCGGCTCTGGCAGGGTGGGCGGCATGTACCTCGCGCTGCAGTACGACCTGGTGGACGACTACCTCGAGCGCCGGCCAGAGTTCCGCGACGTGCACCTGGGCCTGGCCCGGGCCGCCCACGAGCGGGGCGACCTGGCGCTGGCCGGGGCCCTGGCCGATCCGGCCGACCAGGCCATGCTGGTCTGGTCGACCGAGGACCGGGCCGTGGTGGAGGCCTTCGTCGAGGCCGACCCGTACGTCCGCAACGGTCTGGTGCGGGCCTGGCGGATCCGGGAGTGGAACGTCGTCATCGGCGCCTGATCAGGGCTTGGGCCGGTGATCATGAAGCTTCCACCCCCATAGTGCGGGGTCGAATTTTCATGATCACGGGGCTTGGAGGGCGCTGCCGCGGGTCGGTCCCGAGGTCGGTCCGACCCGGCGGCCAGAATGGTCCGGCAGCACCCGCCGGACCGCCTTCTGACCGCCAGGAGCCCCACCCGTGGCACGCAAGAGCAGGACCCCCACCCCGCCTGACGACGACTACACCGAGAACATCGTCGACATCGACGTCTCGGACGAGATGCAGGGCTCGTACCTCGAGTACGCCTACTCGGTCATCTACTCCCGCGCCCTGCCCGACGCCCGCGACGGGCTGAAGCCGGTGCACCGCCGCATCCTCTACCGGATGACCGAGATGGGCCTGCGGCCCGACCGCGGCCACGTCAAGTGCGCCCGCGTCGTCGGCGACGTGATGGCGACGCTGCACCCGCACGGCGACACCGCGATCTACGACACGCTGGTGCGGATGGCGCAGCCGTGGTCGCTGCGGCTCCCCCTGGTCGACGGGCACGGCAACTTCGGAAGCCTCGGCAACGACGACCCGCCCGCGGCCTACCGCTACACCGAGTGCCGGCTGACACCGGCGGCCATGGCCGTCACGACCGGCATCGACGAGGGCGTCGTCGACCTGCGGCCCAACTACGACGACCGCGAGATGGAGCCGGAGGTGCTGCCGGCCGCCTTCCCGAACCTGCTCGTCAACGGCGCATCCGGCATCGCGGTCGGCATGGCGACCAACATGCCGCCGCACAACCTGACGGAGGTCGTCTCGGCGGCGCGCCACCTGATCGCGCACCCCGGTGCCGGCCTCGACGACCTGATGCGCTTCGTGCCCGGCCCGGACCTCCCGACCGGCGGCAAGATCGTCGGGCTGGACGGCATCCGGGAGGCGTACGAGACCGGCCGGGGCACCTTCCGCACCCGCGCCACGGCCCGGGTCGAGAACGTCACCCCGCGCCGCAAGGGCATCGTGATCACCGAGCTGCCCTGGGGCGTCGGGCCTGAGCGGGTCAAGGAGAAGATCGCCGAGCTGGTCCGCGGCAAGAAGCTGCAGGGCATCACGGCGGTCGACGACTACACCGACCGCACCAAGGGCCTCCGGCTGGTCATCGAGATCAAGAACGGCTTCAACCCGGAGGCCATCCTCGAACAGCTCTACCGGCTGACCCCCATCGAGGACACCTTCGGCATCAACAACGTCGCACTGGTCGACGGGCAGCCACGGACGCTGGGGCTCAAGGAGCTGCTCGAGGTCTACATCGCGCACCGGCTCGACGTCGTACGGCGGCGGAGCCTGCACCGCCGGACCAAAGCGCTGGACCGCCTGCACCTGGTGGACGGCCTGCTCGTCGCCATCCTGGACATCGACGAGGTCATCCAGGTCATCCGCACCAGCGACGACGCCGCCGAGGCGCGCGAGCGGCTGATGTCGGTGTTCGACCTCACCGAGACCCAGACCAACTACATCCTCGACATGCCGCTGCGCCGGCTCACCAAGTTCTCCCGGATCGAGCTGGAGGCCGAGCAGGAGACGCTGCGCGCGACCATCGCCGCGCTCACCGAGATCATCGACTCCGAGTCGCTGCTGCGGAAGACGGTCTCCGACGAGCTGGCCGAGATCGCCAAGCAGTTCGGCACCCCACGGCGCACGGTGCTGCTGGAGTCCGCCGGCGCGCCCAGCACCACGGCCGTCCCGCTGGAGGTCACCGACGACCCGTGCTGGGTGCTGCTGTCCTCGACCGGCCTGCTGGCCCGCACCCTGAGCGACGACCCGCTGCCGACCGAGGGCGCCCGTGCCAAGCACGACGTCCTGGTCTCGGCCGTCAGGTCCACCGCCCGGGGCGAGGTCGCCGCCGTCACCACGGCCGGCCGGCTGCTGCGCCTCGGCGTCCTCGACGTGCCGGCGGTCCCGGCCACGGCCAGCGCGCCCAACCTCTCCGGTGGTGCCCCGGTCTCGGAGTTCCTGTCGTTGGACAAGGACGAGCAGGTGGTCGCCCTGACCGGCCTGGACGCCGACGGGCCGGGGCTCGCACTAGGCACCGAGCAGGGCGTGATCAAGCGGGTCGTCCCCGACCACCCGCAGAACAAGGACACCTGGGAGGTCATCTCCCTCAAGCCGGGCGACCGGGTGGTCGGCGCGGTCGACCTCTCCACCGAGGACCGCGACCTGGTGTTCGTCACCTCCGACGCGCAGCTGCTGCACTTCGACGCGGCCTCGGTGCGCCCGCAAGGCCGGTCAGCGGGCGGCATGGCCGGCATCCGGCTGGCCGGTCGCGCCCGGGTCGTGCACTTCGGCGCCGTCGACCCCGCGCTGGACAACGTGGTGGTCACGATCGCCGCCTCGTCCGCCGCCTTGCCGGGCACCGACGCCGGGTCGGTGAAGGTCACGCCCTACGCCGAGTACCCCGCGAAGGGTCGCGGGACCGGCGGGGTTCGCTGCCACCGGTTCCTGCGCGGCGAGGACGTCCTGACGCTGGCCTGGGCCGGCCCGTCGCCGGCTCGGGCAGCTGCGGCTACCGGCGTGGCGCTGGACCTGCCGGAGGCGACCGGACGGCGGGACGGGTCCGGCGTGCCCGCCAGCCAGCCGGTCGCGGCAGTCAGCGGCCCGGCACCGGTCGGCTGACCGGCCGCGGGAGCGGTCAGGCGGCGTAGCCCTCGGAGAGGTAGGCATCCAGGGCAGCGAAGCCGGTGTCGACGTAGGACGAGAACTGCTTCCCGCCGGGCGGCCAACCGACCGCGGACGGCGGGGGCAGGTCCTCGGCGGGAAGCATGACCGGGGCCTGCGCGACCACCACGGCCGGCCGCTTCCTGCCGTGCCGCACCCAGGCGACCGCGGCGAAGAAGCCGACGGTCAGCAGGGTCAGCAGGATCAGCATGCTCAAGGCATCGACCGATTCAGCCCGGACCTTCAGCCCCATGACCGCGATCTGGACGGGGTTACTCCGTACGGGCGAGTCGTTCGGCATCCACCTCGTCCGGCTTGCCCACGATCGCCCGGTTCACGAACCACAGCAGCAGCCCGATCCCGAGCAGGATCCCGGCGGTCAGGTAGACGCTGCCCTCGCGGCCCACGAGGGGGGTGGCCAGGACCGCGCAGGTGATCGCCCCCAGCACCGGCAGGGCGGTGGGCGTGCGGAAGTGCTCGTGGTCGACCGTCTCCCGCCGCAGCACCAGGACCGCGACGTTGACGACGGCGAACACGCACAACAGGAGCAACGACGTGGTGTCGCCGAGGTCCTCGACCTTGCTCGTCGACACCAGGCCGAAGCCGAGCAGCGTGGTGAACACGATCGCGATGAACGGGGTACGCCGGGCCGCGTGCACCCGGCCGAGGAGCCGCGGCACGATCCCCTCGCGGGACATGCCGTACACCAGTCGGGACGCCATCAGCATGTTGATCAGCGCGGTGTTGGTGACCGCGACCAGCGCGATGAGCGCGAACAGCTTCGGCGGGAACGACAGCCCACCGGCCTTGACGACCTCGAGCAGCGGGCCGCTTGACTCCTCCAGCTTGTCCGGCGCGACCAGCAGCGACGACGTCAGCGCGACGAGCACGTAGACGAGGCCGGTGACTCCCAGTCCCAGGAACAGGGCGCGGGGGTAGTTGCGGGTCGGGTCGTGAACCTCCTCGGCCATGTTCACCGAGTCCTCGAAGCCGACCAGGGCGAAGAACGCCAGCGCAGCGCCGCCCATCAGCCCGAGGACGACACCATCGCCGCCGGTGTCGATCTCGGTGAGTCGCGACGGCTCCCCGTCACCGGACAGGACCGCCATCACGCCGATCACGATGATGACGAGCAGGCCGGTGACCTCGATGATCTGTGAGCACGACGTTGGCCTTGACCGACTCCCCGACGCCTCGGAAGTTGACCACGGCCAGGAGAACGAGGAACAGCACGGCGACGAGGACCACCGGCAGCGTCACGAACTCGGCCAGGTAGTCACCGCCGAAGGCGCGCGCCGCGGTGCTGGCCGACGTGATGCCGGAGCACATCACGGCGAAGGCGACCATGAAGGTGACGAACGGCCGGCCGAACGCCTTGTTGGTGTAGAGCGCCGCGCCGGCGGCCCGCGGGTACTTGCCCACCAGCTCGGCGTACGACGCAGCGGTCAGAGCCGCCACCACGAAGGCGATGACGAACGGGATCCAGAGCGCGCCACCGACCTCGCCGGCGACCTTGCCGGTCAGGGCGTAGATGCCAGCACCGAGGATGTCGCCGATGATGAACAGCAGCAGGAGCTTGCGCCCCATCACCCGGGTGAGCGGTCCTTCACCCTCGGCCCGCGCGCGCTCGTCGACGGGAGCTGCCATGGCTGACCTCCAGGACCCGGCCGGTTACCGACAGCGACCACCTGCCCTGTGCAGCAGCCCGCAACACGTCGGTCGGACGATGGATCGCTCAGCCGGCCCTCGTCCACGGCGGCGCGGGGAGACGTTCGTCGAGCGGGCCCCCGGGCTGGCACTGCGGGGTCCGGTAGTCGTCGGCCATCCGCGGGTAGACCGTCAGCCAGTACTGCCGGGCGAGCCGTTGCGCCTGGGTGGGGTCGGCGCCGAGCAGCTGTGCGGTGCGTGCGTCGCGCTGCATGGCGCCGCACTCGGCGATGGCCTCGTCGGTGATGCCGGCCATGTGCCGCGCCTCGTGGCTGAGGATGTGCACGGCTACCACTTGCTCCTGGGACGGCGTGTCCTTGTTCGACCCGAGGTAGTCCCGCAGATCAGAGCACTGGTCCCGCTTGATCAGGGTCGCGTGCTCCGGGACCCCGTCCGCGCTGTACCGGACGTAGCCGAGCTCGGGACCGACGTCGACCAGCTGCTTGCCCACGCTCTGGCAGTGCACCGCCACCGGGGTGCCGACCAGCGCGGACGCTGCCGTGGACAGCCGCGCCTCCAGCCGATGGTGCCGGATAACCGGCACCAGAGCGCCGATGCCCAGCGCCACCAGGAGCAGCACCGTCACGGTGGGGAACGGCTTCGCCCGCCCCAAGCCGTCGCGCCGGCGCAGCAGCCATCGCCCCGCGAGCACCCCCGCGCCGGCGAGCAGAGCGACAGCGACCCAGATCAGCACGTCGTGGATATCGGCAGGCCGGCACCGTGAGGTAAGCCGCTTACCTTCGATCCCGCCTAGCCGCTTACGCGTCGATCTCGCCTAGCCGCTTACGCGTCGATCTCGCCTAGCCGCTTACGCGTCGATCTCGCCTAGCCGCTTACGCGTCGATGCTGTCGCGGTCTACCCGGGAGGCGCCGGCGACGATGAAGTCCCGCCGCGGGGACACGTCGTTGCCCATCAGCAGGTCGAACACCTGCTCGGCTGCCGCGACGTCGCCCAGGGTGACCCGCCGCAGCATCCGGTGGCGCGGCTCCATGGTGGTCTCGGCCAATTGGTCGGCGTCCATCTCGCCGAGGCCCTTGTAGCGCTGGATCGGCTCCTTGTAGCGCTTGCCCTTGCGTTGCAGCTCGGCCAGCGTCTTGCGCATCTGGGCCTCGGTGTAGGTGTACAGCACCTCGTTCTTCTTGCTCCCGGCGTTGACGACCTCGATGCGGTGCAGCGGCGGGACGGCGGCGAACACCCGGCCGGCCTCCACCATGGGGCGCATGTAGCGGTAGAACAGCGTGAGCAGCAGGCAGCGGATGTGCGCGCCGTCGACGTCGGCGTCGGCCATCAGCACGACCCGCCCGTATCGCGCGGCGGACAGGTCGAAGGTGCGCCCGGAGCCGGCGCCGATCACCTGGATGATGGCGGCGCACTCGGAGTTCCTGAGCATGTCGGAGGCGGACGCCTTCTGGACGTTGAGGATCTTGCCGCGAATCGGTAGCAGTGCCTGGTGCTCGGAGTCGCGAGCCAGCTTGGCGGTGCCCAGCGCGGAGTCGCCCTCGACGATGAACAGCTCGCTGCGCTCGACGTCGTCGCTGCGGCAGTCAGCGAGCTTCGCCGGCAGGGACGACGTCTCGAGCGCGTTCTTGCGCCGCTGCAGCTCCTTGTGTGCCCTGGCCGCGACCCGGGTCCGGGCCGCCGATGCGACCTTGTCCAGGATCGCTTTGGCCTGCATCTTGCCGGCCTTCTTGGTCGTCGTGAGCGCCGCCTTCAGCTCCTTGCCGACGACCGATGCGACGATGCGCGAGGCCGCCGAGGTGCCGAGCACCTCCTTGGTCTGCCCCTCGAACTGCGGCTCGGAGAGCCGCACCGTGACGATCGCGGTCATCCCTTCGAGGACGTCGTCCTTGACCACGTCGTCCTCGGCCGCGCGCAGCACCCGCTGGGAGCGCAGCGCTTCGTTCAGCGTCTTGGTGAGCGCCCGCTCGAAGCCCTGGACGTGGGTGCCGCCCTTCGGGGTGGCGATGATGTTGACGAACGAGCGCACCGTGGTGTCGTAGCCGGTGCCCCAGCGCAGCGCGACGTCGACGGTGAGGTCACGCTCGACCTCCTGCGGTGTCATGTGTCCCTGCTCGTCGAGCACCGGCACGGTCTCACGGAAGTGCCCGACGCCCTGCAGCCGAAGAACGTCGCTGACCGACTGGTCCGGCGCGAGGAACTCGCAGAACTCGCTGATGCCGCCGTCGAACCGGAACGTCTCGACCGACTCGTCGCCGGCACGCGCGTCGCGGACCACCAGCGTCAGACCCGGCACCAGGAAGGCGGTCTGACGGGCCCGGTTGTGCAGCTCGTCCACCGAGATGGCGGCGTCCTTGAGGAAGGTCTGCCGGTCCGGCCAGTACCGGATGCGGGTGCCGGTCTTCTTCTTCGTCACCTTGCCGACGACCCGCAGCCCGGAGCCCTCGACGAAGGGCGAGTCGGGCGAGCCGTTGCCGAACTGCCCGGGCGCACCGCGCCGGAAGCTCATCGCGTGGGTCTTGCCGTCGCGGTCGACCTCGACGTCGAGCCGGGCAGCGAGCGCGTTGACGACCGAGGCGCCGACGCCGTGCAGGCCGCCGGACGCGGCGTACGAGCCACCGCCGAACTTGCCGCCGGCGTGCAGCCGGGTCATGACGACCTCGACCCCGGCGAGCCCGGTGCGCGGCTCGACGTCGACCGGGATGCCGCGGCCGTCGTCGCGGACCTCGACCGACCCGTCGGCGTGCAGATCGACCTCGATCCGGGTGCAGTGCCCACCCAGCGCCTCGTCGACGGAGTTGTCGATGATCTCCCACACGCAGTGCATCAGGCCGCGCGAGTCGGTGGAGCCGATGTACATGCCGGGTCGTTTGCGGACCGCCTCCAGACCCTCCAGGACCAGCAGGCTGCGCGCGGAGTACGCGTCCGGCTCGAACTCGCCGTCGCTGCGCGCGTGCAGGGTCTGGGTCACCCACCGAGGCTACCGGCGGGCCGGGACACGACGGTCCCGACGCACCGGCGCGGACAGCGACCAGTCGGGCCCGAGGGGTGACCGGGGTCGGCCGTCCGGGTGGTCGCGTAGGCTCAGCGACACGCCGTGACCCAGATGTGACGTGCTCAGAGTTCGTCCGTGCTGTGAGATGGGCACCAGCAGGTAGGCGAAAGATGGGCAGTACGCGCAGAGCGAACCAATACTGTGGAGATCCGGGAACGAACAGCCGATGAAAGGGTGTTGAACCCGGTACCACCCGCACCACCGAGAAGAGAGGGCGACGTGACCTCAGCACTTGCCTCGCACCCTCGCCTGACGGCGGCCGACCGCTGCGACCGTTGCGGCGCCCAGGCCTACATCCGCGTGACCCTGCCCAACGGGGGTGAGCTGCTCTTCTGCGGCCACCACGGTCACGCCCACGAGAACAAGCTGCGCGAGATGTCGGTCGACTTCCAGGACGACAGCGCCCAGCTCGCGGCCACCCCGACCTCGCCGGCTGCCACGGCGGACTCCGAGGGCTGACCCGCACCTGACCACCTGAGAGGCCCCGGACCCGTGTGTCCGGGGCCTCTCGGCGTTCTCCGGTCGCTCCGGGGCCGTTTCCGGACCCGTCTGACGGGCAGGCCAGCCCCATGATCTGGCGCTGGTTGTGGAGGACCCTGGCCTTCTTCGTCGGGCGCAGGCTCTGGGAGGCCTGGCAGCGGCGGCAGAACAAGGAACCGACGTACCGCACCCCGCCCCGCAGCCCCCGCGGCAGCCGGCGGTGACGGTCGGTGCCACGCTGACCCGATGAATCCCACGGTGCTGGCTGCCCGGCTGGAGCGCACCGTGGAGCGGCGGATCGCCCGCGTCCTCTGGCGGCGCGGCTGGCGGGTCCGGCTGCTCGCCTTCACGACGTACGGCGTGCCGGGAGGACCGGGACAGCAGGGCTGGGTCCGGGTCCTCGGCCGCGCCCTGCTCACCGACACGCCCGGCCCGGAGGTCGAGCTGGTCCGCGGCTGGCGGCGCTTCATGACCCTGCCGCTGCCCGGTGTCGCCGTCGAGGTGTCCGTCGGGGACCAGGTCACGTCCGTGCGCAGCGGGAACGGCGGCTACGTCGACACCACGGTGGCGATCGACCTGGACGCCGGCTGGCACGAGGTCGTGCTGGCCAGCGGGCACGGCCGGTCGGCGACCACCCGCGTGCGGGTCGTCGGCCAGGACGAGAAGGTCGGCGTCGTCAGCGACATCGACGACACCGTGATGATCACCGCGCTGCCTCGCCCGCTACGAGCCTTCTGGAACACCTTCGTCCAGCACGAGTCGTCCCGACGACCGGTTCCCGGGATGACGAGGCTCTTCGAGCACCTGCGCGGCGAGGACGAGGTGTTCACCGCCTACGTCTCCACCGGGCCGTGGAACGTGGCTCCGTCGCTGGAGCGGTTCCTGGACCGGCACGGCTACCCCGCCGGACCCCTGCTGATGACCGACTGGGGGCCGAGCGACGACCGCTGGTTCCGGTCCGGCCGCCAGCACAAGCGCGACAGCCTGCGCCGCCTGCTCGCCGACCTTCCCGGCCTGACCTGGACCCTGGTCGGGGACGACGGGCAGCACGACCCAGCTCTCTACGACGACCTGGCCGAGGAGCACCCGGACCGCGTCCGCCTGGTGCTCATCCGCCAGCTGACCGCGACCGAGCAGGTGCTGACGCACGGCTCCCCCACCGCCCGGCCGGGTGAGGGCGAGGGAGACCGAGCCACCCCACCGGGCGTGCCGGTGCTGCGCGCCCCGGACGGCGACGCGCTGGTCCGCGCGGTGCTGGCGTCCCGGCCGGAGTGCTGAACCCTGCGTAGACTCGCCAGCGTGCCCTACGAACCGCCCGAAGGCTGGCTGGAGCGCATCGACGAGCCGACGGACGACACCACCGCTGTCCGCGCCCGGTTCCATCTGACCCGCGAGTGCGACCGGATCAAGAACCCCGAGGCGCTGGTCGGCGTCGACCGGCCCTACTCCGCGCCGCGCTGCCCCGCCTGCGCGCCGGTCTAGCCCGGCTGGCTCACTTCGCCCGCGCGGCGAGCATCCGGCGTACCTGGTCGACCCTTTCCTCGACGGTCCGGCGCACCAGCGGCGAGACGTCGTCGCTGCGGGCGGCTTCCTGGGCGCGGAGCAGGCCCGCCTCGTCCACGCCCACCACCGGGAACATCCACCCCGACGTCGTCATCGCGAGCAGCATGCCGGCCCGGGACAGGTCCGGCAGCGCTTCGACGTAGCGGTCCACGAACGGCGCCAGGACCTCGGGCTGGCCCGGCTGCCAGAAGGCGCTGGCCAGCTCGCCCAGTGACCCCATCGGCACCTTGCGGTCGACCATGCCGGCCTGCCATGCGGTGGTCTTCGCCGCGGCGTCGGGCTGGGCGGCCTCGGCGGCGAGCGCCCGCACCCATGCGTCGGGGTCGGGGTCCTGGGCCTTCAGCGCCTCCAGCTCGTCGCGGTCCAGCCGGCCGAGTGCCGCCTGCCGGATCAGAGCCCGCCACCGCAGGTCCGAGTCGTCGCCGGCGAGCTCGTGCAGGGCCGCGAGCTGCTCGTCGGTGGTCGCGGTCCGGGCCAGCCCGCGCACCGCAGCATGCCGGCGCGGCCCGTCCGCCGCGGCGAGCACCAGGCAGGTGTCCGCGACCGTCTCGAGAAGCTGGTCGCGCACCGCGGGCGGCGACCAGTGCTCGGCCGCCTGGACGGCCAGCTTCAGGAAGGGCTCGACGACCGCCTCGGCGGTCTCGCGGCGCAGGACTGCCGTGGCGCAGGTCACGAAGTCGGCTGCGGGGACGGCGCCGACAACCAGCGCGTCCCAGACGGTCTGCACGGCCACCGCCCGGGAGATCGCCCGCGGCAGCAGGGCGGCAGAGGCCACCAGGGTCGCGAGGGACTCGTCGTCCGGCCGGACACCTGCGAACGTGAGGTCCTCGTCGTTGAGCAGGAGCAGGTCGGCCCGGCCGCCGCCGGGAGTCAGCGTGGCACTGCGCCCCTCGAGGTGGACTTCGAGGAGCTCGCGCCGGACCAGCTCGTCGGTCCCGCGGTCGTACACCCCGACGTCCAGCCGGTGCGGGCGCGGCTCGCCGCCTCCGGGTCCCTCGGCGTGCAGGACGTACCCGTCGTCGGTCCGCTCCAGCGACAGCTCGTCGGTGCCGGCGGTCTCGAGCCACCCGGAGACCCAGCGGGACATGTCACGGCCGCTCGCGGCGGCGAGCTCGGCGACCAGGTCGTCGAGCGAGGCGTTGCCCCAGGCGTGCTTCGCGAAGTAGGTGCGCAGGCCGGCGACGAAGGTGTCCTCGCCGACGTAGGCGACCAGCTGCTTGAGGGCGCTGGCGCCCTTCCAGTAGGTGATGTCGTCGAACCCGGCGGCCGCATCCGCGACGTCGCCGACCTCCTGGCGGATCGGGTGCGTCGTCGGCGCACGGTCGGCGCGGTAGCCGGCGAGCTTGGCCCCGGTCAGGAACCCGGCCCATTTGTCGGTGAACTCGGTGGCGGCTGCCGTGGCCCAGTTCGCCGCCCACTCGGCGAACGCCTCGTTGAGCCACAGGTCGTCCCACCAGCGCATCGTGACGATGTCGCCGAACCACATGTGCGCCATCTCGTGCAGCAGGATCGCGGCCCGCTCCTCGCGCTGGCCGTGGGTGGGCGCGTTGCGGTAGATCGACGCATCGCTCCAGGTCACGCACCCGTAGTTCTCCATCGCGCCGCCGAAGTCGGGCACGAACACCTGGTCGTAGCGGCGCTGCGGGAACGGCATGGCGAACTGCTCACCGAAGAACGCCAGCCCGGCAGCCGTGATCTCGAACAGCTCGTCGGCGTCCCGGTCCAGGAAGGTCGCCAGCGACTCCCGGCAGTAGAGCCCGAGGTCGTGCCCGTCACGCTCGACGCGACGCTCGTGGAAAGGTCCGGCGTTCACCACCGGCACGTACGTCGACAGCCGCGGCGTGTCGCCGAACGTCCAGCGCCTGCCGTCGTCGGCATCCTCGATCTCTGGGTCGCCGGTGTTGGAGAGCACGGTCCAGCCCTCCGGAGCCGTCACGGTCAGCGCGTGCACAGCCTTGAGGTCCGGCTGGTCGAAGCAGGCCCAGGCGCGACGCGCCTCGTCCGGCTCGAACGACGTCCAGACGTACACCTGCTTGTCCGCGGCGTCGACCGAGCGGTGGACGCCGGTCGCCTCATGGGTCTCCCGCTGGACCGACTCGACGACCAGCAGGTTGTCGGCAGCGAGGTCGGCCAACGCGATCCGCGCGTCACCGACCGCGTCGGCCGGCAGCTCAGCGCCGTTGAGGGTGGCGCGGACCACCTCGGCAGCGCAGTCGACGAAGGTCGCCGCTCCCGGCGTACGGCAGGAGAAGCGCACCGCTGACGTCGCCCGGAAGGCGTCGCCCTCGGCGAGGTCGGTCAGGTCGACGGTGATGTCATAGCGATCCACGACGACGATCTCGGCACGGGCTCGCGCCTCGTCACGGGTCAGGCTGCGCAGGGCGTCCACGTACATGTCCTCTTCACCAGGTTCGCAGAACGGACCGTACTACTCCGTCGAACCGCCGCGGGATCGAGCCGATCGTCCGGTGCAGGTTCGGTCGAACAGGCGATGGTCCCCGCCCTCCGTCTGCGGCACCGTGGTCCTCACCCGGCGGGTCGGGAGAGCTTCGTGGGGGGACTCCCCCGGCCCGCCGGTTTCTCATGCCGGACGCCGGCGGAGATGCGCCTCTTCCCAGGGAGTTGCTGCGGTGCTCTACTGAGGGCAGCTCCAGACCCCGGTGGACAACAGCAGTCCGCGCGTGCGGTGGAGCCTGACTACCCCTTCCGGTTGGGCACAGCCGACGCGGTCTGGGGTGCCGTTGTCCGTCGCTCGGGGTGAGACGCCTGGTGGGGCAGAGGCCCGCCGGCCCAGGTGGAGCAGGGACGCCTCCCGAAATCCCCCTCGGGGGGCGTCCCATCCCCACGAACCGACGAGCCGGTCAGTCGCAGAAGCCCGTCGCCCGGCCGACCACGATCGTCGCGCCGAGCTCCCCTGAGCGCGCGACCCGCGGCTGCAGACCGGCAGCGGCCACAGCAGCGACGGTCCCGGCCACCTGGTGGTCGCTCGTCTCGACGAGGAGGTGACCGGAGGCCGCGAGCCAGTCCGGCGCCCCGGAGATCACCCGCCGGAGGATGTCGAGGCCGTCGGCGCCGCCGTCGAGGGACAGCATCGGCTCGTGCAGCCGGGCCTCGGAGGGCAGGAAACCGATCGAGCCGGTCGGGACGTACGGCGCGTTCGCCACCAGGACGTCCACCCGCCCCTGCAGGTCGGCGGGCAGCGGGTCGTAGAGGTCGCCTTGATGCACGCGGCCGCCGGCACCGGTCAGGTTGCGGCGGGCGCAGCGGACCGCGGCCGGGTCGATGTCGACGGCGTGCAGCACCACGTCGCCCACCTCAGCGGCGAGGACCGCCCCCACGGCGCCCGAGCCGCAGCAGAGGTCGACCACCAAGGAGCCCTTCCGGGCGACGGCCACCGCCTGCTCCGCGAGGAACTCCGTGCGCGGTCGCGGACGAAACACGCCCGGGTCGACGGCGATGCGCAGCCCGCAGAACTCCGCCCAGCCGATCACGTGCTCGAGCGGCTGGCCGGCGACGCGTCGGTCGACCAAGGCGAGGAGGTCCGCCGGCGCTTGCGCTGCCGCGATCAGCAGGTCCGCCTCGTCCTCGGCGAAGACACAGCCCGCGGCCCGGAGTCGGTCGACGACAGCTGACCGTGACGTGACCGATCCGGGCTCTGACATCTCAGCGAGCACGTTACCGGCGCGGGCGGCGGACGAACGGGACCGGCCTTCCCGGCCAGGGCACCGGTCCGCACGGTGCGCGAGCGCTGGAGACGGTCACGTCGCCGTCGTCGAACCGGGCCGAGAACGCCCGGCTCCGGACCTGGCGGCTCACGACCAAGCCGCCGAACGCCAGCTCGGCCTCCAGCCACCAGCGGCCGGATCTCATCGGCCGGCCCTCCTCGGTGCGTGCCGGGTCGAGGGTCACCTGCGCCGTGGCGCTGACCAGCAGCGTGCCGTCGGGCCGGACGTCGACCGGCAGGGAGCGACCTGGGAGGGCGAACCGCTGGTCCGACGAGCGGTGCCGGGCGTACACCCTCACAGTCAGCCGGTCGTACGCGTGGGTGACGTCCAGGGCCGCCGGCGGCAGGTCCAGCCCGTCGAGTGCGATGACCGGCAGTTGGTGCACCGCCCCGGCGCGCTGCACCAGCTGCACCGGCGAGCCGTCTCGGCGAAGCAACGTCGCGGTGACCGTCAGGTCGAGGCGGTCCCTCGCGATCCGGAGGTCGTCCACCTGCTCGGTGAGATACCTCGCCCGCTCCTCGGTCGCGAGCTCGCGCAGCAGCCCGAAGGCGCCGGCCCTCAGTAGAGCAGCCCGCAGCTGCATCGGACCGAGTTGTTGCTGGGTGTCGAGGTCGGCCGGGAAGCGCTCCAGCGTCAATGCCCGCAGCTCCTCGAACATCGCCCGCGCTTCGGCCTCCGGCTGGTCGGCGAAGCTCGTACCGAGCCGCCGGAGAACCTTCGTGCGGTACCAGTGAGACATGAGGCGGTCCCGGAAGTGGCCGGGCGAGGTGTGTTGCTCCACCACGTCGAGCGTGTCGCTCAGGCTGGCGAAGTACTGGTGCCAGTCCTTGGCTCGCCGGCCGGCGCTGTTCTCCCGTCGGTGCCAGTAGTAGCAGGTGTAGCTGGCCAGCACCGAGACCACTCGGGCCCGGAAGTAGGCCGTCATCACGAACGCGTGGTCCTCGAGCCGCCGCGGTCCCTCGAGGAAGCGGATGTCCTGCTCGAGCAGGAAGGCCCGCCGGAACATCTTGTGCGGCGTCAGCAGGAGCAGCAGCGCAGGATCCTTCTCCAGGGTCGCGTTCGGCCGGTCACGGGCAAAGAGCGGCCCGGTGCTCCAGACCTTGTTCCGCCGGCCCTCCTTGCCGACGACCACGTCCGAGTTGTTGGCCGTCGCGTAGTCGTACAGGCGCTGCAACGCCTCGTCACCCAGCTCGTCGTCATGGTCGGCGAACTGCACATACTGTCCTCGAGCTGCCTCGATGCCGATGTTGCGCGGGCGTCCGGGCCACCCCGAGTTGGCGATGTGGATGACTCGCATGTTCGGCGCGGTGGCGGTCAACGCGTCGAGTCGACTGCCTGTGCCGTCGGTCGAGCCGTCGTCGACGAAGACGACCTCGAAGTCCTCCGCCGGCATCGACTGACGCTGCAACGAGGTGAGCAGGTCGTCGAGGTAACGGCCGGGGTTGTACACGGGTACGACGACACTCACCTTCGTCATGCCGCCTCCCCCCTCGCTGGTTCGCCGGACCAAGGACGTCGCTGAACCCCTTGTGGCTCAAAGCTTTTGCGCCTTTCACAACCGAACCTCCGTGCGGCCCATGGCGTCCTCGGAGAACAGCAAAGGGTGGGGACCCAACGCATCCCGTCGCGCACCTGATGGTCCGTGACGACGCACCGTCATGCCCTCACCCGGAGACAGCGGCGAAGACCTACGGGTAGGCAGTCGTGTCCGATGAGCGATCAGTAGACGCAGTAGCGATCGAGACGGAGCGCGGACATGTCACCCCGCGAGTGCTCGTCGTCGTCGCAGCAGTCGTGTCGATGGCGTCGGCGTTGGCGATGCTGAGCCCGTGCTCCGCCGACGTCGGGTCGCCTCGGTGCCTGGGCCGGCCGGCGACCATCGTCGGCACATCGAACGACGAGACCCTCCTCGGCACCAACGGGCGGGACGTCATCGTGGGTCAGGACGGGAACGACGTCATCGTCGGCCGAGGCGGTGCGGACCGGATCTGCGCGGGCCGCGGCAACGACGTGGTGCGCGGCAGTGGCGGCGCTGACCTGCTGGCCGGGGAATCGGGTCATGACGACCTGGACGGGGGCCGCGGCCCGGATGTCGCGAACGGCGGTGACGGGCGGGACCGTTGCCGCAGCGCGTCAGCCGGCGCGGCGTCCTGCGAGCCGCCCTGCCCGGTCAACCGCAAGTACGTCGGCACTCGCATCGCCGAGCGCAGGGTCAACAGCGTCGAGGCGCAGCAGTCCACGCCGATGTGCTTCGCCGAGTCGGACTTCATGCTGACTGCCGACGACCAGCTGGTGGCCACCCATGACCCGGCGATGGGCGGGACCTGTGGGGACGTCGCAGGGCAGACCCTGGACGGCGTCCGGCGGTGCCGTCTTGCCGGTGGCGCGCGGGTGGCAACGCTGGAGGACTTCCTCGCGGTGCCGCTGACCGAGTGGTACATCGACCTGAAGAGCAACCTGCTGGCCGGCACGGACGCGGAGATCCTGCACAGCGTCGAGGTCGCCGTCCGGGCCATCACGGCTCAACGGCGCGAGCGCGGCGCGGTGCTGTTCCTGTACCAGGTGACGCCGGCGGCGCTGGACCTCATCCGCCGCACTGGCATCCGGGCCGGGATGAAGGGGTACCCGAAGTCCCCGGCCGCCGCGAAGGCCATGGTGGACGCAGCGCGGGCCAACGAGTTCGAGGCCATCTGCATCCACATCACCTACGTCGACCGGCAGATGCTCGCCTACTCGCGAGCCCGAGGGGTCTGGCATCTCGCCTGGGAGCTCAACGAGAGGACTCCGAGGCAGTGGCGGCTGCTGACCGACCAGGGGCTCACCGGCCTGCTCACGACGCGAGCGAAGGTCGGCCGGGCGCAACAAGCCATCTTCGGGCCCACGGCCTGAGTGGTCGCGCTTTCCGGGCGTCATGAGCGTGACCCGCGCCGCGAACGGTCGTTATGCCCCTTATCGCACCGCTGTCCGGCGTCTCCCCGTCGGCGGCGGTGCGGGCTCAGGTCGCAGTCAGCGGTTCCGGGTCCGCCTCGCCCGGGCGGGCCCGCCGGCGATGCTCGACTCGATCTGCTGCCAGAGAGCCAGAGCCGCGACCGCGCTCCCGCCGGCCACCATCAGATGTCTCGTGACCGCTGCCGCCACGGTCAGCACAAGGAGGCAGAGGACCACACCCAGAACCGCGGCGGCCGCCCCTGGGTGCCGCTCGAACCAGCCCGACATGCGCCCAAGGGTGCGGCCTGGACCGCTGTCAGGTCAACGTCGACGCCGGTCAGTCCAGGTAGTCGCGCAGCACCTGGGACCGCGACGGGTGGCGCAGCTTGGACATCGTCTTGGACTCGATCTGACGGATCCGCTCGCGGGTCACGCCGTAGACCTTGCCGATCTCGTCCAGGGTCTTGGGCTGACCGTCCGTCAGGCCGAACCGCATGGACACGACGCCGGCCTCGCGCTCCGAGAGGGTGTCGAGCACGGAGTGCAGCTGCTCCTGGAGCAGGGTGAACGAGACCGCGTCCGCGGGCACCACGGCTTCGGAGTCCTCGATCAGGTCACCGAACTCGCTGTCTCCGTCCTCACCGAGCGGGGTGTGCAGCGAGATCGGCTCACGGCCGTACTTCTGCACCTCGACGACCTTCTCCGGGGTCATGTCGAGCTCCTTGGCGAGCTCCTCCGGTGTGGGCTCCCGACCGAGGTCCTGCAGCATCTGGCGCTGCACCCGGGCCAGCTTGTTGATGACCTCGACCATGTGCACCGGGATGCGGATGGTGCGGGCCTGGTCGGCCATCGCCCGGGTGATCGCCTGCCGGATCCACCAGGTGGCGTAGGTCGAGAACTTGTAGCCCTTGGTGTAGTCGAACTTCTCGACCGCACGGATCAGGCCGAGGTTGCCCTCCTGGATGAGGTCGAGGAACAGCATGCCGCGGCCGGTGTAGCGCTTGGCCAGCGAGACGACCAGGCGCAGGTTGGCCTCGAGCAGGTGGTTCTTCGCCCGGCGGCCGTCCTCGGCGATCCAGTCGAGCTCCTTCTTCATCTTCGGCGCGAACTTCTCGCCGCCGTTGATCTTCTCCTCGGCGAACAGGCCGGCCTCGATCCGCTTGGCCAGCTCGACCTCCTGCTCGGCGTTGAGCAGGGCGACCTTGCCGATCTGCTTGAGGTAGTCCTTGACCGGGTCCGCGGTGGCGCCGGCAGTGGCGACCTGCTGCGCAGGCGCGTCCTCCTCGTCCTCGTCCGACAGGGTGAACGACGCGTCCTCCTCGCCCTCCGGGGGCTCGGTGGGCTCGCCGTCGGGGGCCGCGACGGCGGCGTCGCCCACGGCGGGGGCCTCGGCTGCGCCGTTCTCGGCCGCCTTCTTCGCAGCACCGGCCGGGGTGGCGGTCTTCTTCGCCGCCGCCTTCTTCGCCGGGACGGCGGCCTTCTGCGCGGCCTGCGCCGTGCTGCCCGTCGCCCTGCTGGCCGGGGTCTTGGTCGCCGCGGCCTTGCTGGCCGGCGCCTTGGTCGCTGCAGCCTTGCTGGCCGGCGCCTTCGCAGGAGCAGCCTTGCCGGCCGGCTTGGCGGTCTTCTTCGCCTCGGGCTTGTCGGCCTTCTTCGCCGCGACCTTCTTCGTCGCGGTGGCGCGCTTGGCGGCGGTGGCCGCGGCCACGACCTTCTTGCGCGGGCCGTCGCTGCGACCCTGCACCGCAGGGTCCGAGATCTCCGGCGGGTGCGGGCGAACCGTGTCCGACACGTACTACCTCTCGTCGCACCCCTGGGCGTGCAACAGCCCGGGGCGGGGGTCTGGGGTTGGTCGCGTCGCCCGGCCTGAGCCTGGACGTCGCAACACAGCATTGTGACACGGCGGGGTCCGCCTTTGCAGATCCGGGCGCGTCGCGATCAGAGGGAGAACCGTACGGCGAGCACCGTGGCGTCGTCCCGGCCGGGCGTGTCGGGCAGCAGGGTGCGGTCGACCCGCTCGACCAGCGCGTCCAGCGACTCGTCCTCCCGACCCACCGCCTCGAGCACCAGCGCGAGCCCCTCGTCGAGGTCGCGGCCGCGGCGCTCGACCAGGCCGTCGGTGAGCCCCAGCAGCAGGTCACCGGGGCCGAGCTCCAGGGTCCGCTGCGCCCGCGGCTCCGGCCAGCCCAGCGGGGTGGAGCCGGAGCCGGCGTCGACCAGCTCCGGGGCCTGACCGGCCCGCCGGAGGACCAGCGGAAGGTGTCCCGCTCCCCCGACCGCCGCCCGGCGGGCCGCCGGGTTCACCAGCAGGTAGACGAGCGTGGCGATCTGGTCGGCGTCCTCGGTGGCGCTGAACACCCGGTCCAGGCCGGAGAGCACCGCCTCGGGCAGCGGGTTGGCATGTGCCAGCGCTCGCAGCGCGGAGCGCAGCCGGCCCATCCCCGCGGCAGCCCGGACGCCCTTGCCCATCACGTCCCCCACCACCAGCACCAGCCGGCCGTCGGGCAGACCGAAGACGTCGTACCAGTCGCCGCCCACGTCGGCCTCGGCGGAGCCGGCGCGGAACCGCGCCGCCAGCTCGACCCCGGGGATGTCCGGCAGCCGGTCGGGCAGCAGGCTGCGCTGCAGCGTCACGGCTGTGGACCGTTCCCGTTCGTACAGCCGGGCGCGTTCCAGCGCGATCGCGCACTGGCCGGCCAGCGCGCCGAGGAAGGCGTCGTCCAGGTCGGCCACCGGGTCGTCGAACTCCAGCAGCAGCGACCCGATACGGCCACCCGACACGGCCAGGTCGACCTGCACCCGGGCCCGGCCGTCGGTGACCGGAGCCACCGGCTCGTCGGCCAGGAGCAGCTCGGCGCTGCGCGCGCCGGTGGCGGTCGGTGCGGTCTCGGCCACCACCCGGCGTACGTCGGCGATGGTCAGGGCTTCGCCGAGCGCCGCGGTCGCCCGCTGGAGCTGCTCGGTGCGCTCGACGCTGCGCCGCAGCGCCTCGTCGGCGCGCCGGCCATCGGTGACGTCGGAGACGAGCACCGCCACGCCCAGCACGGCACCCTCGCTGGAGCGGGCGGGGAACCACTGCGACTGGTAGTGCCGGAGCTCCCCGGTGCCCGGCGTGGGGACGGAGATGTCCTCCGTGACGATCGCGCCGGTCTCCAGGACCTGCCGGAGCCGGGCCTCGACAGCCACACCGAGGTCTCCCAGCAGCTCGGCCGGCCGGCGCCCGATGTGGTCCTCCATCGGCAGCCCGTTGATCTGGGCAAGCATCCGGTTGATCCGCCGGTAGCGCAGGTCCGGGCCGTAGAAGGCGAAGGCGACCGGGGCCTGCAGGATCAGGGTCTCGAGCAGCGCGGAGTCGGAGGACGCCTGCTCGCTGCCGGACATCGGGCCAGGGATCGGCTCGGACGTCAAGGCCATCCCTCCCGTTCTCGGCGCATCGACACACCGACGGCGTCGTCCGGTCGAAGCGGCTGCAGTCGGCTACGTGCAGGCCACCGCGGCCGTGCGCTTCGCAGGCTATCCGGGCTCCGCCGTGCCGGAGGTGTTTACCCAGAGTCAGCGTGTCTTCGCAGCCTGCTTCTGCTGCTGCTTGAAGGCACGCACCGAGGCCAGGCTGGCGGGGTCGACCACGTCGGCCACCGAGCGGAACGACCCGGTCTCGGCATAGCTGCCGGCCGCGTCCTGCCAGCCAGGAGGCTGCACCCCCCGCTGCTTGCCCAGCAGGGCCACGAAGATCCGTGCCTTGGCATCGCCGAACCCGGGCAGGGCCCGCAGCCGGCGCAGCAGCTCGGCACCGGTGTCGGCAGTCGTCCACAGCCTGGCGGTGTCCCCGCCGTACTCGTCGAGAACGGTCCGGGCCAGCGCCTGGATCCGTAGCGCCATGCTGCCGGGGTAGCGGTGCACCGCGGGCGGCGTCGCACAGAGCGCCGAGAACTCCTCGGGGTCCACAGCGGCGACGTCGGCCGGGTCGAGCCGGTCGACGCCCAGCCGTTCGGTGATCTTGTGCGGCCCGGCGAAGGCGCGCTCCATCGGGAACTGCTGGTCGAGCAGCATCCCGGTGAGCAGGGCGAACGGGTCGCTGTCGAGCAGCTGGTCGGCCGCCGGCTCGCCGGTGATGGCGATCGGGCGGGGTGTTCGGGGCGGCACAGCTGCTAGTCCTCCTCGGCCTTGACGGCCAGGACCGGGCAGGGCGCCTCGAGCAGGATCCGCTGGGCGTTGGAACCGAGGATCAGCTTGCCGACCGGGGTGCGTCGGCGCAGGCCGATCACGATGAAGTCGGCCTCGGTCTCGGTGGCCACGGCGATGAGGTCCTCGGCCGGGTCGAGCCCGCGGACCAGCTGCCGGACCTCGTGCTCGATGCCCTCGGCGTCTAGCTGCTCGCGCACCTGGGCGAGCTCGCGCTCGTGTTCGACCGCGTCGTCGTCCTCGAGGTGACCGCCGCCTCGGTTGGAGTTGATCACGATCAGCTTGGTCGAGCGCAGCCGCGCCTCCTCGGCTGCCCGGCGCAGCGCTGCGCGACCTTCGGCGCGGGGCACATAACCCACCACGATCGTCATCAGACCTCCATGGTTTCCTGCCGGTGCGGTCTCGCGGCGGGACGGACGTTACCGGACCGTCACACCTCGTGGTCCTCGAGTCGGCTCGCCGGCTGTCCGAGGGCGGCGGTGGGTGACCTCCCCCGCCTGATCGGCGGTCAGCGGGCGAGCCGCTCCGCCAGCCAACGAAGCGCGAGGGGGTACCGGTAGTCGATCGCGGCATGGGTGGCGTCGAACAGCTCGAAGAACACCCGGTCGTCCGGTACGCCGACCCGCGACAGGCCGTCGCGGAACGCCTGCGACCCCAGGTCGAGGAAGTAGTCGTCGCTCGTCCCCGCGTCGATCCACACCGCGCGCAGCCCGCGCAGCGCGTCGGCGTACCGGTCGACCATCCGGACCGGGTCCCAGGCCAGCCACCGGTCCCAGACCTCCGGCAGGACGACACCGCTGCGCGCGTCGAACGGGAGCACCGGCCGGCCGTCCTCCCCCGGCGAGAACGCCGCCGAGCAGCCGAGTGCCGTGATCAGCGCCGCGTCCTCCTTCTTGGTGAAGGCCGGCCGGGTCTGGAAGTCGTCCCACCACCGCCAGATGTCGCCGTCGTAGGGGCGCAGGAAGCGCACCGCCTGGGCGAACTCCGGCAGGTAGCAGAACTCGTAGAGGGTGTCACCGGCGTGGGTGGCCAGCGCGCCGAACAGGTCCGGGCGCAGCATCGGGGTGATCATCGCCCCGAACCCGCCGCTGGACTTCCCGCTGATCGCCCGCGACTCGGACGCGGCGATCGTGCGGTACCGCGCGTCGACCCAGGGGACCACCTCGTCGCAGAGGTACGAGTGGTAGCGGCCGGTCCCGGTCGAGTCGACGAACTGCGACCCCCCGTACGACGTCCACGCGTCCACGTAGACCACGACGCACGGCGGCGCGCTGCCGTCGGCGAAGACCTGGTCGGCGGTCTCGACGAACGGCTGCCGGAACGGGGTCCGGTTGGCCCACATCGTCAGGTGGCCGGTGTAGCCCTGGATGACGTAGACACTGGGGTAGCGCCGGTCGCTGTCGTCGTAGCCCGGCGGCAGGTACACCCAGACCGGTCGCTCGTGCGGGTCGCCGAGCGGGTTGTCGCGCAGCAGCACGGAGTCGATGACGCCCTCGTCGAGGCGCCCGGCCAGGTCAGCTCGCCAGGGCAGCATGCCCTCAGTCAATCAGGGCTGTGTGCGGTCCAGCAGCAGGGCCATCTCGACCTCGGACTTCGTCGGGTCGAGGTCGTAGGGCATCCTCCCACCGGTCTCGGTGAAGCCGTATCGGCGGTAGAAGGCCCGGGCCCGGGGGTTGTCCTCGTGCACGTAGAGGTGCAGCCGGTCCAGCCCGGCCTCACCGCGCCCCCACTCGACGACGCCGTCCAGCATCCGTCCCGCGAGCCCGGTCCCCCGATGAGCCGGCGCGACGTAGACGCTCACGACATGGCCCTGTCCCGGGCTGTCGACGAAGCAGGCGAGATAGCCGACCCAGTGGTCCGGGCGTTCCGGGTCCTCGGCGGCCAGCGCGAGCTCGGTCGGCCCGGTCGACCCGCGGTTGCTGCGGAAGCGCCACTCCTCCTCGGTGCGCGGCTCGGCATCGGCCAGCGTCTCGAGGTAGGCGAGCGGGGTGTCCCGGAGCATCTCCAGCCGGACGTCGCGCAGCAGCGACCAGTCGTCCTCGACCACCCGGCGTAGGCGCACCTGCATCTGCCGCACCCTGCCATACGGTCTGAGGGTGAGCGGCCTCCATCACCGACTGCCCGGCCTGGTCCTGACCGACCACGAGGTCGACGTGCCGCTCGACCACGCGGACCCGCACGGCGAGCAGATCATGGTGTTCGCCCGCGAGGTCGTCGCGCCCCGGCTGCGCGAGCAGGACCTGCCCTGGCTGCTGTTCCTGCAGGGCGGGCCGGGCGCCCGCGCGCCCCGGCCGCTGAACCGCTCCGGCTGGCTGGGCCGCGCGCTGCTCGACCACCGGGTGCTGCTGCTCGACCAGCGCGGAACCGGCCGGTCCACCCCCGCCACCCGGCAGACGCTGCCCGGCCGGGGCGGCCCGCTCCAGCAGGCGAGGTACCTGACCCACTTCCGCGCCGACTCCATCGTGCGCGACGCCGAGATCCTGCGCCGGGTGCTGCTCGGCAACGACGGCCGGTGGTCGGTGCTCGGCCAGAGCTACGGCGGCTTCCTCGCTCTGACCTACCTGTCGCTGGCGCCGGCAGGGCTGGACAAGGTCCTGATCGCCGGCGGCCTGCCGCCACTGGACCGCGGGCCGGACGACGTCTACCGCGCCACGTTCCCGCGGGTCCGGCAGCGCTACGACCGGCTGGTGGCGCGGTACCCCGGCGACGCCGACCGGCTGGACGCGGTGGCCGACCACCTCGCTTCCTCCGAGGTACGGCTGCCGTCCGGGGACCTGCTGACCGTTCCCCGGCTGCAGTCGCTCGGGCTGGGGCTGGGCTACTCCGACGGGCTGGAGAAGGTCCACTACCTGCTCGAGACGGCCTGGGCGGGCGACGAGCTGACCGATGAGTTCCTGGCCGGGGTCGAGTCGGCGACCACGTTCCTCGACCGACCGCTGTACGCCGTGATGCACGAGTCGATCTACTGCCAGGGCGAGGCGTCCCGCTGGTCCGCACGGCGGGTGGCGCAGGAGCTGCCGGAGTTCGCACCGACGGCAAGGCCGTTGCTGCTGACCGGCGAGATGGTGATGCCCGAGCTGGTCGCCGCCGACCGGGCAGTCGCACCGCTGGCGCAGCTGGCCGAGCTGCTGTCGGCGTACGACGGCTGGCCGGCGCTGTACGACCTCGATGCGCTGGCCGCCAACGAGGTGCCGGTGGCCGCCGTGGTCTACCACGAGGACATGTACGTCGAGCACGCGTTCTCGGCCGAGACCGCCGGCCGGGTCGGCAACCTGCGCTGGTGGGCCACCAGCGAGCTCGGCCACGACGGGCTGCGCAGCGACGACCGGGTGCTCGACCGGCTGCTCGAGCTGGCCGGCCGTCCGGCGGAACCAGCGTCCGGGTCGGCGAGCTGACGCCGGGCACCCGAGGTGTCCGCACCGGTGCGGAAGGAGAGGATCAGCGCATGGGACAGCCGCGGGTCGCCTTCGTGCTCGGCGGCGGCGGGCTGCTCGGGGCCGGCGAGGTCGGCATGCTGCAGGCGCTGCTCGAGGCCGGCATCGTGCCCGACGTGGTCGTCGGGACGTCCGTTGGCGCGCTGAACGGTGCGGCGGTCGCCGCGGACCCCAGCCCGACGGCGGTCGAGCGGCTCCGCGGCGTCTGGCTCGGCCTGGCCGACAGCGGCCTCTACTCCGGCGGAGCACTGCGCCGGGTGGGTCACATCGCCCGCGCGCGGACCCACGTGCACCCCAACGAACCCTTGCGCGCTCTGCTGACCGAGCACCTCGGCGACGGACTGATCGAGGACCTGCCCGTGCCGTTCCAGTGCGTCGCCGCGAGCATCGAACGAGCCGCCGAGCACTGGTTCACCACCGGGCCTGTCGTCGACGCAGTGCTCGCGAGCAGCGCCGTTCCCGGCGTGCTCCCGCCGGTGCAGATCGGTGCCGAGCACTACCTGGACGGCGGACTGGTCAACTCGATCCCGGTGGAGCGCGCGCTGACCCTCGGCGCGCGCACCCTGTACGTGCTGCAGGTCGGCCGCATCGACCGCCCGCTTCAGGCACCGACCAAGCCGTGGGAGGTTGCGTCGGTCGCCTTCGAGATCGCCCGCCGGCACCGGTTCGCCCGCGACATGGCGAACCTGCCGGCCGACGCGGACGTGCACGTGCTGCCGACCGGCGCCGACGAGCCGCCGCGGTACGGCGACCTGTCCACGCTGCGCTACCGCGACTTCCGGGCCGTGGAGCGGCGCATCACGGCCGCGCACCGCGCCACGGCGGACTACCTGGAGCAGGCGCCGGAGCGGACCCGCTGATGCTGCCTCCCGTGCTGGTGCGCCGCCTGCTGCTGGGTCCGGCCCTGATCGCTCTCACCGTGGTCGCGGTGACCGGGCTGCCCGTGCTGCTGCTCGTCGGTGCGGCCCTGTCGACGGTGCTGCCCGGTCGATGGCGGGTGCTCCGGCTGCTCTGGATGGCGCTGCTCTACCTCCTGCTGGAGACGGTGGGGCTCGTCGTGCTCTTCGGGCTCTGGGTGGCCAGCGGATTCGGCTGGCGGATCCGGTCGCCGCGCTTCCAGCGCGCGCACTACGTCCTGGTTCAGTGGTTCCTCCAGGTGCTGTTCTGGGAGTGCCGGCGGGTGCTGCACGTGCGGGTCGCGGTGGAAGGGCCACCGCCGACGACGTACGACGGCAGGCCGTTGCTCATCCTGAGCCGGCACGCGGGGCCGGGCGACTCGTTCCTGGTCGTGCACGCGCTGCTCAACTGGTACGCCCGGGAGCCGAGGATCGTGCTCAAGGACACCCTGCAGTGGGACCCCGCCATCGACGTCGTCCTGAACCGGCTGCCGAACCGCTTCATCCGCCCGGATCCCGGTCGCCGCGGCGACGAGGTGCTGGCGCGGGTCGGCGAGCTGAGCCGCAACCTGGACGAGAACGACGCGTTCGTCATCTTCCCGGAGGGCGGCAACTTCACCGCGCACCGCCGCAAGCGCGCCATCGAGCGGTTGCGTCGCAAGGGCCACATCGACGAGGCCGAGAAGGCCGAGCAGCTGCGGCACGTGATGGCACCCAAGCCAGGAGGCGTGCTGGCCGCGCTGACCCAGGCGCACGACGCGGATGTGGTGTTCGTCGCGCACACCGGGGTCGAGCACATGGTCACCGTGCTCGACGTGTGGCGCGAGCTGCCGATGGACCGCGAGATCCAGATGCGCTGGTGGGTGGTGCCGGCCGACGAGGTGCCGGATGGCGAGGACGAGCGCATCGACTGGCTGTTCGCCTGGTGGGCGCGGATCGACGACTGGATCGACGAGCGGCAGGCCGAGGCCGGGGTGCCCACCCCCTCGGTGAGCAGGACTGGCCGGCCTGGCAGTCTCGACCCGTGACCGGACCCGACGCCCGTGGCGACGGTGACGGCTGGGTCGCGTGCGGGCTCGGACACCGGCACTGGGGGCTGTTCGGCGCGGCGGGGCTGCTGGTCCATCGCCAGGCGCCCGCAGGGGGCGACGAGGTGCTGCTCCAGCACCGCGCGACCTGGAGCCACCACGGCGGCACGTGGGGGCTGCTCGGTGGTGCCCGGCACAGCGACGAGTCGGCTGTCGCCGCCGCTCTGCGTGAGGCCGGCGAGGAGGGTGGGCTGTCGCCGTCCGACGTCGACGTGCACGGCGAGTACGACGACGTGCACGGCGGCTGGGCCTACGCCACCGTCCTCGCAGCCACCGGCCCGTCGACCGAGGCCAGGCCCACCGGGGGCGAGAGCATCGACGTCGGCTGGTTTCCGACGGAGGCGTTGTCGGAGCTCCCCATGCACCCCGGCTTCGCGGCCACCTGGCCGCTCCTGCAGGACTCGCTGCGACCGCTGACTCTCGTCGTCGATGCGGCGAACGTCGTCGGCTCGCGGCCGGACGGTTGGTGGAAGGACAGAGCCGGCGCCGCCCGACGTCTGGTCGCGGCGTGCGCGGCGCTGGCGTCGGCCGGGGTGGCGGGGTCCCACCTGCCGGCCGGACCGCAGTCGTCGCTGGCCCGCTGCTGGCCCAGCGTGGTCGTGGTGGTGGAGGGAGCCGCTCGTCAGATTGCGACCGACTCCACGGCGCCGGGTGTGGAGGTCGTCGCAGCACCCGGGTCGGGTGACGACACGATCGTCGAGGTCGCTGGGCGTGACGATCAGGCTCCGGTGCTTGTCGTCACCGCCGACCGCGAGCTGCGCCGCCGGGTGGAGTCGCTGGGCGCCGAGACCGTTGGCCCCAGGTGGCTCACCGACCTGACGAGTTGAGCCGGGTCGCGCGGCCATCGCCGTATATGCCACGACGATGCTCGCCACCATGGCGGTACCGAAGGTGAGTGGTATCGCCGTCAGCAGCGCACCGGTGTCGTGCAGGTTCGGGTAGAACAACGTCAGCCACACCGCGGACACCGCCGCGGTGAGCCCGAGCGGTACGAGGAGGCGTCCGGTCCGGCGGTGCCAGGTCCGGCGACCGCGTCGCAGCGCGCCCGGGAACGCTCTCAGCTGCCGGCGGGCTCAGGCGCGGCGACCGAACAGCCCGAGCATCTGCGCCTGCAGGTCGGCGTGCGCCGGGACGTGCACCGGAGGGTCGAACCCGTTCCCGGCCTGTGACTCCGCGTCCTTCTCGGCCTCGTGGTGGATCCGCCGCACCAGCTCGTGGTTGAGCTGCTCGTCGGCGCCGATGGCCCGGGCGAGGTCCCACGCGTGCACGGCCAGGTCGACGGTGAGCTGCCAGAGGTAGTCGCGGGCGCTGATCTCACCTGAGGACACCGTGACGGCGCGGTCCAGAGCGCCCTCGGCCGCAAGCGTCGCGCGTGCCGCCTCGGACTCGCGCCGCCAGGCTCCCTTGGGATCGTCGCCCAGCGGGTCCCCGGCGAAGCGGTCACCTGCATCGGCGGGAGATCCGCCGCCGATCAGGTACGGCACCCACCGGCACTCATCGACCATGTGGGCCACCAGGGCGCGCACGTCCCACTCGGTGCACGGGGTGGGGTTCGACCACTGGTCGTCGCCGATCTGTGCCACCCGGGAGTCGTACTCGGCCAGGGCGGTGTCGTACTGCTCGAGCAACGTCGACATCGCCTCACCCTGTCACAGCCCCGGGGATGGCCTCCACCTCGAGGAGCGTGACCACAGCGGCGACCGCGCGCTTCCGGGTCACCCCTAGCCTGTGCGGGTGCCCGCCTCCGGAGAGCTGCTGATCGCGCTCGTGATGATCGCGGGGATCGTCGGAGTCGTGGTCCCCGTGCTGCCGGGACTCGTCCTGGTCTGGGTGGCCGGGTTGGCCTGGGTCTGGCTCGACGGGGCCGGACCCGCGCGGATCGCGACAGGTGTCCTCCTGACCGTCCTGCTGGTGGTCGGGACCGTGGCCAAGTACGCCCTCCCGGCCCGGTCGGCCACCGGGGCAGGCGCGCCCCGCTCGACACTCGTGCTCGGTGCGGTGGGCGCCGTGGTCGGCTTCTTCGTCATCCCGGTCGTCGGGGTCGTCGTGGGCGGGGTCGCGGCGGTCTTCCTCGCCGAGCTGAATCGGCTGCGCGACGCCCGCACGGCGTGGCAGTCCACCTGGGTCGTGCTGCGCGCGGTCGGCGTCGGGATGCTCATCGAGCTGGCGACGGCGGTGCTGATGTTCGGCGCCTGGATCGGCGCGGTGCTGCTGACCTGAGGTCAGCCGGCCGGCACGTCCCGAACCTCGGGCTCGGGCTCGGGCTCGTAGCCCTCCACGATCGGTGCGGCGGCGTCCCCGATCCGGTGCACGCGCATCGCGTTGGTCGAGCCCGGGATGCCGGGCGGGCTGCCCGCGACGATGACCACGAGGTCTCCGCGGGCGACCCGGCCGGCGCCGAGCAGCGACTGGTCGACCTGCCGCACCATCTCGTCGGTGTGCTTGACGTACGGGGTGAGGAACGTCTCGACGCCCCACACCAGTGCGAGCTGGCTGCGCACCGCCTGCTCCGGGGTGAACGCCAGAAGCGGAATGGGCGAGCGCAGCCGCGACAGTCGCCGCGCCGAGTCACCGCTCTGGGTGAAGGCGACCAGGAACCGGGCGCCCAGCAGCTCGCCGACCTCGGCGGCCGCACGAGTGATCGCGCCGCCCTTGGTGCGCGGCAGCCCACCGAGTGCGGGGATGGAGTCGAGTGCGTTCTCCTCCATCTTGACGATGATCCGCGCCATCGTCTCGACGGTGACGATCGGGAACTTCCCGACGCTGGTCTCCCCCGACAGCATCAGGGCGTCGGCTCCGTCCAGGACGGCGTTCGCGACGTCGGAGGCCTCCGCCCGGGTGGGTCGGGAGGTCTCGATCATCGACTCGAGCATCTGGGTGGCGACGATGACCGGCTTGGCGGCCCGTCTGGCCAGAGCGATGGACCGGGTCTGCACGAGCGGCACGTCCTCGAGCGGCAGCTCGACCCCCAGGTCGCCGCGGGCGACCATGATGCCGTCGAACGCGTCGACGATCTCGGCCAGGTTGTCGACCGCCTGCGGCTTCTCGATCTTCGCGAGGACCGGGAGGCGCACCCCCTCCTCCGCCATGATCGCGCGGACGTCGAGCACGTCTGCCGCGCTGCGGACGAACGACAACGCGATGAGGTCTGCCTGCAGGTGCAGCGCCCAGCGCAGGTCCTCCTTGTCCTTCTCCGACAGCGCCGGCACGCTGACCGCGACACCCGGCAGGTTGATGCCCTTGTGGTCGGACACCCGACCGCCCTCGACGACCTTCGTCACGACCCTTGGCCCGTCGACCCGGACGCACTCGAGAGCCACCTTGCCGTCGTCGATCAGCAGCCGGTCCCCCGGCTGCACGTCGCCCGGCAGACCGTCGTACGTCGTGCCGACCACGCGCTCGTCACCGGGGACGTCCTCGGTGGTGATGGTGAACTCGGCGCCGTTCGTGAGCACGACCGGGCCGGAGGCGAAGGAGCCCAGGCGGATCTTCGGCCCCTGCAGGTCGACAAGGACGGCCACGCCGCGCTTGCTGTCGTCGGACGCCTTGCGGACCCGGAGGTACACCTGCTCGTGGTCGGCGTACTCGCCGTGCGACAGGTTCAGCCGGGCAACATCCATGCCGGCAGCGACCAGTGCCGCCACCTGCTCCTCGCTCGAGGTGGCGGGCCCGAGGGTGCAGACAATCTTGGCGCGGCGCACCCCCGGAGCCTATTGCTGCCGGGGGTGCGCTGCGACCGATGGGTCCGAGTGATGGGACTCGCCCGGACCGGGAACGGCAGGTGACGTCACGTGGTCGCGAACCGGTCCACCAACTCGCCGCAGAACGCCTTGAGGTCGTCGGGCTTGCGGCTGCTGATGAGCACGTTGGCACCCTTCTCGCAGACCACGACCTCCTCGTCCACCCAGTCGGCGCCGGCGTTGCGCAGATCGGTCTTGACGCTCGGCCAGGACGTCATCCGGCGACCACGGACGACGTCGGCCTCCACCAGCGTCCATGGTGCGTGGCAGATGGAGGCCACCGGCTTCCCGGCGTCGAAGAACGACTTCGCGAATGATACGGCCGCCGGTTGGGTCCGGAGGAAGTCCGGGTTGGCCACGCCGCCGGGCAGAACCAGGGCGTCGAAGTCGGCTGCGGACTTCCCGTCGACGGTGTCGTCCACGTCGAAGGTGTCAGCCTTGTCCAGGTGGTTGTATGCCTGCACCTGCCCGGAGTCGGTCGAGACCAGCCGGGGGGTGCCACCGGCGTCCTGGACTGCCTTCCACGGCTCGGTCAGCTCGACCTGCTCGATGCCCTCGGGCCCGACGAGGAACGCGATCGTCTTCCCGGTCAGAGTCGCTGCCATGACGGCCTCACTCTCCTTGCTGTCTCGGGTACCTCAGTCGCGTGCCCGGGCCCTCCCCTGCAAAACACGCGAGGGACCCCCGATCAGGAGGTCCCTCGCGTGCTGGTGAACGTACGGCTACTGCAGCTCTCGACTACTGAACCGCGTCCAACGCGTCGGCGATGCCCTCACCGAAGTACGCGTTGTCCTGTGTGGTGCCGGTGCAGCGCGGGGTCACCGGGCACGCCTGGTCGTCGGCCTGCGCACGCAGCAAAGCGATCAGCTGGGCGGGGCTGGCGTCCGGGTGAGCCGTCTTGAGCAGCGCGAGCACCCCGGCGACGTGCGGCGACGCCATCGACGTTCCGCTCATGTTGCCGTAGCGGTTGCCCGTGATCGTCGACAAGATCGACGAGCCGGGAGCTGCCGCGTCGATGACGCCGAGCCCGATGTTCGAGAAGCTCGACAGCGTCATGGTCCGGGTGATCGATGACACGGTAGCCACGCCCGGCAGCTCGGTCGGGATGTCCTTGCACCCGTTGTTGATGGTCCTAGGGACCGGCGTCGTGTCGTTCGGGCTGCTGTTGTTCGTCGTCTTGTTGGCCAGGTCGTACGCCGAGTTGCCTGCGGCCGCGGCGCTGACGACACCCTTCTGCTCGGAGTAGGCCACCGCACGGCGGACCGCCTCCATGCCTGCCGCCTGGTCCGGCTGGTCGCCGCACCAGAACTCCCACGGGTCGACGTAGTAGCTGTTGTTCGTGACATCCATGCCGTGGTCAGCGGCCCAGACGAACCCGCAGATCGCGTACTCGGGGTAGATGAAGCCGTCGTCGTTCACGACCTTCACCGAGGCGAGCCGGACGTTCGGGGCGACGCCCACGATGCCGAGCCCGTTGCGCGCAGCCGCGATGGTGCCGGCCACGTGGGTGCCGTGCGAGCTGGTCGTCGGCTCCCAGCTGCCGGGCGTGGTGTCCGGTCGGCCGGCGTCGATGCAGCTCACCGAGTCGGCGGCGTCGATGTTCGGCGCGAGGTCCTGGTGCGTCGACTCGATGCCGCTGTCGAGAACCCCGACGAGGACGTCACGCGAGCCGTCGGTGACCGCGTGGGCCTTGTCGGCCTTGATGATCTGCATGTCCCACTGCTCTCCCTCGCGGGGGTCGGCGGCGGGTGTGGCGGCCTGGACGTCGCCGGCGGAGACGCCGTTGATGCTCGGCTGCTCGTCGATCTTGCTGCGGCTTGCCTTCTTGTACGTCGCGGCACCGCGGGATCCGGGCGCCCAGGCGGCGTCGAGGTCCTCCGGGGTGCCCTCGGACACCTGCGCGGTCCGGGAGGCGCCGACCGACTCCACGGCGTGACCCGCGGCCAGCCGGACGACGTCAGCGCGGAACGCGGACCGGTCCGAGTGGGCGATGACGACGCCGATCTGCGGCCAGGACTGCACCACGACTCCGCCGGCGTCCCGCACGGCACGCTCGGCGAGCCGGGTCTGGCCCGGGTTGGCCGCCTTGGCGTTGACGACGTAGCTCATCAGGTAGCCGTCCGGCGTCACCACCGGCACCGGCGTGGAGTCCACCTGCGCAGCGGAGGACGCGCCGGGGGCGCCGCCGAGGAATGAGGTCGCGCCGAGGGCGGCCGCGGTAGCAGCTAGGCCCAGACGACGCCCGAGGATCCGACCTTGCATCTGTGCTCCCGAAGGGTGGGGGGCACGACAAAGGGGTGTTTTGTCGTGGTTTCGCCCGACCCTAGGCCGAGAGCACGGTCGAGGGGAAGGGTCAGACGCCCACCGGGCGTGCCGTGGGCGCGATCGGGCGGGGCAGCGTCGAGGGAGCCTCCCTCAGCCAGGCGTCGACCCCCGCGGCGGCCGCTCGGCCCTCGGCGATGGCCCAGACGATCAACGACTGTCCGCGACCGGCGTCCCCGGCGACGAAGACCCCGGGCACCGAGGTCATGAAGTCCGCGTCCCGGGCGATGTTGCCGCGCGGGTCCAGCTCGACTTCCAGCGCCTCGACGAGGCCTGGCTGCTGCGGGCCGGTGAAACCCATGGCCAGCAGGACCAGCTGTGCCGGGATGGTGCGTTCCGCGCCCTCGACCGGCTGGAACCGTCCGTCGGCCATAGTGACCTCGACGAGCTCGAGCTGCTGCACCTGCCCGTCGTCGTCGCCGACGAAGCGGTTCGTGCTGACGGCGTACACGCGCTCCCCGCCCTCCTCGTGCGCGCTCGACGTGCGATAGATCAGCGGCCAGGTCGGCCAGGGGTTGGTCGCCGGCCGCTCGTCGGCGGGCCGCGGCAGGATCTCGAGCTGGGTCACTGACGCTGCCCCCTGACGGTGCGCGGTGCCGAGGCAGTCCGCGCCGGTGTCGCCGCCGCCGATGATGACGACGTGCTTGCCGGCCGCGCTGACCGGCACCTCGTACGCCGGGTCGAGCGCGGCCCGGTTCGCGTGCGGGAGGTACTCCATCGCCTGCAGCACGCCGCCCAGCTCGCGGCCGGGCACCGGCAGATCGCGAGCCGCCGTGGCACCGAGCGCGAGGACCACCGCGTCGTACCTCGCCCGCAACGCCGCGGCGGTGAGCTCGTCGCCGCCGACGTCGACGCCGGTCTTGAACCGGGTGCCCTCGGCGCTCATCTGGTCCAGCCGACGGTCCAGCTGCTGCTTCTCCATCTTGAACTCGGGAATGCCGTAGCGCAGCAGCCCCCCGATCGCGTCGGCCCGCTCGAGCACGACGACCGTGTGCCCTGCCCGGGTCAGCTGCTGCGCGGCGGCCAGCCCGGCAGGCCCGGACCCGACGACCGCCACCGTGCGCCCGGTCAGCCGCTCGGGCGGCTGGGGCGACACCCATCCCTCGTCCCATGCCCGATCGATGATCGACACCTCGACCTGCTTGATGGTCACCGGGTCGGAGTTGATACCGAGCACGCACGAGCCTTCGCACGGCGCGGGGCAGAGCCGACCGGTGAACTCGGGGAAGTTGTTCGTCGCGTGCAGTCGCTCGATCGCCGCCTGCCAGTCGTCCCGCCAGGCGAGGTCGTTCCACTCCGGGACGAGGTTGCCCAGCGGGCACCCGTCGTGGCAGAACGGGATGCCGCAGTCCATGCAGCGCCCGGCCTGCCGCTTCAGCTGGCCGGCATCCTGCTTCTCGTAGACCTCGCGCCAGTCCGTGATCCGCACGTCGACCGGTCGGCGGGCAGGCAGCTCGCGGTTCGGCGTGGTGAGGAAGCCCTTCGGGTCAGCCACGGGAGGCCTCCATGATCGCGTCCGACGTCTCTTGGCTGTCCTCGGCGAAGCCGGCCTCGAGCGACCTGGCGCGGGCGAGCAGCACGTTCTTGTAGTCGCGCGGCATCACCTTGGTGAACCGGCCGGACGATGTCGGCCAGTCCTCCAGCAGCGCGCCGGCGACCGTCGAGCCGGTGAGGTCGGCGTGCCGCCGGACCAGGTGCCACAGCACCTCGGCGTCCTCGGCGTCGATCTCCTCGAGGTCGACCATGTCGCGGTTGACCCGCGCCTCGTGCAGGTCGAGCACGTAGGCCGTGCCGCCGGACATCCCGGCAGCGAAGTTCCGGCCGATCCCACCCAGCACGACGACCTGGCCACCGGTCATGTACTCGCAACCGTGGTCACCCACGCCTTCGACCACCGCAGTGGCACCGGAGTTGCGCACCGCAAACCGCTCCCCCACGAGGCCGCGGACGAAGGCTTCGCCCCCGGTCGCGCCGTAGAGCAGCACGTTGCCCGCGATGACGTTTCGCTCCGCCACCAGCGAGGCTCCCGGTGCCGGGCGGACGCTGATCCTGCCTCCGGAGAGGCCCTTGCCCAGGTAGTCGTTGGCGTCGCCGACCAGGCGCAGCGTCACACCGCGCGGCAGGAACGCGCCGAACGACTGGCCGGCCGAGCCGGTCAGCGTGATGTCGACGGTGTCGTCGGGCATCCCCGCGCCGCCGTACCGGCGGGTGATCTCGGCTCCGAGCATCGTGCCCACGGTCCGGTTGACGTTGCGCACCGGAACCGCAAAGGCGACGGGGTGGCCGTTGTCGAGCGCGTCGGCCGCCCTGGTGATGAGCTCGTTGTCCAGGGCCTTCTCCAGACCGTGGTCCTGCACCGTCGTACGACGCCGCGGGGTGCCCTCCGGCAGGTCGGGCACGTGCAGGATCGGCGCGAGGTCGAGACCGAACGCCTTCCAGTGCTCCACCGCGCGGCTGGTGTCGAGGGCCTCGGCACGACCGATCGCCTCGTCCAGGGTCCGGAAACCCAGCGCTGCCAGGTGCTCGCGGACCTCCTCGGCGATGTAGGTGAAGAAGGTCTCCACGAACTCCGGCTTCCCGGAGAACTTCTTCCGCAGCTCCGGGTTCTGGGTGGCGACGCCGACCGGGCAGGTGTCGAGGTGGCAGACCCGCATCATGATGCAGCCGCTGACCACCAGCGGCGCGGTGGCGAAGCCGTACTCCTCGGCACCGAGCAGAGCGGCGATCACGACGTCGCGGCCGGTCTTGAGCTGGCCGTCGGTCTGCACCACGATCCGGTCCCGCAGGCCGTTGAGCAGCAGGGTCTGCTGCGTCTCGGCCAGGCCGAGCTCCCACGGCGTACCGGCGTGCTTGAGAGAGGTCAGCGGCGAGGCGCCGGTCCCCCCGTCGTGGCCGGAGATGAGCACGACATCGGCGTGCGCCTTGCTGACGCCCGCCGCCACGGTCCCGACCCCGACCTCGGCGACCAGCTTCACGTGCACCCTGGCCCGGTCGTTGGCGTTCTTCAGGTCGTGGATGAGCTGGGCCAGGTCCTCGATCGAGTAGATGTCGTGGTGCGGCGGGGGCGAGATGAGACCGACGCCGGGAGTCGAGTACCGGGTCTTGGCGATCCACGGGTAGACCTTGTGGCCCGGCAGCTGTCCGCCCTCGCCGGGCTTGGCACCCTGAGCCATCTTGATCTGCAGGTCGTCCGCGTTGACGAGGTACTCGCTGGTGACGCCGAAGCGGCCGCTGGCCACCTGCTTCACCGCTGACCGCCGGTCGTCGTACAACCGCTCGCTGTCCTCGCCGCCCTCGCCGGTGTTTGACTTGCCACCCAGCCGGTTCATCGCGATCGCCAGCGTCTCGTGCGCCTCCTGCGAGATCGAACCGTAGGACATCGCCCCGGTGGAGAACCGCTTGACGATGCTCTCGACCGGCTCGACCTCCTCGATCGGCACCGGGGTCCGCTCGCCGGCCTTGAACCGGAACAGCCCGCGCAGGGTCATCAGCCGCTCGGACTGCGCGTCGACCGCCTGCGTGTACTGCTTGAAGACGTCGTACCGGCGTGCCCGGGTGGCGTGCTGCAGGCGGAACACGGTCTCCGGGTTGAACAGGTGCAGCTCGCCCTCGCGACGCCACTGGTACTCCCCACCGACGTCGAGGGTGCGGTGGCTGGGTGCGCTGCCGCTCCTCGGGTAAGCCACCGCGTGCCGCCGCGCGACCTCCTCGGCCACCACCTCGAGACCGATCCCGCCGAGCTTGGAGGAGGTGCCGGTGAAGTAGCGCTCGACCAGCTCCTGGTCCAGGCCGACTGCCTCGAACACCTGGGCGCCGTGGTAGGACGCGACCGTCGAGATGCCCATCTTCGACATCACCTTGAGCACGCCCTTGCCCAGCGCCTTGATCAGATTCTTGACCGCGACGTCCGGCGGCACCGGGACCAGGCCGCTGGTCGCCAGGTCCTCGACCGACTCCATCGCGAGGTAGGGGTTCACCGCCGAGGCGCCGTAGCCGACGAGCAGCGCGACGTGGTGCACCTCGCGGACGTCGCCGGCCTCGACCACCAGGCCGACCTGGGTGCGTGTCTTCTGCCGGATCAGGTGGTGGTGCACTGCTGCCGTCAGCAGCAGCGACGGGATCGGCGCCCAGTCTGCGTCGGAGTCGCGGTCCGACAGCACGATGAACCGGGCGCCCGTGGCGACGGCCTCGGAGACCTCGGTGAAGATGTCGTCCAGCGCGTTGTGCAGGGCCGGTCCCCCACCGGCAACCGGGTAGAGCCCACGGATCCGCGCCGTCGCGAACCCCGGCAGGTCGCCGTCCCGGTTGATGTGCTGGATCTTCGCCAGCTCGTCGTTGTCGATGACCGGGAAGGCGAGCACCAGCTGGCGGCAGTGCGCAGGCGTCGCGGTCAGCAGGTTCTGGTCCGGGCCGATCGCAGTGCCCAAGCTGGTCACCAGCTCCTCGCGGATGGCGTCCAGCGGCGGGTTGGTGACCTGGGCGAACAGCTGGCTGAAGTAGTCGAAGAGCAGCCGCGGCCGCTGCGAGAGGACCGCGACCGGTGTGTCGGTGCCCATCGAGCCGATCGGTTCGGCGCCGGCTGTGGCCATCGGCGACAGCAGGATGCGCAGCTCCTCCTGGGTGTAGCCGAAGGTCTGTTGACGCCGCGTGACGCTCGCGTGGGTGTGCACGACGTGCTCCCGCTCGGGCAGGTCGGCGAGGTGGATCTGCCCGGCGTGCAGCCACTCGTCGTACGGCGCGTCGGCCGAGAGCTCGGCCTTGATCTCGGCGTCGTCGACGATCCGCCCACGATCGGTGTCGACCAGGAACATCCGGCCCGGCTGCAGGCGGCCCTTGCGGACCACCGTCGCCGGGTCCAGGTCGAGCACGCCGACCTCGCTGGCAAGCACGACGAGCCCGTCCTCGGTGACCCAGTAGCGGCTGGGCCGCAGACCGTTGCGGTCGAGCACGGCGCCGATCAGGCTGCCGTCGGTGAAGGTGATGCAGGCAGGACCGTCCCACGGCTCCATCAGGGCGGAGTTGAACCGGTAGAACGCTTTGCGCGCCGGGTCCATCTCGGTGTGGTTCTCCCACGCTTCCGGGATCATCATCAGCACCGCGTGCGGCAACGACCGGCCGCCGAGGTGCAACAGCTCGAGGACCTCGTCGAACGACGCGGAGTCGCTCGCGCCAGGGGTGCAGATCGGCATCAGCCGCGACAGGTCACCGGGGATCACGTCGCTGGTGAGCTGGCTCTCGCGGGCGGCCATCCAGTTCCTGTTGCCCTTCACGGTGTTGATCTCGCCGTTGTGCGCGATCAAGCGGTAGGGGTGGGCCAGCGGCCAGGACGGGAAGGTGTTGGTGGAGAACCGGGAGTGCACCAGGGCCAGCTCGCTGATGAACCGCCGGTCGGACAGGTCCGGGAAGAACGGCTCGAGCTGGGCGGTGGTGAGCATCCCCTTGTAGACCAGGGTGCGGGCAGACAGCGAGGGGAAGTAGACACCGACCTCGCGCTCGACCCGCTTCCGCAGGCAGAACGCCATCCGCTCCAGCCCCATGCCGAAGACCCGGCCGGTGGCCGCGCCCACGAACAGCTGGCGGAACCTCGGCATCACGCCGCGCGCAGTGCTGCCGAGCAACGAGGGGGTGGTGGGGACATCCCGCCAGCCCAGGACCTGCAAGCCTTCCTCGGCTGCCAGCGTCTCGACGGCTGATCGGGTGGCTGCCTCTTCGGCGTCGTCGTCCGGCAGGAAGGCCATGCCGACGGCGTACGCGCCCTTGTCGGGCAGCGGGAACGCCGAGACCGCGCGCAGGAACGCGTCCGGGACCTGGGTCAGGATCCCCGCTCCGTCACCGGAGTCCGGCTCGGCGCCCGAGGCGCCCCGGTGGTCCAGGTTACGCAGCGCGGTCAGCGCCTGGTCGACGATGTCGTGAGTGGCAACCCCTGACAGGGTCGCCACGAAGGCGACGCCACACGCGTCGTGCTCGTTGGCCGGGTCGTAGAGGCCCTGCACGGCGGCCGTCCCTTCCTCGTCGATGGCTGACCTGACGATCAGCTGCAGCATCGACCGAGGGACGACATTGGCCCTGCGGTACGGCGGTCAGCATAACTGTGGACCCCCCGGAACCGTGGGAGGTGTTTCCGGCATGTGAAACGGGCCGGTCAGCCCCGGCGCGCCACAGCCGCCCGCAGGTCGCCGGCCAGCTCGGTGGCCTCGGGGTAGTCCGTCCCGGAGACCAGGATGACCACCGCCACGCCCGACGTGGTCGCCACGCAAGCGGTCTGGACGGCTTCCTGCAGCTGGATCTGGGAGCAGGACAGCGGGCCGGACAGCGCGCCCCGCAGGACGGGAGCGAGCTCGAGCGGGAGGCCGGTCAGCCGGTCCGCGGCCTCGCTGACCGCAGCGACCACCCGGGCCTGGCTCGCCTGGTCCATCGGCTCGACCGGGCGCACGGCGAGGATCTCGGCCGTCGCGGAGCCGCGAACATAGGTGGCTCGGAGCGGGGTCCGCATCGCCACGGCATGCAGGACGTCGGGCTCGAAGCTCATCAGGGTCGGCGCCTCGAGGCTGCTGCGGACCAGGCCGCCGACCTGCTCCGGTGTGGACACGACGGTCTGCGGCACCCTGCCGGTGTCCTGCCAGGCGCGAATCAGCAGTCCGCCGACGACCGCGAGCCCGGCGAGGCTTGCCACGAGGACGAGGGCCACCAGCGGTATGCGGTGGCTGCGCGGTCCGGCGACGGGCTGCGACACGGCTGCGACTGCCCGCCCGGGATCGCCGAACGGTGCCGGGTCCGTGGCGACGGTCGAGCGCGGGGCGGCCGCGAAGAAGCCGAGATCCGGGCTACCGGCTGTGCTCGGGTGCGGCGCAGCCGGCGAGTCGTCGGTCATGGCGCCACCTCACTCGGCGTGGAGGTCCCTGGGAGCTCCATCGACCGGCTGCCTCGGCTGCTTGAGCCGGCCGCAGGGAAAGCCGACGTCGTAGCGGGTCAATGGGCCGTTGCCGTCGCCGGCCCTTCGTCAGGCGAGGCCGGAGGCGCCGACCAACGAGCCGACGCCGAAGGTGACCGCCGCGGCCACGACGCCGACCGCGGTCTGCCGCAAGCCGCCGTACCACCACGGGCGCGGCGTGAGCTTCGTGACGAACGCTCCGCACAGGAACAGCCCGGCCAAGGTCAGGAGCAGCGCCGGCAGCAGGCCGGTGGCGCCCAGCAGGTAGGGCAGCACCGGCACCGCTGCCCCGATCGCGAAGGACGCGAACGACGAGCCGGCCGCCAGCCGCGCGGACGGCAGGTCGTCCTCGTTGATCCCCAGCTCCTCCAGGACGTGGACCCCGAGCACCTTGTGCGGGTCGCGGGAGAGCTGGTGTGCCACCTCGCGGGCAAGAGCAGGCTCCAGGCCCTTGGCGACGTACATCTGGGCGAGCTCACGCTCCTCGCCGGCCGGGTTGCGCTCCAGCTCGTGCCGCTCCAGCTCGATCTCGGCCATCGCCTGCTCGGCCTGCGACCGCACCGAGATGAACTCCCCCGCCGCCATCGAGAACGCGCCGGCCGCCAGCCCGGCGAGCCCGGCGAGCAGGACCGCCTTGCTGTCGTCGGTGCCGCCCGTCACGCCGGCGATCAGCGCGAAGTTCGAGACCAGGCCGTCGGAGGCGCCGAACACCGCCGGCCGCAGCCAGCCGCCGGTGACGTCCGAGTGCTCGTGCGAGATGCGCTGGGCCTCGTGCTCGGCACGCTCCTGGGCGCGGCGCGCGGCTGCCTCGCCTGCTTCGCTGGTCATCTCGGGACCTCGTCCTCGATCGGGCTGCTGGCAGGCGGTGGTGCATCGTCGTCGTCGGTGTCGGTGTCGGTGTCGGTGTCGTGGGAGGCATCCGGACGGTGGGCCTCGAGCTCCTCACGGGTCTCCCGGCCGGGCCGCAGCCGCGCGCTCAGCACGATGTAGGTGACGGCTCCGATCAGCACCAGCAGGCTGGTCCAGTCGTTGAGCCGCAGGCCGAGGACGGTGTGCGCCGGGTCGATCCGCAGCGCCTCGATCCAGCCCCGACCGATCGTGTACGCCGCGACGTAGAGGGCGAACGCCCGCCCGTGCCCGAGCCGGAACCGCCGGTCGGCCCAGATGACCAGCGCGGCGACGCCGAGGTTCCAGATCAGCTCGTAGAGGAACGTCGGGTGGTAGGTCGCCTGCCCGCCGTACCCCTCGGGCCGGTGCGCGGCATCGATCGCGACCGCCCACGGAAGATCGGTGGGCTTGCCGAACAGCTCCTGGTTGAAGTAGTTGCCGAGCCGGCCCACGGCCTGCGCGAGCACGATGCCCGGGGCCAGCGCGTCGGCGAACGCAGGCAGCGGGATGCCGCGTCGGCGGCAGCCGATCCAGGCACCGACGCCGCCCAACGCGACCGCCCCCCAGATGCCGAGGCCGCCGTTCCAGATGTACAGGGCCTGCAGCGGGCTGCCGCCGTCGCCGAAGTAGGCGTCGGGAGAGGTGATGACGTGGTAGATCCGGCCACCGATGACGCCGAACGGCACCATCCAGGTGGCGATCTCGGTGACGTCACCGTGCCGGCCGCCGCGGGCCACCCAGCGCCGCTCGCCGAGCCAGACCGCGAGCACGATGCCCGCGATGATGCACAGCGCGTACGCACGCAGCGGCACCGGTCCGAGGTGCCAGACGCCCTCGGCCGGGCTGGGTATCGAGAAGGGTGTCATCGCCAGGCCAGCGTATGCCGTGCGGTCACCCTGCCAGCCGGGTGAGGTCGGCCCGCAGGTCGGCGACGCTGGTCTCCGCCGACCAGACGACCCGAGCGATGCCGTCGACGAAGCCGGTCGTGTACGTGCCGTGATCCACCTCGTAGGTTCCGCCGTGCGACCCGTCTGGCTTCTCGTAGCTGATGTAGAGGGCGTTGGCGACCTTCTCCACCGTTCCGACCGGGGCGACCAGCCCTTCGTACGACGGGTCGAACCGGTCGAGGTACTCGCGTACCACGTCCGGGGTGTCCCGGGCCGGGTCGGTCGTGACGAACAGCAGCCGCACGTCCTTGCGCACCGACGGTTTCGCACCGCGAAGGGCGGAGGCGATGTTGGCCAGCACGACGTTGCAGATGTCGGGGCAGTGCGTGTACCCGAGGAAGACGAGCGTCACCGGTGTCGTCGCGACGTCGGCGGGTGTCACGTCGCGGCCCTCGGCGTCGGTGAAGGTCTGCCCGGGCAGCGGGTACCCGTCGGAGACGGTCGTTCCGTGCCAGCCCTTCTCGCCGTTCGTGGTGACGGCTCCAGGGCTGCCGGCCGCACACCCGGCGAGCAGCAGCAGGCCGGCGGCCAGGGCCGCGAGCCGTCCCGTCATCGGCCGCGCCGCACGCCTTCGGCGAGCTCGCCGGCGAGCTTCTCGACCGCGACGACGCCGTCCGCCGGAGAGCCGGCGTCGAGCATCGCCCGCACGAAGGCCGACCCGACGATGACGCCGTCGGCGAAGGAGGCAACCTCGGCGGCCTGGTCGCCGTTCGAGACCCCGAGACCCACGCACACCGGGATGTCGCTCACGGCGCGTACCCGGCGTACCAATGTCCCGGCGGCGTCGCCGACGGCGGTCCGGGTGCCGGTGACACCCATCGTCGAGGCGGCGTAGACGAAGCCGCGGCAGTGCTCGGTGGTCCACCGGATGCGGTCCTCGGTGGAGGACGGCGCGACCAGGAAGACCCGACCGAGACCGGTCGCATCGGAGGCACCGAGCCAGTCGGACGGCTCGGTCCCGGCCTCGTCCGGCGTGAGGTCGGGAGTGATCACACCTGCCCCGCCGGCTGCGGCGAGAGCCTCGGCGAACCGCTGGGTGCCGTAGCGCTCGATGGGGTTCCAGTAGCTCATCACCAGTGTGGGGGCACCGGTGGCGGCGACGCCGCGAACGGTCTCGACCACGTCGTCGGTGGTCGTGCCGCGCTCCAGCGCGGCCTCGACCGCTTGCTGGATGGTGGAGCCGTCCATCAGTGGGTCGGAGTAGGGCAGGCCGATCTCGACGATGTCGACGCCGCCGCGGACCATCGCGACCAGCGCGTCGGTGGCGCCCTGCACCGAGGGATAGCCCGCGGGCAGATAGCCGACGAGGGCGGCGCGACCCACGGCCCGGGTCGCTGCGAGGACTTCGTCGAGCCGGGTCACGGGTGCGGTCACCAGCCCTCCCCGGAGGCGTCCTGCGCGCCCTGCTCGACCACCGCGGTCGCCGACTCCAGGATCTCCTCGTCACTGACGACCTCGAACCACTTCGCCGCCGTGTCGACGTCCTTGTCGCCGCGGCCGGACAGGTTCACCAGCAGTGTCGCACCGTCCCCGAGCTCGCGGCCGACCTTCATCGCACCGGCCAGCGCGTGGGCGCTCTCGATGGCCGGGATGATGCCCTCGGTGCGGCAGAGCAGGGCGAACGCGTCCATCGCCTCCACGTCGGTGATCGGCGCGTACGTCGCGCGGCCGGTGTCGTGCAGCCACGCGTGCTGCGGGCCGACGCCGGGGTAGTCCAGCCCGGCCGACACCGAGTGCGACGGCACGGTCTGGCCCATCTCGTCCTGCAGCACGTAGGTGCGGGTGCCGTGCAGGACGCCGGGCGAGCCACCTGCCATCCGGGCCGCGTGCCGGCCGCTGTCGACGCCCTCGCCGCCGGCCTCGAAGCCGTACAGCCGGACGTCGGTGTCGTCGAGGAAGGCGGCGAAGATGCCCATGGCGTTGGAGCCGCCGCCGACGCAGGCGACGACCCCGTCCGGGAGCCGGCCGGTGAGCTCCAGCACCTGCTGGCGCGCCTCGTCACCGATGATCCGCTGGAAGTCGCGGACCATGGCGGGGAACGGGTGCGGACCGGTGACGGTGCCCAGGATGTAGTGGGTGCGCTCGACGTTGGTGACCCAGTCGCGCATCGCCTCGTTGATGGCGTCCTTGAGGGTCTGGCTGCCGGCCTCGACCGGGATCACCTCGGCGCCGAGAAGCCGCATCCGCGCGACGTTCAACGCCTGACGCCGGGTGTCCTCCGCGCCCATGTAGACCGTGCACTCGAGCCCGAGCAGGGCGGCGGCGGTCGCAGTGGCGACCCCGTGCTGCCCGGCCCCCGTCTCGGCGATCACCCTGGTCTTGCCCATCCCACGGGTGAGCAGCGCCTGGCCGAGGACATTGTTGATCTTGTGTGAGCCGGTGTGGTTGAGGTCCTCGCGCTTCAGCAGGACCCGGGCTCCACCGGCGTGCTCGGCGAACCGGCGGGCGTCGGTGACCGGGCTGGGGCGTCCGGTGTACGTCGACAGCAGGCCGGCCAGCTCGGCCTGGAACGCCTCGTCGGTGCGGGCCTTCTCGTAGGCGGCCGTCAGCTCGTCCAGTGCGGCGACCAGGGCCTCGGGGACGAACCGGCCGCCGTAGGGCCCGAAGTGCCCGCTGGCGTCAGGCACGTCGCTCGGCTTGCTTCCGGTCTCGGAGGTCACGGGGCGCCCGCCGTCACCGGTCGTGCTTGAGCGCGGGGTGTGCGCCGGCGGCGACCAGGTCGGCCACTGCGGAGCGCGGGTCGCGACCGGTGACCAGGCTCTCGCCGACCAGCACGGCGTCGGCACCGGCACGGGCGTACTCGATGACGTCGTGCGGCCCGCGGACGCCGGACTCCGCGATCCGGACGATGTGCCCGGGGATGTGCGGGGCGACCTCGGCGAAGACGCCGCGCTCGACCTGCAGCGTGCGCAGGTCGCGGGCGTTGATGCCGACGACGTCGGCGCCGGCGTCGACCGCGCGGCCGACCTCCTCGACCGTGTGGCACTCGACCAGCGGGGTCAGCCCGAGGGACTTGGCCCGCTCGACGAGGGAGACGAGGGCGTTCTGCTCCAGCGCGGCGACGATCAGCAGAGCCAGGTCGGCGCCGTGCACCCTGGCTTCCCACAGCTGGTAGCTCGAGACGATGAAGTCCTTGCAGAGCACCGGCACGTCGACAGCGCGACGGACGGCGACCAGGTCCTCCAGGCTGCCGCCGAACCGGTGCCGCTCGGTGAGCACGCTGATGACCGCGGCACCGCCGGCCTCGTAGTCGGAGGCCAGCGCGGCCGGGTCGGCGATCGCGGCCAGTGCACCCTTCGACGGGCTGGACCGCTTCACCTCGGCGATGACGGCGACACCCTCACCGCGAAGTGACGGGAGGGGGTTGCGGCAGTCGGGACGGCCCTCGGCGCGGGACTTCAGGTCGTCGAGGCTGACCCGGGCCTGGCGTTCTGCCAGGTCGGCGCGCACGTCGACCAGGATGTCGTCGAGCACGCTCACGCGGTGGGTCCCCTCGCTGTCCTGCGACCGCACGGGCGGTCCTCGGTCCCGCTCAGCGTAACCGTCAGGGGGCGAGCGCCTGACCGACGGGCAGGTTGCGGACGACCCAGAAGACGACGGCGACGCCGAGCATCAGGTACAGCGCCCACGCCGGGGCCACGGAGGTGCGCGGCTGACCGCGCAGGCTGCGCAGAGCCCAGCGCCCCCAGATGACAGCGAGCACGACCATTCCCACCACGGTCAGCACGTTCAGTCCCACGGCCGCCAGCGGGTGCCCGGTGACCAGCGCGTGCACAGCGCGCAGGGAGCCGCAGCCGGGGCAGAACTGGCCCGTCACCGCGAGGAAGGGGCAGGTCGGGTAGTGGCCGGGGTCGTTGGGGTCCACCAGGCCCACGTACGCCGCGGCAGCCGCGGCGGCGACGGCAGTGCCGAGCGGCTTGACCAGCGGGGCGACCCGGCTGCTGTCGGTTGCCACCACGGTCGCCATGGGTCAGAACCCGGAGGTGCCCGAGCTGGAGTCTGAGCTGATGGTGCCGACGACAGCCAGGACGACGATGATCGCCGTGAGCACGACGGAGACGGCGGCCGACCAGATCGCGAACATCTTGGCCTTGCGCGAGGACTCCTGGGCGCCGGCCACGTCGCCGGCGGCGTACTTGCTGTTGACCTGCGCCGAGAACACGATCGAGACGACGCCCAGCGGCAGGCAGCAGAGGACGGTCGAGAGGATCGCCCAGACCAGGTAGTTGGGCGGGGGTGCGCCGCCCGGCTGGCCGTAAGGGGCACCGTACGGCTGGCCACCGTACTGGGGTTGGCCGTACTGACCGCCGTACTGAGGCTGGCCGCCGTACTGCGGTTGGCCTCCGTACTGCGGCTGGCCGCCGTACTGCTGGCCGTAGCCGGGGTCGCCCTGTCCGCCGGACGGCGGCTGGCTCCAGTCCGGCTGGCCGGGCTGCTTCGGCTGGTTCGGGTCGGGCTGGTTTCCCTGGTCGCTCACGCCGTCCCCTTCTGGTCGTCGTACTCCGGATCGCGGTCATCCTTGTACGTCACCGTGCTGCCCATGCCCATCATCGACATCACCTTGCCGACGACGGCGCCGATGACCACCACCACCAGACCGACGACGAACAGCCAGACCAGCTCCAGCGGGATCGCCAAGCCGCTGATGAGGAAGCCGATGAACATGATGCAGACCGCCGTCCAGGCGGCCGGCGTGTTCCCGTGGCTTGCCGACATGGTGACGTCCTCCGCTGCTTCGGTCCGGTTCGGTTCGGTCCCGGGTGGTGCTGACCGCAGATTGTGCCAGCCCGGATCACGCCGTGGGGTCCTCGCCACGGTCCAGCGCGTCCCAGGTGTCCCGCGGGGCGCCGCTCGTCCGGCGTGCCGGCGGCTCGAAACGTCGTCGTGGTTGCGGCCAGCGGCGGGCCAGGGCGACCACCGCCACGGCCCCCAGCGCCACCAGGACCCCGCCGATCAGTGCTGCCCAGCGGGTCGGCGAGAGTCCTGCGGCGACGAGCGCAGCAGCGACGCCCGCCAGGACGACGCCGAGGACCGTCCTGGCCCAGTTCCGGACGAGCAGGATGGCCCCCGCGCCGGCCAGGGCGACCAGCGCCAGGGCGGTCGAGGCGGCCGAGGTCGAGTCCGCCGCCCCGGTCCCGGCGGGCAACGCACCCGGGGCCGCACCGGACGACCGACCGGCTCCGAGCAGGGCGAGCGCGGCGCCGAGGACCACGACCGCCAGGCTGACGGCCATCTCGCGCCGCGGCGTCACGTGGCCGGACGCAGGGTCTGCGCCGTCGCCACGGCGCGCAGGACAGCCATCGCCTTGTTGCGGCACTCGTCGTCCTCGGCGGCGGGGTCGGAGTCGGCGACGATGCCGGCGCCGGCCTGGACATAGGCGACACCGTCGCGCAGGTAGGCGGTGCGGATCGCGATCGCGGTGTCGGCATCACCGGCGAAGTCGAGGTAGCCCACGCACCCGCCGTACACCCCGCGACGAGTGGGTTCGAGCTCCTCGATGAGCTCCATCGCACGTGGCTTGGGTGCCCCTGACAGGGTGCCGGCCGGGAAGCAGGACGCCAGCACGTCGTACGCCGTCGCCCCCTCGACCACCTGCCCCACCACGGTGCTCACGATGTGCATGACGTGGCTGAACCGCTCCACCGACATGAAGTCGACGACCTCGACGGTGCCCGGTGCGCACACCCGGCCGAGGTCGTTGCGACCGAGGTCGACGAGCATCAGGTGCTCGGCGCGCTCCTTCGGGTCGGAGAGCAGGTCGGCCGCCAGCGCCGCGTCCTCCTCGGGAGTGGCACCGCGCCACCGGGTGCCGGCGATCGGATGCATCATCGCCCGGCCGTCAGCGACCTTCACCAGGGCTTCCGGGCTGGAGCCGACGACGTCGAAACCGTCGAACCGGAACAGGTACATGTAGGGGCTCGGGTTGGTCGCCCGGAGCATCCGGTAGACGTCGAGCGGGTCGGCATCCGTCGCCATCGTGAACCGCTGGCTCACCACGACCTGGAACGCCTCGCCGGCCCGGATCTCCTCCTTGGCGCGTTCCACCGCTGCCTGGTAGTCCTCGCTGGTCCGGCAGCGCTGGTAGCTGGGCTCGGCCGCCACGAAGGCCGCCACCGTGGCCGGTGCCGGCTCGGCCAGCTCGCGAGTCATCCGGTCGAGCCGGTCGACGGCGTCGTCGTGCGCCCAGTCGACCCGCGCGTCGGTCGCGTCGTAGTTGATCGCGTTCGCGATGAGCAGCACCGAACCGTCGGCGTGGTCGAGGACGGCCAGGTCGGTCGCCAGCATCATTGCGATCTCGGGCACGTGCAGGTCGTCGGTGGTGAGCTCGGGAAGCCGCTCCAGGCGGCGGACCGCGTCGTAGCCGATGATGCCGACCAGCCCCCCGGTCAGCGGCGGCAGCCCCGGGAGCCGCTCGGTGTGCAGTGCCGCGAGGGTCGCTTGGAGCGCAACCAGCGGGTCGCCGTCGGTCGGGACGCCGACCGGAGCCGGACCGAGCCAGTGCGCCTGCCCGTCGCGCTCGGTGAGGGTGGCGTGCGACCGCGCCCCCACGAAGGAGTACCGCGACCACACTCCCCCGAGCTCTGCCGACTCCAGCAGGAAGGTGCCGGGTCGTCCGCCGGCGAGCTTGCGGTACACGCTCAGCGGCGTCTCACCGTCGGCCAGCAGCCGCCGGGTGACGGGGATGACGCGTCGCCCGCGCGCCAGCTCGCGGAAGGTTGCGAGCTCGGGCGTGTGCGGCGAGGACGTAGCCCGCGCTGTCACGAGAGGCCTGATTCCACAAGAGGCATTGTGCTGGCCGCTCAGACGCCGGCGAGCAGGACGTCGGCGTCGAAGCAGGAGTGGTCACCGGTGTGACAGGCCGCGCCGACCTGGTCGACCACGACGAGCAGGGCATCACCGTCGCAGTCCAGCCGCACCTCACGGACCAGCTGGACGTTGCCGGAGGTGTCCCCCTTTCGCCAGTGCTCCCCGCGGCTGCGACTCCAGTAGGTGGCCCGGCCGGTGGTGAGCGTCCGGTGCAGCGCCTCGTCGTCCATCCAGCCGACCATCAGCACCTCACCGCTGCCGTGCTGCTGCACGACGGCGGTGACGAGGCCCTGGGCGTCGCGCTTGAGGCGTGCAGCGAGCGGTGGGTCCAACGGCGAGGTGGGGGTCACCCGCTCATTGTGACCGGCGGTCAGCTGCGCTGCTGGGCCGCCCACGAGGCGTGCAGCCGGGTGTAGACACCGCCGGCGGTCACCAGCTCGTCGTGCCGTCCCCGCTCGACGACCCGGCCCGCGTCGAAGACGAGCACGTCGTCGGCCTTCTCGGCGGTGGAGAGCCGGTGCGCGATGGTCAGCGCGGTGCGGCCGCGCGTGAGGCCCTCGAGCGCGCGGGCGAGTCGCACCTCGGTGGCCGGATCGACCGCTGAGGTGGCTTCATCCAGAACCAGGAGATCGGGGTCGGCGAGATAGGCCCGCGCCAGGGCGACCAGCTGGCGCTCACCCGCTGAGAGCTGTTCGCCCCGCTGCCCGACATCGGTGGCCAGCCCGTGCGGGAGACCGTCCAGCCAGTCGAGCAGGCCGAGCTCGGTGAAGGCCAGCTGCACCTCGGCGTCGGTGGCCTCCGGCCGGCCGAACCGCACGTTGTCCGCGATCGAGCCCTCGAAGAGGAACCCGTCCTGCGGCACCATGACGATCCGGGCCCGCAGCGAGGCGAACGACAATTCCCGCAGGTCGACGTCGTCGACGAGGACCCGCCCCTCTGCCGGGTCCATCAACCGGGTCAGCAGCTTGGCGAAGGTGGTCTTCCCCGACCCGGTCTCCCCCACGACCGCCACCCGGGACCGTGGGGTCAGCGCCAGGTCGACGTCTGTGAGCACCGTGGGCCCACCCGGGTAGGCGAACGAGACGTGGTCGAACCGTACGTCGATCGGCCCGCGCGGCAAGGTCCGGCCGCCCGCACCTGGGTCGGCGACATCGGCCGGGGTGTCCAGGACGCCGAGCACCCGGCGCCAGCCGGCGATCGCGTTCTGCGCCTCGTTGAGCACCTCGGTGCCGATCTGCACGGGGCCGACGAACAGGGTCACGAGGAAGAGGAAGGCGAGCAGCTCGCCCAGAGTGAGGTCTCCGCCGATGCCGAGCTTGACGCCGACGATCACGACTGCTGCGTTCGCCAGTCCGGCCACCACCTCACCGGTGGAGAAGGTCAGCGCGACGAGCATCTGCGCCCGGGTCGCCGACGAGCGGTGTCGCTCGATGGCTCCGTCGATCCGGTCACCGGTGCGCTCCTCGATGGCGTAGGCCCGCACGGTGGAGGCCCCGACGACCGACTCGGAGACAGCCCCGAGCAGGTCGCCGACCCGCTCACGCACCAGCCCGTAGGCCATCGACACCCGGCGCTGGAAGGTGCGCAGCAGCAGGAACAGCGGCAGGAAGCACAGCCAGACGAGCAGCGTCAGCTGCCACGAGTAGTAGGCCATCAGCACCGTCGCGACGATCAGCTGGCCGAAGCTGACGACCATCAGCAGGCCACCCCACTGCATGAAGGTCGAGATGGTGTCGACGTCGCTGGTGACCCGCGAGACCAGCGAACCGCGTCGCTCGGCGTTCTGGGTGAGCACGGAGAGGTCGTGCACGTGCCGGAACGCCCGCACCCGCAATGTCGCGAGGCCGCTCTCGGTGGTGCGGAACAGCCGCACGTTGAGCAGGTAGCCGGCGAACGCGGTGATCACCGTCGCCACCGCGGCCACCAGCACCGCCGTACGGACCCGGGCGAGGTCGGGGCCGCCGCTGCTCATCAGGCCGTCGTCGATGGTCTGCTGGACGGCGATCGGGACCAGGACCCGGCCCACGGTCGCCGCCAGGGCGAGCAGCAGGGTCACCGGAAGCCCGGCGCGGAACTCCGGTGAGAGCGCGAGCCCACGGCGCAGCGTGGCCCAGGCGCCGATCTGAGGGCGGCCGGCGTCTGTGATCGTGGTCATATCGGGGCCCACTCTGCCGCACGCCCCCGACGCTCGCCTGAGTAGTGCATCGGGCCCACGCCGTGCGGCGAGAGGACGAACCGGACGCATCGCTCGCTACTCTGGTTGCCCATGAGCGGACAGGACGCGTCTTCCGACCGGCGCCACGACTTCTTCACGCACGACCCGGCGCTCGATGACGACCTCGACGGCTGGCACGACGCGCCGGAGCCGTCGTGGCTCTCCGAGGACGAGCCGGGCGACGGCAACGACCCGCTGGACACGACGTCGCACATCCCGGCGTACGACCTCGGTCCGACGACCGGGTCCTTCGTCGTCGACCTGACCGGGCCGCAGGCGATGGTCGGCGCGCCGGTCGAGCCGACCCCCGACCCCGACTTCGGTGTGGGCGACCAGGCGACCGAGCCCGCCGTGTCCCGGCACGCTGCGCCGATGCCCGCACCCGAGGCACCGGCCCCCGATGAACCTCCCGCCGTGACGGTGACGCCGGCGACCGACCCGGCCGCTGTCACGCCGGTTCCCGCGCCGCCGGTGTTCACCCGGTCACCGGCTAGGGAGCTGCCGGCGTTCGACATCCCCCCGGTGCCGCAGGGCAGCGCCCAGAACCAGGCGGAGTCGCTCACTGCCGCGACCGTTCTCCGGTCCCGTAAGGCGCGTCCGCAGAGCGGGTGGCGCAAGGGTGTGCTCAGCCTGACCGGCGGCCGGATCAACCTCGGCCTGTCGCCGGCCGACCGCCGCCGGGCAGAGCTGGTCGAGCGCGCGCGGACTCCCGTGCTCGGTTGCCACCGGCTCGCCGTCATCAGCCTGAAGGGCGGGGTCGGCAAGACCACGACGACCGCCGCGCTCGGAGCGATGTTTGCCAAGCTGCGCGGCGACCGAGTGATCGCGGTGGACGCCAACCCCGACCGAGGCACGCTGATCGAGCGCGTTCCCCGTCAGTCGGGCGCGACCGTGCGCCACCTGCTGGAGGCGCGCGATCGTGTGAGGCGATACGGCGACATCCGGGAGTTCACCTCGCAGTCGGTGACCCGGCTCGAGGTGCTCGCCTCCGACGCCGACCCGGGCGCGTCGTCGGCGTTGAGCGAGAAGGACTACCGCGACACCGTCGACACGCTGGAGCGCTACTACAACCTGATCCTGACCGACTGCGGTACCGGCCTGCTGCACGACGCCATGCGTGGCGTGCTCGGGCTCGCAAGCTCGCTGGTCGTCGTGAGCTCCGCCAGCCTGGACGGCGCCCGATCGGCCAGCGCCACGCTCGACTGGCTCGAGGCCCACGGCATGGAGCAGCTGGCGAAGGACGCCGTCGTCGTCATCTCCTCGGTGCGCCCCGGCGGCGGCATCGTCGACGTCATGCAGCTCGAGGACCACTTCGCCGCGCGGTGCCGGGCAGTCGTCACGATCCCGTACGACCCGCACCTCGAGGCCGGCGGGGTCCTCGACCTCGACGAGCTGGACGAGGAGACCCTCGACGCGTACAAGGAGCTGGCTGCGGCCGTCGGTGAGGGCTTCATCACCCGGCACTGAGCGAAGCGCTCAGCCTCCGACGAGCTCGGAGTTCGCCTCGCGGACCGGAACGTTGATCGGGCCGGCCGTCTTGGAGATCTCGGCACCCGGCACCTGGAACGGCCCGTCGCCGTCGATGGTGAAGGACGCGTCCCAGTACGTCGTCACGCTGACGTCGCGGCCACCGGCATCGCCGTACGTGTAGGCGACGTCGTCGTTCGGGTAGGCGCCGCCCGGGCTGGCGAACGGCTGGGTCACGCCGTCGTCGAAGGTCCACTCCCATCGCGCCTTTGCCGTGACGACCACCGTGAAGCCGAGCACGTCGAAGGACTCGGTCCGGATCGAAGCCGGCTCTCCCGCCGCGAAGATGGTCGGCAGGTTCACCAGCCCGCCTTCGGCCGGCTGGAACGAGGGATCGGCGTCGGGCAGGTAGTTGACCACCCGCTCCCGGACCATGTCGCCGACATCAGCCACGGACGTGGGCCGCTGACCCGGCCCGAGGCAGATCGTGTCGATCATCTGCCACGGCCCGTCGCCGTGCCGCAGGTACACGCGCATCAGGATCGCCGGGCGCTCGCACGAGGACACCGCCATCAGGCAGAGCGCGTCCTCCCCCGGGCCGTTGGCCAGGCACGCCGGCGAAACCGTCCACTCGCAGTCGGTGCACGTCGCGTTCTCAGATGTGGCATGACCGATCTTGCTGTCGCGATCGACCCCCGGGAACTGCACCCCCTCAGTGACGACCGACCCATGGTCCTGGTCGCCGGTCGACCCGGGCGTGGTCCGGTTGCTGCAGCGAGTGCGGCCGGCGCGCAGTCATCCGTCAGCTGCGCTCGCAGGCGACGCCAGCACCAGACAGCCCGAACGCCAGCAGTAGCGAGGAGCCCGCATCTCGTGCGTCCCCCAAGATCGAACTCGATTGCCGATGATCCATTGGTCCGTCGCACTCTTGCACCAGCGAAAGATCAAGTGTGGTCAGCTGCAGCCGCACGTGGACTCAGTCAACCTTGCCGTCTGCGTTGATCGACGTCATAGGCGGAGCTCGCGCGTACTGCACCTCCGCCAGACCGGTCTCGCCTCCACGTCGTGCACTCTGCACTCGAAGTCAAGCCGCAAGCTCGGCATCAGGCGTGGTCTCACCACTTGCCATCTCTCTCTCGATCACTCGCACCGCGCGGTAGCATGGACACCCTTGGTTGTCAACTGCTTGCAAGCTGCGGTGTGTCATTGCGTCTGCGCGGCTTTGGTGAGCTCGGCGTAATAGGCGCGGACGGCTGCTTCGATCTGCGCTTCGGGAGTGCTGGGGGTTGGGGACGACGACGACGAAGCTGTGGGACTCGGGGTACCGACCGAGCCGGCCTTCGGGTCGTCCGTGCAGGAGACCAGGGCCAGGCCGAAGACCAGAGCCAGCCCTGCTCGCAGCAACGTCCCCGCCGGCGCGCGCATGGCAAGGGAGCATAACGGGACAGGAGGGACCCGGCCGAGCATGCATCCACAGCCCCGCGGGGCGCGAGGCCAGCGTGACCAGGGTGACTGCAGAGGCCCGCATCAGGCATCTGCGGTGCGCGAACGACGGCGCAATGGCCCGGCAGCACACCGGGGTGGCAGCGGGAGGCGGGTTGCGCCGCCGATGACGCACCGCCACTCAGGCAGGGGCGGCGGACGGCTCCTCGTCGGCAGCGAGGGCGGCGCGCTCGGCGTCCTCGCGCTCGTACGCGGTGATCAGCGACCGGTAGCCGGTGCAGCGCCCCAGCAGCTCGAGGTGCGTGCCGCGGTCGACGACCCGGCCGTGCTCGACGTACACGACTTCGTCGGCGAGCGCGATCGTGGCCTTGCGGTAGGCCACCACGACCACCGTCGGGGCGTCCTCGGCGCCGTTGCTGGCGCGCAGCCCGGCCAGGATCGCGGCCTCCACCCGCGCATCGACCGACGAGGTTGCGTCGTCCATCACCAGGAGCCGCGGCGACCGCACGATGGCTCGGGCCAGGGCGAGCCGCTGCCGCTGACCGCCGGACAGGGTCATGCCTCGCTCGCCGATCCGGGTGTCCAGCCCCTCGGGCAAAGCGTCGACGAACCGGTCGGCCTGCGCGACCTCCAGCGCCCGCCGCACCGCGGAGTCCGGAACGTCCAGGCCCAGCGTCACGTTGCCGCGCACCGTGTCGTCGAAGAGGAAGGTCTGCTGCGGCACCACCGCCGCGGCCCCCGCCACACCTCCGCGCATCACGGCTCGCAGGTCGACGCCGTCGAGCACCACCTCGCCGCTCGCGGGGTCGACCAGCCGCACGAGCAGAGTCGTGAGCGTCGACTTGCCGGAGCCGGTGGGACCGACGACCGCGACGGTCCGGCCGGCGTCGATGGCGAACGACACGTCGTGCAGGACCGGCGCGTCGCCGTAGGAGAACCCCACCTGTCGTACGTCGAGCGAGGCCGGAGCGTCGATGTCCCCGAGCTCGACCGCCCCGTACGCCAGGCCGCCGGTGGCCTCTAGCACCCGGGACACGCGGTCCCAGCCGACGACCGACCGCGGCAGCTCGCCGAGCACCCAGCCGATGGCCCGCACCGGGAACGCCAGCAAGGTGAACAGGTAGGCGACCTGCACCAGCACGCCGGCGTCGATCGCGCCGGACTCGATGCGGTACGCGCCGACCAGCAGCACGGCGAGCACGCCGAGGTTCGGCAGCGCCTCGAGCGCCGGGTCGAACATCCCGCGCACCCTGCCGACCTGCACCTGCGCGTCGCGCAGCTCGTTGGCCGCCACCGCGAAGCGCTCCGTCTCCTCCGGTTCGCGACCCAGCGTCTTGACGACCAAAGCACCGTCGAACGACTCGTGCGCCACCCCGCTCACCTCTGCCCGCAGCTGTTGCGCCCGGGTGGCCAACGGCGACAGCCGCCGCTGGTAGATGACGTTCAGGACGAAGATCGCCGGGAAGATCGTGAAGCCGACAAGGGACAGCACCGGATCGGCAAGCACCATCGCGATGCCGGCCACGAACAGCATGACCAGGACGCCGACCGCCATCGGCAGCGGCGCGATCGGGAACCAGATCGCCTCGACGTCGGCGTTGGCGTTGGACAGCAGCTGCCCGGTCGGGTGCCGCTGGTGCCACGACAGCGGCAGGTGCAGGTACTGCTTGGTCACCGCCCGCCGGTAGCGCGCCTGCAACCGGTACTGCATGACACCGGCGCCCAGCCGCCGTCCGACGATGCCGGCCGCCTTGAGCAGCGCGACAGCGAGGATCGCGAGCCCGGCTCCGACCAGCGCGCCGGTCGTCGTCTCACCGGACCGGAACGCCGGCTCGACCACGCGGTCGACCACCCTGCCGAGCACCCAGGCCGCCCCGACCGTCATCACGCCGTAGACAGCGCTGCCGCCCACCGCGATCGCGAAGATGTACGGCTCGTGGCGGACCGCCCGGCCCAGCAAGGCGAAGCCGCGCCGCAGGGTGTCGTCCTGGCCGGTCATCCGACCACCTTACGATCATGCGGTGACATCACTCGCCCGCACCGAACGTGCCGCCCTGGCCGACCTGCTGGACGCCGTGGGTCCTGACGCACCCACCCTCTGCGGCGACTGGACCACCAACGACCTCGCGGCCCATCTCGTGGTGCGGGAGCGTCGCCCGGACACGACGCCGGGCATCGCCATCAGTGCGTTGGCCGCGTGGACCGCGTCGGTCCAGGACTCCTACGCCGAGCGACCGTACGCCGAGCTGGTCGAGCTGGTCCGGACCGGACCCGGTCGTCTCTCGCCGTTCTCGCTGCCCGGCGCGGACACGTTCTTCAACACCACGGAGTACGCCGTCCACCACGAGGACGTACGCCGGGCCGCTCCCGGCTGGCAGCCGCGCGACCTGCCGCCGCGGGTCCAGGACACGCTCTGGAAGGCCGTCGCAGGTCGCGCGCCGCTCGCGTTCCGCGGCCTCGCCTGCGGGGTCGAGCTGCACCGCACCGACCGGGCCAAGGGCGAGCCGATCGTTCCGGCGAAGGGCGACTCCACCGCGACGATCTCCGGTGAGCCGATGGAGCTGCTGCTGCACCTCTTCGGCCGCCGCGACCACGCCCGGGTCGAGCTCGGCGGCGACCCGACGGCCGTCGCCCTGCTCGACGCCTTCGACCTGGCGGTCTAGTCGCGAGGCGGCGCGTCACTGCTTCGGCAGCCGCCAGACAGCACCCACGTCGTGCGCGGTGAACCACACCGCGTCCTCGGCGATCGCCACGCCCCCGCTGCCCGCCGCAGGTCCGACGCGCTGGGTGACCTCGTTTGTCGCCGGATCGATGCGAACCGCGAGCGCTTCCTCTGTGCGGACCCAGACAGCGTCGGAGCTCGCGGCGATGTCACCACCCTGGATCGGCTGGGAAGAGACCTCGATAGTCGCGACGACCTTCCCGGTGCGCGGGTCGACCCGGGACACCGAGCCGTCCGTCTGGTTCATCACCCAGACGGCATCCGGACCCAGGGCTAGGAACCGCGCACCCTCACCGACGTCGATGGTCGCGACCTTGCGTCCGGTCCGTGGGTCGAGCCGTAGCAGCCGACCTGGGTCGTAAACAGTCACCCAAAGGCCTCCGAGGCCGGCGCGGAGAGCCGCGGCACCAGCGGGCGCGGCCACCTTGCCGAGCACCTTGTTCGACCTCGGGTCGACGTGGAGCAGCTTGGGCCGGGCGCTGTCATCGAGCAGCCACACCGCACCCTCGCCGGCAGCGACCGACGACTCCTCGGCGAGGTACTCGGCCGGCAGCTTGATGGTTGCGATGACCTTCCGCGACTCGGGGTCGATCCGGGTCAGCGAGGCCGGCGAGCAGGAGGGCACCCAGACCGAGCCGAACGCCACGTCCATGGCACTGCACACGCTCAACACCGGGAGCCCGCGGTCGAAGCGACCGGTGGCGCCGTCGTACCAGCCGACGCCGGCCCCGACTCCGGCGACCCAGACCACCCCGCCCGCCGCAGCAGCCCAGTCGGGCTGAGGGGTGCCCTCGAAGCGCAACCCTCCGACCTCCTCGACGTGTCCCAGCCCGCCGGCGTCGGTGGTCTCCGGCGCGCTGCTGGACCGTGAGGCGGCCGGGGTAGCCGAACTCTTCTCGCCGCCGGTCTGCTCCCCGGCCCCGCCACATCCGGCGGCGGCCGCGCACAGGACGGCCGCCAGCAGCGACAGGTATCCCCCACGACGACGCATGGTGTCTCCCCACACACCCGCTCGGTCCAGCGGGAGATCGTTCGCACGCTAGGCGCGACGGTGGTTGCCCGTCAACGCATATGACGTCAGCGCACGGTGACGCCGGCGGACCGCAGGCCGTCCTTGACCTCGCCGACCCGCATCTGGCCGAAGTGGAAGACGCTGGCCGCGAGCACAGCGTCGGCTCCCGCCGCCACCGCCGGCGCGAAGTGCTCCACCGCGCCGGCTCCACCGCTGGCGACGAGAGGCACGTCGACCACAGCGCGGACGGCAGCGATCATCTCCAGGTCGAACCCGTTCCCCGTCCCATCGGCGTCCATCGAGTTGAGCAGGATCTCGCCGGCCCCCAGCTGCGCAGCCTGGGCCGCCCAGGCCACCGCATCCAACCCGGCCGCGCGCCGCCCGCCGTGGGTCGTGACCTCGAAGCCGCTCGGCTGCTCCGTGCTGCGCCGTGCGTCCACCGAGATCACCAGCACCTGGGAGCCGAACCGACGGGAGATCTCGGCGATCACGTCCGGCCGTTCGATCGCCGCGGTGTTCACGCCGACCTTGTCCGCGCCCGCACGCAGCAGCAGGTCGACGTCCTCCGCGCTGCGCACACCACCGCCCACTGTGAGCGGGATGAACACCTGCTCGGCGGTGCGCCGCACCACGTCATAGGTCGTCTCGCGCGCGCCGGAGGACGCGGTGATGTCGAGGAATGTCAGCTCGTCGGCGCCCTCAGCGTCGTACACCTGGGCCATCTCCACCGGGTCACCCGCGTCACGCAGGTCGGTGAAGTTCACGCCTTTGACCACCCGGCCGGCGTCGACGTCCAGACAAGGGATGACGCGGACGGCGAGCCCGCTCACCACCCGGAGCCCGGCTTGTAGGCCACTGCCTCCACCTCGACCATCATCCGCGGGTCGATCAGGGCCGACACCTGCACCATCGAGGTTGCCGGCAGGATCTCGGCAAACGCCTCGCCGTGCGCCCGGCCGTACTCCTCCCAGCGAGAGATGTCGGTGACGAAGATCCGGGTGCGCACGACGTCGCTCAGCGAGGAGTCAAGCTGCTCCAGTGCCCATGCGACGTTGCGGATCGCCTGCGCCGTCTGCTCATAGGGGTCGCCGTCGTGCACCACCTCGCCGTCGACGATCGACGTGCATCCGGTGACCCAGATGTTGTCGCCGGCGGCCACCGCCCGCGAGTAGCCGACCACGGCCTCCCACGGCGCTCCACTAGAGATCTTCCTTCGAGCCACCATCACGACACCTCCGCCAACGCATCCTCGAGGGTGAATGCGCCCGCGTACAGCGCCTTGCCGACGATCGCACCCTCGACACCGGCCGGCACGAGGGTCGCGATCGCGCGCAGGTCGTCCAGCGAGGACACTCCCCCGCTGGCGACCACCGGCCGGTCGGTGGCCGCGCAGACGGCGCGCAGCAGGTCGAGGTTCGGGCCGGTCATGGTGCCGTCCCGACCGACGTCGGTGACGACGTAGCGCGCGCACCCGTCGCGGTCGAGCCGGGCGAGCACCTCGAACAGCTCGCCGCCGTCCTCGGTCCAGCCGCGGGCGGCCAAGGTGGTACCGCGCACATCCAGCCCGACCGCTACGCGTTCGCCGTGCCGCGCGATCATCGAGGCACACCACTGCGGGTCCTCCAGGGCGGCGGTGCCGATGTTGACCCGCGCACAGCCCGTCGCCAGGGCAGCCTCCAGCGAGGCGTCGTCCCTGATGCCGCCGGAGAGCTCGACCGCTACGTCGAGCCGGCCCACCACCTCGGCGAGCAGCTCGCGGTTCTCGCCCCGGCCGAACGCGGCGTCGAGGTCGACCAGGTGCACCCAGGTAGCGCCCGCCTCCTGCCAGGCCAGCGCGGCGGCCAGCGGTTCGCCGTACGACGTCTCGCTGCCGGCTGCACCTTGCACGAGCCGGACCGCCTGCCCGCCGGCGACGTCGACCGCCGGCAGCAGGACGAGGCGGTCGGTGGCTGTGCTGGTCACGGGCGGGACCTCCGGTCGAGGGTCAGGGTGACGAGGACGGGCAGGGCGAACAGGCCGACAAGGGCGGCCGCGGCCCGCGCCCAGGGGTCGTCCCAGACCAGCCAGACGATCGCCTGCACCGCGAGGTAGAGCAGCACGATCACGGCGTTCTGCGCCCGTCGGCGGCGCGCCAGCAGCCCCTGCTGGCCGCGGTAGCGCACCCGCTTCGGCAGCCGGCCACGCAGCGAGGCGGCCGTGTGCCGGCGGCGGGCTACCCGCGCCTCCCGCCGCTCCCGAGTGGCCCGCTCTCGAGCAGCCTGGTGCTCCCGCTCCTCCCGGCGACGAGCCCGTTCCCGGCTCACAACGACAGCACCCAGCTGCGGAGCAGTGCGGCACCCGCGTCGCCGGACTTCTCCGGGTGGAACTGGGTCGCCGACAGCGGCCCGTTCTCCACGGCGGCGACGAACGGCTCACCGTGCTCGGCCCAGGTCACCAGCGGGGCGGCGACCAGGTCGGACGGCGGCAGCTCCCACCGGCGTACGGCATAGGAGTGCACGAAGTAGAACCGCTCCCCCGAGAGCCCGGCGAACAGCCGGGACCCGGCGGGCGCCTGAACCGTGTTCCACCCCATGTGCGGAAGGACGTCGGCCTTCAGCCGCTCCACGGTCCCCGGCCACTCGCCACACCCGTCGGTGACCACGCCGTGCTCGTCGCCGCTGTCGAACATGACCTGCATGCCGACGCAGATGCCGAGCACCGGCCGGCCTCCGGCGAGGCGGCGGTCGATCAGCGTCGGGCCGTGCACCGCGTGCAGCCCGGCCATGCAGGTCGCGAACGCGCCGACACCGGGGACCACCAGTCCGTCGGCCTCGGCCGCGAGGTGCGGGTCGGCGGTGACGGTGACCTCGGCGCCGACTCGGGCCAGCGCGCGCTCGGCCGAGCGCAGGTTGCCGGACCCGTGGTCGAGGACGACGACGGTCGGGCTGGTCACGCCACCGAGGTTAGCCACGTCCGAAGACCTCGGGCGGCGGGGCCGGCGAGTCGACCGCCGTCGCGTCGGTGACCACCGCTGCTCCCCCGACCTGCCGTCGCAGCTCGGTGCCGGACACCAGCCGGGCCGGCACCGGGTCACCCGCGCATCGTCGGATCAGGCCTGGCACGGGCAGCGGGACGGCGGCCGCCGCGAGCACGACGTTGCCGAACCGGCGCCCACGCCAGACCGCTGGCTCGGCCATCGCCACCACGTGCCGGAACACCGACAGGTACGTCGCGAGCTGTCCCCGCGCGAACGCCAGCCCCGGCCCGTCAGCGACGTTCGCCACGACCACGCCGCTGGGGACCAGCACGCGCTGCACCTCGGCCAGCATCTCCCGCGACGTCAGGTGGGCCGGGGTCCGGGCGCCGGCGAAGACGTCCAGCACGACGAGGTCCGCCGACCCCGGGCGCATCCGGCCCAACGCCGCCCGCGCGTCCGCCACCTGCACCGGGACCTTCACGCCCCGGCCGAGCGGCAGCTCCTCGCGCACGGTCGTCGCCACCTGGTCCGACACCTCGACCGCGCGCTGCCGGGAGCCCGGACGGGTGGCCGCCACGTACCGCGCGAGGGTCAGGGCGCCCGCTCCCAGGTGCACGACGGCGAGACCGACCCCAGGCTCCGCGACCAGATCGGCGACGTAGGAGATCCGCCGGACGTACTCGAAGGAGAGGTACGTCGGGTCGTCCAGGTCGACGTGCGACTGCGGCGTGCCGTCGACCGTGAGCAGGAAGCCGGAGCCGCGGTCCGGGTCGCGCTCGACGACGACGGCTACAGCGTGCCCTTGGTGGACGGGACGCCGGTCATCCGCGCGTCGAGGGCGACTGCGTCGCGCAGGGCCCGAGCGACCGCCTTGAACTGCGCCTCCACGACGTGATGCGCATTGCGACCGGCCAGCACCCGGACGTGCAGGCAGACCTGCGCGGAGGCGGTGAACGACTCCCAGATGTGCCGGGTCAGCGTCGTGTCGTAGCTGCCGATCAGCTCGACGATCTCGGGCTCGGTGTGCACGACGTACGGCCGCCCGGAGAGGTCGACCGCCGCCTGCACCAGCGTCTCGTCGAGAGGGACCAGCGCGTCGCCGAAGCGCCGGATGCCGGCCTTGTCACCCAGGGCCTCGCGCAGCGCCTGGCCCACGGCGATCGCGGTGTCCTCGACCGTGTGGTGGGCGTCGACCTCCAGGTCGCCGCGGGTGCGGACCACCAGGTCGAACCCGCCGTGCTTGCCCAGCTGGGCGAGCATGTGGTCGAAGAACGGCACCCCGCTGTCGACCTCGGTCCGGCCGGAGCCGTCCAGCTCGAGCTCGACGAGGACGTGGGACTCCTTGGTCTCCCGCTCGACCTTCGCAAACCGGCTCACGCGTCCACCTCTCCCAGCCCGTCGCGCAGCGCGTCCAGGAACGCACTCGTCTCCTGCTCGGTGCCCGCGGTCACCCGCAGCCATCCGGGCAGTCCCACGTCGCGCACCAGCACGCCGCGGTCCAGCAGACCCTGCCAGGTCCCCTGCTGGTCGCCGAACTCGCCGAACAGCACGAAGTTCGCATCCGAGTCGACCACCTCCAGGCCGAGGGCAGGAATCTCGCGCAGCAGCCGGTCGCGCTGCTCGACCACCGCCTGCACCGAGGCCAGCAGCTCGTCGGCCCGGGCCAGCGCCGCGCGGGCAGCGGCCTGGGTGAGAACCGACAGGTGGTAGGGCAGCCGCACCAGCTGCAGCGCCTGCACGACGGCCGGGTCTGCGGCGAGGTAGCCGAGCCGGGCCGCCGCGAACGCGAACGCCTTGCTCATCGTGCGCGTCACGACCAGCCGCTCCCGACCCGGCAGCAGGCTGATCGCCGACGGCCGGGCGGAGAACTCGGCGTACGCCTCGTCCACGACCACCAGCCCGCGGGCCGCGGCGTACACGGCCTCGATCACGTCGAGGTCCAGCGCGTCGCCGGTGGGGTTGTTCGGCGAGCAGAGCAGCACCACGTCGGGAGCGTGCTCACGCACCACGAGCGACGCCTGCTCCGGCTCCAGCCGGAACCCGGCGAGCCGCTCCATCGGCAGCCACGTGGTGCCGGTGCCCTCCGCGATCAGCCGGTGCATCGAGTACGTCGGGTCGAACCCGAGCGCGCTGCGGCCGTGGCCGCCGAAGGCCTGCAGCAGCTGCTGCAGCACCTCGTTCGAGCCGTTGGCCGCCCACACCTGCTCGACGGCCAATGCCTCCCCGGTGGTGCGGGTCAGGTATGCCGCAAGGTCGGTCCGCAGCTCCACCGCGTCGCGGTCGGGGTAGCGGTTCATCTGCCGGGCCGCCGCACCGACCGCGGCCGAGAGGTCGGCGACCAGCTCGGCCGACGGCGGGTGCGGGTTCTCGTTGGTGTTCAGCCGGACCGGCACGTCGATCTGCGGCGCGCCGTACGGCGTCTTGCCCTGCAGGTCGGCGCGCAGCAGCTGCGCCACCTCGCTCATTCCGCACTCATCTCGGCACGCGGGCCCGCACGGCGTCGACGTGGGCGGCGAGGTCCTCGGCGCCGCCGAGCGCGTAGACGTGCGGAGCGACCTCCGCGAGCGCCTCGCGGGTGTACTCCACCACGTGCACGCTGCGCAGGAACGACTGCACCGACAGGCCGCCGGTGTGCCGCGCCGTGCCGCCGGTCGGCAGGACGTGGTTGGACCCCGCGAGGTAGTCGCCGAGCGACACCGGTGACCACGGGCCGACGAACACCGCGCCCGCGTTGGTGACCCGGTCCGCCCAGGTCCGGGCGTCGCGGGTGACGACCTCGAGGTGCTCCGCCGCCCACTCGTCGACGACGGTCAGACCCTGCTCGAGGTCGTCGACCAGCACGTACGCCGACTGCGACCGCAGCGCGGTCTCGACCCGGTCGCGGTGCTGTGTCGCCGGCACCTGCAGCGCCAGCTCGGCGTCGACCTTGTCCAGCAGCGCCTCGTCCGGGGTGACGAGGAGGCAGGAGGCGTGGGCGTCGTGCTCAGCCTGCGCGACCAGATCGGCAGCGACGAACCGCGCGTCGGCGGTGTCGTCGGCGAGGATCGCGATCTCGGTGGGCCCGGCCTCGGAGTCGATGCCGACGACACCACGCAGCAACCGCTTGGCCGAGGCGACGTACACGTTGCCCGGACCCATCACCAGATCGGTCGCCGGGCAGTCCGCGGTGCCGTAGGCGAACATCGCGACCGCTTGCGCCCCGCCCACCGCGTGCACCTCGTCGACACCCAGCAGGGCGCAGGCCGCGAGCACCACCGGGTGCGGCAGTCCGCCGTTGTCCTTCTGCGGAGGACTGGCCACCGCCAGCGACCCGACCCCGGCGACCTGGGCCGGCACGACGTCCATCACCACCGAGGACGGATAGGCCACCAGCCCACCGGGGACGTAGAGCCCGACCCGTCGCACCGGCACCCACTTCTCGGTCACCCGCCCCCCGGGCGACACCTCCACGTCGGCGTCGGAGCGGCGCTGGGCCTCGTGCACCGTCCGGGCCCGGCGGGCGGCCTCCTCGAGAGCCGCGCGCACAGGCGGGTCGAGCGCGGCCAGCGCCGCGGCCAGCGCATCGGCCGGCACCCGGGTGGTCTCGGCGTCGACGCCGTCCAGCCGATGGCTCCACTCGCGGACCGCAGCACCCCCGCGCAGTCGGACGTCCTCGCAGATGGGGCGGACCACGTCCAGGGCCACCTCGACGTCCAGCGCGGCCCGGGGCAGCACGTCCCGATAGGCGGCGCCGGGCGAGGCACCCCGCAGGTCCACTCGGGAGATCACCCGGCGAGTCTACGAACGGCCGCCTGGGCGGTGGCGCGACCGTCCACGCCCCGAGCGGACAGTCGTAGGCTCGGCGACCGTGACCGCGAACGCCCGGCTGGCCCTGTTCCCGCTGGGCACCGTGCTGTTCCCCGGCATGCTGCTCCCCCTCCACGTCTTCGAGGAGCGCTACCGGCAGCTGGTCCGCGACCTGCTGGTGGCCCCGCACGAGTCGCGCGCCTTCGGTGTGGTCGCGATCCGGGAGGGCCGGGAGGTCGGGTCCGACGGCGTCCGGGCGTTGCATGCGATCGGCTGCGTGGCCCGCCTGCGCCGGGTGGAGCCGTACGACGACGGCCGCTTCGACGTCGTCACGTCCGGCTCGCAGCGTTTCCGCCTGGTCGCCCTGGACGAGTCCCGGCCCTACCTGCAGGGCGACGTCGAGCTGCTCGGCGAGCCCGACGGCGAGCGCGCGCCGGACCTCGCCCCCAGGGTTGCCGCCGCCTACGCCGGCTACCGGAAGGCGCTGGGCGCCGGCGAGGAGGAGCACGCCGAGGATGCCCGCGGCCTGTCCTACTCGGTGGCTGCGGGGGCGGTCCTCGACCTCGCCGAGAAGCAGCGGCTGCTCGAGCTGCCGGACACCGGCTCACGGCTGGCCGCCGAGCTGGTCCTGCTCCGTCGCGAGACCACGCTGCTCAGCGTGCTCCCGTCTCTGCCGGCGGTCGAGCTGACCCGACTCCCCGCGAGCCCGAACTGAGCCCCAAGCCGGCCCGGGGCGGAGGTACGCCGGCCACCGTGGCGCTGGCTGCTGCCGGGGCCGAGGCCACGCTGCATCCCTACGAGCACCTCCCCGGTGCCCCGTCGTACGGCACCGAGGCGGCCAACGCCCTGGGTCTCTCGTACGACGAGGTCTTCAAGACGCTGGTGGCCCGGGTCGACGGCCGGCTGGTCACCGCCGTGGTACCGGTGAGCGGCAACCTCGACCTCAAGGCGCTGGCCACGGCGACCGGTGGCAAGAAGGCGGCGATGGCCGAGCCGGCGGACGCCGAGCGCGCCACCGGCTATGTCGTCGGCGGCATCAGCCCGCTGGGCCAGCGCAGCCGGATGCCGGTCGTCGTCGACGACTCGGTGCTGACCCTGGACGCGGTCTACGTCTCGGCCGGGCGACGCGGTCTGCAGGTGCGGCTGGCACCGGCCGACCTGCTGCGGGTCACCGGGGCTCGGACTGCACCGCTGCGTCGGACCGGCTGACCGCGGCGTCGTCGTCCGGTGCCAGCTCTCCCGCGTCTGCGCCGGCCGAGACCGCGAAGTAGGTGATCACGGCGCCCATCGGCCAGGCGAGCAGCACGCCGAGGGCCGAGACGTCGAGCGGGGCGTCGAACCGCGTCCCGACGGCCAGCCCGCGCGCGGTCTCCTCGATCGGCCCTGGCCCGAGCAGCACGCCGACCCGCCAGGCGACCGCGGCGCCGAGCAGCCCGCCCGCCGCGAGGGCGAGCAGCGGCACCACCCGGCCCGGCCTGGTGCGCAGGTAGACCGCCAGCGCGATCAGGACGCCGGCGAGCAGGGTCAGGAAGGCGAACCACCCGTCGGCCGCGATCGCGGCCTCGTTGCCTTCGCCGCCGGCCCGGTACAGCCCGTCCGCGCGCTTGATGATCCGGGCCAGCGGGGCCACGGCGTACCAGAGCAGGCCGACCGGCAGGCCGGCCAGGGCCGACACCACGACGACCTGGGCCGCCGTGCGCAGCTCGCGACGGTCTGCGCTGATCAGTGCGCCACCAGCCGGAAGCGGTAGGTGGCCGAGTCCTTGTCGCCACTCATCGTGAGTCCCACGCCGTCGATCGGCTCGAGGTTCTCGTCCCCGCCGCCGTCGCCACCGAAGAGCGTCTCGAACACCGTCGCCACGTCCACCCAGACAGCGACCTCGGCGTCGGCCAGGTCGGGCAGGGCGCGGGAGAAGGCGGGCACGTCACCCAGGGTGCCAGAACGGCTCAGCAGGTCGGCCTGCCGGTCGGTCGAGGCGACGACCAGGTCGCCACCGGCCTCCTGGTGGACGACCGGGACATCCCCGCCGTGGCGGCGCGCGGCAGTCTCGAGCTTGTCCAGCACGCGCTGCGCGGCGGCCACGTCGGTGCTCACCCGGGCACCGACCTCCACCTGCTCGGTGCGCTCCCCGTCCAGCGCCGCGACCAGGTTGTCGCCGAGCAGCACGGCGAGGTCGTCGGGCACCTTGATGCCGGACTCGCGCTCGAAGCCCGCGATGCCTTCGTCGAGATCGGCCCGGTCCTTGCCCAGGCTCTTGCGCATCGACTCGATGGCCCGCGGCACCAGCTCGTCGCCGTCCGCGAGGCCGACAGCGACGGCGCTGGACGCCGGCAGCTCAGCCATCCCGGTCACCGGGTGTTGTGCCCAGTCGGCAGCGCTGCCCGCGCCGGTAGCCCGGCCGACGACCTCGAACACGTCCGGACCGTCGAACCGCGCGACCAGGGTCGAGCGGCCACCGGCACCGGCGACGCCGGCCAGCTGGCCGCCGCCCACGCGGAACGGCATGATGCTTCCGCCCAGCGAGCGCCCGGCAGCCGACATGTCCACCCAGGCGACCGCGATGCCGTCACCGGCGTCGGCCAGGTCGCCGGCGAACGGCTCGTCCTGGGCGAGCGGCTTGTCCTCGGCGCGCCGCGCGAGGTCGCGGGCTGCCGCCGTGGTCTCGGTCAGCAAGGCGTAGTCGCCGGAGAATGCCCAGCCGATGGTGGGTGCGCCGCCGTCGGTCGACGGGAACGAGGACACCAGCCGCTGCAGACCCTCCTGCGCCTTGTCCTGGTCGGTGACCTGCAGCGCCACCACCGCGGTCGGCGTCGGGAACTCGTCACCGCCGGCCGGCGGCGGGTACGCCGCGATGGCGAGTCGCTTGCCCAGCCAGGGCGCGACGTCGGCGTCGTAGTCGACGTCCGACCAGCCGGCCTCCTCGGCGACGGCGTCGAACAGCACCTCGCGCACGTCGCCGTCCAACGGCACCTTCTCGCGCAGTGCCGGGAACTTGCGCAGGAACCGGAAGCCGTCGACCTTCTGCCCCATCGAGGGGTCGAGGTCGAAGCTCACCACGGCGAACGCACCGGACGGGAGCGCGTCGGCCGGCTGCGCACCGCCGCCGGACAGCGCCCCGACCGCGTAGGTCACACCGCCGACGAGGGCCAGCACGACTGCCGCGACGCCCGCCACGACCGCCCACGGAGCGGCCTTGCCCGTCCGGTCCTCGGGCTCGGCCGCGAGCACGTCCGGCGTCGCCTGCCACGACGGCGGGCCTGCCGTCGGGCGGTCCTCACGATGATCCGTGCCGAGCTCGTCGTCGGTCATTAGCTCGTCCCCAGGGAGGTGCCGGCCTCCTGCCGACGTCTATTGAGCGTATCGGCGCGCAGCCCTCCCGGCTGGAACAGTTGACCGAGTCGGGACTCGCAGACGCGGTGCGCCCCCCACGCGACTCCCAGCACGATCAGCACGTCGCCGACCGAGAACACGTTGGCCAGCGGGACGCCTGCAGGGATGGCGAAGACGTCGCCGAGGAAGCCCAGGTGCGGGTGCTCCAGCACGCCGGAGTTCACGAACTCCCCCGGCTCGAGGTGGATGCCGGCGGTCTCCAGCGCGGTCCGGGACGCCGGGAGCGTGCCGCCGTTCGCGGCGATGGCGACGCCGTTGCTCGCGGCGCCCAGCGCCACGATCCACAGCCCGGGGATCTGCCGGTTCAGCACGACGTACCAGCCGGCGGCGACGTATGTCACGAGGTGCACAGCAGAGAGCACGGTGTGGTTCGCGTCCGGGACCACCTCGATGGCCACCACCTGGGCGAGCAGCGCCGCCACCAGGATCCAGGTGCCGCGGAACCGCAGGTCAGCGAGCCGTCGCAGCGAGCCGCCGGCCAGCAGTGGGGACAGCACGGCGAGCAGCCCGAGGACCGGGATGATCACCGGATGCCGTCCAGCTGCTCGACCAGCCGCTCGGTCGACACCCTCCGACGTTCGTTGAGCCAGGCCTCGATCGAGCTCGCGGACAGCGGCTGGCTGTGGAAGAAGCCCTGTACCCGGTCGCACCCGAGGCGCTGCAAGGTCTCGGAGGTCGCGCGGTCCTCGACGCCCTCGGCGGTGACGGTGAGCCCGAGGCTGTGCCCCAGCTCGATCGTCGAGCGCACGATGATCGCGCTGTTGTCGTCCAGACCCATCTGCATCACGAAGGACTTGTCGATCTTCAGCTCGTCGGCCTCGATGCGGCGCAGGTAGGACAGCGAGGAGTAGCCCGTGCCGTAGTCGTCGATGGCCAGGCTCACGCCGGTCGCACGCAGCCGGCCCAGGACCGCGAGGGCACGCTTGGGGTCGGCCATGATCGTGCTCTCGGTGACCTCGATCGTCAGCCGGGTCGCCGGGACGCCGTGCCGCTCGAGCACCTCGGCCACGAAGACCGGGAGGTCGAGGTCGGTCAGCAGCCGCGCCGACACGTTGACCGCCATCGACAGGTCGTGGCCCTGGTCCTGCAGCCGGCGCAGGGTGGTGACCGCCTGCTCGATGCCCCAGCGGCTGAGCCGGCCGATCAGTCCGCTGTTCTCGGCCAGCGGGATGAAGACGTCCGGGCTGACCAGGCCGTGCCGCGGGTGCAGCCAGCGGCTCAGCGCCTCGACGGAGAGGACGTCCCCGGTGCGGGTGCACACCTGCGGCTGGAAGGCGAGCACGAACTCGTCGTTCTCCACGGCGCTGTGCAGGTCACCGAGCAGCGCGAGCCGCTCGATCGTGTAGCCGTCGATCTCCGGCCGGTACGCCTGGATCTCGCCCCGGTTGGACTTGGCGCGGTAGAGAGCGATGTCGGCGCGCTTGAGCAGCGTCTCGAAGGAGTCAGCGTCCTGCGGCGCGACCGCGATGCCGATGCTGGCCTGGACGCCGAGGCGCACCGTGTCCACGACGACCGGCTCGCGGAGCCGCACGGAGAGGTCGGCGGCCACCAGCCCTGCGCTTTCCCGACCGTCGATGTCGGTGAGCAGGACGGCGAACTCGTCGCCACCGAGCCGGGCCACGGTGACGTGCTCCCCCTCGATGTCGGTCAGCCGCTTGGCCACCTCGCGGATCACCATGTCACCGACGTGGTGCCCCATGGTGTCGTTGATCTCCTTGAAGTGGTCCAGGTCGATGAGCATGACCGCGACCGGGTGCGACTCGTCAGCGAGGGCCAGCGCCTTCTGGGCCCGGCTGCGTAGCAGCTCACGGTTCGGCAGGTCGGTGAGCGCGTCGTGCATCGCCTCGTGCTGACGGCGCAGCGACATCCTGGCGTTGCTGTGCACACCGAGGATCGGCAGCACGAGCAGCGGAAGCATGAAGACCGAGAAGGTGCCGACGTGTGCAGCGACCGGGGCCAGGCCCAGCAGGATGCTGGAGGTGGCCAGCTGGAAGCGCACGTCCTCGCTGAGCACGCGCATCACGGGGATGCCGGCGTCCAGCGCGACCACGGCAGCGACCAGGCCGTTGTTGACGCAGAAGTAGACGGTGGCGGCCAGCAGTGCGGCCGGGATGTCTCCCGCGTGGAAGCCGGTGCTGAGGCTGAACAGGTCGTGGCCGGTGGCCAGGCAGAAGGTGATCCGCGTCGCGGAGAGGGTCAGCAGGTACTGGCCGATGTTGAAGAGCATCACTCGGCGCGGCACGCCGCTGATCCGGTCGCTGAGCGCCACGGCGACCGCTTGCACGACCAGGGCGAGGCCCAGCGGGCCGATCAGCACCAGTGCGGTCGCGAAGGTCGAGGAGACCGTCAGCTGGTCGGTCGTGTCGTCGCCGCGGGGCACCGGGATGGCGCGCAGCTCGCCGACGAAGAGCATCAGTGCCAGCAGGTAGCACTGCGGGCCGACGCCGGTCCAGTCGGCCGGCACCTGGACGACCAGCGTGCTGGCGAGGCAGGCCAGCCCGCAGAACAGGACGAGCGCGATCAGCGGGTAGAGCAACGGCGAACGCCGCGAGCCCGTGGCCGCTGGTGCGGCCACGGGCTCGGAAGCCGGTTCGGTCAGCATCCCCACTTGCGACCGGGCTCGGCGTGCGCGGAGATCTCCCGACCGGCGCCGCAGACCTGCGCCGTCACGGTGTCCACGTCAGAACCCCCACTTCGTGCCGGCGCCGACGACGGCGACGAGCGTGCCCAGGCTGCCAAGCGCGGACGCGAGGCGAAACAGCTGTACGCGAGTCATGGTTCCCTCCCCAGGAAATACAGATCGTGACATCCACATCACCTGTAGTGATGAGGCGCTGACCATGTCATGACTCAACGCGAGAGGACAGGTGCAAGGAGTGGTCTTCGGCCGATCGGCCGGACGATCTACGGCTGCTTGTGCGCTATGTCCGAATGTTCCGGCCATAGGTACCTGGCGGGGTTGACCGGACGGCCATCGGCCGAACGGATGACGGCTTTGTGCCGTGCGAGTCAGCCTAGGCAGGCGGGGCCCAGCAGTGCCTTCAGATCACCCATCAGCGCCGGGCTGGGGTTCACCCGTAGGCCGTCGTCGATCCGCAGCACCGTGGTCCGGGAGGCCGCTTGCAGCCGCAGGTGCACCTCGGTTGCCCCGGGGTGGGTGCCCAGGACCTCCTTGAGCCGCTCGACCACCGGCGGAGTACACCGCACCACGGGCAGCGAGATGACCACCGGTCCGCGCGGCCCCTCGGACAGGTCGGGCAGCGAGAGCTCCAACGCGATCAGCTTCGGCACGTCGTCCCGCCGGTCCAGGCGGCCCTTCACCACGACGACGGCGTCCTCGGCCAGCGAGGTCGCGAACAGGTTGTAGGTCTGCGGGAAGAACATCACCTCGATCGCACCCTCGAGGTCCTCGATGGTGGCGATCGCCCAGACATCGCCCTTCTTGGTCACCTTGCGCTGCAGACCGCTGACCAGGCCGCCGATCGTGACGTGCGAGCCGTCGGCCCGGTCGTCCGAGCCGGTGAGCGTGGCGATCGTGCAGTCGGTGGCCGAGGCCAGCACGTGCTCGACCCCGAACAACGGGTGGTCGGAGACGTAGAGCCCGAGCATCTCCCGCTCGTACTGGAGCAGGACGCTCTTGTCCCACTCCCCGATCGGCACCGGCGGGATGACCTCGAGGGAGTCCTCACCTGGCTCGTCCCCTCCGAAGAGGTCGAACTGGCCGTGCGCCTCGTTGCGCTTGGTGGCCATGAACGAGTCGATCGCCTCGGCGTGCACGTTGAGCAGACCGCGGCGAGGGTCGCCGAGGGAGTCGAACGCGCCGGCCTTGATCAGCGACTCGACGGTCTTCTTGTTGCAGACGACCGGGTCGACCTTCTTCAGGAAGTCGTAGAAGTCGGTGAACCGGCCCTTAGCCTCGCGGGTCGCGGCCAGCGAGGCGACGACGTTGTCGCCGACGTTGCGGATCGCGGAGAGCCCGAACCGGATGTCGGTGCCCCGCGGGGTGTAGTTCGCGTCCGACTCGTTGACGTCCGGGGGCAGCACCTTGATGCCCATCCGGCGGCACTCGTTGAGGTAGAGCGCCGACTTGTCCTTGTCGTCGCGGACGCTGGTGAGCAGTGCCGCCATGTACTCCGACGGGTAGTTCGCCTTGAGGTACGCGGTCCAGTAGGACACCAGGCCGTACGCCGCGCTGTGCGCCTTGTTGAACGCGTAGTCGGAGAACGGGACGAGGATGTCCCAGAGCGTCTGGATGGCCGCCATCGAGTAGCCGTTGGCCGTCATGCCGGCCGAGAAGCCGACGAACTCGGCGTCCAGCACCTCGCGCTTCTTCTTGCCCATCGCCTTGCGCAGCAGGTCGGCCTTGCCCAGCGTGTAGCCGGCCAGCTGTTGGGCGATCAGGAGGACCTGCTCCTGGTAGACGATCAGTCCGTACGTCGCGCCGAGCACCTCCTCGAGCGGCTTGGCCAGCTCGGGGTGGATCGCGGTGATCGGCTCCTGGCCGTTCTTGCGCAGCGCGTACTTGGTGTGCGAGCCGGCACCCATCGGACCGGGCCGGTAGAGCGCGCCGACGGCCGAGATGTCCTCGAAGCTGTCCGGCCGCATCAGGCGCAGCAGCGCGCGCATCGGGCTGCCGTCGAACTGGAACACGCCGAGGGTGTCGCCGCGGGAGAGCAGCGCATAGGTGGCCGGGTCGTCGAGGGTCTTGCTCAGCGCGTCCAGGTCGATGGACTCGCCCCGGTTGGCCTCGACGTTGCTCAGCGCGTCGTCGAGGATCGTCAGGTTGCGCAGACCCAGGAAGTCCATCTTGACCAGCCCGAGCGCCTCGCAGCTCGGGTAGTCGAACTGGGTGATGATCTGGCCGTCCTGCTCCCGCTTCATGATCGGGACGACGTCGAGCAGCGGCTCGCTGGACATGATCACGCCCGCGGCGTGCACGCCCCACTGGCGCTTGAGGTTCTCCAGCCCGCGCGCGGTGTCGACGACCCGCTTCGCGTCGGGGTCGGACTCGTAGCGGGCCCGGAACTCCCCGCCCTCGGAGTAGCGCTTGTGGGTCGGGTCGAAGATGCCGCCGAGCGGGATGTCCTTGCCCATGACCGGAGGCGGCATCAGCTTGGTGAGCTGGTCGCCCAGCGCGTACGGGTAGCCGAGGACCCGGGCCGAGTCCTTCATCGCCTGCTTGGCCTTGATGGTCCCGTAGGTGACGATCTGGGCCACCCGGTCGTCGCCGTACTTCTCGGTGACGTAGCGGATCACCTCGCCCCGGCGACGCTCGTCGAAGTCGACGTCGAAGTCGGGCATCGACATCCGCTCGGGGTTGAGGAACCGCTCGAAGATCAGCCCGTGCACGAGGGGGTCGAGGTCGGTGATGCCCATGGCGTACGCCGTCATGGCACCCGCTCCGGAACCGCGGCCCGGGCCGACCCGGATGCCGTTGTCCTTGGCCCAGTTGATGAAGTCGGCGACCACCAGGAAGTAGCCGGCGTAGCCCTTGCTGCAGATGACCTCGGTCTCGTACTCGGCGCGCTGGCGCACGTCGTCGCTGACCCCGCCGGGGTAACGCCGGGCCAGGCCGAGCTCGACCTCCTTGACGAACCAGGACTGCTCCGACTCCCCCGGCGGGCAGGGGAACCGCGGCATGTAGCGGCCCTCGCCCTCGGCGAAGGACACGTCGCACCGCTCGGCGATGAGCAGCGTGTTGTCACAGGCCTCGGGCAGCTCGCGCCACACCTGGCGCATCTCGGCCGGCGACTTGAGGTAGTAGTCGTCGCCGTCGAGCCTGAACCGCTTGGGGTCGGCCATCGTCGAGCCGGACTGGACGCACAGCAGCACCTCGTGCGCCGGGGCGTCCTCCTTGCGGGTGTAGTGCAGGTCGTTGGTCGCCACCAGCGGCAGGTCGAGGTCCTTGGCCAGCCGGAGCAGGTCGGCCCGGACCCGGGACTCGATCTCGAGGCCGTGCTCCATCAGCTCGAGGTAGTAGTTGCCGGCCCCGAAGATGTCGCGGAACTCAGCCGCGGCCGCGCGCGCCTCGTCGTACTGGCCGAGCCGCAGGAAGGTCTGCACCTCGCCGGAAGGGCACCCGGTGGTGGCGATCAGCCCGCCCGCGTAGGTCTGCAGCAGCTCGCGGTCCATCCGGGGCTTGTAGAAGAAGCCCTCGAGGCTGGCCCGGCTGTTGAGCCGGAACAGGTTGTGCATGCCCGCCGTGGTCTCGGCCAGCAGCGTCATGTGCGTGAACGCGCCACCGCCGGACACGTCGTCGCCGCCGCCCTGGCCCCACTTGACCCGGGTGCGGTCGCCTCGGTGGGTGCGCGGCGTGACGTAGGCCTCGACGCCGATGATCGGCTTGATGCCGGCAGCGGTGGCCTTCTTCCAGAAGTCGAAGGCCCCGAAGACGTTGCCGTGGTCGGTCATCGCCAGGGCCGGCATGCCCATCGCGCCGGCCGCGTCGAACAGGTCGGTGAGCCGGGCGGCGCCGTCGAGCATGGAGTACTCGGTGTGCGTGTGCAGGTGCACGAACGAGTCGCGAGATCCCATGCTGGGAGGTGCCTCCGGGTGTTGCCGAGCTCAGGGGTGAACGGGGCCGAGTCTAGGTCCGCCGGGCGACAGATCCGGGCGTGTCGGGCCGCGCCCCAGCCCCCTCGGCGTGTCGCCGTGCGATCAAGATCGTTCGCGACGTCGGCGGGTCCGACACGCCGGTCGTGCCGGCGTGTCGAGGCTGCCAGCGTCGCAAACGATCAACCGACCAGACCGGAGGGCCACCCCCGCGCCAGTCGTCGTCCCCAGCCCGCTGCTGCCCGCAGCTGGTCCCCAGATCGGGTCGGCCGGCCCGGCAGGTCCGCGCGGCGTCGCCACGCTTGCGCGATGCCCAGTCCGTCCGCGCGCAGCCTGGACCGGGCACTGCTCGCCTCGTGCGACATCGACGTCCGGCTGGCCGCTGCCCGGCGCCTGGTGCCGTGCGACGTTCCGCTCGGCGGCTGGGCGGCCCTGGCCTGGCTGGGAGTCACGGCGCTCGATGGGCGCACCGGCCCGGCAGGCTCGACACTTCTGCCGGTCCCCGTCTGCACCGGGCCGGTCGGCCGTCTGCGCCCGCCACCCGGCCTCGCCATCGACCGCAGCACGCTCATGGCTGTCGACGTCGTCGAGCACGACGGCGCCGTCGCGACGTCAGCCGAACGCAGCTGCCTGGACGTGATGCGGTTCTTTGGTGCGGAGGAAGGGCTGGTCGCCGCTGACGCCGCCGTGCGGGCCGGGCTGACGACCCGGGAGCAGCTTGCCGAGGGACTGAAGCGGATGGTCGGCCTCAGGGGCGTGCCGCAGGCGCGCATCGCGGTGCCGTTGGTCGACGGCCGGGCCGAGTCAGGTCCGGAGAGCCGGCTCCGCTACGTCTGGGTCGTCGAGGCGGGGCTACCGGTCCCCCTGGTCAACGCGATCGTGGTGGACCGGGACGGCCGGTTCGTCGCGCGCACAGACCTGCTGGATCCAGAGGCAGCAACAGTCGGGGAGTACGACGGCGCGCATCACCGGGACCTCGAGCAGCACACGGCCGACAACGTTCGCGAAGAGGCCCTCGAGGGGCTCAACCTCGAGGTCACCCGCTCCACCGCGCTGGACCTCTGGCTGCATCGGCCGTCGCTCGTGGCCCGGCTGACGGCCGCACACCGGCGGGGACTGGGCCGCGACCGCGGCCGTGACGGGTGGGGCTTCCGACCGACATGATCGTTTGCGACGTGGGGCCGTGCGAAACGCCGGTGTCACCGGCGTGTCGCACGCCCCGACGTCGCAAACGGCCACCCCCACCCCCCGGCGGTCAGTACGGCGTGAAGTAGCGGGCCAGCCGGTTGGGGCTGCCGGGCAGAGTGGTGCCGGCGCCGAGCGCGGTCAGCTCGAGGTCGGTGGCGACCCCGGTCTCGGGGAACGAGCGGATCCGCTGGAAGGCCAGCAGCACCCGCGCCGTCTGAGCGTCGAACCGGCCGGTGACGTGCGAGGCCCGCATGTGCATGCCGCGCTGCAGGGTCGCCACCGCGGGGCCGGAGTCGCCGCGGCCCCAGGCGGTGCCGAGCAGCGCGGTGAGCGGGTGCGGCCGCGGTGCGAGGCCGGTCAGCCGCACGCAGGTGACGTCGCGGTCCCGGGAGTCCTGCACCCACTGGGCCAGCAGCACCGGCCCGCCGGAGAAGCTCGGCCGCGCACATCGGGCGATGGCCGACGCGCGGCCGTTGCGCACGGGTCCGACAGGGACCCACGCCGGGTACGCCGGCTTGCGCCAGCTGCCGACCACGGCGCGCCAGCCGTTGTCGTAGGAGTAGAAGCCGACCCGGTAGCCCGCGTCCTCGTAGGCCCGCACGGCACCGCGCACGACCTGCCGGTTGGCGAGCACCGAGCCGGACCACGGGTGCGTCGGGTACGGCTCGACGTCGACCCACACGAACGGCACGTCGAGCCCTGACTGCTGCATCGACGTCACGTTGAACACCGCCTGCTGGTAGCCGGCGTTCCGCAGCCGCGCCGCCCGCGAGGTCGGCAGCCACGGCCCGCTGCCGCCGTACGTGCTGACCTGGAGCGCGGTCGGGAACGTCGTCATGGAGTACGCCGACGTCCACACGCCGCGTGCCTTCGCCCAGGCGACGTGGTCGGCGAGGCACGGGTTCGGGTACCAGCCGGGACCGTTGGTCAGCCCGATGACTGCGAACGTCGCCGACGTCAGCGGCAGCGGGTTGCCGGGGCTGCGCCGGGACGGGATGCCCATCCCCTTCGGGCAGTTCGGCCAGGAGAGGTCTCCGCCGGTCAGCCGGGTGCCGGGGGTCGGCGGCACCGCGGCCGACGCCGGCCCGATGCTTATCGCGGTGGCGGCCAGCGCAGCCGCCACCACGGCGAGCAGGGCGCGAGCAGGCATCAGGACACCGCCTCGATCTCACCTGGCAGCGGCCACGGGTTCGGCCGGCACCCCTGCATGCCCTTCGACTGCTGCTGCATCACCGGCGCCGGCGCACCGCGCCGCGGGCAGTAGGCGTGCCCGCGCCCGAGCCAGTGCCCGGTCTCGTGGTCGACGAGCATCCGCCGGTAGGTCAGCAGGTCAGCCGGGAAGTGCGGGGATCCACGCTGCCATCGGTCCTGGTTGATGACCACGTAGCGGCCGACCCGGCAGCTGTAGCTCGTCGAGCACTCCCACGAGAACGCCGGCAGGTGGCTGGCCTGCGACAGGACGACGACGAAGTCGCCCCCGTGGGCCACCTCGCGGAACCGGTGGTGGGCGCGCAGCCAGCCGTGCGGGTCGGCATAGGTGGCCGCGACCACCGACCGGAACACGCCCAGGTCGGCGCGCACCCTGCCTCGGGTGGTGACCGAGTAGGTGTGCAGCCGAAACACGTCCAGAGGCGCCAGGGCCGCGACCGAGCTCGGCCAGCTCGCGCCGGCGTCGCGCACGACCCGGTACTGCGCGAAGCCGGGTCGGTCGGACCTCACGGTGAAGCGGTAGCTGCCATCGCCGGCGGTCCGGGTGCGTCCCACCGGTCGCCAGCCGGCGTCGAGGCGCTGCTCGAGGCGCAGCACGGAGCCCGCGGCCGCCGCGAGAACCCCCTGCACCTGAGCAGGCCGGCCGACCCGCACGGCGTCAGGCACCAGCTCTCCGGTCAGCATCCGGACCGACACCTGCACGGCCGCGCTCACCGACTCCTGGGCCGCGCCCGGGTCGCCGTAGTGCAGCCGGTAGGTGGTGGTCACGGCAGGAGCCTGAACGGTCGTGACGTCGCCGGCCGCATCCGTCGTCAGCGTCGCCACCTCGACCCAGGTCCCGTCGGCGGTGGTGGCCTCGACGCGCACCGGGTCGGCCGGCTCGGGGGTACCCGTCGCGGTGTCGGTCAGCCGGCCGCGCAGCGTGACCGGCCGCCCGGCGGCGATCTCGTCCTGGGACGCCTCCAGCGACAGGGAGGTCGACTCCCCCGGCGCTGAGAGGAAGGGCCGCATGGGCGCGGCGGCAGCCAGGCCGCCTGGGGCAGCCACGACTCCCGCCAGCGTCGCCACGCAGGCGAGGGCGGCCGCGACGAGCGTTCGAGTCAGGCGCACACCTCTCCTTCGGTCAGGTGCGCCCTCCACCGTAGGTCAGATCATGCTCGGCGGCCCGGGCAGCCGTGAGCCGGCCGGTCGCCCCCATGTGGCTCAGCCAGTTCCGTCTCGCCCACGACGCCCAGACCGCCGGGTCCGTGCTCGGCCGGGCCAGCAGGTAACCCTGCACGGTGTCGACCCCGAGGCTGCGCAGCGTGTCCAGCTCGGCTGCCGACTCCACACCTTCGGCGGTCACCCGGGCGTCCAGCTCGAGAGCCATCAGGACGATGGCAGTGACGAAGGCCCGGCGGGCGGCGTCGTGGTCGATGTCGGCCAGCAGCGAGCGGTCCAGCTTGATGATGTCCGGCCGCAGCCGCAGGACATGGGCGAACGACGAGTAGCCCGCGCCGGTGTCGTCGACGGCCAGCTGGAGGCCGCGCTCACGGTGCGGCAGCAGGGCGGCCCGGATGTCCTCGTAGCCGGAGACCGCCGCGTGCTCGGTGATCTCGACGACGATCCGCTCCCGGGGGGCGCCACAGCCGTCCAGCACCTCGACCAGGCCACGGTCGAGCACCATCGCCGGTGAGGCGTTGATCGAGAGGCTCACGCCCGGCGGCAGCAACGGCAGCGCCTGGACGGCGACCTCCAGGGCCCGTCGTTCCAGCTCGATCCCGACCCCGGCCTCGTGGGCCTCGGCGAACCACAGGTCCGGCGCCCGGTGGTCGGGGAACCGGGCCAGGGTCTCGACCGCCACCCACTCGCCGGTCTCGAGGTCCACGATCGGCTGCAGCGCCACGCGTACGCCGTCCGGGTCGGCCAGCACCCGCTCGGTGCGGTGCACGATGCCGGACAGGCGCAGCCGGGGGGCCTCGGTGGCCGCGAGGTGCGCGTCCTGCGCGGTGACCCTGAGGTCGAGCGCGCGGACCCTGCGACTGACCGCGAGAGCAGACAGGGCGAGCACGACGACCCAGACCAGTCCGGCGGCAGCCAGGTAGTCGACCGACCGGGGGTCGCCGGTCACTACCGCCCAGGTACTCGTGCTCCAGGCGACGAGGGCAAGCCCGCACTCCACCGCCACCACCACGACCAGAACACGCACCAGGCCGATCGGGCTCAAGCGCATACGTCCCCCCTCCGGCGGGTGAACCATCCAGGCTGCCTGCACCGTAGAACGGAATCGGTCGGCAAAACGTTACGCCTCGCACATGATTCGTCACCGAATGTCCCCACGGGCGTGTCGGTTCAGAGCGGTCGGCGCATCCACCGGTGCGGCAGCCCGGCGTCGTCGAACACCGGGCCGTACGCCGTGTAGCCCAGCCGCTCGTAGAACCCCAGCGCGTGGGTCTGGGCCGACAGAACCATCACCCGCAGTCCCCGCTCGCGGGCCCGCGCCTCCACCGCCGCCACGAGGTCCAGCCCGAGGCCGGTCCCGCGGGCCTCCGGCCGGACCGCCAGCCGCCCCAGGTGGCCGACCGGGCCCAGGTCGGGGTCGCTGCCCTCGAAGCCGGGCGGCTCGACGACCAGCCGACCGGCACCCACGGCCAGGTCTCCGTCGTAGGCCACCAGGTGGTCGGCGGTGTCGTCCAGCGCGTCGAGCTCGAGATCGGGTGGCACTCCCTGCTCGCCGACGAAGACGTCGCTGCGCACCGCGTAGGCGGCCGCCACGTCGTCGGCGCCGGCCGCGAGCCGGACCGCCCTCATGCCTCGGCTCTCAGCATCTCCAGGGCGGCCGAGAGGTCGGCCGGGTAGTCGCTGGTGAGCTCCAGCCGCTCCCCGGTGCCAGGGTGCTCGAAGGCCAGCCGCCGGGCGTGCAGCCACTGCCGGCTCATGCCGAGCCGGGCCGCCAGCGACGGGTCCGCGCCGTAGGTCAGATCGCCCACGCAGGGATGCCGCAGGGCCGCCATGTGCACCCGGATCTGGTGGGTGCGGCCGGTCTCGAGAGTGACCTCCAGCAGGGTGGCCGCGCGGTGCGCCTCGAGCGTCTCGTAGTGCGTGATGCTCGGCTTGCCGCTGGCCACGACCGCCCAGCGGTAGTCGTGGCTCGGGTGCCGGTCGATCGGTGCGTCCACGGTTCCCTGGAACGGGTCGGGGTGCCCCTGGACGAGCGCGTGGTAGATCTTCTCGACGGTGCGCTCCTTGAACGCCCGCTTGAGCTGGGTGTAGGCCCGCTCGGACTTCGCAACGACCATCAGGCCGCTGGTGCCGACGTCCAGCCGGTGCACGACTCCCTGGCGCTCGGCGGCGCCGCTGGTCGAGATCCGGAACCCGGCGCCGGCGAGGCCGCCGACCACCGTCGGCCCGGACCAGCCGGGGCTGGGGTGCGCCGCGACGCCGACCGGCTTGTCGACCACCACCAGGTCGTCGTCGTCGTGCACGACGACCATGCCGGGCACCGGCTCGGCGACGATCCGGGGAGCGCCCGGCGGCGGCGGGATCGTGACGTCCAGCCAGGCGCCGGCGTGCACCCGGTCGGACTTCATCGCCGGGTTGCCGTCCACCAGCACGTCGCCGGAGCCCACCAGCTCGGCGGCCCGGGTGCGGGAGAGCCCGAACAGGCGGGCCAGGGCCGCGTCCAGGCGTTCGCCCGCCAGCCCGTCGGGGACGGGGAGGGTACGGCGATCGCTCATGCTCGAAGTATCGCTGACGCCGGGGTGCTCCCCGACCGCTCAGTACGCCCCGCTGCCCCGAACCACGGCCGACAGCGTCTTCCACAGGATCTGGATGTCGCCGGCGAAAGACCAGTTCTCGACGTAGTAGAGGTCCAGCCGGACGCTGTCCTCCCAGGACAGGTCGGAGCGGCCGCTGACCTGCCACAGGCCGGTGATCCCCGGCTTGACGAGCAGGCGCCGAGCAGTGGACCGGCCGTAGCGCTCGGCCTCGTTCGGCAGTGCCGGCCGGGGGCCGACCAGGCTCATGCTGCCGACCAGAACGTTCCACAGCTGCGGCAGCTCGTCCAGGCTGAGCCGGCGCAGGATGCGCCCGACCCCGGTGACCCGCGGGTCGTCCTTGAGCTTGAACAGGACGCCGTTGCCCTCGCTGATCTCCCAGAGCGCCTCGAGGTGCGACTCAGCGTCGACCACCATCGTGCGGAACTTGTAGACCGTGAACACCTCGCCGTTGCGCCCGACTCGGACCTGTCGGAAGATCACCGGTCCCGTCGTCGTGAGCCGGATGCCCGCTGCGATGAGCGCGAGCAACGGGCTCAGGGCAAGCAGGGCCACCGCAGCCACCACCCGGTCGAACGCTTCCTTCATCGCCCAGGTGGGACCGGTGAACTCGGGCTGCTCGACGTAGAGGAGCTGGAGTCCGGAGACCGGGCGGATGTGCACCCGCGGCCCAGCGACGTCGGTGAGGGCCGGCGCCACGATGAGGTCGACCCCGGCACCCTCGAGGTCCCACCCCAGCCTCTTCAACACACCGCTCGTGAGGCCGCGGGAGGCCGTCACGGCGACCGTGTCGACCCCGAGCTTGGCCACCGCCTCGGGAACGCTGGTCAGCGACCCGACGATCGGCACCGAGGAGCCGCCCGCTGCGGCGTCACCCGGCGGCATGCAGGCCCCGACCACCCGCAGCCCGGCGTAGGGCTCGCGGTCGAGCTCGGCGACCAGGGCGTCGACCTCCTCCCGGCCCCCGACGACGAGCACCCGGTGCGACCACTCGGTCGAGCGGGCGCGGGCGCGGTGCAGGACCTTGCGGGCCGTCCACCGGCCGACCAGCAGCAGGAAGGTGCCGAATACGAAGCTGACGGCCAGGACGAAGCGGGACAGCTCGAACTGCGCCATGTAGCTGGCGATCGCGACGAGGCCCCAGAAGTAGACGCTGGCGCGGGCGACCCGGCGGTACTCGTCGCCGCCGACACCGAGCACCTTGCCGTCGTAGGCCCGGGTGAAGACCAGCATGACCGTCCAGCCCAGCGCCAGCAGCGGCCCCACGATGACGTAGACCGACAGCCGCCGCGGCCCCTGCGACACGTCGGAGAAGAACGGCAGCCGGCCCAGCAGGTCGGACAGCGTGCCGTCGGAGATCACCAGGTTGCGGTCGAGCAGGCTGTAGCGGATGAGCAGTGCCGTCGCGAGCGCGGCGGTGAGCAGCAGCGCGTCGAGCAGGAGCAGCCGACGGCTCAGGCGGCGCAGCCAGCGGGTGTCGCTGGCGACCGCGAGGCCGGACCAGGTGGCCGGCGCAGCGATCTTCAGCTCAGGGCGCGACAGCTGGCTTTCCGGCACTACCGAGGTCATGCTCCGCCTCCCTCGCTCTGGTCGACAGGCCGCCTGGAGAACCCCATCGACCGGGGGGCCTCAGCAGGGTAACGGGCATGTCCCGACACGGAAAGCCCAGGTCGAGGGGAAATGTACCGCTTCGTCCCGCCTCGGCGCTCTTCTGCCGCGCTGCCACGTGGGGTCACACCAATGACGACGCACGGGCAGGACGTCCGGTTACCCCGAGATCTTTCTTCTTCGTGCTCAGGGGCCCGGCCGGGTGCCGTCATAGCTCGTGCCGCGGGCCGAGAGCAGGACCATCAGCAGCGCGGCCACCACGATCGCCGAGTCCGCCAGGTTGAACACCGGCCAGTGCGGGAGCTCGAGGAAGTCCACGACGTGGCCGCGGCCCGGCGCCGGGGCACGGAAGACCCGGTCGACCAGGTTGCCGACGGCTCCCCCGAGCACCAGTCCGAGAGCCACCGCCCATGGGGTGCTGCGGAGCCGACGGGACAGCCGCAGGATGACCAGGACGACGGTCGCGGCCACCACGGTGAACGCGATCGTCAGCCCCTGCGCGAACCCGAAGGCCGCTCCCGCATTGCGGACCAGCCGGAGCGTCAGCAGCCCACCGAGCAGCGAGACCGGGTCGCGGTCACCGAGCTCGCGCACGGCGAGCATCTTGCTGACGAGGTCGGCGAGCAGCACGGCAGCGGCGACCGCAAGCAGCACCGGCAGGCGGCTGCCGCCGTCCGAGGGCTCGGCGCCCTCGCTCAGCGGCGCTCCTCCCGCTGCTTGCACGTCATGCACAGCGTGGCTCGCGGGAACACCTGGAGACGCGCCTTGCCGATCGGGTTGCCACAGTTCTCGCAGACGCCGTAGGAGCCGTTGTCGATGCGGGCCAGTGCACGCTCCGCCTGGACCAGCATGTCACGCGTGTTGTTGGCGAGCGACATCTCGTGCTCGCGCTCGAAGGTCTTGCTGCCCGCGTCGGCCGCGTCGTCGCCGGCTCCGTCGCCGGAGTCTCGCAGCATGTCGTCGATCTCGTGCTCGGCGAGCTGGAGCTCGTCGCGCAGCCGCTTGACCTCCTCGCGCAGCTCGGAGCGCACCTCCGCCAGCTCGGCCTTGGTCCACGGGTCCTCGTCGGCCCGCACGACCAGGGCGTGCGGCTCGGCCGGCGACGTGGTCGGGCCGGGGGCCTTGCGGGCCGCCGAGACGTGCGACTGCGGCGTCCGGATCACCGGCTCGCGCGGTGCGCCCTTGTTCGCGGACCGCTTGGCCGGCGCGGCCTTGGCCGCCGGCGCCGGGGTCGTGGCCGCGATCCCCTGGGCCGGGGCGGGCGGCGCGGGTGCCGCCGTGCCCTTCGTGGCGGTAGCCTTGGCGGCCGGCTCGGCCTTCGTCGCGGCGGCCTTGGTGGCCGGCGCCCTGGTCGCGGTCAGCTTCCTCGCCGGTGCCTTCTTCGCGGTCAGCTTCTTGGCCGGTGCCCTGGTGACCAGGGCTTTCTTGGCGGGTGCCTTCTTCGCGGTGGCCTTCTTCGCGGTGGCCTTCTTGGCGGGCGCCTTCTTCGCAGTCGCCTTCTTGACCGGGGCAGACTTCTTCGCTGCCGGCTTCTTCGCGGTGACCTTCTTGGCGGGCGCGGCCTTCCTCGCCGGCGCCCTCTTGGTGACCGTCTTCTTGGCCGGGGCCTTCTTCGCGGGAGTCCTCTTCGCGGTCGCCTTCTTGGCGGGCGCGGCCTTCCTCGCCGGCGCCTTCTTGGCGACCGTCTTCTTCGCCGGAGCCTTCTTCGCAGGAGACTTCTTCGCGCTCGCCTTCTTCTTGGCGGGCGCGGCCTTCCTCGCCGGCGCCTTCTTGGCGACCGTCTTCTTCGCCGGAGCCTTCTTCGCAGGAGACGTCTTCGCGCCTGCCGAGGCTCCGCCGGGGCGGCGGGCGGCGGCGGCGCTCACCGGCGCCGAGGTACGGCGGCGGACGGCCTCGCGGGCAGCGGCGACGACGCCGCGCACCCGCCCGCCGACGCTCGTCGGACTCGTGCCTTGGTCAGCCATCTCGGCTCCCTCGCCTGCCCTCACGTCGTGATCAAGGTCACGAATGGTGTGCGAGAGGATAGGTGGCACGCGGGCTCGGGACAAATGGGCGCGCCGGGCCGGCACCGCCCTGACCTGCGGCTCATCCCTCGGGCAGCGCCGCTGCGGGCCGGGTGCCGGGCATGCGGTCAAGCCCAGGCAGACAGGGGTGCCAGCCCCCCGCAGGTGTAGTGCCTGCCCTGTCGTCGCGGACCCGCGCCGCGCCTACGTTCAGAGCTGTCCGAACGAGCGCCACGCAGCCAGGAGCCCACCATGTTCAGCTACGCACTCGCCCGCCAGATCGTCTCCGACCTGTCCGAGAACAACCGTCGCCGCAGTCGGCTCGCACGCCTTCGTGCGCACCGCGCCTGACCGGGAGCCGACCATGCGCCAGCAACAGATCGTGAAGAGCTCCCAGCGGCCGCGGCCGGCGCCGCTGGACCTCAGGTCCCCCGCCGGCCGCCGCCTGCCCTTCTAGCGCCGGCGGGTCCGCGCACCGGCGACCGATCTCGGTTGCCTCGCGCCGGTAGAGTTGTCGACGTACCTGCAGGTGACGACGGGGCCATCACCCCCGAGCCGCCGGAAGAAAGCCCACCGCGACCCGGCGGCGGGCAACTAGAACCGGCAGCAGGCGCACAACCGAGCGGGTCGCCGGCCGTCCGAGGCGACCAAGGAGGGTGGTACCGCGGGGCCGCACCCTGGCCTCGTCCCTTCGGCCGAGTTCGACGTGAGCCGAAGGAGCACCCGCCGTGCCGCAGGAACAGCCCGCCCGCTACCGCGCCGTCCCGCCGCAGGTCGACCTGCCGGCGATGGAGCGCGACATCCTGGCGTTCTGGCACGAGAACGACACCTTCGCCACCAGCCTTGAGCAGACCGCCGGCGGGAAGCCGTGGACCTTCTACGAGGGTCCCCCCACGGCCAACGGGATGCCGGGCGTCCACCACGTCGAGGCCAGGGTCTTCAAGGACGTCTTCCCGCGGTTCAAGACCATGCAGGGACGTCACGTGGTCCGCAAGGCGGGCTGGGACTGCCACGGGCTTCCGGTCGAGATCGCCATCGAGAAGGAGCTCGGCTTCCGCGGCAAGGGCGACATCGAGGCCTACGGGGTGGCCGAGTTCAACGCGAGGTGCCGCGAGTCCGTTCTCCGGCACGTCGGCGAGTTCGAGGCGATGACCGAGCGGATGGGCTACTGGGTCGACCTCTCGGACCCGTACCGGACGATGGACCCGGCGTACGTGCAGAGCGTGTGGTGGTCGCTGAAGCAGATCTTCGACAAGGGGCTGCTGGCCCAGGACCACCGGGTGGCGCCGTACTGCCCGCGCTGCGGCACCGGGCTGTCCGACCACGAGCTCGCCCAGGGCTACGAGACGGTCGTCGACCCCTCGGTCTACGTGCGCCTCCCGCTCACCAGCGGCCCGTACGCCGGCAGCGCGGCGCTGCTGGTCTGGACCACGACGCCCTGGACGCTGGTGTCGAACACCGCGGTCGCCGTCCGCCCGGACGTCAGTTACGTGGCCGCCAGCGACGGAACGGAGACCCTGATCGTCGCCGAGCCGCTGCTGTCCGCCGCGCTCGGCGACGGCTGGACGGTGACCGCGACGTTTCCCGGCGCGGAGATGGAGCGGTGGACCTACCAGCGACCGTTCGACCTGGTCGACTGGCCGACGCGGGACGACGGGACGCCCGACGGTCACTACGTCGTGCTCGCCGACTACGTGACCACCGACGACGGCACCGGCCTGGTGCACCAGTCGCCGGCCTTCGGCGCCGAGGACCTGGCCGTCAGCCGCGTCTACGGGCTCCCGGTGGTCAACCCGGTCCTTCCGGACGGCCACTTCGACCCCTCGGTGCGCCTGGTCGGCGGCGAGTTCTTCAAGCACGCGGACAAGAAGCTGGTGCGCGACCTGGAGGAGCGCGGCTTGCTGTTCCGCCACCTCGCCTTCGAGCACGCCTACCCGCACTGCTGGCGCTGCCACACCGCCCTGCTCTACTACGCCCAGCCGTCGTGGTACGTGCGCACCACCCAGGTCAAGGACGCGCTGCTGGCCGAGAACGAGCGCACCACCTGGTTCCCCGACAACATCAAGTGGGGCCGGTACGGCGACTGGCTGCACAACAACATCGACTGGGCCCTGTCCCGCTCCCGGTTCTGGGGAACACCGCTGCCCATCTGGCGCTGCGAGCAGGACCCGGGCCACCTGGTGTGCGTCGGCTCGCTGGCCGAGCTCGGCGAGCTGGCGGGGCAGGACCTGTCCGAGCTCGACCCGCACCGGCCGTACGTCGACGACGTCGTCCTCACCTGCGCCTCCTGCGGAGGTACCCAGCGACGGGTGCCCGAGGTCATCGACGCCTGGTACGACTCCGGCTCGATGCCGTTCGCCCAGTGGGGATATCCGCACGCGGAGGGCTCGGTCGAGCGCTTCGAGGCCGCGTTCCCGGCGCAGTTCATCTGCGAGGCCATCGACCAGACCCGCGGCTGGTTCTACACGCTGATGGCGGTCAACACGATCGTGCACGGCCGCTCGTCGTACGAGAACGTGCTCTGCCTCGGCCACATCGTCGCCGAGGACAGACGCAAGATGAGCAAGCACCTGGGCAACGTGCTGGAGCCGATGCCACTGATGGAGCAGCACGGCGCGGACGCCCTGCGGTGGTTCATGGCCGCAAGCGGGTCGCCCTGGCTGCAGCGGCGGTTCGGCCACGGGGTGCTGCAGGAGATCGTCCGCAAGACGCTGCTGACCTACTGGAACACAGCCTCGTTCCTCACCCTGTACGGCAACGCGAACGACTGGTCACCGCTGACGAGCGCTGCGCCGGCGGTGGCCGAGCGCCCGCTGCTGGACCGGTGGCTGCTCTCGGAGACGCACCGGCTCGTGCAGCAGGTGACGGCCGCCATGGAGGGCTTCGACACGCCGCGGGCCGGCCGGCTGCTCGCCGACCACGTCGACGCGATGTCGAACTGGTACGTGCGGCGGTCCCGACGCCGGTTCTGGGAGGGCGACCCCTCGGCGCTGGCCACCCTGCACGAGTGCCTGTACGTCGTGACGCTGCTGCTCGCGCCGATCGTGCCGTTCGTCACCGAGCGGGTCTGGCAGGACGTCATGCGCCCGGTGTGGCCGGAGGTGCCCGACTCGGTGCACCTGGCCGCCTGGCCCCAGGTCGACGGGGCCCTGGTCGACGACGACCTCGCCGAGCAGGTGGCGCTGGTGCGCCGGGTCGTGGAGCTCGGCCGGTCGGCCCGGGCCGGGTCCAAGGTGCGCAACCGCCAGCCGCTCGGCCGGGCGCTGGTCGGTGCCCCCGGCTGGACGGCACTGCCCGACGAGCTGCGCGACCAGGTCGCCGAGGAGCTCAACGTGCACGGCTTCGACGAGCTGTCCGGCGAGCTCGTCGACCGCAGCGCCAAGGGGAACTTCCGCGCCCTCGGCCGGCGGTTCGGCACCCGGACCCCGGTGGTCGCCGCCGCCATCGCCGCGGCCGACGCCGGGAAGCTGGCCGTCGCGCTGCGGTCGGCCGGCACTGCGACGGTCGCGGTCGACGGCGAGGAGGTCGAGGTGTCGGCCGACGAGGTGCTGCTCACCGAGACCCCTCGAGAGGGCTGGGCGGTGGCCACCGAGGCAGGCGAGACGGTCGCGCTCGACCTCGACATCACCCCGGAGCTGCGCCGCGCCGGGCTGGCCCGGGAGGTGGTGCGCCTGGTGCAGGAGGCCCGCAAGACCTCGGGTCTGGAGGTGACCGACCGGGTCACGCTGAGGTGGCAGGCGACCGGCGAGCTGGCCGACGCGCTGCGGGAGCACGGTGCCCTGGTGGCCGCCGAGGTGCTGGCGACCAGCTTCGAGGAGGGGCTCGGCGACGGCCCGGTGCACGACGGTGCGGACCTCGGCCTGAGCTTCACCCTCACCCGGACGGCCCAGTGATCCGGTAAAGACTTGGCCACAGAGGGGTCACCGGCGGGCTGTTCCCCGCGTGCGAACGTGGCGTTACGGTGATTCACCCGCCTGGCGTAGTGAAGGAAGGGTGGTCCCCGGACCGATACTTGCTGCGAAGGCTGGAGCAGTCGCCGGGGCACCCGCCACGGCGGCCCGGCCATGAGGGCATCGGAGGTCTGCCGTGCCGCTGCACGTCGTACCGCTGGGTGGACCGTCGGTGAACGGCCTCAAGCTGAAGGACGGCGCGATCGCCGTCCCCGCGCTGGCCAGTCACGTCCGCCCGTCCCTCGTGCTCGCCGAACGTGAGTCCCGCGAGCTGCTCGCGGTCGCTGCCCGCCAGGACGTCGGGCTCGGGGGCTGCTACTCGGCCGGCCCGGCCGGCATCCAGGTCTGGGACGGACCGTTCAACGGCCCCAACGGCACCCATGGCACCGCCGTGCACCTCGGCTCGGTCGACTGGAGCTACGACACCCCGGCCAAGCACTACGTGACGATCTACCGGGTGATGGTGACCCAGGCCGGCGTCGAGGCCGGCGTGACCACGCTGTCGATCATGACCAAGGTGCTGGCCCTCGGCGGCCTGCCCGCCGACGGCAACCGGATCTCGCTGCCGGTCCCGCCGCCCCGTGACCCGTTCCGCCGCCTGGCGACCGCCGCCAGCTAGACCCCCCGCCCCTGTCCGCGAGGACGGGGACACGACGACGCCGGCGAACCCTGCAGGGTTCGCCGGCGTCGTGGTGTCCGGAGCTGTCCGCGGGTCTCGGCGGCCCGCTCAGCCCTGCGGCTGCTGCGGCGGGCCGCTAGGCGCCTGGTCGCCGACAGGTGCGCCGGGGGCGAACGGGCTGCGAGCCGGGGCGGCCTGGCCGGGCTGCTGGCCCTGCGGGGCCTGCTGACCCTGACCCTGCGGCGCCGGCTGGCCCTGCCCCTGCGGGGCTGCGGCCTGGCCGGCCGGGGCCTCGCTGGTGCGCCCGTCGAGCTCGCGCAGCTGGCCCTCCAGGTAGGACTTGAGCCGGCTGCGGTACTCGCGCTCGAAGGACCGCAGCTTCTCGACCTCGCGCTCGAGGGCGGACCGCTCGGTCTCCAGCGAGCCGATCATCTGCCGGTGCTTGTCCTCGCCCTCCCGCTTGAGCTGCTCGGCCCGGGTGCGGGCCTCGCCGACGATGCGGTCGGCCTGGGTGCGGGCCTCGGCGATGTGCTCGTCGGCAGTGCGCTGCGCGAGGGCCAGGATGCCGGTCGCGGTCTCGGACGGCGCGCTCGGCGCGGCGGCCGGCGGTGCCTGGGCGGCCGGGGCCTGCGGAGCGGGGCGGTTGGCTGCCTCGGCGAGCTGGCGCTGGGTGGCGGCCAGCCGGGCCTTGAGGTCCTCGTTCTCCCGCAGCAGCGCCGGGTCCGGCTCGGCCGGTGCCGCGGCCTGGGCCGGAAGCGCCTGGGCGGCCGGTGCCTGGGCGGCGGGGGCCGCGCTGCCGGCCGCAGCCAGCTGGGACCGCAGCTCGTCGTTCTCGCGGTAGAGACGGGTGAGCTCGGCCTCTACCTCGTCGAGGAACTCGTCGACCTCGGTCTCGTCGTAGCCAGGCTTGAGCCGGGTACTCGTGAACTGCTTGTTGGCCACGTCCTCAGGGGTCAGCGGCATGGCGTCGAGTCTCCTCGCTAGTCGTCAGTCGTTCGGGTCGTGCGGTCCTGCTCCAACCGAAATCATCCACCATCACGCGCACGCGGTCGAACCGCGGCGCGCGGGAAGACGTCGGGGAGCCTGTCAGACGGGGATGAAATATGTGAGGTAGATCGCGATCTGCACCAGCACCAGGAGCACCAGGAACGACAGGTCCAGCGTGATGGATCCGAGCCGCAGCGGCGGGATGACCCGGCGCAGCGCCTTCAGCGGCGGGTCGGTGACCGTGTAGATCACTTCGGCGACGACCAGCAGCGGGCCGGTCGGGCGCCACGAGCGGGCGAACATCTGGATGTAGTCGAGCACCAGCCGGGCGATCATCAGCACGAAGAACAGCCAGAGCAGGAGGTAGACCAGGTCGCCGATGGGCCCACGTGTCACCGCGGGTGCACCTCGACTCGTCGCGCCTGCTCCACCGGGTCAGCCTAGCTCTGGTTGAAGAAGCCGCTCTCGGCCATCCGCGCCTTGTCCTCGGCGGTGACGGTGACGTCGGCCGGGGAGAGCAGGAAGACCTTGTTGGTGACCCGCTCGATGGTGCCCCGAAGCCCGAAGACGAGCCCGGCGGCGAAGTCGACCAGTCGCTTCGCGTCGGAGTCGTCCATGTCCGACAGGTTCATGATGACCGGCGTGCTGTCGCGGAAGCTCTCGCCGATCTGCTTGGCCTCGTTATAGGTGCGCGGGTGGATCGTGGTGATCCGGTCGAACGAACGCACCGAGGACTGCGCCGACGGCCGGCGGTCCGGCATCGTGGCGACCGCGGCGTGCCGGTCCTCACGCAGCGCTGTCGCGCCGACGGTGCGGTGGTGGCCGCCGCCGGGAACGCGGCCCTCGTGCTCGCCGTCGCGCCCGTCGGCGTCGTACTGGTCGTAGTCGTCGTAGTCGTACCGTTCGTCCTCCTCGACGAGGCCGAGGTAGACCATCGCTTTACGCATCGCGCCGGCCATGCCTGACTGCCCTCCGCTCGGGGTGGGACGAACCGCCTGGTTCGACCTGCCGACGACGCTACCCGAGCGGTGGGCGCGAACCGAGCAACGCGGTCCCGACGCGCAGGTGTGTCGCACCGTGCTGCACCGCGGCCTCCAGGTCCCCGCTCATCCCGGCGGACATCACCGTGGCCGCCGGGTGCGTGCGCCGCAGCGCCTCGGCCACCTCGGCCAGCCGGCCGAAGGCGGCGTCCGGGTCCGCGCCCAGTGGTGCGACCGCCATCACGCCCGAAAGGTCGAGCGAGCCGGCGGCGGCCACCGCGTCGGCCACCTCGGGGACCCCGGCGGGGTCGGCGCCGCCCCGGCCGTCGGCCCCGGACAGGTCCACCTGCACCAGGACGCGCAGCCGGCGGCCGGCCCCGGCCGCTGCACGGTCCAGTGCCGTCACGAGCCGGGTCCGGTCGACGGAGTGCACGACGTCGCTGCACCCGGCCACCACCGCGGCCTTGTTGGTCTGCACCTGCCCGACGAAGTGCCAGACCAGGTCGGTGAGACCGGCGGCACGGCACTGCTCGGCCTTGGCCGCGGCATCGGCGGCGCGGTTCTCCCCGACGTCCCGCACGCCGAGCGCCCGGAGGTGACCCACGTCGCTGGCCGGGAAGGTCTTGCTGACCGCGACCAGGGTGATCTCGGCGCGGTCGCGACCGGCCGCCCGGCAGGCGGCGGTGATCCGCGCCTCGACCTGTTCCAGGCCGGCGGCGATCTCGGCCCTCCGGGCGTCCGCGCCGCTGCCGATGTCGTCGTTGGTCATGTGAGCACGACGCCGGCGAACCGGCCGGTGACGCCGTCCCGGCGGTAGGAGTAGAGGTCCGGCGACTCGGCGGTGCACCACGGGTCGGCCTCGACGGTCCGGACCCCCGCAGCGAGCAGCTGGGCCACCACCCCGGCCCGCAGGTCCAGCGCCGGGCGACCGGCGCTGCTCACCGCCTTGGTCGCCGGCTCGGCGGCCACGACCGGGTCGGCCATCTCGGCGGGCACCTCGTAGCAGCTGCCGCACACCGCCGGGCCGACGACGCCGACCACCCGGTCCGGCCGGGCACCGAGCGCCGACATCGCCTCGACCGTCGCCGGGATGACGCCCGACTCGACCCCGCGACGGCCGGCGTGCGCCACCGCGACCACGTCGGAGCGCCGCGCCGCCAGCAGCACCGGGACGCAGTCAGCCACCAGCACGACCAGGCCGAGCCCGGCGGTCCGGGTGACCAGCGCGTCAGCCACCGGGGGCGGGCTGCCGGGCCGCGGCGCGTCCTCCACGACGTGCACGTGGCTGCCGTGCACCTGCTGGGCCAGCACCAGCCGGGCCGGCTCAAGGCCGAGGGCGGCGGCCATGCGTCGGCGGTTCTCCGCGACCGCTGCCGGATCGTCACCGACGTGGTCGGCCAGGTCCAGCTCGTCGTACGGCGGTGCGCTGACGCCGCCGTACCGGTCGGTGAACGCGTAGGACGCCCAGGCGAGGGTCCCGGTCCGCCGCAGCATGCCCGCGAGCCTAGTGACGGTCCGCGGGCCGGACCTGGACGGACCGGTCGGCAGAGCCGTCGCGGGCTCTGCCGACCGGTCCGGGTCGGGGTTCCTACTTGAGGAAGTCGGGGATGTCGAGGTCTTCGGCGTCGTCGAACACGATGGTGCGGGCCGGCCGGGCGGCGTGCGCCGGCTCACGGCCCACGTCGATCGAGCGGTCGTACGGACGACCGCCGACCATCGCCGGCTCGGGCACCCGGTCGTCGGCCGGCCGCGCGTCCTCCGCCGGGGCCGCAGGCACCGGGGTCGAGGAGTGCACGAACTCCGGCGTCTCACCCTTCCGGGCGGGCGTCGGGACGGTCTTGCGCGGGGTGCCGCCGTCGAAGCCGGCGGCGATGACGGTCACCCGGACCTCGTCGCCGAGCGCGTCGTCGATGACCGCACCGAAGATGATGTTGGCCTCCGGGTGCGCGGCCTCGACCACCAGCTGGGCAGCCTCGTTGATCTCGAAGAGTCCCAGGTCCGAACCGCCGGAGATCGAGAGCAGCACCCCGTGCGCGCCGTCGATGGAGGCCTCGAGCAGCGGGGAGGAGATCGCCATCTCGGCGGCCTCGATCGCCCGGCTGTCACCGCGCGAGGAGCCGATGCCCATCAGCGCCGACCCGGCGCCGGACATCACCGACTTCACGTCGGCGAAGTCGAGGTTGATCAGGCCCGGCGTGGTGATCAGGTCGGTGATGCCCGAGACACCCTGCAGCAGCACCTGGTCGGCGGACTTGAAGGCGTCGAGCATCGAGATGTTGCGGTCGGAGATCGACAGCAGCCGGTCGTTGGGGATCACGATGAGGGTGTCGACCTCGTCGCGCAGCTCGTCGATGCCGGTCTCGGCCGAGTTGGCCCGGCGGCGGCCCTCGAAGCCGAACGGCCGGGTGACGACGCCGATGGTCAGGGCGCCCAGCGAGCGGGCGATCCTGGCCACGACGGGCGCGCCGCCGGTGCCGGTGCCGCCGCCCTCGCCGGCGGTGACGAAGACCATGTCGGCTCCCTTGAGGACCTCCTCGATCTCCTCGATGTGGTCCTCGGCCGCCTTCCGGCCGACCTCCGGGTTGGCTCCGGCACCGAGCCCGCGGGTGAGCTCCCGGCCGACGTCGAGCTTGACGTCCGCATCGGACATCAGCAGGGCCTGCGCGTCGGTGTTGATCGCGATGAACTCGACGCCCTTGAGCCCGACCTCGATCATCCGGTTGACCGCGTTCACGCCGCCGCCGCCGATGCCGACGACCTTGATGACCGCGAGGTAGTTCTGCGGTGCTGCCACGTCGGTGCCTCTTCTCTGTCTCGACGACCAGACCTTCGACGACCCCGGAGGTCCCGGAACCCTCACCCTCAAGTTGAACCTTATAGTTATGTCAAGCACTGAGGTTGATGCAGGACGCTAGGTGCGGGGTCCGGCCCGTTCAACGACCGAGCCCCCGACACGCCGTAGCGACTTGGCCGGCTAGCTGCGGGTGGTCGGGCTGTCCGGTGCGCTGACGTCGTAGACCTGCGCCGTCCGGCTGATCAGCACGGCGAGCACCGCGGCTTTGCGCGCGCCTCGCTCGGGGCTCCCCCACAGCACGGTGCGGCCCCGGGTGAGCCGGAGCTCGACCTGCTCCGCGGTCGCTGCCCGCACCTGACGGACCTGGTCGCGGACCGGGCCGGTGAGCTGGTCCAGGACGTCCAGGGCCGCTCGAAGCGCCGGCGGCCCTGCATCGACCGGTGCGCTGACCAGCGGCAGGCCGGCCGGCCGGCGCTGCACCTGGGCGAACTCCACACCCTCGCGGTCGACCAGGGCGAAGGCCTGGCCGCGCGCCTGCACCGCGGCCGGCGTCCGTTCCTGCACCCGGATCGTGACCCCGCGCGGCCAGCTGCGCTCGACGTCGACCGTGCGCACCACCGGCAGCCGGCGCAGGCGGTCGGCCACGGCGCCGGTGTCCAGCCGGGCCAGCGGGATGCCGGACTCGATGGCGGCGACGCTGCGGACCTCCGCCGGGTCCAGCCGCGAGGTCCCGGTGACCTCGACGTCGTGCACCCCGAGCACGCCGGTGCCGAGAAGCAACCAGCCGGCCACCCCGAGAAGCGCCAGCAGCGCCGTCACCGACAGGGTGACGGTGAGCCGGGTCCGTCGCCGTGCCCGCCCGCGCTCCGCGAGCCGGCCGCCCAGGTCCGTGGTGACCGTCATGACCCGGCGACCGCCAGCCGCGCCAGCACCTCGGGCCCGATCATCGTCACGTCGCCGGCCCCGCAGGTCAGGACGACGTCGCCGGGCCGGGCCCGCTCGGCCAGGTGGCCGGCGACGGCCGACCAGGACGGCTCGAACACGACCTGGGCCGGGGGAAGCGGCACAGCGGCGGCGACGATCGCGCCGGTGACGCCCGGCACCGGGTCCTCGCGGGCGGCGTACACGTCCATCACGACGACCTCGTCGGCGAGCCCGAGGGCGGCACCGAACTCGGCGGCGAACGCCTGGGTGCGGCTGTACAGGTGCGGCTGGAACACGACGACCACCCGGCCGCCGTCGACGACCTCACGGGCAGCGACCAGGTCGGCGGTCAGCTCGGTCGGGTGATGGGCGTAGCTGTCGAAGACCCGGACGCCGTGCACGGTGCCCTTGTGCTCGAACCGGCGCCGGGTGCCGGTGAAGCTCGCCAACCCCTCGCGCAGCCGCTCGACCGGGAAACCGAGCCCCGCACCGACTGCCAGCGCTGCTGCCGCGTTGAGCGCGTTGTGCCGGCCCGGCAGGCGGAGGGCCACCCGGCCGACCCGGCGGCCGAGCAGCACGGCGTCGAACGAGCTGCCGAGACCCTTGGTGACCAGGTCGACCAGCCGCAGGTCGGCGGTGGGGTGCACGCCGTAGGTGCGGACGTCGACGCCGGCCTCTCGGGCCGAGTCGGCGAGCCGCACCGCGCCCGGGTCGTCGGCGCACACGACGAGGAAGCCGCCCGGCTCGATCCGGCGGGCGAAGGCGTCGAACGCCTTCTCGACCGCATCGGCCGTGCCGTAGTGGTCGAGGTGATCGGGCTCGACGTTGGTCACGACGGCGGCGGTCGGCGAGTAGAGGAGGAACGATCCGTCGCTCTCGTCCGCCTCGGCGACGAAGACGTCACCCGAACCGTTGTGTGCGTTGGCACCCGACTCGTTGAGGTTGCCGCCGATGGCGAACGACGGGTCGGCGCCGCAGTGCTGGATCGCGACCGTGAGCAGCGAGGTCGTGGTGGTCTTGCCGTGCGTCCCGGCGACGGCGACGGCCCGGCGACCCACCATCACCGACGCCAGTGCGCCGGCCCGGTGCACGACCGGGAGTCCGAGGCGGCGCGCCTCGACCAGCTCGGGGTTGTTCTCGCGGATCGCGGTGGACACCACCACGGTGTCCGCGTCGCCGACGTTCTCGGCGGCGTGCCCGACGTGCACCGTCGCGCCCAGTGCGCGCAGCGCCGACAGGGTGACCGAGTCCTTGGCGTCGCTGCCGGTGACCGGCAGCCCTCGGGCCAGCATGATCCGCGCGATGCCGGACATGCCGGCGCCGCCGATGCCGACGAAGTGCACCCGGCCGAGCTGCTCGGCCGGGACGGGAAGCTCGGCCACCGCGTCGTCGGCCGTGCTCACCACTGACTCCCTCCGCGTGTCCGGGCACCGGAACCGGCGGCCTCGAAGGCCAGGTCGACCAGCCGCTCGTCGGCGTCCGGCCGGCCGCTGCTCGCGGCCGCCCGCCCCATGGTCGCCAACCGCTCGCCGTCGGTGAGCAGCGGGGTCAGCGTCGACCGCACCCAGTCCGCGGTGCAGTCCGTGTCGTCGACGAGCAGCCCCCCGCCGGCGTCGACCACCGGGCGGGCGATCAGCTCCTGCTCGCCGTTGCCGATCGGCAACGGGACGTAGGCCGCGGGCAGCCCGACGGCCGTCAGCTCGACGACGGTGTTGGCGCCGGCACGGCAGAGCACCAGGTCGGCGGCGGCGTAGCCGAGCTCCATCCGGTCCAGGTAGGGCAGAGCGACGTACGGCGGCGTCCCGGCAGCCACCTCGACGGTGTGCGCCGTGCCGGTGGCGTGCAGCACCTGCGCTCCGGCGGCGCGCAGGTCCGCGGCGGCCCCGGACGCGGCGTCGTTGAGCCGCTTGGCTCCCTGCGACCCGCCGGTCACCAGCAGCGTCGGCCGGTCGGCGTCCAGGCCGAAGGCACCGCGCGCCTCGACGCGGGCAGCGGCCCGGTCCAGGGTGGCGATGCTGCGCCGGATCGGCAGGCCGAGCTGGCGGGCGTGCGCGATCGGCGTGCCCGGGAAGGTCGTGGCGACGTAGGGCGTGAGCCGGGCGCCGAGCCGGTTGGCCCAGCCCGGCCGGGGGTTGGCCTCGTGGACGACGATCGGCACCCGCAGCCGACGGGCCGCGAGGTAGGCCGGGCCGGACACGAACCCGCCGAAGCCGACCAGCACGTCGGCGCGGCGGTCGCGGAGCACGGCGGCCGCGGCGGCCACGGCGGCCCGGAGCCGGCCGGGCACGGCGAACAGGTCGCGCCCCGGGCGGCGCGGCATCGGCACCGGCGGGATGAGCACCAGGTCGTAGCCCCGGGCCGGGATGATCCGGGTGTCCAGCCCCCGCTCGGTGCCCAGGGCGGTGACCTCGACCGACGGGTCGCGGCGGCGCAGCGCGTCGGCGAAGGCCAGGGCAGGCTCGATGTGGCCGGCGGACCCTCCCCCGGCGATCACGACGTGCACGGCCTACCTCGCCGGCCTGCGGGCGGCCCGCGCTCGACCGAGCCGTCGCAGCCGGCCGCGACGCCGGGTGGTCCGCGGCCGCGCGAAGGACAGCAGCATTCCCAGCCCGAGCATGGTGGGCACCAGTGCCGAGCCGCCGTATGACACGAGCGGCAGCGGCACACCGGTGATCGGCAGCAGCCCGAGGACCGCGCCCATGTTGACCAGCGCCTGGACCAGCACCCAGGCGGTCACGCCGGCGGCGGCGTACCGCACGAACGGCTCGGTGGCCTCGAGCGCGACCCGCAGACCGGCGTAGCCGATCATGCCGAACAGGGCCAGCACGGCCAGCGTGCCGAGCAGCCCGAGCTCCTCGCCGATGATGGCGTAGATGAAGTCGGTGTGCGCCGCCGGCAGCGCGCCCCACTTCTCCTTGGAGCCGCCGAGGCCGACGCCCCACCAGCCCCCCGAGGCGAGCGCGAACTTCCCGTGCAGCGCCTGCAGCCCGTTGCCCAGCGGGTCGGCCTGGTCGGGGTGCAGCCACACGTTGAGGCGGGACATCCGGGCCGAGCGGGTGTTGACCATGTAGAGGAAGACGAGCAGCATCGGCACCGCGGCGCCCAGGTACAGCCGCAGGGGTGCACCGGCGACCCAGAGCAGCGCGGCCAGGACGGCCGCGATGATGATCGCGGTGCCGAGGTCGCCGCCGAGCAGGACCAGGACCAGGACCAGGCCCCCGACCGGCAGCATCGGGACCACGAGGTGCTTCCACTGTCCGAGCAAGCGCTCCTTGCGGGCCAGCAGGTCGGCGCCCCAGACGACCAGCGAGAGCTTGGCCAGCTCGGAGGGCTGGATGCGGAACGGCCCGCCGAAGTCCAGCCAGTTCTTGTTCCCGTTGACCTCGGTACCCGCCACCACGACGAGCACCAGCAGGGCCAGCGAGGTCACCAGCGCGACGTAGGCCGACATCCGCCAGACGCGCACCGGCAGCCGCGAGGCGCACCACATCAGCGGCAGCCCGATGACCACCCACATGGCCTGCTTGCTGACGATCGCCATCGACGATCCGAAAAAGGCGAACGCCACGACACTCGACGCGGAGAAGACCATGACGACGCCGAGGACGAGCAGCAGCGTGCTGGCGCCCAGCAGCAGGTAGTACGGCGTCGCCGGCCGGTGCAGCAGCGCAGTGCCGGCACCGGTCGGCCGGGCTGGCTCACGGTCCGGCTCTCCACCCGGTGCACGCAGACCAGGGCTCGGGGCGTACGTCGTCACGAGCCGGGCCGTACGCCGGGCAGCCGGCGGACGGCGGCTGCGAAGGCGTCGCCGCGCTCGGCGTAGTCGCGGAACATGTCCATCGACGCGCAGGCAGGCGCCAGCAGCACGGTGTCGCCCGGGCGGGCGAGGGCCGCGGCGGCGCGCACGACGTCGTCCATCGCACCAGTGTCCGTGCCCGCGACCTCGACGACCGGGATCTCGGGCGCGTGTCGCGCCAGCGCCTCGGCCACCGCGGCCCGGTCCCGGCCCATCAGCACGGCCCCGCGCAGCCGGTCGGCGGCGTCGGCGACGAGCTCGCCGAACTCCCCGCCCTTGGCCAGCCCGCCGGCCACCCAGACGACGTGGGGGAACGCCTGCAGCGAGGCCGCCGCCGCATGCGCGTTGGTCGCCTTGGAGTCGTCGACGAAGTCGACGCCGTCGACCGTCTCGACGTGCGCGATGCGGTGCGCGCCCGGGTGGACCGCGCGCAGCCCAGCGCGCACCGCTTCCGCGGGCACCGTCAGCAGGCCGGCGTGGTGCAGGCTGCGCGCGAGCGCGGCGGCCGCCAGCGCGTTGGCCAGGTTGTGCGGCGCGGCCGGACGCACGTCGGCGACCTCCGCGAGCGGCACGTCGACGCCTGCGCCTCCCCCGACCTCCGCACCTACGTCCGCACCACCTGTAGCCCTGCTAGCGGACCCGCTAGCAGGGCTATAGGTGCGCTCGAGCAGGGTGCCGGCGCGGAGGCCGAGCTGACCGGGGGCCGGGTCGGCGAGAGTGAACCCGACAACGGGTCCGGTGGCGTGCGTCGCCGCGAGCTCGACCACGGCCCGGTCGTCAGCGTTGACGACGGGCATCGCGCCGCCGCGCCAGATCTTCGCCTTGTCCGCGGCGTAGTCGGCCATGGCCCCGTGCCAGTCGAGATGGTCGGGCGCGAGGTTGAGCAGCGCACCGGCGTGCAGCCTCACTGTGGAGGTCCAGTGCAGCTGGAAGCTGGACAGCTCGACGGCCAGGACGTCGTACGGCGGGTCGGCGAGGACCGCGTCGAGCACCGGCAGTCCCACGTTGCCGGCAGCGACCGCACGGTGCCCGGCCGCGCCCAGGATCGCTGCGAGCATCAGCACCGTGGTGGTCTTGCCGTTGGTGCCGGTGACGCCGAGCCAGGGCTGCCCGGCCGGGCGCAGCCGCCAGGCGAGCTCGACGTCGCCCCAGACCGGCACGCCGCGCTCCTCGGCGGCCGCCAGCAACGGCTGGGCGGGACGCCAGCCGGGCGAGGTGACGACGAGATCGACACCGTCGGGCAGCTGGTCGGCAGGACCCAGGAGCACCTCGATGCCCAGAGCCCGCAGCTCCGCGGCGACGGCCCGCTCGCGGTCGCCGTCCCGGCCGTCGACGGCGACCACGCGGGCGCCGCGGGCAGCCAGCGCCCGGGCCGCGGACGGCCCCGTCACGCCGAGCCCGGCCACGCAGACGGCGGTGCCGTCGAGGTTCACGCCCCCGCGCCTGTGACCCACTCGGCGTAGAACACACCGAGGCCGAGCGCGACGAGCAGGCCGGCGATGATCCAGAACCGGATCACGATGGTGACCTCGCCCCACCCGACCAGCTCGAAGTGGTGCTGCAGCGGGGCCATCCGGAACACTCGCTTGCGGGTGAGCTTGAAGAAGCCCACCTGCACGATGACCGACAGCGCGATGAGAACGAAGAGGCCACCCACCAGCACGAGCAGCAGCTCGGTGCGGCTGAGGATCGCCAGCCCGGCAAGCGCGCCGCCGAGGGCGAGCGAGCCGGTGTCGCCCATGAAGATCTTCGCTGGTGACGCGTTCCACCACAGGAACCCGAAGCAGGCACCCATCACCGCGGCCGCCACGACCGCGAGATCGAGCGGGTCGCGCGCCTCGTAGCAACCGGCGGCGCCCGGGCACGCGTTGCCGAACTGCCAGATGCCGATCAGCACGTAGGACGCGAACACCATCACCGAGGACCCGGTGGCCAACCCGTCCAGGCCGTCGGCGAGGTTCACCCCGTTCGACGTGCCGGCGATCATCACGTACGCCCAGACGACGAACAGCACGCTGCCCAGCGCGAAGCCGGTGTCCCTGATGAACGACACCTCGGTGGACGCCGGGGTGAAGCCGTTCGGGTCCGGGTAGCGCAGGGCCAGCACGGCGAAGGAGACCGCGACGACCATCTGGCCGCCGAGCTTGGCCCAGGCACGCAGGCCCAGGCTGCGCTGCTTGGACACCTTGATGTAGTCGTCGAGGAAGCCGACGATGCCCAGCCCGGTCATCAGGTAGAGCACGAGAAGGCCGGACACCGTGGTGTCGCGCCAGGTGACCAGGTGGGCGCAGAGGTAACCGAGCAGGGTGCCGATGATGATGACGGCACCACCCATCGTCGGCGTGCCGCGCTTGGTGTGGTGGGACGTCGGGCCGTCGTCGCGGATCAGCTGGCCGTAGCCGCGGGAGACCAGCAGCCTGATCGCCACCGGGGTGCCGAACAGCGTGACGATCAGACCGAAGGACGCGGCCAGCAGCACCTGTCTCATCGGCCGACCTCCGCGAGCAGGCCGTCCGCGACCTTCTCCAGGCCGCTGCTGCGGGAGGCCTTGACCAGCACGACGTCGCCGGGCTGCACGGAACGGAGGAGCAGCTCGACGGCAGCGGGCACGTCGGCCACCACGATGCTCCCCTCTCCGTCGACTGCGCCCTCGGCGATCGCCCCGGTGTGCATCGCCCGGGCACCGTCACCCACGACCACCAGGCGCGCGACGCCCGCCCTGCTCGCCAGTCTGCCCACCTGCTCGTGCTCGGCCGTGGACGCCGCGCCGAGCTCGAGCATCTCGCCGAGCACCGCCCAGCTGCGCCGCTGCCCGGCGATCGCGCTCAGGGCGGCCAGTGCGGCCCGTACCGAGTCAGGGTTCGCGTTGTAGGCGTCGTTGATCACGGTGACCCCGTCGGCCCGCTCGACGACCTCCATCCGCCACCGGCTGCGCGGCACCGCGGTGGCGAGCGCGGCCGCCACCCCGGCGGGTGTCGCACCGAGCTCGACGGCGACCGCGGCAGCGGCCAGCGCGTTGGAGACGTGGTGCGCCCCGTGCAGCGGGAGCGTCACGTCGACCGGGTCGCGGTCGCCGGCGCGCAGCGAGAAGGACGGCCGACCGCCCGCGTCCAGCCGCACGTCGACGGCCCGCAGGTCGGCGTCCGGGCCGAGACCGAACCGGACGACGCGCGCCGTCGTCGCCTCGGCCATCGCAGCGACCAGCGGGTCGTCGGCGTTCAGCACCGCGACCCCGCCGTCGGCTGCCGAGGGCAGGGCGGCCGCCAGCTCGCTCTTGGCCCGCGCCGTCGCCTCCTTCGACCCGAACTCCCCGGCGTGCGCGGCGCCGACGTTCAGCACGACACCGATCCGCGGCGGCGTGATACGGCACAGCTCGGCCACATGACCGATCCCTCGGGCGCCCATCTCGACGACGAGGTGGCGGGTGCCGGCGTCCGCGACGAGCGCCGTGATCGGCACGCCGACCTCGGTGTTGAACGAACCGTGCGGCGCGACCGTCGGCCCGAGTGGCTCGAGGACCGCCGCGAGCAGGTCCTTGGTGCTGGTCTTCCCGGACGACCCGGTGACCCCGACGACCACCAGCCCGGGCAGCAACGCGTCGACATGCCGCCGGGCGAGCCGGCCCAGCGCCGGCACCGGGTCGTCGACCAGGACGTGCGGCTCCGGGACGACGCGCCCGACGAGCGCGGCCACCGCACCGCCGGCGACGGCGGCCGCGACGTAGTCGTGGCCGTCTACCCGTTCACCGTCGACGGCCACGAACAGGCCACCCGGTTCGACGGCGCGGGAGTCGACCGCCGTCCTGTCGACCGCGACCGTGACCGTGGGGTCACCACCCACCGTCCCGCCGACGGCCCGGGCGATCTCGGCCAACGACATCCGGCTCACGGCGCTGCCGCCCGCAGGGCCTCGCCGAGCACGACACGATCGTCGAAGGGATGGACGACCCCGCCCACCTCCTGGCCGGTCTCGTGCCCCTTGCCGGCCACCACGAGGACGTCGCCCGGACCGGCCAGCGACGCACCCAGCCGGATCGCGGCCCGCCGGTCCGGCTCGACCTCGACCTGAGCGGAGGCACCCTCGGCCAGCGCCTGGTCGGCACCCGCGCGGATCGCCGCGAGAATGTCCAGCGGGTCCTCCGAGCGTGGGTTGTCGCTGGTGAGGACGACGACATCGGCGCCGCGGACCGCGATCGCGCCCATGCCCGGGCGCTTGCCCTGGTCGCGGTCCCCGCCGCAGCCGAGGACGACGACCAGCCGGCCGCCTGCCGGCGACCAGTCCACGGGCGGTGGCGAGCAGCCGCTCCAGCGCGTCCGGGCTGTGCGCGAAGTCGACCAGTGCGAGCGGGCCGCCGGCCCCGGCCTCGATCCGCTCCATCCGGCCGGGTACACCGGGGCAGGACGCCACTCCGGCCGCCGCCTGCTCGGGGTCGACACCCGCCTGCACCAGCGCCACGACGGCCAGGGCGGCGTTGAACAGGTTGAAGTCCCCGGCCAGCGCGGTGGAGCAGCCGAGCCGCCCACCGTCCGGGCCGGCGAGCACGAACCGGCTGCCGTTCGGCCGCAGCTCGACGTCCTCGACCCGCCAGTCGGCCGCCGCTCCTGACGGCGACACCGTGACGACCGGCACCGACGCGAGCCCGACCAGCCGCCGGCCGTAGGTGTCGTCGACGTTGACCACGCCCAGTCGCGACCGGGCCGGGGTGAACAGCGTCGCCTTGACCTGGAAGTACTCCTCGAGGTCGGCGTGGAAGTCGAGGTGGTCCTCGCTGAGATTGGTGAACACCGCCACGTCGTACGTCGTGCCGTCGACCCGACCCATCGCCAGCGCGTGGCTGGAGACCTCCATGGCGACCGCGCGCACACCTTGCTCGCGCATCACCGCGAGCAGGGCCTGCAGGTCCGGTGCCTCCGGGGTGGTGCGGATGCTCGGCAGCACCTCGTCGCGCACCCGCGTCTCGATGGTGCCGACCAGGCCCGTCGTCAGCCCCGCTGCGCGCAGCCCGGCGTCCAGCAGGTACGCCGTCGTGGTCTTGCCGTTCGTGCCGGTGATGCCGATCAGGGTCAGGTCGTCGGCCGGCTCGCCGTACACCCAGGCCGCCAGCTCACCGAGCACGGCCCGCGGCTCGGCCACGACGTACGTCGGCAGGCCGGCCTCGAGCGACCGTGCCACGCCGGCCTCGTCGGTCAGGCAGCCGACCGCTCCCGCGGCGGCGGCCGCTGCAGAGAAGTCCGCACCGTGCGCCCGCGACCCGGCGGGTGCGGCGTAGAGGTCGCCGGGCCGTACCGCACGGGAGTCCAGGCTCACCCCGGTGACGACCGGCTCGTCGAGGTCGCGGGTGCCGGCACCGCGGACGGCGGACCCCAGCCGCGCCCCGACCTCGGCAAGGCTGTGGGCCGGGAGTCCGGACGGGCGCAGCGCGGTGGGTCCGGACGGGCTGAGCACGGGGAGACAGGCTAGCGGTCAGCGAGTCGTGAGCTTCAGCCTGGGCGAGTGCGTGCCGGTCGGCGCGATCCGCAGCGTCTCCAGCGCGAAGGCCGCGACCTGCTTGAAGACCGGGCCGGCGTTGACACCGCCGCCGAGCGCGGACTTGGGTGCCTGCAGGGTGACGGCCACGACGACCCCCGGGTCGTCCACCGGCGCCAGCCCGATGAAGGACATCGTGTAGCCGCTGTAGCAGCCGCAGGCGGGGTTGAACCGCTGGGCGGTGCCGGTCTTGCCGCCGACCCGGTAGCCAGGGATCGCGGCGAGCGGCGCGGTGCCGCCGTCCTGGGTGACCGTCTCCATCATGAGCCGCACGGTGCGGGCGGTCTGCGGGCTGACGACCCGGGTCTTCGGGGACGCCGGCGCGGTGTGCACCGTGCCGTCCGGGCCGGTGGTGGACTCGACGAGCCGCGGCGACACCCGGACGCCGTCGTTGGCGACCGTGGCGATGGCCGAGGCCATCTGCACGGTGTTGACCGAGTAGCCCTGCCCGAACGCCATCGTGTAGCCGCTGGTCGCCGACCAGTCCCCCGGCTTGAGGACCTCGCCCGACGCCTCGCCCGGCAGGCCGAGCCCGGTCGGCTCGCCGACGCCGAACTTCTTGAGGTAGGGGTAGAGCCGCTTGAGGTCACCCAGCCGCTCGGCTGCCCGGATGGTGCCGATGTTGCTGGACTTCGCGATGGTGCCGGCGTAGGTGAGGTGCTGCACCGCGTGGTCCTCGAAGTCCTTGAACGTCTTGTCCGCCCGGGTCAGCCGGTTCGGCACGGTGATCGGGGTGGTCGGGCTGATCACGCCCTCCTCGATCAGGGCCGATGCGGTGAGGATCTTTCCGGTGCTGCCCGGCTCGTAGGCCTCGGTCAGCGGCCGGTTGCCACGGTCCTCGGCCGGCGCGGCCCCGGGGTGGTTGGGGTCGAAGGTCGGCGCCGTCGCGACCGCGAGCAGGTCGCCGGTCCTCGGGTCGTAGACGATGACGGTGCCGCTCTGCGACCGGGTGGCGGCGACCGCCTTGGCGATCGCCTTCTGCGCGACGTACTGCACGTCGCGGTCGATGGTCAGCCGTACGTCGGTCCCGGGGATCGCGTCGCGCTCGGTGTCGACCCCGCTCGGTATCCGCCGGCCGCCGGCCGAGAGCTCGTAGGTCGCGGTGCCGTCCCGGCCGGCCAGCGTCGAGTCCAGGGCGTACTCGATCCCGCCGAGACCCTTGCCCTCGGCACCGACGAAACCGACGAGATTGGCGCCGACCTGCCCCGCCGGGTAGACCCGCTTGCTGGTCTGCTCCGCGTAGATCCCTGGCAGCCCGTCGATGTCCGGGTCCGGGTGGTCGAGAGCGCTGACCGCGCGCCAGGTCGCGGGGGTGACGGCCTTCGCGACGTAGACGAAGCGCGCGTCGCCGGTGAGCTTGGCACGCAGCTCGACGGGGTCCGCGTGCAGCACCGGTGCCAGCGCCGCGGCGGTCGCGGTGGGATCGACGACCTTGGTCTGGTCCGAGGTGATGTTGACCGCCGCGACGGTCGTCGCGAGCGCGACTCCGTTGCGGTCGGTGATCGTGCCGCGGGTTGCCGGCAGGGTCGCAGTCCGCAGCCGGCCCTGCTCGGCCGCGGCGGCGTACGTCGGTGCGTCCAGGCCCTGCAGCTGCACGAGGCGCGCCCCGAACAGCGACAGGACGAAGGCCAGCAGCACGACACCGCCGCGCAGCCGGCGTCCCGGGTCGCCGAGCCGGAGCAGCCGCGGCGGCCTCGCCGGGACGTGGCGCGGGTGCCGGGTCGCCCGGCTGCCGGCGCGCGAGGGCGGGGGGCGCCGGGGACGGGGCGGCGGGCGGCGGCTGGTCACCGGCCGGTGACCGTCGCGGACGGCGTCGGGGACGGAGACGGAGCGGTCGAGGCGGCGGGGACGTCCGGCGGCGGAGGTGCGACGCCGGCCTTGGCCTTGCCGAGCACCTTGCCGTCGCTGAGCCGGATGAACGCCGGGTTCTCGCTCCGCACCATCCCCAACGCCTCCGCCCGGGCCGACAGCCTTCTCGGGGAGGCCTCCACCGCGACCAGCTGCTCGAGCGCCTGCTCGCGGTCGGTGAGCAGGGCCGAGCGGTTCTTCAGGTCGTGCAGCCGGAAGGAGTCCTCCGCCAGGGCGGTGTGCAGGAACAGCAGCCCCGCCAGCCCCCCGATGAGCAGTGTGCCGATCAGCACGACGAACGGCGCCCGCGGCGCGCCGGTGCGCAGCGGCGGGACCAACCGAAGCTGTCGTCGGCCGACGACCCTTCCCGCTGCGACGTGGCCGGGCTGCGGTCGTCCTGCGCCGAGCGGCCGGGCCGGTTGCAGGAGGCTCATGCGGCGTCCCTCAGGCGCTCGGCGGCGCGCAGGCGGACCGAGGCGGCCCGCGGGTTGGCGGCAACCTCGTCCTCGCCGGCGGTCTCGGCGCCACGGGTGAGCAGGCGCAGCACCGGCTCGTGCTCCGCGGGCACCACCGGCAGGTCGCGGGGCGCGGTGCTGGTGGCACCGGCGACCAGGGTCCGCTTGACCATCCGGTCCTCGAGCGAGTGGTAGGACAGCACGACGATCCGGCCGCCGACGGCCAGCGCGTCCACGGCGGCGGGCAGCGCCCGGGCCAGGGCGTCCAGCTCGCGGTTCACCTCGATGCGCAGCGCCTGGAAGGTGCGCTTGGCCGGGTGGCCGCCGGTACGCCGGGTGGCCGCCGGGATCGACGAGCGCACCAGCTCGGCCAGCCGGGCAGTGCCGGTGAACGGCTCGCGGGTCCGCTCGCGGACCACCGCGTCGGCGATCCGGCGGGCGAACCGCTCCTCGCCGTACTCCTTGAGCACCCGGGCCAGCCGGTCGGCCGGGTAGGTGTTGACCACGTCCGCGGCCGTGGTGCCGGCGCTCTGGTCCATCCGCATGTCCAGCGGCGCGTCCTGGGCGTAGGCGAAGCCGCGGCCGGCCTCGTCGAGCTGCAGCGACGAGACGCCGAGGTCGAACAGCACGCCCTGGACCCGGGGGATGCCCAGCCGCGCCAGCACCTCGGTCAGCTCGTCGTACACGGCGTGCACGAGGGTGGCCCGCTCGCCGTACGCCGCCAGCCGGGCACCGGCGATCTCCAGGGCCTGCGGATCCCGGTCGACGCCGACGAGACGCAGGGCGCCGAACCGCTCGAGCAGCGCGGCGCTGTGACCGCCGAGTCCGAGCGTGGTGTCGACGACGACAGCACCCGGCGTCTCGACGGCGGGGGCGAGCAGGTCCAGGGTGCGTGCCAGCAGCACCGGCACGTGACCCGCGGACCCCGTGTCGGTGGACACGGCGGTCAGCCGCCCAGCCGGGCGGTGAGCAGCAGGAGCAGCAGGGCGAACGACCCCATCAGGCCGAGCGCACCTCCCAGGAGCAGAGCGCTGTGGCGGATCTCGGCGGCGAGCGCGCCCGTTGCGGGCTCGACCGTCGGCGCTGGCGTGTCCATCTCGACCCTTCATGGAACGTGTGCGGTGCCGTGCAGTGGTGCGGAGCGGTGGTGGCCGTCGGGCCAGGTCTCCAACCGCTCGGTGACCTCGCGCGCCTGGCGCCGGGGAAGGGGCGTCAGGGACCGAGGCGGAGCGGGTGGAGACCTCGCACGACGACCGAAAGCGCTTCGGAAGATGAGGAGGTCAGATCAACCCCGGTAGCACCTCCTCGGACAGGTCGGCGAAGGCCGGCTCCTGCTCGGCCGCGTAGCTGTCCCACGACCCGGCGTCCCAGACCTCGACCCGGGCGCCGGCGCCGACGACGACGCACTCCTTGGTCAGTCCGGCGTAGTTCCGCAGGTCCGGGGGGACGGTCACCCGGCCCTGCTTGTCCGGGGTCTCGTCCGAGGCCCGGGCCAGGAACATCCGCTGGTAGTCGCGGGCGCGCTTGCTGGTCACCGGCGCCTGTCGGATCCGTTCGAAGAGCCGGGCGAACTCGGCGTCCGGGAAGACGTAGAGGCAGCGCTCCTGCCCGGGAGTGATCACCAGGCCTCCGGCGAGCCGCTCACGGAACTTGGCCGGCAGGAACAGCCGGCCCTTGTCGTCCAGCCGCGGGTGGTGGGTGCCCAGGAACGGCGGCACCACGGTGACCGGTGCTGCGGGCAGGTCGGAGCGCTCGCCGTCGTCGGACTGCGCCACATCGACCCACCTCCCCACACCCGTTACGCCGGACTTCCCCCCACTGCGCACCACAGTACTCCACTTCACTCCACCGTCAACCAGATCGGGCCACATCTCCTCCTTTCGGCCCAGCACCGCTCCCCCGGCGGCGGTCGCGGCCAGCTGCAGCAGACGGATCCTGGACGGCGCTGGTTGGATGCCGGGTGTGAGACAGCGGGGACCCGGCAGCCGCGGCGCCGCCGATCCCGAGACGGTGCTGCGGGTGCTCGCCGTCGTGGCGCTCGCCGCGGTCGCGGCCCTGGCCCTGCGGGCCCGGCAGGGCCTGGACTGGGGGGACCTCGCCGACCCGGTGGAGGTGCACTGGGCCCGGGTCCTGCTCGGCTCGGTCGTGCTGCTGGTGCTGCTGGTCACCGCCCGCCGGCTGCTGCTCCGGCTGCGCCACGGCGGCTCGAAGCCTGCCGCCGACGACGCCGAGGAGACCGAGCCGGAGGGCGAGCCGCTGTCGAGGTGGCTCAAGGGCCTCGGAGCGCTGGTGGTGCTCGCCGTCCTCGGCATGGTCTGGTTCGTGGTCAGCTCGATCGGTACCCCGGCACCGGCCCAGCGCGAGTTCCAAGGACGGATCGTCACCGGCACCGGCCAGCGCGCGAAGCCCCCGCCGCTGGACACCGGGACGACCTGGCAGGTGCTGCTGGTGGTCGGCTTTGTCCTGCTCGCAACGGCGCTCGGCTCGCGGTGGCTGGCCGCCCGGCGCGCGGCCGAGACCCAGGACGACCCGGCAGCCGAGGAGCGAGCCGACGTCGAGGCCCTGGTCGCGGCCGTCGACGCCGCGGACGAGGGCCTGGACAGCGCGGCGGACCCGCGGACGGCCGTCCTTGCTGCCTACGCCGCGATGGCCCGGCAGCTGTCTCGCGGGCTGGTCCGGCACGGCGGCGAGAGCCGGCCGTCGGACACAGCCGGCGAGCTGCTCGACCGCGCGGTCGACGCGGGGCTGGTCAGCGGCTCCCCCGCCCGCGAGCTCACCGACCTGTTCCGCGAAGCCCGTTTCAGCGAGCACCCGATGGGCGAGGCGGCCCGCACCGCGGCCCGCCGCTGCCTCGCGCAGGTGCGCGGCGAGCTGATGGCCCGACGTGTTTGACGACGAGGGCGAGCCGGCGCCGGCGTACTTGCGCGGCTACCGGCTGGCCGCCGCCATGGCGGTGGTCGTGGTCGCCGTGGCAGTCGGTCTGGCCGGGGCCGCGGGGCTGATCGTCTCGGTCTCCCTGGTCGCGGTAGCCGTCGCCGCCGTCGCCCTGTTCCGCGTGCCGGCCGCGCCGGACCCGGTGCGCCGCCGCCGGCCCGGACCGCCGGTGGAGAACGCGCCGTTCCGGTCGTACCGGCTGGTGGCCGAGGCCCTGTCCTGGGCCGAGGTCTCGCCCCGGCACTACGACCTGATGACCAGACCGCTGCTGGTGCAGGTCTTCGCCTCCCGGCTCGCCGACCACCACCGGGTCGACCTGGCCGTGGACCCGTCGGCCGCCCGACGGCTCGTCGGCGACGACGTCTGGCACTGGCTGGACCCCGACCGTGAGGTCGACCGGCGTGGTCAGCCACCAGGCGTCGACCTCACCACCCTGACCCGCATCGTCGACCGCTTGGAGAGTTTGTGAGCCCGCCTTCGTCCCTGACCCCGTCCGACACCGCCCGGCTGGCCGGGTCGGTCCTCGACGAGATCGAGAAGGCGGTCGTCGGCCGGCGGAGGGCCCTCGAGCTGGTGCTGCTCGGCATCCTGGGTCGGGGCCACGTGCTGCTCGAGGACGTCCCCGGTCTGGGCAAGACGATGATGGCCCGCTGCTTCTCCGAGGCCCTCGGCCTGTCGTTCCGGCGGGTGCAGTTCACTCCCGACCTGCTGCCGGCCGACATCACCGGCATCTCGGTCTACGACCCGGGTACGAGTCGGTTCGACTTCCGGCCGGGACCGGTGTTCACCCAGCTGCTGCTGGCCGACGAGATCAACCGGACACCGCCCAAGACGCAGGCCGCCCTGCTCGAGGCGATGGCGGAGGAGCAGGTCTCCAGCGACGGCGAGACCCGGCCGCTGCCGCAGCCGTTCGTCGTGCTGGCGACCGACAACCCGATCGAGTACGAGGGCACCTACGCGCTGCCGGAAGCACAGCTGGACCGTTTCCTGCTGCGGGTGTCGCTGGGCTATCTGGGCCTGGACGACGAGCAGGAGCTGTTGCAGCGCCGGCTCCGGCACGGCTGGGCACCGCCGCGGTTGTCAGCCGTGGTCGACGCCGAGAGCGTGCTCGCCATGCGCGAGTCGCTCGAGCTGGTGCAGGTCGAGCCCTCGGTGCTGCGTTACGTCGTCGAGCTGGTGCACGCCTCCCGGCAGCACCCGCACGTGACGGTGGGCGCCAGCCCGCGCGGCGGGCTCGCGCTGGTCGCCCTGGCCCGCGGCCAGGCCGTGCTGGACCGCCGCGACTTCGTGACCCCGGAGGACGTCAAGGCGGTCGCGGTGCCCGCGCTGGCCCACCGGATCAGTCTGCGGCCCGAGCTGTGGGTGCGGCGGGTCACCTCCTCCGACGTCGTCACCGACCTGCTCGGCTCGGTCGAGGTGCCCCGCTGACGATGGCTCTCCAGCAGATCGACCTCACCTTCCGGCCGACGCCACGGCTGCGCCGGCTCGCGCTGGTGGCCGGGCTGGCCACCGCCGGCGCGGTGGTCACCGCGCACGGCGAGCTCCTGGTGCTGGCCGTGGTCCCGCTCGTCCTGCTGGTGCTGGCACCGCGGTCGAGCACGCCGACGACCGCCCAGGTCGGTGCCGAGCTGTCCGCCGAACGCTGCGTCGAGGGCGACGAGGTCGACCTCGTGCTGACGGTGGTGGCCGACGGCGCCGACCGAATGACGGCCGAACCGGTCCTGCCGCCGTGGACCGAGATCCGGTTCGCCGGCCGGCACCGGGACGGCGTCACGACGGTGGCCCGGTGGACGCTGGTGCCCTCCCGGTGGGGACGGCACCGGGTCGGCCCGGTCCGGCTGCGGATCGCCGCCGGCGGCGGGTCGTACGTCGCCACGGCGTCGGTCGAGGTGGGCGACCTGGTCGTCTATCCGGCAGCTGCTGCCCTGGCCCGGGCCGTCGCGCCGCACGAGCTGGCGGCACCGCTGGGCGAGCACACCGGCCGGGCCATCGGCTCCGGGATCGAGTTCGCCGGCGTCCGGCCGTACACCCACGGGGACCGGCAGCGCGACGTCGACTGGCGGGTGTCGGCCCGGCACGGCGACCTGTACGTACGGCAGTACGCCGCCGAGCGCGCCTTCGACCTGGTCCTCGTGCTGGACACCGCGGTCGACGCCGGCGAGCCCGGCCGGTCCAGCCTGGACCTCACGGTCCGGGCCGCCACCGGGCTGGCCCAGACGTACCTCCGGTCGCACGACCGGGTGGGCCTGGTGACCTTCGGCGGACCGCTGCACTGGCTCGCACCGGCGACCGGCCCGCGCCAGCTGTACCGGGTCAGCGAGGCGCTGATGTCGGTGCGGCGGGTGCAGACCGACCTGGATGCCGGGACGGTCGAGCACAACCTGGGGCACCTGCCGCGCGGGCTGCTGCCGCGCCGCGCATTCGTCGCGCTGCTCACCCCGCTGCTGGACGACGGCCCGCTCGAGGCGGTCCGCCTCATGCGGGAGCGCGGCTTCGCCCCTCTGGTCGTCGACGTGCTGAACGCGACGCCGGACGTGCCGAAAGGCTCCCGGGCGGCAGCGCTGGCCGTGCGCACCTGGCGGCTGCAGCGGGCGGCACTGCGGGTCGAGCTGGGCACCCTCGGCGTCCCGGTGCTCGACTGGGACGGCGAGGCCGAGCTCACCGGCGGGCTGCTGCACGCGATGCGGGCGGCGCGCCCGAGGGCAGCGCGATGACCGACCTCCTCGCCACCCGGCGGGCCCGCGGGCTGCTCGGCCGCGCCGCGATGCTCGCCTGCGGGGTCGGCGCCGCTGCTGCTGTGGTGCTGCCCGACCCCAGCCGTCCGGTCCTGGTGCTGGCCGGTGCCGCCGTGCTGGCCTGCGCCGTGGCCGCCGCGCTGCCCTGGCGGCTCAGCGGGACGCTGGCCGTGCTCGTCGTGACGTCGACGGTGCTGCTCGCCGACGCCCTGGACACCTCGACGTGGCGGCCGCTGCAGTCGCTGGCAGGCGCGGCGTTCGTGGTCGGGCTGGTCGCCGCCCTGTCGGCGGTCGAGGACACCTGGGCAGGGTCGGCCGACGCGGTGGTGGTCGCCCGCGGGCCGCTGCGCCGCCGGCTGGGCATCGTGCTGCTGGCGTTAGGAGCGGGTTCGGTCGTCGCCGTCACGGCGGCCCAGGACGTCGTACCCTCGGTGCCGTTGGTCCTCGCCGGCCTGGCGGCCGCTGTGACCGCCCTCGTCGTCGCGGCGGGCGTGCACCGCACCTGACGGTGGCGAGCGTAAGGAGATCGTTACCCGACAGGCCCACCGAGGTGGCCCGCAGGGATGCCAGACTCCCGGCAGAACCGGGGACGCGCGTCACAGCGGTCCACAGCAGGTGAGCGCGAGGAGGACCCGTTGACCGTGGGCGAGACGACCGAGAGCAGCACCGACGACCGTCCGGGAAAGATCGGGCGTCCGGACAAGGCCGGCCTCGCCGCGCTGTCCGACACCACGACCCGGATCCGCCGGGCGGTGGAGAGCGTCATCGAGGGCAAGCGCGACACCGTGCGGCTCGCGATCACCGTGATGCTCGCCGAGGGGCACCTGCTCATCGAGGACGTCCCCGGAGTCGGCAAGACGATGCTCGCCAAGGCGCTGGCCCGTTCGGTCGACTGCTCCGTGCGCCGCGTCCAGTTCACCCCCGACCTGCTGCCCAGCGACATCACCGGCGTCTCCATCTACAACCAGGAGCGCCGCGAGTTCGAGTTCAAGCCCGGCGCGATCTTCGCCAACATCGTCGTCGGTGACGAGATCAATCGCGCGTCCCCGAAGACCCAGTCCGCTCTGCTCGAGTGCATGGAGGAGCGGCAGGTCACCGTCGACGGCGAGACCTACGAGCTGGCCATCCCGTTCATGGTGCTCGCCACCCAGAACCCGATCGAGATGGAGGGGACCTACCCGCTCCCCGAGGCGCAGCGCGACCGCTTCATGGTGCGCCTGTCGATGGGCTACCCGAACGAGGAGGCCGAGCTGCAGATGCTCGACACCCACGGTCAGAGCTCGCCGCTGGACGCGCTGACCGCGGTCTCCGACGCGACCGAGATCGCCGAGCTGATCCTGCTGGTGCGTGGGGTGCACGTGTCCGACCAGGTACGCCGGTACGCCGTCGACCTCGTGCTCGCCACCCGCAACTCCCCTGAGCTGCGGCTCGGCGCCTCCCCCCGCGCCACGCTGCACCTGATCCGGGCCGCCCGGGCGGCGGCCGCTCTCGACGACCGCGACTACGTGCTCCCCGACGACGTGCAGGACCTCGCCGTGGCAGTGCTGGCCCACCGCCTGCTGCCGACCGCAGAGGCACAGATCGGCCGTCGCTCGACCGAGGACATCGTCACCGACATCGTGGCCTCCGTGCCGCTGCCCGACGAGGCTCGCACCCGGCGGAGCTCCGTCTAGTGCGCGACGCTCTGCAGGGCCTGACCACCCGCGGACGCTCCTTCGTCGCCGCCGGGCTGGCGGTGCTGGTCGCCGCCATCGCGACCTCGCAGAAGGACCTGCTGCGGGTGTCGATCCTGTTGCTCGCCCTGCCGCTGGTGAGTGCGCTGGTCGTCGCCCGGACCCGCTACCGGCTGTCGTCCCGACGCCGGCTCGGGTCGGCCCGCACCGCCGCCGGGCAGGAGACCTCGGTGACGCTGCGGCTGGACAACATCTCCCGGCTGCCGACCGGGCTGCTGCTGGTCGAGGACAAGGTGCCCTACGTCCTGGGCTCACGGCCGCGCTTCGTGCTCGACCGGGTCGAGCCGCGCGGCCGGCGCGAGGTGACCTACGCGGTGCGCTCGGACGTGCGCGGACGTTACGACCTGGGCCCGTTGACGATCCGGCTCACCGACCCGTTCGGCATGTGCGAGCTGCAGCGCTCGTTCAGCAGCCGCGACACGTTGGTCGTCACCCCTCCGGTGCAGCACCTGCCGGCGGTGGCGCTCTCCGGTGAGTGGACCGGCAGCGGCGAGAGCCGGTCCCGGTCGCTGGCCAGCGCCGGCGAGGACGACGCCGGGGTGCGCGAGTACCGGCAGGGCGACGACCTGCGCCGGGTGCACTGGCGCTCCACCGCGCGGCTGGACAAGGTGATGGTCCGCCGCGAGGAGCAGCCGTGGCAGGCACGCTGCACCTTGCTGCTGGACTCGAGGTCCTCGGCGCACGGCGGCGAGGGACCCGGTTCGTCGTTCGAGTGGGCGGTCGCGGCCGCCGCATCGGTCGGCGTCCACCTGGTACGCCACGGCTACCACGTCCGGCTGCTGACCGACACGGGAGCGCACGTCGCCAGCGTCGCGCACGACGCGAGCGGCATCGGAAGCGATTTCGAGGGCGCGCTGCTCGACGCGCTCGCCGTCATCCAGCTCTCGGCCAACCACAGTCTGCGGGACTCCGGCGCCACCCTGCGCCGTGGCGGCGGCGACGGCCTGCTGGTGGCAGTGCTCGGCGCCCTCGACCACGACGAGACCCAGCTGCTGTCCCGGCTGCGGCACGGCTCGACAGCCGCGGTCGCGGTGGTGCTGGACACCGGCTCGTGGAACCTCATCCCCTCCCGGTCGCGACAGTCCGCCGCCGACCTCGAGGGTTCGGTCGACCTGTTGCGAGCCTCCGGCTGGCGGGTGCTGCGCGCTTCTGCCGGCGACTCGCTGCCGGACCTGTGGGCCGACGCCGGTCGTCACGGGTCGGCGTCGGCGCGCACGCTGGCTGCATCGGGGAGGTCCTGACGATGCTCGCCGGCTCGATCCGGATGCCCCTCGCGGCCGCGTTCGCCACCGTCACCGCCGCCATCTGCCTCGGGCCGGTGTTCCTGACCGGCGCCTGGTTCTTCCCGGCCGTGTTCGCCGTGGTGGCCGTGACCGTCGGGGCCGAGGTGGCTCGCCGGATGTCCGCCTCGCGGAGCACGGTGCCGCTGGGTGGTCTGGTCGCGCTGCTGCTGTACCTGTTGCTGCGCTACGGGCACGCCGAGGCACTGTTCGGCTTCCTACCGTGGACCGGCTCGATCGACCGGCTCGGCGACCTCGTGTCGGCCGGCCGGACCGACATCAACCAGTACGCCGCCCCGATCGGTGTCTCGCCCGGCATCGAGCTGATCACCGTGGCCGGGGTGGGGCTGGTCGCCCTGCTCGTCGACACCCTCGCCATCACGTTACGGCGGGCCGCGTTGGCCGGCCTGCCGCTGCTGGTGCTCTACACGGTGCCGACGGCGATCGCGCCCGAGGGCGTCAGCTGGGTCGCCTTCGCGGTGGCCGGCATCGCGTTCCTCACCCTGCTGCTGGCCGAGTCGCGGGAGCGGGTGAACCGCTGGGGCCGCCCGATGAAGTACTCGGTGGCCCGGGAGAACTGGAAGCCCGACGTCGAGACGGCGCCACTGAGCCAGGTGGGCCGGCGGGTCGGCGCCACGGCGCTCGGCCTGGCCCTGATCGTCCCGGCGGTGCTGCCGGACCTGTCCACCGCCTCGTTCGGCTTCGGCAGCGGCGGGTTCGGCAACGGCGGCGGTGGCGGCGACAAGATCCAGGTGCTCAACCCGATCCTCAAGATCGGCGAGAACCTGCGTCGCGGCGACAACACGCCGGTCATCCGCTACTCCGGACGCCCGACGTACCTGCGCCTGGCCGGCGCCGACGAGTTCACCGGCGACGTCTGGCAGCCCAGTGAGCTCTCGGTGTCCCGCGACGACAACGACGTCGAGGACGGACTGTCCCGGGCGCCCGGCCTCGGCGGCGCGGTGACGACCGTCAAGCGGCACTACAACATCGAGGTCTTCGACCTCGCGCAGACCTGGCTGCCGCTGCCGTACCCGGCGACCAAGGTCCAGGACATCGACGGCACCTGGCTGTACGACCCGTCGACGTTCAACGTGTTCGGCGAGAACAGCTCCACCCAGCAGCTCGACTACGAGGTGACGGCACTGTCCGTCCGTCCGACCCCGGAGGAGCTGCGCGCCGCCTCCGACCCGCCGCCCTCGGTCCGCCGGTACCTGAAGCTGCCGCGCGACCTCGACCTCGAGATCAAGGAGATGGCCGAGCAGGTGACCGCGACGCAGACCACCGGATACGACCGCGCGCTGGCCCTGCAGGAGTGGCTGCGCGACCCGGACGAGTTCAGCTACTCGCAGACGCTGGACTCCTCGGTGACCGACGGCAACGGCCAGGAGGCGATCGTCGGTTTCCTGCGGACCCGGCAGGGCTACTGCATCCAGTTCGCCTCGACGATGGCGGTGATGGCCCGGACGCTCGGCATCCCGTCCCGGGTCGCCGTCGGGTTCGCGGCCGGTGACCAGGACGCGGACGGCGACTACATCGTCGGTCTGCACGACGCGCACGCCTGGCCGGAGCTGTACTTCCAGGGCACCGGCTGGGTGGCGTTCGAGCCGACTCCCGGCGGGCCGGCTGCTCCGCCGCCGTCCTGGGCCAAGGATGCCCCCGCCGGCGACACCCCCACCGACGGACCCTCGTCGCAGCCGACGTCGAGCTCCAACCCCACCTCGGGCCTGGGTGGCAGTGAGAACCGCGCTCGCGAGGACATCAACCAGGAGGGCCTCAACCCGGGCAACGGCGGCGGCATCGGTGCCGGCCCGGTCCGGGTGCCGGTGCTGCCCTTCGTGCTCGTGCTGGCCGCACTGCTGCTGCTCGCCGTTCCCGGTGCGACCCGGCTGCTGGTGCGCCGTCGCCGGTGGAGCGACGCCGACACCCCGACGGCCACCGCCCTCGCGGGCTGGGCCGACCTGCAGGACACCCTGCTCGACCACGGCTACAGCTGGGACCCGAGCGACCCGCCCCGACGGGGCGCAGCCCGGCTGACTGCCCAGCGGCACCTGGTCGGCGAGCCTGCGGAGGCGCTGCACCGGCTGGCGGCGGCCACCGAGCGGGCCCGCTACGCCCCGGAGATGGCGCCGGTCGGCGACCTGCGGTCCGACGTCGACGCGGTGCGTGCCGCGCTGGCCGAGGGCTCGAGCCGCTGGGTGCGCTGGCGGGCCAGGCTGCTGCCCCGCTCGACGGCCGCCGTGGCCGCGGCGTTCTCGGAGCGGCTGGCCGACGGCCTGGACGCGATCGACACCGGGGTCGGCGCGGTCACCACCCGGTTGCGCCTGCGCCGCACCTAGGATGCGGCTGCGCCGCAAGCTGAGCGGTTGCGGCTAACGGCCGCCGTTCTCGTCGCGGCGGCGGTTCCAGCGCTCTTCCATCCGGGCCATGAAACCGGGACCGGCCGAGCTCTTGGGGCGGCGGCCGGCGCTCCCGCCGCTTGGCGCGTTGGGCGGGCGCCGGACGCCCGACGGGTCGACCACGCCGAGCTGGGCCGCGGCGGTCACCGCGCGGTAGCTCGTGACCGCGAAGAAGACGCTGGCGAGCATCAGCAGGAAGCCGACCAGGCTGACCAGGATCACCTTGGCCACCAGGCCGGTCATCAGAAGGACGACACCGACCACGAAGCCGACGCCGGCGAGCAGGACCCGCCGGCGGAAGTTGCTCCGGGGGTCCTTGCCACGCAGCGAGGACGCGAACTTCGGGTCCTCGGCATAGAGCGCCCGCTCCATCTGCTCGAGCAGTCGCTGCTCGTGCTCGGAGAGCGGCACGGACTCCTCCTCGCGGACGGTGCACCTACACGACGCCCACGGCCCTGACGCGGCCGTGCGCACTTGAAGGATATGCGCCTGAAGGGCTCGATGAAACCCGGACGGGAAACCCGGTGCAACGACTCCTGGTGTGGACGGCCGTCCCCGCCGGCGGCAGGCGGGTCAGGAACCGCCCTCGGGCCGTCCCGGGTCGACCAGGCTGCCCGGCCGCACCACCCCCGAGCCGAACCGGCGGACCGCCCGGTCGGCGGCCTGCTCGACCTCGCGCCGGCCCGAGCTGCGTTCGCCGAGCTGCAGCTGGCGGGGGGCGTGCTCGGACTCGACCAGACCCTCGACCCGGATCCCGACCAGGCGCAGCCGGGCCCGGTCGAGGCCGAGTGCCTCGTAGAGCTGCCGCGCGGTGGCGTAGAGGACTGCGGCGACGTCAGTGGCCTCGGGCAGCGTCCGGGCCCGGGTGATCGTGGTGAAGTCGGCGAACCTGATCTTGATGCTGACCGTCCGGCCGGCCAGGCCCGCCGACCGCAGCCGGCCGGCGGTCTTCTCCGCCAGCCGCAACAGCTCTCGGCGTACGACGTCGGGGTCGTCGACGTCCCGGGCGAAGGTCTCCTCGGCACCGATGCTCTTGTCCGGCTCGTGCGGGACGACCCGGCGCTCGTCGCGACCCCACGACAGGGCGTGCAGGTGTGACCCCGACGCTGACCCGAGGGCCCGCACCAGGGTCTGTACCGGGGTGTTCGCGATGTCGCCGACCGTGTGCAGGCCGAGTCGGGTCAGCTCCTTCTCGGTCTTCTCCCCCACCCCCCACAACGCTCCGACGGGCAACGGGTGCAGGAACGCGACCACGCCGGCGGCCGGGACGACGAGCAGGCCGTCCGGCTTGCAGCGGGTCGAGGCCAGCTTGGCGACGAACTTGGTGCTGGCCACGCCGACCGAGCAGGTGATGCCCTGCTCGTCGGACACCCGGTCGCGGATCAGCTGGCCGATCTCGGCCGGCCGGCCCAGCCGGCGTACCGAGCCGGCCACGTCGAGGAAGGCCTCGTCCAGCGACAGCGGTTCGACCAGCGGCGTGACCGACCGGAAGATCTCCATGACGCCGGCCGAGACCGTGGAGTACCGCCCGTGGCTGGGGGGGACCACGGTGGCCTGCGGGCACAGCCGCCGGGCCCGGGACATCGGCATCGCGGAGTGGACGCCGTAGCGGCGGGCCTCGTAGGTCGCCGAGAGCACCACGCTGCGCGACCCGCCGCCGACGATCACCGGGGTGCCGCGCAGCTCCGGTCGGCTGATCAGCTCGACCGAGGCGTAGAACGCGTCCATGTCGATGTGCAGGACGGTGCAGCCGGTGTCGTCACCGGGCGGGCCGGACGGCGGACCCGGTCGGTCCAGCTGCTGGCTGCGGCTCATCGCATTCCTGCCAGGGCCTCAGGGCCGGGTCGCGCGGACGTGCAGCTGGGTCGCGACGGCCCGGAACTCCGGCAGTCCCGCGGTCGCGGTCTCCAGCGCGACCAGCGCGTCGGCCGCCCCCGGCTCGGCGTCGACCACTGCGCCGGGGACCAGGTCGGCGACGGTGCGCACGCCGTGCACCTCCTCGACCCGCAGGCCGGCGTCAGCGAGCAGCCCGAGCAGGCCGGGCTCGGTGAACCGCCGGGGCAGCGGGTCACCGGGACCCCACCGGCCGTCCGGGTCGGCCAGGACGTGTTGCGCCTCGGCGAACCGGCCGGCGACCGCCCGGGCGAGCACCACCGCGTTGCGGGCCGCGACGAGCAGGCTGAGCGTGCCGCCGGGACGCAGCACGGCGACCAGGGCGGCGACGGCCGGCGCGAGGTCGTCGACGTGCTCGAGCACCCCGTGGCAGAGCACCAGGTCGGCACTGCCCGGCTCGACGACCTCGAGCAGGCCGGCGGCGTCGCCCTGGACCGCCCGCACCGCGATGCCGGTCTCGCCGGCGCGGCGCTGCAGCGCGGCCAGCGCGTCCGGGCTGGGGTCGACGACGGTGACCCGGTGGCCGAGCTCGGCGAGCGGGACCGCGAAGCCGCCGGTGCCGCCACCGACGTCGAGGACGTCGAGCCCGGCCGGAGCCGCCTCGGACACCTCGCGCAGCACGTCCCACACCACGGCGGTGCGGGGCGAGTGCGAGAGCGGGGTGGGCATGCGGTCAGGCTATCCACCCGAGCTGCCCGGGCTGGAGTGCCAGAGCTTGCGCGGCGCCTTCGCGCCTTCCTTGCGGGCGACCGTCTTGGTGTCCTCGCCGGGCGGCTTGAGGTCGGCGTACGGCGACTGGCGGAACCCGCTCGGGTGCACCAGCACCCGGCGCGGCCGGCCCATGCCGCCGGCCGACCCGGCCTTGCCGACCTCGCGCGGCTCGTAGACCTCGGAGCTGCCACCCGTCGGTGGCCGGGTCATCACCGGCCGGGTCGAGCGGCTCTCGGCCGCGCCGGTGACCGAGCGGTCGGTGACCGGGCCGGTCGCGGCCATCAGCTCGGCCACGGCGTCCAGACCGCCGGCCAGCCAGGCGTCGTGCAGCACCGGCAGCTCCCAGCAGCCGGTGGCCCGCATCGACACCCCGCGCGGCCCGGTGCGCCGGACGTGGCCGCGGATCACCAGCAGCCACGAGTGGAACAGCGTCGCGGCGTAGGGACCCTGGGCGTCCTCGAAGAAGGTCGCGTCGATCGGCCCGCGGGCGTCGTCGAGGGTGACGAACACGACCCGCTTGCCGGACCGGATCGGCGGGGTCTGGGTGGCGACCTTCACCCCGGCGACGAGCACCTCGGCCTGGCTGCGGCTGCGCACCATGTCCGGCGCCCGGGTCACCCGCAGGGCGGCGAGGAACGGCTCGTAGAAGTCGACGACGTGCCGGGTGGCGTCCAGGCCGAGCACCTCCAGCTCGGCGCGGACCCGCTCGGCGCCGGTCATCTCGGGCAGCCCGCTGGGCTCGACCGAGCGGGGGGCGTCGTCCAGGTCGAGGGCCAGCTGCACCGGCGAGGCCACCACCGGCCGGGCGGCCTGCGACTGGCGGGCGGCGAGGACGCGCACGTCGGGACGCTGCACCGTGGTGAGCGACTCACCGCTGGCGGCGGCCACCGCGATGTCGGTGCGGCCACCGGGCCGGGTGGTGGCCGGCGTACGGCGGGACCGGCCGCCGGACCGGGCACCGCGGGCCACCGTGCGGGTCCACCGGTCGAGCTCGCCCACCTGCAGCAGCAGGTCGCGGCGGGTCAGCCGGCCGCGCCGGCCGGACGGTCCGGTGACCACCGACCCCAGCGCGTAGAGGGCGTCGAAGGCACCGGTGAGCACCAGCCGCTCGACGACCGGGCGGGCCACCCCGGCCCGGTCGTAGAAGTCGGCCAGCGAGCCGTAGGGCCGGCCGGCCACCACCCGGGCCACCTCGGCCTCGGAGATGCCCTTGACCTCGGACAGCGCGAGCCGGATGCCGTAGCCGGCGGCCCGCTGCCAGCCGACGAGCGACCGCTCGCCCTCGTCCGGCGGCGTGCTCTGCTCGACCCGCTCGACCCGGTAGGTCGCGTCGGAGGCGTTGACGTCCAGCGGCAGCACCGCGATGCCGAACTGGCGCGCGTCGTCGAGGATCAGCCGCTTCGGGTACATGCCCGGGTCGTGGGTGAGCACCCCGGCGAGGAACGCGGCCGGGTGGTGCGCCTTGAGCCAGGCCGACTGGTAGGTCGGCAGCGCGAACGCGGCGGCATGGGCCTTGCAGAACCCGAAGGACGCGAACGCCTTGAGCACCTCCCAGACCCTGTCGACGGTGGCGACGTCGTAGCCGCGGGCGTAGGCGCGCGGCCGCAGCCACACCTCGACCTCGGGCTGCCCGTCGGGAGCGCCGAGGGCGCGGCGCGCCTCGTCGGCCTCGGCCAGGGAGACGCCGGTGAACGTCGAGATGATCTGCAGCACCTGCTCGTGGAAGACGACGACGCCGCTGGTCTCCTCGAGGGCGTAGCGCAGCGACTCGTGCAGGTACTCGGGCTCGGCCCAGCCCTGCCGGGCCTTGAGGAACGGGGTGACCATGTCGCTCTTGACCGGGCCGGGCCGGAACAGCGAGATGTCGGTGATCAGGTCGCCGAAGGTCTCCGGCCCGAACTTGCCGACCAGCTCGCGCTGACCCGGCGACTCGATCTGGAACATGCCCAGGGTGCGGGTCGACTGGATCAGCGCGAAGGTGTCCGGGTCGTCCAGCGGCACCCGGGACTGGTCGTCCAGGTCGATCGGCACCCCGCCGTCGTCACCCAGCCGGGCGACCTCGTCGACGGCGTAGGACATCGCCGACTGCATCCGGATGCCGAGCACGTCGAGCTTGAGCAGGCCGAGCTCCTCGACGTCGTCCTTGTCGAACTGGCTCATCGGGAAGCCCAGCCAGCTCGCCTCGACCGGGGTGCGGTCGAGCAGCGTGGTGTCCGAGAGCAGCACCCCGCACGGGTGCAGCGCGACGTGCCGCGGCAACCCGTCGAGCCGCGCGACCAGCCGGAACAGCAGGTCGAGCTGACCGCTGCCCAGCCGCGACGCCCGCAGCTCGGGCAGCTCGTCCAGCGCGTGGTGGACGTCGCGGGCCCGGATGTGCGGGAACGCCTTGGCGATCTGGTCGATCTCGCCGGGCGGCATGCCCAGCGCCGCGCCGACGTCGCGGATCGCGTGCCGCACCCGGTAGGTGTCCATCATCGAGACGCAGGCGACCCGCTCGCCGCCGAACCGTTCGAGGATCTGCTCGTAGACCTCGGTGCGCCGGGCCGACTCGACGTCGATGTCGACGTCGGGCAGCGCCTCGCGCAGCGGCGAGAGGAACCGCTCCATCAGCAGCCCGTGCCGGATCGGGTCGACACCGGAGATGCCGAGCAGGTAGTTGACCAGGCTGCCCGCGCCCGAGCCGCGGGCCGCGACCCGCACCCCCATGCCGCGGATCAGGTCGACGACGTCGGCGACGGTGAGGAAGTACGACGGGTAGCCGAGCGTCTCGATGACCCCCAGCTCGTCGTCGAGCCGGCGGCGCACCTCGGGGGTCGCGGTCATCGCGCGCCGGCCCAGCCCGGCCTCGCACCGCTCGCGCAGCACCCGCTGCGCCACTCGCACCGGGTCCTCCCCCGGCGCCCGGTCAGCTCCGAGGACGTCGAGGTCGGGGAAGTGCACCTCGCCCATCCCGAGGTCGGCCCGCGGGTCGACGGCGCACCGGTCGGCGACCCGGCGGGTCGCGGCGAGCAGCCGGCGAGCAGCCCGCGCGTCGAGCCCCGCGGCAGCGGCGACCTCCTCGGCGACCGCCGCCATCTCCTTGCCGGACTTGAGGTAGCCCTCGGCGTTGACCCGGTCGAGGTGCCGGGGGTCCAGCGCGACCAGCCGGCGGGACGCGTCGAGCACGTCGACGGTCGGGGCGTCCGAACGGTCGGCGTAGCGGACCGCGTTGGTGAGCACCGCGGTCAGCTGCTCCTCGACGGCCAGGCCGAGCATCCGGGCGGCCCGCGGCCGGTCGTCCGGGCCGCGGTGCGAGACGACCTCGAGCAGCAGGTCGGTGCGGTCGACGACCTCGCGCCAACGGGACAGCACCACCCGGGCCAGGTCCGGACGACGTGCGGTGAGCGCCCGGCCCACCTCCGAGCCGGGACCGAGCAGCACCAGCAGACCGCCGCCCGCGTCGGTCGCGGCCCGGACGTGCTCGGCGACCAGCTCGAGGGTGCTCACCGGCTTCCCGCGCTCGCCGCGCAGGTGGGTGGCCGACACCAGCCGGCACAGCGCCGCCCAGCCGGCCTTGTCGCGGGCCAGCAGGGTGACCCGCGGGTGCCGCGGGTCGACCGTCGCCCCGCCCTTGGCCGGTTGCTGCCGGCTGCTCGACGGGTTGCTGCGGACCCGCAGCGACGGGTGGACCATCGTCGGCGGGGACAGCAGCCCGGTGGGCTCCAGGGCGAGGTCGACGCCGAGGACCGGCCGGATGCCCGCCGACCGGGCGGCCCGGGCGAACTTCACCGCGCCGTACACGCCGTCGCGGTCGGTCAGCGCCAAGGTGTCCATGCCGTGCTCGACCGCCCGCTCGACCAGGACGTGCGGGTGCGAGGCGCCGTGGCGCAGCGAGTAGCCGGAGGCCACGTGCAGGTGGACGAAGGGGTCGCCGGGTGGCATGCGGGGTCGCTCGGATCCGGGGGTCTCGGTGCTCGGGTGCGGACGGGTGCTCGGCGGGTCAGCTGGCCCGCGAGGCGAGCTGCGGGATCACCGGCTGGTGAGCCAGGCCGAGGGTGGTCTCGACGAGGGCGAGGAAGGTCTGCGCGTCGCGCAGCAGGTCGTCGGCGTCGCGCGGGGAGACCGCCCGGGACAGGCCGGCCTCGGCCGCGGCCCGCTTGCTCGCCCCGGCAGCGAAGAACGCCGCCCACTCGGTGAGCTCGGGCGCGACCTGCGGCAGCATCGACCACACGTTGCGCGGCCGCTTCGTGGCCGCCGGCCGGGTGCGCACCGCGAGCACCGCGGCCGCGGTGCGCAGCGCGGCGAGGTGGGCCGCGGCGTAGCGCTCGGTCGCGACCGTGGTGCCCATCGCGCTGGCCAGGTCGTGGCGGGCGGTGCCCAGCAGGTCGCGCGCGGCGGCGACCACCGGCGGCCGGCGCTGCAGGGACGCCAGCTCCTCGGTGCGGGTCGGCATGACAGTCACCTCTCAGTCCTGGGCGCGCAGCAGGGTCCAGCCGCCCGCCGTCCAGTCGAAGCACAGGTCGTAGATGCCGGACCCGGCCGCCCGGCCGCGGCTGGCCTCCACCCGCCAGACCTCCCGCTCGCCGTCGAGGGTGGCGGCCGCGCCGGTCGGCGACCCGTCGGGCCGCTGCCACCAGGCACCGGTCTCGACCCAGCGCGCGAGCACCTCGCGCACCGCGTAGAACCGGCCCCGCCAGAGGAACTCGGCCGGGTCGTCGTCGCGACGTCGCACCTCGACCGGGTCGTCGTACCGCCGGCTCATCAGCGCCTCCTGCTCCGTGGACCGGGCCACCCGGCACCGCAGGGGTCGAGTCCACGGTGCCGGGCAGTCCCACCCGTATCGAACATGTGTTCGAACAGGTCCCACAGTAGCCCCACCCTCGGACACCGCGTCAAGCCCTTCCCCGACCCGGATAATCTCGGCCGCGTGAACAGCCATCCCAGCGTCGTCCGGGTCACCGCCCGGCTGGCCGAGCTCGGCGCCGGCGGCACGGTCACCGTGCTCGACAGCTCGGCCCGCACCGCCGCCGAGGCCGCCGAGCAGCTCGGCGTCGAGGTCGCCCAGATCGCCAACTCGCTGGTCTTCGCCGCCGACGGCTCCCCGCTGCTGGTGCTCGCCTCCGGCGGCCACCGGGTCGACACCGCCAAGGTCGCCGCGCTGGTCGGTGCGAGCTCGGTCGACCGCGCGACCCCGGAGTTCGTCCGGGCGCACACCGGCTTCGCGATCGGCGGCGTCGCCCCGGTCGGGCACCCGGAGCCGCTGCGCACCCTGGTCGACACCGCGCTGGAGCGCTACGACGAGGTATGGGCCGCCGCCGGCCATCCGCACTCGGTCTTCCCCACGACGTACGCCGAGCTGCTCCGCCTCACCGGCGGCCAGCCCGCCGACGTCGGCGCCGACTGACGACGCATCTACTGCGGGGCTGCGGAACGATCGACGTCCGGGCCACGGCGGCGGCGGACCGTCAGCACGACGGGTATCGCCACCAGCGCCGCCACGGTCAGCACCATGACGACCAGGACGAACGCGAGCACGGCGTACGCCACGTACCACCACATGCCGCCCGGTCCTCCGTTCGCACCTCGATGCCCCGCGACTCTAGTGACCGCCACCGCTCTGACCGTCAGACACGAACGGTGAACATGGTGCGCCTGAGCCGCTCGCGGCGCCTCAGCGGCCGCACCGGCACCGGTTGTGTCCAGCAGCCAGCGGAACCGAACCATCCGGGCCGCCGGGCGTCCCCGCGCCGGTCACCGATCGGCGAGCACACCGCGCAACAGGTCGAGGTCCTTGCTGATGACGGCATCGGCGCCGACCTGACGCGCGGTGTGCAGTGCCGCGGGCGTGTCCACCGGCCAGGCCATCACCAGGTCGGTGCCACGGTGCAGCTCGGCGACCACGTCGGGGCTCAGCAGCGACAGCCGGACCGACACACCGTGCACCGGCCCGGCGGTCACGCGGGCCCGCAGCCGGGCCATCCCGCGCCTGGTGGCTGCCGACAGCACCCGGCGGACCGGTACGTCGAAGGCGTCCAGCATCCACCAGCTCTTGGTGCAGACGGTGAGTGCCCGGTCCGGTGACGACTCGCGCAGGAGCCGGGCCACCATCGGTGCCAGCCGCGGGTGCACACCCTTGAGGTCGATCATCAGCCGGTGGTCGTCGGCGAGTGCGTCGACCAGCTCCGGCAGCACCAGCCGGTGGTGCGGCCGTCGGCGCACGACGCCGTCGCGGTCCCAGAGGAACGGCAGACCGCCCATCGACCGCAGGTGCCGCACCTCGAGCCGACCGCGGTAGGCGTGCACGTCCGCCTCGACGAGGTCGACGCCGGCGTCCAACGCCTCCCGTAGCCCGGCAACGGTGTTGCCGGAGCGGTGGGCGACGGTGAGCAGTCGCCGCGGCTCGGCGGGCGCGGGCACGCCTGCAGACCCTAGACGGAAGCGGCGGGCCGCATCCGGCGGGCCGCGAACGCCGCGCCGCCGAGCAGCAGGGCCGGTACCCAGGCCAGCAGCGAGGTGAGCGCGACAGCACCCAGCGCCGCCTGCCAGGTCACGCCGACCGAGGCCAGCCCGACCACCAGTGCGCCTTCCCGCGGGCTGGCGCCGTTGACGCCCGGCAGGATGCCGGCCACCTGGCTGGCGCCGAAGACTCCGAGCAGCGCCATCGGGTGGACCTGCTCCCCCATCGCCGCGACGGTGCCGATCAGCAAGCCCATGATCGTCAGCTGGTAGGCCATCGAGATGACCACGCCGCGCAGCACGACGGGCAGCGGAGGCATCGGCCGACCCGCCAGCAGGCCTGGACGCACCCGGCGTACGACGAGGGCGATGACCAGCACGCCCAGTGCGAGCGCCAGGCCGGCGACCAGCACCCGACGCGGGAGGGTCGCCCCGGAGAACAGGACGAACGCGGTGAGCCCCAGTGCGCCGACCAGCCGGTCGAGCGCCACCTCGGCGACGGCCGACGGACGGTTCATGCCGAGCCGCTGCAAGCGGTGCATGCGCCAGAGGTCGGCGCCGACATGCGCCGGGGACGCCAGGCCGAGCAGCTCGCTCTCGGCGTAGACCCGCAGGTGCCAGCGGCGGTTGCGTCCGCTGCAGGACAGCGCGTGCCAGCGCAGCGGGCAGAGCAGGTACTTGCCGACGATCCAGGGAAGCAACCCGATCAGGGCCGGCTCCCACGACGCGTGCGGCACCCGGTCCATGCTCCAGACCGACACACCGAGAGCGACGAGGAGCCCGACGGTCATCGTCCAGCGCGCGGCGCGGGCGCGCCCGGGGTGGGCGACTGGTGCCAGATCAGGCGAAGCGGTCAAAGCGGTCACAGCGGGTTACTTCCGTAGGCGTCCGTCGAGGAGGAACTCGATGGGAGGGTCGAGGCGTCTTCTACCCACGTCGGCGCTCTCGTCACCCTCCTTGACCTCCGTAGGGTGTCCACGTGGACCCGGTGCCCGATCTGGTGACGTTGCACCTGTGGGGTGTTCCGGACCGAAGTGTGCCGATGGCACTAGTGCGAATGGCACGTGACCGCCGGCCGCTGCGCGCCATCCCGGGACTGCGCTTCGGCAAGCTGCTGGGCACCGGTTCCGGCCGCACGTTCACGGTCCGGGACGCCGATCGCAACCACTGGGGCCTGCTCGGCTGCTGGGAGTCGGCGCGCGACGCCCACGCGTTCGAGACCGGTCCGGTGGCCCGGTCCTGGGGCCGGATCGCGGCCGAGCGGCTGCGGGTCGACCTGCGACCGCTGGCCAGCCGCGGGGCTTGGTCACGGCGGCAGCCGTTCGGCGAGCCGGTCCCGTCGCCGTCGTACGCCGGTCCGGTGGCCGCCGTCACCCGGGCCCGGATCGTGCCGCGGCGCGCGGTGACCTTCTGGCGCTCGGTCGCACCGGTGTCCGCCGACCTGCACCGCGTCGACGGGCTGCGCCTGGCCGTCGGCATCGGCGAGGCCCCGATCGGGCTGCAGGGCACCTTCAGCCTCTGGGACTCCCCCGGTGCGGTCACCGCGTTCGCCCACCGGCGGGCACCGCACGTCGAGGCTGTCCGGCGGACCGCTGAGCTCGGCTGGTACGCCGAGGAGCTGTTCGCCCGGTTCGCGGTGCTGGGTGTGGACGGCACGTTCGGCGGGCGGACGCCGTGACCGGGATGGAAGGGTTGCTGCCGCTGGTCTTCACCTCGGGCTGGGCCAGCGGCGTCAACGCCTACGCGACGGTCCTGCTGCTGGGGCTGCTCGGCCGGTTCGCCGGGCTGGACGGCGTGCCTGCCGGGCTCGAGCGGACCGACGTGCTCGTGGCAGCAGCGGGAATGTTCGTGCTCGAGTTCGTCGCGGACAAGGTGCCGTACCTCGACTCGGCCTGGGACGCCGTGCACACGGTCGTCCGCCCGACGGTTGGCGCGGCCATCGGGCTGCTCGCCACCGGCGACGCCACCAGCCTGCAGGGCGCGGTGCTCGCGGCCACCGGGGGCGCAACGGCGCTGGCCTCGCACGGCGTGAAGGCCGGGCTCCGGCTGGCGGTCAACGCGTCGCCGGAACCGGCCTCGAACGTCGTGGTCAGCCTCGTCGAGGACTTCTCGGTCGCCGGAGTGATCGCCCTGCTGCTCGCTGCGCCGTGGGTGGCTGCCGGCATCGCGGCTGCGTTGCTGCTGCTCGGCACCACCCTGGTCGTGCTGCTGGCCTCGAGGATCCGCCGGGCGCGGGCGCGCCGCCGGGCCCGCCGTGCCGAACCGGGGTGAGTCGCCGGGCACCCGGGGACCGCTCCGGACGCGTCACCAAGGGTGTGAAGGCTCCGGGGGTGGACGAGATGGTGGCCGGTCGTGACCTGCCCGACGTGGTGGCCCACGACCGCGCGGACCACTCGGCCGAGTTCGACGCCTTCGTCGCGGGGTCCGGCAGCCGCCTGCTGCGCACGGCGTACCTGCTGACCGGCGACCAGCGCGCCGCCGAGGACCTGCTGCAGGACGCCCTGCTGCGCGTCTGGTCGCGATGGTCACGGGTCCGGGCCGCCGACCAGCCGGTGGCCTACGCCCGCCGGGTGCTGGTGACCACGTCGGTCAGCCGGTGGCGCGCGCTGCGCACCCGCACGGCCGGCGAACGGCTGGTGGCGAACCCGCCTGAGCCCGGCGCAACGGAGCCGACCGAGCGCGACGACGAGCTCTGGCAGGCCGTGCTGTCCCTGCCGCCCCGGCAGCGCGCCGTGATGGTGCTGGGCTACTACGAGGACCTCACCGACGCCGACACCGCCGACGTGCTCGGCTGCGCTGTCGGCACGGTCAAGAGCCAGCGGGCGAAGGCGCTGCGCACCTTGCGCGCCACCCTCGCCGAGGAGGAACGATGAGCACCGACCTCGAGCAGCGGCTGCACGACGAGCTGCGCGACCGGGCTCGCGATGCCGGCGCCTGGCGCGCCGGCGGCTCCACCGTCCGACGGAAGGCGGCCGACCGCCGGGCCCGAAGGCTGCGGACCGGCACGCTCGCGGCAGCAGTGGTCGCGGCGGTGGTCATCGGAGCGTCGGTGCTCAACGGGGGCGGCGCGGAGCCCGACCGCGCACCGGTCAGCGACCCAACCCCGACCTCGACGCCGGACAGCACGACCCAGCCCGACCCCGCGTGGCTGCAGGTGCCGCTCACCGACGACATGTACAGCAGGGCTGTGGAGGCCGCCGGACTGAGCAACTCGTCCAGCCCGGTGGTGTCGGTCCGGCTCGGCGAGTCCGGCCGGGTGGGGGTGCTGCTCGCGGAGCAGATCCCCGGTCAGGACCTCGCGGTCACCACGGTGACACTCGACTCCGCCGCTGCGGGGGCGGAAGCCGTGGCCGGCACTGCAGGTCGCTACGGCTCGTGGTCGTCCCTGGTGGCCCAGCCGATCCGTGACGGCGGCGGGACGCGGCTGCTGGTCCTGCTGCCGACCGGGTCGGGTGACACCGTCGTCGCCACCAGCAGCACGCTGAACGGCAGGCTGGTGACCGACGAGCAGTTCGTCCAGGACCGGCTCGCCGTGCTGGCGGTGACCGCCCCCGATGCGGTGACCCGCGTGCAGGTGCTGCGACAGGGGCGGACGATCGTCGACACCATCCCCGCTGCCTCCTACCTGGGCGAGGACGTGCCGCGCACCCTGGAACGGGTGGTCGCCACGAGCGGCGGACCGCCCAGCCAGCCGGTGCAGGTGCGCACCGACGGCCGCACGGCCTGCCGGCTCACGGTCGGCGGCTGGTGGGACGGCGCGCCGCACGTCCCGTGGAACCCCTTCGACGACGCCTGCGCTCCGGTCGACGGCCGGCTCCACCTGCTCCTCGCCGAGGACCGCCGCTACAGCAGCGTCGCCGGGCTGGCGCCGCCGAGGACGACGGAGGTGCGCCTGTACTTCCGGTCCGGCAGCGACGAGGACATGAGGGAGGTGGCGGCCTTCACCAGGGCAGGCGTCACGGCCTTCGTGGACTCCAGCGGACACCGGCCGGACAACCTGGTCCGCGCGGAGGCGATCCGCCACGGCGACGTGATCGCGACGGCGGTACCCGCCCCGTAGGCTCCGCCGGGTGGCAGCCCGGGACGTCGTCGTGGTCGGCAGCGGCCACAACGCCCTGGTCGCGGCCTGCTACCTCGCCCGCGAAGGTCTCGACGTCGAGGTGGTCGAACGCGACACCGTCCTCGGAGGTGCGGTGTCGACCGTCGAGCGCTGGCCCGGCTACGCCGTCGACCGCGGGTCGAGCGCGCACATCATGATCAGGCACACCGGCATCGTGGAGGACCTGCGGCTCGACGAGTGCGGCCTGCGCTACCTCGACATGGACCCGTGGGGCTTCGCGCCGTTCGGCCCGGCCGGCGAGCAGCAGGCACTCACGTTCCACGTCGATCTCGACGCGACCTGCGACTCCATCGCGACGACGTGCGGCGAGCGGGACGCCGAGGCCTACCGCGCTTTCGTCACCGACTGGGGCGCCCGTAACGAGGCGGTCTTCGCCGCCTTCCAGGACGTGCCCACCGCCGGTCGGCTGGGTCGTCACCTGTGGGGCGCCGGCAAGGCTGCCGACGTCGGCGGTCTCGAGATGTCACGGCAGTTCCTGCAGCCGGCCGACCAGCTGCTCGACGAGCACTTCACCGACGAGCGGCTCAAGACCGCGCTGGCCTGGCTCGGTGCGCAGTCCGGCCCGCCCGGTCACGAGGTCGCGACTGCTGACCTGGTCGGCTGGAACACCCTGATGCACCGGATGCCCCCGGGTCGCGCCGTCGGTGGCTCGGGGTCGCTGACCGTCGCGCTGGCCGAGCGGCTGCGCCGCCTGGGCGGCACCGTCCGGCTCGGCGATGCCGCCACAGCTATCACCCGCTCCGGCGACCGGGTCACCGGCGTCACGACCGGCTCCGGCGACCAGCTTCCGGCCCGCGCGGTCGTGGCCGGCTGCCACGTGCTGACCACCCTCGAGCTGCTCGGCGACCGGGCGCTGCTGGACCGGGCGACCACCGCGGTGCGGGTCGGCAACGGGCTGGGGATGGTGGTGCGGCTGGGCACGAACGACCTGCCGCGCTATCCCGCGGCATCCGACTCGTCGTACTCGGCGATGCAGCTGCTCGCACCGAGCCGCACCCACCTGCGCGCGGCGCACGGCGAGTTCACCGCCGGCCGCACGCCGACGGCGCCGGCCGTGCTCGTGATGACGTTCAGCGCGCTGGACCCGACGATCGCGCCGGCCGGCAAGCACAACATCAGCGCGTGGGCGCAGTGGCACCCCTACCAGCTCTCGACCGGCGAGCGGTGGGACGACATCGCCGGGCGCGAGGCCGACAAGATCGTGGCCCAGGTGGAGGCTGCCGCACCCGGTTTTGCGAGCAGCATCGAGAGGGTGCACGTGCAGACACCGCTCGACCTCGAGCGCGAGCTCGGACTGCGCCGCGGCAACGTGATGCACGTCGAGATGGGGCTGGACTCGATGTTCGCCTACCGGCCGCTGCCCGAGCTGGCGGGCTACCGTACGCCGGTGCGCGGCCTCTTCCTCACCGGCGCCTCGACCCATCCCGGCGGCGGGGTGTTCGGCGCGTCCGGCCGAACCGCGGCGCGAGTCGTGATGGCGCAGGGACGCCGGTGGCGATGACGGCCACGGTGTACGGCGTGCGCAGCCGCGGTCGGCACCCGTCCGGTGCCGCCGTCGGGCTCACCTGGCTGCTCGCAGCCTGCACGGTGGGCCTGGAGATCGCCTACCCGCTGGTCGACGACCGGTGGCTGCACCGCGTGACGATCTGGACCGTCGTGGCGTTCGCGAGCACCTGCGTGCTGCACGCCCTGGTGCACCGCGGTCTCGGCTGGGCCGTCGGCCTCGTCGTCGTCACGGCCGGCGGCGGGCTGGCCGTCGAGGCGGTGGGTGTCCGCACCGGGCTGCCGTTCGGTGACTACTCCTACGCCGGGACGCTCGGCCCGGAGATCCTCGACGTGCCGTTGGTCGTGCCGCTGGCCTGGACGATGATGGCCTACCCGGTGCTGCTGGCCGCGCGCCGGCTCTCCCGGCGGTGGGTGGTGCTGGTCGGCGCCTACGGACTCACGGCGTGGGACGTCTTCCTCGACCCGCAGATGGTCGCCGACGGGCACTGGACCTGGGCCGACCCCGAGACTGCGCTGCCCGGTGTCCCCGGCATCCCGCTGACCAACTTCGCCGGCTGGCTGGTCGTCGGGACGCTGATGATGCTCGTGCTGGTGATGGTCCTTCCGCGCGACCAGGGGCACCGGCATGCCGACGAGTCGTTGCCCGCCACCCTGCTGGTGTGGACCTGGCTGGGCTACGTTCTCGGCAACGTCTTCTGGTTCGGCACCGGCTCGGTCGCACTCGTCGGTGGAGTGCTGCTCGGCCTGCTCGTGCTGCCCTACGCCTGGTCGTTGTGGCAGTCGCGGCCGTGACCCGGGGGCTGACCCGGGCCGGTGCCGTGCTGGCCGTCACGGGCACGCTGCACACCGCCTGGAACCTGCGCCGGCTCCGGGTGCCTCCTGCCGAGCCGCCGCCGGTCGCCGAGCCGGTGGCCGTGCTGCTCCCGGTCCGCGACGAGGCGCACCGGGTCGAGCCGTGCCTGCGGTCGGTGCTGGGCCAGGTCGGGGTCCGCGACCTGCACGTGCTGGTGCTCGACGACGGGTCCACCGACGGCACCGCCGAGGTGGTGCGCCGGGTGGCCGGTGCCGACCCGCGGCTGCGGCTGCTGGACGGTGCGGAGCTGCCCGAGGGCTGGTGGGGGAAGCCGTGGGCCTGCCACCAGCTGGCGGAGGTGGCTGGGGACGCGGCGGCGCTGGTGTTCCTCGACGCCGACGTCGTGCTGGCGCCGCACGCGGTGGCGTCGTCGGTCGCACTGCTGCGCTGGAGCGGCCTCGACCTCGTGTCGCCGTACCCCCGGCAGGTGGCGGTGACCGCGGCGGAGCGACTGGTGCAGCCGCTGCTGCAGTGGTCGTGGCTCACGACCCTTCCGCTCCGGGTGGCCGAGCGCTCCGGCCGCGAGTCGTTGGCGGCTGCGAACGGACAGCTGCTCGTCGTCGACGCGGCGGCCTACCGGCGGGCCGGCGGGCACGCATCGGTGCGCGCCGAGATGCTCGAGGACGTCGCGCTGCTCCGCGCGGTGAAACGCACCGGCGGCAGGGGAACCGTGGTCGACGGCACCGACGTCGCCGAATGCCGGATGTACGACGGGTGGGCGCAGCTGCGCGACGGCTACGCGAAGTCGTTGTGGTCGGCGTTCGGCTCTCCCGCCGGTGCTGCCGCTGTGGTCGGCGTCCTCGGCGTCGTCTACCTGCTGCCACCGGTCATGGCGCTGCGCGGCTCGCGGGCCGGGCTGGTGGGCTACGCGGCAGGAGTCGCCGGCCGGGTGCTCGCTGCCCGGCGTACCGGGTCGCGGGTCTGGCCGGACAGCCTCGCCCATCCGGCGTCGGTCGCCACCTTCGGCTGGCTGGTCGCGACGTCGGTACGCCGCCGGCGGGCCGGCACCCTCACCACTCGCGGCCGGCCGGTCGGGAGGCGTCGGTAGCGTCATTGCCGACACCGACCGAGAGGACCACGTCGTGGCCAGCCGACTCACCGAGATCGTTCTCGACTGCCAGGACCACGAGCGGGTCGGCGCCTTCTGGGCCGAGGTGCTCGGCTACGACGTGGTCGACAGCTCCGACGGCCCGGACGACTGGTACCGGCAGCTGAAGGGGCCGGACGGCTCCGGTCCGACGGTGATGGTGGTGCGCACCCCGGACGGACCGAAGTCCGCGAAGAACCGGCTGCACCTCGACCTGAACGCCACCGACCGCGACCAGGAGGCCGAGGTCGAGCGGATCATCGCGCTCGGCGCCACCCGCGCCGACGTCGGCCAGGGTGAGCAGACCTGGGTCGTGCTGGCCGACCCGGAGGGCAACGAGCTCTGCGTCCTCCGCTCGCGAGTCGAGCCGCTGGGCTGACGCGGGGCTCTGCTCAGGCGACCGTCACGGGGGTCGACGACCATCCCGTTGCGCCGGACGGGAAGGGGTCGGTCCGCTTCTCGGGCTGGGTCGCGCCGGTGCGGTCGGTGGCGCGGACCTCGAGGATGTGCTCGCCGGAGGTGGCCTCCCACTCCCAGATCCACTGCCGCCAGGTGTCCACCGACGGCACGTCGGCCAGCCGGGCCACCTGCCATCGCCCCCCGTCGACCCGGACCTCGACCTTCGAGACCCCGACGTGCTGCGCCCATGCGACACCCGCGACGGCGACCCGCCCCGCGGGCACCCGGTCGAACGGCTGCGGCGCGTCGATCCGCGACGCGGTCTTGATCGGACCTTCGGGTGCCCAGCTGCGCACCGTCCAATAGGCCTGCTCCTTGTCGAACCGGGTGAGCTCGAGGTCGGTCAGCCACTTGGTCGCGGACACGTAGCCGTACAACCCCGGCACCACCATCCGCACCGGGAAGCCGTGCTCGAGCGGCAACGGCTCACCGTTCATCCCCACCGCGAGCAAGGCGTCGCGGCCGTCCATCACCACGGCGGTGGGGGTGCCGATCGTCATGCCGTCGGTGGACCTGCTGAAGATCATGTCGGCCCGGGGGTCGACGCCGGCCTCCGTGAGCAGGTCGGCCAGCAGGGCGCCGAGCCAGCGCGCGTTGCCGGCGTACCGGCCGCCGACCTCGTTCGAGACGCAGGTGAGGGTGATGTCGCGCTCCACCATGTCGCGTGCCAGCAGCTGGTCGAAGGTCAGCTCGATCTCGTTCTCGACCATGCCGTGCACCCGGAGCCGCCACGCGTCGGTAGTGAGCCCCGGCACGACCAGCGCGGTGTCGACCCGGTAGAACTCGTCGTTGGGCGTGAAGAACGGGCTCAGGTTCTTGACCCTGAACTCGCTGCCGGGCGGCAGCGGCGGGGCCGCACTGACCGGCCTCGGCAGCTCGACCGCGGCGCGCGACGCCTGGACCCCGCCGCGCCGCGCGTTGACGGTGCGGCCGACCACACCGGCGGCCAGTGACGCAGCGCCCACCCACAGTGCGGTCACCAGGAGCTGTCGCCGCCGGCGGTCGGGGCCGTCCGCCTCGTCGGTGCCGTCGGCGTCCGCTGCGGCGTCGAGCGGGCGCAGCAGCAGGATCAGCACCATCGTGCCGACGACAGCGCCGACCAGGGCGGGGAACGGGTCCAGCGGCTGGGCGTCCGGCCGGGTGGCCGCCGCCGCGGCGCCGACCAGGCCGAGCGCGGCGACGCCGGCGAGCCCCACGGACCGGTGCCGAACGGCGAGGGCGCCGGTGACCAGCGAGAGGAGGACGAGCACGACGAGGATCGACCCGATCAGCACCGGCTTGTCGTTGGTGCCGAACTGCCGGATCGCATACTCCTTGAGCCAGGTCGGCGTGGCGTCGATGACGCTGCCGCCGACCGCGACCACCGGTGAGGCCTGCGGCCGCACGAGGGCGGCGGCGAGCTCGGCGGCGGCCAGCCCTGCGACGGCTGCGAGCAGACCGACGAGAGCACCGAGCACGGGGCGTCTGGGCACCGGGCAGCCTCTCGGGTGGGGATCCGGACCTCTCGTACTGTCCTCCTGCGGTCCCGACACGCACCAGGCCCCGGTCTGCTCGACCGGGGCCTGGTGCGGTGCTGCGGGTCGATCACATCTTCGGCATCAGGACCTGGTCGATGATGTAGACGGTGGCGTTGGCGGTCTGCACGTTCCCGCACACGACCTTCGCGTTGCCGTCGACGGTGAAGTCCTCACCACTGCCCTCGACGGTGACCTCGCCGCCCTGCAGGCTCTTGTGCGTGCCCGCGAGGTCGGCCGGGGCCAGCTTGCCCTCGACCACGTGGTAGGTCAGGACGGTCGACAGCAGACCCTTCGGGTCCTTCATCGCCTTCTTCAGCGTGGCCTGGTCCATCGCCGCGAACGCGTCGTTGCTCGGGGCGAACACGGTGATGTCCTCGGCGCTGTTCAGCGTGTCGACGAGACCGGCTTCACCGACGGCGGTGACCAGGGTGGAGAGCAGCGGGTTGCTGGACGCCGCGGTGGCGACCGGCTCCTGCGCCATCCCGTCGAAGCTGCCGGCACCGGAAGCCGGGACATCGGCGCAACCGGGGCCGAACGGCTCGTCGGCAGTCATCTCGGTGGAGTCGCTCTCCATCGGCGTGCTCTCGGGCGCGCTGCTGCTGGAGTCGGAGCCGGTGCTTGCTGCGTCGCTGTCGCCGCCGCACGCGGCAAGGGCGGGCGCGGCGAGCATCAGGGCGGCCGCCGCGATAGCGACCTTGCGGGAACGAACCTTCATGGTGGAGCTCCTGTTCGGGTTGGGGTGTGGCTTCGCGCCCGCACGGCGGCGGGGACGTGGTGGTGTGGCAGGGATCAGGTGACCGTCACTGCGGTCGAGTGCCATCCGGTCGCGCCGGACGGGTAGGGAGTCCTGCGCTTCTCCGGTTGGGCGATGCCGGTGCTGTCAGTGGCGCGGACCTCGAGGGTGTGACCTCCAGAGGTGGCGTCCCACTCCCACACCCACTGCCGCCAGGTGTCGGTCGAGGGCACCTCGGCCAGCCGGGCCTTCTGCCAGGCGCCGCCGTCGACCCGTACCTCGACCTTGTCGACGCCGCGGTGCTGAGCCCAGGCGACCCCGGCCACGGCGACCTTGCCGGCCTGCAGCTTGCCGAACGGCCGTGGCGTGTCGATGCGCGACATCGTCCGGATCGGAGCCTTCTTGGCCCACCCGCGCTTGGTCCAGTACGGCGTCGCCGCGTCGAAGCGGGTGAGCTCGAGGTCGGTCAGCCACTTGGTGGCGGAGACGTAGCCGTAGAGCCCGGGGACGACCATCCGCACCGGGAAGCCGTGCTCCGCGGGCAGTGGCTCACCGTTCATCCCGACGGCGAGCAGCGCGTCCCGACCGTCCATCACCACGGCGGTCGGGGTGCCGATGGTCATCCCGTCGGTCGACGTGCTCAGGATCATGTCCGCCCGAGGGTCGACGCCGGCCTCCTTCAGCAGGTCGGCCAGCGGCGCCCCGAGCCAGCGCGCGGTGCCGGCGTAGCGGCCGCCGACCTCGTTCGAGACGCAGGTCAGGGTGATGTCCCGCTCGATCAGGTCACGCGCCAGCAGCTGGTCGAAGCTCAGCTCGATCTCCGTGTCGACCATGCCGTGCACCTTCAGCGTCCAGCCGTCGGTGCCGACCTGCGGCACGACCAGGGCGGTGTCGACCCGGTAGAAGTCCTTGTTCGGCGTGGTGAACGGGCTGAGGTCCCTGATCTTCAGCTCGCTGCCGGCGGGCAACGGGGAGGCGGCGCTGGTCGGCACCGGCAGGTCCACCGCGGCCCGGGCGGCGGTGACGTCCCCGCGCCGGCTGTTGACGAGACGTCCCACCGTCCCGGCGGCGACGGCGGCCGCACCGACGCAGAGCGCGGTGACCAGCACCTGCCGACGGCTCTCGTCGGTGGCCGCGCCGCCTTCCTGCGGCCGGGCAACGACCCGACGCAGCACGAGGATCATGGCCAGCGCGCCGACAACGGCACCGACGAGGGACGGGACGGGGTCGAGCAGCTGCGCGGCCGGACGGGTCGCGGCAGCTGCCGCCCCGACCAGCCCGAGCACCGCCACGCCGGCCAGGCCGATCGCCCGACGACGCACCGCGAGCGCCCCGGTGACGAGTGAGAGCAGGACCAGCACGGCCAGGATCGATCCGATCAGGACCGGCTTGTCATTGGTGCCGAACTGGCGTATCGCATACTCCTTGAGCCAGGTCGGTGTCGCGTCGATGACGCTGCCCCCCACCGCGACCACGGGCGACGCCTCCGGGCGGACGAGGACGGCGGCGAGCTCGGCAGCGGCCAGGGCGGCGAGGGCGGCGAGCAGTCCGGTCAGCGCACCGAGCAGGTAGCTGCTGCGTCCCGGGCTCACCGTCTTGTCGCTCACACCGGGTGTTCTCCACCGACCGCCCCGTCGGATTGGCCGGAGAGGGACCTTTCGTACTGTCCTGCTGTGGCGCGGGTCGTGGTGGTGGGTGCCGGCATGGCCGGGCTGGCGGTCTCGGCGCGCCTGTCGACCATGGGCCACGACGTCGTCGTCTGCGAGCAGGCGTCCACCTGGGGCGGCAAGCTCGGCACCTTCAGCCGGGACGGGTTCACCTTCGACACCGGTCCGTCGCTGCTGACCCTGCCCGCGGTCTACCGAGACCTGTTCGTCAAGACCGGGAAGCCGCTCGAGGACAGCGTCGAGCTCGTCCCGGTCGACCCGGTGGCGCGCTACCGGTTCCCCGCGGTTGACGGCCACGACGTCACCTGGCTGGACCAGCCCAACGCGTCCCGGGCCCGGCTGCGGGCGGCGCTGGAGGAGGCGTTCGGCAGCGGGGCGGGTGCCGACTGGGACCGGTTCCTCGACCGGGCCCACGACGTGTGGCAGGTGACACGCGGCCCGTTCCTGGAGTCGCCGCTGGCCGGGGGCCGCGACCTGCTGCGGCTGGCCCGGCGTACGTCGGACGTCCGCACCGTCGCGCCGTGGCAGACCCTGCGCGGTCTTGGCCGGAGCCATCTGCGCGACCCTCGGCTGCGGATGTTCCTGGACCGCTACGCGACCTACACCGGCTCGGACCCGCGGCGGGCTCCCGCTGCGCTGTCGGTCGTGCCGTACGTCGAGCAGACCTTCGGCGCCTGGTACGTCCCCGGCGGACTGCGGAGGCTGGGCGAAGCCGTGCACGACCGGGCGGTGCTGCGCGGGGTGCGGCTGCGCACCTCAGCCGACGTGACCTCGATCCTTGTCGAGGGCGGACGGGCCGCCGGGGTGCAGCTCGCCGACGGTGAGCGGATCGGCGCAGACGTGGTCGTGACCAACGCCGATGCCGCGCACCTGTACGACGACCTGCTGCCGCGCGGGGTGGCCGGCAGCGCCCGACGCCGGCTGCACCGGGCGACACCGTCGTTGTCGGGGTTCGTCATGCTGCTGGCCCTCAGGGGCCGGACACCCGACCTCGCGCACCACACCGTGCTGTTCCCGGAGGACTACGACGCCGAGTTCGACGGTGTCTTCGGCCGGCCGGGGCGGGGCGCCCGCCCGGTCGACGAGCCCACGGTCTACATCAGCGCACCCGACGACCCGGCGCTGCGTCCGGACGGCGACTCGGAGGCGTGGTTCGTGCTGGTCAACGCCCCGCGGCACGGCATCGGTAAGGGCGCGGTCGACTGGACCGCTCCGGGACTGGCGGCCTCCTACGCCGACCGGGTGCTGGACGTGATGGCGCGCCGTGGTCTCGACGTCCGGGACCGCGTGCGCTGGCGCGAGGTGCGCACGCCCGCCGACCTCGAGCAGTCGACCCGCTCTCCCGGCGGTGCGATCTACGGCACGTCCTCCAACGGTGCCCGAGCCGCGTTCCTGCGGCCGGCCAACGCCTCGCCGGTGCCCGGCCTGTTCCTCGTGGGTGGCTCCGCACACCCGGGCGGGGGGCTGCCGCTGGTCGGACTGTCGGCCGCGATCGTCGCCGGCCTGGTCGGCCCGGCCTGACGCCGGACCGACTCAGCGCAGCCGTCGCCGGACCACGACGGCGAGCTGGATGAAGCCGACCAGTCCCAGGCCGGTCCAGGCCCAGGCGCCGAGGGCCGGCCACGGATCGCCGAGCACGGCTGCCGCGGCGAGGAACGTCGCGGTGACGATGACCCGGGTCGGCCGCTCCCACACGGTGACCACGCCGACCTCGGTCATGCCGGCGGCCACGGCCCGGGCCCGCAGGTACTCCTGCAGCATCATCAGCGCCCCCCCGATCGCACACGCCTGCCAGGGTGCGCCGGCCGCAAGCAGCACCCCGAGGAAGACCAGGTCGGCGACCCGGTCAGCGACGTGGTCGAGCACCTGGCCGGCTGCCGTCGCGCGGCCGGTCAGCACCGCGACCGCCCCGTCGACGTTGTCCAGCAGCGCCGACAGCACGACCAGGGCCGCCGCGAGCAGAAGCCACCAGCCGCCCGCGGCAGCCGGGGCCAGAGCGCCGGCGCCGAGCAGCAAGCCGGCCAGCGTCACCAGGTCGGGAGCCACGCCGGCCTTCGCGAAAGGGCGCGCCACGACGTACGCGCCGGAGAGCCAGCCGCGCACGAGTGCGTTGGCCCGCGGGTCGTAGCCGCCGTGCAGCCGTTGCCACCCGTCCAGGTAGCCGTCGCGGTCCACCGGCGTCAGCGGGAGTCGCCGAGGCCGAGCTGCAGGTAGATCTCGCGGGTCGCGGTCGAGGTGTTGAGGGTGATGAAGTGCAGCCCTGGCACGCCCTCGGCCAGCAGCCGCTGACAGAGCTCGGTCGCGGCGTCGACGCCGACCCGTCGCATCGCGTCCTTGTCGTCCTCGACGGCGTGCAGCCGCTCGGCGAGGTCGGGCGGGAACGCCGCGTTGGACAGCTGGGCGAACCGCTCGATCTGCTTGACGTTGGTCGCCGGCATGATGCCCGGGATGATCGGCACGTCGCAGCCGGTCGCCGCCACGCGATCGCGCAGCCGGAGGAAGTCGTCGGCGTAGAAGAACATCTGGGTGATCGCGTAGTCCGCGCCGGCGCGGCACTTCTGCACGAAGTACTTGGTGTCGGTCTCCCAGTCCGGCGACCGCGGGTGCTTCTCGGGGAAGGCCGCGACGCCGACGCAGAAGTCGCCGGAGCCCTTGAGCAGCCGGACCAGGTCCTCGGCGTACGGCACGCCGTCGGGGTGGGACCGCCAGGTGCCCATCGGGTCGCCGGGCGGGTCACCACGCAGGGCGAGCACGTTGCGCACCCCGGCGTTCGCGTACTGGCCGATGATCTGCCGCAGCTCGGTGACCGAGTGATCGACCGCGGTGAAGTGGGCGACCGGCATCAGCGTGGTGTTGCGGGCGATCTGCTCGGTGATCGACACCGTCCGGTCGCGGGTCGAGCCGCCGGCGCCGTAGGTGACCGAGACGAACGTCGGGCGCAGCGCCTCGAGCTGCCGGAGCACGGTCCACAGGGCTCGCTCGCCGTCCTCGGTCCGGGGCGGGAAGAACTCGAAGGAGTAGGAGTGCCGCCCTTCGCTGAGCAGCTCGGCGATCGTCGGGGTGCGGCCGGGCATGACGCTGGCGCGCGACCAGGGATCGTGGGACGGCGCGGCTGTCATGGCTCCGAGGTTAGTCGAGAATCCAATCCGAGCCGGGCGGCCGGCCCGAACACCGGACGTGCGCTTACGCTCGGACGTTGTGACGCCTGCCCCACAGCACCCGCTCGACGCGGAGGACCTGCGCAGCCGGGTCGCCAAGTCGGTCGAGGACATGCTGGCCCGGCAGGCCGCGGTGCTCGACGAGGTCAGCGACGACCTGTCCCCGTTGATGGAGGCGCTGGCCGACCTGCTCCGTGGCGGCAAGAGGCTGCGCCCGGCCTTCTGCTACTGGGGATGGCGTGGCGCCGGCGGGGCCGACCAGCCCGAGATCGTCACGGTGGCCGCCTCCCTCGAGCTGTTCCAGGCCGCCGCCCTGATCCACGACGACGTGATGGACGGCAGCGACACCCGTCGCGGCCAGCCCTCCGTGCACCGGCGGGTGGCCGCGCTGCACCGGCGGGACCGCTGGCTGGGCTCCTCCGAGTCGTTCGGCGTGGCCGGGGCGATCCTGGCCGGCGACCTCTGCCTGTCGTGGTGCGACGAGATGTACGCCGGGTCCGGCCTGCCGGCCGCGGACCTGCTGCGCGGCCGGGGCATCTTCGACCGGATGCGCACCGAGCTGATGTGCGGGCAGTACCTGGACATGCTCGAGTCCACCCAGTCGAGCACCACCGTCGAGCGGGCCCGGCACGTGATCCTCTACAAGTCGGCGAAGTACTCCGTCGCGCAGCCGCTGCTGCTCGGCGGTGCCCTGGCCGGGGCCGGGCCCGAGCTGCTGTCGACGTACGACACCTACGGCCGCGCGCTGGGCGAGGCGTTCCAGCTGCGCGACGACGTTCTCGGGGTGTTCGGCGACCCGGCCGTCACCGGGAAGCCGGCCGGTGACGACCTGCGCGAGGGCAAGCGCACCGTGCTGGTCGCACTGACCCTGGAGCGGTGCTCGCCGGCACAGGCGGCACAGGTGCGGGCCGGCCTGGGTGACCAGCGGCTGGCTGCCGACGGGGTGGAGGCGCTGCGCGAGGTGATGGTCGAGTGCGGTGCGCTGGCCGCGGTCGAGGAGCTGATCGCCGAGCAGTCGGCGACGGCGCGAGCTGCGCTGGCGGGCGTCGACGAGCCGGCGCACTCGGTGCTGGACCAGCTGGTCTCCGCCGCCACCACCCGGACCGGCTGATGCGCCGGGTCAGCGGCCCGACCGACCACGTGGTCGTCGTCGGCGCTGGCCTGGGTGGGCTGTCGGCTGCGCTGCGGCTGGCCGGGGCCGGCCGACGGGTGACGGTGCTCGAACGTGAAGCGGTGCCCGGCGGCCGGGCGGGGCTGCTCACCGACCAGGGCTATGCGTTCGACACCGGGCCGACGGTGCTGACGATGCCCGAGCTGATCGCCGACGCGCTGGACTGCGTCGGCGAACGGCTCTCCGACTGGCTGACCCTCGACCCGGTCGAGCCGCTGTACCGGGCCCGCTTCGCCGATGGCTCGTCGATGGACGTGCACTCCTCGGTCGACGCGATGGCCGAGGAGGTGGCGGCGGTCTGCGGCCCGGCGGAGGCCGACGGCTACCGCCGCTACGTCGACTTCGTCTCCGCGCTCTACCGGCTGGAGATGCGCGACTTCATCGACCGCAACATCGACTCGCCGCTGTCATTGCTGCGGCCGTCGCTGGCCCGTCTCGCGGCGCTCGGCGGCTTCCGGCGGCTCGCGCCGAAGGTCGGGCAGTTCCTCAAGGACGACCGCACGCAGAGGGTCTTCTCGTTCCAGGCCATGTACGCCGGCCTCTCCCCGTACGACGCGCTGGCGATCTACGCGGTGATCGGCTACATGGACTCGGTGGCCGGCGTGTACTTTCCCCGCGGTGGCATGCACGCGGTGCCGCGGGCACTGGCCGGGGCCGCGGAGAAGCACGGCGTCGAGCTGCGCTACGGCGAGACCGTGACCCGGGTCGAGCTGCGCGGCGACCGCGCGGTGGCGGTGCACACGGCGGCCGGCGAGCGGGTGCCCTGCGACGCGGTGGTGCTGAACCCGGACCTGCCGGTGGCCCGTCGTCTGCTGGGTGCTCCGGTGCGGCGGCCGCTGAGCTACTCGCCGTCCTGCTTCCTGCTGCTCGCCGGCTCGACCGCGGCCTATCCCGGGGCGGCGCACCACACGATCTCGTTCGGGCATGCGTGGCGCGAGGTGTTCGACGAGATCCTCGGTGGTCGGCTGATGAGCGACCCGTCGTTCCTCGTGACGTCACCGACGACCTCCGACCCGTCGCTCGCGCCGGCCGGGCGGTCGTCGTACTACGTGCTGTTCCCGACGCCGAACCTCGACGGGCCGGTCGACTGGCGGTCGGAGGGGCCGCGGTACCTCGAGCGGGTTGTGGCGACCGTCGAGGAGCGCGGGTGGCCGGGCTTCGGCGACGGCATCGAGGTGTCGCACGTGACCACGCCGCTGGACTGGGAGGCGCGCGGGATGGAGCGGGGCACGCCGTTCGCGGCGGCGCACACCTTCGGGCAGACCGGACCGTTCCGGCCGCGCAACCTATGGGGCGAGAACGTCGTCTTCGCCGGGTCCGGGACCCAGCCGGGCGTCGGGGTGCCGATGGTCCTGATCTCCGGCCGGCTGGCCGCCGAGCGGATCCTCGGCCCCGACCCGGCGTACCACTCCCGCGCCCGGCGCTGACCGTGGAAGGGAGTCAGCCGACCGGCACACAATGTGCCGTGACCCTCGCGTCGACGTGGTTCTCAGGCTGCCCTCTGTGTGTTCCGCGGCAGCCGCTGCCTCCGCGGGCCTTTGCTCAGCTCGAATCGAACCGCCTCGACCACGTACTCCGGATGGAATCGGACATCCTCCCAGGTGAAGCGCAACAGGCTCCAGTCCAGTCTGCAGAAGGCGTTGGATCGACGACGATCCCGGCGGTAGTCGGCCCGGTTGCTGTGGAACTCGAACCCATCGGCCTCGACGATCAACCGTGCGCGGAGATAGACGAAGTCCACTCGTCCGATCCGGCCACTGCTGTCCCGCAGCACGAACTGCGACTGGTCCGGTGCGATGCCCGACAGCACGAGCAGCACCCGCAGCAGCGACTCGAGCACCGACTCAGACTTCGGGTCGGAGAGGCGCACCACTCGCCGCACCTTGCGGGCGTGCGGGCCACGCACCCGCCGCGCCGCCAGGCTGAGCTCAGCCGGCGTGACGAGTCCCATCCGGAAGGCGGAGTCCACGACCACGACTGCCTCTTCCAGCGCCAGCACGGCGGCGCAGTCGAGCAGGGTTCGGATGACGCTCGTCACGCGGAGCCCTTCCCGCACCACTGTCGCACCGACGTCACCACGAGAGACGACGACGCCGTCGAACGTGGCTCGACTCCTGTTGCGCGCCACGGTGATCCGCTGCCTGGGTTCGTGAACCACCTCGAGCCCCCACATGATGGCCGCCGAGTCATGGGACACCACGCCTTTCAGCGCGACTGCCGCAGCCCGGAGCGCGGCCATCCCGTCCGGCATGCCCAGTGCATAGACGCCCCGGCGCAGCCGCACCACCCGTCGCTCGGACACGGCGACGGCGAGCCCGTGGCGGGTCACCCCCTCACCAAGCAGGGCTGCTCGGGTCGCGTAGCCCCCGAGCGTGTCCAGCGCGTCGCGCGGATCCATGACGTAGAGCGTGGCAGTCGGCGACTCCCCGCCGAGGCAGCGCTGTGGACAACGTCCGGTGGCTGCCGACCAGCACACGATGCCGGGCAGAGGTGCCGCGGTTCAGTGGCGAAGTGCCACTTCTGCGTGCTCGTCGGCCGATTGGCGGTAAGCCCGTGAGGGGGCGGGAGCTGGATGCGGCGGGGATCACCGATCCGGGGCTGCGCGACGCGTACGAGCTGTGCCGGCGGCTGAACGCGGCGCACGGCAAGACCTACTACCTGGCCACCCTGCTGCTGCCGCCGGCCAGGCGGCCGCACGTGCACGCGCTCTACGGCTTCGCGCGGTACGCCGACGAGCTGGTCGACGACCTGGACCATCCCGACCCCGCCGCCCTGCTCCGCTGGGGCGACGGCTTCCTCGCCGACCTCGACCGCGGTGACAGCACCCACCCGGTCAGCCGTGCCGCGATCCACACCGCCCGCACCTGGGGCATCGGCCGCGACACCTTCGAGGCGTTCCTGGCCAGCATGCGGATGGACATCGACGTCACCAGCTACCCGACGTACGCCGACCTCGAGAGGTACATGTACGGCTCGGCCGCGGTGATCGGGCTGCAGATGGTGCCGATCCTCGAGCCGCTCGACCCGAGGGCCGCCGGCCACGCCCGCACCCTCGGCGAGGCCTTCCAGATGTCGAACTTCATCCGGGACGTCGCCGAGGACCTGCGCCGCGGCCGGGTCTACCTGCCCGGCGAGGACCTCGACCGGTTCCGTGTGACCCGCACCGACCTGCGCCCCGGCCCGACGCCGCGCAACGTGCGCGACCTACTGGCGTTCGAGGTCGCCCGCACCAGGGCGCTCTACGCCGAGGCCGAGCCAGGCATCGACCTGCTGCACCCGACCAGCCGCGACTGCATCCGGACCGCCTTCCTGCTGTACGGCGGCATCCTCGACGCGGTGGAGAAGGCCGGCTACCAGGTCCTCGACCGACGGGTCGCCGTGCCGCTGCCGCGCCGGCTGGCCGTCGCCCTGCCGGCCCTCGTCAGGGCGCGGAGGGCGCGCCGGTGAGGCGCCGGCCCCACCAGACCCACCAGGCCAGCGTCTGCACCACCAGCGAGAAACCGAACAGCAGGTCCTCGATCGGGGCGAAGCACCACCCGGAGGCCGACGATCGCGTCGTCGTCGTAGGTCACGATGTCGCGCCCGGTCAGCCAGCCGTTGGTGAGCAGCTGGAAGACGAGGACGATGGCGTACGCCGTCCAGAACAGCCGCCGGGTCAGCAGCCGGGTGCCGAGCAGCACCAGGTCGAGCAGCACGGCGACCAGCACGCCCGCGACGGCCAGGACGGTGTAGCTCACTCGTCCCCCGCCGGCCAGCCCTTGACCCGGCGTACCGCCTCGAACGCGAGCACGGCACAGATCGGCACGACCAGGAAGAACATCAGCTCCTCCACCGGCACGCCGCCCGGCAGCACCAGCCCCAGCGTCTGCGCCGGGTCGAACTCCCAGTGCCCGGCCGACACCGCGTACAGGTCCCAGGTCATGAACACGGCCAGCACCGGCAGCAGGGTCAGAACCAGCCGGCGCGGACGTCGGTAGACCCGCACGCCGAGCCAGACCTCCAGCGGCAGGGTGCCCAGCAGGCAGAAGACCAGCACTGCGAGGTAGGCCAGGTGGCGCACCGGCTAGAAGCCCAGCGCCTGCGCGCGTCGCTTGACCTCGGTGCCCCGGTTCTCGACCAGCGCCTGGACCGGGGAGCCCGGCAGGTCGTCGTCGGTGAACAGCCAACGCAGCGCCTCGTCGTCGGCGTACCGCGCATCCTTGAGCAGCGTCAGCACACCCGGCAGCCCCTTGAGGACCTTGCCGTCCTGCACGAAGTCGGCCGGAACCATCAACGCGTTGTTCTCGCCGCGGCGCACGGCGATCAGCTGCCGGTCGCTGACCAGCTGACGGATGCGGTTGGCGCTGACGCCGAGCTTGTCCGCGGTCTCAGGCAGGGTCAGCCACTCCGTCACGAGCAGCTCGTTCGCGTCGGCGTGGACCTGGTCGGCGTCGGATCGTTGCTCGCTCACCCGGGAAGCCTGCCACGTCCACCGGCCTGGAGCGCGGCCGCCTTCACGGCGACCGCCGGGTCCGCCAGCAGCGCAGGGTCGACGACGGCGTCCCGCTCCATCAGGTGCCGGGCCTGCACCAGGTCGCGCGGCCGGTCCACCGTCAACGCCGCGACGAGCCGGTCGCCGGCCAGCCAGAAGGCGGCCCACCGTTCGCCCTCGTCGCGCCAGACCACGCGGTCACCGGCCGGGTGGTGGCCGGCGTACTGCACCATCCGGCCCCACTGCTCGGACCAGAAGTACGGCACCGGGTCCCAGACCTGGTCGCCTCCCAGCAGGTTCTCCGCCGCCACGGCCGGCGCCCGCAGTGCGGCGTCCCAGTGCTCGACCAGCATCCGGGTGCCGTAGCGCGCCGACTCCCACGAGGCGCAGTCGCCGACGGCCCAGACGCCGGGCACCGAGGTCCGCAGGCGCGAGTCGACGGCAGCCGCGCCGGCCGCGGTCAGAGCCGGCCCGTCGGGTACGACGGGTCGCGCGCCGACTGCGACGAGCACCAGGTCGGCGGGCACCGAGCCGCCGCCGGCCAGGTGCACCTCGCCGGGCTCGGCTGCTTCGACGGCCACGCCGAGCCGCAGGTCCACCCCGGACCACCACGGCAGCATCCGCGAGCCGAGCTCGACGGGCAGTGCGGACGCCAGCGGTGCCCCGAGCCCCTCGAGCACCGTGACGTGCACTCCTGCGGCGAGGGCCGCGGTGGCGACCTCGGCCCCGATCCAGCCGGCGCCGACGATCACCAGCCGCGCACGGGGGCGCAGCGCGGACCGCAGGGCCACGGCGTCCGTGCGGGTGCGCAGCGTGGTGGCCGCCCCGGGCAGCCGTCGCGGCTCTGCGCCGGTCGCCAGGACGCACGTCTCGAAGGCCACCTCGCCGGCATCGGTCGCGAGGTGCCGGTCGCCGACGCCGATCACCCGGACTCCGAGCCGGAGGGCGACGTCGAGGGCCACCCAGTCGGCCGTGAAGGTCGTCGAATCGACCTCGCCCCGCAGCAGCTCCTTCGTCAGCGGCGGTCGGTCGTACGGCGGCTCGTCCTCGGCGCCGAGCATCGTGAGCGGACCGGCGTACCCCCGGCCGCGCAGGGCCACGACGGCCTGCAGCCCGGCCATCCCGGCACCGACGACCACGATCACCTGGTTAGCCTCTCAGGACATGTTCACCGACCGGACCACGCTCCGGACCCAGGCCTACGCCGGCCATGGCCCGCTCGCCGCGCGGCTGTCGATCTACGACTTCCAGCAGGACCGGGTCGACCTGCCGGGACTCGCGCTGGCGGCCCTTTCCGGCGTGCGGGGCACCGTGCTGGACGCCGGCTGCGGCCTCGGCACGTACGGCGAGCGGCTGAGGTCCGACCGACCCGACCTGCGGGTGCTGCCGCTGGACTTGTCCGCCGGCATGCGCCCCGAGGTCGTCGGTGACGTCCAGGCGCTGCCGCTGGCCGATGCCTCGGTCGGTGGGGCGCTGGCGATGCACATGCTCTACCACGTGCCGGACATCGCCTCCGCGGTCCGCGAGCTGCGCCGGGTCGTCGAGCCGGGCGGGGTGCTGGTGGTGAGCACCAACGGCGCCGACGACAAGCACGAGATAGGCCGACTGTTCGCCGACGCCCTGCACGATCTCACCGGCGTCGCGGTCGAGATCCCGGACGGCGACGGGCGGTTCACCCCGGCCGATGCCGGGCTGTTGCGGGTGGAGTTCGGCACCGTCGAGGTTGAGGTGCTCGAGCGCGAGACCCTGGTGCCCGAGGTCGAACCGGTGGTGGCCTTCGTCGACAGCATGCGGGCGCTGACCGGGGCGGTGCTGCCGGCCGAGGTGCCGTGGGAGGCGTTCCTCGGGGCGGTCCGGGCCAGGGTGCGAGACGAGATCTCCCGGCACGGGGTCTGGCGGCTCGGCAACCAGGTCGCTGTCCTGACCTGCCGCTGAGCACACGACCCGGACCCCTGCGCCCACGGTCATCCCGCCTGAGCGTCGCTCTGTGTGTTCGCCGGCCTACTCCCCCCGCTGAATGACACCCGTGTAGTACCACAAACGGGTAACAAAGGTCCCAGAGGCCCCATCAGTCACACGAGCCACGGCAGTATCAACCGTCGCACGACCGGTGACCCCTTCCCCGACCGTGAGGACCGGCTCGACCATGAACGTCTCCGCTGCCCCCCGCACCCCGTCCCGCTCCCGCGGACGCACCCCGTCCCGCTCCCGCGGACGCACCCTGCCCCGCTCCCTCGGCCGCCGCCGGGCCGTGCGCCTCGCACGCACCCTCGGCGCCCCGCTCCTGCTGGCGGCGCTGGTCACGGCCGGCTCCCCGGGCTGGGGCCTCTACACGATCAAGCAGGGCGACACGCTGTCCGACATCGCCGCCCGCTACCACACGACGGTGGCCAAGCTGGTCGAGGTGAACCGCCTCCCGGGCAGCGGCAACCTGATCATCGCCGGCAGCTCGCTGAAGGTGCCTGGCGCCGGCGGGGGGTCAGCGAGCAGCGGCAGCCGCTATCACCGGGTGGTGTCCGGCGACACGCTGTCCGGCATCGCCGCCCGCTACGGCGTCTCCCAGGAGGCCGTCGCCCGGGCGAACCACCTGCCCAGCTCGAACATCGTGCGCCTGGGAGCCAGCCTGGTCATCCCCGGCGGCAGCAGCAGCGGGGGCAGCAGCTCGAGCTCCAGCAGCAACACCTTCGCCGGCCGCACCTACTCGAGCTCGGTGGTCGGCGCCGCCGCGCAGAACCGCGCGGTGCTCGCCCGTCGCAACCTGCCGTCGCAGTCGGGGATGCGGGACATCATCGCCGGCAAGGCGCGGGCCAACGGAGTCGACCCGGCACTCGCCCTGGCCGTGAGCTACCAGGAGTCCGGCTGGAACATGCACGTCGTCTCGGTCGCCAACGCGGTCGGCGCCATGCAGGTGATCCCCGCCACGACGGACTGGATCTCCGGAGTGGTGGGCCGGCGGCTCGACCCCCTGGACCCGCACGACAACGCTACGACCGGCGTGGTGCTGCTGCGCATCCTGCGCCAGTCGGCGAGCAGCGAGAAGCAGGCGATCGCCGGCTACTACCAGGGCCTGCGCTCGGTCCGCGAGCGCGGGATGTACCCGGATACCCGTCGGTACGTCGAGAACGTGCTCGCGCTCAAGGCCCGGTTCCGCTAGGTCGGCGCAGCGCGTCCCGGGCCGGCCTTCGCCTCGATCCCCCTTAGACTCCTTTCGTGGACACGACTGTCAGCGACCCCCTTGTCGGGCAGCTGCTCGACGGGCGCTACCACGTCGGTCCCCGCCTCGCCCGCGGCGGCATGGCCACGGTCTACGAGGCCCACGACAACCGCCTCGACCGCACGATCGCGCTCAAGGTCATGCACCCGAGCCTGGCCGACGACGAGGAGTTCGTCAGCCGGTTCATCCGTGAGGCGCACTCGGCCGCTCGGCTGTCCCACCCCAACGTCGTCGCCGTCTACGACCAGGGCGCCGACCAAGGCCACGTGTTCCTCGCGATGGAGCTCGTGCGCGGGCGGACGCTGCGCGACCTGATCCGGGCCAGCGGCCACCTCAGCCCGCGGCAGGCGCTCGAGGTGCTCGAACCGGTCCTGGCGGCGCTCGGCGCCGCCCACCAGGCCGGCCTCATCCACCGCGACGTCAAGCCCGAGAACGTCCTCCTCTCCGACGACGACCGGGTCAAGGTCGCCGACTTCGGCCTGGCCCGGGCGGTCACCGGCGCGACCAGCCACACCACCGCCTCCGGTGTGCTGATGGGCACGGTCGCCTACCTGTCCCCCGAACAGGTCACCCGCGGCGTGGCCGACCCGCGATCGGACGTGTACGCCGCCGGCATCCTGCTCTACGAGATGCTGACCGGCAGCAAGCCCTACGACGGCGAGACCGCCATCCAGGTCGCCTACCGGCACGTGCACGACGACGTCCCGCCCCCGTCGACGCTGGTACCTGGGCTGCCCGCCGAGCTCGACCAGCTGGTCGCCCGGGCCACCAGCCGCGACCCCGACGGACGGCCCGCCGATGCCCGCCGGTTCCTGACCGAGGTGGTGGCCGCCCGGCGGGCGATGTCCGACGGCGAGCTCGACACCCTCGGCCCGGCGCTGGCCGCCTTGTCCAGCCAGCCCGACCACACCCTCGTCGTGGACCTGACCACCCGCACCGCCACGCCCGCCCGGCGCGGCGACACCGGACCGCTGTCCGGGCCGCCGTCCACCGGCCGGGCCCGCCACCGCAGCCGCGGCCCGATCGCCCTGCTGGTGATCCTCGCCCTCGCGCGCAGTTCTCTCGGGCATCGCCTGGTTCGTCGCCGAGGGTCCGCTGAGCAAGACCGCGACACCCGGGCTGGTCGGCCTCACCCGAGTCGAGGCCGCCGACAAGGCTGCGAGGAGCGACCTGAGCACGAAGGTCGTCGGCTACGGCTTCAGCGAGGTCATCGCCAAGGGCAGGGTGCTGGAGACCGACCCGGGCCGCGGCGAGGACGTCGACAAGCAGGGCACCGTCAGCCTGACCCTGTCGAAGGGCCCGGAGCGCTACGCCGTCCCCAACGTGGTCGGGCGCACCGAGGAGGTCGCCCGGTCGATGATCGAGGACGGCCATCTCACCGTGGCCACCCCGGAGCGCAAGTACAGCAGCAAGGTCGACAAGGGCTCGGTGATCTCCAGCGACCCGGCGGCAGGCGAGCAGCTCAAGCGCGACGAGGTGGTGCAGCTGGTCGTCAGCGACGGTCCGCAGCCCGTCGCGGTCCCCAAGGTCGTCGGCCTACCGGTCGACGAGGCCAAGGTCGCGATCACCGAGGCCAAGCTCCGGGCCGAGGTGACCGAGAAGTTCAGCAAGACCATCGCGGCCGGCGTCGTGATCAGCCAGTCCCCCGAACGCGGCACCGCGGACAAGAACTCGGTGCTCGAGATCGTGGTGTCCAAGGGCCCGCCGCTGGTGGAGGTGCCCGGCGTCGTCGGCAAGACCCTGACCGAGGCAACGCAGATCCTTCAAGGCGTGGGCTTCCAGGTGTCGGTGTCGGACTTTCCCGGAGGTACGGACACCGTCCTCAACCAGTCACCGAACGGTGGCGACAAGGCGCCCGAGGGTTCGGTCGTCACCCTGTACTCCTTCTGATGACGCCTTACTCCTGGTAGGCGTACCGCTCGTCCTGCCACGGATCGGCCCGGTTGTGGTAGCCGCGCTCCTCCCAGAAGCCCCGCCGGTCCTCGACGAGGTACTCCACCGAGCGCACCCACTTCGCCGACTTCCAGCCGTACAGCGACGGGCAGACGAGCCGCAGCGGGAAGCCGTGCTCCGGTGTCAGGGGCCGGCCGTCCGCGTGGGTCGCCAGCATGGTGTCGGCCGCGGCGAAGGCCGACAACGGCAGGTTGGCGGAGTAGCCGTACTCGGCCCACACCATCACGTGCGCCACGTCGTCGGCCGGCGGCGCCACCCGTAGCAGCTCGGCGGCGGCTACGCCGGACCACTCGACGTCCCGCAGCGTCCACTTCGTGACGCAGTGCAGGTCGGCTCGGGTGCTGGTGAGCGGGCAGAGCCGCGAAGGCTTCCGCGTCCGAGCAGGGTCTCCTGCCCGGTGGCGGTCGCGCCGAACACCCGCAGGTCCCAGGTCTCGGGTCGCAGCCGCGGGACCGGGCCGTAGTGCACGACCGGCCACCCGCGCGAGGGGCGCTGCGAGGGGGGCAGGCCGTGGTCCCCGTGGTCCCCGGCAGCCATCGCCTCATCCTGACAGACGGACATGTCCCGATCCGTCCCCGGCCCTCGCCGTACCCTCGACCCGTGGTAGTCGTCATGCAGCCAGGAGCCTCCGCCGAGGACGTCGCCGGAGTGGTCGCCCGGGTCGAGGCGGCCGGCGGCGAGGCCTTCGTCAGCCGCGGCGTGACCCGCACCATCATCGGCCTGGTCGGCGACATCGAGGCCTTCGACGGGTTGAACCTCGGCGGGCTGCCAGGGGTCGCCGACGTCATGCGGGTCTCGGCCCCCTACAAGCTGGTCAGCCGCATCCACCATCCGCAGATGTCCACCGTCCTCGTGCGCGGCGTGCCGATCGGGCCGGACACGTTCACCCTGGTCGCCGGCCCGTGCGCGGTCGAGACGCTTCAGCAGACCCTCGAAGCCGCCGAGATGGCCAAGGCTGCAGGCGCCACGCTGCTCCGTGGGGGCGCCTACAAGCCGCGCACCTCGCCGTACGCCTTCCAGGGGCTCGGCGAGGCCGGCCTGAAGATCCTTGCCGACGTGCGCGAGACGACCGGGCTGCCGGTGGTGACCGAGGTGGTCGACGCGCACGACGTCGACCTGGTGTCGTCGTACGCCGACATGCTGCAGGTCGGCACCCGCAACATGCAGAACTTCGCACTGCTGCAGGCGGTCGGCCAGTCCGGCAAGCCGGTGATGCTCAAGCGCGGCCTGCAGGCGACCATCGAGGAGTGGCTGATGGCGGCCGAGTACATCGCGCAGCGTGGCAACCTCGACATCGTCCTGTGCGAGCGCGGCATCCGCACCTTCGAGACCGCCACCCGAAACACCCTGGACATCAGCGCGGTGCCGGTGGTGCACGCCCTCTCGCACCTGCCGGTCATGGTGGACCCCTCGCACTCCGGTGGCCGGCGGGACCTGGTCGTGCCGCTCTCGCGGGCGGCCATCGCGGTCGGCGCCGACGGGATCATCGTCGACGTGCACCCGCACCCGGAGCAGGCGCTCTGCGACGGGCCGCAGGCCCTGGTCGACGACGACCTGCGGGCACTCGCCGCCGCGGTGCGGCAGCTGCCACCGCTGCTCGGTCGCCGGCCGGCTACCGCCGAAGCAACGACGACAGCACGCTAGCGGCGCGCTCTACCTCGTCGTCGCCGACGTCGAGGTGGGTGACGGCCCGCAGGTGCCGCCGGTCGAGCAGGCTCACCAGCACGTCCTGCTCGCGGCAGGCGGCGGTCAGTGCGGGTGCGTCGGCGGTCTCCAGCACCACGATGTTGGTCTCGACCGTCGCCGGGTCGACCGACCCCGGAGCCGCCTCGGCGAGCACCGCGGCCAGTCGCCGCGCGCGGCGGTGGTCGTCGGCCAGCCGGTCGACGTGGTGGTCGAGGGCGTGCAGTCCGGCTGCGGCCAGGATGCCCACCTGGCGCATCCCGCCGCCGAGCCGCTTGCGCCAGATCCGCGCCTCCGCGACCCGGGCCGCCGAGGTGGCCAGCACCGACCCGACCGGCGCACCGAGCCCCTTGGACAGGCACACCGAGACGGTGTCGAACAGCCGGCCGTACGCCGAGAGCTCGACACCGCTGGCGACGTGCGCATTCCACAGCCGGGCGCCGTCGAGGTGCAGCGCGACCCCGGCGTCCGACGTCAGGGCCCGGAGTCGGGTCAGCTGGTCCAACGGCTGCACGGTGCCACCGCCGAAGTTGTGGGTGTTCTCCACGACCACCGCGCTGGTCGAGACGAAGTAGGGCCCGGCGTCGGGCCGCATCAGCGAGCCGATGACCTCGACCGATGCGGCGTCGACAAGGCCGCGCGCTGAGGCCCAGGTGCGGGTGGTGATCCCGGAGAAGGCGGCCGCGGCACCGAGCTCGGCGCGCACGACGTGGGCATCGGTGTCGCAGAGAAGCTCCTGCCCGGGCTTGACGAGCAGCCGCACGCCGAGCTGGTTGGCCATCGAGCCGGTCGGGGTGAACAGGGCTGCCTCGTGGCCGAGCAGCTCGGCGACCCGTCGCTCCAGCGCGACCACGGTGGGGTCCTCGCCGAGGACGTCATCACCGACCAGGGCGTCGGCCATCGCCGCGCGCATGGCAGCCGTCGGCCGGGTGACCGTGTCGCTGCGCAGGTCGACGGGCACGTCAGCGGGCAGCGAGCATCTCGGCGACGAGGAACGCCAGCTCGAGCGACTGCGAGTGGTTCAGCCGCGGGTCGCAGGCCGTCTGGTAGCGCATCGGCAGGTCCACCTCGCCGATGCCACCCGCGCCGCCGAGGCACTCGGTGACGTCGTCGCCGGTGAGCTCCATGTGCAGGCCGCCGGGATGGGTGCCGAGCGCCCGGTGCACCTCGAAGAAGCCGCGGACCTCCTCGATGACGTCGTCGAACCGTCGGGTCTTGAGGCCGTCCGGCGCCTCGAAGGTGTTGCCGTGCATCGGGTCGCACACCCAGGCGACGGTCGCTCCGCTGGCGGTGACCTTCTCGACGACCGGCGGCAGAGTCTCGCGCACCCGGTCGAAGCCCATCCTGGTGACGAAGGTGAGCCGGCCAGGTTCGCCCTCCGGGTTGAGCCGGTCCACCAGCGCCAGCGCCTCGTCCGGGGTCGTCGTCGGGCCGAGCTTCACCGCGACCGGGTTGCGGATCGAGGCCGCGAACTCAAGGTGCGCGCCGTCCAGGCTGCGGGTGCGTTCGCCCACCCAGACCAGGTGCCCGGAGACGTCGTACGGCAGGGCGGTGCGCGAGTCGATGCGGGTGAGGGCCCGCTCGTAGTCGAGCAGCAGTGCCTCGTGGCTGGAGTACAGGTCGACGGTGCGGAAGGCCTCGGGGTCCACCCCGGCGGCCGCCATGAACGCCAGCGCCCGGTCGATGTCGCGGGCCATCGCCTCGTAGCGCTGGTGCGCGCCGGACGCGGCGACGAACCCGGAGTTCCAGGAGTGCACCTCGCGCAGATCTGCCAGCCCGCCCTGAGTGAAGGCACGGACCAGGTTCAGCGTCGCGGCGGAGGTGTTGTAGACCTGCAGCAGCCGGGTCGGGTCGGGAGTGCGTGACTCCGGGGTGAAGTCCAGCCCGTTGACCGCGTCGCCGAGGTAGGACGGCAGCGTGACCCCGTCGCGGGTCTCGGTGAGCGCGCTGCGCGGCTTGGCGAACTGCCCGGCGATCCGGCCGATCTTGACCACCGGGACCTGGGCGCCGTAGGTCAGCACGACGGCCATCTGCAGCAGGGTCTTGATCTTGTCGCGGATCGAGTCGGCGGTGGAGTCGGCGAAGGTCTCGGCGCAGTCGCCGCCCTGCAGCACGAAGGCCTCGCCGCGGGCCACCGCCCCGAGCCGCTCCTTGAGCGCGTCGCACTCCCCGGCGAACACCAGCGGCGGCAGCAGGCGCAGCCGGGCTGTGACGTCGTCCAGCACCGCCCGGTCGGGCCAGTCCGGCTGGTGGGCGGCAGGTCGGTCACTCACGCAGCCAGCGTACGGGCGGCTCAGGCCCCGCTGCGGGGGGTGGCCACACCTCAGGACGCCCAGGGCGTGACCTGGACGACTCCGGCTCGTTGCACAGGGCGACCTGATGACCCCGGACCCCCTCAGGAGTGTCATGCGCCTCGCCCGTCCCGCCGCCATCGCCGCGGCCGCGCTGTCAGCCATCGCGCTGACGGCGTCTCCCGCCCACGCAGCGGCACCGAACGACCCGCTGTACGCCAAGCAGTACGGACCGCAGCAGGTGCATGCCGAGCAGGCGTGGGCCATCAGCACCGGAGCCGGGGCGGTCATCGCCGTCGTCGACACCGGCGTGGACCTCGGTCACGCCGACCTGCAGGGCAAGCTCGTCCCGGGCGCCACGTTCATCTCGTGCAACCCGTCCTGTGGCAACGGTGACTGGAAGGGCCCGGACGGTGTCGGCCAGCCAGCCGACAACCACGGCACCCACGTATCCGGCATCGCGGCCGCCGCGACCAACAACGGCATCGGGATCGCCGGTGTCGCACCGGACGCCTCGATCATGCCGGTGAAGGTGCTCGAGGACGGCAGCGGCGCCTACGAGGACATCGCCAACGGCGTGCGGTGGGCCGCCGACCACGGCGCCGACGTGGTGAACATGAGCCTCGGTGGCCTGCAGGGCACCCAGCTGCTGACCCTGACCGGCCTCGAGACCAGCCTGCAGGACGCGATCCTGTACGCCCGCGGCAAGGGTGTCGCGATCATCGCCGCGGCCGGCAACGACAGCGTGCCGCTGTGCAACTCCCCCGGCTTCGACGAAGGCGTGCTCTGCGTCGTCTCGACCGACAAGCGCGAGCTGCGCTCGGCCTTCTCCTCCGGACCGATCCGTCCCGACCTGAACGCCGTGTCCGCACCGGGCGGCTCGCTCGTGCCGGCCTGCGGTGAGGACATCGTCTCGACCGTCCCGGCCGGCACCAGCTCGTCCGGTGCCACCTGTGGCTACGGGAACAACTACGACGAGTTCGCCGGCACCTCGATGGCGACCCCGCACGTGGCCGGCGTGGCCGCGCTGCTCGCAGCGCAGGGCCGCTCGGTGGACAACATCTACACGACGCTGACCTCGACGGCCCGGACGCCGGGCATCGGTGTGCGCGGGGTGTTCAGCCCCGTGTACGGCTACGGCATCGTCGACGCCGCCGCTGCGGTCGCGGCACCGCGGGGCTAGCAGCACCCCGCAGACCACAGGGGGCGAGCGGCGAGGGCCGGACGGTTGCGCACCCGTCCGGTCCTCGTCCCCTGTCAGCCGAAGAAGACCTCGGCCTCGGCGTAGAGGTGCGGGTCGACCAGCTTGAGCACGGTGGTCGCGTCCCCCAGCGGCACCCGGTCGATGTCGGTGCCGCGCAGGGCGACCATCGTCCCCCAGTCGCCGTCGTTGACCGCGTCGATCGCGTGCAGCCCGAACCGGGTCGCGAGCCAGCGGTCGCGTGCCGTCGGCGTACCGCCTCGCTGGATGTGACCGAGGACGGTCGTGCGCGCCTCCTTGCCGGTGCGCTTCTCGATCTCCTTCTCCAGCACGGTGCCGATGCCGCCCAGGCGGACGTGACCGAAGGAGTCGAGCTCGCCGTCGGCCAGCACCAGCGTCCCTTCCGCCGGCGTCGCGCCCTCGGACACGACGATGATCGGCGAGTAGTGGCTCTCGAAGCGCGACTCGACGTACTCGCAGACCTTCTCGATGTCGAAGGGCACCTCGGGGATCAGGATGATGTTCGCGCCACCGGCCATGCCGGCGTGCAGTGCGATCCAGCCGGCGTGCCGGCCCATCACCTCGACGATGAGCGCGCGGTGGTGCGACTCGGCCGTGGTGTGCAGCCGGTCGATGGCCTCCATGGCGACGTTGACGGCGGTGTCGAAGCCGAACGTGTAGTCGGTTGCGTTGAGGTCGTTGTCGATGGTCTTCGGTACGCCGACGACGTGCACGCCGTGCTCGTGCAGCTTGGTCGCGACGCCGAGGGTGTCCTCCCCGCCGATCGCGATGAGCGCGTCGACTCCGAGGTCCTTGAGGTTCGCCTCGATCTTCTCCACGCCGCCGTCCATCTTGAACGGGTTGGTGCGCGACGAGCCGAGGATGGTGCCGCCGCGTGGCAGGATGCCGCGCACCTCCTGCACGCCGAGCGGCGTCGTGAGTCCTTCGATGGGGCCGCGCCAACCGTCGCGAAAGCCCACGAACTCGTGGCCGTAGACCGTGACGCCCTTGCGGACGACCGCACGGATGACCGCGTTCAGGCCAGGACAGTCGCCACCGCCGGTGAGCACTCCGATTCGCATGGGAGCGACCCTAGAGGCCCGACTAGGGTCGCGGCATGACCTTCTCGATCGTCGGACGCTCGCCCGACCGCAGCGCGCTCCGGAAGGCCTGAGCGCCGTGGCGGTCCTTGCCATCGACGCGGGCACCACCGGGGTCACCGCGCTGGTCGTCGACGAGACCGGCAGCGTCGTCTCCCGCGGGTACGAGGAGTTCCCGCAGCACTTCCCGCAGCCGGGGTGGGTGGAGCACGAGCCCGAGCAGATCTGGCAGGCGACGCTGTCGTCCTGCCGCCAGGCGCTGCGCAGCGACTACGGCCGCAGCATCACCGCCGTCGGGCTGACGAACCAGCGTGAGACCGCGGTGCTGTGGGACCGCCGGTCGCTGGCGGCTCCACGCCGCGCCGTCGTCTGGCAGGACCGCCGATCGGCCGGCATCTGCGACCGGCTGCGGGACGCCGGTCACGAGGACCGGGTCCGCGAGCTGACCGGCCTGCGCTTCGACCCCTACTTCACCGGCACCAAGCTCACCTGGCTGGCCGAGAACGACAGGGACGTCTGGGCCGGTGTCACCGCGGGCGACTGCGTGGTGGGCACGGTCGACAGCTACCTGATCGCGCGGCTCACCGGCGGGGCTCGCCACGTGACCGACGCCTCGAACGCCTCCCGGACCCTGCTGTTCGACCTGGCGCGGGGCGCCTGGTCGGACGAGCTGTGCGAGCTGCTCGGGGTGCCGAGGTCGGCGCTGCCCGAGGTCGTGCCGTCGTACGGCGAGGTGGGTCGCACCTCCCCCGGGGCGTTCCTCGGGCTCGACGTGCCGATCGCCGGCATCGCGGGCGACCAGCAGGCGGCGCTGTTCGGACAGGCCTGCTTCGCCGAGGGCGAGTCGAAGTGCACGTACGGCACCGGCTCGTTCGTGCTGGTCAACACCGGCTCGACGGTCGAGCGCTCGGACGCCGGGCTGCTCAGCACGGTGGCCTGGATGGCGCCGTCCGGCGAGCTCACCTACGCCCTCGAGGGGGCCATCTTCGTCACCGGGTCGGCCGTGCAGTGGCTGCGCGACGGGCTCGGGGTGATCGGTGCGGCGCCGGAGTCGGAGGCGGTGGCGTCGACGGTGCCCGACAGCGGCGGCGTGGTGTTCGTACCGGCGCTGACCGGCCTCGGAGCGCCGGACTGGGACCCCACCGCCCGCGGCGCGATCCTCGGCATCACCCGCGGCACCACCCGGGCCCATCTGGTGCGCGCGACGCTGGACGCCATCGCGTTCGAGGTTCGTGACGTCGTCGAGCTGCTGCCGCGCATCACCACCCTGCGGGTCGACGGCGGGGCCGCGGCCAACGACCTCCTGCTGCAGCTGCAGTCGGATGCGCTGGGGATGGCCGTCGAACGCCCCGACGTCCTGGAGACCACCGGGCTCGGCGCCGCCTTCCTCGCCGGGCTGGGCACCGGCGTCTGGTCCTCGACCGACCAGCTGTCCGACACCTGGCGGCTCGACCGGCGGTTCGAGCCGACCGCCGGCGCCGACCAGGACGCGCGCGAGTCGGCGTACCGCCGCTGGCGCGCCGCCGTCGAGCGCGCCAAGGGCTGGGACGCTTCCTAGGGCACGCGCCGCCGCCAGCGGCACGCACCGTCCGCCGACCTATAGCCCTGATAGCGGTACCGCTAGCAGGGCTATAGGTCAGCGAGACCTGTGCCCCCGTCAGCCCCGGTCAGCTGAGCTCGTCGTCGAGGCCGTGCTCGATGGCGTACCGGACCAGCTCGACCCGGTTGTGCATCTGCAGCTTGTTCAGCGTGTTCTGCACGTGGTTCTGCACGGTGCGGTGCGAGAGGACCAGGCGCTCGGCGATCTGCTTGTACGACAGCCCCTTCGCGACCAGCCGGAGCACCTCGGTCTCGCGCTCGGTGAGCTGCGGCGCCGGCGGCCCCGACGGCCCGGCTGGCGCCGTCGACAGCCGGCGGTACTCCCCCAGCACCAGTCCCGCGAGTCCCGGCGTGAACACCGCCTCGCCCGAGCGCGGTCCGCTCGACCGCGGCCAGCAGCTCCTCGCGGGACGCCGACTTCACCAGGTACCCGGTGGCGCCCGCCTTGACCGCCTCCAGCACGTCGGCGTGCTCCCCGCTGGCCGACAGCACCAGCACCCGCACCGTCGGGTCGGCGCCGACCAGGGCACGGGTGACCTCCACCCCCGACATCACCGGCAGCTGCAGGTCCAGCACGACGACCTCGGGCCGGGCGGCGGGCGCCCGGCGTACGGCCTCACCGCCGTCACCCGCCGTGGCCACCACGTCGTGGCCCGCCTCGGACAGGTCGCGGGCCACCGCCTCCCGCCACATCGGGTGGTCGTCGACCACCATCACCCGGGTCACCCGACCTCCCCGACCGGCACACGCAGCTCGATCTCGGTGCCCGCACCGGGCGCCGACTCCACCGTCATGGTGCCGCCCAGGTCGCGGACCCGGCCCTCGATCGACGAGGCCACGCCGAGCCGGCCCTCGGCGCGCGCCGCCGCCAGCCGGTCCGGCGCGAAGCCGCGGCCGTCGTCCCGGACGCTGACGACCAGCTCGCCGCCGTCCTGCTCGAGCAGCACCCAGGCGCGTGCCTCGGCGCCGGCATGGCTCGCGACGTTGGCCAGCGCGGCCGCGACCGCGGCCGCCACCTCGCGAGCCCGGGCCGCGGCCACCACCACGGGCGTCGCCGGCGTGGAGACCGTCACCACCGGTGAGGCGTACGCCGACAGCAGCGCCCGCAGGTCGACCTCGCCGGCCACCTCCTCGGCCGAGGCACCCACCAGCGCCCGCAGCGCCTGCTCCTGCTCGGCGGCCAGCCGGCCGATCTCGGCCGCCTCGCCGCCGGCCTCCCGGCCGCGCCGGCCGACCAGCGCCAGCACCTGGAGCACGCTGTCGTGGATGTCGCGGCTGAGCCGCTCCCGTTCCTGGGTCGCCGCCGAGACGGCCATCGCCCGGGCCAGCGCCGACTCACCCCGGCGGGCCAGCTCCACCGTGTAGCCGATCACCGCGCCGGCCAGCAGGAGCAGCACGATGTTGTTCGCCGTGGGCACCGTGAGCTCACCCCGGTGCAGCAGGTCGGCGGCCCCGACGGCGAGCCCGGCCGCCAGTCCGGCCGGCCAGCCGCCGCGGATCGCGAAGGCCAGCACCGGCGCGGCTGCCCACACGACCGGCAGCGTCTGCGCACCGGCCTCGATCCGGTCCGGGTCGTCGAGGAACCGCGGCAGCACCACCGCCGCCATCGCGATCGCCAGGTCGAGGAAGAGGACCGGCCAGCGTCGGCCGCGCGGCCGGCTGTAGAGCGCCGCGACCGCCACCGTCCAGCCGGCCATGACACCGAGGACCACCCAGCCGCCGACCGGGTGCGCGTACTCGTCGTACCGGCGGGCGTAGACCGCGACGGCGTAGGCCAGGCCGAGGGCCCGGAACACCGCGAGCGCCCGCCAGACCGCCGTCTCGATGCCCACCGTCAGGCAGCGGGGGCGTGACCGCCGGCGTCGGTCGGCGTGTCCACCGCCTGCGGGGCCGACTTGGCCTCGGCCCGCTCGGCCTTGAGCCGGTCCTTCGCGACCTGGGCGTAGACGTCGACGTACTCCTGGCCGGAGAGGTCCATCAGCTCGTACATGATCTCGTCGGTGATGGACCGCAGGACGAACCGGTCGCCCTCCATGCCCTCGTAGCGGGAGAAGTCGAGCGGCTTGCCGATCTTGATGCCCACCCGGATACCGAGAGTCGGCCGCTTGCGCCCGGGCGGCTGGATCTTCTCGGTGTCGATCATGGCGACCGGGAGCACCGGGACCTCGGCCTCCAGGGCCATCCGGGCGACACCGGTCTTGCCGCGGTAGAGCCGGCCGTCCGGCGACCGGGTGCCCTCGGGGTAGATGCCCAGGCAGTCGCCGCGCCGCAGGATCCGCAAGCCGGTGCGCAGGGCCGCCTCGGAGGCGCTGCCGCCCGACCGGTCGACCGGGAGCTGCCCGACCCCCTTGAAGAACCCCGCCGTCAACCGGCCCTTGATGCCGCTGCCGGTGAAGTAGTCGGCCTTGGCCAGGAAGGTGATCCGGCGCTCGACGACCAGCGGCAGGAAGATCGAGTCGGAGAAGGAGAGGTGGTTGCTGGCGAAGATCGCGCCGCCGGACTCAGGGACGTTCTCGAGTCCGATGACGTACGGGCGGAAGACCAGGCGAAGCACGGGGCCGAGCACGATGCGCTTCAGGAACCAGTAGAACAACCCCGCGCACCTCCCTCATGCGTCCTCGGCCGCGCCCGACGATCGTCAGGCGAACACTAGGGGATGCCGCGCCGGTCGTGCGACGATGACGACCATGCCGCTGATGCCCGGAGCCGAGCCGTTCCAGCACGAGGGCGGCCGCACCGGGGCACTGCTCGTCCACGGCTTCACCGGCACCCCGCAGGGTCTGCGCGACTGGGGGCAGTACCTCGCCGACGCCGGGCTGAGCGTCTCGGTCCCGCGGCTGCCGGGGCACGGCACCACGGTGGCCGAGGCCAACCTGACCCACTGGGAGGACTGGTACGCCGAGGTCGAGCGGCAGCTCGCCCTGCTCCGCGAGCGCTGCGACGACGTGTTCGTCATGGGGCTGTCGATGGGCGGCACGCTGGCGATCCGGCTGGCCGAGGAGCACGGCGACGAGATCGCCGGCCTGGTGCTGGTCAACCCGAGCCTGCTGACCAAGCGACCGGACCGGTTCCTGCTCCCCGTCCTGCGGTGGGTGAAGCCGACCTGGCCGGGCATCGCCAGCGACATCAAGAAGGACGGCTCGACCGAGCTGGCTTACGCGCACATCCCGGTCAAGGCCGCCTACCAGCTCAGCCGCCTGTGGCTCACGACCCGGGCCGACCTGGACAAGGTCAGCCAGCCGCTGCTGGTCCTGCGCTCGACCGAGGACCACGTGGTCGAGCCGGACAGCGCCCGGATGCTGCTGGACAAGGTCGCCTCGACCGACGTGCGCGAGGTGCTGCTCGAGAACAGCTATCACGTGGCGACCCTGGACAACGACGCACCGTTGATCTTCGAGAGCAGCCTGGAGTTCGTCCGCCGGCTCACCCTGGCGGTGCCATGACCCGGAGCCCCCGGTGACCGGCGGCAGCCCGCCACGCCGCGACAACGGCCTGACGGCGACGTCGTACGCACGGCTCGACGATGTCGAGACCCACCTCGTCGACGAGCTGCTGGACCGGCTCCGGGAGGCCGGCGTCGCGGCGTACAGCGCGCCGAGCGCCGGCCGGCGCGGGCCCTACGGCGACACGGTGCCACCGGTCGGCCCCAGCGACAGCGTGTACGTCGACGCGTCGGCGCACGACCGGGCCCGCGCGGTGGCCGACAGCTACCTGCGCGAGATCCGCGAGGACATCGCCTGGTCGGACATCGTGGCTGGCTTCGACCAGGACTCCAGCGAGCTGGACGACGTCGTGCCGCGGTGGCCCGCCAGCGAGGACGTCGACCCGGCCGAGCCCGACGACCCCGGGTCGCAGCCGTCGGCGTCGCCCGGCCCGACGATCGGCTTCGAGGTGCTGCGGGAAGGGACGCCGACCTCTCCCGTCGTACGCCGGGAGCCCGAGGACGACCCGGACGACCACTTCCAGCCGCCTCCCCCGCCGCCACTGCCCGACATCGACCGGGTCAGCCGGTTCGCCTGGGCCGGCGCTCTCGGAGGTCCGGTGCTGCTGGTGCTCGCCGCGCTGGCCGGCCTGGAGCTCGAGGGGTGGGTCGGGTTGCTGGCGCTGCTCGCGTTCATGGCAGGCTTCGTGACGCTCGTCGTCCGGATGAAGCCCAGGAACCCCTCGGACTCCGGCCCGGACGACGGCGCCGTCGTCTAGCCGAGCCCGAGAGGAACCCAGCGTGACCAGCGAGACCGTCGAGGTGCACGGCCACCTGATCGACTCGGGCGTCCTGTCCCGGGTGCTCGACGACATCCTCGAGTACGGCGGCGACTACTCGATCGACAAGTTCGAGGTCGGCAAGACCCCGCAGGACGAGTCCTACGCCCGGCTCACCGTGAAGTCCGAAGGCGACGACGACCTGGCCCGGCTGATCATGCGGCTGCAGACCCACGGCGTGAACCCGACCGATCCCGGCGAGGCGATGCTGCGCGAGGTGGAGCAGGACGGCGTCTTCCCCGACGACTTCTACTCGACCACCAACCTGGAGACGGTCGTGCGACTGGGCGGGCACTGGGTGCCGGTCGAGAACCCGGAGATGGACTGCGGGATCGTCGTCAAGGACGACCGGGCCCGGACCATCGCGGTCAGCGAGATCATGGCCGGTGACACGGTGGTCTGCGGCGCGAGCGGCGTGAAGGTCGTGCCGCTGCCGGCCATCGACCGCAGCGTCGGCGGGTTCGAGTTCATGAACTCCGAGGTGTCCTCGGAGAAGCCGCAGGCGCTGCTGGTGCGGCAGATCGCGCAGCAGATGCGCGACGTCAAGGAGTCCGGCAAGAAGGTCCTCTGGGTGGCCGGGCCGGCCGTCGTGCACACCGGTGCCGCGCCCGCGATGGTGGCGCTGGTCGAGGCCGGCTACGTCGACGTGCTGTTCGCCGGCAACGCGATCGCGACCCACGACATCGAGGCGTCACTGTTCGGGACGTCTCTCGGGGTCGACCTCAAGCAGGGCCGCGGGGTCGAGCACGGGCACGAGCACCACATCCGGGCGATCAACCAGATCCGCCGGGCCGGTTCTATCGCCAAGGCGGTCGAGGCCGGCCTGCTGACCGGCGGCGTCATGCACGCGCTGGTGACGAACAACAAGCAGTTCGTGCTGGTCGGCTCGGTCCGCGACGACGGCCCTCTGCCCGACGTCTACACCGACGTCATCGAGGGCCAGCGGGCGATGCGGGCCGGGCTCAAGGACGTCGGCTTCGCGATCATGGTCGCGACGATGCTGCACTCTGTGGCGACCGGCAACATCCTGCCCGCCTCGGTGCCGCTGGTCTGCGTCGACATCAACCCGGCCACGGTGACCAAGCTGGCCGACCGCGGCTCGGCCCAGGCCCGCGGCATCGTCACCGACATCGGGCTGTTCCTCGAGCAGCTGGCTCTCGAGCTGGCGCCGGCCTACCGCGAGGGCCAGCGGCCGGGCGAGGACGGCTGACCGACGCAGTCGCCGGTCAGCCGTCGGTCACCCGCAGGGTGACCAGCAGCGGCCGGTGGTCGCTGGCCGCCTCGACGCCGCGGCGGTCGACCACCTGGTAGTCCAGGACCTCGAAGCCGGCGGTCGCGAAGGCACCGTCGATGCGCCGGTCGGGACGTATCGCGGGGAACGTCTTCCCGCTGCCCGGCCCGAGGTCGCGCAGGCCCTCGTCCTCCAGGTAGCGCCACGCGGCGTGCCCGGGCCGCTCGTTGAGGTCGCCGGCCGCGAACACCTGGTCGACCCCACCCGCCCGCAGGACGGCGAGGGCCCGATGCGCGTGGTCGGCCCGCTGCACCTCGGGCAGAGGCAGGTGCAGGCTGGCGACCCCGAACCGCACGCCGGCCTTCCGTACGACGGCAGCGGCCACACCGCGGTCCGGCCAGCCCAGCCGGTAGTGGGACAGCGCCAGCTCGGCGGACCGCTCGACGTCGACGCGCAGATGCGCCAGCAGTGCGGTCCCGCCCGTGGTTCCGCCGCCGGCGACGTACAGCAGCCCGCACTCCCGGGCCAGCCCGGCGACCTTGGCGCGCCACCGGAAGAACTTCGGTGCCTCCTGCACGCACATGACGTCCGGGTCGAGCTCGCGGACGATGCGGGTCAGGGCTGCTCGGTCGTCGCGCAGCCCGTGCACGTTCCAGGACAGAAGGCGAAGGTCGGCGGGCACGCCAGCACCCTACGAGACGAGCAAGGTCACTGCACCAGGGCCAGCCGGAAGGCTCCCGGCTGCGACACCGAGACCGGTTGTCGTCACGTCCAGGGTGTCGCCGGCGGCTACCGTCAGGTCCTGGGCGGAGATGAGCCCGCCGACTGTCATCGCACCGTCGATCGACAGCGAGCCCAGGCGCTTGTAGACGCTGGCGGCGCCGATGTCGAGAGTCCCGGCCACCGTCATGTTGTCGCCGTTGTCCGGGTCGAAGTAGATCGCGAGTGGCCGAGCCCCTGCGCTCAACGAGCCACCCGTCAGGCGGAGACTCCCCCCGCCGCGTACCTGGAGCGTGCTGCTCGACCCGCCGGCGTCACAGTTCTGAGCACGGTTCGGGCCGGATCGCCGGCAGGAGAAGTACAGCGTGGCGTTTGTGCCGGTCAGCGATGCACCGGCATTCACCCGAAGCCGCTGGGCGACTACGAGCGTGCCATTGGCCACCTGACACGCACCGCGGATCGTCAGGTTGCGGTAGGCGACACCCGTCGCGACGACTCCCGAGTTGCAGTTGACGTTGGAGATGTTGTTGGTGGGCAGAACCGGTCGAGCGGTGCCGGAGAACGGATCGGCCGGAGACACCTGCTCCGGCTGCGGCGAATACCGAGAGCTTGGCGGAATCGGGCTGGGCGGCCAGGTGCCGGCGCCGATCCCGGCGCCTTGGTCCACGGCCCCCTGCGTGAGCTCGAGCCGTCCTCCGAGTTCACCCGGATCCGACCCGCCACGGCGGAGCCGTCCCCGGCTATCGTCGCGCGACCGGTCACCGTGAGTAGGTCATCCACGCACAGCGCGCAGTCCTGCATGGACCGGTCGCGAGCCTGGGCCTGGGCTGCCGGGGACACGTCGGCTGCCGGCGTACCCGAACACGCCTCCGAATGCCGCACCCACGTGCCGCTTCGGGATGGCGACGAACACCCGGCGGGGGAGCTTGCCGAATCGAACAAGATGCAGGTGCTGCCGGATCCCCCGTCACCCAGGACGCGGAGGGCTTGGTCGCCGAGCAACTGTCCCACTCGCTGGGGTCGGTTCCGTTCCGAGCGGCGGAGGCCTTCACAGCGGCGACGGCTGCTCCGAAACGTGCCGTCGGGTCTGGTGGGCGGTAGAGCGCAGCGGCGCCGGCAAGGGACGCCGAGTCCGCGGCGGCCCGCGCGTCCGCCTTGGTGACGCGCACCATGCCGAGGTCGACCACGATCGCGGCAAAGCCGAACATCACCAGCGAGAACACGGCCACCAGGATCGCGACCGTGCCGCGTTCGTCATCTAGCCGCCGGACAGGCACCAGCCCCACCCTCCCGGCGGAGTCCCGGTCTGGCCCTGGGACGGGCGGCCCGTGTCACTCTCGATGCGCATCCGGAAAGCGTCGGTGATCTCGTCAGGCATCGGGGTGATGCCGGTGAGGCCGTTCTCGCTGACGAGGGCACAGACCCGTAGCTCGTTCCCTTCGAGCCATCCGTTCCCTAAAGGCGGGTCGGTCTCGGCGGTCTCGACGATGTCCACATACACGTAGGTCGCGCCGCCAACGGCACCGATCTTGACCTTGATCTCATTGGCAAGGCAATTGAGATTCGCACCGCCGCAGCCACTCCCAGTCGCGACGACCGCCGTCGCGGGCACCCTCGCGGATCCCCTGCTTCACCGCGAGCCGGTCGGTGAAGAACAGCCCGTAGTCGATGATGCCCATCAGCAGGAGGATCAAGACCGGGACGACGAGGGCGAACTCGACGGCAGCAGCACCGCGGTCGTCACGACCCTGTCTGCGCACGGTCAACCCCCTGTCATGGCACTCATCAGGACAACCGTAGGGCGCGGCAGCCAGGTCTCCCCGGACTCACCGCAAGACCTGCCCCACCCCGGCGGAACATCGGCGCAAATCGGCCCGAGCCTGAGTCCGCTCAGCGGTGCCGGGCGAGGTCGGCCGCGCCCACCATGCCGGCGTCGTTGCCGAGCTGGGCCAGCACCACCGTGCCGCCGGCCGCCGGCCGTGGCCGGTGAGCAGCTGCTCGAACGCCGCGATCGTCGGGTCCAGCAGCACCTCGCCGGCCTCGGACACCCCGCCGCCGAGCACGAAGCACTCGGGGTCCAGCACGGCCGCGAGGTCGGCGAGCCCCTGCCCCACCCAGTGCCCGAGGGCCTCGAAGGACGCCATGGCCACCGGGTCGCCCTGCTGTGCCGCCTCGGTGACGTGCTCGCCCGAGATGCCCTCGGGCGTCCCGTCGCCGAGCCCGAGCAGGATCTCGGCCTCGTCACGGCTCTCCGCCGCCCGCTCGCGGGCGTCGCGCACGAGGGCTCCGCCGCTGGCGTACTGCTCCCAGCAGCCGCGCTGGCCGCAGCCGCAGGGCCGGCCACCCTCGACCATCTGGATGTGCCCGATCTCGGCACCCACCCCGAAGCCGCCGCGGAACAGCTGCCGGTCGACGATGATCCCGCCGCCGACGCCCGTGCCGACCGTCACGCAGACGATGTGCCGCTCGTCGCGCCCGGCGCCGAACCGTGCCTCGCCCCAGGCGGCGGCGTTGGCGTCGTTCTCGACCACGACCGGCAGCCCGACCCGCTGCTCGACCTCCGCGCGCAGCGGGCCGTCGCGCCAGCCGAGCAGGTTGGGCGCGAAGTAGACGGTCGAGCGGGCCGCGTCGACGAAGCCCGGCGATGCCGATCCCGACGGCCTCGACCTCGTGCTCGGCGCGCATCGCCTCGATGACCGAGACGATCGCGTCGGTCGTCGCCTCGGCGTCGCGGGCGGGGGTCTCCACCCGGTGCTGGGCCAGGATGGTGCCGTCCTCGTCGACGACGCCGCCGGCCACCTTGGTCCCGCCGATGTCGACCCCGATGCGTCAGGGTCATGGGCGCCCGTCGGGCCGGCGTCCGGTGTCCAGCGCGCGGATCGCGGCACCGACCGCCGCCACCGCCTCGGCCAGGTGCTCGTAGACCTCGGGGCTCACGTCGGAGAGCACCCGCGCGCACCCGGCAGACGGGGCAGCCCCGGCACTCGGCCGGGATGTGGGCGTCCTCGGCCGTCGCGTCGGCCCACACGTCGTCGGCGCCGCGGGACGCGACTGCGAGGCCAGCCACAGCTGCGCCACCTCGACGAGCTTCGCCGCCTCCTCGGCGATGGAGCCGTGCGGAGGTCGAGGGCCGCCGTACGCCCGGGCGTTCTCCGACATCGGCGCCTAGCCCTCGACCCGCTTCTTGAGCTCCTTCAGAGCGGTGTCGATGATGACCTTCTCGGCCTTGCGCTTCATCATGCCGAGCATCGGGATCCTGACGTCGACGGCGAGCTGGTAGGTCACCGTCGTCGTCCCGTCGCCGTTGTCGGCCAGCAGGTAGGCGCCGTCCATCGTCTTGAGGATCTTCTCCGCCTCGACGAGGGTCCAGCGCACCTCCTTCTCGGCCTTCCAGGTGTACGCGAGGGTGTACGAGTCCTTGATGGCGCCCGCGTCGAGGTTGAACCACACCTCCTTGGCCCGGCCGTTGGACCCGCTCGAGCGCACCTCGGCCTGCTTCACGGCGCCGGTCCACTCGGGGTAGGCCTCGAAGTCGGCGATGACGTCCATGACGTCCGCCGGGGCAGCCTCGATGGTGATGCTCGACTCGGTGCGCTCCGCCATGCGGCAGAGGCTACTGGAGCGTGCGACGACCGCTCAGAGCAGCACCCCGATCGCAGCCATGACCAGCACGAGCAGGCGATCGCCGCCCGCCCCGCCGATCATGAGGCCACCGCTTGCCCGTGGAGTCGACGATGCCGGCCAGCGGCCCGAGGGGGTTCCCGGCCTCGCTGGCCGCCAGCTCGGCGAGCAGCTGGTCCGCCACCGCGTTCGCCGGGCCCGGGAGGTCGAGCGGGCGACAGCCGCCAGCTGCCCTCCTCGCGGGCCGGGTCCTTCCGGGCGTGCTTCCCCCGTCCGGCCGGTTGCGGCTCGCTGAGGTGTCCTCGATCGCTCCTGCGCCGGCGCGGGCTGCAGCGCAGGCGTCGGCTCCGGCACGACCGGCTCGGGCGCGACCGGTCGGGAGGCGCGGGCGCAGGTCGGCGTAGCAGAGCGTGCACCAGTCGCAGCCGGCGCGGACCTGGGCGGAGCAGCGCGGGCAGCGGACGTCCGGGTGAGGTGGAGGTGCTCACGTCACCCTTTCGGCCCCCTCCGCGACGGTCCTTGAGCGCGAACGTGTGCCGCTTCCAGTCCCGCACCCGGCGCTCGCGCTCCCGGCCGCGCGCCGCGGGGTCAGCGGCGACCGCGGGTCGGCCCGCAGGAACCAGTGCAGGACTGTCCCCTCCCCGACCGGCTCCAGCCAGATCTCCATGCTGCCGGCCAGCGCGCCGCGGACCGCCCACTGCTCGCCCTTGACTCCGCGGTCCCGGGTCACCCGCAGGTCCAGGTCCGGCCACCAGCGGACCCAGGACGCCGGGTCGGCCACCTCGGGAGCGAGCACCGCGGCGGGTCGGGCACGTAGGTCTCGTCCGCGATGTCGACGGCAGGCACGGCTGGCCAGCATGCCCGCTCGGTCCGGGGGCTGACGCGATGCGTTACCGGCAAGTATGGTCACGGCCAAGTTTCTTCCAGGTTCCACCCCGGGACGACCGAGGAGAGCACCGACCGTGGACGAGTACACCTCACCGCTGCTGGCCGAGCCCGCCACGACGGGCAACCTGAGCGACATCATCGTCGACAACGCCGTCCAGGCACCGCACAAGGTGGTGTTCAAGCGCCGCGCGGGCGAGCGCTGGCTCGACGTCACGTGCAGCGAGTTCCTCGACCAGGTCCAGGGCGTGGCGAAGGGCCTGATGGCGGCCGGCGTCGGCGCCGGCGACCGGGTCGGCCTGATGTCCAAGACCCGCTACGAGTGGACGCTGATCGACTTCGCGATCTGGACCGCCGGCGGCGTCACGGTGCCGATCTACGAGACGTCCTCGGCCGAGCAGGTGCAGTGGATCCTCAGCGACTCCGGCGCCGTCGCCTGCCTGGTCGAGACCCCCGACCACCTGGCCGTCGTCGAGGAGGTCCGCGGCGACCTGGGCAAGCTCGACAACGTCTGGACGATCGACTCCGGTGCGGTCGACGAGCTCATCGGCGGCCGGCCGGGAGATCGCCGACAAGGATCTCGAGACCCGGCGTACGACGGCCACGCCGGACGACCTCGCGACCATCATCTACACCTCGGGCACGACGGGCCGGCCGAAGGGCTGCGAGCTCACCCACGGCAACTTCCTGTTCGAGGCGGCCAACGTCATCAGCGCCAAGGACAGCGACGCGACGCTGGCCAACGTCTTCCAGGACGAAGGCGCCTCGACGCTGCTCTTCCTGCCGCTGGCGCACGTCTTCGCCCGGATGATCGAGATCGGTGTCGTGATGGCGCGGGCCGAGCTCGGGCACACGGCCGACGTCAAGAACCTGCTCGCCGACCTCGCGACCTTCAAGCCGACGTTCATCCTCTCGGTGCCACGCGTCTTCGAGAAGGTCTACAACTCCTCGGAGCAGAAGGCCGAGGCCGCCGGCAAGGGCAAGATCTTCCGCGCCGCCGCCGAGACCGCGATCGCGTTCAGCGAGGCGCGCGACCACGGCGGCGCCGGCCTCGGCCTGAAGGCCAAGCACGCGGTGTTCGACAAGCTCGTCTACGGCAAGCTGCGCGCGGCACTCGGCGGCCGGGTGCGCTGGGCGGTCTCCGGCGGCGCCCCGCTCGGCCCCCGGCTCGGCCACTTCTACCGCGGCATCGGGCTCACGGTGCTCGAGGGCTACGGGCTCACCGAGACGACGGCGGCCTCGACGGTGAACACCCCCGGCATGATCAAGATCGGCACGGTCGGCCGGCCGCTGCCCGGCGTGTCGATCCGCATCGCCGACGACGGCGAGATCCTCATCAAGGGCGGACAGGTCTTCGTCGGCTACTACAACAACGCGGCAGGCCACCGCCGAGGCGCTGCGCGACGGCTGGTTCTCGCACCGGCGACATCGGCGAGCTCGACGAGGACGGCTGCCTGCGCATCACCGGCCGCAAGAAGGAGCTCATCGTCACCGCAGGCGGCAAGAACGTCGCACCGGCGGTGCTCGAGGACCGGCTGCGCGCCCACCGCCTCGTCAGCCAGTGCATGGTCGTCGGCGACGCCCAGCCCTACATCGCCTGCCTGGTCACGCTCGACGAAGAGGCCCTGCCGGCCTGGCTCGAGCAGCGCGGCAAGGCCGCGCATGTCCGCCGGCGGAGGCCGCCGAGGACCCTGACGTGCATGGCCGAGATCCAGGTCGCCGTCGACGACGCGAACAAGGCGGTGTCGAAGGCCGAGGCGATCAAGAAGTTCAAGATCCTCGCCGTCGACTGGACCGAGGAGACCGGTGCGCTGACACCGTCGCTGAAGCTCAAGCGGGGCGTGGTCATGAAGGAGTACGCCGCCGAGGTCGACGCGCTCTACTCCGTAGGTTCGCCGCCAGCGCCGGTGCGCTGGGGCGAGAATCACCGGCATGTCCCCGGTCGTCGAGGTCCGCGACCTCACCGTGCGCTTCGGCACGGTCGTCGCTGTCGACGGCTTCGACCTCACGCTGGCGGCCGGCGCATCGGTGGCGCTCGTCGGGCGCAACGGCGCCGGCAAGTCGACGACCCTGCGGGTGCTCGCCGGCGTCCTGCCGCCGACCAGCGGCTCGGTGCGGGTCGGCGGGGTCGACGCGGTCAAGGACCCCTCCGGCGCCAAGGCGCGGGTCGGCTACTGCCCCGACGTCGGCGGCCTGATCCCGCGGGCCACCCCGTGGGAGCACCTCCAGCTGGCCGCCACCCTGCGCGGCATGCCCGACGGATGGCAGTCGACGGGCCCCCGACCTGCTCGACCGGTTCGACCTCGGCGGCGTGACGCCGACCGGGTCACCGCGAGCTTCAGCCACGGCATGGGCCGACGCCTGTCGGTGGTGCTCGCCGCGTTCCACTCCCCCGACGTGCTGCTGCTCGACGAGCCGTTCGACGGCGTCGACCCGCTCGGCGTGGACGCCACGCTGGACGTCATCCGCGAGCTGCGCCTCGGCGGCTCCGCCGTCCTCGTCTCCACCCACCTGCTCGACCTCGCCGTGCAGGCCTGCGACGAGGCCGTCGTCCTGCGCCGCGGCGCCGTGGTCGCGGCAGCCCCTCTCGAGCGAGCTCGCCGGGGTCGACGGCGCCGCTCGCTACCGGTCGCTGCTGTCGTGAGCACGTCCCAGCTGGCGGCCGCTGCTGGCACTGCGGTGGCGGATGGTGCGCTCACCGTCGGGCCCGCTGGGGGTTCGCGCTCGCTCGCGGGCGCACTGCCGGTGCTGTGCCTGGTGGCGGTCGGGGTGGGCGCTGGCAGCCCCTCGGGAGCGCAGTCTTCGACGTCACGGCTCTGGCGCCGACGGCGTACCTCTCGGTGGCTCTGCTCGCGGTCGCTCGCGCCGCTGGCCGCCGGCGGCGGCAACGAGCTGTTCCCGACCGACCAGCTCTCGGCGTACCCGATCACGGCGCGCACCCAGTACCTCGCCTCGCTGGCGCTCACGCCGCTCAACCTGGCCTGGACGACCCAGCTGGTGGCCCTGATCGGGCTCACCGCCTACGTCAGCGGGCCGTCGGCGCACCTGCCGCTGGCGTTGCTCACCTGCCTGGCCTACTTCGACCTTCGTCACCGTCGCTGGCCAGGCGCTGGCCTGGCTGGTCGTCGGCATACAGCAGCGACCCGTCCGGGCGGCGCCTCACCTGGGTGGCCGCCGGGTCCGCCGCCGTGGCCGGCCTCGCGGTGATGGCGACCGGGAACCTCAGCGCGGCCCTGGACAAGCTCACCGACCACGACCATCGTGATCGGCGGGCGAGCAGCGGCCCCCTGCGGTGGTCGGTGACCACCGCAGCCCTCGTGGTCGCCGCCCTGGGCGCCGACCGGCTCGGGCCGGCGGCTCTGCGCCTGGTCCCTGCGCCGGCCCGGCGACGCGGGCAGCCGGATCGACTCCCGACCCGTGCGACGCCGGGCCGCGGCTCGCAGCCGGCGCCGCGAGCTGCTGGCAACCGACCGGGCCAGCGTCTGGCGCTCGGCGTCCCTGCGCCGCGGGCTGCTCGTCCTCGGCATCCTGCCGGGAGTGGTCGCCAGCCTGGCCCGGCCTCGACTGGTCCGCGCTGGTCCTTCTCCCCGGGCTGGTCGCGGCCGGCGCCGGGCTGCTCTTCGGCGTCAACGCCTTCTGCCTGGACGGGACCGGGGCGGTCTGGCTCGCGTCCCTCCCGGTCAGCGCCCGGACGGCCTTCTGGACGAAGGGGCAGGTGGTCGCCGAGACCTGCGCCCTGGCCGTGGTCGTCACCGTGGCGGCGGGCAGCCTGAGCGCCGAGCGGCTGCCGACCGGCGGCGAGGCCGCCGCGCTCGCCTCCTGCGCCGTCGTCGTCGTCCTCCGTGTCCTCGCGACGTGCATGCACGTCTCGGTGACCCGGCCCTACCGGGCCGACCTCCGGGGCCCCCGGGACACACCAGCACCACCCGGGGTGATGGCCGCCTACTCGGCGCGGCTCGCCGTGTCCACCACACTGGTGGCTGTGCTCTTCTCGACCATGGCCGAGGTCGCCGCTTGGTGGTGGCCGGTTCTACTCGCCATGCCGTTCTCCTTCCTGAGCCTGCGGCGACTGAGCGCGACGGCGCGACGCTTCGACGATGTCGGCACCCGGGCCCGGGTGGCAGCCACGGTGGTGAGCGGGTGACGACGAGGGCACGACCAGGATGATCGCCCCCGAGAACGGCAGGGAATGGGCCAAAACGGCTCCGCCTGACCCCCCTCCTCGATACCGTCGAGTGCGCTGAACACGCTCGACTGCACTTTGGGGGACAAGTCTGTGAGCGCATCGCCTCAACTGTGCCGTGCAGAAACCGATTGAAGGAGCTATGGGACGTCGCACGCTGCTCCTCGTCGCCGCGCTCGTCGTGGCGGCCCTCGGCACGACCGGGATCTTCCTGTACGTGAACGGTGTCGACGAGCGTGCAGCCGCCGGCTACGACCTGGTGCAGATCCTGGTGGCCGGCTCCCCGATCGCCGCCGGTACGACGGCGCAGGACGCCGAGGACCTAGGCGCGTTCGAGCGCCGGAAGTTCACGCGGGACAGCATTCAGGGCCTGCCCGCTCTCAGCAACATCTCAGACATCGCCGACCAGGTTGCCCTCGCGCCGATCGCCGTCGGCTCCCCCGTCCTGGCATCGCAATTCGGCAGCCCCGGGGAGAGCGCGGTGCTCCCCCTGCCCCCCGGAAAGATCGCCGTCAGCCTCCAGCTCGACGACCCCAACGGGTGGCGGGCTTCGTCGAGCCGGGGTCCAACGTGGTCGTGTTTCTCACCTCGGACGTCTCTGCCGGTCCCCAGACCACCCGGGTCCTGCTGTCACCGGTCCCTGTCATCGCCGCGGGTGCGACCACCGTCGTGGTCTCCGCCGCCGGCGAGGAGGGGCTGACGAAGGCCCTGCTGACCGTCGCGGTCGACCAGAAGGAGGCCCAGAAGCTCGTGTACGCGCAGAACAACGGGACAATCACCTTCGGCCTTCTGAACGACGACTCCGAGATCAACCGGGGCGACCCCGGTACCACCGCCCAGAACCTTTTCGAGTGATGACATGACCGCGATCGTCGATCTCGACCCCGCTACCGCCGAGACCCTGCACGCCGCCTTGGGCTCCGAAAGCCAGATCCTTCCGTCGCTGGACGCGCTACGCCGGCACCTCGAGACGCAGTTCGCCGAGGACGCAGTGGTGCTCGGCCCGACCGTCGACCTGTCATCCGCCCTCGCTCTCGCCGAGTCGATGCGCGTCACCCGGCCCAGCCTCGCCGTGATACTGGTCCGCCGCCGGGTCGACACGTCGGTGCTCACCGAGGCACTGCGCTCGGGAGTGTTCGAGGTCGTCGAGGAGCGTGACCTGGCGGGGCTGCACTCCTCGGTGACACGAGCCCGCGAGCTCGCTCGCCGGCTCCGTGACACGGTCGCCGGGGCGCCGGCACTGGAGGGGGCGAAGGCTCGCGGTCGACTCATCACGGTCTTTTCGGCGAAGGGCGGCTGTGGCAAGACCACGCTCGCGACGAACCTTGCAGCGGCCCTCGCCGACCGCGGACGGCGCGAGGTCTGCCTCGTCGACCTCGACCTCGCCTTCGGCGACGTCGCGATCGCGATGCAGCTGTTCCCCGCCCACACGATCGCCGACGCCGTTCCCCTCGCCGACAGCCTGGACGCCTCAGCCGTCGCGTCGCTGCTGACCCCGCACTCCCCCGGCCTGACGACCCTGGTGGCCCCGATCGAGCCCGGCACGGCGGAGTCGATCCCCGCCACGTTGGTATCAAACCTGCTCGACTTGCTGAAGCAGCAATTCGACTTCGTGGTCGTGGACACGCCTCCCGCGTTCGACGACCACGTCCTCGCGGCGTTCGACCAGAGCGACATGGTGGCCCTGCTGGCAACGCTGGACATCCCGGCTCTGAAGAACCTCAAGCTCACGCTGGAGACGCTTGGACCTGCTCAACTACCCGCGTGACCGGTGGCGGCTGGTGCTGAACCGGGCTGACTCGAAGGTGGGGCTTGCCGTGAGCGAGGTGGAGAAGACGCTCAAGGCCCCCATCGTCGGTGCAGATCCCGAGCTCCCGGGACGTCCCCGCCTCGATCAACCGCGGTGTGCCGATCGTGCTCGACGATCCCAAGCACCCCGTTTCGCTCGCCATCAAGTCGTTCGCCGAGAACGACGTTGCCGCCGGGCCAGCCAGGTGCGGCGAGCAGCATCCCCGACCGGGCTTGCGCGCAGATCGGCGCGGCTTGCTGCGCCGGAAGAGCAAGGCATGAGTCTCGCCGACCGGTTGGCTGCCGCGCAGCGCGAGCGGGGCGTCACCGGGCCGGAAGGCAGACCCGTCGATGGCTTCACGCCCGCCGCGCCGCGACACCGGCGGAATGCCGACCCGTTCGCCGACCTGAAGCGCACGGTCCACCAGACGCTGCTGGACAACCTCGGACCGCAACTCTACGACTCGCGGCTCACCCAGTCCGAGCTCGAGCAGCAAGTCCGTCAGACCCTCCAAGAGGTCCTCGCCCAGAACGACACCCCGCTGACCGTCGACCGACCGGGCCCGGATCGCGCAGGAGATCGCCGACGACATCCTCGGCTACGGGCCGCTCGAGCCGTACCTGCGCGACCCGGACATCACCGAGGTCATGGTGAACGGCTTCGACTCCATCTACATCGAGCGCGCCGGCCGGATCCACCAGGTCGACGGCACGTTCACCGACGAGTCCCACCTCCGCCGCACGATCGACAAGATCGTCGGCCCGAGTCGGACGCCGCGTCGACGAGTCCAGCCCGATGGTCGACGCCAGGCTGCCCGACGGCAGCCGGATCAACGCCATCATCCCGCCGCTGGCCATCGACGGCTCGCTGCTGACGGTCCGCAAGTTCTCCTCCGACCCCTACCAGGTGGAGGACCTGATCGGCTTCGGCACGCATGACGCCGCGCGGTCGTCCGACTTCCTCGAGCACTGCGTCCGCGGCAAGCTCAACATCCTGGTCTCGGGTGGCACCGGTGCCGGCAAGACCACCACGCTCAACGTCCTGTCCTCGTTCATCCCCGACGACGAGCGCGTCATCACCATCGAGGACGCCGCCGAGCTCCAGCTGCACCAGGAGCACGTGCTCCGCCTCGAGTCACGACCGCCGAACATCGAGGGCCGCGGCGAGGTCAAGATCCGCGACCTGGTGCGCAACTCGCTTGCGGATGCGGCCGGACCGCATCGTCGTCGGCGAGATCCGCGACGCCGCCGCTCTCGACATGCTGCAGGCGATGAATACCGGCCACGACGGCTCCTTGTGCACGGTTCACGCCAACTCCCCACGTGACGTGCTCTCCCGCGTCGAGACGATGGTGCTCATGGCCGGCATCGAGCTGCCGGTGCGCGCCATCCGCGAGCAGGTGGCCGGCGCCATTGACCTGATCGTGCAGCAGTCGCGGTTCAAGGACGGCACGCGTCACGTCACCCACATCACCGAGGTCGTCGGGATGGAGGGCGACGTCATCACCCTTCAGGACCTGTTCGTGTTCGACTACAGCGCGGGCTTCGACGAGCGAGGCCGGTCACTCGGCAGCCTGAGGTCCACCGGACTCCGACCGAAGTTCCTCGAGAAGCTCGCGGCGGCAGGTGTGGCCCTGGACCCCACTCTCTTCGCCTTCGAGAAGTTCGGACGATGATCCGGAACTGCCTGATAGCGATCGGGCTGGTGACGGGGCTGGGAATCTTGTTGCCGGCCGTGCCCGCGTCGGCCGACGAGACCGGGCGGATCGTCGAGGTGAAGCGTGACACGGGCACGCTGCGGATCGTCTTCCAGGCCGACGGCCTTCCTGATGGCGTCTCACTCGACCCTGACTCTGTGATGGTTCGGATCGCAGATAAGCCGGTAGCCTCGTCGGCGAAGCCGCTCACCAGCAGAGACGACATCGCGCGGGTCGCCATCCTCGCAATGGACAACAGTCAGAGCATGAGCGGCGAAAGCTGACAGCGGCCAAGTCCGCCGCCACCTCGTTCCTCGCTACGTTGCCACCGGACGTGCAGGTCGGGCTTGGTGACCTTCGCCGACACAGCGAGGACTGCCGTCGACCCGACCATCGAGCGAGCGAAGGTCAAGTCCGCCATCGACGAGCCTGGAACTGAACGGGCGGGTGGGTACGGCCCTGTTCGACGGAGCCGCACTCGCAGCCGACCTGACCGGCGAGGCAGGCGCGCGCAACGTCCTCCTTCTGACCGATGGCAACGAGGACGGAAGCAGCACGACGACGCTTGACGACGCCGTGGCTCGGGCGACTGAGGAAGACATCGCGGTGGGTGCTGTGTACATCGGCGCGGCCGCCACGCCGCCCCCAGAGCTCATAGACCTGGTGACCGGCTCCGGCGGGCAGGTGTTGACAAGCGATACCACTGACTTGACGAACGTCTTCCAGAATGCTGCCGAGGCGATCTCCAGCCAGTTACGGGTGACCGCTGAGCTCCCCTCCGACGCTCATGGGTTCGGCAACGTCGAGGTCTCTGTCAGAGCCGGAACCGTCACGCTCACTGACTCAGCGTTTCGTTCGTTGTCCGGTCCTGGCCCCGCGGTCGCCGCCGACACCGGCCCAGTTCCCGTTCGGATCGCCTCCCGGCCGCTGGTCGGCAGGCCGGTGTTCCCCATCGTCCTGGGAGCTGTGTTCATCGGCCTCGCCGCGATCTTGTTCGTGGCGCTGGGAAACATTCGGCAGGACGACCAGCACGGACGGGTACGTCGCAGGCTCTCCTTCTACACACTGACCGGTCGCCCTGCCGCCAAACAGGAGGCGGCCTCCACCGCCCTGGGCAGCAGCCAGATTGCCCGTTCCGCGGTCGAGCTGGCCGGCAAGGTGGTGCAACGGCGCGATTTCGAGACCGCCCTCTCTCAGCGCCTCGAAGCGGGCGGTGTCCCGCTCCGCGCTGCGGAATGGATGATCATTCACCTCGCTGTCGCCATCGGGACGGCAGTCCTCTTCCTGCTCGTGGCGGGCGGAGCCCTGTTCCCCGCCCTCATCGGCTTGTTCCTCGGGCTCGTCCTGCCCTGGGCATACCTGGTCGCCAAGGAGTCCCGCCGTACGTCCGCCTTCCTCTCTCAGCTTCCCGACACGCTGCAACTGGTCGCCGGCAGTCTCTCTGCGGGGTACTCCACCCCCCAGGCGATGGACACTGTGGTCCGCGAAGGCCAGCAGCCGATCACGGGCGAGTTCAACCGGGCACTGGTGGAGGCACGCCTCGGTGTTCCGATCGAGGACGCCATGGATGGCATCGCCGAGCGGATGAAGAGCAAGGACTTCGCGTGGGTGGTCATGGCCATCCGCATCCAGCGCGACGTGGGCGGCAACCTGGCCGAGCTCCTGACCACGGTGGCAGCGACCCTTCGTGAACGAGAGCGGCTGCGACGTCAGGTCAGCACGCTTTCCGCGGAAGGACGGCTCTCGGCTTGGATTCTCGGTCTGCTGCCCGTCGTGTTCGCGATCTATCTCGTGCTCGTGCGACCCGAGTACCTCCGGCCACTGGTCACCGACCAGATCGGCTGGTTGCTGCTCGGGCTTGGCTCCGTACTGCTTGTCGTCGGTGTCGCGTGGCTCCGCAAGGCTATCCAGGTGGAGGTCTGAGGTGGAGACCGACCTCCTGCTGGTGCTCGGACTCGGGGCCGTGTTCCTTGCCCTGGCCATCTCGCTTGCCACGATCGGCGTCATCACGTCTGAGCGTCAGCAGGTTTCGCGATCGCTGGCTGCGGTGCACGCGATCACTACCGCTCCGTCCCGCTGGCGAAGGAGCTGCACCAGCCGTTCGGCGAACGGGTGGTCGCGCCCGCGCTGAGGCGGTTCACCGACCTCGGTCGACGTTTTGCACCGAGCGACCAGGTGGCCCGCCTCCGGCATCGGCTGGAACTGGCCGGCAACCCCCCCGGGTGGGACGTCGACCGTGTCATCGCCTTCAAGATGCTCGGCATGATCGCTGGGATCGCTCTGGGTCTTGGCATTCCACTGGCATTCGGGGCTGGGTTCCTCACCACCCTCGGGTTCACCGTTGCGCTCAGCGTGACCGGCTTCTTCGCACCCAATCTCGCGATCTACCAGATCGCCTACAACCGCACGGAGCAGATCCGCCGTGAGCTTCCCGACGCCCTCGACCTGCTCACGATCTCGGTCGAGGCCGGCCTGGCCTTCGACGCGGGGCTCTCTCAGGTGGCCCGCAACACCACCGGCCCTCTCGCCGAGGAGTTCTTCCGCGTTCTGCAGGAGATGCAGATCGGCCTAGGCCGTCCCGACGCGCTACGTGCCCTGGGAGACAGGACCGACCTACCGGAGCTGCGAGGGTTCGTCACCGCCATGGTGCAGGCCGATGCGTTCGGCATCCCGATCGCTTCGTGCTGCGCGTCCAGGCACGGGAGATGCGCATCAAGCGCAGTCAACGCGCCGAGGAAGTAGCACAGAAGATACCCGTCAAGATCCTTTTCCCATTGATCTTCTGCATCATGCCCTCCTTGTTCGTCGTGATCCTTGGGCCGGCGGCGATCTCGATCTTCCACTCGTTCAGCGGTCGTCTCGGCTAGCCAGTGCGACGCCGCGGTGCGCTTCTCGCTTGACGCCACGACACGCCCGGGACGGTCCCGACAGCCAGATCGAGGCCGACAACCGCCTGCTGTGGCAGCGTCGCCACATGCCAGTCGTCCGTTTCGCCGAGCTGCGGCTCGACCAGCGAATCGTCTTGACGGTACGGACTGCGCTCGTGCTGGGCTGTGCTGCCCTCACCCTCGCCCAGCGCCAGACCGTCTCGGACGTCGTCGCCGTGGCGCTGCTGTTGGTCGTGGCCGTCGCCGCCTCCCTGCCCGTCCCCGCCCGGTGGGCTACCTCTGCCCCGTTCCAGCCGGTCGCGGAGGCCGTCCTGGCGTGCGGCGTCATGCTGCTGGTCGAGCCGCTCCCGGAGACACTCCTGCCCTACCTGCTGGCCCCGGCGCTGGCAGCCGGTCTCGTCGGCGGGCTGCAGACCGCGATCACCGCGGCGGGGCTCGGTGCCCTCGTGCTGTTGCTCGGCCGCCTGCTGGGGTCCGAGACACTGAGCTGGACCAGTTATCTGGCGGTCCTGAGCCGCTGGTCGCTCATCACGGTGGCCGTGGGCCTGCTCGGTGCCTGGGTTGGGAGGCTCCAGCAGGCGGGCCCTGGCGAGCCGGAGAATGTCGCCTACGCGGCTGCGTACCGCCTGATCTCCCAGCTCCGGCTCGTCTCCCGGCAGCTGTCTGGTGGGCTCGACCCAGTGACCCTCGCACAGCAGATGCTCGAGAACGTCCGCCGGGAGACGCCATACGACCGGGGCGCGGTCTACGTGCGCTCAACCGGTGGCCGGTTGTCCCCGGTGGCGTTCCTGGGCGCCGATCGGCTGAATTGGGACGTCGAAAGCTCGCTGTTCGACGAAGCGTGGGCGACCAGCAGCCCGATGCGGGCGAGCCAGGCTCTGTCGCCGGGGACGACCGGCTGGTCCGCCGTGCTTCCGCTGCGGATCGGGCTGCGCACCTTCGGCCTGGTGGCCCTGGAGCGTTCTGATGAGATGTTCGACTCCACCCAGCTGGCCGCAGCCGCCGTCATCCTCGAGGAACTCGGGCTGCGGCTGGAGACGGCACTGCTGTTCAGCGAGGTGCGCAGCCTGGCAACAGCGGAGGAGCGACGTCGGCTGGCCCGTGAGATTCACGACGGGATCGCCCAGGAACTGGCCTCGATGGGGTACGTCGTCGACGATCTCGCTGCGCGGGCCCGCTATCTCCCTGAGCTCGAGGCCGACCTGAAGACGCTCCGCAGCGAGCTGACCCGTGTCATCTCCGAACTCCGTCTGTCGATCTTCGATCTGCGAAGCGAGGTGCAGTCGACCGTGGGGCTGGGCACGGCTCTGTCCGATTACGTGCGGCAAGTCGGTGCGAGCTCGAACCTCACGGTGCATCTGGTGCTCGACGAATCGCCGGTTCGGCTGCCGATCGACGCCGAGACCGAGCTGTTGCGGATCGCCCAGGAGGCGGTCACCAACGCCCGCAAGCACGCGAACGCCGCGAACCTGTGGGTCACCTGTCGGATCGAGCCGCCGTCCGCCTACCTGGCGGTCGAGGACGACGGCGGCGGTCTCGGCCAGCCCCGGACGGACAGCTTCGGGCTCGAGGTGATGCGCGAGCGCGCACAGCGGATCGGTGCCCGACTAGCGGTGGGGAACCGGACACACGGTGGTACATCGGTCCAGGTGACGCTAGGTCCCGAGCCGCCCGCCGACTAGGGTGGTGCTCGTGCCTACGACTGTCGTGCTGGTCGATGATCATGAGCTCATCCGGCAAGGCCTACGCCGCGCTTTCGAGCGCACCGGCGACTTTACCGTGCTGGGCGAGGCAGGCTCGGTGGCCGAGGCGATGTCGCTGATCGAGGCGACGCCTCCGGATGTCGTCATCTTTGACGTCCGCCTGCCGGACGGCAGCGGGCTCGACGCCGCGAAGAAGGTGCGCGAGGCAAACCCCACCATGGGCATCGTGGTGCTCACCATGTACGCCGGCGACGACCAGCTGTTCGGGGCGCTAGAGGCCGGCGCTTCCGCGTTCGTGCCCAAGGACGCGCCGGCCGACGACGTCATCTCGGCGGCTCGGCACGCCGCCGTGTCCCCGCGTGCCTTCACCGCGAACGACCTGGCGGGCGCCATGCAGCGCCGCCTTTCCCCGACAGGACCTCAGCTGAGCCCGCGGGAGCGCGAGGTGCTGGGCTTGCTGGCCGACGGACTGGGCGTGGCGGCGATCTCGAAGAAGCTGTTCATCAGCGAGTCCACGACCAAGACCCACATTTCGAAGGTCTACGAGAAGCTGGGTGCCGCCAACCGAGCGCAGGCGCTCATGACGGCCATGCGGCTGGGCCTGATCGCCAACCCCGCCGACTCAGCCTTCTAGCGGTCGCGGTATCAGCCGTTCGGCTGATATCGGGTCATCTGGCTGAGCGATGTTGCTCCGGGCTGCGAGTGTCGATGCTTGAGATCGCAGCGCCTCGGCTTAGGGATACGTCAGCTACCTGAGCCCACCGAGCCGCACAACGGAGGAACCGACATGCTCGCCTACATCCGCAAGGTCACCAGGACTAATGACGACGGCGCGTCAGCGGTCGAGTACGGCCTCCTCGTCGCCGCCATCGCCGCGCTGGTCGTCATCATCGTCTTCGCTCTTGGCGGCTTGGTAAGGGACGTTTTCAGCGATACCTGCAAGAAGATCGACAACGGTGCGAACGTCGCCAACGCGAACTGCAACGGCTGACGCCGGGAAACGACAGCTCGCCTGACGTCGCATCTGCTCTCGCTGGGTACCCCCACCCACGAGCGCGGCGCCCCATGAGAGGTCCCTCCACATGTCACCGGTGATCCCGCGAAGAGTGCACGGTGGCCCGGACGAGGGTGCCTCTGCGGTCGAGTACGGTCTGCTCCTTGCTGCCGTCGCCGCCGTCATCGTCGCCGCCGTCTTCCTCCTCGGTGGCGCCGTCCACGAGCTCTTCGGGACATCGTGCAGCACAATTCAAAGCCAGGCGAACACCAACGCCAATTGCAACGGCTGAGAGCACGTCCTCAGCGCCGTGACGACCTCGATGCCACGCGCTGACCCGATCGCGACCGCTGAGCAGCGCACCGATGCATCCGGGCCGAGGTCCTCACCCTTCCGGGCGCTGCCTTACGTCATGGCCGCCGGATTTGCCATTCTGGGATTGCGCCCTCTGAGGGATCCTGACGCCTGGTGGCACTTGCGTCTCGGCGAGTACATCGCCCACGAGCACCGCGTCCCGACACACGATCCCTTCTCGAGCCTCACCAGTCACGCCTGGGTCACCCATGAATGGTTGACCGAGGTCGTGATGTACCTGTCATACGACGTGGGTGGATACAAAGGAGTCGCCGTTCTTCGGGCCGTGGTGATGGCCGGCCTGGCCCTGACCGTCGCTCGAGCAAGCCTGGCCAGATCCAGCGGCCTGGTGGCATCGGCTGCGACCCTCCTCGCCCTCGTCGCTGTGTTTCCTGGAACCGGCGAGCGACCGCAACTGGTGTCTTTTCTTCTCTTCGCCGTGCTCGGACCGTGGCTGCTCAGGAGCATGTCCACCGGAGGGCGGACCTGGCCTTTCGTGATCCTTGTCATGGCGTGGTCGAACCTGCACGGGTTCTGGTGCCTGGCCGTTCTCCTCTACGTGGCATGTGGCATGGGCGCGGTCTGCGACGGCGCGCGGGGCTCACGACGCCGTCTGGCGCTTCGCCACGGCGCCATAGCCCTCGGCTCAATTTTCGCTGCGATGGTGAACCCCAACGGCTACCACACCCTGTTGGCACCCTTCCGGGTCACCGACTACGCGTCCTTCGTGAGCGAGTGGGGGCCGCCCTCTCTGCTCAACCCCTTTCAGCTCGCCGCATTCGCCCTCCTGGGACTGGTCATCGTGGGGTGGGCTCGGTCAGGCCGGCCGGTGGCGTGGCTCACGTGTGCCTATGTGGTGGCAGCGACGTTGATCGGCTTTCTCTACTCCCGCGACGTACCCATCGCCGCCGTGCTTCTGGCGCCGCTCGCCGCAGAGTCGGCCATGATCATTCTCGGTCGGACGGCAGATGTCGCGCCAGGTCCGCGAACCATTCGAAGAGCGGCCGGTGGCGCGCTTGTGGCGTCCGCCCTGGGCGTCGCAGCCGTCTGGACGGCGGTGATGCCCGGCATCGCGCCGCAGGCCCCCTTCGAGATCAGCCGGCGTGTGGATGCACTGCCAGGCCGGGCGAACATCATCACCGAGTACGACCTGGGTGCCTGGCTGCTCTGGACGGCGCGCGACAGCCAGCCGGCCATCGACGGGCGCACAGAACTCTACGATCTCGCGTACGTCCGGGGCTACTTCGACGCCAGCGCCCTGCGGCCGGGCTGGGAGACTTTCGTCACCCACGGCGAATTTCAGGCCGCGTGGCTCCGGAAGGAGTCTCCGCTGGTCACTGGCCTCGAGGACGTCCTGGGCTGGCGAAGGGCTTTCGCCGATCGTCACACCGTGCTGCTGCTTCCACCGGCGCGGTCCTAAGCGGAGTGCTCACGGCCGTGAGGCCCGCAGGAGCAGGCTGACGCCCGGCCGATCCCTTATCAGCGGCAACCACCGCTCCGCCGCGATCACCAGCTTCAGGGACCGGTTCACGAGGACCGGAAGCGGCCGCAACTGGCTGCCGGTCGCGGACCTGCGCGCGTGACGGACGACCGGCCGGAGCAAGACGTTCCACGAACGCACCTCCACGACATCGAAACCGGCCGTCTCCACGAGCCGTAACAGCCCCGCCCGGTCATACCGCCGAACATGTCCGACAGCCTCGTCATGGGCCGACCACAGGCTCATGTCCGCCGGCACGGCGACGAAGAACGACCCACCTGGCCGAAGTACACGAAAAGCCTCCTTCGTCGCACGCTCGTCGTCCGCCAGATGCTCGAGAACGTCGAACGCCACCACACAGTCCACGGATGCTGCGGGCAGCGGAAGGTGCAACGCGTCGGCACGCACGACGTGAAGTCCGCGAGCCTGGGCGAGTCTCGCACCCGGCTCTCCGTACTCAACTGCCGTCGCAATCATGCCGAGATCTCGCAGAACCCGGGTGTTTCCCCCTGCCGCGGCACCGATGTCCAGGGCGACGAGGCCTTGGACGCCATCAGGGAAGGCCCGGTCAATGAACTCCTGGACGAGAAAGCGCCGCTCGCTGTACCACCAATGCGTGTCCTCGAGGTCAGCGACCTTCGCAACTTCGGTAGCCTCCACAGCTGGAGTCTGCCCTAGGGAGCCGGCGTGCTGAGTGTGGTTGTACCCGTTTACAACGAAGAGGAGGTCCTTCCTCTCTTCGAGAGCCGCCTACGTCCCGTCCTCGACGACCTCGGCAGCCCGTACGAAGTCATCACCGTCGACGACTCGAGCCGGGACGGTACCTATGACTCGCTTCAGGAGATGAGGCTGCGCTGGCCCGAGCTCCGCATCGTCCGATTGCGACGGAACGTCGGGCACCAGGCGGCGTTGACAGCGGGACTCAATCGCGCCCGAGGCGCGCAGGTGGTCACGATCGATGCCGACCTCCAGGATCCTCCCGAGCTCATCCCTGACCTTCTCCGCGCAGCAGGCGAGGAAGAGGCTGACGTCGTCTACGCCGTCCGGCACGACCGCCGCAGCGACTCGCTGTTCAAACGGGGAACAGCCCGCCTGTACTACACCGTCATGCGCAGAGTCGCCGGAAACAGTGTCCCGGAGAACGCGGGTGACTACCGGTTGATCAGCCGTGCCGTCGTCGAGGCGCTGAACAACCTGCCGGAGCGACACCGGGTCTACCGACTGCTGATCCCCTGGCTCAGTTTTCCGAGCACCACCGTCTCCTACCGTCGGGAGTCACGAGCGGCCGGAACCAGCAAGTACCCCGTGAGCCGGATGACGCGGCTGGCCGTTGACAGCGTCACCTCGTTCACCGCGATGCCCCTACGGATCGCCACATGGGCAGGTGTCGTGGGCAGCTTTGTCTGCCTGATTGCGGTCGTTGTCGCGACAGTCGCACAGGTAGCAGGTGCCACAGTCCCTGGCTGGGCTTCCGTCTTCGTGGCCGTGTTCTTTCTCGGCGCGATTCAGCTGCTGTGCCTTGGGCTCCTCGGTGAATACATTGGTCGGCTGTACTCAGAGGCGCAACACCGCCCGCTCTACCTGGTGGCTTCGGACACCTTGGACACCGAGAGCTGACCAGCCCGCTCAGCCCTCCTCCAGGAACCGGCGAAGCGAGGCGCCGACCGAGGACCAGGTCCACCTCTGCACTACCCAGGCACGGCCGCTGCGGCCAAGGCCGGACGAGAGTTCGGGGTCGCTCAAAAGCAGGATCACAGCGCTCGCGATCTCGACGACCGAACCTCCGGCGACGACGAGGCCGGTCTCACCATGGAGGACGGCGTCCGGGGCTCCGCCCGAGTCGCCGGCCACGACGGGCAGGCCACTGGCGGAAGCCTCCAGGTAGACGATGCCGAGACCCTCGACCTCGAACCCCGCCTTGCGCGTGCGGGTGGGCATGCAGAACACGTCGCCGGCAGCGAAGTACGGCGGCAGCTCCGTCCACGGCCTGGAGCCGGCGAACACCACGTCGGCTGCCACGCCCAGCTCGTCGGCCAGCCGGACAAGGGTGTCGCGCATCGGCCCGTCACCGACGAGCAGCAGAGCCGCATCGGGAACCGACTCCTGGACCAGCGGCAGCGCCCTGACCAGCATGTCCTGGCCCTTGCGCTCGACCAGCCGCGAGACGCACAAGATCACCGGCCGAGCGCCCAGCCCGTACATCTCGCGCACCGGGCGTCCGTCGACCGACGGGTTGAACGCCTCGGTGTCCACTCCGGGCGTCAGCTGCACCATCCGGGCCGCGGCCGCCGGCGAGAGAGCGCGGGCGACCTGCGACCGGGTGTACTCCCCCAGGTAGGTCAGCACGTCGTTGGTCTCGCCGATCCGGTGCAGCAGCTGACGGGTCACCGGTGCCTTCGCCCACCACACCTCGTGCCCGTGCGTCGTCGCGACCGTCCGCCGCACGCCGGCCCGCCGCTTCAACGAGCCGGCCATCAGCCCGAGCGGCGCGGCGGCGCCGAACCACACTGTGTCGCATCCCATGTCCTTGGCGATCGCCACCGACCGCGTGGTGATAGCGGGCGTCGGGAGCATGATCCGGGACGGATCCCGGATCACCGGGAAGTCCAGGCCGGCGTCGAACGCCGCGTCCCCGGGCTGGCGAGCCGTGTGCACGACGACCTCGGCCGGAGCCATCCGCTGAACCATCGCGAGCACGAACGACTCGATGCCGCCGACCCGCGGCGGGAAGTCGTTGGTGACGACGAGCGTGCGCCTCAACGTGGCAGCCCTGGCGGCACGCGCGCGTCGTGCAGCCGGGCCCAGTCGCGTGCCAGGGCGATCCGTTGCGGTCCGGTCGGGTGCGTCGCGAAGAGCCCGAACACCAGAGGGGACGGGTCGAGGTCGGACAGGTTGGTGACCGAGAGCCGACGCTGCATCTCGACCATCCCCTCCGGGTCACGGGTCAGGTCGAGGGCGTGCACGTCGGCCCGGGTCTCGACGCGTCTCGACAGCAGGTTCTGCGCCGGCCCGGCCGCGAAGCCGAGCACCGCCACCAGCGCCATCAGCAGGGCCACCGCGCGCCCGTCCCCCAGGGACTCCACGCCGGCACGGGCCAGCAACCACGGCCACCGACCGAGCAACGCGAGCACGCAGACCACCAGAGCGACTCCCGTCGCGCCCAGGAGCGTGCCCCACACGACGTCCCGCTCCTTGGCATGCCCCAGCTCGTGCGCCACGATCAGCCGCACCTGCTCGGGAGGGGTCGTGTCGACCAGCGTGTCGTAGACGACGATCCGCCGGGTCGCACCGATCCCCGAGACGTAGGCGTTCAACGACGACGTACGACGGCTGGCGTCGGCGACCAGCACGTCGTCCACCGGGACGCCGTCCTCGCGCGCCAGCTGCAGCAGGGACGTGCGCAGAGGCCCGGCGGGCATCGAGGTGAACGTGTTGAACACCGGCTCGACGACCACCGGGTAGGCGAACGACACCACGACCACGAGCAGCGCGCCGACCGCCGAGCCGACGGCCCACCAGCGCTCCGGCTGCCAGTGCGCGAGGCCGACGAGCAACAGCAGGACGAGCAGGGTGAGGACCAGGCCGACGCCGTAGGACTTCGCCACGTCCACCCCCCAGGCCGCCCAGCTGCGGGTCGACAGCCCGTACCGTCGCCGCACCGACTCGCTCCACGCGTCCCAGGGCAGGGTCAGCGCCCGCCCGAGCAGGGTGAGCACCACCGTCCCGACGACGACGCGCGCGAACCAACCGCCCCCGAACGGCGCCGCGACCGCCGACACCAGGCGGGCGCCCAGCGGCGTGAAGCCCAGCACCGCGGCGATGACCAGGCCGAGAGCCAACGACGCGTACGCCGGCGGTCGCACGGCCGCGTGGAACGCGTCCTCGCGGGAGATCTGGGCCGCGCTGAAGTCCCGGGCCGCATCGACCGGTGTCGGTGCGAGGCCGTGCAGGGGCAGTGGCCGCCACGGGATCAGCAGTGCTGCAGCGACCGAGAGCACGACGGCCAGCAGCACGGTCGTCACCACGAGAGCGGTGCGGCTGGTCACGAGTCCCCCTCCAGGTCGATCGGCGACAGGCGTCGGTCCGGCCCGACGGCGTACAGCGTGATGTCGTTTCTCCCGGCCCTCAGCAACGAGGGCGGGAGCAGCGTGGCGTACTGGCCCGGAGTACTCGCGGTCGACACCGGGCTCACGCCGGCGACCACACCGTTCAGCGCGATGACGACCCGGGTAGCGGTGCCGTCCGGGTCGTCTACCCGCCCGGTCGCGTACGACGGCAGCGGGTCTGCCACCGGGTCCACCTCGTCCCACGCGTCGCTGTTGGCGAGCGTCGCCGACCTGGCCGGGTCGGCAGGCGCTCGCGGCAGGCTGGTGACGGACCGGCCCAGCCATCGGCTGTCCGGTCCGACCCGGTAGGCACGCAAGGGGTCGCCCCGGTAGGCCGCGAAGCTCCCGATCGCGTGCTTCCTGGTCTGGTCGAGGCCCCAGGCACCGTCGAGCCGCATCGAGTGACCGACCCGGGAGAAGAACGTCCGCCGCTCGGAGAGCGGTCGCGGCGAGCCGTAGACCGACCGGCCGTCGAGGCGCCAGGGGATGTCGACGTCGAGCAGGTCGCCGACAGTGGGGAGCACGTCGACCAGCTGCACGTTGTCCAGCCGGGTCGTGCCGCCGTGCTGCCCGGGCCGCTTGACGAACAGCGGCACCCAGGCGAGCTCGTACCGGTTGGTCCTCGTGGTCTGCCGACGCGGCGCGCCGGGAGTGAAGGCCACCCCGTGGTCGGCGGTGATGACGACGACAGACCGGTCCCATTGCCCACTTGCCTTGAGCCGGCGCACCAGCTCGCCGACCAGGCGGTCGACGTACTGCGTCTGGAGCACGTGCCGCTGCCGGCCCAGCGCGACGAACGCTCCGTCGGTGTTCCAGGTGTCACCGGTGAGCCCGATCGGTCGCAGCTGGTCGCCGGGCGTGCGGTAGTGCCGTCCGTCCGGGAGGAGCACCCACGGCGCGTGCGGGATCAGCAGGTGCAGGAAGCTGAAGGTCGGCCGCCCGTCGGCGCTCGGCCGGTCGAGGTCGTCGAGGAAGTCCACGAACCGAGGCGGTGCCAGCAGCCGGGACTCGCCGAGCGGTAGCGGCGCCGACCCGGAAGCCTGCTTCATCGCGGCGTTCGCCTCACCGAACAGCGCGCCGTTCGGGTCGTCGCCCTTGGTTCCTGGCTGCACGATGCGCCAGAACGCCGCCATCCCGTCCATCAGGAGCCCGCCCGTCCCCCGCGGCAGGACTCCCGACCTGGCGGGCAGAGGGCACAGGGACTGCGGGCAGAGACCGAGCAGCTCGTGCACCCGCAGCTCGTGGGAGCGAGCCAGCAAGGTGAACGCGTTGTCCGGATGGGTGGTGGCGACCGGGATGGTCCGGCCCGCCGGCAGCTGGCCGGTCAGCAGGCTCGGAACCGAGTACGTCGTGGCCCACGCGTTGCTCGAGGCGTTGAGGAAGACGTCGGTCTGCTGCTGCAGCGCGGCGAGGTTGGGATACAGCTCCGCGTCGATCCTCCCGTCGCTGTCGACCAGGGAGCGCAGGGGCAGCTCGTCCAGCATGAGCATGACGACGGGTGCCGGGGTGCCGACGGTCACCCGCTTGGCGGAGACGTTGTCGGACTCCCGGACCTGTGCGCTGACCGGCGAGACGAGCAGGAAGAGCAGGGCGAACACCAGCGGCGCGGGCGTGGCGTAGAGGATCCACAACCGGAAGCTCTTCCAGGTGAGGGTGCAGGCGATCGCCCCGGCCCCCAGCAGGACGCCGCCCACGAGGACCGCCACGGTGCCCAACCGGTCGACCCGGCCGAGCACCTCGACGCCGAGAACGACCCACAGCGCTCCAGTCAGAGCCAGGTGCGCGATGAAGCCCGCTGGGGGGTCGATCCGTGCGACCAGCGATCCCACCGCCCAGAGGGCGAGCGGCGGGACCAGGACGACGACGGCCGCGAAGAAGACGACTCCACCACGGTCGACGTGCCGGAAGACGAACGCCTCCCCCGCTCGCCCGAACACGTCGAGCACCGGCTGCGCCACCACGAACCCGCAGAGCACGAACAGGTCGACCAGCCGGCGCAGCGCACCGGGCCGCGGCAGTGCTCGACCCGGGCGCGGTGGTGCGGGGGCTGCGAGACCGGCCTCGCTCACGAGTCCGCCTTCTCGCGCAGGTAGGCCTTCCAGTCGCGCACCAGCTCGCTCCGGGTCAGGCCGAGCTCGGTCGCGGTCTCCTCCGGCCAGCCGGGTCCCGCACTGTCCGACATCGCTCGGTAGAAACGGACCAGCCGCTTCTCGCCGTACCTCTCGGCGATCATCCGGCAGGCCAGCCACGCACCTTCGTAGGACGCCGCGACGTCGCCCCGCGAGGCGTCGAAGTCCGCGTCGTCCGGCAGCTTCCGCGGGGCGTCGCCGTCCCGCACGTCGTCGAGGACGTCGCTGGCCACGATCACCGTCGGCACCGGGGTCGCCTCGTAGGCGACGTAGTCGGCGAAGCCCTCCGACAGCCAGATCGGCACGGCCTGCACGCCCGAGGAGCGAGTGGCCACGTGCGTCATCTCATGCGTGATGACGACCCGTCGGCCCAGCGCGCCGAGCGAGTCCCACGCGGCCGGGTTGATCACGATCCGGTCCCCCCGGCTCAGACCGGACTCGAAGGACCCGGTGGTCACCGCGGCGATCTGCGCCAGGCCCTCGCCGTCGCTGCCGATCAGGGTCGCCATGTCCTGCTGGTTGCGCGGCAGGATCACGACCGGCTCGCGGGACCAGTCCTCGGTCCAGACCTCGTCGACGTCGCGGACGGCCAGGTCGGCCTCCTCCGCGAGCCGGCGCATCTCGGCGCGGCTCGCGCCCCGGGTGTCCCCCACCACCAGGCTGGAGTCGCCGCGGACACTGCGGATCGGCCCGAGGTCCCACAGGTCGCGCTGGGTGTCGAACCCGCTGGCGGACGCGTCGGTGTCGCCGGCCACCAGCCAGCGGCCACCGCGTGGCACCACGGTGAGGTACTGCTCGCGGTCGGTCGTCGTCCCGGTGCCGGCCAGCCGGTAGGTCAGCCGGACCCGCACGATGGCCGCGCCGCGCGGCAGCGTCCGCGCCCGGGCGGCAGTCAGGCCCGGGCCCTCGCCGGTCACCTGGTAGCCCCAGGACGCCAGGTCCAGGCCGGCGACCCGGTCGAAGAGCTGCACCTGCCGGTCGTAGAAGTCGGCCGCCCCGGGATCCACGGTGTCCAGGAAGAGGTCCCGGTCGCCGCCGGTGACGGCCCGGGCCCGCTGGTCCAGCAGGTCCTCGACCGCTCGGTCGCGGGTCGCGGCCGGGTCGGTCGGGCTGGCCGAGCCGCTCGCCGAGCCGCTTGCCGACCCGCTCCCCGTCGGGGCGGCCGACGGTCCTGGTGTGGCGTCGTCGTCCGGGAGCAGCAGCCGGCCAGCGACGAGGGCGAGCGCGAGTCCCAGCGCTACGGCGAGGACCAGGCCGACCAGCAGCAGCACGGTGCGCCGGGGACGGCGGCCCGGGACAGGCGCAGCAGGCGGTGGGGGCTCGACCGCGGCGCCCGGGTCGTCGTACTGCTGCACCCCGTCATGCTAGGTGCGGTCGGGCTACGGGCGGCCGGCACCGACGAGCGGCATCGAGTGCAGGCCGGTGACGTGCACGTTCAGGCCCGGGTACGGCGCGTCGATGATGCGGTCGCCACCGATGTAGATGCCGACGTGGCTGATCGGGCTGTAGTAGAAGACGAGGTCCCCCGGCTGCAGGTCGGCGATCGACACGTGCTGCACCACGGAGTACTGCGCCGAGGACGAGTGCGGCAGCGAGACGCCGGCAGCGGCCCACGAGTACATCGTCAGTCCCGAGCAGTCGAACGCGTTCGGCCCGGCCGCTCCCCAGGAGTAGGGGTCCCCGAGCTGGGCGAAGGCGGTCCGGACCGCGTCGGCGGCGCGGCCGGTGGCCGGCCCGTCGTACGTCGGGAAGTCGCCGCCGCGGGAGGACCGCGATGCCCGCATCGCGTCGGAGCGCGCGCCGACCGCTCGCTGGAAGGCGACCCGGTGCATCGCGGCCAGCCGGGCGCGCTGCTTGGCCTCGAGCCGGCCGAGCAGACCGCGCGCGGTCGCCAGCCGGGCCTCGACCGTGCTCTTCTCGGCGGCGATCTTGGCCTGCAGGTCGGCCGCCCGGGCGCGTTGCTCCGCGACCGCCTTGCGGTCGACGGCGGCCTGCAACCGGGCTGCCTCCATCCCCTTGAGCATCGCCGCCTGGCGGCGGTTCACCTGGGTGAGGTCGCTGGCCTGGCGCAGGAAGACGGTGGGGTTGTCGGACAGCAGCAGCTGGACGCTGGAGTCGATGCCGCCGGCCTTGTAGGAGGCGACGGCGATCCGGCCGACGAGGGTCTGCATCGCGTCGAGCCGGCGCTGGGTCACGTCGTACTGGTTGCGGACCGAGCGCAGCCGGCGGGTGGCCTCGGTCAGCTGGACCTTGGCGGTGTTGTACCGCTCGGCGGCCTGCTCCGCCTGGCGGTTCAGGTCGGCGACCTGCTGCTGGACCTCGCCCAGGCTCGGCTTGGGCTCGGCGGCGGCCGAGCCGGGCAGCAGGCTGACCCCGAGAACTGCCAGCAGCAGACCTGCGACCAGGTGTCGGGAGGGGATACCGGTCATTGGGGGCGGACCCTACGTGACCAGTTCGTTATCTTCAACTTCACCGGCGCGCCTTCTGTGGACGAGGACTCTGTCGTGCTAGGTCCTCGACCCGTTCAGCCCGGAACTGGACCTTTCGCCCACGATTCGGACGCCCGGCGGCCGTGGTCCACGCTCAGCGCCCGTTCCGGCCCCGCTCGGACGGCCCGCTCAGCCCGCCTGGGCGGGCCGCTGGTCGGGCGACTCGTGCCGGACCACCTCGACCGGCAGCACCAGCCGCAGCGGGGGCACCAGGCCGGAGCCGGCCAGCGCCTCGAACGCCGCCGCCTCGCCGTCGTCGATCTCGCCGGGCGGTCCACCCAGCAGCGCGCTGACGACGCAGTCGCCGCACGCCAGGCCGCGCACCTCGCAGCTGTCGCAGTCGATGATCACGAGCACACCTCCGATGTCGTCTGCGAGCGACGCTACGGAACCCCCCGGACACAACCCCTGTGATCGTTTGCGACGTGGGCCCGCCCCGACACGCCGTGGCCTCGGCGTGTCGCGGGCCCACACGTCGCAAACGACCTTGAACGGCGGGCGTCCACGATGCGGTCAGGCGCGGTCGAGGCGGCGGACCAGGGCGGTGGCGGACACCGGCCGGGCACCGGCCCGGCGGATGCCGTCGGCCACCTCGCGGTCGCTGGACACCACGCAGACCGGCCGGCCCTGCGGCTCGGCCCGGACCAGCCGGCGGATCAGCTCGTCGGCGGTCTCACCTGCCTTGCTGAACAGCACCCGCACGCCGCGGGCGGCCGCGGCGGGCACCCGGCCTTCCAGCGCCGCCCCGTCGAAGCAGCAGGTGACCTCGGCGCCGGAGCGGGCCGCCAGGTGGGACAGGCCGGTCAGCAGCCGGGTGCGCTGCTTCTCCAGAGACAGGTCGGGGAAGCCGGTCTTGGTGACGTTGTAGCCGTCGACGATCAGGTGCGCCTGCGGCAGCGAGACCAGCTGGTCCAGCAGGGCCGGGTCCTCGGAGAGCAGGGCCCGCTCGGCGGCGGTGACCGCCTCCCCCGGCACCGCGGCCTCCACCAGGTCCGCGGGAAGGGCACTCACCGGCGGCAGCGCCAGCTCACGGCGCAGCGCACCCGCGGCGTCCACCACGGTGTCCAGCAGCAGCCGCGCCCGGGTGTCCTCGAGGCTGCGCCCCTCGCGCACCGCCCGGCGGGAGGCCAGCAGGGCCGCCTCCGCCTCCTCGACCCGCAGCCGCGCCCGCCGCACCTCGTCGGCGGCCTGCTCGGCGGCCGCGCCGGCACTGGCCTGCGCCGCCGCCACCGAGTCCGCCGACTCCGCCGCAGCCCGCTCGGCCCGCCGCCTGGCCCCCTTTTCCCCGCGCAGCGCCTTGGTGAGCGCCCTCACCTCCGTGGTCGCCGCAGACAGCTCGGCCCGCGCTGCCGCCAGCTCGTCGCGGTGCCGGCTGCGCTCGACCGCCAGCGCGTCCTCGAGCCGGGCGACCTCCTCGGCCGCCCGGGCGGTGCCGGCCTCGGCGCTGGCCCATTCCGCCGCGGCTGCCGCGGCAGCCACCTGGCCGGCCCACCCCGGCGTACGGATCAGATAGGCGGCCGCGGCCACGTCAACCGGGTCGGCCGCGGGAGGCGGCTCGCCGGCGTCCAGCGCATCAGCCAGGTCGGGCATCGCCTCGCGGGCGACGGTCCCGACCCGCTGCCGGAACAGGACGTCGCGCTCGACGGCGGTAGCCAGCGGCGTCCCGGCCCGGGTACGCCGGTGCTGCGCCGACCAGGGCCGGAACCGCTTGAGGGCCGCCGGCACGTCGTCCTCGGGCAGGGCCGCCAGGGCGTCCGCGGCCAGCGCGACCACCCGGGACCGGACGGCCTCGGGCAGCGGCCCGTCCCAGCCCGGCTCGTCGTTCATGCCGGCGCTGTCGGGCCCGGCTCGGGAACGTTGTCGTCCTCGGCCGGCCGAGACACCAGCTCGACTGTCCCGACGCCGTCGCACCACCGGCAGCGCACGCTCTCGACGGCCTCCTCGAGAACCTCCCGTTCTTCGACCGCCGCCTCGCCGGACAGGTCGACGTGCAGGTACTCGCGGGTCCGCGCCCGCCGCGTCACGTCGAACCGGGTGAGGTTGCCGCACTGGGTGCACCGCCAGCGGGTGGTGGCGGTCGGCGGCGAGGGGCTGGTCACGCTCGGAAGCCTAATTGCTCGGGCAAAGCACCAATCCGTGCCGCGCGGCAGTACCGAACGTGCGGCTGTACCCACTCGTGTGACGCCCGTCACGACGAGGACGGGGACCAGACCCCTCTTCAAGGGAGGAATCCATGTCTCAGTCGAGACGAACCCGGAACACCCGGGCGACTGCACTGCTCGGCGTGGGAGCGATGGTCGTCGGCGGTGGTGTCGCGGCTCTCGCGCCCACCACGTCGACGGCGTCGAGCCACCGTGAGGCCCCGGCGATCGCCGGCCAGCCCGCGTACGACAACACCGACGTCTACGCGTTCGCCCAGTCGGACGGCAAGGTCAACCTGATCGCCAACTGGGCGCCGTTCTCCGAGCCCGGTGGTGGCCCGAACTTCTACCCGTGGGCGACGGACGCCAGGTACAAGATCAACATTGACAACGACGGCGACGCCAAGCCGGACATCGTCTACACCTGGAAGTTCCGCAACTCCCGGACCCCGAAGAAGTCGGACAGCTTCACCGGCAACGGCACGTTCCTCTACAACAACGGGCCGGTCACGTCGCTGAAGGACAAGAACCTGCTGTTCCGCCAGCAGTACGACCTCACCCGCACCGTCGTGCGCAAGGGCCCGGACAAGGTTCGCACGGTCCTCAACAACGCTCCGGTGGCTCCCTCGCACGTCGGCAACGCCGGGATGCCGGACTACGCAGCGCTGCGTGACGCTGCCGTCAAGACCTACAACAACAGCCGCAAGTCGTACGCCGGTCAGGCCGAGGACCCGTTCTTCCTCGACTTGCGGGTGTTCGACGTGCTGTACGGCGGCGACTGCATGACCGAGGCCGGCCACGACAGCCTGGAGGGCTTCAACGTCAACAGCGTTGCGCTGCAGGTGCCGCGTGGAGACCTCACCAAGAAGGGCAAGTCCGTCGTCGGGATCTGGAGCACGACCGACCGGAAGAACGCCCGGGGCGCGTACAAGCAGATCTCCCGCCTGGGCCAGCCCCTGGTGAATGAGGTCGTCATCCCCTACCAGGTCAAGGACACGTTCAACTCGCTCAAGCCCCGTCAGGACGCCGCGGCCCTGCCGTTCGTCCAGAACTCGGAGCTCGCGGCGACCCTGAACGCGGTCTGCGGCACCGACATCAAGGTCAAGAACCGCAACGACCTGGTCCAGGTGTTCCTCAAGGGCGTCACCGGGATCAACAACCCGGTCGGCAAGGAGCGGCCCGCTGAGTACCTGCGGCTCAACACCAAGTGGCAGGCGGGCCAGCCCACCAGCCGTCTCGGTGTGATCGGCGGGGACAAGAACGGCTTCCCCAACGGTCGCCGGCTCGCCGACGACGTGCTCGACATCGCGCTGCAGGTCGTCGGTGGCGAGCTGATCGGCAGCCCGAACGACCTGGGCGACGGGGTGAACGCGAACGACACCGCGTTCGGCACCACCTTCCCGTTCCTGGGGCTCCCGCACACCGGCTCGACGACCAAGACGTCGACGCCGTAACCACGGGCTGACCCCACCCACGTCGAGTGGCGCGTTCCGACAGGTTTCGGCACATCGGATCCGCCGGAACGCGCCACTCGACAGGCACTGAGAAGGGAATCCGCATGCGACCGCTGCTCCGGCCCGTGCTTCTCGTCACCGCCGCCCTGAGCCTCGCCGTCCTGGTCACGATCGGGGCGGCCGGGCTGCCGGGCGACGACCCGGCCCCGCACCCGGTGCCGGCCCCGCCCGCCGCCCGCCCCACGCCGGGCATCGACCCTGCCGCCCTCGCCGACCGGACGAACGTGGTGGCGACCCTGCAGGCCCGCCTCAAGAGCACCCCCAAGGACCACCGCGCGTGGTCGAGCCTGGCGCTGGCCTACGTCGAGAAGGCCCGCACCACCGCCGACCCCACCTACTACCGCAAGGCAGACAGCGCCCTGGCCCGCGCCGAGAAGCTCGCGCCGGGCGACTCGGTTCTGCTCACCGCACGCGGCGCGCTCGCGGCCGCCCGGCACGACTTCCGGGCGGCGCTGCGCGCGTCCGACGCCGCGCTGCGGGTCAACCCGTACAACGCGCAGGCCGAGGCGGTCCGGTCCGACGCCCTCACCGAGCTGGGCCGGTACGACGCCGCGACCCGCGCCGCGAGCAACGCCGACGACCTCGACCCCGGCCCGTCGACGTTCGCCCGACTGTCCTACCAGGCCGAGCTCCGCGGCGACCTCGACAAGGCACGGCGCCTGATGCGCCTCTCGTTGGTGGCCGCCGGGACCAGCGCGTCGTCGTACGCCTTCGCGGCCTTCCACCTGGGCGAGCTGTCCCGCGCCCAGGGCCGACCGGCCGCGGCGGCCCACTACTACCGCAACGCGCTGGACGCCGACCCGACCTACCTGCCGGCGCTGGCCGGGCGGGCCCGCCTCGCGGTCGCCCGCGGCGATGTCCCCGCGGCGGAGCGCGACTACACCCGGGTCGTCAGCCGGCTGCCGCTCACCGAGTACGTCGTCGAGCTCGGCGAGCTGTACGAGGCAACGGGCCGCCCGCAGCTGGCCCAGCAGCAGTACGCCGTCGCCACCGCGACCGCCCGCCTGCTGGCGGCCAACGGCGTGTCCACCGACCTGGAGACCGCCGTGTTCCAGGCCGACCACGGGTCCCCCGCCGACGCGCTCGTCGCGGCCCGGGCGGCGTGGGCCGAGCGCAGATCGATCCACACCGCCGACGCCCTGGGCTGGGCGCTGCACGCCGCCGGCCGCGACCAGCAGGCCCTGCGCTACGTGCGGCTGGCGACCCGGCTCGGCACCCAGGACTCCCGGCTGCTGTTCCACCGCGGCGCGGTCGAGTCAGCACTCGCGTTGCCCGCGGCGGCCGGCCACCTGCGCGCCGCCCGGCGGCTCGACGCCGGGGTCAGTCCCTGGCGCGAGGCCGGGATCAGTGCGCTGCTCGGCGGTGACCGATGAATCGGCTCGCGGTGCGGCTCGGGGCAGTGGTCGCCGTCGCCGTGGCCCTGGTCCTCGGGCTGCCCGGGACCGCGAGCGCTCACCCGTTGGGCAACTTCACCGTCAACCGGTACAGCGGCGTGGTCGTGTCGAACGACACGGTCAGCGTCGACCACGTGGTCGACCTTGCCGAGGTCCCGACCGCGCAGCGCAGCCCTGCGATCGACGCCGACAGCGACGGCTCGCTGTCGCGCCCCGAGCTGAGGGCCTGGGCGACCGGGCAGTGCCGCGGTGCCTCCTACGCGCTCCGGCTGACCGTCGACGGAAGGCGGGTAGACCTCTCGGTCCGGACCGCCCGCGCGCGCACAGCGCCCGGGCAGGCCGGCCTTCCGACGCTGCGGCTGGAGTGCGCCCTGCGCGCCCCGGTTGCGGTCGCCGCCACCACGGCGATCCGGCTGCTCGACGGCGCAGGGACCGGCGAGGTGGGCTGGCGGGAGATGACCGCTCGGGGCGACGGCACGACGCTGTCCCGCTCGGACGCACCGCAGCGATCCCGCAGCAGCCGCCTCACGGCGTACCCGCAGGACCTTCTCTCCGACCCGCTGGACGTCCGCTCGGTGCGGCTGGCGGTGCGCCCGGGCGGGCCGCGACTGGGCAGCGACGGGTCAGCCGGCGTACCGGTGCCGGCGCTCACCCGCGGCGCCGACCGGCTCACCCTCGCCTTCGAGGGCCTGCTGACCCGGACCGAGGGCCACCCGTTGCTCGGGCTGGTCGCCGTGCTGGCCGCATTGGCCCTCGGCGCAGCGCACGCGGTGGCACCCGGCCACGGCAAGACGGTGATGGCGTTCTACCTGTCCGGACGGCGGGAGGGTGCGCTGCGCGCGGCCGCGACCGTCGGTGCCACCGTGACGGCGACGCACACCGCCGGTGTCCTGGCGCTGGGCCTGCTGGTCAGCGCAGGCACCGCGTTCGTACCCGCCCGGGTGTATCCATGGCTGAGCGTGGCCAGCGGGCTGCTGGTGGTGCTGGTCGGGCTGGCGCTGCTTCGCGACGCCGCGGCCCGCCGCACCCGGGTGCACCACGACGGCACCCACACCCACGGCCTGCTCGGCACCCCGCACTCCCACGACCGCTCCCCCGCGCCGACCGAGACGCACACCCACCACGCCGAGGCGGCGGACGCGCCGGGCGCCACCGCCACCCTGGTCCGGGTGGCCGAGCACGACCACCCGCACCCCCACGACCACCCGCACCCCGATGAGCACCCGCACCCGCACGAGCACGCGCACCCGCACGAGCCGGCGGAGGCTGCGCCGTCCCGCCGCGGCCTGGTGGCGATCGGGTTGGCCGGCGGGCTGCTGCCCAGCCCGTCTGCCCTGCTCGTGCTGCTCGGCGCGGTGGCCCTGGGGCACGCCTGGTTCGGCGTCGTGCTGGTGGTCGCCTTCGGCCTCGGCATGGCCGCCACGCTGGCCGTGGTGGGGCTGCTGGTGATGCGGCTGCGCGAGCGGGCCGAGCTGCGGCTGCGCAACCACCCGGCCTCACGGCTCGCCCCGGTGCTCCGGGTCGTTCCCGCCGTCACCGCCGCGGTCGTCGTGCTGCTCGGCGCAGCCCTGGCCTGGCGCGGCCTCGGGGCGACCGGCCTGCTCTGACCGGCGGACCGGCTGCGGTGCGCCTCCGCCGTTGTGTCCACGGTGCTGCCTACCGTCAGGTCCATGCCCGCTCCCCCGGTCGCCGTCCAGGCGACCTTCGACGAGCTGGGCACGCCGCTGCACGAGGTGACCTTCGTGGTCGTCGACCTGGAGACCACCGGCGGGTCGCCGCAGAGCTGCGAGATCACCGAGATCGGCGCGGTGAAGGTCCGCGGCGGCGAGCGGCTGGGCGAGTTCCAGACCCTGGTCAACCCCGGCGTCCCGATCCCCCCGTTCATCTCGGTGCTGACCGGCATCAGCAACACCATGGTGGCCGGCGCTCCCCGGCTCGGCACCGCCCTGCCGGCGTTCCTCGAGTTCGTCGGCGCCGACGCCGTGCTGGTGGCGCACAACGCTCCCTTCGACATCGGCTTCCTCAAGGCAGCCTGCGCGGAGACCGGCCACGAGTGGCCCGGCAACCGGGTCCTCGACACCGCCCGGCTGGCGCGCCAGGTGGTCACCCGCGACGAGGCCCCCAACTGCAAGCTCGCCAGCCTCGCCCGGCTCTTCCGGGCTGGTACCACCCCCGACCACCGTGCACTGTCCGACGCGCGCGCGACCGTCGACGTCCTGCACGGGATGCTCGAGCGGCTCGGCAACCTCGGGGTCCGCTCGCTGGACGAGCTGTCCACGTTCTCGTCCAGGGTCTCGCCGGCCCAGCGCGCCAAGCGGCACCTCGCCGAGTCGCTGCCCCACCTGCCGGGCGTCTACCAGTTCGTCGACGAGCGCGGTGAGGTGCTCTACGTCGGCAAGAGCAAGGACCTCCGGTCCCGGGTGCGCAGCTACTTCACCGCCGGTGAGACCCGCGGCCGGATGGCCGAGATGGTCGGCCTGGCGGCGGTGGTGCGTCCCGTCGTCTGCGCCACCCCGCTCGAGGCCGAGGTGCGCGAGCTCCGCCTCATCGCCGCGCACAAGCCGCGCTACAACCGCAGGTCCCGGTTCCCCGAGCGCGCCCTCTGGCTGAAGCTCACGGTCGAGGCGTTCCCGCGGCTGTCCCGGGTCCGTGAGGTCCGCGACGACGGCGCCACCTACCTCGGGCCGTTCTCCGGCGCCCGGCAGGTCGAGCTGGCCACGGCCGCGCTGCACGAGGCGTTCCGGCTGCGCCAGTGCACCAGCCGGCTCTCGCCACGCCGCCCGTCAGGGGCGTGCGTGCTGGCCGAGATGGGCCGCTGCGGCGCGCCGTGCGACGGCCGCGAGTCGGTCGAGGCGTACGCCGGTCACGTCGAGGCCGTGCGCTCGGCGATGCTCGGTGACGTGCGGCCGCTCGTCGAGGCGCTCGGTCGCAAGGTCGCCCGCCTCGCCGAGGTCGAGCGGTTCGAGGAGGCCGCGGTGCACCGTGACCGGGTGGCCGCGTTCGTCCGGGCCGCCGCGCGGCTGCAGCGGGTGTCGGCCCTGACCGGCTGCGCCGAGGTCGTCGCCGCCCGGCAGCTCGAGCACGGCGGCTGGGAGGTGGTGGTCGTGCGGCACGGGCGGCTCGCCGGCGCGGCGGTGGCCGGCCGGGCCGACGACCCGCGGGTCGTGGCCGCTGCCATGGTGGCCACGGCCGAGACTGTCGTCCCCGGCCACGGGCCGACGCCCGCCGCCACGGCGGAGGAGACCGAGTGCGTGCTGCGCTGGCTCGAGCAGCCCGGCACCCGGCTGGTCTCCCTCACCGGCACCTGGGCCTGCCCGGCCCACGGCGCCGGCGGCGTCACCCTCTGGGCCGACGCCGCGGGAGCCGGTCGCGACCAGCTCGACCCGTTCGGCGGTCGGCGTGACATTCGGCCGGTGCACCAGCCCGGCGCAGCCGTCAGCCGCATCGCCTGACCGCCGGTCACCCCAGCGGCAGCGGCGAGACCCGGTCGGCGTCGTCGACCGCGAAGACTCCGAGCGCGTTCCTCCCGTCGCGCAGCAAGGGCAGCGGCACCAGCACCGCGAAGTCCCGGTCCCCCGGACCGGCTGTCAGGCGGCTCACGCCGGCGACGACGCCGTTCACCACCACCGCGACCCTCCGCAGGGCGTCCGGCGCCCCGTGCACGGATCCGGTCAGGTACATCGGCACGGTGCCCGCGCCGGTGTCCACCGACTGCCAGCGGTGCGGGCGCGTCACCCGCGCGCGGCCGGCGACGGGGCCGCCCGGCTCCAGCCCCGCGACCCGACGGCCGACCAGCAGGCCGCCGGGCCCGGTGCGGAAGATCCGCAGCGGGTCACCGACCCGGGGGGCAAAAGTGCCGACCGAGTGCTCCTGCACGGCCGGCCGCAGCCGGACGCCGTCCAGCGACAGGAGCTTGTTCGCCTCCGCGAGGAACGGGCGCCGGTGCTCCGGCGGCCGCGGCCGGCCGAGCAGCGACCGGCCGTCAGCCGTCCACGGCAGCGTGACGTCCAGGACGTCGGCGACCGTCGGGGCCACGTCGACCAGCTGCGCGTTGGCCATCGACGGCGTCCCGGAGCGTTGCCCGGGCAGCTTCACGAACAGCGGTACCCAGGCGATCTCGGGGACGTTCGGGCCGCCCGCCGCCCGCCGGGGCTGGCCGGGGATGAACGCCGTCCCGTGGTCCGCCGTCAGCACGACCAGCGACCGGTCCCAAGTGCCGGACGCCTGCATCCGCGCCATCAGCTCGCCCACCATCCGGTCGACGTACTGCACCTGCAGCAGGTGCCGCTGCCGGGCCAGGCCGACGAACGTCCCGGCCGGCTCCCATGCGATCTCGCCGTCCATGTCCAGCGCACCGGGCAGCCCGCGAGGAGCGTCGTACCGCTGACCGCTAGGCGTCAGCAGCCACGGCGCGTGCGGCAGCAGGATGTGGAAGAAGGCGAACGGCGGACGCCCCGGTGCAGCCGGCCGATCCAGGTCGTCCAGGAAGTCGGCGTACCGGTCGGTCAGCAGGACGCCGGAGCCGCCGTCGCGCGCGGCGGCCTCGCCGGACCGCCGGCGCATCGCGGCGACCGCCTCACCGCGGGCCACGCCCGGCGCCAGCCGTTGGCCACGCGGGTCCAGGATGTCGGTGAAGGTCGCGAACCCGTCGCTCAGCAGCGACCCGAAGCCGTCCCAGGCCCCGTGACCGGCCTGCTGCCCGCACAGCGATCCCGGGCACATGTTCAGCAGCTCGTGCACTCGCAGGTCGTGCGACCTCCCCAGCAGGGTGAAGAGGCTGTCCGGGTGGGTCGCCGCGGTCGGCACGTCGTGGCCGTCCGGCATCTCGCCGGTGAGGATGCTCGGGACCGAGTACGGCGTCCGCCCCGAGTTGCTGGTGACGTTCAGGTAGGTGTTCGACCCGGCGGCCAGCGCCGCCACGTGCGGGTAGAGGTCGGCGTCGATCTGCCCGTCCGGCCCGAGCAGCGAGGCCAGCGGGAACTCGTCGAGGACGAGCATGACCACCGGGGCGGGCCTGCCGACCCGGGCGTCGCCGGCCACCGTCCCACCGTGCGGCAGGACGAGGCCGCTGACCGGCGTCATGGTCAGGAACACCAGGGCGAAAACCAGGGGCGCAGGGCTCGCGAACGACACCCACATCCGCAAGGCCGGGCGAAGGCTGAACAGCACCGCCGAGGCGATGCCGAGCAGGACGCCGATCGGGGCCGCCACCGCCGCCGGAGCGCCGAGGCTGTCGAGCACCTCGACCCACAGGGCGGACCAGAGCACCAGCATGGTGACCTCGTGCACCCACGTCCCGAGCCGGGCGTCCAGCCCGGCGGCCACCGTCCCGAGCAGCCACAGCAACAGGGGCGGCGCCAGGACGACGACGGCCGTGAACGCCACCACACCCCGTCCGCTGATGTCACGGAAGACGAAGACGTCGCTGGACCTGCCGTAGACGTCCAGGACGGGCTGTGCGACGACGAAGCCGGTGAGGACCAGCAGCTCGACCAGCCGGCGGCGGCCGGACCGGGCCGGCCGGTTCCAGGCCCGGCGCAGCCCAGCGTCCGTCCGGTCGCCCGCACCCCGCTGCACGGTCACGTCACCACTGTGACGGACCGCGGCGGTTCCGCCTACCGCTCGGCGCCGGGGCTGCCGGTTACCTCCGGCAGGCCTGGCTGCCGTACCGGCACGCCACCGGCTGCGGCGTCTCGAGGTTCCGTCCGGCCGCCAGGTTGCGCGCGAGCCGGAGGAACTGCGCGTGCGTCCAGGCCAGCGGCATCGCCGACAGCGTCGGCTCGCCGGGGGTGAACCTGGCCGAGCCGCTGGGCGGCTTGTGGTCCCAGACCTGCTCGGCCATCAGGTGGCTGCGGTCGTCGGCCGCTCGCCCCATGGTCCGCAGCAGTGCCCGTGCGGCGCCCTTCCTGCCGGCCGCCAGCGCGTACTCGCCGCGCTCGCCGGACAGCAGCGGCCAGCCCCTGCCGATGGTCTCGCCGGAACCGGGGTCGCTGGGCTCCCACTGGGTCCCGTCCCGCTTCTCGCCGTACCCGTCGAAGCTGGCGCGGTGCCAGAACGGGCCGTTGGCGGTTCGGTAGCGGAGCCGGTCGTCGACCACCGCGAGGCTGTTGGTGATGGCCCGGTCGTTGGCGGGCTTGACGCCGAGCCGGACCAGGTCGAGGAAGCTGGGGTCCACCACGGCGCGCTGGTCGATGAACGGCCCGCCGTCGGAGATCTGCACCTGAGTGCCGACATCCGGGTCACCGTTCTTGGCGATCCGCAGGTAGTACGGCCTGGGACCGTACGGTCCGTTCGTGGTCGCCGTCCAGGACTGCACCTTCCCGGCCCAGGTGTCTGCCGTACGCAGGTAGGTCTCCGCGGTGCCGGCCTGACCGTTCTCGGTGGCGATGTCCGCCGCGAGCACCAGGCCGGCGATCTCGGCGGCGATGGTCGCCGGCGAGTAGCCGCCGATGTTCTCCCACCGCTCCTGCGGTGTGCTCGGTCCGTTGGCCACCAGGAAGTCGGCCGACTTCTTCACCCGGGCCCAGTCCGGTGCACCGGTGCGCCCGAGCATCCAGGCCAGCACGATCGGGAAGGCGACCTCGTCCATCTGCAGGTCGCCGAACACCTTGTCGCCGTTGAGCCGGGAGTTCTGCGGGAACGAGCCGTCCGGCTTCTGCTGGTAGCGCCACAGGTAGTCCAGCGCCCGCTCGGCGGCAGCTTCGTCGCCGCTCGCGAGCAGCCCGGTAGCGATCTGGTAGAGGTCGCGGGACCAGACGGCGTGGTAGACCGCGAGGTCCTGCAGCTCGTTCGCCCAGGCCCACGGCCGACCCGGCGCAGCGACGAAACCACCGCGGTAGGTCTTGTCCTCGCTCGCTGCCAGCACCATCGCCGAGACGTTCCACTCCGTCGTGAACCGCCCGACGCTCTTGGGCGCCGAGCGGATCGAGCGGAGGTAGCGGCCCCATCCCCGGTCGTAGGCCGACCGCGTGGCGGCGAACGCGGAGCCGGCCGAGGCCCGTGCCGCGATCAGGGCGGCGTCGACCGACCGGCCGAAGCCGAGCGCGAGGGTGAACCCGCGGTGGTGCCGCAGGCCGTTGACCGGCACCCGGCCCGTCTGCACGACGTTGCCCGGATCGGGCGCGGTGAAGGTCCAGTCCATCCGGTGGTCGTCACGCAGGTCGGACCAGCCGTCGCTGGTGCCGGCGTACCCGCTCGAGGTCTTCGTCATCGCCGGACGGGTCACCACGACGCTCGCGACCTCGGTGTCCGAGGAGACCAGTGCGCCCCCACCGCCGCTGCTGCCGGTGTCGTCGTTCCCGGTCATGTTCAGCGCGGGGTCGTGCAGCAGGAACAGCCGCAGCGGCTTGCCGGTGAGCGACTCGAACCGGACCCGCTGCAGCACCGTGGAGCGCTTCGGGTCGGTGACGAAGGTCTTGGTGAGCCGCCACTTCCCGGACCGGGCGGTGGTGACCAGGCGGTAGGTCAGGCTGCGGGGGCTCAGCAGCTCGACCCGGACCCGCGCGTCGGTGTCCTCGCGATCGGTGAACGTGCGCCCGTCGGTCACGACGAACTGGCTGTCGCGGACGCTGGGGGTGTCGATCCTCGGGTAGTAGACGTCACTGAGCTTGCCGCGGGCCAGGGTGTACCAGACCTTGCTGGCGGTGCCCCGAGCCGTGCCGAAGCCGTCCTTGTCGCCGGGCACCCAGTCCGACGCCCGCCCCGGCGCACCGGGGGCGGCACCGGGGGCCACACCGGAGGCGGCCAGGCCGGAGGAGGCACCCGGGGCCACCACCAGTCCCGCCGTGACCGCGGCCCCGGCGAGGGCGGCGAGGGTCTGGGTGACGCGGGGGCGACGGGACGAGAGCATTCGGGCCTCCTGCACGAGCACGACGACGGGCCGGCGTCGCGGGCCTACCCGCTAGGCTCGCGTGCTACTCGTCGTACCGTCCCCGGAGGCACTCGGTGATCACCGCGATCGTGCTCGTGCACGTGGAGTCCGACCGCATCCCGGAGGTCGCCGAGGCGATCGCCGCCCTCGACGGGGTGAGCGAGGTCTACTCCGTCACCGGCGGGGCCGACCTGATCGCCATGGTCCGGGTCCGCGAGCACGAGGCCCTGGCCGACGTGATCGCCGACCGGCTCAGCAAGGTGGACGGCGTCCGCGCGACCGAGACCCACATCGCGTTCCGGACCTACTCCCAGCACGACCTGGACGCGGCGTTCTCCCTCGGCGCCGACAGCGCCGGCTGACCAGCCGGTACGCCGGTCAGCCGGCCGCCAGCGCCTGGCTGGTCTCGACCCAGCCGGCCAGGGCGCGGGCCGCCGCCCCGCTGTCGACCGACCCGGCAGCCCGGGACAGCCCGTCGAGCAGCCGGCCGGCCAGCGGGCCGTCCCCCGGCTCCAGCGCCACCAGCGCGGCCGCCGCGTTGAGCAGGACCGCGTCACGCACCGCGCCACCTTCACCGGCCAGGAAGCGCCGGGTCACCTCGGCGTTGTGGGCCGGGTCGCCGCCGCGCAGCGCGTCGGGCGCGGCGCGGCTCAGCCCGACGTCCTCGGGGGCGAGCTGCTCGGTCGTGACTGCGCCGTCGCGGACCACCCAGACCTGCGAGCTCGTGGTCGGGGTCAGCTCGTCCAGGCCGTCGTCACCGCGGAACACCAGGGCCGAGGTGCCGCGGTCGGCGAGCACCTGCGCCATCACCCCCGCCAACCTCGGGTCCGCGCACCCCACCGCCTGCGCGGAGGGCTGCGCCGGGTTCGCGAGCGGGCCCAGCACGTTGAAGATCGTCGGGACGCCGAGCTCGCGCCGCGGCACGGCGGCGTGCCGCAGCGCCGGGTGGAACCTGGGCGCGAAGCAGAAGGTCACGCCGGTGCGATCCAGGCAGTCGGCGGCCGCCGCCGGCTCGAGGTCGATCACCACGCCCAGCGCTTCCAGCAGGTCGGCCGAGCCGCAGGCCGAGGACGCGGAGCGGTTCCCGTGCTTGACCACCCTCGCGCCGGTCCCGGCCACCACCATCGCCGACATGGTCGAGATGTTGACCGTGTTGGCCCGGTCACCACCGGTGCCGCAGGTGTCGACAGCCGGCCCGGCCACCGAGATCCGGGCTGCGGCGTCGAGCATCGCCCGGACCAGGCCGGTGACCTCGTCGGGAGACTCCCCCTTGGCGCGCAGCGCGACGACGAAGCCCGCGACCTGCACCGGCGTGGCCTCACCGAGCATGACCTGCTCCATGGCCCAGGCGGTGTCCGCCGCCGTCAGGTCGGTGCCGCCGAGCAGCGTCGAGAGCAGCCCCGGCCAGGTCGGGGCGCCCTGCCCCCTGTCCATCCCGGGGCCTAGGACGCCGGGAGCGCGGCGCGGCGGCGGCGCATCAGCTCGGCGACCGCCTTGGCGAGCACGATCGGATCGATCGGGTGCGGCACCGCGGCCTCGGCCCGGGACCAGTTCGCGAGCCAGCTGTCAGTGACCCGACCGGTGAGCACGACGATCGGCGGGCTCTGGAAGATCTCGTCCTTGACCTGCCGGGCGATGCCCATCCCCCCGGTCGGCGTGGCCTCGCCGTCCAAGATCGCAACATCGACCCCGCCCTTGTCCAGGGCCGAGATCACGGCCGGCCCGGTGGCGCACTCGACCCAGGTGACCAGGGGGACGTCGGCGGCCGGCCGGCGGCCGATCGCCAGCTTGACCCGCTCACGGGTGTCGACGTCGTCGCTGTACACGAGGACGGTCATGGTGGGCTCCGGAGCGGCATCGGTCACGCTCGCGATGCTACCGACCCGCCCGTCGGGGGGTCGGGGGTGCCCTTCGGCGCCCGGACCGCAATAATGCCGTTCGTGGCGACAGCAGCAGCGCAGGGAGCGTCAACCCGGCCCAGTCACGTTCCGGCCTCGCGGCCGGACACGACGGCGGTGGGCACCATCGTCTGGCTGTCCTCGGAGCTGATGTTCTTCGCGGCGCTGTTCGCGATGTACTTCACCATCAGGTCGGTCAGCCCCGAGCTCTGGGACACCGAGCCCGAGCTGCTCAACATCCCGTTCTCCACCCTGAACACCACCGTGCTGGTGCTGTCCTCGGTCACCTGCCAGCTGGGTGTGTTCGCGGCGGAGAAGGGCGACGTCGTCCGGCTCCGTCTCTGGTTCATCATCACGTTCCTGATGGGCGCGTTCTTCATCGGCGGCCAGGTCTACGAGTACGCCACGCTGGTCAGCACCGACGGCCTCACGCTCTCGTCGAACGCCTACGGCTCGGTGTTCTACCTGACCACCGGCTTCCACGGCCTGCACGTGACCGGCGGCCTGATCGCCTTCCTCCTGGTGCTGGGACGCACCTACTCGGCGAAGCGCTTCACCCACGGCCATGCGACCAGCGCCATCGTGGTGTCCTACTACTGGCACTTCGTCGACGTCGTGTGGATCGGTCTGTTCGCGACCATCTACCTGATCAAGTGAGCGAGCCTGTGACCCGACTGAGCAAGCCGCTGGCCGTCCTGGCCGTCCTGTCGCGCCGTCGCCGCCACCGCTTCGCGCCCGTGGTGCTCCTGCTGCTGGCCCTCGGGTCGACCGGCGGCGCCTACGCCGCGTTCGCCCCCACCAGCGACGCTCAGGCCGCCGGCGGGGTGTCGACCCAGGCCGTGGACGACGGTCGCGCGATCTTCCTCAAGAACTGCTCCAGCTGTCACGGTCTGAACGCCGAGGGCGGCAGCGACGGCCCGAGCCTGGTCGGCGTCGGTGCCGCCTCGGTCGACTTCCAGGTCGGCACCGGACGGATGCCCGCCGCCCTGGTCGGCGCCCAGATCAAGCCGAAGCGGGTGAAGTTCTCCGAGGAGCAGATCGCGGCGCTGGCGGCGTACGTCGCCTCGCTCGGCCCCGGCCCGGCCGTCCCCTCCGACGAGGACGTCGACTACGCCGACGCCGACATCGCCGAGGGCGGCGAGATCTACCGCACCAACTGCGCGATGTGCCACAACTTCGCCGGGTCCGGCGGAGCGCTGACCCGCGGCAAGTACGCCCCATCCCTGAAGCACACGACTCCGAAGCACATGTATGAGGCCATGCTCACCGGCCCGCAGTCGATGCCGGTCTTCGGCGACAACACGATGCGGCCGGAGGACAAGCGCGCGGTGATCGGCTTCCTCAAGACCACCTCCGCGGAGCCGTCGCCGGGGGGCGCGGCCCTGGGCAAGATCGGGCCGGTGTCCGAGGGCGGGATCGGCTGGCTGGTCGGCATCGGTGCCCTGATCGGCTGCGCCGTCTGGCTGGGGGCGAAGGCGAGATGAGCGATCAGCGCCACACCGGGCCCGGTGCCCGCGCCGATGAGCACGGCAGCCAGCCGGGAAGGGACAGCGTGCCGGGAACCTCTGACGCCACGAGCGACTCGTCGAACTCCGCGCTGATGGGCGGCGAGGGGTCGTCGGCCGCGGGGTCGGGCGGCGAGGTCGCCGCCTCGGACGGCCACCACCCGGACGAGCTGGCCACCACGTACAGCAACCCGGGGCTGCCGGCGCACGTCTACCGCCGCTCCGACATCGACACCAAGGCCGCATCCCGCCGCGAGCGCGAGGTGGCCGCGTTCTTCGGTCTCTCCACCCTGGGCACCGTGCTGTTCATTCTCGCGTACTTCGCGATCAAGCCGGCCGACTCCTCCGGCGACGAGATGCTCCGGCAGGTCGGCCTCTCGACCAAGCTGCTCGGCCTCGGCCTCGGGCTGGCCCTGTTCTGCATCGGGGTCGGAGCCATCCACTGGGCCAAGACGCTGATGCCCGACGACGAGGTCGTGTCGGTCCGCAAGCCGATGCGTTCCAGCGACGAGGACCGGGCAGAGGCCGTCGCGGCGCTCAAGGAAGGCGCTGCGGGCGCCGGTCTCGGCCGACGCAAGCTGATCCGCAACAGCCTGCTCGGTGCCCTGGCTCCCCTCGGCCTGCTCGCGATCATCCCGCTGCGGGACCTCGGCCCCCTGCCCGGAGCCACCCTCACCGGAACCGCCTGGAAGCCCGGGAAGCGGCTCTGGACCGACCCCACGGGCCGCCCGATCAAGGCCGCCGACATCCCTATCGGCACGGTCATCCACGTCCAGCCGGCGCACATCGACGAGATGGAGCACCACATCGACGAGCGGGCCAAGGCCACGACCTTGGTCATCCGGCTCGAGCCGGACGAGATCACCGACCCCAAGCAGAAGAAGTGGTCGGTCGACGGGATCGTCGCCTACTCCAAGATCTGCACCCACGTCGGCTGCCCGGTGGGCCTGTACGAGCAGCAGACCCACCACCTGCTCTGCCCGTGCCACCAGTCGACCTTCGACGTCACCAAGGACTGCGCCGTGATCTTCGGACCGGCGGCCCGACCGCTGCCCCAGCTGCCGCTCGCGGTCGACGACGAGGGATACTTGGTGTCCAGCGACGACTTCCAGGAGCCGATCGGCCCCAGCTACTGGGAACGAGGTGAGGCCTGATGGCCCTCGAGAAGGTGGCCGCGACGGCCGCCAACGAGATCGACGAGCGGTTCGGCTCGGCGAACTTCGTCAAGCGCAGCGCGCGCAAGATCTTCCCCGACCACTGGTCGTTCATGCTGGGCGAGATCGCCCTCTACAGCTTCATCATCCTGCTGCTGACCGGCACCTTCCTGACCCTCTGGTTCAAGCCCAGCCAGGGCGAGGTCATCTACAACGGCTCCTACATCCCGCTGCGCGGCCTGGAGATGTCGGAGGCCTACGCCTCGACCCTCGAGATCTCCTTCGACGTCCGCGGCGGCCTGATCATCCGGCAGATCCACCACTGGGCTGCGCTGATCTTCGTCGCGGCGATGGTCGTGCACATGTGCCGGGTGTTCTTCACCGGGGCGTTCCGCAAGCCGCGTGAGACGAACTGGCTGATCGGCGTCATCCTGCTGATGCTCAGCTTCATCGAGGGCCTCGCCGGGTACTCGCTGCCCGACGACCTGCTGTCCGGCACCGGCCTGCGCATCACCGAGGGCGTGCTGCTGTCGCTGCCGGTGGTCGGCACCTACCTGTCGTACTTCCTCTTCGGCGGCCAGTTCCCGGGTGACGACATCATCCCGCGGCTGTACACCGCGCACGTGCTGCTGATCCCGGGCGTCTTCCTCGCGCTGATCACCGTGCACCTCATCCTGGTCTGGTACCAGAAGCACTCGCAGTACCCGCTACCCGGCCGGACCGAGCACAACGCGGTCGGCTACCCGTTCTTCCCGGTCTACACCGCCAAGGCCGGCGGCTTCTTCTTCATCACCTTCGGCGTGACGACGCTGCTGTCCGCGTTCGTCGCGATCAACCAGGTCTGGTTGTTCGGGCCCTACAACCCGGGGGAGATCTCTGCCGGCTCCCAGCCCGACTGGTACATGGGCTTCCTCGAGGGCTCGCTGCGGATGTTCCCGAACTGGGAGACCCACCTGCTCGGCTTCACCATCCCGTGGAACGTTCTCGGGCCCGCGCTGATCATCCCCGGGCTGCTGTTCACGCCGATGATCCTCTACCCGTTCATCGAACGCTGGGTGACCGGAGACAACTCAGAGCACCACCTGCTCGACCGGCCGCGCAACGTCCCGACCCGCACCGGGCTCGGCGTGATGGCGCTCACCACCTGGCTGATCCTGCTGGCCGTCGGCGCGAACGACATCATCGCCTACACGTTCAACCTCTCGATCAACGCGATCACCTGGGCGTTCCGGATCGGCATCTTCGTGATCCCGCCGCTCGCCTACGTCGTCACCAAACGGATCTGCCTCGGGCTGCAGCGTCGCGACCGCGACCTGGTGCTGCACGGCCGCGAGACCGGCCGCATCGTCCGGCTGCCGCACGGCGAGATGATCGAGGTCCACGAGCCGCTCTCGGACGCCCGGAAGTGGGAGCTGACCCAGCACACGGTGCCCCGGCCGTACGAGATCGGCCCCACCACCGACGCCAACGGCGTGCCGCGGCGCCGGATCCTCGCCTCGAAGGTGCGGGCTCGGGTCTCCCGGTTCTACTTCGAGGACCGGGTACAGCCGCCGACGCCGGGCGAGGTCCACGAGCTGGAGTCCAGCGGTCACCACTGACCCGGCCCGGCGCTGCCTCGTCACCGGCGCCACCGGCTACATCGGCGGTCGGCTCGTCCCCGAGCTGCTCGCCGCCGGGTACCGGGTGCGGGTCATGGCCCGCCGCCCCGAGAGCCTGCGCGACCATCCGTGGGCCGGCGACGTCGAGATCGTCCGGGCCGACGCGTCCGACCCCGGTTCGCTGGGTCCGGCGATGGCCGACGTGGACGTCGCCTACTACCTGATCCACGCCCTCGGCACCTCTGGCTTCGAGCGGACCGACCGGGACACCGCCCGCACCTTCGGTGACGCTGCACGCGAGGCTGGAATCGACCGGCTGGTCTACCTCGGCGGCCTCGCGCCCGACGTGCCGCCGGACGAGCTCTCCTCCCACCTGCGCTCTCGCCAGGAGGTCGGCGAGGTGCTGCTCGGGTCCGGCGTCCCGACCGCGGTGCTGCGTGCTGCGGTCATCATCGGGTCGGGCTCGGCGTCCTTCGAGATGCTGCGCTACCTCACCGAGCGGCTGCCGGCGATGATCACGCCCCGGTGGGTCGACACCCGCATCCAGCCCATCGCGATCCGCGACGTGCTGCGCTACCTCGTCGGTGCCGGCGACCTGCCGCCGGAGGTGTCGCGGTCCTTCGACATCGGTGGGCCCGACGTGCTGACCTACCGCGAGATGATGCAGCGCTATGCCCGGGTGGCAGGGCTGCGGAGGCGCCTGATCGTCAAGGTCCCCGTTCTCACCCCGACGCTGTCCGGCCACTGGGTCGGCCTGGTGACGCCGGTGCCGAACTCGATCGCCCGGCCGCTGATCGACTCGCTGCGCGTGGAGGTGGTCGCCGACGAGCACGACATCGCCGACTTCGTCCCCGACCCGCCGGAGGGTCTGGTCGGCTTCGACCGGTCCGTCGAGCTGGCCCTCCAACGCATCCGGGACGCCGAGGTGGTCACCCGCTGGTCCTCGGCGTCGGTGCCCGGTGCCCCCAGCGATCCGCTGCCCACCGACCCCGACTGGGCCGGCGGCAGCCTCTACCAGGACCGCCGCCGGCGCGACGTCGACGCCTCCCCCGAGGCGCTGTGGCGGGTGATCGAGGGCATCGGCGGCGACCAGGGCTGGTACTCCTTCCCGCTCGCCTGGCGGGCGCGCGGGCTGGCCGACCGCCTGGTCGGGGGCGTCGGGCTGCGCCGGGGCCGTCGCGACGCGCAGCGGGTCTACGTCGGCGAGACGATCGACTTCTGGCGGGTCGAGGAGCGCGAGCCCGGCGCGCTGCTGCGGCTGCGCGCCGAGATGCGGGTGCCCGGGCTGGCCTGGCTCGAGCTGGGCGTGGAGCCCGCCCGGGAGGGGCGCTCGACGTACGTGCAGCGGGCGCTGTTCCACCCGCGCGGCCTGCTGGGCCACCTCTACTGGTGGGCGGTCGCGCCGTTCCACGGCATCGTCTTCGGCGGGATGGCGCGCAACATCGCTGCTGCCGCCGAGCAGCAGGACCATCAGGTGGCTTGAGAGCGGACCCTCCGCATCCGGTCGCGGGCGTCGTCCTGGTCGACGATCGGGGACGGGTAGCCGAGCTTCGCCAGCTCGTCCTCGGGCAGCAGCCAGGGCTCGTGCACGTAGGCGTCGTCCAGTCCCTCGAGCTCCTCGACGTACCGCCGGACGTAGTTCCCGCGGGGGTCGTGGCGGCGGGCCTGGAGCACCACGTTGTAGGTCCGGTTGAACCGGGAGTCGGTGCCGGTTCCCGCAGCCCACTGCCAGTTCATCGTGTTGCTCGACACGTCGGCGTCGAGCAGCAGGTCGGTGAAGTGCTGGGCTCCCTCGCGCCAGTCGATGTAGAGCGTCTTGCACAGGAAGTGCGCGACGATCAGCCGGGCCCGGTTGTGCATCCAGCCTTCACGGGCGAGCTGTCGCATGCCGGCGTCGACGATCGGGTAGCCGGTTCGGCCTTCCTTCCAGGCCGTGAGCTCCTCGGCGCTGCGGTGCCACCGGTCGCCGCGCGGGCGGTAGTCGTCCGTGGTGACCTGCGGCTGTGCCGCGAGCAGCTGGGCGTAGAAGTCGCGCCACGCCACCTGACGGACGAAGGCTGCAGCCGCGGCGCCGGGCCGCTCCCCCGCGCGCCGCACCAGCTCGAGCGGCGACAGGGCGCCGAAGTGCAGGTACGGCGACAGCCGGCTGGTGTTGTCGTTGCCCAGGGCGTCGTGGTCGTCCTCGTACGCCGGGAGGCCGTCGGCCAGCCAGCGGGTCATCCTGGCCCGCGCCGCCGACTCGCCTCCCTCCGCCACCTCGGGCGACAGCCGCCCCGTCGCCACCGTGCGCAGCGCCGGGAGCCGGCCCCTGGAGATCCCGTCCGGCAGCCGCAGCGACGGCGGCACAGGTGCCAGGTCGCGGGTGGGTTCGCGCTCCCACCGGCGGAAGTACGGCGTGAAGACGGCCATGTGGTCCTTGCTGCCGGCCGTGACGTCGCCCGGGGGCACCACGAACAGCGTCCCGTCGTGCACCACCAGGTCGACCCGGTCGCCGAGCCGGGCGGCCAACCGCTGGAGCCGGGCGCGGGCATAGCGGCTGACGTCCCCGGCCACGTGGACGCTGGTCGCACCGGTCTGTTCGGCCACGGCCGCCACCTCGGCGACCCAGTCGCCGCGGCGCACCACGAGTCCGGCTCCCCGGTCGGTCAGGCTGGCGTCCAGGTCGTGCAGGCACTCGAGGAGGAACCGGGCCCGGTTGGGGCGGTTGTAGTCCGAGCGCAGGATCGCCTCGTCCAGGACGAACAGCGGGACCACGGAGTCCGCGGCGCCCGCAGCCGCGGCCAGCGTGGGGTTGTCGTGCACCCGCAGGTCACGGGTCAGCACGGCGATCGAGGCAGTCGAGGTCGTCACGGGTGGGCTACTGCCCGGCTGCACGCCGCGGATGCACCCGGGCGTCGTCGGATCAGCCCTGGAGGGCGCTGCCTTCCAGCCACTTGCTCCAGGACACGTTCCAGTCGGTGTAGCCGTTGCCCGGCTCGAGGTGCCGCGGCGAGCCGACGACCTTCACGACGTCGCCGATGGTGGACTGGTTGAACAGCCAGATCGCGTTCGACATGCTCATGCCGACGCAGCCGTGACTGACGTTGGCCCGGCCCTGGTCCCCGGTCGACCACGGCGCAGCGTGCACGAACTCGCCGGTCCAGGTGACGCGCATGGCGTACGGGACCTCGAGCCGGTAGTACTCCGGGTCGCTCTGCGAGATGCCGATCGAGGTGGCGTCCATGACCTTGAGCGTGTGCTTCTCCAGGATGACCTTCGTGCCGTTGCGGGTCAGGAAGCCGGCCTTGCCGGTGCTCACCGGGATGACCCGGGCCTTCTTGCCGTTGCGGTAGACCGTGAGGGTGTGCGCGTCGACGTTGACGATGCTGATCATCGACGAGCCGGTGCGGAACTTGACGGTGCGGTTCTCCATGCCCCACACGCCACGCCCGGCGTTGACGTTCTTCAGCGCGACGTCGAGCTTCACCTGCGAGTACGCGGGCCAGAACTCCTTGGGCCGGTAGTGGACCTCTTCGTCGCTGACCCAGCTCCAGGCACCTTCGGCCGGCTTCGAGCTGGTGACGACCAGGGCCTTCTCGACCGCGGCGCGGTCACTCACCTTGGCGTTGAACCGGACCACGATCGGCATGCCGACCCCGACCGAGTAGCCGCCCAGCGGGGAGATCGAGGTCTCGAGGGTCTTCCGGGGTGCCAAGGTCGCGAAGAAGCCGGTGCGCTCGGTGCCGGTCCCGTGGCCGTCGACGGCGGCCGCGACGACGCGGTAGTGGTCGGCGATCCGCAGGGGGTCGGTCGAGGTCCAGGTGCCGCCGTCGGCGGACATCTGGCCGTCCAGCGGACGGTCCTTCTCGTCGGTCACGGTGACCGACGACAGGCGCCCGTCACTGACCGTGACGACGACCGGCTGGTCCACCGGGACGTCGACCGAGGCGCTGGCCGGGGTCATCTCGATGCTCGCGCGGGAGACCGCGGAGTCGTTCGCGTCGACGGCAGCCTGGGCCTCGGGTGCGCTCGGGCTCCCCGAGGACGTGCAGCCGGCGACCAGCGCCAGTGATGCCGCTGCGGCGAGCGTGCCCAGCAGCAGGCGGGAGCCGCGTCGCACGCCCGGCCCCCCGACCCTCAGGTCGCCCCGAACCCCCACTGTCTCCTCCTCGCCGACGCTTCCGACGAGGAAGACGCCCTACCAGTCTGACCGGTTGCCCCCGTGCCCGTCCAATCTGCGCGCGGTCACAGTTGGTAACGAATCGGCAGGACAGGGGGTCGGGCTGAAGCCCTGGGCGGCCCCGACCTGGAGCCCCTCAGTGGGCGGGCTCGCCCCGGTAGTACTCGAACACCAGGCCGATCACGGTCAGGGCACCGCCGATGGCGCCGAGGATGAACAGCCACCAGCCGAACACCACGCCCAGGAACGCGGTGGCTGCGCAGATGGCCACTGCGAGCGGCCACCAGCTGTGCGGGCTGTAGAACCCGAGCTCGCCGGCGCCGTCGGCGATCTCGGCGTCGACGGTGTCCTCCGGCCGGCGGTCGATGCGCCGGGCCGTGAACAGCAGGTAGTAGCCGACCAGGAAGGCCAGGCCGGCGGTGAAGGCCAGCGCGACGGTCCCGACCGCCTCCCCGTCGGACAGGATCCCGTAGATCACCGAGGACAGGCCGAAGAAGAAGAATCCCGCCGCGAACAGCCAGCCTTCGACCTTCATCGACGCTCACCCCCCGTGCCGCCCTCGAGGTCCGGCTCACCGAGGGCCTGGTCGAGCAGGTTCTTGTTCTCCGTCGGGGTGTCCATCGCAGCGACGTGCGGGTAGTGCAGGTCGAAGGCCGGGGACTCGGAGCGGATCCGGGGCAGCTCCAGGAAGTTGTGCCGTGGCGGCGGGCAGGACGTCGCCCACTCCAGCGACCGGCCGTAGCCCCACGGGTCGTCGGTGGTCACCCTCGGGCCCTTCATGCTCTTGATCACGTTGAAGAGGAACGGCAGCGTCGAGGCGCCGAGCAGGAAGGACCCGATCGTCGAGATGGTGTTGTAGGTCGTGAAGCCGTCGCTGGCCAGGTAGTCGGCGTACCGACGGGGCATGCCGATCACACCGAGCCAGTGCTGGATGAGGAACGTGGTGTGGAAGCCGATGAACAGCGTCCAGAAGTGGATCTTGCCGAGCCGCTCGTCCAGCATCCGGCCGGTCATCTTCGGCCACCAGAAGTAGAAGCCGGCGAACATGGCGAACACCACGGTGCCGAACACGACGTAGTGGAAGTGGGCGACCACGAAGTAGGTGTCCGACACCGGCCAGTCCAGCGGCGGCGAGGCCAGGATCATGCCGGTCAGCCCACCGAAGAGGAACGTGACCAGGAAGCCGATCGACCACAGCATCGGCGTCTCGAAGGTCAACGACCCTCGCCACATCGTGCCGATCCAGTTGAAGAACTTCACCCCGGTCGGCACGGCGATCAGGAAGGTCATGAAGGAGAAGAACGGCAGCAGCACCGCCCCGGTCGGGAACATGTGGTGCGCCCACACCGTGACCGAGAGGCCGGCGATCGCGATGGTCGCGAACACCAGGCCCTTGTAGCCGAAGATCGGCTTGCGGCTGAACACCGGGAGGACCTCGGACACGATGCCGAAGAACGGCAAGGCGATGATGTAGACCTCGGGGTGACCGAAGAACCAGAACAGGTGCTGCCAGAGCAGCGCCCCGTCGTTGGCCGGGTCGAAGATGTGCGCCCCGAACTGACGGTCGGCCTCGAGGGCCAGCAGCGCGGCCGCGAGCACCGGGAATGCCATCAGCACCAGCACGCTGGTGAGCAGGATGTTCCAGGTGAAGATCGGCATCCGGAACATGGTCATGCCGGGCGCCCGCATGGTGAAGATGGTCGTGATGAAGTTGACGCCGCCGAGGATCGTGCCGAATCCGCTCAGCGCCAGGCCCATGATCCACAGGTCGGCCCCGACCCCGGGTGAGTAGATCTCGCTGTTCAGCGGCGCGTAGGCGAACCAGCCGAAGGCGGCCGCACCGTCCGGGGTGAGGAAACCGGCCATCGCGATGCAGCCGCCGAACAGGAAGAACCAGTAGCTGAGCATGTTCAGCCGCGGGAACGCGACGTCCGGCGAGCCGATCTGCAGCGGCATGATCACGTTGGCGAAGCCGACGAACAGTGGCGTCGCGAACAGCAGCAGCATGATCGTGCCGTGCATGGTGAACAGCTGGTTGTACTGCTCGTTGGACACCAGCTGGTTGCCCGGTCGGGCCAGCTCGGCGCGCATCACCATGGCCATCAGGCCGCCGATGAGGAAGAACACGAACGAGGTGATCAGGTACAGCTGGCCGATCACCTTGTGGTCGGTGCTGGTGACCCACCGGACCACGGTGTTGCCCTTGTTCCTGGTGCGCAGGGCACCGGTCGCACCGGGCCGGGCGGAGGCGATGGTCACTGGGCGCTCCCCTCGGCGAGTCGGGTCTGCAGGTCGCTGACGTAGGCGTCGTACTCCGACGGGCTCACGACCCGGACGTTGAACAGCATCCGGGAGTGGTCCTGGCCGCAGAGCTCGGCGCACTTGCCCTTGAACTCGCCGAGCTTGGTCGGCGTGATCTCGAAGGTGTTCACCCGGCCCGGGATGACGTCCATCTTGAACAGGAACGCGGGCACCCAGAACGAGTGGATGACGTCGTTGGACTCCAGGCGGAACTGCACCGACTCGCCCTTGGGCAGGTAGAGCGTGGGCGGCTTGCCCGGCGTACCGGTGACGGTGGTCTTGTCGTCGCCGTCGCTGGTGTACGTGAACTGCCAGGACCACTGGATGCCGGTGACCGTGATCTTGTGGTCGGGGTTCGCCGAGGTGCGCATGATGCGGTCCTCGTCGCGCGCGGTGAAGTAGAAGAAGACCGCGATGATGATGAGCGGGACCGCGGTGTAGAAGACCTCGATCGGCAGGTTGTAGCGCGTCTGCGGCGGGAGGTCTGTCGCGTCGCGCTTGCGCCGGTGGGCGATCACCGGCCACAGGATCAGGGCCCAGGTGATGGCACCGACCGCGAGCGCCGCGATCCACGAGCCCTGCCACAGCGACAGGACGCGGGTGGCCTGGTTGGTGGCGTCCCGCTCCGGCATCCCCAGGGTCGGGAGCTCGTCGGAGGAGCAGGCGGTGAGTGCCAGGAGGAGCAGGGGCGCGAGCGCGACAGCGCGACCTGCGCGCCGTGTTCGGGCGGAGCCGGACGGACCCAACGTTGCCCCTTCGATGTGGTCGTGCCGGAGGCGTTCCCGGCGTTCGTCTACGCGGTCAGAACCCTACTCCAGACCCATCGTGGGCTGAGGGAGGGGCACGGCCTCGGCGAGCAGCGTGAGGTAGGCCGGCCGGGCCACCTCGACGGCACCCAGGGACACCAGGTGCTCGGTCGCCCACTGGACGTCCAGCAGCCGGTCGCGGCCATCGGCGCGGAGCAGCTCGACCAGCCCCACCAGGGCGACCTTCGACGCGTCGCGCTCCCGGTGGAACATCGACTCCCCCGCGAACAGGCCACCGATGGCGACGCCGTACAGACCGCCGGCCAGTCGCTCCCGGCCGTCCGGCGCGACCGACCATGCTTCCACGCTGTGCACCCAGCCGAGGTCGTGCAGCCGGCGGTACGCCGCGACCACGTCCTTGCGGATCCAGCCGCCCGGCCTCTTCGGGTCGGCGCAGCCGCGCACCACCTCGTCGTACGCCGTGTCGACGCGGATCTCGAACTTGCGGCAGGCCGCGCGCAGCGACCGGCTGACCCGCAGAGCCGGCAGCGGCAGGATGCCGCGCGGGTCCGGGGACCACCAGCCGACGGCACCGCGACGGGACAGCGGCATGGGGAACAGCCCGGCGCGGTACGCGGCCAGGACGGTGCCGGGCTCCAGGTCGGCGCCGACGCCGAGCAGCTCCTCCCCGGCCTCGGCCGCGCCGACCCCGCCGAACACGTAGCCCGACGGCGGTGGCTCGACCGGCCGGCGCATCACCGGGTCAGGGGCGCGGGCAGTGCACGTGCGGCGCGACGTCTGCCGCGGCCTCGGGGCCGTAGGCCGCTTCGAACCGCTCGAGGAACCGCTGCTGGCCCAGCTCGTACTCCTGGGTGCCCTTCGTCTCGATGACGTAGGTCGCGAGCAGGCTGCCGACCTGGGCGCAGCGCTCGAGCGGCAGGCCCCAGACCAGGCCGGCCAGGAAGCCGGCCCGGAAGCCGTCCCCCACGCCGGTCGGATCGACCTTGCGCTCCTCCGGGGTGCACTCGACGTGCAGGGTCGGCTCGTCCTTCCGGTCGATCCGGGCGCCCTTGGCGCCGAGGGTCACCACCCGGGTGCCGACCCGGTCGAGGATCTCCTCGGCCGACCAGCCGGTCTTCTGCTCGGCCAGCGCCGCTTCGTACTCGTTGGTGAACAGGTAGGTTGCACCGTCGATCAGCTGCCGGATCCCGGCGCCGTCCATCCAGGCGATCTGCTGGCCGGGGTCGGCGAGGAACGGGTAGCCGCGGGTGCGGCACTCCTCCGTGTGCCGCAGCATCGCCTCGGGGTCGTTCGCCGAGATGACGACCAGATCCATGCCGCCCATCCGGCTGGCCACCGGCTCGAGCTCGATGTCCCGTGCCTCGCGCATCGCTCCGGCGTAGAAGGACGCGATCTGGGCGTGGTCGCTGTCGGTGGTGCAGACGAACCGGGCTGTGTGCCGCAGCTCGGACACGTGCACCGAGCTGGTGTCGACCCGGTGCCGCTGCAGCCAGGACCGGTAGTCGGCGAAGTCCTGGCCGACGGCCCCGACGAGCACCGGGTCCAGGCCCAGGCAGCCCATCCCGAAGGCGATGTTGGCCGCGATGCCGCCCCGGCGCACGTCGAGGTCCTCGACGAGGAAGGACAGCGAGATCTTGTCGAGCTGGTCCACCACCAGGGAGTCGGTGAACTTCCCCTCGAAGGTCATCAGGTGGTCGGTGGCTATCGAGCCGGTGACGGCGATGCGCACGGGTGCTCCAGGTCGTCGGGCGGGCGTGCCGAGCAGGGCAAAGACTACCGAGCGGTAGGCGTTCCGCTCGCATCGCCAGCGTGCCTACCCTGCAGAGGTGACCGTCGTCGAACCTCATGCCGAGGTGCCCTCCGAGACCGATGCCGCCTCGCTGGACGACCTGGTCTCCGACTGCGCCGAGGTGACCCGTCACCTCGCGCAGGTGCCGCGGCCGCGCCGGACGCTGACGATCCCCGACCGCGCCGTCGGCGTGGTGGCGGGGCTGGACACCTACGGCGACTGAGCCCCCGGAGGAACCCGGTGACGCCGTGGTGCGTCCGAGCGGCATGAGACCAGAGACCGTCCGCCGCGTGGCGCCGCTGGTCGTCGCGGCGCTCGTCCTGACCGTGATCGGCGTCGTCTGGGTCGTCCTGCGTGCCGACGACCCGCCGGTGTCCGGCGCGGGGAGCGACGGCGGGCCCGAGGGCCCGGCGACCACCCTGAAGGTGGCCGGCTGGTCCCCGGCGGACACCGACACCCCGGACCCGCGCTACCGGCTGGCTCCGGGCGCCGACCTGCCCGAGGGGCCTGGTTCGGCACCGGTGCACCAGGTGCGCACCTCCCCCGGCTCCGACGGCACCGCCCGTGCGCTGGCCGAGACGCTGGGTCTGACCGGCGCCCCGGTCGACACCGGCCACGAGACGGCGTGGCAGGGCGAGCGGCGCCGGCTGTCCGTGCAGCAGACGCCGGGCCGGCCGTGGAGCTATACCGGAGGCCTCGGCACGGTCAGCTCCGGCGCCCCGGACTCGCGGGAGCCCTCCGACGCGCGGGTCCCGGTCACGACGACCTCGGCCAACCAGGCCCGTCTGATCGCGCGTGAGCTCCTCCGCGACGCCGGGTTGGCCGACGGGGCCGAGACGGTGGGCCCGCCCGGCAGCTGGGTCGAGGTCCAGGTGGACCCGGAGGTGGGCGGCCTGCCCACGACCGGCTTCGGGACCACCCTCGTGGTCGCCGGGGACACCGTGCAGTCCGGAGCCGGCTGGTTGGCCACCACGACGCGCGGCCCGGCGTACCCGCTGGTGACCGCGCGGGAGGCCTGGGACGCCTTGGTCCGCACACCGCTGCCGATGCCGTTGATCGCCTGTGCGGAACCTGCTCCCGACTCGGTCGACCCCGTCGCGTGCGGCGGGCCGGTCACCGTGACCGGTGCCCGGCTCGGACTGTCCCTGCGGGAGACCGACGACGGCCCGACGCTGGTGCCGGCCTGGTTGTTCACCGTGGCGAAGTCGGTGCACCCGCTGGTGCAGCTGGCCGTCGAGCCGCGGCTGATGGCCTCGTCCGACGGCGGCGCCGCAGGAGGGACGTCGGGCAGCCCCGGGTCCGCGGTCCCACCGGCTCCGCCCTCGACCGCGCCCAGCGCCGAGCCGCCCGACTCACGCTTCACCTCGGTCCGCCGCGGCGACGACGACCGCAGCATCGACGTGACGTTCTGGGGCGGGGTGCCGGAGTGCTACGACTACGACGTCCGCGCCGCCGAGGACGACCGCGCGGTGCGGATCAGTGTCGTGGAGCGGCGGACGGCCGGGGACAAGCCGTGCATCGACCTCGCTGTCGAGGTGCGGCGGACGGTGCGGCTGGACGCCCCGCTCGGCCTGCGCCAGGTGGTGGACCCCGAGACCGGCGAGACGCTGCTCGGACCCGCCAAGTAGGCCGCACAGCACTTCGGCCCGGACCGCGCGAGGCGGGCCGGGCCGGAGTTGGACGTCAGTGCGTCAGTGGAACGAGTCGCCGCAGGCGCAGGACCCGCCGGCGTTCGGGTTGTCGATCGTGAAGCCCTGCTTCTCGATGGTGTCGACGAAGTCGATCGAGGCACCGCTGAGGTAGGGCGCGCTCATCCGGTCGACGACGACGCCGACGCCACCGAAGTCGGTGACGACGTCACCGTCGAGGGTGCGCTCGTCGAAGAAGAGCTGGTAGCGCAGACCGCTGCAGCCGCCGGGCTGCACGGCCACCCGCAGGGCGAGGTCGTCGCGGCCCTCCTGCTCGAGCAGGCTCTTGACCTTCGACGCGGCCGTGTCGGTGAGCAGCACGCCGGAAGCCTGCTCGGTGGACTGGTCCTGAACGGTCATGGTGAGTGCTCCTGGGTACGAGGTCCTGGTCTTCCCCTCCATGGTGACACAGCCACCGGGGGTGATTCGGCGACTCAACGCGACCAGGTGCGCGCCACCCTGGCTGCCAGCACGGCCAGCCGGTCCGCGGCGCTGTGAGGCTCGTCACCCAGGGGCACGTCCTCGGCGGAGTAGGCGGCGTCCACGCCGACCGAGGCGAGCTCGCGGCGGCCGACCTCGACCCGGTCGGCCAGCACGACCGTCGGCCGGCCGGCCCGCTGCGCCGCACGGGTGACCCCGACCACGACCCGGCCGCGCAGCACCTCCCAGTCGAAGACCCCGAGGGCGGTGACGGCCAGGTCGGCGGAGCGGACCCGCAGGTCCAGCCCGGTGGACTCGGCGACCAGGGCGGTGCCGTTGACCCGCTCGGCGCCCAGCAGGAGGAGCCCGAAGCCGATGCCGCCGCCGGCCCCCGCACCGGGCCGGACCGCCAGCCCGCCGTCGGTCTGGGTGGCCCACTCGCGCAGCGCGGTCTCCAGCTGCTCGCGAGCAGCGCGGTCGGCGCCCTTGCCGGCCGAGAACCCCAGCGCGGCACCGGAGTGGCCCATCAGGGGGGCGTCGGTGGCGGTGGCGGCGACCAGCTCGATGCCGTCGAGCTGGTCGCGGTGCCCGTCGAGTGCTGCGATCAGCCCGCGGCCCCCGTCGGTGGTCGCCGTGCCGCCGACGCCGACGACGACCCGGTCCGCGCCACCGGCGGCTGCCGCGAGCAGCAGCTCCCCCACGCCGTACGACGACGCGCCGACCGGGTCGAGCCGGTCCGGGTCCAGCAGGTGCAGCCCGACGGCCTCGGCGGCCTCGACGTACGCCGTGCCGGCCAGCCGCAGAACGCGGGCCGGGACCGGGTCGCCGAGCGGCCCACGCACCGTGACCACGCCGATCTCGCCGCCGAGGGCGCCGGACAGCACGTCGACGAAGCCCGGCCCGCCGTCGGACAGCGGCAGCAGGTCGACCTCGTCGTAGGGCGCAGAGCGGGCCCAGCCGAGAGCGACCGCGTCCGCGGCCTCGGCAGCCGCCAGCTCGACGCCGAACCGGTCGGGCGCCACCAGGACCTTCATCCCCGCATCCTCGCGCACCGGCGCGCGCGCCCCTCCCCCTCCCGTGATCATGAAGGTTTCTGGTCACAAGTGAGGGGTCGAAGTTTCATGATCACGGAGACCGCGGTTGTCCACCGGTCGGACGAGGTCCACAGATCCGTCCGCGGAGGCCACCCGGACGTCAGCAACCGCCCACCCTGGTGCGGTGCCGAGACTCCGACCAGCCGGCCGGCGCAGCGACCTCGACGCGCTGACCACGGCTCAGGAAGGCGCTGTGAGCCGGGTCCAGGCGCTGGACCACGGGATGACCGACAAGCAGGTTCGCCGGGCGCTGGTCGCAGGCGACTGGCGGCCGAGCGGGTTTCCCGGGAGCTACTTGACCTTCTCCGGGCCGGTTCCGTACACGTCTCGGTGCTGGGCGGCCCTCCTTTACGCCGGGCTCGGCGCCGCGCTGTCGCACGAGACCGCCGCGTGGGTATGGGCGCTGCGCGACGACGCACCGCCGGACGTGCACGTCACCGTCCCGGTGACCCGCCGGGTCCGGCCGCAGCCGGGCCTCAAGGTGCACTACGCCCTTCGTCTCAGCGCGACTCGTCACCCGGTCAAGGTGCCGCCGATGGTGCGCGTCGAGGACACGGTGCTGGACCTGGTGGACCGCCCGACGACCTCGGATGCGCAGATCATCGACCTGGTGCTGCGTGCCTGCCAGCGACGGATCACGACAGCAGCGCACCTCGCCGGCGCCCTGGATGCTCGCAAGAAGATCCGCCGACGTGCCTTGGTCTCGGACCTGATAGCCGAGGCGGCGGTCGGGGTCGCCTCAGCGCTCGAGCTGGGCTACCACCGCGACGTCGAGGTCGCCCACGGCTTGCCGACCGGGGACCGGAACCGGCCGGAGGGCCGGCCGGGACGGCGACGGTACCGGGACATCCGGTACGTCGAGTTCCGGCTCGTCGTCGAGCTCGACGGCCGCGCGGCGCACCCGGCCGACGAACGTGAGCGGGACGACCTGCGGGACAACGAGCTGCTGCTCGAGGAGGGCATCCGCACCCTGCGATACGGCTGGCGGTCGGTCAGCCTGCACCGATGCACGATCGCCGGCCAGGTCGCCCAGCTGCTCCGGGCCGGCGGCTGGACCGGCACCCCACGGCGTTGCGGGCCAGGCTGCGGCCTCCCCCACCTGTGATCATCAAGACTCCTGGTAACAAGTGCGGGGTCGAAGCTTCATGATCACGGAGGTAGGCAGCGATGGGCCACGGTCACGACCACTCGCACGACTGGCGGCCGGTGCCGATCCTTCCCTACCGCGATGCCGCGGCGACGACGGCGTTCTGGCAGTCGCTCGGCTTCCGGGTGGTGGACGCGACCGGCGACGACCCGCCGTACCTGATCGCGGTCCGCGAGGGCGCCGAGGTGCACTTCACGCACAACCCCGACATCGACCCGGCCGCCGGCTGGTTCGCCTGCTACATCGCGGTCGCGGACGTCGGCGTGCTGGCCGAGCAGTGGTCCGGGCTCGGTCTGCCGGCCGAGGGTCCGGGCTCGCTCGGTGCACCGGAGCTCAAGCCGTGGGGGCTGACGGAGCTGTGGGTCACCGATCCCGACGGCACCGTGGTGCGGTTCGGCGCGCCCGGCTGAGCCCGACCCTGAGTCCGGCGCTTGGAGCGGCCTACAGACCGGGCGCACCCCAGACCGGGAACCACCGGCTCAGGTCGGCCTCAACCGGCAGGTCGGACCCGACCGCCGCGCGCACCTGCAGCTCGAGCGCACTGTCGCGCTGCTCCGCGCCGCTGGGGGCGAACGGGTAGAAGGTGCCGCGCTTGTAGAGGTACACCAGCCCGACCGGACGGTCTCCCTGTGCCTCGAACCCGACCAGCGAGCACAGCAGCGTCGGCGCGAAGCCGTTGTCCTGCAGGGTCGAGTTCACTGCGTGCAGCTCGGTCACCAGGCCCGGCAGCTCGGAGGGGTCGTGCCGGACGAGCAACCAGGTGAAGCCGTAGGCGTCGGTCGACGCCTCGACCTTCGGCCCGCCGTCGGCGTCCAGCAGCTGCTGGATGTCGCCCTGGACGGCGGAGAAGGCGCTGCCCTCGACCGCCCGGAAGCACACCGATCCCAGCCCGGTCGGCCGCAGGCTCATCGCGGCCTCCAGCGTGACCGCGGCGTCGGGGACCGCGAACAGGCTGTCCAGGTCGGGACGCACCGCCTTGGTGCGTCCCAGCGCGGCATCGAGCCACTTCACGTCGACGTACGTCTCACGCCGACGGGCGGTTGAGCTGGGTCGAGATGCGGGCGAGCTGCTCGAGCCGCTTCTCCAACGGGGGGTGCGTCGAGAACAGCGAGGAGATGCTGAAGCCGGGGGCGACCGCGGGGGTGAAGAAGAACGCGTTGAACGGCTCTGCCTGGCGGAGGTCCCGGGTGGGGATGCGCCCCATCTCGCCGGAGATCTTCGTCAGCGCCGACGCCAGGGCCGACGGCTGGCCGGTGAGGAACGCGCCGGCCCGGTCGGCAGCCAGCTCGCGGTAGCGGGACAGGACACGGGTCAGCAGGAACGACAGCGCGTAGACGACGAGGCTGACCAGGGTGATGACCAGCACCACAGGTGCTCCGCCGTTGTCGTTGTTCCGGCGACCGCCGAACATGCCGCTGTAGAACGCCATGCGGGTGAGGAAGCCGGCCAGCACGCCGACGAACGACGCGAGCGTCATCACGGTGACGTCGCGGTGCGCGACATGGGACAGCTCGTGCGACAGCACGCCCTCGAGCTCGCGCTCGTCGAGCCGTCGCATGATGCCGGTGGTGGCGCACACCACGGCACGCTGCGGGGACCGCCCGGTGGCGAACGCGTTCGGCACGTCGCTGTCGGCGATCGCAACCTTCGGCTTGGGCATGTCGGCCAGCGCGCACAGCCGGTCGACGATCGCGTGCAGCTGCGGCGCCTCTTCCGGGGTCACCTCGCGGCCGCCCATGGAGAACAGCGCGATGCGGTCGGAGAAGAACCACTGCACCGCGAGGAACCCGGCGATGAAGACCAGGCCCAGCGCGCCGAAGTAGTGGACGAGCACCGCACCGAGGACGACGAACAGTCCGCCGAGCAGGAACATCGTCAGACCCATCCGGGCCCACAGGCCACGGTCGGGGACGTAGCGCGAAGTCGCCATGGCTCAGCCCGGGATGAGGCCTTCGGAGGAGTCGGAGAGCATCGCGCGGACCTCCTCGAGCGAGCTGCTCTCGTCGGGCAGCACGGCGTCGGACGGCTCGAGCGAGTCGTCGGGGAGCCGCTCCCCCACCGTGCGCACCTGGGCGAGGAGCTCGGCCAGCGTGGACCGGAAGCTCGTCTCGTCGCCGGACTCGACGGCCCGCTCCAGCCCGCTGTCCAGCCCGTTGAGCAGGTCGGCGTGCGCCTCGTCGACGGCGTACTGACCCTCGCCCAGCACTCGCACGATCACGGCCGGTCCCCCTCGACCTTCTGCGCCTCGGTGGTGGCGGCATCAGTGCTCGGCGGCGCCGCACCCTCGATGGCCTCCGGCGCCTTGCCGGCACCGAGCTCACCCTTGAGCCGGGCCAGCTCGAGCTCGACCTCCCCCTGGCTGCCCATCCGCTCCAGCTCGGCGGTGATGTCGTCCTTCGCGGTGCCGGACGCGTCGTCGAGGGCGCCGCTGGCGAGCAGCTCGTCGATCGCACCGGCCCGGGCCTGCATGGCCTGGGTCTTGTCCTCGGCCCGCTGCACGGCGAGCCCGACGTCGCCCATCTCCTCGGAGATCCCGGAGAACGCCTCACCGATCTTGGTCTGCGCCTCGGCCGCGGTGTAGGTCGCCTTGAGGGTCTCCTTGCGGGTCCGGAACGCGTCGACCTTCGCCTGCAGCCGCTGAGAGGCGACCGTGAGCTTCTCCTCCTCGGCCTGCAGGGCCGCGTGCTGGGTGCTGAGGTCGGCCTGCTGCTGCTGCACGCCGGACCGGCGGGTCAGGGCTTCCCGGGCGAGGTCCTCACGGCCGGCGGCGAGTGCCTGCCGGCCCTGCCCCTCGAGCTTGGTCGACTGCTGCTCGAGCTGCTGCATCTGCAGCTCGAGGCGCTTGCGCGAGGTCGCCACGTCGGCCACCCCGCGGCGGACCTTCTGCAGCATCTCGAGCTGCCGCTCGTAGGAGTAGTCGAGTGTCTCGCGAGGGTCCTCGGCGCGGTCGAGCGCCTTGCTCGCCTTGGCACTGAAGATCAGCTTGAGTCGCTTCATGACGCTCATCGGGCTCCGGGACCCCCTTCGTCGTGACGGCCCCGACCGGGCCCTCGCATCCACCCTAGAACCGGGAGCACCCCCTGGGGACGCCCACCCGGTCGGGGAAGTTCCCGCACCCGACGGCGCCCTCTCGGTCGACGACCCCGCAGGTACGCTGACGCCCGTGTTCGGACGAAGCAAGGCCCCAGCCGCGGAGGAGGCGGCTGCCGCGCAGGCCAGCGAGGCCAAGGAAGGCGGCAAGGGCCGGCCCACCCCGAAGCGGCGCGAGGCGGAGAAGGGCCGGCGCCGGGCGGCCGTCGCGCCGAAGACCCGCAAGGAGGCCTACCGCTCGATGCGCGAGCGGCAGCGCGAGGACCGCACCCACCAGATGGCTGCGCTCAAGGCCGGCGACGAGCGCAACCTGCCGCCGCGTGACCGCGGCCCGGTACGCCGGTACGTGCGCGACGTGGTCGACGCCCGCCGGACGGTGGCCGAGTTCTTCCTGCCGTTCGCCCTGCTGATCCTGGCGCTCACGTTCACCAGCAACACCCAGCTGCGCACCTTCGGCAGCGCCCTCTGGCTCACGCTGGTCGCGCTGATCATCGTCGACTCGCTGGCGCTGGTCCGACGGCTCCGCCGGGGCATCCGCCGCAACTTCCCCGACCAGCCGGCCAAGGGCGTGGTGCCCTACGCGCTGATGCGCAGCATGCAGATCCGCCGGTTCCGGCTGCCGCCGCCGCGACTCAAGGCCGGCCGGCGCCGCAGCGGCGGCTGACCACCGGGCCCGTCCTCGACTAGGCGGGCCGCGACGACGGGGCGTTTGCTGCGGTCCGGGCCGGGTCGCGCTCGACCGTGTCGCCGAGGACCTCGTCGATCCGGGTCATCAGCTCCGCCGGGATCTGCACACCTGCGGCCTTGACGTTCTCCACCACCTGCTCGGGCCGCGAGGCGCCGACGATGGCCGAGGAGACGTTGTCGTTCTGCAGCACCCAGGCCACGGCGAGCTGCGCCAGGGTCAGCCCGAGCTCGTCGGCGACCGGCGCCAGCTTCTGCACCCGGGTGAGGATGTCGTCGTTCATGAACCGCTTGATCATGTCCGCGCCACCCTTCTCGTCGGTGGCGCGCGAGCCGGCCGGCGGAGCCTGACCGGGCTGGTACTTGCCGGTGAGCACGCCCTGCGCGATCGGCGACCAGACGATCTGGCCGACGCCGAGCTCGCGACAGGTCGGCACGACCTCGGCCTCGATGACCCGCCACAGCATGGAGTACTGCGGCTGGGACGACACCAGGTGAACACCGAGCTCCTCGGCCAGCGCGTGACCGGCCCGGATCTGCGCGGCCGTCCACTCGCTGACGCCGATGTAGAGCGCCTTGCCGGCCCGGACGACGTCGGCGAAGGCCTGCATCGTCTCCTCGAGCGGCGTCTCGTTGTCGAACCGGTGCGCCTGGTACAGGTCGACGTAGTCGGTCTGCAGCCGATGCAGCGATCCGTCGATCGACTCCAGAATGTGCTTGCGGGACAGGCCGACGTCGTTCTTCCCGCCCGGCCCAGTCGGCCAGTAGACCTTCGTGAAGATCTCCAGCGACTCGCGGCGCTCGCCCTTGAGCGCCTCACCCATCACGGTCTCGGCCTTGGTGTTGGCGTAGACGTCAGCGGTGTCGAACGTCGAGATGCCGGCGTCCAGCGCGGCACGGACGCACTGGGTCGCCACGTCGTTCTCGACCTGCGACCCGTGGGTGAGCCAGTTGCCGTAGGTGATCTCGGAGATCTTCAGGCCGCTGCGGCCGAGGTGTCGGAAGTCCATGCCGACGAGCCTAGGTTCGCCGTACGACGGGGCTCCCGGCGGGTGCGCCGACTGCTACTCGGCGGGGTGCAGGCTCATCGGGCCGTAGACGACCCGGTCGCCCTCCAGCAGGCTGACCTGGTCGACGCCCTGGCCGAGCAGGTCCTGCCAGGCCTCGCCGACCCAGGACTCGGCGTCGGCCTGGCTCGGGAACCGCTCGACGGTCACACCGTCGAGGGTCGAGCCGTCAGCGGACTCCATCCGCCAGGTCCAGGTCATCGCGCGGCCACGCCCTTCCTTTTGACGGGAACCTACCCCGCGTGGTTCGCTCCGCGTGCACCACAACTGCAGACGCGTTCAGGCAGGGGAAGACCGGTCGGATTCCGGCACTGACCCGCAACCGTAGGCCGCACCCGGTGTCCCCGGGCCGTGCGGCGAGTCGGAGCACCTGCGTGGACGTGAGCGGCTCCACTCATTCCGTCGAGGTATGCGGGGCGGAGCCCGGACAGCACCGCCGTCCGCACCTTCCGCCCCCCGCGCGACTCGTTCGCGTCGGGGGCGTCGTCGTGTGCGGGGGCCGGCCTCGCCCGGGGACCGTCGCGGATCGCTCCCGTGAAAGGACGTCACCCGTGCTCAACACCATGCTCCAGTTCCCGCTGCGCAGGCACCTGCTTGCTGCCGCCGCCCTCCTGACGGTTCCGACCGTCCTGATCGCCACGCCCGGCGCCGCGCAGGCCGCGGAGACCCGCAACCGGGCCGACGCCGCGGTCGGCTGGCTCGGCCGTCAGCTCGACGCCGACACCCATCTGATGACCGCCTCGTTCGGCGGCCAGTCGTTCCCTGACTACGGGCTCACCGCCGATGTCGTGCTGGCCCTGGACTCCGCGAAGGTCGGACGTCGGGCGGCCCGCCTGGCCACCGGCGCACTGCGCCACAACGTCCTCGCCTACACCGGCGGCAGCGACCCGGCCGAGCACTACGCCGGCTCCTACGCCAAGCTCGTGATGGTCGCGGCCGCGCAGCGCGCCGACGCGACCGCGTTCGGCGGCGGGCCGCGCAAGAACCTGGTGGCCGGGCTGCGGGCGCTCGAGTGCGGGAAGGTGCGGTCCTGCCCCGCCTCGGACACGGGGCGGTTCTCGGACATCTCCCAGTTCGGCGACTTCAGCAACGCGTTCTCTCAGTCGCTGGCGCTGATCGGCCTGGAGCGGGCGACCAGCGGTGGCGCCTCGCGCGCCGCCGTGTCGTTCCTCGTGGGGCAGCAGTGCGGCAACGGGGGCTTCCCGGAGACCTTCGGCGCCTCGCCCTGCCGGGCCACCGTCGACGCCACCGGCTTCGCCGTGCAGGCGTTGACGGCGGTCGGCGGCAAGGCGGCTCTGGCCGCAGCCGGTGACGGGGGTCGCTGGCTCAAGCGGCACCAGCACGACAACGGGTCGTTCAGCGGCAACGGGACGCGCAACTCGAACAGCACGGCGCTGGCCGCGCAGGCGCTGACCGCGGTCGGTCGGGACAAGGCCGCCGCAGCAGCCCGCGGGTTCCTGCGCGCCCTGCAGGTCGGCTGCGCCGGGAAGCCCGCCACCCGCGGCATGGTCCGCTACGTCCGCGCAGGCACCGGTGACCCGGTCCGGGCGACCAGCCAGGCGGTCCCCGCGCTGGCCCAGGCGACCCTGGCCGACATCAGCAACGACGGCTCGAGCCGCGGCCTGCCCAAGCTGGCCTGCTAGCGGGTGCTGACTCCGGTGCGGACGGTCCGACGGCTGGGCGCGGCCTTGCTCGCCCCTGTGCTGCTCGGGGGTGCAGGGTCGGTGGGCCTCGCGCTGCTCGGACCGTCCGCACCGGCCCTCGCTGCGGCGAAGCCGTGCGTCGGCGTCATCGTCGACGGGCGGCTGGCCGGCGGTGACCTGCGGACCGGCTGCGCCGTCGGTGACCCGGACAGCGGGCTCGAGGCCCTGACTGCCGCCGGCGTCAGCTATGCGTTCGTCCCGCGCCAGCCCGGCCAGGTCTGCCAGCTCGACGGGTTCCCGGAGTGCTCGCGCAACTCCGCCGACACCTACTGGTCGTACTGGTGGCGCGCCCCCGGGTCGACCCGCTGGGTCTACGCGTCCGAGGGCGCGGGGAGCCACGACCCGGAGCCCGGCGCCGTCGAGGCCTGGGTGTGGCAGGAGGGCGGGAAGCGGCAGCCGCCGGGCATCGCCTTCCGCACCATCTGCCCGCAGGCCGTCCAGGCACCGAGCACCCGGACGCCGACGGCCTCCCCGCGTTCGAGCAGGGCGAGCGGAGACGCCGTTCCACTGCCGGACCTCACCAAGTCCCCGGCGGACCTCAAGCCGACCCAACCACTGACTGCCGACCCCGCCCCCACCAGCGCGAGCGCGAGCTCGCAAGCACCCACGCCCGCGCCGTCGAGCAGCTCGGCATCGACGGCCGCGCCCTCGGTGACGCGCAGCGCGCCCGTCTCCGCGGACGACGAGTCCGGTGGTCCGCCGTGGGTGGGACCGGTTCTGGGTCTCGGCCTGGTCGCGGTGCTGGGCGGCGCGGCGTTCGCCCGCTTCCGGCGTACCCGGGCAGCGCCATGACCTGGCACCTGCCGGCGTTGCGGCACCTTCGTGCGCTGCACCCCGGCGCCTGGTGGCTGTGGGCGACCGGCCTGGCGACCGCCGCGAGCCGCACCACCAACCCGCTGCTGCTCGGGCTGATCCTCGCGGTCGCCGGTTATGTCGTCGCGGCGCGGCGGACCGATGCACCGTGGGCCCGGGCGTACGGCTTCTACCTGCGGATGGGCCTGGTGGTGGTCGGGATCCGGGTGGTGTTCGCGGCGCTGTTCGGCGCGCCGGTGCCCGGGCACGTGCTGCTGCACCTGCCGGAGATCACGCTGCCCGACTGGGCTGCGGGCGTGCGCCTCGGTGGGGACATCACCCTCGAGGGTCTGATGGGTGCGGTGTACGCCGGGCTGCAGCTGGCCACGATGCTCACCTGCGTGGGCGCCGCGAACGCGCTGGCCAACCCCAAGCGGCTGCTGCGCGCGGTCCCCGGCGCGTTGTACGAGGTCGGTGTCGCGGTGGTGGTGGCGCTCAGCGTGTCGCCGCAGCTGGTCGAGGGAGTCGGCCGGGTCAAGGCCGCCCGCCGGCTGCGCGGCCGGCCGCACACCGGGCTGCGCGGGCTGCGCGGTGTCGCGATGCCGGTCCTCGAGGGCGCCCTGGAACGCTCGGTCGACCTCGCGGCAGCGATGGACGCCCGGGGGTTCGGGCGCGGCGCCGCCGAACCCGGTGTGCGGCGACGGTCCGGGGCGCTGACCCTCGCCGGGCTGGTGGGCGTCTGCGCCGGCCTCTACGGCCTGATGGACGCCGCGTCTCCGGCGGGCTTCGGCCTGCCGGTGCTCGTCGCCGGCGCCGCGGTCGCCGGTGCCGGGCTGACCCTCGGCGGACGCCGGTCGACCCGCAGCCGGTACCGGCCGGACCTCTGGGGCGTCCAGGAGTGGGCGGTGGCCGCGAGTGGCCTGGTCGCCGCTGCCGGCGTGCTGGTCGGGGCGCAGCTCGACCCGTCGGCGCTCAGCCCCTCGACCTCACCGCTCGTGACGCCCACGCTGCCCGCCGTACCGGCCCTCGCCCTGCTCCTGGCTCTGCTGCCGGCCTGGGTGGCGCCTCCCGGGCACGATCGTTCGCGACGTCCGGGCACCCGACACGCCGACCCACCACGGCGTGTCGGCACCCCGAAGGTCGCAAACGATCATCAGGACCGGGTCGAGGAGGTCGTGTGATCAGGTTCGAGCAGGTGGGGGTCCGCTACCCCGGCAGTGATGCGCCGGTGCTGTCGGGCGTCGACCTGCACGTGCCCGAGGGCGAGCTCGCGCTGGTGGTCGGCCGGACCGGCTCGGGCAAGTCGACCCTGCTCCGCGCGGTCAACGGACTGGTGCCGCACTTCACCGGCGGGCTGCTGTCCGGCCGGGTGACCGTCGCCGGCCGCGACACCCGCCAGCACCGGCCGCGGGACCTCGCCGACGTCGTCGGCTACGTCGGCCAGGACCCGCTCGCCGGCTTCGTCACCGACACCGTCGAGGAGGAGCTGGCCTACGGCATGGAGTCCCTCGGCGTGCCGCCGGAGGTGATGCGCCGTCGGGTCGAGGAGACCCTCGACGTGCTGGGGATGGCGGCCGCGCGGTCCCGGCCGCTGACCACCCTGTCGGCCGGGCAGCAGCAGCGGGTGGCGATCGGCTCGGTGCTGACGCCGCACCCGCGGGTGCTGGTGCTCGACGAACCGACCTCCGCCCTGGACCCGTCGGCGGCCGAGGAGGTGCTGGCCCTGCTGCACCGGCTGGTGCACGACCTCGGAATGACCGTGCTGATGGCCGAGCACCGGCTGGAGCGGGTGGTGCAGTACGCCGACCGCGTGATCCTCGTGCCCGGTGGTGGCCGCCCGGTGGTCGTCGGCGAGCCGGCCGAAGTGCTGGCCGACGCGCCGGTCGCGCCGCCGGTGGTCGAGCTCGGCCGGCTGGCCGGCTGGTCACCGCTGCCGCTGTCGGTGCGTGACGCCCGCCGGCGCGCCGGTGAGCTCACCGCCCGTCTGCGCGCGGCGGCGGTCCCGACCACACCGGCGCCGGCCACCGGAGACATCGTGGCCGAGGCCCGCGGGGTCGTCGTGCGGTACGACGGCCGGGCGGCGCTGCGGGGCGTCGACCTGCAGCTGCGGGCCGGCGAGGTGGTCGCCCTGATGGGCCGCAACGGTGCCGGCAAGTCCACGCTGCTCTCGACCCTGGTCGGCCTGCGCCGGCCGGACGCCGGCTCGGTCCGGGTCACCGGCGAGGACCCGGTCGCTCTCCCGTCGACCGACCTGGTCCGGCGGGTCGGGATGGTGCCGCAGGAGCCGGGCGACCTCCTCTACGCGGACACCGTCGCCGCTGAGTGCGCCCAGGCCGACCAGGACGCCGCGGTGCCGGCCGGGACCGCGTTCTCGGTGTTCGCCGGACTGGTCACCGGGGCGGACCCGCAGCTGCACCCTCGTGACCTGTCCGAGGGGCAGCGGCTGGCCCTGGCGCTGGCCGTGGTGCTCGCCGGCCGGCCGCCGGTCGTGCTGCTCGACGAGCCGACCCGCGGGCTGGACTACCCCGGCAAGGCCGCCCTGGTCCAGGTGCTGCGCGACCTGTCGGCTGCGGGGCACGCCGTCGTGCTCGCCACCCACGACGTCGAGCTGGCCGCGACGGTCACCGACCGGACCGTGGTGCTCGCGGAGGGTGAGGTGGTCAGCGACGGGCCGTCCCGCGAGGTCGTCGTGTCCTCCCCCGCCTTCGCACCGCAGGTCGCCAAGGTGCTTGCGCCGCTGCCCTGGCTGACCGTTGCCGAGGTCGCCGCATCGTTGAAGGCCGGATGAGCACGCTTGCCGCGGCACCCCGCAAGGTGCGTGCCGTCCGGGTGCGGCCGCGGGCGGCGCTGGCCCTGTCCGTGGTCAGCGGGGTCGGCCTGCTGGCCTTCAGCTGGCCGCTGTTCGTGCAACCCGGGGCCGACCTGGCGGGGCGCGCCGACGCGCCGTGGCTGTTCGTGGTGCTGCTGCCGCTGATGATCGGCGTGGTGCTCGCCGAGGTCGCCGACGGCGGGATGGACGCCAAGTCCGTCGCCGTCCTCGGGGTCCTCGCGGCGGTGGGCGCCGCCCTGAGGCCACTGGGCGGCGGGGTCGCCGGCTTCGAGCCGGTGTTCTTCCTGCTGGTGCTGGCCGGCCGGGCGCTCGGTCGCGGCTTCGGCCTGGTCCTCGGGTCGGTGACGCTGTTCGCGTCGGCGCTGCTCACCGCGGGCGTCGGGCCGTGGCTGCCGTTCCAGATGCTGGCGGCCGGCTGGGTGGGGTTCCTGGCCGGCTGCCTGCCGCGGGCCACCGGCAAGGCCGAGGTGCTGCTGCTCACGGCGTACGGCGCGGTGGCCGGGCTGGCCTACGGGCTGCTGATGAACCTCTGGCTGTGGCCGTTCACCCTCGGCCTGGACAGCGAGATCTCCTACGTCGCCGGGGACCCGCTGACCGAGAACCTCGGTCGCTTCCTCGCCTTCACCCTGGTGACCTCCCTGGGCTTCGACATCCCGCGGGCGCTGACCACGGCGGCGCTGGTCGCGCTGGCCGCCAGGCCGGTGCTGCTCGCCCTGCGTCGCGCATCCCGGCGCGCCGAGTTCGACGCGGTCGCGACGTTCGACCCGACGCCGGACGGCACGATGACCCGATGACCGAGCTGGACGAGCTCGCCGTGGCCGTCGACCGGCCGGACGACACCGCCCGGCGCGAGGCCCGCCAGCTGTTCGGGCCGGAAGGCACGACCGGGCGCCTGGTCGACCTCGCGGTCTGGCTGGCGGGGGCGCAGGGCCGGGTGCCCGCGGTGCCGCCCGGCCGTCCGCGACTCCTGGTGCTCGCTGACGCCGTCCCCGAGCGGACCGTCGTCGTTGCCGGAGGCACCGGCGTCGAGGTGCGACTGCTCGGCCGGCGCGGTGAGCCCGGACGGCGGGTGCAGGCCGAGGACGCCTGCAGCCGCGAGGAGGCGCTGGCCGCAGTGCTCGCCGGTGCCGAGCTGGCGGACGAGGAGGTCGACGCCGGCACCGACCTGCTGCTGATCGCACTTCCGGACCCTGACCTCGCGGTGCCGGTCGCCACGCTGGTCGGGCTGCTGACCCGCTCGGACGCCTCGGCGGTGACCGCGACCGGTCAGGACGACGCCGCGTGGATGCTGGCCTGCTCGGCGACCCGCGACGCGATGCGCCGGGGTCGCCCGGTGCTCGCCGACCAGGTGGCCCTGCTGGCGGCGGTGGGCGGCGCCGACCTGGCGCTCGCGTCCGGTCTGCTCCTGCAGGCCGCGGCCCGCCGTACGCCGGTGGTGCTCGACGGCCCGGCCGTCGCGGCGGCCGCGCTGGTCGCGGCCAGGCTGTCCTTCCGGGCCCCGGACTGGTGGCTGGCCGGCCATCTCTCCCCCGACCCCGCGCACGCGCTGGCGCTGGACCGGGTCTCCCTCGAGCCGATCCTCGACCTCGGTCTGCGCGGGAACGACGGCACCGGAGCGCTGCTCGCCGTACCGGTCCTGAGGGCCGCCGTCAGCGGCTGACGGGGCCGTCAGCGCTCGCGCAGGGCCCGCACCACCTGGTCGGCGTGCGACTCGGCGTCACCGGTGGACGTGTCGACCACCAGGTCGGCGACCTCGCGGTACCGCGGTTCACGACCGGCATACAGCCGGCGCAGGGCCGTCTCCGGGTCGGGCTGCAGGAACGGGCGGCCGCCGCCGTCCCCCACCCGCTCCACGAGCAGGTCGACCGGCGTGTGCAGGTAGACGACGAACGCGTCGGTGCCCCGGAGCGCACCGAGGTCGGCCTCCGTCTCGACCACGCCACCAGCCACCCCGGCCACCAGTGGCGGGTCCTCCGCCAGCGCGGAGTGCAGCGCCTGCGACTCCACGGTGCGCAGGGCCGGCTCCCCCCGCCGCTCCAGCAGGTCCTTGGTCGGCATACCGGCGAGCATCGCGACGGCTTCGTCGTTGTCGCGGTAGGGCCAGCCGGTCCGGGCGGTCAGGGCTCGGCCGACCGACGTCTTGCCCGAGCCCATCATCCCGACGAGCAGGATCTTCTCGGTGCTCATGACTCGCGGGTCGACGGGGTGACGAACGGCGGCTTGACCACCCGGAACCGGGCCGGCCGTCCCCGGACGTCCACCACGACCTCGTCGCCCTCGGAGACGGAGCGGTCGAGCAACGCGAGCGCGATCCCCATCTTGCGGGTGGGCGAGAAGGTCCCGCTGGTCACCTCGCCGACGGCAGCACCGTCGGCGGTGGAGACCGCCATGTGCGCCCGGGGGATCCCTCGCTCCAGTCCCTCCAGACCCCAGGCAGTGCGCGCGGCGCCGGCCTCCTTCTCGGCGAGCAACGCCTCGCGCCCCCAGAAGGCCGCCTTCTTCCAGCCGACGGCCCACCCGCAGCGCGCCTGCACCGGGGTGATGTCCAACGAGAGGTCCTGCCCGTGCAAGGGGTATCCCATCTCGGTGCGCAGCGTGTCGCGGGCACCGAGGCCGGCCGGGCGCAGGCCGAACGGCTCGCCCGCCTCCACCACGGCGTCCCAGAACGTGCCGGTGTCCTCCCAGCGGGGCACCAGCTCGTAGCCCCGCTCGCCGGTGTACCCGGTGCGGCAGACCACCACCGGCATGCCGTGCCAGTCGACAGGTTCGAACGACATGTAGGCCATCCCCGACTTACCGGTCGGCAGGCCGATCGCGTCCAGCACCTCGTCGCTGCTCGGACCCTGCACCGCCAGCACCCCGTGCCGCTCGTGCAGGTCGATCACCTCCACGCCGTCGGGCGCCTCCGCTGCCAGCCGGCGCACCACCTCGGCCGTGTTGGCCGCGTTCGGGATGAGGAAGACCTGGTCGTCGTCGCGGTAGTAGGCGATCAGGTCGTCGACCACACCGCCCGTCGCGTCGTCGCAGCACAGCGTGTACTGCGCCTTGCCGGGCCCCACCCGGTCGAGGTCGTTGGTCAGCGTGGCGTTGACGTACGCCGCCGCGCCCTGGCCCCGCACCACGGCCTTGCCGAGGTGGCTGACGTCGAACAGGCCGACCGCCTCCCGCACGGCAGTGTGCTCCTTGACCACGCCACCGCCCGGGTACTCGATGGGCATCTCCCAGCCGCCGAAGTCGGCCATCTTCGCGCCCAGCGCGACGTGGCGGTCGTGCAGCGGGGAACGCCTCAGGGCCGTCGGGTCGCTCATCTGGCGGACGCTAGCATCGCGACTCCGAGCCCGATCCCACCTGAACAGGACGGCACTGATCTTGGCCACGGTCACGCTCACCACCAGCAAGCCCACCAACCTCAAGGTCGACGCCCTCGTCGTCGCCGTCGCCAAGAAGAAGGACAGCGGCTTCGTGCTGCTGCCCGGCGCGGAGGAGGTGGACAAGGCCTTCAAGGGCAGGCTCGCGGCCACCGTCGAGGCGCTGGGCAACACCGGGCTCCCGAACGAGGTCACCAAGGTCTCCTCGCTGGGCGCCACGACCGCGCCGGTCGTGCTCGCGGTGTGCGTGGGGAAGGCCGCCGAGTCCAACGGCAAGGGTTCCCCGTCGTACGACGGGGAGGTGCTTCGTCGCGCCACGGGAGCGGCGGCACGGGCGCTGGCCGGCACCGAGAAGGTCGGGCTCGCGCTCCCCGCCGAGTCGCCGGAGGACGCCGCAGCCGTGGTCGAGGGCGCCCTGCTCGGCGCCTACGCGTTCCGCCGCTACCGGTTCACCAGCAGCAACCGGATCAAGCCGGCCGTCGAGTCCTTCAGCCTGGTCAGCGGCTCCGGCCGGGACAAGGCGGTCAAGGCAGCGGTCGCGCGGGCGCACACCGTCGTCGAGGCCGTGCACCTCGCCCGCGACTGGGTCAACGTCCCACCCGCCGACCTGCCGCCGGCGACCTTCGCGACCGAAGCGGTCGCCGCGGCCAAGGCGGCGGGCGTGACCGTGCAGGTGCTCGACGAGAAGGCACTGGCCAAGGCCGGGTACGGCGGGATCCTCGGCGTCGGCCAGGGCTCCTCCCGCCCGCCGCGCCTGGTGAAGCTGAGCTACAAGGGCGGTCGGGGCACGACGCACCTCGCGCTCGTCGGCAAGGGCATCACCTTCGACTCCGGCGGCCTCTCGCTCAAGCCGCCGGCCGCGATGGAGTGGATGAAATCGGACATGGGCGGGGCCGCGGCCATCATCGCCACGATCACCGCGATCGCGCGGCTCGGTCTCGACCTCACGGTGACGGCCTGGGCGCCGATGGCCGAGAACATGCCGTCGGGCACCGCCCAGCGGCCGTCTGACGTCCTCACCATCTACGGCGGCACGACCGTCGAGGTGCTCAACACCGACGCCGAGGGGCGGCTGATCCTGGCCGACGGCATCGTGCGCGCCTGCGAGGACAAGCCGGACGTGCTCATCGACGTCGCGACCCTGACCGGCGCCCAGCTGGTGGCGCTCGGCAGCCGGACGTCGGCCGTGATGTCCAACGACGACGCACTGCGGGCGGCGATCGTCACGGCCGCCGGCGCCGCCGGCGAGCAGATGTGGCCGATGCCACTGCCCGTCGAGCTGCGCGCTTCGATGGAGTCCACGGTGGCCGACATCGCCAACATGGGCGACAAGTACGGCGGCATGCTGGTGGCCGGCATGTTCCTCAAGGAGTTCGTCGCCGAGGGCATCCGCTGGGCGCACCTGGACATCGCCGGACCGGCCTACAACGACGCCGCGCCGCACGGCTACACCAGCAAGGGCGGCACCGGGCACCCGGTGCGGACCCTGGTGCGGCTGGCCGAGGACCTGGCCGCCGGGGCGCTGCCGCCGGCCTGACCCCGGGAGCGCGGCGCGCGGCAAAGAACCGGCAAACGGGCGCGGCCGAACGGGTGAGGATGCGGTCACCTGCGGTAACGACGCCCTGACCGGCGGCGATGGGCAGGTGCGCGGCCAACCCCGGCCGGCGCACCGACGCCCGCCGCAGCCGGAGGACCTCGTGCTCAGCACCCTCGCCACCACCCTGGCCGGTCACCTCCGGGTGGCCTCCATCGCGGTCGCCGCTGCCCTGCTCGGTGCCGGGGGTGCGGTCGCCACGGTGGCCACCGTGGCCGACTCGACGCCCTCGGCCGACCCGACCGCCGTCGTCTCGACCCTCGCCACGGACGACGAGCAGGGCGAGGACGCCGACGACCAGGGCGAGGACGCCGCCCCGACCGCGACCGTCACGGCCACCTCGGAGGTCGAGGAGGCCGAGAGGGCCGAGAAGGCAGGAGCAAGGCGGAGGCCGAGACCCCCGTCGTGGTGACCCCGACGACGGTGCCGCCGGTCCTGTTCGACCCGGCCGCCTGCGCGGCCGCGGCCAACCACGGCGCGTACGTCTCGTTCGTGGCGCACACCACCAAGGGCCTGGCCGACCACGGGGCCCTGGTCAGCGCCGCCGCGCACTCCGATTGCGGCAAGACCGCAAAGGCGGCGGCGAAGGCCGAGAAGGCCGAGAAGGCCAGCAAGACCAAGGCCGAGAAGTCGCACAAGGCGAAGAAGTCGTCGAAGGCGACGGCAAGGAAGAAGGAAGGCAACCGCAGCGGCGCCCTCACCGGGGCCGGCAAGAAGGAAGGCAACCGCAGCGGCGCGCCGACCAAGGCCGGCAAGAAGGAAGGCAACTAGTCGGCCTGACCTCCAGCTACGCCGACGCGCCGTCCGATCCACCTCGGGCGGCGCGTCGCGCGTTCCAGTCGCGCATCCGCTGCGGGTAGCCGACCACTGCCGCGTCGTAGGACGGGATACCCAGCCGGTTCGCTAGGTCGTGCGCCGCGCGCGCGTCGCGGACCCGGCGACGGGTCCACTCCCCGGTGCTGGCCACGAAGACGACCGTGGTCGCGGACACGGTCGTCGGCGGCTCGACGAAGGCCTCGACGCCGGTGTGGCCGGCAGCGAACTGGCTCAGGTGCGCGGTGTCGGCACCGTCCGCCTGGCGCTGGACGCCGGGCCGCGAGCGCCTGCGGAACAGTCGCACCGAGCCCTCCCAGTCCTCGCCCGCAGTTTCACTCCTGCAACGGTAGGGCACGGGGCGGAGGTTCCGCCGGTCCACCGCAGACCCACTTGCCCGCAGGCGCGTCCGCGGTGACAGGATGAGCCAGTCAGACGGGTCCCGCGAGACCCCGTTTACGCAGATCGCAAGGAGTGCTCCGTGGCGGACAACGCCGGCACCGTGTACGACGTCGTCATCCTCGGCGGAGGCAGCGGCGGCTACGCCTGCGCCCTGCGGGCCGCCCAGCTGGGCATGCAGGTCGTCCTGGTCGAGAAGGCCGAGCTCGGCGGCACCTGCCTGCACCGCGGCTGCATCCCGACCAAGGCGCTGCTGCACGCCGCGGAGGTCGCCGACTCGTCCCGCGAGAGCGAGCAGTTCGGCGTCCGCTCGACCTTCGAGGGCATCGACATGCCCGCGGTCAACGAGTACAAGGACGGCGTCGTCGCCCGTCTGTACAAGGGTCTCCAGGGTCTGGTGAAGAGCCGCAAGATCACCTACGTCGCCGGCATCGGCCGCCTGGTCAGCCCTACCGCGGTCGAGGTCGACGGGCAGCGCTACGAGGGCCGCCACGTCGTGCTGGCCACCGGCTCGGTGCCCAAGAGCCTTCCCGGCCTCGAGATCGACGGCCGCTTGATCGTCAGCAGCGACCACGCCCTGAAGATGGACTCGGTGCCGGCGTCGGTCGTCGTACTCGGCGGGGGTGTGATCGGCTGCGAGTTCGCCAGCGTCTGGCGGTCCTTCGGCGCCGAGGTGACCATCGTCGAGGCCCTGCCGCACCTTGTGCCGCTCGAGGACGAGCAGGTGTCCAAGGCCCTCGAGCGCGCCTTCCGCAAGCGCAAGATCAACTTTGAGCTCGGCGCCCGGTTCTCCGGCGTGGAGAAGACCGAGAGCGGCGTGAAGGTGGCGCTGGAGAACGGCAAGACGATCGAGGCGGACCTGCTGCTGGTGGCTGTCGGTCGCGGGCCGGTCTCCCAGGAGCTGGGCTACGAGCAGGTCGGCATCGAGATGGAGCGTGGCTTCGTCAAGGTCGACGCGCACTGCCAGACCAGCGTCGCGACCGTCTCCGCGGTCGGTGACCTGATCCCGACCCTGCAGCTCGCGCACGTCGGCTTCGGCGAGGGGATCATGGTCGCCGAGCGGCTGGCCGGTCTGGACCCGGCGCCGATCGACTACGACGGCGTCCCGCGGGTCACCTACTGCGACCCGGAGGTCGCGTCGGTCGGCATCACCGAGGCTCGCGCCAAGGAGAAGTACGGCGCCGACGGTATCGAGACCGTGACCTACGACCTCGCCGGCAACGGCAAGAGCCAGATCCTCAAGACGGCCGGCTTCGTCAAGCTCGTCCGGCAGAAGGACGGTCCGGTCGTCGGCATCCACATGGTCGGCAGCCGGGTCGGCGAGCTCGTCGCCGAGGCCCAGCTCATCTACGGCTGGGAGGCGTACCCCGACGACGTCGCCCAGCTGATCCACGCCCACCCGACCCAGACCGAGGCCGTCGGCGAGGCCCACCTCGCCCTGGCCGGCAAGCCCCTGCACGCGCACGGCTGACCCGCACCCCCGCGTCTCCCCCGCCGACCTGAAGGAGAACGAGAGCAGATGTCGACCTCTGTGACCATGCCGGCGCTGGGCGAGAGCGTGAGCGAGGGCACCGTCACCCGGTGGCTCAAGCAGGAGGGCGACCAGGTCAACGCCGACGAGCCGCTGCTCGAGGTCTCCACCGACAAGGTCGACACCGAGATCCCCTCCCCCGCCTCCGGGGTGCTCACCAAGATCGTCGTCGGCGAGGACGAGACCGTCGCGGTCGGCGCCGAGCTCGCCGTGATCGGCGGCGAGGGCGAGGGTGGCGGCTCGGACGGCGGCCAGCAGGACCAGCAGCCCGCTGAGCAGCAGCAGGAGCAGGCGACCCAGCAGCAGGAGCAGCAGGCCGAGGAGCAGCCGGCCGAGCAGCAGCCGGCCGAGGAGCAGCAGCAGGAGCAGCCGGCCGCGCCGCAGGAGCAGGAGTCGCAGCAGGAGCAGCCAGCCGCGCCGCAGGGCGACCAGCCCTCCGGCGACAGTGGCGATGGCGGCGGCGGTGGCGGCGGAACGTCGGTGACGATGCCGGCGCTGGGCGAGAGCGTGAGCGAGGGCACCGTCACCCGGTGGCTCAAGCAGGAGGGCGACCAGGTCAACGCCGACGAGCCGCTGCTCGAGGTCTCCACCGACAAGGTCGACACCGAGATCCCCTCCCCCGCCTCCGGGGTGCTCACCAAGATCGTCGTCGGCGAGGACGAGACCGTCGCGGTCGGCGCCGAGCTCGCCGTGATCGGCGGCGAGGGCGGCGGCCAGCAGGACCAGCAGCCCGCTGAGCAGCAGCAGGCTCAGCCCGCTGAGCAGCAGGAGCAGACGCCCCAGCAGGAGCAGCAGGCCGAGCAGCAGCAGGAGCAGCAGCAGGCCGAGCAGCAGCAGGCCCAGCCGGCCCAGCCGGCCGCCGCGCAGTCCGCGCCGGCACCCTCACTGATCTCCGCGCCGCAGCAGGCCCCGGCCCCGCAGCAGCAACAGCAGGCACCCGCCCCGCAGGCTCCGGCCCCGCAGCAGCCCGCCGCCCCCGCACCCGCTGCCGAGCCGTCCGCCGGCGGCGGCGGCGGCGACTCGGCGTACGTCACGCCGCTGGTCCGCAAGCTGGCCACCGAGCACGGGGTCGATCTCTCGACGCTGCGCGGCACCGGGGTCGGCGGCCGGATCCGCAAGCAGGACGTGCTCGAGGCAGCGGCCGCCGCCAAGGCGGCGCCGGCCGGGCAGGCAGCCGCATCGGCACCCGCGGCGCCGGCCGCCACCTCCGCCACCTCCGCGCCCTCGCCACTGCGTGGCACCACCGAGAAGATGTCCCGGCTGCGCAAGGTGATCGCCTCGCGGATGGTCGAGTCGCTGCAGGTGTCCGCGCAGCTCACCACGGTCGTCGAGGTCGACCTCACCAAGGTGGCCCGGCTCCGTCAGCGGGCGAAGGCCGACTTCGAGGGCCGCGAGGGCGTCAAGCTGTCGTTCCTCCCGTTCCTGGCGAAGGCGACGGTCGAGGCTCTCAAGGCCCACCCGGTCGTCAACGCAAGCATCGACACCGAGAAGGGCGAGATCACCTACCACGGCGCCGAGCACCTCGGGGTCGCGGTGGACACCGAACGCGGCCTGCTCGTCCCGGTCGTCAAGGACGCCGGTGACCTCAACATCGCCGGGCTGGCCCGCAAGATCGCCGACCTGGCCGACCGCACCCGCAACAACAAGATCACGCCGGACGAGCTGGGCGGTGGCACCTTCACGCTGACCAACACCGGCAGCCGCGGCGCCCTGTTCGACACCCCCATCATCAACCAGCCGCAGGTCGGCATCCTGGGCACCGGTGCCGTGGTCAAGCGGGCCGTGGTGGTCGACGACGAGGACCTCGGTGAGACGATCGCCATCCGGTCGATGTGCTACCTCGCGCTCTCCTACGACCACCGCATCGTCGACGGCGCCGACGCGGCCCGGTTCCTCACGACCGTGAAGGCCCGGCTGGAGGAAGGTGCGTTCGAGTCCGACCTCGGCCTCTAGACGGGAGCGACGGCGTGAAGGTCGTCCTCACCGGCGCCTCCGGGCTGCTCGGTCCTGCCCTGGCCGCATCGCTGCGCGCCGACGGGCACGACGTCGTGCGACTCGTCCGTCGGACACCGTCGGCCCCTGACGAGGCCCGCTGGGACCCCGCCGGCGGGACGGTGGACGGGGCCGCGCTGGACGGCGCGGCCGCCGTGGTGCATCTCGCCGGCGTGGGTCTCGCGGACCGACCCTGGACTCCCGCGCACCGGCGCGCGGTGATGGACAGCCGGGTGCAGGGAACCACGACGATCGCCAGGGCGGTCGCGGAGCACGGCGTGCCCACCCTCGTGTCGGCCTCCGGCATCGGCTACTACGGCAACCCCGGGGACCAGGTGCTGGACGAGGACTCGCCCCGCGGGGCGACGTACGTCGCCGACGTCGCCGCCGCCTGGGAGGCGTGCACCGAGCCCGCTGTCGTGGGCGGGGCGCGCGTCGTGCTCGCCCGGACCGCCGTGGTGCTCTCGGCCAAGGGCGGTGCGTACGGACGGCTGCTGCCGCTGTTCCGGCTCGGCCTGGGCGGCCGGCTGGGCTCCGGCAGGCAGTGGTGGTCGTGGGTCACGCTGCCCGACTACGTCCGTGCGGTGCGCTTCGCCCTGGACCGCGACGACCTGGCCGGGCCGGTGAACATCAGCGCCCCCGAACCGCTGACCAACGCCGAGATGACCGCGGCGATGGGCCGGGTGCTGCACCGGCCGACGCTGCTCGTCGCACCGGGCTGGGCGCTGAAGGTGCCGCTGCGCGACTTCGCGGCCGACCTGTTGGGTGGGCAGCGCGTCCTGCCTCGCAGGCTGCTCGACGCCGGGTTCTCCTTCGCCCACCCGAGCTTCGAGCCGGCCTTGCGTGAGGTCCTGGCCCAGGCTCACCCACGCACGACGTCATAGACCCGCCAGCTCTCACCGTTGCGCGCGAGCACGACCGTCCAGGACCGGCTGCCGCGTCCAGGACGCCGCTCGACCACCGCCCCGCGTTCGTCGACCAGGCGGTAGGCAGGCATCACGTCGGTGACCGCCAGGCGAACCCGGCCGGCGGAGCGTTCCTGCACGGCGACGGTTCGCGCGGCGAGCCGCAGCCCCCGGGCCCGCAGGCCGGCAGCGGTCAACCGGCTCAGCACGGCCACGTCCCGGCGCAAGGCGGGGCCGTCTGCCGCGTAGACCTCGCGGAGCCGGCCGGTGTCGCCGGCGGCGAACGCCCGGGACCGATCGGCGTCCAGGTGGGCCAGGGTGCTCGCCCAGCCGGAGCGTGGCGCGGCCGCTGCCGCCGTGGGGTGCCCTGTGGTGCCGACTGCGGGCGTGCCGTCGTCAACAGCAGCCCAGGTGAGGCCGGCAGCCACGGCGAGCGCGACGGCAGCTCCGGCCAGCCCTGCACCTACCAGCGCCCGGCCGGGAAGGCGGACGCGGGCGGGCAACCCGGCCAGGTGCCGGACCGGCAGGGCAGCTCGACCCCGCTGTCGACGAGAGGTGGCCCTTGCCACCGGCTCGTCGAGGGGGGTCCGGTCGGCGACCTGGTGGGTGGCCGGAACCACCGCAGACCCCACCCGGGCTGACACCTCCAGTCGCACCGGCTCGGCCGGGACGGCGTCGAAGACGGCCACCGCGAGCTGTTCCGCCGACGGCCGGTCGGCCGGATCGGGTGCGAGGGCCGGCTCGAGGACGTCCAGCAGCGCGCGGTCGACGTCGGCGGGGACCGGCACCCGCCGGCCCTGCCCGTCGTACGGCGGCAGGCCGGTGAGGGCAGCCAGGCAGGTCGCCGCCAGCCCGTGCACGTCGGAGGCCGGGCCGGGTGCGGCGCCGGCCAGCACTGCGGGATCGAGGTAGCCGCCGGTGCCGCCGACCTCGGCCGGGGGTGAGCCGAGCAGCCGGGAGATGCCGAGGTCGCTGAGCATCGGCCGGCCATCAGCAGCGAACAGCACGTTGGCCGGGGTCACGTCACCGTGCACCAGGCCCTGCGCATGCACCGACGCCAGCGCCTGCGCCAGCGGCACCGCGATGGTCACCACCTCGGCAGCAGGCATCACACGTCGGGTCGCGAGCAGCCGGGCGAGACTGCCTCCCGCCGCGAGGTCCAGCACCAGCACCAGGGAGTCACCGTCACCGTGAACCGAACGCAGCCGCACCACGTGCGGGTGGTCGACGCCGGCGAGCACCGCCGCCTCGCGGCGCAGGCGGTCGCGAGCGGCGAGGTCGGCATCGGCGCGGAGCCGCTTGAGGGCGACGGGCAGCCCGGTCGCGCGCTCGCGGGCGAGCCAGACCTCGCCGCCGGACCCGTAGCCGAGCAGCTCGACGGCGTCGAAGCCGGACAGCTGCTGCTCGGTCATGTCCTCGAGCCTGCCGCAGCGGCCGCCCTCCGCCGGTCGAGTTGTCCACAGGCGGCCCGCGTAGGGTCGCCGGGATGAAGATCCTCGCCACCTCGGGCGGATTCCTGCCCACGCCGTACGGTCCGTTCCAGTGGCAGCGCGGGCCCTTGATCGAGCACGCGATCCGGCTGGCCGGTGACCCGGACCGGCCGCGGTTCTGCTACCTGGGCACCGCGTCCGGCGACAGCCTCAACGGCACCGCCGGGTTCTACCGGGCTTTCGCCGGGTCGGACGTTCGGGCCACCCATCTCGAGCTGTTCTCGATGCCCAACGTGTCCGACATCCGCGGCCACCTGCTGGCCCAGGACGTCATCTGGGTGGGCGGCGGGTCGGTCGCCAACCTGCTCGCCGTCTGGCGCACCCACGGGCTGGACGAGGTGTTCCGCGAGTGCTGGGAGGAAGGCGTCGTGCTCGGCGGTGTCTCCGCCGGTTCGATCTGCTGGTACGTCGGCGGCCCGACCGACAGCTTCGGCCATGACCTGCGTCCCGCACTGGGCGGACTGGCCCTGCTGCCCTACGGCAACGGAGTGCACTACGACAGCGAGGAGCAGCGCCGTCCGCTGCTGCACCGGCTGGTGGCCGAGCAGGTGCTGCCGACCTCGCACGCCACCGACGACGGGGTGGGCCTGGTCTACGAGGGCAGCGAGCTGGTCGAGGCGGTCGCCGACCGCCCCGGAGTCGCGGCCTACGTCGTCGAGCGCGGCCCGGACGGCACCGCGATCGAGACCCGGGTCGAACCGAGGCTGCTCCCGGCCTGAGCGGCTCCCCGGCGTCAACCGAAGGTGACGCCGTGCTTCGCCATGATCGGCAGCGTCGCCTCCATGTCGCCCTCGCACCCGTAGGGCTCGATCACGGGACCGAGATCGAGATCGGGCGCGGCGGAGTCAATGATCCGAAAGGCCTCTTCCAGACCGCCGGGACTGATGATCTCGAGCACCCTCGCTGGCTGGTCGGTGGCGTTCCAGAAGGTGTGCCACTCGCCGCGAGGCTTGAACACCAGGTCACCGACGGCAGCTGTCAGCTCTTCGCCCGCGGCCTGGTACCCGACCTGACCCTCGAGGATGAAACTGAACTCGTCCTCCTTGGTGTGCCGGTGCATCGGCGCGGCGATCGAGTGCGGCGCCAACAGGTGTTCGACGACAGCGAACCTCCCACCCCAGTCCTTGGAGTCGACGAGAAAACGGTCTCGACAACCGTCCACCGACCCGAGTACGTCACCCTCGCCGGCCCTGATGATCCGTTGGCTGCTCATCCCGGCATTGTGTTCCAAGCGGCACCCGGGCGCATCTGACCCTGATCATGAAGCTTCTGCCCCGCAAGTGCGGGGACGATCTTTCATGATCACGGCAGGGTGATCACGGCAGGGTGATCACGGCAGGGTGATCACGGCAGGGTGATCACGGTGTTCTGGGCAGCGGACCGGCGCGCTGCGTCCAGCACCTCGATCACGGCGACGCCTTCTGCGGCCGTCACGGGCGGGGCGGCCCCGGTGAGCAGCGCGTCGCGCACCCCGGCGTAGAACTCGGCCGGCTCGCCGGGCTCCCGCCGTACCGGCTCGGCCTCCTCGCCGCGGACCAGCCAGCCGCGGTGGTCGGTGTCGCGGTCGGTCCACGCGGAGTACGCCGTGGGGTCGCCGTCGACGTCGGCGACCAGGTAGGTGGCCTGTTGCCCGATCAGCCGCATCCGCGGTCCGGGCGCGCCGGCCAGCGAGGTCGCGCCGAGGTGGCTGGTCACGCCGGAGACGTGCCGAAGCGCGAGGAAGGCGACGTCGTCACCCACCGTGGTGAGAGCGGCCAGCTCGGCGTAGACCGACTCGGCCGCCCCGAACAGGTCCAGGGCGCCGTCCACGAGGTGCGGCTGCAGGTCCATCAGGACGCCGCCGCCGTCCTCGCTGCTGGACTGCTCGCGCCACCGCACCTTGGGCACCGGACGCCAGCGCTCGTAGCGCGCCTCGTAGCGGACGACCTCGCCCAGGACGCCTGACGACAGGACCGCCCGCGCGGTGGGGTGCTCGCGGTCCCAGCGCCGGTTCTGGAACACGCTGAGCAGCACGCCGCGGGTCTCGGCCAGCGCGGCGAGCTCCCGGGCGTCGGCGGCGGTCACGGCCAGCGGCTTGTCGACGACCAGGGGCAGGTCGCGTGCCAGGGCCTCCCGGGCCTGCGCGGCGTGCACGTTGGTCGGCGACGCGAGCACGACGAGATCGATCTCCGCGGTGAGCGGCCAGAGCTCGTCGACGCTCGGCACGACCTGCACGCCCGGGTTCTCCGACCGGGCAGTCTCGGCCCGCTCGGCGTTGCCGGTGACCACGTGGCTGACCCGCAGCCCGTCGACCTGGCGGAGCAGCGGGGCGTGGAAGTCGTGGCCCGCCATGCCGTAGCCGACCAGGGCGACGCGCAAGTCACTCATGGCAGCGAGTCTTGCGTACGCTGGCCGGGTGAGCGAGCTGCGGATGGTGCACGCCGGGCTGGTGCCCTACGAGCAGGCCTGGGCCGAGCAGCGACGCGTCCACGCTGCCGTCGTGGCAGGCACAGAGCCGGACACCGTGCTGCTGCTGGAGCACCCGCCGGTCTACACCGCCGGCAAGCGCACCTCGCCGTTCGACCGGCCGACCGACGGCACCCCCGTCGTCGAGGTGGACCGCGGCGGCAAGATCACCTGGCACGGTCCCGGGCAGCTCGTGGGCTACCCGATCCTGTCGCTGCCGGACCCGGTCGACGTGGTCGCGCACGTGCGGCGGGTCGAGGAGGCGCTGATCCTCGCCTGCGCCGACCTCGGGGTGGACGCCACCCGGGTCGAGGGCCGCTCCGGGGTCTGGGTCGTCGGCGCCGGCGGCGCGCAGGACCGCAAGGTGGCAGCCATCGGCATCCGGGTCTCGCAGGGCGCGACGATGCACGGCTTCGCCCTCAACTGCGACTGCGACCTCAGCTGGTTCGACCGCATCGTGCCCTGCGGGCTGACCGACGCGACCGTCTCCTCGCTCAGCCAGGAGACGGGCCGCGACGTCACGGTCGCCGAGGCGACGCCGTACGTCGAGAAGCGGCTGACCGAGGTGCTCCGCGCCGGCTGAGCGCGACGACGTACCCTGGACGGCGTGACGATCGCTCCGGAGGGCCGCAAGCTGCTGCGCCTCGAGGTCCGCAACGCGGAGACCCCGATCGAGAAGAAGCCACCGTGGATCAAGACCCGGGCGACGATGGGCCCGGAGTACACCGAGCTGAAGTCGCTGGTGCAGCGCGAGGGGCTGCACACGGTGTGCGAGGCGGCCGGCTGCCCGAACATCTTCGAGTGCTGGGAGGACCGCGAGGCCACCTTCCTCATCGGCGGCGACCAGTGCACCCGACGCTGCGACTTCTGCCAGATCGACACCGGCAAGCCCGACCCGCTGGACCGTGACGAGCCGCGCCGGGTGGCCGAGTCCGTTCAGGCGATGGGCCTGCGCTACGCGACGATCACCGGCGTCGCCCGCGACGACCTTCCCGACGGCGGGGCGTGGCTGTACGCCCAGACCGTGAAGCAGATCCACGCTCTCAACCCCGGCACCGGTGTCGAGAACCTGATCCCCGACTTCAACGGCAAGCCGGAGCTGCTGACCGAGGTGTTCGAGTCCCGCCCGGAGGTCCTGGCGCACAACGTCGAGACCGTCCCGCGGATCTTCCGGCGGATCCGGCCGGCGTTCACCTACGAGCGTTCCCTGGACGTGATCACCCAGGCCCGTGACTTCGGCCTGGTGACCAAGTCGAACCTCATCCTGGGCATGGGTGAGGAGCGGGCGGAGATCAGCCAGGCGCTGCGCGACCTGCACGCCGCCGGCTGCGAGCTCATCACGATCACCCAGTACCTGCGGCCCTCGAAGCGGCACCACCCGGTCGAGCGCTGGGTCAAGCCGGAGGAGTTCGTCGAGCTGCAGGCCGAGGCCGAGCAGATCGGCTTCGCCGGGGTCATGTCCGGCCCGCTGGTCCGGTCGTCGTACCGCGCCGGGCGGCTCTATCAGCAGGCCGTCGAGGCTCGCGAGAGCGCCACCACCGCCACCCCCGCCTGACGAAGTTTTCGCGGGACTTTCCACCCCCGACACACGCTCGTAACGGTGCTCGGGTCCAGTGGAGGCATGACACGAGCCCTGCCGCCGATGGCGTCCTTCTCCCAGCTCGTGAGCACCGCCCTACGGGCTGCCACGGCGCACCTTGCGGACGGGTCCTTGCGCAACGCCCGCGACGCCCTCGAGGTGCGCTACGACCTGACCCGCCAGGGCCTCGAGGTCGTCGCAGCACTGCAGGCGCGGCCGGCCCCGGTCCCGGGGGTGCCGTCCCAGCAGCGCTCCACGGCCTGAGCCGGGCGACCGCCTGCCTGCGTCGCGCTGCCATGCCGCGGGCCACGTATCCTTCCGGCCATGGCACCCAAGGACACACCGGCCGAGACGCCGAAGAAGCAGGGCCGCGCCGGCCAGGTCCGGGCCGCCTACTCGATGACCCGCAAGGTCGACCCGATGGTCGGCTGGGTCACGGCGGCGGCCGGCTTCCTCACGCTGGCCGTGGCAGTGGCGATCGGGTTCCTGATCGGCCACCCGGTCTATCTCGCGATCATCGGCCTGATGCTCGCCGTCCTGGCCGCCACCGTCGTCTTCGGCAAGCGGGCCGAGAAGGCGGCGTTCTCCTCCGTCGAGGGTCAGCCGGGTGCGGCAGCCGCGGCGCTGAACATGCTCCGCCGGGGCTGGACGGTCACCCCCGCCGTCGCGGTGACCCGCAACCAGGACATCGTGCACCGGGCGGTGGGACGGGCAGGGGTCGTGCTCGTCGGAGAGGGCTCCCCGGCCCGGGTCACGGCGCTGCTCGCGACGGAGAAGAAGAAGGTCGCCCGGTTCGTGCCCGACGTCCCGATCTACGACGTCCAGGCGGGCAACGAGCCCGGACAGGTCTCGCTGCGCAAGCTGAACAACCACCTGATGAAGCTGCCGCGCAACCTCAAGGCGCCGCAGGTCACCGAGGTGAACCGTCGGCTCAAGGCACTCGGCACGACGAACCTGCCGATCCCGAAGGGCCCGATGCCGCGCAGCGCCCGGATGCCGCGCGGCCCCCGCGGCTGACTGTCCGGTTTCTCCGTCTGGTCGGCCCTGGCCGCCCGGTCTAGCGTGGCGGGCGACCGCGCTCGGCCGTGTCCTGAGGTGACCCCGCCGGCGACGTACCGGCCCCTGACGGAGGTCGAGTGCGGGGGAAGGGTTCCCATGACGAGCTCAGCCGTCCCCCCCACCGCCGTAGCCGAGCTCCGCGAGATGCTCCGCGGCCCCGTCCTGATTCCGGGTGATCCGTCGTACGACGAGGTGGCACCGGTCCACAACGGATCGATCGCGACCCGCCCCCAGGTGATCGCCCGGTGCGTCGACACGGCCGACGTGATGGCTTCGGTCACCTTCGCGCGCGGCCTGGACGGCGTCGCGGTCGCGGTACGCGGCGGCGGCCACAACGGCCCCGGGCTCGGCACCTCCGACGGCCTGGTCATCGACCTCGGCCTGATCACGAACATCCGGATCGACCCATCTGCCCGGACCGCCCACGTCGGCGGCGGCGCGACTGTCGCTGCCCTCGACCACGCCGCTCACGCCTTCGGGCTGGGGCTGCCGGCCGGCATCATCGGCACGACGGGGATCGGCGGGCTCACCCTGGGCGGCGGCCACGGCCACCTCACCCGGAAGTACGGCCTGACCATCGACAGCCTCCTCTCGGCCGACGTGGTGCTGGCCGACGGCTCGTTCGTCACCGCGGACGCCGGTCGGGAGCCGGACCTCTTCTGGGCCCTGCGCGGTGGCGGAGGCAACTTCGGCATCGTCACCGGGTTCACCTTCCGGCTGCATCCGGTCGGCATCGTGGCCGCCGGCCCGACGCTGTTCCCGATCGAGCGGACCGCGGAGATCCTCACCTGGTACCGGGAGTTCCTGCCGACACTGCCGCGGGAGATGGGGGCCTTCTTCGCCACCATGTCGGTGCCACCGGCGGACCCGTTCCCGGCGGAGCTGCACCTGAAGAAGGTCTGCGGCATCGCGTGGTGCTGGGCCGGCGAGCAGGGCGGCGCTGACCGGCACCTCGCCGAGGTCCGGGCCATGGGGCCGCTCGTCGACGGGGTCGCCGAGATGCCGTACCCGATGTGGAACGGCGCCTTCGACGGTCTCTACGGGCCGGGTGACCAGTGGTACTGGCGCGGCGACTTCGCCCGGGAGATCCCCGACGCGGCGGTAGCGGTGCACGCCGAGTTCGGCGAGAAGCTGCCGACCTGGAAGTCGACCATGCATCACTACTCGGTCGACGGGGCCGTGCAGGACGTCGGCCCGGACGAGACGGCGTGGGCCTACCGGGACGTCACCTACTCGACCGTCATCGCCGGCGTCGACCGCGACCCGGCGTCGCTGCCGGCCCTGCGTGACTGGTGCGTGGACTACTGGGAGGCCCAGCACCCGTACTCGGCCGGCGGGGCGTACGTGAACTTCATGATGGCCGAGGGCCAGGACCGGGTGCGGGCGACGTACGGCGAACACTACCCGCGGCTGGCAGCCATCAAGGCCGCCTACGACCCGGACAACTTCCTCCGGGTAAACCAGAACATCGAGCCGGACCTCAGCATCACGCTGCCCGCCCCGCGGGCCTCGGCCGGCCGGCGTCAGGAGGCTGGTCGGACCTGAGCCTCAACGCGCCCGGACCACGACGGTGCCGGCGGCCTTGTCGTGCAGGCCGCGGCCGTCGCGGTCCCAGATCAATGCGGGGATCAGCAGGCAGAGGAGCAGCGTGCGCAGGGCTGCCCGAGGGAGCCCGGTCGGACGGCCGTCGAGCCGGATGACCCGCAGGCCGTAGGCCAGCTGGCCGGCCGAGCCGCCGGCCAGCCAGGTCAAGGCCATGACCTCGACCACGAAGACGAGCAGGGTCAGCTGCTGGTCGCGGAGCAGGCCGTAGGCGATCAGGGCGCAGGCGACGGAGTCGATCAGGTAGGCGACGATCCGTCGGCCGACGCTCGCGAGGGAACCCGGACCGTGCTCGGGCAGGCCCAGCCGCGCCCCGGCGTACTGCCCCGGCGCCCCGCGACGGCCGCCAGGCCCCTCCAGCCAGGTCGCGACGTCCCGCCTCTCCACCACCCGGGCAGCGTACTTTGGCCGCACGGCAGACTGCGCGGAGCCGTAACACGACGGAAACACGAGGGTCACCGCAGGGAAATCCCCTCCCCCTAGCGTCCGTTCAGACGGCAGCCGGCCGCCCGGTAACGAGGAGGATGGATGTTCAGCAACGCGGACGAGGTCCTGCGCTTCATCAAGGACGAGGACGTGCAGTTCGTCGACGTGCGGTTCTGCGACCTGCCGGGGGTGATGCAGCACTTCAACGTCCCCGCCCAGTCGGTGGACGAGGACTTCTTCACCAACGGGCAGATGTTCGACGGGTCGTCGATCCGCGGCTTCCAGGCCATCCACGAGTCGGACATGAAGCTGATCCCGGACCCCGCGACGGCGTACCTGGACCCGTTCCGGGTCGAGAAGACGCTCGCGCTGAACTTCTCCATCGTCGACCCGTTCACCGACGAGCCGTACAGCCGGGACCCGCGCAACATCGCGGCCAAGGCCGAGGCCTACCTGGCCGGCTCCGGCGTTGCCGACACCGCCTACTTCGGCCCGGAGGCCGAGTTCTACGTCTTCGACGACGTGCGTTTCGAGACCAAGCAGAACGCCGGCTACTACTACATCGACTCCATCGAGGGCGCCTGGAACTCCGGACGCGTCGAGGAGGGCGGCAACCGCGGCTACAAGACGCGCTACAAGGGCGGCTACTTCCCGGTGCCGCCGGTCGACCACTACTCCGACCTGCGCGACCAGATGTCGATCGAGCTGGGTCGCGCCGGCATCCAGGTGGAGCGCGCGCACCACGAGGTCGGCACCGCCGGTCAGGCCGAGATCAACTACAGGTTCGACACCCTGCTGCATGCCGGGGACCAGCTGATGTTGTTCAAGTACATCATCAAGAACGTCGCCTGGGCGGCCGGGAAGACGGCCACCTTCATGCCCAAGCCGCTGTTCGGTGACAACGGGTCCGGCATGCACTGCCACCAGTCGCTGTGGAAGGACGGGAACCCGCTGTTCTACGACGAGCTGGGCTACGCCGGGCTGTCGGACATGGCGCGCTACTACATCGGCGGGCTGCTCAAGCACGCGCCGTCGCTGCTCGCGTTCACCAACCCGACGATGAACAGCTACCACCGACTGGTCCCCGGCTTCGAGGCCCCCGTCAACCTGGTCTACTCGCAGCGCAACCGCTCGGCGTGCATCCGGATCCCGATCACCGGTGCCAACCCGAAGGCGAAGCGGATCGAGTTCCGGGTGCCGGACCCGTCGTCCAACCCCTACCTGGCCTTCTCGGCGATGCTGATGGCCGGCCTGGACGGCATCCGCAACAAGATCGAGCCCGACCAGCCGGTCGACAAGGACCTCTACGAGCTGCCCCCGGACGAGCACGCCGAGATCGCCCAGGTCCCGTCGTCGCTGCCCGAGGTCCTGACCTCGCTGGAGGAGGACAGCGCCTACCTGATGGAGGGCGGGGTCTTCACCGAGGACCTGATCGAGACCTGGATCGAGTACAAGCGCACCCACGAGATCGACCCGATCCGGCTGCGCCCGCACCCCCACGAGTTCGAGCTGTACTACGACATCTAGGTGTCTCTAGGCTCCTGATCTTCGGAAACGCGAGCCCTCGAGGTAGGTGCCGAGCCCATGCGGAGGTCAGGCTGGTCTCGTCGTCAAGACGGCGACAGCCGCACCGTGATCGTTGTGGGCTGGTGCCTTACCCGTCTGGGTCGACGGTTGTGTGACGGTTAACGGCTGGATAAGCGCAGGTAGTGCTGTGTTTTTGGCTTTGCGGTGGCGGTACGCGGATCGGGCCGGATCCGTCACGGAGAAGCCATGTGACAGTGGGCGTGACGGATCCGGCCCTTGCTGTATGGCGGATGCGCGAGACGGGTTCGAGACGCAGCGCCCGAGCACACGGCGCTTGCGTAGCCGGTGACATCGGGGTTGCCGTCGCGAGTACCTTCGGCTCATCCCCCACTCTGGGCAGCGCCCTGCCGCGCAACGAAGACGGAGAGCCGATGAAGCGCACAGCCTTGCTGGTGGCGGCCTCTACCGCGGTACTGACCGTGGCCATGGCTATGCCGGTATCCGCCGGTGTCGGAAGTGATGGCCGCGAGAGCACGAGAGCTGCCGACGCCTATAACGGTCAGATCGTCTTCCGCCGCTACTTCGACGTCGAACAGAGCAAGGGTGCTCTCTTCGTGACGAACCGCGACGGAAGCCACGTCCGACAGGTCACCCATCCTCCCAAGGGCTGGAGGGACAACGTCCCAGCGTGGTCTCCGGATGGGAAGAGGCTGACCTTCGAGCGCTTCAAGGTCGACGAAAGCACGAGCCGGGTCATGGTGGTGAACCCTGATACAGGCAGGGTCCGCGCCGTTGTGCCCTGCACGCATGACCGGTGCGTGTACGCCACCGAGCCGTTCTTCGCTCCCGACGGCCGCTCCCTCGCGTACGCCCGCACGGTGGCGCCACGCGATACGCCGAATGCGCCGGAATGGACGCACTACTCGGCGATCTTCGTCGTGGGACTGGACGGGACCCATGGTCACCAGGTGACCAGCACTCCGGAGCGGCATCGGGGACAGCCTCCAGAGTTCGACACCTCCGACCCGTCCTTCTCGCCCGACAGAGAGCGGATCGCCTTCATCCGCACTCGCTACAGCCCGGACGAGAACACTGCTGTGTTCGTCCAGCCGCTCGGCTCGCCGGCGGATGCGCAGCAGATCACCCCGTGGTCACTGAACTGCCAGGACCGTCCGACATTCTCCCCCGACGGCTCGCTGCTGCTCTTCCGTTGTCAGCCCAAGGGCGAAGAAGGTCCCTCCAACCTCTACTGGGCCAACCCCGACGGCACGGGTCTGCACAAGATCACCCACGCACCGGCCGACAAGCAGTACCTCGGTTCGAGCTTCGCACCGGGCTTTCATGACGGGCAGGGCTGGATAGCGGTGGGCCGCACAGGCGGCGTCGGCGAGAACGACAACGCTGACGTCTTCCGCGTCCGGATCGAGGACGGCGGCGTCGTGCGCAAGGTGAACCTGACCAGGAGCAAGAAGTGGGACAGCGCTCCGGCGTGGGGCACCCACCGCCCTGTTCGCTAGCAGTACTCCGAGAGACAGGTCGACTGCTCGAGCTGTACTACGACATCTAGGAGGATGTCGCGAGACCGTTAGGCTCCCGTCTCGTGACCACGGGGTTCGTACCTGGCGTGCACGCCGCCCGTGCGGTGGCTGTGACGATGGTTCTGGCGGCCCACATCGTGGGGCTCTGGACCGGCATCGTCGGCTTCATCTGGCAGCCGTGGCAGCTGTACCTCGGCGGGATCGACCTGCTGCGAGTCGACCACCAGGCCGGCGGGCACACGGGTCTGTTGCTGTTCTTCCTCGTCAGCGGCTACATCGTGTCCCAGGTTGCCGACGTCGAGGGTCGAGGCGAGTTCCTCGCAAAACGCGCTGCCCGGCTCCTGCCGGCGATGATCTTGGCAGTCGGTCTGGCGGTGTTAGTCGGTTGGCTGGGCATCCGCCAAGGGTGGCCGCCGATGGCCGGCTACAACGCCGACAGGGCGCAGTCCGGGTGGAGCCTCCTCGAGGCCGTCGGCCTCGGCGCCACGTTCGGCGGGATCGGTGCACTGTTCGTGCTGTGGACGCTCAGTGTCGAGTACTACTGGTACGGCTTGCTCGCCGCCTCCATCGGAGTGGCCAAGAGACGGCCGGTGTCGACGACCTGGCTGCTCACCGGCGCGGTGCTTGTCCTGCACGAGCTCGCGCGCTTCGTCCAGGGCCCCGTCTACCTCGTCGCCGAGCACTTGTCGTACGTGTTCGTGATCCTCGTGGGGCGCTGGATCTACCTGCGGCACCGCGGCGCCACTTCGACCGCGGTTGCGGTGCTGGGGTCGATCGTGGCCGTGGGCCTCTACGCATGGACGCAGTGGTCGACGGCCGGCCGCGACCTCTGGTCCGGTGCGCATCCCCGGCTGGTCGCAGTCGCCTGGGCGGTGGGCATCTTCCTGGCGCTGCTCCTCTTGGTGCGCGGCAAGCCGTGGCGTCCGGTGTCCTTCGTGGCAGACATCAGCTACGGGCTGTACCTGTTCCACGTCCCGGTCATGTTTCTCGTGCTGCCGGTCGTGTCGCCTGGCGGCCGTCGGTTCGCGGTGGGGATCATCCTCACGGTCGCGCTCACGGTGACGCTGGCGTGGTTGTCCGCGCGCTTCGTCGAGATGCCGGTACGCCGCCGTCTCCGCTCCGTCCTACGCCCCTCCCCGGCGCCGGTGACCCAGGCCCGGAGCGAGTCGTAGCGACGTGATGGACCCGCGTCATCCCGGGGGGGGTTGGGATGACGCGGGTCCCGTCGAGCACCCGGCGGGGGGAACGGGTGCTCGGTTGCCCTGAGTTCTAGTCCCGGCCCGACCCGGCGTGCACGACCTGTTCGGACTAGTCCTGTGGGGAAGTCCGGCCAGCCGTGTGGAGAACGAGCTCGCGGCTGTGGGGAACCACCACCAGCCTGTGGAGAACCCCCGAGAACGCTCGAGGCGCTAGCGGCTCGAGCGCACCATCTTCGGCGCGAAGTCCACCGAGAGCGACTTGTTCGCCCGGATCCGCGTGGACACCCCGCCGAGGCTCGTCCAGCTGGTGGTGTGGGCCGGGGTCTTGATCGACACCCGCCTCGTCGGGTTCCAGAAGATGTGCCGGACACCGCCGGAGTACTTCACCACGCAGTGGTACGTGCCGCGGCCATCCCTGGAGCAGGAGGGCACGCGAGCACCCACCAGCCAGCCACGCACGTTGCCGTACGCCCGACCGGCCGGCGTGAGGGAGCCGCTCGCGTACGTCAGCCGCGTGTTGGCGAGCCGCTGGAGACCCCAGGAGTACCAGAACACCTTCGACACCCCGTTGGCGGCGTTCAGGACGTACGTGCGCGCGACATACGAGGCCTGGCGCTTCTCCGAAATCCGCGCGGCCGTGCCACCGCCCCCGGTCTGCAGCCCGTAGTTGATCTCGGTGTTCCAGATCGGCTTGCGGACGCCGGCGGCCCTGAGCATGCTGCGGGACGCGTCGAGCAGTGCCATCGAGTGCTCCGGGCGCTCTCGCGTTCCCGGATAGAGGTTCAGCGACACGACGTCGATCCAGCGTGCGACGGGCGATCCACCGGTCCGCTGCGCGTAGAACGTGCGAAGCCACTTGCGCTGACCGGAGAGGCGTGTGGCCAGCGCCGGGCTGATCACGTTCGCACCGCCGTCGTTGTTCCGCACGATCTTTGCGGCGACCTTCGTCAGCTCGGCCATCTTGGCCGGAGTCCCGGCCCAGAACCCGAGAACGTTCGCCTCGTTCCAGATCTGGTAGTCGACGCCGCGTCCCTTGTACCGACGGACAAGCTTGCCCACGTAGTTCTTCCAGGACGCCAGCGTCGGCACCGAAGCCGCTCCGCGTCCGTAGTAGGACGAAGCGTTGGGCTTCAGGGCGTGGAAACGGGGCGTCTGGCCGAGGACGATCAGGACCCGCGCGCCGTGGCTGCGGGCCGCCGCGACCTGGGCGTCCAGCCGCGAGAAGTCGAAGACCCCCTGGCTGGTCTCGATGTCTCGCCACGTCGTGCCGGTGTCCCAGAGGCGGACAGCGCCCACGGGTTCGGTCGGCCACGACGTGGGGTCGTTGTCGGTCATCCCGAAGAACGCCGACTTCACCCGCGGCGTCGCCGCGACGGCGGTCGGGGCAGGGAGCAGGCTCGTCGCGAGTCCGACCGACAGCGCTGCGGCTGCCAGGCGTGCCAGGAGAACGGAGCGAGAACGTGTCATGGAGAAGAACCTCATGTCTGAAGGACACTCGTGTCTGGTGTCGGCCGGAATGGTCCGCGGGCTAGGTCACCTAACGAGGACGCCGGAACTCACTGTCCGGTTCATCCCGATTAGATCACGACCTCGGGTCAGACCCGGGAACGCACCATCACCGGGCGGTAATCGACGCGGACCTTGGCTCCCCCCTTGATGCGCGCCTTGACACCGGACACGCCCATCTTGTACGTAGCGCCCTTGACCGCCGTGACGGTGGCCTTCTTGTTCGGGTTCCAGTAGACGCGCCGCACCCCACCGCTGTACTTGATGACGCAGGTGTAGGTCCCCTTGCTGTCCTTGGCGCACGGCCGAGCGGTCCTGCTCGCACCGAGGAGCTTTCCGCCGACCATCCAGCTCCGCACGAGGGCGAAGGACTTGCCCGCGAGCGTCAGGGTCGCGTGATTCGTGGGACTGGTCAGCTGGGTGTTGCCCAGCGTCCCGCCGGACGGCAGGTTGCCCATGTCCCAGCTGTACCAGTGCACCCGCTTGACGCCTTGTGAGGCATTGAGCAGGTAGGTCCGGATGACGTACGCGGCCTGCCGCTCGGCCGAGATCGCCACGGCCCTGGTGCCGCCGAAGGCACCGGTGCGCATGCCGTAGTTGACCTCGGTGTTCCAGATCGGCTTCGAGGCGGGGAGTCCGCCGAAGCCGAGCAGCTTGCGAGCCCTGGCCAGCAGCTCCATGGACTTCTCCGGCGTGCCGAGCGTGCTGCCGTACTTGTCCAGGGGGTAGAGGTTGAGCGAGATGGCGTCGGCGAACTTCCACGCCGGGATCCCGTTGACGCGGGCGAAGGCGAACCGGGTGATGCCGCGGATCTGCTCGTTGATCCGGGCGGCGAAGGCGGGGCTGACCACCAGTGCGCCCTTGTCCGCCGCCTTCACGGCATTCCAGGTGGCCTTGGTCAGCTGGGCCATCTGGAGCGGCGTACCTGCCCAGAAGTTCGTGACGTTGGCCTCGTTCCACACCTGGTAGGCCGCAATGCCGCGCCGCCCGTTCCAGTTCCGGTACCGGTTCACCACAGTCGTCACGTAGCGCGTGAAGGCGCCGATGTCGGCGGGCATGGTCCGCGCCCCGCCCGGGGAGTAGAAGTCGGGCGTCATGCCGAGGACCAGCGTCACCTCGACGTTCTTCGCCTGTGCGGCCGTGACGATCGTGTCCAGCCTTGAGAAGTCGTAGACGTTCGGAGACTTCTCTATCTCGCGCCACGTCGTGCCGGTGTCCCACAGCCGCAGCGACCCGACGGTGCCCCGGCCGAGAGACCCGAGCGAGCCGTCATGCACCCCGAACAGGCGCTTGTCGATCGTCACGGAAGTGGCGGCTGCCGGCGAGGCCGGCGTCAGAGTCGCCACCAGGACGCCCGCGGTCGCAGCGGCCAGGAGGGGTCGGAGGGTACGTCGGGAGAGGCGCATGGGTCGGGTACGTCCTTGGGAGCTGAGGCGGAGGGGTGGGCGAGAGCCGCGACCAGTGTGCCGCACGCGAGGGCGCGCCGCCGGGAAATGGCATGGATTGTCCGGTCCGTGCGTGTCCCGCCGGCGAGGTCAGGCGTCCAGCCGGTAGACCCGGGTCGCGGTCCGCCGCAGCTCCGCGTGCGGCCAGCTGCGGTGGGCGACGCCGACCAGGGCAAGCCCGAGGACGGCTGCGCCGGTGACGGCGACCGCCGGCGTCGCGAGGTCGGCTATCGCGCCGGAGACCAGGAAGGCGGCCGCCGTGACCGTGGAGAACCCGGCACCGGCCAGACCGTTGATCCGGCCGCGCATCGCCGCCGGCGACACCAGGTTCACCGTGGTCATCAGCGGGACCATGAACCCCTGTGCGGCGCCGGAGAGGAACCACAGCGGCAGCACCGCCTGCCAGGGCGGCGCCAGGCTGGTCACCATCAGCGGCAGGCAGGTGGTCACCGCCAGCGGCACGATCAGACGCACCTGCCGCAGCGGTTCCAGACGTCCGACCACCCAGGCGCCGATCGCCGCACCGGCCGGCAGGCTGGCCATCAGGGCCGCCCCGACCACCGGCTCCGCCCCCTGGTCGCGGGCATAGGCCAGCGCCACCGCCTCGGGAGCGACGAGGAAGACCGCGGCGCTCCAGCCGAGCAGCACCAGCGCACGCATCGACGGGTCGTCGAAGACCAGCCGCCAGCCGGCCCGGAAGTCGCCGATCAGCGTGGTGTGCTCCCCCGGCTCGCGACTGGCCGGCCGCCACCGCAGCGACAGACCCAGCACGGTCGCCGAGACCAGGAAGCTCACGACGTCGATCATCAGACCGGCTCGCTCCCCCACCAGCACGATGACGATGCCGGCAGCGACGATGCCGGCCACCTGGTCGATCTGGTAGAGCACCCGGAGCAGCCCGGTACCCACCAGGCACTCACGGGGGTCGGGCAGCACGTCGGGGACGACCGCCTTGTGCGCCGCGGCGAACGGGGCGGTGAAGGTCTCGGCCACGAGCAGCAGCACGAGGAGCAGCCACACCGGCGTCCCGTCGACCGCCATCAGCGCCAGCACACCGACGACGACCGCGCGGGCCAGGTCGCAGCCGATCAACACCACCTTGCGCGGCAGCCGGTCGGCCGCCGCGCCAAGGAGCGCCGACCCGAACACAGCGGGAACGAAGCTGACGACGAACGCGAGCACCGCGAAGAACGCGCTGTCGGTGCGGGCGAGCACCAGCGACGCCAGCGCGACGCGGGCGATGTTGTCGCCCCACTCGCTGAACATCTGGGCGACCACGAGGCCACGGAACTCCCCGGAACGCAGCACGTGGCGGTACGTCGGTGCGGTCCCGCTGCGGAGCACGCGCGGAGCCCCGGTCACCGGTAGAACACCTGCTCCACCACCGTCCTGGCACGCCGGGTCGCGCGTCGGTAGTCGTCGACCAGCGTTCCTGCCGCGCCCGGAGGGTAGCCCAGGACACGCGCCACACCGGTGAGCTCGCGCAGGTCGCTGGGCAGTGTGTCGCCCGGCCGGCCACGCACCAGCAGTGTCGCGTTGCGCACCCGGCTCGCGGTACGCCACGCGTGCGCCAGGACCCGGGCCTGCTCGGGGTCCAACAGCTCGGCGTCCTGCGCCGCGCGGAGCGCGTCGAGGGTTCGCGTCGTGCGCAGTTCCGGCAGACGCCCGGCGTGACGCAGCTGCAGCAGCTGCACGGTCCACTCGACGTCCGCCAGACCCCCAGGTCCGAGCTTCGTGTGTCGCTGCGGGTCGGTGCCGCGCGGCAGGCGCTCGGCCTCGACCCGGGCCTTGATGCGGCGCACCTCGCGCACGTCGGCCTCGGTGAGACCGCCCTCGCGGTAGCGCACCGGGTCGATCAGCGCGACGAACTCCCGACCGAGCTCCGGGTCACCGGCGATCCGCTCGGCGCGCAGCAGGGCCTGGCTCTCCCACACGAGCGACCAGCGGTCGTAGTAGGCCGCATAGGAGGCGAGGGTGCGCACCAGTGGCCCTTGCCGGCCCTCGGGGCGCAGGTCGGCGTCGACCACGAGGGGCGGGTCCGGCGACGGTACGGCGAGCAGCCGTCGCAGCTCCCCCACCACGGCGTGCGCCGCCTCGGACGCAGCTCGCTCGTCGGCACCCTCGAGCGGGTCGTGGACGAACAGCACGTCGGCGTCGCTGGCGTAGCCGAGCTCGTGGCCGCCGAACCGCCCCATCGCGACGACCGCGACGCGGGTCGGGAGCTCCTCGCCCCTGCTGGCGGACACCGAGCGGACGGCGACGTCGAGGGCCGCCTGCACGGTCACAACGGCGACGTCGGTCAGCGCCTCCTCGACCTGCTCGACGGTGGCGATGCCGAGCAGGTCGGCCGCCGCGACCCGGAACAGCTCACGCCTGCGGACCGCCCGAGCCACACCGACGGCAGTCGCGGGGTCGTCGTACCGGCTCACCGCTGCCCCGACCTCGGAGCCGAGCTCGGCGCGGCCGCGCGGGGCCAGCTCGGCGTCGTCGGCGAGCAGCCGCACGGCCTCCGGGGCGCGACCGAGCAGGTCGACGGCGTACCGGCTGCTCGCGAGCAGCAGGGCCAGCCGGTGCGCGACGGTCCCCTCGTCGCGCAGCAGCCGGAGGTACCAGTGGGTGGTGCCCAGGGCGTCGCTGAGCCTACGGAAGGCCAGCAGCCCGCCGTCCGGGTCCGGTGCGTCGGCGAACCAGCCGAGCAGCACCGGCAGCAGGGTGCGCTGGATGGCGGCCCGCCGGCTGACCCCGGCCGTCAGCGCCTCGAGGTGCCGCAGCGCGCCGGCCGGGTCCTGGTAGCCGAGAGCCTCGAGCCGGGTGCGCGCCGCGTCGGGGGTGAGCCGCGCCTCGTCGGAGGCCAGCCGGGCCACGGAGGACAGCAGCGGCCGGTAGAAGAGCTTCTCGTGGAGCCGGCGCACCTCGCGGGCGTGCCGGCGCCACTCGCGGTCGAGCTCGACCACCGGGTCCTGCCGCAGCCCGATCGAACGGCCGATCCGCCGCAGCTCGGCCTCGTCCTCGGGCATCACGTGGGTGCGCCGGAGCCGGTGCAGCTGCAGGCGGTGCTCGACGGTGCGCAGGAACCGGTAGGCGCGGTCCAGCTCGGCGGCGTCGTCCCGTCCGACGTAGCCGTAGGTGGACAGCGCCTCCAGGGCCTCGAGGGTGTTCGGGCTGCGCAGCGTGTCGTCGCTGCGGCCGTGCACCAGCTGGAGCAGCTGCACCGCGAACTCGACGTCCCGCAGGCCGCCCGGTCCCAGCTTCAGCTCGCGATGGCTCGCCGCCGTCGGCAGCGTCTCCTCCACCCGGCGCCGCATCTGCTGCACGTCGGCGACGAAGTCAGGACGGTCGGCGGCCTGCCAGACCAGCGGCGCCACACCGTCGACGTACGCCTCGCCCAGCGCCAGGTCGCCCGCGACCGGCCGGGCCTTGAGCAGCGCCTGGAACTCCCAGGTCTTGGCCCACCGCTGGTAGTAGGCGACGTGGCTCGCCAGAGTGCGTACCAGCGGGCCCGCCTTGCCCTCCGGGCGCAGTGCCGCGTCGACCGGCCAGATCGTGCCCTCGCCGGTGGTCGCCGAGCAGATGCGCATCATCGTCGAGGCCAGCGCGCCGGCGGTCTTGAGCGCGGCTGCCTCGTCCGCACCCTCGGTCGCCTCCGCGACGAACACCACGTCGACGTCGCTCACGTAGTTCAGCTCGCGCCCCCCGCACTTGCCCATCGCGATCACGGCCAGCCGGCAGCGTGCAGAGGCGTCGCCGACCTCGGTCCGGGCGATCGCCAGGGCCGCTTCGAGAGTGGCGCCGGCCAGGTCCGCCAGCTCGGCCGCGACGTCGGCCACCTCCGCCCCGTCCGCGACGTCGCGGGCGGCCAGCCGGAGCAGCTCGGTGCGGTAGGCCACCCGCAACGCGTCGGTCGAGGTCGCCACCGAACCTCGTCCGCTGGGCGCCGGCAGGTCCGGGTCGGCGCCGACCTTGAGCAGCATCGTGCGCCGAAGCCCGGCCGCGGTGGGCCGGACGTCGTCGGAGGACCGCAGCTGGCGCCAATGCTCCGGGTGGCGGACCAGGAAGTCGCTGAGCTCCCGGCTGGCTCCCAGGACCGAGAAGAGCCGGTGCCGCAAGGCGACGTCCGAGCCCAGCTCGGCCAGCAGCACAGCAGCGTTCTGCTCGTCCGCGTCGAGCAGCCGGGACAGGGCGTGCAGTGCCTCGTCGGGGTCTGCCGTTCCTGCCAGGTCGAGCAGCACGTCCTCGTCGTCCAGCAGCCGTCCGAGGGCGCCGCCCTCGAGCAGCAGCGCCGAACGGGTGGGGTCGGTGAAGCCCAGGCGCGCGAGCCGACCGCTCGCAGTGGTGCCGCGGCCGAGGGTCACGGCCTCACGCTATCGAGCGGCCGAGGTTCTTCCGTCGACCGCGAAGGCCCGCACCACGGAGGCGAACGCCTCGGCCAGCGGTCGCCAGGTGCCGGCCAGCTCGGTCTCGGCACCGCGCACCTCGGCCACCAGGTCGTCCGGCGTGCGGCCCTCGGCCAGCAGCAGCGGGCTGTCCTCACGCGCCCAGGCGGCGGCGATGTCGCCAGTCACCTCGGGGTGGCCCTGCACGCCCCAGGCCGCGTCCCCGACCCGGAACGCCTGGTGCGGGTACGCCGGGGAGGACGCGAGCCGCACCGAGCCCTCGGGCAGGCTGGCGATCTCCTCCCAGTGCCACTGGACGACGCGTGACGGTGCGCGCAGGGCGCCGAACACCGGGTCGTCGGCGGCGGCCGGCTCGAGGTCGACGCCGAGGACTCCCAGCTCGGGCCCGGCCGAGCCCCGGCGTACCTCGCCGCCGCAGCCCAGCGCCAGCAGCTCGGCGCCCAGGCAGATGCCGAACGCCGGGACCCCGGAGGTGACCGCCTCGGCGAGCAGCCCGCGCGTCGCCGGCAGCCATGGGCACTCCTCGTCGTCGGCCGGCGCCATCGCGCCGCCCAGCACCAGCAGGCCGTCGTACGCCGAGAGAGCCGGCAGCTCGTCACCGGCGTACGGGTGGCGCACCTCGAGGGCCACGCCGGCGGCGCCGAGCCAGTCGCCGAACCAGCCCGGCCCGGTGTCCGGCTCGTGCTGCACCACCAGCACCCGAGGCTCGGTCATGAGGTGATCAGAGCAGATCAGAGCACCGGGAGGTACCGGGTCAGCTCGAACGGCGTGACCTCACGCCGGTAGTCGAGCCACTCGGCGCGCTTGTTGCGCAGGAAGAAGTCGAAGACGTGCTCCCCGAGGGTCTCGGCGACCAGCTCGCTGCCCTCCATCCGGCGGATGGCCTCGGACAGGTTGGTGGGCAGCGGCTCGATGCCCAGCGCCTGCCGCTCCCCGTCGGTGAGGGCCCACACGTCGTCCTCGGCCGCCTCCGGCAGCTCGTAGCCCTGCTCGATCCCCTTGAGCCCCGCGGCCAGCATCACCGCGAACGCCAGGTACGGGTTGGCCGCCGAGTCCGGCGTGCGCAGCTCCACCCGGGTCGACTGTCCCTTGGCCGGCTTGTACATCGGCACCCGGACCATGGCGGACCGGTTGTTGTGCCCCCAGCAGACGTACGCCGGGGCCTCGCCACCGCCGAGCAGCCGCTTGTAGGAGTTGACCCACTGGTTGGTGACCGCGGTGATCTCGCCGCCGTGCCGCAGCAGCCCGGCGATGAACGACCGCGCCACCTTGGACAGCTGGAACTCCGCGCCTGCCTCGAAGAACGCGTTGCGCTCACCCTCGAACAGCGACAGGTGGGTGTGCATCCCGGAGCCGGGATGGTCGGTGAGGGGCTTGGGCATGAAGGAGGCGTAGACGTCCTGGCTCAGCGCGACCTGCTTCATCACGTGCCGGAAGGTCATGATGTTGTCGGCGGTCGAGAGCGCGTCGGCATAGCGCAGGTCGATCTCCTGCTGCCCGGGTGCTCCCTCGTGATGGCTGAACTCGACCGAGATCCCCATGTTCTCCAGCATCGTGATCGCGTCCCGGCGGAAGTCGTGGCCGATGCCGTGCGCGATGTGGTCGAAGAAGCCGCCCCGGTCCACCGGCGTGGGCGGCTCGGCACCGGGCTGGTCCCGGAACAGGAAGAACTCGATCTCGGGGTGGGTGTAGAAGGCGAAGCCGAGGTCTGCGGCCTTGGCCAGGGTGCGCTTGAGCACCTGGCGCGGGTCGGCGTACGACGGCGTCCCGTCCGGCAGCACGATGTCGCAGAACATCCGCGCCGTGCCGGGCGACTCGGAGCGCCAGGGCAGGATCTGGAAGGTTCCCGGGTCGGGCTTGGCGAGCATGTCCGACTCGGCCACCCGGGCGAAGCCCTCAATCGCCGACCCGTCGAAGCCGATACCTTCATCGAAGGCCCCCTCGAGCTCTGCGGGGGCCACCGCGACCGACTTGAGGAACCCGAGCACGTCGGTGAACCAGAGACGTACGAAGCGGATGTCGCGCTCCTCGAGCGTACGGAGGACGAACTCCTGCTGCTTGTCCATGCCGATGATCGTGCCGTCCCGGTGTTACCGCCGTGTTACGGGCAGGGCCAGGTCATCGCCAGGTCGCTCGGTCGGTGACGGTTCTCCAGCGCTGCATCGGCTTCCGGACATCCTTTGCCGAGTCAACGGCGTCTCATGGAACTTCCATGAGCGAGCAACGCCGATGATCCGGGTGACACCCCTGCCCTCCCCCGGGCCTAGCTCAGGAGATCCCCCATGACCCGTGCCTTCACCGCTCGCACTCTGTCCCCCTTCGTCGCCTTCGTCGCTGCGCTCGCGCTGGTCGCCGTAGCCCTTCTGGCCGGCCTGCTGACGACCGCCGGAAACGACCACGCCGGTGCCGTGTGGAACAAGACGAACCAGGCTGGTGCGGTCTGGAACAAGACGCACACGCAGGCCGGCGCCGTCTGGAACACGAAGATCGGCGCGACGTCGTACGGAGCCGTCTGGAACTGACGCTCGTCCGAACGGGTCACAATCCCGGCGTGCCGGAGCCGTTTCGTCACGCGGCGTCGACCCATGCCGCACAATCGCAGGTGTGGTGCCCCGGCCGAGACCGACGCCTGACCGCCTGATCTGGCTGGTCAGCGCGCTGCTGGCTGCGGCGGGTGCCTTGCTCTGGTGGTACGCGCCGCAGCTCCCGCACCTGGAGCCGCAGCTGTGGTGGCCGGTGGTCGCCGCGCTGTTCGCCATCACCACGGTCTCCGCCGTGCACCTGCCGTTCGGCCGGGACAACCACAGCCTGACCCTGAGTCAGGCGCCGGTCGTGCTCGGGCTGTTCCTGCTCACGACCGACGACTTCGTGCTCGCGGGCCTGGTCGGCCTCGGCTTCGTCCAGCTCATCGTCCGGCGCAACCCGCCCATCAAGCTCGCCTTCAACATGGCCTCGGCGTTCGCCCAGCTGCCGGTCGCCGTCCTGGTGTTCGTGGCGACGACCTCGTTGCTGGGAGAGCCCGCAAGCAACTTCTCCCCCGCGACCTGGGTGGCTGCGCTGGCGGCGACCTTGGCGGCCGACGTCGTGGCCAACGTCGCGCTGTTCGTCATCATCAGCCTGCGGCTGGGCAGCTGGAACCTCGCCGAGCTGGCGCGCACCCTCGGCACAGCGGCCATCGGCACGGTGGTGGTCACCGACCTGGCACTCGTCACCCTGCTGCTCATGCGCGACGAGCCCGGGGCGCTGGCCCTGCTCGCCGTGCTCGCCGTCCTGAGCTACCTGCTCTACCGCGGCTACCACGTCCAGCGGCTCCGCTACAGCCGCCTCGAGCTGCTGTACCAGTTCACCCGATCGGTCGATCGCGCCCTGGCCAGCGAGTCGGTGATGGAGACGGTCCGCGCCGAGGCGTGCGAGCTGCTCCGGGCCCGCAGCGCGTCGGTGGTGCTCTGCCAACCCAACGCGGACGCCTGGTGGTCCGCGGCCTGCCTGGGCAAGCCGGTGCTGCTGGCCCGCGGCGGCGAGAGCCCGGAGCACGACCTGCTGCGCGCCGAGGGCCGGGCCGACGGCCTTGCCGCACCGCTGCGCGACGGCGGGGAGATCACCGGCGTGTTCCTGGTCAGCGACCGGCTCGACGACATGAGCACGTTCGACCGTGACGACCTCAAGCTGTTCGAGGCGCTGGCCGGGCACGCCAGCGTCGCCCTGACCAACTCCGGCCTGGTCGCCAGGGTCCGCGCCGCGGCGCAGGAGACCGAGCACCTCTCCCTGCACGACCCCCTGACCGGCCTGCCGAACCGCCTGCACTTCCAGCAGCGGCTGGAGAAGCGGCTGCTCACCGACGGGTCGGCGGCGGTGCTGCTGATGGACGTCGACCGCTTCAAGGAGGTCAACGACACCCTCGGCCACGACGTCGGTGACCGCCTGCTGCGCGAGGTAGGCCGCCGGCTCCGCCAGGTCGAGCGCGGCGAGACCGTCGTGGCCCGTCTCGGCGGCGACGAGTTCGCCGTGCTGCTCGGTGGCGACGACGTGCACATCGAGGGCATGGTCGCCCGCATCACCCGCGACATGTCGCGACCCTTCGACCTCGGCGAGGTCACCCTCGACGTGATGGCCTCGATCGGCATCGCCGCCACGCCCAGGGACGGATCGTCGGCCGCACTGCTGCTGCGCCGGGCCGAGGTCGCGATGTACGACGCCAAGCGCGGCCTGACCGGGGTGGCGCGGTACGCCGCCGACCGCGACCCGTACAGCTCGCGCCGGCTGTCGCTGATCGGCGACCTGGCCCGCGCCGTCGAGGAGAGCACCCTCGAGCTGCACTACCAGCCGCAGGCAGATCCGGGCAGCGGCCAGGTGACCGGCGTCGAGGCGCTGCTGCGCTGGAACCACCCGCTGTGGGGCAACGTCCCGCCCGACGAGTTCATCCCGTTGGCCGAGCACACCGGCCTGATCAAGCCGCTGACCCGGTTCGTCCTCGAGACGGCGGTGCGGCAGTGCGTGGCGTGGCGCGACGCCGGCACCCCGGTCCTGATGGCCGTCAACATCTCCATGCGCAACCTGCTCGAGCCGGAGCTGGCCGACACGGTGGCCCGGATGCTGGTGCAGGCCGGGTTGTCCGCCGGCCTGCTGAAGCTCGAGGTGACGGAGAGCGCCATCGTCTCCGACCCGGAGCGCGCGGTACACGCCCTCGAGCGGCTGGTCGACCTCGGTCTGCTGGTGTCCGTCGACGACTTCGGCACCGGCTATTCCTCGCTCACCCGGCTGCGCAGCCTGCCGGTGCACGAGGTGAAGATCGACCGGTCGTTCGTCCGGCACCTCGCCGAGCGCGCCGACGACCGGGCCATCGTGCGGGCAGTGATCGGCCTCGGGCACGACCTGGGCCTGCGGGTGGTCGCCGAAGGCGTCGAGGACGAGGCCAGCTGGCGCCTGCTCGAGAGCTTCGACTGCGACCTGGTGCAGGGCTACTACCTGGCCCGGCCGATGCCGGCAGAGGCGATGACCGCCTGGCTGGCCGAGCACTTCGCGGCGTACGCGACGCGGCTCCGGTCGGAGGCGACCGAGCCGGTCGTCGCGCCCGAGCTCGGCGCCACCGGTGCCGCCGGCAGCCCGTCCGACGTACGCCGGATCCGGCGGGTCTGAGCCCGCCCAACTAGGCTCGGGGACGTGGCCCAGCTGCGTCTCGCCCTTGCCCAGATCGACCCCGTCGTCGGTGACCTCGACGGCAACGCGGACCTCGTCGTGCAGTGGTCGAGGAAGGCAGCCGAGCACGGCGCGCACCTGGTCGCCTTCCCCGAGATGGTGCTGACGGGCTACCCCGTCGAGGACCTGGCACTGCGCGGGTCGTTCGTGGACGCGTCCCGGCAGGCGATGCAGCGGTTGGCCGAGCGGCTCGCGGCGGAGGGGCTCGGCGACCTGGTCGTCGTGGTGGGCTTCCTGGACGGCGCACCGGACGCCGTCCCGGTGCTCGGTACCCCGAAGGGCGCACCGCAGAACGCCGCGGCGATCGTGCACCGGGGGCAGGTCGCCGGCCGGTACGCCAAGCACCACCTGCCCAACTACGGAGTCTTCGACGAGTACCGCTACTTCGTGCCGGGGAGGTCGCTCACGGTGGCGCGGGTGCACGGTGTGGACGTCGCGGTCGCGATCTGCGAGGACATCTGGCAGGAGGGCGGCCCGGTCGCGGTCGCCCGGGAGGCCGGGGCCGGGCTCCTGCTGGTCATCAACGGGTCGCCCTACGAACGGAACAAGGACGACACCCGGCTGAGTCTTGTCCGCAGGCGTGCCGTGGGTGCCGGTTGCGCGCTCGCGTACGTGAACATGGTCGGCGGCCAGGACGAGCTGGTCTTCGACGGCGACTCGCTGGTCGTCGCGGCGGACGGCGATCTGCTCGCCCGGGCGCAGCAGTTCGCGACCGAGCTGTTGGTCGTCGACCTGGACCTGCCGGATGCCACGGCGCCGGTCACCGACGAGCCCAGCCACGTCGAGGCACCGGACGGCATGGCAACGACGATCGAGCGGGTGGTGCTGTCGGCCGAGGCGCTGCCGCGGTGGGAGCCGGAGGTCGCCACGGTCGCCGAGCGGATCGTCGACGAGGCCGAGGTCTACGCCGCTCTCGTCCTCGCACTACGCGACTACGTGGTGAAGAACGAGTTCTCGACCGTGGTGCTGGGCCTGTCGGGCGGCATCGACTCGGCGCTGACGGCGGCCATCGCGTGCGACGCGATCGGTGCGGCGAACGTCCACGGCGTCTCGATGCCGAGCAGCTACTCCTCCGGGCACTCGCGGTCCGACGCCGCCGAGCTGGCCGAACGCACCGGGCTGGTCTTCCAGACCGTGCCGATCGCGCCGATGGTCGAGTCGTTCCTCGGGTCGCTGGCGCTGACCGGGCTGGCCGAGGAGAACCTGCAGGCCCGGGTCCGCGGCGTGACGCTGATGGGCCTGTCCAACGAGCACGGTCACCTGGTGCTGGCCCCCGGCAACAAGAGCGAGCTGGCCGTGGGCTACTCCACGATCTACGGCGACGCGGTGGGCGGCTTCGCACCCCTCAAGGACCTGCCCAAGACCTGGGTGTGGCGGCTGGCGCGGTGGCGCAACGCGGACGCCGAGGCGCGTGGTGAGAAGGGCCCGATCCCGGAGGCCTCGATCAGCAAGGAGCCATCGGCTGAGCTGCGGCCCGGACAGCTCGACACCGACTCGCTGCCGCCGTACGACGTCCTGGACGACATCCTGGACGACTACGTCGAGCAGGACCGCGGCTCCGGCGAGCTGCTCGCCGCCGGCTTCGACCAGGAGCTGGTCGAGAAGGTGCTGCGGCTGGTGGACCGGGCGGAGTACAAGCGCCGGCAATACCCCCCGGGGCCGAAGATCTCGTTCAAGGCGTTCGGTCGCGACCGTCGGCTGCCCATCACGAACCGCTGGCAGGAGCATGCTCCGCACCGCTGAGGGCGGCCGTGGCACCATGGGCACTGTCCGGGGACTCCGCTGGAGGAGCCTCGAGGCACACCTTCCGGAGGTTCCGATGACCGAGGCCCCGTCCGACAGCCCTGCAGAGACGCCCGCCCCCTACGGCTCAGGTCCCGCGGCCGCGGCGACGCCGCCGAAGCGGGTCCGGTTGCACCACCTGCGGGCGATGAAGGAGCGCGGCGAGCGGTTCGCCATGCTCACGTCCTACGACCAGCTCACCGCCGAGATCTTCGACCAGGCCGGCATCCCGCTGCTGCTCGTCGGCGACTCGGCCGCCAACAACGTGCTGGGATACGCGACCACGCTGCCGGTGACCGTGGACGAGCTGCTGCCGCTGGTGCGTGCCGTGAGCCGGAGCGCGCAGCACGCGATGGTCGTCGCAGACCTGCCGTTCGGGTCCTACCAGTCGTCGCCCGAGCAGGCGTTGTCCACCTCGGTCCGGTTCATGAAGGAGGGCGGCGCACACGCCGTCAAGCTCGAGGGTGGCGCTTCGGTCGCACCGCAGGTGAGCGCCCTCGTCACCGCCGGGATCCCGGTGATGGCCCACGTCGGTTTCACGCCGCAGAGCGAGCACGGTTTGGGCGGCTACCGGGTCCAGGGACGCGGCGAGCAGGGCGACCGGCTGGTGCTCGACGCGCTCGCGCTGCAGGAGGCGGGTGCGTTCGCCGTCGTCCTGGAGATGGTCCCCGCCGACGTCGCCAAGCGGGTGACCGCCGAGCTGACGATCCCGACGATCGGGATCGGCGCGGGGGTCGACTGCGACGGCCAGGTCCTCGTCTGGCAGGACATGGCCGGCCTGCGGGCCGGACCGATGCCGCGGTTCGTGAAGCAGTACGCCGACCTGCGGACCGCGCTGGACGGGGCCGCCAGGGCCTTTGCCGACGACGTGGCCGCCCGGGCCTATCCCGGCGAGGACCACACCTACCACTGACGCCTGCGCGCGTCGGGGCGCGGACGGGCCCCCGCCACGGGCAGCATGGGGCCTGTGGACTCCGACCGTGTGCACGCGCTGCGTGAGCTGCTGGGGAGCAGCGGATGGGTGGACCGCACCCGTGCGTTCGCCTCGACCTTGCGCCGGTCGAGCACGACGCCCGGCGGCCTGCTGCTGGTCGGCACCCCGACCGAGGAGCCGTGGCACCTCGCTGCGCACCTCGACGACGAGTCGCGCTTCACCGGAATCCCTGAGCTGTCGCCGACGCTGGTGCGCTGGTCGCCTCCCGCGCAGGCGCCTCCGCACCTGTCGGTGACGTTGGCACGGCTGGAAGCGGCCAGCCGGAACGAGACCGTGTTCGTCGTCGCACCCGATGCAGCACCGGAGCAGCTGCTGGAACGTGTCGCGGACGCACGACGCATCGGCGCCACGATCCTGTCCATCGACGACGGTGACGAGGAGCTGGGATCGCTCGCACATGACCGTCTCGTAGTGCCGTCCGACGACAACTCACTCGTCTCTGCACGGTCGTTGCCGACGTCGGTCGACATGGAGCTGATGCAGCACCTCGTGAGCGTCGCAGCCGGTGAAACCACTTCTCGGGCCGGAATGCGCGATCGACTCGCACGATTTCTTGAACGCGTGAGCGGGCCCGCTGCGCACCGTTGACGTTGTGCAATCGCATCTGACGGCGTGTCAATTTCCCTTTCTACACAACGTGTTTCGCTGTCACTGCGCGTTGGTTGCGTCGTCATCGACGACTGCATCGCGACTCGCGGAGAAAATGCGGCACGAAACTCATGGTGACGAAATGCTGGTAACACGCGCGTCGTAGTGCGATCTTTTTCGTTGAACACGTTGTCCAACGGGACGACGTACGAGAGCAGGAGGCACGTGTGCCGGCCACAGAGGAAGAGAACACCGCCAAGGTGACATCAGCGGCGACAAGCTCGACCCGGAAGACGACGACGGCCAGAACTGCCAAGAAGGCCGCAAAGAAGTCGCCGGCGAAGCGCACCAGCGCTGCCAAGAAAACCGCGAAGAAGACCACCCGCAAGGCTGCAGCCAAGAAGACCAGCGCCAAGAAGACTGCGGCGAAGCGCACCACCAAGAAGGCGGCGGCGAAGAAGACCGCCCGCAAGAGCACCGCCAAGAAGACGACGGCGCGCAAGTCCACCGCGAAGAAGTCCGCGGCGAAGCGGACCGCGGCGAAGCGCACCACCAAGAAGGCGGCGGCGAAGAAGACCGCCCGCAAGTCCACCGCCAAGAAGACGACCCGCAAGGCTTCCGCCAAGAAGGCAGCCAGCACGCGGGCACGCAAGACCGCCACCCGCAAGACTGCCGCCAAGAAGGCAGCCAGCACGCGGGCACGCAAGACCGCCACCCGCAAGACTGCGGCGAAGAAGGCAGCGCGCAAGCGCTAGTCGCCGCATCCTCGTCGAAGGGGGCCGCCCGGGAAGTCCCGGTCGGTCCCCTTCGCCGTGCGTAGGGTCAGTCGTCCTTCCAGCGTGGGTCGTTGTCCCAGGCCTCAGTGCGCTCGGCCGCGTGGGAGATGGCCCCTTGGGCCTCTTCCCGGGTGGCGTACGGGCCCATCCGCTCCGAGTTGGCGCAGGACTGGCCCTGCTCGACCGTCTGGTGCTTCAGGCAGTAGTACCACTGCTCGTCGTCGTCGCTCATGACCGCATCGTGCCCGCAATCTAGACTTCTCACCATGCCCACCCTGACTCCCGGCCGGGTCTCCCCGCTACGCGCGGTGCCTGCGGGCATCGAGCGCCCCGAGTACGTCGGACGTCCCAGGCCGGCGCGGTACACCGGTCCGGAGGTCAAGGACGCCGACACGATCGCCCGGATGCGGGTGGCCGGAAGGATCGCTGCTCAGGCGCTGGCCGAGGTCGGCCGCCAGGTCGCCCCCGGCGTCACCACCGACCAGCTCGACCAGGTCGGGCACGAGTTCCTGGTCGAGCACGGCGCCTACCCCTCGACGCTCGGCTACAAGGGGTTCCCGAAGTCCCTGTGCACCTCGGTCAACGAGGTCGTCTGCCACGGCATCCCGGACAGCACCGAGCTGCGCGACGGGGACATCGTCAACATCGACATCACGGCGTACATCGGTGGGGTGCACGGCGACACCGACGCCACGTTCCTCGTGGGTGACGTCGCCGAGGAGGACCGGCTGCTGGTCGAGCGCACCGAGGAGGCGCTCCGGCGGGCGATCAAGGCGGTGCGTCCAGGCCGGCCGATGAGTGTGATCGGCCGGGTCATCGAGTCCTACGCTCGGCGGTTCGGCTACGGGGTGGTGCGCGAGTTCACCGGCCACGGGATCGGGACCAGCTTCCACTCCGGCCTGGTGGTGCCGCACTACGACGACCCGTCGAACGACCGGCTGATCGAGGCGGGGATGACCTTCACCATCGAGCCGATGCTCAACCTCGGTACCCACGAGTGGGAGATGTGGGACGACGGCTGGACGGTCGTGACCCGCGACCGGAAGCGGTCCGCGCAGTTCGAGCACACCCTGCTCGTCACGGAGGGCGAGCCGGAGATCCTCACCTCTGTGGGCTGATCACTCCCCGGCGGAGGCACGCAGGGGAGCCACTCGTGCGGTCTGGTCCGCCCGGCTCTCGACGCCGGCGACGATGCGCTCAGCCAGCTCGCGCAGCTTGACGTTGCTCCGTTGCGAGGCCAGCGACAGGATCCGGAAAGCTCCGGCCCGGTCCACCGAGGACTGCTCCATGAGGATGCCGACCGCCACGCCGATCACCCGGCTGGACTCCAGCGCGTTCTCCAGGTGCTCGCCATGCTCGTGCTCCGCGGCGCTGGCCATGGCGAGCGCGGCGTGCGCGGCGAAGAGGGAGCCCATCTGCCGGGACTCGTCGTCGAAGGCAGCGACCTGGGTCGAGTAGAGGTTCAACGCACCCAGGGTGTCCTCCCGGACGAACAACCGGAAGCCCACCATGCTGCGGATCCCGGTCGCCTCGGACGCTCGCTGTCCGAACAACGGCCACCGGTCGTCCGCCAGCAGGTCTGGGGTCTCCACCACCTCGTGATCGCGGATCGAGTCGACGCACGGGCCCTGGCTGGTCTCGTACTGGATCTCGTCGACCCGCAGGGCGAGCGGGTCGGTGTACACGGGGGTGTCGATCCGCTTGAAGCTGTAGACGAGGGAGATCGCCGCCATCTCGCAGCCGTCGAGGTTGTCAACGGCAAGATCGACGATCCGCTGCCAGGTCTGGACCGGTGTGGTCTCGCACTCGAGCTGGCGGGCCACCGACGCGAGATCCTCGGCGACCGACCCGACATCCCCGTGGGTGGTCATGGCCCGACCGTACTCGCCGTGGTCCGGGAGGCCGCCTACGCCTCAGCGCGGGCGCATCCGGGGCTCGCGACGGGCAGCCTCGAAGTAGGCCGCACTCGAGAACCTGGCCTCGGCGAGCAGGCCGGCGGCGCGCTTCGCCTCGCACCGCCGCATTGGGCGCCAGTGGCTCTCGTCGTGCTCCTGGGACCACGGCATCGCCTGGGTCAGGCGGAGCTCGGCGGCCAGCCAGTCCCGCCGAAGGCGACAGCTCTCCTCGTCGTCGAGGGAGTCGCTCAGGGCTGCCAAGGTGCCGGTGGACTGCATGCCATGCTCCTACCCGACCCGCACCGGCGCAGCCGGGGCAAACGGGTGACTGTTCTCGTTATGACCCGGCTTGCGACGCTTTGCGAGGCCGGTCAGACGGCTGCTCCTCGGCCGCGCCGGAGAAACGCCGTCCCGCTCGCTCACTCTTCGAACATGCGCGAGGGGCGGAGCGTCACCTGGTCTCGGTTCCCGGTTGGGTCATTGATTTCGGGGAACCTCGTCAGGCGTGGGCAAGCACCGCAAGCGAGGTGGCCACGCTTGGTCCGGGCTCGTACCAGCAAGGTCACTTGGGTGGCGATCGGCAATGTCGGTCGCATGCGCGGTGGTGTGCGCCGGCGCAATTGCGCTCCCCGCCCTGAGCAGCCACCCTGATGCGCACGTCCGGGACCTGGACGGCACAAGCGACGTAGCGGTGACGGACACTACCGCCGGCGCTTCGACTGACCCACAAGAAGTGCCAACGTCCACCACGAGCGAGACCAGCGCCTCATCCGCGCCGCTAACGGACTCGGCGACTGCAACCGCGACAGTCAGCACGCCCACTGGGGCCGTGACCGTCACGCCTACCGACACGTTCACGACTCCAGACACCGTCACGACTTCGGAGACCGTCGCCCCGACTATGACCACGCTTCCCAGCGAGACGCCGCCGTCACTAGTGACAGTTCCGAGCGTTTCGGTGAGTCCCATCGGTTCCCTTGGCCCGTCGAGCGTGGGGATGTCCGCCATACCGAGCGTCTCGAGCGACGTGATCCGGGCGGGTCCGGAGACCGTGGCTGTCCGTGTCTTGGGGGAGCGCATCCGCGCCGATGATCAACGGCCTCCGGTACCGCTGCCCCCCGCGGCCGCCAGCGGGGACGACACACGGGAGCCCAGCGCGCCGCTTGCCTTGGCCCCCTCCGGACGGCGACCGTCTGCTGCGCCATCGACTCTCGCCAGCACGCCAAATTCCTCCGTTGCACCTCCGCCGGAGCGATATGGAATCAACGCTGACGCAGAGACTGCAGAGGTTGTCCGTATCCATCTGGAAGTCGCACGTGGCCCCGTGACGCTCTTCGGCTCGATCGTTCTAGCCGGGCTTGGTATCGCTTGGCTCGGAGCTATGACGACAGGAACAGGCACCCACCGGAAGGTCTGACTCTTGACCAGGAACTGCTCTGGCATGGGAGGGCCTCCCGCGCGACACCCGGCACCCCCGGGCCACTTCAAGTGACGCTCAAGCCGATGTGCTGACGTTGCCGAAGAGCCGAGGTGGGGCGGACGAGTCGGCCTGTAAGCCGGGTTCTGTCGCGCACCCGAGGGTGCACGGACGGCCATCCATCTAGGGCTGCCGTTGCCGACAGCCTCGTGCGGTCTACCCGGGAGCTCGGGCGGGCCGCCCTCGAACGCTCCCTGTCTGACCTTGCTCCGGGTGGGGTTTGCCGAGCCGCCCGGGTCACCCCGGGCGCTGGTGGTCTCTTACACCGCCTTTTCACCCTTACCGCCGGCCGCCCGAAGGCGGATCGGCGGCGGTCTTCTCTCTGTGGCACTTTCCCGCGGGTCACCCCGGGTGGGCGTTACCCACCACCTTGCCCTGTGGAGCCCGGACTTTCCTCGGCGAGACCCGAAGGTCCCGACGCGGCCGTCCGGCCGGCTCGTCCGCCGTACGGTCAGGGTAGCGAGGTTCAGACGACGGCGAAACGCACCGAGCGCTTGGCCACGTCGGCCTCGACCAGCCGGACCCGGACCGGGTCGCCCAGCGGCAGGCTGCCCTCGCAGGAGGCCCGTACGGCGGGGTCGACGAGCTGCACCGTGCCACCGCCACGCTTGGCGTCCAGCTCGACCACCACCGCGTCGAACTCCTGGCCCTCACGCCCGTGCAGCACGGCTGCCTCCATCAGGGCGACGCACTCGCGCTCCAGCTCGTGGGCGAGCCGGTCCGCTGCCGCCATCTCCTCCGGCAGCCGGGGCAGCGCCTTGAGGGTCCAGCCCGGCACGTCCTCCCCGGCGCAGAGGGCGAGGCAGACCGCCCCGACGTACCGGTCGACGAGCCGGCGCAGCGGCGCGGTCGCATGGGCGTACTCCGCGGCCACCGCGGCGTGGGTGGCCTGGTCCGGAACTCCGCCGTCGAACGCGGTGTAGCCCGCACCCCTGAGCAGCGAGGTCGCTTCCTCGAGCAGCGCCGCGTGGCGGGGGTTCGCCGGGTCCAGGCCGTGCACGACCTCGGCGTACGACAGCTCGGCGGGCCACGGGACCCCGAGCGCGTGGGCAGCACGTCGCAGCCGCTCCAGGGCACCGTCCGGCGCCTTGGGCAGGGTGCGCAGCACCCCGACCTCGCCGTGCAGCATCAGGTCGGCCGCGGCCATCCCGGTCATCAGCGAGATCTGCTCGTTCCAGGACTCCACCGGGACAGTGGTGCGGTAGGCGAGGCTGAACGAGCCCCCGTTCTCCACCACCTCCTGCTCGGGGATCGGCAGGCTCACCCCGCCACGCTCGACCTCCAGAGCCATCCGTAGCTTGCCCACCTCGGCCAGCAGCTGCAGGCGCTCGTCCGCTCGCCCGGAGTCGACGAGCTGCTGGACGCCGGCGTAGTCGAGCCGGTCGCGGGACCGCACCAGCGCGCGTCGCACGTCGACGGCCGTCTGCTCGCCGTCCCCGTCGAGGTCGAGGGTCCAGAGCACGGCCGGAGCGACCTGGTCCGGCAGCAACGAGGCCGCTCCCTCCGACAGCGTCGGCGGGTGCAGCGGAGTGCGGGTGTCCGGGCTGTAGAGGGTCTCGCCACGGCGATGCGCCTCGGCGTCGATGGCGCCCCCGGGCCGGACGAACGCGCCGACGTCGGCGATCGCATAGCGCACCCGGTAGCCACCGTTGCGCCGCTCCAGGTGCATGGCCTGGTCGAGGTCGGTGGAGCCCGGCGGGTCGATGGTCAGGAACGGCAGGTCGGTGAGGTCGTCCGTCGGGAGGTCGGGGCTCTTCACGGCCTGCTCGGCCTCGGCGAGCACGGGTGCCGGGAACTCGTTGGGAAGTCCGAGCTCCTCACGGACCCGGGCGAACCCGGCCCGCAGCTCACGGCCGGCGGGCGCGTCCTTGACGCGCAGGGCGAGATGGCGACGCGGCATCCCGGCAGACTACGCACCTGCCCGGGCGCCTTCGGCATGGCGGCCGATGAGGCAGGAGAAGGGGTCTCCAAGTGGCGGGTCGGGTCAGTGGCTCGTCCCGAAGTGCTGCCCACTCGCCAAGGTCGAGGTCCGTCACGGCGTGGACGTCACGCGAGCATCGAGCATGACCTTGCCCAGCGGATTCTGGTCCTCAGGTCAGTGGTGGGTCGGTGCTCTTGGTGTAGGTCTTGCCCAGGGGGCTGGTCCAGGTCTTGGTTCCGGTGTCGGGGTGGTAGGTGAGTCTCCAGAGGCCGTGGGTCTTGGCGTTGTGGTGTTGTCGGCACAGGGGTCCGAGGTTGACCCGGATGGTTTGGCCGTGGTGGGCGTAGGTGACGACGTGGTCGCAGTCGCACTGGGCTGCGGGGCGGTTGCAGCCGGGGAACCCGCAGGTCCGGTCCCGGGCGGCGATGAACGCGCGCAGCTGGTCCGAGGGCCGGTAGGCGGTGGCGCCGCGGTCCAGGAGCTGGCCGGTGTGCGGGTGGGTGGTCCAGCGGACCCAGTCCCGCTGGCTGGCCATCTGCCTCGCGAGGGGTGCCGGGATGGGGCCGTAGCCGGGGATCTCACCCGGATGGTCGGCCAGCCCCAGGGCGGTGGGCAGGTCGAGCACGACGGCGGCGGTCTGCGCCCCGCCGCAGGAGCACTTGGGCAGCCGCCGCTGCTTGTGCCGGGCCGGTCGTGTCGCCGGTCTGGGCACCGCCGGCGGGGTCGTGGCCGAGGACGGCGTCGACCAGGGCGTCGACGCGGAGCGCGTCCAGGCCGGGGTCGTTCCCGGCGCCGGCCCGCAGCAGGTCCTGGGTGGCCTTGGCGCGGGCGGTCAGGGTGTCCCACACGTCCTCGGCGACCGGGGCCGGCATGGTCATCCAGAACGACTGCATCCCATCCGGTTGCGGCATCGCCTCGATGGTGCGGGCCGCGACCGCCTGGTGGTGCCGGTCGGCCGCAGACTGGGGGTCCGCGGTGAGCACCGCCCGCCGGACGGTGCGCTTGAACTCGCCCAGGCTCTGGTCCGGGGCCCGGCCCAGCACCCGGTCCTGCACCGCGGCCGCTTCCGGGTCGGGCAGGTCGCGGACCGCGCCGGCCAGGTGCGCGGCCTGCAGGTAGGTGATGTCCCCGGCCCGCAACGCTGACAGGCGCCACCGAGGCGGTCCCGCAGCTCCAGGGCCACCATCGTCCGGTCCCCCGCTGTCGAGGGAGACAGCCGCAGCGCGGCACCGATCTCGAACCGGGCCTCCTCCGCCGGCCGGCCCGCGGCCTCGGTCGCCTCGGCCACCGCCGCGATCGCTGCCTGCTTGCGCCCGGCGACCATCGCCTCGCACCCGGTCCCAGGCCCGCAGCAGGTCCACCCGAGCCTCAGCACCCAGCTGCTGGGGGTCGACCCGACCCAGCCAGGGCACCGCCGCCAGATCAGCCGGACCGTCAGCGACCAGGCGCACCATCTCCGCGCCCAGACCCACCTCGATCACCGAATGCATACGACGAACCTAGACACCGGGTCGGACACAACCCCCGGCCCGGAAACTCCTTTGTCCACAAGGAAAATCCGGCTCGTGGGCTAGGCCTCCGGAAAGGGGTCGACCAGCTTGCCGAACACCTCCAGTGCTTCGGCGTCACCCGGCGGCGCGGCGACGTACTCCTGTGCCCAGGCGGCGCCGGTCGGATGGGCGCTGGAGCTGATCCGCGCGACCGCCGCCGCCACGTCGTACGCCGTCCGTCGCAGCTCCACGGTCGGCCCGAGCAGCGCCCAGCACGCCCCCGGGGCGCCGTAGGACATCCCGACGCTGCCGGCGTTGACGACCCGTCGCCCGTCGACCAACCGGTCGAACGGCATGTGCGTGTGCCCCATCACCACCAACGGCTCGGCCACACCCTCGAGAGCGCGACGCCACACCGTCATCGGGCTGTCGACCAGCACGAACTCGTCGTCCCGGCGTGGCGTCGCGTGGCAGAACAGCGCGGCGCCGAGGCCGTCGACATGCAGCGCGACGGTGAGCGGGAGCCCGTCGAGCAGGTCCCGATGGCGCTGGTCCAGCAGCGCCGCAGTCGCTCGTGCCCCGTCCGCGTTCGGACCGGGCAACGACTTCCCGTCGTACGCCGTGACGACCTCACGCTCGCAGTTGCCATGCACCCACACGGCGCGCTCCCCCAGCGAGGCGAGCAGGTCGAGCGACTCGGCCGGCATCGGGCCGAGCGCGATGTCGCCCAGCAGCACGACGCGATCGGCCGCCGCGACGTCGGGCTCGGCGAGCACGGCCTCCAGTGCGGGCAGGTTGCCGTGGATGTCGGCGAGGACGGCGACGGGCATGATCGAATCCTGCCTCACTACGCTCACGGACATGGCAGACCTGACGGTGGGCTACGCCGCGATGCTCGAGCAGTTCGGCCCTCGCGAGGCGGTCGAGCTCACCGCGCTGGCCGAGCAGCACGGCTTCTCCGGCTGCATGGCAGCCGACCACTTCCAGCCATGGGTGCCGGCGCAGGGCCAGTCCTCCTTCGTCTGGAACGTTCTCGCCGCGGTCGGCGAGCGCACCACCGGCGACCTCGGCCCTGGCGTCACCTGCCCGTCCTTCCGGTTCCACCCGGCTGTCGTCGCTCAGGCGAGCGCGACGTTGGAGGCCATGTACCCCGACCGGCACTGGCTCGGGGTCGGTGCCGGCGAGGCGCTGAACGAGCACGTGATCGGCGGCTACTGGCCGGAGGCCGCCGAGCGGTCGCTGCGGATGTTCGAGGCCATCGAGGTCATCAAGAAGCTGTTCGACGCCTCGGTCGCCGGCAAGGATGTCAAGCATCAGGGCCGGTTCTTCACCCTGGAGAACACCCGCCTCTGGACGATGCCCCGGACTCCCCCGCCGGTGCTGGTCGCGACCGCCGGACCGGTCAACGCCAAGCGCACCGGCAAGTACGCCGACGGCATCATCACTGTCGGCGCCCCGCTGGAGAAGATCGGCGGGCTGTTCGAGAAGTTCGCCGAGGGCGCCCGGGAGGCAGGCAAGGACCCCGACACGATGCCGCGCGTGCTGCAGCTGCACCTGTCCTGGGCCGAGACCGACGCGCAGGCGCTGGCCAACGCGATGACCGAGTGGCCCAACGGCGGGATGAAGTTCGCCAAGGCCGACATCCGCTCACCCCACGACTTCGCCGCGATGGCAGCACTGGTGCGGCCCGAGGACTTCGAGGGCCGGATGGTCATCAGCGCGGACCCCGACGTGCACCGCGCGCACATCCAGAAGTTCGTAGACCTCGGCTTCGACCGCGTCTACCTGCACAACGTCGGACGCAACCAGGCGGAGTGGATCGAGGTCTTCGGCCGCGACGTGCTGCCCAAGCTGGTGCGGTGAGCCCGTGACCGGGCCGCTCGCCGGGCTACGGGTCGTCGAGCTCGCCGGCATCGGCCCGGCACCGTTCGCCGGGATGCTGCTGGCCGACCTCGGTGCGGACGTCGTCCGGATCGACCGTCCCGGCGGCCCCTCGCTGGCGGTCGTACCGCCCGAACGCGACCTGCTCGGCCGCGGCAAGCGGTCAGTTGCTCTCGACCTCAAGGACAGCGACGACGTACGCCGGGTGCTCGACCTGGTCGCGCGCGCCGACCTGCTGGTCGAGGGCATGCGCCCGGGCGTCGCCGAACGACTCGGTGTCGGGCCCGACGCGGCGCTGGCCCGCAACCCGCGCCTGGTCTACGGCCGGATGACCGGCTGGGGCCAGGACGGCCCGGACGCCGGCGCCGCCGGCCACGACATCACCTACGTCGCCGTCACCGGGGTCCTCGGTGCGAGCGCCCCGCCGTCCGACCCGCCGATGCCGCCGCTCAACCTGCTCGGTGACTTCGCCGGCGCCACCTACCTGGTCGTCGGCCTGCTGGCCGCGCTGCACGAGTCGCGGACGTCCGGCGTCGGTCAGGTGGTCGACGCCGCGATGGTCGACAGCACCGCGCACCTGTCCACGATGTTCCACGGCCTGCTGGCTGCCGGAGCCTGGCAGGACCGGCCGGGCAGCAACCTGCTCGACGGCGGCGCGCCGTTCTACGGCACCTACCGCACGTCCGACGGCGGCTGGATGGCCGTCGGGGCTCTCGAGCCGGCGTTCTACGACGCGCTGCTCACCCGCCTCGGCATCGACGCCACGGACGGCGACCGCCGCGACCCCTCGACCTGGGTCGCCCTGCGCCGACGGATCGCCGAGACCTTCGCCACCCGTACCCGCGCCGAGTGGACGGCGGTGTTCGCCGGCAGCGACGCCTGCGTCGCCCCGGTGCTCGGCCTGGGCGAGGCAACCCGCCACCCCCACCTCGCCGCACGCGGCACCTACGTCGAGCACGCCGGCGTCATGCAGCCGGGCCCCGCTCCGCGGTTCTCCCGCACGGCCGCGACCCTGGACCGGCCGCCGCCCGCCGCCGGCCAGCACACCGACGAGGTCCTCGCCGAGTGGCTCGGCTAGAGCAGGTGAGCAGAGTCGTTGAAGCGGCGTAGCGAGCCCTGGCCGCCCTCGTACCACTGCACCTCGGTCAGCGTCGCCGGGGACAGCTCCATCCGGTACAGCGCCGACAGCGGTGCACCCAGCGCGTCAGCCACCAGCACCTTGGTGGGAGTGACGTGCGTGACCACCAGGACCGTCTGCCGCGGGTAGCGCGCCAGCAGCTGGTCGCGGCCGCGCAGCACCCGCCGGCGTACGTCGGTGAACGACTCGCCACCGGGTGGCGCGGCCTTCGGGTCGCCCATCCATGCGACGAGCGCCTCCGGCCAGCCCTCCCGGACCTCGTCGAAGGTCAATCCCTCCCACTCGCCGAACGCGCACTCCCGGAACGCCTCGACCTCCCGCAGGTCCGCGCCGAGCGCCGTCGCGACTGCGTCGGCGGTCTGCCGGGTGCGCCGCATCGGGGAGGCGAGGACCACGTCCACGCCTCCGGTGGCCGCGAGCCGCTCGGCGACCGCAGCGGCCTGCCGGAGTCCCGTCTCGGAGAGCTCCGGGTCCTGCCCGCCGGCCCCGCTGAACCGCTTCTCCGCCGTGTGCGGCGTCTCGCCGTGGCGCAGCAGCACGGTGGTGGTCGGCGTCCCCAGACCGGCGTCCCAGCCCACCAGCCGAGCCCGCGGCGCGGTGTCGGGCCGGGCCGCGGCCGCGTCCTGGCTGCGCAGCTCGGCCGTGCTGTCGGCCGGCGACCACGCCTCACCGCGGGCAGCGGCGTCGAGCGCCTCGTTGGCCAGCCGGTCGGCGTGCTTGTTCTGCTCCCGCGGCACCCAGGTGTAGGTCACCTGGGTCGGCGGCAGCACCTCCCGGGCGCGCAGCGCGAGCACCCGCATGTCCGGATGCTTGACCTTCCAGCGGCCGGACAGCTGCTCGACGACGAGCTTGGAGTCCAGCCGCGCCTCGACCATGGCGGCCGGGTCCAGCTCGCGGACCGCCTCGAGACCGGCGATCAACCCGCGGTACTCCGCGACGTTGTTGCTGGCGGTGCCGATGTGCTCGGCCAGCTCGCGCAGGACCGCTCCGGACTCGGCGTCCTTGACGACGGTGCCGTACGCCGCCGGCCCCGGGTTCCCGCGCGACCCGCCGTCGGCCTCGACGACGAACCGGCTCACAGCCCGGACTCGGCCGTGCGCACCAGGATCCGCCGGCACTCGTCGCAGCGCATCACCTCGTCGGCATCGGAGTCGCGCAGCTGGTTGATCTCGACGTTGTTCAGCTCGAGCCGGCAGCCGCCGCACCGGCGCTGGCGCAGCTCGGCCGCGCCCACTCCGCCCTGCTGGTCGCGGATCTTCTCGTACAAGGTCACCAGCGCCGCGTCCAACGACCCGGCCTGGGTCGCGCGCTGCGCCTGCAGCTGCTGGACCTCGGCGTCGATCTCACCGGTCGTGGTGTCCCGTGATGCCGTGAGCTCGGCGACCTTGGCGACCGCCGCCGTCTGCTGCGCCGACAGCTCGGCACTGCGGCTCTGCGACGACTCCAGCCGCTCCATGATCTCGAGCACGACCTCCTCGAGGTCGCCCTGGCGGTTGGCCAGGGTGGCGATCTCGTGCTGGAGGCTCTCCAGCTCCTTGGGCGAGGAGACCTGGCCGGCGTCCAGCCGCTTCTGGTCCCGCTCGGCGCGGGACCGGACCTGGTCGACGTCGCCCTCCGCCTTGGTCAGCTCACGGCCGAGGTCGCTCTGCTCGGTCTCGGCCCCGACCAGCTGGTCGCGCAGGGCAGCGAGCTGCTCCTCGAGGTCGGCCAGCGCGGCGTGCTCGGGCAGCGTGCGACGCCGGTGGGCGAGCTGGTCGATCCGGGTGTCCAGGGCCTGGACGTCGAGCAGGCGGTGCTGGTCGGAGGCGGCGGCTTTCAGCGGGAACTCCTAGCTCGGGACGGTGGTGCGGGTCCACGGGTCGGTGACGAGCCGCGACACCCGCGTCTCCACCGTATCCGCCCGGTCGCCGAGCCCGCGGCGGAGCAGCCGTTCGCAATCAGCCAGCCAGGGCCACTCACTGGCCCAATGGCTGACGTCGACCAGACCGAGCGCCCCGTGGTCGAGCGCCTCGGCGGCCGGGTGGTGCCGGAGGTCAGCAGTCACGTAGGCGTCAGCGCCGGACGCCCGGACGGCATCGAAGAGGTCGTCGCCTGCTCCCCCGCAGACCGCCACCGTGCGCACCGCGCGGGCCAGGTCGCCGCCGACCCGTACCCCGCCCGGGGCCGCCGGCAGGGAGCGCGCGACGTGCTCTGCGAGCTCGCCCAGTGTCCCGGCTGCCGGCCAGCGGCCGACTCGACCGAGGCCGCGACGGCCCGGTAGGGCAGCAAGCTCGAGCAGGTCGAATGCCGGCTCCTCGTAGGGGTGCGCGGCCCGCAGCGCGGCTACCACGGCGGTACGCCGGGAGCGGGCCAGCACCATCTCGATCCGGGTCTCGGGCACCTGGGCCGGTGTGCCGACCTCGCCGACCGCAGGGCTGGCACCAGGTAACGGCGTGAACGTGCCCGTGCCGGAGGAGGTGAAGGCGCAGCGCTCGTAGTCGCCGAGCCGGCCGGCGCCGGCCGCCGCCAACGCGTCGACCACGCGTTCGGCATCAGCCGCGGGCACGAAGGTCACCAGCTTGTCGAGCGCCTCGGCGGCCGAGGTTCGCAGCGGACCGAGGTCGGTGAGACCGAGCGCACCGGCCAGCGCGTCGGACACCCCCGGGTCGGCGACGTCGGCGTTGGTGTGGGCGACGTGCAGTGCGACGCCGGCTCGCACCAGTGTCGTCACCGCGCGGCCCTTGGGATGCGTGCCGGCCACCGAGTGCACACCGCGGAGCAGCAACGGGTGGTGGGTCACCAGCAGGTCGGCGCCCCAGTCGACAGCCTCGTCGATGACGGTCTGCACCGGGTCGACGGCCAGCAGCACCCGGCGTACCGGCTGGTCGAGGTCACCGGTGACCAGGCCGACGGCGTCCCAGTCCTCGGCCCAGCGAGGGTCGTAGAGCCCGTCGAGCACACCGACCGCGTCGGCCAGCGTCAGCCCGTCGGTCACCCGTCGGCCCGTACCTGGAACGGCCGCACCCAGTCCTCATGGCTCTCACCGTCGATCGACAGCTTCCAGGTGAACCGGCCCGGGTCGATCGGGAACGGCGGGATCGACACGGCGAAGGCGAAGTCGATGTCGCTGCCGGCCGGCAGCCCGACCGGGCGGCCGACCTCGAAGGTGCCCTCGGCCCGCACGCCGCCGCTGTCGCCGGCCGCCACCGGCCGGCCGTCCTGGTCGACCAGCTCGAGAGCGAAGGTGTGCGCCGACTCGGCTGCCGTCCAGGGCACGTCGAGCTTGATGGCGATGGCCATCGGGGGCAGGTCCGGCCCGGTGACCGACCAGCCGCCGCCGAGCACGTAGAGCTTCCCGTTGACCTCTTGCGCCGCATCGGCCAGCAGCATCGTGACGCGCATGGCGCCGACCCTATGCGCTGCACCCGTGGCCGGACGTCGGCCCGGGCCATTGACGGTTGCCCGCCGACCGGCGTACCACAGTGGACATGAAGCATCTGCCCGAGGCGCACCAGTCGATCGCGCCGGACCGCACCGTCGTCATCATTCTCTCGGCGATCATCCTGACGATGATCGTCGTCTGGGTCGTCGTCTCGCTCGCCGACTGAAGCTGTGTAACGCCGCGACCGCCTCCCCCGATGGGGACCTGAGCGGTCCAGGAGGCAGGCCGCGCGAGCGGGGCTCGCGCTGCTGAACCTGAGGGTCACGGGGGGCCGGCAGCGCGAGCCCTCCCCGCCGCCCGCTGCGACGCGCAGCCGTGTCGTCCGTTCCGGGGTGCGAGGCGAACCGTTCGACCGATAGCCCCGCCTGCGACCACGGGCCACCCTGAGACGGTCGCTCCAGCGGAGGGGACAAGACAGCAGAGGCTCGCTTCGAGCGTTTGCCGCGGTCCGCAGTTGGGGGGGACGGTCCGCGCCCTACCGGGGGGTCTCAGGTAGGGCGCGGACCCATGCTCGCCTGGTCTCAGCTCCGCCGGTTGGAACGGATGGCGGACTCGGTGCGCGCCAAGGTGTCGGCGCCCTGGGCGAGCAGCTCGCGAGCCGTGGTGACGTCCCCGGACCGGGCGACAGGAACCGCGTCCGGGTCCGGCGCCACGAGGGTAAGCCGGTCGGGCGCGGCGAGACCGGCCCGGCTCGTGTCGACGTCGTTCGCGACCACCACGCGAGCATCCAGGGTGAGCAGCCGGATCCCGAGCAGCCGGGCGTGCACCACCGCTCGGATCAGGGTCGCGACGTCCTCGCCGTCTGCGACAGGGACATCGTGCTGCAGCGTCAGCGTGCGGCGCTGCCGACGCCGCACACCGCTGCGGTCATCGCCCTGCCGACGCACGGCGTTGATCCACCTGCGCGGCGAGGCCGCTGGTGCTGGCGTACTTCTCCAGCCGGCTGCTGACGGTCTCCAGACCCTCGCGGACCCCGGCGCCGTCGAGCTCGCCGGCCAGCCGGCGACCGAGCTCCCTCAGCTGCTCATAGCGTTCCCGGCCGGCCCGGGTGCCCAGCACGTAACCGGCCCCGAACATCGCCACTGTCGTGAGCTTCATTGCTGCCCCCGCTGCCGCGCCGACGACACGGCAGCGCTGACAGCCGTCGCCGTCGCAGCACCGCCCACGATGCCCAACGCCCACTTGGACGCGCGTCGCACCGTCTCGATGGAGGCGGCCGTCGTCACGCCCTCCAGGACCCTTTCCACCGTGCTCTTCCTTCGGGTCAGTCGCATGTGATCACTCTCCCGTGGTCTGTGCGTCGCGGTCAGTGGCGGTTGCTGGTGGAGATCGCCTTGATGAGCTCGTCCTTGCTCATCGAGACGCGGATGTCGGCGCCGTTGCCCTCGCCGATGGTCAGGAGGTCGTGCTTGGTGAGGGTGTCGAGCGGCAGACGCTGCCTCGCCAGCGCGCCGACGAGCTGCGGCTTGCTCATGGCGGAGCGCCCGTCGATCTCGGCCTGCTCGGCCAGTCGCAGAAGGTCCTGCTTGGTCAGCGCCGTCAGCGCGTCGCGACCGAGCCCGTTCGACGACCGCGCCCGGGTCCCCGAGCGGGACGAACCACCTTGCCGGTCGCCGTTGCCGCCGACGGCCTGGGCCCGGTCCCGGACCTCACTCGCCGCGGTGGCCCGTCGCTCCGCCTCGGCGGCCCGCGCCCGGGCCTCCTCCGCGAGCCGCTCGGCCTCACGCGTGGCCTCCGCCGCAGCCTCCTGCGCCGCATGGGCCGCCTTCTCGGCCAGCTCACGGGCGCGCACCAGCGCCTCGTCGGCCTCCTCGATCGCCTCCGCCGCGCGCCGCTGGGCATCCTCCGCCCGCTGCTGGGCCTCCCGGGTCCGGGCGGCAGCCTCCGCCTCGGCACGTTCCACCGACTTGCGGGCCGAGGCCTCCTCGGCCATCCGCTCGCTCTCGACGCGGTGCTCGGCAGCAGCCCGCGCCCTGCTCACACGCTCGGCCTGCTCGCGCTCGACCTCGGCGACGGCCGCCTGCATGTCCTTCTGGGCTGCCTCGACGCGTGCGCGGACCCGCTCCCCGGCCGCCTGACGCGCCTGCTCGACCTCCCGCTCACCTTCCTCCGCTGCCCGGGCGGCCTGGTCCGCGTCGTCCTTCGCCTGCTGGGCGAGGCGGACTGCTTCCGCCTCCCGCTGGCGCGCCTGCTCCGCGGCATCGTCCGCGTCGCCCATCAGATCCGCGACCGGGTCGCGGCGCCGCCCGGGCACCGCGTCGACAACGGTTCGACCCGCGTCCTTCGCCCGGCGCCGTGCCGTGTCCGAGACCGACCGGGTGCTGTCCGCGGCCGTCGTAGCCGCTTCCGAGACGTGGTCGGCGACGGTGGCGGCACCCTCGGTTGCGGGTCGCAGCACCTTGGCGAGAATCCAGGCAGCGTTGGCGGGCATCTCCCGCAAGCCGGTTGCTGCTACCTGGGTGAAGCCCTTCGGGGTCTTCGACTTGGCCATCATGGCGTCCTCCGGATGAGCGAGATGGTGGCTGCAGAGGCCGGTCCTCGGTCACTGCAGTCGCCCGGCAGGAGCTCGAGCCGGATGGGCTCGATGGAGGCCCGGCACTGGCGGTACCCGACCTGCTCGGAGGGTCGGCTACCCAGCGTTAACAGGCCTATGCCTCGCAACGGGAACCGGTAGGAAGTGGGCGCAGACGGACTCGAACCCGGCTCCGTGCGTGTCAGACGGATGCCCAGGGGTCATTGCGGGCCATACCGGTCCACTGCTCTACCCCTGACCGGTGCCTATGCGCCTCAGGTTTCGTCACAGTCCGCCGGGGCCGCTGACGCTGTTAGCAAGTAGTTGGCACAGACGCGCACCAGCGCCGGCGCTACCTCGAAGGCCAGTGGCGGTCGCCACGACGCGGTCATCGGGGCAGGAGTAGGTAGCGGCACTGAACCGCCGGCCAGTCGAGAACTCGACATCCTCCTTGAGCGCAGCGCAATCGTCCGGCGCAGGCTGCTCCAGACTCCCCCGGCGCCTGGCCCGCCAGCCATCAGGGGTGACCATCGCCCCCACGACGGGATGCTACGTACCTCGCGTCGTTTCGGCGGCCGCTTCGAGGGCAGTCACCGCCCGCGGCAGCGTAATCCGACCGCCTGGGGGGTCGGCCGGAGGACGCATCAGGGGGCCGAAGCGCCCGCGTCGTTGCCACCCCCCCGGCGGCGGCGCGGGCCTCTCCTGGGGCTCCGTGCACTCCGCCTGGGCGTGCCTCTTGCCTCGACTACAGGCACCAGCGCATCCTCACGTAAGACTGCTGCTGTCCAGCCGAGGAGGGTCTCATGAAGGAACTGGTGTGCCGGGAAGCCGGCTTCGACTGCGACGCCGTAGTCCAGGGTGAGTCGACCGACGAGGTCATGGGTCAGGTCGCCCCTCATGCAAAGGAAGTCCACGGCGTCGACGTCACACCGGAGTTGCGGGACCAACTGGCCGGCCTGGTCCGAGACCGCTAGCTGTCCGCTCGTGGCACCATGATCGATTGTCGGGCAGCCCACGCCGCCCGGCATCGCGAGCGGCGAGTTCGCCGTGCCGCCGAGGTCACCGCGGGTCAGACCTCGCCAACGGACCATCTCCACCTACCACCTGCAATTTTCTCGGTGGGCGCAGACGGACTCGAACCGCCGACTTCCTCCTTGTAAGGGAGGCGCTCTGACCAGCTGAGCTATGCGCCCTCGTCGGCAAGCCTAGAGGCCCGCGATCGCCTTCTTGTACTCGTCGATGTCCCGGGCGGCCGGGATCGCGTTGACCACCGACCAGCGCAGGACGCCGTCCTTGTCGACCAGGAAGGTGCCGCGCAGGGCGGTGCCGACCTCCTGGCTGAGCACGCCGTAGGCCGACGCGACGGCACCGTGCGGCCAGAAGTCGGACAGCAGCGGGAACGTGTAGCCATGCTGGTCGGCGAACGCCCGCAGCGCGTACATCGGGTCGGTGGAGATGGTGAGCAGCACGACGTCCTCGCCGAGGATCTCGTGCTGCTGCTCCTGGAGGGCGCCCAGCTCCCCGGCGCAGACGCCGGTGAAGGCCCAGGGGTAGAAGACGACCAGCGCCGCCTTCCTGCCGCGCAGCGCCGACAGCCGGACGGACTGGCCGTGCTGGTCCTTGAGCTCGAAGTCCGGCGCAACGTCTCCGATCGACAGCGTCATCGGGTCCTCCGTCCTCGCTGGCAGGATGTCCATTGTGTCAGGACCAACCGCCCCTCTCGCGCCCTCCGAGGGTGAGCTCGGCCTGGCCTCGTGGGACCCCGCCGAGCTCGCCGAGCTGGTGCTGCCCGCCTGGGACGAGTTCCTCGCCATGGCCGCCGAGCTGGACCTGGACGGCCCGAGCCGCCTCGACGGCTGGCAGGCCCGGCAGGTCTGCGTGCACCTCGGATCCTGGCCGGGTAGCCGCTCGCTGCACCGGATGCGCGACGAGGCCGAGCGGGACGACCTGGCCGACGCCGCCGACTGGGCCGACCACCGCGCCGCGACCTTCGACCAGGACGCGCACAACGAGGCGGTGCTCGAGGCGCGCCGCGGCGCACCACGGGGCGAGGTGCTGGCCGCCCTGCAGGCCTCGCGGGACGACGTCGCGGAGTTCCTGGCCGGCCCGGACGCCGTCGTGCTCGGGCGACGGCCGGTCCGCTCGGTGCTCGGACCGCTCCCGCTGGGCACCCTGGTCGCGGCCGGTGCCTACGAGCTGGCGGTCCACACCCTGGACCTCGCGCCGGCCGGCGCCCGGGCAGCCTCGTCCGCCCTGCTCTCCGCCGGCCTCGCCGCCCTCGTCGACACGACCGGCGGGCTGGCCGCCAGGTGTGACATCACGGCCGGGGCCGGCTGCGTCTCGACGGAGGGCGGCTGGGCATTCGCCGCGGCGAGGGGGAACTGGACCACGCTCGAGCTGCCCGCCGTACCGCCGTCCTGGCCCGCGGTCCAGGGCAGCGCCGCCGACCTGCTGGACGCCTCCGCCGGACGACGTGCGGTGGCGCCGATGCTGGCCCGCCGCGACCTTCGGCTGCACCACGTGACCGGGCTGCTCGCCCTGGCGCCGATCGTCGAGGCGGTCCCGGGCCTGCCGGGCGGCAGTGCGCTGCGGTCGGCCGTGCGCAACCTGCGCGGGGTGAGCCGCCTGGTGCGGCGGCTGCCCGGCGTACCGGGCTGACGCGTCGGAGGGCGGCTAGCGACCGGACCGGCGGGTCACCAGGCGGGTGCCGGACCAGTCCGATGCCGCCGAGATGCTGCTCGTCTGGTGCAGCCCGGCGGTGGGCGCGGCGTCGCCGATGTCCCCGGGCTCGACGTGCCCCGGCCGGCCGGCCTTCGGGGTGAGCAGCCACACGACGCCGCCGTCATCGAGGGAGATCAGCGAGTCGACCAGCGCGTCGACCAGGTCGCCGTCGTCGTCCCGCCACCACAGCAGCACGACGTCGACGACGTCCTCGTGGTCCTCGTCGACCAGCGCGTTGCCGGTGTGCGCCGCGACGGCGGCCCGGAGCGCCTCGTCGCAGTCGTCGTCGTAGCCGAGCTCCTGCACGACCTGACCGGGGCTCAGACCGAGCCGTCCGGCCAGGCGATCCCCTCCCGCGTTGTCCGCGGTCGCAGTCACCCGGTGCCTCCCTCGTCCACGTGCGGTGCCCCGACCGCCGCGCGGCCGGGTTCTTGGCGGGTAGTCCACACGTCCCCGGGCTGCGGCGCAAGCCGTTCCGAAGGACGCGCCGTCAGCCGGGCAGGAAGGACAGCCGGACCTGCCGGACCTGGTTGTCGACGTTGAGGTCGACCAGGCACACCGACTGCCAGGTCCCGAGCGCCATCCGGCCCTCGACGACCGGCACCGAGGCGTAGGGCGGGCACAACGCCGGCAGCACGTGGTCCCGCCCGTGGCCGGGCGATCCGTGCCGGTGTCGCCACCGGTCGTCGGCGGGAAGCAGGTCGCGCAGGGCGGACAGCAGGTCCTCGTCACTGCCCGCGCCGGTCTCGAGGACCGCGAGGCCGGCGGTGGCGTGCGGCACCCAGACGTGCAGCAGGCCCTCGCCCGCGTCGACGGCGTCGAGGAACTGTTCGCACTCCCGGGAGAGGTCGAGCACCACCTCGCGGCCACCGGTCCTGACGTCAACTACACGGCTGTCCATCCGGGCAGTCTGGTGGACGACCGGTCAGCTGTGCGGCACCGGCTCCACGACCGCGTCCGGGCCGGGGTACATCAACGTCTCGTGGCCGTCCGGGTAGCGCACCAGGTACGGCGGCGCGCCCTGCGGCCCGCGGACCTCGAGGATCTCTCCGATCTGGTCCTGCTGACCGACGGTCCGGGCGTGGACGTGCAGGTGGTCTCCGGCCGATGCCTGCATGGCCGACCTCCTCAAGGTGGGTCCGGCGCGATGTTCCGTCAGTTCACCCTCGTCCCGTCGGCGTGCGAGGGGAAGGGGTTACCGGGGGGTAGGGATGCGCCTCGTGCGCTCAGGAGGGACGATGGCCTCATGACGTCACCGCAGGAGCGACCCCCCGCGATCATCAGCGATGGCCTGCCGAGCCAGCTGCCCGACATCGACCCCGCCGAGACCGCCGAGTGGCTCGAGTCCCTCGACGCGGTCGTCGACCATGCGGGGCGCAACCGGGCGCGTTACCTGATGCTGAGCCTGCTTCAGCGGGCGAGGGAGAAGCAGGTCGGCGTACCGAGCCTGCGCAGCACCGACTACATCAACACCATCCCGCCGGAGAGCGAGCCGTGGTTCCCCGGCGACGAGCACGTCGAACGCCGGATCCGCGCCTACACGCGGTGGAACGCGGCGATCATGGTGCACCGGGCGCAGCGGCCCGGGGTCGAGGTCGGCGGCCACATCTCGACGTACGCCTCGTCGGCGAGCCTGTACGAGGTCGGCTTCAACCACTTCTTCCGCGGCAAGGACCACCCCGGCGGCGGCGACCAGATCTTCTACCAGGGCCACGCCTCCCCCGGCATGTACGCCCGAGCGTTCCTCGAGGGCAGGCTGACCGAGCAGCAGCTGGACGGGTTCCGGCAGGAGCTCTCGCACGCCGGCGGCGGCCTGTCGTCGTACCCGCACCCGCGGCTGATGCCCGACTTCTGGGAGTTCCCGACCGTGTCGATGGGCCTCGGCCCGATCAACGCGATCTACCAGGCGCGGTTCAACCGCTACCTGCACAACCGCGGGATCAAGGACACCAGCCAGCAGCACGTGTGGGCCTACCTCGGCGACGGCGAGATGGACGAGCCGGAGTCGCTCGGCGCGATCGGCCTGGCCGCCCGCGAGGAGCTGGACAACCTCACCTTCGTCATCAACTGCAACCTGCAGCGCCTGGACGGGCCGGTGCGCGGCAACGGCAAGATCATCCAGGAGCTGGAGTCGTTCTTCCGCGGCGCGGGCTGGAACGTCATCAAGGTCATCTGGGGCCGGGAGTGGGACGCGCTGCTCGCCAAGGACAACGACGGCGCCCTGGTCAACCTGATGAACACGACCAACGACGGCGACTACCAGACCTACAAGGCCGAGGACGGCGCCTTCGTCCGCGAGCACTTCTTCGGCCGTGACCCGCGCACCCGCGCGATGGTCGAGCACCTGTCGGACAAGGAGATCTGGGGCCTGAGCCGCGGTGGCCACGACTACCGCAAGATGTTCGCCGCCTACAAGGCCGCGACCGAGCACACCGGCCAGCCGACCGTGATCCTCGCCAAGACGATCAAGGGCTGGACGCTGGGGTCGCACTTCGAGGGCCGCAACTCGACGCACCAGATGAAGAAGCTGAAGAAGGACGACCTGATCGGCTTCCGCGACCGGCTCTTCCTCGACATCCCCGACGAGGCGCTGGACGAGACGCTGCCGCCGTACTACCACCCCGGCAAGGACTCGGCCGAGATGGAGTACATGCACGAGCGGCGGCTGGCGCTCGGCGGCTACCTGCCGTCGCGGCGGTCCGCCTCCACGCCGCTGGTGCTGCCCGGCGACCCGGTCTACGACGTCATGAAGCGGGGCTCCGGCAAGCAGAAGGTCGCCACGACGATGGCCTTCGTCCGGCTGCTCAAGGAGCTGATGAAGGACAAGGAGATCGGCTGGCGGCTGGTGCCGGTCATCCCCGACGAGGCGCGCACCTTCGGCCTGGACTCCCTGTTCCCGACCGCCAAGATCTACTCGCCGCACGGGCAGAACTACCTGTCGGTGGACCGCGAGCTGGTGCTGTCGTACAAGGAGGACAAGGCAGGCGTCATCCTGCACGAGGGCATCAACGAGGCGGGGTCGACCGCCTCCTGGACGGCAGTCGGCTCGTCGTACGCGACGCACGGCATCCCGATGATCCCGATCTACATCTTCTACTCGATGTTCGGGTTCCAGCGGACCGGTGACGCCTTCTGGGCCGCCGGCGACCAGATGGTGCGCGGCTTCGTCCTCGGCGCCACCGCCGGCCGCACGACCCTGAACGGTGAGGGCCTCCAGCACGAGGACGGCCACTCGCCGCTGCTCGCGTCCACCAACCCGGCTTGCGTCGCCTACGACCCGGCGTTCGGGTTCGAGGTCGCGCACATCGTCAAGGACGCGCTGCGCCGGATGTACGGCGACAAGCCGGAGGAGATCTTCTACTACCTCACGGTCTACAACGAGCCGTACGCCCAGCCGGCCGAGCCGGAGAACGCCGACGTCGAGGGAATCCTGCGCGGCATCCACCGCTACTCCCCCGCGGCCGAGGGCGACGGTCCCAAGGCGCAGCTGCTCGCGTCCGGCGTCTCGGTGCAGTGGGCCCTGGAGGCGCAGCGCCTGCTGCAGACCGACTGGAACGTCCAGGCCGACGTCTGGTCGGTGACGTCGTGGAACGAGCTGCGCCGCGACGGCCTGGCCATCGACGAGCACAACTTCATGAACCCGGACGGCGAGCTGCGGGTGCCGTACGTGACGAAGGCCCTCGACGGCGCCCCCGGCCCGTTCGTGGCGGTGTCGGACTTCATGCGTGCGGTGCAGGACCAGATCGCACCCTGGGTCCCCGGCGAGTTCTCCTCGCTGGGCACCGACGGGTTCGGGCTGTCCGACACCCGCGGTGCGCTGCGGCGGCACTTCAAGGTCGACGCTGCGTCGATCGTCGTGAAGGTCCTCGGCGAGCTGGCGAAGCGCGGCGAGGTCAAGCCGGAGGCGATGCGCGAGGCGATCGACCGCTACCGGCTGGGCGACGTCAACGCGGCGCCGACCGCCGAGGCCGAAGGCGGCGCCGAGTAGGACCCGTTCCTCGGCCCGAAGCCCTACGCTGTGCCCGGGGGTGTGGCCGTGAGCGATATCGGCGTCCGCGCAGCGCCACGGGACGACGCCCTCGTCCTCACCGACTGGGCGGCGCGGACCGTCGACGTGGTCCGCTGGGTGCTGGTCGGCCTGCTGGTCCTCGACGTGCTGCTCGGCCTGCTCACGTTGCCGCGGCCGGCGACCCTCGGTGAGCTCCAACGCGACCTCGCCGCCGGCCGGGTCCAGAGCGTCTCGATCGTCGCGCCGACCGATCTGCGGTCGACCCACGTCCTGTCCGGCTGGCTGCCGGGCAGCGACAGCAACGGGACCTCGGTGCTGTGGCGGGTCGGGGACCTCGGGTACCGGATCGCCCCTCTCCCGGGCAGCTCCGCGACGGACCCCCGCCGTGACGTCGTCACCGAGGCCGTGGCAGCGACCCCTGACACCGTCGGCCGCCAATTGCCATTGCGCTGGCCGGGACTCGCCGCGGTGGTGCTGCTCGCGCTGGTGCTCGCCATCCCGGTCGCACCGCAGCCGCGACGGGTGACCAAGTGGGCGCTGTTCTGGCTGCTGCTGATGCCGCTGAACGGCGGCCTGCTGTGGCTGCTGCTGCGAGAAGCCCCGTGGTCGCCCGCGGCGCGTGTCCTCCCGGTGCCGGCGCCCCACCGGTTCCAACCCGGCGACCGGCGGCTGACCGGCGGGAAGGCCTTCATCTATCTGCTGCTGGCTTGCTTCCTCGGCCAGGCCGTCTCCGCCGCCCTGGCCCAGCACACCTGGTGACCTGTAGCCCTGATAGCGGTGTCGCTAGCAGGGCTACAGGCGGTTCGTCCGTCCCTAGCGCCTGTAGCCCTGATAGCGGTGTCGCTAGCAGGGCTACAGGCGGTTCGTCGGTGGTCCGTCCTAGCGTGCAGCCATGACCGACGACACGACACCCGGCAAGCCCCTGCTCGACCTGATCATCCTGGACTGCCCGGACGCCCTGGCGCTCGCGCAGTTCTACGGCACGGTGCTCGGCTGGCCGATCGAGGACGGCTCCGACCGCGACTGGGCCACGCTGGTCCCGCCGGGCGGCGGCCTGTCGCCCGACAACCCGGGCGGCCGGCCGGCGCTGTCCTTCCAACGCATCGACGACTTCGTCACTCCCACCTGGCCCGGCGGGGCGCACCCGCAGCAGTTCCACCTCGACCTGTGGGCCGGCGACATCGACGCGCAGGAGCCGGCCGTGCTGGCCGCCGGGGCGACGGTCCACGAGCACCAACCCTCGGAGAACGGGGGTTTCCGGGTCTACACCGACCCGGCCGGGCACCCGTTCTGCCTGCTCGGCCGCCCGACGTCCTGACCTACCCGAGGCTCAGCCCGCAAGGCGGGCGTGCATCTCCCAGACGAGGACCTCGGCCCCCGCCGGACCGGCGGTGACCCGCTGACCGGCACCGCCGGTGATGCGTGCTGCGTCGCCGGTCTCCAGCGACCCGGTGCCTTCGAGGTCGACCGAGCCGTCGGCCACGAACAGGTGCACGAACGGCGCGTCCGGGATGCTCACGACGCCTCCGGGGACGACCCGACCGGCGAGCAGCGCCGCGTGCTCCTGCCCGATCGAGATGGCTGCCGCACCCTGGTGGTCGGGGCGGCCGCTGGCGACCGGCACCAGTCCGCTGCGCAGGGCGGCGTCGTCGATCTCCAGCTGCTCGTAGCCGGGCCTGCTGCCGGCCGCGTCCGGCACCACCCACATCTGCACGAAGTGCACCGGCTCCTTGTGCTCGTCGGCGCCGGTGAGCCGCCAGCTGTCGTTCTTCTCCGAGTGCAGGATGCCGGTCCCGGCGCTCATCCGCTGGGCGAGACCGGGGTAGATCAGGCCGTTGTGCCCCTCGGAGTCCTGGTGCACCAGCTGTCCGCGCAGCACCCAGGTGACGATCTCCATGTCCCGGTGCGGATGCGTCTCGAAGCCGCTGCCCGGCGACACGACGTCGTCGTTGTTCACCAGAAGCAGGCCGAAGTGGGTGTTGTCCGCGTCGTAGTGCTGGCCGAACGAGAACGAGTGCTTGGAGTCCAGCCAGCCGATGTCGGTGGCGAACCGGTCGCTGGACCGGCGTACGTCGACCGAGGGTGTCAGCGGTGCCATGAGGTCCATCCTCCCGAGAGATTTAGTTGCTCACGCAACGGTCCTCCTCTGCCGACCATTCCCGTGATCCACAGGGGTCCGGTCGCAGGAAGTGGCACCGGTCCCCTGTGGATCATGGGTTGTGGCGGCCGGACCAGGCGAGCAGCTCCTCGACCGGCCGGGTGTTCACCACCCGCTCGGGCGGCACCGCGCACTCCTCGGCGCGCTCGCAGCCGTAGGGCTGCCAGTCCAGCTGCCCGGGGGCGTGCGCGTCGGTGTCGATCGAGAACACGCAGCCGGCCTCGACCGCGAGGCTCAGCAGCCGGCGGGGCGGGTCCAGCCGCTCCGGCCGGGAGTTGATCTCCACGGCGACACCGAACCGCTCGCAGGCCGCGAACACCAGCTCGGCGTCGAACGACGACTCCCCGCGGGTGCCCCGTCCCCCGGTCACCAGCCGACCGGTGCAGTGGCCCAGCACGTCGGTGTGCGGGTTGGCGACGGCGTTGACCATCCGCCTCGTCATCGCGTCGGCGTCCATCTTCAGCTTGGAGTGCACCGAGGCCACGACGACGTCGAGACGGCCGAGCAGCTCGTCCTCCTGGTCCAGCGAGCCGTCGTCCAGGATGTCCACCTCGATGCCGGTCAGCAGCCGGAACGGCGCCAGCCTCTCGTTGATCTCGGCGACCACGTCGAGCTGTCGCCGCAGTCGTTCCGGCGACAGGCCGTTTGCCACGGTCAGCCGCGGCGAGTGATCGGTGAGCACGAGGTACTCATGGCCCAGGTCGCGGGCCGTCCGGGCCATCTCCTCGATCGGGCTGCCGCCGTCGGACCAGTCCGAGTGGGTGTGCAGGTCGCCGCGCAGCAGCGCTCGCAGGGCCGCCCCGCCGCCGGTCACCGGCCCGTCGGCTGCCGCCTCGAGGGTCGCCAGGTACTCCGGGACCGCGCCCTCCACGGCCTGCACCGCCACCTGGGCGGTCTTGGGACCCAGCCCCTTGAGCTCGGTGAGGGTGCCCGACCGGGCCCGCTGGTCGACCTCGTCGGCCGGCAGGGCCGCGAGTGCGTCGGCCGCCCCCCGGTAGGCCTTGACCCGGTAGGTCTCCGCCCGGGCGCGTTCCAGCAGGAAGGCGATCCGGCGCAGGGCGTCCACGGGGTCGACTCGGGCCACGGGACGACCGTAGACGACACCGGCCACCCGGCGTACGGCGTGACGGGGTTGTCACCCTTGGACAACTACGCTGATCAGGTGCCGAAGCGCTCAGCAGTCACGGTGCGTCGCCTGGAAGCCAGCATGGGCGCGCTCGCGACCGCCGCGATCGCGCGGATGGACGAGGTGCTGCCCTGGTACCGCGCGATGCCCGCGGAGAACCGGTCCTGGGTGAACCTGGTGGCCCAGGCCGGTGTCGCGGCGTTCGTCGAGTGGTTCCGCCAGCCGGACGCGCCGCAGGCGATCAGCGCCGACGTCTTCGGCACCGCGCCGCGCGAGCTGACCCGATCGGTGACCCTGCAGCAGACCGTCGAGCTGGTCCGCGTCGTGATCGCCGTGGTCGAAGAGCAGATCGAGCAGATCACCCCCGGTGACGAGGACGTCGTGCGCGAAGCGGTGCTGCGGTACTCCCGCGAGATCGCGTTCGCGGCCGCCCAGGTGTACGCCGAGGCAGCCGAGGCGCGTGGCGCGTGGGACGCCCGGCTGGAGTCCCTGGTGGTCGACGCCCTGCTGCGCGGCGAGGCCGACGACTCGTTGCGTTCGCGGGCGGCCGCCCTGGGTTGGGGCAGCCACGACTCGGTGGTCGTGGTGGTCGGGAACACGCCTGACGCCGAGCCAGAAGCGGTCGTCGACGAGATCAGGCGGGTGGCCCGGGCGGCCCACCTCGACGTCCTCACCGGCGTGCAGGGCGACCGGCTGGTGGCGATCCTCGGCGGCCACGTCGACCCGGTCCGCACCACCAAGCTGCTGGTCGCCCAGTTCGGCCCGGGCCCGGTCGTCGTCGGCCCACCCGTGCCCGACCTGCTCGCGGCCGGCGAGAGCGCGGCAGCAGCCGTGGCCGGACTGCTCGCCGCCCCGGCCTGGCCGGACGCCCCACGGCCGGTCCAGGCCGACGACCTGCTGCCCGAGCGGGCCATCGCCGGCGACGAGCTGGCCCGGGAGCGGCTGGTACGGGAGATCTACCGGCCGCTGCAGTCGACCGGGACCGCGCTGGTCGAGACCCTGGCCGCCTTCCTCGAGCAGACCTCGTCGCTGGAGGCCACCGCACGGGCGCTGTTCGTCCACCCCAACACCGTGCGGTACCGGCTGCGCCGGGTCACCGAGGTCTGCGGCTATGCCCCGGCGGACCCCCGGCAGGCCCTCGCGCTGCGGATGGCGCTCGCACTGGGACGGCTGGAGGATGCCCGGGCTCCCGACTCGGTTCTGTAGGAACCCTACAAAGTCCTGACCGTTCTTTCGTCCGCCTCCGCACCCCTCGCGTCACGCTGGGTCCGAAAGGCTGGGCGGGTGCTGGTCATTGTTGCTCCCGGTCAAGGCGCCCAGGCGCCCGGATTCCTCGCGCCCTGGCTCGAGCTGCCGCACTTCGAGGACCGGCTGCGCTGGCTGTCCGCCTGCGCCGGCCTGGACCTGGTGCACTACGGCACCGAGGCCGACGCGGAGACCATCCGCGACACCGCCATCGCGCAGCCGCTGCTGGTCGCCGCCGGCCTGGTCTCCGCGCTGGAGATCTTCCCTCACCCGTCCGACGCCTTCCACGCGGTCGGTGCCGCCGCCGGGCACAGCGTCGGCGAGATCACCGCGGCCGCCGGTACCGGCGTCATCTCCGCGGAGCAGGCCATGGTGCTGGTCCGCGAGCGCGGTCGCGCGATGGCCGACGCGGCCGCCCGCAAGCCCACCGGCATGACCGCGGTGCTCGGCGGGGACGCCGACGAGGTGGCCGCCGCGCTCGAACGGCACGGCTTGACCGCCGCCAACAACAACGGGTCCGGGCAGGTGGTCGCCGCCGGCACCCTCGAGCAGCTGGACGCCTTCAAGGCTGACCCGCCGGCCAAGGTGCGACTGATCCCGCTCTCCGTGGCCGGCGCGTTCCACACCGATCACATGGCGCCCGCGGTCGAGACCCTCGCGTCCTACGCCAAGGCGGTCAGTGTGCACGACCCGCGCACCCGGCTGATCTCCAACCGGGACGGCTCGGTGGTCCAGCAGGGCCGGGACACGCTGGCCCGCATCGTGACCCAGGTGAGCAACCCGGTCCGCTGGGACCTCTGCATGCGCACCATGGGCGAGCTCGGCGTCACCGGGGTCATCGAGGTGCCGCCGGCCGGCACCCTGACCGGCCTGATCAAGCGGGCCCTGCCCGGTGTCGAGACGGTCGCCCTCAAGACCCCGGCCGACCTCGAGGCGGCCCGCGACCTCGCCGCCCGGCACGGCAGCGCCGCACCGCAGGACGGCTCCCCCTCGTGGCGGATGCTCGTCTCGCCGAGCAAGGGCACCATCCGGATCGTCGACCTGCCGGAGGGCACGATGATCGAGCCGGGCACGGCGGTGGGCACCCTGGTGACCTCCCGCGACGAGCAGCCGGTGGTGGCGCCGTACGGCGGCACCGTGGTCGAGTGGCTCGTCGAGGACGGCGATCCGGTCGCCCCCGGGCAACCCATCATCCGGCTGCACCCCGAGTCCAACGAGGCGATGCACTGATGGCCAGCATCCGCGCACCCAAGGGTGCCGAGCACGCGCGCATCCTCGGCGTCGGCGGCTACCGGCCCTCCCGGGTCGTCACGAACGCCGAGATCTGCGAGCGGATCGACTCCTCCGACGAGTGGATCCGGGAGCGATCCGGAATCGAGAGCCGGCGCTGGGCCGCCCCGGACGAGAGCGTCATCGACATGAGCGTGGCCGCCGCCGGGAAGGCGATCGCCCAGGCCGGCATCCGGCCCGAGCAGGTCGGCGCGATCCTGCTGGCGACCGTGACCCATCCCTTGCAGACCCCGTCGGCCGCCGTGGCGGTCGCCGAGCGTCTGGGTGCCGCCGACGCCGCCGCGACCGACCTCTCCGCTGCCTGTGCGGGCTTCTGCTACGGCGTCTCGCTGGCGAACGACATCGTGCGCGGCGGCAGCGCCGAGTACGTCCTCGTCATCGGCTGCGAGAAGCTCTCGGACTTCACCGACTCCTACGACCGGTCCACCGCGTTCATCTTCGGCGACGGTGCCGGGGCAGTCGTCATCGGTCCCTCCGACGAGCCGGGCATCGGCCCGACGATCTGGGGGTCCGACGGCTCGCAGTACGACGCGATCACCCAGAAGGCGTCCTGGATCGACGTCCGCGACCACAACGTCGACTTCCCGAACCTCACCATGAAGGGCCAGGCGGTATTCCGCTGGGCGGTGTGGCAGATGGCACCGGTCGCACTCCGGGCGCTCGAGGCCGCAGGCATCTCGCCCGAGGACCTGGACGCGTTCATCCCGCACCAGGCCAACATGCGCATCACCGACTCGATGATCAAGACGATGAAGCTGCCCGCCCACGTACCGGTCGCCCGGGACATCCGCGAGACCGGCAACACCTCGGCCGCCTCGATCCCCCTGGCGATGGAGCGGATGCTCGAGAGCGGCGAGGTGAAGAGCGGAGGCACGGCGCTGCTCATCGGCTTCGGCGCCGGCCTCGTCTACGCGTCACAGGTCGTCGTCCTGCCCTGACCCACAGTCCTCCCGCGCAGCAGCGCGGGTGCACAACCGAACCGACAGCACCACCCAACGAGCAGAGGGAGCTGGAGCCACATGGCCGCAAGCGAGCAGGAGATCCTCGAGGGTCTCGCCGAGATCGTGAACGAGGAGACGGGCATCGCCACCGGCGACGTGCAGCCGGAGAAGTCCTTCACCGACGACCTCGACATCGACTCGCTGTCGATGATGACCATCGTCGTGAACGCCGAGGAGAAGTTCGGCGTCCGGATCCCGGACGACGACGTCAAGGGCCTCAGCACCGTGGGCGACGCCGTCTCCTACATCGCGAAGGCGAGTGCCTGACCACGCAATCACTCGTTCCTCACGATTCCGCGGCGGACCCCGACAGAAAGCCTGAACTGATGACGAACTCCCGACTGACCGACTCCCAGCGCGTGGTGGTGACCGGCCTGGGTGCCACGACGCCACTCGGTGGCGACGTGGCGTCCACCTGGGCCGCCATGCTGGCCGGCCAGTCCGGCGTCAGGGCCCTCACCGAGGACTGGGTCGACACGCTGCCCGTGCACATCGCTGCGCGGGTAGCGGTCGACCCGTCCGAGGTGCTGCCCGTCCCGATGATCAAGCGCACCGACCGGTCAGGGCAGTTCGCCCTGATCGCGGCGCGGGAGGCCTGGGCCGACGCCGGCGCCCCCGAGGTCGACCCGGAACGGATCGGCGTCGTGATCGCCTCCGGGATCGGTGGGGTCACGACCCTGCTGGCGGCCTACGACACGCTCAAGGAGAAGGGCGCCCGTCGGGTGCTGCCGATGACCGTGCCGATGCTGATGCCCAACGGGCCGGCCGCGCAGGTGGGTCTGGAGCTGACCGCCCGGGCCGGGGTCCACACCCCGGTCAGCGCCTGTTCCAGCGGCGCCGAGGCGATCGCCTACGCCGTGGACATGATCCGCAACGGCCGGGCCGACATCGTGGCGGCCGGCGGCACCGAGGCGGCCATCCACCCGCTGCCGCTGGCCGGCTTCGCGGCCATGCAGGCCCTGTCGACCCGCAACGACGAGCCCGAGCGGGCGTCCCGGCCCTACGACAAGGGCCGCGACGGCTTCGTCCTGGGCGAGGGAGCCGGCGTCATCGTGCTCGAGACGCTCGAGCACGCCCGTGGTCGCGGTGCCACAATCTACGGCGAGATCGCCGGCAGCGGCATCAGCGCCGACGCGCATCACATCGCCCAGCCCGATCCGGTCGGCGCCGGCGCGTCCCGGGCGATGGCGATGGCGATCGAGTCGGCCGGGGCCACGCCCTCCGACGTGGTGCACATCAACGCCCATGCCACCTCTACCCCGGTCGGCGACCTCGCCGAGGCCGAGGCGATCCGCAAGGCGCTCGGTGACGCCACCGACGGGCTCTGCGTCTCGGGCACCAAGTCGATGACCGGCCACCTGCTCGGCGCCGCGGGCGCCGTGGAGACGATCGCCACCATCCTCGCGCTGCGCGACCGCAAGGCCCCGCCGACCACGAACCTCGATGACCCCGACGACGACGTGCATCTCGACGTCGTCAACGGGACCCCCCGCGAGCTGCCCGCCGGCGACCTGCTCGCCCTCAACAACTCGTTCGGCTTCGGCGGCCACAACGTCGCCCTCGCCATCAGGAGCGTGTAGATGACCGCCACCGCGTCCGGCCCGGCAAAGGTCGTGGTCCCCAAGGCCGACGACCCGCGCAACCCGCTGACCCGGCTCGAGCAGCTCTTCGACCCGGGGACCGTCGAGCTGATCACCGAGGAGGACGACTCGGGCATGCTCGCCGCGATCGGCCGGATCGAGGGAGCCACCTCGGTGGCGTTCTGCTCCGACGCGACCATCCAGGGCGGCGCGATGGGCGAGGCCGGCTGCAAGGCGATCCTGGTCGCGTACGAGCGCGCGCTGGTCGAGGGCTGCCCGGTGATCGGGCTCTGGCACTCCGGCGGCGCCCGGCTGCGCGAGGGCGTCGTCTCGCTGCACGCCGTGGGCGAGGTCTTCGCGATCATGACCCGTGCGTCGGGCAAGGTGCCGCAGATCTCGGTCGTGCTCGGCCCGGCAGCCGGCGGCGCGGCGTACGGCCCCGCGCTGACCGACGTGGTCATCCTCGGCCCGGAGGGACGGGTCTTCGTCACCGGACCTGATGTCGTCCGCTCGGTCACCGGCGAGGACGTCGACGCGCTGCGCCTCGGCGGCCCCGAGCCGCACGGCCGACGCTCCGGCGTCGTCCACGTGGTGGCCCCCACCCAGGAGGACGCGTACGGCGAGGCCCGCCGGCTGGCTGCCCTGCTCGGTGACCAGCGCGAGGTCGGCGCCGTCCAGGACACCGACCTGGCCGAGTTCCTGCCGGACTCGCCCAAGCGCGCCTACGACGTGCACCCGATCGTCGAGCACCTGCTGGACGAGGGCACCTCGCTCGAGCTGCACCCGAAGTGGGCCCCGAACGTCACCACGACGCTCGGTCGCCTCGGGGAGCGCACCGTCGGCGTCATCGCGAACAACCCGCTGCGGCTCGGCGGCTGCCTCGACTCCTCCTCGGCCGAGAAGGCCGCCCGCTTCGTGCGGATGTGCGACGCGTTCGGCGTCCCGCTGGTCGTCGTGGTCGACGTGCCCGGCTACCTGCCGGGAGTCGGCCAGGAGTGGGACGGCGTGGTCCGCCGTGGCGCCAAGCTGCTGCACGCGTTCGCCGAGGCCACCGTGCCACGGGTGACGCTGGTGACCCGCAAGGCGTACGGCGGCGCGTACATCGCGATGAACTCGCGCTCGCTCGGTGCTACCCGGGTGTTCGCCTGGCCGGGTGCCGAGGTCGCCGTCATGGGAGCGGTCGCGGCGGTGCGGATCCTGCACCGGCGCCGGCTGGCCGAGGTGCCGGCCGACGTCCGCGGCGAGGTCGAGCAGGAGCTCGCGGTCGAGCACGAGAAGCTGGCCGGCGGGCTCGCCCGCGCCCAGGAGATCGGCGTGGTGGACGAGGTCGTCGAGCCGAAGCGGACCCGGTCGGCGTTGGCGGCCGCGATCGCCGCCGCGCCGGCCACCCGGGGCGACCACGGCAACATCCCGCTCTAGTCACCCCAGTCCGTGGCTAGTCCGACGCCCCGCGGCGGACGACGAGGTCCGCCACGACCGGTCGGTGATCTGAGGCGTCGGTCTCCAGGACGTGTGCCCTGACGACGCTCACCTCAATGGAGCTCGTCACGTAGTCGATCCGCTTGGTGGGCGTGATGGCCGGGTACGTCCGCCCGGTCCCGGCAGACGGCGCTGCGGCCCACGAGTCGGTGAGGACCGACCACAGCGGCGCGAGCTCCGGAGCGTCGGGCGTGGCGTTGAAGTCGCCGACGAGGACACGCGCCTCACCGGCGTCGTCCGCGAGGATGTCGAGGGTCTCCTCCACCTGGGTCCGCCGCACCGACGGGTCGGCCCGGTAGTCCAGGTGCGTCGTGTAGAAGTGCACCCGCGCTCCCCGCTTCTCGATCACGACCTCGGGGAATCCCGGAGCGGGAGCCGGCGTCGGGTCGGGCACGACCGTGGAGAGCCTGGTCAGCAGGTGGTTCGTGGCCCGCACGATCGGCCACCGTGACAGCACTGCGACGCCGTACTCCCGGCGCGGCTGCCCCGCGGCGGGTGGGTCCAGCGAGTAGATCGGGGCGAAGAACACCCGCATGCCCAGCAGGTCCGCAAGCTCCTGGGCGGTGTCGGCCCACTCGCTGCGGGCACCCCAGTGCACGTCGACCTCTTGCAGCCCGACGACGTCGGCGTCCAGGGCATCGATGGCCGACGCCGTCCGGGCCAGGTCGTAGCGGCCGTCCTCGCCGGCCCCGGCATGGATGTTGTACGACGCGACCCTGATCGGCACGCTCAGCGCCGCCGGGTCCTGGCCCGCGACCGCGGGAGCCAGGACCGCCGTGCTGGCCAGCAAGGCCAGTGCGGCGATCCAGCCCAGAACGGCGCCGGCCCGGCGGCCGCTCACCAGGTCAGCCCGGAGCCGAACGGGTAGAGCACCTGCGCCGGGTCGGCCTTGGTCGGCACGTCGACCGGCAGCGTCCCGGTCGGCGACACCTCGCCGAGCAGCACCCGCGTCAGCGACTCCAGGGCGACGCCGGTGTAGGAGTAGGTCGCGACGTAGGCCGGGACCTCCGGGAACTCGGCGATGTCATAGGGGTTGCGGACTGCGGCCACCACCACCGGCGTCCCGCTGGCCTGTATCGCTCTCACGAGCTTGGCCTGGTTCGGTGAGCTGGCGGCGTTCATGGTCAGCACCACCGCGACATCCGCAGTGCGTGCCTGCGCGACAGCGTTGTTGATCTGCGCCTGGGTCGGGTTGGTTGCGGTCTCTGCCACCCGCGCCGTCGCACCCCGGCGCCTGATGTCGCCGGCGAACGTCTGCTTGGTCGCGACGCCGTACCCGGTCACGAGCACGTCGGTGCCCGATGCGCTCAGCGGCAGCGGTGCCGGTCTCGTTCTTCAGGACCGTCGGCGACTCGTCGGTCACCTGCTGTGCCCGCGCCAGGTGCGCGGATGTGCCGACCGTGGCCATCACGGCATCCGCGTCCACGAACGGGTGGTGGACGACCCCGTTGCGCCACTTGAGGTCCAGCACCCGGCGCAGCGACTGGTTGAGCCGCTGCTCCTTCAGCTCACCGGAGGCAACGGCGTCCAGGACGCCCTGGTAGGCCACTGCCATGTTCGGCGGGTTCAGCAGGACGTCGACGCCCGCCTTCAGCGCGAGGACCGGGACCCGGTCGTCGCCGTACTTGTCGCGCACGCCCTGCATCCCGAGCGAGTCGGTGACGACGACGCCGTCGTACCCCATCTCGCCGCGCAGGATGCCGGTGATGATCGGCTTGGACAGGGTGGCCGGGTCGCCGGACGGGTCGAGAGCCGGCACCTGGATGTGCGCGGTCATGATCGTGTCGATCCCCGCGTCGATCGCGGCCTGGAACGGCGGCTTGTCGATGGTCTCCCACTGCTGGCGGGTGTGCGTGATGACCGGGAACCCGTAGTGGCTGTCGGTGGCCGTGTCTCCGTGCCCCGGGAAGTGCTTCGCGGTGGACGAGATGCCGGCGTCGTCCTCGTACCCTCGGACCTGCGCCGCCGTCATCGCAGCGACGAGGTCGGGGTCGCTGCCGAACGACCGGACGCCGATCACCGGGTTGGCCGGGTTCACGTTGACGTCCGCCACCGGCGCGAAGTTCTGGGTGATCCCCATTGCGGCGAGCTCGGTGCCCTGGATCGCCGCCAGGTCGCGGGCGCCGGACTCGTCGCGGGTCGCGCCGAGGGCCATGTTCCCCGGGGTCTGGGTGGCCGGCTCGAGCACCCGGGCGACCAGGCCGCCCTCCTGGTCGATGGAGATCAGGGTCGGTACCTCGGCGCCGGTGGACGTCGCCACCTGCTGGATGCCGTTGGACAGGCCGGCCGCCTGCTCAGGGTTGTCCACGCTGTGCGTCCAGGCGAAGTAGAGGACTCCGCCGAGGTGGTACTTCTCGATGATCTCGCGCGGCGTCCCCAGCCCGAACTCCGCGACGTTGGCGGCGTCGTACGAGTCGACGGTGTTGCCGTAGACGTGGGTGGAGAACAGCTGACCGACCTTCTCCTCCACGCTCATCCCGGCGATGGTCTTGGTGATCCAGCGGCCCTTCGCGTCGCCTGGTGGGGCCGTCGTGTCAGCGGCGGCAGGTGTCGCGACAGCACCGAGGACCAGCGCCGCCGCGGCGACCTGCACGAGTGCTCGGCGGGAGGAGGAGAGAGACGTCACCGGGGTGCCTCCGAGGGTGTGGGGCGAAAACTTCCGATTTATGCTGACATTTCGAAAGTTACTGCCACACAGGCACCCGGGTCAACGGTTGATCACGCTGACGTGATCAACGGTTGCTGGGTGCGGCTAGCTCACCGCACCCAGCAACTGATGATCACGCTGACGTGATCAGCACGGCGTGGAGAAGAGCGGTGGACGGGGTCAGACGACCTGGTGCAGCCAGCGGACGGGTGCGCCGTCTCCGGCGTACCGGAAGGTCTCCAGCTCGTCGTCCCACGCCTTGCCGAGCAGCGCCTGCATCTCCTCGACGACGCTCGTGGCCGGGTCGGTGGCCGCCCGGGCCAGCGAGGCCCGCAGCCGGTCCTCGCGGACCAGGATGTCGCCGTGCACCCCGGTGGTGGCGTGGAACAGCCCGAGGGTGGGCGTGGCCGACCAGCGCTCCCCCTCGGCGCCTGCGCTGGGCTCCTCGGTGACCTCGAAGCGGAGGTGCATCCAGTCGCGCAGCGCGGAGGCCAGCTGGGCGCCGGTGCCGGCCTCGGCCTGCCAGGACAGCTCGGCCCGTACCGTGCCGGGCTGGGCCGGCTGGGGGGTCCACTCCAGTGTCACGCGGACACCGAGGACACCGCCGACGGCCCACTCGACGTGCGGGCACAACGCAGGCGGTGCGGAATGGACGTAGACAACGCCACGAGTCGCCACCGGTACCTCCCTTGCTCGACGCGAGGTGCGCCTTCCCCAGCGGCCTCGAGCGAGCGGGACGGGTCCCGCGCGGCGTTCTACCCACGATGATGCCACAGGCGTCACTCCCGCACCAGGAGGCCCCGAACGGCCCGGCCGCGTCGCCCGGAAGGTCGATCCCCCCTCGTCCTGAAGTCCGACCCGGGTCGCGCCGATAGAACCGTGCAGGCACCCAGCCGCGACGAAAGGCGTTCCGTGCACAACCCCGAGCTGCTCATGGCAGAGGCGTACGACGAGGGTGTCGTCTCGGAGGTGATCCGCCCCGCGGCGATCATCCCGGAGGAGTCGGCCCGCGCCGTGCTGGTCGAGCTGGCCCTGCGCGACGTGCAGAACGGGGGCGTCTGGCAGTCCGAGCCTTCCCTCTGGAGTCGCTACGACCGCTCCTGGGAGGGCTACGGCGCCCCCGGCGGTGCCGAGCTCATCGGCACCATCCAGGTGGCCTACGGGACGCCCACCCGGTACGAGATCACGATCTACCGCGTCACGGTCACCCGGTTCGGCACCGACCAGGGCTGGACGGTCACCTCGCTGTGCGACGAGGCACTCGGGTTCGGCAACCTCGACCTCTCCGCCTGCCCGCGGGCCACCCTCGGCGCTCCGCCGAAGCCGTTCCGCTTCTAGAGCGCGTCGCGGCTGCCTAGCGCGCGGCGACCTCGACGCGGACCGTCGTGGTCGCCTGCTCCTCCACCGGCGCCCCGTCCACGCAGGTGTACGACGACACCGCGACGGTCAGGGTGTAGCTGCCCGGCTCGGACCAGGTGTGCTTTGCCTGGTAGGAGCCGCTGGCCGGCGCCGCAGTGCTGCCGGTGGCCGCACATCTCCCCTGGGCCAGAGAGCTGGTCCCGACGCCGTCTCCCCAGTCCTCGGTCGAGCCGCTGAAGATGCCGTCACCGTCCTCGTAGCGCACCATCAGCCGCGCGGCTGTCCCCGCCCGCACGGCCGCCGGGACGTCAACGGTCAGCGCGAGCGGCGCCGGCCCGGCCAGCTCGGCAGCCGGGGCGCCGCGGTCGGTGGCGACCACGTCGGCGCCGTCGTCACCGCGTAGTGCGAGCCAGCCGCCACCCGCCACGGTCAGCACCAACCCGAGGGCCACACCGAGCTGCACGGCCCGGCGCAGCCGGGACCGGGACGGGGCCGCCGGGAGCGGGACCGTGGAGGTGCGCACGGCCGGGGGGTCGAGGGGGGGTTCGGCCGACGCCCGGGTGAGCACGATCTCGGGCATCCGCTCGAGCTGCGGTCCCCGGGTGTCCTGCGTGTCCATGCTCCCTCTCCTGCGGCCGGCGACTCCCAGGCTAGGGCGGGGACGTGACTCTGCGTGGCGGATCTGCGAAATCGGGCGGTTCCCTCGCGCCCGACCGTCACCCTGTGCAGCAGGGTCAGCGGGAGGCGAGCCGCGGCCGCAGGTCGACGGCCGGCGTGGGCGGGCAGCAGGTGGCGATGTCCGCCACCGTCGCGGTGACGTGCAGCCGGCGGGTCAGGTGCATCAGGTCGAGCACCCGCAGCACGGCGGCGTGGTCGGCCACGAAGTGCACCTTGCCCCCGAGCAGCCCCTGCCGGTGGTGGATGCGCAGCAGGCTCCCGACGCCGGTGGAGTCGATGAAGGTCACACCCCGCAGGTCGACCACGAGGCTGTCGACGCCACGGTTCAGCTGGCCGAGCAGGATGTCGCGCATGGTCGGGGCCGTGGCGACGTCCAGCTCGCCGGTCACGCCGACGACAGTGTGCGGGCCGACGCGTTGGGGCTCGAGAAGACTGATCATCTGTCCACCATGGGGGGTTGTACGGCGGAAAGCTGGTCGCCATCTGCTTCAGCGTGGCCCTGAGGGTAACCCCGCCGCGCCGCCGGCGGAAGATGCCGGGGCGACGAGATCCGTAGACCAAGGAATCCGTTGCCCAGCCTGGCAGTTCGCCGCTTTCGCCCGCACCACCTGGGCTTTCGCACGACGGATTCCGAAGATGCGTTCCGGACCGTCGCGCCCCCACACGCACGCGTAGGTCCTAGGGGCGCAGCCGCACCACCACGCCGGCGTGGTCGGAGGGCCACAGCGCACCGACCCGCTGGGCCGGTTCGGTGCCCACGACCTGGGCCCGGTCCACCCGCAGCGGCGAGCCGTCCGCGCCGCGAGCCAGGACAAGGTCGATCCGGTGGTCGATGGCGGCCGCGGTCGGGTCGTTGACCAGCTCGCTGAGCCCGGAGGTGTTGCCCGGGTCGGTCCGCGACCACTGCAGCCACTCGTCGTGCAAGCCACCCGGGCCGGTGAGCAGCCGGTAGGGGCCCCAGTGCGGAGTCGGGTCCGGCGGCTTGGTCGAGTCGTCCAGCGGGTCGGAGTTGCAGTCGCAGACGACGACCACCGGCCGCCCTGTCACCTTCGCCGGTCCGGACAGCAGCTCCGCCGCCTGCGCGAGGGCGATGCCCGACGTCTGTGACTCCAGGTGGGTGTTGATGACGCGCAGCCGCTTGGCGCCGACCTTCACGTCGGCCCAGGTGTAGCCGCGGATGAAGGAGAACGTCGCGCCGGCGAGGGTGAACACGATCCGGGCGGCGTACTGCTGGCTGCCACTGTCCTCGACCTTGACCCTGCCGGTCTTCACGAGCAACACGTCGCGCATGGTCAGCCGTACGTCGCGGGCGCTCGGGTCGGCCGGCGACGGCGCGACGGCGAACGCCGGCCCCTCGACGTCGGACTCCACCTGCCGCGCGGCGACGGTGTAGTCGGCACCGAGCTCGGCGAGGTCGGTCATCAGGATCTGCAGGAAGTCGTAGTCGACCGTCTCGGCGTTGGCGACTCCGATCTGGTCGAGCTGCATCGGTCCGTGCCGCCACAGCGCCACCTCCTGCAACCCGACGACGTCGGGCTCGTGGGTGGCGATCTCTGCGGCGAGCGCGGTGCTGCGAGCCGGGAAGTCGGTGCGGTCGACGATCGACCGAAGGACGTGGTTCTCCTTGCCGAACGCCATCAGTGCCGGGATGCCGCTCAACCCGGCGGTCGCGCGCAAGGGTCGGGTGATGTCACCGCCCAGGTACAGGTTGCGCGTCATCACGGTCAGCGGTGTGCCGGTGCCGGGCGCAGGTGCCGCCGAGGCCGGGCCGGCCAGCAGCGCCGTGCCCAGCAGTGCCGTGACCCCCGTGAGCGCGACGAGGGAGCCCCGCCGCCGTGTCCTGGATGCGCGCACAGTCCACCCTCCGTCTCTTGGCCCCGAGTGCTGGCCACACCTAACACCCGGAGGACCGCCCAGCGGAAGGGATGGCGCCCGGAGGGCCGGGCACCGACTACGGTGCCCGGCCCTCGAGGTGAAGCGGTGGCGCTTCGGCGTCAGTTCACCCGAACCGTCATCATCCCGTTGCGGTTGCTCTGGATGACCCGGATGGTCGTGCCGGTGCCTGCGACCTTGACGCTGCCCATCGGGTTCGCCGGGTCGTAGTAGGCGTTCGGGTCGGTGTCGTCGAAGACAGGAACCGCCGCCTGTGCGGGGACGTCCAGCGTCGTCATACCGGTCGCTGTCTCGCGGTGCAGGCTGATGGGGTCAGTCTGCTCCAGGCCGAACGACGAGTCGAAGGTCTGGATCCGGTTGCGTGCCACCACGCCGTCGGACCAGGAAAGGGCCTTCGCTCGCGCGTCCACCGGCAGGATCAGGCCGGTGCCCGGGTGGGTCTTCGTGTTGTTGTTGCTGACCGCGGTGTTCCAGTAGGTGACCAGCAGCCCGTCCTGGTAGGGGAAGTGCTCGACCAGGTCCGGCTTGGTCAGGGTCCAGCCGAAGTTGTACGGCCCCTCCTGCAGGGTCCGGTCGTAGCCGAGGTACTGACGGTTCTCGGCGATGTAGTACCGCGCCTTGCCCTTGGCGTCCGCAGGCAGTGCCACGACGAGGGCCTGCTGCTTCTTCGTCGCGTGGTAGGACGGGCCGAGCTTGTGCGTGGAGGTCTCGCCGGCGGTTGCCGTGTCGTAGTCGAGCCAGCCGAGCTGCAGCTTCTCCCACGCACCCATGTGGTCCGGGGTGGTGCCGATGGTGTCCGCGCCGTGTCCCATCCAGGAGCCCGAGCTCATCAGCGTCCAGAAGCCGGTGCCGTTCTCGCCGCCGCTGGTGTCGTAGAGGTCCGGCAGCCCGAGGTCGTGCGCGAACTCGTGGGCGAAGACGCCGAGCCCGCCGTTCTCCGGCTCGGTGGTGTAGTCGCGGATCCACATGTCGGTGTTGCCGATCTGGACACCGCCGTACTTGTTGTACGCCGGGCCGGTGGTGCCGCGGCCGGACTGCCCGACCGACCAGCGGTGGGCCCATATCGCCCAGGTCGGCGCACCCGCAGACTCGTCCTCACCGGCGTGGATCTGCTGGTAGTGGTCGATGTAGCCGTCCGGCTCGGCGAAGTCGCCGTCCTTGTCGTAGTCGTTTCGGTCCCACTTGTCGAAGCTGGCCAGGTAGGTCTTGATCTGGTCGTCGGACTTGCCGGCGGCCTTCTGCTGCGCGTACCAGGCGTTGGCGCCGTCCTGGATGAACCGCGTCATGTCGGCCTGGCTCTCGGTCTCGCCGTAGCTGGCCTCGTTGTAGGGCACCGTCACCCAGTCGCTGACGTCGCCGTCGATGGTGTAGCGACCGCTCGACAGCTCCTCATAGACGTCCTTGAACGACTCGCCGCCGCTCTCGTCGAAGAACATGTCGAGGAAGTGCTGGCGGTTGAAGTCCGGCAGCCAGTACGTCGTGTTGTCGACGGCGCGGTTCGGCTGCGGGATGGTGTTGTGCTTCGGTCCGGCCGGAGCCGTCGGGAACCGGGGGTCCTTCTGGTCGCCGAACTCGACGAGCATCGAGAAGATGTTGTCGCTGGACTGCAGGCCGTACTGGGCCCACTGCCCGGGGGCGACCTTGACGGCCCGGGAGCCCCCGCGGCTCTCGACCTGTCGGTCGCCACCCAGCACCTGCTCGACGGCCTTCTGGTTCAGCTCGCGTCGCTCCGCGGCGACCGGGTCATAGCGGTCGTCGGAGCGGGTGGCTGCCGACGCCGAGTCGGCCTGGTCTGCCGGCTCGGCGGCGTGGGCGGGTGTCTGGACGGCGGCAGCCAGCAGGGCGACGGTGGCCGCCCCGCCGATCGCGCCGAGAATGCGTCGACTCACGAGGGATCCTCCAGGAAGTGACATCGCGGGCACGTCCGATCCAGCGGTCGCTGCGGACGCACAAACCTGGAGAAAACCACACATTCCACCTCAGGTAATCACCGGGAGGCAGAATTTTGCCTGATTTTGGGGCAGCGTCGTAGGAATCCACCGGCAGCGGACGTCGGGCCGACCCGGCCACCGCGCGGGACCGCCGCGACCGGTACCTACCGTGCGGCGGTGGTGTCCGTGCCGACGTCGATCGCCGCCTCGGTACGCGCCGCGGGAAGTGTCACGGCGGCGGGGAGGATGTTCTGGTTGTTGCGGAAGAGGTTCCGAGGGTCGTACTCCGCCTTGATGCCGGCCAGCCGCGCATACTTCTGCTCGCCGAAGGCGGCCCGGACTCTTTCTTGGCCCTCGTTGCCGATGAAGTTGAGGTAGACCCCGCCGTTGGTGTGCTCGGCGATCTGGTCACGGAAGGCCTTGCCCCAGGCGATGTTGGCCTGGTCGTCGGCGGCGTCCTCCCACACCGCGAACGGATGCGTGATCCAGGCCGCGTCCCGGTGGGCCATCGGTGTGGCGTCCTCGGCCACGCGGGCCACTGCGCCGCCCCACGGCAGGAGCAGCTGCTGGCTCAACGGGGAGGGTCGGTCCAGCCCGAAGGTCACGAAGGTCTCCACCGCGGGATCGGGGAACGCGTCGTGGTAGTCCGCGCTCCACCAGTTCCGGAAGCCCGGCGGGTCGTCGATCATCGACTGGAAGTCGGCGTACGGCATCGGAGCGATCAGGTCCACCGCCGGCCGGGTCGCCCGGATCGGCTCCAGGAACTGCAAGCCGTCCCCGGTCTCACCCGCCCACAGGAACGCGAGGCCGAGGACCGGCTGCCCCTGCAGGTGTTCCGGCACGAACTCCTCGGGGGGCCCGGTCAACAGCACGAGCCCCGAGCCCAGCGCGTCCGGAGCGCCCTCGGCCCAGTCCCGGTAGACCCGCGCGATCTCCCGGGCCTGCTCGGCCGGCCACATCGCAAGCCCGGCCAGCACCTCCGGGCCGAGAGGGTGCATCTCGAACTCCAACGCCGTGACGACCCCGAAGTTCCCGCCGCCTCCATGCAGCGCCCAGAACAGGTCCGGGTGCTCGTGCGGGCTGGCAGTGATCTGGCGGCCGTCGGCAGTCACCAGGTCGACCGACGTCAGGTTGTCGCAGGCGAGCCCGAACGAACGCTCGATCCAGCCGGACCCGCCCCCGAGAGTGAACCCGGCGACGCCTGTCGTCGAGACCCGGCCACCGGTGGTGGCCAGCCCGTGCTGCTGTGATGCGGCGTCGAACTCGCCCCACGTGACGCCGGCGCCGACCTTCGCCCGCCGCGCCGCGGGGTCGACGACGATGCTCTTCATCGGACGGACGTCGATCACCATGCCGTCGTCGTTGGTCGACATCCCGGCCACCGAGTGACCGCCGGCCCGGATCGACAGCTCCATGCCGGACCGCTGCGCCTCGTCAAGGGCCGCGGCGACCTCGTCGGCATCTGCGCACTGCAGGATCACCGCCGGCCTGCGGTCGATCATCCCGTTGTGCAGCACGCGAGCCTCGTCGTAGCGGGGGTCGTCGGGTCCCAGCCTGGTGACCATGTCGCCTCATCTCCATCGGGCCGGCAGCATCGCTACGAGCATGCTCCTGAGGCACGCGGCCGACCACCCGGTGCAAACCCGCAGGAAAGCGGCGTCGAGGGCCGACCACGATGCCGCGCTGCGCACCTGGGCAGCGGTCACTTGAGCCGGAAGACTGCCTTCAGCTCGGCGGACCCGGCGGAAGCCTCGAAGGTGCGGCAGGTGTTGGCGGCCTTGGGTGTCTTCCAGTTCAAGGCGAAGTGGCCGTCCTGGTAGCGCAGCTGAGTCGACCCGCTGGTGAGCACCTCCTCGATCGCGTCCACGGTGCCCGTGCCGCACTGGGTCACCGCCGAGGCGATCTCGACCACGGCGGGATCGGTGATCTCGACGGTCCCGTAGAACGCCTCGAACCGGATCGGCACGGTGGAGCCTCCCTTGACGGTGTTGATCACGCCGCCCATGTCGACGGGTGCCGTGAAGCCGACCATCCGGTACGCGGCGTTCTGGCCGCCGGGCACGCTGACCGTGGTCCCACCGGTCGCCACCACCACAGAGGAGGAGCCCAGGTTCTGGACGGCGCCGGTGTCCTCGACCTCGGCCATGTCTCCAGCGTCGAGGTCGACCACCGTCGTACCGGACGGAGTGACGATTTGCAGGGTGCCGGAGTGGACCTTCGCGATCACGCTGCCGCAGGTCAGGGTCGCCGAGGCGCCGGCACCCAACTTGACGGTGAAGCCTCCACAGGCCGAGATCGTCACCTGTCCCGACCCGGTGCCGGTGACGGTCACCCGCACGCCGTCGGCGGGGTCGGCGGCGTCGGTGACCTCGACGTTCCAGCCGGCCGGGACGCCTGTGACCTGCCCGGTGAACCCGAGGCCCGCGGCGATCCGCGAGCTCACGGTGTACGCACGGGTCACGTTGGCGGCGTTGCCGGTGGCGTCGGTGGCGTCGACCGTGAACGAGCCCGCACCCGGAGTGCTGGTCGGGATCGCGGCACCGTCGGCGACGTCACCCGCACATGTCGCCACGGCCACGTCGTCGCTGCACGAGTAGCTCGCGACCACCGGCTCCGCCAGGTCGTAGGTCGCGCCCTCGGCCGGTGTGACCAGCGTGATCCCCGGCGCTGTGGTGTCCGCGGAGCCGAACGTCTTCTCGTAGAGGCGGTATGTGAACCCAGCCGGCGGAAGCCCAGGCACGACGTCCGCGGCGTAGGCCGAGAAGACGACGGTCGAGCCGTCGATCGGCCGCACGGGATAGCCGCCCTCGACCAGGGCCGAGCCGTCGGACCTGGTCGGGCCAGCCGGGTCTGGCCGGTCACCCGGTCGACGACGTACCCGTCGTTGCTGTCGTTGGTGTCCTGCGCATCCAGGCTCAGGCCCGTGTAGAACGTCACATACCGGCCGTCGCCGCTCACCGCGGCCCCGGCAAGGTATCCCGAGGTGGCGGGGCGGGCGATGACGTCCGGCAGCGACTGACCGGTCGTGGGGTCGGCCGCGAAGATGCCGACCTCGGCAGCGTTGCCTGCCGTGGCACGGACGCCTTCGTAGACGACGACCGAACCGTCCGGGGTGATGGAAGGTCCGATGAACCCGTAGGGCATCAGGACCGGGCTGCCCCCGTCGAGCTCCTGCGCGTACAGGTAGCCGGAGCGTCCGGCCATGTCTGGCGGGATCGGCGCCAGGTGGTCGGGGGCCTCGAAGACCACGGTGGAGCCGTCGGCGTCGAGCGCGTATCTCGGCGGGAAGCTCAGAAGGCTCGTGGAGCCGTCGACCGGAGCCAGGGCGCGGACCGCCCCGCTGCCCAGGTCCTTCACATAGATCTCGTAGGAGCAGGAGCCGATCTCTCCGTCGCACGGTGTCCCGTAGGACGGATGGGTGGGCACGAGGTTCGTGGCCAGGGATGCGAACACGACCGTGTCGCCGTCGTCGCTCACCGGCGAGTAGCCGAGCGTCTTCTCGTTGAAGCCGGCCGCGTCGCCCAGCGCCTTCTGGCCAGCGGCGTTCGTGGACACGAGGCGGACGCCGCCTGTCGGAGGTCCTTCACGTAGAGGTCGAGGTCATCACTGGTGTCCTGCGGGGACAGATTGGTCCCATCGGAGCTGAAGGTCACGAACCGGCCGTTCGCCGAGACCTCCGGCGTGTTGCCCGAGCGGGTGCCGTTGGCGGCTGTGCCCGTCGCGCTCGCGGAGACGAGGGTGACGCTGCCGGTGACCAGGTCCTTCGCGTACACGTGGGTGCCGCCCGGGCTCGGGGACACCAGATTCGTCGACGTCGAGGTGAAGACCAGGATGCGGCCGTTGGCAGAAAGCGCGCCGTTGCTGGCCACGCCGGCGTTCGACACGGTTCCGGTTGACGAGGTGTCCAGAACGCGCACAGAGGAAGAGGCGGCCCCTGCCGGTGGTGACACGACGCCGAGAGCAACCACTGAGACTCCGACGGCCAATACCACTGACACACGCCGCAAAGACACGACCGACTCCCCCCGCCGGGTCCCTTGACCCAGTCCGTGCTCGGAAACCTACCGAGCAGGAAACCGTCGCCGCCATGACCCGACTAGGCCCCCTCGCTGCACCTGAAGACGGCGTTTCCCTTCCCAAACGATCACAGGGCCCTAGTCCGAAATAACCGCTAAGGCGAGGGCCCGACCGATGGCAGGTGGTGGGGCGGGCGGGACTCGAACCCGCGACCCAGGGATTATGAGTCCCCTGCTCTAACCGGCTGAGCTACCACCCCTGGCGGGAGCTCCCGCATCTGGACTCGAACCAGAAACCTGCCGGTTAACAGCCGGCCGCTCTGCCAATTGAGCTATGCGGGAAGGGGCCGGACCAGGTCCGGCCGACCTCAGACAGGTTATCGCAAGGTGTCGGGTGCACGGGCCGGGGTAGGGGCGCCGCGACCGCCACCGACGCAGATTCCGGAGCAACCATGCGCAGCAAGGCCACCTTCCTCACCGGCTTCGCCACCGGCTACGTGCTCGGCTCGCGAGCGGGCCGAGCGCGGTACGAGCAGATCCGCCAGGCCACCCGGTCGTTCATGGCCAACCCGACCGTCCAGTCGACCGCGTCGTCGCTGCAGCACCAGGCCGGTGACGTCCTGACGACCGCCAAGGACAAGGCCGCGGACACCCTGGGCGACAAGCTCGGCGACAAGAAGCCGTCCTGGCTCGGCAGCGACAGCAGCGAGCACAGCACCAACGGCGCGGGCGCCACCAACGGTCACCGGGCCTGACCCGGCCTACGGGGGAGACGACGGTGGCGCGGCTTCGCCGGGTCGACTGCGCCGGGCCGGGCATCGCACGGGTGCGTCGCGGTCGCGGCTTCTCCTACCTGTGGTCCGACGGCCGGAAGGTCGACGACCCTGTGGTCCTGCAGCGCATCGCCGACCTGGTGATCCCGCCCGCCTGGAACGACGTCTGGATCTGCGCCCACCCGCGCGGACACATCCAGGCGACCGGCACCGACGCCGCGGGGCGCCGGCAGTACCGCTACCACGACGAGTGGCGGATACAGCGTGACGCGGAGAAGCACCAGAGGGTCCTCACCTTCGCCAAGCGGCTCCCCCCGGCCCGGCTGACGGTCGCCGCGCACCTGGACCAGCGCGGCCTGACCAAGCAGCGTGTGCTCGCGGCCGCGTTCCGGCTGCTCGACCTCGGGTTCTTCCGCGTCGGCGGCGAGTCCTACGCCGAGGAGAACGGCACCTTCGGCCTCGCGACTATGCGGCGCAAGCACGTCAAGGTGAGTGGCGACATGGTCGTGTTCGACTACATCGCCAAGAGCGGCAAGCACCGGGTGCAGTCGGTCGTCGACGACAGCGTCCGCAAGGTGGTGGTCGCCCTGCTCAAGCGGGACGACCCGAGCAAGGAGCTGCTGGCCTACAAGGACCGCACCGGCTGGCACGACATCACCAGCTCGGACATCAACAGCTATCTGCGTGAGGTGATGGGTGCCGAGGTGAGCGCGAAGGACTTCCGCACCTGGCACGCCACGGTGCTGATGGCGGTCGGGCTGGCGGTCTCGACCCAGGCGCCCACCTCGGAGAGCGCTCGCAAGCGAGCCGTGAACAGGGTCGTCAAGGAGGTGTCCGAGTACCTCGGCAACACCCCCGCGGTCTGCCGCTCGTCCTACATCGATCCCCGCGTCATCGACCTGTACGACGACGGCGTCACGGTCGCGTCCTCCCTGGAGCGGCTCGGGGCGGAGGCCGACTTCGGTCAGCCCGCCACCCACGGCATGGTCGAGGCGGCCGTCCTTCGGCTGCTGCGGCGACCGGCCAAGGCGTCGAGCCGGCGACGCCCCACCTCGCCCGCGAAGGCCGCCTGACCCTCAGCCCAGCTCGGCCCGCAGCTCGGCCAGCACCGCGTCGACCCGCGCGCGCACCGCCGGATCGGCCAGGTCGGTGCCGGCGTCCGGCACCACCTGCCACAGCGTCTCCTCGGAGCCAGCGCGACGTGCGACGACCCGGGCGCCGCCGACTGCCATCGGCACCCGCCGGCTGAGCACGATGCTGGCCATCACGCGCTCGTGCACCGTCTCGGGCACCCGGGCCGGCTCGGCGAGCACGAGGCGCACGGCCGACCCGGCGCCTGGCGCGAGGTCCATGGTCAGCAGCTGATCCTCGTCGTACCACTGGGCGTGCACGACGTCGGTCCACGGCGTCCGCCGGTCCTGGGCGAGCAACGCCTGGTCGGTGGCCACCACCCAGCCCCCGGCACCGTCCCGAGCCGTCGCGATCACCCGCTCCCCCGCCTGCAGGGGCAGTTCGGCACGCACGTCGGCGGGCAGCCGGTCAGGGCGTCGGAACCTCACCCGAGGAGGCTATGCCGCGCCGGCAGTGGGTCAGGTGCCGAGGTAGTCGCGCAGCTGCGCGGACAGGTGCGGGTGGCGCAGCTTGGCGAGGCTCTTGGCCTCGATCTGACGCACCCGCTCGCGGGTGACGCCGAACGCCCGCCCGACCTCCTCGAGGGTCCGCGGCTCGCCGTCGGTGAGGCCGTAGCGCATCCGGACGACCTCGCGCTCCCGGTCGCCGAGGTGGGTCAGGACGGCTTCGACGTGGCTGGCCAGCATGCCGGCCGACACCAGCTCGGCGGGCGGCACCGACTCGGAGTCCTCGATGAGGTCGCCGAGTTCCGAGCCCTCCTCCTCGCCGACCGGGGAGTGCAGGGACACCGGCTCCATCGCCAGCCGCTTGATCTCCGCGACCCGCTCGGCGGGCATGTCGACCTGGACGGCGATCTCGGCTGCCGTCGGGTCGCGGCCGAGGGTCTGTACCAGCATCCGCTGGGCGCGCAGGATCCGGTTCACGGTCTCGACCATGTGCACCGGGATGCGGATGGTTCGCGCCTGGTCGGCAACGGCCCGGGAGACCGCCTGCCGGATCCACCACGAGGCGTAGGTCGAGAACTTGAAGCCCCGGGTGTAGTCGAACTTCTCCACGGCCCGGATCAGTCCGAGGTTGCCCTCCTGGATCAGGTCGAGGAACGGCAGCCCGCGACCTGCGTAGCGCTTGGCGATCGAGACGACCAGCCGCAGGTTCGACTCGATGAGCCGCTGCTTGGCGCGCTGCCCGTCACCGACGACGGCGAGCAGGTCCCGGCGCAGGTCCGGGTCGAGGTCCTTCTTGGTCTCCAGGTCGGCCAGGGCCTCGGCGGCGAACACGCCGGCCTCCACACGCTTGGCCAGGTCGACCTCGTCGGCCGCGGTGAGCAGCGCCACCCGGCCGATCTCACGGAGGTACACGCGCACCAGGTCCGCCGACGCTGACGGACCGGCGTCGTCGAGGGAAGGCTGCTCGGGCTCCTCGGCCTCTTCGGCCTTGAGCTCCTCGACCGACGGCTCGTCGGCGACGACCTCGACACCGGCCGCGGCCAGGCTGCTCACGATCTCGTCGACGCTCTCGGGGTTCAGGCCGGACTCGGTGGCCGCGGAGGCGACGAGCTGCGCCGGAAGGAGACCCGCCCCACCGCCCTTGGCGCGGAGCCGGGTCACCACCTCGTCGACGGGATCCGGAAGGACCACAACATCGCCCACGACGGCCAGTCTGCCCCGCGAAGGTGACCAACCGCAGCCCGATTAGGAAGTGGATCTACGCTTCCGTGACCTCTGTCCGGATGGTGAGCATCAGAGGGTGCCGATGGAGCGCTCCCGCAGAGCGCGACGGTGCGCCTCCAGCGCCACCAGCTCGCCGAAGAGCCGGTTGTACTCGCCGCTCTGCTCGACCGGGTTGATCCGCTGCAGCCGCGACTTCACCTCCGCGATCCGACGGGTGGCAGCCAGCTCCTCCAGGCGGGCGAGCACCTCGGTGGCGTATCGCGTGAGGGCCTGGTCGTCGGACGGCAACGGCTCGACCGCGAGCTCGCGGACCAACCGTCGTACGACGTCGTCGGCAGCCCCCTCGTGAATCCTGGTGACCCACTCCTGGCCGCCCTGTCCCGCGCTCGACACGCCCCCTGCCGCCATCACGGCTGCGTGCAGCGCGGCGTAGGCGGGCGCGGTGAAGACGGCCGCGTCCAGGTCGTCGAACCCGGTGGCCAGGGCGGGCGCCTGCAGCACGACCTTGAGCACGTCCCGCTCGTACCGGAAGGCCGGGTCACGCGGGTCCGGGCCCTGGTCGGACGGCGAGCGCTGCTCAGGCGGACGCCGGCCGACGTCGCCGACGTCGCCGCGGGCTGACCGCACCAGCTCGTCCGGGTCCGCCAGGCCGACCCAGCCGGCCAGCGAGCGGGCGTAGTTGGCCCGCAGCGAGACGTCCCGGATCCGCCGCACCACCTCCATGCCGGCCCGGGTCGCCTGGGTTCGGCCCTCGGCGGTGTCCAGGTCGAAGGTGCCGATGCTGGAGCGGATCGCGAACTCGAACAGCGGCACCCGCCGGGCGACCAGGTCACGGACCGCCGTGTCGCCCTTGTGCTGGCGCAGCTCGCAGGGGTCCATGCCGCTGGGCTCGACGGCGACGAAGGTCTGCGTGACGAACTTCTGGTCGTCCTGGAACGCCTTGAGCGCGGCCTTCTGCCCTGCCGAGTCGCCGTCGAAGGTGAAGACCACCTCGCCACGGAACTCGGCCTGGTCCATCAACAGCCGACGCAGGATCTTGATGTGCTCGTCGCCGAACGCGGTGCCGCAGGTGGCGATGGCGGTGGGTACCCCGGCCAGGTGGCAGGCCATGACGTCGGTGTAGCCCTCGACGACGACGGCCTGCAGCCGGCGGGCGATGTCGCGCTTGGCCAGGTCGAGGCCGTAGAGCAGCATCGACTTCTTGTAGATCGGGGTCTCCGGCGTGTTGACGTACTTCGCCTCGATCCGGTCGTCGTCGAAGAGCCGACGGGCCCCGAAGCCGACGACGTCACCGCCGATGTCGCGGATCGGCCAGAGCAGCCGGGCCATGAACCGGTCGATCGGGCCGCGCTGGCCCTCGCGCGCCAGCCCGGCGGTGACCAGCTCGGCAGTGGTGAAGCCGCGGCCGATCAGGTGCTGGGTCAGCTTGTCCCAGTCGCGCGGGGCAAAGCCGACACCGAACGTCTCGGCGGCCGCCTGGTCGAAGCCGCGCTCGGCCAGGAACTGCCGTCCGGGGGCGGCCGCCGGGGTGGCCAGCTGCTCGAGGTAGAACTGCGCGGCGATGTTGTGCGCGTCGACCAGCCGGGTGCGCTGGCCGGGCTGCCGGTTCGTGGCCGGGCCGCCCTCGTCGTAGCGCAGGGTGATGCCGTAGCGACCCGCGAGCCGTTCGACGGTCTCGGCGAAGGTCAGGTGGTCGACCTTCATCACGAACGAGATGACGTCGCCGCCCTCTTGGCAGCCGAAGCAGTGGAACGACCCCACCGAGGGACGCACGGAGAACGACGGGCTCTTCTCGTCGTGGAACGGGCACAGGCCCTTGAAGTTGCCGCCACCTGCCGGCTTCAGGGTGACGACGTCGCCGACCACCTCGGCGATGTCGGCGCGCTCCTTGACGAGGACGACGTCCTCGTCCCGGATCCGGCCTGCCACGGGACGGGAGTCTACGTGCGCCGTGCCGGTCCCACCGGCCCACCACCCACACCCGTAAGGGGCAGCGGATCAGGCGGTCAGGCGGGCGTGCAGGGCCATGGCGGAGGTGTCGGTCAGCTGGGCGACCTGGTCGATCACCACGCGCAGCCGGCCGGGGTCGTCGGTGGCGGCGAGGAAGTCGTCGCGCAGCAGCGGCTCGAGCCCGGAGGGGGCACCGCGGAGCAGGGCCTGGACCAGCTCGTGGACCAGTGCGCGCTGGTCGACGTACCGGCGGGCCGCATCGTCGCGGGACATCACGTAGCGGTCGGCCACCGCCTTGAGGACCTCGACCTCGAGCCGGGCCTCGCGCGGCACGACCAGGTCGGCGTCGTACCGGCGCAGCGGATGCTGGCCGAACTGCTCGCTGGTGGCGCGCTCGGCTGCCTGGCAGAACCGGCCGATCAGCTGGCTGGTGGTGTTCTTCAGGGCGGCCAGGCTGCGGTGGCTGCCGTCGTACGACGACGGCCAGAACGGAAGCGCCAGCAACCGGTCCATGGCCTGCTCGACCTCCGCGGACTCGGCGCCGGCCACCCGGGCCGCCGTGAGCGTCATGAGCTCGCCGCGCTCGTCCGGGTCGCGCAGGACGTCCACGCGCAGGTGCCCTGCCTCCAGCGCGTCCTCCAGGTCGTGCACCGAGTAGGCGATGTCGTCCGACCAGTCCATGACCTGGGCCTCGAGGCAGCGGCGGCCCTCGGGCGCGCCGTGCCGCAGCCAGCCGAACACCTCCAGGTCGTCGTCGTAGACGCCGTACTTGCGGCTGCCCGCCTGCCGGGGCCACGGGTACTTGCAGGCCGCGTCGAGAGCGGCCCGGGTGAGGTTCAGCCCCACGCTGCGACCCTGCGGCGAGAAGGTCTTGGCCTCCAGCCGGGTCAGGATGCGCAGGCTCTGGGCGTTGCCCTCGAAACCACCGGCGTCCCGGGCCACCTCGTCCAGCGCGGCTTCCCCGGTGTGGCCGAACGGCGGGTGCCCGAGGTCGTGGGCCAGGCAGGCCGCCTCGACCAGGTCGGGGTCCGCTCCCAGCGCCTTGCCGAGCTCACGGCCGATCTGCGCGCACTCCAGCGAGTGGGTGAGCCGGGTGCGCGGGAAGTCGCTCTCCCCCGGCACCACGACCTGGGTCTTCGCGGCGAGCCGGCGCAGCGCCGACGAGTGCAGCACCCGGGCCCGGTCCCGCTCGTACGCCGTGCGGCCGGGTCGCTTCTGCGGCTCCGCGACCCACCGTTCCTCGGCCGGCGCCAGCCCCTCGGCGGGGCTCATACCGCGTTGGACCCGTGGCCCGAGCTGTGGCCGAACACCTTGTAGAACAGGTAGGCACCGGTCTCCCGGGCGATGTAGCGCAGCTGGGTCGACCGCTGCCGGACGGCCGGACCCTGCCGGGTCGGTGACATCACCGCGTCGATGCCCTGGTCGGTGGCCATCGCCCTGGTGCGCAGGGCGTGCCACGGGTCGGTGACGACGACCGCCGTCGACCACCCCCGGGACTGCATCCGGGTCTGGACCGCATCGACGCTCCCGAGGGTGTCGCTGCCCGTCCCGACCGTGACGACCTTTCCCGCGGGGACGCCGTGCTCGATGAGCCAGTTCTTGCCGGCCGAGGCCTCGGTGAAGCGGTCGCCCTCGCGGTTGCCGCCGACCGTGATGATCCGCGGCGCGACGTCGTCCCGCCACAGGTCCCGGGCATGCACCAACCGTGCGGTGAAGACCGACGACGGCCGGCCGTCGAACTGGGCGGCCCCGAGCACGACGATGACGTCCGAGCTACGCCGATCGTCCTGGCGCGCGAACCACCAGACCCTCCCGGCCGTGCCGAGAACGACGATCAGGGCGAGCACCAGCACCGCCGCCAGGGCTTTGACGGCGAGTCGGAGCAGATTCACCGAGCGGTCACCTGCTGTCGCTGCCTTCGCTGGCCAGTGCCGCCCGGCCGGCCTCCAGCCGCGCCACCGGCACGCGGAACGGCGAGCACGACACGTAGTCGAGGCCGACGTCGTGGAAGAAGTGCACCGAGTCCGGGTCCCCGCCGTGCTCGCCGCAGACACCCAGCTTGAGGTCGGGCCGGGTCTTGCGGCCTTCCTCGACGCCGATCCGCACCAGGGCGCCGACACCGTCGACGTCGATGGACTCGAACGGGGACACCCCGAAGATGCCCTTCTCCAGGTACGCCGAGAAGAACGCCGCCTCGACGTCGTCGCGGGAGAAGCCCCAGGTGGTCTGGGTGAGGTCGTTGGTCCCGAACGAGAAGAAGTCGGCGGCCTCGGCGATCTGACCGGCGGTGATCGCCGCACGCGGCAGCTCGATCATGGTGCCGATCAGGTGCGGGATCTCGACGCCCTCGCGCTCGCACACCTCGGCGGCGATCTGCACGGCCTCGTCGCGCACCAGCTCGAGCTCCTGCACGGCGTCGACCAGCGGGATCATGATCTCGACCCGGGGGTCGCCGCCGGCCTTCTTCCGCTCGGCAGCGGCCTCGAGGATCGCCCGCACCTGCATGGCGAAGAGGCCGGGGACGACGATGCCCAGCCGCACGCCGCGCAGCCCCAGCATCGGGTTCTGCTCGTGCAGCCGGTGCACCGCTTGCAGCAGCCGCAGCTCGTTCTCGTTGTCCTCGCCGCGTGACTCGGCGACGGCCACCCGCACCGAGAGCTCGGTGAAGTCCGGCAGGAACTCGTGCAGCGGCGGGTCCAGCAGCCGCACCGTGACCGGCAGGCCGTCCATCGCCTCGAAGATCCCGATGAAGTCCTCGCGCTGCAGCGGGAGCAGCGCCGACAGCGCGTCCTCGCGCTCCTTGTCGCCGTCGGCCAGGATCAGCCGCTCGACGTGCTTGCGCCGGTCGCCGAGGAACATGTGCTCGGTCCGGCACAGCCCGATGCCCTCGGCGCCGAAGCGGCGGGCCCGCTCGGAGTCCTCCGGGGTGTCGGAGTTGGCCCGGACCCCCAGCCGGCGGGCGGCATCGGCGTGCTGCATCAGCCGGTGGACGGCCTTCACCAGGTCGGTGTGGGTGTCGCTCTCGTCGAGGTGGTCCGGGTCGAGGTTGCCCTCGAAGTACTCCACGACCGGGGACGGCATGACCGGCATCTCGCCGAGGTAGACCTTGCCCGACGTTCCGTCGATCGACAGGACGTCGCCCTCCTTGATCACCTCGCCGGCGACCGTCATCTGGCGGCCCTTGGTGTCGACGTCGAGCTGTTCCGCGCCGCAGACACAGGTCTTGCCCATGCCGCGGGCGACGACCGCCGCGTGGCTGGTCTTGCCGCCCCGGCTGGTGAGGATGCCCTGAGCCGCGATCATGCCCTCGAGGTCGTCCGGGTTGGTCTCGCGGCGCACCAGGATGACCTTCTCGCCGGACCGTGACCACTTGACTGCGGTGTACGAGTCGAAGACCGCCTTCCCGACCGCCGCGCCCGGCGAGGCGTTCATCCCCTTGGCGATCTGCCGGGTGGCGGCGCTCTCGTCGAACCGCGGGAACATCAGCTGGGCGAGCTGGTCGCCGGTGACGCGCTGCAGGGCCTCGTCGAGGTCGATCAGACCCTGGTCGACGAGCTGGGTGGCGATCCGGAAGGCCGCGCCTGCGGTGCGCTTGCCGACCCGGGTCTGCAGCATCCACAGCTTGTTGCGCTCGATGGTGAACTCGATGTCGCACAGGTCGCGGTAGTGGTTCTCCAGCGTCTCCATGATCTCGAGCAGCTGGTCGTACGCCGGCTTGTCGATGCCCTCGAGGTCCTGCAGCGGCAACGTGTTGCGGATGCCGGCCACGACGTCCTCACCCTGCGCGTTCTGCAGGTAGTCGCCGTAGATGCCCTGCTGCCCCGAACCCGGGTCGCGGGTGAAGGCGACCCCGGTGCCGGAGTCCATGCCGAGGTTGCCGAACACCATGGACATCACGTTGACCGCGGTACCGAGGTCGGCCGGGATGCGCTCCTGGCGCCGGTAGAGCACGGCGCGCGGCGCGTTCCAGGACTCGAAGACCGCGCGGACGGCCAGGTCCATCTGCTCGCGCGGGTCGGTCGGGAACTCGCGGCCGGCATGCTCACGCACGATGCCCTTGAACGTGTCGACGATGCCGCGCAGGTCGTTCTCGTCCAGGTCGAGGTCGTTGTCGCTGCCCCGGGTCTTCTTGGCCGCCGCGATGGCGTCCTCGAAGTGCTCACCGTCGATGTCGAGCACCGTCTTGCCGAACATCTGGATCAGCCGCCGGTAGGAGTCCCAGGCGAACCGCTCGCTGCCGGTCTGCTTGGCCAGCCCCTGGACCGAGTCGTCGTTGAGCCCGATGTTGAGGACCGTCTCCATCATCCCGGGCATCGAGAACTTCGCCCCGGAGCGCACCGACACCAGCAACGGGTCGTCGGACTGGCCCAGCCGCCGGCCCATCGCCTGCTCGAGGGCGTCGAGGTGGGTGCTCACCTCGTCACGCAGCTCGGCCGGCTCCTCGCCGCTGTCCAGGTAGGTCTTGCAGGCCTCGGTCGTGATCGTGAAGCCGGGTGGCACCGGGAGGCCGAGATTGGTCATCTCCGCGAGGTTCGCGCCCTTGCCGCCGAGCAGGTCCTTCATGTCCCTGCTGCCTTCGGTGAAGTCGTAGACGTACTTCGTCACGGTGGTGCTCCTCGCGTGATCGTCGTCGATCCGGCAAGTCTCTCTGCGGAGCCTACCCAGCCGCCCCCGTGCGAGGATGCGGCCCGTGCCGAGCCGCCGTACCCCCTGGTGGGGGCAGCTGTCGGCGACGGCCGCGCCGGTGCTGCTCGTCGGCGGCTGGACCTGGGCAGCGAGCCGGCAGCGCGGCGGGTTCGACCCGCTGGTCCAGACGATCAGCGCCCTGGCTGCGCACGGCGCCGACGACCGCTGGCTGATGACGACGGCCCTGGCCGGGCTGGGAGCCTGCCACCTGACGACCGCGCTGGCCCTGCGCCCCGCCGCGACCACGGGCCGGGTGGTGCTCGGGCTGGGCGGCGTGGCGACGCTGCTGATCGCCGCCTTCCCGCAGCCGGCCGACGGCGGCGGCTCGGCTGCGCACACCGCGGCCGCAGGAGTGGCTTTCATGTCCCTGGGCGCCTGGCCGCTGCTCGCCGGCCGGTCGGTGTCGGCGGACTGGCCGCTGCGGCCGGCGACCTCGGTGGCGGCCGGCGCGGTGCTGCTCGGGCTGGTGGGATGGTTCTTTCTCGAGCTGGTCGCCGACAGCGAACGGGTCGGGCTGTCCGAACGTGCGGCCGCCGGCGCGCAGGCGGTGTGGCCCCTGCTGGCCGCCTGGGGATCGAGGAGGAGATCGTGAGCAGCATCCGCTGGGGAGTAGTCGGCACCGGAGGGATCGCCTCGGCCTTCGTCGAGGACCTCCGGCTGCTGCCGGACGCCGAGGTGGTCGCGGTGGGCTCGCGACAGGCAGCCAGCGCCGACGCCTTCGCCGGGGAGCACGGCGTGCCGAAGGCCCACCCGTCGTACGCCGAGCTGGTCGCCGACGACGACGTCGACGTCGTCTACGTGTCCACCATCCACCCCGGCCATCACGACGCGGCCATGCTCGCGATCGACGCCGGCAAGGCGGTGCTGCTGGAGAAGCCGTTCACGATGGATGCCGCTGAGGCGCAGGCCCTGGTGGACGCTGCCCGGGCCCGCGGCGTGTTCCTGATGGAGGCGATGTGGGCCCGGTTCGTGCCGCACATGGTGCGGGTCCGTGAGCTGCTCGCCACAGGTGCGCTGGGAGACGTCCGGCTGGTCGTCGCCGATCACTGCCAATGGTTCCCCGACGACCCGGCCCACCGGCTGCTCGCGCCGGACCTCGGCGGCGGCGCGCTGCTCGACCTGGGCATCTACCCCGTCTCGTTCGCCTCGATGGTGCTCGGCGAGCCGACCGGGGTGACCGCGGTGAGCACGGCTGCGTTCACCGGTGTCGATGCCACCACCTCGATGCTCACGCAGTACGACGGCGGGGCGCAGGCCGTGCTCACCACCACGCTCTCGGGGGTGGGGCCCAACCGGGCGGCCGTCGTCGGCACCGATGCACGACTCGAGATCGACTCGGTGTTCTACGCGCCGTCGTCGTTCACGCTGACCCGGCGCGACGGATCGGTCGAGCGGTTCGAGCAGCCGCACGAGGGCCTGGGCCTGCGGCACGAGGCGGCCGAGGTGATGGCCTGCCTGCGCGACGGCCGGCTGGAGAGCGACGTCATGCCGCTGGACGAGTCGGTGGCGATCATGCGGACGATGGACGAGGTACGCCGCCAGATCGGGCTGACCTACCCGTCGACCTGACGGCTCAGGACCCGAACCCGGACAGGACCGCGACCGTGTCCGGTCCGAGCCGTCCCAGGTCGTAGCCGCCCTCGTGGACCAGCACGGTCGGCAGGCCCAGCGCGGCCAGCAGCCGACCGGCGCGACCGAAGCCGTCGGTGCTGACCTCGAGCGGGCTCTCCGGGTCGGCACCGGCCGCGTCCACGCCGAGGGACACGACCAGGGCCTGCGCGCCGTGGGCGGCGGCCCGGTGGCAGATGTCTCCCAGCGCGGCCAGCCAGCCGTCGTCCGCGGTGCCCGGGGCCAGCGGCTGGTTGTACGTCGACCCGGCCCCCGGACCCTCGCCGGTCTCCTGCGCGTGCCCCACGACGTGCGGGAACCAGCCGGCGCCCGGGTCGACGTGCAGCGAGCCGTAGAACACGTCGGCGCGTTCCCAGAACACGGCCTGGGTGCCGTTGCCGTGGTGGGCGTCGATGTCGATGACGGCGACCCGGTCGTGCCCGTGCTCGCGCAGCGCCTCGGCCGCGACCGCCGCGTTGTTGAGGTAGCAGGAGCCGCCGAACGCACGCCGGGTCGCGTGGTGCCCCGGCGGGCGCACCAGCGCGTAGGCCGCCGGCGCTCCCGCTGCGACGAGGTCGCAGGCCGTGAGAGCGACATCGACAGCGGCCCGGGCCGCCGCCCAGGTGCCGGGCCCGACCAGGGTCATGGTGTCGTAGCACCAGACACCGGCCCGGGCATGCGTCGCCGTGGGCAGGGTGGCGGGCAGGCCGTCGAGCATCCCCGCGGTCGGGAAGAAGTACGGCACCACCCGGTCCTGCCCGACGAGGGACTGGTACTCCCCCGCCGCCCAGTGGTCGGCGACGGTCTCCAGGTGCCGCAGCATCCCGGGATCGTGCACCCGGCGCAGCAGGCCGTCGTCGTGCGGCTGCGCAGGCACCACCTCGGCACCGGCTGTCGTGACCGCGTCGAGGAGGACCCGCGCGCGTCCCGGCACCTCGGTGCCCGGTGTGCTCACGCCCACCCAGATCTCGGCGCCGGGCTCGTGACGCAGCACCTCGGGCGACCAGACCACAGGTGGCAGCGTGCCCATGTGGTGCATGCTGTCACGCGTGCCTCGCGCCGCTGACCTGCCAGTCAGGATCGGACTGCTTCCCCCGGGTCCGACGTCGTCGGTGCTCGACGTCCCCGGCGTGGGTGTGGGGCACCTGACGGTCTGGCGTGACGAGCCGGCGCCGCCGCGCGGTCGCGGCGTCGCCCGCACCGGTGTCACGGTGCTCGACCCGGGCGGCAACTGCTTCCGGTCCCCCGTGCCGGCCGGCGGAGCGGTGCTGAACGGCGCCGGTGAGTGCACGGGTTTCCTGGCGATGCAGGAGTGGGGACTGGCCGAGACACCGGTGTTCCTGACCTCGACCATGCAGGTCGGCCGGGTCTACGACGCGGCGTGCGAGCTGCTGTCCGAGGAGGAGCCGGCGATCGGTGTCGAGGACGTCGTCATCCCGCTGGTCGCAGAGTGCGACGACTCGTTCCTCAACGACGCGCGCCGGATGCAGGTCACCCGGGACGACGTCCGCGAGGCCCTGTCCGCGGCCCGTGCCTCGGTCGGCACCGTGCTGCCCCCCGACGAGGGGGCCATCGGCGCCGGGGCCGGGATGTCGTGCTTCGACTGGAAGGGCGGCATCGGGACAGCGTCCCGGTTGGTGCCGTCCGGGCACGTCGTCGGCGCCCTCGTGCTGGCGAACTTCGGCGACTCCGAGCGGCTGACCGTGGCCGGGGTGCCGGTCGGCGCACGGCTGCGCCCGCCGGAGGGTGCCGTCGCGGGACCTGCCGGCTCGTGCATCGTCGTCGTCGTCACCGACGGACCGCTGGACGCAGCCGCCTGCCAGCGCCTCGCCCGCCGCGCCGGTCTCGGGCTGGGACGGACCGGCAGCACGGGTCACCACGCGAGCGGCGAGATCTTCCTGGCGCTGGCCACCGGGCTGCGCGCTCCGCGTGGTCGGCCGTCGCCCGGTACGCCGGTGTCCGGCCGCGACCTGGACCCCTTCTTCGCCGCCGCCGTGGAAGCAACCGAGGAGGCCGTGCTCAACGCGCTGTTCCAGGCCACCACGACGGTCGGCGTCGCCGGGCACCGCTCCGAGGGACTCCCGTTCGACGAGGTGGCCCGGCTGGTCGCGCGGGCCCACGGTGGCTGACCCCGCTGCCGGGGTCGGCACCGCCGAGCGGGCCTTCATCCCCCTGCCGGACGGCACCCGCCTGGCCACCACACTGTTCCTTCCGGCCGGCGGCGCACCGGTGCCGTGCGTGCTGGAGGCGCTGCCCTACCGCAAGGACGACCTCACGGCCACCTACCGACCGGAGTACCAGCGGCTCCGCGACGAGCACGGCTACGCGGTCGCCCGGGTGGACGTTCGCGGCACCGGCTCGTCGGACGGGCTGGCCACCGACGAGTACCCCGAGCAGGAGCAGCGGGACCTGTGCGACGTGATCGCCTGGCTGGCCGAGCAGCCCTGGTGCACCGGCGCGGTGGGCATGTACGGCACGTCGTACTCCGGGTTCAACTCCCTGCAGGTCGCGTGCGAGCGGCCGCCCGCTCTGAAGGCCGTCATCGCGATCTACGCGACCGACGACCGCTTCACCGATGACGTGCACAAGATGGGCGGCTCGCTGCGGCTGCTGGACCTCGTCGACTACCCGGCGTACATGGTGGCGATGAATGCGCTGCCGCCGGTCCCTTCGCTGGTCGGCGACAGGTGGCGGGAGGACTGGCGGCACCGGGTCGACGAGCTCGAGCCGTGGCTGCTGCGCTGGCTGGAGGAGCAACGCGACTCGGCGTACTGGCGGCACGGCTCCGTGCGACCGGCGTACGACCGGATCCAGTGCGCGACGATGCTGGTCGGCGGCTGGGCCGACGGCTACCGCAACAACACGTTCCGCACGGTTCAGGCGTTGCGCGAGAACGGCACGCCGCACCGCCTGCTGCTGGGGCCGTGGAGCCACATGTCCACCGCGTCGTCTCTGCCCGGGCCGCACATCGACCTGGTGCCGGTGATGGCGCGCTGGTGGGACCGCTGGTTGCGGGGCATCGACGACGGGTACGACGAGGAGCCCGCACTCAGCTGGTTCCAGCAGGCGTCGACCCCGCCCTCTGCCGACCGGGCGACGGTAGACGGCGAGTGGCGGACTGCGCCGCAGTGGCCGCTCGCCGGTGCGCATGAGGTGGAACGGGATCTGGGCGACGGCGAGGTGTCCTACGTGGTGCTGCCGGACGTCGGCACCGCCGCCTGGAACAGCTGCGCGGGGTCCCTGCCGTGGGGGCAGCCGACCGACCAGCGGTACGACGACGCGGCGTCGCTGACCTGGGAGTGGCCTGCGGAGGACCTCGTGCTGCTCGGCTACCCGCGGGCGCAGCTGCGGCTGTCGTCCTCGGCCCCGGTCGCGACCGTGTCTGCGAAGCTGTGCGACGTCTTCCCGGACGGGACGTCGTCGCTGCTGAGCCGCGGCCTGCTCAACCTGACGCACCGCACGTCCTCGACCGACCCGCAGCCGATGCCCGTCGAGGAGTGGGTGGACGTCGTCGTCGAGCTGGAGGCGATGTCCTGGACACCGTCGCCCGGGCACCGGCTACGGCTGTCGGTAGCCGGTGCCGACTGGCCGAACACCGTCGCGCCCCCGGGGCCGGTGACACTGCGGGTCGACCGCTCGGCGTCCGCCCTCGTGCTGCCCGTGGCCGGCGAGTCGGCACTCGCCCCGGCCTGGCCCGCCGCAGCGGCCGAGGCGGCGGACGACCCGGGCGACGGCGTGACCTGGCGGGTCGAGCGCGACGTGCTCGGACGCCGGACGTCGTGCCGGGTCGACCACGGGTCGGCGTACGACGTCGAGCTGGGTGCCGTGCGCGAGCACTACACCGGCTGCGTCGAGGTCGACACCCGGACCTTCGGCCAGCGGGCCGAGGCGACCGCGGAGTTCGAGGTGGCCTGGGCGGAGACCACGGTGCTCGCCCGGGCCGAGGTCTCCGTCGAGGCCGGCCCGTCGTCGTACGACGTGACGATCGCCGTGAGCACCCGGCAGGACGGTGAGCCGTTCGCGAGCCGGCAGTGGCGCCGGACCATCGCGCGGGACCTGGCCTAGGCGACGACCGGGGCGAGCACGAAGACGGGGATCTCACGGTCGGTGCGCTTCTGGTAGTCGGCGTAGTCGGGGTAGGCCGCGACAGCGCGCTCCCACCAGAGTGCCTTCTCCGTGCCGGTCACCTCACGGGCGAGGTAGTCAGCCCGGTCCGGGCCGTCCTGCAGCTCGACCTGCGGGTTCGCCTTCAGGTTGTAGTACCAGACCGGGTGCTGCGGCGCGCCGCCCAGCGATGCCACCACGGCGTACTCGCCGTCGTGCTCGACGCGCATCAGCGCGTTCTTGCGCACCTTGCCGCTCTTGGCCCCCCGCGAGGTCAGGATGACGACCGGCATGCCGCGCAGCGTGGTGCCCTTCGTGCCGCCGGACTCCTCGTAGAGCTCGACCTGCTTGCGGGTCCGGTCGGACGTGCTGGGTGCGTACTCACCGGTGACTGGCATGCCGACAAGAACACCTCGAGGGCCGCGATTGCTTCCCACAGGCGACCGCCGGGTGCCGCTGGAACCATCCGGCCGCCCGGGTCGTCGTCCACCTCGTGATCGGTCCCCGCTCACGACGGCTGTTCGTCGTCCTGGTCGCCCTCGCCGTGCTCGGCGGCATCGGCACGGTCGTGTCGGCACGCGCGCCACGTACCGGTCAACGATTTCCGGGAGCGACCGGCCGGCTGCCCCGCGGCCCCGCCAGGGGTCTGTCGCCCACCGGGATCAGCAAGATCAAGCACGTCGTGGTGATCATGCAGGAGAACCGGTCCTTCGACAGCTACTTCGGTACCTACCCGGGCGCCGACGGCTTCCCCACGGATGCCGCCGGCACCATCACCGCCTGCGTGCCGGATCCCCATGACGGCGGCTGCATCACCCCGTTCCACGACCGGCGCGACGTCAACGGTGGCGGGCCGCACGGCCGGCCCGACGCACGGGGCGACATCGACGGCGGCCGGATGGACGGCTTCGTCCGGCGGTTCGAGCACGCCAAGCACCTCGGCGACGAGGGCTGCCACCACGACCCCAACGCGCCGGGCTGCAGCAAGGGCAGCCCACGGGACGTGATGGGCTATCACGACGGACGGGACATCCCGAACTACTGGGCGTACGCCAGGAACTTCGTGCTGCAGGACCACATGTTCGAGCCGGACGCGTCGTGGAGCCTGCCCGCTCACCTGTTCACGGTGTCCGCCTGGTCGGCGGTCTGCGACAGCGACGACCCGCGGTCCTGCCGCAACGAGGACGGAACGCCGAGCTCGTCCCGCGCCATGGCCAAGCACCTCGCCGGAACGACACGGCCACCGTCGTTCGCCTGGACCGACCTCACCTACCTGTTGCACCGAGCGCGTGTGTCCTGGCGGTACTACGTGGCCAAGGGCAACGAGCCGGACTGCGAGAACGACCGCCTCATCACCTGTCCCGCCGTGCCGCTGAGCGCGCGAACACCGGGCATCTGGAACCCGCTGCCCTACTTCACCGATGTGAAGCTGGACGGTCAGCTGAAGAACATCACGTCGGTGGCGCACTTCGTCGACGCGGCCAAGGACGGCACGCTGCCGGCAGTCAGCTGGGTGATCCCCTCCGAAGCGGTCAGCGAGCACCCCACCGCCCGGGTCAGCAACGGCCAGTCCTACGTCACCGGCCTGGTCAACTCCGTCATGTCCGGCCCGGACTGGCGCTCGACCGCGATCTTCCTCACCTGGGACGACTGGGGCGGGCTCTACGACCACGTCGCCCCACCGGTGGTCGACACCAACGGCTACGGCCTGCGGGTGCCGGGCATCGTCATCAGCCCGTACGCCCGGCGCGGGTACATCGACCATCAGACCCTGAGCTTCGACGCCTACCTCAAGTTCATCGAGGACCGCTTCCTGCGCGGGCGGCGGCTGGACCCGGCCGACGACGGACGGCCGGACCCCCGCACGACGGTGCGCGAGAACGCGCCCCAGCTCGGCGACCTCACCGCGGACTTCGACTTCAGCCAGCGGCCGTTGCGACCCACGCCGCTGCCGGTCCACCCCAGGACGGACCTGGTCGCGCCCTGACCCAGCGCGCCCGGCGGATCACGCGGGAGGCGCTGCGAGGTCCTTGTCCTCCATCTCCCAGGCATGGTCCATCGTGTGGAATGCGCTGTGCCGGATGAGGAACGGCAGGTTCCACGAGCGCATCCGCTTGCCGTCGCCGGTGTTGTAGGCGCGCATGGTCGCGACATAGGTCTCTCGGTACTCGCGCAGGCCTTTCGGCGTGAGCAGGCCGTCCTCTGGTACCCGCAGGCCCAAGCGCTTCGCGAAGTTCTGGCTCTCGACCCCGATGGTGTGGCCGATGATCTCGTCGCGCTCGCGCCCTCCGCCACGAGGACCCTTGCGCATCTCCTCGGACACCCGGTCTGCCACCGCGTCGAAGAACCCCCAGCATGCGCGCAGCAGCCCGACCTTGCGCTCGATCTCGTCGTCGGACATCGGCTCGCGCTCGAGGCTCGACGGCGAGAAGGAGATGCCCCAGAAGTCGGTCGAGCCCGGGCCGACCCGGTCCTCGACGACGTCGAGGGGACCGGTGCCGTCGAACTCGTCGGCCAACCCGGCCGCCACGGCGACGGGGCGGTAACGGTCGCGGTACGACTCGAGCAGCTCGAGCGCCAGCTCCGGGGTCTTCGCCCCCCGGCTCCAGCCCGGCCAGTCGACCGCGAAGGCGACGACCTTCTTGCCCTTGGGGCCACGTTCCACGACCGTGCGGACCGGCATCCGCGGATGCTACGCGAGCCGCGACAGAAATCATCGCCTCAGGCGTGCAGCCCGCCGTCGCGGTAGGCACGAGCCACCGTCGTGACGAACTGGTGCACGGCGTCCTCGTTGGGCGCGAGCGGGCCGGGACTGAAGTGCGGCGAGCTGAGCCCACGCTGCACCGATTCGCAGGCGGCCCAGTCCTGGCGGTTCGTGGTGTCCCAGAACTCCACGGCGTACGACGGGTCGACGTCCTCGTCGGGGAAGTACCAGGCGCACTCCACCCAGGTCTCCCCCGGCGTGAGCGGCACCATCCGGTGGGTCATGACGTAGTCGGGATGCATCGAGAGCAACAGGTTCGGCATCAGCCCGAGGTAGAGCACCTTCCGCGGGTCGACCCCGTCCAGCGGGCGGCCGCCGCTGCTGCCGTCGAAGGACATGGTCTGTGCGGTCTCCCGCAGGTCCATCGAGCCGCCCACCCAGGTCCCGGGCAGGTCGAAGTTCTCGCCGCTGGTGGGCGGCGACACCTCGCACAGCTCCGGGTGGATCAACGGGCAGTGGTAGCACTCGTGGTAGTTCTCGGTGATCACCTTCCAGTTCGCCCGCACGACGTACTCGTGCACCTCCCGACGCACCAGCGCCTGCGGCCGGTACGGCGCCACCAGGTCCGCAAGGCCACCCACGTGGTCGGCCAGCGGGACCGCGCCGCCGAGCGCGTTGACGAACAGCCAGCCGTGCCACACCTCCGCCGGCAGCCGCACCAGCCCGTGCGCAGCCGGGTCGAAGGACGCGACCTCCCGGAACCCCGGCGCAGCGATCAGCGACCCGGACAGGTCGTAGCTCCACGCGTGGTACGGGCAGACCAGTGCCCTCTTGGTCGAGGTGACGCCGTCGGGCAGCAGCTCGTGCCCCCGGTGCCGGCAGGTGTTCGCCATCGCCGCGACCGCACCGGACGGGTCGCGCGCGAGCACGACGGGGATGTCGCCGACCGTGGTCGCGACCTGGGTGGCACCGTCGGCGAACACCACCTCGACCCGGCCGACGCAGGTCCACGACGCCGCGAACAGGTTGCGTCGTTCCCAGGCCAGCACGGCCTCCGAGGTGTATGCCGAGGCCGGCAGCATGCTGCCTTCGCCGAACGGCAGCAGGGCCTGGGCCAGCGACCCGGGCGACACCGGCGCAGCGGTCATGTCAGTCCTCCTTCATCGGCACAGCGCATAGGGTCCGGACATGGCGCGACGAACGGTCGAGGTCCGCCGCGAGGAGATCCTCCGAGCGACGGTCGACGAGGTGGTCAAGCGCGGCTTCGCACACACCCGGGTGGCCGACGTCGCGGCAGCTCTCGGCATCAGCACCGGCCTGGTCTTCTACCACTTCGCCTCGAAGGACGCGTTGCTGTCCGACGCGTTCGCCTACGCCGCGGAGCGCGACCTCGAGCGGCTCGACAAGGCCGTCAGCGGCCGCGGCAGCACAGCGCGCCGGCTCGCGCGGATCCTCACGATGTACGGGCCCGAGGACACCGGCGCCGGCTGGCCGCTGTGGATCGACGCCTGGTCCACGGCGCTTCGCAGCCCCGAGATGGCCGAGGTCTCCCGGCAGCTGGACGTGCGGTGGAAGGACACCGTCGCAGCCGTCATCGCCCAAGGCGTCGAACGCGGGGAGCTGACCTGCGACGACCCGCCCGGTGCCGCGTGGCGGATCACCGCGATGCTCGACGGGCTCGCCGTGCAGGCCACGGTGCACGCGGGCGTGGTCAGCCGGCGCCAGGTGACGACCTGGGTACGTCGGACCGCGGCCGCCGAGCTCGGCGTCGACCCATCGGCCCTGCGCGCGTAGCCGGCTCATACCAACCAGCTCACCGGATGGCCGGCCTCGACGAGGGCCGGACGGTCGGGGGCGAACGCGCTGATGTCGCTCGTGGTCGCCCCGTCGAGCACCAGGTCGGCGAGCACCCGCCCGAAGGTCGGGACGAACTTGAAGCCGTGGCCCGCTCCGAGCCCCACCAGCACCGCCGGAGATCCGGGCAGAGCACCGACGACGAAGTCGCGGTCCGGTGTCAGCGTGTACAGGCAGGTGACCGACCGCGCCGGGGCACCGAGCCCTGGCAGCAGCCGGCCGGCGAACCCGGCGAGCCGGCCCAGCGCCGCCGGGTCCACGTCGAAGGACCGGCTGCGGGCGGTGGTTCGCGCCCCGCCGCAGTCCTGGGCCGCCTTCACCAGGGCGCCGTTGCCACCCTCGGCGTACGCCGGGAACCCGTAGAAGGACGGGTCGTCCATCCAGATCCACACCGGCAGCCGGTCCGGCCCGAAAGCCGCAGGGTCGGCGGGCGCGAAGTAGGTGACCTGCTCGCGGGTGACGGTGAGCGGCAGGGAGGCGCCGAGGTGTGCGAGCAGCTCGTTGGTCCACGCGTCGGCCGTGAGCACGACCCGGCGGGCGAGGAACGCCCGGTCGGCCGAACCGCCGGCGACCACCGTCACCCGTCCGTCGTCCTGGACGGCCATCGACGTCACGGGCGACCGGTCGTGCAACCTGGCCCCGGCGTCTCGGGCAAGACGGGCCAGGGTGGCCGTCGCGCGGCCGGCCGGCACGATCGCCGTGGCGGCCTGGTGCAGGGCGATCGTCTCCTCGGGGACCTGCAGCGCGGGCCAGCGGGCCGTGATCTCCGCCGCCTCGAGCAGCTCGAACGGCACGTCCTCCTGCTCCAGGCTGGTGACGTAGTCGGCCGCCGGGATCGCGGCGCCGGCCGGGAACAGGTCGAGGCCGCCGGTCGTGGTCACCAGCACGTCACCGCTGGCGCGCTCCAGCTCGGCCCAGTCGGCGTACGCCTCGCCGGCCAGCCGCACGTACCCGGGTGTGTGGTAGCTGCGACGCAGGATCCGCGAGGTGTCGTGCGACGCGCCGCGCACGTGACCCAGCTCGAACTGCTCGAGCCCGACGACGTCCGCACCGCGGCGAGCGAGCTGCCAGGCGGTCGCCGACCCGAGCCCGCCCAGCCCGACGACCACGGTGTCGACCTCCTCCACCCGGGGCGCGCTCACGGTTGCTCCAGTCGCGGCAGCAGCCAGCGCCGGATGTCGAGGCTGGCGTCCTCCATCGGCGCGAACCAGCCCTGCGTGTACGCACGCGACGACATGCCGCGCTGGACGGACGCGCAGACCGCCCAGTCCTGCCTGTTGACGGTGTCCCAGAACTCGGCCGCGTCGGTGGGGTCGAAGGTGTCGCGCTCCGCCTCGCTCGGTGCGAACAGCAGGTCGCACTCGATCCGGGTGCGGTCGGCCGCCGTCGGCCACAGGGTGAAGGCCGCCACGTGGTCGGCGGACAGGCTGAGCATCAGGTTGGGGTAGAGCAGCTCTCCCTTGTGCCGCACCTGCTCGTCGTGGTCCAGGCCGGTGAACGGCGCACGCTCCGAGGTCCCGGACGTGGTGAACGTCCAGGCTCCGTCGCGGTGCGGGATGCCGGCCTCCCAGTCGAGGTCGGCGCCGCCGCGACCGAAGGCCGGAACCAGCCGGACCAGCTCAGGGTGCACGCCGGCGCAGTGGTAGCACTCGTTGTAGTTCTCCAGGACCACCTTGTAGTTGGCTACCACGTCGTAGGTCAGCCGCCGCCCGACGACAAGAGAGTCCAGCGGGTAGCGCTGCAGCCGGGCCGGCACGGCGCCGAGCACCTCGTCCAGCGGCGGCGCCTCGTCCGGCGTCAGGTGCAGGAACAGGAAGCCGCCCCAGGTCGCGGCGGCTACCGGATGGAGGCCGAACTCGGCCGGAGCGAACTCGTCGACGTCCTCGGTGTGCGGTGCTCGCAGCAGACGACCGGTGAGGTCGTAGGTCCAGGAGTGGTACGGGCAGCGCAGCGACCCGGCGTCGCGCGGTGCCGGCGGCTCGGTCTGCGGGTCCACCGGCACGACCTGCGAGCCGCGGTGGCGGCAGACGTTGTAGAACCCGTGCAGTCGCCCCTGGGCGTCCCTGGTGACCAGCACGCTCTCGCCGGCCACGTCGACGACGGCGACCCGCTCGCGGTCGGCGCCGGCAAGCCCGAGCTCGGAGAGCCGGCCGGCGCAGAACCACTCGCGGTGCAGCACCCGGTCACGCTCACGGCGCCAGTGGGCCTCGTCGACGTAGTACGGCGCAGGGAGCGCGGCCTGCAGGGTCGCCACGACTCACCGACCGGGTCGTCGGGAGCGACGGAGCCGCTCTCGGCGCAGGTCGTGCAGCACCTGGCGCACGGCGTTGCGGCCGGGGATCCCCGTGACGCCACCACCGCCATGCGTTCCTGAGCCGGCTTGGTAGAGGCCGCGCACGGGGGTCCGCAGGTCGGCGTAGCCCGCCGCTGGGCGGGCGTGGAACAGCTGCGACGGCGTCAGCTCGCCGTGGAAGATGTTGCCGCCCACCAGGCCGTACACCGTCTCCATCTCGTGCGGCCCGATCACCTGCCGGTGCAGCACCGAGGACGTGAAGCCGGGCGCGACCTCCTCCATCCGCGCAACGACCGCATCCGCGTGTGCCTCGACCTCGTCGCGGTGCGGCGAGGCGGACCACTCGTGCGGCACCCACTGGGTGAACATCGACACGACGTGATGACCGGGCGGCGCCAGCGAGTCGTCGAACACCGACGGGATGCAGATGTCGGCGAACGGCCGCCGCGAGGCGCGACCGTTGACGGCGTCCTGGAAGCCGCCCTCGATCTCGTCGAGCGACTCCGCCAGCACGATGGTGCCGCCGTGCACGGCGGGGTCGAAGCCGGGCTTGGCGGTGAACTCCGGCAGCCGGTCGACGGCGAGGTTCACCTTCACCACGCCGCTGCGCGAGCGCCACCGCTCGATGTCGGTGACGAAGTCGGCCGGCAGGTCGGCGCGGTCGAGCAGCCGGAGGAACGAGATCGCCGGGTGCGCGGTGGTCACGACGGTCGGCGCAGCGAGCTGCTCTCCGCTCTCCAGCCGCACGCCGGTCACGGCGCCGCCACTCGTGGTGATCTGCGCCACCGGTGCCGCAGTGCGGATCTCCACGCCGAAGGCCCGGGCCGCCGCAGCCATCGCCTGGGTGACCCCGCCCATACCGCCGCGGGGGAAGCCCCATACGCCGGTGGCGCCGTCGACGCTGCCGATGTGGTGGTGGGCCATCACGTAGGCGGTCCCGGCCGACCGCGGCCCGGCCCAGCTGCCGATCACGCCGCTCACCGAGAGCAGTGCCTTCATCGCGTCGGACTCGAAGTAGTCGTCGAGCAGGTCGGCGATCGACATCGAGAACAGCCGGGTCACCTCCACCGCGCGCCGGGCCGACATGCCGCGGGCGTGCCGCAGCAGGCCGAGCTGTCCGAGCAGGTCGGCCGGCCGCAGCGACCCGATCTTGGGCGGTACGACGGCGAGCAGCGGCGACAGCAACGAGGCCAGCTCGTCCAGCCACTGGTCCCAGACCTGGATGGCGTCCGCGTCCTTGTCGGAGAACTTGGCGACCTGCTCCCGCCTCGCGGCCGGGTCGTCCGGCAGTGCGAGGTAGCGGCCGTCTGAGTGCGGCGCGAAGTACGGGCCCTGCGGGTACACGTGATAGCCGTGCCGGTCCAGGGACAGGTCCGCGACCAGCGAAGGCGGCAACAGGCTCACCACGTAGGACAGCGACGTGACCCGGTAGTCGGGGCCGAACGGCTGCTCGGTGACAGCGGCGCCACCGACGACGTCACGCGCCTCGCAGACGACCGTGCGCAGGCCGGAGCGCGCGAGGTACGCCGCGGCAACCAGGCCGTTGTGCCCGCCACCGACGACCACCGCGTCGTACTGCGTCACCGCTCCACCACCTGCCTCTACTGACTCGTCAGTCAGTAAGCATGCCTTGTCGGGCCGCTGAGAGGAAGCAGGCGCAGGCATGTCCCTTCCCGGGAGGCAGCACCGGGAGGAGCTGCGTCCGGCAGGCGGCCGCCACTCCCGCCTCGTCCGCCGCACCCGACGCGAGGGCCGGGCAGCGCGGGTGGAACCGGCAGCCGTCCGGCACCCGGGTGGGGTCCGGCGGCTCCCCCGCCAGCACGACGGGCTCGACGTGCCGGCTCTCCGGGACCACCGACAGCAACGCCTGGGTGTAGGGGTGCGACGGCGCGGCGAGCACCTCCTCGGTGGGCCCGCTCTCGACGATCCGCCCGAGGTACATCACGGCGATCCGGTCGGCGATGTTCCAGGCCAGCCCCAGGTCGTGGGTGACCACCAGGACCGACAGGTCGAGCTCGTCTCGCAGCCGCAGCAGCAGTGCGAGGATCTCGCCCCGGACCGAGGCGTCCAGCGACGACACCGGCTCGTCGGCGACGAGCACCTGCGGCTGCAGCACCAGGGCTCCGGCGATCACCACGCGCTGCCGCTGGCCGCCGGAGAGCTCGTGCGGGTAGCGCAGGAAGTAGCGCTCGGCGGGCCGCAGCCCGACCCGCGAGAGGGCCTGCGCGACGAGCTCCTGCTCGTCCCCAGCGACGCCGTGCACCCGCAGCCCCTCGGCCACCGCCTCGTAGACGGTGTGCCGAGGGTTCAGCGCGCCGGTCGGGTCCTGCAGCACCAGCTGCACCCGCCGGCGGACGGCCTTGAGCGACCTGCCGTCGTACCGCAGCGGATGGCCGTCGACGATGACCTGCCCCGCGGAGGGCCGCTCCAGCCCGAGCAGGGTCCGCGCCAGCGTCGTCTTCCCGCAGCCGGACTCCCCCACCAGCGCGAGGATCTCGCCGTGGCCGAGCTCGAGGTCGACCCCGTCGACGGCACGCGCCGACCGGCCCCCACGGGCGCGGAAGGTGGTCGACAGCCCAGCCGCCTCGAGCACCGGGCGGCTGCTGCTCACGGCGCCACCTCCGAGCCCACGTGCACGCAGGCGGCCTCGTGCCCCGGCGCGGCCGGCCGGAGCCGGACGTCCTCGACCCGGCACACGTCCACCGCCTCCGGGCAGCGCGGGTGGAACGGGCACCCGGACGGCAGGTCGCCCGGCCACGGTGGGTCGCCGGGCAGGCCACGCGGGGCGAACCGCGCCCCAGCGTCACCGATGGTGGGGAAGGCCGCCGACAGTGCCCGGGTGTACGGGTGCCGGGCCCGGTCGAGCACATCCGCCGACGGTCCCTGCTCGACCACCCGCCCGGCGTACATCACGGCGAGCCGGTCGCAAGTCGTCCCGAGGACCGACAAGTCGTGACTGATGACCACCAGACCGACGCCGAGGTTGCGCACCAGACCGGTGAGCAGGTCCAGCACCTGTGCCTGCACCATCACGTCCAGCGCGGTGGTCGGCTCGTCGGCGATGATCAGCGCGGGCTCGCAGGCCAGCGCCATGGCGATCATCACCCGCTGCTTCTGCCCGCCGGAGAGCTGGTGGGGGTACGACGCGGCGAGCCTGGCCGGCAGGCCCACCTGGGCAAGGAGCTCGGCGACCCGGGTGGCAGCGACCGAGCGGCTGGTCGCCTGGCCGTGCAGCAGCACCGGCTCGGCGACCTGCCGGCCGATCCGCTGCAACGGGTTCAGCGAGTGCAGGGCGCCCTGGAAGACGATCGACGCCTCCGACCAGCGCACCGCGCGCAGCCTCCCGAACGACATCGTGAGCACGTCCTGGCCGTCGAGCAGCACCTGGCCGGTGACCGTGGCCGACGCCGGGTTGAGCCGCAGCACGGTGGACGCGAGCGTGGACTTCCCGGAGCCGGACTCGCCGGCCACGCCGAGCGTCGTCCCGGCGTCGACGTCGAGCGTCACGCTGCGGACGGCGGGGACCGGGCCGTCCGCCGTCCGGTAGGTCACCGACAGGTCCTCGATGCGCAGCAGCGTCATCTCAGAGCTCCCGCGGGTCGAGCACGTTCTCCAGCGCCCGGCCGACCAGGGTGAACGCCAGCACCACGGCGACCACGCACAGCCCGGGGGGGAGCAGGTACCACCACGCACCCGAGCTGATCGCGCCGGCCGAGAACGCGCTGTCCAGCATCGAGCCCCAGGAGACCCGGAACGGGTCGCCGAGACCGAGGAACGACAGGGTGGTCTCGGAAAGGATGGCGATCGCCACCGTCAGCGTCGTGTTGGCGAGCACGAGCGGCATCACGTTGGGCAGGACGTGCCGGGACATCTGGTGCCAGTGCCCGCCGCCGAGCACCCGGGCCCGTTCCAGGTAGGGCCGGGCCTCCACCGAGAGGGTCTGCGCCCGTACCAGACGAGCCGTCCCGGGCCAGGACGTCACCCCGATCACGATGATCACGTTGAGCAGGGACGACCCGAGGACGGTCGCCAGGGCGATGGCGAGCGGCAGGAACGGGATCACCAGGAACCAGTCGGTCAGCCGCTCGAGGATCGACCCGGCCGGCCCACGGAAGTGCCCGGACGCGATGCCGACCAGCGTCCCGATCGCCATCGAGATGACTGTGGCGGCGATTCCCACCAGCAAGGACACCCGGCTGCCCCACACCACCAGGGCCAGCACCGAGCGGCCCGACTCGTCGGTGCCGAGGGGGTAGCCGCTGGTGGGCCCGGCCAGCACGTCCCCTGTCGCCTCGGTGACCTTCAGCAGGTCGGCGGAGAAGAGCATCGGCGCCGCGACTGCCAGCACGACGAAGATGCCGAGGATCAGGAGTCCGGCCGTTCCACCGCGCTCACGGCGGAAGGCGGCCGAGAACCTGCGCACCGCCGCACGCCGCCGGGTCCTTCGCAGGCCGCGCGCGGACGGCTGGGACACCGTGGACCGGGCGCTCACGTGCGCACCCGTGGGTCGACGGCCGCTACGACGATGTCGGCCACGATGTTCGCCACCACCACGGACAGCGAGAACAGCAGGAAGATCGCCTGCAGGAGAGGTACGTCGGGCCCGCGCAGCGCCTGGTAGCTCAGCAGCCCGAGGCCCGGCCAGGAGAACACCGTCTCGACCGTGATGGCACCGGAGACCACGAAGCCGATGTTGAGGAACACCAGGGTGATCGTCGGCAGCAACGCGTTCGGCACCGCGTGCCGCCGGCGTACCAGCTTGTCCATCAGGCCCTTGGCCCGCGCCGTGACCAGGTAGTCCTGCCGGATCTCGTCCAGCAGCGACGAGCGCATCACCAGCGCGTACTCCGCCAGGTAGGCCAGCGTCAGGGTGAGGCAGGGCAGGGCGAGGTGCCAGGCCTGGTCGAGGACGCCGTCGACCGACCATGGGTCCAGGCCCGGGGTGATCGTGCCGCCGCTGGGGAAGAGCCCCGGGAAGGGGCCGACGCCGGTGCTGAACAGGATGAGCAGCACCATGCCGAGCCAGAACTCCGGCATCGCGTACAGGGTCAGGGTGATCCCGGTGCTTGCCCGGTCGAAGGTGCTGCCGCGTCGCCACCCGCCGCGGATGCCGATGGCGATCCCGATGACCGCGGAGAGCAGCGTGGCTGTGCTCAGCAGCACCAGCGTCGGCCAGACGTAGTCGCCGATGACGTCCCACACCGGTCGGGAGAACTGGGTCGAGTCGACACCGGACGCGAACGGGTTGCGCAGGTAGTCGACGAACTGGGTACCGATCGGCTGGTTGAGCTGGCGGCGCAGCTCGCGCAGCTGCTCACGGTCCATGTTGCGGCCCCGGGTGTAGAGCGCGATCGGGTCGCCGGGCAGCAACCGGAACAGGAAGAAGTTGAAGACGAGGACGAAGGCCATCGTCCCCGCTCCGGTGGCCAGGCGACGGGCGGCGTAGCCAGCCAGTCCCCCGGACCGGTGCCCGGACCGGCCGGCGTGTGCCGGGTCGGTCGCGGGCGCGACGTCCGCGGGCGCCAGGGTCACCGGCGCCCCCGCGATCTACTCGACATCGTGCTCCGGCCGCCGCCTGCGGGCGAGCAGGAAGCCGACCCCGCCGAGCACCAGAGCTGCGATCACGATGCCGGCGATGGCCAGCCCCGAGCTGCCCTCGTCGTCGTCCTGCGCCGCCGCGGGAGCCCCGTTGGCTGTGGTGTCGTCGGTCGCCTTGTCGTCTGCTGTCACCGGCCTGATGTTCTGGTAGCTGTGGGTGCCGTACTGGAACAGCAGGGACCCGTCGGGGGCGGGCTGCGGCTGGAAGCCGGTGAACCGGTCGGACCGGTATGCCTGCAGGTCGTTGTAGTAGGCGGTGATGACGTACGGCGCCTGCTCGTAGAGGATCTTCTGCATCTCCTTGACCGTCTCGGCACGCTCGGCCGGGTCGACCTGCTCCGATTGCTGGGCGTAGAGCTGGTCGTACGTCTCGTCGCAGAAGAACGAGTCGGACAGGTTGGCGTAGATGCTGCCGCCGTCCTTGTACGACCGGTTGGCGCAGGTGAAGGTGGACAGCTGGTAGTTCGGGTCCGGCTCGACCACCCAGCCCCACTCGAACATGTCGAACTTCCCCTCGCCGATGATCTCGGTCAGGGCGTCCTCGGACACGATCTTCGGCCTGACCTCGACGCCGACGTCCTCCAGCCAGCCGGTCACGAACTCCACCGTCTGCTGGCTGGTCGGTGAGTTGCTGCGACCCAGCAGCCGGAAGGACAGCTTGCGCCCGCCGGCGGGCATGGTCCGGATGCCGTCCGGACCCTCGGTGTAGCCGGCCTCGTCGAGCAGCGTCTTGGCCTTCTCCGGGTCGAAGGTGTAGGCGGTGTCACCCGGGTCGTAGTGCAGCGAGGTGTAGAGCTCCGGGATGACGCTGGTGCCGGGTGTTGCGTGCCCGCCGTACACCCGCTCGACCAGCGTCGGCGGGTCGATGGCGTAGGACAGCGCCTGCCGCAGCTTGACGTCCTTCAGCGCCGGGTGGCCGTCCCCGATCGGCGTCCCGTCGTCGAGCGCCGCACCGGTGTTGAACGCGATCTCGTTGAACCCCGAGTACTTCGCGTCGTAGGTGGTCACTCCGTCAGCGTCCTGCAGGCTCTTGAAGACGTTGGAGCCGAGGTCGTCGGCGAAGTCGATCTCGCCACGGCGCAGCGCCTGGGCGAGCGAGTCCTTGTTCTGGAAGACCCGGAACACCAGCTCGTCGACCTCCGGGGCGCCCTTGTAGTAGCTCTGGTTCGCCTCCAGCCGGATGAACTGGCCCTTCTTGTGCTCGACGACCGTGAAGGGGCCTGATCCGACGATGCCGTCCGGGCCCGGCTCGTTCGCGAAGCTCTTGACGGCCTTCTCGTCGACGTCCTTCCAGATGTGCTCCGGCAGGATGTAGACGTACAGGTGCAGCATGATCGGGGTCGGCTTCTTCACCGTCATCACGACGGTCTTGGCGTCGGGCGCCTCCACCGACGTCATGGCGCTCACGTAGTTGCCGAAGTTGGTCTTCTCGTACTTGCCGCCGCGGACCCGGTTGAACGTGTATGCCACGTCGTTGGCTGTGAGCGGCTCGCCGTCGGACCAGGTGAGGCCGTCACGCAGGTGGTAGGTCCAGGTCAGCCCGTCGTCGGAGACGTCCCAGCTCTCGGCCAGCGCCGGCGCCGCGGCGAAGTCCTTGGCGCCGTAGTCGGTCAGCGTCTCGTACTGCAGCTGGTAGATCTCGTAGGCCGAGGACACGATGCCGGTGAAGGGGTTCAGCGAGTCGACGTCCTGGGTGATGCCGACGGTGAAGGTGACCTTGTCGCCGGCGGCCGCCTTGGTGCCGGCGCCGGCGGTGACCGCCGTGCCCGGCACTGCCGCCACGGCCAGCACGAGCACCGCCGCGGCCGCCCCGAGGATCCGTCGACCGGGCATGGGACCTCCACCGTCGGGCTGCGGATATCGCGCCTCTGAGGGCGCGAGGCAGCGGTTTTCCGTCGTTGCCGCATCATGATGGGTACCGATCCGTTTGTCACGCGTTCTGCTGAGTCACGAGTCAGTAGCACCGGGGCAGGCGCTACGGTGCTGCCCGTGCCCGCCGCCCCCAAGCCGCCCAGCGCTCCCCGCCGGCCGGCGACCAGGCTGCTGCACGGCGAGGAGGTCGTCGACGACTACGCCTGGATGCGGCGCACCGACGACCCGGCACTGCTGGCCTACCTCGAGGCCGAGAACGCCTGGTGCGACGCCCGGACCGCCGACCTCGGCGAGCTACGGAGCGGCATCGCGGCCGAGCTGGCTGCCGCGCTGCCGGACGAGGACCTCTCTGCGCCGTGGTTCGCCGGCGGCTGGGAGTACCGCAGCCGCCGGCCGGCCGGAGCCCAGTACGCCGTGCTGGTGCGCCGCCCGGCCGGCTCGGACGGGCCGGACCAGGTGCTCCTGGACGAGAACGAGCTGGCCGCCGGGCACGACTTCCTCGAGCTCGGAGTCTGTGAACCGAGCCCGGACGGCTCGCTGCTCGCCTACTCCGTCGACCACGAGGGCAACGAGGTCTACCGGCTGAGGGTCCGCGACCTGACGACCGGCACCGACCTGGGCGACGACCTCGCCGGCACCTATTACGGACTGGGCTGGGCAGCGGACGGCGCGAGCCTCCTCTACACGACTCTGGACGACGCCTACCGGCCGGACCGCGTGTGGCGACACGTCCTGGGCACGCCGCAGGCCGACGACGCCGTGGTGTGGCACGAGCAGGACCGACGTTTCGAGCTCGAGGTCGACGCGACGCGCAGCGGCGAGCTGCTGCGTCTCGTCGCGCGCAGCCGGGACACCTCCGAGGTCCGCCTGGTGCCGGCGTCGGCGCTCGACACGGCGCCGTTGCTGGTCGAGGCCAGGGTGGCGGGGCGCGAGTACTTCGTCGACCACCAGCCCGGCGCGGACGGCGGGCGCCTGGTGGTCCTGACCGATCTCGACGCGCCGGAGTACCGCGTCATGACCACCCTGCTGTCCACACCCGGCACCGCCCACTGGACCGAGCTGTTGCCGCACGACCCGGCCGTGCGGGTCGAGGGCGCCGACGCGTTCGGCGAGCACGTCCTGGTCTCGGAGCGCCACGACGGCGTCCTCCGGATCCGGGTGCTCGACGAGGCTGGCGCCACCCGACGCCTGGTGGAGCCGGATGCGGTCGGTGAGACGGTGCGCCTGGGCCGCAACGACGAGCAGGACCTCCGGTCCGTCCGGCTGGTGCGCGAAGGCTGGGTGCGACCGCCGGCCACCGTCGACCACGACCTCGCGACCGGCACCGAGACGCTGGTGCACGAGCAGGCCGTGACGCGGTCGTTGGACGGCTACCACTGCGAGGTGGTGCACGCGATCGCCGACGACGGCGCCCGGGTGCCGCTGACCCTTGTCCGACGCGGCGCGCCCGCCGGGCCGGCGCCCTGCCTGCTGTACGGGTACGGCGCCTACGAGTCGAGCCTGGACCCCGAGTTCTGGCCGGAGATGCTGCCGTTGGCGGACCGCGGCGTGACCCTGGCGATCGCTCACGTGCGCGGCGGCGGCGAGCTGGGCCGCGACTGGTGGCAGCAGGGTCGCCTGCTCCGCAAGCGCACCACCTTCACCGACTTCGTGGCCTGCGCCCGGCACCTGGTCTCGACGGGTGTCACCACCGCCGACCGTCTTGCTGCCCGCGGCCTGAGTGCGGGCGGACTGCTGATGGGGGCCGTCGCGCACCTGGCTCCCGAGGACTTCGCGCTGATCGTCGCCGAGGTCCCGTTCGTCGACGTCGTCGCCACCATGCTCGACGACACCTTGCCCCTCACGGTCGCCGAGTGGGAGGAGTGGGGTGACCCCCGGATCCCGGAGCACTACGCCTACCTGCGCGGCTACTCGCCGTACGACAACCCGCCCGGCCCGCGGCGGCCGGCTCTGCTCGTGACCGCCAGCCGCAACGATCCACGGGTCTCGGTGCACGAGCCGGCGAAGTGGGTCGCCCGGCTGCGCGCCGAGGAGGAGCAGGCGCCGGCCGAGCGGGACGCGCCGCTGCTGCTGCGTACGGCGATGGGCGGCGCCGCGCACACCGGCCCGGCCGGCAGGTACGACGCCTGGGCTCACGAGGCGTTCGTGCACGCGGTCACCCTGGACCGCCTCGGCCTCAGCTGAGCCCTGAGTCCGTCAGCCCTTCGCGGCCAGCACCGTGACCGACGTCTGCGCCGTGCACCCGGCGACCTCGCGGATGGCCCAGCGACCGGTGAAGCCGTTGCCGGTCCAGTTGGACTCGGCGTCGCGCTCCTCGACCTCGCCCTCGGTGAGCTCGAAGCCCGCGGCTGGTACGTCGGTCTGCATGACCTTCAGCACGTCCTTCTCGTCCATGTCGACGACTGCGTACACGATCGTGCGCCCACCGCTGCGCTTCTGGGTCGCGTACACGACGGAACCTTCAGGCAGGGGGAAGTCCTGCGGGAAGGCCGCGGGGACGTCCTCGGGGCTGCTGACCTCGTCGGCGCACACCGGGGTCGGCGCACCGCTGGCCCGCAGCTGTTTCTCCGCTGCCTTCTCCTCCTCGCTCTCGCCGCCGCCGCAGCCCGCGAGGACTACGGCGGCGAGGAGCGCGAGGGCGACGAGTGGACGCACGCGCGGCACCCTACTTCCTCGACCTCTTGGCGTGCTTACCGCTGACGATCGCGTCGTAAGCACCGAGCAGGGTCTGCCCGGAGCTCTGCCGGGCGATCGTTGCGAGGGCGTCATAGTTCTGCGGACCGCCGGTGGCGCACGCAGCGGTGCAGCCGTCGGCGTACCCGACGAGAACCCGACCCTGCTTGTCGACGGTCACGTCCATGAAGTCGAGCAGGTTGCGGTCATCGCCACAGGTCGTGCCGCCGGTGCAGATCGAGCCGCGCTGGACCGGATCGTTCGGCGTGGCGTCGGTCGTCACCCAGCTGACCCCTCCGTCGTACGTCGTGGCGACGTACAGGTGCCAGACACCATGGAAGTTCGCTTGGTCCTGGTAGTTGCCACCCGTGGTCGAGCCGAGGAACGCGAACGCCGCCCGGTTGGCGTCACCGGCGACCACGGCGGGGAACACGACATTCTTCACACCGAGCTGCGCACCGACGTTCTGGTCGTTGACCCAGCTCGTGCCCTTGTCGTGCGACACGGCGATCCGGGCAGTGCCGTCGCTGTTCTGGTAGCCGAAGTAGGCGGTGCCGTCATTGGCCAGCCCGATGCTCGGGTCGGAGTCGCCGGGGGTGCTGGTGGGCACCTTCTGCAGGTCCCAGGTGGTGCCGTTGTCCGAGGACACCGCGACGCCCTGGTTGCCGCCGCAGCCCTTGTTCGGGACGTACGTCGTGCCGTCCGGCGCCACCTTCACGTGACCGTGCAGGCCGCCGCAGTCGAGCAGGCTGTACATCGGGACGGCCGGCCCGTAGGTCACGCCACCGTCGCGGCTCACGGCACACGACGCGTCGGCGATGTCCTGCGAGCAGTAGTAGACCGCGCGGTCCGAGCTGATGCCGCCCGGACCGTCGGCGGAGAAAGCGCCGCCGCCGAGCGTCTGGTGGTCGACCCCGGAGTTGATGCCGGAGCCGGAGGTCGGGTGCCAGCTCTCGCCGTCGTCGTCGGTGTAGCAGGTGAGCGCGGTCTTGCCGGCCAGCTGCGACTCGAAGGTGCGGCCGGAGTCGTGGTCGGTGTAGAGGATCGGGTCCAGGCTGGTGGTGCTGCCCTGTGGGCACCCGTTGCCGGCGCTGGCGCTCTTGTCCGTCCAGGTCGGGTTGCCGGCGGCGTCGTAGACCACCTTGAAGGTGGAGGTGTAGGCCTGGTACATCGCCGCGCCGGTGCCCCAGTTGACCCCGACCGACGGCTCGCCCGCGCTGTGCGCGTCGGCCAGGCTGTCGGGAGCGGCGTCGTTGCGGAATCCCGGCGCGACCGCCGTGCTGGGTGCCGGATCGGCCGGGTTGGTGACCAGCTTCGCGGTGCCGGTGATGCTCTGACCGAGCGGGGCGAAGGGAACGACCCGCACCGTGTAGTCGGCGCCGACTGCCGGCAGCAGGATCGTCTCGGGATCGCTCGAGGAGGCCGCCGAGCTCACGACGGCGCCGGTGGAGTCGAGCACGTACACGTCGAAGTCGGCGGCGCTGGTGGGCCACTGCACGTCGACCTTCAGGCTGTGGCCGGCGTCGTAGCCCGCGGGCACGTCGACCGACAGCGAGTAGTCGTCGCACGGCGTCGCGTCGCTGCAGGTGACCTCGCCGGTCTGCCCGGTCACGTTGGGGGCGACGAACGGTCCGGCGGTCCAGGTGGCCGTGGTGCTGGCCTCGCTGACCGAGCCCCCGTCGGGAGTCGCGGCCACAGCGGGCACCACGGCGGCCGCTGTTCCCAGGGCCACGGCGGCGGCTGCCAGGATCGCTACGTTGCGTGATCGGGGTCGTACGGACTGCAAGCGCACGGTATGCCTCCTCGTGGCCCGGACTCGGGCTCACGCTGAGAACGACCCGCCCGGAGGCAGGGTCACGCGGTTGCACGCATCTGTGCCACCGACCTCGATCAGCCGCCGGAGACCGCGAGCTCCGCGTCGGCGTCCACGACCCCGCCCGAGCGGGCCGTCAGCCACCCCTCCGGCAGCACGACCCGGCGCGGCGAACCGGCCCGACCCCGCGGGGCGCCGACCGACACGCTGGGGAACGGCTCGTCGTGCGCCAGGGTGGCGAGCAGGTCGTCGAGCTCGGCCAGGGTGGAGACCAGCGCGAGCCGGTTCCGTGTCTCACCGCCGACACCGAAGCCCTTGAGGTACCAGGACACGTGCTTGCGGAACTCGCGGCAGCCCTTGTCCTCGCCCAGCCACTGGGCCATCAGGCCGGCATGCCGACGCATGACGGCGGCGACCTCGCCGAGGGTCGGCTGCGGGTCGTCGGGCAGCCCGGCGAAGGCGCGGTCGAGCGAGCGGAACAACCACGGCCGGCCGAGGCAGCCGCGGCCGACCACCACGCCGTCGCAGCCGGTCTCCTGCATCATCCGAAGCGCGTCCGCCGCCTCCCAGACGTCCCCGTTGCCCAGCACCGGGACCGAGGTGACGTGCTCCTTGAGCCGGGCGACCGCCGACCAGTCCGCCTGACCGGAGTACGCCTGCGCAGCGGTGCGGCCGTGCAGTGCGATGGCGGTCACACCTTCGTCCTCGGCGGTCCTGCCCGCGTCGAGGTAGGTGAGATGGTCGTCGTCGATGCCCTTGCGCATCTTCATCGTGACCGGCACCGGACCGGCCGCCCGGACGGCGGCGCGCAGCACCGCGCGCAGCAGGTCGCGCTTCCAGGGCAGCGCCGCTCCCCCGCCACGCCGGGTCACCTTCGGCACCGGGCAGCCGAAGTTGAGGTCGATGTGGTCAGCGCGGTCCTCGGCGACGATCATCGTCACCGCCTCGCGGACGACGGCCGGGTCGACGCCGTAGAGCTGCAGGCTGCGCGGTGTCTCCTGCGGGGCGAACTCGATCAGCCGCATCGTCTCCGGGTCGCGCTCCACCAGCGCGCGGGTGGTGATCATCTCGCTGACGTAGAGACCGCCGCCGTAGTCGCGGCACAGGGTGCGGAACGGCTGGTTGGTGATGCCGGCCATCGGCGCCAGCACGACCGGGGGCGTGACGACGTGCGGTCCGATGCGCAACGGCTGCGCCGGGGCCTGCACGGTGGTCATGCCGCCATTGTCTCAGGACAGCGTGAGCTTGATGACCTTGTCGTCGGTCGCGCCGGGGGCACCGCGGCCGTCCCGGTTGGACGTGGTGATCCACAGCGAGCCGTCGGGTGCCTTCATGACCTGCCGGATCCGGCCGAACCGGCCGGAGAAGTGCCGCCGCTTGACGCCGGAGTCCGGGCCGCGCAGCGTCACCGAGTACAGGCACTCCCCACGCAGGGCACCGAGCCAGGCCCGGCTGTGCGCGACCGCGACGCCGGCCGGCGAGCAGACGGCTGTCGGCGACCACTGCGCGAGAGGGTCCCGGAACCCGCCGGCACCGTCGCTGCCCTCGACCCGCGGCCACCCGTAGTTGGCGCCAGGCTCGATCCGGTTGAGCTCGTCGGCCTCCTTCTCGCCGAACTCACTGGCCCACAGCGTGCCGCGGGAGTCGAAGGTGATGCCCTCGACGTTCCGGTGGCCCATCGACCAGGTGTAGTTGTCGAACGGGTTGCCCGCGGGCACCTCGCCGTCCGGGGTGAGCCGCAGCACCTTGCCGCCGAGCGAGGTCTTGCTCTGGGCCCTGGACCCGACCTCGCCGTCACCGGTACTCGCGTACAGCAGGCCGTCCGGCCCGAACGCCAGTCCGCCGCCGTTGTGGTGCAGGTTCATCGGGATGCCGGCCAGCACGACGTGGCGCGACCCCAGCTTGCCGTCGGCGAAGCGCATCCGCACGATCCGGTTGTCCTGGCTGGTGGACAGGTAGGCGTACACCAGCCGGTTGCTCGCGAACCCCGGGTGCAGCGCGAGGCCGAGCAGGCCGCTCTCGCCGGCGCGGGACAGCTGGCTGTGCACGGCGAGGCTTCCGACCCGCGTCCGTCCACCGCCCCGGCGTACGACGTGCACGTCGCCGCTGTCGCGCTCGCCCACCAACGCGTTGCCGTTGGGAAGGAAGGCCATGCCCCACGGCACGGCAAGCTTGCTGGCCAACGTCCGGCTCACCCGGGGCGCCGCCGATGCCGGTGACCCGGCACCGGCGCCGACCGCGAGGACGAGCCCTCCGGAGGTCGCGAGGCCGGCCTTCAGCAGGGTCCGGCGGTCGATGCTGGCCATGGTCGTCCTTCCGTCAGCCGCAGTGCGTGTTCGGGCGCTGCACCACGCGGTTTCCTCTGATGGCCAGCTCGCGCATGCTGGTGTTGTTGTCGTTGTCGGACTCGGTGAGCTGGTCCAGCGGGTCGACCACCGTGCGCAGGCAGTAGACGCCGTTGTCGAGCTTCTTGGGCAGCGGGAGGTACTGGCCGGCCAGGAAGCTCTGGTAGGTGTCCATCCAGCCCACCGAGATGCCCTGGGGGGTCTTCCGTGCGCAGGCGCCGTAGGTCACCGGGTAGCCCCAGCTGCCCATCCACTCCGGCACCCGGGCGGTGTCGCGCAGGCAGAAGCTCACCTTCCGACGCGCCGAGACCACGACCGGCTCGGCTGCGCTCGGGTCCAGCAGCGTGTAGCGGGCAGTCGCCTTGAAGTGCCAGTGGTGGTGGAACGGGTGGTAGACCATGCAGCCGGCCCGACGGCGGGCCAGCCCGGTGTCACGCCGCGGTTCGAAGGTGCCGTTGGCGTTCGCGTCGCGGTAGATGATCTGGGTCGAGTTGTGCTGTCCGGCCGGGCAGGGCTGGTTCTGGTTCGGCCGGACCTCCAGCGGACCCGAGCCGATGTTCCCCAGCGAGGACGTGAACCGCAGCCGGCGCCCGTTGCTGCGCACCGAGATGTACAGACCCTGGGCACGCAGCGCGACAACGTCGGGGCGCAGCAGCCCGTCGTCCGGGGCGGGCGTGGATCGTCGATGTCGCCGTCGGGCTGGGAGACGGGGTCTCGGTCGGTGTCGCCGTGACGGTCCCGGTCGGACCGGACACCGCCCCCGGTGAGCTGTACGCCGGTGCGCTGCTGACCAGGCCCACCACGAGGGCCGCCACAGAGACCGAGCCGGCGGTGGCCACGGCCACACCCCACCCGCGCGCCATCCGTTCTCCCGCCTGATCTGTGCCGCCTGCGTCAAAGATCAGAGGGTAACCGAGCGGCTGCGCACGGTCGGCGCGGCGCGCCGCGTTCCGGGCGCGGGGGCCTCACAGCCAGCCGCGCCGCTCGGCGATCAGCGCGGCCTCGGCCCGGGTGCGCGCATCGGTCTTGCCCATGGCGGAGGACAGGTAGTTGCGCACCGTCCCCTCGCTGAGCACGAGCAGCCGGGCGATGTCGGCGACCGTCCCGCCGTCGCGGGCGGCGACCAGCACGTCGCGCTCCCGCCCGGTCAGCGGCGACTCGCCGGTCGCCAGCGTCTCGGCCGCCAGGGCCGGGTCGACCACGCGCAGGCCGGCGTGCACCCGCCGGATGGCCTCGGCCAGCTGCTCCGCTGGTGCGTCCTTGACCAGGAACCCGCTCGCCCCGGCCTCCATCGCGCGGCGCAGGTAGCCGGGACGACCGAACGTGGTGACCACCAGGACCCGGCAGGTCGGGACCGCGGTGCGCAGGGCCGCAGTGGCGGCGATGCCGTCCAGGCCGGGCATCTCGATGTCCAGGACGGCGACGTCGGGCCGGACCTCGAGGGCGGCGGGGACGACCCGGTCGCCCCGGTCCACCTCGCTCACCACCTCGAGGTCGGGCTCGAGCGACAGCAGCGCGGCGAGGGCACCTCGGACCAGTCCCTGGTCGTCGGCCAGCAGGAGCCGGATCATCCGGGGTCCCCGCGGAAGGGCGAGCGCAGCGAGGCCTTTCGTGGGGTGGTCATCCGGAGGGGACCTCGGCGTACAGGCGGAAGCCGCCGCCGTCCACCGGGCCGGCATCCAGCCGGCCACCGACCTCGGCGAGCCGTTCCCGGAGCCCGGTCAACCCGCTGCCGTCGACGCCCGAGGATGCCGCGGTCCCGTCGTCGACGATCTCGACGGTGCGAGCCGAGACCGACACCCGGACCCGGCTCGCCTCGGAGTGCCGCACCACGTTGGTGACGCCTTCGCGCAGCACCCAGCCGAAGAGCTCGCGCCGCTCCCCCGGCACGTCGTCCACCGCCGAGGGCAGGTCGGCGTGCACACCCGCCGCGTCCAGCGCGGACCGTGCCGAGGAGATCTCCGCCGCCAGGGTGACCCCGCGATATCCCGCGACCGTCGACCGTACGTCCGCCAGTGCCTCCCGGGCGAGCCGCTCGATGTCGGCGACCTCGGCGGCCGCACGCTGCGGATCGCTGTCCATCACCCGCCGGGCCAGCTCCGACTTGACGGTGATCACGGTGAGGCTGTGCCCGAGCAGGTCGTGCAGGTCCCGGGCGAACCTGGCCCGTTCCTGCTCGAGGGCCATCTCCTTGAGCTGTTCGTGCGCGTGGGCGAGGGCGAAGTTGCGTTTGATCAGGCCGACGATCCCGAAGACCGCGGCCGACGCGGTGGCGATCGGCAGGTCGATCCAGAAGGTGTTGGGCCACGACTCCACCACCAGCTGCAGCGCCGGCGCGAGGACGAGCAGCCCCGCCACCACGGCCAGCGCAGGGCGGGTCTCCAGCAGCGTGATGGAGACGACGGCGACGAACACGTACATGCTCAGCCCGGCCTGACCCGTCAGCGGGAGCAGTGCCGTGGCGAGGCAGAACATCGACGCGATGAACACCGGCCGGCCTCGTTCGGGCAGCCGGCCCTCGAGCAGGTACGGCGGCACCAGGACGTAGCCGAGGCAGAAGGTCGCGATGCCGAGCAGCCCCACGGCCTTGAGCGGGCCGGGCTGGTCGCGGGTCAGGACCTGGACGACGGCGTCGGCCAGGAAGAGCAGCCAGAGAGCGCTCGCGAGCCGCCACCGGGGTGCGTTGCGGCCCGCCAGCACCTTCTCGGCGGCCGCCCGCTCGGCGAGCTGGAGGTCGTCGTCAACAGCAGCTGTGGTCATGACCGCGACCCTCCTCTCCTCGATGGTGGACCGGCAGTGGGTGCCGTCAGGACCTCGGCGTGACAGACGTCATGCCGGCGTCTCTCCCGACGGCAGGCCCGCGGCCAGGACGAGGTGCCGCAGGATCGCCGGCACCTGCTCGACGGTGAGGGAGAGGTGCCCGTGCTCCTGGAAGAGGTGAGCCGTGGCCCCCGGCACGTGCTCGGCGAGCCACGGGCCGTGCGCGAACGGCACCATCAGGTCCTGGGCGCCCTGCCAGATGCTCACGGGCACGCTGATCGCGGCGAGGTCGAAGCCCCACGGCCGGACGAACGCGAGGTCGTCGTCGCGCCATCCGGCGATGCCGCTCTCCATCGACTTGCGGAACGAGGCTGCGACGCGATCGGCGAGCTGGCCGGTGAGCGCTCGCTTGTCCACGTCGGGCACGAGCCCGCCGAGGGCATCAGCGACCTCCGGGCCGGAGACGGTGCGCAGCTGTTCGCCCTCCTCCTCCAGGTACGGGGTGAGGGCCGCTGAGCCCTCGGCCGCCAGACCGAACTCCTCGACGTTCTCCTGGCCCATCCCGGCCAGCACGTCCAAGCCGTCGGCGTCCCACGGTGCGATCCCCGCGACGGAAGCCGCGGCACGACAGCGGTCGGGAAGAAGGGCCGCGCAGGCGAGTGCGTGCGGACCGCCGCCGGAGTGTCCCATCGTGACGAACTCCCCAGCCCCGAGAGCATCGAGCACGGCGGCCGTGTCGCGCGCCGCGTCGGCGACAGCGCGTCCGGGCTGCGGTGTCGAGCGCCCGTAGCCGGGCCGGCCGTAGGTCACCAGGCGAAGACCGAGCGCCGCCGCGGCGCGTGCCATCGGCGGCTGCGGAACCGGCCCGCTCGGCGTACCGGAGTGGAACACCATGGGAACCGCATCTGCCGGACCGACGACGAGCACCTCGAGCTCTCGGCCGTCAACTGTCCGGACCTCCAGGTCCTGCACGTCCTCTGCCACGCCCGCGCTCCGCTCGTTCCGCTCCGGGTCGGTCGAGCCGAGACTCTGCCATGACGAGCTCGGGGTGCCCCGCCGTACCGTCTCCTTCGACGGCGCAGTGCTCGTGGACGGACCGGCCAACCACCCGACCCGGCCGGCGCCGTTCATCCGGACCGACACCGAGAAGTGAGCTAGTCGGCAGCGAGCTCGGCGGCCCGGCCCAGCCAGACGGCCGGGTCGCCGGCGTGGTAGACCCGCTCGTCGGGCTCGATGTTGTCGAGGAACAGTCGGTAGATCAGCGCCTGGCGCAGTGCCGCGACCGGGGCCAGCAGCTGCGCTGCGCGGTCCGGGTCACAGCCCGGCACCGCGTCCCGCCACAGGGCGGACCACTGCGACCGGACCCGTGCCAGCTGGTCCTCGTCGAGCCGCTCCAGGAAGGCCGCCTGGTCGAGCAGGGGGTTGCCGATGCCGCAGTCGCCCCAGTCGAGCAGCACGCTGCGGCCGCCCTCCTCAGCCACTCCCCGGGTGTTGCCGGGGTGGAAGTCCCCGTGCACCAACGTGTCGGGCACGCCGCACGCCGCGACCCGGTCGAAGCGCTCGGGCAGACGCTCGACCAGCTCGCGCAGCCTCGCCACGGTCGCCGCGTCGAGCTCGGGCGCGGTGCGGGTCAGCAGCAGCTCGGCGGCGGGCACGAAGTGCTCCGGCCGCCAGTCCGGTGCCCCGACCTGCTCCAGCTCGGCGACCCGGCCCACCCACTCCCGCTGCAGCTCGACCAGCATGCCCAGAACGCGGAGCAGCACCGGCAGCGGACCGTCCCAGTGGTCCTCTCCCGGGACGTCGGCAAGCAGCACCCGTGGGCCCTCGGTGGCGATCAGCGGCGGGACGACCGACGGGTGGAGGCGCTGCAGCATGGCGCCCTCGTGGGCGAAGAACGGAGGCACCACCTTGAGCCAGGCCGGTCCCTGCGCGGTAGGCAGCCGCCAGACGCTGGAGAGGTTCCACGACTTCACCTGCACCGGCGGCCCGGACCGGGGCCGACCCGCGGCTCGCAGCGCCTCGTCGGCCCAGGCGAGGTCCAGCGCCGGGCCGCCGGGCCGCGCGTACGCCAGCCGGAGCGGGTGCTCGGCGACCGGGTCCGGCGACTCGGGGGGCCACGGCTCGAGGCCCGGTGGCGGCTGCGCCACCTCGGCGAGATAGGTCACCAGATCCCCCTGCCGCCCGCTCGGACCTCGGTGAGTCGAGCAGCCGCAGCACCGTCACGTCGACACCGAAGACCTTCCGAGCGCCGGCCACCACCGGCTCCATCTCGGGCCACCACGGCACCACGACCTCGTACGGCGGGAGCGACCCGAGGACCTGCCCGGCGCGGTCGCACAGCAGCAGGGTCACCTGCCGCGGCGGCCACTGGATGACGGGCACCGACGGGTCAGCAGCCGAGCAGTCGCTGGGCCAGCCAGCCGGGCACCGCGTCCAGCCCGACCCGCTCCTGCTTCATGCTGTCCCGTTCGCGCACCGTGACGGCCTGGTCGTCCAGGGTGTCGAAGTCGACGGTGACGCAGAACGGCGTGCCGATCTCGTCCTGCCGGCGGTAACGGCGGCCGATCGCGCCCGCGTCGTCGAACTCCACGTTCCAGCTCTGCCGCAGGTTCGCCGCGAGGTCCTTCGCCTTCGGGGTGAGGTCGGCGTTGCGCGACAGCGGTAGGACTGCCACCTTGACCGGCGCCAGCCGGGGGTCGAGGCGCATCACGGTGCGCTTCTCCATGACGCCCTTCGAGTTCGGCGCCTCGTCCTCGGTGTAGGCGTCGAGCATGAACGCGAGGGTCGCGCGGGTCAGGCCGAGGGCCGGCTCCACGACGTACGGCGTCCAGCGCTCACCCTTCTCCTGGTCGAAGTACGACAGGTCGGTGCCGGAGTGCTTGGAGTGCGCCGTCAGGTCGAAGTCGGTGCGGTTCGCGATGCCCTCGAGCTCGTCGAACTCCTTGCCGCCGAAGTTGAAGCGGTACTCGATGTCCACCGTGCGCTTGGAGTAGTGCGACAGCTTCTCCTTCGGGTGCTCGTAGAACCGCAGGTTCTCCTCGCGCACACCGAGCCCGGTGAACCAGTCCCACCGGTGCTGCAGCCAGTACTCGAACCACTCCTCGTCGGTGCCCGGCTCGACGAAGTACTCCATCTCCATCTGCTCGAACTCGCGGGTGCGGAAGATGAAGTTCCCCGGCGTGATCTCGTTGCGGAACGACTTGCCGGTCTGCGCGATGCCGAACGGCGGCTTCTTGCGCGCCGAGGTCATCACGTTGAGGAAGTTGACGAAGATGCCCTGCGCGGTCTCGGGCCGCAGGTAGTGCAGGCCTTCCTCGCTCTCCACCGGGCCGAGGTAGGTCTTGAGCAGGCCGGAGAACTGCCGCGGCTCGGTGAACGCCCCCTTGGTCCCGCAGTTGGGGCAGTTGACGTCCTTCAGGCCGTTCGGCGGCGGCGATCCCTTCTTCGCCTCGTACGCCTCCTCGAGGTGGTCGGCACGGAACCGCTTGTGGCACGACTGGCACTCGACCAGCGGGTCGCTGAACGTGTCGACGTGCCCGGAGGCCACCCACACGTCACGGGCGAGGATCACCGCGGAGTCCAGCCCGACGACGTCCTCGCGGGTCTGCACCATCGACTTCCACCACTGGCGGCGGACGTTCTCCTTGAGCTCGACGCCCAGCGGACCGTAGTCCCAGGCGGAGCGGGTGCCACCGTAGATCTCGCTGCTCGGGTAGACGAAGCCCCGGCGCTTGCTCAGGCTGACGATTTGATCATTGCGCTGCTCGTTGCGCGACGGAGTGCTGCCCTTGGCCACGATGGCCTCCATCCGGCTGGTTGTCGGCGGGTGAAGGGGTGGAGCCTAACGGCTGGTGACGACCTCGAACGCGCTGGGCTCGTGCACGGCGTACGCCATCACCGCCGGCGCGGTCATCTTCACGTCGTACGCCGAGAGGGCGCGACGGTAGGCGCCCACTCCCTCCCACGCCGTGGCGAGCACCCACAGGTCGGTCTCGTCGGCAGCGCGGCCCAGCGAGCCGCGGTGGAAGCCGGCCGACCCGGAGAGCAGCACGAGCAGGTCGTCTGCTGCGGTCCGGAACGCGTCGGAGTCGGCCTCGGGCACCCGGAACCGCGTCATCACCAGCACGGGGTCCACCGTAGCGACGGCGAGAATGAAAATGGTTGTCGTTTGCTGTTAGGGTCGGGGCCATGCCCGTGCTCTTCGCTCTGACCGCCGTGCTGTCGACCGCGCTCGGTGGGGTGGTCGCTCTGCGCAGCCGGGACCGGCTGCACCTCGTGCTCGGCTTCGCGGCCGGCGTGATGCTCGGCCTGGTGGCCTTCGACCTGCTCCCCGAGCTGTTCGAGCTCTCGGACCAGACGTTCCTCGGGGTCCCCGCGGTGATGGTCGCCTTCGCCGCCGGCTTCCTGCTGCTGCACTTCGTGGAGCGCTCGGTCGCGATGCACGCGGCGCACGAAGGTGAGTACGGCACGCACCACCACGACGCCCCCGCCGTCGGACTCGCGTCGGCGGCCGCTCTCGCGGCGCACTCGTTCCTGGACGGTGTCGGCATCGGACTGGCGTTCCAGGTCGACGACCAGGTGGGGTACGCCGTCGCGCTCGCCGTGATCGCCCACGACTTCGCCGACGGGCTCAACACCGTCACGATCATGCGGGCGTCAGGCAACTCGCGCCGGCGCCAGGTGACGCTGCTCGTGATCGACGCCCTCGCACCGGTCGTGGGCGCCTTCTCGACGCTGTTCTTCAGCGTCGGGGACACCGTGCTCGCGCTGTACCTCGGCGCCTTCGCGGGCTTCCTGCTCTACCTCGCGACGGCCGACATCCTGCCCGAGGCGCATGCCCGGCACCCGTCCCGGCTCACGCTCGTGAGCACGCTGGGCGGCGTTGGCCTGATGTGGTTCGTCGTGGCGGCCGGATGAGCACCCGATGAGCCGCCAGCGCAGCGCGGTCCGGAACGAGCTGTCCCGAGACCCGGCCTTCCGCAGCGCCCAGGAGGTCCACTCCAGCCTGCGCGGAGCCGGTCACCGGATCGGGCTGACCACCGTCTACCGGGCGCTGCAGAGCCTGGCGGACGCCGACGAGGTCGACGTCCTGCGCAACGACGACGGCGAGTCCACCTACCGGGCCTGCTCCGCCGGCCACCACCACCACCTGGTGTGCCGCAGCTGCGGCACCACGGTGGAGGTCGAGGGCAAGGCGGTCGAGACCTGGGCCGACCGGGTGGCCCGCGAGCACGGCTTCGTGGACATCGCGCACACGGTCGAGGTCTTCGGGACCTGTGCCTCGTGCGCGGCCGGTCACAGCTGAGCTGACCTCCGGCTTTGCCCTCCCGCCGCGACCGCAATAACGTCGAGGACCACCGCACCACGACCACGGGGAGTCTCACGTCGTGCCCGCTCCACCCGCTGTCCGCCTGCTCCTCGCAGCCGCCACCCTGCTGACCGGTGTCCTCGTTCCCGCCGCACCGGCCGGGGCCGACACCTCCTGCGTCCCGCCACCCGTGGCGCATCGTGGCGACTCCGCCCGCGCCCCGGAGAACACGCTGCCGGCCTTCCGCAAGGCATTGGCGATCGGTGTGCGGCGGTTCGAGCTGGACGTGCGGTTCACCAGCAGCGACGTGCCGGTCCTGATGCACGACCCGAGGGTCGGTCGGTACGACCGACGGCACCGGGGCGGTGAGCAGCTTGTCTCTGGCGCAGGTGCGGGCGCTCGACGCCGGCTCGTGGTTCTCCCGCGAGTACCGCGGCACCAGGGTGCCGACGCTCTACGAGGTGCTGAAGCTCGCGAGGAGCAACGACGCCAGCGTCCTGGTCGAGCTGAAGACGGTCCCGACACCGACCCAGATGACCCAGCTCCTGGACCGCGTCACCTGGTCGTCGATGGCGTCGGGGGTCACGATCACCAGCTTCCTCGAGGAGGCCATCACCGCCGTGCGCGCGGCCGCGCCGGATCTGCGCACCGCGATCATCGACTGGCCTCGCTACCGGTCGCCGGAGTCCGTGCTGCAGTTCGGCAGCACCTATCTGGTCAACTCCGCATCCCTGACCGCCGAGCGGTCCGCGAGCTGGCGCCGGGCGGGCATCTCGGTCCGGCCGTGGACGGTCGACACGGTGGCGGGCTGGCGGCGGATGGCCTACGACAAGGCCGACGCGACGCTGACGAACCGGCCGGCGGAGTACGTGGCCTGGGCGCGCCAGCGCTGCAGCTGACCGCGCAGCGCGTCAGGGGACGCGGAGCACGCACCACTGATAGGTCCAGCTCCCGTCGGTCGGCCCCGGCCAGGTCTCGAACTGCTCCATCCGGCCGTGCCTCCCGAGCATCTTTCTCAACCGGATGTCCGACCGGAGGCTGAAGAACCGGGGCGGCTGGATCTCGTCCTCGGTGCTGATCGTCTCCGTGTCCGGGCCGCCCCACACCCCCACGGCCAGCGGCGAGCCAGGGCTCAGCACCCGGCAGATCTCGGCGAGCGCCGCATCGAACCCGGCGTCCGGGACGTGCAGCAAGGTGCTCATCGACCAGCCGGCATCGAAGGAGTCGTCTGCGAACGGCAGCTGATGCACCGATGCCACCCGGGCGTCGACACCGGCCTCCCGGCTGAGCCGGACGTGCTCGGCCGAGAGGTCGACCCCGGCCACCGCGAGCCCGCGGGCCAGGAACTCGGCGGCGTCCCGGCCCGGACCGGTGCCGATCTCGACCAGCCTGCCTCGGCGCTCCGCCACGAGCAGGTCGGCGAAGGCCTTGCGGTGCTCGACCCGGCGCGGGTCGAGCACCCGCACGGCACGCCGGCCGGCCTCCTGGTCGTAGTAGGCGCGCAGGTCCGTCTCGAGGCGGTCCCTGGCCGGGCTGCCGGCGGGGGCGTCGTCAGGCACGTCTGTCAGCTCCCCGGCGTCCCGGCGTCCGGCGCGGCCGCGTTCGGCAAGGCCCCGCCGTACCTCCGGTCCCGGTGCGCGTAGGTCTCGATCGCCTGCCACAGGTGCCGGCGGTCGAAGTCCGGCCAGAGCGTGTCCAGGAAGACCATCTCGGCGTACGCCGACTGCCAGAGCAGGAAGTTCGAGGTGCGCTGCTCCCCCGACGAGCGGACGAACAGGTCGACATCGGGGATGTCCGGCTCGTCGAGGTGCCGAGCGATGGTCCGCTCGTCGACCTTGTCCGGGTCGAGGCGGCCGGCGGCGACCTCGCGGGCGATGGCTGCGGCGGCGTCGGCGATCTCGGCCCGGCCGCCGTAGTTGACGCAGAACTGCAGGGTGAGGACGTCGTTGCGCCGGGTCCGGTCCTCTGCCTCCTCGAGCTCGCCGATCACGCTGCGCCACAGCCGCCGGCGACGGCCCGCCCAGCGCACCCGGACGCCGATCGCGTCCAGCTCGTCGCGGCGGCGGCGGATGACCTCCCGGTTGAAGCCCATCAGGAACCGGACCTCGTCGGGCGAGCGCTTCCAGTTCTCGGTCGAGAAGGCGTAGGCCGAGAGGTGCTTGACGCCGATCTCCACGGCACCGTGGATCACGTCGAGCAGCGCGGCCTCACCGGCCTCGTGACCCTGGGTCCGCGGCAGGCCGCGCTCCTTGGCCCACCGGCCGTTGCCGTCCATGACGATCGCGACGTGCCCCGGCACCAGCTCGGCCGGCAGCTGCGGCGGCCTGGCACCGGAAAAGTGCGGTGTCGGGGGGACCGGGTCTCGTCGAGGGGCCCGCTCGCTCTTCGCCGTCCGTCGTGCCACGCCGCGACCCTAGCGACCGCCGATCAGGCGGTCGGGTCGGGCAGGACCTCCTGGTTCCAGGGGTCCCCGCAACAATGAGGGCATGGTGCACGGTCCCGAGGAGACCGTCGCGTTCCGGCTCTGGCCGCCGGTCGCGGTCGGCACCCCTCTGCTGGTCGGCTGGCTGGCCACGCGGCTGTGGGGCGACCCGGTCGACCTCGGCGGGTGGCGCGTCCCGGTCGGCTGGGCACTGGTGGTGCTCTTCGTCGGGTGGAACGGCTGGTCGCTGTGGCTGTTCGCGCGGCACGAGACCGGGCTGCTGCCGGGGCAGGCGACTCACGCGATGATCGAGGCGGGGCCGTACCGGCTCTCCCGCAACCCGTTGTACGTCGGCCTGCTCGCGCTCTACATCGGCGTGGCGCTGCTGGCACCCACGTTCTGGGGGCTCGTGCTGTTCCCGGCTGCGGTGCTGCTCGTCCTCTGGGGGGCGATCCGCCCGGAGGAACGGTTCTTGCACCAGCGGTTCGGTGCGCAGTACGACGACTACGCCCGGCGGGTTCGTCGCTGGCTGTGAGTGGTGCCGTGGTAAACGCGCTGTCGGCCTGGCGGGGCTGACATCACACTGTGGGCACCGTCGCGAGAAGGAGAACTGTGTCTGAGCCCGCCGCATTCGTGCCCGCCGATTTCGACCCTCCGACCAGCTTCACCACTGGCAGCTGCCGCCTCGAGCCGCTCGGACCGCAGCACAACGAGAGCGACTACGCAGCCTGGACGTCGAGCATGGAACACATCCGGCGCTCGCCGGGCTTCTCGGACGGGGAGTGGCCGCGGGAGATGAGCCTCGACGACAACCGCGGTGACCTGGAGAGGCATGCCCGAGACTTCGTCGACAGGAACGGTTTCACGTTCACCGTTCTGAACCCCAGCGGCGACGTCATCGGCTGCGTCTACGTGTACCCGGCTCGCGACGGCGTCCATGACGCCAACGTGCTGTCGTGGGTACGGGAGTCCGACGCCGCCCTCGACGATGCCTTCAGGCGAGCGATCGCTGACTGGCTCACCAGCGATGCCTGGCCGTTCGAACGGCCCCGCTATGAGCCGTTGCTGACCTGAGGTCCGCGCTCCTTCCAGACAGGGCGCCTCATCGATGGCTGCGGAAGTCCACCACCTGCTGGAAGGTCGGCCGGTTCTGCCAGTCGATCGGCCGTACGCCGACCAGGCCCGCCGTCACGTGCCGGATGTCGTCCTGGTGCTTGTCATAGGTGAGGTCGGCGACGGTGGTGCGTGACTGCTCGGTCAGCACTCGCCTGACGGCGGCCTCCAACGAAGCGCGCAGCGCCCTCCGGCAGCGCACCAGCGAGCCGCTGCCGCAGTAGCCCCGCGAGTAGGGCGAGGTGACGTCGTGACCGAGCACCGCGCGCAGGTCCTTGTTCACGTAGCCGTACCACGCGACCTCGTTCCACGCCGAGCCGCGGCCGCCGCGCGGGTGGTTGTCGAGCTCCTTCGGCAGCTTCCCGGCCAGACGGCCGAGCCGCGGGCGGAGCACGTCCTTCGCCACCGACTTCGCTCCGGGCCTCGCAGTGCTCTGCGACTCCCACCACTCGTCGAAGACGGCGATCGCCTCCTGGTGGGTGTAGGCACCGACACGGTCCCGGTCGACGCGGTGGGCGCCGGCCTTCAGCCACGCGCGCAGGCGGGCGACGGCATCTCCGGCACGGCGGTCCTTGCCGACCACCTTCAGCAGCATGGGCAGCGTGTAGCGAGCCCTGGAGTCGACGGTGGCCGCGTCGGCGACCATCCCGACCAGCTGCGCCCGCGAGACCTTCGCGCCGCCCTTGGTGGCTGCCCTGGCCCGATCGCTGAGCGCCAGGCTGCGGTACACCGCGCCGTAGCCCCAGACGTTGTCGGCCGCCGACCAGCCCGGAGCCGGCTTGTTGTTCCAGCTGGCCAGGAAGCCGGTGGGCGGGTTGGTCTGGTGCACGTGCTTGCCGAACGGCAGCCAGCCCTTCCAGTCGTACCGGCGCGAGCCCCATCGCGGGAGGTCGAAGTCGGTGCCCTTCGCGCGCCGCGGCAGCAGACCTGAGCTGTAGTAGGAGATGTCGCGGCTGTCGGTGTAGAACCAGTTGAACGTGTAGTCGATGGCGCTCGCGGACCGCTGGAACGACGCCGCGTCGTGCGTCTGCGCAGGGTCGTTGAGCCGCGCGAACCCGACCACCGAGTCGACCTCGTGGCGGTACGTGCTGCGCTGGGTCACGATCGCGACCGGCCGGCCGCGCACCGTGGTCCGCAGCTGGACGATGCCGTGCCGGGTGCGCAGCACCTGCAGCCGGAGCTGACGCGGCGGCTCGGGGGCGCCGGGGTTGGGCAGGGCGGTCTCCTCGTGGACGTGCCGGTCCATCGGGACGCACCGCCCGTCGACCCGGTACGCCGTGGACTGCACGGTGACCGGCGACCCGTCGGTGGAGCAAAGCCGCTCGACCACCGTGTCGACGTTGTCGTTGCTGGCACTCGTGGCCGACCAGGCGTAGTCGACGCCGCGGCCGAGCTGCACGACGAGCTGCGTCCCGGCGAACGAGACTCCGCGTGCCCGGACGCCCGGGCCTTCCAGCACCTGCTCGGTCAGCAGCTGCGGCGCGTAGTAGCCGGTCTGCGGCCCGAACACGGTGAGCGGGTGGCCGGTGGTGGTGCGGCCGGCGCCGACCAGCAGCGCGTTGCTCAGGCCGGGGCCGACCGAGGACAGGTCCAGGTTGCCGAACGGGAGGTCGAGGCTCCTGCCGTCGGTGACGCCTTGCAGGGCCTGCGTGGAGGGCGCAGCGAGCGGCGTCGACGAGCCGGCGTCCGAGCCGGTGCCGGGAGCGGTCGGGCCGGTCAGGTCCGGCAGCGCGACACCTCGACGGCCGGGATGGATGCCGGGCCGGCCGCCGTACCGGAACACCGTCGTCGCAGTGGTCGGGGCCTCGCGGTCGTCGCGCTCGCGCAGGTCGGAGTAGACCGCTCTGCCGGCCCTCGGGCCGAGCTTGCGCTGCAGCTGCTGCAGCCAGCGCGCATTGGCGGCCTCGCCACCGCCGCCCTTGCCGAAGATGCCGCCGACCAGGGACGCGACGTAGACGAGGTCGGCCCGGTCCCAGGGCTCGGGCTTCTTCCCGAGGGCCGCGTACTCCGCGGGGCACTGGGGGCCGAGGGGCGAGCCGAGCGGGCACATGGCGTCCTGCCCCGCGTTGATCCCCGCGAGAAAGGCGTCGACCGCGGCGACGATGCGGGTGCCCTCGGCTCCGTAGCGGTCGGACAGTGCGGCCACCTGGGCAGCCGCCTCGTCGTGGGTGTAGAACGCGCTGCGCAGCTGCTCCTGGTCCATCGCGACGTTGGCGTCGGTCGGACCGAGGAACTCCGCGGACCGCGCCTCCCCCGCGTGCCGCAGCACGTCCTGCAAGAACATCCGGTCGTGCGTGCCGGCGTACCCGGCGCCGAACGCGACGTCGTCCCGGGTGTCGCCCTTCACGTGCGGCACGCCGAAGGTGTCCCAGGTGATCCGCACACCGGGCCGAGGCGTCTCGACGCGCAGCACCTGGTCGGCCGGTACGTCGAAGGTGGCCGGCTTGTAGTACTTCGTCAGGTCGCCATCTGCCAGTGAGCGCGGGTTCACCCTGTTGAGCGCGTCGTACATCTCGAGCTGGTTCGCGAAGTTGCGCGGCGCGTTCTTTCCATCGACGGCGACGCGGCCCTTCGGGTCGCCGGCCACCACCTTCGCGACGTCGGTCGCCGTAACCGTGCCGGACTGGCCCGGCGGCAGGATGTTGAGCACCTCGCCGTACTCCGGCTCGGCAGCGCTCGCGGCTTCGGGCAGCCCCGGGAGCAGGGCGAGAGTCACGGCGGCGGACACGACGGCGACGGCAGCGCGCGGCACGGCTACTCCTCGGTAGGCGACACGGGGCTCAACGACCCCGGGGCGGCCAGGTCACGCTAGGAGCGCTCGACCATCGGCAGCGAGCGCAGGCCGCGCTCCAGGTGCCACTGCAGGTAGGCGGCGACCAGGCCACTGCCCTCGCGGCGGTGCCGCGGGTCGCTGGCGTCCGCGGCGGTCCAGTCGCCGGTGAGCAGCGCCGCGAGGAGATCCAGCGTGCCGCGGGCTGGTGACACCGAGCCGGAGACCCGGCAGGAGCCACACACCGCGCCACCCGCCGACACGTTGAAGAACGGGTGCGGTCCCGGGCGCGCGCACCGCGCGCAGTCGTCGAAGGACGCGCCGTAGCCCGCGACCGCGAGCGAGCGGAGCAGGAACGCGTCCAGCACCAGCCCGGGTGCGTGCGACGCGTCGGCGAGGGTACGCAGCCCGCCGACCAGCAGCAGGAACTGCTGCGTGGCCGGCTCCTTCTCCTCAGCGGTGAGCCGCTCAGCGGTCTCGAGCATCACCGTCCCGGTGGTGTAGCGCGGGTAGTCGTCGGCGATGTGGTCGCCGTACGACGCGATCGTCTCGGCCTGCTGCACCACGTCCAGCGAGCGCCCTTCGTAGACCTGCAGGTCGACGTGGGTGAACGGCTCGAGCCGGGACCCGAACTTCGAGCGGGTGCGCCGGACCCCCTTGCCCACCGCGCGGACCCGGCCGTGCGAGCGGGTCAGCAGGGTGATGATGCGGTCGGCCTCGCCGAGCTTCTGGGTACGAAGGACGACACCTTCGTCCCGGTAGAGGCTCACCGCCCCATTGTGGTCGATCGATGGTCTGATGGCGGCATGACGCGGCAGGCGATCGTGGACGTGACCCTTCTGGGCGGGGACCGGGTCGACGTCGTGCTCGAGGACGAGCGGGTGCTCGGTGTCGGCCCGGGTGTCGCCGCCGAGGTCGCGGACCGGGTCCAAGGGTCCGGCGGGCTGCTGCTGCCGGCCTACATCGACACCCACGTGCACCTGGACAAGGTGATGATCCGCGACCACCTGGTCGAGCACGACGGCACCCTTCGCGGCGCCATCGACGCGATCCACGCCGCGAAAAGGACCTACACGGTGGCCGACGTACGGCGCCGGGCGACCACGGTGATCGAGAGCTCGGTGCTCACCGGCACGACCCGGCTCCGGTCACACGTCGACGTCGACACGATCGGTGGATTGGTGCCGCTGGAGGGTGTGCTGGCCGCAGCACGCGACTGCGCACGGATCGCCGAGGTGCGCACGATCGCCTTCCCGCAGGAAGGCATCCTGCGGGACCCCGGGGCCGACGACCTGATGGTGGCGGCCATGGTGGCCGGCGCGGACGTCGTCGGCGGGATGCCGCACTGGGAGCAGGGCGAGGACGACCAGCGCGAGCACGTCCGCTTCTGCTTCGAGCTGGCCCGCCGGTTCGACGCCGACGTCGACATGCACGTCGACGAGACCGACGACGGGTCGGTGCGGACGCTGGCGATGGTGCTCGACGAGACCGAGCGAACCGGCTGGCAGGGGCGGGTCACCGTCGGCCATGTCTGCGCCCTGTCGGCCGCCGACGAGGAGTACTCGGCGCGGGTCGTCGAGGGCTGCGCGCGCAACGGGGTCACGGTGGTGAGCAACCCGGTCACCAACCTGGTGCTGCAGGGCCGGGGTGACCTCGGCCTGGTGCGTCGGGGCACGACCCGGGTCCGGGAGCTGCTCGCCGCCGGCGTCGGCGTGGCGTTCGGTCAGGACTGCGTGAAGGACGGCTTCTACCCTTTCGGCCGCGGTGACCTGCTCGAGGTGGCGCTGGTGTCAGCGCACGCGGCACACCTCACTACCGCTGAGGAACAGCTGCAGGCCTTGGCGGCGGTGACGACCGTGCCGGCCTCGGCCTGGCGCCTCGGACCGGCGTACGGCGTTCAACCAGGCGCCCGGGCCGACCTCCAGCTGTACGCCGCCGACAGCTGGCCGGAGGTGCTGCGGCTGCAGGACCCGCCGCGCCAGGTCTGGTTCCGCGGCAGCACCGTCGCGCGCACCACGGTGCAGCGCGAGCTGCTGCGCTGACCTCGGAAACCGAGCAGCGACCGGGTCACCGAACCGCCAGGATGTGCCCGTGACCGACGACCTCCTGGCCCGGCTCGAGGCTTACTACGACGCCGTCCCTCGCCGGTTCGCCGAGACCGAGGAGCGAGGACCGTTCACCCTCTTCCTCGGCGAACCAGGCGGCTGGGTCTACTACGCGCGGCCCCGCCTCGGCGACACCTCCCCCGTGACCCCGGCCGACGTCGGCGCCGCCGCCGACCGGCTTGCCGAGCGCGGCCTGCCCCAGACGATCGAGTGGGTGCACGAGACGACGCCGACACTGCTCGACGCCGTCCGCGCGGCCGGCTCGTTCGAGCTGGAGGAGCTGCCGCTGCTCGCGCTGGACGGCGACCTCGTCGTCAGGAAACCCGCGCCGGCGGACGGCGTGGGCGTCCGGCTGCTCGGTCCCGAGGACTTCGACGCGGTGGCCGCGGCGACCGCCGTGTCGCAGGTGGGGTTCACCGCGGAAGGCACCGCCCGCGGCGAGGCCGGCCCGGCCGAGCGAGACGCGGCGGTCAAGCCGGCTCAACAACGGGTCCTCGACCTCGTGGGAGAGGGTGCCGTCCGCATCGCGGTCGCCGAGCACGCCGAGCAGGGGGTGCTGTCCACCGGACGGACGCTGCCGGTGGGCGACGTCACCGAGGTGATGGGCGTGGCAACCCTGCCGTCGGCACGCCGGCAGGGGCTCGGCGCCGCCGTCACGGCCGCCCTCGTCGAGGACGCGCGGAGCCTCGGCCTGCGCACGGTGTTCCTGACTGCGTCGTCAGCGGCAGTGGCCCGCGTCTACGAAGGGGTCGGCTTCCGCCGCGTCGGCACAGGGTGGGCCGCCGAGCGGCACTGACCGGCTGAGTGGCCGGCGTCGGCGTCCACAGGCGGAAATCCCTTCCACAACAACGGTTTCCGGGTTCCCACGGCTGCTGATCTGGGATAGGATTCGAACATGTGTTCGACCCTGAGCAGTGTGGGAGCCGAGGTGGACGTCGCCGCCGCCGACACCGCGCTGACCCGGGCCCTGGACCAGGGTGTCGAGCACCTGGGCCACGACCAGTCCACAGCCCTGCTGGACCAGCTGCGGGTGCTGACCGCCAAGGCCGAGGCGCTGAGCCTGGCCCTGGTCGGGCAGGTCGACGCGGACGGCAGCTACGCCCTGGACGGTGCCCTCTCCACCGGCGCCTGGTTGCGGGCGGTCGCCCACCAGACCCCGGGGGAGGCCGCCCGCACGGTGCGCACCGCCCGCACCCTGCGCTCCGGGATCCTGCCGAACACCGCCGCCGCGCTGGCCGCCGGGGCGATCACCGCCGGTCACGCCGCCGTGATCGCCGACGGCGTCAAAGACGCCCCCGCCGGCGCGGTGGCCCTGATCGAACCCGAAGCCGTCGGCTACGCCGCCGAGGGCGACGTCCGCGCGACAGCGAACCTGATGCGCGCCTTCGGCCAAGCCATCGACCCCGACACCGCCGACGAGAAGGCACTGCGGCGTTACGAACGGGCCGGGGTCACGTTCTCCCCGCTGCTCGACGGCGGGTTCGCCGTCACCGGCACCGCCGATGAGACCACCGGGGCCGCGATCATCGCCGCCATCGACACCGCCGCGCCGCTGACCAAGGGCGACCAGCGGACCGCGGCCCGGCGCCGCCTCGACGGGCTGCACCGCCTCGCCCAGCACTGGCTGGACACCACCACCCCCAACCGGGACACCGCCGAGCCCACCGCCCGGCGCACCAGCCGCTCCCGGGCCCGGCTCGTGGTCACGATCGACGAAGCCGGCCTCGCCGGGCAGACCTCACCCGGCGGCACCCTCACGTGGGCCGGGCCCGTTCCCGCTACCACCGCCCAACGCCTGGGCTGCGACAGCACCGCCACCTTCGTCCACCTCGACCCCGACGGCACCGTGGTCGAAGCCGGCACCGGGCGCCGGTTCTTCACCAACTCACAGCGACTCGCGATGATCGCCCGCGACGGCGACACCTGCGCCACCCCGTACTGCGACCGGCCCGCCGCCTGGTCAGACGCCCACCACCTCACCCCCGTCGACCAAGGCGGCCGCACCACCATCGCCAACGGCGCACTCCCCTGCGAAGCCCACCACCTGCAGCTCCACGAAGGCCACTGGACCCTGGAGCGCCTCCCCGACGGCCGCTACCGCATGCGCCACCCCCGAACCGGAAGAACACTCGGACCCGAACCACCCCGACCGGGTCACAACAGACCACCACCCGGGTGACCCGTCGGTTACCTGCCCGCGACTCGGCGCTCGGCTGGTGCTGCCTCTCGTCGTCCGGGCGGGTGTCCGCCGAGCCGCGGGAGGCGACCACGCGGCAACTGGCGTGCCCACCCCATGGAGGCGACCGGGCGTGCCTGCGACCTTCGAGCAACGCCATTCAGCGCCTGCCAAGCCGGCGACCGCCTTGGATCAAGGAGTTCCGATGTTCAGCATCTTCTGCCCGGTCCTCGACCACGAGGTCCTGCTGTCGACCCGCCAGATCACGGGGATGACGAACACCCGCCACGGCATCGTGGTGGAGTTCGAGTGCGCGTGCGGCGCCGACAGCGTCTACCTGACCGGTGCCGCAGCAGCGTCCAGCCGTCTCGTCTCGCACCAGCACACCGAACAGCTGGCCGAGGCGAGCTGAAGCCTTGCCGAGCCGGCTACCCGTCGGCCGCCCGGTTCACGGCCGACACGACGGCCTTGAGCGAGGCAGTGACGATGTTCGCGTCGACGCCGACGCCCCAGACGATCCGCTCGCCGATGGCGCACTCGACGTACGCCGCAGCCCGCGCGTCGCCGCCGGAGGAGAGCGCGTGCTCGGCGTAGTCGAGCACCCGGACGTCGTGCCCGATGGTGGAGAGCGCCTGGACGAACGCCGCGATCGGACCGTTGCCGATGCCGCGCAGGGTCCGCTTCTCGCCCTCCAGGTAGACGTTCACCTCGAGCTCGTCGTCGGTCCCCGCGGCAGAGGACGTGTGGTGGCTGTTCAGAGCGATCGGCGTACGCCGGGCGAGGTACTCGGCTTCGAACGCCTCCCACATCTGGGCCGGCGAGACCTCCCCACCGTCGACCTCGGTGCGGGCCTGGATCACCTGGCTGAACTCGATCTGGAGCCGGCGCGGCAGGTCGAGGTGGTGCTCGGTCCGCATGATGTAGGCGACGCCGCCCTTGCCGGACTGCGAGTTGACCCTGATCACAGCCTCGTACGTCCGGCCGACGTCCTTGGGGTCGATCGGCAGGTACGGGACCGCCCAGCGGAACTCGTCGACCGGCACCCCGGCGGTCGCGGCGTCCCGCTCCATCCAGTCCAGGCCCTTCTTGATGGCGTCCTGGTGCGAGCCGGAGAACGCCGTGTAGACCAGGTCGCCGCCGTAGGGGTGCCGCTCGTGCACGGGCAGCTGGTTGCAGTACTCGACGGTGCGGCGGATCTCGTCGATGTCGCTGAAGTCGATCTGCGGGTCGACGCCCTGGGAGAACAGGTTGAGACCCAGCGTCACCAGGCAGACGTTGCCGGTGCGCTCGCCGTTGCCGAACAGGCAGCCCTCGATCCGGTCGGCGCCGGCCAGGTAGCCGAGCTCCGCGGCGGCCACCGCGGTGCCCCGGTCGTTGTGCGGGTGCAGCGACAGCACGACGGAGTCGCGGTGCGCGAGGTTGCGGTGCATCCACTCGATCGAGTCGGCGTAGATGTTCGGCGTCGCCATCTCCACGGTGGCCGGCAGGTTGACGATCGTCTTCCGGCCCGGCGTCGGCTGCCACACGTCGTTGACCGCGTTGCAGACCTCGACCGCGAACTCCAGCTCGGTGCCGGTGTAGGACTCCGGTGAGTACTCGAAGAACACCTCCGTGTCCGGCACCGTCTCGGTGAGCTTCTGGCACAGCCGGGCGCCCTGCACCGCGATGTCGACGATGCCCTCCTTGGGGAGGCCGAAGACCACCCGACGCTGCAGCGTCGACGTCGAGTTGTAGAGGTGCACGATCGCCTGCTTGGCGCCCTGGATCGACTCGAAGGTGCGCTCGATCAGCGCATCGCGGGCCTGGGTCAGCACCTGGATCACGACGTCGTCCGGGACCAGGTCCTCCTCGATGAGCTGGCGGACGAAATCGAAGTCGGTCTGGCTCGCCGACGGGAAGCCGACCTCGATCTCCTTGTAGCCCATCCGGACGAGCAGCTCGAACATCCGCTTCTTGCGGGCCGGGCTCATCGGGTCGATCAGGGCCTGGTTGCCGTCACGCAGGTCGACCGCGCACCAGCGCGGGGCCTCGGTCGCGACCCGGCCTGGCCAGCCGCGGTCGTCGAGCCCGACGGGGGTGTACGCCGGGTAACGGTGGATCGGCATGCCGGACGGCTGCTGGGGGTTGCGTTCGTGCTGAGTCATCGGGGCCACTCTCGGGTCTCTCGCGGGGCTGCGACCGGAACAGGCGAGCACTCCGCGGCGAGGTGACCGGCCTCTAGGAGAGTGCCTCGCCGCGGCAGCCGAGAAGGAGCAGGCCGAGCCGCATGACGCAGAGCGTACGCCGGTCGGCGCGACCACGTCTCCCCCTTCGACCGGCCAGGTCCGCATGATGGACCCGGCCAGCAGCTGCGGAAACCTGGTGGCGGCGCCGGGCGCACCCCGTCAGGCTGAGCCGCATGAGCGACGGATCGGTGCGGGTGGACCAGGTCGAGCGCATCGACGTCCACGACGACGAGGCGATGTCCGCGGCCTACTCGATCTGGCGGGCGGCCTACACCGAGGAGTTCCCGGACGACCCGCTGCCGACCGCCCCCGAGATGTTCGCGCGAGCTCGCGCCCCCGAGATCTCCGGCCGTCAGGAGTACTGGCTGCTGCGGGACGGTGGTCTGCCGGTCGGCATCTACGAGCTCGAGCTGCCGCTGGCCGACAACACCGACCTGGTCGACCTCACCCTGGCGGTGGCTCCCGCGCACCAGCACCGGGGCCATGGCCGGGTCCTGCTGGACCACGCGCTGGCGCGGATCGCGGAGCTCGGCCGGCACCAGGTGATCGGCAGCGTGAACGAACCGACGGACGGGGCGCAGAACCGGCCGATGCGGTTCGCCGCAGCCGCGGGTGCGACCAGGTCGCTCGGTGAGATGCGTCGCACCCTGGACCTGCGGGCGCTCGACCAGGAGCGGCTGGCCCGCATGCGGGCTGAGGCCGAGGGCGCTGCGGAGGGTTATCAGCTGGTGTCCTGGACCGGACCCTGCCCCGACGAGCTGGTCGACGACTACGCGGCACTGGTGGCGCGGATGAGCACGGACGCGCCGATGGGCGGCCTGGATATCGAGCCGGAGCACTGGGACGCGGGCCGGATCCGCGAGCGGGAGCAGGTGATGGCCACCCAGGGCCGCACTCAGGTGGCCACTGTCGCCCGGTCGGGCGACGACGGTCCGCTGGTCGCCTTCACCGACGTCGTCACGACGCGGCACGACCCGGCGAACGCCTTCCAGTGGGACACCCTGGTCCTCAAGGAGCACCGGGGCCACCGGCTGGGCGCGCTGGTCAAGGTCGCCAACCTCGAGCGGCTGCGCACAGAGGCGCCGGACGCCCGTTGGGTGCACACGTGGAACGCCGACGAGAACACCTACATGATCTCGATCAACGAGGCGATGGGCTTCGTCCCGGCGCAGCGTGAGTCGGCGTGGCGCCTCGACCTCCCGCGCGGCGGCGGTGCGGGTCGGTGACCACCGCGACGCTGACCTTCGACCCCGTCCGGGCCGACGACGACACAGCGCTCCGGGAGTGGTACGACCTGCGCCGCGACGTTCAGGAAGCCGACCTGCCCGGCGACCCGGGGCTGGGCTGGGCGCTGCACGCCGGGATGCTGCGGCACCCGTGGCCCGGCTCGGAGAACCGGGTGTTCCTGGCCCGGCGGGACGGCGTGCTGGTCGGCTGGCTGGGCCTTGGCCTGCCGCAGACCGAGAACCTCGGCACCATGACGGTCGACGTCGAGGTGGGCCCAGCGCACCGACGGCAGGGAATCGGGCGGGCCATGCTCGCCGAGGCTCGCCGGCATGCCGGCGAGCTCGGCCGCGAGCGGCTGGTCAGCGAGGTCAGTGGCAAGGCCGGTGAAGCCTTCGCGTCCACGCACGGTGCCCGGCGAGTGCTCGCCGACACCCAGCGCCGGCTCGAGCTGGCCGAGGTGGACGACGCCAGACTGGACGACCTGCTGACCGACGCATCGGCCCACGCGACCGGCTACTCGGTTCTGCAGTGGGTCGGGGCGACACCGGACGAGCACCTGGCGGCGGCGGCCGCGCTCGAGAGCCGGATGACCACCGACGCACCGATGGACGACCTGCAGTGGGAGCAGGAGGTCTTCGACTCCGAGCGGATGCGGGCGAGGGACGCCGTGATGAACGCACGGAAGAACCGGGCGTACACCACCGTCGTCCGGCACGACGCCAGCGGCGAGGTCGTCGGCAGCACCATGCTGACGGTGGCCGACGGCGTCGACGACGCCGCCGGCCAGTGGCAGACGATCGTGGAGCCGGAGCATCGCGGCCACCGGCTCGGCATGCTGCTCAAGATCGCCAACCTGCGGCAGCTACAGCGGCACGAACCGGCAGTCACCCGGATCGACACCTGGAACGCCGACTCGAACGCACCGATGCTGCGGGTGAACGTCGCGATGGGCTTCCAGCCGGTGCGTCAGTGGGCCGAGTGGGAGCTCGTTCTCTAGCCGGACGCTCGGTCAGTCCTCGTCCCACGGCCCCGGCGCGGCGAAGGCGTAGCGACCGTTTCCGAGGCGGACCCGGTCCAGGTCCTGTCCGCCGCAGGGGCAGTCCGTCAGGTGCGGCCAGCTGCTGTCGACGTCGAGCCGGAACCAGACCTGCTTGCCCCCGGAGCTCGTGACGACCCCCCACTCCTGAGCGACCTGCTCGACGAGGTGCAGGCCGCGGCCGCTCTCACCGTCGGCGCCGAGCTGGCGCCGCTGCGGCGGAGACGTGGACCGGTCGGCGACGCCGATCTCCGCGACGCCCTCGGCCACCGCGACGGTGACGGTCACCTCGGTGCGGGCGTGCAGCACGGAGTTGGTGACCAGCTCACTGGTCAGCAGCGCAGCGTCCGGGGCCAGCGACTCGAGCTCCCAACGGCGCAAAGCGGCGACCACCAAGGTGCGGGCATCGGCCACGGCGGACGCGGCGAGCGGGAGCTCGCGGTTCACCACTCGGCACATCCCCATGCTCCCGTCCGGAGGGCTCGGCTCTGAACCCTCCGGCGCACCACTGCCCGGGCCTAGCCGGTTCACTCCCCGCAGACCGCGGCGATCATCCGGTGGTCAGAAGCCGAGCTTGCGCAGCTGCCGAGGGTCGCGCTGCCAGTCCTTGGCGACGGTGACGTGCAGGTCGAGGAACACCGGCGTCCCCAGCAGCACCTCGATCTGCGGCCTGGCCCGGCTGCCGATGTCGCGCAGCCGCGAGCCCTGCGGGCCGATGATGATGCCCTTCTGGCTGTCCCGTTCGACGTAGAGGTAGGCGTGCACGTCGAGCAGCGGCCGGTCCGCCGGTCGGCCCTCGCGCGGCAGCATCTCCTCGACGACGACGGCGATCGAGTGCGGCAGCTCGTCCCGGACGCCCTCCAGCGCGGCCTCCCGGACGAGCTCTGCGACGAGCACCAGCTCCGGCTCGTCGGTGAGCTCACCGTCCTGGTACAGCGGCGGCGACTCCGGCATCAGCGCGGCCAGCAGCCCGGCGAGCAGCTCGACCTGGTCGCCCGCGACTGCCGAGACCGGCACCACCTCGGCCCAGTCGACGCCTTCTTCCCGGCCCAGCTCGGCGGCGGCCATCAGGGCCTCCGCGACGCGGTCCCGGCTGACCCGGTCGGTCTTGGTGACCACCGCGACCTTCGGCACCCGGCCGAGCGCGGCCAGCTCCCGGGCGATGAACCGGTCACCCGGGCCGGTCTTCTCGTCGGCGGGCAGGCAGAAGCCGACCACGTCGACCTGGGACCAGGCAGCCCGCACCTCGTCGTTGAGCCGCTCGCCCAGCAGGGTGCGTGGCCGGTGCAGACCCGGGGTGTCGAGCACCACCAGCTGCGCGTCCGGCCGGTGCACGATCCCCCGCACGACCCGCCGGGTCGTCTGCGGCTTGCTCGAGGTGATGACGACCTTCTCGCCCACCAGCGCGTTGGTGAGGGTGGACTTGCCGGCGTTCGGGCGCCCGACGAAGGCGACGAACCCCGCGCGGTGCGGGCCGGGTGCCGCTCCGTCGGCCGGAGCGGTCACGACGTCACCGCCGGGTCGGCCAGCGCGCCGGTCTCCTCCTCGGTGCGCTGCTGGCGCTCACCGGCCAGATACGTCGCGACCACGTTGATGATCGCGGCGAGCGGTACGGCGATGAGCGCGCCGAAGATCCCGGCCACGAAGCCGCCGATGGCGATCACCACGACCACCGCCAGCGGGTGCACCCGCACCAACCGGCCCATCAGGAACGGCTGCAGCACGTGGCCCTCGAGCTGCTGCACGCCCACCACACCGGCCAGCATGACCAGCGCCTGCACCGGCCCCTGGGAGACCAGGGCGACGGCGACCGCGACGGTGCCGCTGATGGTCGCGCCGACGACCGGGATGAACGAGCCGATGAAGACCAGGACTCCCAGCGGGACGACGAGGGGCAGCCCGAGGATCCACGCCACCAAGGCGATGCCGAGGGCGTCGACGGCCGCGATCACCGCGGTCGCCCGCACGTAGGACGTGAGGACGGCCCAGGCCCGCTCGCCGCTGCCCTGCACGCGGCCCTGAGCCCGCGCCGGGAACAGCCGCACGAGCCAGCGCCAGATGTTGCGCCCGTCGTAGATGAAGAAGATCGTCGAGAACAGGGTGATGAACAGCCCCGCGAGCAGGTGGCCGGCCGTGGTGGCGGTCTTCACCACGGTGCCACCGAGGTTGCTCTGGCCGGACCCCACACCTTCCCGGATCCGGTCGAAGAAGTCCTGCAGCTGGTCGCGCTTCAGGCCGAGGTCCGCCAGGTACCGCTCCAGCTCGCCGAGGCTCTGGTCGAACTGGTCGCGCAGGTCGTCGAAGCCGGACGAGAACTGCTGCGCGACCAGCGTCACGAGTGCGGCGATCAGCGCGATGCCGGTGAGCACCACGATCACCGTGGCGAGCCCTCGCGGGACGCCCCAGCGCTCCAACCGGTCCGCAGCCGGCGACGCGGCGGCAGCCAGCAGCAGGCCGATGATGACCGGCACCAGCACCACGGACAGCAGGGAGAACAGCTGAAGCAGCAGCCAGACCGCGGCCGCTACGAGCAGCAGCCGCCACGACCAGGCGGCGGCGAACCGCAGCACGAAGGGGGCCTCGATACCGTCCGGCGGGCCGGGTGGGGTCGGCACGGGCACCGGCACGGTGGCCGGCTCGCGGCGCGTTCGGCGAATCATGCGACGACGGTAACCGTCACCGGGCACGCAGCGTGCCGTCGGGAGCGGCGAGCAGCACGGTGGTGATCCCGAGGTCGGCGAGCACGGCCACGTCGGCAGCACCCAGAGCGTCTGCCTCGCTCACCACGACGGCCGCCTCGAGCCGGTCCGACCCGCTGGAGACGGCCGCGGCCACTGCGGCCTGCAGCGCTGTGAGCTGCAGCGAGGGGAGCACGACCGAGGCCGCGGCGTACGTGCGGCCGATGCCGTCGCGGACCGCGGCTCCCTCGGCGGCCCCGGCCCGGGCCCGGGAAGACCGCGCCAGCGTGAGCAGCTTGGCATCCTCGTCCGCAGGTCCGGCTCCCTCAGGCATCCCGGACATCAGCGGCCTCCAGCGCGTGCTCGTCGGCGTCGTCGCTGACCTGGCGGACGAGCACGGTCCCGATCCGGTTGCGCCGGCCGTGCGCGCTCTCAGCGGTCAGCTCGACGCCGTGCAGCCAGACCTGGGCGCCCGGGATCGGCACCCGGCCGAGATGCTTGGCCAGCAGCCCGCCGACGGTGTCCACGTCGTCGTCCTCGAGCTCGATGCCGAGCCGCTCGGAGAGCTCGTCGAGGTGCAGCCGGGTACTGACCCGCAGGACGCCGTCCGGCAGCTCCTCGATCATCGGCGTCTCGACGTCGTACTCGTCGGTGATCTCCCCGACGATCTCCTCGAGGACGTCCTCGATCGTCACCAGGCCGGCCGTGCCGCCGTACTCGTCCACGACGATCGCGACGTGGGTCTGCTGGGCCTGCATCTCGCGCAGCAGCTCGTCGACCGGCTTGCTCTCCGGCACGAACACCGCCGGCCGCATCACCGACTCGACCTTCTCGACCGACTCGCCCTCGCGGTGCACGTAGGTGCGCCGGACGATGTCCTTGAGGTAGGCCACACCGACGACGTCGTCGGTGCCCTCGCCGATCACCGGGATGCGGCTGAAACCGCTGCGCAGCGCCAGGGACAGCGCCTGACGCAGCGTCTTGTCCCGCTCGATGAACACGACATCGGTGCGCGGCACCATGACCTCGCGCACGATGGTGTCGCCGAGCTCGAACACCGAGTGGATCATCACCCGCTCGCGGTCCTCGATCAGCTGGTTCTCCTCGGCCAGGTCGACCAGCTCGCGCAGCTCGGCCTCGGACGCGAAGGGGCCTTCCGCAAAGCCCTTGCCGGGCGTCAAGGCGTTGCCGACGAGGATCAGCAGCTGCGGCAGCGGCCCCAGCACCCGGGCCAGCGGGTGCACGAAGCGGGCGCCCGCCAGGGCCACCGGCGCCGGGTGCTGCCGGCCGAGCGTGCGCGGCGAGACGCCGATCGCGATGTAGGACACCACGACCATCGAGCCGGAGGCGACGAGCACCACCTGCCAGGTCTTGTCGAACACGTCCATCATGGCCACCGTCACCAGCACGGTCGCGACCAGCTCGGCCGTCACCCGCAGCAGGGTGAGCAGGTTCAGGTAGCGGGCCGGGTCCTCGAGCACCTGCTGCAGCCGCTGGGCACCGCGGCGACTCTCGCGCAGCAGCTCGTCGGCGGCGACCCGGGAGACCCGGGCCAGCGCGGCTTCGGCACCGGCTGCCAGCCCGCCGAGCACGACCAGCAGACCCGCGAGGAAGAGCAGGTACGCCGTCATGCCGGGGTCCCGGGACGCGACTCGGCCCAGCGGCTCAGCAGGTCGGTCTGCAGGCCGAACATCTCGCGCTCCTCGTCCGGCTCGGCGTGGTCGTAGCCGAGCAGGTGCAGGATGCCGTGGGCGGTGAGCAGGTCGAGCTCCTCCTCGGTGGAGTGACCGGCCGCCTTCGCCTGCTGGGCGGCGACCGCGGGGCAGAGGACGACGTCGCCGAGCAGACCGGGCTCCGGGTCCTCGTCGTCCTTCCCGGGGCGCAGCTCGTCCATCGGGAAGGACAGCACGTCGGTCGGGCCGCCCGCGTCCATCCACTGCAGGTGCAGCGCGGACATCGCGGCGACGTCGACGGCGAGCACCGACAGCTCGGCCTGAGGGTGCACGCGGAGGCGGTCGAGCACGAACCTGGCCAACGCGGCGATCCGTTCTCCGTCGACGCTCTCGCCGGACTCGTCGTTGACCTCGATGCTCACGGCGTCACCGCCGACGACGGTTCGAGCCGCCCTGGCTGCGGCGCGCGCCGGCGTCCTGCTGGACCTCGTCCCAGCGGCCGTAGGCCTCGACGATGTCGCTGACCAGCCGGTGCCGCACCACGTCCTGAGCTGAGAGGCGGCAGAACTCGACGTCCTGGGTGTTGTCCAGGATCTCCTGCACGATCCGCAACCCGCTGACGGTGCCGCCGGGCAGGTCGACCTGGGTGACGTCGCCGGTGACCACCATCTTCGAGCCGAAGCCGAGGCGGGTGAGGAACATCTTCATCTGCTCCGGCGAGGTGTTCTGCGCCTCGTCCAGGATGATGAAGGCATCGTTCAACGAACGTCCCCGCATGTAGGCGAGGGGTGCGACCTCGATGGTGCCGGCGGTCATCAGCCGCGGGATCGACTCGGGGTCGATCATGTCGTGCAGCGCGTCGTACAGCGGCCGCAGGTAGGGGTCGATCTTCTCGTAGAGGGTGCCGGGCAGGAAGCCCAGCCGCTCCCCCGCCTCGACCGCCGGCCGGGTCAGGATGATCCGGTTGACCTGCTTGGCCTGCAGTGCCTGGACGGCCTTGGCCACGGCGAGGTAGGTCTTTCCGGTGCCGGCGGGCCCGATGCCGAAGGTGATCGTGTTGCGGTCGATGGCGTCGACGTAGCGCTTCTGGTTGAGCGTCTTCGGCCTGATGGTGCGGCCGCGGTTGGACAGGATGTTGAGGGTCAGCACCTCGGCCGGCCCCTCACCCGTCTCGGACCGCAGCATGGCCACCATCCGCTCGACCGCCTCGGCGGTGACGCCCTGGCCGGTGCGCAGCACGGTCACCAGCTCGTCGTAGAACCGCTCGACGAGCGCGACCTCGCCGGGCGGGCCGGCAACGGTGATCTCGTTGCCGCGCACCGAGATGTCGGTGGTCGGGAAGGCCTGCTCGACGACCCGCAGGAGCTCGTCCCGCGCACCGAGCACGGCCACCATCGGCTGGCTGGCGGGGACGACGACAGTCGTCCGGGTCTGGGGTGACTCGGTCATGGTCCGGCCGGGATCGGCCTGATCGCCCTGCTTCCGTCTCGGCGGGTGCGTCCGCTGCACCCGCTGGGGCGACCATGCTAGGCGATCGGTCGGGCACCGGCCCAGCGCAGGCGCGGCCCGGCCGCGGCAGGCCGGTCAGGTGCCGAAGACGCGCGGCTCGCGGGTGACCGGGTAGGTGGCCCAGTACAGGCGGTCGACGGTGCCGTCGTCCCGGCGTACGACGCGCAACAGCTCGCCCTGCGCCCGGCCGGACACCACCCGGAACCGGTCGGCACCCTCCTCGACGAGCACTGCCGGGTCGGCCGTCGGCGGGGCGTCGACCGCCTTGATCTCCAGGCGCCCCGCCCGCGCCGAGAAGGCGTAGGCGGTGCCCTCGGACCACCACTGCCCCAGCAGCTCCTCGACCTGCGGCGGCACCGGCGGCCCGGGCTGCCAGCTCGGCGCGGCGTCGGGGTCCTCGTCGACCACTCGCAGGACGAGGTCGACGGCCAGCCCGCCGGGATCAGCGGCGGCGGAGGTGTTGGCCAGCACCAGGGCCCCGACCTTCTCCTTGCGCCGGACGGCCAGCCCCGCGAGGAAGCCCGGCATGGCTCCGTCGTGGCCCACCAGCACCCGCTCGCCCCGCCGGTGCAGCATGAAACCCAGCCCCCAGGCCAGGGTCCAGCCGTCCAGGTCGTACATCACCTGGGGGTGGCACATCTCCTCGACCGTGTCCGGCGAGAGCACCGCGGCGTCCGGCTCGGCGATGAACGCGGCCCACCGACCCAGGTCGTCGACGGTCGACCACAGCTCCGCGGCCGGCGCGAACGCGTTGCCAGGGAACTCCGGCTCGGCGAGCAGCCGGTCGGCGTACGGATCGGTCAGGTAGCCCTCGGCGTACGGCGACGTACGGCGCGAAGTCGTCCGTGCCATGCCCAGCGGCTCCAGCACCCGCGCGCGCAGCGCGTCCTCCCAGGACTGGCCGCGGAGCCGGGCGACCACCTCACCGAGCAGCGCGTACGCCAGGTTGGAGTAGTGGTGCCGGTCCGCCGGCGCGAGTACCGCCTCGGCGTCGGCGAGCCCGGCGAGCAGCTCGTCCCGGGATGGTCCCTCCGGCTTCTCCCACACCTCGCCGACGGGCTCGCGCTGAAGCCCGGACCGGTGCGCGAGCATCCGCCGGATCGTGAGGTCGCCGTGCGGGCTGCCGGGCAGGTGCCGGTCCAGCCGGTCGTCGAGGTCGAGCAAGCCGTCGTCGCGGGCCTGCAGGACGAGCACGGCAGTGAACGTCTTGGTGATCGAGCCGATCCGGAACTGGGTGTCGGCCGTCGGCCGGGCCTGGAGGTCGGCGGCATCGGTGGTGCCGACGAGGCCGAGCCAGACCGGCTGTCCGTGGCGGACCACGGCGGCGGCGAGACCTGCCGACCGCCACTCGGCCTGCTTGCCGGCCAACGACCGGTCCAGCCGGGCGACGGTGGCCTCGGGCAGCGGCCGGCTCACCCGGGCGGCCAGCTGAGGTCGCGGCCGGCCAGCACGTGCCCGTGCACGTGGAACACCGACTGGCCGGCCTGCGCCCCGGTGTTGAACACCAGCCGGTAGTCGTCGTGCCCCTCGGCGGTCGCCACCTGCCGGCCGAGGGCGACCAGCTCGGCAAGCGCGGCCGGGTCGGCGGCGGCCAGCGCCGCGACGTCGACGTGGTGACCCACCGGCACCACGAGCACGTGCGTGGGCGCCTGCGGATTGATGTCGCGGAAGGCGAGCACCGTGTCGCCGCGGTGGACGATGGCGGCGGGGACCTCCCCGGCCACCACCTTGCAGAACAGGCAGTCCTCAGACATGTCGGGAACCTTAGCGAGGCTTGTTACCGGGGTTCCCGCCGCGCGTCGGTCTGCCGATCGGGCCGCCCCACCGTGTAAACCGGACGGGAGCGCTGCACGTCGTAGGCGTGTGGCTCGACTTCTGGCAGCGGCGGCACCGCCGGCACGCGTGACGGCGAGGGGAACCATGAGCAGTGCCGCACCCGTGCAGGCATGGGGCGCCGACGACGCGGTGACCCACCTGTACGCGGCGCATTACCGCGGCCTGGTGCGCCTGGCCGCGCTGCTCCTGCGCGAGACGGCCACCGCCGAGGAGGTCGTGCAGGACGCCTTCGTCGCGATGCACGGCGCATGGCGCCGGCTGGACGACCCCGACCGTGCGCTGGCTTACCTGCGCCGCTCGGTGGTCAACGGCGCCCGCTCGGCCCTGCGGCACCGCGGCGTGGCCCAGCGGCACGCCCCGGCGCCGATGCCCGACGCGGCCAGCGCCGAGCACGGCGCGATGCTCGCCCTGGAGCACGCCGAGGTGCTGACCGCGCTGCGCAGCCTGCCGGTCCGTCAGCGCGAGGTGCTCGTGCTCCGCTACTACGTCGACCTCTCCGAGGCCGACATCGCCGACGCGCTCGGCATCAGCCGCGGCGCCGTGAAGAGCCATGCCTCCCGCGGCATGGCCGCCCTGCGCACTGCACTGGAGGCGTCCCGGTGACGACCCACTTCCCTGGCGACGACCCCCAGGACCCGCTGGCGGCGCGGCTGCGCGACGCCCTGAGCTCGGAGGCCTCGATGGTCCAGCCCTCGGACGACGGACTGCAGCAGATCCGCGACGGCATCTCGCACGCCGACCGGCCGTGGTGGCAACACCCCGGGGCGCTCGCCGTGGCGGCAGCCGTGGTGCTCGGGGTGGCCGTCGGCGCCGGCGTCGCGTTCCTCGGTGGGGACGACGATCCGGGCAACGTGGTGGCGGGACCGTCGGACAGCCCCAGCGAGTCGGCAAGCAGCGAGTCGTCCGGGTCGTCCGAGGCGACCGAGTCCCCGTCCGAGTCGTCGACGGCGATCCCGATCGAGGGCGACGTCTACGTCTACTACGTGATGGACGACGACAAGTCCCCGCGCCTGTACCGCGAGGTCCGACCCAACCCCGGCTCCGACCCGGTGACCGCCGCCGTGTCGACCCTGCTCGCCGAGCCGCCGATCGACCCCGACTACTCGTCACCGTGGCCGGAGGGCACTGAGCTGCTCGGCGCCACGAAGTCGGGCGACACGTACACGGTCGACCTGTCCGCCTTCCCGCGCGTCGGCGCCGAAGCCGAGACGGTCGCCGTGCAGCAGGTCGTCTACACCGTGACGGCCAACGACAAGTCGGTGAAGAAGGTCAGGCTGCTCGTGAACGGCAAGACACCGGCGTCCGGGCACAGCGACTGGTCGCAGCCGGTCGCGCGGGCACCGATGGTCGACGTCCAGGGACTGATCTGGCTGCTCGGCCCCACCGAGGGTGCGACGGTGTCCTCGCCGGTGACGATCACCGGCTACGGCACGGCGTTCGAGGCGACGGTGAACTGGGAGGTCTACCGCGGAGACGAGAAGGTCGCCGAGGGGTTCACCGACGGCGGATCCATGGGCGAGTTCGGGGTCTTCACCGACACGGTCAGCCTGGACCCCGGGACGTACGAGATGCGGGCCTTCGAGTTCTCCGCCGAGGACGGTTCGCGGTTGAACGTCGACACCAAGACCTTCACCGTCGAGTAGCCGTCGACTGCGCTCAACGCCAGCGCGCGGTGCGGGAGAGCACAGCCGACAGCGCGACGGTGCCGGCGGTCGAGGTGCGCAGCACGGTCGGGCCGAGGCGGTACGACGTGCCGGCGGCCTCGACCAGGACGGCCAGCTCCTCGTCGCTCAGGCCGCCTTCGGGACCCGACGACCAGCACCACGTCGCCGGTCGACGGCGGCTGGAAGTCCCCGAGCGAGGCCGCGGCCTCCTCGTGCAGGACGACGCCGGCGGCAGCCCGTCGCAGTCGGTCGACCACGTCGAGGGTGCCCACCAGCTCGCTGACCACAGGGAACCTGGCCCGGCGGGACTGCTTGGCGGCCGCCTGCGCCGTCGTACGCCAGCGGGCCAACGCCTTCTCACCACGTCCCTCGCGCCACCGGGTGACGCACCGGGATGCGGCCCACGGGACGATCTCGTCGACACCGGCCTCGGTCATCGTCTCGACGGCGACCTCACCGCGGTCGCCCTTGGGCAGGGCCTGGACCACCACCAACCGTGGTGCCGGCGCCGGCTCGTGCGCAACCGAGGCCACGTCGACGTCGACCCGGTCCTTGCCCTGCACCGCCGCCACCGCGCCGGCGGCCCGGCGCCCGCGCCCGTCGACCAGCTCGACGTCCTCGCCGACCCGTAGCCGCACCACGGTGGCGGCATGCCGGCCCTCGGCACCGTCGACGGTCACCCGACCGACGACCAGAGCCCCCGTGGGCACCACGAACACCGGCGGGCTCACGGTCGGCTCAGCGTTGGTTGAACGCGTCGCGGAGCCGGTTGAAGAAGCTCTGCTGCTGGCCGGTGACCTGACCGACGTCCGGGCCGTCCTCGCCGCGCAGGGCAGCCAGCTTGCGCAGCAGCTCCTCCTGCTCGGGGTCCAGCCGGGTCGGCGTCAGGACCTCCACGTGCACGACGAGGTCGCCGCGGCCGTCTGAGCGCAGGTGAGCGACGCCGAGGTCGTCGAGCACCTCGGTCTGGCCGGACTGGACGCCGGCGCGCAGCTCGACCGAGCGCGGGCCGTCGAGGGTCTCCAAGGTGACCGACGTCCCCAGCGCGGCAGCCGTCATGGGCACCTGCACGGTGCAGTGCAGGTCGTCACCCTGCCGGCGGAACAGCGGGTGCGGACGTTCGACGATCTCGACGAACAGGTCGCCGGCCGGCCCCCCGCCGGGACCCGCCTCGCCCTCGCCGGTCAGCTGGATGCGGGTGCCGGTGTCGACGCCAGGCGGGATCTTGACCTTGAGCGACCGGCGGCTGCGGACCCGGCCGTCTCCCCCGCACTCGTGGCACGGATCAGGGATCACGGTGCCGAACCCCTGGCAGGCCGCGCACGGCCGCGAGGTCATCACCTGTCCGAGGAAGCTGCGGGTGACCTGCTGCACCTCGCCGCGGCCGCGGCACACGTCGCAGGTGCGCGGTGAGGTGCCGGGGCGAGCCCCGCCGCCGTTGCAGGTGGGGCAGGTCACGGCGGTGTCGACCTGCAGCTCGCGGGTCACGCCGAAGGTCGCGTCGGCCAGCTCGAGGTCGACCCGGATCAGGGCGTCCTGGCCGCGGCGCTGCCGTGGTCGCGGCCCACGGGTGGCGCCGCCGCCGGCACCGAAGAACGCGTCCATGATGTCGGAGAACCCGAACCCGGACCCGAAGCCGCCGCCGGTCGAGAACGGGTCGCCGCCGAGGTCGTGCAGCTCGCGCTTCTGCGGGTCCGAGAGCACCTCGTAGGCCTTGGTGACCTCCTTGAAGCGCTCCTCCTCGTCCGGGTTCACGTCCGGGTGCAGCTGGCGGGCGAGGCGGCGGTACGCCTTCTTGATCTCCTCCGGAGAGGCGTCGCGGGCGACACCGAGCACCGCATAGAAGTCGGTCTGCTGGCCGGCCACCTATGCCTCACCCACGATTCGTCCGACGTACCGAGCCACTGCGCGTACCGCTCCCATCGTTCCGGGGTAGTCCATCCGGGTCGGCCCGAGGACGCCGAGCTTGGCGAGCATCTCGCCCTCGGCGCCGTAGCCGACGCTCACGACCGACGTGCTGGTGAGCCCCTCGTGCGGGTTCTCGTGGCCGATGCGCACCTGCAGCACCGACGGGTCGGTGGCCTCGCCGAGCAGCCGCAGCAGGACCATCTGCTCCTCGAGCGCCTCGAGCACCGGGTGGATCGTCTGCGGGAAGTCCGGGCCGAACCGGGCCAGGTTGGCGGTGCCGCCGAGCACCACGCGGTCCTCGTGCTCCTCGACCAGGCTCTCGAGCAGCGCGGACAGGACGCCAGAGACCGTGGCCCGCTGGTCCTCGGTGAACCGTTCCGGCAGGTCGGCGAGCCGACCGGCGGCGTCGGGCAGCCGGACGCCGACGGTCGCAGCGTTGAGCTGGGCGCGAAGCTCGGCGAGCAGGGTGTCCGGCACCTCGATGCCGGCCTCGACGACCCGCTGCTCGACCCGGCCGGTGCTCGTGATGAGGACGACGAGCAGCCGGCTGGTGCTCAGCGGCACCAGCTCGACGTGGCGCACGCTCGAGCGGGACAGCGAGGGGTACTGCACGACCGCGACCTGGCGGGTGAGGGTGGCCAGCAGCCGCACGGTCCGGGCCACGATGTCGTCCAGGTCCAGGGCGCCGTCCAGGAAGGACTGGATGGCCCGGCGCTCGGCCGTCGAGAGCGGCTTGACCGACGAGAGCCGGTCGACGAAGAGCCGGTAGCCCTTGTCGGTGGGGATGCGGCCGGCGCTGGTGTGCGGCTGGGCGATGTACCCCTCGTCCTCGAGCGCGGCCATGTCGTTGCGGATCGTGGCCGGCGAGACGCCCAGGTTGTGCCGCTCGACGAGGGCCTTGGAGCCCACCGGTTCGTGCGTGGAGACGTAGTCCTCGACGATGGCGCGCAGCACGTCGAGCTTGCGGTCCTCGAGCACGCGCACCTCCCTCGACGGGTCGCCGGCAGCCTCACCCCCGGACGGGCTGGCACTCCGGTGAGCCGAGTGCCAAGTGTACGTCGGACGGCCCGGCGCGCCTACGAGCGCGGCGGCGCCGGGGCCGAGAGGCTGGCCGGGTGGACAGGTACCGGGGCGACGTGCTGGCGGCCGGCCCGTCGGTCCGACCCGCGCTGGCCGAACGCGAGGCGTCCAGTGGCCTGGTCGTCGAGGACGCCGAGACCGGCTTCTGCGGCGCGGTCGTCCGGTGCGAGAAGACGGCCGGCGGGCTGACCGTGACCCTCGAGGACCGCCGCGGCCGGCACCGGGTGTTCCCCCTCGGCCCGGGGTTCCTGATCGACGGAGCGCCGGTCGCACTGGTGCGCCCGGCAGTGGCCGCGAGCCCGGCCCCCCGCCGTACCGCCTCGGGGTCCGTCGCGGTGCACGGTGCCAGAGCCCGGGTCGCGCAGGGCAGCCGCATCTACGTCGAGGGCCGGCACGATGCCGAGCTCGTCGAGAAGGTGTGGGGCGACGACCTGCGGGTCGAGGGTGTCGTGGTGGAGCACCTCGGCGGCATCGACGACCTTCCTGCCGTCGTGCGCGCGTTCGCTCCGGGACCGGACCGCCGCCTCGGTGTACTGGTCGACCACCTGGTGCCCGGCAGCAAGGAGTCCCGCCTGGCCGCGCAGGTGCTGTCACCGCACGTGCGGGTCCTCGGCCATCCCTACGTCGACGTCTGGCAGGCCGTCCGGCCGGCCGTCCTCGGCATCTCGGCCTGGCCGGAGGTCCCGCACGGAACCCCCTGGAAGGAGGGGGTCTGTGCCGGTCTCGGCTGGCCGGTCGACACCGCCGCGGCCTGGCGTCGGATCCTCGGCGCGGTCACGACCTACGCCGACCTCGAGCCCAGCCTGCTGGGTCGGGTCGAGGAACTCATCGATTTCGTCACCGGTCCCGGCGTCCACCCCTAGCCTGGGCGCCAATTCCGATAGGAGATCCCATGACCACCACCCCGCCAGAGCCGCCCGACGACCGCCCGCCGGCTCCACCCAGCGCACCCGGTGGCTCCACCCCGCCGCCGCCTCCGCCCGGCGGTGGGTACACCCCGCCGTCGGAGCCCGGCTACGGGACACCGCCTCCTGCCGGCTACGGGACGCCGCCGCCTCCCGGCTACGGCGGGCAGCCGGGCGGGTACCCGGCCGGTGCGGCCGCGGCGCCGGGCGGCGGTGCCTACGCGGACTGGCCCAAGCGCGCCCTGTCCGCGCTGATCGACTGGTTCATCCCCGGACTGCTGGCGGGTCTGATCTACCGGGGCAGCTCGGCACTCGGGCTGATCCTGTACCTCGCGGCCTTCGCCTGGGCGCTGTACAACGCCTACCTCGGCGGCCAGACCGGACAGTCCTACGGCAAGAAGATCGCCGGCACCCGGCTGATCTCGGAGGCCACCGGCCAGCCACCGGGCGGCGGCCTGGGCATCGGCCGGCACTTCGTGCACATCCTGGACGGCATCCCGTGCTACCTCGGCTTCCTCTGGCCGCTGTGGGACAGCAAGCGGCAGACCTTCGCCGACAAGCTGCTCAAGACCGTCGTCGTGACGGCGTGACCGGGAGCTGCCGATGACCCAGCCCCCGGAGCCGCCGGAGCCCGCGGAGCCGGACTGGTCCGCACCGGGCACCTCGGGGCCGGCCCCGGACGCGACCGACCCGTACGGCACCCCGCCGCCGGACTTCGGGCAGCAGCCGGAGTACGGCGCGCCACCGCCTGGCTACCAGCAGCAGCCGGGGTACGGCGCGCCACCGCCTGGCTACCAGCAGCAGCCGGGGTACGGCGCGCCACCGCCGGGCTACCAGCAGCAGCCCGGCTACCCGCCGGGCTACCAGCAGCAGTACGGCCAGCCGGCGTACGGCCAGCCGGGGTACCCCGTGCCGTACACCGACCCGCAGGCCAAGTCCAAGATCGCGGCAGGGCTGCTCGGCATCTTCCTGGGCGGGTTCGGGGTGCACCGGTTCTACCTGGGCTTCACCAGGATCGGCATCATCCAGATCGTGGTGACGATCCTCACCTGCGGCATCGGCAGCCTGTGGGGGTTCGTCGAGGGAATCCTGTACCTCGTCGGCGCGAACGGCTGGACGACCGACGCGACGGGTCGCCCGCTGCGGGAGTAGCTCAGACCAGGTCCCGCACCACGGCATCGGCCAGCAGACGGCCGCGCAGCGTCAGCGCTGCGCGGCCGTCGGCGTTCGCGGCCGGGTCCAGCAGGCCGTCGGCCGCCGCCCGGTCCGCCGCCCGCCGGCCGGCCGGGTGCAGGTCCGCGAGCGGGTGTCCCTCGCGCAGCCGGATCCCGAGCAGCACCCGCTCCACCCGTTGCTGCTCGGCGGTCAGCACCTCGCGCGCGTGCGCGGGGCTGTCACCGGCGGCGAGCCGACCGGCGTACGCCGTGGGGTGACGCACGTTCCACCACCGGGTGCCCCCCACGTGGCTGTGCGCGCCGGGCCCGACGCCCCACCAGTCGTAGCCGCGCCAGTAGCCCTCGTTGTGCCGGGCTCGCTGGGTCTCGCCACGGGCCCAGTTGCTCACCTCGTACCACTCGAACCCGGCACCGGCGAGCACCTCGTCCGCCAGCAGGTAGCGGTCGGCGAGCTCGTCGTCGTCCGGGGCTGCGATCTCGCCGCGGCGGACCTGGGTCGCCATCCGGGTGCCCTCCTCCACCACCAGGGCGTAGGCGCTCAGGTGGTCGGGCCGGGTGCCGAGCGCCGCCTCGAGGCTGGCCCGCCAGTCGTCCTGGCTCTCGCCGGGGGTGCCGTAGATGAGGTCGAGGCTGATGCCCTCGAAGCCGGCTGCGCGCGCCCACTCGACGACCTGCGGGACCCGGTCGGGGTCATGGGTGCGGTCCAGGGTGGCCAGCACGTGCGGGACCGCCGACTGCATGCCGAACGAGACCCGGGTGAAGCCGGCCTCGCGCAGCGCCGCCAGCGATGCGGCGTCCACGCTGTCCGGGTTCGCCTCGGTGGTGATCTCGGCACCGGGCCGGATGCCGAGCTCGTCGCCGACCGCGCCGAGCAGCCGGGTGAGGTCCCGCGACGGGAGCAGCGTCGGGGTGCCGCCGCCGACGAACACGGTGGCCGCGGGCACGTCGACCTCCCCCAGCACCCGGCGGGCCAGCCGCACCTCGGCGATGGCGGTGCCGGCGTACGACGCCTGCGAGGCGCCGCCGCCGAGCTCGGTGGCCGTGTAGGTGTTGAAGTCGCAGTAGCCGCAGCGCGTCGCGCAGAACGGCACGTGCAGGTAGACGCCGAACGGCCGGCTGCCGAGACCGGCCTTCGCCGACGCGGGGAGGGACCCGTCCCGCGGGACGGCCTCCCCCTCAGGTAGCGCGGACGGCATGCGCCCATCCTCCCCCGGCCGGGCGCAGCCCGCCCCGGCGCCGTCAGCCGGCGGGGTACATCTGCTCGATGACCTCGACGTACCGCTGCTCGACGACCTTGCGCTTGACCTTCATGCTCGGGGTGATCTCGCCGTCCTCGATGGTGAGATCGCGTTCGAGGATGCGGAACGCCTTGACCGTCTCCCACCGGTTGAGCTTGGCGTTGACCCCGTCGATGGCCGCGCTGACGTCGGCCTGCACGTCCGGGTTCCGGGTGAGCTCGGCGTAGTCCGCGGTGACGCCGCGGTGCGCGGCCCAGGCGGTCAACGCGTCCTCGTCCAGGGTGACCAGGGCGGTGATGAAGTTGCGGCCGTCGCCGTGCACGACGATCTGGCTGGCGAGAGCGCACGAGCCCTTGAACAGCACCTCGATGGTCTGCGGCGCGACGTACTTGCCGCCGGAGGTCTTGATCAGGTCCTTCTTGCGGTCGGTGATGCGCAGGAAGCCCTCGTCGTCCAGCTCACCGATGTCGCCGGTGTGGAACCAGCCGTCGGGCTCCAGCGCCTCGGCCGTCTGGTCGGGCAGGCCGTGGTAGCCCTGCATGACACCAGGACCGCGCAGCATGATCTCGCCGTCGCCGGCGATGCGCACCTCGGTGCCCGGGAACGCGAGGCCGACGGTGCCCAGCCGGTAGTTCTTCGGCCGGTTGACGAAGGTCCCGGCGCTCGTCTCGGTCAGGCCGTAGCCCTCGAGGATGAGGATGCCCGCCGCGTGGAAGAACTCGGCCACGTCCGGCGAGAGCGCCGCGCTGCCCGAGACGAGGAAGCGCAGCCGGCCGCCGAACCGGGCGCGCAGCTTGGTGAACACCAGCTTGTCGGCGAGTGCGTGCTTGGCCTTCAGCGCCGGGCCTGGTGTCTTGCCGGCGAGCTGCAGCCGGCTCACCTCGCGGCCGACGCCCATCGCCCAGGTGAAGACCTTGAGGCGCGGACCGCCCTCGTCCTGGGCCATGGTGACGACCCGGCCGCGGACCTTCTCGAAGATGCGCGGCGCCGCGGCCATGAAGGTCGGCGAGACCACCGCGAGGTTGTCGATGATCCGGTCGACCCGGCCGTCGACCGCGGCCGCCGAGCCGGTGGCGACCTGGGCCGCCAGCAGCACCTTGCCGAAGGAGTGCGACAACGGCAGCCAGAGGTACTGCACGTCGTCCTCGGTCAGCAGCCCCTCGGAGTCGACGGCGACCCCCTCGTAGACCCAGCAGTCCTGGCTGAGCCGCACACCCTTGGGACGGCCCGTGGTGCCGCTGGTGTAGATCAGCGTCGCGAGGTGGTCCGGCTTGATCGTCTCGACGGTGCGCCGGACCAGCTCCGCGTCATCGGCCAGTCGCTGCTGGCCGGCGGCGGCGAGCTCGTCCAGGCTCATCACCCAGTCACCGTCCGGCGTGCCGTCGAAGGTGACCACGGTGCCCAGGCGGGGCAGCTCGGCACGGTGCTCGCGCAGCTTGGCGATCTGGCTGTCGTCCTCGGCGAAGGCGACCACCGCTCCGGAGTCGGCGAGGATGTACGCCACGTCCTCGGGGTTCGTGGTCGGGTAGACCGTCGTGGTGGCCGCACCCGCGCAGAGCACCGCGAAGTCGGCCAGCGCCCAGTCGACCCGGGTGGAGGAGATCAGCGCGACCCGCTCCTCGGGGCGCACGCCGAGGTCGAGCAGACCGGCCGCGATGGCCTCGACCCGCTCACCGGTCTCGCGCCAGGTCGTCGACTCCCAGCCGTCGCCCACCGGCCGGCGATAGGCCTCCCGGTCCGGCGTCGACGCGACGCGGTCGAGGAACATCCGCCCCACCGAGGCAGGACGGTTGGCCAGGGCGTCAGCGCTGCTCGGCGTCATGGCCCTGGACGCTAGTGCCTCCAGTGGCGCCGTCGCGCGCATTCCGGCGGCATCGGAGCAGGTGGGAGCCAGCGGCCCTCGACCAGCTGCTCCGATGATGCGGTCCCGGCCACGCCACTCGACGTGGGTGGGGTCAGCCGGCGCGGGCCGCCAGGTCGCGGCGGACGGCGTGGTCGAGGCTGGTGGCGATGTCGGGCAGCTCGTCGAGCATCTGGTGCAGCCGTGGTGCGGCCACCTGACGGATCCGGAACACGTCGCCGACCGTCACACCGTGCGCCGGCCGGTCGGTGACCGTGACGGCGTCGCCTGCCCCGACGGTGCCCGGCTCGACCACCCGGAGGTAGGCGCCCGGAGCGCCGTGCTCGGTGAATCGCTTGATCCAGCGCGGCTCGTCCATGAACCCCTGGAACGTCTTGCACGGGATGCGCGGGCTGGTGACCTCGAGCACGAGCCCGTCGTCGCCGACCTGCCAGCGCTCGCCGATGACGGCACCGGTGACGTCGATGCCCTCGGTGTCGAGGTTCTGCCCGAACGACCCGGGCGCCAGCTCGCGGCCGAGCTCGGCGGCCCACCAGTCGCGGTCCTCCACGGCGTAGGCGTACACCGCCTGGTCACGGCCGCCGTGGTGCCGGATGTCGACGACCTGGTCCCCGGCCAGCCCGACCCCGGCAGGTCCCGGTGCCCGGACGGCCACGCGTTCTCCCACCGGGCGCTTGTCGATGGCGGTCTCGTCGAGGTCGCCCCGGAGATCCGGGACCAGCGCTTTCACGACGTTGACGGCGGCGATGCGTGCGGGCACCTGCCCGAGGCTATCTGCGACCGCCATCTACTTCTTGGCCTTCTCGCCGAGGGAGTCGGTGGACAGGGCGGCGATGAAGGCCTCCTGCGGGACCTCCACCCGGCCGACCATCTTCATCCGCTTCTTGCCTTCCTTCTGCTTCTCCAGCAGCTTGCGCTTGCGGGTGATGTCACCGCCGTAGCACTTCGCGAGCACGTCCTTGCGGATCGCCCGGATGCTCTCGCGGGCGATCACCCGGGAACCGATGGCGGCCTGGATCGGCACCTCGAACTGCTGGCGCGGGATCAGCTCACGCAGCCGCTGGGTCATCTGCACGCCGTACGCGTAGGCCTTGTCCTTGTGCACGATCGAGGAGAAGGCGTCGACGCCCTCGCCCTGCAGCAGGATGTCGACCTTGACCAGCGCGGCGGCCTGCTCGCCGTCGACCTCGTAGTCGAGTGACGCGTAGCCGCGGGTCCGCGACTTCAGGTTGTCGAAGAAGTCGAAGATGATCTCGGCCAGCGGCAGCGTGTAGCGCAGCTCGACCCGCTCCTCGGACAGGTAGTCCATGCCGAGGAGCGTGCCGCGCCGGGTCTGGCAGAGGTCCATGATCGCGCCGATGTAGTCGCTGGGCGCGAGGACCGTGGCACGGACGACCGGCTCGTGCACCTCGGCGATCTTGCCGTCGGGGAACTCGCTCGGGTTGGTGACGACGCACTCGGACCCGTCGTCCATCACGACCCGGTAGACGACGTTCGGCGCGGTCGCGATCAGGTTGAGGTCGAACTCCCGCTCCAGCCGCTCGCGCACGATCTCCAGGTGCAGCAGGCCGAGGAAGCCGCACCGGAACCCGAAGCCCAGCGCCGCCGAGGTCTCCGGCTCCCACACCAGGGCCGCGTCGTTGAGCTGCAGCCGCTCCAAGGCGTCACGCAGGTCCGGGTAGTCGTCGCCGTCGACCGGGTAGAGCCCGGAGAACACCATCGGCTTCGGGTCCTTGTAGCCGCCGAGCGGGGTGGACGCCGGCTTGACCGCGTTCGTGACGGTGTCACCGACCCGCGACTGGCGGACGTCCTTCACGCCGGTGATCAGGTAGCCGACCTCGCCGACACCGAGCCCGGTCGACGGGACCGGCTCCGGCGAGATGACCCCGATCTCGAGCATCTCGTGCTGCGCCTTGGTCGAGAGCATGAGGATGCGCTCCCGCGACGACAGGTTGCCGTCGATGACCCGGACGTAGGTGATGACGCCGCGGTAGGCGTCGTACACGCTGTCGAAGATCATGGCGCGCGCCGGTGCGTCCGGGTCGCCGACCGGGTGCGGCACCACCCGGACGATCTCGTCGAGCAGGGCGCCGACGCCCTCGCCGGTCTTCGCGCTGACCCGCAGCACGTCGGACGGCTCGCAGCCGATGATGTGCGCGAGCTCCGCGGCGTACTTCTCGGGCTGGGCCGACGGCAGGTCGATCTTGTTCAGCACCGGGATGATCTGCAGGTCGTTCTCCAGCGCCAGGTAGAGGTTGGCCAGCGTCTGCGCCTCGATGCCCTGCGCCGCGTCGACCAGCAGGACGCAGCCCTCACAGGCGGCCAGCGACCGAGACACCTCGTAGGTGAAGTCGACGTGCCCCGGGGTGTCGATCATGTTCAGCGCATAGGTGCGGCCGTCCTGCGCGGTGAACGGCAGCCGGACGGCCTGGCTCTTGATGGTGATGCCGCGCTCGCGCTCGATGTCCATCCGGTCCAGGTACTGCGCGCGCATCGTCCGGTCGTCGACGACGCCGGTCGCCTGCAGCATCCGGTCGGCCAGCGTCGACTTGCCGTGGTCGATGTGGGCGATGATGCAGAAGTTGCGGATCACCGAGGGATCGGTGCGGTGCGGCACCTGAGCTGTGCGCTCGGTGTTTCCGGGACTGGCGGGCACGCAGGATCCTTCGGCGGTACGACGGGGAACGCCGCCCATCCTCCCACGCTGCGGCGTTCACACCGCGGTGAGCAGCTCCCACACCGCGGTCGGCGTCAGCGCCGACACGGCCACCGGTCGAGCCGGACCGGGCTCGCCCGCCAGCTCGTCAGCCAGCCAGCCGGTGCCGACCGGTGCCAGCTGCCAGAGCCCGGCGTCGCCCGCGTCGACCACCTCGACCACCTCGGCGTCCGCGACCACGGCACCCGCCACCTCGACCTGCCGGGTCAGCCGCCAGCGACCCTGCACCTTGCCGGGCAGCGCGGTCAGCGCGTCGGTCCAGGCGTCGGGCAGCTGCCCCGCGCCGAGCTCGCCGACAGCGGCCTGCGCGCCCGGCCCGCCGGTCGAGAGCAGGACGTCCAGCCGGTCCTGGTCGACGACCAGGACGCCGGGGTCGGGCACCCGCGGCCGGGGCACCAGGTGCACCAGACCGGCGAGCAGGCCCGGCAGCAGCGACCGGGAGATCACGCGGATCTCCTGCTCGCGGGGCAGCCGGACACCGGCCGTGCTGCCCTCGATCACGGCCACGCAGCGGCCCGGGTGCGGCCCGGCGAGCACCTCCAGCTCGAGCACCACGCTGGCGCCGGCGGCTGCGTCGGGTCGCATGGTTCGCGGCCCGTCCGGCACCGCGGCGCCGAACGACGGCTCGCGGTCGTGCCGGAACGAGCCCAACGCGGCCCGTACGTCGGCCCCGTACCCGGCGTACCGTCCGGACTCCATGACCGCGACGAGCACGTGCAGCCGGTCATCACCCTGGACCAGCCAGTGCTCGGCGGTGAGTCCGCGCTCCCCATCACGCCAGGCCGTCAGCAGCCGCAGCCCGGGGACCGAGCCGCGACAGGTCAGGTCCTCAGCGTCGAGAACCATCAGCTCGTCGCAGGTCGAGCGGAGCTCGGCCGCCAGGGCGTCCGCGGTGGCGGTCAGCGAGCCGCGGTCGTCCGGCACCGTGCGGTGGACCAGGAGCGGGTCACCCTCCGTGCGGCGCGCCGGACCGGCGACCGGGCACCCCTCGTCATCGAGGCCCGCCGACCACCCGGCCGGCAGCCGCACTGCTGCCAGCGTCATGAGAACAGGCCCCCGACGAGGTCCTTCGCCTTGTCCGCGGCGCCGTTGATGCCCTCACCGACGTCCTGGATCCCCTCGCCGACGTCCTCGAGCGCCTCGCCGGCTTCGTCGAGTGCCTCCCCGGCGGTGTCGAGGGCCGAGTTGACGCCGTCGGACACCGTGTCCCCGATGTGGAACTTCTTGTCGAGCAGCATGTAGGTGAGTCCGACCCCCGCCCCGATCGCCACTGCCGGGAGAAGCGGAGCGCTCACCAGGGCGACACCTGCGGCGGTCACCGCGGCCGTGCCGCCGACCGTCACCCCCTTGGTGATCGCCTCGGAGGCCTTGCGGTTGTCGTCCAGATACGGATTGCGCGCGCCGGCGACCACGTCGTAGACGTCTGCTGCCTTGCCGACTGCGCCGAGGACACCCTTGATGGCGCGCGCGACCTTGGCTGCGGACGGCGAGACCCGCGCTGTCGCATCCGCGGCCTTGTCGGCCTCTGCGGCGGCGTCGATCAGCTCGGCCGGAAGCTTGACGGTGCCCAGCCCGAAGGTGATCTTGCCGACGGCGTCGGCGATCTTCGCCAGCTGGGCGCGCTTGCGGATGTCCGCGTCCATCCCGTCCATCGTCCGCTCGGCGCTGCTCAGGTCCTGGGCAGCGCCGGACACCCCGGCCCGGATCCGGCCGGCCAGGCCCGCCGGCATCTCGCAGGAGACGTCGACCGAGCGCAGCTGCCGGGCCGACACGGCCAGCGTGGCGTACAGGGCGCCGACCTTCGGTGCCGCCTCGTGCAGCTCGGTCGCATCGATCGTGATGACGCTCATATCTTGTCCTTCGGGATGTGGGACAACGCCGCCTGGCGGCGCGCTTCCCAGACCTGCAGCTCGCCCTCGAGGTCGCCGGCCTCCTGCTCGAGCAACCCGGCCAGCCGGCCGAGCTCGCCGGAGACGCGACCCGCGGCGGCCGCTGCGGCCGACAGGTCGGCGCGCACCGCGCGTCCGCGCGGCGACTCCCAGTTCTTCAGCCGTACGTCGTGCTGCGCGCCGAGCGGACCGGCGACCCCGCGCAGCTCCGCGGCGATCGCTCGCATGCCGGCCGGGTCACCGACCGGCCGGGGGCCGACGGCCGCAACAGCTGCGGACACCTGTGGATCGACAATGGGTGGCACCGGTGGCCTCCTCTCGGATCGACCCGCTCCGATGGCGGGTAGCACCGACGACGCTAGGTACGACGGGGGCCGCGGTAAATGGGAAGTGCTCCCCAGCGGCGACCAGTCCGGCGCTTCGGGCGTCGGTGCGTGTCCCGGCTACTGGGCCCAGACCCAGCCGAGGCTCTGCTCGAACCGGAAGCCCAGCGCGGTGTACGGCTCGTTGCCACGGATCCCGTACGCGTAGTCGTTCACGCCGTCGGCCTCGGTCCGGATCATCCGGACGAGCTCGACCATGCCGCCGAAGTCCTGGCTGAACGACATCCCGACGGTGCCGTTCCTGTTCATCCACCCGGGGTCCGTGTTCGGACCGCCCGGCGTGATCTGGTGGTTCGTCCACGCGCCGTTGCAGCAGTCGTTGTCGAACAGCCGGATCGTCCCCGCCTGCGCGCCTTGGCCATCGGCGAACGCGAAGCCGAGGGACGGCAGCTGCTGCCAGTCCTCGATGCCGGAGCGCCCGCAGCCGATGCGCAGCAGCCAGACGTCCGCGTTCGGCTTGCGGAACCGACAGACCTCGCTGGCCTGGTTGGTCTCCTGGGTCACCTGGATCGTGGTGCCACGGGGCACCGTGCTCCCCGGCGCCACGCTCTGGCTGAGCACGACCCCGACCTGGCGGGACGGCGTCGGGTGCTCCGCCACCGCGCAGCTGTCGTAGCCGGCCTGGCTCAACGTCGCGCACGCCTGGTTGGGCGGCATCCCGCCGACGTTGGGCACCGGGTCCCCGCGTTCCGGTCCGGTGTAGCGCTCGAGCCGCAGGGTCTGCCCGGCGGAGTAGGCACCGGGCGCCAGGTTCTGCCGGATGACGGTGTCCGGGCGCTGGTTGCGCGGCGTCGGCCCGAGGTCGACCAGCTCGCACCGGATCGGCCGGGCGGCCAGCCGCTGGCAGGCCTGCTGCGGGTCGGTGCCGACGTAGCTCGCCACCAGGAACTGGTCGTAGAACCCGTAGTCGACCCGCGACCCGCCGGCGACCTGTTGCCCGGCCGGCGGGCTCTGGGAGACCACCACGTCGACCGGCTCGGAGTCCTGCGCGGTGCCCAGCGGACCGGGCCCGCACTCCAGCCCGGCCGGGGTCAGCAGCTGGTCGCACGCCTCCTGAGGGGTGCGGCCGGCCAGGTCGGGCACGGTGGTCGCCCCGGCGTACTGCACGGTGACGATCGTTCCCGGCGCGACCGCCGTGCGCGGTGCGGGGCTGGAGCTCACGACCTGGTCCGGCGGGACGTTGGGCTGCGAGCCGATGCCCTGAGGGCTGCAGCCGAGGCCGGCCGACGCGAGGGTGGCGCACGCCTGGTCGCGCTGCTGGCCGACCACGTCCGGCACGGCGACCGAGGCCGGCGCGCTGGGCGGGTCCTCAGGTGTCGCGGGCGCCGGTGAGGCGGGGTCCGGGCCTGGGTCAGGGTTGCGAGCGGGCGGGTTCGAGCCGGACCCCTCCGGCCGCTCGGGTCGGCGGGTAGGCGGAGCGACCGGACCCTGGACGACGGGCGGCTCGGTCACCGCGGGCGGCACGTTCGGCGGGCGGTCCTCCGGGTCGGAGACACCGTGCCCCTCGCCCTTGTCGACGGTCGTGGACCGTCCCTGCGCGTCCAGCACCCGGGCCGAGCGCGCCGCGGGGTCGTTGATCCACACCCGGGAGTCCTCGACGAACAGGTCGAAGGTCCGGGAGGTCCCGACCACCCGGATGGTGCGCGCCAGCCGGCCGTCGACCGCGTCCACGACCCGCACGACGTGCGCGGTGTAGTCGGGCACGTAGACCGAGCCGCCCAGCGTCACCGCCGGCCCCAGGTCGGCGCGCTCAGCGCTGCCCAGCGGGATGGTCCGGGTGTCCCCCTTGCCGAGGTCGACGCCCATCAGCGTGCCGGACTCCTCGTCGGCCGCCCAGACCGTGCCGCCCTTGGTCCCCGGCTGGTTGACCTCGACCCGGGCGTCCCGGGGCAACCCGGAGCCGACCTCGCGCACCTCGTCGTCCTCGACGACCCGGACCGCGCCGGCGGCGTCGACGAGCACCGGCTGACCGTCGACGAGGGTGAGCTTCTGGGAGCCCTCACCGACGGGGGTGGCAGCGGCGACGGCGCCGTCCTCGACCCGGTTCAGCGTTCCGGCGGAGTCGAGCACCCACAGCTGGCCGCTGCGACCGGCCACCGCGGAGGAGATGCCGGCGGGCATCGGGACGGCACGCCGGACAGCCATCGTCTCCGGGTCGACGAGCTCGACGGTCCCGCGGTCCCGGTCGACGTAGTAGGTGTCCGCGCCGCTGCCGAGCACCTGCATCTTTCCCGGCGTCCCGCGACGCTGCGCGGCCGGCGTCATGTCGGCCAGGTCCACCCGGGTCACCGTCCCGGACGCGTCGTTGACGACGTACACCTGGCCGGCCGGCGTCTGCACGACCTCGAGGCGCTGCCCTCCCTTGGCCAGGTCGCGCGCGACCTCGGCGTCCGAGCGACCGGTCTCGCCGTTGACGTGGGCCACGCTGCGGCCCTTCACCAGCCAGGCGCTGCCGTCGTCCAGGACCGCTTGAGAGGCACGGTAGCCGGTGCCGACCGAGACGACGACCACGGCGGAGACCACGGCGAGGACGACGAGCATCCGCAGCAGCCGGGACCGCATCGTCGTGCCCAGTGCCTGCGTCACCTCGGCTCCTGCCCCTTCCGTTGTCCCATCCGTCCGCTTCGTCCGCACGGCAGGCTAACCCGCTGCCGGGGCGGTGCTCCATGGGAAAGGTTCCCCAATCGTGGTACCAACGCACCCATGAGCGCGGATGTCGAGGGCCAGGTGACCGTCAGCCTGGGCGGCCAGGCACCCGTTCGGGTGAGCGGGGAGTTCACCTTCGGCCGGGCTGAGGACTGCGACGGCGTCCTGGACCCCGACGACGTGGGCATCAGCCGGCTGGCCGGCTCGGTGCTGCACGAGGGCTCGGTGTGGTGGCTGGTGAACCGCAGCGGCTCCCGCCCCCTGACGGTGATCGACGAGCTGGGGCTGCGCAGCCTGCTCGCGCCGGGCCGCCGGGTGGCGCTGGAGACCTCGGTGACGGTCGTGGTCGAGGGTTCCGCCGGTGAGCACGCGCTGGCCGTCGAGGTGACCGGCGCCGCACCGCCGGTCGACGACGGGAACCCACCGGCTGCCGGGCTCCCGACCAAGGTCGGCGAGGGCGTGCTGGTGAACGAAGCCGACCGGCTGGCCCTGGTCGCGCTGTTCGCGGGGTACCTCGAGGAGCACCCCCGGCACGACCCCAACCCCAAGTCGTACGCCGCGGCGGCGGCCCGGCTCGGCTGGCCGCGCACCACGCTGGTCAAGCGGATCGAGTACCTGCGCAGCCGGCTGGACGCCGCCGGGGTGCCGGGCATGACCGGCTGGAACGCGCTGAACAACCTGGCCGAGTACGTGCTGACCACCGGCATCGTGACGAAGTCCGACCTGCGGCTGGTCTACCCGGACCGTTGATCGGTCTGGCTGCCGTTGGGGAGCCCTTCCGATTTCGGTCCGGCGCCGAGCCACCTAGCGTCCTGGCTACCGGCGGGACGTCCGCCGGACAGAGACGGAAGGAACTTCCTCATGTCGGTCATCGGCGGTGAGATCACGGCTCTCGACAACCTGCAGCGCAGCTTCTCGCGGCACAGCAGCGAGGTCGAGCACCTGATGAGCGCGCTCCGCGGCGAGCTCGACAACGCGTACTGGAAGGGCGGGGCGGCCGAGCGGTTCCGCGCGGCCTGGCACGGCGAGTACGAGCCCGCACTGCGGGGCCTGGCCGGTGCGCTGGTCGACGCCGGCACCGAGGTGGGCCGTCGCTCGGACGCGCTCCAGCAGGCGGGCGCCTGAGTCATGGCACCGTCGGCGACCGCCGCCCCGCTCGAGCTCGTCCTGCTCGTGCCGGGGCGGCGGTTCCCTGTGTCGGTCGACCTCGCGGCCGACGCCACCGTCGGCGACCTGCGCGCCGCGCTGGCGGCTGCCGCCGGAACCGACCCGGCTCTCCCGCTGTGCCACGAGGGCGAACGGCTGGACGACCGGACGCCGGTCGAGCGCACCGGCCTGCGGGCCGGATCGGTCGTCGGGGTGGGCACCGCCACCGCCGCAGCCTTGCCGGTGCTGACGCCGCTGGAGCTCGCGGTGACCGGCGGCCGGCACGGCGGGCACCGCACCGACGCACCCGCCGGCGGGGTCCTGCTAGTCGGGCGTGACAGCAGCTGCTCCCTCAGCGTCCCGGACGCGGAGGTCAGCCGCGAGCACCTCGAGGTCCGGATCGAGGACGGCGGCGCGGTGGTCCGCGACACCGGTTCGCGCAACGGCACCAGCCGCCGTGGGCAACAGCTGGACAACCCCGCGCGGCTCGCCGTCGGCGACGTCGTGCGGGTCGGCGAGACGGTGCTGGCGGTCCGTCGTACCGCCACCGAGCCGCACCCGGTCGAGCGCGCCGCCGGCGGCCGCCTCCGGGTGAACCGGCAGCCGCGGCTCGCCAGGCCGGACCCGCGCCACGAGCTGGTCCTGCCGGCCGCCCCGGAGGAGCCGACAGCACGCCGGTTCCCGGTCGCCGCGGTACTGGTGCCCGTCGCCCTGGCCGGCGTGATGCTCGCGGTGTGGCCGGGCTCGATGCTGTACCTGGTCTTCCTGGTCCTCTCGCCGGTGATGCTGGTGGCCAACGCGATCGGCGACCGGCGCAGCGGCCGCAAGGACTACCTGGCCAAGAAGGCGGAGCACGGCCTGCGGATCACCGCAGTGCACCAGCGGGTGGCCGACCTGGTCGACGACGAGGAGCGCAGCACCCGGGACACGCTGCCCGACCCGACGGCCGTCGTCATGATCGCCACGACCCCGACGGCCCGGCTCTGGGAGCGGCGCTGCGAGGACCCTGACTTCCTCCGGCTGCGCCTCGGTCTCGGCGACCTGCCCGCCGGTCTGCACCTGCGGGCCGAGCGCGGTGCCGACGAGCCGGACCAGCCCGTGCTGCGCGACGTCCCGGTCGCCGTCGACCTGGCCAACGACCGGGTGCTCGGGCTGGCCGGCCCACGAGACGCCGCGCTCCCGCTGGCCCGGGCAGCGCTGGCTCACGCCGCGACCCTGCACGCGCCCCGAGACCTCGCCGTCGTGCTGCTGACGGGTCGGGACCGGTCGGCCGACTGGGAGTGGGCCAGCTGGCTGCCGCACACCGTGGCGCCCTCGGGCTACCCGGCGACCCGACTGGTCGGGACCGATGCCCTGCAGGTCCAGGCCCGGGTCGATGAGCTGCGGGCGGTCGTCGTCGAGCGGCACGCCGCCCGGCGCAGCGCACTCGCAGCGGCGCCGGCCGGGCGGCGTTGGCTGGTGGTCGTCGACGGCGCCCGGACCCTGCGCGACATCAACGGCTTTACCGAGCTGCTGCAGGACGGGCCGGCAGTCGGGGTGCACTTCCTCTGCCTGGACGACACCGAGGCCGCGCTGCCCTCCGAGTGCGGCGCGACCGCGGTCACCCACGGCGGGGGCACCCGGCTGGTCGTCCGTCGCGGCGGGCCGGGCGGCGTCGAGGTGATCGCCGACGTGCTTGCCGACGGCCTGGAGACGGCCGGCGCCGAGCGCCTGGCGCTGGCGCTGGCACCGATGGAGCTGCTGGGCGCCCGGGACGACGGCTCCGACCTGCCAGCGGCCGTCCGGTTCGTCGACCTGCTTCACGAGGCGGGCGGCACGGGGTTCGTCGGCGACCTCACGGTCGAGCAGGTGCTCGCCGGGTGGCGACGCACCGCACGGTCGACCACCGCTCTGCTCGGTGTCGGCCCGGACGGCCCGGTCACCGTGGACCTGCGCCGGGACGGGCCGCACGCCCTGGTCGCCGGCACCAGCGGCTCCGGCAAGTCCGAGCTGCTGCAGACCCTGATCGCCTCGCTGGCCCTGAGCAACCGGCCGGATGCGATGTCGTTCGTGCTCGTCGACTACAAGGGCGGCAGCGCGTTCAAGGATGCGGCGCTGCTGCCGCACTGCGCAGGCCTGGTGACCGACCTCGATGAGCACCTGGTGGCCCGCGCGCTCGCCTCGCTGACCGCGGAGCTGACCCGGCGCGAGCGGGTGCTCGCCGCGGCCGGCGCCAAGGACATCGAGGAGCTCTGGACGCTGGAGGCCCGCGACGCCGGTGATGCACCGACCGCGCTGCCCCGACTGGTGATCGTGGTCGACGAGTTCGCCTCGCTGGTCGAGGAGGTGCCCGACTTCGTCAAGGGCGTGGTCGGCATCGGCATGCGGGGTCGCAGCCTGGGCGTGCACGTCGTCCTGGCGACCCAACGGCCGGCTGGCGTGGTGACCGGCGAGATCCGGGCCAACGTCAACCTGCGCATCGCGCTGCGGGTGACCAGCCCCGGCGACAGCACCGACGTGGTCGACACCCCCGAGGCCGCGCACATCAGCAGCCGTACACCCGGCCGGGCGTTCCTGCGGACCGGGCACGGTGAGCTCACCGCGTTCCAGGCCGCGCGCGTCGGCTGGCCGGTCGGCGATGGCAACCCGACCGGCGGTGACCAGACCCGCGCCGTACGCCGGGACGTGACCGGTCTCGGATCGACGCGGGCCCGCGTGGCCGGCGAGGTCACCGAGGACGGCCGGACCGACCTGACCCACCTGGTGCGCACGGTCGTCGCCGCCAACGAGGCGCTGGGCGCGCAGCCGGTGGCCAGCCCGTGGCTGCCGCCGCTGCCCGACACCCTGGTCCTAACCGACGTCCCGGCCGCTCCGGCCGGCGGAGCAGTCGTCGGGCTGGTGGACCGGCCGACCCGGCAGGCACAGGAGCCCTTCGTGCTCGACCTCGCCCGCACCGGCTCGGTGCTCGTCGCGGGGACCGTGCGTAGCGGACGGTCGTCAGCGCTGCGCACCGTCGCGGCCGCCCTGACCACCGGTCAGTCACCGGCCGAGCTCCACCTGTACGCCCTCGACTGCGGCAACCGGGCGCTCTCCGTGCTTGCCGAGCTGCCGCACTGCGGCGCCGTCGTCGACGGCGACGACCAGCCCCGGGTCGAGCGGCTGCTGGCCGCCCTGGACGACGAGGTCGCTCGCCGGCAGCGGCTTCTGGGCGCGGGCGGCTACGCCTCGGTCGCCGAGGCCCGAGCCGCCGGTACCGAGCTGTCCCAGGTGGTCGTGCTGGTCGACCGGCTGGAGGCGTTCCTGGCTCGGTACACCGAGCACGACGCGGGTCGACCGGTCGACGCGCTGGAGCGGCTGCTGCGCCAGGGACCGGCGGTAGGCGTCGCGTTCGTCCTCGCCGCCGACCGGACCGGGGTGACCCCACGGCTCGGGTCCGCGGTGTCCGCCCGGCTCGTGCTGCGCCAGGCGGACCGCGACGACGTCGCCGTCTTCGGCCTGTCGCCGCGCGACGTCCCCGCCGACCAGCCCCCCGGGCGCGGGATCTGGGTCAGTACCGGGGAGGAGGTGCAGCTCGCCCTGCTCGACCCCGACACCTCCGGAGCCGCCCAGGTCGACGCGCTGCGCGGGCTCGCGACGGACGCAGTGGCCCGGTGGGCGGACGTGCCCGGCGACCGGCTGCCCCGCCGGCTCGACCCGCTGCCCGAGACCATCACCCTGGCCGACCTGGAGCAGCAGCGCACCGTGCCGGCACCTGCTGGTGGATCGGTGGCCGTGGTCGCGGCCGGCGGCGACCACCTCGGCCCGATCGACCTGGACCTGGCCGCCACCGGTCCGTGCTTCGTCGTCAGCGGAACGGCGCGGTCCGGACGCAGCACGGCGCTGACCAGCCTGGTGCACAGCGTGCTCGCCCGGCCGGACGCCCTGCCGGTGCTCGTCGTGGCGCCCCGGCCGTCGCCGTTGCGCGACCTGGCCGGGCTGCCGGGCGTCGCCGCGGTCCTTCCAGGGGGCCCGGACCTGGCCGTGGACCTCGCGGACGTCCTGGCGGCACACCCCGGAGGGCTGATGCTCGTCGTCGACGACGCCGAACTGCTCACCGAGGGGCGGGAAGGAACAGTGCTCGAGGAGGTGGTCCGGACCGCCCGGGACACCGGGACCGTCGTGGTCGCCGGTGCCACCACCGAGGACCTGCTGCTCAACCGCTACCGCGGCTGGCTGGCGACCGCGCGTCGCTGCCGCTCGGGTCTCCTCCTCGGCCCGGTGTCGCCGACCGACGGCGAGGTCTTCGACTTGCGACTGCCGAGGTCCGGGGCGGCATCCGGACCGGTCGGGCGTGCCCTGCTGGTCCGGCACGGCGGCTGGGCACCGGTGCAGGTCCCTCGGCCGTGAGCGCCGGCCTGGTTACGCTGCACGCGTCGGCCGGGACCAGCCCGGCCGGAGGCGCAGGTCCAGGTCGTTCGGGGGACGCGAGTGGTGCCGGAGGCGGGGCGATGACCGCGACGCAGCCACCCGCGCGACCGCCCGCTCTCCCCGAGATCCCCGGCTACCGGCTCGACCCGCCGGCTGGTCCCGGCTCCGGGCCGCTCGGCCCGCACGGAACCGTGGTCGACGCGGTGCGGCGCAGCGACGGTGCGGCGGTGCAGGTCGAGCTGCTGAGCCTGCCCACCGGGTCGGCCGACCGGTTCCGGGAGGAGGCCGGTGCTCTGCTCGAGCTGCCCCGGACACCGCAGCTCGTCGCGGTGCTCGACCTCGGCGTGCTGACCGAGGACCACGGCGGGTCGGTCACGGCGTACCTGGTGACCGAGCGCGCCGTCCGCTCGCTCGCCGACCGGCTCTCCACCGACGGCCCGCTCACCGATGCCGCGGCCGTCGCCGCCGCGACCGATGCCGCCTTGGCGCTGGTCGCCCTGCACGGCGCCGGCGTGCTGCACGGCGGACTGACGCCCGCAGCGGTCGTCGAGCTGGCCAACGGCAGGTTCGCGGTCGGCGGCGTAGCGCTGCCGGTCCTCGAGGAAAGCCACGACGGGGCAGCCCGGCCGCCCGAGGTACGCCGCGGCGGTGACTGGTCGGTCGCCGGTGACCTGTGGGCGCTGGGCTCGGTGCTGCGCGAGCTCACCGGCACCCGGCGGTTGTCCGGGCCGTTGGCCGGCCTGCTCGACGACCTTCTTGCCCCCGACCCGGCGGACCGGCCGCGCGACGCGGCCGAGGTCGTCGACCGGCTGCGCGCCGTGTCCGTGCCGGACCCGCTGGAGACCGCCGGACCGGCCGCCCCGGTCCCGACCGTCGCCGCGGGCCGGCCGCTGGGCAGCAACTACCTTCTGGTCGCGCCGATCGGTCGGGGCGCCACCGGGCAGGTCTGGCGCGGCACCCGGCGCAACGACGGCACGGCCGTGGCCGTGAAGGTGCTGCGGTCCGAGCTGGCCGAGGACCCCGAGGTGGTGACCCGGTTCGTCGCCGAGCGCACCACCCTGACCGGGCTCGCGTCGCCGTACCTCGTGCAGGTGCTCGACCTGGTCGCCGAGAGCGGCACCCTCGCGATCGTCATGGCGCTCGTCGACGGCGCCGACCTGCGGCACAGCCTGGCTGCGGGACGGCTCACGACCGCGGAGGCGTTCCGGGTGCTGGCCCATGTCGCCGAGGGGATGGCGGCGGTGCATGCAGCCGGCGTCGTGCACCGTGACGTGAAGCCGGAGAACGTGCTCGTCGGGCGGGACGGTGAGGGCCAGGTGCACGCCTGGCTCACCGACTTCGGGGTCGCCGGTGCGGTCGCACCGGGGCCGGGACGCCGACTCACCCGCGCCAGCCGGCTGGTCGGCACCCCGGAGTACGTCGCCCCGGAGCTGGCCGCCGGACGGCCGGCGACCGGGGCCGCTGACGTCTACGCCCTCGGGGTGCTGGCCTACGAGACCCTGTCCGGGCGGCGACCGTTCGACGCGGAGCACCCGGCCGCCCTGTTGCGCGCACACCTCGAGGACGTCCCGCAGCGGCCGGCGGGGATGGCCGAGGAGGTCTGGGGCGTCGTCAGCCCCTGCCTCGCGAAGGACCCCGACGACCGTCCGGGCGCGGCGCGCGCGGCGGCCGCGTTCACAGCCCTCTCGGCCCGGGCGGACGACGCCGTGACCCTCGGCGCGCTGCCGGCGACCAGCGGCGCCACTCCGCCGCCGTACCTCTCCCCCGCCGTCGCCGGCGAGCCGCACCCGGCGGCGCTGCCGACCTCCGACGCGACCCGGCCGGCCGACCCTGCGCCGGCCGCGCCGGTCGAGCCCGGCCGGCGCCGTTGGCCGTGGGTGGCGGCGATCGCCGTGCTCGCGGTCCTCGGCATCGCCGCCGGCGCCTGGGTCGGCCGGCCGGACCCGGCACCGGCCAAGCCGGGGCCCGAGGCCAGCAGCTTTCAGGGGACGGTCGCGGTCCCCGTCGTGGTCGACTCGCCGCGCAAGGGCGATGTGCGGCTGCGCTTCCCCGGTGGTGCGGCGCTGCCCGGCGTGCAGTCCTTCTTCGTCGTGCGCGACGGCACCGTCGCCGCTCAGGGCCTGGGCCCGGGCGACGAGGACTGGACGGCGGCCGACCTCGACCCCGGCACCCAGCACTGCTGGGCCGTCTTCGCCGTGGTGGAGTCCGCCCGGCCGGTCCCGACGCCGAGCACGAGCGTCAAGCCGATCTGCCAGCAGGCGGACGGGCGCAGCCAGTGAGTTCCCACGACACGACAGGAGCGGCGATGACCCAGACCGCGGGCCGGACACCCGGGCCGATGACCGCCGACCAGGCGGCCTGGTTCGCCGAGGTGCACGACGCCATGCGGGTCGAGGTGTCCCGGGCGCTGCAGGGGAAGGACGAGGTCGTCCGGCTGGCGCTGGTCTGCCTGCTGGCGGGTGGCCACCTCCTGGTCGAGGACGTGCCCGGCGTCGGCAAGACCTCGTTGGCGAAGGCGCTGGCCGGCTCGGTCGACGCGACCTGGCACCGCATCCAGTTCACCCCGGACCTGCTGCCCAGCGACATCACCGGCACCTCGGTCTGGAACCAGGACAGCCACCGGTTCGAGTTCCATCCGGGAGCGGTGTTCGCCAACATCGTGGTCGGCGACGAGATCAACCGGGCGTCGCCCAAGACGCAGTCGGCGCTGCTCGAGGTGATGGAGGAGCACCAGGTCACCGTCGACTCGGTCGGCCACCCGGTGCCCCGCCCGTTCATGGTGATCGCCACCCAGAACCCGGTCGACCTCGAGGGCACCTACCGGCTGCCGGAGGCACAGCTGGACCGGTTCCTCATGCGGACCGCGATCGGCTACCCGGACGAGGAGGACGAGGTCGACATCCTGGACCGGCGGGCGGTCGAGGGCGAGGCGGCCACCGTCTCGGCGGTCGCGACGGTCGAGCAGGTGCGCTCGATGATCGCGCTGACCTCGGCGGTGCACGTCGACCGGTCGGTGTCCCGCTACGCGGTGGCGGTGGCGCGGGCCAGCCGGTCCCGCGAGGAGCTGCGGCTCGGCGTGAGCACCCGCGGCAGCCTGGCGCTGCTGCGCGCCGCGCAGTCGCGGGCCGCCACCCTGGGCCGGTCCTACGTGGTCCCGGACGACGTGAAGACGGTCGCCTCAGCCGTGCTGGCGCACCGTCTGCTGCTCACCCCCGAGGCCGAGGTCGGCGGCGTCGCCGGCGAGGACGTCCTCACCGACGTGCTGGCCGGGATCCCGGTGCCCACCGGCACCGGGCGCTGAGGACCGCTGTGCCCACTGCACCGCCGAGCACCGCCGGGTCGGAGACCGCCGCCGCGCCCAGTCGCGTGCCGCTGCTCACCGCTACCGGCGGCTGGGTGCTGCTCGCCGGCTTCGTGTCGTACGCCTCCGGCGTGGCCCTCGGCTTCGACGGTGTGGTCGCTGTCGGCGCTGCCGCGCTTCTCGCGGTCGCAGTGGCCCTGGTCGCCGTCGTCGTGCGGCCGCGGCTCACCGTGACCCGGACCGTGGAGCCGGCCCGGGTGACCGTCGGCCGCCACGCGGTCGGCCGGCTCGCAGTGCGCAACGTGTCACGCTGGCCGTCGCCCCCGTTCGTCGCCGTCGACTCGGTGGGCGGCATGGCGGTCGAGCTCGGTGTCGGCCTGCTCTCCGGCGGTGGTCGCCGGTTGCTCGAGTACGACGTGCCGACCGAGCGCCGCGGCCGGCTCGCGCTGGGGCCGGTGACCGTCGAGCGGCGCGATCCGCTCGGCCTGGTGCGGCGCGCCCAGCCGCAGGGCGGCCTCGGCGTCCTCTGGGTACATCCGCGGGTCCACCGCGTCGCCGCACTGCCCGTCGGCTCGCTGCTCGACGACGAGGGCGTGCTCGTCGAGACGTCACCCAAGGGGTCGGTGACCTTCTCCTCGCTGCGCGAGTACGTCCCGGGCGACGACCCTCGTCAGGTGCACTGGCGGTCCACCGCGCGGACCGGCCGGCTGATGGTCAAGGAGCACGTCGACACCAGCCGGCCCACCACTACCGTCGTCCTCGACACCCGGGACGACCGCTACTCGGGCACGGCGTTCGAGGACGCCGTCGAGATGGCCGCGTCGGTCGCGATGGCCACCCAGCGTCGTGGCCGGCCGGTCGAGCTGCTGCTGCTCGGCGAGGACCGCGCCGCCGTCGAGTCCGCCGGGGCCCGGGACATGCTCGACCGGCTCGCGGCCGTCGCTGCCGTGTCGGGCAGCTCGGCCAAGGCGGTCACGTCGCTCGTCGACCGGGCGACGCCCGGAGGAGCTCTGGTGCTGGTCACCGGCGACGGCGAGGCGCGGCTGGCCAGTCACGTCGCGGCCGCGCGGCGCCGGTTCTCCCCCGTGGTGCTGGTCGAGGTCGTGCCCGGTGCTCGCCTCACCACCGCCCGACGGGCCGGGCTGTCGGTGCTGCGCGCCGCCACCGGCAGCGAGGCCGCCGGCGCCTGGAACCAGCTCGTGCTGGGGCGGCGGGTCCGGTGAGGGCCGTACCGGCGCTGGGTCTCCTGCGCGCTACCGCTGCCGTCGTCGTCGTGGCGGGTGCATCGGTCGCCGCCACCCGGCTGTTCGCCGGGTCGCGTGACCTGCCGCTCCTGCTCGGGGCAGTGCTGGCCGGCGCCGCAGCGCCGACCCTGCTCGGGCTGCTCCGACCCGGCCTGCCGGGAGCGGGCAGGGTGGCGGCCGGTGCGGCCACCGTGACGGCGTACGTGCTGCTGGCCCTGGCCCCGGGCGGCGACGTCGTCGACGGCCCGCGTCGGCTGCTGACCGGCGCCCTGCCGCTCGACCCAGCGGGTCCGGAGCTCGCGACGGTCGCGGTCGTCGTCGGCCTGGCCGGCCTGCTCGCCGCCGAGCTGTCGCTGCGCAGCGCGCGGACCCCGGTCGCCGCGCTGCCGGGCCTGGTGTCCTACCCGCTGGTGCTCTGGGCCGGCGCCTCCGGGCCGCCCGCTCCCCCGGTGGCGCTGCTGCTGGTCGTGCTCGGCTGCGCCGGTCTGCTCGCGGTCACCGCAGCACGCCCCCGGGCCCGGAGCCGGGCCGATGACGGCCCGCGGCTGGCCGGGTCCGGGCGCAGCCGGGCGACAGCCCGCTCGACCGTGCCCGCGGTCCTGGCTGCGGCGGTCGCCGTGACGGTGGTGTCGGTGTGCACCGTGCTCGTCGCACCCGCCCTGCCGGGCATCGAGGTGCGACAGCGGCCGGCCGACGCCCGCGACCTGGTGGCCGAGCCGGTCCGGGTCAGCCGGGAGACCAGCCCCTTGGTCCGCTTCCCCGCGCTGCGCCAGGGGCCGGACCGGCTGCTCTTCGTGGTGCGCGCCGACGACGGTGTCCCGCCGGCGACGCTGCGCCTGCGGTGGGTCACCCTGGACCGGTTCGACGGGACGACGTGGACCACGACCGCGACCTACCAGCGGGCCGGGCGCACCCTGCCGGCCGGGCCGGACCTGGCGGTGCCGGTGGTGGACCGGACAGTGACGGTGCAGGTCCGCGCCGCGGATGCCACCACCTGGCTGCCCAGCGTCGGGCGCCCGGTGTCGGTCTCGACGGCGGGCCTGGGCGTCGACCCGAGAAGCGGCGACCTGGTGGTGCCCGCCGGCCGTGCGGCACCGGTCCGCTACACCGTGACCGGCGCTGATCCCCGGCTCGACCCTGTCCGGCTGCGCGCGGCGCTCCCGGAGCCACCACCGGCCGGGCGACCGGACTACGACGTGCCACCTGCCGTCACTGCCGCGGCGCAACAGGCCGTGGCGGGAGCTCGGACGACCTTCGGCCGGCTCGCCGGGCTGGAGTCGCTGTTCCGGACCGAGGTGTTCACCGTCGCTGCCGACGAGGGGGCACCTGCCGGCCACGGGCTCTTCCAGCTGAGCCGGCTACTGCGAGAACGCACCGGCACGGCGGAGCAGTACGCCAGCGCGTTCGCCGTGATGGCTCGCGGGCTCGGCTATGACGCACGGCTGGTGATGGGCTTCCGCGCGCCCTACGACGACGGCGTCGACGGCTGGGTGGTGCGCGCGCGATCGGTGCAGGTGTGGCCGGAGGTCCGGCTCGCAGGGCTGGGGTGGGTTGCCTTCCAGCCCACGCCGACCCGCCGGTCGGACGGCTCCGAGGACCCCGGGGCCGACGACAGCGGCCGGTCTGCGGTGGACCAGGCGGTGCAGCAGGAGCAGGCGGCGCGCCAGGCGCCGCCGACGTCCCCGCCACCTGCCCGCCCGGACGCCCGCGACGACGCCTCCGCCGCCCCGTGGGGCCTGGTCCTTGCCGTCCTGGCCGCAGTCCTCGGGCTGGTCGTGGTCGGTGTCCTGCTCGTGCCGCTGGCCAAGCTGGCCCGGCGGCGGTCCCGGCGACTGCGACCCGATCCGCGGGACCGGGTGCTCGGCGCCTGGCGGGAGGCAGCCGACCGGCTCACCGAGCACGGCCTGCCGTCCTCCGGCGCGTTGTCCCGCCCGGAGGTGGCCAGCGCCGCCGCCGACCGGGAGCCCGGCGTCGCCGAACCGTTGCGGTCCCTGGCCCGGCTCGCCGACGACGCCGGCTTCGCGCCGGGAGGGCCGCCACCCGGCGCGGACGACCTGGCCTGGGAGCACACCGCCGCCGTGGCCAGGACGCTGCGCGGTCGCGGCCTGCCCGCCCGGGTGCGTGCGGCGGTCGACCCGCGGCCGCTGGCGCGCCGCTGAGCCGCAACTCGGTGGTCCGGGGTCGCTCCGGCCGGGATCATCAGGGCATGACCTCGCCTGCGCCGGTTGCAGCCGGGACCCGGCTCGACTGGTCCAAGGTGCCCGAGCACGTCCGTGGCGACGTCGAGGCCTCGCTGGGGTCGCCGGTCGTGTCGGCCCGCACCCAGGTCGGCGGGTTCTCCCCCGGCGCCGCCGTCCGGGTCGTCTGCGCAGACGGGACCCGGGCGTTCGTCAAGGCCTGCGGCTCGACCCTCAACCCGGACACCCCGGACCTCAACCGGGCCGAGATCCGGGCGCTCGAGCTGCTGCCACCGGCGGTGCCGCACGCCCGGTTGCTCTCGACGTACGACGACGGGGTCTGGGTCGCCCTGGTCCTCGAGGACGTCGAGGGCCGGCGCCCCGAGGTGCCGTGGCGGGACGCCGACGTGACGGTGATGGCCGCGGCGCTGGAACGGGTCGGCACTGCACAGGCACCAGCCGCCCTGCCGAGCTTCGCCGACGCGACCAACGTGCTGGGCGCCTGGGACCAGGTGGCCACCGACCCGGAAGGGATGCCGGCAGACCTGCTGACCCGGCTGCCGGAGTTCCTGAGCCGGCAGACCCTCGCCCGCGAGGTCACCGTGGGCGACCGGCTCGTGCACTGGGACGCCCGGGCCGACAACGTGCTGGTCCGGGCCGGCGAGGCGGTATTGCTCGACTGGGCGTGGGCCAGCAGCGGCGCACCATGGCTGGACACGCTGCTGCTGGCGATGGACTTCCGGATCCAGGGCGGGCCGGACCCGGACGCGTTCCTGTCGTCGGCCCCGCTGACCCGCGACGTCGCACCGGACCACCTGGCGTCGGTGGTCGCCGGGATGGTCGGGGTGTGGCTCGAGCGGGCCCGTCGCCCGGCGCCACCCGGGCTGCCGACGATCCGGGTATGGCAGGCGCACTGCGGTGCCGCCGCGCTGGACTGGCTGGACACCGGCGCGCTATGGCGGTGACCGCGCGACCGCCCTACGACCGGACCGCGGAGCGGCCGGCCTGGTCGGCGTTGCCGGCCGGGGTGCGGGAGAGGGTCGCCGACCTCGCCGGCGCGGCGGTGGTCGGCGCGGACGCCGCGGGTGGCGGCTTCACCCGGGGCTTCGCCGGCCTGCTCACCCTGGCCGACGGCACCGAGGTGTTCGTCAAGGCCGCTTCCTCGGAGGTCGGACCGGTGGCCGCCACGTCCTACCGCGCCGAGGCGCGGGTGCTGGGCTGCCTTCCGTCGGCGGTCCCGGCGCCGCGGCTGAGGTGGACCGACGAGGTCGAGGGCTGGGTCGTCGTCGGGATCGAGCCGGTGCGCGGCCGGATGCCCGGCCTGCCGTGGACCGCGGACGACCTCGACGGAGCCGCCCGGGCCTGCGAGGCGGCGGCCACCGCACTGGAACCGGCACCGCCGGGCCTCGAGCTCACCAGGCTGGCCGACGACCTGGGTGGCGACGAGCCCTGGCACCACTGGTACCTCGACATCGCCGGAGGCAAGCGGCGTACCGACCTGCTCAGCTGTTGGGCCCGGTCGGCGCTACCGGACCTGCACGCGCTGCTGCAGGCCGCGCCGGCGGCCATCGACGGGGACGCCGCCTGTCACGGGGACCTGCGTCCGGACAACATGATCGTGGACCGCGACGGCACCGTCTGGATCTGCGACTGGAACTGGCTCTCGCTCGGCGCGCGGTGGACCGACCTGGTGGGACTGCTCGTCACCGTCCACGGAGACGGTGGAGACGCGGAGGCGGTGCTTCGCACGTCGTGGTTGCTCGACGGCGTCGACGACGAGGCGGTCGACGCCTGGCTGGCGCTGATCGCTGCCTTCATGTGCGGGCAGGCCGGCGACGAGACGCCGGCCTTCGCCTCGCCATGGCTGGGGCCGCACCGCGCCTACTTCGGCACCGCCGCGCTGTCCTGGCTGGAGCAGCGCCGCGGCTGACGACAAGGCCCCGCCGGACCGAGGTCCGACGGGGCCTTGCGTGCAGTGCTGCGGCTAGTCGGCCGCGTTCACCTTGACCACCGCGTAGGTGTTCCCCTTACCCGCCTTGAGCACGTCGAAGGCGACGCCCCACGGTGTGGTCGGGTTGCCGTTGCCCACGACGAAACCGTTGTAGATCTCGCCGTAGTGAGCGGTCGCAGGCGTTCCGTCCCGGTACACACCGCGGACGGTGTAGTCCGCCCCCGGCCGCTGCGGCACCACGACCGACGCGTCGAGGAACCTGGAGCGACGCGTGGACGCCGGCGTGGCGTCGAGGTACTCCACGCCGGGGTAGTAGCCCTTGGCGTCGGTGAACGACGACAGCGGGTTCTGCGCCCCGAACGAGGTGCAGTACTCCTTGCCCCAGTCCTCGCCCGGAACCTCGGCCAGGCACTCCGTGAACGGGTATGTCTTGCCGAGCCCGAACGCGATGTTGCTGGACTGAGGCCGGGACGGGATGTTGTCGTTCGCGACGCCGTCCTTGGCCGCTGCCTCCCCAGCCCGCCGGAACGGGTCGAAGTGGGAGTCCACCAGCAGCAGACCGCCCTTCGGACCGAAGCTCGGCGAGTCGAACAGGTTGAGGTCGACGTGGTTCGCGTCGCCGTAGGCGGCATCGCGGATCCACACCAGCATCCCGGGTGCGTTGTAGGCGACCTTCTGGACCTTCCACGGGCCGAAGTTGGAGTACGTCGAGTCGTAGGTGTACTTCAACCCCTCGTCGAACCCGTCGAAGTTGCGCCACTCGGCCAGGTAGAACTGGGCCCGCTTGACGCTGCCGTCGACGATGGTCCAGCCGCCGGCCGGCGGTGACGTCAGGACGAACGTGCCCTTGTGGGCCGTCCAACCGTTCGCACCGCTCTCGACGTCGTCGGTCCACGTCGTGGCCGCACCGTTCGTGAGCGAGAAGTCGTCAGCGAACCAGCCACGCTCCTGGAACGCCGCGTCGGTGGCGTAGCGGAGGCGGAGCTGCACGGTCTTGCCCGCGAACCCGGTGAGGTCGACGTAGTCGTGCCGCCACCCTCCCGAGTCCCCGGTCAGGCCGAACTTCTTGCCGCCGTAGTCGGCCATCCGCCCGGTCGGGTCCGAGTAGTCGGCGGGAGTGCTGACCACGGCGTCCCCTGCCTCGGTGCGGACCACCTGCTCGTTCCAGGTCTGGCCGCCGTCCTCGGAGACCTCCACGAAGCCGAAGTCCCAGTCCTCCTCGAGGACGTAGTCGTTCCACATCCAGAACTTCACCTTGTCGGCACCGGCCGGCGTGGGCACGGTGACGTCACGGGTGATGTTGTTGTCGGCCCAGTCCTGGTCGTCGTCCGACCACCACATGTGGCCGCTGCCGTTGTGCGGCTCGCCGACCTGGACCGTCTGGTCCGGCAGGTGAACGATCGCGCCGTCCTCCGACCCGACCGGCGTACGCGAGGTCTGGCCGAGGTTGATGGTCTGGGTCGCAGCACCCTGGGTGAAGACCTTCGGGTCGGCCCAGCCCAGCACCCACTTGTCCCAGATACCCATGTGCGTCGGCATCGACTGGAAGATCGGGCCTGAGTGCGAGCCGGAGCTCATCAGGTCCCAGAAGTTGACGTCCGACTCGCCACCGCTGGCGGTGTCGTAGAGGTCGGGCAGGCCGAGGTCGTGGCCGTACTCATGGGCGAACACGCCGACACCGGAGTCCTCCGGCTGCACGATGTAGTTCGAGACCATGACGTCCTGACCCGGGACCTTGTAGCCCTTGGCGATGGCGCTGCTGTGGGCCCAGATCGCGTAGGTGCCCTGCTCGCCGCCGCCGCCGGACTTGTCCTCGCCGGCGTGCACGAGCACCAGGTGGTCGACGACACCGTCGGGCTCGAGGAAGTTCCCGTCACCGTCGATGTCGCCCTGGTCCTCGACGTCGTAGTCGGACCACGGGAAGTCAGGCTGCGCCTGCGCGAGCGCGTTCACCGCGTCCTTGGCCAGCTGGCCGGCGCCCAGCGGGTTGTCCGGGTGGCCGTTCATGTCCTGGATGTTGCCAGGCACCCACTCGGTCCCGTTGAAGGTGCAACGGTCCGCGCCGTACCAGGCCTCCGAGTGCGCGACCGTGATCCACGGTGACGCGGCACCGCTGACGGTGTACTTGTTCTTCGACATCTCCTCGTACATGTTCCGCATCGTGTAGCCGGAGATGTCGATGCCGCGCTTGCCGTCAGGCCCCGTGAGGTCAGGACGCACGCGCTCCTTGATGCCCTTCTTCGAGTAGAGCATCGCGTCGTAGTGCTCTTCACTGAAGTCCGGCACCCAGAAGCTGTTGTTGTCGGCATAGCCGGTCTTGGCCGGCCAGTCGGCCGGGTTCGGGATGTTGTTGTGCAGCGGGCCGTTCTTGAGCGTCCCAGCCGGCTCCTGGATGCAGGTGCGGTCGCCGAACACCGTCGCCGGCCGCCGGACGCCGGAGAAGTCGTCGTTGGCTCGGTCGTTGAACTCGACCAGGATCGTCAGGAGCTTCGCGGTCTGACGCTCCTTGGCCTTTCCCTTCTTGAACTTGGCCGGGTTGACCTTGGTCTTCAGCGCCTTCTGCTCAGCCTTGGCGAGCTGGCGGGCTGCCACCGGGTTCCCGGAGTTGAACTTCGCGTCGTAGGCCATCGCCTGGTCGATGGACCTCTGCGTCACCCTGCCGTCCCTGGTGGGCTTCTCCACCTCGGGCGCTACGTAGTTGATGTAGGTCTCCTGCAGATCTGCGGCGCCCGCGACGGGATGCGTGGCCGCGATCGTGCTGGTGGTGGAGGTGGCAGCCGAAAGACCTGCGAACAGCAGGCTTCCGGCCGCGAGGGTGGCGAGCGCTCCGCGCGCTTGCCGCCGCTTCGTTGATCCGGACAAAGTGAGGCCCCTTAGTCGGTGATGAACGGTGCCCACGGCCGCTGTGACACTCGTCACCCAGGCGGGCGCTGCACCGTAACCCGGGATCCGTCGACCTGGGAAGGCACGGGGCGCAGATATTGCCGGCGCTATACGGCGGACGACCGAGGCCGTAACGCAGCGAAAGGGTTCGCTCTCGGACAGCAACCATTTCGCGGTACTTTCCCCACACAGCACGTGGGGGCGGCCCGAAGGACCGCCCCCACGTCTGTCGTGCTGTGCCCTACTTCGGCGCCACCTGGACCTGCATGGAGCCGGCGCCGCTGACGCTCTTCACCCGGATCGTCGTGCCGGTCTTCGGAACGTCGACACCCGTCCAGCCGACCTGGTAACGGCCGTGGCTAGCAGCGCTGTGACCGTCCCCGGCGTACCACCACGTCTTCGTGTCGTCGAAGACCGGCACAGCCGGCTTGGACGCGATCGTGGTCGGCGCGCTGTTGAGGTGCAGCGTGATGGCGTCGGTGCGCTCGAGCCCGAACGTCGAGTCGTAGCTCTGGATGCGCTGCCGCATGAGCTGACCGTTCGCCCAGTGCTCGGGGGTCGGGTGCGCGTCGACGGGGAGAATCAGCCCCTCGCCGGGGTGGTCGCCGACGTTGTTGTCGTTCTGCGACGTGTCCCAGTAGTTGATCAGGAGCCCGTTCTGGTAGGGGTAGTTCTCCACCCAGTCCGGCCGGCTGTCGAGGAAGCCGAAGTTGTACGCAGTCTTCAGCGACTTGTCGTAGCTGACGTACTGCCTGTTCTCCGCGATGTAGTAGTTCGGGAACATCTGGATCTCCGACCCGGTGGTGGTCCGGAAGCCGTCGAAGGTCCATCCCTCGTTCTCGTTCTCGGCGGTGCCGATCACAGTGCCGCCCAGCGCGATGTTGTCGACCTGGAAGCCTGGCTCCGTCGCCGCGACATCGGTCCAGTAGCGGAAGCCCAGCAGGGCACCCGCCGGGAGGGCCGGTAGCGATGCCGTCAGGTCCACCCAGTTGCCACCGCTCGTGCCGGTGATGCCTTCACCGAAGTTCTGCCCGTTCGGGCTGGTGTTGGTCGACAGGTTGGTGTGGATCGACGTCCAGTGGGCGCCGCCGTCGGTCGAGTACACGAGGTAGGCGTAGTCCCAGTCCTTCTCGATCTGGTACTTCACCTTCGCGGTGAGCGGCGTGCCTGCCGCCACGGCCGTGGCCAGCGTCTTGCTCATGCTGTTGTCCAGCTCGTCCCCGGCACCGCTGAAGAAGTACCTGGACCCGCAGCCGCTGCACGGAGCACCCAGCTCCTGCGGAACTGCCTTCTCCGGCAAGATCGTGATCAGAGCCTGGGCGGCCTTGCTGTTGTAGACCGACGGGTTCAGCTTGTGCTCGGACTTCTCCCCGGCACGTGCCACGTCGTAGTTGAGCCAGCCCAGCTGGAGCTTCTCCCAGGTGCCCATGTCGGTCGGCGCGTCGCCGATTCCGTCCGGGCTCCCGTCGCCGATGTTGGCGCCGGAGGACATCAGCGTCCAGAAGGCCGTGCTGTTCTCCGCGCCACCGGTGTTGCCGGAGGTGTCGTAGAGGTCGGGCAGACCGAGGTCGTGACCGAACTCGTGCGCGAAGACGCCGAGGCCGCCGTTCTCGGGCTGGATCGTGTAGTCGTAGACCCAGACTCCGGTCGGGTTGTTCGGCACCAGGGGGCTGGAGACGATGCCGCCGTTGGAGCCGACGTCGATGCCGGCGCCGAGCGGGCCGCCGGCCTGCAGGTTGGCTGCCGAGCGGTGGCTCCAGATCGCGTCCGTTCCCTGGTGCGGGTCACCAGCGGCTTCGTCGCCGCCGGCGTGCACCAGCTGGAAGTGGTCGATGACGCCGTCCGGCTCGTTGAAGTTGCTGTCGCCGTCGATGTCGTAGCGGTCCTGCTGGTCAAACGTCCTCAGGTAGGCAGCGATCTGCTCCGTCGTCTTGCCCGCGTCACGCTGTCCCTTGACCCAGACCGCGAGAGCGTCGCGGATCAGTGCCCGGGAGGTGTTGCAGACGATGTCGCCGCAGTAGTTTCGGCCGTAGAGCGCCTCGTTGAACGGGACCTTGACCCACTCGGTCACGGTGCCGTCGACGGAGTACCGGCCGGAGGACTGCGTCTCGTAGTACTCCGCCATCCGGTTGAAGTACATGTCCTGGTAGTGGGCCTGGTTGTAGTCGGCCTGCCACAGGGTGCTGTTGTCGACCGCGCGGTTCGGTGCCGGGATCTGGTTGTGCAGCGGACCCGTGACGTCGGTGGTGCTGCCGTCCGGCGGCGGCCCCTGGAAGCGGGGATCGGGGTACTGGTTGTCGCCGAACTCGACCAGCACCGTGAAGATCTTGTCGGTGCTCTCGCGCGCGAGCTCGACGTACTGGCCCTTCGCGAGCTTCACGACCTTGTTCTTGCCGGTCGGGGTCGCCTTGCCGGCGAGCACCTTCTCCAGCGCCTTCTTGCGCATCTCGGCCTGCTTCGCCTGCAGCGGAGTGCGGAAGTCGTGCTTGAAGGTCTTGTCGCCCTTCGCGACCTTGGCCTTGACGGGCGGCGCGGCGGTCGCGGGTGCAGCGGAGGCAAGGCCCGCGACAAGCAGGCTTCCTGCAGCGAGGGCAGCCAGCGCGCCTTGCGCTCGCCGCCGCTTCGTCGGTTCAGACAAGAGGATCCCCTTTTGTGGTGAATGCGGTGTGTGCCCGCGCGCGAGTGTGACACACGTCACCCGATCGGGCGGTGAACCGTAACCCGGGGTCGGCCGACCTGGGAAGGTTCGGCGGGCAGAATTTGCCGAGGCAATGCAGGCGGCGACCGCCGCCGTCACGGAGCGTTCTGAAGTCGTCCCGGACAGTCACGGGTGGCGCCATCTCGCCCTTCCCGGGACGGCACGAGAGCCCTGCCGGACTCGCGTCCGACAGGGCTCTCGTGGTGCGAGAGGCGAGCTCAGCCGGTGACGGACCCGATCGCCACCTTGCCGCTGGCGATGACCGCCCCGGTCGCGCTGAGGACGTCCATCGACCCGAGCAGGCTGCGACCCTCCTCCGCCGCCTGCTTCACCGTGACGGTCCCGGACACCACGGCGTTCCCGCCGCTCGGGAAGTCGAACGACGTACCGGGAACGTCCACCGAGCCGAGAGCACTCGCATAGAACGTGTCCTGGTAGTCGAACTGCGTCGTGCCTGCGGGCACGTCGTAGCCGTCGATCGACACCGTGTACTCCCCTGGCTCGGGGTTCGTGAGCGAGATCGACTCCTCGGAGTCGCCGTCGGCGTCGTAGGTGACCTGGTTGCCGTCGGCGTCGTACAGGTAGAGGTCAAGGTCGGCACTCGGGTCGGAGGTGTTCCCGATCGACATGTCGAACCTGGTGGCCCCTTCGGGCACCGTGACCACGTACTCCAGCGTTCCACCGTCATCGATCGACGCGCGCTCGGCGAAGGACGACCCGAGGGGGCCACCCTGCGCGTGAGCAGTCACGCCGGCGAAGTCGTTGTGGATGTTCCACTGAACCGGCGTGGGCTGGTTCGACGTCACGTTGTCAAGCGTGACGACGGCCGGGGTAACGGTCGCACCGAGCAGCTTGGCGGTGAGGGTGAACGGGTTGTTGAGCAACGGCGACGTACGCCGTGACTCGACGAGCACCTCCCAGACACCGGGCTGCGGGTTGCTGTAGGCACGCGAGTACGGCGCACAACCGTTGCCCTCGTCCGCGTCCGACGGGTAGTGCGGGTAGCAGTTCGGCGTCGACGTGCTGTCGAGCGGGACGCCGTAGGGGTGGAACGCGAGGAAACGCGTCTGGCTCTTGGGCGCGAGCCCGGACAGCCCGAGCTCCAGGGCCTTCACCCCGGCCGGAACGGTCACGAAGAAGCTCTGCGCGACGTTCCGCTTGCTGTTGCCAGAGTTGGTGATCGTGTATTGCGGACCGGTGAACGACTTGCCGGCCACCACGACGGCCATCATCGAGCCGTCCAGACCCTTGGTCTTCGGGTCGTCGATCAGCATCGTCGCGCTGTGCCCACCGGCAGCCGGCGTGGCGGTGACCTTGACGGTGACCGGGCTGTTCAGCGGGAGCGACACGGACGAGGGTGAGACCGAGAAGGTGCCGTCGTTGCCCTTGAAGGACAAGGCGTAGGTACCCGACTTCGCCTTGCCGGTCGTGCGCGTCAGCGTGACGTCGTACGACTTGGTCGAGTCGGGCGCCTGACCGCCGGCGTCCGCCGCGCACCGCTGGTAGAGGCCTGTGCCGGACGTCCGACCGAGCACGTTCCACACCTCGGTGCAGACAGGTGCCGTCGTGGTGATGACGCTGGCCTCGAGGTCCTTCTTGAGCAGGTCCCAGGCCGACGGGACGTCGATCTGGCCGAGACCCTGCAGGTAGGCGCGGATCGTGGGGTTCCACACGGCGGTGGAGTACACGGCGCGACGCAGGGCAGCGGGGGACGTGCTCGCCACGCCCTCCTGCTTGGCTGCCGAGAGGAGCAGTGCCATGGCACCGGTTGCCTGCGGGGACGCCATGGACGTTCCCTGCAGCATCGAGTAGCCCGGCGGCAGGCTGTAACCGGCCTCGGCGACTGGCGTGCCAGGCAGCCACATCGGCGTGGTCGAGATCGCCGCACCAGGAGCGGTGATGTTGGGCTTGAAGCCACCGTCCTCACGAGGACCACCGGACGAGAACGGCATGATCGACTCGGTGAAGTCGACCTCGGAGCCGTAGTTCGCGGCCCAGGTCTCCTTGGTGATGTCGGCACCGACGCTGACCACGTCCGTGGCGACCGACGGGTCACCGATCGTGTTCAGCGCGTTGCTCGAGTTGCCTGCGGAGATGACGATCTGCACGCCGAGCTGGTTGATGATCGCGTTGTAGAGCGCCGAACGGGCGTTGTCCCCGTCGTTGAGCGCCGGCAGGCCGCCGATGGACATGTTGATGATGTCCACGCCGTCCTCTGCCAGCTTGACCATGCCGTCGGTCAGTGCCGCGGCGGTGCAGCCGACGCCGAAGTTGCAGGCGCGGGCGGAGACGAGCTTGGCGCCAGGCGCCTGGCCGTCCATCTTGCCGCCGAAGAGCGAGTGCGCGGCCGCGATGCCTGCGACGTGCGAGCCGTGCTCACCGGACGCGATGCCGATGTCGACGGCGGTGACGTCCTTGTAGGGGTCCGCGGGCAGCCCGAGGACGGTGTAGTCCACGTGCTCGCGGTAGTCCACGACGAACGGGATCGCCTCGTGGATCGCCGTGGCCGGCTTGTCCGTGCCGATGTGGCCGATCTGGTGGCTGGCCTTGTACGGCGCCATCGCCGTCTCGTCGGTGAACGACTTGTCGTCGTCAGTGTCGACCCAGATCTTGTGGGTGGTGGGCTCGTAGAGCACGCCGATGCGGTCGGTCGAGTCGCCGTCGCGGTTGGCGTCACAGAGCTCGCAGCCGTCGACGTTGAGCTTGACCTCGTCCACGGTGCGGATCTTGTAGCTGCCGGTAGCCGGCAACGTCCAGAACGAGCCGCGGTACCCGGTGGTACCGGTGGCGGGGAAGCGCGGCCCGGTGGCCGCCTGCACCATCGGGAGCCAGGTCGGGTCGCCGCCTGTGACGAAGTCACCCTCGGTCACCGGGTCGGTCGCGGTGAACCAGTCGGAGACCTTCTCCTGGCCGGGGGTCGAGGTCGTGCGCAGCGGGTTGCTGTCCAGGTCGATGCCCGAGTCCAGGATGCCGATCGTGATGCCGCGACCGTCCCACGCCTTGTGCTGGGCCTTGAACGCAGTCGAGCCAGTGTCCTTGGTCGGCATGTAGGGGTTCGTGTCCGGCGTCGATGCGTTGGGGCCGGTGTACGCACCGCTCGCCGTCGTGGTGCTGGGCGACTTCTTCTCCGGCTGCGGGAGCCGCAGGAGCTCATCCAGGTCGACCGCCTTGACGTCGGTGTCGGCGAGGACGGTCTTGTCCAGCTTGCCGGTGGGAACCACGGCGCTCACGTAACCGAGCTTGGCGTCGGTCATCCGGATGTAGCCGCCTGCGGCGGTGATCTGCCGGGCGACCTGCTTGGTCGCCGACGGCTTCGTCACGATCATGGCGGTGACGTTGCGGTCACCGTCGGCCTTGGCCTCGGCCAGCTTTGCGCGGTCGGAGGCGCCGAGCTTGTCCTTCTTGCCCGCGGCCTTGGGCGTGCCGATGGCCTTGGCCACCTGCTTCGCGTGGCGGGCCTTGCCCGTGTCGGCCGAGACGGCCCCGGGAGCGGCCGCGGCGGCTCCGCTGGTGAGCAGTGCCGCGGCGATGAAGGTGGCGAGCGTTGTGCGCCCGGGCCTCCTGTGCTGCTGTGACGACAAGTCGGTCCCCTTTGTGACGTGCCGAGCCGGAGCGATCTCCGGCGCGTAGTGGGTGCGTTGTGACGCTGATCACGTCGAACGGCGCTGAACCGTAACCTGTCACCTGCCGATGTTCCAAGGTTCTGCGGGCATTGACGACACGGCGCTCCCCTGTTCGGCGCAGATTCGTCACCCACCGCGGCGCCGTGGTGGCGCCGTGCGATCGCCCAGAGGCCTCGCGTTTGGCCGCTGAGCGAGGCTGTTGGTAGCCTGTCCCGTCGCACGCTCGCCGTGCGCTCACCCCCGGTCGCCCGGACCCAGGCCGCGCGATCTCATCTTTCGAACCGACAACCTTTCGAGGCTTCTTCGTGGCGAACATCAAGTCCCAGCTCAAGCGGATCAAGACGAACGAGAAGGCACGGCTGCGCAACAAGGCGGTCAAGTCCTCGCTCAAGACGTCGGTGCGCAAGTTCCGCGAGGCCGCAGCGGCCGGCGAGCGCGACACCGCGCTCGAGGCGATGCAGGTCGCGTCCCGCCAGCTCGACAAGGCCGCGAGCAAGGGTGTCATCCACACCAACCAGGCCGCGAACCGCAAGTCCGCGATGGCCAAGCGCGCCGCCTCGCTCTAGCACGTCTCGCCGCTGCGCGGCATCGCACGAGGGCGTCACCCGTCGCGGGTGGCGCCCTTCGGCGTCACCCGTCGCGGGTGGCGCCCTTCGTCGTCCCCGGCGCTCTCGAGGCGCTCAGCCGCGGGCCCGGGCCTCGACGATCGCGACCACCGCGCGCTCCAGCGCGTAGACCGGGTCGGTCCCCCCGCCCTTGATCTGCTCGTCGGCACGGGCCACCGCGACGATCGCGTCGGAGACCCCGTCCGGGGTCCAGCCGCCGAGCTGGCCTCGCGCCTTCTTCACCTGGAAGGGGGCCAGGCCCAGGTCGCGCGCCACGTCGTCGGGCCGCGCCGAGCGGGAGGCGCCGGCCACCTTGGCCAGGGTCCGCAGCCCCGCGGCGAACGCCGCGTTGACCGGAACCGGGTCGGCCCCGGTGGCCAGGGCGTGCCGGAGCAACCGCAGCGCCTCCTCGTAGCGGCCCTCGACCGCGGCGTCAGCGACCTTGAAGCCGGTCACCTCGACCCGGCCCGCGTGGTAGCGCTCGACCACCACCCGGTCGACGGTGCCGGCGGTGTCCGCGACCAGCTGGGCACACGCGTTCGCGAGCTCGCGCAGGTCGCTGCCCAGTGCGTCGACCAGCGCCACCGCGGCGTCCGGCGCCACCCGGCGTCCGGCGGCTCTGAACTCGCCCTGCACGAACGACACCTTGTCGCTCTCCCACTTCACCGCCTTGCACTCGACCACCACCGCGTCGGCCTTTCGCGCGGCATCGAGCAGCGACTTGCCCTTGACACCACCCGCGTGCACGAGGACGAGGACGACGTCCTCGGACGGCGCAGCCATCACCGCCTTGAGCTCATCGGCGACCGCCTCGGCCGCGTCGCCGACGTCGCGGACGACGATCACGGTAACCCCGCCGAACAGCGAGGGGCTGGCCAGCGCGTGGAGCCGGCCGGGTTCGAGCCCCACCGCCGAGAGGTCGTTGACCTCGGCCTCCGGGTCGGCCGCGCGGACCGCGGCCACGGCCGTGGCGACCGCGCGGTCGCGGAGCAGCGCCTCGGGGCCGGTGACGAGCGTGAGCGGCGCGGGACCGGGGGCAGCAGGCATCGCGGCCACGCTACCCGTCGGCCCGGACGAGCCGGAGCCGACGCGGGGTCCCGACGACCGCCAGGGTGCCGTCGGTGTCGGTGCGGCCCACCAGTGCGCCGCTGCGTCGCAGGGCCCGCAGGGTCGACGGCGCCGGGTGGCCGTAGTCGTTGCCCGCTCCCACGCTGACCAGGGCCACCCGGGGCCGGAGCAGCGACAGCAGTCGCGGCTCCTGGTACGCCGAGCCGTGGTGGGCCACCTTGAGCACGTCGACCACCGGCAGGTGCTCCTGGCCGAGCAGGGCTCGCTGGGCCGGCGGCTCGATGTCGCCGGTGAGCAGGATCCGGAGCCCGTGCGACCGCACGAGCAGCACGACGCTCGCGTTGTTCGGCACCGAGTCCTCGTCGATCACCCGGGCCGGCCAGAGCACCTGCCACGACACCGGTCCGACCGACATCCGGTCACCTGCGCTGATCCTCGTCAGCGGTACGCCGGCAGCCCGCGCCCAGCTGCGCACCCGAGCCAGCTCGTCGGCCGGTTCGTCGTAGCTGCCGACGGCCACCTCTCCGACCCGGCGACCGCGCAGCACTCCGGGCAGTCCCTCGACGTGGTCGGCGTGCAGGTGGGTCAGCAGCAGCAGCGGCACCCGGCGTACGCCCAGCCGTTGCAGGCAACGGTCGACTGCCGGCGGATCCGGGCCGGCGTCGACGACCACCGCCGTGCCGGCGGTGACCGCGAGCACCAGCGCGTCGCCCTGGCCCACGTCGCAGGCCGCCAGCACCCAGCCGTCCGGCGGCCAGCCCGGCGAGCTCGCCGGCACGACCAGCGCCACCACCAGGACCACGGCCACCCCGGTCGCCGGCAGCGGGCCGCGGGTTGCCAGAGCTCGCGCAGCCGCGACCACCAGGATGCTCGCGACGACCAGTCCGACGGCGCCCGCCACCGATGCCGGCCACGGGACCGAGGCGCCCGGCGCGGCGGAGGCCCGATCGGCCACCTGGACCAGCCACCACACCGGCGCCCCGGCGCCGGTCGCGAGCAGCTCCGCGGCTCGGTCGCTGACCGGCGCGACCACCGTCGTGAGCACCCCAAGCACCGTTGCCGGCGCCACCGCCGGGCCGGCGAGGAGGTTCGCCAGCACGGCGACGAGGCTGACCCGACCGCTGAGCAGCACCAGGACGGGGGCGCAGACGAGCTGGGCAGCCGCCGGGACCGCGAGCGCCTCCGCGAGCGGTCGGGGCATCCCGCGGGCGGTCCAGGCGCGCGCCCACCCGGGTGCGAGCAGCACCAGACCGCCGGTTGCGACGACCGACAACGCGAAGCCGTACGAGCGAGCGAGCCACGGGTCGGCGAGCAGCAGTCCGAGCACGGCCGCACCGAGCGCCGCGAGGCTCCTTCGGCGGCGACCGGAACCCATCGCGAGCAGGCCCACGGCACCCATCACCGCAGCGCGCAGCACCGAGGGCTGCGGTCGGGCGAGCACGACGAAGCCCAGCATCGCCACCGCGGCCACGGCCGGCAGCCAGCGCCCGCGCAGGCCGGCCCACCGGCCGGCGAGCAGCACGAAGCTGATGACGACGGCCAGGTTGGCGCCGCTGACAGCGGTGAGATGGGTCAGCCCGGCGGTGCGGAACTCCTCGACCAGCTCGTCGGGCATCCGTGAGGTGTCACCCACGACCAGGCCCGGCAGCAGCCCCTGCTCGTCCGGCGGCAGCACCGCCGCGGCTCGCCGCAGACCAGCACGCAGCTCCCCCGCCGCCCGCTGCACCAGCGGCGGGGCGCCCAGCGTTTCTGGTGGGCCGCGGACGGTCACCACCGCAGTCACCGGCCCGCCGGACCGCGCCGGTCCCAGTCGACCCGACAGCGCCACCTGCTGCCCGGGCAGCAGGCCGAGCCAGCGCCGGTCAGCGGCCAGGACGAGGGTCGGCGCGCGGATGCGCATGGTGCGACCGCGCACCTCGACCCGCTCCAGCCGGACCGGGACGACCACGAGGTCGGTGCCGCGCCGCTCGCCCCGTACCGCGCCCGCACTGCGACCGGGATCGGCGGTGACGGTGCCGGTCGCACGGACCGTGGCTTCGTCGGCGGCGTACCCGGCCAGGCCGTTCCCGCGCACCGCCGCGAGGTGCAGCGCACCGACCACACAACCCGCCGCGAGGCACATGACGAACAACGCGGCGGCGGCGGCCGACCCCCGCCCACGAGCGAGGCTCCGCCCGGCCGCCACCGCGGCGAGTGCGCCGAGTGCCCATGTCGCCAGCCATCCCGGTGCAACCGAAGGGGGTGACCCGGTGGCCACGAAAGCGCCGACCCACACCGCGGCAGCGGGGCCGACCAGCCGCGCGTCCAACCGCTCGGGCCGGAAATCGCTCGGCAGACCGAGCGGCGGGTCGGCCACCGCCCCGGTCACACCGTCACGACCGGCCGGAGGTCGGCCAAGGTCGCCTCACCGATGCCGGAGACCTCGCCGAGCTCGTCGACCGAGCTGAACCGGCCGTGCGCGGTGCGCCACTCGAGGATCCGCTGGGCCAGCACCGGCCCGATGCCGGGCAGCGCGTCCAGCGCCTGGGGCGTCGCACTGTTCAGATCGACCGGTCCGCTCGGTGACGGCCCGGCGCCGGACGGGACCGCGGCTGCCGCGGCACCGGGTGCGGGGACGAGCAGCGGATGCCCGCGCCGTTGCACCACCAGCTGCTCGCCGTCGACGAGCAGCCGAGCCAGGTTGACGCTGGCTGTCCGGGCCTCGGCGGTGGTGCCACCGGCTGCCGAGACCGCGTCCGCGACCCGAGAACCGACCGGCAGGTGCACCAGCCCGGGCCGGTGCACCGCGCCCACCACATGGACCACGACCCCGGACGAGGCGGGACCCCCGACGGCGCTCGCACCGGAGACCGCTGCGGGTGCCGTCGCCCGGGTCGCCTCCCCTGATGTGACACCGCTCGATGTGACCGTGCTGCTGCGGCGCACCACCGGCGCGGCCTCGGCGGACGGCTGGGCCCGCCAGACGAGAAGCACCGCCACGAGCACGGCGACCAGCAGCACGACGGCCAGCCCGACGACAGCCCGGCGCGCCGGCGCCCAGCGGACACCAGCCGGCTGGACCGGAACGGCCGGCCGTTGCGGCACCCAGCCGCCGTCCGCGCCGGGGACCGGCCCGGCTGGACGGGGGGATGAGCCGAGCCGGGCCAGCAACCGGGCAGCGGCGGCGTCGGACGGGTCTGGCCGGCGGTGCCGCGCGGGTCGCTTGCTCACCCCTCGACGTTAGGAATCCGGCGTGGCCCTGCCTGCCCGGCGGCACAGATCGGTGGACGAGAATCGACTCCGGTCGCCCTGTGGACGAGCAGCGCGCTCAGCGCGGAGCGACGACGACCGCGAGCATGCCTGGCCCGACGTGCGCACCGACCACTGCGCCGACCTCGCTCACGTGCAGCCCGGCCAGTCCGGGAAGGCGGCCACGCAGTCGCTCGGCCAGCGCGTCGGCGCGCTCGGCGCTCGCCAGGTGGTGGACCGCGACGTCGACCGACCGGGTGCCGGCATGGCCGACGGCGACGTCCTCGAGCCGGGCGATCGCCTTGGCGGCCGTGCGCACCTTCTCCAGCGGCTCGATGTGACCGTCGACCAGGTGCAGCAGCGGCTTCACGGCCAGCGCCGAGCCGAGCATTGCTGCGGCCGCGCCGATCCGGCCGCCGCGGCGCAGGTACTCCAGGGTGTCGACGTAGAACACGGCGGTGGAGGCAGCAGCCCGGTCACGAGCCACCCGCGCGACCTCGTCGGCGGGCCGTCCCTCGGCGGCCGCCATCGCCGCCGACACCACGGCGAACCCGAGCCCCATCCCCAGCGACCCGGAGTCGACCACCTCCACCGGCACCGGGGAGTCCTTGGCCGCCAGCCGGGCCGACTCGACCGTGCCTGACATCTGCGACGACAGGTGCACGGACACCACCGCGTCGCAGCCGCGCTCGGCAGCGGCCTCGAATGCCTGCAGCAGCGTCGCGGGGGCCGGCCGCGAGGTCGTGACCGGCTGCCACTTCCGCAGCGCGTCGGCGACCGACGAGGCCGACGCGCCGGACCCCTCGTCGTACGACGTGCCGCCGATGACCACCTGCAGCGGCACCACCTCGATGGCGTGCTCGCTGACCAGCTCGGCCGGAAGGTAGCTCGTCGAGTCGGTGACGACGGCGACGCGTGCGGACGAGGACATGGCGAGAGGCTACCGACCGCGGGCCCGACCGCTACGCCGGCACGACGTTGACCAGCTTCGGTGCGCGCACCACCACGGTGCGCACGTCCCGGCCGTCCAGCGCCTTCAGTACGGCCTCGGACGCCAGCGCCCGCTCCCGCAGCTCGTCCTCGGTGATCGACGGCGGCACCTCGATGCGGTCCCGCACCTTGCCGGCGACCTGCAGCACCGCGGTGACCTGGTCGACCACCAGCAGCGCCGGGTCGGCGGCCGGGAAGTCGACGTAAGTCACCGTCTCGGCATGGCCCAGCCGCGACCACAGCTCTTCGGCCAGGTGCGGTGCCAGCGGCGCCACCATCAGCACCAGCGCCTCGGCAACCTCGCGGTGCATCACGCCGGACTTCACCACGTGGTTGTTCAGCTCGGTCAGCCGCGCTATCGAGGTGTTGGCCCGCAGCTCGTCCATGTCCCGGCGGACGGTGTCGATCGTGCGGTGGAGCAAGCGCCGCGTCTCGTCGTCCGGCGCCTCGTCGACGACCCGCAGCTCGCCGGACTCCTCGTCGACAACGTTGCGCCACAGCCGCTGCAGGAACCGGTGCGACCCCACCACTGCGCGGGTCTCCCACGGCCGCGAGACGTCCAGCGGGCCCATCGACATCTCGTACAACCGGAAGGTGTCGGCGCCGAAGGTGTTGCACATGTCGTCGGGCGTCACCATGTTCTTCAGGCTCTTGCCCATCTTCCCGTGCTCACGGTTGACCGGCTGCCCCTGCCAGGTGAACGCGCCCCGCCCGTCCTCCTCGACCTCTTCGGCGGGGACGTACGAGCCGCGCTCGTCGGTGTAGGCGTAGGCCTGGATCATCCCCTGGTTGAACAGCCGGTGGAACGGCTCCTCGCTGGACACGTGACCCAGGTCGAACAGCACCTTGTGCCAGAACCGGGCGTACAGCAGGTGCAGCACCGCGTGCTCGGCGCCGCCGACGTACAGGTCGACGCCCCCGGTGTGGTCCGGACCCTGCGGCCCCATCCAGTAGCGCTCGACCTCGGGATCGACGAAGCGCTCGGTGTTGGTCGGGTCCAGGTAGCGCAGCTCGTACCAGCAGGACCCGGCCCACTGCGGCATGGTGTTGGTCTCGCGGCGGTACTGCTTGGATCCGTCACCCAGGTCCAGCGTCACCTCGACCCAGTCGCGCTTGCGGGCCAGCGGCGGCTCCGGCTCGGAGTGGTTGTCGTCCTCGGCGAAGGTCCGCGGCGAGTAGTCGTCGACCTCGGGCAGCTCGACGGGCAGCATCGACTCGGGCAGCGCCACCGGCAGGTCGTGCTCGTCGTAGACGACCGGGAACGGCTCTCCCCAGTACCGCTGCCGGCTGAACAGCCAGTCCCGCAGCTTGTAGGTGATGGTCCGTCGGCCGGTGCCCTTCGACTCCAGCCAGTCGATGATCCGGGCTTTCGCCTCGCCGACCTCCAGCCCGTCCAGGCTGATCTCGTCGTTGGCCGAGTTGATGGCCGGCCCCTCACCGACGTACGCCTCGCCCTCCCAGCCCTCCGGCGGGGCGACGGTGCGCACGATCGGCAGACCGAACTTCTTGGCGAACTCCCAGTCGCGCTCGTCCTGGCCGGGGACCGCCATGATCGCGCCGGTGCCGTAGCCCATCAGGACGTAGTCGGCGACGAACACCGGGATCGCCTCGCCGGTGACCGGGTTGGTCGCGAACCCGCCGGTGAAGACACCGGTCTTGTCCCGGCCCTCGGTCTGCCGCTCCAGGTCGGTGCGCAGCTCGGTGGCCCGCCGGTAGGCCTCGACGGCGTTCCGTGGCGTGGCCGCTCCCCCGGTCCATGCGGCCGGTACGTCGGCCGCCCAGGCGCCGGCAGCCAGCGCGTCGACGACCGGGTGCTCCGGCGCCACCACCATGAAGGTCGCACCGAACAGCGTGTCCGGCCTGGTGGTGAAGACCTCGATCTGCCCGGCCTCGCTCGGGAACCCGACCCGGGCGCCCTCCGAGCGGCCGATCCAGTTGCGCTGCTGCAGCTTGATCGAGTCCGGCCAGTCCAGCCGGTCCAGGTCGCTGATCAGCCGCGGCGCGTACGCGGTGATCCGCATCATCCACTGGCGCAGGTTGCGCTTGAAGACCGGGAAGTTGCCGCGGTCGCTGCGGCCCTCGGCGGTCACCTCCTCGTTGGCCAGCACGGTTCCCAGACCGGGGCACCAGTTGACAGGGGAGTCGGACAGGTAGGCCAGCCGGTGGGCGTCGACGACCCGGCGACGGGCCACCTCGTCCAGGTCCGCCCAGGCGGTGCCGGGCTCCACGCCGGGTACGTCGGGCGGCACCGGGCGGTCGCCGGCGGCCAGCAGCGACTCCAGCTCGGACACCGGCCGGGCCCGCTGGGCCTCGTCGTCGTACCAGGAGTTGTAGATCTGCAGGAAGATCCACTGCGTCCAACGGTAGAACTCCGGGTCGATGGTCGAGACGCTGCGGCGCTGGTCGTGCGCCAGGCCCAGCCGGCGCAGCTGGGCGCGCATGGTCGCGATGTTCGCCTCGGTGGTGATCCGCGGGTGCTGACCGGTCTGGACGGCGTACTGCTCGGCTGGCAGCCCGAACGCGTCGTAGCCCAGCGCGTGCAGCACGTTGTGCCCGGTCATCCGCTTGAACCGGCCGTAGACGTCGGTCGCGATGTAGCCCAGCGGGTGGCCGACGTGCAGGCCGATCCCTGACGGGTACGGGAACATGTCCAGCACGTACTTCTTCGGCCGGCCGGCGACCTTGTCGGGCTCGGCCATCGGGCCGGCCGGGTTCGGCGCCTCGAAGGTGCCCTCGGACTCCCACCGGTCCTGCCAGCGGGCCTCGATCTGCGCGGCCAGCGCGGCCGTGTAGCGGTACGGCGCCTCGCGCTCTCCGCTCGGGCTGTCGGGTCGGGCTGTGTCGGTCATCGCTCGCGCCTTCTGCTGGTCTCGACCTGCTCCGGACATGAAGAAGCCCCTCGCACAGGAGGGGCCGCCGCGCTGACGTGGTGCTGGGAGGTCAGCGCGGCCCGGTAAGGAGCAGTCGGGTCATCCGCACACCCCCACCATAACGGACCGGCCGGGTGGCGCGCTCGGGTCAGCTGCTGGTGTCCCCCGCGGGCGGCGAGTCGACGGACGGCGTGCCGAATCTCGAGCGCTGCGGGAGGGATCCGGCCTCCTTGCGCAGCGACCGACGCAGGTACATCTCCTGGTCGGCCTTGCCGAGCAGCGTCTCGAGGGTGCCGGAGTCCCAGGGCGCGAGCATCGCTCCCCCGGCGCTGACCCGCACCGGCCAGACCTCGGCCGGCACCTCGGAGGCGAGCACCACTCCGTCGCGCACCCGGCGTTCCAGCTCGAGGGGGGCCATGCCGGGTCCGGGGCCGACGACGCAGAACTCGTCCCCGCCCCACCGGGCGACGATGTCGGTGCCACGGGTGGCGCTGCGCAGGGCCTCCGCGACGGCCACGATCACCTCGTCGCCGACCGCGTGGCCGAGCGCGTCGTTGACCCGCTTGAGCCCGTCGATGTCGACGAAGATGCAGTGCACGGCGTCACCCTGCCGGCGGGCCTGCTCGACCATCTGGCTGCCGACCATGGCCAGACCGCGGCGGTTCGCCACCCCGGTGAGGTGGTCGCGGACCGCGGCGGCCTCGGCGGCAGCTCGCAGCTCGGCGAGCTCACGCACGCTGGTCCTGCGCAGGTGGTTGACGAAAACCGCCAGCAAGGTCGCGCAGGTCATGCCGATCACGTAATGCGGCCACTGCTCGCGGGGTCCGATGAGGAAGGCCCCCACGCCCCACGCGCCCCAGGCCAGGTAGAGCGTGGCTGCGAGCCAGCGCAGCGAGAGCAGGACGGCGCCGGCGGCGACGACGACCAGCATCACCGTGCTGGTGTGCCGGGGCTGCCCGGTGAGCACCAGGTGGGCGACCGCGTTGCCGACCGCGACCAAGAGCAGGCCGGCGCTGGCCGGCTGCGACAGGTGGTCGGGCACCCGGCGGCGCCGAACGGCGAGCGCGAAGGCCCCCAGGGCCAGGGCGCTGGCGGCCGCGCAGGCGACCATGGCCAGCCGCGCCGTGCCGTCGAGCAGCAGGGCATGCAGGGGGACGAACGCCGCAAAGAGCACGGCGAAGCCGGCCGCGACGCTCGGGAGAGCAGCCGTCACCGCGGCGTCGTACGTCTCGTCGGGCGTCAGCGACACTCCGACACTCTCGACACGACCGTTCGCCACCTTGACACCGTACGGCGAGCGGCAGGGGCGCGGCAGGGTGTTCGGCACGCTCATCCGGGCCCCTGCACGGCCCCGGCTGCCGGGGCGGAGGCCGTCTCCCGGGGAAGGGACTCGTCCCTTCGGTCGGCCCGGGTCAGCCGTTCGGGGCCTAACGGAAGGGGCTCCGGGAGCGATCTCCCCTCGTAACCCGCTACTTGCTGTGCACAACGGTGCGCTCAGCGTGATGGAGGCTGGAGATGCGCCCGACCCCGAGGCGGACCGACGACGACGGCATCGCGCTGGTCGCCGCGGTCGCCGTGGTGATGCTGGTGACCCTGCTGATGGGGACGCTGATCGCGTTTGCGGTCTCGGAGACCCGGCAGACCGGCCGGGACCGGCAGCGGTCCTCCGCGGTGATGCGGGCCGAGGGCGGCGTGGACATGACGCTGGCCCGGATGCAGGGCGCCTCGCTGGCGACGATGCCCTGCGGATCGACGATGACGAACACCGAGGTCGCGCGGGACACCACCTCGATCGCGACCACCGTGACCTATTACAACGCGGCCGGGGCCGTCCTGGCGTGTCCGCTCGCCGCTAGCGCGCAGGTCGCGCAGGCGCTGGTGAAGTCGACCGCGACCACCAGCTCGTTGGCCGGCCAGGCCCCGGCCAAGCGGGCCATCGAGTCGTTGGTGCAGGTCCGGCCGGCTCCAGTCCTGAACAAGGCGATCTTCGGCAATGCCGGCGTGGAGACGAACAAGCACCTCGACGTCAACGGCAGCGAGCCGGGACGCTCCGACGCCACCGTCTACAGCAACCATCACATCACCTGCAGCGGTGACGGGCAGTACAACGGCTCGCTGATCGTCCAGGGCACGATCAGCCTCGGCCCGTGCAACGTGGCAGGCAACGCCTGGGCCACGGCGGGTGTGACCGCCAGCAGCACCTCGATCGGCGGTGTGCTGGTCTCGGCCGGCAACGCCGGCCTGGACGACTCCACTGCGGTCACCAACACGGTGCGGGCCAGCGGCACCATCAAGGACACCGGCGGCGGCACCTGGGCGGGCTGCTCCGTCCCGGCCAAGTGCGCCGCCACCTCCACGGTCGACCCGCCACCGGCCGAGCCGTTCCCGAGCCTGCCGTACAACCCCGCACCGTGGATCGCGGCGGGCTACAGCGCGACCGTGGTGGAGCTGAGCAGCTGCTCCGGTGGCTACGCCGACGCCGCTCGCGACTGGATCCTGGCGCACGCCGGCACGCTCACCCAGCCGACCATCCTGCACACCACGTGCCCGAACGGTATCTACTTCAACAACGCCGGCGACATCACCCTGAGCAACAACCTGGCGATCTTCGCCAGCGGCGGCGTGAGCTTCAAGAACAACGCGTCCTTCGTGTCCTCCGACGGCATCACGATGCGCTACCTCTACCTCGTCCAGCCCGACGGGTCGGTGTCGACGCCCTGCACCGTGGACGGCATCGACATGAAGAACAACCTGAACAGCTCGCCGACGGTGAGCACGCTCTTCTACACCCCGTGCAACGTCTCGATGAAGAACAACACCGTGTTCTACGGGCAGATCTACGCCGGCGGCATCGTCGAGGCCAAGATGAACCTGACGGCGACCTACGCACCGCTGCCGGTCTACGGCGTGGTCAACGCTTCGACGACCTACACGGTGGACATCCAGTTCAAGCGCGAGACGCGCTGACGGCCGCGCCATATGACGCTGCGGCCCCGCCTGGGAAGGCGAAGCCGCAGATCGACCCTGGGTGGAGCTGAGGGGACTCGAACCCCTGACCCCCACACTGCCAGTGTGGTGCGCTACCAGCTGCGCCACAGCCCCAGGACACGCCTGTCGTGCACCCGCCGTGCGGGCCGAGCCAGTCTAACGGTTCGCCAGGCGCGGCACGAATCGCCCCGGCGCTACCCGGCCGGCCCGGCTCACTCCTCGTCACCCATCACCGGTTCCGGCAGACTGCCGGCGTTGTGCTCGACCAGGCGCCATCCCGGGCCTACCTCCTCGAGCACCGACCAGCAGCAGTTGGCCAACCCGCCCACGGCCGCCCAGCGGTCCAGCGGCAGGTCCAGCAGGGTGCCGATCGCGGCCCGGGCCGAGCCACCGTGGGTGACGACGACGACCGTCCCGCCGGGCGGCGTGCCGGCCACCGCGTCGGTGATCGCCGGCACCACCCGGGCGGCCACATCGCTGCGGCGCTCACCGCCACCGGCCGGTACGTCGGCACCGGAGCGCCACAGCAGGTAGGCCTCCCGGTCCGTCTCGAGCATCTCGGTGACGGTGCGGCCCTGCCAGCTGCCGCCGAAGGTCTCCCGCAGCCGCTCGTCGAGCCGCACCTCGAGCCCGACCAGCCGGGCCAAGGACTCGGCTGTCGCGCGGGCCCGGGCGAGGTCGGAGGACACTACCGCTGCCGGGGCCAGCGATGCCAGCAGTCGGGCGGCTCGTTCGGCCTGGTCGCGACCCGCCTGGTCCAGCTCGACGTCCGTGCTGCCCTGGAACCGGTCCTCCAGGTTCCACGCGGTCTGGCCGTGCCGCCAGAGGACCACCCGGCGGGCGGCCTCCGGAGCGGTCAGGACGCCGCCCCGGTCACGTCGTCACGCCGGTCCGAGCCCACCCGGGTACGGCCGCGGCGGACCTCCTCCGGTAGCTCGACGGTCGGGCAGTCCTTCCAGATCCGCTCGAGGGAGTAGTAGACGCGCTCCTCGGCGTGCTGCACGTGCACGATGACGTCGACGAAGTCGAGCAGCACCCACCGGCCCTCGCGCTCCCCCTCGCGACGCACCGGCTTGGCGCCGAGCGTGCGCAGCCGCTCCTCGATGCCTTCGACCACCGAACGGACCTGGCGGTCGTTTGACGCCGAGCAGAGCACGAAGACGTCGGTGATCACCAGCTGATCACCGACGTCGAAGGCCAGGATGTCGTCGGCGAGCTTGTCGGCGGCTGCCTCGGCGGCAGCGACCGCGAGCTCGTGGGCGCGGGGTGAGACGGTCACGGGCTCCAGTTTCTCACGCTCTCGTCCCGTCGCTCACGGGGCGAAGTCCTTGCCGAGGATCACGATGACGTCAGCCACCGTCTGGCCACGGTCCGAGGGACTGACCGCATCGGCCGGCAGACCCAGCGATTCGGCCACCCGTCGCCCGCGCGCCATGGTCTTCGAGGTGCCGTCCGGCACCAGCACGACACTCTGGCCCAGGCCGAACTCCGACGCGTTGCCGCCGTTGACGAACCTGAACCCGGCATCCACCAGCTTGGCCCGGGCCTGCTCGACCAGCCCGGGCGTGCCGACGCCGTTCTCGACCAGCACCCGCAGCGCCTCGCCCGCGGCGTCCTTCTGCAGCGAGCCGCCGAACATCGAGCGCATGGTGGCTGCTGCCTGACCGGTGTCCAACGCGAAGTCCGTCGACGTCCCACCGGTGTCGAGCTCCTTGACCGGCAGCACGTCGGAGACCAGCGAGCCGTCCGCGGCGGCAGCCTGGAGCACGAGCAGCCGGTCCGCCAACGCCGTCGAGTCCAGGGTCGAGCGGGAGCCGGCACCCAGGCCCGCCAGCACGGTGACCACGGCTGCCCGGTCCTCGGGCAGGGCGGCCGCGGCCGCGGTGAACACGTCGTCGAACCGCGCGAGCCGAGCCTGCTCGGGCTCGCCGTCGGCGAGGAAGGTCGCGTACGCCGCCGCCGACGCGCCGTCAAGCTTCTGGTTGCCGGCCTTGACCACCACGGTCTCGACACCCTTGGCATCGGTCGACACGACGTCGCGGTCGACGGCTGCCTGGACCCCGCCGACCTTGTCCACCAGGGCGGCCAGGCCCTGGGTGGTGAGAACCCAGCTGTCGTTGACCGACACGGCGAGCAGGTCGGTCAGCGCGGCGGCGGAGGCGGTCGGCTCCTCGAGAGTCACGGCCTCGCCGAACGGCATGTCGCCGGCACCGGCCACGTCGACCAGCAGCCGCGAGGGAACCAGCAGCGACACCGCAGCGCCGTCGGCCGCAGTGGTGCCGACCAGGGCGCTCGCCGCCGCGGTGCCGTCAGGGCCGGTGACCTGGACCAGGGTGGTCCGCTGCTGCGCCGCCCGGTCGGCCGTCGTCGTGGCGTCCCCGCCGGAGCCCCGAAGGAACAGCCAGCCGATGCCGGCCACCACGGCCAGCACCACCAGCGTGCCCGCCCCCAGCAGCCACCGCCGACGAGCGGCACGTCGCCGGGCTGCGCGCTCGGCCGCACGGTTGCGCTTGGCCACGACGGTCGGCCCCGGCGCCGCCGGGGCCGTGCTGACCACCGGTCCGGGGGCCAGCCGCTCGGCGACGTCGACGTCGGGAAGCGGGTCCGGCTCGGGACGGCGGTGCCGCCCGCTCACCGGCGCACCGGGTACAGGCGGTGCTTGGCGACGTACTGCACGACCCCGTCGGGCACGAGGTACCAGACCGGCTCGCCGCGGGCGACCCGCTCGCGGCAGTCGGTGGACGAGATCGCCATCGCCGGCACCTCGAGCAGGCTGACCCGGTCCGCGGGCAGGCCGTCGTCGGTGAGATGGTGCCCGGGTCGGGTGACGCCGATGAAGTGCGCCAGCGCGAAGAGCTCCTCGGCGTCCTTCCAGGTAAGGATCTGCGCCAGCGCGTCGGCGCCGGTGATGAAGAACAGCTCGACACCGGCGCCGCGCTGCGAGCGCAGGTCGTGCAGCGTGTCGACCGTGTAGGTGACGCCCGGACGGTCGATGTCGACCCGGCTGACCGTGAACCGAGGGTTCGACGCGGTCGCGATCACCGCCATCAGGTAGCGGTGCTCGGCGGTCGTCACGTCGCGCGCCTGCTTCTGCCACGGCGTACCGGTCGGGACGAAGACCACCTCGTCGAGCGCGAACTGGGCCGCGACCTCGCTGGCGGCGACGAGGTGTCCGTGGTGGATCGGGTCGAACGTCCCGCCCATGACCCCGAGGCGGGACGTGGGGGCCGGATCTGCGGTCGGCACGGGCTCAGGGACCTCGACGTCCTCGCGGGTCCGGCTCAGCGGTCCTTGCCGAAGGTGAGGGTGATGGCGAGCAGCACGCACAGCAGCGCGAAGGCGCCGACGCCGATCGCCCAGGGCTCGAGGGGCAGGTCGCGGCCGGAGGTCTCGCCCTCGACGGCGAGCAGTCGGACGGCGGCAGCGGTCATGACGGGAGCACTCCTCGCGGGTGGTGTCGGCGGGTCACGCGTGGCCGCAGTCTCCCACGGTCAGCGCCCGCGCCGCGCGAAGGGCGCCGCGGGCGTGCCGTCGACATGACCGCACCGCTGCCGCGGGCGGTCAGAACGGCCGGACGCCGCCGGCGGGCACCAGCGCCGGTGCCGGGCTGTCCATCGCCCGCCGCTGGAAGGTGGCCCGGTCGACCACCTCGAGGCCGGCGACCCGCCACGGGGGCAGGCCGGCGGTGCCACGGTGCTCCCCCCAGAGCCGCAGGGCGAGGGCCGCGGCGTCCTCCAGGTCGCGGGCCTCCTCCCAGTACCGGAGCTCGGCGCGGTCGGCGGCGTACCGGGCGGAGAGCAGGAAGGGGCGCTCGTGGGTGAGCCGCTCCAGCGCGGAGCGCACCTCCGCGGCGTCCACCTCCTCGCCGACCACGGTGAGCGTGACGTGCCACATCGGCCGGGCGTCCGGCGGCGGGTTGCGGCGGTGCGCCACGGCCTGGTCCGCCACGTGCGTTGCCCACCCTCCGTGCTCGCCGGTTCGCTCACCTGCCCAGCAGCACGATGTCGTCCCGGTGGACGACCTCGCGGCCGAAGGCCGGTCCGAGCTCCCGGGCGAGGTCCGGGGTCGAGCGACCCAGCAACCCGGGCAGTTCTGTTGCGTCAAAGTTGACCAGTCCGCGGGCCACCGCGTGGTCGTTTTCGTCAAGGAGGTCCACCGGGTCGCCGGCCACGAACCCCCCCTCCACCCCTGTCACGCCGGCCGCGAGCAGGGAGAGCCGTCGGTCCACGACGGCGTGCACCGCTCCGGCGTCCAGCCGCAGCCGACCCCGGGCCGTCGTGGCGTAGGCCAGCCACAGCATCCGGGTCGGCAGCCGGGCGGTCGCCGGCGCGAAGGACGTGCCGACGGCTGCGCCGGCGAGCACGTCTCCCGCCGAGTCGGCGGCGGCCACCACGGCACGTACGCCGGCGGCAGCGGCGATCCGGGCCGCGGCCACCTTGCTGGCCATCCCGCCGGTGCCGACGCCGGTGCCGCCGCCCCGGCCCAGCCGCACGCCGGCCAGGTCGGCGTCGCCGGCCACCTCCACGATCTTGCGCGACGCCGCCCGGCGCGGATCGCCCTCGTAGATGCCGTCGACGTCGGAGAGCAGGACCAGCAGCTCCGCCCGGACCAGGTGCGCGACCAGGGCGGCGAGCCGGTCGTTGTCGCCGAACCGGATCTCCTCGGTGGCGACCGTGTCGTTCTCGTTCACGACCGGCAGCACACCCATCTCGAGCAGCCGGTAGAGGGTCCGCTGGGCGTTGCGGTAGTGGCCGCGGCGCACCACGTCGTCGGTGGTCAGCAGCACCTGACCGACGGTGATGCCGTGCCGGGCGAACGCGTCGGTGTAGCGGTGTACCAGCAGGCCCTGCCCGACGCTGGCTGCCGCCTGCTGGGTGGCCAGGTCGCGAGGCCGCCGGGACAGGCCCAGCGGACCCAGCCCGGACGCGATCGCACCGGAGGAGACCAGCACGATCTCCCGGCCCGCGCTGTGCGCCGCAGCGAGCGCGTCGACCAGCGCGTCCACCTTGCCGGCGTCCAACCCGCCGTCCGTGCCGGTCAGCGACGAGGAGCCGACCTTGACCACGACCCGGTCGGTGCCGGCGTCGGTGGTCGTGCGGCTCATCGTCCTTCGAGGCGCAGGTCGTGGCCGCGCCGGCCGTGCAGCAGCTCGGCACCCGCCTGCATGCTGGGTTCCCAGTCGAAGATCACGCCGCGCTCCCCCTCGCCGATGACCACCGTGTCCCCGGCCTGGGCGCCGGCCTTGACCAGCGCCTCCTCGACGCCGAGTCGGGCCAACCGGTCCGCGAGGTAGCCGACGGCCTCGTCGTTGGAGAAGTCGGTCTGCCGCACCCAGCGGTCCGGCTTGGCGCCGATGACGACGTACCGGTCGCCCTCGGCGACCACCCGGAAGCCGGAGTCGTCGACGGCCGTGGGGCGCAGCACGATCCGCGCCGCCTCGAGATCCGGGGCCGCAGCGCGCGCCTCGGTGACCAGCTCGGCCATCGCGAAGGACAGCTGGCGCAACCCGCTGTGGGTAGCGGCGCTGACCTGGAAGACCTTCAGCCCGCGGGCCTCGAGGTCGGCGGTGACCATGTCGGCCAGCTCCTTGCCGTCCGGCACGTCGACCTTGTTCAACGCCACCATCCGCGGCCGGTCGTCCAGGCCGCCGTACTGCGAGAGCTCGTGCTCGATCGCGTCCAGGTCGCTGAGCGGGTCACGACCCGGCTCGATGGTGGCCATGTCGATGACGTGCACGAGAGCGCTGCAGCGCTCGACGTGCCGCAGGAACTCCAGGCCCAGACCCTTGCCCTGGCTGGCGCCGGGGATCAGGCCGGGCACGTCGGCCACGGTGTAGCGCACGTCGCCCGCCTGGACCACGCCGAGGTTGGGGACCAGGGTGGTGAACGGGTAGTCGGCGATCTTCGGCCGGGCCGCGGAGACCGCGGCGACCAGGCTGGACTTGCCGGCGCTCGGGAAGCCGACCAGCGCGACGTCGGCGACGGTCTTGAGCTCGAGGACGATGTCGTCGCTCTCGCCGGGCTCGCCCAGCAGGGCGAACCCGGGCGCCTTGCGGCGGGCCGAGGCCAGCGCGGCGTTGCCCAGGCCGCCACGGCCGCCCTGGGCAGCGACGTAGGTCGTGCCGGCGCCCACCAGGTCGGCGAGCACCTCGCCGGTCGACGCCCGCTTGACGACGGTGCCGTTGGGGACCGCCAGGACGAGGTCCTGCCCGTCGGCGCCGCTGCGGTGACCGCCCTGGCCGGGCTTGCCGTTGGTCCCGGCGCGGTGGGGGGCGTGGTGGTAGTCGAGCAACGTGGTCGTGCTCGGGTCGACCCGCAGCAGCACGTCGCCGCCCCGGCCGCCGGTGCCGCCGTCCGGCCCGCCCAGCGGCTTGAACTTCTCCCGGTGCACCGAGCTGCACCCGTGCCCGCCGTCGCCGCCGGCGACGTGCAGGACCACGCGGTCCACGAACGTGGTCATGGGGTGCTCGATTCGGTGTCGATAAGACAGAGAGGGGACCGCGGCCGAGGCCGGGTCCCCATCTCGAGTCGGGACCCGGTACGCCGGGCCCCGGTGGTCAGCTGGTGGCGTCGGCCAGCTCGGTCGGGACGATGTTGACGACCCGGCGGCCCCGGCGGCTGCCGAACTCGACGGCGCCTGCAGCCAGCGCGAACAGCGTGTCGTCGCCGCCACGGCCGACGTTCAGGCCGGGGTGGAAGTGGGTGCCGCGCTGGCGGACGATGATCTCGCCGGCGTTGACGACCTGGCCGCCGAAGCGCTTGACGCCCAGCCGCTGCGAGTTGGAGTCACGCCCGTTGCGCGTGGACGACGCGCCCTTCTTGTGAGCCATCGGACTACCTTTCGACTACGTGTGCGAGTACGCGGGGAGCGGGTCGGCCTACTTCTTCTTCGAGCCGGTCTCGATGCCGGTGACCTTGACCTGCGTGTGCTTCTGGCGGTGACCCTGCCGCTTGCGGTAGCCGGTCTTGTTCTTGTACTTCAGGATGTCGATCTTGGGGCCCTTGGTGGCGGCCACGACCTCGACCGTGACGGTGGCCTTGGCCAGCTCGGCCTTGTCGGTGGTGACCGACTCGCCGTCGACCAGGAGCAGCACGGGCAGCTCGACCGAGGCCCCCGGCTCGGCCTGCAGCCGGTCGACCTCGAGGACGTCGCCGACGGCAACCTTCTCCTGGCGGCCACCGGCTCGGACGATCGCGTACACCATCGCGGACTCGGCTCACTCTCTGCGTTCTCGTGGAGCTCCGCGCCTGGGAACGGGCACGCGAGCACGACGGCGCCGCTCGGCGCCAGTCGGGTGGGACGGTCAAGGGTACGAACGGGGACGCCGCCGGGTCAAACCGGCGGCCCCGGCCGAACCCCGGTCTACAGCGTCGTGACCGGGCTGCTGGCCTTGCGGCGGCGTCGCGGGGCCTTGGTCGCGGGCTCGGCCGGCGTGTCCTCGACCGGCGCGGAATCCGGTGTCGGCGGCTGGACCGCTGCCTCGACCGGGTCCTCCACGGCCACCGGGGAGGCTTCGACCTCTGCTTCGGTCGCCTCGGCCGCCTGGGTCACGCCGCCGGACGACGCGCCCTTCGCCGCCCCACGGCCGCGCCCGCCGCGAGCGGACTTGCGCTCGCCGCCGCCGTTGCCGTTGCTCTTCTCCACCGGCTCGGTGTGGATGTGGTAGCCGCGGCCGTTGCAGGCCTCGCAGGTCTCGGCGAAGACCTCGTGCAGCCCCTGGCCGACCCGCTTGCGGGTCATCTGGACCAGACCCAGCGACGTCACCTCGGCCACCTGGTGCTTGGTGCGGTCACGGCCCAAGCACTCCAGCAGCCGCCGCAGAACCAGGTCCCGGTTGCTCTCGAGCACCATGTCGATGAAGTCGATGACGATGATGCCGCCGAGGTCGCGCAGCCGGAGCTGGCGGACGATCTCCTCGGCCGCCTCGAGGTTGTTCTTGGTGACGGTCTCCTCGAGGTTGCCGCCGGCTCCGGTGAACTTCCCGGTGTTGACGTCGACGACGATCATCGCCTCGGTGCGGTCGATCACCAGGTAACCGCCACTGGGCAGCCAGACCTTGCGGTCCAGCGCCTTGGCGAGCTGCTCGTCGACCCGGTTCGCGGTGAACACGTCCTGCTCGCCGGTCCAGCGGGACATCCGGTCACGCAGGTCGGGCGCGACGTGCCCGACGTACGCCTCGAGCATGTCCCAGGCGTCGTCGCCGGAGACCACGAGGGAGTTGAAGTCCTCGTTGAAGATGTCCCGGACCACCCGGATGGTCATGTCCGGCTCGCCGTAGAGCAGCGTCGGCGCGGACGACCCCTTGGCCGCCTTCTTCTCGATGTCCTCCCACTGCGCGGTGAGCCGGGCGACGTCGCGGGAGAGCTCCTCCTCGCTGGCGCCCTCGGCAGCCGTTCGCACGATGACGCCGGCACCCTCCGGCACGACCTTCTTCAGGATCGCCTTCAGCCGGGACCGCTCGGTCTCGGGAAGCTTTCGGCTGATGCCGGTCATCGACCCGCCGGGCACGAGGACGAGGTACCGGCCGGCGAGAGAGACCTGGCTGGTGAGCCGGGCGCCCTTGTGGCCGATCGGGTCCTTGGTGACCTGGACCAGGACGGGGTCGCCGGACTTCATCGCCAGCTCGATCCGCCGGGGCTGGCCCTCCAGCCCGGCTGCGTCCCAGTTGACCTCACCGGCGTACAGGACCGCGTTGCGGCCCTTGCCGATGTCGACGAAGGCGGCCTCCATCGACGGCAGGACGTTCTGCACCTTGCCGAGGTAGACGTTGCCGGCCAGGGCGGAGCTGCTGGCGGTGCTCACGTAGTGCTCGACCAGGACGCCGTCCTCGAGCACGGCGATCTGGGTGCGCTCGCCGGCCTGCCGGACGATCATCGCCCGGTCGACGGACTCGCGGCGAGCCAGGAACTCGGCCTCGGTGATGACCGAAGGACGGCGTCGGCCGGCCTCGCGACCCTCGCGGCGGCGCTGCTTCTTGGCCTCCAGGCGGGTCGAGCCCTTGACCGAGCGCACGCCGTCGTCGTCCTCGCGGTCGCCACGGTCGGACCGGTCGGCGCGGGACCGGGTGGTCTTGCGCGGTTCGCGGACCCGCACCACGGTGTTCGGCGGGTCGTCGGTGGTGGTCTCCTCGCCCGCGTCGTCGGAGCCGCCCCGGCGGCGGCGACGGCGGCGCCGGCGGGTGCCGGTCTCGCCCTCGACGGTGTCGCCGGCGTCATCGGTCCCGCCTGCTGCGGGGGTCGCCTCGTCCTGGTCCTCGGCGTCCTCGGCCGGCGCATCCTCGCCGGCCGTGCCGCGCCCGCGACCGCGACGGCCGCGGCCGCCCCGGCGGCGCCGGCGAGCGGCGCCCTCACCGTCCTCGTCACCGGCCTCGTCCGGGCTTGCTGCCTCGGAGTCGAGCTCGTCGTCCTCGGCGTCGGCCTCCGCGGCGGGGGCAGCCTTGGCGGCGGCCCGTCGGCGGCTCGGCGCGGCGGTGGCCTGCGGCGGCTGGAAGAGCAGGCCGGGCGGGGCGGCCGGCGACGCCTCGACGTCGTCGGCGGTTGCGGCCGGCTCGGCGGCCGCCTTCTTGGTGCTGCGCTTGCGGGTGGCCTTCCGGGCCGGCGGTGCCTCGGCCGACGGCGCGTCGGAGGCCGGGTGCTCCTCGGCCGCACCGGTCGGGCTTGCATCGGTAGCGGCCGCGGCGGCCGCGGTCTTCTTGGTGGCGCGCTTGCGGGTGGCCTTCTTGGCCACCGGGGCTGCCTCGGCGGCGGCTGGACCGTCCTCCTGGGAACCGGTCGCGGCGTCGGCGGCCCCACCCGCGGTGGGGGGGCCGGCCGGTCGGCTGGCGGCCCGGCGGCGGCGCCGCGGCGTGCCGCCGCTGTCGTCGCCGGTCGGGTCGGTGGTCGTGGTGGCGTCGGTGGTGCCGGCGCCGGTGGGCTCGGTGTCGAGCATCCGGGGTTTCTCCCGTCACGCTCCCGGGCGCCGGGTGCGAAAGCTGGGGCCGTCCGGTCGGGACCGGTCGGCCCCCCGCAGCGCCGCGCGGGGGCTGTCGTGTGGGTCCGCCCGCAGCGCGGGCAGACGTCCTGCGAAGTCTGGTGGTGCGCCCTCGCGCCTCGCTGCCGGGACGGCGCAGAGTCGCTTCAGGCGCCGGCGACGTCTCGGTCCGGTGCCAGTGGGTCGGACACCGTGCCGGCCGACTCGTCGAGGGGGCCTTGCGCCAGCCGGGTGACCGCGGGGGTCGAGGGCGGCGCCAGGTCGCCGATCGTGGCGAGTCCGGCGAGGACATCGTCGGGTCGGACAGCCGGTGTGACGTGGCGTACGACCAGTCGCAGTATCGCACATGGACCCGCTCCGGGTGCGCCGGCGCGCGAGTCGGGCGCAGCCTGGAGGGCGACCACGGCCTGCCGGGCGTCGAAGGTCCGCACCCCGTTCTTGGTCATCCGGGACACCTCGGCACGCTCGACCGCCAGGAAGGCGGCCACCGCGGCCTGGGCGGCGGCCGGCTCGACACCGGGGAGCAGGATCTCCCACACCGAGGCCTCCAGCCGGTCGGCGAGGCTCTCGGCCTTGACGTTGTCCGGGGGCGGTGCCACCTCGACCAGCTCGATGACGTCGAGGTCGTCGGGCAGAGAGGCGTCCAGGGCGGCCCGCAGCCGTTCGGGGTCGCACCGCTCGGCCAGGCCGATCTCGAGGTACTCGGCCTCGCTCGCGATCCCGGTCGGCGCCGCCCCGGCGTAGCTGACCTTGGGGTGCGGCGAGAACCCGGCCGAGTAGGCCATCGGGACCGCCGCGCGGCGAAGGGCGCGCTCGAAGGCACGCTGGAAGTCGCGGTGGCTGGAGAACCGCAGCCGGCCGCGCTTGGTGTAGTGGACCCGGAGCCGCTGCACGGTCGGCGGCGGAGGCGGCCCTTCCGGTTTGCGCGCCATGTCAGGCCTCCCCCGGTACGCCGGTCAGCGGGGCCGAGAACAGCGTGACGGGGACGACCCGGTCCTGGGCGTGCTCGTACCGGACGATGTCCGCTGCCGGGGCGGTGAGCTGCCCGAGCGAGGTGCTCACCCTGGCCTCCACCCAGTCGGCGAGCCCCGCGCGGTCGGCAACCGGCGCGGCGAAGTGCACCAGCGTCGACCACCAGGTCCCGCGCCGGTAGCTCGCCTCGCGGCGGCCGAGGTCACCGAGCTCGGCCAGCACGGCGCTCCGGAACGTGTCAGCCGCGTCGCCGACGGGCGCGGCCAGCGCGAGCACTCCCCGATCGGCCAGCGCCAGGCCGGGAAGCTGCCAGCGCAGCGGCGGCGTCCGGGCAGCGACGCCGGACACGACCTCGGCGAACCGGCGTACCGCCGGGTCGTCCGCCTCGATCTTCCGGTGGGTGGCTTCCAGGTAGGTCACCGTGAGGTGCGCGGAGCCGCAGCTGCCGGTGGACCACTGACCCGGTCCGGCGAGCGCGGCAGCCTGCCCGGTCAGCGCGTTCAGCCGGTCCTCGGCGGCCGGGTCCGGACGAACCACCAGCGACAGCCCCCAGCGCGAGGCGCCCGGCGCGGGCGGGACGTCCAGGACCTCCCGGCCGGCGAGCAGTGCCGCCCGGCCGCGCTGGTGGATCGTGTCCGGTGCGCCGGTCACTCGGCCGGGCTCGCGGCGAGCACCTGGTCCCGGGCCGAGTTGAGCACGGTCAGCGGGATGAGGGTGGCGCCGGTCGGGCCCTGCTGGATGTCGGTGCCCATCTGCGGGCACACGCCGCAGTCGAAGCACGGGGTCCACCGGCAGTCCTCGACCTCCGTGCCGGTGACGGCGTCCTGCCAGTCCTCCCAGAGCCAGTCGCGGTCCAGGCCGGAGTCCAGGTGGTCCCACGGCAGGACCTCGGCGTACTCGCGCTCGCGCACGGTGTACCAGTCGACGTCCACCGGCTCGCCGGCCAGCGCGGTCCCGGCCGCCGACATCCAGCGGTCGAAGGAGAAGTGCTCGCTCCAGCCGTCGAACCGGCCGCCGTCCTCGTAGACCGCCTCGATGACCTTTCCCACCCTCCGGTCACCGCGGGAGAGAAGTCCCTCGACGATGCCCGGCTTGCCGTCGTGGTAGCGGAAGCCGATCGCCTTGGCGAACTGCTTGTCCGACCGCACCGCCTCGCGCAGCTTGGCCAGCCGCCGGTCGGTGTCCTCGTGGCCGAGCTGGCCGACCCACTGGAACGGGGTGTGCGGCTTGGGCACGAACCCGCCGATCGACACGGTGCACCGGATGTCGCGGGTACCGGTGACCTCGCGCCCGGTGGCGATGACCTTCTTGGCGAGGTCGGCGATCTGCAGCACGTCCTCGTCGGTCTCGGTGGGCAGGCCGCACATGAAGTAGAGCTTCACCTGGCGCCAGCCGGCCGAGTAGGCCGCGGTCACCGTGCGGATCAGGTCCTCCTCGGTGACCATCTTGTTGATCACCTTGCGGATCCGCTCGCTGCCGCCCTCGGGGGCGAAGGTCAGCCCGGTCCGGCGGCCGTTGCGGGTGAGCTCGTTGGCCAGGTCGATGTTGAAGGCGTCGACCCGGGTCGAGGGAAGCGACAGCGAGGTCTGGGTGCCCTCGTAGCGGTCGGCGAGGCCCTTGGTCATCGGCGCGATCTCGCTGTGGTCGGCGCTGGACAGCGACAGCAGCCCGACCTCCTCGAAGCCGGTGCTCGCGAGCGCCTGCTCGACCATCTCGCCGACGCCCGTGATCGAGCGCTCGCGGACCGGACGGGTGATCATGCCGGCCTGGCAGAAGCGGCAGCCGCGGGTGCACCCGCGGAAGATCTCGACCGAGGCGCGCTCGTGCACCGACTCGGCGAGCGGCACCAGGGGGGTCTTCGGGTACGGCCACTCGTCGAGGTCCATCACGGTGTGCTTGCTGACCCGCCACGGCACCCCCGAGGTGTTCGGCGCGACCCGCTTGATCCGGCCGTCCGGCAGGTACTCGACGTCGTAGAACGACGGCACGTACACCCCGCCGGTGCGCGCCAGCTGCAGCAGCAGCTCGCGGCGGCCGCCCGGGCGCCCGTCGGCCTTCCACCTCCGGATGACTCCGCTGATCTCGAGCACGGCCTGCTCACCGTCGCCGAGCACCGCGGCGTCGATGAAGTCGGCGATCGGCTCGGGGTTGAACGCCGAGTGTCCGCCAGCGATGACCAGCGGGTGATCCTCGGTGCGGTCGACCGCGCGCCGCGGGATGCCGGCGAGGTCCAGGGTCTGCAGCATGTTCGTGTAGCCGAGCTCGGTCGCGAACGAGATGCCCAGGACGTCGAACGCGCCGACCGGCCGGTGGGCGTCGACCGTGAACGCGGGCACCTGGTGCTCGCGCATCAGGGCCTCCATGTCCGGCCACACGGCGTACGTGCGCTCGGCCAGGACGCCCTCAGCCTCGTTGAGGACCTCGTAGAGGATCATGACGCCCTGGTTGGGCACGCCGACCTCGTAGGCGTCCGGGTACTCCAGCGCCCACCGGACGTCGCAGGCGTCCCAGTCCTTGACCGTGGAGTTGAGCTCTCCGCCGACGTACTGGATCGGCTTGCTGACCTTGGGCAGCAGCGGCTCCAGTCGCGGGAACAGCGACTCGACAGGCATGGCAGCAGACCTACTTCCGAGGGGGGCGAGGAGGACCACCCAGGGTAACCCCGGCTCAGGTGTAGCGGCGCATGTGCACGTTCTGGAGCAGGCCGATGGCCAGCATGTTGGCGAACATCGAGGAGCCGCCGTAGGAGACGAAGGGCAACGGTACGCCGGTGACCGGCATGATCCCGAGGGTCATCCCGATGTTCTCGAAGGACTGGAAAGCGAACCAGCAGAGGATCCCGGTCGCCACCAGCCGGCCGAACAGGTCCTCCGCGTGCAGCGCGATCCGGGCCGCCCGCCAGAGCACCAGGCCGAGCAGCAGCACCAGCAGGGCCGCCCCGACGAAGCCGAGCTCCTCCCCCGCCACGGTGAAGATGAAGTCGGTCTGCTGCGCCGGGACGAACTTGCCCTGCGTCTGCGCGCCGTGGAACAGGCCCTGGCCGTCCACCCCGCCGGAGCCGATCGCGATCTGCGCCTGCCGGACGTTGTACCCGGCGCCCTTCGGGTCCGCGGTGGGGTCGTAGAAGGCCCGGAACCGGTCCAGCTGGTAGTCCTTGAGCACGCCGGTCTGCACGGCCACGAACGCCACCAGGGCAGCCCCCACCACCAGGCCGACCACCCATCTCAGCGGCGCCCCGGACACCGCGGTCACGCCGAGCACGATCGCCGCGACGACGAGGGCGGTCCCGAGGTCCGGCTGCAGCATGACCAGGGCGAGCGGTACGGCGGCGAAGGCCAGCGCGAGCATGACGTCGACATCGCGTGGGGTGTCCTCGGCGTCGCGCTTCTCGGACAGCAGCATCGCCATGCCGACGACCAGCGCCACCTTCGCGAGCTCCGAGGGCTGGATCGAGAAGCCGGCTGGCAGCACGATCCAGGAGTGCGAGCCGTTGATGGTCGACCCCAGCGGCGAGAGCACCGCGACCAGGCCACCCAGCGAGAGCAGGTAGAGCACCGGTGCGTAGGCGCGCAACATCCGGTAGTCGAACACCGACGCGACCACGCTCAGACCGAGGCCGATCGCGACGTTGAGGACGTGCTTCTTGAGGAACGCCGTCGGGTCGCCGCCGGAGTCGAGGGCTGCCTGCCGGGTCGCCGACCACACCAGCGCGCCGCCGAGCGAGCAGAGGGCGAGGACCGCGAGCAGCAGGGTCCAGTCGATCCGGCGCAGCGTCGCGTCGCGGCGCAGCAGGCGAGCACCGCGCCGCTGCGGCGGGACGGTGTACGGCGTGGGTCGGTAGCCGACAGACATCAGTCGCCGCCCTCGTCCCGCCGGTAGGCCGTCAGCTCGGGACCAGGCAGGTCGGGAACGCGGTCGGCGGCCGGCCGCCGGCTCTCCGGTGAGAGCACGGTGCCGTCCGGCCGGACGACCGGGAGCACCGAGGTCGGGTGGCCGCCGGGCGGCTGCGCCTTGGCGAGGTCGACCTTCTGCCCGGAGATCCCGAACAGCGTCTTGTAGAGCTCTGCCACCGACGGCCCGGACACGCCCGATCCGGTACCGCCCTGGCTGACCATCATCACGACCGCGTACTGCGGCTCGTCCGCGGGCGCGTAGGAGGCGAACCACGACGTCGTCTGCTTGCCGTAGACCTCGCCGGTGCCGGTCTTGGTGGCCACCGGAACCTTCGTCAGCGGGAACTCGGCCCGCGCGAACGGGCCGTAGCCGGTGCCGCCCTCGGTCACCCCGCGCAAGGCGTGCCGGAGCCAGGTCAGCGTCGTCTGGCTGACCGGGATCCGCCCGGCGGGCTCGGGCTCGATGCGGCGGACCAGCTTGCCCTCGGGGGTGACCACGGCCCGGCCGATGTGCGGCGTCACCAGCGTGCCGCCGTTGGCGACCGCGCTGTAGACCCGTGCCATCTGCAGCGGAGTGGTCGTCGTGTCGCCCTGCCCGATCGCGAAGTTGGCGGCGTCTCCACCGCGGTAGGCCCACCCGTCGACGCAGTTCTCCTTCGACAGCTGCAACAGGTAGGCCGCCCGCTGCGGGTCCTTGCTGGCGACCTCGGGGTAGCCGGTCTTCGCCTTCGCGCAGTAGAAGTCCTTGGTCGCCTTCCAGTAGGCCCGCTTCCAGGCCCGGTCGGCGATCCGTCCGTCCGACTCGCTCGGCAGGTCCAGGCCGGTCGGCCGGCCGAGCCCGTATGCCTTGGCCATCTCGGTGAACGGGTCCTTCGCGTTCTTCTTCGGGTGCAGCCCACCCATCCGCAGCCAGGTCTCGTAGGCGAACTTGTAGAACACCGTGTCGCAGGACACCTGGATGGCGCGGTACATCGGGATGACGCCGTACCCCTGCGACTCGTAGTTGCGCTTGGGCGTCCCGCCGATGGAGTAGGCCGACGGGCAGTTGTAGGAACCGTTCAGCGAGTAACCAGCCTTGACCGCCGCCGGCAGGGAGACCGCCTTGAACGTCGAGGCCGGCGCGAACTCGCCCTGGAACGCCCGCGACTGGTTGGGATAGTTGTTCTTCTTGCTGGTGATCGACCTGTAGTCCTTGGTGCTGATGCCGCCGACCCAGATGTTCGGGTCGTACGTCGGCCAGCTGGCCATCGCGACGATCCCGCCGGTCCGCACGTCCATCACCACAACGGCACCGGAGTCGGCCTTGAGCTTGGTCGAGTAGCCCTTGTTGATGTCACCGGTCTGCCGGGCTCGCATGATGGCGGCCTTCAGCTGCTTCTCGGCCTCCGCCTGCACCTTCGCGTCGATCGTGGTGACCAGGTAGTTGCCCGGCGTGGGCTGCGTCTCGGAGAGCACAGCGCTGACGCCGCCCTGGTGGTCGACCGCAAGGGTCTTGACACCGGGGCGACCCCGCAGGTCGTCGTCGTACTGACGTTCGAGCCCGGCCCGGCCGATCAGGTCGGTGCGCTGCAGGACCGTCTCGTTCAGCCGAGGCTGGTTGCGCCGCGACTGCGTGGACGCTCTCGTCCGGGCCGCCAGCTCGTCGTCGGTGACCGGCCCGAGGTAGCCCAGCTCGTGCGCTGCGTTGGCGCTGAGCGGCTGCGGGTACTCGCGGACAGCGGTGAGCTCGGCGGAGACACCAGGGAAGTCCTCGCGGCGCTCCATGATCTGCAGCGCCATCGCGGTGCTGGCCTCGTCGGTGACCGGGATCGGCTGGTACGGCGAGCCGTTGAAGCAGCGCGGCGAGGGCGGCGCACCGGCCGACCCGCAGAGCCGGGTCTTGTCCCACACGTCCTCGAACGGCTCCCCGATGACGGCGGCGACCTTGGCGACCAGCTCGCGGCCGCCGTCACGCTGGCGCAGCAGCGCGGTGCGACTGATCGAGACCACCAGCGCGGTGCGGTTGCGGGCCAGCGGCCGGCCCCGGGAGTCGAGGATCATGCCGCGTGCAGCGGGCGTGATGATCTCCCGGGTCCGGTTCTCGGCCGCAGCCGTCTTGTAGTTCTCCGCGGCCACCACCTGCACGTACCAGAGCCGGCCGAGCAGGGTGGCGAGCAGCGAGAGCACCAGGACCTGCAGCACCACCAGCCGCAACCTGCTCCGCTCGCTCACCGGGGCCCCCGCGCGATCGTGATCGCCAGCGAGCGATTTCGTGGGGTGGTCATGCGTACACCATCTGGCTCGGCTCGGCTCGGCCGGCCAGGGCCAGGACGCCGGGAACGACGAAGGTGCTCAGCACCACGTCGTAGACGATCGCGGTGGGCAGCAGGGCGCGCACCGCCTGCCAGGTGACGTTCGGGTCGTCCATCAGCGCACCCAGTCCGGCGTACAGCAGCACCGACCCGCCACCGGCGACCGCGACGACGACCAGCGGGACGAAGGCGGACCGGCGGGTCTCGGCTCGCGCCAGGCCGGCGAGGTAGCCGACCAGGGTCAGCACGAGCGCCCAGCGGCCGACCTCGTGGTCCGCTGGGGGCACCAGGTCCGCCGCCAGGCCGGCCCCGAAGCCGCAGCCGAGGCCGAACCCCGGGCCGTGGGCCAGCGCCAGCGACACCACCACGAGCAGCAGCAGGTCCGGCGTCGCGCCGGGCAGCGGCAACCGCGACAGCAACGTCACCTGCAGGGCGAGTGCGACGGTCACCATCACCACCGCCAGCACGACGCGGGCAGACGGCATGTCAGCCTCGCGCCGTCGGGGTCGGGGTGACGGTCACGGTGACCGTCGGCGCCGGTGTCTCGACCGGCTGCGGGGGCAGCACGGCGTCCCGCGGGTCGCGGCGCGGTGGCTCGATCACGATGCCCACCAGGTCCAGTGAGCTGAAGTCGACGTACGGCGCCACCACGGCGGCCCGGGTCTGGGACCCCGGCGTGCCCTGGACCGAGACGACCTCGCCGACCGGGACTCCGGGCACGTACGGCGTCGCGCCCTGGGAGCCGAAGGTCACCAGCCGGTCGCCGCGCTCGACGGTGGACTGGCCGTCGAGCAGCTGCAGGTCCAGGTGACCGTCGTCGCCGATGCCCTGACCGGTGGTGAACCCCACCTCCATCGAACCCTCGAGCCGCACCCCCACCGACGACTCCGGGTCCACGGCGAGCAGCACCGTCGCGGTCGAGGGACCCACCGTCTTCACCCTGCCGACCAGACCGTCGCCGTTGAGCACCGTCATGTCCGGCCGGATGCCGTCCCTGCTCCCGGCGTCGAGGGTGACGGTCCAGGAGAAGGTCTGCGCCGACCCGATCGCGATCACCTGGGCCGGCAGCACCCGGTAGCGTCCTGCTCCGGCGAGGTGCAGCAGGTCGTCCAGCTCCTGGACCCGGTTCCGGTCGACCCCGCTGGTGCGCAGGCGGCGCTTGAGCTCCTGGTTCTCCTTCTCCAGCCGGTCGGCCTCGTCGCGGCCGTTCCCGAGCCGGCCGACGCTGTCGACCGCGTCGCTGACCGGGCTGGCGATGGCCGCGGCCACCCGCTCCACCGGACCGAACACCGCCGCCGCGAGCGACCGGACACCGTCCAGGGGAGAGCTGTCACCACCGCGGTAGTCGATCGTGATCAGGCTGACCGAGGTGACGAGGAGCAGCGCGAGCACCACCCGCGTGCGACGCGTGTCCCTGTTCATCTCGTCCGGCGTCGCCGACGGTTGACGGCTAGTGCCGCGGCTCGGAGATCAGCACCTGCTGCAGCGCCTCGAACTCCTCGACACACTTGCCCGAGCCCATGGCCACCGAGTCCAGGGGGCGGTCGGTGATGTGGATCGGCATGCCCGTCTCGTGCCGCAGCCGCTCGTCCAGCCCCTTGAGCAGCGCACCGCCGCCGGTGATGACGATGCCGCGGTCCATGATGTCGCCGGACAGCTCGGGCGGGCACTTGTCGAGGGTGGTCTTGACCGCGTCGATGATGGAGTTGACCGGCTCCTCGATGGCCTTGCGGATCTCCTCGGCGCTCACGACGATCGTCTTCGGCAGCCCTGAGACGAGGTCTCGGCCGCGGATCTCGGCGTGCGGCTCCTCCGGCGACGGGAATGCCGACCCGATCGCCATCTTGATCTCTTCCGCGGTGCGCTCGCCCAGCATGAGCGAGTACTCCTTCTTCACGTAGGTGATGATCGCCTGGTCCAGCTCGTCGCCCCCGGTGCGGATCGACTGGCTGGTGACGATGCCGCCGAGCGAGATCACGGCGACCTCGGTGGTGCCGCCACCGATGTCCACGACCATGTTGCCCGTCGGCTCGTGCACCGGCAGGCCGGCGCCGATCGCCGCGGCCATCGGCTCCTCGATGATGTAGACCTTGCGCGCCCCGGCCGCGTAGCCGGCGTCCTTGACCGCACGCTGCTCGACGCCGGTGATGCCGCTCGGCACGCAGACCACGATCCGCGGCTTGGCCAGGTGCCGGCGCTTGTGAACCTTCTGGATGAAGTAGCGCAGCATCCGCTCGGTGGTGTCGAAGTCGGCGATCACGCCGTCCTTGAGCGGGCGGATCGCCACGATGTTGCCCGGCGTCCGGCCGATCATCTTCTTCGCCTCGGCCCCGACGGCCAGGATGCCCCCGGTGTTGGTGTTGATGGCCACGACCGAGGGCTCGTTGAGGACGATGCCCTTGCCCCGGACGTAGACCAGGGTGTTGGCCGTCCCGAGGTCGACGGCCATGTCCCGGCCGATGAACGACAACTTGTTACCCATGAGCGGGGGGCCTTCCCGAGTAGCGTCAGCGGTGGATCGTGCGGCACAGGCGGCCGCGGCGGAGGAACCGCCCGAGAGCGGTTACGACGTCGTCATCGTATCGGCGCGAGACCGCCCCGACCTTGATGGCACACGAGCGCGCCGGGTCAAAGTTCGGGGAAGAAGATCGCTATCTCGCGGGCGGCCGACTCGGCGGAGTCCGAGGCGTGGACCAAGTTCTCACGGTTCGACAGGGACAGGTCGCCGCGGATCGTCCCGGGGGCGGCGACCCGGCCGTCGGTGGCCCCGTTGAGCGCTCGCACCACGGCGATCGCCTGGTCGCCCTCCAGCACCATCGCCACCAGCGGGCCGGAGGTGATGAACTCGCGCAGCGGCGGGTAGAAGTCGCGCTGCACGTGCTCGGCGTAGTGCCGGTCGGCGGTCTCGCCGTCGATGGTGCGCTGGTCGAGCGTCACCACTGTGAGGCCCTTGCGCTCGAACCGGCCCAGCACCTCGCCGAGCAGGCCGCGGCGGACGGCGTCGGGCTTGATCAGCACCAGGGTTCGCTCGGTCACGGTCGGCAAGGCTACTGACCGGCCTCGCCGGCGACCCGGGCGGCCTGGATCCGCTCGACCTTGCGGCCGAGGTGCAGCGCCAGGAACCACAGGCCGGCGAACAGCAGGCCGAGGAAGAACATCACCGGCACGACGAGCCCGGCCGCGACCAGCGCCACCTGCAGAACCGAGCCCGCGACGTACGCCCAGCGCCAGCGCAGCAGCCCGGCGAGCAGCAGGGCGAGCACAGCGCCGGCGCCACCGACCGCCCACACCGTGCCGTCGCTGACGTCGGAGAGGTCCAGGGCGACCAAGGTGGCGAAGAGGATCACCATTGCCTCGAAGACCAGCACCGCGGCGCAGATGCCCCGCACGTCAGCTCCGGCCCAGCAGGGTGCGTGCCTCGGCGACCGTGACGATCGAGCCGGTCACCAGGACGCCGGACCCGCCGAAGTGACCCTCCTCCTCGGCGAGGGTCACCGCCGAGTCGATGGCGTCGTCCAGCCGCGGCGAGACCTCGACCCGGTCGGCGCCGAAGACCTCGACCGCGATCACGGCCAGCTCGTCGGCCGGCATCGCCCGGCCGGACGTGGACTCGGTGATCACCACCTCCGCCAGAACCGGCTCCAGCGCCTCGAGCATGCCGCGGACGTCCTTGTCGGCCATCGCGGCGAAGACACCGACCAGCCGGTTGAAGCCGAAGGACTCCCCCACCGCCTCGGCCGTGGCGCGGGCGCCGGCCGGGTTGTGCGCCGCGTCCAGCACCACCGTCGGGGAGCTGCGGACGGTCTCCAGGCGGCCCGGAGAGCTGACAGCGGCGAACGCCGCGCGCACCAGGTCGACGTCCAGCTGGCCCCGCTCGGCGTGCGCCCCGCCCAGGAACGCCTCGACTGCTGCCAGGGCGCAGGCCGCGTTGTGCGCCTGGTGGGCTCCGAGCAGCGGCAGGAAGACGTCGTCGTAGTCGCCGGCCAGTCCGCGCAGGGAGACCAGCTGGCCGCCCACCGCGAGGGTGCGCGCGGTCACGCCGAACTCCAGCCCCTCCCGGGCCACGATGGCGTCGACCTCGACCGAGCGGCGCAACAGCACCTCGGCGGCCTCCACCGGCTGCTGGGCCAGCACGCCGTACGACCCGGGCTTGAGGATCCCCGCCTTCTCCCCGGCGATCTCGGTGATCGTCGAGCCGAGGAAGTGGGTGTGGTCGATCGCGATCGGGGTGACCACCGCGACCTGGGCGTTCGCGACGTTGGTGGCGTCCCAGGCACCGCCCATCCCGACCTCGACCACGGCGACGTCGACCGGGGCGTCGGCGAACGCGGCGTAGGCCATCGCGGTCAGCACCTCGAAGAACGACAGCCGGACGTCATGCCGAGAGTCGACGAGGTCCAGGTAGGGCGCGACGTCGTCGTACGTCGCGATGAACCGCTCCGGGTCGATCGGCTGACCGTCGAAGGAGATCCGCTCCCGCACCGACTGCATGTGCGGGCTGGTGAACCGCCCGGTGCGCAGCCCGAACTCACGCAGCAGCGCCTCGACCATCCGGGTGGTCGACGTCTTGCCGTTGGTGCCGGCGACGTGCACCACCGGGGCGGCGTCCTGCGGCGAGCCGAGCAGGTCCAGCACCTCGCGGATCCGGTCCAGCGAGGGCGTGATGTCGTGCTCGGGAGCGCGCCCGAGGATGGCCTGCTCCACCTCGCGCAGCCGGCTCAGGTCGTCCGTCTCGGTCACCCCCGAAGTCTAGGCAGCCGCGTCCCGACGCCGAACTCGGGAGAGACGGCACCGCGGCCGACCGTAGGATTCCGGCCCATGGGACAGCAGACGACCGAAGCCTCCGCGGCTGACGCCGGTCCCCGCGACCCGCGGGTGCCGGACAAGCCGACCGTCGACGGGCTCGAGGACCGCTGGGCCCAGGTATGGCAGGACGAGGGCACCTACCTGTTCGACCGGAGGAAGACCCGCGAGCAGATCTTCTCGATCGACACCCCGCCGCCCACCGTGAGCGGCACGCTGCACGTCGGGCACGTCTTCTCCTACACCCACACCGACGTGATCGCGCGGTTCCAGCGGATGCGCGGCCGCGAGGTGTTCTACCCGATGGGCTGGGACGACAACGGCCTGCCCACCGAGCGCCGGGTGCAGATCGACTTCGGGGTCCGGGTCGACCCGTCGTTGCCCTACGACCCCGACTTCAGCCCGCCGGCGAAGCCGGACGCCAAGAAGCAGGTGTCGATCTCACGCCGCAACTTCGTCGAGCTCTGCGAGCGCTGGTCCGAGGAGACCGAGGAGCTCTACGAGTCGCTCTGGCGCCGGCTCGGGCTGTCGGTCGACTGGACCCAGAAGTACACGACGATCAGCCCGGTCTCGATCACCGCCGCCCAGCGGGCGTTCCTGCGCAACCTGGCGCGCGGCGAGGCCTACCAGGCCGAGGCGCCCGGGTTGTGGGACGTGACGTACCAGACCGCCGTCGCGCAGGCCGAGCTGCAGGCCCGCGAGTACCCGGGTCACTTCCACCGGATCGCGTTCCGGAGTGACGCGGGGCCCGTGCATGTCGAGACCACCCGGCCCGAGCTCATCCCCGCGGTCGTGGCCCTGGTCGCCCACCCCGACGACGAGCGCTACCAGGCGATGTTCGGTACGACGGTGCGCTCGCCGGTCTTCGGCGTCGAGGTGCCGGTGCTGGCCCACCACGCGGCCGAGCCGGACAAGGGTGCGGGCATCGCCATGGTCTGCACGTTCGGCGACCTCACCGACGTGCTCTGGTGGCGCGAGCTGGACCTGCCGGTGCGCTCGGTGGTCGGCCGCGACGGCCGGCTGATCCGTGACACGCCGCCGTGGCTGGCCGACGAGCCGGGCGCAACGGCGTACGCCGAGCTGGCCGGCAAGACCACCTTCTCGGCGCGGACCGCGATGGTCGACCTGCTGCGTGACTCGGGTGACCTCGACGGCGAGCCCACGCCCACCCAGCGGATGGCCAACTTCTACGAGAACGGCGACAAGCCGCTGGAGATCGTCACCAGCCGGCAGTGGTACATCCGCAACGGCGGCCGGGACGAGGCGCTGCGCGAGGTGTTCCTCGAGCGCGGCCGGGAGCTCGACTGGGTGCCGTCGTACATGCGGCAGCGCTACGAGAACTGGGTGGGCGGCCTCAACGGCGACTGGCTGATCAGCCGCCAGCGGTTCTCCGGCGTGCCGTTCCCGGTCTGGTACCCGCTCGACGCCGACGGCGAGGTCGACCACTCGCGACCGCTGCTGCCCACCGAGGACCAGCTCCCTGTCGACCCGGCCTCCCAGGCACCGGCCGGCTTCACCGACGACCAGCGCGACCAGCCGGGCGGCTTCACCCGCGACCCCGACGTGATGGACACCTGGGCGACCTCGTCGCTGTCGCCGCTGATCGTGTGCGGCTGGGAGCGCGACCCGGACCTGTTCGCCCGGACCTTCCCGATGGACATGCGGCCGCAGGCCCACGAGATCATCCGCACCTGGCTGTTCGCGACGATCGTGCGCGCGCACTACGAGGTCGGCACGCTGCCGTGGCGGACCGCCGCGATCTCCGGCATCGTCGCCGACCCCAAGCGCGAGAAGATGTCGAAGTCCAAGGGCAACGTGGTCGACCCGCTGGCGATCCTCGACACATACGGCCCGGACGCGGTGCGCTGGCGGGCAGCCGGCGCGCGCCCTGGCACCGACAGCCCGTTCGACGAGGCGCAGATGAAGATCGGCCGGCGCCTCGCGATCAAGATCCTCAACGCCAGCAAGTTCACCCTGCAGCTGGGAGCCGTCGAGGCGCCCGACGCCGTCAGCGAGCCGCTGGACCGCGCGCTGCTCGCGACCCTGGCCGGCGTCGTGCGGGAGGCCACCGAGGCCCTGGACGCCTTCGAGTACACCCGCGCGCTCGAGCTCACCGAGTCGTTCTTCTGGACGTTCTGCGACGACTACGTCGAGCTGGTCAAGGACCGCGCCTACGCGACCCGCGGTGAGGCTCCGGCCGCGTCGGCAAAGGCGACGCTGGCGGCGGCGCTGTCGGTGCAGCTGCGCCTGTTCGCACCGTTCCTGCCGTTCGTGACCGAGGAGGTCTGGTCGTGGTGGCAGCCGGGCTCGGTGCACCGGTCCGGCTGGCCGGACGCCGACGAGGTGGCGGCCCTCGCGCCGGGCGCCGACGCGGCCGTCCTGCGCGACACCTCGGTGGTGCTCGGCGCCGTCCGGAAGGCGAAGTCGGAGGCCAAGACCTCGATGCGCACCGAGGTGGGCGCGGCCACCGTCACCGGACCCCAGGCCGCGCTGGACCGGGTCGCCGAGGCCACCGCCGACCTGCGGGCCACCGGCCGCGTGGGCGAGCTGGTCTTCCGGGCCGACGACGGCCCGCTCGGCGCCACCGTCACGCTGTGATCAGCGATCCGTCGGGCTGACGGCTCAAGATCGGCCCGATGGACGCCGACCCCCACGGAGAACGTTCGCCAACGGGGGGATCTCCCATGCCCGAGCAGACCCAGGACAACGTCGTGCCGGGGGCGGTCACCCCGCCGCGGCCGCCGGTGCCCGACCTCGGCTTCTTCGCCGGGGCGCCCACGCCCCGTCCGATGGGCTCACCGGCCTTCGGGTCCGGTCCCGGGACGCAGCCGGCGCAGTTCGGCACGCCGCAGGCAGCACCGTTCGGTACCCCGGCTGCCTCGCAGTTCGGTCAGCCCGGCCCGGCACCGTTCGGGTCTCCCGCGAGCTCCTTCGGGTCGGCCCCGGCGCCCGTCGGGTCCGCCTCCGGCCCAGGGCCATTCTCGGGTGGCGCGGGATGGAAGCTCGCCCTCGCCGGTGGGGCCGTCGTCGTCCTGGTGGCGCTCGTCCTCGTCGGCCGCTTCGGCTGGCAGCAGTTCTTCGCCGACCCGGTGGCACCGGACACCCTGATGGGGATGCCGAAGGTGGGCGGCGCCGACTCCGACGCGATGGCCGCGCAGATGGCTGAGGGCTTCGGTGAGGAGCTCGGGAGCGGCAGCAAGACCGCGATCGCGCTGTACTCCGACGGTCAGGGATCGGGGTACGTGCTGGCTGCGCTGCGCGGTGGCGCGGGGCCCAGCCCCTCCGGCGACGACTCAGGCACCTCGGGTTCACCTGCTGACGAGCAAGACCCCTTCGCCGGCTGGGACAAGACAACCCTGGACGGCGTGGACTGCTACTCCAAGCCGGCTCAGGCCGCTGGTGGCATGGGCACGACGGTCTGCATGCGTGACCTGTGGCGGCGTGCGGTGGTCGTGTTCGGCCTCGGAGCCCTGCCGCCCGACCCGGCGACCGTCGCGCGGGCGACGAACGAAGCCTGGGACGCGCAGTAGGTCAGGCGGACTTCTCGCGGCGCTCCCGCTTGGGGGTCTCGCGCGGCACCAGCGTCGGGTTGACGTGCTCGAGCACGACCTCGCGGGTGATGACGACCTTGGCGACGTCCTTGCGTGAGGGCACCTCGTACATCACGGAGAGCAGGACCTCCTCCATGATCGCCCGCAGCCCGCGGGCGCCGGTGCCCCGCAGGATCGCCTGGTCGGCGACCGACTCGAGCGCGTCCTCGGTGAACTCCAGCTCGACGCCGTCGAGGTCGAAGAGCCGCTCGTACTGCTTGACGAGGGCGTTGCGCGGCTCGGTGAGGATGCGCACAAGCGCCTCCTGGTCGAGGTTGCGCACGTTGGTGATGACCGGCAGCCGCCCGACGAACTCCGGGATCATGCCGAACTTCAGCAGGTCCTCGGGGAGCACGTCGGCAAAGACGTCGGCGTTGTCGCGGTCGGCCTTGGTGTGCAGGGTGGCACCGAAGCCGAGACCCTTGCGGCCGATCCGGCCCTCGATGATCTTCTCGAGGCCGGAAAACGCGCCGCCCACGATGAACAGCACGTTCGTGGTGTCGATCTGGATGAACTCCTGGTGCGGGTGCTTGCGGCCGCCCTGCGGCGGCACCGAGGCGGTGGTGCCCTCGAGGATCTTCAGCAGCGCCTGCTGCACGCCCTCGCCGGACACGTCGCGGGTGATCGACGGGTTCTCGCTCTTGCGGGCGATCTTGTCGACCTCGTCGATGTAGATGATGCCGGTCTCGGCCTTCTTGACGTCGTAGTCGGCGGCCTGGATGAGCTTGAGCAGGATGTTCTCGACGTCCTCGCCGACGTAGCCGGCCTCGGTGAGCGCCGTGGCGTCGGCGATCGCGAACGGGACGTTGAGCATCCGGGCCAGGGTCTGGGCGAGGTGCGTCTTGCCGCAGCCGGTGGGGCCGATCAGCAGGATGTTCGACTTCGCCAGCTCGACGTGGTCGTCACGCCCGGGCTTGCCGGACTCGCCGGCCTGCACCCGCTTGTAGTGGTTGTAGACGGCGACCGCGAGGGCCTTCTTCGCGACGTCCTGCCCGACGACGTACGAGTCGAGGAACTCGCAGATCTCGACCGGCTTGGGCAGCTCGTCCCACTTGAGGTCGGAGCTCTCGGAGAGCTCCTCCTCGATGATCTCGTTGCAGAGGTCGATGCACTCGTCGCAGATGTACACGCCGGGGCCGGCGATGAGCTTCTTGACCTGCTTCTGGCTCTTCCCGCAGAAGGAGCACTTGAGCAGGTCACCACCGTCACCGATGCGCGCCACGCGGAAGCCTCTCCCTCTGCCGACTCTCACTGACCGGTCGGGTGACCGGGCCGTACGTGCCACGACGGTACCCCGGCGGGGCCGTCTGCGCCGCTATTCCGGGCCCGAGCGGCCCGGACGGGCGCGTCGCCCCACGGCGCGGCCGGAGCCGACCCGCGGGGCGCATCTCAGCTGCCCCGGGTGGTCAGCACCCGGTCGACCAGGCCGTACTCCACGGCCTCCTCGGCGGTGAGGATCTTGTCGCGCTCGATGTCGCGCTCGACCTGCTCCAGCGAGCGGTTGCTGTGCTGCGCAAGCATCGCCTCGAGCTGCTTGCGCATGCGCAGCACCTCGCGGGCCTGGATCTCGATGTCGCTGGCCTGCCCGCCGCCCTCGGTCGAGGGCTGGTGGATGAGGATGCGGGAGTTCGCCAGCGCGAACCGCTTCCCGGGCGTGCCGGCCGCCAGCACGATCGCCGCCGCCGACGCGGCCTGCCCGAGGCAGGTGGTCTGGATGTCCGGCCGGACGAACTGCATGGTGTCGTAGATCGCGGTCAACGCCGTGAACGAGCCACCCGGGGAGTTGATGTAGATCGAGATGTCGCGGTCGGGGTCGGCGGACTCCAGCGTCAGCAGCTGGGCCATCACGTCGTTCGCGATGGTGTCGTCGATGGCCTGGCCGAGGAAGATGATCCGCTCCTCGAACAGCTTCGCGTAGGGGTCCGTGCGCCGCCAGCCGTACGACGTGCGCTCCTCCATCTGCGGCAGGTAGTAGCGGGAGCTCGGCTGGTACAGGTCGCTCATCTGGGCTCGGTCTCCTCGCGGGGCGCCGACGGGTGGGGGGAAGGTGTCGTTCATGCCGTGCCGCCCGAGCCGGCGACCTGCCCGGCGCTGGCGACCACCTCGTCGACCAGGCCGTAGTCCTTGGCGTCCTCGGCGGTGAACCAGCGGTCGCGGTCCGAGTCGGCCTCGATGGTCTCGACCGTCTGCCCGGTGTGCTGGGCGATCAGCTCGGCCATCTTCTGCTTGGTGTAGAGCATCTGCTCGGCCTGGATGCGGATGTCGGAGGCCGTGCCACCGAGCCCGCCGGACGGCTGGTGCATCATGATCCGCGAGTGCGGCAGCGCGTAGCGCTTGCCGGGTGTGCCGGCGCAGAGCAGGAACTGCCCCATCGAGGCAGCCAGCCCCATCGACACCGTCGCGATGTCGTTCTTGACCCACTGCATGGTGTCGTAGATCGCCATGCCGGCGGACACCGAGCCGCCCGGCGAGTTGATGTACAGCCAGATGTCCTTGTCGGGGTCGTCGGCCGCCAGCAGCAGCAGCTGAGCGCAGATGGCGTTGGCGTTGGAGTCCTCGACCACGGAGCCGAGGAAGATGATGCGCTCGCGCAGCAGCCGGTTGTAGACCTGGTCGTCGAGGCCCATCCCCTGCGGCTGGGGCGAGCGCCCCTGCGGGGTCTCGAGGCCGGGGGTGGTCAGCTCGCTCACTCGGGTCACCTGTCTCGCGTCGGAACGATGTGTCTGTCGTGTCTGACCGGCGTCTCCCGCCGATCACTGGTGCCGACACTAACGCGGGGCCTGGACACAGAACTCCCCGCCGGGCGGGTGTTCGCTGTCGGCGCACGCGGCTCACCCGGACGCACGAAGGGCCCCGGCCGGCGTGCGGCGGGGCCCTTCGCGACGTACGGCGGGTACGGCGGTCAGCCGTGGTCGTGACCCTCGTGGTCGTCGTGGTCGTCGTGGTCGTCGTGGTCGTCGTGGCCGTCGTGGTCGTCGTCGTCGCCGGTCTCGACCAGCTGGTCGGCCGGCGCGTCCTCGCGCAGCGCCTCGAGGTCGACCTCGCGGCCGGACTCGTCGACGACCTTGGCGCGCTCGAGCACCAGGGCCAGCGCCTTGCCGCGCACGACCTCGCTGACCAGCACCGGGACCTGGCCGCCCTGCACGATCTGCTGGGCGAACTGGTCGGGCCCCATGCCGTAGCGCGAGGCGCTGCGGATGATGTGGTCGGTGAGCTCCTGCTCGTTGACCGACAGCTGCTCCTTCTCGACCACCTTGTCGAGGACGAACTGCGCGGCCATCGCCCCGCGGGTGCGCTGGTCGATGTCGGCGTCGAACTCCTCCTCGGACTGCCCCTCGGCGGCCAGGAAGTCGGCCCGGGTCATGCCGGCGGCCTCGAGCTGGTGGGCGAGGTTGTGGTTGCGCGCGTCGACCTCGGCCTTCACGACACCCTCCGGCAGCGGGATCTCGACCTTGGCGAGCAGGGCCTCCAGCACCCGGTCGCGGGCCTGGACGCCCTGCTGCACCTTCTTCATGCCGTCGACCCGGGTCCGGACGTCGGCCCGCAGCTCGTCGAGGGTGTCGAACTCGCTCGCGGTCTGGGCGAAATCGTCGTCCAGCTCGGGCAGCTCGCGCTCCTTGACCGACTTCACCTCGACGGTGACGGTCGCCTCCTGGCCGACGTGGTCGCCGCCGACCAGCGTGGTCGCGAACTCGGCCGACTCCCCCGCCGCGAGCCCGGTCACGGCCTCGTCGAGACCCTCGAGCAGCGACCCCTCGCCGACCCGGTAGCTGAGGCCCTTCGCGGTGAGGTCGTCGACGGCCTCGCCGTCGACGACCGCGGACAGGTCGATGGAGACGAAGTCGCCGTCGGCGGCAGCGCGGTCGACACCGGTGAGGGTGGCGAACCGCTCGCGCAGGCCGTCCAGCTGCTCGTCGACGTCGGCGTCAGTGACCTCCGCGTCGTCCACGGTCACCTCGAGGCCGTCGTAGTCCGGCAGGTCGAACTCCGGCCGGACGTCGACCTCGGCGGTGAACTTCAGGTGCTGCCCGTCCTCGAACTCGGTCACGTCGACCTCGGGCTGCCCCAGCACCTTGAGGTCGTTGCTCTCGACCGCCTCGCCGTAGAAGCGCGGCAGCGCCTCGTTCACGGCCTCCTCCAGCACGGTTCCGCGCCCGAACCGCTGGTCGATCACCCGCGGCGGCACCTTCCCCTTCCGGAAGCCGGGGATGGTCACCTGGCTGCCGATCTTCTTGTACGCCGCGTCGAGGCTCGGGGCGAGCTCCTCGAACGGGACGTCGACGGTCAGCTTCACCCGGGTCGGGTTCAGGGTCTCGAGCTCGCTCTTCACGGTCGGGGGCTCCTCGTGGATCACCGGATGGGGCATCACGGACGTGCGGGTGGACGGACAAGCGGGGTACGCGGCTCGCGCAGGGGGCGCCAGCAGCCAGAACGTGGTCGGGGCGGGGAGACTCGAACTCCCGATCTCCTGCCCCCAAAGCAGGCGCGCTAGCCACTACGCTACGCCCCGCAGCGCTCATGGCATCCTAGAGCCGATGCCTGCCAGGGGCTAACCGGCGCCTGGGCAGGCCCGCCGCGCCACCACCAGGCGGGCACGCGGGTGTAGCTCAATGGCAGAGCTCCAGCCTTCCAAGCTGGTCATGCGGGTTCGATTCCCGTCACCCGCTCAGCAACCGGCCAGCGACAAGGTCGCGGGTGGCTACCTCTGCGGAGACATCTCGGGCGGACCGTGGGATTCCGCGGTCCGGGGACACTGCCCCCCTCGAGAACGGCCCACCGACCGCGCCCCGGACGCGCGGGCCTTTGCGCAGCATCGCCGACCCGCCCCGGTCCCCCGCTTGACCGCCAAGACGCCCGGCCATCTTTGGGAAGCTCTGCTGCCGGCACGCCTCCCTGCAGCGGCTTACGCTGACTGACATGACGGCTGCAATCGCTTTCGACGTCAACGAGACGTTGCTCGACCTGCGCGCGCTGGATGCCGCTTTCGAGGAGGTGCTCGGGTCGGCTGCGCTCCGAGGGCAGTGGTTCGCCCAGATGCTTCAGCTGTCCTTCGTCGGTGGCCTGACAGGGGAGTACGTCGACTTCAGCTCCGCGCAGCATGCCGCGCTGCTGATGCTCGCCGAACGGCAAGCGCGCACCATCACCCCAGCCGAGGCCACCAGAATGGTCGAGAGGATGAGCTCCCTACCGCCGCATCCTGACGTTGCCGACGCCCTCGCCCGACTGCGCGGGACCGCCTTCACGGTGGTCGCCCTGACCAACTCCGCCGAATCGGTCGCGGAGGAGCAGCTCACCAACGCCGGGATCCGGGGCTACTTCGACGACGTGATGTCCGCCGACACAGTCCAGCGGCTTAAACCCTGCCCCGAGCCCTACCAGGCGGTGGCCCGAGCACTCGGAATCGCGACCGGCGACGTCCGGCTGGTCGCGGCGCACTCCTGGGACGTCTCGGGTGCCTTGGCAGCCGGATGCAAGGCCGCGTTCGTCGCACGGCCCGGAATGGTGCTCAGCCCGATCGGGCGCCAGCCCGACATCGTCGGCGCCGACATCGCCGATGTGGTCGAGCAGATCCTGGCCGGCGAAGCCGCCGAATGAGTGGGGCGGAACACATGCGCGGTGTGAGCCGATGAAGGTGCAACCGGGTGAGCACGCAGGAAGCGTCGGTGCGCGGCAGCGACTGCGCACCGGCGCCGCGCTGGCCACGATTGGCGCGCTCGCCTACAAGGCGACCATCGAAGGGAAGCTCACCCTCGACCTGAACCTCGGACGGCGCGTCCAGCCCCTGGTCTGCCGGCCGGTCGACATCGCCGCGCCCCGCGAGGTCGTGTTCGACGTGCTCAGCGCCCCGTACGCGGCCCGCCAGGCTCGCGCCATGGCCGAGAAGGTGACGGTGCTCGAACGCGGCGCCGACATGGTGCTGGCCGCGCACCGGACCCCGGTGCGCGGCGGGCTGGTCGCGACCACCATCGAGACGGTCCGGTTCACCCGTCCGGACCGCATCGACTTCCGGCTGCTCCGCGGACCGGTGCCGCACGTCGTGGAAGCGTTCGAGCTGCACGAGTTGCCCCCGACCGGATCCGCGCCCCCGACCCGGACGCGGCTGACCTATTCCGGCCAGCTCGGCACCGACCTGTGGGCGCTGGGCACGTGGTGGGGCTCACAAGTCGCCGGCGCCTGGCAGCTGGCTGTCGCCGAGTCGATGATGGCCGCGAAGACCGAGTCGGAACGTCGGGCGCACTGACCATGCCGACGGGAGCCGAGTCCGGGTCGGTGTCGGCTCCGTCCATGATCGACCTGCAGACGCTGGTCGTCACAGACCTGCCATCTCGTAGCTCGCTGACGCCGGCCACAGGGTAGAAGCGGGCCGGTCAGGCGTTGGGGTCGCGGCCCGGGTCGCCACCGGCCAAGCGGACGGCGAGGCGGCCGAGGTACATCTCCCAGCCGCCCGCGTGGTGCTGGCGCTGCTCGACGTCCGGCAGGTCGTGGTGACGGAGGACGACACGGGTGCCGTCTGCTTTAGGCTCGAGGGTAACGACCACCCGGGTGCTGCCGGGGGGACCGGCGGGCCTTGGGTCCAGCCCCAGGTGAAGACGAGGCGGCGGGGCGGGTCGACTTCGAGGAACTCTCCGACGGTCTCCACGCCGTCGCGCATCCGCACCCGGTAGGTACCGCCGGGCACCGGCTCGAGGTCGACCTCAGATCCCATCCACAGGACGTACCGGGCCGGGTCGGTGAAGTAGGGGAAGTCCGTCTCGGGCTGGGCGGCGATGTGCACGCTGACTTCCAGGATGTCGGACCCAGCCATGGGCGCTTCGGTCACGTCATGTCCCGGCTCTGCTGCTCGGCCTCGGCGAGCTCCTTGACGCGGTCGAGGCCCGTCCGCCAGTGCTCCTCCAGGACGGCGCGCAGCGGGCCTAGGGCCGCCTGGTCGGCGCGGTAGAGGCGGCTGTTGCCGTCGCGTCGCTCGAGGAGGAACCCCGCACTTCTCAGCACGGTCAGGTGCTGGCTGATGGCGGACCAGGAGACGTCGAACTGGGCGGCGATGTCCCCGGCCGACCGCTCGCGGTCCCACACGAGCTCGAGGATCCGCAGCCGCCGCGGTGCCGCGATCACCCGCAGAGGCTCCACGACGACCGTCCTCCCCTCGCTGATGCCTTGGCCGACGTGGACCTATCGACGTGGACGCATCGACGCCCTGGCCCCTTGACGGCGAACCTATTTAAGATAAATCTAAACCAGTTATCCATCCCTGTGGAGGAACCCATGGCTCGCACCACCCTGGCCATCGACGTGGCTGCGGACTTCGAGCGCGTCTTCGAGATCCTTGTCACCACCGAGGGTCAACGCGGCTTCTGGTCCGCCGACTGCGATCTGTCCGGCGAGCGCGCCCGGTTCGGGTTTGCGCAGGCTGCCGTCGACCTGGAGGTCGACGTGACCACCGAGCCAGCGAAGCTCGTCCGCATGCAGGTCACCTCCGGCTTCCCGTTCTGGGAGGGCTCCACCTGGGAATGGGAAAACTTGGCCCAGCCAGCCGGGCCGAGATCGGCACCGGCATCCTGTTCCGCCACTACGGGTTCGCCGACGGCTATCCCGAGACCGACCTTGGTCACACCGCGCAGACCTGGGCGATGGTCATGGACCGGCTGGCCAAGTACGCCGACGCCGGAAAGCCGCAGCCGCTGTTCCCCGAGACCAGGTAGGACCCGGACTGCACCAGGAAGGAGGCGGCGTGGGACACCGGAGCCAGATTGGACTACGAGAAACCCCGAGTACCGCTGACCCGGCCCGCAACAGGTCCCGTGAGGCAACGTTCATGGGTGCCAGCGGTGGTTCAGCGCGTCCTCGACCGAGGAGGCGAGGCTCGCCAGGTCGGTGCGTTCCGTGTCATCGAACCTCTGATCGGCCACCGTGCCGAGGAGTCGGCCCAGCTGATCTGCGACGGCCAGGTGGTGGGCGGGTCGGTCGGTGGACCACGCGAGCTCGCGCAGCATGGTGAACAGCCGGGCGAGGACGGCGGGGTCGGTGGCCCCGTAGCGGCGGGGCTGCGCGATCGCGAGGTCCAGCAGGTCCTCCAGATCCGGGCCGTTCAGGACTACGCGGACCGTGCCCTCTTCGTCGGTCTGCACCAGCTCGCCCGGGTCACGGGAAGCCAGCTCGCAGAGCAGCGCACTGACATGGCCGAGGGCGTGGACCGCTGTCGTCGGGTCGTTGATGCCCGGGGAAAGGGCCTTGACTGCCACGTCGACCAGCTGGCGCAGGCCGTACCCGATGTCCTGGGCTCCGGTGCGTTCGACACCGATGTGCAGAGCGCTCGCTGCCGCGTCCTGGAACCGGGCGAGGCGGTCCGCGAGCAGCGGATGAGCGGGGTCCATGGCCCACAGGCGCCCGACAGGGGTCCCGGCAACCAGTGAGCTGCCCGGCTCACGGTCGATCGTGACGTTCCCCGCAGCGTTGACGGCGGCATCGAGCAGCGCCGCCTGGTTGATGGAAGTCAAGAAGCCCGAGCTTTTCGCCACCAGGTCCACCGCGCCGGCCGGGACCCGCGGCGGCGCGGGCTGCTCGCCGGAACCTTGCGCTGACAGCGTCGCCTCGATGGTCGTGGACGCCTCGCGATGAACGTTGCGGAGCATGGACTCGACCCTGATCTCCCGAACCAGGTGCGACAGGAAACCAACCAGTGTAAGGACGCTGAGGATGGTCAGGGCGTACGCCATCGTGACAGACAGTTGAGGGACGAATCCCGGCTGCCCCACGATGTCGGTCCGCACCGTACGAAGCACCGTCAGGGCGTAGACGAAAGTGGCAAGGAACAACGCCATCGTGCCCTGCACAGCCCGGTCGGACGTGAACGTCCTCAGCAGCCGTGGGGAGAACTGGCTGCTGGCCAGCTGCAAGGTGACCACGGTGAGAGAGAACGTCAGTGCGGTCACGGTGATGAGCGAGCCGGCGACCGCCACGAGCACCGACCGGGCCGCCTCCGCCCCACCGCCGAACAAGTAGCCGGACATCCCGGCGGGCAACTCATCATCGATGTTCGCGTCAAGGCGCGGCAGGCCCACACCCGCGGCCACCGCAACCACGACCGCTGCAGCCGGAAGCGGCCACAGCTGGGTTCTCACGGCATCAGCGAGCACTCTCCAGCGGCTCGTGACCACCCGATCAGCGAGCACGCTCATCCTTCGCGAGGGGGGAGTCCGCCATGTCGGCAATCTGTCAGACCAACGGGCATGCGCGCCACCATCGCGGCCATGCGGACAGCACCCGCGAAGGGCAGGACGATCAGGCACCTGAGTCACTGATCAGAGATCGAGCGGATCACGTGTCGATTCGGCTGAGTACGAGCAGGGCCGCAAGCAGCACGGCAGCCGCCGCAGCGACGATGAGCAGGCCACCCGCGCCAAATGCCAACACCGCACCGACAACGCTCCGTCGCAGCGGCCCGACAAGGACCAGACCTGCGGCGACGCACAAGCCCATCGCCATCGAGCCCCCGGTCACCGGCCACAGCCACCGACTCCACTCAGAGGCCGGCCGCCCCTGTCGGGCAGGACGAGCCTCACCGCTGCCAACGACGACGACGGTTGTCGCGGCGATCCCGGCCCACATGCCCACCAGGAGAAAGGCAGCGACAGAGTCTCCGGCGCGATGCCACCCTGCTGACATCGCCGCGAGGGCGGTCGCGATCGCTGCAAGCCCGCCGGCCGCTGCGACCGGCCGACGCCAACCTTCCGGCAGGACGAACAGCACCGCCACCACCACGGAAAAGACCGCTGTGGTGTGCCCACTGGGCAGGCTGTTGTGCGTCGAGGGGGTTATCTCGCTCAGGCCCAGATCGGGCCGGGAGAGCACATGGTTCTTCAGTAGCCAGGTCGACGCGTTTGCCGCGACCACGAGGCCGATCGCGACCAGGCCCAGCGACCGGCGAAGCCGGATCAGCGCAGTGACAGCAATCGCCGCGATCCCGGCCAGCAACGCGGCCAGCGACACCACCCCCAACACAGCGTCGACAGCTTGCGCAGCACCCGATTTGGTGAGGATGGCACCCCGCAACGAGGCATCACCGAACCGCCTTCCGGGCGCGGTGCGCACCGTCACCGCATACACCACTGCCAGCGCTGTCCCACTGAACGTCGCCAGCGCGACGGGCGCGACCAGAGCTGCCCCCCTGGCGACAAGACCACTCCTGTTCACACTGCCACTGTCGCATCAGGCAGCCTTGCGGTCCTCGTCGCGATCCAGGACGACTGCTCGACCGGGTCGAGAGGCGCCGCCATCGCCGCACTGAGCGTGGGTGATCGTGCGGTACGGGCTGATGCTGAGAAGGTCCCTGGTGCGGGCATGGCTACCAGCCGCCGAGCACCAGGGTCTGGAACACCAGCGCCACCGCCGCGTTCGCCGCCAGCCACAACCGCACGCGACCGCTGAGCGAGAGGGTGAGAACCACGATCCAGGGTGCGAACGGAAGCCAGATCCGTTCGACCTCGAGTCGGGTGACGCCGGCCGCCGCCAAGGACAGCACAGCGGCGAAGGCGGCCCCAGGGAGCAGCGTCGTCGCGACGCTGGCCCTCCGAGTTGCCGCGACAGCGGTCGCTGGGCCGGTCAGGGCGGCGAGCACGGCAAGGTCGGCCAGGAACGAGTAGAGGTAGGGGCGGTCGTCGCCCCGCCCCGCGACCCACGCGACGTGGGTCGCGCGGACGCCGTCTAGCCACCAGAACCCCGCCGCGCTCATCGCGAGTGGCACGACGAGCAGGCCGCCTATGAACGCGGCGGTCACCGAGAGCCCCGTGCGGCGTGTCGACGGCATGCCGTCGCGTCGAAAGACGAGGACGGCCACGGCGACAAGCACCACCCCGAAGGGCACCAGTCCATAGCTGAGGTAGGGAACAGCGCCGGCAAGTAGTCCGGCGAGGACGAGGACGGGACGCGAGCGGTGGTGGAGTCCCACCGCCAGCGCCGCGGCCGCCCAGGACGTCACCCCCAGGAAGAAGGCGTCCGCGCTCGTGGCCACGGTGATCGCGAAGGGCCCGAGGATGAGGAAAGGCAGCGTCCGTCGCGCCGCCGTCTCGCCGGCCACCGTACGCAAGGTCGTGGCCACGGCCATGACCGATGAGGCCCCTACCCCGATCACCAGGGCAGCGGCCCAGGCCGGCCCTGACGCGCCGAGCCGGTCCCAGCCCCACAGGACGAGAACCATCAACGGCGGATGGCCGTTGACATGCACCGGGTAGCGCAGATGCGCCACCGCGTCAGCGAACCCGCTGAGGAAGTCCCCAGGGGACCGCACCGTGCGCACGGCCGGGAGGTACTCGCTCGACTGGTTGAGGACCCCGCCGAGCGTCGGGTGCCCGTCGCCGATCCCCAGGGCGACCGCCCAGATCGCGGCAGCCGCCCAGGCCAGGACGAGCGCCAGCCGCCACGGCAGCCTGCCGGCCAGGTACGGGACGGTGAGGATGAAGGCGCCCGCGACCGCGAGAGCGGGAAGCTGCTCTACCGGCGCCCACCGGGGGAGGCCCAAGAAGGGCGGAGAGCTGACGTTCAGGTGGCCCTGAGGCAGCAGGTGACGTCCCCACAGGATGGCCGCGACGAGCAGGGCGGCCCACCCGAGCAGGGCCCACGCGTCGGTTCCCGGACGAACCGCGACCGGTCCCCGTCGGAAACTCACCGCGGGGCCGGGTCGCCCGGGGATGCACCCGCGGCCGTGCCGGACCGCCCTTGCGCCAGCGACCAGAGGTAGCCGCCGGCGCTGACGAGAGCCACCAGCGCCAGCAGCAGCGCGAGGTTCGCGGCATAGTCGCGAAGCAGCAGTCCCTTGCTGGCGACCTGGGTCCCCTGACGGTTGATCAGCGGCGCTGCCACCACGATGAGCATCCCGCTGACGACCAGGCCGGCCTGGACGAACCGGCGAGGCCTCGGCGGGAGCCGCTTCACCACCCAGCCGGCCCCGAGCACGGCCGGCGAGACCACACCGTCGTGGATGAGCACCGCGGCTATCAGCCAGACGGCGAGCGGCCGAAGGTCCGCTACCGGGGTGCCGGTCAGCAGTCGCTGGCCGCCGTACCCGACCATGAGGACGCCTACGACCCCGAGGCCGCGCCGCCACCAACGCACTCAGCTCACCACGATCTTCGTCAGCCACTTCGTGTTCAGGACGCCGGCCCGGTTCGGAGCGATGAGCCGCAGCGGGAAACCGTGGTCGATGTTCAGCCGCTCACCGTTGAGATGGGTGGCGAGCAGGGCGTGCGCGACTTGTGGGCCTTCCACCGTGCTGCCGCCGTAAGCCCCGAAGGTCTGCAGCGAGACGACGCGAACGCGCGAGCCCGCGTCCCCGCCGGCCCGCCGCACGACGTCGAGCAGCCTGATGCCACGCCACGAGGCCCCGACGCTCCACCCCTCGACGCAGGTGATCGGCAGGCTCGCTTCGGACAAGTCCATCTGCTCGAGCTCGGCCAGCCCGATCCGGTACGGCTGGGGGCCGACGACCTCGAGCGTCCAGTCCGGTGCCCGGGCAGCCTCGATGACCCCGGCTTGCATCGCCGTCCGGTTCACCGGCACGCCTTGCGGCCCCTTGCCCGGGTCCCGGGCGGCGAGAAGGCCCAGCGCCCGTAGCGGCGTGAGGGTCTGCCCGGCGGTGGTCACGACCACCAGGCCGACCCCGGCCCCGGTCGCGGCGAGCAGACCGCGTCGGCTGATGGCTGGGGTCGGCGGCGGCTTGGTGTCCGGACCCGCGTTGCTGTGCGCCTGCGGGTTGTCGCTCCAGGGCGTCTCGGTGAGGACGTCACCGTCGGCCACGCGGGTCCGCAGCCCGTAGGCGATGTCGGGCAGCTTGACGGCGACGTGCAGCAGCACCGAGCCGATCACGACGTAGCCGAGGTAGTGGTGGACTCGCACGAACGACCACGGCCACGCGTACCAGCCGAGAATGTTCATAAAGCCGGTCGCCAGCTGGAGCAGGGTCGAGGAGACCAGCACGAACACGGACAGGCGTTCCACTGCATGACCGGCCGAGCGCACGGTTGGCCAACGGAACAGGTTGGGGTAGACCGACCAGAGCTTGACGAGGATCAAGGGGATGCACGCGATCCCGGTGAGGACGTGCAGCCCCTGCGTCACCCGGTAGAGCCCGACCGGGCTGGCTGGTTCCGGCAGCCACGACCACGGGTGGTATTGGTAGTGGCTCGCCAGGCCGGTGACGAAGCAGATCCCGAGCATGATCCCCAGGACCCGCCCCAGGCGTGCAGTGAGGGCGGTCGACCGGAGAGGGCTGCTGAACCGCGGCCAGAACGGGGGCTTGTCGGTCACGAAGTGCGGGACCATGGTCCGGATGCCTCTCGGTCGGCTCGGTCATTCCTGTCGCAGGGTGACGAACCAACGGCCCGAGTCCTGCCAACAGTCGTCAGCTCGCATTCCCGCGAGCGCGGCCGCGCCCGCAGCGTCGCGAAGGGCGAGGTGGGCCCACGGGAAGGGCCGTGAGACGCGGTCGCCGCTAGCCAGCCGCAGCCGGGTCCGGCCGCTGCTGGCTTCGGGGCCCTCGACCTCTACCAGGGCGTGGCCCCCGGGGGCCAGCAGGCACGCGACCCGACGCAGCAGGACCACAGGCACCCCCCCGATACCGATGTTGCCGTCAGCGAGCAGGACGGTGTCCCAGCTCCCCGGGCGCGGCACGTCGCCGAACACCGAGCACCGCAGCACCCGGGCTCCTGCAGTCCGGGCGAGGCGTAGGGCTTCGGTGTTGACGTCGATGCCCAGTGCCGGGACACCACGCCGTCTCAGGGCCGCGGCCAGCCGCCCCGGACCGCAGCCGACGTCCAAGGTGGCACCCGTGCATCTGTCGATCAGGCCGGCGTCTCCGGGCTGCAGCGGCCCCAACCAGGACTCGACCGGTACGGCGACCCGACGACCGTCCGGGTAGACGGCCTCGAGCCGCCGGCCGTCACGTAGCGCGCCGGAGTACAACTGGCCCATCACGCGGCGCCCGCCGAGATCCGCGTCAGCTCGGCCGCGAAGCCACCGCCGGGCGCCTCGGCCGCGACCAGGTCGGCGTCTGCGGCCAGGTCGACGTCCCGCCGCGTCTCTAGCAGCTGGACCCGCAGGCCGCAGGACACCAGCTGCTCGAGCTGCCGGGCGCCGGTGTCGGCTCGGGACATCGGGACCGAGCGGACATGGTCGAGAGCCGGTTGCCTCAGCCCTATCGCCCAGTAGCCGCCGTCCATAGCGGGGCCGAGGACGGCGTCGCTGTCGCCCTGAACCAGGGCCACCACGGCGCGGTCGAGGTCGGCGCCGGTGAGCTGAGGGGTGTCCATCCCGATCAGGAGGACCGGCAGCGGCAGCTCGGTCCAGGTGTCGACCAGCGCGTGCGCGATGCGCTCGTCGAGACGGCCTCGGCGCTGAGGACGGACCGGCACGCCGGCCGGCAGCCATTCTCCCGGCCGACCGTCCAGGACCAGGACGACCCGTCGCACCGAGGAGCTCATCGCAGCGCGCAACGTGTCGACGAGCGCGGCCTGCGCGAGGCACGCCGCCTGGACATCGGTGTACGGCGGGGTCAGCCGGGTCTTGACGCGACCAGCCACCGGGGTCTTGGCCAGCACCACGACCTGCGCCGGCAACGTCGGCACGAGCGCCGCGGTGCCGGTCACCGGGCCATCACCGCCCGCGAGTCCCGGACGGCGCGCAGGAAGCCGGCCGCCGTGCCGGTCACCTTCGACCTGCCGACCCGCGGGAGGTAGCGGACGGGCACCTCGGTCACGCGCCACCCGGCATCGTGGGCAGCGAGGACCGTCTGCAGCGGATAGCCGAAGCGGCGGTCAGTGAGGTCGAGCGCGATCAGGTCGGCGCGTCGGAAGGCGCGGACCGGGCCGAGGTCGCGCAGACCGAGTCCGGTCCGTCGTCGGACCGCTCGGGCCAGGGCGAGGTTCGCCAGCCGGGCCGGCAGCGGCCAGGCGCGCAGCGAACGGGTGATCCGGCGGCCCAGCACCAGATCGGAATCCCCCGCCAGCACCGGGCCGGTCACCTCGGGCAGCTGAGCGGGGTCGATGCTGGCATCAGCATCCATCACGCAGACGACTCGGCTGGTCGAGGCCATCAAGCCGGCGTGGCAGGCGGCCCCGTACCCGCGCTGCTCCGCCGTCACGACCTCTGCTCCCCGGGACCGCGCGATCGCCGCGGAGGCATCTACCGACCCGTTGTCCACGACGATGGGCCGGTATCCGAACGGCATCCGGTCCAGGACCCATGGCAGCGCCGCAGCCTCGTCGAGGCAGGGCAGCAGCACATCGATGACCACCCCGGGAACGGTGCCATCCTCCGCGGTGCGAACCCTTACCAAAAGATGACACCACCCTGGTCGACTGCCGGCTATCGGTGTGACCCGTTCCAGCCGTCCGCCCCGGTCTGCCCTGACACGTCGTGGTGGCGGTTGCGCAAGGCGCCCTTGACCCAGAGTGCGTGGATTAAACCGCCGAGTCACTCGCGCGTGGAAGGAGCACCTCGAAGCGACAGCCTGGCTGCTGGTTCGCGACGGCGATCACGCCGCGGTGCGCCTCGACGATTCCTCGGGCGATCGCGAGCCCGTAGCCGCCGCCCTCGCCGTCGGCAGAGGTCCGGGCCGCGCTGCCACGGAAGGCGGTCTCGAACAGTCGAGGAAGGTCGTCCTCCGGGATGCCGCCGCAGGCGTCCACGACCGTGATGCGGACCACTCCGCGACCGCTGCTGCCACCGGTGCCGCCGTCGGCGCTCACGGCGATGGTGCCGTCGCTGGGTGTGTGCCGGATCGCGTTGAGCAGCAGGTTGCGCATCACCCGTCCGAACTCGTCGGGGTCGACGTCCACCGGGAGCTCGGGCGACGCCCGCCCCACCAACCGGACCCCCTTGACGCGCGCCACGGGGTCGGCGCTGGCCAGCGCTTCCTCGACGAGGTCGCCCGCCGCTACGCGCTCCAGGTGCAGGCGCATCGGCCCCTCGACCCGCGACAGCTCGAAGAGGTCGCTGACCATCTGGGCCACGCGGTCGACCTCGAGCCCCAGCTGCCGGTGGTAGCGGCTCACCGTCTCCGGGTCGCGGACGACGCCGTCGTCCAGCGACTCGACCATCGCGCGCATCCCGGCGAGCGGCGTACGTAGGTCGTGGCTCATGCCGGCAACCAGCTGACGGCGGCTGGTCTCGGTGGCCTCGATGGCAGCTCGGGCCGCGGCCAGCCGCTCGTGCGCGTCGTCCAGCGCCGCGGCGACCGTGCGCAGCTCACCGGTGGGCATGTCAGGTGCTCCGCCGTACGCCGGGTCGCCGACCTGGACCGCGGCGGTCGCCAGCGCACGACCGGCGCGGCGGAGCGAGCCTCCGAGCAGCAGGGCCACGCCGACGGCGGAGACCGCCGCGAGCGCGCTGACGACGAGGACCACCCGCGAGTCGTGCGAGGACAGGAACATCTTCCGGGTCGTGACGAGCACCGCCCCCGCCACGGTTGCCAACGCCGCACAGCTGACGACGAGCAGGTGCGTGACCACCGAACGACCACGCAGCAGCCGCAGCAGGCCGGCGCCGACGACGAGGGCGACGACCGCACACGAGACGGTCATCCCGGCGACGGCAGCGACGTCCCGCGCCGGGATCACGACAGGTCCTGCGGCTGGTAGCGGTAGCCCGAGCCCCACACGGTGAGGACCCGCCGCGGGACCGCCGGGTCGTCCTCGACCTTCCCCCGCAGACGGCGGACGTGCACCGTGACCGTCGACTCGTCACCGACGGTCCACCCCCAGACGCTGGACAGCAGCTCCTTGCGCGAGAAGACCTGGCCGGGGTTGCTGAGGAAGAACGCGAGCAGGTCGAACTCCCGACTGGTGAGCACGAGCTCGGCACCGCCGCGCACCGCCGAGCGCGCGCCGAGGTCGACCGTGAGGTCCCCGTCGCGCTGCACGCCGACCTGCCGGGCGCCGGCCGAGCCCCGGGACCGGCGCAGCACGGCCCGCACCCGCAGCGTCAGCTCGCGCGGGCTGAAGGGCTTGGTCAGGTAGTCGTCGGCCCCGAGCTCGAGCCCGGTGATCCGATCACTCTCGGAGCCCAGTGAGGTGAGCAGGACCACCGGCGTCGTGACCGACCGACGCAGCCGCCGGCAGACCTCGAAGCCGTCCATGCCGGGCAGCATGACGTCGAGCACCACGAGGTCGGGGCTGCCCGACAGCGCCCGGTTGAGAGCGGTGGTCCCGTCCGTCACGGGCTCGACGTCGTGACCGTCGTGCACCAGGTAGCGGCAGACGACGTCGGCGATCGTCGGGTCGTCCTCGGCGACGAGGATCTTCGTGCGGGACACCTGGCTCCTCCGGAGGTCATGACCTGCTCCTCCGACGCTAGAGCAGCACGGACCTGACCGCCGCCGACGTCACGAACCCGTAAGACCTCACGTGCCCCCGTCCGGGGTGCCCTCAGCCGCGAAGTCACCTGCGCCGGTCTCGAGGTCGGTGGCCGCGTGGAAGCCGAGCTCGGCGGCTGCCCTGGCGGGCGAGGCGACGACGTGTCGGACGTCGCCGAGCCGGTACTCCCCGGTGACCACCGGCGCCGGCCCGCCGACCGCGTCGGCCAGTGCACCGGCCAGCTCGCCCACGGTGCGCGGTCGCCCGCTCGCGATGTTGTACGCCGTGAGCCCCCCGGTCGCGACGTCCGACGACTCCAGGGCGAGCCGGTTGGCGACGGCCACGTCCTGCACGTGCACGAAGTCGCGCAGCTGCCGCCCGTCCTCGAAGACCCGCGGCGCCTCCCCCCGAGCCAGCGCCGACCGGAACAGCGCGGCCACCCCGGCATACGGCGTGTCCCGGGGCAGCCGCCGTCCGTAGACGTTGTGGTAGCGCAGTGCCACCGCCGGCCGTCCGGTCACGGCGGCCCAGGTGGCGGCCAGGTGCTCCTGAGCCACCTTGGAAGCGGCGTAGCCGTTGCGCGGGTCGAGCCGCGCCGACTCGTCGACCTCGCGTACCGACAGCGGCGACGCGCACACGGGGCACGGCGGCTCGAACCGGCCGCCGTCGAGATCGGCCCGCATGCGCGGCCCGGGCGCAACCGACCCGTGCTCGGCGCAGACGTAGCCGCCCTCTCCGTAGACCACCATCGACGACGCGAGCACCAGTCGGGCGATGCGGGCCGCCGCCATCGCCGACAGCAGCACCGCGGTGCCGAGGTCGTTGCGACGCACGTACTCGGCCAGGTCGGCGACCCCGCTGCCGAGACCCACCTTCGCCGCTTGGTGGCACACGGCGTCGATGCCGCCGAGGGCGTCCACGACGTCTGCCTCCGCGGTGACATCCCCCAGCCGCAGGTCGACCCCGTCCCGCAGGTGCTCGCGGCGACCGGTTGACAGGTCGTCTAGCACACGCACCTCGTGACCCGAAGCGAGCAGCTCATCGACGACGTGCGAGCCGACGAAGCCGCAGCCCCCGGTCACCAGGACGTGCAAGGGTCCTCCTCAGGGGACGGCGTGCCGACGATGCTCTCCAGGAGGAGGGAACCATGATGGCCGACGCAGCGACCGGAAGGCCCCGGGTCGGCCCGGCATGAGCCCGCGGCGCCGGGTCTTCCTCGCGGCGGTCGCGGCGCTGGCCACGGCAGTCGTGCTGGTCGTGGCCCTCGTGGTCCGGTCGGCGGACGACAGCCGGCCACCCGTCGCGCAGGACCGGTTGGGGCCTGTCCTGCTCGTGCCCGGGTACGGCGGCAGCGCCACCGCCCTCGACCGGCTGGCCGCCGTGCTGCGCGCGGCTGGTCGGGACGCCTCCGTGGTCCGGCTGCCGGGCTCGGGGACCGGGCCGCTTGCTGACCAGGCGTCGGCCGTGGCCAGAGCCGCGGACGCAGCGCTGGCGGCGGGGGCGCCCTCGGTCGACGTCGTGGGGTTCTCTGCGGGCGGCGTGGTGGCGCGGCTGTGGGTCGCGGAGGACGGCGGCGCAGGTCAGGCACGCCGGGTAGTCACGCTCGGAGCGCCTCATCACGGCACCGAGATCGCCGCGTTGGCGTCGGTGCTGGCTCCGGACTCGTGCCCGGCCGCCTGCCAGGAGCTCGTGCCGGACAGCCCGCTGCTCGGCCGGCTCAACCGAGGTGACGAGACCCCGCCCGGTCCGATCTGGGTGAGCATCCGTACCACCGACGACCAGGTGGTCACCCCGTCGTCCAGCGCCGCCCTCGACGGCGCCCTCGACCTCGTCGTGCAGGACGTGTGCCCAGGCCGGCGGATCGCTCACGGCCAGCTACCTACCGACGCCGTCGTCCAGTCGCTCGTGCTCGATGCCCTGCTGGTGCCGACGCCGGTGGCGCCGACGAGTTGCCCCGGCGCAGTCAGCTCGTGACGTCACGGGTCGTGAACGCCGCCCACGCGAGGCCGAGGAACACGATGGCATACGCGCCCTGTACCAGCACCCCCAGCCTGATGTCGTGCCACAGGATCGGGTCGCGGAAGAAGTCGACCCAGGCCAGCCAGTAGCGAGTCGGCAGGTACTGCTTCACCGAGGACGCCGCATCGAGGGTGACCAGCACCTGGCTGGTGACGAGCACCGCGAGCGCCCCGAGCGCAGCAGCCAGCGGCGAGTCGGTCAGCGTCGAGAGGAACAGCGCGACGGCCGCGACACCGAGCATCGACCAGGTGATGTACAGGATGACGAGCACCGTGCGCACGGCGAGCTGCTGCGAGGTCAGGGTGCTGCCGGACAGTCCTGTCACGACCTCGGCCGGCGAGCCGGGCGCCGGCACGAACAGGTGGGTGCCCACCTCGTAGGCCGTCGCCGCGACCGCGGTGACGGCGACGACGAGGAACACCAGCACCGACAGGAGCTTGGCGAGCAGCAGGCGGGTGCGACCCACCGGACGGACCAGCAGGTAGCGCAGCGTCCCCGCGGCAGCCTCGCCCGCCACCGCGTCACCTGCGACGACGGCGACGGCTACAGGCAGGAACAGAGGCAGCACGATGCCGAGAGCGGCAGCCGGGAAGAGGGCTCCGTTCGCGAGCACGGCGGACAGGAAGGCCGGGCCCTCCCCCGGGCGAGGCCCCACATCGGTGACCGCGAGGAACACCGCGACGACGGTGGGCAGCAGGCAGAGCAGCCCGACCGTCACCCAGGTGCGCGGCCGGCGGAACAGCTTGCTGAGCTCGACGGCGATCACCGGCCACGCCCCCGCGCCACCCGGTCCGAGCCGGGCCCGGTGAGCTCCAGCACGACCTCCTCGAGGCTGCGCCGCTCGGCCTGTAGCTCGGTGAGGCGTACGCCGTTGCCGACGAGCAGGCCGGCCAGCGCGTCGGCGCTCGATCCCTGGACGGCCAGCAGGTCGCCGTCGCGACGCACGACCCGGCCGTCGAGCACCGAGACCGCCAGGTCCGGGTCCGGCGTGCGCACGAGGACGAGCCCGGTCGGCGCCTGCAGGGTGGCGAGGTCCTCCTGCGCGACGAGCCGGCCGGCCTGCAGGACGCCGACCCGGGTGCACAGGCTCTCGACCTCGGCGAGCAGGTGGCTCGAGACGAACAAGGTGGTCCCGTCGCGGTTGAGCTCGAGCAGCAGGTCGCGCACCTCGTGGATGCCTTGCGGGTCCAGCCCGTTGGTCGGCTCGTCCAGCACCAGCAGCCGCGGCCGCCGCAGCAGGGCGCCGGCCAGGCCGAGCCGGGCCTTCATCCCGAGGGAGAAGGTCTTCACCGGGCGCCGACCGACACCGTCGAGCCCGACCTGCTCGAGCGCCTGCTCGATCCGCCGCCGCCGGGTGCGCCGGCCGCCGCCCCGGCCCGCGGCGTCCATCAGGGCGAGGTTGGTCCGGGCCGAGAGGTGGCCGTAGGACGCCGGCCCCTCGATCAGGGCGCCCACGTCCGGAAGCGTTCGGCGCGCCGGGCCGGGCATCGGTCGGCCGAACAGCTCCACGTTGCCGGAGGTCGGGTAGACCAGGCCGAGCATCATCCGCACCGTCGTCGTCTTGCCGGACCCGTTCGGGCCGAGGAAGCCGTACCGGTCGCCCTGGCGGACCTCGATCGAGACGTCGTCGACCGCGAGCACCGGTCCGAAGCGCTTCGTCAGGTGGCTTGTCTCGAGGACCACGTCTGCCGCATCGCCGGGGTCCGTCACCGGAATGGCGGCGGATCGTCGAGCAGGACCCGGGCGGCGGACTGCAGCACGGTCGGGACGACGGTGCCGGCGATCAGGTACGACCGCGAACGCCGGCCACCACCGCCATCACGCACCACGACCGCGTTGAGCAGCGGGGTGCTCACCAGCACTGCCGCACCGGCCGGGCCGACGTCCAGGTCCGTGCCTCCCCCGGCCGCAGCGGCAGTCGACGCGGACCGGCCCAGGCTCGACCAGAGCGGCAGAACCACGAAGCGCGTCAGGCCGACGCCGTACGTCGCGGTGCCGCCACCGCTGCCGAGGATGCCCCTGCCCCGGGCAAGGCCGCTCAGCTCGTCGGGCAGCGCGAAGGGGGCGTAGCGGTCCACGGCGGTGGCCAGGTCGGGGGTCCTCGTGGTGCGGACCCGACCGAACCGCGGCACCCGCGGCTCCAGGACGCCGGCGGCCGGGCGGCCGATGGTGACGTCGACAAATGCGGAGCGCATGGCCGCCACCACGGTGTCGCGCGGCACGACGACGACCGAGAGGGGCAGCCCGGTCGCCTCGTCGACGTAGACGTCGAGGTGCCCCACCGTGCTCCTGCGGTCGGTGGGCAGCACCCGGACGCCGTCGGCGGTCCGCCCGGCCACCCGGCGGGCGGGCAGGGCGGTCACCCGGTCCCGCGCGGTGACACCGGCGAGTGCCCGGCGGGCGGCCTGCGGCGGCAGGACGTCGTCGACGCGCGGCAACCGGACAGGGGTGACCCCGAGCTGACGGCGAACCGTCCCGGACTCGAAGTCCCAGGTCTGAACTCCCCCCGGGACCGCGTAGGTGCCGGACTCGCCGGTCGCGGTGATGCGGTCGACCCGCCAGGCGTCCGGCGACCGCCACCAGACCCGCGTCCTCGTGGTGGAGCCCAGGAGCGCGGCGACATCACCGAGCCGGGGCAGGTCGGGCAGCCCGAGCGTCCCCACGCTCTCCGCGAGCCCGTGGTGTGCGACGCCGCCGGAGCGCTGCGCGCGAGCGACCAGCTGCCGCGGCGCGAGATCGGACTCCCCCGCCGGGACCTGCGCCCAGGCAGCCGGTGCCGCCGCCACGGCGGTCAGTCCGGCCAGGGCGGCGGCCCAACGACGTGCCGTCCCGCGGGTCGCCACACTCATGGCTCCACGCTACGTCTGTGGTCTTCCTGCTGCGGTCTTCTGGATCAGGCGTCACCTAACCGTCACGCGCGGTCGGCGACCGGCCGCGGCTCAGGCCGGGGTGCACCGACCGGCCGGGACGTCGGGGTCGCTCGCCCGCCGCTGCGGGACCACGCGCGGCGGCTTGGCCAGGTAGAGGTTGGTGTCCGCCCGGGACAGGCAGGCCTCGAACGACTCCTCCTGCCGCCACTCGGCCACCCCGGCCGACCAGCCGATCGGGCTGCCGTCCCGAAGCCGTTCGAGCACCCGGGTCGCCTGCTCGTGGTCGGTCGCGGGCAGCAGCAGGACGAACTCGTCCCCCCGTGCCGGCCGATCACGTCGCAGCGGCGCAGCCGCAGCGTCCACATGCGGGCCAGGTCGACGAGCATCTGGTCGCCGGCCGCGTGGCCACGCCAGTCGTTGACGGCCTTGAAGCCGTCCAGGTCGATGACGACCAGCGAGACCGGGATCGTGGTCCGCAGCGACAGTGCGTGCTCGCGCTCGGCTGCCGACCGGAAGCCGTTGCGGTTGAGCAGGCCGGTGAGCTGGTCGGTGGCGGCGTGCTCCCGCAGCCGCGTGGTCAGGTTGGACAGCACCGTGACGGCCACCCAGATGGTGGCCATGACGATGACGTACGCCGACGGCGCGCTGGGGGTGTCGTTGATCCGCAGGGCGACGCCGAAGCCGACCGTGATCAGCGCGGTGTGCCGCCAGGCCTCGCGCCGGGGAAAGAAGTGGGCGGCGTACACCCCGACCCACAGGTAGCCGAACGCCGCGACGATCTCGCCCTGGGGCGTGGCGACGAAGGCGATGAGAGCGCTCTTGATGAGCGTGCTGGTCGCCACCCCCAGGTGCACGACCGGCCGGGTCACCGAGGCGCCGAACAGCCAGAGGGCGGCTGCCGCCAGGGCGTCGACCGCCGCCACGGCCCAGGGCAGGAGCGTGGGTGCCTCGTGGGACATCGGGAAGGCAGCGGCGAACATGCAGCCGGCCGCGCCCGCGCCGTAGAGGACGGCCAGCGTCCAGACCTCGGCCGGGCGGCCGGCGGCGAGCAGGCCGAGGCGACCCCGCCAGCCCGATGCCTCGATCACCTCGACCCCTTCGTGTCTCCGGGATCATCGGTCAGGCTCGTGGCGGCCTGAAGCAGCGACTCGCAGGTCGAGACGGCTATTCGCGCCAGACCAGGACGACGGCCCGGTCGTCGTTGTGGGCCGCGGCCACCCGGTCGATGAGCTTGCGGGCACCGTGCCGGAAGCCCTTGGTCACCAGCCGCTCGGCCTCCCCGAGCAGCTTGTCGATGCCGACCGAGATGTCCTGGCCGGGCTTCTCGATGAGCCCGTCGGTGAACAGCAGCAGGGCGTCCCCCCGGTCCAGCCGGCCTCGCTCGGAGACGAACTTCGCGTCCGGGAAGATGCCGAGCAGCGGCCCCTCGCTGGCCTCGCTCATCCGCCAGCGGCCGGAACCGGCGGCGAACTGGACGGCCGGCGGGTGCCCGGCGACCGAGACCACGTACTCGCCGGAGCCGAGGTCGATCATGACGTGCGCGACCGTGGCGAAGCCCTCTTCCCAGTGCTGGCGGATCAGGTAGCGGTTGGTCGCCGGCAGGAAGTCCTCGTGCGGCACCGAGCCGAGCAGGCCGCCGAAGGCTCCGGAGAGCAGCAGGGCGCGGGTGCCGGCGTCCACGCCCTTTCCCGACACGTCGACCAGCGCGACCTCGAGCTCGTCACCGTCGTCGGACCGGGTGGCCACCAGGAAGTCGCCGGAGAACGAGGCGCCGCCGGCCGACCGGAGCACCACCTCGGCGGACCAGCCCTCCGGCAGCTCCGGCATCTCGCCCTGGGCGGTCAGCCGGTCCCGCAGGTCCACCAGCATCGAGTCGCCACGGGTGCCCTGCACCCCGAGCCGGCCCCGCGACCGGGCCAGCAGGTGCACGATGGCCGCCGTCGCCGCGACGACCAGCACCGCTCCCGGCGACACGCCCGGGTCGTGGGCGTGGGCCATCTCCAGGAGCACCACAGCGACGACGACCAGGTCCAGCAGGACGAGGCTGCGCACCGAGAGCAGGAAGCCGCCGGCCAGCACCACCACGGCCAGGCTCGACAGCGGGAACCAGGTCCGGTTGGCGAGGAACAGGGCGCCGAGCCCCGCGGCACACAGGCTCAGCGCTGCCAGCGCGAAGGCGTCCGAACCCATCAGGTACCGGCGGCTCCAGGCCCGCGCCCGCCACCGGACGCGCCCGCCGCACGCGACGGCTCGAGGTGGCTGCCATGGCAACGACAGTACCGACGTTGACAGAGCGTCACGGTCAGAAGCACTGAACCATGGCGGTGGCCCGCGCCGACCCCGCTCTGGTAGGCACGTCGCATGAGCGACCGCCCCGCCTGGCCCGTCCGCACCCTCGGTGAGGCCGACCTGCCGGCCTTCGTCGCCCTGGACTCGCACGCGTTCGGCAGCACCGCTCCCCCTGAGCTGCTCGAGCACGAGCGCGAGACGCACGAGACGGCCCGGGACATCGGCGCCGAGGACGGCGACCAGCTGGTCGGCATCGCCACGGCGTACTCCTTCGACCTCACGGTGCCCGGGCGAACCGTGCCCGCCGCTGGGGTGAGCTGGGTCGGCGTGCTGCCGACGCACCGGCGCCGCGGGGTCCTCAGCGCCCTGATGGACCACCAGCTCCGCTCGATCCACGAGGCAGGCCGCGAACCGGTCGCGGTCCTGTGGGCGTCCGAGCCGCCGATCTACGGTCGTTACGGGTACGGTCTTGCCTCCCGGCTCTGGTCGTTCACCGTCCCGCGCAGCCCGGCCGCGCTGGCGCCCGACGCGCCGCACGACGCGGACCTGCGGCTCCGGCTGGTGCCGCCGGGCGACTGGAAGCTGACCGCCGGCGTGTACGACGCCAACGCTGCTCGTCGCCCGGGCATGTTCGCCCGCGACGAGCGGTGGTGGCGGCGGGCCGTGCTCGACCTGCCGAGCATGCGGGACGGGAAGTCGGAGCTGCGCTGCGTCGTCGTCGAGGACGGCACCGGGGTCCGCGGCTACGCGCGCTACGCGACCAAGCAGTCCTTCGGCGACGACTTCGGCCAGGGCAAGGTCGCGGTGCGCGAGGTGATGGCCGCCGACCCCGCCGCACTGGCGACCCTCTACCGCTACCTGTTCGACCTCGACCTGATGGGCAGCACCGAGCTCTGGAACGTGCCGGTCGACGACCCGCTGGTGCACTGGCTGCAGAACCCGCGGCGGGCGAAGCCGGAGGGCGGCGACGCGCTCTACGTCCGGTTGGTCGACCTGCCGGCGGCGCTCGGCGCCCGCAGCTACTCGACCGACGTCGACCTCGTGCTCGACGTGGTCGACGGGCGCTGCCCGTGGAACGCGGGCCGCTGGCGGCTGACCGGCGGCGCGGACGGAGCCACCTGCACGCGAACCGACGACCACGCCGACCTGACGCTCGGCGTGCGCGAGCTCGGGGCCGCCTACCTCGGCGGGACGTCACTGACCGAGCTGGCCGGCGCGGGCCGGGTCACCGGGTCACCGCAGTCGCTGCACGCCGCGACCACCGCGTTCGCGAGCAGCCCGGCGCCCTGGTGCCCGGTGATCTTCTAGTGGGCCGGTCCTACTCGAGCTGCTGGGGTGCCGGCAGCTCCGGAAGCTCCGTCGTCCGCTCGTAGTGCGCGATCATCTCGATCCGCCGGGCATGGCGCACGTCGCCGCTGAACGGCGTGGTCAGGAACCGCTCGACCAGCCGGGTGGCCTCGTCGGCGGTGTGCATCCGGGCGCCGACGCTGATCACGTTGGCGTCGTTGTGCTGCCGGCTGAGCCCGGCCGTGTCGTCGTTCCACGCCAGGGCGGCTCGCACGCCGGGCACCTTGTTGGCGGCGATCTGCTCACCGTTGCCGGAGCCGCCGATCACCACGCCGAGGCTGCCGGCGTCGTTGACGACCGCAGCAGCCGCTCGCAGCACGTACGGCGGGTAGTCGTCGACCGGGTCGTACTCGACCGGGCCGTGGTCGACCACCTCGTAGCCGAGCTCCTGCAGCCGGTCGGCCAGGTGGGCCTTGAGCTCGAAACCGGCGTGGTCGGAGCCGAGATGCACGCGCATGGCGGGCAGTCTGGCAGGGCCGCTGCATGACCCGTGTGCTCGGGGTGGACGGCTGCCGGGGCGGCTGGGTCGGGGCGCTCGTCGAGGGCGACCGGGTGGCCTGGCACCGCTTCCCCGACATCACGGCGGCCCTCGCGGTCCCGGCCGACGTCGTGGCGGTCGACATGCCGGTGGGCCTGCCCGCCCGCGGCCGGCGGGACTGCGACCTGCTGGCGAAGGCCGTGCTGGGCCGGGCCCACTCCCGGGTGTTCCTGGCCCCGCCGCGCGGCGTGCTGTCGGCCGCCAGCTACGCCGAGGGTGGCCGGCTGCACCGCGAGCTGACCGGCGGGCTGGGCATGTCGGTGCAGACCTGGCACCTGGTGCCCAAGATCCGCGAGGTGGACGCAGTGGCCGACGACCCGCGGCTGGTCGAGGTCCACCCCGAGCTCAGCCTGGCCGAGCTGGCCGGCACCGGGCCGCTCCCGTCGAAGAAGACCGCGGCCGGGCGGGCAGCCCGGGTGTCGTTGCTCACCGGCTGGCTGCCCGGGCTCGGGGAGCTGCCGAGCGGCGACGACGGGCTCGACGCCCTGGCCGCGGCGTGGTCCGGCCGGCGCTGGCTGGCGGGTTCGGCCCGCACGCTGCCCGAGCACCCGGCGTACGACGACAGGGGTCGCCCGATGCGGATCGTGACCTGACGGGCGTGGCTCAGGCCGGTGCGGCCGCGCCGGGGTCGAGGTCGACGGTCACCGGCGCGGCATCACCCGTGCGGGGCTCGGGGACCTCGGGCGTGCCGGTGGCGCGTTCGTGCGGATGGTCCGCGTGCCGCAGCGGCGGCACGACGTAGACCGGGTCGACCCCGACCCACGAGCAGCGGTCGACGTCCCAGTAGCCGGGTCGTGCGTTGATCACCGGTCTCACCCCCTGACGGGGACCAGCATGCTCTCGCGACCGGCCCCCTGTCAGCGGAATTCGTGTGTCGGCGCCGTCCGCCGTCAGTCGAAGATCGGGTCCCGGGTACGGGAGCGCTTCAGCTCGAAGAAGCCGTCGGTGCCGGCGACCAGCCGGACGCCGTCCCAGAGCCGGCCGGCTGCCTCGCCGCGGGGCACCGGCGACACGACCGGACCGAAGAACGCGACGCCCTCGACGGAGACGACCGGCGTCCCGACCTCGAAGCCGACCTGGTCCATGCCGGCGTGGTGGGACTTGCGCAGTGCCTCGTCGAAGACGTCGGAGTCCATCGCGTCGACCAGCTCGACCGGGAGGCCGACCTCGGTCAGCGCGTCCACGATCGTGGCGCGGTCCTTCGGGCGGCCCTCGTGGTGGAACCGGGTGCCGAGCGCGGTGTAGAGGCGCAGGGCCACCTCGTCGCCGTGTGCCGCGACGGCCGCCACCACGACCCGCACGGGTCCCCACGCCTCGTCCATGACCGCGCGGTACTTCTCCGGCAGCTCGCGACCCTCGTTCAGGTAGGCCAGCGACATGACGTGCCAGCGCACCGTCACGTCGCGCACCTGCTCGACCTCGAGCATCCAACGGGACGCGATCCAGGCCCACGGGCAGATCGGGTCGAACCAGAAGTCGGCGATGGTCGGGGCGTTCTCGGGCAGATCGGACGGCGTCGGCGCGGGGGAGGTCACGATCGCGACAACCTCGGCCCCTCGGGGGGCATTCCCCGTCAGCGACGCGCGCACCCGCGTGCGAGGATTCGTCGACCCCTCTGACGAAAGTGACCAGTCCGTGCTCAGCGCCGCCGCCCGCATGAACGTGACCCGCGACGAGGCCCAGTCCCGCGCGCGGCTGATCGAGGTCGAGTCGTACGACGTCGCCCTCGACCTGACCGAGGGCGAGGTGACCTTCGGGTCGGAGACGACCGTCCGGTTCCGCTGCACCGAGCCGGGCGCCCGGACGTTCATCGACCTCGTCGCCGACCGGGTCGACGAGATCATGCTCAACGGCCGGCCGCTGCACCCGGGCCAGGTGTACGACGGCGCCCGGGTCGCGCTGGACGACCTGGCTGCCGACAACGAGCTGCGGGTCCGCGCGCTGTGCCGCTACATGCACACCGGCGAGGGGCTGCACCGGTTCGTCGACCCGGTCGACAAGTCCGTCTACCTGTACACGCAGTTCGAGGTCGCGGACTCGCGCCGCATGTTCACGGTCTTCGAGCAGCCCGACCTCAAGGCCACGTTCGCTTTCACGGTCACCGCACCGGCGGACTGGCACGTGGTCTCCAACCAGCCGACGCCCGAGCCCGAGCCGGTCGGCCTGGGCAACGCGACGTGGCGGTTCGCCCCGACCGAGCGGCTGTCGTCGTACATCACGGCGCTGGTCGCCGGTCCGTACACCCGCGTCGACGGTGAGTACCGCGACGGTGACCGGGTCATCCCCCTCGGCCTGTACTGCCGTGCGTCGCTGGCCCCGCACCTGGACGCGGACGTGATCTTCGGGGAGACCCGGCAGGGTTTCGAGTTCTTCGAGCGCATCTTCGACATGCCCTACCCGTTCGCGAAGTACGACCAGCTGTTCGTCCCGGAGTTCAACTCGGGGGCGATGGAGAACGCCGGTTGCGTCACCCACAACGAGGACTACGTGTTCCGCTCGCGCGTGCCGCAGGTGTCCTACGAGCGCCGGGCCGTCACGATCCTGCACGAGATGGCCCACATGTGGTTCGGCGACCTGGTGACGATGACCTGGTGGGACGACCTCTGGCTCAACGAGTCGTTCGCCGAGTGGGCGAGCACGCTGGCGGCGGCCGAGGCGACCCGGTGGACCTCGGCGTGGACCACCTTCGCGAACACCGACAAGACCTGGGCCTACCGGCAGGACCAGCTGCCCTCGACCCACCCGATCGCGGCGGAGATCCACGACCTCGAGGACGTCGAGGTCAACTTCGACGGCATCACCTACGCCAAGGGCGCCTCGGTCCTCAAGCTGCTCGCCGCCTGGGTCGGCCGAGACGAGTTCCTGGCCGGCATCCGGCAGTACTTCCGCGCCTTCGCGTGGGGCAACACGACGCTGGCGGACCTGCTGGGCAAGCTGGAGGAGACCTCCGGCCGGGACCTGAAGGCATGGTCGGCGGAGTGGCTCGAGACGGCCGGCGTCAACACGGTTCACCCGGAGTTCGCGGTCGACGACGACGGGCAGTTCTCGTCCTTCACCGTCGTGCAGACCGCGCCGGAGCAGTGGCCGACGCTGCGTTCGCACCGCCTCGCGGTGGGCCTCTACGACCGCACCGACGGCGGGCTGGTCCTCCGCGACCGGGTCGAGCTCGACGTCACCGGGGCCCGAACCGACCTGCCCGAGCTGGTGGGCGTCGCCCGGCCGGACCTCGTCCTGGTCAACGACGACGACCTGACCTACGCCAAGATCAGGCTGGACGAGCAGTCGCTCGCGACGCTGACCGAGTCGATCGGCGACTTCGAGGACACCCTGCCGCGCTCGCTGTGCTGGTCGGCGGCCTGGGACATGACCCGCGACGCCGAGATGTCGACCCAGGCCTACCTCACGCTGGTGCTCCGCGGTGTCGGCCGCGAGACCGACAGCTCGGTGATGCGCACCCTGCTGCGTCAGGCCGAGACCGCTGCCGTCCTCTACACCGATCCGGCCCGGCGGGACGAGACCCGCCGGCGGCTGGCCGACGGCTTCCTCGACCTGCTGCGTGCCGCCGAGGCCGGCAGCGACGCCCAGCTGCAGCTGGCCCGCGCCTTCTCCTCGGCCTCGATCTCCGACGAGCACCTTGCGGTGGTCCGCGGCCTGCTCGACGGCTCGGACCAGCTGGCCGGGCTGACCATCGACACCGACCTGCGCTGGCACCTGCTGCACCAGCTGGTGGCCGCCGGGCTGGCCGACGAGCTCGAGGTCGAGCGCGAGCTGGACTCCGACGACACCGCCACCGGACGCCGACAGGCCGCCGCCGCGCTGGCAGCCCGGCCGACCGCGGCCGCCAAGTCCGAGGCCTGGACCTCGGTGGTGGACGGCGACGAGCTGCCCAACGCGATCCAGACGGCCGTGATCGGCGGCTTCTCGCAGGCGGGCCAGCTGGACCTGCTGCGCCCCTACGTCGCGCCGTACTTCGAGTCGCTGACCCGGGTGTGGGACGAGCGGACCAACGAGACCGCGCAGAACGTGGTCATCGGGCTGTTCCCGACGCTGCTGGCCGAGCAGTCGACGGTGGACGCCGCGGACCGGTGGCTGGCCGCGCACGGCGACGCGGCCCCCGCGCTGCGACGGCTGGTCGGCGAGTCGCGGGACGGCGTGGCCCGGGCTCTGCGCGCCCAAGCCCGCGACGCCCGCGGCTGACCGACGCAGCGGTCGGGCCGTCCTACGGGGTGTCGGTGTGCAGCGACCGGGCGGTCTGGGCCTGCTCGGCCAGCGCCAGCACGCCAGAGGTGATGCCCCCGGCCAGGTCGCCGGCCTGGAACGCCGAGGTCATCGTCATGGCCGCGAGCCCGGCAGCCCGGTCGTCCAGCCGGCGGCGGACCTCGGGGCCGGTCACGACCTCGACCCGGCGGGCACCGGGGTCGACGGCGACCAGCACGGTGCGGGCCGCCTGCTCGCCGAGAGCGCCGTGCAGCTGCAGGGCGGTCGCGCGGCTGTCGCCTTCCAGGGTGCCGACGTACACCGAGACGGGCAGGTCGGACTGCTGCCGCGCGAGGCGGATCGCCCGCACCACATCGTCCTGCTGACGGGACGAGAACGCCTCACCAGCGGGCACTTGCGCCACCTCCCCCGGCGGTCGCTGCGGCAGTGCGCACCGCAGTGTCCGCGTCGTCCGGGCCGTTGAACCACACCGGCGCCGCCCACCAGCCGAGTCCCGGCCGGTAACGCGGCCCGCGGGCACGCGCCGGCGCGGACACCAGGACCACGATCGCGAGGAAGATCGCAGCCGGGATGCCGACGAAGATGAGCAACGTCTCGAGGACGCTGAGACCTGGCCCGCTCTCAGCGCCGTCGTCAGGGTTCGCGGCGGCGAACGCCGGCGTGGACGAGAGCAGGACCAGCGCCGTGGTGACGGCGATCGTGGCGCTGCGCAGGGCGGTTCGAGCGGTCACGGGGAAACCGTACTAGGCGGTGCCCCCGCCGCGGACCGCGGCAGCCAGCTCGGCCGCGAACGGCGAGCGGACCAGGTCGTCCAGCAGCACCGGAGCCCCCTCGCCGTCGGCGAGCGGGAGCTGCCAGTTCGGGTACTCCGCATGCGTGCCCGGCTGGTTCATGGCGCGCACCTCGCCGACGACGTCGGTGAGGGCGACACCGAGCAGCCGGCTCGGCGTCGCCGCCAGCGCGCGGTGCAACGCGACCGTGACGGCACCCACGTCCCGCCGGGCGTCTGCTGCCAGCCAGCCACGCTCGACGAGCAGCGCGAGCCAGGACTCACGGTCGGCCTCGTCGACCTTCCGTTCCTCCTCGACCGGCCGGGTGAGCAACCCGAGGTCGTCCCGGATCCGGATGTGCTCGCCGGCCAGGTAGCCGGCCGTCGGGGGCAGGTCGTGGGTCGTGACGGACGCGAGGCACAGCTCCCTCCACTGCTCGGGCGGCAGCGCCACGTCTGCTTCGTAGTCGCGCTCGAACCACAGGATCGACGTCCCCAGCACACCTCGCGCGGTGAGGTAGTCGCGCACCCACGGCTCGACGGTCCCGAGGTCCTCCCCGACGACCACGGCGCCGGCCCGCCAGGCCTCCAGCGTGAGGATCCCGATCAGTGCCTCGTGGTCGAACCGCACGTAGGTGCCCTCGGCGGCAGGTCGGCCCTCCGGCACCCACCAGAGCCGGAACAGTCCGAGGATGTGGTCGACCCGCACTCCGCCGGCGTGCCGCAGCACCGTGCGCAGCATGTCGCGGTAGGGCCCGTAGCCGGCCTCCGCCAGCCGGTCCGGCCGCCACGGCGGCTGCGACCAGTCCTGCCCTACCTGGTTGAAGGCGTCCGGGGGCGCACCCACACTGACCCCACGGGCCATCACGTCCTGCAGCGCCCAGGTGTCGGCGCCGTCCGGATGCACGCCGACCGCGAGGTCGTGCACGACGCCCAGCGCCATGCCGGAGGCCCGGGCCCGGCGCTGCGCCGCGCCCAGCTGCTCGTCGAGCACCCACTGCAGCCAGCAGAAGAAGTCGACCCGGGCCGCGAGCTCCTCGCGAGCCGTCACCACGGCGGCTGACCGCGGGTCCTGCAGCTCGTCCGGCCAGTCGTTCCACACGTCGCCGTGCACCTCGGCCAGCGCGCACCAGGTCGCGAAGTCGAGCAGGCCACGGCCTTCCCGCTCGAGGAAACCCTGGTAGTCGGCCTCCCGCGCGGGGCCGCGCACCACCGCGTGCAGCAGGGTCAGCGCCGAGCGCTTGGCCTCCCACACGGCGTCCCGGTCGATCAGGCTCGACGACGCGCTCATCGCGCGCTGCAACAGCGCGGTGCGCTCGATCTCGGCCCGCACCGCACCGGACAGGTAGGCGTGCTCCGGCACCTGCTCGACCCGCACGTAGAGCGGGCTGATGAACCGTCGGGTCACCGGCAGGTACGGCGACGGCTCGACCGGCACGGTCGGGGACGGGGCGTGCAACGGGTTGATGAGGACGAAGCCGGCGCCCAGGTCCTCGCCGCTCCAGCGGGCCAGCTCGGCCAGGTCGTCGAGGTCGCCGTGGCCCCAGGACCGGCGGGACCGCACCGAGTACAGCTGGGTCATCAGGCCCCAGGTCGCCGGCCCCTCGGCCACGGCCGGCGGCAGCGCCAACCGGTCCGGCGTGACGACGAGCGGCACCCGCGCGCTCTCGGTGACCGCACCGTCGGCCGCGTCGCCGACGTCGGCCACCAGCTCGTGCCAGCCCAGCGGCAGGTCGCCGGGCACGGCGAAAGTCGCCTCGCCGACCCGGCGGCCGCCGACGGTGCGCGGCTCGACCCACCGGTCGGTCTGGGCCAGGTCGACCCGGCCGCCCACCTCGATCTCGACGTGCAGCCGCACCGGCGCACCGTCCGGGACGTGCGCGGCGACGTCGGCCGGGCGGCCGGACCGGAGCACCACGCACGGAGGCAGGGTCCGTCGCCAGGGCGCGTCGCGCACCTCGTCCAGCGACGCCCGCACCGACTCCTCGGTGTGCGCCGGGACGCCGAGGGCGGCCAGCACCGCCTCGATGGACTCCCGCGGGACGACCACGTGCTGACCGCGCCAGTCCCAGAAGTCGGTGGCCACGCCGTGCGCAGCCGCCAGCTCGTCCAGCTCGGGCGAGGGGACGGCGGCGGCCGGGTCGGACCCGGCGACGGGCAGGTGCTCGGTCATCGAGGCAAGAGTGTGCCGCACGCGCAGCGGCGCGCTGCCCGGCGTCCTCGGGCGACTGTCAGGCGGAGACCACGCCGGCGACGCGCTGGCCGCCGTACGCCTCGAGGTAGGGCGCCCAGCTCGGGTCGGACCGGCCGGTGCCGAGGATGCGCCAGGCCGTTCCGGTGGGCTCCTGCGGCGGGTGCAGCCGCCAGCCGAGGTCGGCGACCGTGCGGTCGGCCTTGATGTGGTTGCAGCGCCGGCAGGCCGACACGACGTTGCTCCACTCGTGGCGCCCCCCGCGGCTGCGCGGGACCACGTGGTCGATGCTCGTCGCCGGCACACCGCAGTAGACGCACCGGCCGCCGTCGCGGGCGAAGACAGCGCGTCGGGTGAGCGGGACGGGTCCGCGGTAGGGGATGCGCACGTAGCGGGTGAGCCGCACCACCGCGGGGGCGCGGACCTGCAGGGCGACGCTGTGCAGCACGACGTCCGACTCCTCGACGGCCACCGCCTTGCGCATCAGCACAAGGAGCAGCGCGCGCCGTGCCGGCACGACGCACAACGGCTCGTACGTCGCGTTGAGCACCAGAGCGTGACCCATCCGCGCCTCCCGGTCCGGGGACCGGCACGTGGCTCGCGCCGGTTCGGCTCCGGCCAGTGTGACGTGCCGAGCCGCTGACCGCCACCACGGACACTCCCGCCTACAGTGACGGCCATGACGCGCCCCGCCTATCCCGAGGCCCGCCGGTCGGACGACGCCGACATCCTGCACGGCTCCGTCGTCGCCGACCCCTACCGCTGGCTGGAGGACCCGGACGATCCCGAGACGGTCGCGTGGTCGCTCGCGCAGGACGACCTGCTCCGGTCGCAGAACGGCGACCTGCCCGGTCGTGACCGCCTCGCCGAACGGGTCGCGGAGCTCCTCGGGGCGGGCACTGTCGGTACGCCGGCGTGGCGCGGCGACCGGCAGTTCTTCATGCGTCGCACCGCCGACCAGGAGCACGCCACCCTGCTCATCGTCGACCCCGACGGCACCGAGCGGGTGCTCGTCGACCCCGTCGCGGCGGACCCCAGCGGCGCCACCACGCTGGACGCCTGGCAGCCCTCCAAGGAGGGCCACCTGCTCGCCTACCAGCTCTCGGCCGGCGGGACCGAGGAGTCGGTGCTGCACGTCATGGACGTCGAGACGGGCGCGTCGGTCGAGGGGCCGGTGGACCGCGCGCGGTACTCGCCGGTCGCCTGGATGCCGGGCGGCGAGGCGTTCTACTACGTGCGCAAGGTGCGGCCCGACCTGATCCCCGACGGCGAGGACCAGTACCACCGGCGGGTCTGGCTGCATCGCGTCGGCACCGACCCGGACGACGACGTCGAGATCCTCGGTGCCGGGCTGGACAAGACGAACTACTACGGCGTCACCGTCTCGATGGACGGGCGCTGGCTGGTGATCGGCGCCTCGGCCGGCACCGCACCGCGCAACGACCTCTGGCTCGCCGACCTCTCGGACGGGCAGCTGGAGTCCCCCACCCTGCGCGTCGTGCAGGAAGGAGTGGACGCGAGCACCACGCTGCACGTCGGGCGGGACGGCCGGGTGTACGTGTTCACCGACCGGGACGCGCCGCGCGGCCGGCTGGCGGTCACGACGCCGGAGAACCCGGCGTACGACACCTGGGTCGACCTGGTGCCCGAGGACGACGAGGCGGTGCTCGAGAGCTGGGCGATCCTGGACGGCCCCGGCCCGGACGGCGGCGACCCGGAGGACGGCGGCACCCTGCTGTGCGCCTGGACCCGGCACGCGATGAGCGAGATCAGCGCCCACGCGCTGCTCACCGGTGCGAAGAAGGGCACCGTGCCGTTGCCCGGGCTCGGCTCGGTGACCGGTCTGGCGGAACGGCCCGAGGGCGGCCACGAGGCGTGGTTCGGCTACACCGACCACGTGGTGCCGGCGTCGGTCTACCGCTACGACGCGCACTCCGGCGAGACGTCGCTGTGGGCGACGGCGCCGGGGACGGTCGAGGTGCCGGAGGTCCACGCGCGACAGGTCGAGTACACCTCGGCCGACGGGACCACGGTGCGGATGCTGGTGCTCTCGCCGACCAAGGAGCCGGACCAGCCGCGGCCGACGGTGCTGTACGGCTACGGCGGCTTCAGCATCCCGATGACCCCCGGCTACTCCGCGGGACTCCTGGCCTGGGTCGAGGCCGGCGGTGTCTACGCCGTCGCTCAGCTGCGCGGTGGCTCCGAGGAGGGCGAGCAGTGGCACCGCGACGGGATGCGGGAGAAGAAGCAGAACGTCTTCGACGACTTCCACGCGGCCGCCGAGCGACTGGTGGCCGACGGCTGGACGACGCCGGCGCAGCTGGCGATCTCCGGCGGCTCGAACGGCGGCCTGCTGGTCGGCGCTGCTCTGACCCAGCGGCCGGACCTCTACGCGGCCGTGATCTGCTCGGCGCCGCTGCTGGACATGGTGCGGTACGAGCGCTTCGGGCTCGGGGCGAGCTGGAGCGACGAGTTCGGCAGCGCCGAGGTCGCCGAGGAGCTCGAGTGGCTGCTGTCGTACTCGCCGTACCACCACGTGCACGAGGGCGTCGACTACCCGGCGGTCCTGTTCACGGTGTTCGACGGCGACACCCGGGTCGACCCGCTGCATGCCCGCAAGATGTGCGCCGCACTGCAGCACGCGACGACCGGGACACGCCCGGTGCTGCTGCGCCGCGAGGGTGACGTCGGCCACGGGGCGCGCGCGCTGAGCCGGTCGGTGGCGCTGACCGCGGACACGCTCGCGTTCGCAGCCCGCTGGACGGCCCTCGACCTGTGACCGCGGCCCTCCCTGACCTGATCCGGCTGCGCAGCTGCGTCGACGACAAGGAGACCGGCACCTTCTGCGACTGGGTCTACGACACGACCGACAACAAGTGGCTCGCCGAGTCCGCCGACTGGCTGCTCGCGAAGCCGCTGTCGATCGTCCTGATCCTGCTGCTCGCCGCGCTGCTGCGGTTCCTCGTCCACCGGGTGATCCGGCGCATCGCTGCCGGCGCCGCTGAGGGCACTGTGCCGGGCGTGCTCGCCAAGGGCCACGCCGGCAAGCTGCTGGGCAACCCGCTGCTCTCCGAGCGGCGCAGGCAGCGCGCCGAGACGATGTCCTCGGTGCTGCGCAGCGTGACCACCGGCGTGATCGCCAGCGTCACGGTGCTGATGGTGCTCGACGTTGTCGGGCTGCCGATCGGGCCGCTGCTCGCCAGCGCGGGCATCGTCGGTGTGGCGGTCGGCTTCGGCGCGCAGTCGCTGGTCAAGGACTTCCTGTCGGGCATCTTCCTGATCCTGGAGGACCAGTACGGCGTGGGCGACCTCGTCGACACCGGCATGGGCACCGTCGGGACCATCGAGGCGGTGGGCCTGCGGGTCACCCGGATGCGCGACGGCAGCGGGGTGGTCTGGTACGTGCGCAACGGCGAGATCCTCAAGGTGGGCAACCACAGCCAGGGCTGGTCGACCGGCATCGTCGACGTCGCCGTCGCCTACACCGAGGACATCCCGCGGGTGCAGCGGCTGATCGGCGACACCGCGACGGCGATGGCCGAGGAGGACGACTGGCGGGAGAAGATCATCGAGGCGCCGACCGTCGCCGGGGTGGAGTCGGTGACCGGGACCGCGGTGACGATCCGGGTCGTCGTCAAGTGCGCGCCGAACGAGCACTTCGGCGTCCAGCGCGAGCTGCGGGAGCGCATCAAGGAAGCCTTCGACCGCGAGGGCGTCCGGGTCCCGCCGCCTCAGTACCCCGGCGGCCCCGGGAGCCCGGGCAGCCCTGGGAGCACCGGGAGCCCGGGGACCGCGGGACCAGCCGGCTCCCCCGACCGACCCTGACCCCCGGCTGCCCGCAGGCTGCCCCGCAGGCTGCCCGCGTTGATCACGTCAGCGTGATCACCGGTTGCTGGGTGCGGCGTGGTGACCGCACCCAGCAACCAATGACCACGCCAGCGTGATCATTTGCAGACGTGGCTGAGGGTCAGGCGAGAGATGCGTCGAGGGTGATGGTGGTGCCGGTGAGGGCCTTGCTGACCGGGCAGTTGGTCTTGGCACCCTCGGCGAAGGTCGCGAGCTCCTCGGCGGACAGCCCGGGGACGGCCGCGCGGGTCGTCAGGTGGATGCCGGTGATGCCCTTGCCGGGCTGGAAGGTGACGTCGGCCTTGGTGTCGACGGTCTCGACGGTGTGACCGGCCTTGGTCAGCTCGTTCGACAGCGACATCGAGAAGCAGGTCGAGTGCGCAGCGGCGATGAGCTCTTCTGGGCTGGTGACGCCGTTGGGCTCCTCGGCGCGGGCCGGCCAGCTCACGTCGTACGTCCCGATCCCCGAGGAGTCGAGCGACACGCGGCCCTTGCCCTCGAGCAGCGAGCCCTCCCAGTGGGCGTTGGCGGTGCGGGTGGTGGCCATGCTCAGTCCTTCCTGGGTCCGACGGCAGGGGCGAACAGGGGACGAAGCTGCCCCTACCCGTCTGACACGATGGCAGACGTGGATATTCCGGAGGTGGCGCCCACCTTCTACGACTCGGTCGGGGGCGAGGAGACGTTCCGGCGGCTGGTGCACCGGTTCTACCAGGGCGTCGCCGGCGACCCGGTCCTGCGCCCGCTCTACCCGGAGGAGGACCTCTCCGGCGCCGAGGAGCGGCTGCGGATGTTCCTCGTGCAGTACTGGGGCGGACCGCGCACCTACCAGGAGCAGCGAGGGCACCCGCGGCTGCGGATGCGGCACGTCCCGTTCAAGGTCGGGCCGGCCGAGCGGGACGCGTGGCTCCACCACATGCGCGAGTCCATCGCCGAGCTCGAGCTGCCCCCGAGCCTCGAGGTCCCGCTCTGGGACTACCTCGAGATGGCGGCTCACAGCATGGTCAACCATCCCGGATGACGGGCGGCTGCCCGGTGCGCGCGCCAGGTTCGGCAAGATCTGCCCGGTGAGCGACGAGACGACGGCCGACCGCACCCAGTCCGGCGTGCCCTGGTGGCGCAGCGCCGTCATCTACCAGGTCTACATCCGCAGCTTCGCCGACGGGGACGGCGACGGCATCGGCGACCTGGCCGGCATCCGGTCACGGCTGCCGTACCTGCGCGACCTCGGCGTCGACGCGATCTGGATCACGCCGTTCTACCCGTCGCCGATGGCCGACGGCGGGTACGACGTCGCCGACTACCGCGACATCGAGCCGCTGTTCGGTTCCCTCGGCGACGCCGACGGCCTGATCAGCGACGCGCACCAGCTGGGCCTGCGGGTCATCGTCGACATCGTGCCGAACCACTCCTCGGACCAGCACAGGTGGTTCCAGGCCGCGCTGGCGGCCGGGCCGGGCGGCCCCGAGCGGTCGCGGTACATCTTCCGGCCGGGGCGCGGACCGGACGGCTCCGAGCCGCCGACCGACTGGGACTCCACCTTCGGCGGCTCCGCCTGGGCGCGGATCCCGGACGGCGAGTGGTACCTGCACCTGTTCGCTCCCGAGCAGCCGGACTTCGACTGGGAGAACCCCGAGGTCGTCGAGGAGTTCCAGGACATCCTGCGGTTCTGGCTGGACCGTGGTGTGGACGGCTTCCGGATCGACGTCGCCAACGCCCTGAAGAAGGACCAGACGTTCCCCGACCTCGGCCGGGACGAGCAGGGGGTGCTGGTCCCGCACGCTGGCCCGGACCACCCGTTCTGGGACCGCGACGAGGTGCACGAGGTCTACCGCGGCTGGCGCAAGGTCAGCGACGCCTACGACGGCGACCGCGCCTTCGTCGCCGAGGCCTGGGTCGACTCCCCCGAGCGGCTGGCTGCCTACACCCGCCCGGATGAGCTGCACACCGCGTTCAACTTCAACTTCGTCCGCGCCGCCTGGGACGCCTCCGCGCTGCGCACGACCATCGACGGCAGCCGGGCGGCGGCCGGCTCGGTGGGGGCGCCGACGACCTGGGTGCTGTCCAACCACGACGTCGCCCGGCACGCCACGCGGTACGGTCGGCTGGACTTCACCGGCGGCGGAGTCGCCGACGACGAGCGCGTCGGCCCGGACACGCCGATCGACCCTGCCCTGGGGCTGCGACGGGCCCGGGCAGCGGCGTTGCTGATGCTGGCCCTGCCCGGGTCGGCCTACGTCTACCAGGGCGAGGAGGTCGGGCTGCCCGAGGTCGTCGACCTGCCCGAGGACGTGCTCGCCGACCCGATCTGGGAGCGCTCCGGCCACCGGGTGCGCGGTCGCGACGGCAGCCGGGTCCCCATCCCCTGGACCCGTTCCGGCCCGTCGCTCGGCTTCGGCGCGGGCCAGCCGTGGCTGCCCCAGCCGGCCGGCTGGGCCGACCTGTCGGTGGAGGCCCAGGAGGGCGTCGAGGGCTCGACGCTGGAGCTGTACCGCTCGGCGCTCCGGCTGCGCCGGACGTTGCCGGGCGATGACCTGGAGTGGACCGACTCGGCTCCGGACACGTTGTCCTTCCGTCGCCGGGCCGACGACGGCACGGTGCTCGGATGCGTGGTGAACCTCGGTTCCGAGCCGGTGGACCTCCCGGCGTACGACGAGGTGCTGCTCGCCAGCCGGCCGCTGGACGGCGACCGGCTGCCCAGCGACACCGCCGTCTGGCTCCGACTGTCCTGACAAGAACGACCGGTTTGGATCGTTCTGTCCCACCTTTCTCACGGGTCGACCCCGACCGGTCCCTGAAGTTTCCCCGAGATCCGGCGACGAGTTCACCGGGTGTCGGCGGTCTGTCCTAGCGTCAGCGCTGCACCGTTTTCGTTCCCTGGGAGATCAGTGATGGTTCGTCTCGCCGGCTTCGTCCTTCGTCACCGGCTGCTCGTCGTCCTGTTCTGGGTCGCGATGCTCGGCGTCGGCGTCTTCGCGGCCGGACAGACCGGCAAGCGGCTCGTGGTCGACTTCTCGCTGCCCGGTCAGCCGGGCTACGAGACCGAGACCCAGCTCCTCGACACGTTCCACAACGGCGGCTCCAACCCCCCGACCATCGCGGTCGTCACGGTGCCCGAGGGCACCACGGTCGATGACGAGCTCGACACGATCAACCCGGTGTTCGACGCGATCAAGAAGGCCCTCCCTGGCACCCGGATGGTCGACTACGCCGACACCCAGGACCCGAAGTTCCTCACCGAGGACGGTCGGACGACCTATGCGCTGGTCTACCCCGAGCCGTTCGAGAGCTTCACCGACGTGGGACCGGACGTCGCGATGCGGCCCATCCTGGAGAAGGCGAGCGCCGACACCGGGTTCGACTTCGGCATCACCGGCTACAACCTGCTCGCCCAGGGCACCGAGGACCCTGAGGCGCCGAGCCTGCTGGCCGAGACGTTGCTGGGCGGGCTGGGTGCTCTCGCGGTGCTCCTGTTCCTGTTCGCGTCGTTCCTCGCCCTGATGCCGCTGCTCATCGCCGCGGTCTCGATCCTCACGACGTTCACGATCGTGCTGCTGGGCACCTACGTGACCGACATCAGCTTCGTGGTCCAGTTCCTGATCGCGCTGGTCGGCCTCGGCGTCGCGGTCGACTACTCCTTGCTCGTCGTCAACCGCTGGCGCGAGGAACGCGCGCACGGCCGCGACAACCACGACGCCGTCGTGGTCGCGATGGAGTACGCCGGGCACGCCGTGGTGGCGAGCGCGGGCACCGTGGCCATCAGCCTGTGCGCCCTGCTGGTGATCCCCGTCCCGCTGCTGCGCAGCATGGGCATCGGCGGCATGCTCATCCCGCTGGTCAGCACGGCGGTCATCCTCACCCTGCTGCCGGCCCTGCTGGGCAGCATCGGCCCCAAGGTGGACTGGCCACGGATCCGGCACGAAGGCCGGGCGTCCCGCGCGTGGACGGCCTGGGCCGGGCTGATCGTGCGCTGGCGCTGGGTCGCCGTCGGCACCGCGCTGGTCATCCTCGGCGCGCTGATCATCCCGATCTTCGGCATCAAGATCGGCCAGGCGCAGACCGACTCGCTGGCCAGCGGCGGTCCGGCTTACGAGCAGCTGCAGACCTTGCGGAAGGGCGGCGTGCCGAGCGGCATCGTGTCGCCGATGGAGGTGCTGATCAAGGGCGCCGACTCCGCCACCTCGGCCGACACCGTGGCCGACCGGGCGCGTGGCGTCGAGGGCGTGGCGATGGCCTTCGCCCCCGACAACGACCAGTGGCGTACCGGCGATGCAGCGGTCGTCGGCGTCATCCCGACCGAGGAGACCGTCGACTCCACGAAGGCACACGTCGTCGACGAGGTGAGTGCCGCCGTCGACGACGTCCCCGGTGTGGTGGGCATCGCCGGTGTCGGCCCGACCGTGCTCGACTACATCAACGCGGTCTACAAGAAGTTCCCCTACAGCCTGGGCCTGATCGCGCTGGTGACCTTCGTGCTCCTGGTGCGGACGTTCCGGTCGATCCTGCTGCCCATCAAGGCCGTGCTGCTCAACGTCGTGTCGGTGGCTGCGACCTTCGGTGCGACCGTCTTGTTCTGGCAGAACGGTCACGGCTCGGAGCAGGTCTTCGGCATCGCTCCGACCGGCGCGGTCACGTTCTGGCTGCCCGTCCTGATCTTCGCGTTCCTGTTCGGGCTCTCGATGGACTACGAGGTGTTCATCCTGGCCCGGATGCGCGAGGAGTACGACAAGTCCGGCGACACCAACCAGGCGGTCGTCGCCGGTCTGGCCCGCACCGGACGCCTCGTCACCGGCGCCGCGATGATCCTGTTCCTGTCATTCCTCGCCCTGGCATCGTCGCCCGGCACCGACATCAAGGTGTTCGCGACCGCTCTGGGCATCGGCATCCTGCTGGACGCCACCATCGTGCGGGCCCTGCTGGTGCCGGCGCTGGTGTCGTTGTTCGGCCGGTGGAACTGGTGGCTGCCGTCCTGGGCCGCGAAGGCGGTGCGGGTGCAGCCGCACGCCGCGATCCCGGAACCCCGTCAGCCCGAGCGTGCGCTGGTCGGCGCCGACGACTAGGGCGTGAGGTAGCGGCGCGCGCCGGCGTAGCCCGGCCCGAACTGCGACAGCGGGGTGAGCCGGACCGACGTCCCGGTGCGCGGCGCCTCGATGACGGTGCGCACGCCGCGGACCCGGCCGACGTACATCGCGACGTGGTGCACCACACCCTGCGAGGTGCGCAGGAACACCAGGTCGCCCGGCAGGAGCTCGCTGCGAGCGACGGCCGTCCCAGCGGTGGCCTGCGGAGCGGCATCGCGCGGGAGGGTGACCCCCAGCTGCCGGTAGGTCGCGTACGTCAGGCCCGAGCAGTCGAACCCGAAGCCGCTCGTGCCCGACCACAGGTAGGGCAGCCCGAGGAACTGCATCGCCTCGCCGACGACGGCGGCACCGGTCGGGGCCGTGGCCGGGGCCCTCCCGGACCGAACGACGACCGCCGACCGCCGAAGGGAGCGGACCTCGCCTCCGAGCATCCCGACCTGGACCGTGCGCGGGCCGACCGAGACGACCGGCAGCTCGGTGCCGTAGGACAGCTCCATCACCCTGCCGGCGTTCCTGCCGACCGAGTCGTCATCGGCCCACAGCCACGCGGTGCGCCGCGTGACGACAGCGCTGCTGGCGCTCACCTGCGGCGCCGCGGTCGTGAGCTGCCGGGTCGGCAGCCAGCCGGGGTAGCCGCGGCTGTTCTTGGGACTCGGCTGCGAGGGCACCGCCACCTTGCTCCAGCGCCCGCTGGTGGCGAGCACCCGGAGCCGGGTGCCGTACAGGACCTGGGTCTGGCTGTGGCCGAGCGACAGCCAGCGCTTCTGCGTGTCGGACATGCTCGCGACCCATTGCCGCGGGTCGGCCGGGTTCGTCAGCGCCGACCGGTCGACCGGACGCGCGGTCCCCGGGGTGCTCCACAGCGTCGCGACGGAGACGTCGACCCATCGGACTACGGGGGCAGCCGTGGCCGGGGCCGGCGCGGCCAGGACCGCGCCTGCGGCCACCACGGTGGCGGCCAGCACGGCGCGGAGAACGGCACGGGTTCCGGTCACGGCACCACATACTGCTCGAGGAAGGCCCGTTCCTCCGGCGAGACACGACGAGGCCGCTCTGCAGCCAGGTCGTAGGGCACCAGCAGGGAGGCCGCGGTGGCGAACACCGTGGTCTCGTCACGGACCTCGTAGCGGATCTCGAAGGACGCACCCTTGATGGCGCCGACCCACATCTCGATGTCGACCCCGCGAGGGTGGTAGACGAGCGGCCGCTTGTAGTCGATCTCGTGGTGCGCCACCAGGACACCTTCGGACAGTGCCTTGACGCCGTGGTCGGCGCCGAGGGCGAACAGCATGTCGACCCGCGCCTCCTCGAGGTAGGTGAGGTAGACGACGTTGTTCACGTGGCCGTAGGCGTCCATGTCCGACCAGCGCATCGCACACCGGTACCGGTGTCTCATGGGCGCCGCCGCCGTCAGTCGCGGGTGAGCTTGCGGTAGGTCGCGCGGTGCGGCCTGGTGGCGTCGATGCCGAGCCGCTCGACCTTGTTCTTCTCGTAGGCCTCGAAGTTGCCCTCGAACCAGAACCACTTCGAGTCGCCTTCCCAGGCCAGGATGTGTGAGGCCACCCGGTCCAGGAACCACCGGTCGTGGGAGACGACCACCGCACAGCCGGGGAACTCGAGCAGCGCGTTCTCCAGCGACGACAGCGTCTCGACGTCGAGGTCGTTGGTCGGCTCGTCGAGCAGCAGCAGGTTGCCGCCCTGCTTCAGCGTGAGCGCCAGGTTCAACCGGTTTCGCTCACCGCCGGACAGCACGCCGGCCGGCTTCTGCTGGTCGGGGCCTTTGAAGCCGAACGCCGAGACGTAGGCGCGGGACGGCACCTCGACCTGCCCGACCTTGATGTAGTCGAGCCCGTCCGACACGACCTCCCAGAGGGACTTCTGCGGGTCGATGCCGGCCCGGCTCTGGTCGACGTAGGCGATCTGCACCGTCTCGCCGATCTTGATGGAGCCGCTGTCGGGCTGCTCCTCACCGAGGATCATCTTGAACAGCGTCGTCTTGCCGGCGCCGTTCGGGCCGATGACACCGACGATGCCGTTGCGCGGCAGGGTGAACGACAGGTCGTCGATGAGCACCCGGTCGTCGAAGCCCTTGCTCAACGCGTCGACCTCGACCACGACGTTGCCCAGTCGCGGGCCGGGCGGGATCTGGATCTCCTCGAAGTCCAGCTTGCGGGTCTTCTCGGCCTCCGCGGCCATCTCCTCGTACCGCTCGAGGCGGGCCTTGCTCTTAGCCTGCCGGCCCTTGGCGTTGGAGCGCACCCACTCGAGCTCCTCCTTGAGCCGCTTGGCGCGCTTCTCGTCCTTGCGACCCTCGACCTTCAGCCGGGACTGCTTGGTCTCCAGGTACGTCGAGTAGTTGCCCTCGTACGGGTAGGCGCGGCCGCGGTCCAGCTCGAGGATCCACTCGGCCACGTTGTCCAGGAAGTACCGGTCGTGGGTCACGGCGACGACGGTGCCGGCGTACTTCTCCAGGTGGCTCTCCAGCCACTGCACGCTCTCGGCGTCCAAGTGGTTGGTGGGCTCGTCGAGCAGCAGCAGGTCCGGCTGGCTGAGCAGCAGCTTGCAGAGGGCGACACGGCGCTTCTCGCCACCGGACAGCACCGACACGTCGGCGTCGGGCGGCGGGCAGCGCAGGGCGTCCATGGCCTGCTCGAGCTGCGAGTCGAGGTCCCAGGCGTTGGCGTGCTCGATGTCCTCCTGCAGCGTGGACATCTCGGTCATCAGCTCGTCGCTGTACTCGACGGCCATCTTCTCGGCGATCTCGTTGTAGCGGTCGAGCTTGTGCTTGATCGCGCCGAGGCCCTCCTCGACGTTGCCCAGCACGTCCTTGTCCTCGTTGAGCTTCGGCTCCTGCTCGAGGATGCCGACGGAGTAGCCGGGCGACAGGAACACGTCACCGTTGGACGGCTGGTCGAGCCCGGCCATGATCTTCAGGACGGTCGACTTGCCGGCACCGTTGGGGCCGACGACACCGATCTTCGCTCCGGGCAGGAACGAGAGGGTGACGTCATCGAGGATGACCTTGTCGCCGTGCGCTTTTCGCGCCTTGCGCATCGTGTAGATGAACTCCGCCATGCCGACAAGCCTAGTCGGCGCAAGAGGGTCCTCCCGACCGCCGGGATCTGTCGGCAGCCTCAGGCGGCGCTGCTGCCGCCCTCCTGTCCCGCCTCGGCCAGCACCAGTCGCTCGTCGCCCGGCAGCGGCGGAACGGCGGTGGGGTCCGGCTCGACGAACTCCTCACGACGTGGCCCGGTCGCCTTGGTGAACGTGCCCACACCCCGGGTGAGGTCGTGGCCCACCGTGATCGCGTCGATCTCGAGGGCACAGCGCTGCACGCCGTCCTGCTCGAAGCTGCGGTGCCGGAACCTGCCGTGGACCACCACCGGCTGGCCCTTCTCCAGCGAGTCGACGACGTTCTCGGCTGCCGACCGCCAGCACGACACGCTCCAGAAGAAGGTCTCGCCGTCGCGCCAGGCGGACAGTCCCTTGTCGAAGCGCCGCTCGGTGACGGCAAGCCGGAAGCTCCCCACCCGGGCGCCGGTCGTCGTGACCCGCAGCTGTGGCTCGCTCGCGACGTTCCCCACCACGGTCAGCACCGTCTCGTTCATTCCGCACTCCTCAGGTGTCCAGCGCGGCCACCCGCCGCGCGTACGACGACGATGGAGTGCACGATCGGTCACCACCAGAGGTCCCAGGTGTTCTGGGGACGACCGGTCCGCGACCGCCGGCTGTGGAGAACCGGAGGGTGCCGTGCCGCCTCAGCCGGTGCGAGCCCGGTCCAGCGCGACCCGCGCCCGGGCGTGCCGGTCCAGCTCGGCGGCAACGGGTTCCAGCATCAGCTCGTCGGCGACCTTCTCGATGCCTGCTCGTAGCCGGGACTCGGCCCGCTTCCGACGGGCCACGGCACCGCCGCGCACGAGCAACCGGCCCGCGAGGCTGAGCACCAGCCCGAGCAGCACCCCGCCCACGAACAGCAGGCTGGGCAGCGCGAAGCCGGCCACGTCGGGTGTCGGCGGGTCCGGCAGCCGCAGGTAGGAACCGAAGGCAAGCGCGAGCAGCCAGAGCCCACCGACGACCGCCGCGGCGGTGAGCAGCCACTGCAGCGCGCCCCCGGCGCGCCACCACAGGGGTACCCGGTCGATGCCCAGGTCGGTGCTGACGACGGCCTGGTCGAGCCGGTCACGCACGTCGGCCGACCGCCCGTCCGCAGCGCCGCGGACGGCCCGCTGCCACGCCGGCGGCAGGTCGCTCGACACCGCGTCGCAGGCCTGTCGCAGCGCGGTGTCGACCTGTGCCCGCTGCACCGGAGTGGGCTCGGGGACCGACGAGCGCACCATCACCGAGCGCACCTGCCTCTTGGCATCGCCCTTGAGATGCAGGCGACGAAGCGGGTCTGGGCGCAGGCGCTGCACCCAACGGGTGGGTGGCCAGCCGAGCAGGCCACCCGCCCGCAGCTGCCAGGACTCCTCCACGGCCGCGCCGATCACGGGAACACCGGCCGAGGTCGACAGTGCCTCGACCAGTCGGCTGCGCTCGCCCGAGGCGACCCCCGTGGGCTCGTCGGCCGAGACGGCCGGCATCAGCGAGTCGACGACCTCCTCGATGTCGGCGACCAGACGGTCGTTGCGCGCCCGGCGCACCGAGACCGCATCGGCGAGCAGCGCGCGGAGCCCGTCAATGCCGGCACCGGTGCGGGCCGAGGTCGTGAGCACCGGGGAGCGCCGCAGCCCGTCGTCGTCGAGCAGCCGCCGGAGGTCCTCGGCACACTCGGCGGCAGCGAACGGGTTCACCGTGTCGATCTGGTTGAGGACGACGACCGTGACCGCCTGGTGGCCGGTGAGCCGCCGCAGGTAGCGCTCGTGCAGCAGCTGGTCGGCGTACTTCTGCGGGTCGACCACCCACACCAGCAGGTCGACGAGCTCGACCAGCCGGTCGACCTCGTGCTGGTGCTCGACGACGTTCGAGTCGTGGTCGGGGAGGTCGAGCAGCACCAGGCCGTCGAGGTCACCGAGCTCCTCGTCCCGCAGTCCCGGACCGTGCCGCCAGGTGGTCTGCCGCCGCGGCACGCCGAGCCACTGGACCAGCGGGGCCGCCCCCTCCGAGCCCCAGACACTGGCGTAGGCCTTCGACGTCGTGGGCCGGCGGACGCCGACCGGCGAGAACTCCTCCCCGGACAGCACGTTGAACAGCGAGGACTTGCCGCTGCCGGTGGACCCGGCCAGGGCGACCACCGTGTGCTCGCCGGACAGCCGCAGCCGCTCCCCCGCGCGGGTCGAGACCGCACGGGCACGGTCGAGCAGCGCCGGCTCGGCGACCCGTCCGTCGAGAGCCTCGACCGCCTCGTCGAGCGCGGCAAGCATCCCGGGAAGGTCGGCCCGACGGTGCCGCCCGCGCAGCCGCGCCATCATTCGGGGTCCCCGCGTAAGCGCGAGCGCAGCGAGTGGTTTCGTGGGGAGGGACTCATCTGGCGGCCTCGACGTCCTCGACGGCCGCGCGCAGCGATGCGCCGGCGAACTCGTGCACGCCGACCGGCCCCAGCCGGTCGGTGAACCGGCGCCGCTCGGCCTCGAGCAGCTCGGTCACCCGGCGGTGCAGGTCGCGCCGCGCCTGCTCGGCCAGCGACCGGACGGCCTGGTCGCCGAGCATCGCCTCGAGGATCTTCTGGCTCACCGCCGACGCGCCGCCGGCCACGGCTATCTCGCCCGCCACCAGGCCGCCGGTGTGCGCGAAGACCACGATCATCAGCATCAGCCCGACCCCGTTGACGCCAAGGGCCAGGTAGCGCGCCGTCGTGCGCTTGCTCTGGCCCTGGGTGCGGACCATCTCGAGCACGCCGTCCTGCCACTCGCGCACGGCCCGCTCGGTCGCCGCGGCGAGCCCCGGCGAGCTACGGCGCAGGTCCTCGTCGCCGAGCAGCGCAGCGCCGGCCGGGTCGGCGGCCCACACCGTCCCGGCCCGCTCGGCAGCGGTGTCGGCGGCCGAGCGGACCAGCGCCTCGACGCCTGACTCGAGAGCCTCGGCGAGGTCCTGGCCGGGAGCCGGCTTGCCCTGGACGGCCGCGGTCACCCGGTCGCGGAGCCGGGCGACCTTGGACTCCAGGGCGCGCATCATCTCGCCGGTGCCGACGAACTCCTGCCACCGGGCGAGCACCTCGCCGCGCAGCAGGGACCCGTCGCTGCTGGCCTCGTCGACCTGGGCCAGTGCGGCGTCGTACGCCGACTCGACCTCGCGCTCGAGGCGGACCACGGCCTCGGCCTGGGCGTCGGCGGCGGCGGCCAGCACGAACACCCGGGCGGCCAGCGAGCGCACCGCACCGTCCAGGGTGTGCCGGACCACAGCGCCGCGCACACCTGAGTCGCCGGCGATCGCGTGCAGCCAGCTGCGGATCGGGTCGACGACCGCAGCCGGCAGCATGGCGTCGTACGCCGTGGTCTCCGGTACGACGAACAACGGTGCGTCGCCCAGGCCGTGCTCGGTCAGCATGCCGGCCAGGTGGGCACGGACCTCCGTGGTGGCCTCCGGCGGCACCCGGTCCAGGACGACCGCGACCGCGGTGCCCCGGGTGACAGCCGCTCGCAGGAACTCCCATGGCACGGCGTCGGCGTAGCGCGCCGCGGTGGTGACGAACAGCCACATGTCCGCCGCCGCGAGCAGCTGGGTCGCCAGCTCGCGGTTGCGGGTGACCACGGAGTCGATGTCCGGCGCGTCGAGCACGGCCAGCCCGGCCGGGATGCCGTCGCTGGGCACCAGCTGCAGGGTCGTGGGGTCGGTCGATGCCAAAGTGGTCCGGGTGAGGCTCGGCAGGACGCGCGGCTGCTCGAACCACGCGTTGTCGCCCGGGTGGTAGGCCAGCACGGCGGACCGGGTCGTCGGGCGGAGGACCCCCGAGGCGCTGACCCGCTTACCGACCAGGCTGTTGACCAGGGTCGACTTCCCGGCCCCGGTCGGACCCCCGACCACGGCCAGCAACGGGGCGTCGAGCCGGCGCAGCCGCGGGAGCACGTAGTCGTCGAGCTGGTCGGCGATCTCGCGGCGCAGCTGGCGGGCCGGCTCGGCCCCGGCGATGGGCAGCGGCAGGCGCAGCTCAGCGACCTGCTCGCCGAGCCCTTCGAGGGCGACGAGCAGCGCATCGGGTCCGGCGCCTGGGGCCACGTGGCCAATCCTCGCCCAGCGCGGGCTTCCCCGGGCCACTAGTGACGATCACCGGCGCGCCGCAGACGGCGGGAGTAGCGTCCGCCCGTCCGTCCCGACCAGGAGGAACGACTCGTGCGTACGTCGATGAACCGGCCGGCCGGCCTGACCTTGGCACTCGTCGCCCTCGCGGCCACCGTCACTCCGGCATCGGCCGCCGGTCGGCCCTCCGGTGCCGGCGACCCCTACTTCCCGCGGCAGGGCAACGTCGGCTACGACGTGGCCCACTACGGCCTGTCCCTGCGCTACGACCCGGTGCGGCGCCACCTGGCCGGGCGCGCGGCAGTCACTGCGACCGCCACCACCCGCCTGCGCACGTTCCACCTCGACCTCCGTCGACCGATGCGGGTCTCTGCGGTCTCCGTGGACGGGCAGCCGGCGACGTTCACCCAGCGGGGCACCCACGGCCACGACCTGGTGGTGACCCCGGCGACCCCGGTGCGCGATGGTCACCGCTTCCTGACCGTGGTGCGCTACGCCGGGCGACCACGGGCCCTGACCGACCCCGACGGCTCGCTGGACGGCTGGGTCGCGACGGCGGACGGTGCCTTCGTCGTCGGCGAGCCGCAGGGCGCCCCGACCTGGTTCCCGTGCAACGACACACCCCGCGACAAGGCGCTGTTCGACTTCCGGGTCACCGTCCCGGCCGGCATCACCGCGGTGGCCAACGGCGAGCTGCGCGGCACGACCTCTCGTCGCAACGGCTGGCGCACCTTCCGCTGGCACAGCGGACGCCCGATGGCGACCTACCTCGCCACCGTGACCACCGGGGTCTTCCGGGTCCGCACCGGCACGACCGCGGGCGGAGTCCCCTTCTACATCGCCACCGATCCCAAGGTCGCCGCCAAGAGCCGCGCCGTGCTCCGCAAGGTGCCGGCGATGACCGACTACTTCGCGGGCCTGTTCGGCCCGTACCCCTTCGGTTCGACGGGTGCCGTGGTCGACGACGCGAAGAAGGTGGGCTACGCGCTGGAGACGCAGACCAAGCCGCTCTACGACCGGCCACCTGGTGAGCTGACCGTCGCCCACGAGCTGGCGCACATGTGGTTCGGCGACTCGGTCACGCTGAGCCGCTGGCGCGACATCTGGGTCAACGAAGGCTTCGCCGAGTTCGCCTCCTGGGTCTGGAGCGAGCACGTCGGCAAGCGCTCTGCGCAGTCGTTCTTCAACCGCTACTACGCCAAGAAGGCCACGTCCCCGATCTGGCGCCCTCCGCCGGGCAACCCGCGAGGCGCCGAGACCATGTTCGCGGACTCGATCTACGTGCGGGGCGCCATGGCCCTGCAGGCACTGCGGGTCAGGCTCGGCGACGAGTTGTTCTTCCCGATGCTTCGCGACTGGCACGCGAGCAAGAAGTACGGCAACGCGACGGTGCAGGAGTTCACGGCGTACGCGACGACGTACTCCGGCAGCGACCTGACAGCCTTCTTCGACGCCTGGCTGTTCCAGAAGGGCAAGCCCAGCACCTGGTAGCCCACGACCTCACCGATGCCGGTTCGGGACGCCGGAACACGCGGGCCCGCTACCGTTGGTCGGGCCTCGCGCGCCCGTAGCTCAGCGGATAGAGCGACTGCCTTCTAAGCAGTTGGTCGCAGGTTCGATCCCTGCCGGGCGCACCACGAAGAGCCGCGCGGAGCGGCCTCAGGCGCCGGTGCCCTCGGTGTCGGTGGGGCGGTCGGTGCGGTCGGTGCGCACCTGGTCGCGCATCCGCGCCATGACCCGGGACAGCCGTCGGCGTGACGCCTCCTGCACCCGGGTGGCCAGCAGGAACTCGGCGGCCTCGATCCGGACCGCCTCGGACTGCAAGTTCACCCGGATTCCGTACTCCTCGGGCTCCACGTACGGCAGGTCGGTGCTGTCGGCGGGGGGTGCCGGCACGTCGTGGTGCACGACCTCGGGTGCCGAGCTCTTCTGCACCTCGAGGCGGTCCTTGCGGACCCGTGCCGCCATCTCGATCCCCCGATCGCTCGCGGTCCCTGCTCCTCATGGTGCTCCCGTGGACAGCCGTTGACCTGCGGCCCTCAGTCACGATCAGGTAATAACTTGTCACTGGCAGTAACACTGGTCCCACCAGGCGCGGAAGCGGCGAGACGGAGCGTCGTCCCAGGCCCCACTCAGAGGCAGCAGGTGTCGGCCAGCGAGTCGGCCCGCCAGCTGCGCGCACCCTCAACGGCGGCGAGCACGGCCACCACCAGGGCAGCCACCGGGTCGGCCCACCACCAACCCAGGGTCGCGTTGAGCAGCAGCCCGCCCAGCACCACTCCGGACAGCACGGCGCAGAGCCGGGTCTGACTGGCCTCGCGCTCCTGCGCCCGGGACCCCAGCACCGGCGCGAGCCGCCGCTTCGCCCGGGCGAGCACCGGCATCGTGAGCAGCGACAGCGAGGTGACCGCGATGCCGACCGCGCTGACCTGCGGCTCGTGTCCGCCCACCAGGTCGACGACCGCGTTGACCGACACCCAGCCGGCGAGCGCGAAGAAGCAGAGCGCGAGGGCCCGGGTGGCCTTCCGGTCGTCGGGTTGCGTGCAGCCGGTGCGCTCCTCGCGGGCCAGCCGCCAGGCGAGCACCAGCGCGCCGGACACCTCGACGCAGGAGTCCAGCCCGAACGCGACCAGCCCGAGGGAACCGGCCGCCACTCCGGCCGCGAGCGCCACCACTGCCTCGACGACGTTCCAGCCGATGGTCAGTCGGTTGAGCAGCCGGGCCCGGCGCAGGGCCTGCGGCCGGTCCAGGGGTGCCGCGGGAACCGGCGTACCGATGCTCATCCGGCCAGCACCTCGGCCCCGTCGACCGCGGCGCGGTGTCCCGGCGCCGGATGCAGGCGCAGCCCGGCCAGGTCGAGCAGCGCGTGCGCGAGCCGGTCGTCGGCCAGCCGGTAGCGCACCCGTCGGCCTTCGGCGTCGGCGATGACCAGGCCGCAGTCACGAAGGCAGGCCAGGTGGTTGGACACCGCCGGCCGGCTGGCCCCGAGGTGGGCGGCCAGATCAGCGGGGTACGCCGGCGCCTCGGCGAGCCGGAGCAGGATCCGGCGCCGGGTGCCGTCGGAGAGCGCACGGCCCACCCGGTCCAGGACCGCGAGGGTGTCGGCGTACGACGGGATCGAGCTCACCGCTCGACCATACATCCGCGGCTGAATTCAGGCGCGAGTGAACAGGTGCCCGACTGTCCGTCTCCCTCGGCCTCTAGGGTGACCGCCATGACGGAGCGCAACGACAAGATGGTCTGGATCGACTGCGAGATGACCGGCCTGGACCTCGGCCGGGACGCTCTGGTCGAGGTGGCCGCCCTCGTCACCGACTCCGAGCTCAACATCCTCGGCACCGGGGTGGACGTCGTCATCAAGCCGCCGCAGGAGGCGCTGGACGAGATGCCCGAGGTGGTGCGCGACATGCACACCAGCTCCGGTCTGCTGACCGAGCTGGCGAGCGGGATCACGCTGGCCGAGGCCGAGGAGCAGGTGCTGGCCTACGTGCGCGAGTTCGTCCCGGTGGCGCGCAAGGCCCCGCTGGCCGGCAACACGGTCTACGTCGACCGGGGCTTCCTCAACCGGGACATGCGCAACCTGGACGACCACCTGCACTACCGGTTGGTCGACGTGTCCTCGATCAAGGAGCTGGTCCGCCGCTGGTTCCCGCGGGTGTACTTCAACTCCCCCGCCAAGCACGGCGGACACCGGGCCCTCGCCGACATCCGGGAGAGCATCGAGGAGCTCAAGTTCTACCGGCAGGCGATCTTCGTGCCTCAGCCCGGCCCGGACTCCGAGGCCGTGAAGGCGCTGGCGGCCCAGTTCGTGCTGGCACCGGAGGCCTGAACGACCCCTGTATGATTCCCCAGCCGCGGAAGCGGCGCACATGGTGGGTGTAGCTCAGCTGGTAGAGCACCTGGTTGTGGTCCAGGGGGCCGCGGGTTCAAGTCCCGTCACTCACCCCAGAAGGAAGTGGCTCCGATATGCGCTCCGACGACGCACCCGGGCCGGACTGAGGTGGCCGTCCGAGCCGTGCTGTTCGACGCCGGCGACACCCTGATCCGGCTCCGCGGCCAGGACGGCGCGCTGGTGCGGAGGGCTGCCGAGAAGCTCGGCGTCCCGGCCGAGGCAGAGGCCGCCGGCCGTGTCTGGGACCGGGTGCTGGCTACCGCCGGGACCCCTGCAGAGCTGGCCAAGGGCCGTGATCTGGACAACACGCGTCATCGGCAGGTGTGGACGAGTCTCTATGCCGCGGCCGGCGCGGACCGACTCGCGGAGGGCCTCAGCGGTGCTCTCTACGACCTGACCGTCGATCCCACCTCCTGGGACCTGTGTCCCGGCGCCGAGGACGTCCTGCGAGCGCTGCACCTGGGCCGTGTCCCCGTCGCCGTCGTGAGTGACACCGGCTTCGACCTGCGGCCGGTGTTCGAGCGGCTGGGCCTGTCCGCCTGGGTGGATGCCTGGGTCCTCTCGTTGGAGTTCGGCGCTTGCAAGCCCGACCCGGCCGTGTTCCGGGCCGCGTGCTCGCTGCTGGACACGGCGCCGGGCGACACGTTGATGGTGGGCGACAACCCGATGACCGACGGTGGTGCCGTTGCTGCCGGGTGCCCTGTGCTCCTCGTACCGGCGCCTGGCGAGCAGGGATCCCATCTTCGAGATGTCCTGTCCCTGGTGGGCCTTCCCGGCCACGCGCCGTAGCTCAGCAGGGCGGCGGGTCACTCATAGCGCAGGGCCACGTGCAGCACACCCTCGACGCCTTGGTCGAGAGCAGAGTAGGCGTCGGCGGCAGCCGAAAAGGCGAACTCGGTCGTGGCGATGGCAGCGAGCGGCAGCTGAGACAGCAGCGAACGAGCTGACGCCCGCCGCTGCGGGACGTCCCAGCGCGACTGCTGGTCAGCAGGGATCGTCGACACCTGGCTGCTCTTGATGGTGAGCCGTCGCCGGTGGAAGGCACCGCCGAGCGGCAGCGTGACCGGCTTCGTGCCGTACCAGGACCCCACGAGTGCTACCCCTTCGTGGGCCAGCAGCGAGAGACTGCTCACCAGCGCAGCCGGGCTGCCGGAGGCCTCGACTACGAGCGGCACGCCGCTCCCGTGCGTGAGGCCCATCACGACGCCGGACGCCTGGTCCAGGGTCACCGCGTCGACTCCCACGGATGCGGCGACGTCGCGGCGCCATGGCTGCGGCTCGACCGCGAGGACCTTGGCACCGGCTCGCTGCAGCATCAGTGCAACGAGCAGGCCCACTGCCCCCTGACCCACCACGACGACCGGTCGTTCGAAGACCTCGCCCGCGTCGAGGGTCAGCTGCAGCGCTGTCTCCACCAAGGGGAACAAGGTCGCCTGCCGGTGGTCGACGTCGTCGTCCAGGCGGATCAGGTCCGCCTCGGCCATGGCGAACCTGTCCTGGTGGGGAGCGAAGGCGAACACCGTCGACCCGGCAGGAAACGCCTCCGTGCCCACCTCGACCTCGGCAACACAGCTGTAGCCGTAGGAGAACGGATACCGGAAGGTGCCACCGCTGAGCCCGGAGAGCGTGTCGTCCAGAGCGGTGTCCGGTGGCAGCTCGCCACGATAGGCCAGCAGCTCCGTCCCGGAGCTGATGCCCGAGAACAGAGTTCGCAGAAGGACCGTACCGGCCGGCTGGCACACGTCGACCGTCGTGATCTCTACTGCACGAGGGCCGGTGAATTGCACAACCCTGGCTTGGGTAAGCACCCTCATGTCGCAGGTTTCACCTTCTGGTCAGGAGGTAATCGGCAGCATGACCCTTCCCCTGCAGCACCAGCATGAACCGACGCCTGCGGTCCGTGACGTGGGCGCCGTCGTGCTCCCGACTCCCTACGGCGAGTTCCAGGCGCGGGCGTTCGAGGTTCCGACAGGGCATGTCTATCTCGCGCTCTCCCGAGGGGACCTCACCACTGACGAACCGGTGCTCACCAGGCTGCACTCGGAGTGTCTGACGGGGGATGCACTCGGGTCCCTGCGGTGCGACTGCGGCGTGCAGCTCCGCACCAGCCTCCGACAGGTGACTGCGGCAGGTCGAGGCGTCGTCCTCTACCTCACCGGCCACGAAGGCCGCGGCATCGGCCTGGTCAACAAGCTGCAGGCCTACATCGAGCAGGACCTCGGAGCCGACACGGTCGACGCCAACACCCGCCTCGGGCTTCCGGTGGACGCCCGCGACTATTCGTATGCCGGTGAGGTGCTTGCCTGTCTGGGGGTCCGCTCTTTGCGGCTGCTCTCCAACAACCCGGCGAAAGCACTCGCGCTGCGCAAAGCCGGTCTGGAGGTCACCGAGATCGTCCCGCTGCCGACCGCGGCGCAAGCACGCAACCGCGCGTACCTGTCGGCCAAGGCGGCGCGCATGGGTCACCTGCGCCCCGCAGGCAGCGCCTTGCCGGAGCCACCCTCGGAGCCCGTCGACGTGGCCAGCCTGATCGGGAACGTGCGGCCGCGACCGGACCGCCCGTACGTCATGGTGAAGTACGCGCAGACCCTCGACGGGCGGATCGCCACGAGAACCGGCGACTCGAAGTGGATCAGTGGGGAGACGGAACGCCGGGTCTCCCACACCCTCCGTGCTGCCTGCGACGCGGTCCTCGTCGGATCGGAGACCGCTGCGTGCGACGACCCTCAGCTGACCGTGCGGCTGGTACCTGGCGCGTCCCCCATCCGGGTGCTGCTGGACTCGACGTTGCGTACTCCCCCAGCCGCCAAGGTCTTCGACGGTGACGCGGCCACCGTCGTCTACTGCCGCCGACCAGCAGATCGCGACCGGAAGGCCGCCCTCGAATCAGCTGGGGTCGCGGTCCGGGAGATCGATGACGGAAGCCATGGTCTGGATCTGAGCCAGGTGCTCGCCGACCTGCGGGCCGATGGTGTGGCCTCGGTCATGGTCGAGGGGGGAAGCCGCGTCATCACCTCGCTGATGCGGGAGCGGCTGCTCGACCGGTTGGTCGTGTCGATCTCGCCGACCGTCGTCGGTGCAGGCATCGAGGGTGTCGGGGACCTGGGCCTCGACCACGTCGCCGACGGCTTGAAGCTGGTAAACCGGCACGTCGCGCTCGCGGACGAGGACATCCTGCTCGCCTGGGACGTCGAGAGCTGTTCCTGACTCCCCGACAGTTCACCGGTGCAGGACCGCGGCCACCTGGTCGACGGTGTCGTCCCAGGTCGGCAACGAGTCCCGACGCTCCCGCGCCGCCGTCCGCCACGCCTGGCGCACTGGCTCCTCGGTCAGCCAGCGCCGCAGCCCCATCCCGAGGGCCGCGGCATCCTCTGGGAGAACCAGCAGCCCAGGCACCGGCCGGGTCGTGCCGGCCCCCAGTGCCTCCGGCAGGCCGCCGACGTCGGGTCCGAGCACCGGAACGCCTCGAGCAAGGGCCTCGGATGCGACGATGCCCCAGCTCTCGGTGCGCGAGCCGAGCACCAGCAGGTCCGCATCGGCGTACGTCCGCCGGAGATCGTCGTCCGCCGACGGCCCCGGAAACGTCAGCCGGTCACCGATCCCAGCAGCGGCCGCCTGTCCTTGCAGCGCTCGCGCGAACTCCGGGTCGACCTCCAGCGATCCCACACAGGTGCAGCGCCACTGCAGGTCGGCGACCGATGCCAAGGCGGCCACCAGCAGGTCGTGGCCCTTCAGTGGCGTCACAGCCGCGACGCACAGCAGCCGGCCACCGCCGGCCGTGCCCACGGCGAGCGGTGCGGCCGTCGCCCCCGGAACGGCGACGTGCACCGCCTCGCGCGGCAGACCGTAGCTGCTGAGCAGCCAGGACCGCGTCCACCGGCTCGGCGTCACCACCTCGGCTGCGCAACGCAGCGCAGCCCGCTCGCCGGCACGTGTCGCCTCGTCGCCGCGCACGCCCAGCGGCAGATGAACGAGCAGGACGATCCGCAGCCGACGCGCAGCGGCGGCGAGCTCACGGGGGGCCGCCGACCCCACCAGCCCGTCGACCAGGACGGTCGCCCCGTCGGGCACTGCCGACAACACCCGGGCCAGCCGGTCGTGGGTCGCCGGGTCCTCGTTCGGCCAGCGGCCGGCCGGACTCTCGTGCACCGTCCACCCACGGGCCCGCAGGCCGTCGCACACCCGCCGGTCGTAGGTGTTGCCGCCGCTCGGTCGGCGCAGGTCATCGATCCCGTCCGGTACGACGACGTACACCGTCCCGGGGCCTGGGCTCACAGCAACCGTTCGTAGCTCGCCGACGCGATGTGCGACTCGTGCAGGGTCACCGCGAGCCCGGTCAGCTGGCGCGCGCCCTTGCCGAGCGCCCCGTCGTGGATCCGGGTCACCAGCCGGTTGGCGATCTCCTGGGCCACCACCTCGGTGGTCGTGTTGCGGCCGTCGAATGACGGGTCGTCGTCGAGGTTGCGGTAGGTCAGCTCAGCCAGCACTGCGTGCAGCTGCTCACTGGCCCGGCCGATGTCCACGACGATGCCGTCGGCGTCGAGCTCCTCACCGCGGAACGTGGCGTCGACGACGAACGTCGCACCATGAAGCCGCTGGGCGGAACCGAACACCTCCCCGGTGAAGCTGTGCGCGATCATGATGTGGTCGCGGACAGTGACGGTGAACACGCTCCACTGCTCCTCTCGTGGCCGACGATACGGACCGTTGGCGGCCCGGCCCTGAGGTCAGGGTAATTCTCAGCAGCCGACAACCTGCTCCGTCATCATGTCCGGCGTGCGCGAGCTGATGCGGGACCGGCGGTTCGCCCTCCTGTGGTTCGGCCAGGCCGTGAACACCGTCGGCCACGGGCTGACCATCGTCGCCCTGGCCACGCTGCTCGTGAAGACCCACGGGGCGGGCACCCTCGGTGTCGTCCTCGCGGCCGACTCGGCGGCGATGGGGCTCACCCTGCTCGCCGGGGGTGTGGTCGCGGACCGGTACTCGCGCACCGCGGTGATGGCCTGCTCGGACGTGGCGCGGGCCGTCGCCGTCCTCGGCTACGCGCTGGCGCCGTCCTCGTCCCCCGTCGGGCTGCTCGTCTGCTTCGCGGTGCTCGAGGGCGTCGGTGTCGCGCTGTTCCAGCCCGCCTGGCGCGCAGTGCTGCCGCAGGTGGTACCGGCCGAGCGGCTTCGCGAGGTGAACGCGGTCGTCCAGCTCACCAACCGCGGCGGCCTGCTGCTCGGCTCGGCGGTCGGCGGCGTCCTGGTGGCGACGGTCGGGTCCCGCCCGGCGCTGCTGCTGGACGCCGCGACCTACGGCCTGAGCCTCGCGACCCTCCTCGTGCTGCGGCTGCCGGCGGTCGCCGAGCAGGCGCCGGAGGGCCTCAAGGCCGCGCTGCACGAGGCCCGCGAGGGCATCCAGGTCGTGCTCCGCCGGCCCTGGGTCACCGTGGTGATGATCCAGGGCACCGTGCAGGTGCTCTTCGCCTTCGCGCCGATGAAGGTCCTGATGCCGTTGGTGGCCGAGGAGAGGTACGGCGACGGCGCTTACGGCGTGCTGATGGCCTGCACCCCCGCCGGGATGATCCTCGGCTCCCTGGTGGCCATGCGGCTCAAACCGCGGCGCGAGGGGCTGGCCGCGATGCACGCGGTGGCACCCATGGCTGCGGTGATGGCCTGCCTCGCGGTCGACGTACCGCTCTACGTCTTCGCCGTCGTGTTGGTGGTGGCCTGGGGCGGCATCTCGATCTTCGCCGTCCTCTGGTTCAGCTCGCTGCAGCTGGCCTACCCCCCGTCGATCCAGGGCCGGGTCTTCTCCGTCGAGTCGCTGGCCACCTTCGCGTTGGACCCGGTCGGGCTGGCCCTGGCGCCCGCCGTCGCCACCTCGGTCGGCATCGCGACGGTCGGCTGGTTCGCAGCCGCTGTGCTGCTCGTGACGACGTACGCCGTGTTCCTGGTGCCCGGCGTGACGCACTTCCGAGACCCGGAGCAGGCGCCGGCGCCCTCGGCGACCTGAGTACCGTCGCGCCCATGCCCGAGCAGCAGTCGCCACCGCCCAGCGGTGCCCAGCACGAGATCCGGCACGCCGACCAGGTCGCCGTCGTCACCGAGGTCGGTGGCGGCTTGCGGCGGTACGACGTCGGCGGCCGCCCGGTCCTGGACGGCTTCGACGAGACAGCGATGGCCGACGGCGGTCGCGGGCAGGTGCTGGCGCCGTGGCCGAACCGGGTCGCCGACGGCCGGTGGACCTGGGAGGGGCAGGAGCTCCAGCTGCCGCTGTCGGAGGCGGCCAAGCGGAACGCCATCCATGGCCTGGTCCGATGGACCGGCTGGAGCCTCGCGGACCGCTCCGACGATGCGCTCACGATGGCCACCACCGTCTGGCCGAACCCGGGCTTCCCGTTCCAGCTCTCGCTGACCGCGACCTACCGGCTGGCCGACGACGGGCTGACCACGCGGCTGCGGGCACGCAACGAGGGCGGCCGGCCGGCGCCGTACGGCGTGGGTCAGCACCCGTACCTCACGGCCGGCACCGACCTGGTCGACGACACGGTGCTCACGGTGCCGGCGCGGACCCGGCTGCTCACCGACGAGCGCGGCAACCCGACCGGCCGCGCGGACGTCGAGGGATCGGACTACGACTTCCGGGTGGCCCGCCGGATCGGCGACCTGGTCCTCGACACGGCGTACACCGACCTGGTCGCGGACGACGACGGGCGGGTGCGGGTGCGGCTGGATGCACCGGACGCAGGCGGTGTCGAGCTCTGGGCCGGGCCGGCCACCCGGTGGCTGCAGGTGTTCACCGGTGACACCCTCGCGGCGGACCGGCGACGACGCAGCGCTGCCGTCGAGCCGATGTCCTGCGCCCCCGGCGCACTGGCCTCCGGAGTAGATCTCGTGGTGCTCGCCCCGGGCGAGGAGCACACGCTGGAATGGGGAGTCCACAGCTGGTGAGAGGGACATGGACATCCGGGGGAGATATGTCCTAGCGTTGTTCCTGGTTGGAAGTTGCAGTGCCTCGAACGACTCGAACGCCCGCGCTGACCATCAGTTCGGGCGTTCGCTGCTTTCCGGGCCCTGACGTGTCAGGACCGGCGAGGGAACGCGCGATCGACGACCCGGGCGTCGCACGGTGCGGCTCCCGAACTCGTTTCCTCGCAAAGGAGAGACAGTGGCTCAGGGAACCGTCAAGTGGTTCAACGCCGAGAAGGGCTTCGGCTTCATCGCTCAGGACGGCGGCGGCCCCGACGTCTTCGTGCACTTCTCGGCCATCCAGGCCGACGGCTACCGCTCGCTGGACGAGAACCAGCGGGTGGAGTTCGAGGTCACCCAGGGCCAGCGCGGCCCGCAGGCCGACGCGGTGCGCCCGATCTGATCACCTGCACCGCGCGAGCGCCCCGACCCCTTCTGGGTCGGGGCGCTCGTCTTTACCACTCTTTTACCGAGGGGGTCTCAAGGCATCGACCTGGTCCGGACGATACGTAGGGCGTAGTCCGAAATGACCAGGTCGGTGGGCTGTTCACCTGATCGGGTCTACGGCACTCGGGGTGCATCGACCGAAACAGGGAGTGTGTCGATGATGAAGACCGTGACCAGTCCGACCGCACAGCTTGTCGACGACGAGCGCGTGATGTCGCTGCTTCAGGATCACGTGCCGCTAGCGCTGCTCTGCGACCTGACCGAGCCCGAGGGCCCGGCATCCGCCGAGATCCTCGAGGCCGAGGGCGAGCCCGACGACCGCTGGTGGGAGCAGCCGCAGCAGTGACCGCGGCCGGCCCCCTCTGACAGGGTGGGGCCGTGCCCGAGGGTCACACCATCCGCCGACAGGCCCGCGAGCACCACACGCGGTTCGTCGGCGCGCCGGTCCACCTGACCAGCCCGCAGGGCCGGTTCGCCGACGGCGCGGCACTGCTGGACGGACGCGTGCTCGAGCGCTCCGATGCGTACGGCAAGCACCTGTTCCTCGGGTTCGCCGGCGAGCTCTGGCTGCACGTCCACCTCGGCCTGTACGGCGGCTGGACGTTCGGGGCGGCGCCTGCGCCCCCACCGCGGGGTGCAGTGCGCGTCCGGCTGGAGAACACGGCGTCGTACGCCGATCTGCGTGGCGCGACGGTGTGCGAGGTGCAGACCCCCGAGGAACGGCTGGCCGTCCTCGACCGGCTCGGCGCGGACCCGTTGCGCCGTGGCGCCGCCCCGTCGCTGGCCTGGGCGCGGATCGAACGCAGCCGGTCGTCGATCGGGCTGCTCCTGATGGACCAGACGATCGCCGCCGGGGTGGGCAACGTGTACCGGGCCGAGGTGCTGTTCCGGGCGGGCATCGACCCGCACCGCCCGGGCCGGCTGGTCACCCGCGAGGAGTGGGACGCGATGTGGGCGGACCTCAGAACGCTGATGCGGGCGGGGCTCCGGACCGGTCGGATCGTCACGACCCGACCGGCTGATCGCGACCGGCCCACCGGACGGGTGCGCGCCGAGGACGCGCACTACGTGTACCGGCGCACCGGGCTGCCGTGTCGGATCTGCGGTACGGCCGTGGCCGCCGAGGTGATGGCGGGGCGAAACCTGTTCTGGTGCCCGGGCTGCCAGGCGGCGTGAGCCGAGGCGGCCTCGGCCGGTGTAGCGAGCACCGACCGAGGCCTTGGTCCCACGCCCGTGAGAACGGGTGCGGGACCCGGCGCCCAGCATGGCCTAGTCGCTAGTCGCTAGGCGCGGCGGGCGGCGCGTCTCACGAACTCGCAGTTCCTGACCGTGTCGGTGCGGTCGGCCGTCACCTTGTCGCGGCCGGCGCCGCAGTCGATCGTGTCCCGGGTGCCGTCCCGCGCCGAGATGACGTCGTCGCCGCCCTGCCCGTTGACCAGGTCCTTCCCCGCGCCCGGGATGATCTCGTCGTTCCCGTTCCCGGCGTTGACCTTGTCGTCGCGGGCGTCACCGTACAACCGGTCGCAGCCCCGCCCAGAGCCGCTCCCAGGAGCAGCGCGAGCGTCCAGTGGCTGAGGCGCCGGACCCGGACGTTGATGGAGCGAAGGTAGCGCCCACCGCGGACTTGGGCACGGGCAATGTGAACTCTGGGGCGGAATGGGTACGGGGTCGGGATGGAGCCGCTTCCCGAGGTCTCGATGGGCATCCCTGGTCTCGAGCGGCTCCTCGGTGAACCGGGTGACCTGTCGGGCAAGCTGGATGCGATCGCCGCGGTCGCGACCGGGCTGGTCCCCTCGTGCAACGGCGTCAGCGTCACTCTCGTCCTGGAGGGTGACCCGTTCACCATCACCGCGACCGATCCCTCTGCGCGTGGGGTGGACGCTGCCCAGTACCTCGATGGCGGCCCTTGTGTCTATGCCGCCGAGCACGGTGAGCGCCTCGAGGTGCACGACGTGCTGGACGAGGAGCAGTGGCAGCTCTTTCAGCAAGCCAGCGCGGCCGCCGGGATCCGAGCCTCCCTGTCCTTGCCGCTGCGCGACGACGAGGGCCGGCTGGCCGGGGCGCTGAACCTCTACGCCGCCGAGCCGGACGCGTTCCGTGAGCGTGCGGCCATGCTCGCCGAGATCTTCGAGACACCGGTCCAGGAGCTCGTCACCAACGCCGACCTGCAGTTCCGGACCCGCGACTGGGCACGAGAGCTGCCCGAACGCGTTCGAGCGAAGGCGGAACTGGAGACTGCAGTCGGGATCCTGATGGCCCAGCGAGGCTGGGATGCGAGGCATGCCCGGGACCGTCTCCGGACGGCCGCGGCGAATGCTGAGGTGCCGGTCGAGAAGCTCGCCGAGATCGTTCTTGCCCTTGCGCCACCCTGAGGGTGTTGCCCTCGGCCTTGCCGGCCGGACCGGCCAGCTTGCTGCCAGCCGCCAGCTTCTCAGTGTCTGAGATGGTGCGGTAGGCGCTGACCTGTAGCCCTTGGGCGTGGAACCTCATGTGTTGGGATGAGGGCATCTGACTTTCGCGCCATCAAGAGTCAAGCCCCGTGCGAACTGCTGACGCGGTACGCGGTTCAGTCGCGGCGCGCGGTGTAGGTGGCGTAGATGTTGAGGTGGACGTCGGCGTCGAGGATCGTGAAGCCCGACTTCTCCAGCAGCGGCTCCAGTAGCCAGCGATAGGTGCTGAACTCGGTACGCACATGGGTGGCGAAGTCCTCGCGGGTGTATCCCACGGTCGGGTCGGTGACGGCGCCGGACATCCATTCTTCCAACACCTCCGGTGCCTGGGCCGGGCTGAAGTCATAGACCAGGTCCCGTAGCTGCAGGACGCCGCCCGGCCGTAGCGTCGTCGCCATCCGATGGAGTGCCAAGCCCTTGAAGAAGTCAGGCACCTGGTGAAGGGTGTTGCGGCAGTACACGATGTCGGCTGGTTCCCCAGCGTGCTGGTAGCTGAGCAACCCAGCCCGGGTGCAGGTGATGTTGTCCAGCCCCGCGGCCTGCGCCTTCCGCTGCACCATCGCGACCATCTCTCCTGAAACGTCCGTGGCCACCACCCGTCTGCAGAATGGCGCCACGGCCAGTGCGAACTGTCCGGTCCCGGCGCCCTGGTCCACAACGGTCGCCTCCGGGGTCAGCAGCCCGAGACGGGCCAGTGTGTCGAGGTCTTCGTCGGCCGAGGGGTACCCCTGCTTCCGGTCGTAACCGGCGACAAAGTCCTCGTCCAGGTGCTCCGGTCCCGCGTGGTCCAGCTCGTCGATCATCCAGGATGCGTTCATCGCCTCAGTCTCGATCGCGGCAACATCGAACTGCAACACTCTTTGGCGATGTCAGCCGTGTGAAGAGGCCGCACCACACTCAGGCATGCTGGCCGGGGTGTGTCACCGACGAAGGCGACTGGCGGCTCCGGTTCATGTCCAGGCGACGCTTCAGGATGCTCACGCCGTAGATGCACGCTCCTGTCGTGGAGAGCAACGCGATGACGGCGACTGCGGGTTCAGCCTTGCCTCCCTGGGAGAGCAGGACGTGCGTGGGACCTTGAAATGCCGTGACACAGCACCCCGTCCAAGTCGCCAGCCAGGCAAGTCGCGGCCACCGACGACCCAGGCTCGACGTACTGGGCACGACGAAGGCGGCCACACTCAGGACACCGGTGACGACAAGCACGGTCCGCTGCGCTGGCAGGGTCATGCCCTGCGGGCCGCTGTCCCCCACCCCGGCCACCCCCCAGTAAGCCATCGCGGCGCCAAAAGGAAGCAAGCCGACTGCTCCAGCCATGGTGGATGGCCACCAAGGCTGCTTCGGAGGGCTGAGAGATCAGAGAACCCCACCGGTCGAGCACATGAAAAATGACCAGGACCGCCAAGGCGAGGCCCAAGACGGCGAACCCGCTGTAGACCACTGCGAACACCCAGGGGGCCAAGCCCGTACCCGGCGCTGGCCCCACGTCATCCGTCGCGACGGCCTGCACGGCCACCCCGACTGGCAAACCCACCAGGATCGGCGCCAGCAGTCCCGTGGCGCCCGCCCCCAGCACAAAGACCAGCTGCGCTGGCACGCGGTCGGCCCAGGAGCGCGTGAGCGCGATGATGAAGGATGCCGCAACTGCCATCAAGAGGATGGTGATGGTGTTCCCGGCCACGAAGCGTCTGCTGCTCATCTCGTGCAGGTCATCGGGGACGGTCATCCCGACCCGAGAACCGCTCAACCACATCAGTTTCAGCAGCAAGTACGGGACCGTAGCGGCCACCCCAGCGAACAGTGCGGCACCGCGCACGCGGGAGCGGTTGTCGCGCATAGGACTTCCTTGGTTCAGCGAGCGGAGGAGGCGCCGAGCCGGTCACCGAGTGGCGAGCCCCCGCTGCGCATGGCCTCGATCTGGCGCTGACGCTTTGGGTTCTTGATGGGCCATTTGTACGAGCCCGGCTTCTCCCCCTCATGCGTCAGCTCCTTGACGATTCCCGGGAAGCTCGAGTACTTGATCTTCGCGCCGAGGCGCCCGCCGATGGCGAACCGGTTCGCCACGTCCTGCCGGGAGGCCAGCTGCACCGTGGCGGCACCGGGGCCGAGGCTGATGCACTGGAAGAAGAGACCGACGTTGATCGGCGCGAGCTCCTGGCCCGCGATCCGACGGAGCACGTTGTCCGCCGCATGCGCGCCCAGCGGGTGAGCCGCCTGGCAGCTCATCCGCAAGGGCAGGCCTGACGGCGCTGCCGAGTCACCCGCCGCGAAGATCCGCGGGTCGTCCACGCTGCTGAGCGTCTCGTCGGTCAGCAGGCGGCCGTCGGCGTCGGTGCTCAACCCGCTCCGTGCTGCCAGGTCTGGCAGGCTGAAGCCGGCCGTCCAGATCGTCACCGCGCTCGGAAGCCTGCGTCCGTCGCTGAGCTGGACGGCACCGCGCTCGACTCGGACCGCCGTCGCGCCGGGGCCTTCGACGATGGTGACCCGCAGCGCAGCGAGCTTCTTGGAGATCTCTCGGCGGATCCTCGGGTGCAGGTACGGGTTCAGCTCGTCCCCGCAGACCAGGGTGACGGTACGGCCCTTCGCGGCGAGCTCCGCGGCGACCTCGATGCCGAGCACCCCTCCGCCGACGACGGTGACTGGGGCGGTGCCCGGGGCGGCCGCGAGGGCCGACCGGGTCCGCTGCGCCTCTTCCAACGTGGCCATCGGGTAGGCGAACTCCGCTGCTCCGGGGATGTTCGGAGCAGCGCTCCGGCTCCCTACGGCGTAGACGAGGTAGTCGTAGTCCAGCGTCTCGCCACTCGCCAACGCCAGGCACCGCTCTGCGGAGCGGATCTCTCTCACGCTGTCCACCACTAGCCCGACGCGCCCGGACAGCATGCTCGACAGGTCGACAACTGTCTCGCCGGCATCGGTGCCGGCCAGCAGCTGCTGCAGGCGGATCCGGTGCACGAAGGTCGAGCGGGGGTTCACGAGGGTCACTGCCATGTCGCTGCGCTGCGTCAGGCGGTTGGCCGCCATCACTCCGGCATAACCAGCACCGATCACAACGACGTTGGTCTCCCGGGGCGCGGATGGGTGACTCGGGGCATCCATGGTGTCTCCTCCAGACATGGTTGTGTCACAGGACCGACAGTTGACGCCGGGCCTCGGCTAACAGCTGCGGAACAACCGCTCAGTCGACAGATCCGGGCAGGTTCACCGACGCGAGCTGGCAAGGGTCGGTCACGGACTCCATGTCGACGATCCGACCGTCGGCAACCGTGCACGCCATGACCGCACGCAACCTGCCGCCCGGAGTCCAGGCCGCGAAGCCAGGTGATCCGTTCACCAGAACCCGACGCGCTGTGCCCCTCGCCCGAGCGGCGCGCTTCATGCTGGCCGCCACCTCCATGGCCCCTCGCCTGACGACGAGTCCGCGCGCGGTGTTGACCCGCCAGGTCACATCGGGATCGAGCACCTGCAGCAGACCGTCGAAGTCCCCAGCACCGGAGGCGGCAAGGAACGCGTCGACTACGTCGCGCTGCTCGCGGATAGCGCTGGTTGGGCGTGGTGAGTCCTGCACCTTGCGACGAGCTCGCCAGGCCAGCATCTTGGCCGCGTCCTCAGAGGCGCCGATGATCTGGCCGATCTCGTCGAACGGTACGGCGAACATGTCGTGGAGCACGAAGGCCAGGCGCTCGGAGGGCCGCAAACTGTCGAGGACCACCATCAGGGCAAGACCGACCGACTCGGCCAGGAGGGTGTTCTCCTCAGGTCCTGCGTCTGTGTCCTCGGTCACGACCAGGTCTGGCAGCCGTTCGTCGTACGACATCTCTGGCCGGGTCTTGCGCGACCTCAGGACGTCGATGCATACCCGACCGACGACTGTGGTCAGCCAGCCACCGAGGTTGTCGATCGCATCCGGATCCTGTCGTGCCAGCCGCAGCCAGGCTTCCTGCACCGCGTCCTCGGCGTCCGTGCGTGACCCGAGCATCCGGTAGGCCACCGCCACCAGACGGTCTCGCTGCTCTTCGAACGCCTGAGCCAGAGGTTCTTGTGGACCCGTCCCGCTCATGTGCCGTTACCTTCCTCTCCGCCTTTCCGTCATCTGTATGACGAGGAACGGGCGACCGAGGTAACCAGAATGCCGAAGGAAAGATGTGGGTCACAACCCCGGCTCGCACGCGCTGTTAACGGGTAGAACGGACGACGGATGGAGGATCATGCGTGCGCTGTTGACCTCCTACGGCCTCGAGGGGGACGTCGAACCGATGGTGGCTCTCGGTGGGCAGCTGAGACAACTCGGTGCGGACGTGCGGATCTGCGCCCCGGACGAGGAGTTGACGCAGCTCGTGGCGCGCGAAGCCCTGCCGCTGGTTGTGTTCGACAAGGCATGGCGTTCCTGGGAACGGGCCCCGTCTGCGCCGGAGCGCCAGCAGCGCGTCACCGACTTCATCACCGAGCAGTACGACGTCGTGGCCGAGGCGGCTGCAGACTGCGACGTGATCGTGGCGACCGCCATGTCACAGTTGGTCGGGCTGTCGGCTGCCGGAAAGGTGGGTGTCGCGTACCGCTCCGCGCTTTTCTGCCCGGATGTGCTGGACGGCCTCGACGGCCTGAGCTTCAACGAGCTGTTCGGTCGACCCATCAACGCGCACCGGGCCTCGATCGGATTGCAGCGCACAGGCGACGTGAGCAAGTTCATGTTCACCGCGATGCCTTTTCTGGCCGCTGACCCGACACTCGGCCGGTGGAAAGGGCAAGCCGGCTTCGATATCAGGCAGACCGGCGCATGGGTCCTGCCAGACGAACGTCCGCTCCCGGTCGAGTTGATGCGCTTCCTGGACGCCGGTGACCCGCCGGTGTACGCGGGCTTCGGGAGCATGCGAACTGTTGGTGACGAAGGCGCACGCGCGACGATCGAGGGGGATTCGCGCGCAGGGCCACCGTGTGCTCGTTGCTCGCGGCTGGGCCGGTCTCACGGCGATCGATGACCAGGACGACTGCTTCGTGGTCGGAGAGGTAACCAGCAGAGGTTGTTCGAACAAGGCGACCAACCCTACTGGGCGCGTCGGGTGGCGGAACTTGGCATCGGCGCCGTTCATGACGGTCCGAAGCCCACCGTCGGTTCGATGTCGGGGGGGCTGAGGTCGGCTCTCACCGGCGAGGTCCGGGCACGCGCGGGGGCGGTGGCCGCCGAGGTTCGCACCGACGGTGCGAGGCTGGCCGCGCGGCTGCTGCTCGCTGCTGCCCAGTGAACGGTTCGTTTCAACCCATCAGACCTGTTACCTGCGAGGTCATCCAGCCGTCTTAGAGGCATGACGAACACAGATCAGACCTCGGTGTTGATCACCGGAGGCAACAAGGGGCTCGGCCTCGAGGCGGCGCGTCGGCTCGGCGAAGAGGGGTGGAAGGTGTTCCTCGGCTCGCGTGACCAGGGGCGGGGAGAAGCAGCGGTCAAGCAGTTGGCCGATGGTGGCGTTGACGTGGTGCTGGTTCCGCTCGACGTGACCGTGGACGAGTCCGTCAGCAGCGCCGTCCACCTCGTTCGGCGTCACACCGATCGGCTGGACGTGCTGATCAATAATGCCGGCGCACCCGGCAACGTGGTTCCGCCCTCGGAAGCGACCGCCGACGAAGTCCACTCGGTCTACGACACGAACGTGTACGGCCCGATTCGGGTGACGCACGCCTTCCTCCCGTTGCTGCAGTCGGCGGCCTACCCCAGGGTGGTGATGGTGTCCAGCGGCGGCGGGTCCTTCGCCGTGGTCACCGATCCCGAGCAGCCGGTCTCGAAGATGCATGAGCTGGCCTACAGCTCCTCGAAAGCTGCGCTCAACATGGTGACCCTGAGATACGCGCAGGCACTCCCCGACATCAAGTTCAACGTCGCCACGCCCGGGGAGATCGCGAATCGCAAGTTCGCCGCTACCGACATGAACCACCACACTGGCGAGCTGACCGTCACCGAGGGCACCGACTCGATCATCCGACTCGCCACGCTCGACGCGGACGGTCCGACCGGCATCTTCGTCGATCGGCTCGGGCCCATCGGGTGGTGAGCCACCTATGACGACGGCGGTTCCACAGTGGGGTCGGATGGCTGGGCATCCGCTCGGCACCCGCCCGGCGACGCCCGGGGTGAGGGCGGTGGCATGGCTCATGGCGGCCTGGTGTGCTGCCTTCGCTGCGGTTAACGTCGTCATGGAGGCAACCGGGCACTTCGCCGACGGTCCGCACGCCGAGTACGCGACGGCGCTGTCCGTGATGGATTGGACAGTGTTCGTGGTGAAGATCATCGGCGCTGTCGTCGCCTTGGTGTCGGTCACCAGCCGACAAGTCGACGTGCCGCCGCGACTCGTGGCCGTCATGGTTTCGGGGGCCGCCGCTCTGCTGGGTCTGTACGGCCTCGGAAGCATCGTCGAGGCCATCGGCATGCTGGTCGGCGCCTACGGCGATACCGACGACCTCACCGTGCGCAGCATCGGCTATCTCGCAGCATGCCTCGCCGCCGCCGCCGGGTACGGCGTCCTGGCAATGTCGTTCTTCCGTCGGTACGAGATCGGGCGCCGCGAGGCCCTGATCGGTGCCATAGGGGCTCCGATCGTGCTCGGCGCGATCCTACTCGCCATCCCGCTGCTGCTCGTCCTCCTCGGAGTGATGCCCGCATACCCGTGACGGCGTCTGCGCGAGCCGGCGCGTCGGCCGGTTCACGCTGTCAGTCCTCCGTGACCTGCCGCCCTTCATCCGGGAGGAGATCTATCCGTGTGCCAGCCATCCGCCCTCCGTTGACGTCCGCGTCCTCGGCGGCCCCACTACTGGCCTCGCCGGCCACGTGCGCCGCGTCATCTCCGGCACGCCGCGATGTGGCCGCGCGGCCAGCGTCAGGTCCCGTCCCTCACCTCCTGACGAGCCGTTTCGTCATGCATCCAGCACTTCCGACAGCGAAGGAGTCCACCATGGACGCCAGGTTGAAGATCTCTGAGAATGCGACTGCCAGCAAGTTCCTCAAGTACCTCGTCTCCGCGAACCGAGTGGTGTCCCACTCGACGCTCCCCGCTCTGACACTGGAGCTGGTGAGGCTCCGCGCTAGTCAGATCAACGGGTGCGGCTTCTGCACCGACATGCACACCAAGGACGCCGCCGCGGCGGGTGAGTCCCCGGTGCGCATCAACCTGGTTGCTGCATGGCGGGACACGACGGTCTTCACCGAGGCCGAGCGTGCTGCCTTGGAACTGACCGAGCAGGGAAGCCGCATCGCGGACGCAGCCGGTGGGGTCACCGACCAGGCTTGGGAGAATGTCACCAAGCACTACGACGAGGAACAGCTCGCCGCCCTCGTGTCCGCGATCGCTCTGATCAATGCGATCAACAGGCTGAACGTCATCGTTCAGCAGCCCGCCGGTGATTACCGGCCCGGCCAGTATGGCTAGTCCGTCTTGCCGGATGTCGTGGCCAATGTCCAGAGTCATCACCGCCGGGGCGGGATGACTGTGCGCCCAAGGCACCACCATGGAAGGAGCGTCATGTTGGCCGTCACTGTTCGCGACCGTGCCGCCGGAATTCACGGAATGCGCCTGACAGAGCTGCCCTACCCGCACGTCGCGGAGAACGACGTGATCGTGCAGGTGCATGCCGCGGGGTTCACCCGTGGAGAGCTCGATTGGCCGTCCACCTGGTCCGACCGCGCTGGTCGCGACCGGACGCCGAGCATTCCTGGGCACGAGCTTTCAGGGGTCGTGGTGGAACTGGGCTTCGGCACAACGGGTTTCACCGTTGGTCAGAGGGTGTTCGGGCTCATGGACTGGGCCCGCAACGGCTCGCTGGCCGAGTACGCCGCGGTGGAGGCACGCAACCTCGCACCTCTGCCCGCCGACATCGACCACACGACGGCAGCAGCGCTGCCGATCTCTGGGCTGACCGCATTGCAGGGCCTGTTCGACCACGCCCGTCTGGTGGCCGGGCAGACCGTCTTGGTCACCGGCGCTGCTGGCGGGGTCGGGTCCCTCGCCGTGCAGCTCGCGCGCGACGTCGGGGCCACAGTTGTCGGCGTCGGTCGGTCCACCGACAGGGACATCACGCTCGACCTGGGCGCTGACGCCTTCCTCGACCTCGACACCGAAGCGTTGGAGAGCCTGGGCAAGTTCGACGTGGTCTTCGACGTGATCGGTGGCGACGTCCTCGAGCGTTGCGCTGGAATGGTACGTCCTGGCGGCACGCTGGTCACTGTCGCGGCACCGCCCAGGCGCAAGCCCGAGGGCGGACGAGCCGTCTTCTTCGTCGTCGAACCGGATCGCGCTCAGCTGGCGACCCTCGCTCAGCGGCTGCGAGACGGGCGACTCTCACCGAGAGTCGGAGCCGTACGGACGTTGCATGAGGCGCCCACTACGCTGGCCCAGGGTCAACGGACCTCCGGCAGGACGATCATTCGCGTCTTGGAGATGCATAGGCAATCACCCTGAGGGACACCTTGCCAGCTGCACGACCTGCGGCACGGTGTCGCCACGCTCGCGCTGGCCGGGGCGCCGACCCGAGACGGTGTCGGAGATGCTCGGGCACTCCACCATCACCATCAGCGCAGATACCCACGCCAGGCCGCTGCTGAGGTGGCCAATCTGGCCCCGGAAACGACGCTGGCCTCCCGCCCTGTGAGGACGAGAGGCCAGGCCGTGGCTGTGCGCCGCGAGGGACTTGAACCCCCAACCCGCTGATTAAGAGTCAGCTGCTCTGCCAGTTGAGCTAGCGGCGCGTGAGCAGAGGAGAGGTTACCAGCGGGGTTCGGTCCCGAGAAAATCGGTCAGGTGGCGTAGCCGCTCGCACTGGTGCCGGACTCGTCAGGCGGCTGGCCTGGCCCGCCGTGGCCACCCGGGCCGCCCTGCTCGATCCCGGTGACGGCGAAGTTCTTGTCCACCTCGACCGTGACCGGTGTTCCGTCGGCCTTCGTCAGGTGCGCCTCGTAGACGCCGTCCGAGTCGGTCTCGATCCGGACGACGGTGGCGCCCGGGTACTTGGCGAGAGCCGCCGCCTTCACTTTGTCGGCGGTGCTGCCGGTGAGCAGCTGCTCGTCGGGGCGCTGCGGCTGCGAGGGGTCGGTGTTGCCCGCCGACGGCGGTGCCGTGGCCGTGCCGCTCGAGCCCTCGGTCGCCGTGCTCGGCGTGTCGTCGGCGCTGGCGGACAGTGAGCCGGCGAGCAGTCCGCCGGCGACCAGACCCGCCGCAGCGAACGCTCCGGGACGGCCCCAGCGCGCGAGGGCGCTGCGGGGTGCCCCGGGCATGGTCGCCTGCTGGTCGTCGTCCATCTCGATCTCCTTCTCGTCATCGCCCCGGAGGTCGGGTCGTGACGAGAGGTTCGCCGAGCTGCCTGGACGCGCGACAGGACCGACCTGGCAACGCACTGGCAGTTCGTCCGCGGCTGACGCTCGCTACCAGTCGAAGCCGGGCGGTTCCGGGTTGCAGTGCTTCGTGGCGTGCGCCCGCATCCGTGACTGCAGCTCGGCGACCTGCGGCTGGCCGGCCAGGTTGTCCAGCTCGTGGGGGTCGGCGCGGTAGTCGTACAGCTCGGTCCGGCCGGTGGCCCAGCGGACGTAGAGGTGGGTACGCGTCCGCCAGCCGCAGTACGCCGGCCGCCCGGCGTACCCGTCCATCGCCTCGACGACGAAACCGGTACGACGGCGGGAGCCGATCAGGTCCAACCCGTCGGTCGTCATGCCGGCCGAGGCCGCCCGCGAGATCGTGCCGGCGAAGTCGACGTTGAGCGCCAGCCGGTCATCGGTCACGCCCGCCGGGGCCTCGCCGTCCCAGCGCATGACGATCGGCACGCGGATCCCTGCGTCGTACGGTGCGTCCTTGCCGAGCAGCCCGTGCTCGCCCCAGAAGTAGCCGTTGTCGGAGGCGAAGATGAACAGCGTGTCCCGTGCCCGGCCGGCCTTCCCCATGGTGCGGACGATCTTGCGGACGGCGTCGTCGACCGACATCAGTGTCTCGACCTGAGCCTCGCGCACGGTGTCGACCTCGGCGAGCGGTGCGGAGTGGCCGGCCGACTTCCACAGCGGGCGGGTGCCGGGGTTGTCCTCGACGGGAGCCAGCGAAGGCAGGTCGGCAGCGGCGCCCACGTGTCGCGGAGCCGGGATGTACGGCTTGTGCGGCCCGAACGGAGCGAAGTACATGAAGAGTGGCTTGTTGCGGGGCGTGTTCTTGATGAAGCGGCTGGCCCGGCGGGCGAGCACGTCGGTGGAGTAGTCGCGCGCCTCGTGCCCGTGCCAGCTGCCGTCGGAGAGCCGGTAGTCGAAGTAGGCGCCGCGGATGTAGCGGAACGCCGTGAACGTGTCCCAGCCCGGCGGCTTGTAGCCCGGGCCGGTCGAGTTGGCGAAGTTGTTGAGGTACTTGCCGAAGAGGCCGGTGCGGTAGCCGCGCGCATGCAGGGCGGTGGCGATCGTGCGGTACTCGAGGCCGCGGCGACGGAACTGCGGCCAGCCGCCCCACCGGTCGCCGCCGATGTCGCCGTTCCCGAACACCTGCGTGTTGTGCGCGTAGAGACCGGTGAGGATCGTCGCTCGCGACGGGCAGCACAGCGGGGTGGGCACCATGCCGTTGCTGAAGGTCGTGCCCTTGCGCACCAGCAGGCTCTGCACAGCCGGCATCTGGGCCAGGGTGTCGAAGCGCTGGTCGTCGGTCAGCATGATCACGACGTTCGGGCGCGAACCGTCGGAGTTCGCGACCGCGCCCGTGGCGGGACCCAGACCGCCGGGGTCGAGGGCCGCGAGGATCAGGGCAGCGGCGACTGCCGCCGACGCAAGCAGCCGCCCGGGGCGGCGGAGTGGCGAGTGGCGGATGACGGGGGGCGGCGGCGTGCTCAGAGGTACAGCCCCGTCCGGCCGTCCTGGAGCCGCTCGGCGGCCACGGCGTGCAGGTCACGCTCACGCCGAGGGCTGGACCCGGTCTGGGTCAGCTCGGGAACGGTCCTGGCGCTGGCACTCACACCACCGAGTATCCCTCACCGGCGGCTGCGACTTGTCGCGTTCGGCGCGACTTGTCGCGTTCAGCGTGAGCGGCGCCAGAGGACCAGCGCGACAAAGCCCCCCACGGCAGCCGCCAGGACGGCCACCCGCTGGACCCGGAGGTTGCCTCCAGCGTCGACCACCTGGCCCTTGGCCGAGTCGACGCCACGGCGGGCAACGTTGGCGGGCTTGACCCGCTCGGCGATGGCGTCGACCGTGCCCGAGAGGCGCGCCCTGGTGCGCTCGATCTCGGCCTCGATCTCGGCCGGGGTCCGCTCAGGCCGGTTCGCCGGCTCGCGGGCCTCCAGCCCGCCGGGCACGGTGGTGGCGTTCGTCATCGGTAGGACCTCCAGGCCGCTGTCTTGCGAGATGCTTGCCCATGATCCTGCCTCGCATGCCTCCCGCGCGCCTCCCTGTCCGCGGGAACGCATGGGAGCGTCACTAGCGTGGAGCCATGACGAGGCTCTCCCCCGGCGACATCGCCCCCGACTTCACCCTGCCCGACCCGGACGGCACCGAGGTGACGCTGTCCGCACTGCGCGGTCGCAAGGTGGTCCTGTACTTCTACCCCGCGGCGTCCACGCCCGGCTGCACCACGCAGGCCTGCGACTTCCGCGACAACATCGCCTCGTTGCAGGGCAATGGTTACGAGGTGCTCGGCATCTCGCCGGACAAGCTGGAGAAGCAGCGGAAGTTCCGCGACGAGGAGCACGTGCCCTACCCGCTGCTCTGCGACCCCTCGCGCGAGGTGCTCGACGCCTACGGCGCGTACGGCGAGAAGCAGCTGTACGGCAAGACGGTGACCGGGGTGATCCGCTCGACCTTCGTCATCGATGAGGCGGGCGCCGTCGAGAAGGCGATGTACGGCGTCAAGGCCACCGGCCACGTCGCCAAGCTGCGCCGCGACCTCGGCATCGACTGACGCGGACCCCGGGGGCAGTGCCGGGGCAGGCGGCCATCTGCGCCGTCGCTCATGATCGGAGCGGTCAGCAGCCACTGCATTGCCCCGATCTGCTCCAATCCTGCGCTTCCGGCGCGGCCGGGCTCGCGGCCTAGGATGACGTCCGTCGCGGGAGTGGCGGAATGGCAGACGCGCCGGCCTTAGGAGCCGGTGCCCTCTGGGCGTGGGGGTTCGACTCCCCCCTCCCGCACGTCAGGCGAGCAGCTCGCGCAGCACCGGCGCGAGGGCGCGGAACGCCTCGCCGCGGTGCGAGATCGCGTTCTTCTCCTCGGCCGACATCTCGGCGGTGGTCAGCTCGTGCCCGAGCGGGACGAACGCCGGGTCGTAGCCGAAGCCGCCCGTGCCGCGCGGCGTCCTGATCAGTACGCCGGTCACGCGACCCTCGACCAGCCGCTCGTCCCCGGACGGCATCGCCAGCGCAGCCGCGCACACGAAGGAGGCGCCGCGATATTCGTCCGGGACGTCGGCCACCTGGTCGAGGACCAGCTGGAGGTTCGAGGCGTCGTCCCGGCCGGTGCCGGCCCACCGCGCGGAGAACACTCCGGGCATGCCGTTCAAGGCGTCGACGCAGAGCCCGGAGTCGTCCGCGACCGACGGCAGCCCGGTTGCCACCGCGGCCGAGCGGGCTTTCTTCAGCGCGTTCTCGGCGAAGGTCAGGCCGTCCTCGACGACCTCGGGGGCGTCGGCAGGCAGCGGCACCAGGTCGACGTCCAGCCCGGCCTCGCCGAGGATCTCGGCCAGCTCGCCGACCTTGTGCGCGTTGCGCGTGGCGAGGACCAGACGGACCGTCATGCGTCCAGGGCCGCCTGCTGGAGGTCGGTCAAGGTGTGGCAGCCGGCCGTCGCGAGCTCCAGCAACGCATCGAGCTGCGCCCGGTCGAACGGCTCGGCCTCCGCCGTACCCTGCACCTCCACGAACGCGCCCGAGCCGGTCATCACGACGTTCATGTCGGTCTCGGCCGTGACGTCCTCCTCGTAGCAGAGGTCGAGCATCGGCACGCCTCCCACGATGCCCACCGACACGGCGGCGACCGAGGAGGTGAGCGGCTCCGACACCAGTGCCCCCTTGGCCCGCAGCCAGGACACGGCGTCGGCGAGCGCGACGTACGCGCCGGTGATCGCAGCGGTGCGGGTGCCGCCGTCGGCCTGCAGCACGTCGCAGTCGAGCACGATGGTGTTCTCGCCCAGCGCCTTGTAGTCGATCGCGGCGCGCAACGACCGGCCCACCAGACGGGAGATCTCGTGGGTGCGCCCGCCGATCCGGCCCTTGACCGACTCGCGGTCCGAGCGGGTGTTGGTCGAGCGCGGCAGCATGGCGTACTCCGCCGTCACCCAGCCGAGCCCGCTGCCCCTGCGCCACCGCGGCACGCCCTGGGTCACCGAGGCGGCGCAGAGCACCCGGGTCTTGCCGAACTCCACGAGCACCGAGCCCTCAGCGTGGTCGAGCCAGCCGCGGGTGATGCGCACGTCGCGCAGCTGGTCGGGGGTGCGTCCGTCGATGCGAGTCATGCCACGACCCTAGAGCGGCCGACCGACACGCCGTCGTCAGAGGTCGTACGTCGAACCGGCCGCGGCCACTTCGACCGGGCCGTCGAAGGCAGTCTCCGCATCGCGCCGCGCGAGCCGCCGGGTCGTTCCAGGGCGGCAGGTGGGTCAGGACCAGTCGCCGTACGCCGGCATCGGTCGCGGCCTCGGCGGCCTCGCGGGCGCTGAGGTGCAGGTCGGGCGGTGCGTGGTCGTCACGACCGCTCTCGTACGCGGCCTCGAACAGCGCGAGGTCGGCACTCCGGGCCAGCTCGGCCAGCGTCGTGCACGGCCCGGTGTCGGCGGAGTAGGCCAGCACGGCGCCGTCGTGCTCGATGCGCATCCCCCAGGTCTCGACCGGGTGCGCCATCCGGGCGACGGTCACCGTCAGCGGGCCGACCTGCCGGCTGCCCGTCGTCCACTCCGAAAAATCGAAGGAGGCGGCCAGTCCCGGCCGCTCGGCCCGCCCGTAGGCACGCGCCAGGTGCTCGGCACCGCCGGCAGGGACCACGACGGGCAGCCGGTCGAAGCGGCGGCGCGGGTCGTAGGTGCGCGCCACGTAGAGCGGCAGGAGGTCGATGCAGTGGTCGGGGTGCAGATGGCTGACGAGCACGGCGTCGATGTCGGCGATGTCGATGTGCCGCTGCAGGCTGCCGAGTGCCCCGCTGCCGAGGTCCACGAGCATCCGGAACCCGTCTGCCTGGACGAGGTAGCACGACGCCGCGCTGTCCGGGCCGGGGAACGAGCCGGAGCAGCCGACCACGGTGAGTCGCACGCGTCAGGCCACCTTCTCCACACCGCCGGCCTCGGGGCCGAGGAAGCGCCGGCTCAGCTCGAGGAAACGGCTCGGGTCACCGGTGGTGAGGAACCGGTGCTCCGGCTCGGCCAGTCCGGTCGCACGCTCCAGGCCTTCGGCGACCAGGGTGCGATAGACGTCCTTGGCCGTCTCGTCGGCGCTGGAGACGAGGGTGACGCCGTCGCCCATCACGTAGGAGACGACGCCGGTGAGCAGCGGGTAGTGGGTGCAGCCGAGGATCAGGGTGTCGACGCCGGCCCGCGCGACCGGGTCGAGGTACTCGTGAGCGACAGCGAGCAGCTCTTCGCCGCCGGTCACGCCCTGCTCGACGAACTCGACGAACCGCGGGCAGGCCTGCGTCGTGACCTCGATGTGCGGGGCGGCCGCGAGGGCGTCCTCGTAGGCGCGACTGGTCTTGGTGGCGACGGTCGAGATGACGCCGACGTGGTCGTTGCGAGTGGCGGCCACCGCCCGGCGTACGGCAGGCCGGATCACCTCGACCACCGGAACGTCGTAGCGCTCGCGGGCGTCGTGCAGGACCGCGGCGCTGGCGCTGTTGCAGGCGATGACCAGCATCTTCACGCCCTGGGCGACCAGGTGGTCGAGGCACTCGAGGGCGAACGCCCGGACCTCGGCGATCGGCCGCGGGCCGTAGGGCTGTCGCTCGGTGTCGCCGTAGTAGAGCACCGGCTCGTGCGGCAGCTGGTCGAGCACGGCGCGTGCGACGGTGAGCCCCCCGAACCCGGAGTCGAAGATGCCGATGGGAGCGTCCGCCACGGGAGCGAGGGTACGGGCTGCCCACGACGCATCCGCCGCGGCCTCCCACCGCTCTATCCGGCCCGGCTCTACCCGGCCCGAGTATTCGCAACATCGGAGCAGATAGGGCCGCGGGGCTGGCCCCTGCGCACTCCGATGATGCAAAGGTCGGCGTGGATCAGGGATCGAGACTCGGCCGTCCCCAGCCCGGCGTCGTCCACCGATCGGCAGGCCCACGCCCCGCGACCGGCGGATGCTGCGCAGGCTTGGAGCATGTCCTCGCTCGTGGACTCGACCGAGCTGGCCGGCTTGGACACACTCGCCGCGTCGCAGGCCGGCGTCGTCGGGCGGGGACAGCTCGTCAGCCTCGGCATCCCGCGGGCCTATGTGCGCGGTGAGCTCAGGGCCCGCCGGTGGCGGCGGGCACTGCCCCGCACCTACGTCGTCTTCACCGGGCCGATGCCCTTCCTCACCCGGGCATGGGCCGCGGTTCTGTATGCCGGTGAGGACGCCGTCGTCTCGCACCGGTCGGCCGCGTTCCTCCAGGGCCTCGCCGACCGGGAACCCGGAAGGGTCGAGATCATCGTGCGTCACGGCCATCGGGTGCCTTCGCGCCCCGCGGTCCAGGTCCGCCAGTCGCGTCGGGTCGAGGAGCGGCGGCATCCGTCGCGGACTCCACCGCAGACCCGACTCGAGGAGACGGTCCTCGACCTCACGGAGCAGGCGCCATCGGAAGACCAGGTGATCGACGTCGTGCTGCGGGCGTGCCAGCGCCGACTCACCACTGCGGCGCGGCTCGGGCAGTGCGCGAGGGGCCGAAGGCGACTCCGGTGGCGCCGCCTGGTCGGTGATCTGCTCGCCGAGGTTCGCGAGGGCGTGCAGTCAGCTCTCGAGCGTCGGTACTTCCGGAACGTCGAACGCGCCCACGGGCTCCCGCGAGGAATGCGAAACCGAGCTGAGGGCTCGGGTTCCAGCCGGCGCTACCGTGACGTCCGGTACCGCCGGTGGCACCTCGTCGTCGAGCTCGACGGTCGAGTCGCGCATCCGGACGAGCTCGCCGAGCGGGACAGCTTCCGGGACAACGAGTTGCTGGCACAGGAGGACGTCCGGACACTGCGCTACGGCTGGCGAGCCGTCACGCGGAACAGCTGCGCGGTCGCCGAGCAGGTGGCTGCCGTCCTCCGGCTGGGTGGATGGACCGGCTCGGTACGACCGTGCGGCCCGTCGTGCAGCGTCCAGATCGCGGCCTGAGCCGATCCGGCGCGCATTTCGCCATGATCGGAGTGGCTGGGCGCCTGACTCCCGGCCAATTCTGCTCCGATGCTTCGAAAACGCGCACTGGAGGGTGGGAGCGGGCGCGCGCCCGCGGCAGCCGGATCAGGCCCAGAGGGTGCCGTCGAGGTTGGCCTCGGCCTCGTCGAGGGTGCCGGCGTACGCCCCGGTCGACAGATACTTCCACCCGGCGTCGCACACCACGAACACGATGTCCGCGCGGCGCCCCTCCTGGTGCGCCGTGGCGGCGATCCCCAGCGCCGCATGGGCGATCGCCCCGGTAGAGAACCCGGCGAACAGCCCCTCGTTGTCCAGCAGCTCGCGGACCCGGCGCACGGCGTCCCGCGGCCCGACCGAGTAGCGCGACGTCAGCACCGACTCGTCGTACAGCTCGGGGACGAAGCCCTCGTCCAGGTTGCGCAGCCCGTAGACCAGCTCGCCGTACCTCGGCTCAGCCGCGATGATCTCGACGCCCGGCACCCGCTCGCGCAGGAACCGCCCCACGCCCATCAGGGTCCCGGTCGTGCCGAGGCCGGCCACGAAGTGCGTGATCGACGGCAGGTCGGCCAGGATCTCGGGGCCGGTCGTCGCATAGTGCGACTCGGCGTTGCCCGGGTTGCCGTACTGGTAGAGCATCACCCAGTCCGGGTGGTCCTCGGCCATCGCCTTGGCCACCCGCACGGCCTCGTTCGACCCGCCCTCGGCCGGCGACGACACGATCTCGGCGCCCCACATCTCCAGCAGCTGCCGGCGCTCGACCGAGGTGTTCGACGGCATCACACACACCAGCCGGTAGCCCTTGAGCTGCGCCACCATCGCCAGCGAGATGCCGGTGTTGCCCGACGTCGGCTCGAGGATCGTGCAGCCCGGGCGCAGCAGCCCCGCCTTCTCGGCCTGCTCGACCATGAACAGCGCGGGCCGGTCCTTCACCGATCCGGTCGGGTTCCGGTCCTCGAGCTTGGCCCAGAGCCGCACCTCGGGCGACGGCGACAGCCGCGGCAGCCCGATCAGAGGGGTGTTGCCGACCGAGTCGAGCAGCGAGTCGTAGCGCATGGTGGTGGCCGGTACGCCGGTCAGCCGCCGGCGACCGCGGGCAGGACGGTCACGTTGTCGCCGTCCTTCACCCCGGTCTCCAGCCCGCCGAGGAAGCGCACGTCCTCGTCGTTGAGGTAGACGTTGACGAACCGGCGCAGCCCCTTGTCGTCGACCAGCCGGGCCCGCAGCCCCGAATGCCGGGACTCGAGGTCGTCGATCAGCTCGGCCAGGGTGGCGCCGGAACCCTCCACCGCCTTCTCACCCCCGGTGTACTGCCGAAGGATGGTCGGGATCCGGACCTCGATGCTCACTGCTGGGTGCTCCTCGTTCGATGGGCGGAAGGCGTGCCGGAACGTTCCAACGTCGCGACGACCCGGACCTCTTCCTCGGTGACCTCGCCGTCCAGGATCCGGTACGACCGCAGCTCGACGGAGTCCGGCTCGCGGGTCGAGACGAGCACGTAGTGGGCGCCCGGCTCCTGGGCCAGCGCGATGTCGGTGCGCGAGGGGTAGGCCTCGGTCGCCGTGTGCGAGTGGTAGATGACGACCGGCTCCTCGTCCCGTTCGTCCATCTCGCGGTAGAGCGCCAGCAGGTCGGACGGGTCGAACTCGTAGAACGTCGGCGACCGGGCGGCGTTCAGCATCGGCACGAAACGCTCCGGCCGACCCGAGCCCACCGGGCCGGCGACGACGCCGCACGCCTCGTCCGGGTGGTCCCGGCGGGCGTGCGCGACGATCTCGTCGTACGTCGACCGCGCGATCTCGAGCACGGGACAAGCCTACGATTCGGACCAGAGGGCCTGGACGAGCGACTCCTGCAGGAAGGTCAGGCGGTCGTAGACCCAGAACAGCGCGAGCCGCGGGTCGTCGTCGGCGAGCGAGGTGATCAGGTCCTCGAGCTCCTCGACCACGCCCAGCCGCTCACCGAGCACCAACCGGCTGTCGTTCAGGGCGCCGAGCCAGGCATCGGCCTGCGCAGGGGTGAGCACGATCCGGTGCGGCTCCTCGCCCAGCGAGGCCAGCGCGGTCTGCAGGGCGGCCCGCTTGGTGGACCGCAGCCCCGGCTCGGTGTAGCGGCGGAAGTCGGCCGAGGCCTCCGGGTCGTCCAGGTAGCCGTCCGGGAACAGCCGGGCCAGGGCCGGGTCCTCGGGCGTCTCGGTCGCGGTGCCGATGCCGACGGCCTGGGCGAGCGGGTCGTCGTCGTCCTGGTCGGCGTCGTCCTCGAGCAGCTGGATCATCTCGCCGAGCAGGTGCTGCAGCACGCGGTGCTCGTCGACCCCGAAGGTGACGGTGAGGTTGCCCTTGCGGGCCCGGCGGAAGGAGGCGGGCACAGTTCTCCCTACTCGTCGTGCTGCAGGGTCGCCCACAGCCCGTAGCCGTGCATCGCCTCGACGTCCCGCTCCATCTCCTCGCGGGTCCCGTTGGACACGACGGCGCGGCCCTTCTCGTGCACGTCCAGCATCAGCTTGGCCGACTTCTCCTTGGTGTAGCCGAAGTGCTTCTGGAACACGTAGGCGACGTACGACATCAGGTTGACCGGGTCGTTCCAGACGATCGTGACCCACGGCTTGTCGGGGACGACGACCGAGCCAGTCTCGACGTCCTCCTCCGGCCGCGTGGTCTCGACGGGCGCCACGGACATGCGCCCAATCTAGGCTGACCCCCGTGACAGGCGACACCGGTCTGCTGACCGACCACTACGAGCTCACCATGCTGCAGGCAGCGCTGCGCGACGGGACGGCGGAGCGGCACTGCGTGTTCGAGCTGTTCACCCGCCGGCTCCCGGAGGGGCGTCGGTACGGCGTGGTGGCCGGCACCGGCCGGTTCCTCGACGCCCTGCCGCACTTCCGGTACGACGACGAGCAGCTGGCCGGCCTCCGCAGCACCGGCGTGGTGGACGAGGCGACCTGCCGGTGGCTGCGCGACTACCGGTTCGCCGGGGACGTGTCGGGCTACCTCGAGGGCGAGGTCTTCCTTCCCGGCTCCCCCGTGCTCACCGTCGAGGGAACCTTCGCCGAGGCCGTGCTGCTCGAGACGCTGGCGCTGAGCATCCTCAACCACGACAGCGCGGTCGCCTCGGCAGCGGCCCGGATGGCCCACGCCGCGGGTGACCGCGCGTGCATCGAGATGGGCTCCCGGCGCACCCACGAGGAGTCCGCAGTGGCCGCCGCCCGCGCGGCCTACCTCGCCGGGTTCGCCACCACGTCGAACCTGGCCGCCGGCCACCGGTACGGCGTCCCGACGGCCGGCACCGCTGCCCACTCGTGGACCCTGCTGCACGAGCAGGAGGTCGACGCGTTCCGCGCCCAGGTCGACGCACTCGGCGTCGAGACCACCCTGCTGGTCGACACCTACGACATCGCCGCCGGCATCCGGACGGCGATCGAGGTCGCGGGACCGAGGCTCGGGGCGGTCCGGATCGACTCCGGCGACCTGGCCGTGCTGGCGCACCAGACCCGCGAGCAGCTGGACTCGCTCGGCGCGCGAGACACCCGGATCGTGCTCTCCGGCGACCTCGACGAGTTCGCCCTGGCCGCGTTGGCCACAGCTCCCGTCGACGCCTACGGCGTGGGGACGTCGGTGGTGACCGGTTCGGGAGCCCCCACCGCGGGATTCGTCTACAAGCTGGTCGAGGTAGAGGGTCGGTCGGTGGCCAAGCGCTCGGAGGACAAGTCGACCCGCGGCGGCCGCAAGACCGCGGTCCGGCGGCACCGCCCGACCGGCACGGCCACCGAGGAGGTCGTGCGTCCGCAGGGCACGCCGTCCGCGCGCGATGGCGACCGAGCGCTCCAGCACCCGATGGTGCGCGGTGGCGAGCTGCTGGACGTCGCGACCCTGGACGAGTCCCGCGCCCACCTGCGTCAGGTGCTGACAACGTTGCCCTGGCAGGGCCTGGCCCTGTCCAAGGGCGAGCCGGCCATCCCCACCACCTACGAGGAGCCCCCCGCAGATGACTGACGAGCTCCGGTTCGACGCGGCCACGGCGCTGGTCGTCGTCGACGTCCAGAACGACTTCGCCGACCCGGCCGGTGGTCTCTACGTCGAGGGCGGCGAGCAGGTCGTGCCGCTGGTGAGCCAGCTCGTCGGTGCGGCGCAGAACGTCGGCGCGGCCGTCGTCTACACCCAGGACTGGCACCCGGCCTCCACCCCGCACTTCGAGAAGGACGGCGGCATCTGGCCGGTGCACTGCGTCGGCGGCACGTGGGGTGCCGAGCTGCACCCCCAGCTGCTCGTGCACGGCCCGGTGGTGCGCAAGGGCACCTCCGGGGAGGACGGCTACTCCGGCTTCTCGGTGCGCAACCCGACCACCGGTGAGGCGGCCCCCACCCAGCTGCAGTCCCTGCTCGACCCGTCCGTGCGCCGCCTCCTCGTCGTCGGGCTGGCCGGCGACTACTGCGTCAAGGAGACGGCGCTGGACGGTGTACGTCTCGGCTACTCGGTCGAGGTCCCGCTCGCCTTCACCCGCTTCGTCGAGCTCGCCGCGGGCGACACCGAGCGCTCGGTGGCGGAGATGCGCACCGCCGGCGTCACCGTGGGCTGACCCGGCTGCGGCTGCGCACCGTGCTCACCGCGCAGCAGCGCGAGGACCCCGACCGCCGCCATGGCGACGGCAGCCGCCGCGCACATCAGCGCGAACTGCATGCCGTCGGTGAAGGCGGCCTGGGCGTCCTGGGCGACCGACGGACCGAGCCGCGACGCGAGCGCCAGGGACGAACGGGCCTGCTCCGCAAGCGGCTCGGGGACGCCGTCGAGGTGCAGGTGGCTTCGGTACGTCGACTGGAGCAGGCTGCCGAGCACCGCGATCCCCAACGCACCGCCGAGCTCCCGGGCCAGGTCGTTGGTCGCCGAGCCGACTCCCTGCTTCGCCTCGGGCAGCGCCTCGGTGATGGCCGCTGTCGCGGGAGTCATCGCCAGCCCCATCCCGGCACCGAGCGGCAGCAGGCCGCTCAGCAGGAGCCAGTACGAGCTGTCGCCGTCGAGCCGGGAGATCACGAGCAGTCCGGCGGTGATGAGCAGCAGGCCGAGCAGACAGGTCCGGAGCGCTCCGGCCCGCGCCGCCAGGCGCGGCGCCCCGATCCGGGCTGCCGGCATCATCGCCATCGCCATCGGGACCAGGCTGAGCGCAGACACCAGCGGGCTCTCATCGCGCACCAGCTGCAGGTACTGCATGATCAGGAACACGAAGCCGAAGAACGCGAAGAACTGCAGCGTGATCGAGAGCGTGCCCGCGGCGAACGCACGGTGCCGGAACAGCCGCGGGTCGAGCAGCGGAGCCGGGTAGCGGAGCTCCCAGGCGACGAACGCGACCAGCAGCGCCAGCCCTGCGGCGACGCCGACCAGGGTCGTGGCACTCGTCCAGCCAGCGGTCGGCGCCTCGATGATCGAGTAGACGAGGGTGCCGAGCCCGGCGACGGTGATCAGTGCACCGACCAGGTCGAGCCTGGGTGCCTCGGGATCGGCCGACTCCGGGATCACGCGCAGCGTGCTCACGATCGCCACCACGGACAGGACGACGTTGAGCCCGAAGACCGACCGCCAGGACCAGGCCTCGAGCAGGACGCCGGAGGCGAGCAGGCCGAGGATGGCGCTGGCACCGGCGACGCCGGCCCAGGCCCCGACCGCCCGCTCCCGCTGCTCCCTGGGGAACGTGCTGGTGATCGTCGAGAGCGTGGCCGGCATGACCAACGCTGCCCCGATGCCGAGCACGCCGCGCAGGGCGATCAGCCAGCCGGGGTCGGTCACGGTCATCGCCGCGGCCGACCCGGCGCCGAAGAGGGTGAGGCCCGCGAGCAGTGCGCGGCGCCGGCCGTAGCGGTCGCCGATGGCGCCGCCGAGCAGGAGGAGCGCGGCGAAGACGAGGGCGTAGGCGTCGATCACCCAGGACAGCTGGGTCTGGCTGGCGTGGGTGTCCTCGGCGATCGACGGGATGGCGACGTTGAGCGAGGCGACCGCCGAGACGACGGTCGCCAGGGCCAGGCAGGTCACCACCAGGACCTTGCGGTGCGCGGCTGCCGCCGCGGGTCGGTTGGACATGAGAAGCCTCCGTAGACAATTCAGCGAGCGAGGAATTGCAGCGTGACACCGGTCGGGCTATATTTCAACCATGATGAATAAATCGCCCGCGCCGACGGGCCGGGGCCGTCGGCCGGGCAAGCCCGAGACCCGGGCCACGGTGCTCGACGTCGCCCGGCGGCGCTTCCTGGCCGAGGGGTACCAGGCCGTCACGCTGCGCTCGATCGCCGCCGAGGCCGGGGTGGACGTCGCGCTGGTGAGCTACTTCTTCGGCTCGAAGAAGGGCTTGTTCGGTGCCGCCCTGGCGCTGCCTGCCAATCCCCCCGAGGTGCTGCTGCAGGCACTTCCCGGTGACCCGGCGACCCTGCCGGAGCGGGTGCTCACGGCGCTGCTGCACGTCTGGGACGACCCCGAGCAGGGCGGCCCGCTCCGCGTCATGGTCCTGGCCGCGGTGCAGGATCCTGAGCTGTCCCGGCTGCTCAAGGAGGTGCTCGAGCGCGAGATGATCGACCGGATCGCCGAGCACGTCGGCGGGCCGGACGCGCGGTTCCGGGCCGGTGCTTTCGCCACCCAGCTCGCGGGCGTGGTGTTCGCCCGCTACGTGCTGCGCCTCGAGCCGGTGGCGACCATGACCGTTGATGAATTAACCCGCCACCTCGGGCCGGGGCTGCGGGCCGCCCTGCACGGAACGCGACCAGCCCGACGCTGACCCGGCAGTTTCCGGGCCGGCCGGCGAGGCAGCATGGGGGCATGACCTTTCCTCAGGACGCAGCAGACCTCGCCGGCGGCGGCCGCATCCCGCTGCTCGGCTTCGGCACCTGGCAGATCAAGGGCGCCTCCGCGCGCCGGACGGTCGGCTGGGCCCTCGACGCCGGCTACCGGCACCTCGACACCGCCACGGTCTACGGCAACGAGAAGGAGGTCGGCGCCGGGCTGGCTGGCAGCGGGGTGGCCCGGGACGACGTGTTCGTCACCACCAAGTGCCCGCCGGGCAATGCCGGCCACGAGCTGGACACCCTGCGCACCAGCCTGGACCTGCTCGGCACCGACCACGTCGACCTGTGGTTGATCCACTGGCCGGGCGGCAGCAGCGCCGACCTCGGCATCTGGCGGGCGTTCGTCGAGGCCCGCGACCAAGGTCTCGCGCGTGACATCGGCGTGAGCAACTACGACCTCGACCAGGTCGACGAGCTCACCCGCGAGACCGGTGTCACCCCCGCCGTGAACCAGGTCGAGTGGAGCCCGCTGCTGTTCGACCGGGCGGTCCTGGACGGTCACCGCGAGCGCGGCGTCGTGCTGGAGGGCTACAGCGCCCTCCGCGGCGGCACCCTGGAGCACCCGGTGATCACGGGGATCGCCGAACGGCTCGGCCGGACGCCGGCCCAGGTGATCGTGCGGTGGCACCTGCAGCACGGCGTCGTGGTGATCCCCAAGTCGGAGCGCGAGGAGCGGATCCGGTCGAACGCCGAGGTGGACGGGTTCACCCTCGACGACCAGGACATGTCCGCCCTCGACGCTCTCGGCAAGGGCTGACCGCCGCCTCAGCGGAGGCGCACAGCCAGGTCGGGGTCGTGCGGCACCCCGGCGCCCGGGTGCAGGATCGCGGCCAGGGCCTCGACGCCGTCGACCAGGCGCGGCCCGGGGCGGGCGAACGACGCGTTCGCGTCGACCGCCCAGACGGGTACGTCGGGCAGCACCCCGGCGGCCATCGCCTCGGCCGCCAGCCGCTGGGACTGGTCGAGCCCGAAGCCGCAGGGCGCCGCGACCACCAGGGACGGCGCCGCGGCGGCCACCTCGGCCCAGGTGGTCCGTACCGACCGGGCGCCCGATGCCCCCAGCACGGCGCGACCGCCCGCTGCCGCCACCATGTCCGGCACCCAGTGCCCTGGCGTGAACGGCGGGTCGGTCCACTCCAGGACCATGACCGGAACGGCCGCGCGACCGGCGACGGCGGAGCGCACAGCCGCCAGCCTCCGGCGCAGCTGCGACACGAGCTCGCCCGCGTCGGCCTCGCGGCCGACGGCTGCGCCCAGGGTGAGCACCGAGCCGAGCACCTCGTCGAGGTCCTGCGGGTCCAGGGTCAGCACCTCGGCCCGGCAGCCGAGGTAGTCCAGTGCGTCGTCCACGACCGAGACGTCCACCGCGCAGACGGCGCACAGGTCCTGGGTCACGACCAGGTCGGCGTCCAGGTCGGCCAGCGCCCCGCCGTCCAGGTGGTACAGGTCCTCACCGGCAGCGGTGCGGGAGGAGACCGCCGCATCGATCTCGGCCGGCGACAGGCCTTCCGGCAAGGAGCTGGTCGAGACGATGCGCCGGGTCCGGGCCTCGACCGGGTGGTCGCACTCGAAGGTGACCCCGACCACGTCGGACCCGGCGCCCAGCGCGAAGAGCATCTCGGTGGCGGACGGGAGCAGGGAGATGATGCGCACGACGGCAACGCTAGCCGCCTGGACCGCCATGTCCGATGCCCGCTAGTAACTGTCGGTGGGACCAGCCAGACTGGGTCCCATGCTCGACCACGAGACCTGCTACCGCGCCGTCAGCAGCAGGGACCCCCGCTTCGACGGATGGTTCGTCACGGCGGTGACGACCACCGGCATCTACTGCCGACCCAGCTGCCCGGCCACCACCCCCAAGCGACGCAACGTGACCTTCCACCCGACGGCGGCGGCAGCTCAGCTGGCCGGGTTCCGCGCCTGCCGCCGATGCCGCCCCGACGCCTCCCCCGGCTCTCCCGAGTGGAACGTCCGGTCCGACACCGTCGCCCGGGCGATGCGGCTGATCGGTGACGGCGCGGTGGACCGCGACGGGGTGGCCGGCCTCGCGGCCCGCCTCGGCTACAGCGAACGTCAGCTGCACCGGCTGCTGGTGGCCGAGGTCGGGGCGGGGGCGCAGGCGCTGGCCCGCGCCCAGCGGGCGCACACCGCCCGGGTGCTCGTCGAGACCACCGACCTGCGCTTCGCCGAGGTCGCCTTCGCAGCCGGGTTCGCGAGCATCCGGCAGTTCAACGACACCGTGCGGGCGGTCTTCGCGACCACCCCGCGCGACCTGCGGACCACCGCCGCCCGTCGCGGCCTGGTGACGCCCGGGACGATGGTGCTGCGGCTGGCCACCCGACGTCCGTTCGACGGACCGTGGCTGCTCGACCTGCTCGCGTTCAAGGCGGTGCCCGGCGTCGAGTCGTACGACGGCAGGACCTTCCGCCGCGCGCTGCTGCTGCCGCACGGCGAGGCCACGGTCGACCTGACCCCGGCCGACGACCACGTGCTGGCCACCCTCCGGCTCTCGGACCCGCGCGACGTCGTGCCGGCGGTCGCCCGGGTCCGGCGACTGCTCGACCTGGACGCCGACTCGGCCGCCGTCGACGAGACCCTGGCCGCCGATCCCCTGCTCGCACCCCTGGTCCGGGCCCGCCCGGGCATCCGGGTGCCCGGCTCGGTCGACGGCACCGAGATGGCCGTCAAGGCGGTGATCGGTCAGCAGGTCTCGGTCGCCGGGGCCCGCACGGTGGCCAGCCGGCTCGTCGCGGCGTACGGCAAGCCGCTGACCCGGCCGGACGGCGCGCTCACCGCGCACTTCCCCACCGCAGAGGTCCTGGCCGCCGTCGACCCGGGGACGCTGCCCATGCCGCGGGCCCGGGCCCGCGCCCTGGTCGCCGTGGCGGCCGCGGTCGCGGGCGGTGAGGTCGACCTGGATCCGGGCGCCGACCGCGATGCCGTCCAGGCCGCTCTGCTGGCGATGCCCGGCATCGGGCCGTGGACGGCCGACTACCTGCGGATGCGGGTGCTCGGCGACCCCGACACGTTCCTGGCCAGCGACCTCGGCATGCGCCGGGGGCTCGAACGGCTCGGCGCCGCGGGCGACCCCCGCTCGGCGGCTGACCGCGCCGAGGCGTGGCGGCCCTGGCGGTCGTACGCGCTGATGCACCTCTGGGACGTCGCGCTGCGACCGACCACCGACCGGAAGGACCTCGCGTGACCACGTTCACCACCACCGTCGACAGCCCCGTCGGCCCGCTCGTGCTCACCAGCGACGGCACCTCGCTGACCAGGCTGCTGTTCGACGCGCGGCCCGAGCCCACCTGGTCCACCGAGCGGTGTGCGGTCCTCGACCGGGCGACCCGGCAGCTCGCTGAGTACTTCGCCGGCGAGCGCACCAGCTTCGACCTGCCGCTCGCCCCGGTCGGCACGCCGTTCCAGCTCACGACCTGGTCCGCGCTGCGTGACATCCCCTACGCGGAGACCATCAACTACGGCCAGCTGGCACTGCGCGTGGGCAACGCCAAGGCGTCCCGGGCGGTCGGCCTGGCCAACGGACGCAACCCGATCTCGATCGTCGTCCCGTGCCACCGGGTGATCGGGGCGAACGGCTCGCTGACCGGGTACGGCGGCGGGCTGGACCGCAAGCGGCTGCTGCTCGACCTGGAACGACGGGTCGCCGGCGCCGAGGACCCGCAGCTCAGCCTGCTCTGAGCACGAACTGCGTCAGGCTGACAGGGCGCTCGGGAACCGGGTCACGAAGTCGAGGACCCGCACGGCGGTCGGCCGCACCGTGATGCGGACCATGGGCTGGCCGCGCAGGCCGGCGAGCCACGCCTCCCCGGCCTCCGGCCCCATGTACCGGTGGATCGACGCCTCGTACTCCGGGGACACGTCCTCGAGGCGGTCGGTCTCCGCCGTCCCCCGAAGGAGCAGCGCCTTGAACGGGAACGACTGCTCGCTGTCGATCGTGACCGCCACCCGCGGGTCGGCAGCGAGCGCCTTGAGCTTGGGGGCCCGCACGGGGGTGCCCATCACCACGGCTTCTCCCGTCCAGTGGAACCCGATCGGGACCACCCGCGGCGTCCCGTCGGTCCAGGTGTACGCGAGCCGCGCCATCTGCCTCGAGACCAGCAGCTCCTGCGCGACCGGGTCGGCCAGCAGGGCGAGGTCCTCCTGCATTGCGGTCATGATCCGTCTCCCTCCCGTGCGTCCCGGCCGGCACCGGACCGGTCTCCACCATGGGCGCCTCCGCGCCAGTCGTCCAGGGCCTACCGTGAGCCCATGGCCGAACCTCTGCTGGATGCCGCTGAGAGCCCGCTCCTCCGGCGCATCCGCGAGTCGGTCATCGGCGACGACCAGGTCATGCACGGCCCCTACGGGCCGCGGCGCGTCACCTACGCCGACTACACCGCCAGCGGCCGGGCCCTGAGCTTCCTCGAGGACTTCATCCGGGCCGAGGTGCTGCCGCGGTACGCCAACACCCACACCGAGTCCAGCGGCACCGGGCTGCAGACCACCCGGCTGCGTGAGGACGCCCGCCGGCTGATCCGGGACGCCGTCGGCGGCGACGACGGCACGGTGGTGATCTTCTGCGGCTCGGGGTCGACCGCGGCCATCGACAAGCTGATCGGCGTGCTCAACCTGCGCATCCCCGCCGACCTCGACGAGAAGTACTCCCTGTCCGCCCAGATCCCCGCCGACGAACGTCCGGTCGTGTTCATCGGGCCCTTCGAGCACCACTCGAACGAGCTGCCGTGGCGCGAGTCCATCTGCGACGTGGTGACGATCCCCGAAGACCGGGACGGCCACATCGACACCGCGGTCCTCGAGGAGCGGCTCGTCCAGTACGCCGACCGGCCGCTGCGCATCGGTGCGTTCTCCGCGGCCTCCAACGTCACCGGCATCGTCAGCGACACCCACCGGATCGCGGACCTGCTGCACGGGCACGGCGCCCTCTCGTTCTGGGACTTCGCCGCTGCTGCGCCCTACGTCGACATCGAGATGAACCGCGACTGCGCAGAGCACCCGCAGTGCCACAAGGACGCGGTCTTCCTCTCGCCGCACAAGTTCATCGGCGGCCCCGGCACCCCCGGCGTCCTCGCCGTACGGCGGGAGCTGCTGACCAACCGGGTACCCGTGGTTCCCGGCGGCGGGACCGTGGCCTACGTCAACCCGCTCGAGCACCTCTACCTGGACGACCCGGCCCACCGCGAGGAGGGCGGCACCCCCGCGATCGTCGAGTCGATCCGCGCCGGGCTGGTGTTCCAGCTCAAGGCCGCGGTCGGGACCGAGACGATCCGGGCCCGTGAGGAGGCACTGCTGCAGCGGGCGGTCGGCGCCTGGCGCCAGCACCCGGCGATCGAGATCCTCGGCAACCTCGAGGCCGAACGGCTGTCGATCGTGTCCTTCGTGGTCCGCCGGCCCGGGGCCGACGGCCGGCCGGGCGCCTACCTGCACCACAACTACGTCGTGGCGCTGCTCAACGACCTGTTCGGCATCCAGTCGCGCGGCGGCTGCTCGTGCGCCGGCCCCTACGGCCACCGCCTGCTTGGCATCGACATCGAGCGATCTCACGAGTTCGAGCGCGAGATCGCGCACGGCTGTGAAGGCATCAAGCCCGGCTGGGTGCGCATCAACTTCAACTACTTCATCTCCCGGGCGGTGCTCGACTACATCGTGGCCGCGGTCGAGCTGGTGGCCGAGCACGGCTGGGCGCTGCTGCCGGACTACCGGTTCGACCCCGCCACCGGCCTCTGGCGGCACCGCAACGGGCCGGTCGAGCCGCCCCTGCGGCTGGACCAGGTCGGCTACGCCGAGGACGGCACCATGACCTACCCGCACCATGACGAGCCGGTGCCGGAGGAAGAGCTGGCCGGCTACCTGGACGAGGCCAGGAGGATCATCGCCGCCGCCGAGACCACCGCCCAGGACGACGGTCCGGTCGGCCAGGTCTCGGACGACTTCGAGCACCTCCGGTGGTTCGAGCTGCCCGCGGCCTGCCTGCTCGACCGGCCGTAGCAAGGACCGGTCGTCGACGACGTGGCGGAGGACGGGGGTCCCGGGGACAGCGCGCGCCCCGGACGGTTCGCGGTCCGCCGCCGGAGCGTGCTGCTGGCCGTCCTGGTGCTGGTCCTCGTCCCCGTGCTTGCCGTCCTCGTGAGCCTCGCCGGTGACAGCGACAGGGACCACGGCCCCGAGGCGACCGGCACCCTGCCACGACTGCGGCCTCCGCAGCCGACGCCGCCGGGACCGCTCGGCAGGCCGGACGTCGTGCTGGTGGTCACCGACGACCAGCGGGTGGAGAGCCTGGCCCGGATGACGCACGTGCAGGACCTCCTGGTGGCGCGCGGCACGACGTACGACGGTGCGATGGTGCCGACCTCGATGTGCTGTCCGTCCCGCGCCGCGCTGCTCATGGGCCAGTACTCGCACCAGACCGGCGTCTGGTCGAACTCCCGTCCCACCGGCGGCTGGTGGCGGTTCCACGAGGACGGCAACGAGAACCACACGCTGGCCGTGGCCCTCCATGACGAGGGCTACCGGACAGCGCTGATCGGCAAGTACTTCAACTCGTTCGCGAACTGGTCGCCGGCCGGCTACCGGCCACCGGGCTGGGACGTGTTCACCGCGTTCACGACGACGGACCGGTCCGGCGACTACTTCGACTACTCGCTCAGCGACGGCACCGTGCACGGGTCCACCCCGGACGACTACTCCACCGACGTGTTCGCCGAGCGCGCGGTCGACTTCGTCCGGACGACCCCGGCGTCGACCAGGCTTTTCCTCTACCTCGCCCCCTACGCGCCGCACGCGCCCTACCAGCCGGCACCGCGGCACCTCGGCGCCTGGAAGGGCCGGCTGCCCTCGTTCGACTCACCCGCGGTGGGCGAGGACGTCTCGGACAAGCCCCAGTGGGTCCGGCAGCTCGACCCGGTCCGGCCGGCTCGCGTGGGGCACGTGCAGCGTGCCCAGCAGGAGTCGTTGATGGCCGTGGACGAGGCGGTCGCGCGGGTGGTGGCGAGCCTGCGGGAGGCCGGCCGGCTGGAGAACACCCTGTTCGTCTTCACCTCCGACAACGGCCTCGCCTGGGGCGAGCACAACGTGATGTTCAAGTCGGTCCCCTACACGCCTGCGACCGCGGTGCCGCTGGTGGTCCGGTGGGATGCTCAGGTGCCTGCCGGCGACGTCGACAGCCGGTTGGCCCTGAACCTGGACATCACGACGACCATCGCCCGGGCAGTATCTGCGCCGATGCTGACGGCCGGTCTCGACCTGCTGGGCGACCAGCGACGGGACGGGGCGGTGCTCGAGGCCCCGCCCGAACCACGCCTGCAGCGACCGGCGTACTGCGGCTGGCGGACGGCCCACTGGACGTTCACGCGGTACGCCACCGGCGAGGAGGAGCTCTACTCGCGTGCCGTCGACCCCTTCGAGCTCACCAACGTGGCGACGACACCGGAGAACGCCGCTCGACTGCGGGAGATGCGCCAGGAGGCCCGGCGGTTCTGCAACCCGGAGCCGCCGGACTTCAGCTGGTAGCTGTCACCCGGTCGTCGAGTCCGCCCCCGGGTCGATCGTCCGCCCGGCCCAGGTCCAGGCGTACGACGTGTCCTCGCAGGCGATGGCCGGGTCCAGCAGGTCCAGCGGCCGGAAGGTGTCGACCATCACCGCCAGCTCGTCGGTGGCCTGCTTGCCGATGGACGCCTCGACCGAGCCCGGCTGCGGGCCGTGGGTGAAGCCGGACGGGTGCAGCGAGATCGATCCCTGCTCGATGCCGGCCCCCTTGCGCGACATGAAGTCGCCGCCGGTGTAGAAGATCACCTCGTCCGAGTCGACGTTGGCGTGGTTGTACGGCGCCGGGATGCCGTCCGGGTGGTAGTCGAACAGCCGCGGCACGAACGAGCAGATGACGAAGTTGGGGCCCTCGAAGGTCTGGTGCACCGGCGGCGGCTGGTGCAGCCGGCCGGTGATCGGCTCGAAGTCGTGGATCGAGAAGACGTAGGGGTAGAGGCAGCCGTCCCAGCCGACCACGTCGAACGGGTGGTAGGCGTAGACGTACCGGGTCCAGATCGTGGCGCTGCCGGGGGCACGGTGCTGCACCAGCACCTCGACGTCCTCGCCGTCGGCGGTGAACGTGCCGGCCGGGCCGCGCAGGTCCCGCTCGCAGTACGGCGCGTGCTCGAGGAACTGGCCCTTGCCGGACAGGTAGCGCTTCGGCGGCCTGATGTGTCCCGACGCCTCGGTGACCAGGGTCCGCAGCTCACCCTTCGGCACCCACCGGTGCGTGGTCGAGGTCGGGATGACGACGTAGTCGCCGGCGCTCACCTCGAGGGCACCGAAGACGGTCTCGACCACCGCCGAGCCGCTCTCGACGTACACGCACTCGTCGCCGATGGCGTTGCGGTACAACGGCGAGGGCTGGTCGGCGACGGAGTAGGAGATGCGGACGTCGGCGTTGGCGAGCAGGTGCTGCCTGCCGAGCACCGGGTCGGCCGCGCCGGCGACGCCGTCGAGCTTGTGCGTCTTGAGGTGCCGCGGCTTCAGCGGGTGGTTGGGGCGTCGGGCGAAGGTCGGACCGTCGAACACCTCGCTGGACACGATCGCCGTGGGGATCCGGCGGTGGTAGAGCAGGGATGCGTCGGAGGAGAAGCCCTCGACCCCCATCAGCTCCTCGGCGTAGAGACTGCCGTCGGGCTGGCGGAACTGGGTGTGGCGCTTGCGCGGGACGTCGCCGACCTGGCGGTAGTAGGGCATCGCTGGCTCCCGTGGACCTCGTTGTCCGACTGTTCCCGCCCACCCTGCCACGGACCCCACCTCGCTAGGGTTCGGGGCATGCGCCGCGCGTCCGACCCGCTGTTCCGCGGGCTCGTCGACGACGCCGCCCTGTTCCCGCCCGGCAACGCCCCGATGGACCTCGCGCTGGCAGAGCACGCGCGCTACCGCGAGGCACCCTGGGCAGACGCGGTCGGTCCGTTCCTCTGCCCGGCCTCACGGGTCGACGAGCTGCGGGCGCGGCTGCCGGCCGACGCCGCGCTCGGCCTGTCGCTGGTGGTCGATGGCGACGCCGACGGCACCCACGCGGCGCTGCGGGCCTGCGCCGCCGACGACGGACTCACCCTCGCGGGCCTGGAGGCCTCGCTGGCGCGGTTGGGTGACGACGCCGTCGCGATCGGCGCGAACCTGGAGCGGCTGCCCGGGACCGTCGGCTACCTCGAGGTGCCCCGTGAGGACGTCGGGGACGCGCTCGATGTCGTGGAGACCTCGGGCTGGCACGCAGCCAAGTACCGCACCGGCGGAGTCATCGCCGACGCGTTCCCGACCGAGGCCGAGCTCGCCGGCTTCCTGCTGGGCTGCACCAGCCGCGCGATCCCGTTCAAGCTGACCGCCGGCCTGCACCACGCGGTGCGGTCGACCAGCGAGGAAGGGTTCGAGCAGCACGGCGTCCTCAACGTCCTGGTGGCCACCCGGATCGCGCAGACCGGTGGGTCGGCCGCGGCGGTGGTGGCCACGCTCGCCGAACGCCGGCCCAAGCAGCTGCTGGGCTTCGTGCAGGGCTGGCACGACGACGTCTGCGCCGACGTACGCAGCGCCTTCCGGTCGTTCGGCTGCTGCGGCGTGACCGACCCGCTCGGCGACCTCGCCGCACTCGGCGTCCTGGAGGACGTGACATGAGCACCTGGTTCGACGCCCCCGCCGACTCGCCGTTCCCGGCGACGAACCTGCCGTACGGCGTGTTCTCCTCCGAGGACGAGTCGGCCCGGGTGGGCGTGGCGCTCGGTGATCACGTCCTCGACCTCGCACCGCTCGCGGCGGCCGAGGGTCTGGACGGCGGGCACGTCTTCGAGTCGCCGTCGCTGAACCCGTTCCTTGCGATGGGCCGGCCGGCCTGGTCGGCGGTCCGGTCGTGGCTGGTCGAGCTGCTCGAGCACGAGGGCTACCGCGAGCTCGTCGAGAGCCACCTGGTGCCGCGCGCCGAGGTGACGCTGCACCTGCCGTTCGAGGTGGCCGACTACGTCGACTTCTACTCCTCGCAGCACCACGCCGAGAACGTCGGGCGCATCTTCCGTCCGGACGGCGAGGCGTTGACGCCGAACTGGAAGCACCTCCCGATCGGCTACCACGGCCGGTCCGGCACGGTGGTGGTGTCCGGGACCGACGTGGTGCGCCCCAGCGGGCAGCGCAGACCGCCGGACGCCGACCTCCCGGCGTACGGGCCGTCGGTCCGGCTGGACATCGAGGCCGAGGTCGGGTTCGTGGTCGGCGTCCCGTCACCGCAGGGGACCGCGGTCCCGGCGAAGGACTTCCGCCAGCACGTGTTCGGGGTCTGCCTCGTCAACGACTGGAGCGCCCGCGACCTGCAGGCCTGGGAGTACGTGCCGCTGGGCCCGTTCCTCGGCAAGTCGTTCGCCACCTCGGTCTCGCCGTGGGTGGTGCCGCTGGACGCGCTGCTCGACGCCCGGGTGCCGGGGCCCGCGCAGGAGCCGGCGGTGCTGCCCTACCTCACCCGCGAGGCCGACTGGGGGCTGGACCTGAGCCTCGAGGTCACCTGGAACGGCACCGTCGTGTCCCGGCCGCCGTTCGCCGGCATGTACTGGACGCCGGACCAGCAGCTCGCGCACCTCACCGTCAACGGGGCCTCGCTGCGCACCGGCGACCTCTACGCGTCGGGCACGGTGTCCGGCGCTGAGCGCGACCAGCGCGGCTCGTTCCTCGAGCTCTCGTGGAACGGGACCGAGCCGGTGACCCTGGACGACGGCTCGACCCGGACCTTCCTGGAGGACGGCGACGTGGTGTCGGTGAGCGCCTGGGCACCGGGTGCCGACGGGACCCGGATCGGCTTCGGCGAGGTCTCGGGCCGGGTGGTCGCGGCGCGGGGCTGACCGGCGTACGCATCACCGAGGCCCCAAGATCCACAGGGGATCGGTCGCACAAAGCGGTACCGACCCGCTGTGGATCTTGGGAGCTCCGCGCCCGCTAGCGAGAGCACAGTCAGTCGAAGAGCTCCTCGAAGAACGACGACTTCTTCTCTTCTTGTACGGCTTCTGGCCGTAGTGCCCACCCTGCTGGTGCTCCCCGCCGTACGACGGCTGCTGGTAGCCCTGCTGCGGTTGCTGGCTGGGCGGCTGTGCCGTGACCGAGCCGCCGCCGTGGAACTGGGTATCGGCGTCCACGAGCCGCTCGAGCTCGCCGCGGTCGAGGAAGATGCCGCGGCACTCGGTGCACTGATCGACGGTCACGCCGCTGCGCTCGTAGTTGCGCATCGGCGCCTGGCACTTCGGGCAGGTGAGATCCATACCCGTCCCGACGCGTTCAGCTGCGCGAGAGTTCCGGCTAGAGGTTGCCGCGTCGCTCCTGCTCGCGCTCGATGGCCTCGAACAGGGCCTTGAAGTTGCCCTTGCCGAAGCCGAGCGAGCCGTGCCGCTCGATCAGCTCGAAGAACACCGTCGGCCGGTCGCCGATCGGCCGGGTGAAGATCTGCAGCAGGTAGCCGTCCTCGTCGCGGTCGACGAGGATGCCGCGGCTCTGCAGCTCCTCGATCGGCACCCGCACCTCGCCGATCCGGGCCCGCAGCTCGGGGTCCTCGTAGTACGAGTCCGGCGTGACCAGGAACTCGACTCCTTCGGCGCGCATGGCGTCGACGGTGCGCAGGATGTCGTTGGTCGCCAGCGCGAGGTGCTGGGCACCGGGACCCTGGTAGAACTCGAGGAACTCGTCGATCTGCGACTTCTTCTTGGCGATCGCCGGCTCGTTGAGCGGGAACTTCACCCGGTGGTTTCCGTTCGCCACGACCTTGGACATCAGGGCCGAGTAGTCGGTGGCGATGTCGTCGCCGATGAACTCCGCCATGTTCACGAAGCCCATCACCTTGTTGTAGAAGCCGACCCACTCGTCCATGTGCCCGAGCTCGACGTTGCCGACCACGTGGTCCAGAGCCTGGAAGAGCCGCTTCGGGGCGCCGTCGCGCTTGACGAAGCCGGAGCTCCGCTCGACGTAGCCGGGCAGGTAGACCCCGCTGTAACGGGAGCGGTCGACCAGCGAGTGCACCGTGTCGCCGTACGCCGCGATCGACGCGACCCGCACGGTGCCGTGCTCGTCGGTGACGTCGACCGGCTCCTGGACCACCCGGGCACCGGTCGCGCGGGCGTGCGCGATGCACCGGTCGACGTCGGGGACCTCGAGCGCGATGTCGGCCACGCCGTCGCCGTGCGCCCGGTGGTGGTCGAGCAGCGGGCTGTCGGGGGCGACCCCGCCCTTCACGACGAACCTGCAGGAGCCGCTCTTGAGCACGAAGGCCTTGTGGTCGCGGTTGCCGGTCTCCGGCCCCGAGTAGCCGACCAGCTCCATGCCGTAGGCGGACTGGAAGTAGTGCGCGGTCTGGGTGGCGTTGCCCACCACCAGGACCACGGCGTCCCAGCCGGTGACCGGGAACGGGTCGGCCGAGGCGTCGTACTCGACCAGGCCGACCAGCTGGGTGAGCTGCTCGGGCGAGAGCTCGGCCGCGCGCTCGGCATCGGTGAGGGCGGGGAAGGCGGCGGTCGCAGCATCGGTCGTCATGCTCAGGGATACAACCGTACGGGCGACAAAGTGCGCAACGTCTGCCACGATGCTCGAACACATTGTCCAGCACGGCGACCCAGGCGACGGCGAGAGGTGCACAGGATGACCATCGACGACCTGGACGCCCGGATCGTCCAGGTGTTCGCCGCGGAGCCCCGGGTCGGCGTGCTGGAGTGCTCCCGGCGGCTCGGTGTCGCCCGCGGCACGGTGCAGGCGCGCCTCGACCGGCTGACCCGCGACGGCGTCATCACCGGTTGGGGCCCGGAGCTGGACCCGGCCGCGATGGGCTACGCCGTCACCGCCTTCGTCACCCTGGAGATCCGGCAGCACCAGCAGGCCCATCTCGCGGGCCGCGCGGCCCACGACGCCGTCGCCGAGCAGATCGCGGACATCCCCGAGGTGCTCGAGGCCCACACCACGACCGGCACCGGCGACATGCTGGTCCGCATCGTGGCCCGCTCCAACGCCGACCTGCAGCGGGTGATCGACCGGTTGCTCGCAGCCGAGGGGGTGGTCCGCGCCTCGACCGTGATCGCCCTGGACACCCAGATCAGCCCCCGCGTCCTGCCCCTGGTCCAGGAGGCCATCAGCAGCTCGACGGCGCGCCGGGAGTGACGAAAGGGGCGTACATCGGGCAAAGTCGTCGTCAACTGCCTCACGTCAGGGGCGGCTGACACCGAGGATCGCTCTATGCCCTCTGCCCGCTCCGCCCTTCGAGGGCTGTCCGTCTCCGTCGTCGTTGCGGTCGCGGCCGTCCTGGTGCCCGCCTCCGCTGCCGGCGCAGCCGAGGCCCCGCTGTCCGTCACCGACCAGGCCGTCCACGACCGACTGGCGATCCGCTCGCTGGCCAAGGCGCTCGGCCCGGACCTGGCGGGCACCGTCACCGACGCGACCACCGGCCAGGAGCTCTGGTCCAGGACGCCGCGCGAGGCGCAGATCCCCGCGTCCAACGCCAAGATCATCACCGCGGTCAACGCCCTCGAGGCCTACGGTCCCGCCTACCGGTTCAGCACCGAGGTGGTGTCCGGGGCGACCCCGCGTGAGGTCGTGCTGGTGGGCAGCGGTGACCCGTCGCTGAAGACCGTGCACCTGGCCAGGATGGCGCGCACCGTGGCGGCCGGCCTGCAGGCGCAGGGCCTGCGCTGGGTCCGGGTCCGGGTGGACGACTCGCTGTTCCCGGCTCCCACGCTGGCCACCGGGTGGCGTTCCTCCTACGTCACCCGGGACGTGTCCCCGGTGCGTGCCCTGGTCGTCGACCAGCACCGCCGGTACGACACCTCGCTGGATGCCGGCCAGGTGTTCGCCGCCCAGCTGCGCAAGCAAGGGCTCAAGGTCTACGGCGTCGCCCGGGCGCTCCGTCCGGAGACCGCGACGGTGCTCGCCTCGAGCCTGGGTGCCCCGCTCGGCACCCAGGTGACCGGCATGCTGCAGCAGAGCGACAACGACGTCGCTGAGGGGCTGCACCGGCTTGTCGCAGTGAAGAACGGCTTCGAGCCGTCGTGGCTGGGTGCCCAGCAGGCCCAGGCGAGCGCGTTGGCCACCCTCGGCGTACCGCTGAGCACCCCGGTGTACGACGGCAGCGGGCTGTCCCGGCGGGACCGGGTCTCCCCCGCTCTCCTGGCGGCGGTGCTCGGGAAGGTGATGGACGGCGCGCATCCCAACCTGCTGGGCCTGCAGCACGGCGCCTTCCCGGTGGCCGGCATGAGCGGGACGCTCGCCTCCAGCTACCTGCGATTCGTCACCAAGCCGACCCGCTGCGCCGCCGGCCTGGTGGAGGCCAAGACCGGCTCGCTGTCCGGCGTGATCTCGCTCAGCGGGTTCGCCCGCGGGGCGGACGGCAACGTCAAGATCTTCTCGTTCCTGCTCAACCGGGTGCCGTCCACGCTCACCACCCGGCGGGCCGTGGACAAGCTGGCCGCCACGGTCACCGGCTGCTGGTAGCCGGACCGGATCGTCGGACGCCCTAGGATGGGCGGGCCCGGTGCAGCGGTCCAGACGGCAGGCCGCCGCGCCACCCCTGCCTGGCCACGAAGGATGTCGAGCAATGGATCTGCAGCTGTCGACGCGCCACGCCGACGGGCGCGCCGTCGTCTCGGTCGGCGGTGAGGTGGACCTCGAGACCGCCTCCCAGCTCGGCGAGCACGCCCTGGACGCGGTGCGTGACGTGTCGCCGCACGTCGCGCTGGACCTGACCGACGTGACGTTCATGGACTCGACCGGCCTCAAGGTGCTGCTGTCGATCCAGCGTCGCGCCGATCTCGCCGGCGGCTCGTTCGCGGTGGCCGGGGCCACCCGGTCGGTGCGCAAGATCCTCGCGCTCACCGGGCTGGACCAGACCTTCGCCCTCTACGACTCGCTCGACGAGCTGCCGCCCGCGCCGGACGGCACCCCTCCGGTCAGCGACGGCGCAGCGCCCACGCCCTGATCAGGTCGATCCGGGCCTGGAGCTGCTCGGCGCTGGCCTGGGCCGCGAGCGGGCCGCCGCAGGCCTGACGCAGCTCGGTGTGCACGGCGCCGTGCGGCACACCGGTCCGGTGGTGCCAGGCGCCCACCAGACCGTTGAGCTCCTTGCGCAGCGCCGGTACCGCCCGGTGCGCCGCCTCCGCCGCCGCCGCGGCCCGCCGGCTCCTGCCGCGCGTCTCGTGCGCGCTCTGCCGGGCCTGCAGCAGCGTGGTGACCTGGTGCGGCTCCAGCAGGCCGGGCAGGCCGAGGAAGTCGGCCTCCTCCTCGGAGCCGACCGCGGCCCCGGTGCCGAACTCACCGCCGTCGAAGAGCACCCGGTCGAAGGTCGCCTCCGCCGCCAGGGCCTCGAACGACATCTCCTCGGCGCCGGCCTCGGTCTGCCGTCTGTTCGCCTGCGCGACCAGGGCGTCCTCGGTGGCGAAGAAGCTGTCCTCGTCGTCGGTCGGCTGACGATCCAGGGCGTGGTCGCGCTCCAGCTCCATCTCGGCGGCGTGCTGCAGAAGCGGCGGCACTGAGGGCAGGAAGACCGACGCAGTCTCCCCGCGGCGCCGGGCTCGCACGAAGCGGCCGACCGCTTGTGCGAAGAACAGCGGGGTCGAGGTCGAGGTCGCGTAGACCCCGACCGACAGCCGCGGGACGTCGACCCCCTCGGAGACCATCCGGACCGCCACCATCCAGCGATCGTCGCCGGCCGCGAAGGCCTCGATCCGGGCGCTCGCACCCGCCTCGTCGGACAGCACGAGCGTCGGCGCCTCACCGGTGATCCGCCGCAGCTGGGCGGCATACGCCCGGGCCGACAGGTGGTCGGTGGCGATGACCAGCCCGCCCGCGTCCGGCATCCCACGGCGTACCTCGGTCAGTCGGCGGTCGGCGGCGGCGAGCACCTGCGGGATCCAGTTGCCCTGCGGGTCCAGCGCGGTCCGCCAGGCAGCGGCCGTCACGTCCTTGGTCAGCGGCTCGCCAAGGGTGGCCGAGACCTCGCCCCCGGCCCGGGTCCGCCAGCGCATCTGGCCGGAGTAGGACAGGAAGATCACCGGCCGGACGACGCCGTCGGCCAGTGCCCGGCCGTAGCCGTAGGAGTAGTCGGCCGCCGACCGACGGACGCCGTCGCGCCCCTCGGCGTAGGCGACGAACGGGATGGCGCTGGTGTCGGACCGGAACGGCGTGCCCGTCAGGGCCAGTCTGCGGGTGGCCGGGTCGAAGGCCTCCCGCACGGCATCACCCCAGGACAGGGCATCACCACCGTGGTGCACCTCGTCGAGCACGACCAGGGTGCGCTTGTTCTCGGTACGCCGGCGGTGCAGCAGCGGGTGGGCGGCGACCTGGGCGTAGGTCACCGCGACGCCGGTGAAGTCATTGCCGACCGCACCCTGGCCGTTGCTGAAGCGCGGGTCGAGGCTGATGCCCACCCGGGCTGCTGCGTCCGCCCACTGGTGCTTGAGGTGCTCGGTCGGCGCTACCACCGTCACGGCGTCCACCAGCCGGCGCTCGAGCAGCTCGCTGGCGACCCGCAGCGCGAAGGTGGTCTTGCCGGCGCCGGGTGTCGCGACGGCCAGGAAGTCCCGGTTCGACGTTCCCTCGCGAGCCAGGTAGGCGTCGAGAGCCTCCTGCTGCCAGGCGCGCAGAGCGTCGGCGACGCCCCAAGGGGCGCGGAGGGGGAAGGCGGGCGAGAGGTGGGATGCGGCAGTGGTACTCATCGGTCCGACGAGGCTAACGACGTCCGGCGCACGACATGCCGACACCCCGACGTACGACGAGAACCCGCCGGGTCGTGTTAACGCGTGTCGGCCGCCACGCGGTCCGGAGCGGCCACCCGGCCGGCCAAGGCCACGCCGACGCCTGCCACCGCGGCCATCACCAGGTAGATCGTGAGGAAGGCCCCGGCGTTGCTCTCGCCGTCGGTGTGCATCGCCGCGAAGAGCGCGCCGCCGACGCCGATCAGGACCACCGAGCCGAGGGCGTCGGACAGCTGCAGCGCCGAGGAGTTGAAGCCCTGCTCGGACTCGGGAGACAGCGCGAGCACGACCACGTTGGTGCTGGACATGGCCACCCCCATGCCGAGGCCGCCGACCGCCCAGCCGACCGAGGCGAGCATCGGCGGCAACGCCGACCACAGACCCACGGAGACACCGGCGATGCCGAGAGACACCAGGGCGGTGCCGCGCTGCACGAGCGCGTGCCGGGGGGTGCGCAGACCGGGGCGGCCCTGGATCCAGGAACCGATCGACCAGCTCACCGCCCCCGTCGTGAGGGTCGCCCCGGCCAGTGCCGTGGCCAGACCGCGCTCCTCGACCAGCATCAGCGGGACGAAGGTCTCGGCGCCGAAGAACGACCCGGCGAGGATCCCGCGCATCAGCACGGCGGTCGGCAGCCCCCGCCGGGCCCGGAAGATGCCGCTCGGCAGCAGCCGGGGAAGCCCGACCACCAGCAGCCCGGCGCCGACCGGCAGCAGGGCGAAGGACAGCAGGTCCATCCGCTGCCCGGCGTACTGCAAGCAACCCATCCCGCCTGCCACGGCCAGTGCCGGCAGCGTGCGGCGGCGCACCGCGCCGGCGCCGGGTGCGGCGCCGAGCCCGCGCAGCCTGGGCAGCATCAGGGCGACGGCCGGCACCACCAGCGGCGGGACGGCGAGGAACACCCACCGCCACGAGAGCTCGTCGGCCACGACACCGGCCACCGAGGGCCCGACCAGTGCAGGGATCACCCAGGCGCTGGACATCACCGAGAACAGCCGGGGCCGCATCGCCTCCGGGTACAGCCGGCCGACGACGACGTACAGCGAGACGATGTTGAGCCCGGCACCCAGACCCTGCAGCGCCCGGCCGGCGACGAAGGCCGCCATCGAGGTCGCAAGCCCCGCTGCCACCAGCCCGAGCACGAAGAGCACGAGCGAGGCGACGAACGGCTGCACCGGACCCCGCCGGTCGCTGACCTCGCCGGCCACGACCATGCCCACGAGGCTGGCGATCATGAAGGCCGAGAAGCCCCAGGCGTAGAACGGCAGGCCGTCCAGGTCGCGGACCGCCACCGGCATCGCGGTGGCGACGGCCATCGCCTCGAACGCGAGCAGCGACACCACGGCCAGGATCCCCACGGTCAGGGCTCGCCAGGTCCCGTCGAAGATCCGGCCGGGCGGCCGGCCCGGCGGGGTGTCGCTGGGCATCTCCTCCGGCGTCGCGGTCACCACGGCACCTTACGTCGACGACAGGAGCGTCGCAGTCCGAGACTGCTGACGTCCTGCCGCCAACCGGCAGCCCTGCAGAAGGGTCTCGGTCCTCGTTCTCGGCGACTAGGCCCGGTAGCCCTTCCAGATGTCGCTCATCCGCTGGGCCTGGCCGGCGGTGAACTCGTTCATGCAGCTGTCCTGGGTGTAGTCCATGAAGTTGGTGATCGGGTCCAGCCCGGCGTCCTTGATGCAGCTGTCCCGGCCGACCGGGCAGTTGAAGGCCGGCGACTTCTCCGGTGCGGTGTCGGCGACCTGGTCGCCCCGGGCGGAGCAGCCGTTCTGGAAGGTGTGGTAGAGCCCCAGCCAGTGCCCGACCTCGTGGGTGCCGGTGTCGCCCTCGCTGTAGATGTCGAGGTTTCCGCCGGGCATCGACTCGTCCAGGATGACGACGCCGTCCTTGGTCTGCTGGTCGTGGAAGTTCTGCGGGAAGGTCGCCCAGCCGAGCAGGTTGTCGCCGATGTTCGCCGAGTAGATGTTCAACGTCGAGGAGCCGCCCTGCCGAAGCGACGCCTTGGCCTGCCGCTCCGCCGTGGTGTTCGGCGCCATGACGTACCAGGCCGGGTTGACCGTCCAGGTGATGCCGACCTGGCGGAACTGGAAGGCCGTCGCGGCCGCCGAGGACGAGGTGCGCCCGCCGAAGGACTCGTTGAGCACCGCGGTCTGGGCGCTGATCATCGTCGTCCAGCGCTGCCGCTCCGCAGCGCTCAGGACGTGGTCGCTGATGACGTGGTACACGGTGTCGATCCGGACCGAGCCCGCCCGCAGCGCCTTGCTCGTGGCCGGCTCACCGAGCTTGCTGACCTGGTCGGCGGTCAGGTCGTTCGGGTCCGTCTTGGTCGCGCCGGGCTTGAGCCGGGCCGCCGCGGAGCCGTCGCGGGTGACGCAGTCGGCCGACGCGACCGAGGTCGCCGCGGGCGAGGCGAGGCCCAGCGGGAGGAGGGCAACCACGAGCGCGGCATAGAACGGGACGCGGCGTACGAGTCGGCGCATGGCGGAAAGTCCTCCGAGGGCGATGATCGAGATCGACCGGCGCACCGTAACCCGGTCGCCGCGCCGACGGAAGGCCCGACCGCCCCGGACGGCCGCAGCGGGCGCGCTGCGTGCCCGGCCGACTACCCCTGGTCGGAGCCGTCGCCGTCGTTCCCGGACGACATCGAGGAGAAGATCTCCTTGCAGGTCGGGCAGACCGGGAACCGGTTCGGGTCGCGGCCGGGGATCCACTTCTTCCCGCACAGCGCGGTGACCTTGTCGCCGGAGAGGGCCGACTCGAGGATCTTCTCCTTCTTCACGTAGTGCGCGAAGCGTTCGTGGTCCCCGTCGCCGTGCGACGTCCGCGGCGTGGCCTCGACCTCCATCTCCCTCTCCAGCACGGTGCCGGTGCCGCCACCGGGCTGGTCGAGGCCGGGCTGGTCGATCGGGCCGTAGGAGGTCATCCGGCGATTCTAGGCGGAGCCGCTCAGTTCAGCGAAGGGTCGTCGAGGTAGGTCGACACCATCGCGAGGTCTCCACCCTGCCGGCGCAGCACCGAGCGCCAGAGCTCTCCCGGCTCCTCGGTGAACGGGTCCCCCGGGTCATCTGGACCAGGTCCGCCGAACCGCGCGTCCACGACGTACCAGGCCCCCTCGGCCAGCTCGTCCTCGAGCTGACCGGCGCCCCAGCCGGCGTACCCGGCGAAGATCCTCAGCCGGACCACCTCGGCCGCGAGGACCTCGGGCGGCACGTCGAGGTCGACGAGCCCCACCCGGCCGACCACTCGTCGCCAGCCCAGCGGCTCCTCGTCGTCGTCGCCGGGGACCAGCGCCAGGCCGAGGGCGGAGTCCAGCGCCACCGGTCCGCCCTGGAACAGCACACCGGGCTCGGTCGCCAGCGGCTGCCAGACCGGGAGCACCTCGGCCACGTCCAGCGGCGTCGGCCGGTTGATGACGACGCCGAGTGCCCCGTCCTCGTCGTGGTCGAGCACCAGGACCACCGAACGGTCGAAGTTCGAGTCACCCAGGGCGGGGGTCGCCACCAGCAGCCGCCCGGTCAGGGTCATCTCCGGCCCGAGATCCGTCACTCCCCCATGATGCCCGCGCGAACAAGGTTCCGGCGAGCACGCCCACCAGGTCGGCCACGACGTCGGCCGGGTCGCCGCTGCGCCGGCTCAGGAGGAGTCCTTGCGCGACCTCGCTCGCGGCCGCGTGCACGGCCAGCACCGGCAGCAGCCAGCGAGCCGGCAGCCCGGACCGCAGGCCGGTCAGCGCCAGCGAGCCGAAGGTGGCCAGGTGGACCACCTTGTCCAACCCGGGCAGTCCGCCCGGGCTCGCCGGTCGCGGCCAGAACAGGATCACCAGGTTGACGGCCACCGCCACGGCGAGCGCCACCCGCCAGGCGCGCGCCCCGGGCCGTACCGACGTCGTCACCCGTGCTGCTGGTCCAGGTCCGGGATCACCGAGGTCCCGGACGCGCGGACCGCCTTGCTGACAGCCGCGGCCACCGCGGTGGCCACGTCAGGGTGGAAGACGCTGGGGACGATGTAGGCGGCGTTGAGCTCGTCCTGCGTCACGACGTCGGCCAGCGCACGGGCAGCCGCGAGCAGCATGTCGATGGTGATCGAGTGGCTCGCTGCGTCGAGCAGGCCGCGGAAGACCCCGGGGAAGGCGAGGACGTTGTTGATCTGGTTGGGCAGGTCGCTTCGGCCGCTAGCCACCACGGTGGCGTGCTCCGACGCGGCGACGGGGTCGACCTCGGGCACCGGGTTCGCCAGGGCGAACACGATGCTCCCCTCGGCCATCGTCCTGATGTCCTCACCGGTGAGGATGTTCGGGGCCGAGACGCCGATGAAGACGTCGGCGCCCGGCAGCACGTCCCGCAGCGCGCCGGTACGGCCGTCCACGTTGGTGCGCTCGGCGACCGAGACGAGCTCGGCGGCCAGCCCCTCCCGGCCGGCGTGGATCACGCCGTCCTTGTCGGACACGACCACGTGCCGGGCACCCGCCTCGAGCAGCACCGCCAGGATCGCCATCCCGGCCGCTCCCGCCCCGGACAGCACGATCCGGACGTCGGCGAGGTCTTTACCGACCACCTTGAGCGCGTTGATCAGCGCTGCCAGGACAACGATCGCCGTGCCGTGCTGGTCGTCGTGGAAGACCGGGATGTCCAGGCTGGCGCGCAGCCGCCGCTCCACCTCGAAGCAGCGTGGCGCGGAGATGTCCTCGAGGTTGATGCCGGCGAAGACCGGCGCGATCAGCTCGACCGTTCGGACGATCTCGTCGACGTCCTGGGTGTCGAGGCAGATCGGGAACGCGTCGATCCCGGCGAAGCGCTTGAACAGCGCCGCCTTCCCCTCCATCACCGGCAGCGCGGGGATCGCCCCGAGGTTGCCCAGCCCGAGGACTGCGGACCCGTCCGTGACCACGGCCACCGTGTTGCGCTTGATCGTCAGCCGGCGGGCGTCGCTGGGGTTGGCGGCAAGAGCCAGGCAGACCCGGGCGACACCGGGGGTGTAGATCATCGACAGGTCGTCGCGGTTGCGGATCGGGACCTTCGGCTGGACCTCGATCTTCCCGCCGAGGTGCATCAGAAAGGTGCGGTCGGACACCTTCCCGATCGTCACGTCCTGCACCTGCGCGAGCGCCGCGGTCAACCGCTCTGCGTGCTGGGTGTCACTGGCGGCGCACGTGACGTCGATCTGCAGCCGCTCGTGCCCGGAGGCCGTCACGTCCAGCGCTGTCACGATGCCGCCGGCCTGCTCGACCGCGTGGGTCAGCTGGCTGACGGCGTTGCCCCGGGCCGGGACCTCGAGCCGGACGGTGATGGAGTACGAGATGCTCGGCGCGCTGACCATGGCCGCGATCGTCGCAGATGGCCGGTGAGCCAGGTCACCTCGCCCGCGTACGCCGGTCAAGACGGCCCTTCCGGGGACCGATACTCAGAGCCAGAGAAGGTTTCGACGTCCAGGTCACGGACACAAGAGCGGCGGAAGGTGAGTCCCGATGATGTTCATTGCCCTGCTCGTGCCGATCGGCCTCCTCGGTGTGCTCCTGGGGATGGAGCGCCTCGAGCGCTGGACCGTCCGCGACCACGACGACGCCTGACAGCGTCCGCCGCCCGTCGCCGGAGCCGCCGCTCAGCGGCGTGGCAGCCGCACGACCGAGACGAAGAACTCGTCGATCTGGCGAACGACCTGGATGAAGCTCTCGAAGTCCACCGGCTTCGTCACGTAGGCGTTCGCGTGCAGCGAGTAGCTGCGCAGCACGTCGTCCTCGTTCTCCGAGGTCGTGAGGACCACCACCGGGATGCTGGCCAGATCAGGATCTGACTTGATGGCCTGCAGCACCTCCCGCCCGTCCATCCTGGGCAGGTTGAGGTCGAGCAGCACCAGGTCCGGCCGCGGCCGGCCGGCGAACTCCCCCTGCTGGCGCAGGAAGGCCATCGCCTCCGAGCCGTCGTTCACGACGTGCAGCTGGTTGCGGATCTTGTAGTCCTGGAACGCCTCGCGGGTCATGACCACGTCACCCGGATCGTCCTCGACGAGCAGGATCTCGATCTGGCGCTCGCCGTCGTACGACTGCGTCATGCGGTGCTCTCCTTCATCCGGATGCTGTGCTGGGGCTCGTGGTGGCGGTCCTGCCGGCGCCGTAGCCGGCCGGGTGGCGGGCCGGCAAGGTCCAACGCAGCACAGCGCCGGCGGTCTTCCGCGGGGTGGTGTCCAGCCAGAGCCGGCCACCGTGGTGCTCGACGATCTTCTTGCACATCGCCAGCCCGATGCCGGTGCCACCGTAGGCGTCACGGCCGTGCAGACGCTGGAAGATCACGAAGATCTTGTCCTGGTACTCCTCCTCGATGCCGATCCCGTTGTCTGCACAGGAGAACTCCCACTGGTCCGGGTGCTCCGAGGACCGTGCCGCACCGATGTGCACCCGTGGGGGCTCGGTGCCGCGGAACTTCACCCCGTTGCCGACGAGGTTCTGGAACAGCTGCACCAGCAGGCTGTGGTCGCCGTCGACGGTCGGGAGCGGGTCGTGCGTCACCACGGCGTCCACGTCGTCAAGAGCCAGCTCGAGCTGTCGCTCGGCCTGCGCCAGGACCTGCTCGAGGTCGACCGAGGTGAACTCGTTGCCCGCCCGACCTACCCGCGAGAACGCGAGCAGGTCGTTGATGAGCTGCTGCATCCGCTTGGCCCCGTCGACGGCGAACTCGATGTACTGCTCGCCGCGCTCGTCGAGCTGACCCTTGTAGCGCCGTTCGATGAGCTGGCAGAAGCTGGCCACCTTGCGCAGTGGCTCCTGCAGGTCGTGGGACGCGACGTAGGCGAACTGCTCGAGCTCGGTGTTCGACCGGCGCAGGTCCTCGGCCTGCTCCTCGACCACGGCCCGGGCTCCGAGTGCCTCCATCCGGGAGGCCTCGGCAAGGGCGTACTCGTGCAGGATCCGCGACCGCATCCGGTCGACCTGCTCGGCCAGCGCGGCGATCTCCGCGGGTGCGTCACTGACCGCGACCCCACGACTCAGGTCACCACCCTCGACCCGGTCGACCTCGCTCCCGAGGCGTTCCAGCGGCTGGGTCACCCAGCGGCGCAGGGCAACCCAGGTGAGCGAGGCTGATGCCACCAGCAGGACCAGACCGGCACCGAGGGTGCCGAACAGCAGGGCGACGTCCCGCTCGAGCTCGCGCACGTTGTCCTGGCGCTCGCGAACGATCGTGTGCCGATATTCGCCGATGGCCCGCCGGACCTGGCCGAACTTCTCCTTGCCCTCCTGGAGGTCGGCCGGTGAGGGTCGTCGGCCGGCGCGGACCTCGGCGATGCCGGGGTCGGCGACCTGTGCGCGCCACGCGGTCACCGCCCGCTGGACGGCCACCCGCTCCTCCCGCAGCGCGGGGTAGTCGGCCTCGGCCCGGAGCAGCCGTGAGGCGACCCGGTCGGCCGCCTGCTGACCGGCGAGATAGGGCTGGAGGAAGTCGGTACGGCCGGTCAGCGCGTAGCCGCGGTAGCCGGTCTCCTGGTCGAGCAGCGCGACGTTGAGGTCCGTGGCAGCCGTGTAGGTGTCGAACAGCCGGTCGACGACCGCCGTCTGCGCGTCGTACAACCGGAACGAGAGCACCACGGCACTCGTCACGAGGACCGCTATCAGTGCGCCGAGTGCCACGAAGGTCAGCACGAGCCGACGGCGGAGGGTGGTCCCGGTCACTCCCAGCCCGCCCACGACAGCAGCACGGCCGCGACATCGTCGGTCAGCTCGCCACCGTTGCGCACCCGCACCTCGGCCAGGAGCTCGTCCAGCAGGCCTTCGTGCTCCTGGCCGTGCGCGAGCAGCTCCTCGAGCAGCTGGTAGAGCGCCGCCTCACCGAGCCGGCGACCGGCGACCTCGCCGTCGAAGCCCTCGATCAGACCGTCGGTGAACAGCAGGACGGAGGTGTCCGGGCCGACCGGACGGTCCACCGGCTCCCACACGCAGTCGTCGACGACCCCGAGCGCGACGCCGACCGCACCCTCGGGTGCGGGCACCACCCGCGACTCCTCGACCAGCACCGGCACCGGGTGCCCGGCCCGCCAGATGCGCAGGATGCCGTCCGCGCGGGTCAACCGCACCATCGTCACTGTCGCGAAGACCTCGTCGGTGGACCGCTCGCTGACGAGCACGGCGTCCATCGCACGAAGGATGGCGTCCGGATCGGCCCCGGAGAGCACGAGGGTGCGCCAGGCGATGCGCAGGCAGACGCCGAGAGCGGCCTCGTCCGGTCCATGGCCCGCGACGTCGCCGATCAGAGCGAAGACTGACCCGTCATCGCGCTCCACCACGTCGTAGAAGTCACCACCGAGCACCGACTGGTGTCGCCCAGGCCGGTAGCGCGCGAGCACCTGGAACCAGTCGCCACGGATGAGTGGCTGCGGAAGGAGGCCGCGCTCGAGCCGGGCGTTCTCGGCGGCCCGCGCCTCGGAGGCGTAGAGGCGGCGCACCGACTCGTCGGCCCGCTTGCGCTCGACGGCGTACCGGATCGCGCGGGTGAGCAGCTGACCGTCGATGCTGCTCTTGGCCAGGTAGTCCTGGGCCCCGACGGCAACCGCCTCGGTGCCACGGTGCTCGTCGGTGAGGCCGGTCAGCACGAGGACCGCGATGTTGGGATTGAGCTCGAGCAGGGTGCGCAAGCCGTCGAGACCCGTGGCGTCCGGCAGCCCGAGGTCGAGCAGGACGCAGTCGATGTCGTCGGGCAGCGAGAGCACGGCCTCGGCGAGGTTGTGCGCCCGCAGCAGCTCGATGTCCGAGCCGGCGTCGAGCAACAGCTCACGGACGAGGAAGGCGTCACCCTCGTCGTCCTCGACAAGCAGGACCCGCATGGCGACCGGAGGAAGCCGACCTGGCCGCACGTCCCCGGCGAGCTCGCCCGAGGTCAGCGGAACCCCCGCGGGCGGCCGGTCAATCGGAGGCTCCCTCGGCGAACAGACTGTCCGCGAAGGACTCCCAGATCGCCTCGCTCGGAGCTCCCACCTCGAACCAGACGACCTTCCCGTTGCCGCTGCCGTCACCGCTCGGTGCGGCCTCGACGCCCCAGCCCGTCGCGAGCTGGTCGACCAGTCGCAGCCCGCGACCGGTCGCCGACTCGACGTGGAACCGGTGCAGCCGCGGCGACGCCGGAGAGGAGTCGGCCACCTCCACCCGCGCGATGTCGCCGCGGACCTCGACGCTGACCCGGATGTCGCTGCGCGCGTGCAGCACCGCGTTGGTCACGACCTCGGACACGAGCAGGATGACGGTGTCGACGTCGCACTCGCTGTCGCGCAGCTGCTGCCGGACGAACCTGCGGGCCATCGGCACGCTGTCGGTGGTGGGCGGCAGCCGGATCTCACTCATCAGGTCACCGCAGGGCCGCGAGAGCCGCGACCGACCGGGTGGGGTGACTCACGCGGGACAGGCTATCCCGTCGGTGCCTGCACAGCCCTCAGCCGGGCCGCGCTTCGTCCCGCGCCTTCTTCGCGGCTGCTATCCGGGCCCGGCGCTCGTCCCGGTCCAGCTGCAGGGCCTCGTCCGGGGTGGGCGCCGAGCCGCCGAGCCGGGCCGGCTGCCACCAGGTGTCGTCCGGGCCGGACGGCTGGTCGGGATAGGTCTCCTGCGCCTCGTGCAGGAGCTGGGTCATCCGCGCGCGCAGCGTCTCGGTGACAGAGACCGGGTCATCACCCGCAGCAACCGACAGCGGGGCACCGATGTGCACCGAGATGGGCACCCGGCTGCGACCGAGACGCTTCGAGCGGCCCTTGGTCCAGACCCGCTGCGACCCCCAGATGACGGTCGGCAGAACAGGGACGCCGGCCTCCGAAGCCATCCGTACCGCGCCCGCCTTGAAGTCCTTCAGCTCGAACGAGCGGCTGATGGTGGCCTCCGGGAACACCCCGACGATCTCGCCGCCGCGCAGGGCCGCGACCGCGGCCCGGTACGAGCCGGCGCCCGCCTCGCGATCGACCGGGATGTGGTGCATGCCGCGCATCAGCGGACCGCTCACCCGGTGGGTGAAGACCTCCTCCTTGGCCATGAAGCGCACCAGCCGGCCGGCCGGGCGGGCGGCGTACCCGGCGTAGGTGAAGTCGAGGTAGCCGATGTGGTTGATGGCCATCACGGCGCCGCCTCGCGCCGGGACGTTCTCGGTGCCCTCGAGGTCGAAGCGCAGTCCCTGGGCCCGGAACACGACGCGTGCGGCGTTGATGACGGATCGGTACACGAGATCGGCCACGGGGGGAACCTACCGCCGGTTCAGTGCACCACGTCGAGAGCGTCCAGCAGCAGGCCCACGGCGTCCTCGACGTCACCGGCGCCGTTGACCGTGAGGTCGGGGTGCTCGGGCGGCTCGTAGCCCTGCCCCACGCCCGTCATGTTGGGCAGGGTGCCCGCCTTGGCCTTCGCGTACAGCCCCTTCGGGTCCCGCTGGACGACCACGTCGGCCGGGGTGTCGACCCACACCTCGAGGAAGTCGCCCTCGGCGAACAGCCCCTTGGCGGCCCGCCGGTCGCCACGGAACGGCGAGACCAGGGACACGATCACGATCAGGCCCGCATCAGCCATCAGCTTGGCGGTCTCGGCCACCCGGCGGACGTTCTCCGCGCGGTCCTCGGGCGTGAACCCGAGGTCCTTGTTCAGGCCGGTGCGCACGCCGTCGCCGTCCAGCACGTAGGTGTGCAGGCCGAGTCCGTGCAGATGGCGCTCGAGCGCGTCGGCGATGGTGGACTTGCCGGCACCCGGCAGGCCGGTCAGCCAGAGCACCCGCGGCCGCTGGTTCTTCAGGGTGGCCCGGGCCTCACGGTCGACGGTGAAGGTGTGCGGCACGACGTTGTGGGCGCGGCGCAGCGGATGCCGCACCAGACCGGCTGCGACGGTGTCCCGGCTCACCCGCTCGACCAGCAGGAAGCCGCCGGTGTCGCGGCTCAGCTGGTAGGGGTCCAGCGGCACCGGGGTGTCGGTCGAGATCTCGACCAGCCCGATGTCGTTCATCTTCAGGGTCCGGGCCGCCATCTCGTCACCGGACACGACGTCGCGCCGGTTGCGGATGGCCGTGACGACGGCAGGGACGGCGAGCGAGCCCGCGAGCAGCAGGTAGGACCGCCCGTGGCGCAGCTCCTCCTCGCCGGTCCACACCAGGTCCGCCGCGAACGCGGTGGCGGGGCGCGGGTACTGGTCCTCGGCCAGGCCCTCGGCAGGCGCGACGATGAGGTCGCCGCGGGTGACGTCGGTCTCGGTCTCCAGGGTCAGGACGACCGCCTCGTCGGCGCCGGCCTGCTCGACGTCCTTGCCGCCGATCAGGACGCGCTCGACCGTGGTCGTCGAGCCCTTGGCGTTGACCACCACCTTGTCTCCCGGGTGCACCGAGCCGGCGATCACGGTGCCGGCGTAGCCGCGGAAGTTGTCGGCTCGGACGATGTACTGCACGGGCAGCCGGAACGGCGCCGCGTTGTGATCCTCGATCGTCGTCGGTCGCCAGGAGGTGAGCGCCTCGAGCACCGTCGGGCCGTGGTACCAGCCCATCTCGGTGGACTTCTCGATCACGTTGTCGCCGGTGAGCGCGCTCACCGGGATGACCTGGACGTCCTCCATGTCGAACCGGGCAGCGGCCGAGCGGACGCTGCCGGCGAACTCCTCGAACGCGACGTGCTTGAAGCCGACGGCGTCCATCTTGTTGATGGCGACGATGACGGTCCGGACGCCCATCAGCGCGCAGACCGTGAGGTGCCGGTGGGTCTGTGGCCGGATGCCCCGGGCGGCGTCGACGAGCAGGATCGCCACGTCGGCGGTCGAGGCGGCGACGGCCATGTTGCGGGTGTACTGCTCGTGGCCCGGGGCATCGGCGATGATCGCCCGCCGGCCGGTCGGCAGGTACAGGTGCCGGTACGCGACGTCGATCGTGATGCCCTGCTCGTGCTCGGCCTCGAGACCGTCGGTGAGCATCGAGTAGTCGACCTCACCCTTGGGGATCGTCGAGCCGCTCCGGCGCGTGTTGCGCGCGTAGTCGAGGATGTCGTCGGGCACGCTCTCGGTCTCGGCGAGCAGGCGGCCGATCAGCGTCGACTTCCCGTCGTCGACCGAGCCGCACGCGACGACCCGGACGATCGGGTGCTCGGCGAGCACGGCGTCGTCGAGCCGTGCCGTCGTGACCAGGCTGTCCGCCATCAGAAGTACCCCTCGGTCTTCTTGCTCTCCATCGAGCCGCCGCCCTCGCCGTCGATCAGCCGGCCGGAGCGCTCGGAGCGGCGGTCGACGAGCATCTCCTCGAGAAGGTCGTCCATGGTGTCGGCCGTCGACTCCACCGCGGCCGTCAGCGGGTAGCAGCCCAGGGTGCGGAACCGGACGTTGCGCATCTCCGGCTGCTCGCCGTCGCGCAGCGGGAAGCGGTCGTCGTCGACCATGATCAGCTGGCCGTCGCGCTCGACGACCGGGCGCTCCTTGGCGAAGTAGAGCGGGACGACCTCGATGTTCTCGCGCTGGACGTAGCGCCACACGTCGAGCTCGGTCCAGTTCGACATCGGGAAGACCCGCATCGTCTGGCCCTCGGAGAGCTGGGTGTTGGCCGTGCGCCAGAACTCCGGCCGCTGCTTGCGGGGCTCCCAGCGGTGGCCGGGCTCGCGCAGGGAGAACACCCGCTCCTTGGCCCTCGACCGCTCCTCGTCGCGCCGGGCTCCGCCGAAGGCGGCGTCGTAGCCGCCCTCGTCCAGTGCCTCGCGCAGCGCCACGGTCTTCATGATCCGGGTGTACTCGTGGGTGCCGTGGGTGAAGGGTGTGACGCCCTCCTTCACGCCTTCCTGGTTGGTGTGCACGAGCAGCTCGACGCCGAGCTCCTTCGTGATCCGGTCGCGGAACTCGATCATCTCGTGGAACTTCCACGTGGTGTCGATGTGCAGGACCGGGAAGGGCACCTTGCCCGGCGCGAAGGCCTTGACGGCGAGGTGCAGGAGGACGGAGGAGTCCTTGCCGATGCTGTACAGCATCACCGGCCGCCGGAAGGCCCCGGCTGCCTCGCGGAAGATGTGGATGGCCTCGGCCTCGAGCGCGTCCAGGACCGCGTCGGGGGCGACGACTGCCTCGGCAGACGACATGCGTGGGTGACCTCTCCTAGCTCGGGGCGCCTCCCGGGTCGCAGGAGGCGGAACCGCCATTCTGCCCGGCTGCCGCCGAGGTACCCAATCCGGGCCGCTGCCACGCCCCCGGTGACCGGCGGGCGAGAAAAATGCGTGGAGGGGGAATGCCGGGCGCGGCTAGCGTCTTGTCAGTCCCCAGTACGAAACCGTTTCGTTTCCGCCAGGTCACGCTCGGGAGGCGCTCGGATGGTCCTGACCGGCCGCGACGTCGCCATCTGCGACGCCACGCTCGCTCTGCTCCTCGAGGTCGGGTACGACCGGATGAGCATGGACGCCGTCGCCGCCCGGGCCCGGGCGAGCAAGGCGACCATCTACCGGCGCTGGCCGGGCAAGCAGGAGCTCGTCCTGGACGCGGTCCGGGCCCGCGGGCCCGGCCTGACCGTCGCCGAGGACACCGGCTCGCTCCGGGGAGACCTGGTGGAGACCTACCGCTCGGCGGTCGGCGGCGCGGCCGCCCAGGACGCCGACCTGATCGCGGGTGTGCTGCGTGCTATGCGCAGTGCTCCCGAGCTGGCCGACTGCGTGCGCAGCCAGGTCGTCGAGAGCAAGTGCGACGTGAGCCGGACCATCGTGGCTCGCGCGGTCGAGCGGGGCGAGCTGCCCGCGACGACCGACCCCCTGATCCTGCACGAGGTGGCCAGCGCTCTGTGGTTCCACCGCGTGCTCGTTGTCGGTGCTGCCGTGGACGATGCCTTCATCGCCCACGTCGTCGACGACGTCCTCATGCCGTTGCTGGACCGAAGCAGTCGGTCCGCAGAGTTACAGGAGACACCGTGACCGAACCCTTGACCCCCACCGGCGAGGCGCTCGCCGAGGAGGAGCAGTCCTCCACCGACGCGCCCGACCCCAAGCGCTGGCTCGCCCTGGCCGTCCTGGCCGCGGCCCAGCTGATGATCGTCCTCGACGCGTCGATCGTGAACATCGCGCTGCCGTCGGCCCAGGACGACCTGGGCATCAGCAACGCCAACCGCCAGTGGATGGTCACCGCCTACACGCTGGCCTTCGGCAGCCTGCTGCTGCTCGGCGGCCGGATCGCCGACTACACCGGGCGCAAGAGGACCTTCATCATCGGCCTGCTCGGCTTCGCCGGCGCCTCGGCACTGGGCGGCATCGCCCCCAACCAGGAGCTGCTCTTCGCCGCCCGCGGGCTCCAGGGCGGGTTCGCCGCGCTGATGGCCCCTGCTGCGCTGTCCATCGTCACCGTGACGTTCACCGATCCGAAGGAGCGGGCCAAGGCGTTCGGCGTCTTCGGCGCCCTGGCCGGCGGCGGTGCCGCCATCGGCCTGATCGTGGGCGGCGTCCTCACCGAGTACGCCTCGTGGCGCTGGTGCCTCGGCGTCAACGTGCCGGTGGCCCTGATCGTCGCCGGGTTCGCGTTCCCGCTCGTCCACGAGAGCAAGGCGCACGGCGACACCCGGTACGACGTCCCCGGCGTGCTGCTCGCCACGCTCGGCCTGTTCTCGCTGGTCTACGGCTTCACCGAGGCTGCGCGTGCCAAGCACCCGGAGATCCAGGGTGACACCTCGGTCCTGGGCTGGACGGCACCCTCGACGATCGCCTTCCTGGCGACTGCCGTCGTGCTGCTCGTCGCGTTCGTCTGGTGGGAGACGCGGGCGAAGAACCCGATGCTGCCGCTGCGGGTGGTCCTCGACCGCAACCGCGGCGGGTCCTACCTCACGTTCCTGCTGGTGGGGGCCGGCCTGTTCGCGATGTTCCTGTTCCTGACGTACTACTTCCAGGTCAACCTGGGATGGACGCCGCTCAAGGCCGGCTTCGCGTTCCTGCCGTTCAGCCTCGGCATCATCCTGACGGCCGGCGTGGTCGCTCAGCTGTTGCCCCGGCTCGGGCCGAAGCCGATCATGGTCCCCGGCCTCGTCATGGCCGTGGTGGGCATGTTGCTGCTGACCCAGATCGGCCAGGACACGTCGTACTGGACGCACGTCCTGCCGGCCATGGTGCTGATGAGCGTCGGCCTCGCAGGTGTCTTCATCCCGGCGTCCAGCACGGCGCTCGTCGGCGTCGGTCACCACGACGCTGGGGTTGCCAGCGCGGTGCTCAACACCTCGCAGCAGATCGGCGGGTCCCTCGGCACGGCGCTGCTCAACACCCTGTTCGCCGGCGCGGTGACGTCCTACTTCGTCGACAACCCGGTGACCGACCCCAGCCAGGCCCAGCAGGCGTCGAAGCTGGCGTTCCTGCACGGGTACCACGTGTCGTTCTTCTGGGGCGCGGTGCTGCTGGCGGCCGCGCTCGTCGTGGCGTTCCTCGTCATCAACGCCAAGAAGGAGGACGTGCCCGCCGAGGGCGCGATCGCTGCCTGACCGACCGCCCGAGGGCGGGGTCGTGCACCCGGTGAGGTGCGCAGCCCCGCCCTCGGCATGTCGGGGTGCAGGATGTCCGGGGTGAGCACCCGGGTGGCGGTTGCGGCGCCGAACGAGAGCGCAGCCCTGGCGGCGCTGCGGGTCGCCGAGTCGGGCGGCGGCGCGGTCGACGCCGCTGTCGCCGCCTCCCTGGTCACGATGGTCACCGAGCCGGGCATCGTCTCGCTGGCCGGCGGCGCCTACGTGTCGGTGTGGCCGGCCGACGGCGCCGACGCCTGCACGGTCGACGGTTACGTGGACATGCCCGGCCGCGGCCGGCCGGACCTGCCGGTGGCCGCGCGCGAGGTGCGCACGGAGTACGGCGGCGGGGTGACCATGACCGTCGGCCCCGGGTCGGCGGCCGTCCCTGGGGCGTTGGCCGCCCTCGAGCTGGCGCAGCTGCGGTTCGGGAGGCTGCCGTGGGCCGAGGTGGTGGCACCCGCCGAGGAGGTCGCCCGGGCCGGGTTCCCGCTGGGGTCCGCTTCGGGCTACTACCTGCCTCTCGTGCGGGAGGGGGCCTTCGGCTGGGACCCCGAGACGGTGCGCGCCCTGCGCCGGCCGGACGGCGGATGGGTGGGCACCGGCGACCGGATGCTGATCGACGGGCTGGCGGACACCGTGCAGCTGATCGCCGAGCAGGGTGCGCGCACCCTGTACGACGGCGAGCTCGCCGCTGTGGTCGTCGCCGACATGGCCGACCGGGGTGGTCTGGTGACGGCCGCGGACCTGGCGGCGTACCGGCCGGTCGTCCGCGCCGCGCTGCCCGTGCGCGCCGGGCGGTGGGAGCTGCGCACGAACCCGCCGCCGTCGATCGGCGGCCCCGTGCTGGCGGCGATGCTCACCCTGCTCGGCAACCGGCCGTCCGGCGCGTGGACCGAGGACGACGTCGCCCACCTGATCGCCGTCCAGCGCAGGGTGCTCGACACACGGCGGGACAGCCTCGACCTGGCGGACGACCGGGAAGCGGCCGCGCTGGAACTGCTGCACGAGGTCGGCTGGTCGGGTGATCGCTCCCCCAGCACGGCGCACGTGTCGGTGACCGACGCTGACGGTGGCGCTTGCTCGATCACGTCGTCGTACGGCTACGGGTCGGGCGCGACCGTGCCCGGCACCGGTCTCTGGCTGAACAACTGCCTGGGCGAGCACGAGCTCAACCGCGGCTCCCGGCCGGAGCCGGGACAGCGACTGCCGAGCAACATGGCGCCGACCGTCGGGCGCCGCGACGACGGCGCCGTGCTCTCGATCGGCAGCCCCGGCGCCGACCGCATCACCACGGCGCTGCTGCAGGTCCTTGCCTCGTTCGCCGTGGGCGGCGTGTCGTTGCAGGCCGCGGTGGACCGGCCGCGGCTGCACCTGCAGCACCTCGCGGACCAGAACGGCGTCGCGCGGCTGCAGCTGGAGGCCGAGGAGGACCTGCCGCTGCCCGCCACCGACCTTCCGGTCCGGCTGCACCACCCGCACTCGATGTACTTCGGCGGCGTGGGTGCGGCCGTCCGGCTGCCGTCGGGACAGGTGGAGGCGGCGGCCGACCCGCGCCGGGCCGGCGCCGCCCAGGTCTCCCCGCAGCCCTAGGGGCGGACGGCCGCCATCAGCAGCCGCTGGACCAGTGCCCGGCCGCTGTCGCGGGCGACCGCGTCGGCGAACGTCGGCGACGAGCTGCCGGTGGGCCGACCGCTCAGGGAAAGCGGCTGCCCGGCGTTCGGCCTCGGCAGCGGCGGCGCGGCACAACGGACGTCGGCACCCGGGCCTGCCTTGCGCGCCGGCAGCTTGCCGGTCGCGAGGTAGTCGAAGATCCGCTTGTCGACGCACCGGCTGGACCCTGGCGTGACGGCATGGCTGGTGCCGCCCGTGACGCCGATCAGCCGCGACCTCTTGAAGATCGAGCGCAGGTACAGGCTGCCCGTGTACGGCGTCGCGGCGTCCAGCGTCTCGCCGACCAGCAGGGCGGAGCCGACACCACGACCGGTGATCCGGGTGTGCGGCGCGGCCTTGGCCGGCCAGTGGTAGCAGGGCCCGTTGAACCACGCGTTGGCCCAGGTGAGGAACGGTGCCTTTGCGTACGTCGCCTCCTGGTCGGCTCGGAAGTCCTCGTCCTTCCAGGTGTCGTCGGTGCAGGACACTGCGTTGTAGACGGCGTAGGAGTTGTCGTCACCCGGGCTGTCGTACTGCTGGTAGGCAGCGACCACCGGGGCGCCGGCGCCGCTGTTGACCCAGTCGGCGAAGACGTCGGCGAGGTCCGGCCACAGGTACTGGACGTAGCCGGGGTGCAGGAAGATGTCGTCCCACTCGTCCGGTCCCACGGTGGAGTCGATCGGCTTGGCCGCAAGCTGGGCCAGGACGTCGTTGTACCGCTGCTGCACGGCGGCCCGGGTCGTGCCCAGGTGGTAGGCCGCGTCGTGGCTGGCGATCCAGTCGAAGAAGAGCCCGATGTTGCGGTCGAAGGCGACGTCCTGGTCGAGGTTGGCGCGGTACCAGGCCCGGCGCGGGTCGACGTTGCTGTCCAGCACCATCCGGCGCATCCGGTTCGGGAAAAGCTTGGTGTAGACCTGCGCCAAGTACGTGCCGTAGGAGAACCCGTAGTAGTTGATCCGCCGCACGCCCAGCGCCTTGCGGATCTGGTTCATGTCACGGGCAGCGTCCGTGGTGCGCATGTGGTCGAGCAGTCGTCCTCCCGCCCGGCCGCAGGCCTCGGCGTAACCCGCCGAGCGACCCTGCCAGACCTGGTACAGCTCCGGCGTGCGCGGGACGTACTCCGGTCGGTCCGGGCCGAAGTAACCCGGATCGCAGGACAACGAAGGCCGGCTGTCACCGACCCCGCGCGGGTCGAAACCGATCCAGTCGTAGGCGCCGCCGGCGTCCTTGCGGCCGAAGTCCTCGCTGATGATCGGTCCGAGCACGGACAGGCCGAGGCCGGAGCCGCCGGGACCGCCGGGGTTGACGAGCATCACGCCCTGGTAGCGCGACTGCTTGACCGTGTGCTTCACGCGGGACACCGCAAGCAGGATCTTCGCTCCGCGCGGCCGCGAGTAGTCCAGCGGCACCCGGACGAAGCCGCACTGCGCGCCGAGCTGGCGCATCGTCGGGTCGTCGCAGCGCGCCCAGTCGACGGCCTGCACAGCTCCGGTGGCCCCGGCCGCCGGCTCGACGGCGGACGAGCTTGGTGCGACGGCGACCAGACCGGTAGCGGCCAGGCAGCCGGCGGTGAGCAGAGCGGGCAGCTTCATGCGGGTCCCCGATTCGTGGCACACGGCCTCCGAGCGGGCCGGGGACAATCTGCCAGACTCGACCCTCCGTTGTCGTGCGGCCGACTCGGTTCGCGAGACGTTCTGGACCTGAGCCGTCCGGCTAGTCGACCGGCGTCGGCCGCACACTGCGCAGGTAGCCGAGGGCCTGACGGTACGACGCGAGCAGGTGCGCCTCGGTGTACGGCAGCCCCTGCTGGGCGCAGAACGCCCGCACCAGTGGCTGGCACCGCGGCAGGTTGCGGCTCGGCATGCTCGGGAACAGATGGTGCTCGATCTGGTAGTTCAGCCCGCCGAGCCCGGCCGTGACCAGCGGTCCGCCGGTCACGTTGCGCGCGGTCAGCACCTGGCGGCGCAGGAAGTCCCAGCGCGAGTCGCCCTCGACGATCGGCATCCCCTTGTGGTTGGGCGCGAAGCTGCAGCCGAGGTAGAGGCCGAGGACGGCCTGGTGCACCCCGACGAAGGCCAGCGCCAGCAGAGGTGACATGACGGTCAGCAGCACCGCGCCCACGATGACCACGTGCGCCACCAGAAGGGTGACCTCGACCGGCATCCGGCGCGGCTCGGCCGCGAGCGAACGCACGCTGCCGACATGCAGGTTCACCGCCTCGAAGAGCAGGAACGGGAAGAACATCTCGGCCTGGTGGCGGGCCACGAATCTCAGGACGCCGCGCTGGCGGCGGGCCTGCGTGGGCGTCCACGCGATCACGTTGCGGGCGACGTCGGGGTCGCGGTCGACGTCGTTCGGGTGCCGGTGGTGCTTGTTGTGCTTGTCGATCCACCACGAGTAGCTCAGCCCGATGCCCAGGTTCGACACCAGCAGGCCGAGAAGATCGTTGTGCCCGCGCCTCGGGAAGATCTGCTGGTGGCCGGCGTCGTGACCCAGGAAACCGAGCTGGGTGAACACCACCGCCCAGTACGCCGCCACCGCGAGCTGCCACCAGGAGCTGCCCACCACAACCAGCATCGCCACACCCACGGCTATCAGCACTGCGAGTGCCGCGAACCGCGGCAGGTAGTTGCGGACCGATCGGTCCAGCAGGTGCTGGGCCCGCACCTGGGCCATCAGCCGGGAGTAGTCACTCCCGGGACGGGGCGCCTCGGCCATAGCCGTGCCGGAAACGGTCATGCCCATGGGGACCCCACTTCTCGGGGCCGTGGCACAGCGGGAGTCCGGGCGGTGACGCGACACGGCAACTGTACGCCTCGGCCGCGCGTGCGAGCAGGACCGAGGAGGCAGGGCGGACGCGGACCCGGCGGGACCTGTCAGCCGTGACGTGCGACGCGCAGGATCATCCCGTCGTTGCCGGTGGTGACGACCAGGCCGTCGCGGCGCAGCTGGGTGCGCTGCGGCTGCTTGGGGTCTGGCTGCACGTCGTGCGGGTCGTCGAGGACCGCGCGGATCGCCGCGTCCGAGATCTTCATCCCCGCGGCGGCGGCGCGGGCACCCTTGAGCATCCGCAGCTCGCGCGGGGCGCCGGGCGGCTGGGCCACGCCGGGGCGGCCCCCGCGGTTGTCGGTCGGGGGTGCCCGGAAGTCGACGAGGTCGTCGAGCTCCCGTCGGGCTGGGCCGGCGGCGCTCGGAACACCAGAGTGGTGGGCCCTGCGGTGTTGCTGTCCGGGGTGTGGGTCATGTGATCCTTCCGTGCAGCGAGTGGCCTACTTGTGGCGGTAGACCAGTCGGCCGCGGGTCAGGTCGTAGGTGCTGAGCTCGACGACCACGCGGTCCTCGAGCATGACCCGGATGTAGTTGCGGCGCATCCGGCCGGAGAGGTGCGCGAGCACCTTGTGGCCGTTCGTGAGCTCGACCCGGAACATCCCGTTCGGCAGCGCTTCACGGACGGTGCCCTCGACCTCGATGGCATCGGTCTTCGGCATGCAATTCCCTTCGTAGTGACCTCCCCAGCGGGGAGACAGCCTGGACGGCCGAGATGCCGTCCGGACCCGACCGCGATGGCCCACCTCGTGGGCGCAATTCATCACGGCAAGACATGCGGCGGTCGCCGGGCGATCGCCTCCAACAGGTCAACAATCTACCGCGTGGCGGCATGCCCCACACCCTCAGCCGGGGTGCAAAGGGGAGATTTCACCCCGCTTCTCCCCCTGTGCTCGCCCGAATCCCACCCAGAGGCGGTCTCCAGCAGACTGCCGGGCGCGCTCTGCCGGCCTCGGCGCACGCCACGTCGACGTCGGGCAGACCGGGACGGAGCCCTGGACCGTGCTGGCTGACCGGAGGGCAACGAGTTCTGCGTCGTGCGACCCAAGGCGACCCTGGTCAGCTGAGGTCCGATCCGGGGCGCAGCCTGGTCGTGCGTTCCACCTCGCCCCGGAACGCGGCGAACACCTCGGCGAGCCCGGTCGGTGTCCAGTGGGCGTTCAGGCCGCTCGGGTTCGGCAGGACACAGACCGAGGTTCGCCCGAGGGTTCGCGACTGCGGTCCGACCGCTGCCTTCGGCTCGCCAAAGGCAGCAAGGTACGCCGTCACGCCGAGCACCGCGAGGTACGCCGGGTGCCACCGGTCGACGAAGGCCGCGAGCTCCCGACCCCCGGTCGGGTCGGCCAGAACCGGTTGCCCGGGCGCGCGAAGTGATGGCCGGCCCAGGCTGTCCAGAGCCCTGGGTTGATGCCACAGAACAGCACCCTGAGGTCGGCTGCGACCACCGGGGCCACCCGTCGGTCGGCCGCCGCGACCAGCTCGTCGCGGCTCGGTCCGCGCGCTCTCGACCTCCTCACCGGCTCCACCCTTTCGCGTCCTTCCCGCGACTCAGGCGGTTCGGTCGGGCAGAACGAGCTCCAGGTCGAGCCAGCGGGCAAGATCCCTGATCTCGCGGTCGACAGCCGCGGACATGGCCTTCGTGAACGGCGCGTCGCGGTGGATCGCCGCGACCTGCAGCTCTCCCTCCTTGCGGTCCGCCTTGGCGTCGAGCTTCCCGACCAGCCGGTCGCCGTACAGGATCGGCAGGGCGTAGTAGCCCCAGATCCGGGCGGATGCAGGCTTGTACATCTCGAGGATGTAGTCGAACTCGAAGATCTCGTCCAGCCGCTTGCGGTCGGCCACCAGCCGGTCGAACGGCGACAGCAGTGCCGCCCGTCCGGCGAAGGGCTGGCCGAGCTGGGCCGGGTCGACCCGCCACTGGCCCCGGACCCCCTCGACCACGGCCGGCTCACCGGCCTCGCCGACGTCGACCGGCTCGAGGGGGAGCTTGGTGGCACTGGCCCGTGCGATGCCGAGGGAGCTGAGGCGGCGCGCGTCCAGCAACCGCCGCGCCTCGTCAGCCGGCGGCACCGGGTCGTCGGGGTAGATCCGCGAGGCGAGGTCCCAGAGCCGCTCGCGCCCCTGCCCACCCGCGGCAGCCACCTCTCCGCGCTGCACGAGCTTGTCGAGCATCATCCGGACGTTCCGGTTGTCGTTCCAGCCGCTCGAGTTCCACGGCACCACGCAGGTGTCCGGGAACGCGTTGGTCGGCAGCGGCCCGTCGGCGCGGAGGCGGTCGAGGATGTCGCGCCGGCAGTCGTTGTTCACCCTGACCCAGTCGCGCAGCTCCTCCTGCCACCCGCGCAGCGTGCCGGAGCCGGGCCACTCCGCCATCTCCGCGCGGAACAGCGCGAGATCTTCAGGTACCCGCACCGTCTGGTGCAGCTCGATCAGCCGCTGCTCGTCCAGCGCGTCCCACAGCGCCTGCGGATCGAACGCGGACCCCAGCCGGCTCCACATGACCAGTTCGGCGCTCGGAGCGACTGCCTTGGTCGGCTCGAGCTGGAGCAGGGTGAGCTGCCGGACCGTCTCCACCAGCCCGGTAGGCCGGTCCTTCGTCAGCAGCTGCGCCCGCACGGCGATGCGGCGGGCATCGCTGCGGCTGAGCTGGTGGACGACCACGGCCGATTCCTACCATCGCGAGCCCACAACAAGCAGCGCCCGACCATCAGGTCGAGGCGCTGCTCGTTCGGTGGAGGTGGCGGGAATCGAACCCGCGTCCTTCGGTGCGGAACCAGGGCTTCTCCGGGCGCAGCCTGCGTGCGCTTTTCTCGGCCCCAGCAGTCAAACAGGCAAGCTGCTGACAGGCCCAGTCGCTGTGAGATTTCCTGCTCGGTCCCGCGACCGGACCGAGCAGTTGAGCCTTCTAGCTGATGCCAGACACCGGGCCGAAGGCACTCCCGGGCTGACAGCCTGCTCTCGCTACTTAGGCAGCGAGGGCGTAGGCGCGCTGATTGGAATCGGCGCTTATTGGTGTGCTGGGCCTGGTTTTCGAGATCATCCCAGCCATCCTCGGCCCGCTTCCCCTGGCTCGACATCCGAAGTCGAGACCATTCACCCCCTGTGCAGTTGTCCCCCCATGCTAACGCGGGCGCGCCCGAGATCGTCCCGGTTCCAGGGTGACTCGGGCCGTACCAGTGGGTAGGGGGCCGCCCGATGACCACCTCCGACACGCAGCGCACCATCGGCGGCCGCTACCGGCTGGACCGGTCGATCGGCCAGGGCGGCATGGGCACCGTCTGGCAGGGCCATGACGAGCTGCTCGGCCGCCAGGTCGCGGTCAAGGAGGTCCGCTTCCCGCCTGAGCTGGGCCCGCAGGAGATGGCCGACCTCCGCGAACGCACCCTGCGCGAGGCCCGGGCCACCGCACGGCTGAGCCACCCGAACGTCATCACGACGTACGACGTGGTCGAGGAGGACGACCGGCCCTGGATCGTGATGGAGCTGCTGGCGACCCGGACCCTGAGCGAGGTGCTGCGGGACGACGGACCGCTGCCGCCGCACCGGGTCGCCGAGATCGGCCTCGGCGTCCTGAGCGCGCTGGAGACCTCGCACGCCCAGGGCATCGTGCACCGGGACGTGAAGCCCAGCAACGTCCTGGTCACCAAGGACGGCCGACCGGTTCTCACCGACTTCGGCATCGCCACCATGGCCGGCGACCCGGCGCTCACCTCGACCGGCGTGGTGCTCGGTTCCCCCGCCTACATGTCCCCGGAGCGGGCCCGCGGCAAGGCATTCGGGCCCGAGAGCGACCTCTGGTCCCTCGGGGCAACCCTGTTCGTCGCCGCCGAGGGTCGCCCTCCCTTCGAGTCGGACAACGCGCTGGGCACGCTGACCTCGGTCATCTCCGACCCCGTCCCGCAGCTGTCGGTGGGCGGTCCGCTGGCGCTGGCCGTCGACGGGCTGCTGCGCAAGGACCCGCAGGACCGCGCCGGGTTCGCCGAGACCCGCGAGCTGCTGACCCGGGCCGCGGCCGACCACACGGCAGCGGCGGCGGCACCGACCGCCTCCACGGTTGCTCTCGACCGAGCGGGCCGCACCGAGGCGCTGCCGGCCTCCGGGGTTGCCGCCGCGACGCCGCGCAGCGAGTCGCCGCGACCGGCGCCCGAGCCCCCCACGGTGTACGACGAGGAGCCCCGCCGGCGCGGCGGCCTGCTCGCTGCCGCCCTGGTGGTCGCGCTGCTGCTGATCGGCGGCCTGGTCGCCTACGCGCTGAACTCCGGCGACGACCCGAACCAGACGGCGAGCGACAAGCCGTCGTCGAGCGCGACGGCGAGCTCGACCCCGCCGTCCAACACCCCGTCGAACACCCCGTCGAAGACCCAGTCGAGCAAGCCGCCGTCCAGCTCCGAGCCGCCGGCCGACAGCGGCGTGCCGGCCGGCTACCAGCTGTACGAGGACCCGAGCGGCTTCTCCGTCGCCGTGCCGGAGGGGTGGCAGGCGACCCAGTACAGCGCCACCGCGGTCGACCTCAAGTCCCCGGACGGCACCAGCTTCCTCCGTGTCGACCAGACCTCCGAACCCAAGAAGGATGCGGCGAAGGCCTGGGAGCAGCAGGAGAAGTCGACGAAGAACGAGCTGCCCAACTACCAGCGGATCAGCATCGAGCCCGTCGACTACAACGGCTGGGAGGCCGCCGACTGGGAGTTCACCTTCGGCAACCAGACCCATGTGCTGAACCGCGGCTTCGTCACCGACAGCACGCATGGCTACGCGCTGTACATGTCCAGTCGCGAGGACGCGTGGGACGCGAACATGGAGGTCTTCCAGACCGCGGCCGACACCTTCAAGCCCGCGGGCGGCTGACCGCAGCGTCTCCTACCAGGAGCCACCGCCCCCGCCACCCCCGCCGCCGCCCGAGGATCCCCCGCCGGAGAAGCCGGAGCCTCCGGACGACGACGTGGTGGAGCTCGACAGCGAGCTCGATGCCGACGAGGTGAAGCCGTTCATCGAGGCGCCGAAGCTGGTCGGGTCCCAGCCGCCCGGCCCGGCGTACCAGGAGGTCGTGCTGCCCACCGAGGAGGCCGCGGCCAACGGCCCGAACACCCGCACCCACCGGTCCGTCTCGCCGAACACGACGGCGAAGGGCAGGTAGCGGCTGAAGATGTCCTGGCCCTCCTCGAACCGCAGCTGCTCGGCCTCGGCGGTGCGGATGTACTCACGGAAGCCCTTCGCCTGAGCCAGCACCGCGGTGCCCGCCCCGGTCCGCGCCGGCATCCGGCCGCCGAGGTAGAGCATCGCGAGCCCGACCGCCGTGACCGCGATCCCGACCGGGGCCCAGTGCAGCCGGTGGCTGAGCAGCCAGGTAGCCCAACCACCCGCGATGGCCAGGAACAGCCCGGCCCCCTTCCAGACCCCGCGCACCTTGTCCGGCCGGCCGCGGAACCACCCCGCCGTGGTGACGTCCTCGTACAACGCGGTCTGCACCTTCGCCATCCGGGCGGCGAAGGTCTTCTTCAACGACGACAGCAGCACCTGGTCGCCGGTCTGGAACAACCCGTCGTAGAGCAGCTTCTCGAAGCGCAGCAGCTCGCCCGTCCCGCCCGGCAGCTTCTCCAGCCGCCAGTCCCGGGAGGAGAACCAGTGCGGCCGCTCCAGCTCGACGATGCGCAGGTGCCCGCGCACGGCGAGGTCGACGATGGTGGCGGTCACATCGAGCACGTTCGCCTGCTCGTCCAGCAACGTGCCGACCTGACCGGGCCGCAGACCGGCCGGCGGCTGGAACTGCACCGCCACCGCTCCGGCGCCGGTCAACGGCACCCGCTCCTCGACGGCGCCGGACGTCGGCGCGAGCCCCGGCGTCTGGCCGGCGTACCGCCGGTCCCGGCCCTTGCTGGCCACCAGCCAGGCCACCCCGGCCAGCCCGGGCACCAGCAGCAAGCCGGCCAGGGCGCCGGTGAGGGGGTCGGCGTCAGGGAACCCCGCAGTGACCAGCGTTCCTCGAGGTGCGGCCCGGTGGCCGCGACGGCGCCCTTCGGCAGCCCGACGACGACGGTCAAGGCCGAGAACGGCGCCAGGCCGGCCGGCTGGGCGAAGGCCACCGTGCCGTCGGACGGCAGCACCTCACCGCACGGCAGGTTGCTGCCGACCGGGCCGGCGAAGCAGGCCTGCTGCGTCGAGGTGCCCGGCAGCTCGACCCTCGCGGTCGCGGCCAGGATCGGCGCCTGCCACTCGGCGCCGATCGCGTTCCAGTACAGCTCGTCGTGGTCGTCGAACGCGTTGAGCGCACCGTCGACCGTGTAGGTGACGACGTACTCCTGCCGGCCGCTGACCGTACGGTCCGGGTCGCCGATCCGCAGCGTGACCTGGCCGCCGGACTCGCTGCGGTCCACGCTGCTCGGTGCGCCGGTCGGGCTGCTCACCCCTACATCGGTGAGCTCGTACACCCGGTCGTTGCCGTCGTCGTAGGGCACCCGCACCGGGATGGTGCGGAAGATCCCGTGCTTGCCCGCGACGTCGGCGAAGTCGTAGTCGATCGTCTCGCGCACACCCAGGGTGCCGTCACCGTGGATGGTCAGCACCACGTCGTACGACGTGATCTGCTCCCCGGCAGCAGCCGAGGCCGGCGCGATGCCGGTCACCAGCAGCCAGCCGGCCGCCGCGACCAGCGCCGCCAGCCGTCGGGTCAACGGTCGGACTTGCCGCTGCTGCGCCGGGACAGCGCCCGCTGCATCTCGCGCTTGGACTGCCTCTCGGCCAGCGCCTGCCGCTTGTCGTAGGACTTCTTGCCGCGGCCCAGCGCGATCTCGACCTTGGCCTTGCCGTCCTTGAAGTACAGCGCGAGCGGGACCATCGTGACCCCGCCCTCCTTGGTCTTGCCGATCAGCCGCACGATCTCGGCGCGATGCAGCAGCAGCTTGCGCTCGCGCCGCGGCTCGTGGTTGGTCCACGTGCCCTCGGTGTACTCCGGGATGTGCACCCCGGCCAGCCAGGCCTCGCCGTCGCGGATGTGCGCGAAGCCGTCGACCAGGTTGGCGTGGCCCGCGCGCAGCGACTTCACCTCGGTGCCGGTGAGCACCAGGCCCGCCTCGTAGACGTCGTCGATGTGGTAGTCGTGCCGGGCCTTGCGGTTCTGGGCCACCAGCTTGCGGCCTTGCTCCTTGGGCATCAGCCAGTACCTGTCCCGCCGAGGGCGGCGACCAGCCCGGTGAGCACGTCGATCGCGCGTCGCTCGGCCATCTCCGGGGCCGCACCGGGCGGGACGACGACGTCGGGCTCGATGCCGACGCCGTCGAGGGCACGGCCGGACGGCGTCAGGTAGCGGCCGACGGTCAGCTCCAGTGCCGAGCCGTCGGAGAGCGTGGACGGTTCCTGCACGGAGCCCTTCCCATAGGTGCGGGTGCCGACGACCACGGCCCGGTTGCGGTCCTGCAGCGCGCCGGCGACCACCTCGGCGGCGCTGGCGGTCGAGGGGTTCACCAGCACGACCAGCGGGGTCGCGGTGTCGCCGCCCTCGAACGCGTCCAGGGTGCGCGGCTTCGCCCCGCGTCGCTCGTAGGACACGACCGGGCCACCGTCGAGAAAGACCGAGGCGACCGCGACCGCCTCGTCCAGCAAGCCGCCCGGGTTGTCGCGCAGGTCGAGCACCACCCCACCGGTGCGCCCGGACCCCTCGGCGGCCATCGCGCGGGCGACGTCCCGGCCGACGCCGCGGGTGAACGCCGTGATGGCGACCCGGGAGATGCCGCCCGCCAGCCGCTCCACGACGACGTCGTCGGTGGTGAAGGTGGCGCGCGCCAGCCGGACGGTGCGGGTGGCGGAGCCGCGGCGTACGGCGACGAGCACCGTGCGTGCCCTCGGCGCCGCGCAGCAGCCCGGCGGTCGTCGGCACGTCCGCGGTGGTCACGTCGGTGGCCGCGACCCGGAGCAGGACGTCACCGGCCAGCAGGCCGGCCCGGTCCGCAGGTGAGCCCGGCTGGACGCTGCCGACCTCGACACCGCCGCCGGCCACGCTGCCCGGCACGCCGCGCAGCCACAGGCCCACGCCGGAGTAGTGCCCCTCGAGCGCGGACTGGAAGGAGGTGAACTCGGACTTGCCGTAGTAGGTCGACCAGCGGTCGCCGAGCGCCCGCAGCATGCCCTCGACCGCCGCGCGCTCGAGCGCGTCGCGATCCACGGGTCGGGCGGCCTTGGCCACGATCCGGTCGGCAGCCTCGTCGATGACACCCGTTCTTCTCCGCCGCGGAGCCGCGGCTCGTCGTCCGAGCCCACCACCCCGGTGACGACGCCGCCGACGTAGGCAACCGCCACCACGCCCACGAGGGCGGAGGCGCGCAGCACCCGGCGGACGGCGATCACCGCACGAGTCTAGGGCGCGCGGGAGCCGTTGCGGAGGCGTCCGATCTACAACCAGCCCATCGGGTCAGTGGTGCCACCGTTGATGTAGACCATGAAGTGCAGGTGGCACCCGGTGGAGTAGCCGGCGCCGTACATGCCCTCGCCGCCGCCGCTGTAGCCGATGACCTGACCGCGGCTGACCCGGGACCCGTAGCCCGCCGGTGAAGCTCATCAGGTGGTTGTAGCTCGTCGCGACGCCGGCGCCGCGCAGCGCACCGTGGTCGATGACCAGCTGGTTGCCGTACCCCGCGACGTTCGCCGCCTGGATGACCGTGCCCGACGCCGCCGCGTGCACCGGCGTACCGCAGCCGACCCCGAAGTCGGTGCCGTCGTGCAGCTTGTAGACCCCGGTCACCGGGTGCACCCGCATGCCGTACGGCGAGGTGATGCCGGCGCTCACCGGGAACGACAGGGCACCGCCGCCGGAGCTGTAGCTGGACCGGCCTGCCGCCCTGGCCCGTGCTGCCGCGAGCCGGGCGGCGCGCGCCCGGGCGGCGAGGATGCGGCCCAGTCGACGCGGACTCGGCCCGCATCGCGTTGTAGCGCGCCTCCTCGGCCGCCTTCTCCCTCTCGATCTCGGCGACGGCCGGACTCGCGCTCGGCGATCAACGACTCGACCGCCTGCTGGGCGTCGATCGCCTGCGCCTCGAGGCCGGCGATCTTCTCGACCAGCGCCTCCTGCTGGCGCTTCATCCCGGCCACCAGCTTGCGCTTGGCGACCAGGGTCGCGCGCTGGGCGGCCAGGTCCGCCCGGGCCTCGGCCAGCCCGCTGAGCACGTTGCCCTCGGAGCGCATGGCGTTCTGCACCAGCACCAGCCGGCTGGCGAACTCGTCCGGGCTCTGCGACTGCAGGACCACGGCCAGCTCACCCATCCCGCCGTCCTGGTAGGTCGACCGGGCGATCCGGCCGATCAGCTTCTGGCTGGCCTCGATGCCTTCGAGGGTGTCGTCGATCTGTCCCTGGGCGCGGGCCACCTCGGCCTTGGCGACCTCGAGCTGCTCGCCCAGCAGTCGGTCCTTGGCCTGCTCGGCGACCAGCTGGCCGTGCACCCGGGCCACCCGGGCGCGGGCCGGCTTGAGCTTCGACTCGGCTCGGCGCAGCGCCTTCGCGGCCCGGCGCAGCTCGGCGGAGGTCTCGCTCAGGTCGTGCCGGAGGTTCTTCGGCGGCCCGGTCCACCTGGCGCTTGCGGTGTCGCGGGTCCGCCGCCTCGGCCGGGGCCATCAGCCCGAGGCAGAGCGCCGCGATCACGGCGAGGGTCAGCGCAGGGCGGGAACGCATGCGGGGCGAGGCTCCGGTCGGGTCGGCGGCAGGGCGGTTCCGCTGTCGTATCGGTCCGTCCGGGTCCCCTGCTGAGCCGGTGGGACGGACTTTCTTCGGCTCTTTCTGGCCCGTTCCGGGTGATGCTGGTGTGACTCCTGGGACCCGGGTGGTCAGACCCGAAGGTACTTGATCAGCGCCAGCGAGCTGGCGATTGCCGCCAGCGCCACGCCGATCACGAACACCGCGGCGGAGCTGAGCCAGACGTCTCCCCAGGTGATGAACCGGGTGATCGGGAAGTTCGGCGCGAGGATCTCGTCGACGAGGACCGCCTTGATGAGCACGAACGCCCCGCTCGCCAGCAGTGCCCCGAGGAACCCGGAGATGGCGCCCTCGAGCAGGAACGGCAGCTGGATGGAGAAGTTCGAGGCTCCGACCAGCTTCATGATCCCGGTTTCCCGACGCCGGCTGAACGCCGCGACCCGGATGGTGTTCACGATGAGGATGACCGAGACGAGGATCATCAGCAGCGCGAGACCGCCGGCGAACCACTGGACCCACTTCAGCACCTTGAAGAACTTCTCCAGCAGGGCCTTCTGGTCCTGCACCTGCTCGACGCCGGCCCGCCCGACGAAGGCGCTCGCGACGATGTCGAACTGCTCCGGGTCGACGAGCTTGACCCGGAACGACTCCGGCATCTGGTCGGCCGTGAGGTTGTCGACGATCGCCGAGTTCTTGAACTGCTCGGTGAACCGCTTGAAGGCCTGACGCTTGGACTCGTAGTAGACCTTCTCGACCTGCGGCATGGCGTCGAGGTCCCTGCGGACCGCCTCGCGCTGGTCCTGGGTGACCTCGCCGGCCGCGCAGCTGCCGGCGGCACCGGCCGGGCTGTCCGCGCCGCAGAGGAACACCGACACCTCGACCTTGTCGTACCAGAAGTCCTTCATCACGCTGACCTGCTGGTTGAACAGCACGGCCGAGCCGAGGAAGCCGAGCGAGACGGCGGTCGTGATGATCATGGCGATGGTCATGATCAGGTTGCGCCGGAGACCGATGCCGATCTCGCTGACGATGAAGCTTGCACGCATGCGGTTACCTGTCCCTGTTGCCTGGCTCGCCGTACGCCGGGAGCTCGTGATGCGCCCGCCGGACCTCCCTGTCTACCTGCTCGTCAGTGCGAGTAGCCGTAGACACCCCGCGACTGGTCCCGGACGACCTTTCCGGACTCGAGCTCGATCACCCGGCGGCGCATCTGGTCGACGATGTCGTCGTCGTGGGTGGCCATGACCACCGTGGTGCCGGTGCGGTTGATCCGGTCCAGCAGCCGCATGATGCCGACACTCGTCAGCGGGTCGAGGTTGCCGGTCGGCTCGTCGGCGATCAGGATCATCGGCCGGTTGACGAACGCCCGGGCGATGGCCACCCGCTGCTGCTCGCCGCCGGAGAGCTCGTCGGGCTTGCGGTTCTCCTTGCCCTTGAGCCCCACCAGGTCGAGCACCTCGGGCACCACCTTGGCGATCTGGTGCCGCGGCCGGCCGATCACCTCCAGTGCGAAGGCGACGTTCTCCTGGACCGTCTTGTTGTTCAGCAGCCGGAAGTCCTGGAAGACCGTCCCGACCTGGCGGCGCAGCGCCGGCACCTTCCAGCTGGACAGCCGGGCGAGGTCCTTGCCGGCGACGTGCACCTGGCCGCTGGTCGCGCGCTCCTCCTTGAGGATCAGCCGCAGGAAGGTCGACTTCCCGGATCCGGACTGGCCGACGAGGAAGACGAACTCGCCCTTGCCGATCTCGACCGTGACGTCGCTGAGGGCCGGGCGGGTCTGGGAGGGGTAGAGCTTGGTGACGTTCTCGAGGCGGATCACGAAGGCATCACTTACCGGGGCGTCGAAGGGCAACCAGCCGCCGTCGGGCGGCCTGCGCGGAGTTTACGCGGCAACGACCGAGGGGCCCCGGACATCCGGGACCCCTCGACGTGTTCTTTCTTGCCGCAGCGTGCCAGCGGCTACCCGACAGGCCCCCGACGGCGGCGGCTGGCAGCGGTCAGGATCAGACCCATGGCCACCAGCCCGACGCCGCCATACACCGTGGTGCCAAGCGGAATCCCGGCTCCGGTGTGCGGCAGCACGCTCGGCTGCGTGCCCGGACCGGTCGGCGGCTGCTCCTCGTTCGGGACCTTGACACCCAGCACCTTGCTGACCGGGGTGACCACCTCGTTGGACGGCGTGACAGGTGTCCGGTCGGACTTCACCGCGCCGGCGTTGAGGATGTCGACCGCGACGGTCTCCCCTGCCTCACCGGCGACATCGACAATGACGACCTTGAAGGTCACCTGCCGTGATGTGCCTGGCGCCATGTCGCCGAGCGTCCAGGTGATGAGCCCGTTGGCATCCGGCCCCGTCACCGTGCAGGTGCCGGCTCCGACGCAAGCAGCTGATCCGGCAACGTACGTCGTCTCCCCGGACGACGGGCGCGCCGGGTCGCTACCGGGCAGGTAGTCGGTGATCACCACGTTCGGCTGGGACAACGTCCCCGTGGCTGCCGCCGTGAGCGTGTAGGTCAGCGTGTCACCGAACTCGACGACCACCCCGTTGCCGGCCACGGGGGTCACGGCCTTGGTGAGGCTCAGGGCACCAGACCCCACGACGTGTGTCGTCGTGCTCTCCTTGAGCAGGAAGGTCGCCTTGTTCACCAGCTGCGAGCTCGGCGGGGCGTTCGCCCCGACGAGGCCTGTGTAGGTGAGCGCCTTGGAGCCTCCCACCGGCAGCGAGACGGTCCAGGTGATCGTGCGACCGTCCCCGCTGACGACGCCGCTGTCAGAGACCGTGCCCGCCACGGCGGTGACGAATGTCGGCAACGTGTCGACGACAGGAGCGTTGACGATCGGCACCGTCCCGGTGTTGCTGACGGTCACCGTGTAGGCGATCGTCGAGCCGGCCGGCACGACGGACCCGGTGGCCGGCACAGACGTCTTGACCACGTCTCCGGCGGGCGGGCACGGCGCCGGTGACTGCTCGGTGTCCAGCGTCTTGGGCTGGTCACCCTGACGGACGTACTGCAGCGTGATCGCGCTGCTGGCCGGGACCGTGACGTTCTGCTGGCCGCTGGTCACGGTCGCACTGAACTGACCCGACACCAGCTGGAAGGTCCCGCCCGGGAAGCCACCGGCCGACAGCGTGCCGACATCGGCCTGCGCCCCGGTCGCGGTGCACTCGGTGGTGAACTGACCACTCGGCTGGACCGGCGGCGGGCAGGCCGCCGGTGACTGCTCGGTGTCCAGCGTCTTGGGCTGGTCACCCTGACGGACGTACTGCAGCGTGATCGCGCTGCTGGCCGGAACCGTGACGTTCTGCTGGCCGCTGGTCACGGTCGCACTGAACTGACCCGACACCAGCTGGAAGGTCCCGCCCGGGAAGCCACCGGCCGACAGCGTGCCGACATCGGCCTGCGCCCCGGTCGCGGTGCACTCGGTGGTGAACTGACCACTCGGCTGGACCGGGTACGGCGGGCAGGCCGCCGGTGACTGCTCGGTGTCCAGCGTCTTGGGCTGGTCACCCTGACGCACGTACTGCAGCGTGATCGCGCTGCTGGCCGGGACCGTGACGTTCTGCTGGCCGCTGGTGACGGTCACTGAGCCGCCGGTCCACACAAGCTTGAACGAGCCACCGCTGTATGAGCCCTGGCTCAACATGCCGACGTCCGCCTGTGCACCCGTCGCCGAACACTTCACGGTGAACGAGCCGGTCGGCTCGACGACCTGACAAGCCGTACCGCCGTTGCGAGCGGCGATCAGGTTGTTCGGTGTCGGACTGTTCGGGTAGTGCGGCAGAGCACCGTCGACGCCGTCGTATCGCGTCGAGCCCCAGTACAAGTCGGTCTGGTAGTAGCAGGACGGTTTGTCCACGACGAGGGTGCCGGAGGTCGTGTTCTTGTCGATCGTGATCTGGTCGTGGTCGACGAAGACCTGGGTGCCACTGGTGGGCCAGGTGGGGCCGTCGGTCTTGTAGGAGTTGAGCGAGACGGTCTTGCTCACTCCCTCACACAGGGTCATGCCCTTGTACTCAACGAGAGCGTGGAAGTCGTCGGTGACGTAGCGAGCCGAGACATCGCTGGTCTGCACGGTGCTGGCGCACTGGGGCGGCGGCGGCTGGCACGGTGTGCTCGACCCGGTGAAGGTCTTGCTCCACCCCTTATAGCCTTGGGGTCGTCGTGAGCAGTCACCACCACGGTGTAGCGTGTATGCCTTGGTCTTGTCCGCAACCGGGAAGGTCGCTGTGTACGCGGCTTCGAAGTCAACGTCTGCCTTCACGAGCCCGTCGATGGTCACCTTGACGTGGTTGACGCCGTGCGTGTCGTAGTCGGCCAGGACGACGGACAGCGCGTCGCAGTCGGCCTCGACGCTCGGCGTGTGGGCGCTCGCCGAGACGGCCAGCGACGGCGCTGAGCATCAGCAGGCCCAACGCGAGCAGCGCGCCGAGCAGCAACATGAGATCTTGACCCTGTGCCCTCCTGATGGTGCATCGAAGGGGCCGGTCTCACCACTCGACTCCCCACGACCTGCTCGGCCCTGACGGCCGAGAGGTGACCGATCACGGTCGTGGATCGCGCCGTCCCCACCCTGACCGGTGGCCCCTCGGGCCGTGACCGGGCTCCCGTTGCAGAGTGTTACTCCCCGTGCTCGCTGGGGGCAAATACATCACATAAGACTCACGCACCGTCACGCTCACTCCATCGGGATAAATCACCCGAACGGCCCGTTCAAGGGTGGCCTGTCTAACGTCAGACCGCCTTCTCGACCTGCTTGCGCCACCGGACGCCGGCCTCGATGAACTCGTCGATCTCGCCGTCGAGCACCGCCGAGGTGTTGCCGGTCTCGTACTCGGTGCGGAGGTCCTTCACCATCTGGTACGGGTGCAGCACGTAGGAGCGCATCTGGTTGCCCCACGACCCGCCGCTGTCACCCTTGAGCGCGTCCATCTCGGCCTTGTCCTCGGCCCGGCGCCGCTCGAGCAAGCGCGACTGCAGGACCCGCAGCGCCGCCGCGCGGTTCTGGATCTGCGACTTCTCGTTCTGGCAGGACACCACGATGCCGGTGGGGATGTGGGTGATGCGCACGGCCGAGTCGGTGGTGTTCACCGACTGGCCCCCGGGACCCGAGGACCGGAAGACGTCGATGCGCAGGTCGTTCTCGGGGATCTCGATGTGGTCGGTCGTCTCGGTGACCGGGAGCACCTCGACACCGGCGAACGACGTCTGACGGCGACCCTGGTTGTCGAAGGGCGAGATGCGCACCAACCGGTGGGTCCCCTGCTCGACCGAGAGGGTGCCGTAGGCGTAGGGAATCTTCACCTGGAACGTGGCCGACTTCAGGCCCGCCTCCTCGCCGTACGACGTGTCGAGGACCTCGGCCGGGTAGTTGTGTCGCTCTGCCCAGCGCAGGTACATCCGCATGAGCATCTCGGTGAAGTCCGCGGCGTCCACGCCACCAGCCTCAGCGCGGATGGTCACGAGCGCCTCGCGCTGGTCGTACTCGCCGGACAGCAGGGTGCGGACCTCGAGCTCGCCCAGGGTCTTGCGGATCGCGGTGAGCTCGGCCTCTGCCTCGGCGAGGGTGTCTGCGTCGCTCTCGTCCTCAGCCAGCTCGAAGAGAACCGAGAGGTCGTCCAGCCGCCGGCGCAGCGACTCGACCCGTGACAGCTCACCCTGCAGGTGCGAGAGCCGGCTGGTGACCTGCTGCGCATGGTCCTGGTCGTCCCAGAGGTCAGGTGCGGCTGCCTGCTCGTTGAGGTCGGCCAGGTCCCGGCGCATCGCGTCCAGGTCGAGGACGGTCTCGATGCTCGTCAGGGTCTGGTCGAGCTCCTTGAGCTGCTCGGGGACGTCCACGGGTGCCACGTGCAGGAAGACTACGCGACCGGCGCGGGCGTCTTCCGCTCACTGGTGGGCCGGCACGACCCCGTGCTCGCCACCGTTGCTGCCGACGTAGACGATCCGGTCGCCGGCCCGCAGGGTCTCGCACTCGGCGTTGTCGTAGGTCAGCGTCCTGCCGTCGCGGACGACCGCGAGCACCGGCACGGGCAGCGTCCGCGAAGGCAGCCCGACCTCCTCCGGGGCGACGTCCCGTTCCATCAGGTCCAGGCCGGAGCCGACAGCGATCAGGTCCTCCACGATCGCCACAGCGCGGGGGCTCTCGGTTGCCAGTCCGAGCAGCCGGCCCGCGGCGGCCGAGGACGTGATGACCGAGCTCGCACCGCTCTGGATCAGCAGGTCGGCGTTCTCCTCCTCGCGCACCGCTGCGACCAGGGTGATCTTCGGCGCGAGCTGCCGGATGGTGAGCGTGGTGAGCACGGCGGTGTCGTCGGTGTCGACGGCGACGATGACCGCCTTGGCCCTCCCTACCTCGGCCTCGTTCAGCACCGAGTCGCGGGTCGACGAGCCGTGCACCGTGACGAGTCCGTCGGCCGATGCCTGCCGGACGTTCTCGGGGTCGGACTCGACGACGACGATGTGGTCGGCCGGCATCTCCTGCTGGCGCAGCGCGCGCACCGCGCTGCGTCCCTTGGTTCCGTAGCCGCAGATGACGATGTGGTCCTGCACGCGAGACCTCCAGCGAGCGACCTTGAACTGGTCACGGGAACGTTCGGTGAGCACCTGGATCGTGGTGCCGACGAGAACGAGGACGAACAGGAAGCGCATCGGCGTGACGATCAGCGCGTTGATCAGGCGGGCTGATGTGGTGACCGGCGTGATGTCGCCGTAGCCGGTCGTGGAGAGCGTGACCGTCGTGTAGTACAGCGCGTCGATGGTCGACAGCACGCCGTCGGCGCTGTCGTTGTAGCCGTCACGTTCGATGAGGACGACGGCCCAGTTGACGAGCACGATCGCGACCGCGATGGCCACCCGGCGGCCGATTGCGAGCAGCGGAGCCACGGGGGCACCCCTCGGCAGCCGCAGCTCCCACCGGTCGTCCACGGCACCATTCAGCCATATGGAGGTCACGTGGTGCGCATGCACCATCACTATTGGTCCATCTCAACCCCCGGAATCCCGTTAGCCGCATCACATTTCCGGGTTCCTTCGCTGATTTGGTCAAGACCACTGCCCGGCGTGCCGCAAGGTAGGGGACAGCACAAGTCCTCACCGGTACCGGTGGGGCCACCGCGTGGACGCCGAGCCCTGCCACTGCGCGAGTGACCGACGTACGTCGATATGGCAGGGGCGGAGAACCCAGCACGGCGGTCGCGACCTCAGGGACGCGGCCTTGGGGTTAAGCCACGAATAGTGGCCGGGCAACTTCGGCGCCCAACCCGACAGGACACTCCTCGTAGGCGGATCCCGAAGGAATGCATGTCCGCGACACGACTCGCCCCTGCCCGCCTGCTCACCACGTTCTTTCTCGTCCTCGGTCTGGCGTTCGGCCTCTTCGCCTTCTCGGCTGTTGGCCCCACAACGTCCGGCGCGTCCGCTGTGATCACGGCGCAGAAGGGCAACGCCGCCGTCGACTGGGCGCGCACCCGCAAGGGCTCGCCCTACGCCTACGGCGGTGTCGGCCCGCACCGCTTCGACTGTTCCGGCCTCACTCGCTGGGTGTACTCGCACCTCGGCAAGTCGCTGCCACACTCGTCGTCCGCCCAGGCCGGCAAGGTCAAGCGGATCAGCCGCAGCAACGCCCGTCGCGGCGACCTGGTGTTCTTCTACGGCGGTGGCGGCATCTACCACGTCGCGATCTACGCCGGGCACGGCTACATCTGGCACGCGCCGTACTCGGGAACCCGGGTCCGTCGCGACCACATCTGGTCGAGCGGCCACTTCTTCGGCCGGGTGCGCTAGCACCTGCTGAACGACCGCCTCCGAAGGGCGCGCCGCGATCCGCGGCGCGCCTTTCGTCGTCTTCGACATAGGACCGGATCGCCTTGTGGACAATGGGATTCTGGGTGGGGGGTTGTGTCCGACCCTGTCTCTAGGTTCGTCGTATGCATTCGGTGATCGAGGTGGGTCTGGGCGCAGAGATGGTGCGCCTGGTCGCTGATGGCCCGGCCCATCTGGCGGCGGTGCCCTGGCTGGGCCGGGTCGACCCCCAGCAGCTGGGTGCTGAGGCTCGGGTCGACCTGCTGCGGGCGCTGGACGGGTGGAGGCGATGGTCGCCGGGCGCAGCAGGCAGCGATCGCGGCGGTGGCCGAGGCGACCGAGGCCGCGGGCCGGCCGGCGGAGGAGGCCCGGTTCGAGATCCGCGCCGCGCTGCGGCTGTCTCCCTCCACAGCCGGGGACCGGACGATGGTGGCCCTGGAGCTGCGGGACCGCCTCGGTGGCGCACTGTCAGCGTTGCGGGCCGGGGACATCACCTACCTGCAGGCCGCGCACCTGGCCGGCGCGGTCCGCGGCCTGCCCGACCCGGAAGCGGCCGCGGTGCAGGACCGGGTGCTGGGCCGGGCCCCGGACCAGAGCCTGGGCGAGTTCAAGCGCACCGTGCAGCGGGCGGTGCTCACCGCGGACCCGGCCAGTCCGCGGCCGAGCGGCACCACCAGGCGGTCGCGGCCCGCACCATCGAGGCGATGCCGCAACCGGATGGGATGCAGTCGTTCTGGATGACCATGCCGGCCCCGGTCGCCGAGGACATGTGGGACACCCTGACCGCCCGCGCCAAGGCCACCCAGGACCTGCTGCGGGCCGGCGCCGGGACCGACCCCGGCCTGGACGCGCTCCGCGTCGACGCCCTGGTCGACGCCGTCCTCGGACCAACCACCCGGAGCCACACCCGCGACCAACGGCCCGGACACAACCGCAAGCAGCCGGCGACTGCCCAGGTGCTCCTGCGGCGGGGCGCAGACCGCCGCGGTCGTGCTCGACCTGCCCACCGCGTTGGGGATGGCCCACCATCCGGGTGAGATCCCCGGCTACGGCCCCATCCGGACCCCTGGCGAGGCAGATGGCCACCCGACCGGGACTGGGTCCGCTGGACCACCCACCCGCACACCGGCCAGCTCCTGGACCGCGGCGCCACCACCTACCGGCCCTCGGACCAGCTGCGCGCGTTCATCGCCGCCCGGGACCGGACCTGCGGGTTCCCGCCTGCTACCGCCCAGCAGCCCAGTGCGACTGCGACCACGTGGTCACCTACGCCGACCACGGACAAACCATCCGGGTCAACCTCGGACCCCTGTGCCGGCAACACCACAACGCCAAGACCCACGGACTCTGGACACTCACCTACCACCCCAACACCGGAACCAAGACCTGGACCAGCCCCCTGAGCAAGACCTACACCAAGAGCACCGACCCACCACTGACCTGACGGGCCCGAGCGGGTGATGGTCTCTGCGACCTGGTGACTAGGTTGCCCGTCATGGACATCAAGCTCGAGCTCGTCTTCGTCCCTGTCACCGACGTCGACCGCGCCAAGGCGTTCTACGTCGACCAGGTCGGCTTCCACGCTGACTTCGACCAGGTGGTCAACGCCGAGCTGCGTTTCGTGCAGCTCACCCCGCCCGGCTCCGCCTGCTCGATCGCCTTCGGCACCGGCCTCGGCCTGGACATGTCGCCGGGGTCGCAGCAGGGGATCCAGTGCGTGGTGGCCGACACCGATGCCGCCCGTGCCGAGCTGGTGGGTCGCGGGGTCGACGCCAGCGAGGTCGACGAGCAGCCCTGGGGCCGGTTCGTCCGCTTCGCCGATCCGGACGGCAACGGCTGGGTGTTCAAGCAAGTAGTTTCCGACCCGGCCAGTAGTCAGCGAGCGCGCGCGACGCGCGAGCCGAGCGCTGCCCAGACCGGGGAACACCGCCGACGCAGGCACCTGGCAGCGCCGCTCGAGCAGCTCGGCGAGCGCCAGCCGGTAGTCGTTGGACGCCGGCAGGTCACCGTCGATCAGCCCGGCAGGGTCGAGGCCCGGCCAGGCACCGTGCACCCGGCCGCCGACCACCCCGCCGCCGAGCAGCAGCATTGGGTTGCCGTGCCCGTGGTCCAGGCCGCCGGAGGCGTTCTCGCGCACCCGGCGGCCGAACTCCGAGAGCGTCACCAGCGACACCCGGCTCAGTGCGTCTCCGAGGTCGGTCGCGAACGCCGCGAGTGCCTCGCCGAGCTCGGTGAGCTGCCGGGACATCCAGCCGCCGTCGGCCCGGCCGAGCCCGGCATGCATGTCCCAGTCGCCGAAGTCGACGGTCGCGACCCGCAGGCCGACGTCGGCCTTGACGAGTTGGGCCACGTCGCGAAGCGCGTCTGCCAGGTCACCGCCACCGTCGGGGTAGGCCGCACCGTTCGCCGCGGTGTACTTGGTGTCCTGCAGGGCAGCCGCCGTACCGATCGCGTTTGAGGGTGAGCCGCGCCGGCGCGGCCACCTCGGCCCGCGCGCCGCGGTGCATCGTCTCCAGGGCGGCCGTCCAGCGCGCCCGCTCGGTGGCGTCGTCGGCACCGGACAGGGCGAAGTCCTCGACCGACCCCATCAGCAGCTCCGGTGCAGAGCCCAGCAGCGCGCGCTGGTTCGCCTCGACGCCGACGCCGACGGTGGCGAAGGCCGACCCCGGCCCCTCCGCCGAGCTGACCCGGTCCAGCCAGCCGGTGCGCACGCCGGAGCCGGGAGCCGCTCGCTCCATCTCCTCCATCGCGCGGAAGTGCGACCGGGTCGGGTCCGGCTGGCCGGCGGCGTGCACCGCGGCCAGCTGCCCGGCGTCCCAGAACCGCTTGAGCGGGCCCAGCGCCGGGTGCATCCCGAAGGTCGCGTCCAGGGGCAGCAGCCCACCGCCCGGGTGCAGATGCCGGGCCGGGCGGAGGCGTACGCCGGGTCAGCGACAGGAACCACGGCCGAGAGTCCGTCGAAGCCGCCGCGCAGGCTCAGGACCACCAGCACGTCACCGCTGTACGCCGGGCCGGCGAAGGCATAGCGGCTCGACGCGGTGTCGCTCGCGAGCCCGCCGACGACGCCGAGCGCCGCCGCCGCGCCGGCCGCGCCGAGCAGCCGGCATAGACTGAGCCCGGCCGGCTGCACGTGTCCGCAGTCGCAAGTCGTCATCGGATCGCCGCCGCGGGACTGTCGAGCAGCAGGGCGAACACGTAGGGCAGGCGCCAGCCCAGCGCCTCGTCGTCGGCGGGCACCCGGGCGGTCGGCGCGCGGCCGAGGAAGGCGCAGACGGCGTTCCGGACGGCGGGCGTCGGCCACGGCCGAGGGCCGACCCCGGCGGCCGCCGCGTCGACCAGCTCGCCGTGGGTGCGCGGGTGGGCCAGCCGCAGCCGGTCGACGGGCTCTTCCGGACGGCGGAAGCCGTCCGGCCGCCGAGCCGGCGGCGAGCCCGAGGTGCGCGTTCCACCGGGCGAGGGTCCCGCCGGCGCTCTGCCACGCGGGCGAGACGTCGGGTAGCCGTCCGGCGGGTGCCAGCCCAGCGGCGGTTGACCGAGCGAACCGGAGAGCCACTGCAGCTGGCGGACCGACTCGGTGCCTGAGCGCCGGCGGCCGGGAAGACGCTGCCCAGCGCCCGGACCGTCGACACCAGGTCCTCGAACGGCAGCTTCACCTTCGCGCCGGCCGAACCCTCGGAACTCGGGAGATCGGAACAACGTGCGCAGCACCGGCCGGATGTCGGTTCCGTTCTTGAGGTAGACCTTCGCCAGCCCATCGCTCCCGCCCTCGTGCGCCTCGAGACCAAGGTCCACGGCGGTCACGACGCGGCCGTGCGCGCCGACCTGCAGGCGCTGCCGGCCTACCTCGACATCGTCGACGACTGGATCGCCGACGGCGTGCTCGGCCACGTGCAGCCCAACGCCGCCGACCTGCAGATCGGGTCCTCGCTGCGCTTCATGCTGACCATCGGCGACGTTCGCACGCTGATGGCGGGCCGGCCGGCCGAGGAGCTCGCGCGGCGCTACTTCCCGACGTATCCGGGCGACGTCCCCGCGGGCGCCTACCCCTCTGGCTGGCTGCCCGCCCGCGCCTGAGCGGCGTAGGCGCGGCGCACGAGCTCCAGCGCGGCGGGGCGGATCTCCTTCGCGTCCCCGAGCGACGGCTCGAAGGCGACGCGGACGGCCGCGGCCTGCCCTGCTCCGGTCACGCTGAGGTCCAGGCCGTAGCGGTCCAGGCTGGTCGCGATCGCCGAAACGGCGCCGCGCGCTCCTGCGAGCTCGCGCGCGATCGCGAGCAGTCCGTCGGCGTGCTCCTTGTTGAGCTTGGCGACATGCGTCGTGGCGGTCGTGGCGGTCGGGTCGGGTTCGGCGGCGACGTAGTCGTCGTGGGTGACGGTGTCCATCTGCGCGAAGCCGCCGACCCAGCGCACGCGCTGCACCTCGAGCACCCAGACGCTGAAGTCCTCCCAGCCGGCGTAGAGGCGCGCGCCGGGGATCGCCGCGACGTGCGCGTCGAGCGCCGCCTCGACGGCGTCGCCCGCGGGGCGCACGGCGCGTCCGGCGAGCGTGATGCGCGGGCGGTCCAGCGGGTCGCCGGGTGCGGCGGGGTCGCTGATCGCGAGGCTCGCGCGCGGGTCGGCGAGCAGGTTGCGGCCGTGTGCGGCGAGCGTCGACACGAGCAGCACCGGGTTGCCCTCGGGGGTGGGTCCGTAGACGACGAGCGAGCACCAGGGGTCGCCGTCCTCGTTGACCGTCGCGAGGTAGCCGACGGTCATCGTGGAGACGAGCGTGCGCGCCTCCTCGGCGGGGGTGCGGCGGCGGCCGGCCTCGGTGTCGGTGGCCGCGTGGTCGGGGTCGTGTGCGCTCATGACCCCAAAGCTAGCGGGGGTCCGGCCCGGCGGACGCCCTCGTCCACCGGCAGGGCCGCGAGGGCGTCGGCGAGCCGCGCCCCCGACGGCGTCGTCAGCTCGAAGTCGAGCTCGAGCAGCGGGATGAGCACGAAGCGCCGCGCGAGGACCTGCGCGTGCGGCAGCCGCAGGCGCTCGGACACGTGCTCGCGGTAGCCGAGCAGGAGGACGTCGACGTCGATCGGGCGCGGCCCGTCCTTCGGCCCCGGCACCCGCCCGAGCTCGCGCTCGATCCGCTTCGCGGCATCCAGCAGCGCCTCGGGCTCGAGCGCCGTGCGCACGCGGATGCAGGCGTTGAGGAAGTCCGGCTGGTCGAGGATCTCCCCGACGGGGTCGGTGTCGTACGTCGACGAGCTCGCGAGCACCTCGACGCCGAGCGCCGGGAGCGCCTCGACGGCCGCCTGCAGGTTGGCGCGCCGGTCGCCGACGTTCGAGCCCAGTCCGAGGTAGCCGATGTCCATCGGCGCCAGTGTGACGAGCGCACCCGGCGCCTGCTGTCCACGTGCGTGGATACGCCGTGACCCCCGCGCTTGCGGTCCCGCGTGTCCTGCGAGCGGTCACGGGCGCGAGCGCGTCCAGCAGCCGTGAGGCGCCGAGCTCGCCGGGCAGTTGCAGGGACCGTGAACGACCCAGCTCTCGTGAACCGTGCTAGCGGCTGCTAGCCCCCACTAGCAGCCGCTAGCACACGCAAGAACAACGGGGGTCGATGTCGTCGCGCCGCCGGCACCCGCAGTCGGGGTCGAAAACGACCGCGGCGACCGACCCGGATCCCTGACCGATGCCGGAAGCGCCCGCGCTACCCGCAACCAGCGAGATCGCGCTCGTGCGTCTCCACGCAACCGGACAGCAGCCCGGCGCTCGCCTAGTCGTCGATGTCCCCGAGCTCGCGCCAGACCTCGACGGAGACGTCCTCGACCGGCAGCGCGATCGGCGGCTCGGGCTTGGAGGCCTTGACCGACACGACCTGGGCGTCGAAGTCGCGCAACAGGCGGTCGGCGACCGCCGCGCACAGGCGCTCGAGCGTCTTGTCGGAGCGCTGGGTCGCGACGAGCGCCGCGACCTCGCAGACGCGTCCGTAGTCCACGGTGTCCTCGACGCGGTCGGTGACCGTCGCGTCGGCCTCGCCGAGCTCCATGCGGATGTCGATGATGAGGCGCTGGCCGACCTCGCGCTCGGCCGCGGTCACGCCGTGGTGGGTGTAGAGCGAGAGGCCGTTGACCTCGACGGTCACGATCGTCCGGACGATCGGCTCCTCGTCGTCGAACTCGTCGTCCTCGATGGCGTCGTCGTCGTCGTCGGGGGCCATCGCCCGCGCAACGTAGCAGCCGCCACGAGCAGCGCATCGCGCGCCTCGGCGACGTCGTGGACGCGGAAGACGCGCGCGCCCGCCGCCAGCGCGAGCACGTTCACGGCGATCGTGGCGGGCACGCGCGCGAGCGGGCCGCGACCCGTGATCGTGCCGAGAAACGACTTGCGCGAGGCGCCGACGACGACGGGGCGCCCGAGCGCGACGAGCTCGCCGAGTCGCCGCAGCAGCTCGAGGTTGTGCTCGATCGTCTTGCCGAAGCCGATGCCCGGGTCCAGCCAGATGCGCTGCTCGTCGATCCCGCGCGCGACCGCGAGCTCCAGGCGCTCGGACAGGAAGGCCTTGACGTCGTCGACGACGTCGCCGTAGCGGGGGTCGCGCTGCATCGTGCGCGGCTCGCCGAGCATGTGCATGAGACACACGTCGCAGTCGCCGGCGGCGAGGAGGTCGGCCATCGCGGGGTCGCCGCGCAGCGCCGTGACGTCGTTGACGATCGTCGCCCCGGCGTCCAGCGCCGCCGCGGCGACCCGCGCCTTGGAGGTGTCGATCGACAGCCGCGGGCCTGCGCCCGCGAGGCCCTCGAGCACCGGCAGGACGCGCCGCAGCTCCTCGTGCTCGCCGACCGGCTCGGCGCCGGGTCGTGTGGACTCGCCGCCGACGTCGAGGATGGCGGCGCCCTGGGCCGCGAGGTCGTGACCGTGGGCGATCGCCGCGCCCGGGTCCAGCCACGCCCCGCCGTCGGAGAAGGAGTCCGGCGTGACGTTGACGACCCCCATCACGACCGGCTCGGGGAGGTCCGCCTCGCTCACGAAACTGAGGCTAGTCGACGGGCGCGCGCCGCCCGTGTGGGCGGCGCGCGGCCTCGAGCTGCGAGCCGGCTACCTGACGGTGACCGCGGACTGCATCCACGGATGGATCATGCACATGAAGCGGTGCGTCCCCTTGGTGAGGCCGACCTTCGTGAAGTCCAGGCCGGGGGCGATGAGGGCGCCGCCGAAGATGCCGGGGGTGAACGTCGCAGGCGCGCCGCAGACGGCCGGAACGCGGTCGGGTCCTGGCCGGGGAAGACGATCGCGTTGAGCTCGGGGACGCAGCCCAGGCCGAAGGAGGAGACCTCGGTGACCGTGTGCCCCTCGCCGCCGCGGCTCATCGTGATGTTCAGCGGCGGCCCTGGCGGAGGGTGACCTTCTCCTCCTTGAAGCGCCAGTTGGGATGCTCGTGCTTGGCGGCCACGGTCGCGAAGAGGTGGTCGATCGCGACGCTGCCGCCACCATCGCCCTCGGACCGGGCGCAATCGATGCCGGCGGCCGTGAAGCTCGCGACGTCGCAGCGGTCCTGGACGTCGATGCCGCCGTGCGTCCTCTCAGCATCGGGATCTCGCCGATCCTCGTCGCTGCGATCGGGCATGAACAGGAGCCAGACCCCCGCATCAGGGGTGCGGCCTGCCGCACCCCGTCCCGCCTCGTGCTACAGGCTGGGCTTGTCGGGCAGGTCCACCGCGCGGGCCTCGACGCTGCCGCCGGCCAGGCCGGGACGCGGGAGGGTGCGGGGGGCCTTCTGGCCCGGCTTCTCGGCCGGTGCGGGCGGCGGCGGAAGCGGCGGTGCCTCCTCGGGGAAGACCTCCGACTCGGCCGTCCCATTCACGAGCGCCTCGAACTCGGCCTTCTCGATCGTCTCGCGGCGGACGAGGATCTCGGAGATCGTCTCGAGCGACTCGCGGTTCTCCGTGAGGATGTCGCGGGCGCGCTGGTGCGCGGCCTCGATGACGCGGCGGACCTCGTCGTCGATCTCGCGGGCGATCTCGTCGGAGTAGTCGGGCTCGGAGGAGAACTCGCGGCCGAGGAAGGGCTGGGAGTGGTCGTGGCCGAAGACGCGCGGCCCGAGACGCTCGCTCATGCCGTAGCGCATGACCATCGCCTTCGCCGTCGCCGTGACCTTCTCGAGGTCGTTCGACGCGCCGGTCGTGATCTCGCCGAAGATGATCTCCTCGGCCGCACGGCCGCCGAGCGTCATCGCCATCGAGTCCGTGAGCTCCGCGCGCGTCGTGAGGAAGCGGTCCTCCTGCGGCATCGAGATCGTGTAGCCGAGCGCCTGACCGCGGCCGATGACCGAGATCTTGTGGACCGGGTCGGAGTGCTCGAGATGGTGGCCGACGAGCGCGTGGCCCATCTCGTGGAAGGCGGTGATGCGGCGTTCCTTCTCGCTCATGACCCGGGTCTTCTTCTCCGGGCCGGCGATGACGCGCATGATGCCCTCTTCCAGCTCGTGCTGGCCGATCTCGCGCTTGCCCGTGCGGGCGGACAGCAGCGCGGCCTCGTTGACGAGGTTGGCGAGGTCGGCGCCGGTGAAGCCCGGCGTCTGACCCGCGAGGTCGTCGACGTTGATCTCCTTCGCCAGCGGCTTGCCGCGCGTGTGGACCTCGAGGATCTTCGCGCGGCCCTTGCGGTCGGGGCGGTCGACGACGATCTGGCGGTCGAAGCGGCCCGGGCGCAGGAGGGCGGGGTCGAGGATGTCGGGACGGTTCGTCGCGGCGATGAGGATGATGTTGTCCGTCATCGTGAAGCCGTCCATCTCGACGAGGAGCTGGTTGAGCGTCTGCTCGCGCTCGTCGTGACCGCCGCCCATGCCGGCGCCGCGATGGCGCCCGACGGCGTCGATCTCGTCCATGAAGATGATGCAGGGGCTGTTCTGCTTGGCCTGCTCGAAGAGGTCGCGGACGCGGCTGGCGCCCACGCCGACGAACATCTCGACGAAGTCCGAGCCGGAGATCGAGAAGAACGGCACGCCGGCCTCGCCTGCGACGGCGCGGGCGAGCAGCGTCTTGCCGGTGCCGGGGGGTCCGAAGAGCAGCACGCCCTTCGGGATCCGCGCGCCGAGCGCCTGGAACTTCTTCGGGTTCTCGAGGAACTCCTTGATCTCGTGGAGCTCCTCCACCGCCTCGTCGGCGCCCGCGACGTCACGGAAGGTGATCTTCGGCGAGTCGACCGACATGCGCTTGGCGCGCGACTTGCCGAACGACATGACCTTCGAGCCGCCGCCCTGCATCTGGTTCATGAGGAAGATCCAGAAGCCGATGAACAGCAGGAACGGCAGGACGTACGTGAGCATCGAGATCCACCCGTTCGTGCGGGTGCCCTTGATGTCGAACTCCTGGATCTTGTTGGTCTGCTCGGCCTTCAGCAGCTGCGTCGTGAGCTCGTCGCCGTAGTCGTTGGCGAAGCCGATCTCGTACTGGCTCTTGTCGTCGAGCGTGACGAGCAGCTCGTTGCTGCGGTTGCGCATCTCGACGGACTTGACCTGGCCGCTGTCGAGCTGGCGGGTGAACGCGCCGAAGCCCGGGTCCTTCTTCTTGTTCGGGCTCGAGATCAGCTGCTGGGCGAAGAACGCCAGGATGACCACGATCAGGATCGGGAACATCGCGCTCTTGGAGAAGCGGCTCATCGAAGGTCACCTCGGTCAGACACGAAGCGCCAGCGTAGCAGGGGTCATGCGGCGGTCCGGCCGATAGTTCAGCCGCTCGGCGCGCCGCCGCTGGGACCTGGCGCGATCGTCTCAGCCGCCCCCTCGAGCACCGCCACGTACGGAAGGTTGCGGTACTGCTCGAGGTAGTCCAGGCCGTAGCCGACGACGAAGCGGTTGGGGATCTCGAAGCCGACGTAGCGCGGCTCGAGCTGCACCCTGCGGCGGTCGGGCTTGGTCAGCAGCGCGCAGACCTCGATCGAGGCCGGGTTGCGCGCCCCGAGGTTGCGCAGCAGGTACTGGAGCGTCAGCCCGGAGTCGACGATGTCCTCGACGATCAGCACGTTGCGGTTCTCGATCGCTGCGTCGAGGTCCTTGAGGATCCGCACGACGCCGGAGGAGTCCGTCGCCGAGCCGTAGCTCGCGACCGCCATGAAGTCGACCTCGCACGGCACCGCGATGTGGCGCATGAGGTCCGAGAGGAAGAAGACGGCGCCCTTGAGGACGCCGACGAGCAGCAGGTCGCGGCCCTCGTAGTCGGCCGTGATCTGCAGGCCGAGCTCGCGAACGCGGCGGGAGAGGTCATCGGGCTGGACGAGGATCTCTCCGACGAGGGCGTTGCGCATGCGGCGGGGGAGTCTAAGCCCGAGGGGCGGGCGCGGCGGGACCCGCGGGCGTGCGCTCGACGTGCATGACCCCGTCCGTGACCACCGCGCGCGCGCCGTCGCCGAGGTCCAGTGCGCCGTCGCCGAGGGCGAGCACGTCGCCGAGGCGGCCGGGGGCGCGGGCGCACAGCCGCCCGGCGGCGTCCTCGGCGAGCCGCCGCAGCACGAGGCGCGCGAGCGCCGGCGGCAGCGCGGCGAGGTGCGCGACGGCGATCCGGTCGCGGCCGGCGAGCGCGGTGCCGACGACCTCGTCGAGCACCGCCGCCTCGTCGCGCAGCAGCTGCGCGGTGCGCACGACGTTGGCCTCCGCCGCCGGATGGATCTCGCGCAGCGCGGGGACCAGCCCGGCACGGATGCGGTTGCGCGCGTAGGCGGGGTCCTCGTTGGAGGCGTCCTCGCGCCACGCGAGCTCACGCGCGCGACAGTGCGCCGCCGTCTCCGCACGCGTCGTGCCCAGCAGCGGGCGCACGAGCAGCCCGTCGCGCTCGGACATGCCGAGCAGGGCGCGCCGGCCCGGGGAGGCGGCGAGGCGGTAGAGCACCGTCTCGGCCTGGTCGCTGGCCGTGTGGCCGGTCGCCAGCCGCGCGCCGCGCGCGGCGGCGAGCGTCGCGCCCGCGCCGAGACGCAGGTCGCGTGCCCACGCCTGCAGGTTGCCCGCGTCCTCCGGGCGCCGCGCGGTGTGGACCTCCAGGACGACGCCGAGGCGATCGCAGAGCGCGCGGCAGTGGCGCTCGTCGCCGCCGGCCTCGTCGCGCAGGCCGTAGTTGACGTGCAGCGCGGCGACAGCCTCGGCGCCCGCCAGGCGGACCGCGACGTCGAGGAGGCACACCGAGTCGCGGCCGCCGGAGAGCAGCACCACGACGCTCCCGCCGGCCGGCAGCAGGCCGGTCGCGCGCACGCGCTCGAGCAGGTCGTCGACGGCCACGGTCCGAGCGAGTCTAGGGTCGTCCGGGGGTCGGTCCCTAGGGATCATTCCCGATAGGCAGCGGTGCCCCGGGCGCCGACACTGCATCCCATGACCTCCACCACGGACACCCCCGTCTCTCCCCCTCCCCCGGACTCGCCTCCGCCCGCCCCGCGGCGCTTCGAGCGCTCGAGCAGCGACCGCATCATCGGCGGCGTCTGCGGCGGCCTCGGTCGCTACTTCGGCATCGACGCGATGCTCGTGCGAATCGGCTTCGTCGCCCTCGCCCTGCTCGGCGGCACCGGCCTCGTCATCTACGCCGCCGCGCTCCTGCTCGTCCCCAACGACGGCGAGGTGCAGCCCACGCAGCACAGCGATCGTGATCGCCTGATCGTCGCCGGCGTCGCGATCGCCCTGACGGTCGCCGGCTTCGGCCTCGGCCTCTTCGGCGGCCTGGGCTTCGGCGGGGCCTTCGTCCCCGTCGCGTTTCTCGTGCTCGCCGGGCTCGCCGTGTACTGGTTCGCCTCCGGGCGGCGCCCGAGCGGCGCTCCCGGCGACGTGCTGCGCCGTGCGGCGCTCGGCATCGGCCTGCTGATCGGCTGCGCAGCGCTGGCGGTCGGCAGCTTCCTCGCGAGCGGCCTCGGCGGCGCGGTCGTCGTCGCCGCCCTCGTCATCGCGTCCGGCGCGGCGCTCGTCGGCGCAGCCTTCGTCGGCGGAGCCCGCTGGCTCGTGCTGCCGGCGATGGCGATCGCGTTGCCGCTGGCGTTCGTCTCGGCGGCGGACATCGATCTCGACGGCGGCTTCGGCGAGCGCACCGAGCGCCCGGCGACGGTCGCGGAGATGCACGACGGCTACCGCATCGGCGCCGGCGAGCTGACCGTCGACCTGCGAGACGTCGAGCTGCCCGCCGGCGACCGGCAGATCAAGCTCGGCGTCGGCACCGGCCACGTGCTCGTCCTCGTCCCGCAGGACGTGTGCGTCGCCACGACGGCGTCGATCGGCATGGGCGCCGTCCAGGTCTTCGACCGTGACAGCGGCGGTGTCGACGTCGACTGGTCCGACGGTCGCAGGGCTCCTTCGGGCACCCCGCGCCTCGTGATCGACGGCGAGGTGGGGCTCGGGTTCCTCGAGATCCGCCACAGCCGCGACCGCGCCTTCCACGGGCGCGGCGTCGACTTCGAGCCTCCGCAGGAGCGCAACACCGCGTGCGCGACGGGGAGCGCCGGTGCGTCCAACGGCTAGGCCCGAGGGCGTGTCGCTCACGGCGGGCCTCGTGCTCGTCGCGTTCGGCATCGTCCTCCTGCTCGACAGCAGCGGGACGCTGCGCCTCACCTTCGGCGCCATGGCCCCGATCGCGCTCGGCGCGATCGGGGCCGTCCTGCTTGCCAGCGGCCTCGCGCGCGGCCGGCGCGAGCGATGATGGGCGAGATGGCCGTCACGCCCCGGCGCCGAGCCGCCGCCCCGCTGCGCCGCGATCCCGAGCACGGGATGGTCGGCGGCGTCTGCGCGGGCCTGGGCGCGCACCTGGACGTCGACCCGCTCCTGCTGCGGATCGCCTTCGGCGCCACGACGCTCGCCAGCGGCGTCGGGCTGATCGCCTACATCCTCGCCTGGATGCTGCTTCCGGCGGGCGAGGCCGCGAGCGGCTCGCGGATGGGCGGCATCCTCGGCGCCGTGCGCACGGGGCGGGCGGCGATCGAGGTCGGCCTCGGGGTGGGGTGCCTGCTCGTGTCGATCCTGCTGGCCTTCCGCGGGATCGGGCTGCCGTTCTCCGATGCGCTGACGTGGCCGCTCGTGCTCGTCGCCGCCGGTGGCGCGCTCATCTGGCGCCAGTCCACGGGCGGCGGCGACCGGGGCACCGGCGCGCACGCGCCGCCGGCGATGGGGCGCGGCGCCGTCGTCGCGGCGCCGCCGGCGGCGGTCCGCGAGGATCCCGTGGCGGTGGCCTTCGGCGCCCGCGAGTCGCGGCCCGCGGTCATCTCGCGGATCGGCGTCGGGGTGACGCTCGTCGTGGCCGCTGCGATCGTGTTCCTGCAGTTCACGGGCGCGCTGGCGGCGGCGACGGACGTGGCGCTGGCGGCGCTCGTCGTCGCGATCGCGCTCGGCGTCATCTTCGCGCCCTGGTTCCTGCGGCTCGTCTCGTCGCTGTCGGCCGAGCGCGCCGAGCGCATCCGCTCGCAGGAGCGCGCCGAGGTCGCGGCGCACCTGCACGACTCGGTCCTGCAGACGCTCGCGCTCGTCCAGAAGCGCGCCGGCGATCCGCGCGAGGTCGCCGCGCTCGCGCGCCGCCAGGAGCGCGAGCTGCGCACGTGGCTCAGCGGCGCCGGGCCGCAGGAGGGGGGCGAGCGGCGCCTCGTCGCTGCGCTGCAGGCCGTCGCCGCGGAGATCGAGCAGGCGCACGGCGTCGCGGTGGACGTCGTGGCGGTCGGCGACGCGCCGCTCGATCGCGACGGCGAGGCGCTCGTCGCAGCGGCCCGCGAGGCGATGCTCAACGCGGCGAAGTTCGCGGGCGACACGGCGCCGGTCGCCGTCTACGCGGAGGCGGGCGCGGAGCGCATGGAGGTGTTCGTCCGCGATCGCGGCCCGGGCTTCGATCCCGCCACCGTGCCCGCCGACCGCCGCGGCGTGCGGGAGTCGATCGTCGGCAGGATGGAGCGCCACGGCGGCCGCGCGGAGATCCACGCCTCGCCCGGCGGCGGGACCGAGGTGGAGCTCGTGATGGCGCGGAGCGCGCCATGACCGCGCGCGTCGTGCTCGTCGACGACCACGAGCTGTTTCGCGCGGGGGTCCGCTCGGAGCTGGACGGGCTCGTCGACGTCGTGGGCGACGCCGCGACGGTCGCCGGCGCCGTCGCGCTCATCCGCGAGCAGGCGCCGGACGTCGTGCTGCTCGACGTCCACATGCCCGACGGCGGCGGCCTGGAGGTCATCCGGCGACTCGCGGGCGAGCCGCCGGCCGTGCGATTCCTCGCGCTGTCGGTGTCCGACGCCGCCGAGGACGTGATCGCGGTCATCCGCGCGGGCGCACGCGGGTACGTGACGAAGACGATCTCCGGCGCCGATCTCGCCGACGCCGTGCGCCGTGTCCACGACGGCGACGCCGTCTTCTCGCCGCGGCTGGCGGGCTTCGTGCTCGACGCGTTCGCGGGCGCCCCGCCCGCGCCGTCGTCGACCGCCGCCGACGACGCCGCCGACCTCGACCAGCTCACGCCGCGTGAGCGCGAGGTCCTGCAGCACATCGCGCGCGGCTACATGTACAAGGAGATCGCCCAGCGCCTCGGCATCTCGGCCAAGACCGTCGAGGCGCATGTCTCGGCGGTCCTGCGCAAGCTGCAGCTCTCCAGCCGCCACGAGCTGTCGCGCTGGGCGGTGCAGCGCAAGATGCTCGACTGATGCTCGACCACATCAAGATCCACGTGCGCGACGCCGCGCGCAGCAGAGCCTTCTACGAGCGGGCGCTGGTGCCGCTCGGCTACCGCGTGATCATGGCGCCGGCCCCCGGTGTCATCGGGACGAAAACCCGGTTCCCCGATCTCTGGCTCGCCGAGTCGCCGGCGCCGACCGTCGCCCACATCGCGCTGCGCGCCGAGGACCCCGACGGCAACAACCTCGAGGCCGTCCACCACACGTTCGGGGTGTCGACCGCACCGGGCCTCGTTCCTCTACGCGCCGCCCACCCGTGCGATGAACAGCTCCGTCGGATCGGCGAAGCCCTTCAGGCGCACCTCGCCGATGTGCTCGAACTCCAGGTGCGAGCCCGCGGCCTCGACGACGGGGCGGGTGACGAGCACCTCGCCGCCGCCCGCGCGGGCCGAGACGCGGGCGGCCTGGTTGACCTCGCGGCCGTAGTAGTCCCCGTCGCGATAGAGGACCTCGCCGTAGTGCATCCCGATGCGCGGCAGGGGGCGCGTGTCGTGCAGCTCCTGAAACCCGACGGCCCAGTCGACGAGCGCCGCCGGGTCGGAGCTGACGACCATCACCTCGTCGCCGATCGTCTTGATGATCCGCGCGTCGTCGGGCAGCGTGTGTTCGACGTCGGCGACGAACCGCTCGACGACGCCGACCGCGTGCTCGTCGCCGAGCTCCTCGGTCATGCGCGTGTACCCCGCGAGGTCGGCGAAGGCGATCGCCACCCGCACGTGGCCGAGGTCCAGGCGCTCCTCGTCGCCGAGGTCGGCCTCCATGTGGCCCACGACGTCCTGGTCGACGAAGTGCGCGAGCAGGCGCTGGTGGACGTGGTCCATCAACGGCGAGGCCAGCGGCAGCACCTCGGCGACGAGCCCCTGCATCTCGTCGGCCATCTGCACCCCGGGCACACCGGCGCGCATGAGCGGCTCGTGGACATACATGTGAAAGAGGCGCACCTCGGCGTCCGCGATCTGCGCGAGCGCCTGGCCGTACACGCGCACGAGCTGCAGGAAGGCCACGAGCGGCAGGCCGGCCAGCAGCGCCGCGCCGGCGTAGCGCAGAAGCTCCAGGTCGCTGTCGGTGATGCGGTCGACCGCCGCCGCAGGGAGGCCCATCGTCGTGAAGATCGTCGCGATGAGCTCGGGCTCCAGGCCCGTCTCGTCGGCCGCCTCCTCGAGCGTGTGCGTCGCCTCCAGGACGGCAGCAGGTCCTGCAGGTAGCCGAACGCCAGCCGGCCGCTGTCGACCGCGGCCCGGATCTCGTCGAGCGAGTGCCCGCGCTCGCGCATCCGCGCGACGAGACGGGCGTGGGCGACCGCCGCCGGCGTCCACGCGCCCTCGTACTGCGGGACGAGCCCGCGGTCGACCCACCGGCGCAACGTCGCCGGCGTCGTGCCGATGTCTCGCGCGAGCTGCGCGGCCGAGCGCGGCGTCATGACGCCATCATGCTCGCACCGGCTGCGCTCACGACGACGGCGGAGCCGTGGCCCCGCCGTCTGCGGGCGATACGGCCCGCTGCCTCGGTCGTCGGCGCTCGTCTTCGTACCGGCGGCGCCTTGCGGATGGCGAGCCATCCACTTTTCGACCTGGTGGGTGATGCATACGCCTCGCCGCTCGCGCTGTCAACGCGGCTTAATGTCGATCCGGCCCGCTCAGGCCTTCAGGTGCGGATATTCGGCCTCGACGACCGCGCGGTACTGCGCGTACACCGGCTTCGTGATCGGGATCAGCGCGAGCGCCGCCTTGACGTCACCGCTGGTCTTGATCCGCCGCCGCGCGATAGCGACCGCGACGTTCTCCTTGCCCTGGAAGTACTTGTTCGCCGTCTCGGAGGACATCGACATCTTGACCTTGGGCTTCCAGTCGATGTCGTCGGTCCAGACCCAGTGCAGGTTGCCGTCCTCGCCCGGCTCGGAGGCGCGGATGTTGACCACCATGTCGACGTCGTCGAACTCGAAGCGCTGCGGCACGTCGGCGTCGCGCAGCTTCGGGCCCATGTCGGGGTCCTCGCTCATCATCGTGAAGATGCGGTCCATGACGGTTCGGAACTCCTTCGGACCGTTGAACTCGGCTCCCATCTGGCGGCTCCTCCTTCGATCGCTGAAATCAGGATGCGGCGGCCGGCGGCTTGCGCGCCCGCGGCGCTGCCGGCTTCGCGGCGGCTGAGGGCTTGCGCCGTGGCGCGGGCTTGCGCTTCGGCTTCTCCTCGAGCGCCTGAACGCGCGCCGCGAGCGCGCGCACCTCGGCACGCAGCGCCTTGAGCTCCGCCTCCGAGGCCGGGCGCAGGTCGTCGACCGCGCCGCGCAGGCGCCCGGCCGTGCTGCCGAGCTCGTCGAGCAGCTCGGAGATCCGCTCGCGCGGGATCTGCGCCCTGAAGGCCTGCTCGGCCGCCTCGCGCACAGCCTCGGCACGGGAGACGCTCTTCTTCTTGGCCATGCGTCGATCATATGGCCCGCCCTGATGCCCGTCCACATCCACCCGACGGCCGAGCTGGCCGCCCGCGTCCTGCTCCCGGGCGACCCCGGGCGCGCGCTCGCGCTGGCCCAGCTCCTGCTCGACGAGCCGAAGATGTTCAACCACAACCGCGGGCTGTGGGGCTACACGGGAACGGCCGCCGACGGCGCGCCGATGACGATCCAGAGCACCGGGATGGGCGGGCCGAGCGCCGCGATCGTCATGGAGGAGCTCTGCGATCTCGGGCTGGCCGTCGCGATCCGGGTCGGGACGTGCGGCGCGCTCGCGGCGGGCCTCTCGCTCGGCGACCTCGTCATCGCCGACGCCGCGCTGGCGACCGATGGGACGAGCCGCGCGCTGGGCGCGGGCGAGCGCGTCGCGGCCGACGGCGAGCTCGTCGCCGCGCTCGTCGCCGCCGCGGGCGACGGCGCGCGCGTCGGCGCCGTGGCCTCGAGCGACCTCTTCTACGACCGCGACGGCGGGCGCGGGGACCGCTGGACGCAGGCCGGCGCGCTGGCCGTGGAGATGGAGGCCGCGACGCTGCTGCGCGTCGCGCAGCTGCGTGGGGTGCGGGCGGGCTGCGTGCTGGCGGTGAGCGACGTCTTCGAGGACGGCGAGCGGCGGCGGATCGACCCCGAGGCGCTCCTCCTCGCTGCCGGGCGGATCGGCGCAGTCGCCGCGGCGGCGCTCGCGGCGGGCTAGCTCGAGACCTTCATCCGCTCCTGGCGCGAGGGCACCGGCTCGGTCGCGCCCGGCAGCGCGTCGCGCAGCGCCACGAGCTCGCGCAGGAGCGCCTCCAGGCGATCCTCGATCGCATCCAGTCGCGGCTCGATCGCGGTGCCGGCGCCGAGCAGCGTCATCCGCTCGTCGAGGCGGTCGATGCCGTCCTCGATGCCCTCCAGGCGCTGGGACACCGACCGCACGCGGCGCGTGAGCCGCTCGATGTCGGCCGCCGACGGCAGGTTGAGGGCCGCAAGCGTCGCCTCCTGGACGGACGAGGCCTTCTCGCGCGCCTCGAACGCCCGCGAGATCGCACCGGAGACGATCGGGTTGGCGAGCAGGTCGTCGGCGACCTTCCCCAGCGTGTCCTCGCCCTGCTTGGTGAGCCGCTCGCGCAGTCCGTCGGTCTCGAAGTCGTCGTCGCTCATCGGCCCGGGTTCCTTCCTCGCTGGTGGGGGCGTCCTGAGGCTAGCGCAGAGCGCTCGCGGCCAGGGGAGTCCGGGAACGCTCGTGCACGCGCGCGCGTGCACGGGTTCAAGGAGCTCAGGTCAGCGCCGGTTCCGTCCACCCGAGGCAGTGGAATGGTCCTGCGTAGGCGGTCGTTTAGATCAGGTTTAGCGCGACGAGGCATTTCCCGATAGGCTGCCGCGCACGCGCATCGGGCTCGCGTACTTGGAACCTCCAGGGGGGAGATGCAGGGACACATGCACCACAAGCGTAGGTTGCTCATGGCTCTGGCCGCCTCCGGCGCGATGGCCGCCGGATTCGGAATTGCCGCGCTCCCAGCGAGCGCCACAGTGCGGACCTTCGAGGTCACGCTGCTCGGCAAGATCAAGAAGACCGTCACGGTCGATGTCGGACTCGACACGCCGTTGGACCAGATCAAGCTGCCGGGCCTCGGCTCGCTGCCGATCCTGAGCATCCGCGAGACCACGCCGCTCAACGCCGCGCCCAGTAGCGGCCTGTCGCTGACGATCAAGCCCACGGCGCCGACACTGGCCCCGGCTGCACCGGTCACCACCCCCCAGGCCGGCGAGCAGCTCGAGGTCCCCGCGGCGCCCGCGAAGAAGTCCAAGGCCACGAACCCGGCGGCGGCGCTCGACACGCTCGGACGCCTGACGGACAGCGCCACGAGCAAGCCCAGTCGCGCCCGCCCCCATGCGACCGAGCTGCGTCACGCCAACGGCATCCCGACGCTGACGAACCCGACGCTGTCGTTTGCCCTGCCCGGACCCGTGCCGGTCGGCGTCCCGAACTTCTTCATCCAGAAGTTCAAGATCCCGCCGTTCCTCCTCTCGATCTACCAGGCCGCCGGCATCCAGTACGGCGTGCGCTGGGAGGTCCTCGCCGCGATCAACGAGATCGAGACGGACTACGGCCGCAACCTGAACGTCAGCTCCGCCGGCGCGATGGGCTGGATGCAGTTCATCCCGTCCAGCTGGAAGCTCTACGGCGTCGACGCCAACAACGACGGTCGCAAGGACCCGTACAACCCGGTCGACGCGATCTTCGCCGCCGCGCGCTACCTCAAGGCCGCCGGCGCCGATCAGGACCTCTCCAAGGCGATCTTCGCCTACAACCACGCCGACTGGTACGTGCAGTCGGTGCTCATGCGCGCCCGTTTCATCGGCGGCATGCCGAGCGATCTCATCGGCTCGCTCAGCGGCCTGACCCAGGGCCTGTTCCCGGTTCACGCGCAGTCCAAGTACGCGGACGACATCTCCGAGCGCGACGCGACCCGTCGCATCGCACGCGGCCAGAACGCGGCCGTCCCCGTCGTCTCGAGCGTCACGCGCCGCGGCATCAACATCTTCGCGAAGGCCGGTTCCCCGGCCGTCGCGGTCCAGGACGGCAAGATCGTCAAGGCCGGCAACTCCAAGCGCCTCGGCAACTTCGTCCAGCTGCGCGACGTCTACGGCAACACCTACACCTACGCCGGCCTGAAGAAGGTCGCCACGAAGGTGCCGGTGCCCAAGAAGAAGTCGCAGAGCAAGGCCTCGATCGCCAAGGAGCTCTCGCTGCCGAAGGACGCGACTCCGCGGACCGCTGCCAGCGCCGGCACGAACGCCGGGGCGAAGGCGGACCTGCTCAAGAGCACCGTCGACAAGGTCATCGACACGACGGCCACCGTCACGGACACCGCGAAGGTCGCCAAGGAGCGCCTCTTCGCCAACCCGACGCGACCCAACCCGCTGAGCAGCGGCGGTCGTGAGCAGCTGCTGGACACCGAGTCCGTCCTCGGCGAAGGCGCGAGCGTCAAGTCCTACTTCAGCGGCGTGTTCGCGCCCAAGAAGCAGGACGTCGTGCTCAAGAGCCTCGTCCCCGGCCGCAAGGTCATCGCGGGCACGATCCTCGGGCGCATCGGCACGACGTCGCAGCTCATGGCACCGCACATGCTGTTCGAGATCCGGCCTGCGGGCCGCGGCGCGCCGCGGATCGACCCCAAGCCGATCCTCGATGGCTGGAAGCTGCTGGAGTCCACCGCCATCTACCGCGCGCAGGGCAAGAACCCGTTCTTCGGGGACGACGCCCAGGGCGCCACGATCGGCCAGATCCTCCTGATGAGCAAGGACGCGCTCGCACAGCGCGTGCTCGCCGACCCCAACATCGACCTGTACTCGTGTGGCCGCAGGGACATCGAGGCCGGAGCGATCGACCGCCGCGTGCTCGCGACGCTCGCATTCCTCTCGGCCTCGGGCCTGAAGCCGACCGTGACCGCGCTGGAGTGCGGCCACAGCCTCTACACGACCGCCGGCAACGTCTCCGCGCACTCGTCGGGCAACGCCGTCGACATCGCGAAGATCAACGGCATCCCGATCGTCGGCAACCAGGGCCCCGGCTCGATCGCCGACATCGCGGTTCGCCGCCTGCTGACGCTCCAGGGCACGATCAAGCCGGCACAGATCATCAGCCTCATGACGTACGAGGCCACCGACAACACGCTGGCGATGGCCGACCACGCCGACCACATCCACGTGGGCTACCGCCCGACGTTCGACCCGACGACCAAGGCCGGCAAGCTCGCCGAGTCGGTCCTGAAGCCGTCGCAGTGGATCAAGCTCATCGACCGCCTCGGCCAGATCGACAACCCGACGGTGCAGCTCACGCCGTCGAAGTACGCGATCAAGGTCGCCAAGGACCGCGCGAGCGCGGCCCACGTGGGCGAGTAACGCCCCCGGACAGGACTGGCAGGACAGAGACCGCCGTGACCTCGTCACGGCGGTTTCTCTTTGTCCAGTTCGAATTTCCCTGGGTCCTCGGACCCGAGCCCGGGCGCTACACGATCCGCGAGCGCCTCGGAGAGCCGCCGGCCCATATCCTCGTCCTGCGCACGCTCGGCGCGCCCGAGCGGCGCCTGCTGCCCGCGCGCCGCCGGGCGCGCGACGCGCCGGCCGAGCCGCCGCCCGCGCCGGTCCCGACCGCGCGGGCCACGCTCGTCGACACGCTCGCGCTGCAGGGGCGCGAGGCGGCCGAGCAGCGGCTGCGCGACACGAACGCCGAGGTGCTCGCCACCGACGGGCTCGCGCGTCTGAACCGCGTCCTGCACGCGCATCGAATCGCGACGGCCGATCCCTGGGCGCGGCCCGTGAGCCGCGAGCAGGCGCTCGTCGTCCGCGTCGGCTACGGCGACGGCGAGCGCGTGGCCGACGGGCGCTGGGACAGCGCTCGCGAGCTGCCTGCGGGACAGCCGGCCGCGGGCGCCGGCGCGCGCGCGCGCTCGGCCGCGCTGCGTCCGCAGGAGCGGCTGGCCGCCCTGCTCGGGGGCCGCGACGCCGCGCTGGCGTGCGAGGAGCTCGCGTTGCGCGCTCGCAGCGACGTCGACGCCGGGCGCCTGCGCGAGGCGGCGCTGCAACTGCGCGTGGCGTTCGAGGCGGCGCTCGCCGAGCTCGAGCCCTGGCGCGACATGCCCGCGCTGGCCGAGCGCCTCCCGCAGCTGCGCGCTCGGCGTGACGACGTCGCCGCGGCCGCCAACGCCGCGCTGCGCGGGGGCCTGGACGCGGAGCACATCGAGACGGTGCTCGCGGTTCTCGGCCGCGTCGAGGCCGCGCTGCGGGCGCGGACGGCGGGCGGCCGGCTGTGAGCGGCTACAGCGCCGCGACGAGCGCCCGCAGCTCGTCCTCGACGTCGCCGGCGAGCTTCACCGCCGCGCGCGCGTCATACGGCGTCGGGCCCTGCGTGACGATCGCCACGTCCCCACCGTGGCGCAGCGTGATGCCCGGCAACTGGGCGATCGGATAGACCTCGAGCGAGGACCCGATGCAGAGCAGCAGGTCGGCGGCCGCGGCCAGGTCGGTCGCCCGCTGCAGCGCAGCCTCCGGCAAAAACTCGCCGAACAGCACGACATCGGGCTTCAGCGGGCGCCCGCAGTCGCAGGCGGGCACGGCGGCGTCGCGCAGGCGCCCCATGACATCCCGGAGCGGATACGCAGCGCCGCAGGACAGGCACGAGCACGACGCGATCGAGCCGTGCACCTCGATGAGCTCGCGCGTGCCCGCGCGGCGGTGGAGCATGTCGATGTTCTGGGTCACGACCGCGTGCAGCAGCCCACGGCGCTCGAGCTCGACGAGCGCCTCGTGGGCGCCGTTGGGCTCCTTGTCGCCCAGCGTCTGGAAGCGGTCGCCGTAGAAGCCCCAGAAGCGCGCGGGATCGGCGCGCCACGCGTCGACGTGCGCGACCTCCATCGGGTCGACGTTCTCCCACAGGCCGGTGCCAGGCGAGCGGAAGTCCGGGATCCCGGAGGGAACCGAGATCCCGGCGCCGGTCAGCGCGACGACCGTCCCGGCGCCGCGGACGAGCTCCGCGAGCGCCGCGACCGCGTCGCGCGCTACTCGCCCTTCCACGCGGCCTGGCGCTTGCCGAGGAACGCCCCGATGCCCTCGCGCGCGTCGGCTGTCTGGAAGATCTCGCCGAAGGCGGCCTTCTCGGCCTCGATGCCCTCGTCGAGATCGGCGTCGCCGGCGGTCGTGCGCTTGATCGCCCCCACCGCGAGCGGCGCCTGGCCGCCGAGCTTGCGCGCCCATGCCAGCGCCACGTCGAACAGCTCGTGGTCGGGCACGACCTGGTTGACGAGCCCGATCTCGAACGCCTCGGCGCCCGAGATCGGCTCGCCGGTGAGGTTCAGCTCGAGCGCCCGGGCGGTGCCGACCAGCCGCGGCAGCCGCTGCGTGCCGCCGAAGCCGGGGATGATCCCGAGGTTGATCTCGGGCTGGCCGAAGCTCGCCGACTGCGCCGCGATGCGGACGTCGCAGGCCATCGCGATCTCGCAGCCGCCGCCGTAGGCGACGGCGTTGACGGCCGCGATCGTGACCGTCGAGGAGTTCTCCATGCGCCGCAGCAGCGCATGCCCGTCCTGCAGCAGCGCGGCGCCCGCCGCGGGATCCATCTGCGTGAACGCCTTGATGTCCGCCCCGGCGCAGAAGAGCATCGGGTTCGCCGAGGCCAGGACGAGCGCGCGGATCGAGTCGTCGGCCTCCACGTGGTCCCAGACGCGGCCGAGCTCCTCGATGACCTGCGGCGAGATCGAGTTCGCCGGCGGCCGGTCCAGCCAGGCGATCGCGGTCGCGCCGCGGGTCTCGAGCTGGACGGCCTCGCCCTGCGCAAACCCCGCCTCGTCCGGGCGCTTGTAGGCGAAGAAGCCCTGGCCGGACTTCGCGCCCAGGCGCCCCTGCGCGACGAGGCGGCGCAGGATCAGCGGCGGCGCGTAGCGCTCGCCCCACTCCTCTGCGGCGCGCTCGAGCGCGGCGAGGACGTCGTCCAGGCCGGTCTGGTCGGCGCGCGCGAACGGCGGCGGGATCAGGCCGGCGCCGGCCATCATGCCGAGGTCGATGTCGCGGACCGTCGCCATGCCCTCCTCGAGCACGAGGCAGGCCTCGACGAAGGCCTTGAGCACGAAGCGCTGCGCGAGCTCGTCGGCGTCGAACTCCGTGGCGCCCTCGCTGCGCGGCTGCCCGTTGTCGTAGAAGCCCTTGCCCGTCTTCGCGCCCAGCTCGCCGGCCTCGACGAGCGCCTTCATGCCGCCGTGGACGTAGAAGCTGTCGCCGTAGGAGGCGAGCATGTGCTCGGCGACGTGCAGGACGGTGTCCAGGCCGAGCAGGTCGGTGAGGAAGAACGGGCCCATCGGCGCGATCCGGGAGGCGCCGACGGAGTCGTCGATGGCCTTGATCGACAGCCCGTTGCTCTCCTGAAAGCGGAACACCTCGCTGATCGCGGAGGTCAGGATGCGGTTGACGACGAAGCCGGGCTCCTCGCCGCAGGCGATCGGCATCTTGCGGATCGCCTGGGCGAACGTCGTGGCGGCCTGCATCGTCTCCGGCGACGTGTCCGCGCCCTCGACGATCTCGACGAGGCGCATCATCGACGCGGGGTAGAAGAAGTGAAAGCCGACGACCTTGTCGGGCCGGCTCGTCGCCTCGGCCATCTCGCTGATCGACAGCGCGGAGGTGTTGGACGCGATGATCGCGTGGCCCGGCGTGAGGGCGTCGAGCTCGGACAGCACGGCCTGCTTGATGGCCATCCGCTCAGGCACGGCCTCGATGACGAAGTCGACGTCGCCGAAGCCCTCGTACTCGGTCGTGCCGGTGATCCGGCCGAGGGTCTCGGTGGCCTGCGCGTCGGCCTGCTCCTGGGTGATCTTCTGCTTGTGGACCAGACCGCCGAGCTGCGCGCGCGTGACCTCCTCGGCCTTCTTGAGGCCGAGGTCGACGAACTCCTGCTTGACGTCCTTGAGAACCACCGGGATGCCGGCGGAGGCGATGACCTGAGCGATCTCGCCGCCCATCGTCCCTGCGCCGACGACCGCGGCCTTGAACACGAACACGCTGTGAGCTCCTTGGTTTGAAAGTCAGATGAGGTCGCGATCGGCCTGCAGCTCGATCGCGAAGCGCTCGAGGGTGCGCCGCAGCGACTCCCGTAGCGCGTGACGGACGAAGAAGACGTCGGTGACCGCGCCGCCGATGCCGGGCCGCTTGAGCTCGTAGGCGAGCTCGAGCGTCACCTCGCAGCTCTCGCCCAGCGGCGCGAAGCGGACGGTCTGGGTTCCGTGCAGCTGCGGATCCTCGACGCGCACGCTGTGCGCGGCGCCGGGCTCGTGGGAGAGCACCTTCTCGACGACGCGACCGCGCCCACCGGGGCGCGAGTCCCAGACCACGCGCGCGCCCTTCTGCGGCCAGCTGCCCTCGAGGCGCCCGATCGTCGCGAAGCCGTCGACGAAGCCCGGCCAGCGCGCGAGGTCGTGCCAGAGCGCCTCGGCCTCGGCGACGATCGCGCCCGGAAGCACGCGCCGCGCGGAGATCGTGCGCATCAGCCGACCATCTAGCCCAGCAGCTCGCCGCGGATCAGGTCGACCGCGACGGCGAGGTCGTCCAGGCGCGGGCCGATCTCCGAGGCCAGCCGGTCGCGCTCGGCGCGTCCGGGCTCCGTCAGCCGGTAGAAGCGCCGCGAGCGACGCTCGGGGTGCTCCCACTCCCCCGCGACGAGCGCCTCGGCCTCCAGCGCGCGCAGCAGCGGATACATCGTGTTGGGGTTGACCGCGACGATGCCGCCGGTCAGCTCGCCCACCCGCTCCATGAGCTGGTTGCCGTAGGACGGCGCCTGGCCGAGCAGGTGCAGGACCAGCAGCCGCAGCAGCCCCGCCTTGCGCAGGCCCGCGAGCAACGGATCGGACGATCCCGGCCCACCCGCCCCGCCGGTTGCCGGGGCGGGCGCCCCCGCCGCCGCACGGACGTCGCTGCGGGCTGCCGTCTCGGCGACGGCCGCCTCCGTCGAGACTCGGCGAGGTGGCACCGCCCGGAGTATGCCCGCCGCGGCGAACCGCGGCGGAGCACCGACCGGTCATCGAAGGGGTCGCCGCCGCCGCTAGGCGGTCGCGGTCGCCGGCTCCTCGATGCGCCGCGGCAAGAGCGTCTCGCGGGCGATGACGAGGCGCTGGATCTGCGACGTGCCTTCGTAGAGCTGCATGATCTTCGCGTCGCGCATGAGCTTCTCGACGGGGTAGTCCTTGATGAAGCCATAGCCGCCGTAGACCTGCACGGCGTCGGTGGCGACCTCCATCGCGGAGTCCGCGGCGAAGCGCTTGGCGTGCGAGGACTCGAGGGTGTTGCGCTTGCCCTGGTCGAGCAGCACGGCGCTGTTCCACGTGGCCAGGCGCGAGAGGTGCACCTTCGTCGCCATGTCGGCGATCATGAACTGGATCGCCTGGTGCATCGCGATCGGGACGCCGAACTGGACGCGCTCCTTGGAGTACGTCGTGGCGAACTCGAAGGCCGCGCGCGAGATGCCCGTCGCCATCGCGGCGACGCCGGGGCGCGTGCGGTCGAGGACCATCATGGCGAGCTTGAAGCCCTTGTTCTCCTCGCCCAGCAGGTAGCGCGCGTCGATCTCGGTGTCGTTGAAGGTGATGGTCGCGGTGTTCGAGGCGCGCTGGCCCATCTTGTCCTCCTTCTTGTCCACGATGACCGTGTCGTCCTTGCGGACGAGGAAGGCGGAGATGCCGCGGTGGCCGGCCTCCGGGTCGGTCTTGGCGTAGACGACGAAGAAGTCGGCGTAGCTGCCGTTCGTGATGAAGCACTTCGAGCCGTTGATGACGTACTTGTCGCCCTTGCGGACGGCGCGGGTGCGCATGCCGCTGACGTCCGAGCCGGCGTCGGGCTCGGTGAGGCAGAAGGATGCGAGCTTCGGCGAGGCGACGAGCTCCTCGCCGAACTCGCGCTTGACCTCCTCGGCGCCTCCGAGCATGACCGGCGCGGAGGCCAGGCCGTTGGCGCCCAGCGACGTCTGCACCCCCGAGCAGCCCCACGAGAGCTCCTCCTCGATGAGGCAGCCCTCGAAGTAGTTCAGGCCCGCGCCGCCGTACTCCTCGGGGATGTGCGTGTTCATCAGGCCGACCTCATGGGCCTTCTCGATGATCGCCTGCGGCCAGGTGCCGTCCTTGTCGAGCTCCCAGGCGACCGGCCGGATCTCCTTGGCGGCGAAGTCGTGCGCCAGCTCGCGAAGGTTCTTCTGTTCGTCTGTGAGCGTGAAATCGACCATGGGATGGGGGCTCCTGAAAAGAGGGGTTCGAGGCCTAGATTGACTGGTCAGTCAACGGAGATACCCGCCAGGGTAGCGGAGGTCACACCAAAAGTGGGCATCCGGGCGCGGCGCCGCCCCGCAGTCCTTTGCGGCGGTGCGATCATGGTCGCGTGGAGGACGCCTTCGGGACCCTCGTCTTCGTCGTCGCAGCGGTCGGGGCGATCGTCGCGGTGATCACGCTCGCGGGCACCGCGCGCAGCTACCGGGAGATCGGCGGCGGCGGCCTGACGCGCGACAGCGACGGGGCTGGGGGTGCCGCGTCGCAACCCGGCGGCGACGCCGAGCGCGACGAGGAGATCCGCCAGATGCTCGGCGCGCGCAACGCCCGCCGCGAGCGCCGCGGCGAGGCGCCGGTGGACGTCGAGGCCGAGCTCGCCGAGCTCGCGCGGCCGGCCGCCGATCCGGCGCTGCGCGACGAGGTCCGCGACCTCGTGGTTGCACGCAATGCGCGACGGGTACGCGCGGGCCAGGAGCCGCTCGACGTCGAAGCAGAGGTCGATCGGCGGATCAGGGACCTGAACTGATAGAGATAGCCCCATGGCCAACCCTCGCCAATTCGACACCGAGGACATCGTCAACCGCCCGGGGACGTACTTCAACCCTCAGACGGAGGTGCTCGTCGTCATCGACGACTCGCCCGACGTCGATACCGAGATCTTCAACCTCGAGGCTTTCGAGGGCGCCGACTGGGTGCTCATCTCCGACGAGACGCCGATCGACGAGAACGCCCGCGACGAGCTGATGCAGGCCTTTCAGGTGCGCCATGGTGCCGGCGCCGGCGCGCTGGACGCCGGTGACGACCTCGTCGACGACGACGAGAACAAGCCGCCCGAGGCCGACGAGCTCGACGAGGAGTAGGCGGACGGGCACGCGCCCGCCCGCTCTCCAAGCTCGTCGCTGCTAGCTGCGCGCCCGCATGAGCGCGAAACCGCCGGCCAGCAGGCCGAGGGCCCCGACGACGAGCGCGACGATCGACAGCGCGTTGCCGTCCTCGTCGTCCGCCACCGCCGCAGGGGCCGCCGAGGTCGCGGCCGGCGCCGCCGTCTCCGTGTCGCTCACGAGCGTCACCTGCGGGGCCGGGCGATCACTTCCGGGCGCTCCGATCCAGCGCACGACGTTGCCGCCGGCGTAGGTCTGCAGCGCCTTGAACGTGAGCTTCGTGCCGGCGGGCTTGTCCGGCAGCCCGACCGACACGCCGAAGTCCTGGAACTGGCCGGGCTCGATGCCCTTGCCGTCCGCCGCGCTGAAGGTGATCGTCGAGACCTCCTCGGTCAGCGTGTCGCCCTCGTCGGTCTTCACCGGCGTCGCGAGCTTGCGCTTGGCGACCGTCACGCGCCAGCCGGGCACCGCCTCGTAGGAGGCGCCGGCGAAGCCCGGCGGCATCTGGACCTCGACCTTCGTCGTCGCCTTCGAGGGGTCCTCGTTGGGAACCCGCACGTCGAGACGCGCAAAGCCTCCCGCCGGCGCCTCGGAGGGCTGCAGCGTGACATGGGCTCCGGCGACGGCCGGCAATGCGAGCGTGGCGGCGATCGCCGCTGCGATGGTGCTGGTCCTGCGGTTCATGATGTGCTCCTCGATCGAGATGGATGACGCCTGCGTGGTTTCGTCATCCGCCTTGGTGGAGGGCGTGCCGCGACCGCGGCGGCGACCAGGCGCCCACCGCGCGGCAGCACGCGCCGTGGGCGCGGCCGCGGTGCGACCGTGCGCGTACCGCCCGGGCGGCGGACGCGCGCGCGGCGCGCGCGCAACCACTCGATCCCCTCCTCGCCCGGGTAGCGCCGGACAGCGAGGCCGAGCAGCAGCGCCAGCAGCGGCGCCGCGGACAGGAGCAGCGCGAGCGTCATCGCACGGGCACCTTCAGCGCTGCGTCGTACGCGTCGAAGTCCGAGATCCGGCTGCTGACGCTGAGCCGCCAGTCGCCGCCCGGGACGAGCTGGAGCGTGTCGACCACGTAGTGGCCCGGGCCCGCGGCGCGCGCGGTCGCCGGGAGCGGGCCGATCCGCTTGGACGGCAGCGACAGCGACACGGTGAGCTCCTTCGTGCCGTCAAACGGCGTGCCGTCGCTCGCCCGCAGGAGGTACAGGTGCATCTCGTTGGGCCCGACGCGCGCGGGGTCGACCGTGACCTCCATCCGCAGCGGGCCGAGCGCGGTGTGCGCGCTGAACGGCCCGCCCGCGAGCGAGTCCGGCGGCGGGTAGCTCACGAGCGCCGACGTCACGCCGAGCACCGCCACGACGAGCACGACCTCGGCCCGCAGCGTGCGCCGCAGCAGATGGCCCGCCGCCCCGGGTGCCGAGCCGCCCTGCGCCAGGCGGCGCAGGGCGGGCACGACGCGGCGGCGGTTGACGGCCCCGAGGCCTGTCAGCACGGCGAGCAGCGCGACCTTGATGAGGACGGCGCGCCCGAACCCCGTATCCACGAGTGCGCCCCAGGACCCGATGTGCTCGATCGACTGGATCGTCCCGGTGATGAGCAGCACGACGACGCAGCCCAGCGCGATCGCGGAGAAGCGGGCGAGCGCCACCGCCAGCAGTCGCGTGCGGTCGGGACCCTGCAGGCGGCGCGTCGCGGCCGGCAGCACCGTCAGCAGCACGACGAGCCCGCCGATCCAGGCGCTCATCGCCAGGACGTGGGCGACGTCGAGCGCGAACAGCAGCGCGACCGGCGGCTGGGCGCTGGCGTGGCCGCCCAGCGCGGGCGCGAGCGCGAGGAACGCCGCGGGCAGTGCCGCCGCGGCCAGCGCGCCGCGCGGCAGGCCCGGCGCCGCGAGGCCGCCGGCGCCCAGCGCGACGCGGCGCAGCCCGGCGCTCCGCGGCTCGCCGGCGCTGCGCAGCGCCGGCGCGGTGGCCGCCGCGAGCACGACGAAGGCCAGGACGCGCACGCCCCAGACGTGGCCGAAGCGGGTGCCCAGGACGTCGCCGACGACGCTCGGCGAGAGCGCCGCCCACGCGGTCGTGGCACCCGCGGTCGCCCCCTGCAGGACGATCCCCGCAAGCCCGGCGGCCACGCCGAGGGCACAGGCGCCCAGCAGGAGGCGGCGCATGCGGCGCACGAACGCCGCCGACCCGGCCTGCCACTCCTCCTCCGCCGCCGCCGTGGCGCGCAGCGCGGGCAGCCAGACCGCGAGCAGGAACGCCAGCCCGCCGAGGACGAGCGCCGTGGCGAGGTAGTCCAGGCCGCGCGCGATCCCGAAGGCGCCCTGGGTCAGCGGACCCGCGCCGGAGTCGCCGATGAGCTCGGCGACGGTCGGCGCCGCAGCGGCACCCGGCGCGCCGATCGAGAACACGAGCCCGCCGGAGACCGGATGGCTGTCGGCGGAGATGAGGCGGTAGGTCGCGACGTACGTCCCCCTGGGCAGGCCCGGCCTCAGCCCGACCGCGAGCCGCGAGCCGCTGCCGGCGGGATGCTCGGTGTGGCCGTCGTCGACGCGCCGGGCCTTCGCGTCGAAGACCTGCACCGCACCGAAGTTGCCCTCGACGGTCTCGCTGAAGTGCAGCACGACCTGGCGCGGCTGCGCCTTCACCGTCGCGCCGCGGGCGGGCGTCGTGCCGACGAGGAGCGCATGCGCGGCGGCACCCGATGGGACGAGCAGGGCCGCCAGCAGCGCGCACGCGAGCGCGAGCGCGCTGCGTCTCACCAGGCCTCCTCACGGGGCGGCGCGTCGGCGGCCGGTCCGCCGTCGCCGGCGGCGCGGCGGCGGCGGGTGACGACGACGGCCGCCGCCCCGAGCAGGACGATCAGCGCGAGGCCCGCGAACGCCGCGGCGGGCGGGCCCCCCGAGGAGCCACGCCAGAAGAGCTCGCCGTCGATCGCGGCCGTCCGCGCCCCTGCGTGGACCGGCACCTTCCAGTCGAAGACCTTCGTCCGCTTGGACCTGTCCTCGACCTGCTCGGGCACGCTCGTCGACATCCAGTGCATGCGGTGGTCATGGAACTCATAACGGCCCGTGCGCTCGACGACCTTCCACTGCGGAGGCGCGTCGGCGTCGGCGAACGGCGGGACGGTGCCCTCGGTCCGGGCGTCCTTGTTGAGGTAGAGCGCCGGCGACTTCGTGTTGACGGCGACGGTCCCGTCCGGCGACAGGCGCAGGTAGGGCTCCTCGTTGTAGCCGTCGATCGTGACGGTCGAGCCGCCGCGGTTGGCGACCTCCAGGCGATCGTCGCCGTTGAGGACGTCGACGCTGAAGCCGGGGATCGCCGGGCTGACGGCACGGACGACGGACTCGAAGTTCGGGTTGCCCGAATGGGCGTACGCGGACGCGGCGGTGATGAGTGCCGCGACGGCGATCGGCAGCGCGGCGGCGAGGGTGCGACGGGCCATCGGGGCCCTCCTTCTGGGATCGGAGACGAGCTCCGACCACACAGGCGCCGGAGCGGTGCTAGGCGGTGCGGCGGGCCGCGGCGGGCGGCGGGCGCACGGCGAGCGCCGCGGCGATCAGCCGGCCCCCGCGGGGCAGCGCGCCGGCACAGCGCCGGGCACGTGACGCGACCGTCGCGGCCGGGCGCCGGCGGGCGCCGAGGAAGCTCGCGGCGAGCCGGGCGAGCTGTTCCTCGCCGACGTAGCGGCCCGCGAGCAGCGGCAGCGCGAAGACGAGCACCGGGGCGGCGAGCAGCGCGTCGGCGGGCACCCCGACGACGACCGTCGCCAGCGCGAGCGCGAGCGTCAGCGCGGCGAGGCCGAGAAGCAGCTGGCGGTCGCGGCGCGTCATCTCAGCGCGCATCATGATCCCCGCCGGTCGCGGCTGCAAGCCGGTCATCAGTGCTGGTGGCCGCCGAGCGCCGCCACGAACAGCATCGCGGGCAGGATCATGAACGTCACCCGCAGGCCCATCGGGCTGCTCAGCCAGTCCAGCCGGGCCCGCGCGCGCTGTGGCGCCCGCACGAGCGCCAGCGCCACGGCGGCGAAGGCAAGCTCCTGCAGCGTCGCCATCGTGTCCGACACCCCGACCTTCGAGCGCCCCTGCTCGGGGCCGAACGACAGCCCGGTCGTGCGTGAGAACAGCCAGAGCACGGCGAGGGCGATGCTTCCGACGGCGGCTGCCACCAGGAGGCCGCGGGCGGCGGATCGCTCGTAGAACGCCCACGCGGCGTAGAGCTGTGCGGCGCCGACGACTGCGAAGAAGAGCGGCAACGGCCAGCTCAGGTCGAGGTGCTGGGCGGCCGCGACGAGGTGGATCGTGCCCGCGGTCAGCATCAGCCCCGACAGCGCGATCACCGGGCCGGACAGGTTGGGCGCCTGCGGCTCGGCCGGCCGCACGGGGATGTCGCTGGCCACGCGCGCAGGATATTGGCGCGGGCTGCGCCGCCGGTTCAGTAGGTTCGCGGCCATGCGTCAAGCTTGCAGATCCCGCACGCAGCTCGCCGGCGCGCTGATCGCGCTGATCGCGCTCGCCCTTGCCGGCTGCGGCTCGGACGATGCGAAGACCGGCAACGCCAAGGCTCCTCCCGGCGTCTCGAAGAGCCGCTTCCCGGCACTGCTCGCCGCCGCCGCGAAGGTCACCAAGAGCGATTTCGAGCCCGCCGCGGGACGCAAGCTCGAGCAGATCGCGGCCATCGCCAAGAACCAGGCGCAGGTCGGCTTCGCGAGCTCTGTGATCGAGCCCGGCGCCAACCGGCTCGCGTTCGGCCTCATCGACGGCCAGAACAACTTCCTCTACGGCCGCACCGCGGTCTATGTCGCCCGGACGCAGAACAGCCCCGCGCGCGGGCCGTACGTCGCGCCGGCGGACACGCTCGTCACGAAGCCCGCCTTTCGCAGCCAGTCCGCCGCGGCCGAGAGCGACCCGATCGCAGCGATCTATGCCGCGCAGGTGAACTTCCCCAAGAGCGGCAAGCACGTCGTCCTCGTGCTGAGCCGGACGCCACAGGGCGTCTACGGCGCCCTCGCGCCGGTGACGGTGAAGCGCAGCGAGCTGCCGAAGGTCGGCCAGCGGATGCCGCCGGTCGACACCGAGACGGTCGCGGACGCCGGGGGCGACGAGGCGCGCATCGATACGCGCATCCCGCCGGCGCCCGAGCTGCACTCCAAGCGCCTGAAGGACGTCCTCGGCAAGAAGCCGGTCGTGCTCCTGATCGCGACGCCGCAGCTGTGCCAGTCACGCGTCTGCGGCCCCGTCGTCGACATCGAGCTGCAGATGAGATCGGAGTTCGGCGACCGGGTGGAGTTCATCCACCAGGAGGTCTACAAGGACAACGAGGTCGCCAAGGGCCTGCGCGATCCGCTGCTGCAGCTGCACCTCGAGACCGAGCCGTGGCTGTTCGCGATGAAGCGCGACGGCACGATCGCCGCCCGCGTCGAGGGCTCCTTCGGCGTTCAGGAGTTCCGCAGCGCCGTCAGGGCCGCGCTGAGCTAGCGGGCGACGCGCGCGACGTAGCGCGCCACGCGATCGGCGTCCTTGCCCGTGAGGAGGTTCGCCGGCATCGAGGAGTCCAGCGACCCGGTGCGGATCTGCTCGCGCACGAGGGTGAACGTGAGCTTGCGGTCGGCCTTGTCGAGATCGGGCCCGAGGACGCCCTTGACGCCGGCGGCTCGCAGCGTGTGGCACGTGCCGCAGCTGTGGCCGAAGGCGTCCTTGTCGCTGAGGCTCTTGGCCGCGTCCTGATCGGAGCTGAACGGCGCGCGGACCGCGGGCTGGGTGGCCGGCGCGGCATTGAAGCCGGCGTCGTCGGACCGGCTGCCCTGGCGGGCGCCGAGCCAGATCGCGACGGCGATCACCGCCACCCCGAACAGCAGTCCGCCCATGCCCCGCAGCCGCGCCATGCGGCCCGAGGGTAGCGGGAGCGGGCGGCGGCCGACTACGGTTCAGACGGTCCCGCGGGCGCCGGCTGCCCGTTGCCCGTGCGGCGCTCCTGTGCGCCCTCGGGGTCGCGCCGGTCACCGCGCAGCGAGAGCCCGATCCCGACGGCGAAGGCGAACGCCACGAGCCCGAGGCTCGCGACCGGCCCGATCTCGAGGAACGGCTCGATCAGGAGCTTGAGGCCGATGATCCCGAGCACGACCGCGATCGTCTGGTCGAGGTAGCGGAAGCGGCGGATGAGCCCCTCGACGAGCACGAACAGCGCCCGCAGCCCGACGAGCGCGAAGACGTTGCCCATCCAGATGATGAGCGGGTCGCGCGTGATCGCGAAGGCCGCGGGGATCGAGTCGACGGCGAACGCGAGGTCGGCGGCGACGATCGCCGCGAGGCACAGGAAGGCCGGCGTGACGAAGCGCCGGCCGCCGCCCTCGCGGACGAACCAGCGCCCCGCGCGAAAGCCGTCGGTGACGGGGAAGACCCGGCGCACGGCGCGCACGACGATGTTGCGGTCCGGGTCGACCTCCTCGCCGACGCCGCGGAAGATGCGGTAGGCGAGCACGAGCAGCAGCACGCCGAGCAGATAGAGGACGACGTGGAACTGCTCGATGAGCGCGGTGCCGCCGAGGATCGCCAGCCCGCGCAGGACGAGCGCGGCGATGATCCCCCAGAACAGCAGGCGCGCGCGATGCTCCTGGGGCACGCCGAAGTACGCGAACAGCAGGATGAAGACGAAGAGGTTGTCGAGCGACAGCGTGCGCTCGATGAGGTAGACCGTGACGTAGTTGACCCCGTCCTCGCCGCCGTTGACGGCGAGCACGATGCCCGTGACCGCGAGGCCGAGCGCCAGCCAGCCCAGCGACCAGACGACGCTCTCGCGGAACGTCGCCTCGCGGCCCGGCGCGAAGTAGCGCACGTCGACGGCGAGCAGCGCGACGAGCACGACGACGAGGGCCCCGAGTTCGGCAAGCTCCATCGCTCAGGCGTAGAGGAAGACGACGCCGAGCACGGCGTAGGTCGCGAGGAGCTGCAGGCCCTCGTACCACGTCGACTCGCCGTCGTTCGTCACGTGGATCGCGATGAGGATCGCGAGCGCCACCGCGCCGAGCTCGAAGCCGTTGAACACGAGCGCCATCGGGTTGGGCCCGACGAAGAAGGAGGCGAGCACGAGCACGGGGGCGGCGAAGAGCGCGATCTGCGCGCTCGACCCGATCGCGATGTTCACCGACAGGTCCATCTTGTTGCGGGCCGCGAAGTAGATCGCCACCCAGTGCTCGGCGGCGTTGCCCACGATCGCAACGACGATGAGACCGACGAAGAACTGGCTCAGCCCGATCGCCTCCGAGGCCTCGCCGATCGACCCGACGAGGATCTCGGACATGACGCCCACGGCGACGCCCGCGCCCGCGAGCATGAGGATCGCCTTCTTGACGCTCCAAGGCTCGCCCTCGACGTGCTCCTCGGACTCGGACGTCGGATTGAAGAGGTCCTTGTGCGAGCGCAGGGAGAAGAACAGGCCCGCGACGTAGGACCCGAGCAGGATGAACGAGACGATGAGCGACATCTGCTCCAGGTCGGAGCCGAAGTTCACGCGCTCCTCCCCGACCTTCGGCAGGCCGCCGCCGGCGACGAGCTGGAAGATCGTCGGCATGATGAGCGCCACCGCGGCCAGCAGGAGCATCGAGGACTGCACGTTCGCGGCGGTCGCGCTGAACTTCTGGGTCGGGAACTTCAGGCCGCCGACGAGCATGGCTGCGCCCATGACGAGCAGGATGTTGCCGAGGATCGAGCCGATCAGCGACGCCTTGACGACCTCCTGCAGGCCGGCGTTGAGCGCGAAGAAGGCGATGATGAGCTCCGGCGCGTTGCCGAACGTGACGTTGAGGAGGCCGCCGATGCCCGGGCCGGCGCGGTGGGCGAGCTCCTCGGTGGCGCGGCCCATGAGCGCTGCGGTCGGAATCACGCCCGCGGCCGCGGCGAGGAAGATCAGCGCCGCCTCGGCGTGTCCGAGCTCGAGCGCGATCGCCACCGGGATGAACGGCACGAGCAGGTACGGCCAGCCGGAGCCGGACAGCAGGAAGCGGCGCAGCTCAGCCACGGGCAGCCGTGAGCTGGCGCAGGTCGCGGTCGGGGTCGATGTTCCAGCGCTCGGCGACCGCGCCGAGCTGTTCGTCGAGCTCCCAGCGGTCCGGTCGCGACTCACCGGCGTAGTCCGGCGCGCCGCCCTTGAGGGCCATGCTGCCCATGTTGTCGCCGATCGCGCGGATCTGCGCGACATCGTCCTCGTCGAGCACCACGCCGGCAGGCGTCGCGAGCAGCTCGGCGCGCTTGTCCTCGATCGGCCGCGCGTTCTCGCCGGCCTCCTGGATGAGCGTCGGGACGGCGCAGGCGACGGCCTGCTGCGCGAGGCAGTACTGGACGGCGAGCTGCATGAGCGTCAGCCCGTGGCGGTCGGCGATGGCCCGCAGCCCGGCGAGCTTCTCGTTGCCGGCCTCGACCCAGCCCTGCGGGCGGAAGGTGCGGTGGTCGCGCGGCGGGAAGGCGTGGCCGGGGCGGACGTCGTCCCAGAACAGGCCGCCGTAGTCGACCACGCGCGTGAGGAGCCTGACGTCGTGCTTGCGCGCGGCCGCGAGGCACAGCTCGCCGGGCCACGGCTCGAGCGGGTTGAGGATGATCATCGCCCAGTCGATGAGCTCGCCGAAGCGCTCGAGGCAGTCGATGACGTCGAGCGTGAAGCCGTTGGCGGGACCGGGCGCGACGCCGAGCTTCGCCGTGAGGCCCTCGTCGCGCACCGCGCGCAGCGCGTCCCAGACGGCGTCGCTCGTGTAGCCCGTGCGGTCGGGATTGTGGAGCAGCAGGACGTCGAAGGCATCGATGCCGAGCCGCTCCAGGGAGCGCTCGGTCGCCATCCGCACGTAGTCCGCGTAGCCCTCCGGGCCGCGGAGGCGCACGTCGGTGAACCGGGGAAATCCCTTCGCCCCGTCGCGCTCTGCGTTGTAGAAGTCGTGTCCGATGGCTCCAATGATGCTGTAGTCCGATCGGAGGACACCCCGTAGGGCGCGGCCGAGCAGCTCGTCGGCCTCCCCGGCCCCGTAGGCGTCGGCGGTCAGCAGGGTGTCGAGGCCGTCGCCCGGGCGCAGCAGGGCCTCGAGGCGCTCGGCTGCGACGGGCTCGCCGAAGTGCAGGTAGCGCCCACCGCTCCAGGTGCCGATCGCGGTGTGGGAGGGCTCGCGCATGTCGCCTACAGCGTACGCGCCGCGCTACGGCGCGAGCCTTGAGATGCAGCGCACGAGGTCGGCGGACGAGCCGCCGGCGCCCGTGACGCAGCCGACGAGCTCGATCGCGCCGCCGCCGATCCCGCCGGTCAGGCCGGCCCCGAGCCCGCCGAGGACGGCACCGAGGCCGCCCTCGCCCGTGACGTCGGTGAGCGGCTGCGCCGTCGCGGGCGCCGTGACCTTCACGGGCGCGCCGTTGACGTCGTCCAGGAGCACGCGCAGGCTGATGCGGCCGCCGTCCAGGCCCACGATCGGCGACTGCGCTGCCTTGAACGCGAAGCGCACGGCGACGGAGAGCCGCCGCAGGATGCTGTCGTCGGCGCCCGTCCAGACGTCGACCTTCGCCGACTTCACCGCGCCGGCGATCTCGTCGAGCAGCTCCGGCGACAGGAGGCTGCCCGAGCCGTCCCCGGCCTTGTCGAGCAGCGCGCCGACGTCGGCGAGCAGGCGCTTGGCGTCGACATCGCCGGCGAGATGCGTGGTCTGCACGCCCGCGACGCGCGCGCTCCCCGCCTCGCGCACGTTGCGCACCCAGCGGACGGGGTCGATGCCGAGCACGTCGAGCCCGTGGCGGGAGGCCTTCGGTGTCCCGCCGCCGTCCTCGCCGAGCGTGAAGGCGCGATCGTCGAGCCGCAGGAAGCGCTTCGTGCCGGTCGAGATCGCGCCGCCCTTGAACGTCTGGCCGCCGAGCGTCGCGAGGACGTCGAAGTCAAAGCGCGACGGCGCGTCGCCCGCCGGCGCCGCAAACGGGCCCGCGAGCTGGAAGGCGAGCGGGCCGCCGAGCTTCAGCAGCCCCTCGGGGTCCAGGCGCACGTTGGCCACGAGGCGGGCACGATCGATCTCCGTGGAGCTCGCGCGGAAGGTCTTCTCGAGCAGCGCCTGGGGCGCCGCGGGCTGCGCCGACCCTGCGCCCGCGTCATCCGAGCCGCCGCACGCGCCGAGCAGCGCCGTGCTCAGCAGGGCGAGCGCAAGGGCGAGGAGGACGCGGGGGTGCGGGCGGGTCATGAGTCCTGAGCCTGCAACGGCAACTGCAGGGCTGCGGGCGGGTTCAACCTAGCATCGTGCCCGTGCGCCGGACCCCGTTCGCAGGGCTCGCGCTGGCGCTCCTGTTCGCGCTCGCGCTCGCCTCCACCGCCTCGGCCTCGCCGCTGCTGACCCTGCGCGACGAGGGCGGGGCGTTCGTGCGCGAGGACCGCTTCCTGCCCCCCGCCACGGGGCTCGCGCCGCCTGGTGCGGCGGCCCGGCAGCCGGCGGTCATCCGTGCCGTGCCGGCGCCGCCCGGCGCGCCGAGGCGAACGGTCCCCGGCGAGCTCGCGCGGATGCTCCTGACGGCCGAGATCGACCAGCCGGCGCACGACCGCTACCGCGCGATCTACGACGACGCGATCGCCTTTCGCAGGAAGCTGGGCGGCGCGCGCCGCGCGGCGATGAGCGCGGTGCTGCGCACCACCGAGGAGATCGCGGCGTCGGGGCAGTTCGTGGCCTCGCGCCTGCCGGTCGTGTTCGAGACCGTTGCGCGCAACCGCCAGTGGTGGGGCAGCGGCCCGCTGCTCGCCGACCGGCGGCGCGTGAGCTTTCAGGGCAGCCGGATCGTCTGGCAGTACTACGCCGGTGAGGGGCTGCAGATCCAGTGGCTCGGGACGTTCGGCAAGGCCAACGGCCTGTGGCAGGGCGGGATCTACGACCCCGGGCTGCGTGCGCTGCTCGAGGAGGCCCTCGCGCTCGCGACGCAACGGGCGGGCGGGATCGCGTGGGAGTATCTCTTCCATTTCGACGGCGGGCGGCCCCCGTGGGTCAGCGGACTCGCGCAGGGGACCGCGCTTCAGGCCTTCGCGCGCGCAGCCGTGCGGCTCGGAGAGCCGCGCTTCTTCGAGGCGGCGCGCGCCGGGCTGGGCATCTTCCGCGAGGCGCCGCCGGCCGGGGTGCGCGTCGCGACGCCGGTGGGCGCGCACTACCTCATCTACTCCTTCGCGCCGGGCCTGCGGGTGCTCAACGCGTTCACGCAGGCGCTCAACGGGCTCAGCGACTTCGCCGTGCTCGCCAACGACCTGGAGGGGCGCGCGCTGTTCGCGGCCGGCGAGGCGCAGCTGCGCACCGAGCTGCCGTCATACGACACGGGCGCCTGGTCGCGCTACTCGCTGCATCGCGAGGCCGACCTGAGCTACCACACGCTCGCGCGCGACTTCCTGCGCAACCTCTGCACGCGGCTGACGGACGGCGCACAGCGCGCCCCCGTCGCCGCGCCGGCGCCGGTGGCGCCACCGACGGGAGGCGCCGTGCCGGCGCCCGTCCCTCCCGTCCCGCCCGCGGCCGTCGCGCCCCCGGTGCCCGATCCGACGCCCTACTGCGGCGCGGCGCAGCGTTGGACGGCCTACCTCAACCAGGCGCCGACGCTGCGCCTCGTCTCCACGCGCGTGCGCGGCGGCAGGCCGGCGGCAGTCAAGCTCGAGCTCGACAAGCCGGCGACCGTCACGGTCGCGCTGCGCCGCGCCGGGCGGACGGTCGCGGTGCTCAGCGCGCGCCTGGGCAGCGGCCGGCGCGCGCTGCGCTGGCGCTTCCCGCCGCGGACCGGCGGGATCTTCAGCGTGGGCATGACGGCGAAGGACCTCGCGGGCAACGCGGGCGCTTCGGACGGCAGGCTGCGGGTGCTCGCCGCGCGCTCCAGGCGCTGAGGCTCAGCGCCGCGACGCGGGACAATTTGCCGGAACCCAGCCGTAGATCCGCGGGCGGGCGGCGTTGCCGGTGCGGATCGAGAGATAGCGCCAGGTCAGCGTGCCGTCGCTGTTGGGATCGCAGGCGGCGAACGCGTCGACCTTCGCCACCGGCGTGCCGACGCGCACCATGCCACGCGCGATCCCGCCGACGGAGACCTGCGTCGTGTTGGAGTTGAAGTACACGACGTTGCCGAACGCCGGCTTGGCGTCGTATTCGGTCACCGTGTTCAGCGCACCGTCGGACAGCCGCGCGTGAGCGCGGGTGCCGACGCGCGGGTTGCGCAGCGCCAGCAGCTTCCCGCGCTCGGGACCGCTCGGGCCGCAGCCGGTGCTGCGCTGGCGGGCGAAGGCCGCAAGCGCCCGCCGCCCAGAGGCCGAGTTGCGATTGAGCGCCGCGGTGTCGATGAACGCCTGCGTGCCGCCGGAGGGCGCGCGTGCGATGACCTGGACGAGCGTGAACCGCCCCTGCTGGTCGGCGCTCGCGGCACAGCCGCGCCCGCGCACGCGCACCGACGTGACGCGGTACGGAGCTCCGTCGCTGCCGAGGATCGTGAACGGCCGCTCGCCGCCGGAGATGAGCGTGCCCAGCGGCTTGCCGAGCGAGTCCAGCAGCGGCCACTGCCGCGCGCCGCCGGCTGCCGCCGGGTTGGGAGCGAGATCCTCGACCTGCTCGCTGATGGTGACCTCCGCGCCGCCGGCCAGCGCACGCCATGCCGCCCGGCTGAGATCCGGGGTGCCGTGGCGCCCCGTCCGGCAGTCGGCGATGTGATGGCCGCGCGGAGGCGTGCAGGCGCGGCCCTTGTAGGCGGCGGTGGCCGACGCGGCGACGAAGACGGTGGCGATGGCGATGGCTGCGAGGGCGAGCCACGCGGCGGTCCGGGGGGCGGTCATCATGGGGGTGCAACGGATGCAGCGGAGGCGGGTTGCGCTCGCGTGGGCGCAGAACCTTCGTGCGGCCCGGCTGCGCGCCGGGGGCGTGGTGCAAAACGTCCGCCATATGGACGTTTTGGGCCAAACCCCCCTGAGGTCGCTTCGTGTTCGCGTTCCGCGGGAGCGCCGGCGCCCGCGCCGGCGGCGCGACCGCGCCGGATCCCGAGCGGCGCGACCGCGCCGGATCCCGAGCCGCGCGACCGCGCCCCGCGCCCCACCCGCGCCCCACCCGCGCCGAGCCCACCGACCCCGCGCGTACAATCCGATCCGATGGCCCGCGGCGCCCGCACATGGACCATGGACCGTCTGCTTGCGGCCGGCGCCGACGCGACGTGAGCTCTCGCGCGCAGCGCCTGCGCACGGCCTACCGTGCGCTGGACCGCGACCAGCGCTTCGCGGCGGGAGCGGCGGTCGCGCTGCTGCTGGCGATGTTCCTGCCCTGGTATGAGAAGTCGGTCGTCATCCCCGGCAGCCGTAGCTTCACGAACGACTCGATCAGCGCCTTCGGCGCGGTCTCCTTCGTCGAGGCGGCGATCTTTCTCGTCTCCGCGGGCGTGGTCGTCCTGCTGCTCGCCCGCGCGGAGCGGCGTCCGTTCCACCTGCCCGGCGGCGACGGCACGGTGATCTTCGCGGCCGGGATCTGGGCGACCCTGCTGATCTTCTACCGCGTCTTCGACCGCCCCGACATCAGCGGCGACGGTGGCACGGTCGGCATCCAGTGGGGATTCTTCGTGGCCTTCGTCGCCGCCGGCGCACTCGCCGTGGCGGGCCAGCGCATCCGCGCCGCGGGCCGCCCGGAGCCTCAGGAGAATCCCCGGCGCAGCGCCGGCTCGGCCTCCGCGGCAGCGACAGCCGTCGTGCCGGTCTCCGAGTCGCGCACCGCCGTCGTGCCGGCCTCCGAGTCGCGCACCGACGTCATCCCGGCCAGCGCAGCCGCCCAGCGCGCGCGCGACCGCGCCGTCACGCGGGCCGACGCCGAGCAGCTGACCTTCGACGACCCCGCGGACGACGACGCCGGCGAGCCGCCGCTGCGCCCGGAGCCGCCGCTGCGCCCGGGCGAGATCCCCCGCCGCGCGCGCGAGCGCTGACCTGCGCAGGCCGGTCGCCCCGCCGCGCGCGCGAGGCGCGCGACGGGGAGCCCGGCGATGCCTACGGCTTCTTGACCGACGCGACCGTGAAGGGCAGCACCGGCGAGAGGCCGGGGCCGCGCTTGTCGAACTGCGAGTTGACGACCAGCAGCCGGCCGCCGTCGCGCGCCGCGGTCGTCGGGAACGCGAACAGGCTGCTCTTGAGCACGCTGCGAACGCGGCCCGAGCGCCTGTTGTCGCGCAGCTTGACCTCGGTGATCTGGTTGTCGGCGTTCTGCACGACGTAGAGGCGGCTGCCATGGGCGACGAGTCCGTCGCCGTTGACGAACGTCCTGCCGCCGGTGTCGATCTGCGTCACGGCCTTGGTCTTCGTGTCGACGCGGAAGAGCTTGCCGGTGTTGGACTGCACGATGACGAGGATCCGGCCGTCGTCGTAGTTGACGATGCCGTTGGCGTTGAAGCCGCTCTGGTAGACGAACGGCGTGCCGGTGAAGTCCAGCCAGGGCTCCATGTCGCCGACCGTCGCGCCGCTCGTCGACGCCCGGAAGAGGATCGGGCGCTGGGAGTCGGTGAAGTACGCGAAGCCGTGGGCCACCGTGACGTCGTTCATGAACGTCGGGCCGGTGCCCGGGTTCGTGTCGAGGACCTTCAGCGTGTGGCCGTCGGCGGTGCTCAGGACGAACGCCTTGCCCGTGCCGGCACCCGAGACGAACAGGCGGCTGCGGCTGACGGTCATGCCGGTCGCACTCGTGCGGCCATCGGCCCCGCCCGCGGCGAACGGCGCGAGCGTCGTGCCCTTGACGTTGCCCTTGAAGATCGTCCCGTCGGTCGTCGAGGAGACGAAGAAGGTCTTGCCGGAGCCGCGCTTGTCGAGCGCGATGCCCTCGGGGAAGACGGTGTCGCCGGGGATCGTGTAGACGGTCCCCGCCTTGCCGCCATGGCCGCCGCTGCCGCCATGGCCGCTCTTGCCGCCGTCGTCGCCGGTCGTGGCGATCGTGTCGTGGCCACTGCCTGACTTGCCGGAGCTCGCCACGACGCCCACGGTCACCGACAGGACGGCGGCGAGGACAGCGAGCAGGATCCAGCGCGGACTGCGCTTCATGACGAGCCTTTCGTATTCGGACGTCTCTTGAGCACGAACACCTTCCTACTTTTCGGTGGGCTGCGTCAATCCGCCATTGGTCGCAGGTCGCCGCGCGCGCTGCGGCGCCACGGTCTGCTCCGGATCGCGCGACGACGCGACGCCCGCCTTGAAGATCGACCAGCGCGTCAGCGCCGCGCCCGCGGCCAGCGCGCCGCCGCCCGCGATCGCCGCCGGCCGCGAGCGTCCTGCGAGCGCCGCCAGGCACGCGCCGCCCGCGACGCAGGCGCGGGCCGCGAGCCGCAGCGTGTGCGGCGCGCCCGACTCGTAGGACGCGCGCACGACCGGGTCCAGGCGCCGCTGCATCGTCTCGTCGGCGGCCAGTTCGAGGACCGCGCCCGCAATCGCCATCGCGCGTGCGGGCACGGCGTCGCGCGAGCCGGTCAGCGCCATGCAGACGCCGCCTGCCGACGCGAGCGACGAACCGGCGAACACGAACGGCAGCTCGCGGCGCGCCGCATGCCAGGCCGGGACCGCCGTGGTGGCGATCAGCACGGCGGTGTAGGTCGACAGCACCGGGCCCAGCAGCGCGGCCGCGACCCCGGCGGGCTCGCCGACGGCGCGCGGCACGACGTCCAGCAGCTGCCAGCCGGCGGCAAGGCTGCTCGTCGCGCCGAACCCCACGAGGACCCAGGACCCGACGCTCATCGGCGAGGACGGCTTGAAGACGCGGAGCATGTTCAGGAAGCGCTCCGGGCGCCCGAGGTCGGCGATCAGCAGCACCGGCGAGATCGCCGAGCCGGCCAGGGCGACCGCCGCCGCGCGGCGCCCGAGCGCCTCGTTTCCGGTCAGCCGCGCGCCGGCCGCCAGCGGCGCCGCGGCGCCCGCCATGCCGCCGACGAAGAAGTACCACGGAATCTCGGGCTTCCAGACCGGCGTGGCGATCACCGGCATCCCGTAGTAGCTGCGCGGCTGCGCCGGCGGGACCATCTCGGCCCCGCGACCGCCGCCGCGCCGGCGCGCCCCGGCCGGGGTCCGTGCTCCCTGCGAGCTCACCCCCGCCGCCCCCACGCGATGCCCGCCGCGGCCGTGGCGAGCATCGCGACCGCCGCGGCGCCGGCCGCGAGCCACGTCTCGCCGAGGTCGCGCGTCGCGTCGACGGGGTCCGGCGGGAGGCCGTAGACCTCGGGATCGTCGAGCAGGAGAAAGAACGCGCCGGCGCCGCCGATGCCGTCGTCCTCGTCGGCGAGGTACAGCTGCGCCGACGCCTCGCCGCGGGCGTGCAGCTCCTCGACCCGCCGCGCGGCGTGCTCGCGCAGGTCGTCGAGCTCGCCGAACTGGATCGAGTCGGTCGGGCAGGCCTTCGCGCAGGCCGGCTCCTGGTCGTCCTTCAGGCGGTCGTAGCAGAGCGTGCACTTCCACACGCGGCCGTCGCCCTTGCGCTGGTCGAGGACGCCGAACGGGCAGGCGGGGACGCAGTAGCCGCAGCCGTTGCAGACGTCCTCCTGCACGACGACCGTCCCGAACTCCGTGCGAAACAGCGCGCCGGTCGGGCAGACCTCCAGGCAGGCGGCGTGCGTGCAGTGCTTGCACACGTCGGAGGCCATGAGCCAGCGCAGCCCCTCGACGGGATCGTGCTGCACCTGCACCTGCACCGGGAGCGTCGCCTCCACGACGAGGTCGTCGAGCACGACGCGCTGCTCGACGAACGCCACGTGGCGCCAGGTGTCGGCGCCGAGGCTGCGCGTGTTGTCGATCGACATCCCGCTGAACTGCAGGCCGTCCTCGGGGACGTCATTCCAGGTCTTGCAGGCGACCTCGCAGGCCTTGCAGCCGATGCACAGCGACGTGTCGGTGAAGAAGCCCTTGCGCGGCTTCGCCTCGGGGCCGTAGCTCGTCGTCCTCAGCTCAAACGCGCTCATGACGCATCCCCCGCGTCGGCGCGCCGCCGGTAGTCCGCGACGAACTCGAGCAGCGCGGGGCCGCGCGGGCGCCGGCCTGGGCGCACGTCGCAGGTCGCCGCCTTGAACTCCGAGATATGGGTGTTGCGGTCGAGCACGATCGCCATGACGTCGTTGGCGGCGTCACCGCGGGCGATCCCGTTGGGGCCCCAGTGGTAGGGCAGGCCGACCGTGTGCACGACGCGCCCGTCGATCGTGCGCTGCGGGATGCGCTCCGTCACGAGCACGCGCGCCTCGATCGCGGTGCGCATCGTGACGATCGTGGCCCAGCCGGCGTGCTCGAGGCCGCGCAGCGCCGCGAGCTCGGGCGAGACCTCGACGAAGAACTCGGGCGCGAGCTCGGCGAGGTGCGGAAGGAAGCGCGACATGCCGCCGGCCGTGTGGTGCTCGGCGATCCGGTAGGTCATGAGCTCGAAGGGGAAGACGCCCGCGCCGGGCTCGCCGGCGCTCGGGTTGTAGCGGTTGTCGTCGCGCTCGAGCAGCTCGCGCGTGGGGTTGGCCTGCGTGGCGTAGACGGGGTTGCGCACGGGTGACTCGTGCGGCTCGTAGTGCGTCGGCAGGGGACCGTCCAGCAGGCCGCTGGGCGCGTAGAGCCAGCCCTTGCCGTCTGCCTGCATGATGAACGGGTCGTCGCCGCGCAGCGCGTCCTCGGCCGTCGCGCCCTGCTCGGGCACGTGGTCGGGCGGCATGTCGGCCTTGAAGTCGGGCACGTCGTCGCCGGTCCACGTCCCGTCCTCGGCGTCCCACCAGACGAGCTTCTTGCGCGCGCTCCAGGGGCGGCCCTCGGGGTCGGCGGACGCGCGGTTGTAGAGGACGCGGCGGTTCATCGGCCACGCCCAGCCCCACTCCGGCGCCACCCAGGACTGCTCCGAGCCCGGCTTGCGGCGTGCCGTCTGGTTCTCATCGCCGCCGTAGCAGCCGGAGTAGATCCAGCAGCCGCAGGCCGTCGACCCGTCGGCCTTCAGCGCCGTGTAGCCGTCGACCGCCCTGCCGTCCGCCACGGTGAAGCCGGAGATCTCCTTGAGGACCGCCTCTCCCGACGGTTCCTCGGTCGGTCCCTCCGTCGGGTAGTCCCACGTGAGGTCGAGGATCGCGCGGTCGCGCTCGAGCTGCGACCCGGCGAGCCGCGCCCGGATGCGGCGGCCGAGGTGGTACATGAAGTGCAGCTCCGAGCGGCAGTCCTCCGGCGGCTCGACGGCCTTGTGGCGCCACTGCAGCAGGCGCTGGGTGTTCGTGAACGTGCCCGCCTTCTCGGTGTGGGTGGCGGCCGGGAGGAAGAAGACCTCGACGCCGAGGTCCTCCGTGCGCAGCTCGCCCGTCTCGATCTCGGGGCCGTCCTTCCAGAACGTCGCGGACTCGATGAGCTGCAGGTCGCGCACGACGAGCCACTTGAGGTTCGCCATCCCCAGCCGCTGGACCCTGCCGTTGGCCGATCCGACCGTCGGGTTCTCGCCCATGACGAAGTAGCCCTCGACATCGCCGTCGCGCATGCCCATCACCGTCGGGTAGGTCGAGTGGTCCTCGCCGATGCGCGGTATGCGCTCGAAGCAGAAGTCGTTGTCGGCGGTGGCGTGCTCGCCCCACCAGGCCTTCAGCAGGCTCACGGTGTACTCGCGGGTGTAGCCCCAGAAGCCCGCCGGCGGGGTGTTCGCGTCGCAGTACTCGTCGAGCGTCGCGTCGCTGCCGGCCTTGGGCATCGGCAGGTAGCCGGGCAGGATGTTGTAGAGCGTCGGGATGTCGGTCGAGCCCTGGATCGAGGCGTGGCCGCGCAGGGCCATGACGCCGCCCCCCGGGCGCCCGATGTTGCCGAGCAGCAGCTGCAGGATCGAAGCGGCACGGATGAGCTGCACGCCGGTCGTGTGCTGCGTCCAGCCGACGGAGTAGACGAACGCCGTCGTGCGCTCGCGGCCGGAGTTGCGCACGACCGCGTCGGCGACGCGCGCGAACTGCTCGGGCGGGATGCCGCAGGTGCGCTGCACGAGCTCGGGCGTATAGCGCGCGTAGTGGCGCTTGAGGATCTGAAAGACGCACCGCGGGTGCTCGAGCGCCGGGTCGGTCGGGGGCGTGTTGTCGTTCACCTTCGCGCCGTGGGCGCCGTGGGACTGCACGCCCCCCGAGCCCGCGGAGCCGGGCTGCTGCGCGCCCTGGTCGGCGTCTCGCGGCACCTCGGAGTTCTCATAGCGCCAGGTCGAGACGTCGTAGCTGCCGGACTGCTCGTCCCAGCCGGAGAAGAGGCCGTCGAGATCCTCGGTGTCGCGGAACTCCTCGCCCACGATCGTCGCGGCGTTCGTGTAGGCCTCGACGTACTCGCGGAACTCGTGGCCGCCTGCCAGGACGTGGTTGATGAGCGCCCCGAGGAAGACGATGTCGGTCCCGACGCGGATCGGGACGTGGTCGTGCGCGACCGCGCTGGAGCGCGTGAAGCGCGGATCGACGTGGATGACGTGGGCGCCGCGCTCGCGCGCCTCCATCACCCACTGAAAGCCGACCGGATGGCACTCGGCCATGTTCGACCCCTCGATGACGATGCAGTCGGCGTTGGCGAGGTCCTGCTGGAAGTTCGTGGCGCCGCCGCGCCCGAAGGAGGTCCCCAGACCGGGGACCGTGGAGGAATGTCATATGCGGGCCTGGTTCTCGATCGCCACCGCGCCGAGCGCCGAGAAGCACTTCTTGATGAGGTAGTTCTCCTCGTTGTCGAGCGTCGCCCCGCCGAGGTGCGCGAAGCCCAGCGTGCGCCGCAGCAGCCCGCCGTCCTCGTCGCGCTCCTGCCACGTGCGCTCGCGCGTCTCGACGACGCGGTCGGCGATCATGTCGACGGCGCGCTCGAGGTCGATCTCCTCCCAGTCGGTCGCGTAGGGCGCGCGGTACAGCGCCTTCGTCTGGCGCGTGGGCGAGTTGACGAGCGACAGCGACGAGGAGCCCCGCGGGCACAGGCGCCCGCGCGAGATCGGTGAGTCCGGGTCGCCCTCGATCTGGACGACGCGCTCGTCCTTGACGTACACGTCCTGGCCGCAGCCGACCGCGCAGTACGGGCACACGGACTTGACGACGCGGTCAGCCGTGCTCGTGCGCGGCCTGAGCTCCTGCGAGCGCGGGGACTGCGCGGAGGGGCCGAGGGCGAGGCGGTCCGACGATCCCAGGAGCTGGCGCAGCAGCGGCGGGATGCGTGCGGATCTGCGCGCGGGCACGGGACGCTTCATCCCCGCTGCGAGCCGTCCCCAAGCGCCGTTTCCTCGGCGGTTCGCGGCGCCGCCACGAGCGCGGCGTCGACCGCGCGCAGCGGATGCTCGTCGCCGCGGCGCAGCGCCAGGCACCAGCGCCGCGTCAGGAGGTAGGCCAGCGGCGGCGCGAGCACCACCAGGCCGCGGGCGAGCCAGAGCTGCAGGTCGTAGGGGATCGACAGCGACAGGAACACGCGGTCGGCCGAGCCGAAGAAGAACACGAGCACGACGAAGACGAGCACTGCCGCCAGCAGCGCGGTGCGCCGCGGGTCGTCGCGCGCGCGGTCGAGCAGGTGGTGCTCGGCGCGGTCGCGCGTGAACAACAGGCGGTCGATCGCCGGCAGAAGGTAGAGGAACCCGAACAGGAGCCCCGGGAACGCCACCCCGCCGAAGAACGGGTTGGGAACGATCGTGCGCCCTGCGATCGCCGGCTCCCAATTGGGCATGAGGCGCAGCGCGCCGATGAGCCAGCCGAGGTACCAGTCGGGTTGCGCGCCGTTCTCGCCGACCCACGGCTCGTAGGGGCCCCACTGCCAGACGGGGTTGATCTGCACGAGCCCGCCGAGCAGCACGAGCACGGCCGCGACGGCGAACATCCAGCCCAGCGAGCGCAGGGCGTAGGCCGGCCACAGCGGCGCGCCGACGACGTTGTCCTCGCGCCGGCCGGGGCCGCGGAACTGCGCGTGGCGCGTGCGCACGACGAGCCACAGGTGCAGGCCGAGAAGCGTCGCGATCGCCGCCGGCAGCACGAAGACGTGGAGGATGAACAGGCGCGACTCGAAGGCCGGGCCGCCCGGGAACGGCCCGTCCCAGAGCAACGTGCCCAGCGCGCCGCCGATGCCCGGGATCGACAGCGCAGCCGAATAGCCGATCGCGAGGCCCATCCCCGAGATCAGGTCGTCGAGCAGGGAGTAGCCGGCGTAGCCCTCCAGCACGGCGAGCGTCAGCAGCGTCACGCCGACGAGATACGTCAGCTCGCGCGGCCTGCGGAAGGCGCCCGTGAAGACGACGCGCAGCAGGTGCAGCGTGATCGCGACGACGAACACGAGCGCGGCCCAGTGGTGCGTCTGGCGCATGAGCAGCCCACCGGGCACGGTGAGCGACAGGTCCAGCGCGGAGCCGTAGGCGCGGCTGACCTGCGCGCCGTCCAGCGGGGCGTAGGGCCCGTGCCAGGTCATGGGCGCGGTGCTCGGCTCGAAGAACAGCGCGAGGAAGACGCCGGTCGCCACGAGCACGACGAACGCGTACAGCGCCATCTCGCCGAGCAGAAAGGACCAGTGCTCGGGAAAGACGTAGCGCAGCGCCTTGCGCAGCGGCCGCGCGGCGCCGAGGCGCTCGTCGACGAAGGCGACCGGATCCGGGGGCGGGCTCACGCGCGATCGGTCCCCCACCATGCGGGCCCGACGGAGCCCGACAGCGGCCCGCCCGCGACGAGGCGCCGGCCGGCGTCGAGGCGCAACGGCAGCTGCGGGAGCGGCCGGCCGGCCGGTCCGAGGGTCACCGTTGCCGCGCGGCGCACGTCGAAGGTCGAGTAGTGGCACGGGCACACGAGTGCCGGCGGGCTCGACGTGTCCTCGTTGAGCGGATGGCGAAACAGCGAGACGGCGCAGCCGGCGTGCGTGCAGATCTTCGAGAACGCGAGCAGGCCCTCGGGCGCCCAGGCGCGGCGCTCGGGCGGCAGCTCGAGCGTCAGCGGGTCCACGCGCACGACGATCACCGGCGAGCCGAGCTCGCGCCGGTCGGCGCCCTCGGGGAACGCCGTGACGAAGCTCCCGATGGGCAGCTCGTCGGCACCGACCGCCCGCCCGTCCTCGTCGACGAGCACGACGCCCGCGCGCCATGGCGAGTCGTTGAGCTCGCGGGAGCCGGGACCCAGCGCGGTGATCGGCAGCACCGCCGCCGCCGCGAGTCCGGTCCCGGCGGCGCCCGCCGCGGCGACGATGAGCCTGCGCCGCGAGACGCCGTCGGCGGCGCTCGCCACGTGTTCGGCCGCCTCGGCGCGCGCCTGGGGGTCGCCCCACGGCGGACGCTCCTCGACGGCGACCTCCTGCGGCACGACGCGCAGCCCCGCGACGATCAGCCCCGCCGACAGCGCCGCCAGGCCGGCTCCGAGCGTCGCGCCGAGCAGGCGCGGGTCGGCATCGACGGCGATGAGCAGCGCAAACGCCGCGAAGCCGACGGCGGCGAGCACGAGCAGCGCGACGACGGCGAGCTCGGCTCCGCGCGAGGACGGCGCCTCGCGCCGGCGCGGGTCGACGTCGTCCTCCTCGGTCTCCTCGACGGGGTCCACGCGCGCGGCGCGCACGACCCCGCGCACGAACCCCAGCAGCTCGAACAGGCGCCACAGCAGGCGCTTCATCGCGACCGCTCCCCGATCACGCGCGCGACGAGCAGCAGCACGCCGCCCGCCAGCAGCCACGCGACGAGTCCCTCGGGGATCGGCCCGACGTTGCCGATCGCCCAGCCGCCGCGGTTGTCGGGGTGGCGCGCGGTCTGCGTGACGAAGCGGGCGATCGCGTCGACGTCGCGGTCATCCAGGCGGCGCTCGTCGAAGCGCGGCATGAGGTAGGGCCCGACGCGGATCGCCTCGGCGATCTGGACGGGCGTCGCATCGTCGAGCGCGGGAGCGACGATCTCGGGGTCGACGCCGCCCTTGCCCGCGATCTGATGACAGCCCGAGCAGGCATCGGCGAACAGGCGCCGCCCGCGCGCGAGGTCGCCGCGCTCGGGATGGACCTGCGGGATGGGGTCGCCGCCGGGCTGCAGCCCCGTGACGTAGGCGATCAGCGCGCGGCGCTGGGACGCCCCGTGGACGGGCTCGGTGCGGGGCGGCTCGATGTCGGGCTCCGACAGCGGCATCCGCCCGGTCGACAGGTAGAAGTCCAGGGCGGCGGCGCCGACGCCGCGCAGCGACGGACCGCGCTCGGGGACGCCGCGGGCGTCCGGGCCGTGACAGGAGACGCAGCCGTCGGCGAACAGCGCGCGGCCGTCCGCGGCGCCCGCGCCCTCGTCGGTCTGCGGGTTCTGGGCGCCGGCGGGCGCCGGCAACCCGCACGCCGCCGCGCAGAGCGCCGCCGCGATCACCATCCCCCGGCGCCTCACCGCCCGCCTCCGGTCAGCTCGCGCGCACGCTGGCGGCGCTCCTCGCGCGCGAGCGCCGACCAGGCGAGCGCGAGCAGCGCCGGCAGCACGACGACCATGCCGCCGATCCACATGACGCCGCCGGCGAGCGCCTGGTCGGCGAGCGGGTCGCGGCCGAGCGCGGCGGCCGGCGCGACGTACGACGGGTAGACGACGTCGCGCGCGGCGGCGAGCAGCGCGCCGAGGGCGCCCATCGCCGTCATGGCGCCGACGAGGACGCCGACGCGCGCGACGGCCCCCGCTCGGTGCGGCAGGGGGTCGGCGCCCACCAGCGGCGCCCACAGCGCGATCGCCGACCACAGCAGCGCGGCGTGCTCGGCGCCGTGCAGGACCGGGTGCGCGAGCGCCGCCTCGTACACCGCGGGGACGTGGACCACCGCGAGCACCGCGACGAAGATCGCCAGGCCCGTGGCCGGATGCGCGAGCGCGCGCATCCACGGGCGCCGCAACAGCCGCGCCAGGCTGCGGGCGCGCAGGTGCGGCAGCGCGCCCAACGCGAGGCTCACCGGCGCGGCGGCCACGAGCAGCGGCGCCGCCACGACCGCGACGAGCCCGTGCTGGAGCATGTGCGCGCTCAGCAGCTGTGCCGAGCGCTCCTCCAGGCCGCCGCCGAACGCGACGCCGAGTGCCGCCAGGCCGGCGAGGCCGCAGGCGGTCCGCCCCCACGGCGGGCGCCGCTGGCGGGCGGTCGCCGCGACGAGCAGCGCCGCACAGGCGAGCAGGAGCGCGAGACCGGTCATGCGTCGCGCCGCCTCACCCGGCGCGCCGCGCGCGTCTCGCGCAGCAGCCCGCCGCCCCCGACGATCAGGAGCGCGACGCCCGGCCACATGACCCCGGGCCCGACGGACGCCGCGCCGACGAACGCGAGCGTCGCCCCGAACGTCAGGACGAGCGTCGCGGCGGAGCTGCGCAGCAGCAGCTCCTCCTCCGCGCGCCGCCCGCGGCGCCGGCCTGCGACGCCGGCGGCGAGACCGGCGGCGATGGCTCCGGCGCCCGCGCCCGCGAGCAGGAGCGTCGGCAGCAGGTCGAGCTCGTACTGCGCGGCGCCGAAGATCGCGATCGCCACGAGCGCGAGACCCCAGCCGGCCAGCGGGATCGCGCCGCTTCTCATGCGCTCGCCCCCTGCGGCCGCGGGCCCGGCGGCCGGGCCGGCGGTGCGGATGTGCCGTCCTCGCCCGTTCCGGGATGGCGCAGGTCGTACAACGGCGCATAGGAGCGCACGGGCGGCAGGGCGTCGAAGTTGTGCGGCGGCGGCGGCGAGCTCGTCGCCCACTCCAGGGACATGCCGGTGCCCCAGGCATCGGCGGGCGCGTCGCGCGCGCGCAGGAAGCTCAGCGCCACGCTCACGCAGAACAGCAGCGTGCCGAGCGCGATGAAGGCCGCGCCGGCCGACGACGCGAGGTTCAGCGCGCTCCAGCCGCCGCGGTCGGGATAGTCCGCGAGCCGGCGCGCCATCCCCTGCTCGCCGAGGAAGAACATCGGCATGAACGTGAGGTTCGTCCCGACGACGAGCAGCGCGAAGTGGATGCGCCCCAGGCGCTCGGAGAGGTAGCGGCCGGTGATCTTCGGCCAGTAGAGGTACAGCCCGGCGAAGAGCCCGAACATGCTGCCCGCGAACAGCGTGTAGTGGAAGTGCGCGACGACGATGTAGGAGTCCTGCGCGTGGTAGTCGAGCACCGGCGACGCGACGAAGACGCCGCTCATGCCGCCGACGAGGAACTGCAGCAGGAAGCCGAAGACGAACAGCATCGCCGTGTTGAAGCGCAGCGCGCCGCGCCAGAGCGTCGCGATCGTGTCGAAGTACTCGATCCCGGCGGGCACGATGAGGGCCGTCGACGTCAGGGCGAAGAGGCGGCTGGGCACGGCGCCGGTCGTGAACATGTGGTGCGCCCACGCGCTCATCGACAGCGCGGTGAAGGCCAGCAGCGCGAGCACGAACGCGCGGTAGCCGAAGAAGCGCCGGTCGCTGAGGGTCGAGGCCGCCTCGGCGACCATCCCGACGAACGGAAAGAACATCACGTAGACCGCGGGGTGGCCGTAGAACCAGAACAGGTGCTGATAGGCGACCGGGTCCATGACGCGCGCGCCGTGGCGCTCGGCGAGCAGCAGGCCGAAGGCGACGACGAGCGATGGGAACGCGAAGACGACCAGCAGGCAGCTCGCCAGCGCCGTCCACGTGAAGACCGGCAGCCGCAGCATCGTCATCGAGGGCATGCGGCGGCGCACGATCGTCGTCAGCACGACGGCCGCGATGAAGATCGTCCCGAGCGTCGCCATGACGGCCCCGCACAGCCAGAGATCCATGCCGGGACCGGGCGTCGCGGGCGTGCGCGCGAGCGGGTCGTAGGCGTACCAGCCGGCGCGCCCGGCGCCCTCGCGCGTCAGCCAGCCCGTCCACATGACGACGCCGCCGAGCGCGATGAGCCACTGGCCGGCGAACGCCCAGCGCGCGCCGCTGACCTGCACGGCGCCGATCTGCAGCGGCACGAGGTACAGGCAGGCCGCAAGCGCCACCGGCAGGACGACGAGGAAGATCATCGTCGAGCCATGCATCGTGAACAGCTGGGTATAGCCGGCGCGCGAGACGACCTGCAGCCCCGGCTGGGCGAGCTCGGCGCGCATGAGCAGCGCCAGCACCCCGGCGCCGGCGAAGAAGATCGCGGCCACGACGCCGGCCCGGATCGCGACGACCTTGTGGTCGGTCGACAGGAACGCCGCGATCATCTCGCCGGCGCCTCCTGGCGACCCTGCAGCCACGTCGCGAAGGCCGCGGGCGCGCGGACGTCGACGCGCAGGAGCATGCGGTCGTGCAGGTCGCCGCAGAACTCCGAGCAGCGGGTCGTCGTGTAGTCGCGGCCGGCCGCGAAGCGCAGGTCGAAGACGTTCGTGTAGCCCGGCATGGCGTCGTACTTCGCGCGCAGCTCAGGGACCCAGAGGGCATGGACGACGTCGCGCGAGGTCAGCCTGAAGCGCACCGGCCGCCCCGCGGGGACGACGAGCGTCGCCGGCCGGTCGCGGCCGTCGCCGGACTGCACGACGCCGCCGGGGTAGGCCAGGCGCCAGTTCCAGCGCGACGCGACGATCCCGATCGTCAGGCCCGCCGTCCCAGCGCCCGCCGCGGGCGCCGCGCGCGCGACGACCGGATCGCTGTCGGACATCGCCGTGAACGTGCGCCACACGAGCAGTGCCGCGATCGCGGCGAGCGCCACGGCGTAGGCGATCTCCAGCCCCGGCGCCGTGAAGCGGGTCGAGGCCGCGCGACCGTCGCGGGCACGGTGGCGGACAGCGATGAAGACGAGCGCGACGGCGACGATCGCGAAGACCACGCCGGCGATCGGCAGGTAGAGCGACTGCAGCTCCTCGTACGGACCGCGCGTCTCCCCCGCGCCGGCGATCACGGCGGCTCACGCTCCGCTGGCTGTCTGGCTGCGCACCGCGAACGCCCGGTACCCGCAGCCGTCGGCGCCTATGCGCTCCGACGTCAGCAGCCGCCGGGGGCGTCGCACGTGCGCGGGTCGACGTCGTCGCCGCTGAAGGAGGCATAGGCGCCGGCGATCAGCAGCGCCGTTGCGACGAAGAGGATCGCCAGGCCCACGACCACCGTGCGCCGCGAGCCCGCGAGGTGCCCGGCGATCGCGACGAGCACGCCGAAGCCGATGAGGAGCGCCACCGGCGTCGCCGACGGGCCCGACGCGCCGAGCACGAGAGCGGCCACCACCGAGTTCCTATCATCCATCATCCATGGCTGCCGCCCCCGATTCCGTCGCCGCCGTCGCCGACGGCCTGCGCGACGTCGGCTACCTGCCCGGCGAATCGACCGCGCTCGTGTCGTTTCTGGCCTTCAAGCTCGGCAAGCCGATCCTCGTGGAGGGCCCGGCGGGCGTCGGCAAGACCGAGCTCGCCAAGGCCCTCGCGAAGACCCTCGACCGCCGGCTCGTGCGCCTGCAGTGCTACGAGGGGCTCGACGAGGCCAAGGCGCTGTACGAGTGGAACTACCGCAAGCAGCTGCTGCGCATCCAGGCCGAAGGCCAGGGCGCCGGCTGGGACGAGGTCCAGGACGACATCTTCGGCGAGGAGTTCCTGCTCTCGCGCCCGTTGATGGACGCGATCACGTCCGAGCAGCCGGTCGTGCTGCTCATCGACGAGATCGACAAGACCGACCAGGAGTTCGAGGCGATGCTGCTCGAGATCCTGTCGGACTTCCAGATCTCGATCCCGGAGCTCGGCCGCGTCGACGCGCGCACGCATCCCGTCGTCCTGCTGACCTCCAACAACTCGCGCGAGCTCACCGAGGCGCTCAAGCGCCGCTGCCTGTACCTCTGGCTCGACTACCCCTGCCTCGAGCACGAGCTCGCGATCGTGCGCCTGCACGTGCCCGAGCTCGACGAGACGATCACGCGCAAGCTCGTCGAGGTCGTCGGGATGGTCCGCGACCTCGACCTCAAGAAGCCGCCGTCGATCGCGGAGTCGATCGACTGGGCGCGCGCGCTGCTGCTGCTCGGCGCGCAGGACGTCGACCAGGAGGTCTTCCGCGAGACGCTGTCGGTCATCGTCAAGCACCGCACCGATCTCGACGTCGTGGCCGAGCGCGTCGGAGTGAGGCTCGTTGCCGGCCAGCCCCGCGCCTGAGGGCATCGCCGCCCGGCTCGTCGAGTTCGGCGAGCAGCTGCGCGCCGAGGGCGTCAACAGCGGCACGGCCGAGCTGCTCGACGCCTTCGCGGTCCTCGAGCAGATCGCCTGGACCGATCCCGGCGGCTTTCGCGAGGCGCTGGCGGCGACGCTCGCCAAGTCCCAGGAGGACCGCCGCATCTTCGAGCTCGTGTTCGACCGCTTCTTCTTCCGCGCCACCGAGGACGCCGCGCTGCGCGAGGGCGTGCGCGAGCGTGGCGCCGGCGCGGGCCGCGACGGCGAGGACGACCGGCCCGAGGTCGACCTCGACGAGCTGCGCCGCAGGATCGCGGCGGCGCTGCGCGACGGCTCGGAGAGCCTCATGCGCGACCTCGCCCGGCTGGCGATCGCGGCCTTCGCCCGCCGCCAGGAGGGCTCGGGCGTCATCGGCGTGGACGTCCAGCGCATCCGCCGCTCGCTCGGCCTGCGCAGCGAGCCCCAGCGTGAGCTGCCCGAGGACGACCCGCGGCGCGAGGGCGTGCCGCGCGACGCGCTGCGGCGCTTCGAGGCGCTGCTGCGACGCGAGCTCGAGCGCGCGCAGATCGAGCGCAACGAGCAGCTGCCGCCGTCACGGCCGCTGAACGAGCTCGACCGCGCACTGCCGTCGGGCCCGCTGCAGGACCTCGCGGCGGTCCACCGGATCGTCGCCCAGCTCAAGCGCCGGCTGAAGACCCAGGGCCAGGAGTCGCGCGGGCGCAAGCACCACGCCCACGTCGACGTGCGGCGCACGATGCGCGCATCGCTGCAGACCGGGGGCGTCCCGGTCGACCTGCGCTACAAGCCCGTGCGCCCGCGCCGTCCGGAGATCTACGTGCTCTGCGACGTCTCCACGAGCGTCACGAGCGCCTCGGTCTTCTTTTTGTCGGTGCTGCATGCGCTGCACGACTCGTTTCGCAAGATGCGCTCGTTCGTCTTCATCGAGCGCATCAGCGAGGTGACCGACGTCTTCGACCGCGAGCGTGACTTCCGGTCGGTCTCCGAGGCGATCGCGCGCGACGCCGGTGTCGCCGACGTCTCGGGCTACACGGACTACGGACGCGTCTGGTCGGAGTTCCGCACGCTCGTCGAGGACGACCTGCACCCGCGCGCGACGGTCATCGTGCTCGGCGACGCCCGGACCAACGGCCGCGATCCGCGCGCGGACATCTTCGCCGAGGTCGCCGCCCGCGCCGGGCGCACCTTCTGGCTGAACCCCGAGCCGCGGCTGTACTGGAACTACGGCGACTCGGTGATCGACTCCTACGCGCAGCACTGCCAGGCGTTCGAGTGCTGGACGACCGCCCACCTGGAGGACTTCGTCAAGGCGCTGACGCGCCCGGTCAGCTCGGGGTCGTGGCGGCCACGAGGCGGTCCAGCAGCTCGGCCTGGGCGCTGACGAGCTTCGTCCGCGCCGTCGTCAGGTCAAACCACGCGACGCGATCGATCTCCGGGAATGCCCGGATCGTCCCCGAGCGCGGCGGCCATTGAAGGTCGAAGGTCCCTGGAAGCAGCCCGGCCGGATCGAAGTCGCCCTCCAGGGCGAACGCGACGACGCGTTTGCCCGCGCTCTGGCGGATCTCGCCGAGCTCGATCAGCTCGCCCTCGGGCACGGGCACGCCGAGCTCCTCGAGGTACTCGCGCCGAGCGCCCGCGGCGGGCTCCTCGCCCTCGTGCAACTCGCCTTTGGGGATCGACCACGCGCCCTCGTCCCTGCGCGCCCAGAACGGCCCGCCCATGTGCCCGAGCAGCACCTCGAGCCCACCGGCGCCCGACCGAAAGACCAGCAGGCCCGCTGAGATCGTCATGGGCGCACTCTGACACCCCGAGCGCCGGCGATTGGCCCGCTCCCCCTTTGGGCAGGACGCGCAGCACGATGGCCGACGCCACGCGTATCACGAGCTACCGCGACGGGCCGCTGCTGGTCCGCGGGCCGTTTCTCCTCGAGGACCAGAACGGCAACCCGATCGAGACCGACCGCTCGACGATCGCGTTGTGCCGCTGCGGCAAGTCGCGCCAGCGGCCCTTCTGTGACGGCAGCCACAAGCTCGTGCGCTTCCGCGCTCCCAGCGGCGCCGAGCACGGGCGCGTCTAGCGCGCGAGCCGCGCCGCCGCGCCGGCGCGCCGCAGCCCGCCGATCCCGACCGCCACGACGAGGCCCTCGACGACGATCGAGGCCAGGCCCAGCGGCTCGGTCCAGTTGCCGATGTCGTCCGTGGCGCCCGGCATGCCAAGCGTGCGGTCGGCGACGAACGCGGCGAGCACGGTGGCCGCGAGGCCGGCCGCGGCGGCGACGGGCAGGCGCGAGCGGCTGAAGAGCACCGCTCCCGCGAGCGCGACGGACGACGCGATCAGCGCCATGTACAGCCAGAACATGTAGGGCGTCTCGGTCCACTTGCCGACGCTGTCGACGGCGTGGATGACGGCGATCGTGCCCAGGCCGATCGCGAGCGTCCCGCGGACGGCGGCCTCCTGGACGGCCTCGGCGACGGCCAACGACGGCGCGCTCGCCCGCTCGGCGCGCGACGGTGCGGTGGCGGTCTGCTGATAGGACGACATCGGATCTCCTCTCGTTGCGTTCTGAGACCCTCCCCGCGGCGCCTGGACGCTCGCCGAGAGCCTGCTGAGAATCGCCTGAGAGCCCGCGGCGACCACTACAGTCAGCGCGTGCGCAACGTCGTCGCCGCGGTCCTCATGTCCCTCTGCGTCGTCGTGAGCGGGTGTGGCGGCGCCTCCTCCGACGACGGCGCGGCCAAGCAGGTGCGCGCCGCGATCGACAAGGCACTGACCTCAAGCGACCCAGCAGCCTGTACGACGCTCTTCACCCGTGCCTACATCGAGCAGACGCAGTTCACGACCGGTCCCGCCGCCGTCGCCGTCTGCCGCGAGGCGCTGCGCGTCGGCAAGCCCGCCGACGCCGCGCGGACCTCGGACGTGACGATCACCGACGAGCGCGCGCACGCCGACGTCGCGGTCCAGGGCGGCGACGAGGACGGCGCGACCTACGACCTGCGCCTCGTCCGGCGCGACGGGGTCTGGAAGCTCGACCACATCGCCGCCGTCGAGCTCGACTTCGACCGCTACCTGCGCGCCGGGCGCCGCCAGATCTCGCGGCCTCCCGACGAGCTCTCCGCCCGCGAGGCGGACTGCGTCGTAGCCCGGATCCGCCGCATCGGCGAGGCCCGCCTGGAGCGGGCGATCGTCGCCGCGGACGCCCGGATCGTCACCGGCAGCCTCATCCCCTGCCTCGGGCGGCGCAGCCTGCGCCACCAGTTCGAGGCCGGGATCCTGGCGGGCCTCGAGGGCCAGCCACACCGCCGCTGCGTCATCGCTCGCCTGCGCGACAGCGTCACCGCGAAGCAGATCCGCGCCTTCGTCACGGCGAGCCTCGCGGGCGACGACGAGCCCTCGCCCGCGCTGCAGGGCGCGATCGCCCGCGCCCTGGTCGGTTGCGGCGCCGGGCCGGCCGGCGGCGAGGCGCAGAGCGCCTGACCGCAGCCGGCCCGCTCGCCGGAAGCCTCAGACGCCGACCCCCGCCTTCTCAGCTCCGAGGCCCGTCTCCGAGCGCACGTAGAGCTCGTCGAACTCGCGCTCGTTGCCGTGCTCGTTGGAGAGCATCGTGCCGATCCAGCAGCCGATGAAGCCCAGCGGGATCGAGATGATCCCCGGGTTGGCGAGGTCGTAGAACGACAGCGCGCCGCCCTCGCCGTCGGGGCCCGGCCAGACCTTCGGCGAGATGATCACGAGGCCGATCGAGCTGACGACGCCGAACAGCACGCCGGTCACGGCGCCGGCGGTGTTGAAGCGCCGCCAGGTGAGCGCGAGCAGCAGCGCCGGGAAGTTCGCGCTCGCGGCGACCGCGAACGCGAGGCCGACCATGAACGACACGTTCAGCCCCTCGCCGCCGATGATCGCGATCGCGATGGCGATCGCGCCGATCGACGCCGCCGCCACGCGCGCGACGAGCACCTCCTCGTGCTCGGAGTCGCGGCCCTTGCGGATGACGTTGGACCACAGGTCGTGGGCGACCGCGCCCGAGGCCGACAGCACGAGGCCGGCCACGACCGCGAGGATCGTCGCGAACGCGACGGCCGCCACGATCGCGAGGAAGAGGTCGCCGCCGAACGTCCCCTCCCCGCCGCCGAGGAACTGGGCGAGGTTCGGCGCGGCGAGGTTGCCGCCCGCGCCCGCCGCCGCGACCCCGCCCTCGCCGAGCAGCGCCCGGGCGCCGAAGCCGATGAACGTCGTCAGGACGTAGAAGCAGCCGATGATGAAGATCGCCCATACGACCGACGAGCGCGCGGCCTTGGAGTCGGGCACCGTGAAGAAGCGCATGAGGATGTGCGGCAGCCCCGCCGTCCCGAGCACGAGCGCGATCCCCAGCGACACCGTGTCGATCGGGTTGGGCAGGAACGTCCCCGGCGCGAGCGAGAACGTCGACTCGGCCGTCGTGTTGGCCTCTGCGCGGTTGAACAGCTCGATCGGGTTGAAGCCCACGCGCTCGAGCACGAACACCGACATCACGAGGATCGCCGTCATCAGCAGGAACGCCTTGATGATCTGCACCCACGTCGTGGCGAGCATCCCGCCGAAGATGACGTAGCAGAGCATCATCACGCCGGTGATGAGCACCGCCACCGAGAAGTCGATGCCGACGAGCGCCTGCACGAGCACGCCCGCGCCGACCATCTGCGCGATGAGGTAGAACGCCACGACCGCGAGGGTCCCGATCGCCGCCGCGGTCCGCGCGGGCCGATCGTTGAGCCGGAACGCGAGCACGTCGGCGATCGTGAACTTGCCCGCGTTCCGCATCCGCTCGGCAAGCAGGAACATCACCGTCAGGAACGCGACGAGGAAGCCGACGGAGTAGAGGAATCCGTCGAAGCCGAAGATGAAGATCAGCCCGGCGATGCCGAGGAACGACGCCGCCGACAGATAGTCGCCGGAGATCGCCAGGCCGTTCTGGACGCCGCTGATCTGGCGCCCGGCGGCCCAGAAGGCCTCCGCTCCGGTCATGCGCTTGGACGCCCAGTAGGTGATGACGAGCGTGATCGACAGGACGATCCCGAAGATCACGAGCGCCTCGACGTTGGTGGCGGCGATGATCGTCATCGGACCGCTCCGTGGCGCGTCCCCGCGCTACCGTCAGCCGTCGGCGCCACGACGTCGCGCTGCCCCGGCGCGGTCTCCTCCGCGCGGCGGATCGCCTTCGCGGCGAGCGGGTCGTAGACGCGTGCGGCGCGCCGCGCATAGGTGGCGCCGAGCGCGAAGACCATGACGAACTGCGTCAGCGCGAGGCAGTAGCCCACGGTCAGCCCTTGGTAGACGGAGCGGCCCATGAAGTCCGGCGCGTAGCCCGCGAGCAGGATGAAGCCGAGATACCAGGCGAGGAAGAAGATCGTGGCCGGCAGCACGAAGCGCCTGCGCGCGGCGATCAGCTCCCTGAACTCCGGGGACCGCTCGACCGCCTTCCAGTCGACGCGCGGATCCGTTGCCGTCATGCCTCCCCCTCTGTCCGAGTTTGTGTCGATCGACACACCTACCCTCCCGCATCATGCGCCAGTCGTGCAACCGGAGGACCCCGTACTGCACTCAGGCCTCCAGCGCCGCCGAGCGCTCCTCGCGCAGCGAGCTCGCACCTGCCCCCCACGCGTCCGTGATGTGGCGCGCCAGGCGCGCGTCGAGCTCCACGAGCGCCGCCGCGCCCCACAGGATGTCCCGCGACAGCCGCGGCTGCTGGCGCGCGAGCCCCCCGGCGAGGTCGACCGCGGCCACCTGCTCGTGGATCGCGTCCGCCGCGACGTGCTCGTCGAAGAACTCGGTCGCGCGCTGCGAGCATCCCAGCCGGCGCAGCCCGTTGCCGTAGCGGCGGTTGGGCAGCGAGGACTCCATCTCGAAGAGCGCGAGGTGGCCCACGATCGCGCCGCGCCAGCGCCGGTGCAGGCCGAAGAAGGACATGAGGTTCACCGTCGCGAGCGTCACGCCGGGCAGGCGATCGACGTAGGCGCCGTAGCGGGCGTCGAGGCCCAGCTCCTCCATCGTGTCGGCGAACAGGCGGGCGTGCATGCGCTCGGCCACGCCGTTGCCGTACTCGTCGGCCTGGATCTGCACGAGCGCGGCCTTCGGCGGCCCGTGCAGCCGCGGCAGCACCCAGGAGTGCGGATCGGCCTCCTTGAGCTGGTAGGCGGAGCGGTGCACGACGAACTCCAGCACCTGCTCGAGCGTCGCATCGCGCTCGATGTGGCGCGACAGCGCGGGCCCGGTGTCGGCGTCGGCGACTGCCCGCAGCGCGAGGTCCATCTCCTCCCAGCCCGGGGTCGCCGGAACCGGCACGGCGACGCGCAGCGCGGCCTCGAAGGACGCCTCGAGCTCGCGGCGCAGCGCGAGCAGGGTCGGTTCCCACTCCCACTCGTCGGCGACGCCCGGCAGGCCGCGGTAGTGCAGCTCATAACAGAGGTACAGCGCGAGCTGCAGGTCGTCGTCGCCCAGCGGCTCGGCGGGGGCCTCGATGTCGAGCGCCGACAGCCGGTGAACCGGCCGCGTGAGCTCTGCGATCACGAGCTCGGAGAGCTCGCCGCGCGGGTCCGGAAGTTCCAGCACGCCCGGCAGGTACCCCGTGGGAGCCTCGACCATGCTGCGCGCCCGGGTGCACGCCCGAGCGCCTCGACGGGTAGACCGGTCGCCAAGCGACGCAAGGAGGAATCCATGCCACCCCGCGGGGTCCAGAAGGGCACCAAGCGCGCCCGCCAGTACGAGCACATCAAGCAGAGCGAGCTCGACCAGGGCGCTTCGGAGCAGCGCGCCGAGGAGATCGCGGCGCGGACGGTCAACAAGGAGCGCGCCCGTGCCGGCGAGTCGCGCCGGCGCTCGCGCAGCTCGACCGACGACATCTCCTCCGGCCGCCGCGGGGGCCTGCGCTCGGGCACCGATCGCCCCAAGGGCCGCACGCGCGACCAGCTCTACAACGAGGCCCGCGACATGGGGATCGACGGGCGCTCGAAGATGAACAAGGACCAGCTGCGGCGCGCGGTCGACGCCAAGAAGCACTGACGGCGGTTTCGGCGTGGTTGGCTTGGCGGGGTCGCGTCTGGGACGCTGCGTGCGGTGGAGCCCCCGAGGACGAGGTACGCGCGCAGCGGCGAGCTGAGCATCGCCTACCAGGTCCTCGGCGACGGTCCGCTCGACCTCGTGCTCGTGCCGGGCGGGCTGTCGCATCTGGATCTCGGCTGGACGGACCGCAGGTACAGCGCCTTCCTGAACGGGCTCGCCGCGTTCTCCCGGCTCATCATCTTCGACAAGCGCGGCATGGGGATGTCTGACCCCGTGGCCGCGCCGCCGACCCTCGAGGAGCGCATGGACGACATCCGCGTCGTCATGGACGACGCGGGGTCCGAGCGCGCTGCCGTGTTCGGATACTCCGAGGGTGGGCCCGCGGCGACGCTGTTCGGGGCGACGCACCCGGAGCGGACCACCGCGGTGGTGCTCTACGGCAGCTTCGGCGTCAGCCCGAGCGATCTGGATGCGTTGCGAGATTCCTGGGCGCCCGTCCTGGACCATTGGGGCGAGGGGCTGTCGCTCGGGCTCTTCGCCCCCGACCTGCGCCTGACGCCCGCGCGCGTGGCGCGCTGGGCGGCCTTCGAGCGTGCCGCGGCAAGCCCGGGCATGATGCGCTCGACGGTCGAGTCGGCGATGACGCTCGACATCAGCGACGTGCTGGACACCGTCCGTGCGCCGACGCTCGTCATCCACCGCAGCCGCGACTTCCTCCCCGTCGCGGCGGCCCGCCGGATGGCCGAGCTGATCCCCGGCGCACGGTTCGTCGAGCTTCCGGGTGGCGACCACATCCCGTCGCTCGGCGACAGCGAGGCGGTGCTGGACCTCGTCGAGGAGTTCCTCACGGGCAGCCGCCACGCCGCCGAGCGCGATCGCGTCCTCGCGACGGTCCTGTTCACCGATATCGTCGAATCGACGAGGCAGGCCGCCCGCGCAGGCGACCGGCGCTGGCGCGAGACGCTCATGGCCCACGACAGCACCATGCGCGAGGTGATCGCGAGCTTCCGCGGACGCGAGATCAAGCAGACCGGCGACGGCTTCCTCGCGGTGTTCGACGGACCCGCGCGCGCGATCCGGTGCGCGCGGCTCGCCATGGAGAGGATCGACGAGCTCGGGCTCGCGCTGCGCGCCGGCATCCACACGGGCGAATGCGAGCTGCTGGGCGACGACATCGGCGGGATCGGCGTGCACATCGGCGCGCGTATCGCGGCAATGGCCGCAGCCTCCGAGATCGTCGTCTCGAGCACGGTGAGGGATCTCGTGGTCGGCTCGGGCATCGAGTTCGAGGCGCGCGGCAGCCACGTGCTCAAGGGAATCCCGGGCCGCTGGCGGACCTACGCGGTCACGGGGTGAGGGGCGCGTTAGGCTGTCGGGCAGAGTGAACCAGGGGGGCTGGCGGCAGGCCGGCTGAGAGGGTGCCCGACGTGCGGCGCTGACCCTTCGAACCTGTGGGGTAATGCCCGCGGAGGGAGCGGATGCAGACGCGGATGACAGTGCCGGTGCAGGCTCCGCCGGCGGTGCGGGCCCGAGGGGGCGCCGTGCGGCTGCGCGACGTCTGCAAGACGTTTGCGCCGGCGCGCCGCGGCGCCGCCCCCGTCGCGGCGCTGGATCGCCTGTCGCTGGACGCGCGTCCCGGCGAGATCGTCGCCGTCGTCGGCCCCAGCGGCTGCGGCAAGACGACGCTGCTCGAGCTCGTCTGCGGGCTGATCGCCCCGGACACCGGAACGATCGACGCCGCGCCGGCAGCGCTCATGGCCCAGCGCGACCTGCTCCTGCCGTGGGCGAGTGCCACGGAGAACGCGGCGCTCGCGCTGCGCGTCGGCGGCGTCGCGCGCGAGGAGGCGCGCGAGCGCGCGGCGGCGCTGCTGCGCGACTTCGGCCTGGCCGGCTTCGAGCGCGCGCGCCCGCATGAGCTGTCGGGCGGGATGCGCCAGCGCGTCGCCTTCGCCCGCACGCTGCTGGCCGGCCGCCCCGTGCTGTGCCTCGACGAGCCCTTCGCGGCGCTCGACGCGCTCACGCGCTCGGAGATGCAGGACTGGCTGGCCGGCGCGCTCGCCGCCGACCCGCGCACGGTCGTCATGGTCACGCACGACGTCGAGGAGGCGCTCGTGCTCGCCGACCGCGTCGTCGTCCTCTCGCCGCGACCGGGGCGCGTCGTCGCGACGTTCGACGTCGGCGCTCCGCGCCCGCGCCGGCGCACGGACCCGGAGGTCGTCGCGCTGCGCGCGCAGGCGCTCGAGGAGCTCGGCGCGTGACCGCGCTGCTGATCGTCATCGCCGTCGTCGGCGGGTGGGAGGGCTACGCGCGCCTGAGCGCCATCGACGAGTTCGTGCTGCCGGCGCCGAGCGCCGTGGCGAGTGCGCTCTTCGACGATCGCGCGCTGCTGTGGAGCAACTTCACGGTGACGGCAGGAGAGATCGCGATCGGGATCGCCGCGGCGCTGGCGCTCGGCCTCGCGTGCGCGACCGCGATCCACTTCTCCCCCTCGCTGCGGCGCGCCGTCTACCCGCTGCTGGTCGGCTCGCAGACGGTCCCGATCCCGATCGTGGCGCCGCTGCTCGTCGTCTGGTTCGGCTTCGGCATCGCGCCGAAGATCGCGATCGTCGCCCTCGTGTGCTTCTTCCCGATCGTCGTGCCGACGCTCGACGCGCTGCGCCGGGTGGACCCCGACCTGCGCAAGCTCATGCGCAGCTTCGGTTCCACGCGCTGGCAGACGTTTCGGATCGTCGAGGCGCCCGCCGCGCTGCCGGGGCTCTTCACCGGCGCGAAGCTCAGCGTCGCGATCGCCACGATCGCCGCGGTGCTCGCCGAGCAGGCGGGCTCCGAGGAGGGCCTGGGCCGGCTCGTCCTGCAGGCGCTGCCGCAGTTCGAGACCGCACGTGCCTACGCTGCCGTGCTCGTCCTGTCGGCGTTCGCCGTCCTGCTCTTCTGGCTGCTCGCGCTCGCCGAGCGGCGCCTGCTGCCCTGGTCTCATCAACCGAGAGGAACCGCCTCGTGATCCGCCGCGCCCTGCCCGCCGCCCTCGCTCTCCTCGTCGTCCTGGGCCTCGCCGCCTGCGGGGAGCGCACGGAGCCGGGCGCCGGCGCGCCCCCGACCGAGCGCGTCGATCTCGTGCTGGACTTCTTCCCGAACGCCGACCACGCCGGGCTGTACGCGGCGATCGGCAGCGGCGAGTTCAAGACCGCGGGCCTCGACGTCAAGCCGCGCACGCCGTCTGACCCGGCCGCGCCGCTGAAGCTCGTCGCCGCCGGCCGCGCCGACCTCGCGATCTCCTACGAGCCCGAGCTGCTGCTCGCCCGCGCCAAGGGCGCGAAGCTCATCGCGATCGGGGCGCTCGTCCAGAAGCCGCTGACCTCGCTGATCTCGCTGGGCGGCAGCGACGGGAAGGACGAGATCGCCGAGCCCGGCCAGCTCGAGGACAAGAAGGTCGGGACGGCCGGCATCCCCTACCAGGACGCCTACCTGAAGACGATCGTCAAGGAGGCCGGGATCGACGAGGGGCGCGTGAAGTCGGTCAACCTGGGCTTCAACCTCGTGCCCGCGCTCGTGTCGCAGAAGGTCGACGCGGTGCTCGGCATGTTCTGGAACGTCGAGGGCGTCGAGCTCGCCCGGCAGGACAAGAAGCCGAAGATCCTGCGGATGGAGCAGATCGGGATCCCGACCTACAACGAGCTCGTGATCGTCGCCCGCGAGCAGGACGTGCGCACGCGCGGGCCGCTGCTGCGGCGCTTCATGCGCGCCCTGGCGCGCGGCCACCAGCGCCTGCGGTCGGATCCCGACGCCGGTGTCGACGAGCTCGTCGACGCCAATCCCGACCTCGACCGCAAGCTTCAGCGCGCACAGGTCGAGGCGACGCTGCCGGTCTTCTTCCCGGCCGGCAAGGACCAGCCGTTCGGCTTCATGGTCCCCGAGGAATGGCGCAAGTACGCCACCTGGATGAGCGACAACGACCTCATCCCCGGCACGCAGACCTCCCAGCGCGCGTTCACCAACGAGTTCCTTCCGGGCGAGGGCATCTGAGCCTGCGCGACGTCTCGCCGGCACACGCGCGGCGCCTGGCCCTGCACGCCCAGGGGCTCGCCGCGGCGCCGCCGCGCGGCGGCGCCGGGCCCGCGGCCGTCGCCGCGGTGACACAGCGCATCGGCTGCCTGCAGCTCGATCCCGTCAGCGCGGTCGCGCGCAGCCCGCTGCTCGTCCTCTTCGCGCGGCTGGGGGCGGTGCGCGAGGCGTCGCTGGAGCGCGCCGCCTACGGGCGGCGCGAGCTCTTCGACGCGTGGGCGCACGAGGCCTCGCTCGTGGCGACCGCCGATCTTCCCCTGCACCTCTGGGCGATGCGCACGCGCCTGCGGTCGGGCGCCCCGGGTGCCGCGCGGGCGCGGCAGTTCCTCGATGCCAACGCGGCCTTCTGCGACGAGGTCGTCGAGGAGCTCCGCGCCCGCGGGCCGCTGCGCGCGCGCGACCTCGATGACCGCTCGGATGAGCCCTGGCGCCACGGGTGGTGGACCGACGAGGTGTCGTCGCGCCAGACGATCGCGCGCCTGCTGCACATGTTGTGGGTGACCGGGCGCGTCGGCGTGTCGGCCCGGATCGCGGGCGAGCGCGTCTGGGACGTCCTCGAGCGCTGCCTGCCGGAGGGCGCGCTGGCGTCCGCGGCGGTGCTCGGCGACGACGACGCCGAGCACGCCGCCGTGCTGCGGGCGGTGCGGATGCTCGGCGTCGCGCGGCCGGCGCACGTGCGCGCGCACTTCCTGCGCCGGCGCTACGCACGGCTGCCCGGGACGCTCGCGGCGCTGACCGCAGGCGGCGCACTCGAGCGGGTGCAGGTGCAGGGACTGCGCGGCGACTGGTACGCCGCGAGCGAGGATCTCGAGCGCCTGCCCGGCCTCGCGCCGGGGGCGCGCACGACGGCCCTGTCGCCGTTCGACAACCTCCTCTGCGACCGCGCCCGCACCGCCGAGCTGTTCGGCTTCGACCACCGCCTCGAGATCTACGTCCCGCCGGCGAAGCGGCGCTGGGGCTACTACGTCCTGCCGATCCTGCACCGCGAGCGGCTCGTCGCGCGGGCCGACGCCGTGCTCGATCGCGACGCCGGCCTGCTGCGCGTCAACGCGCTGTACCACGAGCCCGACGTCAGGCGCACGCCGGCGTTGGAACGCGCGATCGCCCGGGCGCTGGAGCGCCTGGCGGCCTGGCGCGGCGCGAGCCGGGTCGCGATCCGCGGCGGGTCCGGCTGACGTCAGGCGTCGGGGGCGGCCGCGGCCGCCTTCGCCTCGCAGGAGCGCAGGCCGCGCACGAGCGCCGCGGCGGCCTGGGCGTCGCTGCCGCCTCCGAGCTGGAGGAAGTGCCAGTAGTCGCCGGCGGCGATCTGCCGGTTGCGCGGCGTGTCGGGTTCGCCGGCGCAAGCGAGCGCGCGCGGGTAGAGGGCCTCGTCGAGGTGCGCCTGCTGGGCGTCGCTCAGCACGTCGCGAACTCTCTCATGCCGGGGCTCGCCGCCGTCATGGCCGCCCGGCAGCGCGTCGCGGCGCGCGGCACCTAGGCGGCGGCGAGCGCTGCCGCCGGCGCGCTCATCGCGTGCGCACCCGCCAGCCCACGCCACTCGCCGTAGCGCGCGAACAGCGCGCGCACGTCGGCCTCCTCGGCCCGCGCGGCCGGGTCGCCGCCGGAGACGGCACTGCCCAGGAGCTTCAGGAAGCCGAGATCCCCGGCGGGGACCACGTCGTAGCGCCCCTGACCGTGGAGGGCGAGCATCTCGACGGTCCAGCGCCCGATGTTCGGGATCGCGAGCAGGCGCCGCCAGGCGCGCTCGTGGTCGGGGCCGTCGAGGTCGATGCGGCCCGCCGCGACCTCACGCGCGGCGAGCATGAGCGCGATCGCCCGGCGGCCCGCCAGGCCGAAGCTCTCCAGCCGCGCCGGCGCGCAGGCTGCGAGCGCGGCCGCCGTCGGCACGTCGCGCAGACCGGTCGCCTCGCAGCGCGGGCCGAGGGCGCCGACGATGCGGCGCTCGATGATGTGCGCGTCCGCCGTGCGGATGAGCTGCTCGCACACCGCCCAGGCGAGCGCCTCGAAGGCGACCGGGCGGCGCGCCAGGCGCAGCCACGGGCGGCGGCGCAGCGACGGCCCGATCAGCGGGTCGTCGCGGTAGCGGTCGTAGAAGGGGCGCAGGTCGTCGTCGACGCCCAGGGCGAAGCGCATGCGCGCGATCGCGGCCTGCGCGTCCTCGCGATCGGGCGCCCACGCGCCGAACAGCACGCGCCGCTCGGCGACCTGCGCGACGCGCACGACGGCCGGCCGGCCGTCGGTGTGCAGCAGGCGCTCGAGCACGCCGCCGCGGCTGCGCAGGACCCCGTCGCGACCGCCGCGGCGCGGCAGCACGAACGCCCAGCGGGGCACGACCTCGACGCGCAGCTCGACCACGGCGTCAACCTACGCCGCGGGCAGGACGGGCGCTGCGCTCCGCCCTGCGAAAGCTCGCTACTTGCGCTCGCCGAGCATGTGCACGTCGACGAGGAACGAGCGGCTCGCGAGCACCGGGGCCAGCATGCGCCTGCGCTTGCGCGCGACGCGGCGGGCCCTGCGGCGGTGGACGATCGCCACGGCGGCGGCGCCGGCCATGACGCTCGCGCCGACGACCGCAGCCGTCTGCACGGCGGCCGGCGACAGGGCACCCGGCGGACGTTGCTGCGGCACCTCGCCGATCTCCTCCGCGAGCACCGGCACGCCGTCGATCACTTCGCCGTCCTCGAGCATCTCGGCGTGATTGTCGCGCATCTGAATCGCATACTGACCGCGCGGCCAGACGTTCATGCGCTCAAGGGGCCTGGAAGCGCGACTCGAAGACGCGAAAGCGCTTGACGACCCTGCCGCCCATGGCCTCCATACCGCGGTTCATCGAGCGGTTCGTCTCGAGGATCCAGCCCATCTCGCCCCATTTCTGAGGGGTCCTGCGGGCCATGTCGAAGTGCTCGACGTAGAAGCGCGCGGCCGTGCCCGTGTGCTGGTACTCGGGCCTGACGCCGAGGAAGCCGACGCGCACGCGGTCGATGATCCTGCCCTTGCGCAGGAAGAACCACCAGCCGAACGGCAGCAGCCGGCCCTTCATCCGCTTGAGCACCTGGTTGACGTCGGGCACCGTGATGGCCACGCCGATCGTCTCGCCGTCCTTCTGGGCGACCATGAACCAGTTGCGGTCGAAGACGAGCTGCAGCTCCTCGGCGTAGTGCTTGAGGTCCTCGTCGGAGTACGGGACGAAGCCCCAGTTGTCCTTCCAGGCGGCGTTGTACACCTCGCCGAAGACCTTGACGTCCTTGCCGAGGTCGCGCCGGCGCATGTGGCGCAGCTCGATGCCGTGCTTGGTCTCGGACTGCTCGGAGAGCTCGAAGATGATCGGCAGGATCTTCTCGCGGTCGGAGATGTCCAGCTCCCACATGAGCAGGTCGATCGCCTTCTCCAGGCCGGCCTCCTCGCAGAGGCGCTGGTAGTACGGAGGGTGCCAGGGCTGCTTGATCATCGGGTCGCGGTCGAAGCCCTCGATGAGCACGCCGCACTCGTCGTTCATCGTGTAGTCCATCGGGCCGATCATGTGGTCGCGCCCGCGCTCCCCGAGCCAGCCGCGGGCGGCGTCCAGCAGCGCCGTGGCGACCTCGAGGTCGTCCTCGAGCTCGAGGAACCCGAACATCCCCGTGCCGGGACCGTGCACGGCGTCGTAGGCCTCGTCGACCTGGGCGCTGATGCGCCCCACGACGCGCGCGTCGCGGCGCGCGAGGAACTCCTGTGCACCGGCGTGCTTGAAGTACGCGTTCATGCGCCGGCTGTGGAACAGGCGGCGCTCCAGACGCAGCGGGGGCACCCAGTGCGGCGAGGTAGAGTGCAGGCGGTAGGGGAGCTCGATGAAGTCCTTGAGGTCTCGCCGCGACGAGACTGCGCGCACGTCCACTGACACACGCCCACGCTACATGGCCTCACTGACACACGACGTCTTCGCGAAGGTGCGCGGGCACGAGCGCTCCGAGCAGCTGCGCGCCGCGCGCGACGCCGACCTGCTGCCGTACTTCCGCACCCTCGAGGGCCCGGCCGGGCCGGTCGTCGAGATGGAGGGCGCCGAGCGGATCATGCTCGGCTCCAACAACTACCTCGGCCTGACCGGCGACGAGCGCGTCATCCAGGGCGCGCAGGCGGCGCTGAACACCTACGGCACCGGCCTGACCGGCTCGCGCCTGCTCAACGGGACGATCGCGCTGCACCTCGAGCTCGAGCACGAGATCGCGGAGTGGATGGGCACCGAGGAGGCGATCGTCTTCACGACCGGCCACCAGGCCAACCTCGCCGCGCTCGGCACGCTGCTGGCTCCCGGCGACACCGTCGTCGCCGACTCGGGCGACCACGCGTCGATCCTCGACGGCTGCCTGCTGAGCCGCGCGAAGCTGCGCATCTTTCGCCACAACCGCCTCGAAAAACTCGAGCGCAGCCTCGAGAAGGCGGCGGCCGACGGCGGCGGGATCCTCGTCGTCGTCGACGGTGTCTTCTCGATGGAGGGCGACGTCGCCCCGCTCGCGCAGATCGCCGCGCTCTGCGGCCGCTTCGGCGCGCGGCTCATGGTCGACGAGGCGCACGGCGCGGGCGTTCTGGGCGCCCGTGGCGCGGGCGCATCGGAGCTGCTCGGCGTCGAGGACCGCGTCGACCTGCGGATGGGCACGTTCTCCAAGAGCCTCGCGAGCTGCGGGGGCTTCATCGCCGGCGACCACGAGGTCGTCGACTACCTGCGCGTTCAGAGCCGGGCCTTCCTGTTCACGGCGGCGGGCGTGCCGGCGGCCGTCGGAGCCGCGCTCGCGGCGCTGCGGATCGTGCGATCGGACGAGGGCCCGGAGCTGCTCGGGCGCGTGCTCGACAACGCCGCCTACCTGCACGCGGGGCTGCAGGCGCTCGGCCTGAAGGTCGTCGAGCACGAGGGCGACCACATGACGCCGATCGTCCCCGTGATCGTCGGCGACGACTGGAAGGCCGTGCTGCTCTGGCGCGCCCTCTACGACGCCGGCGTGTTCGTCAACGTCGCGATCCATCCAGCGGTGCCCCCGGGCGGGGCGCTGTTGCGAACGAGCGTCATGGCGACGCACGACCGTCCCACGCTGGATCGCGCGCTGGAGGCATTCGCCTCGGTGATGGACCTGTTCGACGCCGAGCTCGACCCCCTCCCGAGCTGAGTCTCGGCGACTGAGCTTGTCCAAAGCTTCACAAACCGGTCACAGAAGAAAAACCTCGCTCTGAGCGTTGCCTTTGATCGGGGCGCGTTGACCGGGCCACCCCCCCTCACATACGTTCGACGGGCGCCACCGAGACGCGCCGGGCGGGGTGATGGAGACCCTTCGGGGCCCAATTCGGGAACCGAACGAGGCATTGGTCGACCACCCCCGGGGAGCCTGTCGCGCGCGCACTACAACGCCATTATCGAGGGTTGCCGTCGCACGGACGAGGCAGCCGAGGAGGACTCCATGCACGACGCGACAGCGACGATTGCCCCTGCGCCGCAGCACATGCGGGCACTTCAGCGCGCCAACGAGGTCCGGCTCGCGCGAGCCGGGCTCAAGCGCCGCGTGGCCGAGGGGCACATCACCGCCGGCGAGGTCGTCCTCGAATGCTCGTGGGAGGCCGCGAGCATGACCATCTTCGAGCTGCTCGTCAGCCAGCACCGCTGGGGCTCCACACGGTGTCGCAAGTTCCTCGCCGAGATCGGGCTGTCCGAGAAGAAGACCGTCGGCTCGCTGACCGACCGTCAGCGCCACGCGCTCGCCGCGCATATCTAGGCGCCGCCGGGCTGCGTCCATCCCGCCCGCGCCGAGGCCGCCACGACGGCCTCGATGTGGCGGGCGAGCTCGCGCTCGCCGACGGCGCCGAGGCTCGTCGCCTGCACCTGCCCGCGCCAGCGGGCGTACGTGATGTGCGGGCAGACGGCGACGCCGTAGAGGTTCGCGAGGATGCCGTCGCGGTCCCAGGCGACCGCGAAGCGCCAGCGGTGGCTGCGGGCGATCGCGCGCAGCTGCCCCACGTCGCCGCGGATGCCGACGGCCGCGACCTGCACGCCCGGGTGGCGCGCCGCGACGCGGTCCAGCCGGTCGAGCTCGTCGGCGCAGTCGCCGCCGCGCGTCGCGAGGAACGCGAGCACCACCGGCCCCCGCTCCTGGAGGTCGCAGAGGTTGAGGACCTGGCGCCCGCGCACGTCGCAGGCCGGCCGGCTGCCGGCGCTGCCCTGGCGCGCGCGGGTCGCGACGTTCGCGTCGCACGGGTCGCTCGGCTCGTCGCAGTCGGCGCCGACGAGCGGCGCGGCGAACGGAGGCAGCTGCGCGCCGGGCGCGAGGCCGCGCGCGCCGGGGCCCGGCGTGCGCGCGCCGTTGACGACGACCACGCCGATCACGACGACCCCGACGATCCCCAGCAGCCAGCCGTAGCGCCCGCCGTGCAGCGGCGAGCGCGGGGCCGGCGCCGGCGGGTCGTCGAGCTCGGCCGGGCGCGCGGCCGGGTCGTCCTCGCGACGGAGGTCCAGCGGGCCCGTCACGGGGCGAGCGCCCGGGGGGCGCGCCGGGCGCGCAGCGACGCCCCCGCGGGCGCGGCACGCCGCTCGGCGAGCAGGAGCACCGCGGGCAGCACGACGAGCACGCCGAGCAGCGAGACGGTCAGATCGACGACGGTGACGAACCCGAAGTCGCGCAGCATCCGGATGTCGGAGACCATCAGCACCGCGAAACCGGCGATCGCCGTCGTGCCCGAGGCGAGGACGGCGGCGCCGGTCGAGCGGTAGGTGCGCGCGAGCGCCGCCTCCGCGGCATGCCCGGCGCGGCGCTCCTGGCGATAGCGCTCGGAGAGCAGCACGCTGAACTCCGTCGAGATCGCGACGACGAGCGCGCCCAGCGTGACCGACAGCGGGTTCAGCGGGATCCTCAGGGCGAAGAGGACGAGCGCCGACCAGCCGGTCGCCAGGACGATCGGGACGAGCGGGACGAGCGCCCGTTGCGCCCCGCGCAGCGCGAGCAGCAGCACGAGCGCGACGGCGGCCAGCCCGGCGAGCAGCGTCAGCAGGCGCCGGCCGTTGGAGGACACCTCGGCGTTCGCGTCGGCGGCGAGCACCGGCAGCCCGGCGACCGCGGCACGCACGCCCGGCGGCCGCGCGTCCGCGAGCCGCGCGCGCATCTCGTCGAGCACCTGCTTCTGGCGGTCGAGCGTCATCAGGCGGATGCCGAACGCGAGCGTCGCGGTGCGCCGGTCGGCGGTGATGACCGACGACGAGAAGTACGGCGGGACGGCATCGAGCAGGCTCGTGATCTGCGCCGCGCTCGCCCGCGAGCCGGGCGTCGTGAAGAGGTCGGGCAGCGAGAACGCGGGACAGACCTGGGCGCGGCCGCAGCCGCGGGTCGCGCTGTAGCCGTAGCGCCTCAGGACCCCCGACTGGTAGCGGATCATCCAGGCGAGCACCTGCGGGCGCGTGAGGTCCGCGCCCTCGATGACGACGTCGACCTCGCCGCCGACGCCCGTCGAGCGCTGCAGGGCGTCGAGGTCGCGCAGCGCCGGGAGGTCCTGCGGGACGAGCTTCTGGATGTCGGACTCGACGCGGGTCTGGGTGTCCAGCGCCCAGCCCGCGGCCGCGACGGCGAGCGCGATCGCCAGCACGCGCGCCGGGTTGCGGGTCGAGTGCGCGAGCGCGCGGCGGGCGGCGCGCGAGGTCCCCGCGCGCGTGCGGCGGACCACGCCCGCGCCACCTGCGGCCGCGGACGCCGCCCGCAACGGGCCGCTCACGCGCGCGCCGAGCCGCGCCAGGGCGGGCGGCGGTGCCGCGCGCTCGGCGAGCACGAGCGCCGCGGGCGCGGCCAGCACCGCACAGGCGAACGCGATCGCGATGCCCGCGACGAGCAGGATCCCGAAGCCGCGCACCATCGGCACCGGCGACAGCACGAGCGCGAGGAAGCCCGCTGCGGTCGCCGCCGCCGCCACCGCGACGGTCGGCGTGCCGAGCAGCGCCGCGCGGCGCGCCGCCGGCGCGGCCGCGAGCCCGTCGCCCTCCCCCTGCTCCTCCGTCACGCGCGACTGCAGTTGGATCGCGTAGTCGACGGCGAGCCCGATGAGGACCGGGAGCACCGCGATCGACGCCATCGTCAGCGACGCGCCGACGAGCGCCAGCGCCCCGAACGTCAGCGCGGCGGCCGCCACCGCGATTCCCAGCGGCAGCAGCCGCAGGCGCCTGCGGAAGACGAGCGCCAGCGTCGCCGCCATGACCAGCAGCGCCACGACGAGCAGCACGATCATCGAGCTCGTGATCGAGGACGTGAGATCGGACACGACGACGGGCGCGCCGGTGACCGTGTAGGTCGCGCCGTTGCGCGGCCGCCAGTCCTTCATCGCGACCGCGTCGCGGATGAGCGCGATCGCAGCGGTCCGCGCCGCCTCGCTCAGCCCGGCCTTGAGGCGCACCTGCACGAGCGCCGTGCGCCCGCGGCCGTCGCCGGGCGCGACGGGGAACAGGTAGGCGAACTTGCGCTTCGGCGTGCCGGCGGGCTTGGCGGCGTCGAAGACGAGCGTCGAGACGAAGTTCGGGTCGTCCAGGCGCGGGATCGAGCGCAGCCCGTAGCGCACGGCGAGCTCGACGACCTCGGCCTGGAACTCGTCGGCGACCGTCGTGCGCGCAGCCTTCGCCGCCCGGTCGGCGCCGGCCGCGCCGAGGCCCCGGCGGCGCGCGTCGCGGCGCGCCGCCGCGGCGGCGGCGTTGCTGCGCTGCGTCGTCGCCTGCAGGCGGCGCAGGAAGCCCTGGCCGAGCTGGCGCGTGGCCTCGTTGATGAACGTCCCGGGCCCGAAGACGACCTTCACCGGCTTGGCCGCGCGCAGGCGCGCGCAGGGCCCGTCGGCGCCGCCCGCCGGCGTGACCTTCGCGGGCGTGTTGCCCGCGATGCAGCCCTCCAGGCCGATCAGCCGCTCGAGGTCCTGCGTGAGCAGGAGCTTGGTCAGGTCGCCGCGGACGAGCACGATGATCGGGTCGTCGCCGAAGCGGGCGCGGTAGGTGGCGGTCGCGCCGTAGGAGGCGGTGCTCCTGCCGACGAGGGTGTCGACGCCGGCGTCGGGCTGCAGTCGCAGCGCGAGGGCGAGGCCGGCGAGCGCGAGGACGGCGATGAGCGCGAGGACGAGCGCGGGCCGGCGCGCCGACAGCGCCGCGGCCCGGTGCAGCGGACGGCTCACTCCATGCCGAGCGGGCCCTGCGACTCGCCCGTGAGGAACTGGCGCACGAACTGGTTGTCGGAGTTGAAGAGCTCGGTCGCCGGGCCGGACTCGACGATGCGACCCTTCCAGAGCACGGAGATGTGCTCGGCGACGCGGCGCGCGGTCATGATGTCGTGGGTGATGAGCGTGAACGCGGGCGGCGGCGTCCCGCGCTTCTGCGCCTCGTTCATCATGTCCTCGTGGATCTCCTGGATGAGCTCGCCGAGCAGGGCGGTGCGCACCGGATCCAGGCCGGAGTCGGGCTCGTCGAAGAGGACGATGTCAGGGTCGAGCACGAGCGCGCGAGCGAACCCCGCGCGCTTGCGCATCCCACCCGACAGCTCGTTGGGCATCTTGTCGTGGGCGTTCTGCAGGCCGACCTCGGCGAGGCGCCGGTTGACGATCTCGCCGATCTCCTCCTCGCTCTTCTCCGTGTGCTGGCGCAGCGGGAAGCAGACATTGTCGAAGACGTCCATCGAGCCGAACAGCGCGCCGTCCTGAAACAGGACGCCGAACTTCTGGCGCATCTTGAAGAGCTGGTCGTCCTCCATGTTCGGCACCGACTCGCCGTGCACGAGCACGTCGCCCTGGTCGGGGTACAGCAGGCCGACCATGTGCTTGATGCAGACCGACTTGCCGGTGCCCGAGGGGCCGAGGATCATCGAGATCTTGCCCTCGGGCAGGCCCATGTTCAGGCCGCGCAGGATCTTGTTGCGCCCGAACGCCTTGTGGACGTCGATGAACTCGACCGCGTCCTTCGCCCCGTGCGGGCGCTTGACGCCGGTGTGCCAGCGGTACTCGTCGTCTGACCCGGACAGCGCGCCGGCGCTGCCCGGGATGTGAGGAGTCGTCGACATCGTGATCGAAGCGTAGCTGTGGGCGGCCCCGGTCAGCCCCGCTTCGCCGCTTCGAGCGCGGCGGCCGCGGCGGCCGCCTTTTCGAGCAGCGCGCCGGCGTCCGACGCCGGCTGCCGGCCGTGGCTGACGTTGTACGCCTGGTAGGCCGCCTCGGCCGCCTCCTTCGCCTCGGCCTCGAGCTGCGCGATGCGCCCGTTCGCGGGCGCCGCCGCAGCCGCGGGCGCCTCCGCAGCGGGAGCTTCGGCCGGCGCCGCCTCGGCCGCGGGGGCCTCGGCCGGCGCCGTCTCGGCCGCGGGGGCCTCGGCGGGCGCGGGCGCGGCTGCCGACCGCAGGCGGATCGTCCCGTGCCCGTGGAGCTCCGGCGCGGGTGGCTCGGGCTCGGGCTCGGGCTCGGCTGCCGCGGGTGCGGCCTCCGCCGCCGGCTCGGGCGCGGCCGCTCCGCGGAGGCGAATCGTGCCGTGACCGTGGCGATCGACCGGCGCGGCAGGCGCGGCAGGCGCGGCCGCGGCCGCGGCCGATGCGGGCGCCTCGACGGGCGCGCCGGTGCGCAACCGGACGGTGCCGTGACCGTGGCGCTCCACGGGAGGCGCCGGCGCGGGGGGCGCCTCGGCCGCCGCCGGCGCCTGCGCGGGCGCGGGCGCCTCCGCGGCCGCCGCTCCGCGCAGGCGGATCGTCCCGTGGCCGTGACCCGGTGCCACGGCCGGCGCGGCCGGCGCCGGGGCCGCGGCACCCGTCGCAGGCGCAGGCGCCGCCTCTCGGCCGCGCAGCCGGATGGTGCCGTGCCCGGCGCCGGAGTACGAGACGGCGGCGGCGTCCGCCGCCGCCCCCGGCGCCTCCGCCGGTGCAGCCGCCGCATCGGCGACCGCCGGCTCCTCCCGCCCGCGCAGACGGATGGTGCCGTGTCCGGCGCCCTGAGTGGGCGTCGCTGGTGAGTCCTGCTGAGCCTGGCTCATGACCTCTCCCGCCTCTGTTGCAGACACATCGCGCTGCTCGTCGGACGCCGCCGTGACGCCCACCATCCCGGCCGCTCTCGCCACCAGGTCCGCCGCCCCCGGCACGTCGCGCAGCGCCGACTCGGCCGCGGATGCCGCGGCAGCGACCGCCGACCTGGCCTGCTCCACGAACCGCTCGTACGCCGATGCCGACGTCGCTTCCCTGGCCGCCGCCGCGGCCGGCTCCTCCGACTTGCTGCTCATGACCTCTCCCGCCCTCATGTTCGGACGACGAACCCCAGCGTCGCCCGGTCCTCCGTCCTACGTGATCCTCACCGTTCGCATCCCGTCATCCTCCGATCGGGGCGCGCGGATTGGCGCCCCAGAAGAGCTGTGTGCCGAGCATCCCGATCAGGTGCACGAGCACGATGTTCATGACCATCGACTTCGCGGTCGCGGTGCCGACGCCCACGGGCCCGCCGCTCGCGTGGTAGCCGTAGTAGCAGCCCACCAGCACGATCGCGGTCGCCATCACCATCGCCTTCAGGAGGCTGTAGACGAGGTCGGGCGGGTTCTGGAACATCCAGAAGATCAGGAAGAATCCGCCGCTGGAGACCTCGCCTATCTGCTGCACCACGGCGATGTACGACGCCAGGAAGCCCGCTCCGATCGCAGCGATGTACACGAACGGCAGGACGAGCCAGGCGGCGAACAGGCGCGTGGCGCACAGGAACGTCACCGAGCTGATGCCCATGACCTCGAGCGCGTCGATCTCGTCGGAGATCCGCATCGAGCCGAGCTCGGCGACGATCCCTGTGCCGACCTTCGCGGCCATCATGTAGCCGAAGGCGTAGGGCACGAGCTCGCGCAGGTCACACCACGCGGCGAAGACGCCCGCGTACGCCGGGTTGCCGACGGAGCGGTTGAAGTACGCGCCCTCGATGCCGCACTGCAGGCCGATGATGAACACGAGGCCCCAGATGACGAGCGTGGAGGAGACGATGAGGATCCCCGCCTGGCGCAGCGCCTCGCCGAAGAAGCGGAAGACGCGGAAGCTGTAGACCTGGCCCATGATGCGCCCGGAGAACTTCGCGATCTCGCCGAAGTTCGCGATCCAGTCCCGCGGGATGGCAAACCAGCCGCCCATCAGCGCAGGTTCGTCAGTTCGGGGTTCGTCGCGAGCAACGTCTGGGTGAAGACGTAGTTGAACGCGAAGATGCCCAGGAAGGCGATCACCACCGCCTGGTTGACAGCGCGCCCCACCCCCTCCGCCCCGCCGGACGCGGTCATGCCCTTGTAACAGCAGACGATCGCGATGATCGCGCCGAAGAGCGTCGTCTTCAGCGTCGACCCCCAGAGGTCGGTCAGCGACGCGTTCGTGAAGAACGTCGCCCAGAAGCCGCCCAGCGGCGCACCGTTGACGAGCGTCGCCAGCACGCCCGAGAAGACCCCGAACAGCAGCGCGTAGACGTTGAACAGCCCGGTGACGAGCATGAGCGCGAGGAAGCGCGGCACGACGAGGTTCTTGACGGGGTCGATGCCGAGGACCTGCAGCGCGTCGAGCTCCTCGCGGATCTTGCGCGCGCCGAGGTCGGCCGTGATCGCGGTGCCGGCGACGCCGGCGAGCACGATCGCCGTGACGAACGGGGCGAACTCGCGGATCGAGGCGAGCACGAAGAAGCCCCCCAGCCGGTCGATCGCGCCGAAGAGGACGAGGAAGTTCGCGGCCTGCAGCCCCGGCGCGCCGTAGCCGAAGGCGATCGTCGAGACCAGGAGCGGAAACCAGCAGAGCTTCAGCGCGAAGAGGAACTGGTTGACGAACTCTCCGCCGTAGGGATACGGCGGGCGCAGCGCGGACATGATCGTCCTGCCCGTGAGGATCATCATGTCGCCGACCTCTTCGAGCAGGCTCTTGGCCGGAAGAAACGCTCGATCGGCGACATTGCGAACCATCAGGTATCTCCTCCGCCCGGACCGCGGGGCACCCGCGACACCGTCGGCAAGCGTAGGGGAATGCCCTGCACCCCGCCAGTGCCAACGCGCGCCCGGTCGGCGAGCGGGTGCGGGGGGCCGTGGTACGTTGGCGCCGCTGTGTGGAGCGGCCCTCCAAACCTGCGGGCGTATACCGCGTTCGCCGCGGTCGCGCTGGCGTTCGCGGCGCCAGGCTGCGGAGGCGGCGAGCGCCGCGACGCGGGCACCGGCGGGGGCACCTACGACGTCGCCGTCGGGGCGCGCTTCCCGGCGCGCCAGCACCTCGCCGAGAAGCCGACCTTCGCGCTCACCGTCCGCAACACGGGCGATCGCACGATCCCGAACCTCGCCGTCACCGTGCACGGCTTCTCCGGCCGCTCGGGCGCCGCGTCGCAGGCGGATGCGCGCACGCTCGTCTGGCTGATCGACGACGAGCCGCCCGGCGCGGTGACCGCGGTGCAGGACACGTGGACGGCCGGTCCGCTCGCGCCCGGGAGGACCACGACGCTGCGCTGGCAGGTGACCCCGGTCCTCGCCGGCACGCACGAGGTCCGCTACGCGGTGGCCGCCGACCTCGCCGGCAGGGCGCGCATCCGCGCCGCCGGGAAGCAGCGGGCGAGCGGCGCCATCAAGGTCCGCGTCGACTCCACGCCCGCGCAGGCGCGCGTGGATCCACGCACCGGCCGCGTGCTCCGCAAGCAGGCTGGGAGTATTCAACGTCGCACCGGGTAGGTCTGACCTGACCACGTAGCGCCGGAATCGCACGCCCACGGCCGGGCGGTACCCCGAGGACAGGGAGACACCCCATGATGAAGGACCCGTTGCACGTCTATCTCAACGACCACCTCGCCGGCGCCACCGCCGGCGTCGAGCTCGCCCGGACCGCGGCCGAGAACCACGACGGCGAGATGGGCGAGTTCTTCCAGCAGCTGGCCGATGGGATCAGCGCCGACTTCCAGACACTGACGTCGCTGATCGCGCAGCTCAACGCGCACGCCAGCGGCGCCAAGGAGGTCTTCGCGAAGATCGGCTCCGAGATCTCCGAGTCGAAGTTCAGTGGCGAGACGGTCGACGACCCCCAGTTCGGGACGTTCCTGACGCTCGAGACGCTCTCGATCGGCGTCGAGGGCAAGCTCTGCATGTGGAAGGCGCTGAAGGTCGTCGAGGGCGGCTACGCCGAGCTCGGTTCGACGGACATCGACACGCTCATCGAGCGCGCGCAGTCCCAGCGCGACAGCATCGAGGGCAAGCGCCTCGAGATCGCCGGCGACGCGCTGTCGGCCGAGAAGCTCCAGGCCTCCCAGTGATCAGCGCGGCAGGCGCGGCGCGATGATCCGGTAGGCCTTCAGGCCGAGGCCGAGACGCTCTCGGTCCTCGGACTGCATGGGATCCAGGCCGGTGAGATCGCGCACGCGCTCCAGGCGGTAGGCGACCGTGTGGCGGTGGGCATGGATCGCCGCCGCCGTGGCGCTCATGTGACAGTTGGCGGCGAGATAGGCCTCCAGCGTGCCGACGAGATCGGTGCGGTACTGGTCGTCGTAGCGCACGACGGGCGCGACCGTGTCCTCATAGAAGGAGCGCACCTCCTCGGGGTGCGACGCGAGGACGCGGAACAGCAGCCGATAGGTGCCCTGGTTGATGTCCTCGGCGATCGGCTCGCCCGAGACGGTCAGGACGTCGAGCACGAGCTCGGCCTCCTGCACCGCGCGGCCGAGGTCGCCCGGCTCGGCGTAGAAGGAGGAAAGCCCGACCGTGCCGTGGCGCTGCAGGCGCGCCGCCAGCCGCGCGGCCGCGGCGAGCGTCGCCTCGGCGGGGTCATCGGCGACGATCGCGGGCAGCAGCGCGTAGATGCGGCCGGCCTGCCCCCCGGTGCTCGTGCGCTCCATGTGCTGGGCCAGTGCACCGGGCAGGTCCTCGGCGATCGTCGCGACCACGTGGCGCGGGCGATCGGTGTGCAGCTCCGCGCAGAGCGCGATCGCGCCCCGCGAGAGATCGCAGCCCAGCCGCGCGCCGCGGCGCACGAGCTCGTCGGCCGACAGCTCGCTGCCGGCCCGCAGGTCCTCCAGGAACGACCCGCGGAGGTTCTGCTCGACCTCGTCGCGCGCCTCCTCGACGGCGACCTCGGTCAGCGAGGCGACGGCCGCGAGGTGGAGGTACTCCGCGGCCTCGGTGGGCGCATTTCCGGCGTCGAGCAGCAGCACGGCGCCGACCGTCTCGTCGCCCGAGGAGATCGGGATCTCGATCGCCACGCCGCGCGGCGTGTGCGCCGGGCGGTCGTGCACGACGTCGGCGACGTAGTGACGTACCTCGGGCAGCCTGTCCGCGGCGGGCGAGCCCGCGGGCGCGATGACGGCAGCTCCGAGCCGCGGCACCACGATCGCCACCGACCCGCCGACCGCCTCGGCCGCAAGCTCCGCGACGCGCTCGAGCCCATCCCCGGCGAGGACGGCGTCGACCATCCGCAGATGCAGCCCCCTGAGACGCTCGACGAGGGTGGCCGCTGTCGGGGCGGCCACCCTCCCCACCTAGCCCGCGGCCGCCGCAGCGGCGTCCGGGTGGGCCTGCAGGGTCTCCTCACCCGACTCGCCGGTGCGGATGCGGTAGGCCTCCTCGACCGGCAGGACGAACACCTTGCCGTCGCCGACGGCACCCGTCCTGCCGTGCTTGAGGATCGTCTCGACGATCGTCATGACGTCCTTCGTCGAGACGACGCACTCGATCTTCACCTTCGGCCGCAGGTAGTTCGTGAGCTCGGCGCCGCGGTAGCGCTCGGTGATGCCCTTCTGGCGCCCCGAGCCCTTCACCTCGCTGATGGACAGCGAGGGGAACCCGAGCGTCAGGAGCTCCGTTCTGATCGGCTCGAATGCCTCGTGCCGAACGTATGCGATCACCATCTTCATGCGGGGCTCTCCTTCGTGGCCAGACTGGGAACCGGTGCAGGCGACACCGTCGCAGACGGCCCACCTCCGTAGCCGACGAGCTCGGCTGCCGGGATGAACGCCTCCGGGTAGCCGTACATGCCGTGCTCGGAGATGTCCAGCCCGGCGTCCTCTTCCTCTTCGGAGACGCGCAGGCCGTAGGTCTTCTTGATCGCATAGAAGGTCGCGAAGCTCGCGACGAACACGAACGTGAACGCCACCGAGAAGCCGACCACCTGCGCGATGAGCTGGCTCGGCGAGCCGGAGTAGAACAGGCCGCCGTCAGGATCGCCGAACGCGTTGTACTGCGCCAGCCGCGGTGAGGTGAAGAACCCGCAGGACAGCGTTCCCCAGATGCCGCAGATGCCGTGCGCCGTGAGCACCCCGACCGGGTCGTCGAGCTTCTTGTCGATCGCCAGCACGCAGGGCGGGATCAGCAGGCCGGCGATGAGGCCGATCGGCACCGCCGCCCACAGCTCGACGTAGCCCGATGGCGCGGTGATCGCCACGAGCGCGCCGATCGCGCCGTTGCCGCACATGCCGATGTCCAGCGTCCTCATCATCAGGCGGCCCATGATCAGCGAGCCGAGCACGCCGCAGGCCGCCGCGAGGTTCGTGATGATCAGGATCTCGGGGAAGCGCCCGTCCTGGATGTTCAGCGTCGAGCCGGGGTTGAAGCCGAACCAGCCGAGCCACAGGATCATCACGGCGAGGCCGAAGAGCGGCATGTTGTGGCCGGGAATGGCCCGCGGCCGGCCGTCGGCGCCGTACTTGCCCTTCCTCGGGCCGAGCAGCAGCAGGACCGCGAAGGCGCCGGTCGCGCCGATGAGGTGGACGGCCGTCGAGCCGGCGAAGTCCTGCATGCCGACGATGCCGGTGCCGAGCCAGTCGCCGGCCTGCAGGAAGCCGCCGCCGAAGACCCAGTGCGCGCCGATCGGGTAGATGACCGACGAGAACACGACGGCGTAGATGACGTAGACGCCGAACTTGATGCGCTCGAGCGTCGAGCCCCAGACGATCGCCAGCGAGACCGCGGCGAACGCGAACTGGAAGAAGAACTTCGACTCGACCGTCGCGTTGGAGAGGCCCATGACCGGGAATCCGGTCGTCGGGTCGCCGAAGCCCTGCAGCATGAAGCCCGTGCCGCCGATGAGGCCGCCGAGCCCGCTGGGCTCGTTGCCGAACGCAAAGGCGAAGCCCACGAAGTACCAGCACACTGCAGCAATCGAGAAGTTCGTGAGGACCTTCGCGACGACCGTCCCGGCGTTCTTCTGCCGGGAGAAGCCGATCTCCAGGAACATGAACCCGCACTGCATGAACATCACGACCATGCCGGCGACGATCACCCACAGCGAGTTGAAGCCGACGGAATCCGGGAGGACGCCGTTGTTGTAAGCCTCGAGCGTGTCCGCGGCCGCGAGGCTCGGGACCAGCAGAGCGACGAGCAGCCCGGCCCCCGCAGCGGGCAGCACCTTGGTCGCCAACGTCCGTCTCATTCTTCCTCCTCGATCGCGTGCTTCATCGAGGGGCATGGTCGAGGGCGACCCGCCGCGCGTCTTTGTACGAAGGTCGAAAGATCGCCCAGGCCGCTTCGCCCTCTGTCATTGACAGCCGGGCCGGGCCGCTCCTAGTGTGCTCAGACGTACACGGCAGGCGGCGCACGCCCTCGCGCGTGGACAACCACGACCGCCGAGCCCTGTCCGCGTGGACAAGGACCGGGTCGGCGACCCGCGGCTACAGTCAGCGCGGTCACCACGAGGAGGACACCAGTCACCCATGCCCAGAATCCGCCAGGACAACGTCACCGCCGCACAGTGGAGCACGAACGGCGGCGCGCTCGGCTCGCCCGACCTCACCGTCGCGGGCAACCAGACCTTCGGCGCCAACGTCTTCAGCACCGCCGTCCAGCGCCAGCGGCTGCCCAAGCACGTCTTCAAGGCGCTGAACTCGGCGCTCGCCAAGGGCGAAGCGCTGGACACGTCCGTCGCCGACGCGGTCGCGCAGGCGATGAAGAGCTGGGCCATGGAGCGCGGCGCGACGCACTACACGCACTGGTTTCAGCCGCTCACGGGCATGACGGCCGAGAAGCACGACTCGTTCTACGGCCCGACGGGTGACGGCACGGCCATCGCGGAGTTCTCCGGCAAGGAGCTCATCCAGGGCGAGCCCGACGCCTCCTCCTTCCCCACCGGCGGCATCCGCGCGACCTTCGAGGCCCGCGGCTACACGGCCTGGGACCCGAGCTCGCCGGCGTTCATCCTCGAGAACCCCAACGGCGCGCTGCTGTGCATCCCGACGGCGTTCGTCTCCTGGACGGGCGAGGCGCTGGACACGAAGATCCCACTGCTGCGCTCGATGGACGCGCTGTCGAAGTCCGCCCTGCGCGCGCTGGCGCTGCTCGGGGACGAGAGCGCCTCGCGCGTGTTCACGACGGTGGGGCCCGAGCAGGAGTACTTCCTGATCGACGAGCAGTACTACTACCAGCGCCCCGACCTCGTGACGACCGGGCGCACGCTGTTCGGAGCCAAGCCGCCGAAGGGCCACGAGCTCGACGAGCACTACTTCGGCTCGATCCCCGAGCGGATCCTCGCGTGCATGATGGAAACCGAGATCGAGCTCGCGAAGCTCGGCGTGCCGGTGAAGACGCGCCACAACGAGGTCGCGCCCAACCAGTACGAGCTCGCTCCGCTCTACGAGAACTCGAACATCGCATCCGATCACCAGCAGCTCACGATGCAGCTGCTGCAGAACATCGCGCGCCGCTACGGCCTGGTCTGCCTCCTGCACGAGAAGCCGTTCGCGGGCGTCAACGGCTCGGGCAAGCACAACAACTGGTCGATGGGCACCGACACCGGCGTCAACCTGCTGGAGCCCGGCGAGACGCCGAGCGAGAACGTCCAGTTCCTGTTCTTCTGCACGGCGGTCGTCAAGGCCGTCAACAAGCATCAGGCGCTGCTGCGCGCGTCGGTCGCCAACGTCGGCCAGGACCACCGCCTCGGGGCCAACGAGGCGCCGCCGGCGATCATCTCGATCTTCCTCGGCGCCGAGCTGCAGAAGGTGTTCGACGCGATTGCCGGCGGCCAGGCCGCAACCTCCGGCGACAACGGCTTCCTCGGGCTCGGCACGCCCGTCCTGCCGCCGCTGCCGCTGCACGGCGGCGACCGCAACCGGACCTCCCCGTTCGCCTTCACCGGCAACAAGTTCGAGTTCAGGATGCTCGGGTCAAGCTCGTCGCTGGGGATGCCCAACACGGTGCTCAACACGATCGCCGCCGAGGCGATCGACGAGCTCTCCGACGCGCTGGAGGCCCGGCTCGACGACGCCACGGCGCTCGACGAGGCGGTCATCGCGATCGTCAAGGACGCCTATACCGCCAACAGCCGGATCGTCTTCAGCGGCGACAACTATGCCGAGGACTGGCACACCGAGGCCGCCGAGCGCGGGCTGGAGAACCTGCGCTCGACGCCCGACGCGCTGCCGTGGCTCGTCAACGAGCAGACCGTCGAGGTCATGTCGAGGTACGGCGTGCTCTCCGAGCGCGAGCTCGAGGCGCGCTACGAGGTCTCCGTCGAGCAATATTGGATCAAGCTCAACATCGAGTCCGAGGCCGCGGCCACGATCGCGCGCACGATGCTGCTGCCGGCGGCCGTCCGCCACCTCAACGAGATCATGGCCGCGGGCCGCGAGGGCTTGATCGACGAGTTCGCGCCGCTCGTCGGCGACTTCCACAAGGCGATCGTCGGCCTCGAGCTCGTCAACCAGGACCCCGAGCTGGAGGGCATGGATCTCGCCCTCTACATGCGCGACACGGTCATCCCTGCGATGGACGGCGTCCGCACGCTCGCCGACACGCTCGAGAAGCTCGTCGCCGACGACCTGTGGCCGCTGCCGAAGTACTCGGAGATCCTGTTCATCAAGTAGCGCCTGCGACGTCCGGTCCCACGGGAGCCGCGCGTCTGCGCGGCTCTCGTCGTTTGGCGCAGACCCCGCGGATCAGGCGCGCGCCAGCTCGTCGAGGAGGCCGCGGACCCTGTGCTCGATCTCGTCGCGCGTGCTGCGGACGTCGTCTGCGCCCTGGCCGGCCGGGTCGGCGAGCTCCCAGTCGACGTAGCGCTTGCCGGGGATGAAGGGGCATTCGTCGCCGCAGCCCATCGTCACGACGACGTCGGCCCAGTCGGCGAGCTCGGTCGTCAGCTTCTGCGGCACGCGGCCGCCGATGTCGAGCCCGACCTCGCGCATGACGTCGACGACGACGGGATGGACGCGCTCGCCCGGGATGGTGCCCGCGCTGTCGGACTCGTGCAGCCCCGCGGCGTCCCGATCGAACAGCGCGCGGCTCATCTGCGAGCGGCCGGCGTTGTGCAGGCAGACGAACAGCACCCGGGCCATCAGGCCGATGCCGATCCCGGGAGCGTCCCCGGCGTGCGGATGAACTGGTACGCCGCCGCGCCGAGGGCGGCGCCGACGACGGGCCCGACGACATAGATCCACAGGTCGTGCCACTCGCCGGCGGCGACCGCCGGCCCGAGCGAGCGGGCGGGGTTCATGGACGCGCCCGTGAGCGGGCCGCCCAGCAGGGCATCCAGCGCGACGGTGCCGCCGATCGCGATCGCGGCGCCGGCGCCGACGGCGCGCGTGTCGGTCGCGACCGCGACGATCACGAACATCAGCAGCGCCGTGAGGACGATCTCGTAGAGCAGGGCGGTGCCGGTCGCGACCGACGGCACCGTCGCTCCGAGCGACGCCGGCGCCTCGGGCCAGGCGACCAGCAGCAGGAGCGCGCCCGCGATCGCGCCCGCGAGCTGCGCGGCGACATAGGCGACGGCGTCGCGCGGCGGGAAGTGGCGCGTCAGCGTGAACGCGATCGTCACGGCGGGGTTGATGTGCGCCCCCGAGAGATGCCCGGTCGCGTAGATCATCACCATGATGACCAGGCCGAAGACGGCCGCGATCCCGGTGCTGCCGAGCGCGCCGTCGCGCGTGGCGTTGGTGACGATCGCCCCGCAGCCTGCGAAGACGAGCGCGAAGGCGGCGATCCCCTCGGCGACGGAGCGGCGCAGCAGGTCGGGCGGGCCCATGCCCGGACCGTATTACATTGACATTCGTCTGTTCAATCGATATTTGTAGATCGATGAGCATCGATCTGCAACTTGCCCCCAAGCGCAAGCGCGCCGCCGGCGCGCGCTGCTGCGAGGCCGTCGTCTATCCCGACGTCGAGCGCGCGCACGCGCTGCGGATGGCCGACGTCGCCAAGGCGCTCGGCGACCCGATCCGCCTGCAGCTCGTCGACGTCCTGCGCCGCCACGCCGGCGAGGTCTGCGTCTGCGAGCTCGTGCCGCTGTTCGACGTCTCACAGCCGACGCTCTCCCACCACCTGTCCAAGCTGCGCGCCGCGGGCATCGTCGATTCGCAGCGTCGCGGCCTGTGGGCCTACTACTACGTCCGTCCCGAGGCACTCGAGGAGCTGACCGCATGGCTGACCTGACCGACTCCGACATCCGCGAGATCGTCCGCGAGCGCTACGCGGCCGCCGCCAACTCGATCGCTGCGGCCGACGCGGATGCGGCCGCAGCCTCCTGCTGCGGCTCGGCGTCCGCCGCGGGCTCCTCCTGCTGCGCGCCGGTGAGCCTCGAGGACGCCGACGGCAAGGAGGTCTTCGGCGGCGCGCTGTACGCCGGCGAGGTCGCCGCGGACGGCGCGCCGGTGCAGGCCTCCCTCGGCTGCGGCGTGCCGACAGCCGTCGCGGACCTCCGCGACGGCGACACGGTCCTCGACCTCGGCTCGGGCGCGGGCGCCGACGTGCTCATCAGCGCCCGCCGCGTCGCACCGAGCGGGCGCGCGATCGGCCTCGACATGACCGACGAGATGCTCGAGCTGGCGCGCGCCAACGCCACCGCCGCGGGCGTCGCGAACGCCGAGTTCGTCAAGGGCTACCTCGAGGAGCTCCCGCTGCCCGACGCGAGCGTCGACGTCGTGATCTCCAACTGCGTCATCAACCTGTCCGGCGACAAGCCCCGCGTCCTGCGCGAGGCGGCGCGCGTCCTGCGTCCGGGCGGGCGCTTCGCGATCTCCGACGTCATCGCCGACGCGGACATGGACGACGCCACCCGCGCCGACATGGCGCAATGGACCGGCTGTGTCGCCGGAGCGCTCACCCGAGAAGAGTTCGTGCGATCCCTCGCCGACGCCGGCCTCGTGGACGTGGAGATCCGCGCGACCCACCGCGTGCACGAGCACGCCGCCGCCGCGATCGTGCGGGCGCGCAAGCCGCGCGCCTGAGGCCTCAGAGCGACGTGACCTTCGGCGGCGGGCGCTCCTCGCGATACATGCGCAGCGCGTAGCGGCCCGCGGGATGCGCGCGCCAGCGCTGCACCTGCGCCGCCATGCTCGCGGTCATCTCCTCCGGCTGGGGCAGCGGCGTGCCGTACTGCGGCGGCACGACGCAGGGCGCGGCGAGGGCGGCGAACGCCAGGTCGGCCGCGCTGAAGCGATCGCCGGCGAGGTGGCCGCGGCCGTCGGAGAGCAACTGGGCGACGGCGTCGAACTCCTCGTCCACGCGCGTGATCGCGGCGGCCGCCGTGGCGTCGGTGATCTTGAAGTAGCGGTTGATGATGACCTTCGCCGGGGCCAGGACGACCGGAAAGATGCGCCGCTCCCAGCGCGGGATGCCGGTGAGGTTCCACGGGGCGAAGCGCTTGGCGTCCTTGAAGACCTCGTGGTAGAGCCAGCGCCGGCCCTCGGGCCCGAGCACCTCGTCGAAGCGGCGCTCCAGCGCATCGACCTCGGCGCGCCCGTCCGTGTCGGCCGGGTACAGGCGCCGCTCCTCGGGCAGCTGCTCGTCGGCGAAGCGCATGATCGCCGAGGACTGGTCGTAGACGGCGGCCGCGGTCCGCAGCACCGGCACGGTGATCCCGCCTCCCGCGCGCTTGGCCGCGAAGCCGTGCAGGATCTGCAGATGGCGGCGCTCGGCGTACCCCACCCCGGCGCGCTCGAGGGCCCAGCGCGCCTTCTCGCAGAAGTGGCTGATCGGGATCGTCACGAGGATCGGCTGCTCGTCGGTTGAGGACCGCATCGGCGTTCACGGTAGCTTGGCGCGCGTGCTCGAGCCGCTGCGCACCGTCACCGCCACCCGCTACGTCGCCGCGCTGCGCGAGGGCGGGTCGCTGCCCGGGCTCGTCGAGGCCGACGACTACGGCATGTACGTCACGAAGTTCCGCGGCGCCGGGCAGGGCGAGGGCGCGCTCGTCGCCGAGGTCCTCGCGGGCGAGCTGGCGCGGGCGATCGGGCTGCCGGTGCCCGAGCTCGTCGTCGTCGAGGTCGCGCCCGAGCTCGGGCACGCCGAGCCCGATCCCGAGATCCAGGAGCTCATCGCCGCGAGCCCCGGGCCGAACCTCGGCATGGACTTCCTCCCCGGCTCGCTGCCGTTCACGCTGCCCGCCGACCCGCCGATCGACCCGGCGCTGGCCGCGGACATCGTCTGGTTCGACACGCTCGTGACGAACGTCGACCGCACGCACCGCAACCCCAACCTCCTGCTCTGGCACGGGCGCACGTGGATGATCGATCACGGCGCGTCGTTCTTCCGCCAGCACTCCGGTCGGCCGCTCGCGCAGACGGCGAAGGACCCCGTGCCGATGCTCGCCGAGCACGTCCTGCTGCCCGTCGCGGGCCCGATCGAGGAGGCCGACGAGCGCCTCGCCGGACCGGCGCTCGCCGCCGTCGGGCAGGCCGTGGCGCTCATTCCCGCTGCCTGGCTGGGAGCGAACCCCGCCTCGCGGCGCGGCGACCTCGCCCACTTCTTGACCTCGCGTCTCGCCAGGCCTCGCGCGTTCGTCGAGGAGGTCCGCCGTGCCCGCGCCTGAGGCCGCCGCACGCAAGCCGTTCGCCTACGCGCTGCTGCGCGTCGTGCCGCGCGCCGAACGCGGCGAGCGCCTCAACGTCGGAATCGTCCTGTTCAGCCGCCAGCACGACTTCCTGGACCTGCGCACGCGCCTCGACGTGCCGCGTCTCGCCGCGGTGGCGCCCGGCATGGACCCCGCACCCGTACGCGAGCGTCTGGAGGCGCTGCGCCGGGTCGTCTGCGGCGACGCCGGCGGCGGCGCGCTCGCCGCGCTTCCGGCCTCCGAGCGCTTCGGCTGGCTCGTCGCCCCCGCCTCCACGATCATCCAGCCCTCCGAGGTGCACACGGGCCTGACGAGCGACCCGGCGGCGACCCTGGAACGCCTTTTCGAGACCCTGGTCGCCTGACCGCAGCGCTTGAACGTTGTTCACCGGATAGTCACGCCCCAGCGACATGAGCCTGGCTTCCTCGGCCACCGGGGACGAGCGCGCCTGCACGACCTTCGCCGCACCGCCCGCGGCGACGGCCTTCGCCCACCGTGTCGCCGAGCACGGCGCCAGCGGGGCGCTGCGTGACCTGCTCGAGCACCACCGCCTCTCCTTCACGATCGAGCCACTGTCGGAGGGCACGATCTTCGGGCTCTCGGGCGCGCTGGCGCTGCGGGCGCGGATCGCGCGCGCCGCGCTGCCGGCGATCGACCTCGAGGGCCGGGTGGCGTCGGTCGAGCCCGAGCTGTGCCGCCACCTCGGCCTCACCGCCGACTGGTGCACGAGCGACGATCCGGCCGAGGCCTGGGAGCAGCTGCGCGCGGAGCTGAGCGCCGGCCGCCCGACGCTCGTGCGCGCGGACATCGGCGAGCTCAGCTACCGCGACGGCCGTCGCCACGACACGCGCCACACGATCGTCGTCACGAGCCACGAGCCCGCCGAGGGCATCGTCTGGGTCGCCGACGGCGGCTTTCCCGAGCCCCAGCGCTGCACGGTGGAGTCGCTCGCGCGCGCCCGCGCGTCGGCGGCGTGGCCGGAGCCCTCCCGCCATGGCCTGCTGCGCCTGCGCCCGGCGGGCACGCGCCTCGCCGCCCCCCATGCCGCCGTGTGGGCGGCCCTGCAGCGCACGGTCAACAACATGCGCACGCCGCCGGAGTGCGACCACCCGCACATGAGCAGCGGCCTGGCCGCGATCGACGCCGTCGCCGCGGCCTGGCCCGACCTGCCCGCCATGACGGGCGAGCGGCTCGGCCAGACGCTCGGCGCCCTGCGCTTCCGCATCCGCGACGGCGGGACCGGCGGGGCGCTGTTTCGCTCGCTGCAGTCGCGCTTCCTCCACGACGCCGCGGCGTTGCTGAGCTCGGGTCGCCTCGGGCGCGCGGCGCTCGTCTGCGACGACCTCGCCGACGCCTGGCGCGCGCTCGCCGGCGCGCTGGACATCGAGGACGCCCTGGTAGCCCATACGGTTGCGGCACCGTGGATCGGGCGCGTCCAGAGCCTCGAGCATCGCCATGTGGAGGCGCTCGAGGAGCAGCTGCGCACCCGTCGCGCCAGCGCGGCGTAGCCGCCGTCGCAGGGGCGCGCGAAGGAGCTCGGTCCGCGCGTCGCCTAGCATCGTAGGCAGATGCGTGACTACTTCTCAGCGATTCGCGCCGGCGTCGTGCTCTTCGACGGCGGCATGGGAGCCACCCTCGAGCAGTTCGATCTGTCGCTCGAGAACGACTACCGGCTGCCCGGCCGCGCGCACGAGGCGCTCGTCCTGCACCGCCCCGACGTCATCCAGGACGTCCATGAGTCCTTCCTCGAGGCCGGCGCCGACGTCGTCCAGACCGACACCTTCCAGGCCAGCCGGCTGAAGCTCGACGAGTGGGGGCTCGGCGAGGCGACGGTCGAGATCAACCGCAAGGGCGCCGAGATCGCGCGCCGCGCCGCCGGCGAGGATCGCTTCGTCGCGGGCTCGGTCGGCCCCACCGGCTACCTGCCGGCCTCCGACGACCCGACGCTCGGCGACATCTCCTTCCGCACGCTCGCCGACACCTTCGCGGAGCAGTGCCGCGGCCTCATCGACGGCGGCGTGGACCTCATCCTCATCGAGACCGCGCAGGACATCCTCGAGGTCAAGGCCGCCGTCTTCGGCGCCCGCGAGGCGATGAAGGCGGCCGGCCGCGAGGTCCCGATCCAGACGCAGGTCTCGCTGCTGCCCAACGGCGGCAAGATGCTGCTGGGCACCGACATCTCGGCCGTGCTCGCGACGCTCGAGGCGCTCGACGTGACCGCGATCGGCCTGAACTGCTCCACCGGCCCGGAGGACATGCGCGACGCGATCCGCTTCCTCGGGGAGTTCTCGCCGCTGCCGATCTCGTGCATCCCGAACGCCGGCATCCCGATCCAGGGCCCCGACGGCGAGACGATCTTCCCCGAGGGCCCCGAGACGTTCTCCACGACGCTGATCGACTTCGTCGAGCGCTACGACATCAGCATCGTCGGGGGCTGCTGCGGCACGACCCCCGATCACATCCGCGCGCTCGCCGCAAGCGTCAAGGGCCGCCCGGTGAAGGCGCGCCCCGCCCCGCGCCCGCCGCACGTGAGCTCGATGATCACCGCGACGCCGCTCGTGCAGGAGCCGCGGCCGACGATGGTCGGCGAGCGCGTGAACTCGCAGGGCTCGCGCAAGGCCAAGGAGATGCTCCTCGCCGACGACTACGACGGCCTCAACCAGATCGCCGAGGACCAGGTCGAGGGCGGCGCGCACGTGCTCGACCTGTGCGTCGCGCTCGTCGAGCGCGACGACGAGGACGAGCAGATGCGCCGCGTCGCCGAGCGCGTGTCGCTGTCGCAGCCCGCGCCGATCCAGGTCGACTCCACCGAGCCCGGCGTCATCCAGGCAGCGCTCGAGCAGATTCCGGGGCGCGCGATCGTCAACTCGATCAACCTCGAGGCCGGGCGCGACAAGCTCGACAAGGTCGTCCCGCTCGCGCTCGCCCACGGCGCCTGCCTCATCGCGCTGACGATCGACGAGGTCGGGATGGCCAAGACGGCGCAGCGCAAGCTCGAGATCGCCCAGCGCCTGAAGGAGCTGTGCTGCGACGAGCACGGCCTCGATCCCGAGGCGCTGATCTTCGACTGCCTGACGTTCACGCTGACGACGGGCGAGGAGGAGTGGCGCCCGTCGGCGGTCGAGACGATCGAGGGCATCCGCCTCGTCAAGGAGCACATCCCGGGCGTCAAGACGTCGCTCGGCGTGTCGAACGTCTCCTTCGGCGTCGCGCCCCGCGCACGGGCCGTGTTGAACTCCGCGTTCCTGCATCACTGCGTCGAGGCCGGCCTGGACCTCGCGATGGTCAACCCGAACCACATCACGCCGTACGGGGAGATCAACGAGGAGGAGCGCAAGCTCGCCGACGACCTCGTCTTCAACACCCGCGAGGACGCGCTCGAGCGCTTCATCGGGCACTTCGAGTCCTCCTCCGCCGAGGCCGAGGAGGAGAAGGCCGACCCGACGGCGGGCATGGAGCCCGAGGAGGCGCTGCACTTCCACATCCTGCGCCGCAAGAAGGAGGGCGTCGAGGAGTGGGTCGAGAGGTCCGTCGAGAAGATCGGCGCGGTCCCGACGCTCAACACCGTGCTGCTGCCCGCGATGAAGGAGGTCGGCGACCTGTTCGGCTCGGGCGAGCTGATCCTGCCGTTCGTCCTGCAGTCGGCGACGGTCATGAAGCGCGCCGTCGCCAAGCTCGAGGAGTACCTCGACAAGGTCGAGGGCTACACGAAGGGCACCGTCGTCATCGCCACGGTCTTCGGCGACGTGCACGACATCGGCAAGTCGCTCGTGAACACGATCCTGACGAACAACGGCTACACCGTCGTCGACCTCGGCAAGCAGGTGCCGATCTCCGCGATCCTCGAGGCCGCGCAGCAGCACGACGCGACGGCGATCGGCCTCAGCGCGCTGCTCGTCTCGACGTCCAAGCAGATGCCGCTGTGCATCGAGGAGCTGCACTCCAGGGACCTCCCCTACCCGGTACTGATCGGCGGCGCGGCGATCAACCGCGACTTCGGGCTGCGCGCGCTGTACCCCAAGGGCAAGGCCTCCGACGACATCTACGAGCCCGGCGTCTTCTACTGCAAGGACGCCTTCGAGGGGCTCAACAAGATGGACCAGCTCATCGACGAGCAGGCGCGGACGGCGCTCGTGGCCAAGACCCGCGCCGCGGCCGAGCACTTCCGCCTGCACGGCAAGGACCCGGCGCCGCTCATCACGAACGACGACAGCGTGCGCTCGGAGGCGCGGACCGACGTCCCGGTCCCCGAGCCGCCGTTCTGGGGCGCGCGCGAGATCCCGGTCCCGCTCGACGAGATCTACCCCCACCTCGACACCCACGTGCTGTTCAAGCTGCACTGGGGCGGGCGCGGCGTGAAGGGCGAGAAGTGGCGCAAGCTCGTCGACGAGGACTTCCAGCCGCGCCTCGAGCGCATGTGGCGCGAGCAGGACTACCTGCATCCGCGCGCGCGGCTGGGCTACTTCCCCTGCTACAGCGAGGGCAACGAGGTCGTCGTGCTCGACCCCGAGGATCGCGAGACGGTGCTCGAGCGTCTCGTCTTCCCGCGCCAGCCCGCGCATTCGCGCATCTGCCTCGCCGACTTCTTCCGCCCGAAGGAGAGCGCCGAGCTCGACGTGGTCGCGCTGCAGGCCGTGACCGTCGGCCCGGAGGTGACCGAGGTCATCACGAGGCTCGAGGCCGAGGGCGAGTTCGCCGAGCAGCTCTTCACGCACGGCCTCGGCGTCCAATCGGCCGAGGGCTCGGCCGAGTGGCTGCACTCGAAGGTCCGCAGCGACCTCGGCATCGGGGCGACCGAGGGACGGCGCTACTCCTGGGGCTACCCGGCGTGCCCGGACCAGTCCGAGCACGAGAAGGTCTACCGCCTGCTCGACGCGCCCGCGATCGGGCTCACGCTCACCGGCGGCTTCGCCGTCGAGCCCGAGCAGTCCACGCTCGCGATCGTCGTGCACCACCCGCAGGCCGTCTACTTCGGGATGAAGTCCGGCTTCCTGCCCAAGGACAAGGCGCCGGACGACATCATCGCCGGCTCCGACCGCGACGCGACGCAGCGCCGCGACCAGGATCCCGGCGATGGGCCGCCCGAGGACGAGCCCGCGCTGACCGCCGACGCGCGGGCCTGACCCACCTGCCGCGCCTCGACGCGGCAACGACGACGCGCCGGACCCGCGGTCGCGGGCCCGGCGCGTGCCAACTCCTAGAGCACCGTCCCGTTGCCGAACAGCGGGACGGACCTGAGACCGCCCGGAGCCGGCGCGTTGGACGCGATCGTGAGCACGCCGTTGCGCGACCCGAGGCCGAGCAGCCCCGCGCGGAACGCCATGTTGACCGTGCACGTCGCCCCTGGCGCGAGCGTGGCGCCAGAGCAGTCCGTGGACTCGATCGTGAAGTCCGAGCCCTGCGGCCCGGAGACCGACAGCCCGTTGATCGTCAGCGGAGCGTCGCCCGTGTTCGTGACCGTCAGCGGTCGCCGGTTCGGCGGCAGCAGGATGCTCAGGAGCACCGACTGGTTGCCGAAGTCCAGGAACGTCGGGTTCACGCCGAGCCCGGGCTGACCGTTCTGCGGCGGCGGCGGCGGCGGGATCGGCAGACCGGTGCCGGTGAGGGCGACGTCCTGCGTGCCGCTCGCGGCGTTGTCGGTGAACCGCAGCGTCGCCGGGTGCGCGCCGACGGACTGCGGGTTGAACACGACCGTCACCTGGCAGGTTCCCCCGTTCGCCGCGACCGGGCCGGTCGTGCAGCTGTTGCTCGAGACCGTGTAGTTCGGGTCGGCGCCCGCGATCGAGACATCCGAGACCGTCAGCGGCGCGTTGCCGCTGTTCGTGAGCGTCACCGACCTTGGCGTCGTCGCGTCACCCAGGACCGTCGCGGGGAACGCGATGCTCGTCGGGGACACGCTCGCGTTCGGGGCCGGTGGCGGCGGCGCCGCGGTGCCCGTGCCGTTCAGGGTCACGTCCTGCGTGCCGCTCGGGGCGTTGTCCGTGAACCGCAACGTCGCGGACCGCGCGGCTGCTGCTGTCGGCGTGAACGTCACGCTGACCGTGCAGCTCGCCTGCGCCGCCAGCGAGCTCCCGCAGGCGTTGTTGGAGATCGCGAAGTCACTGCCCGTGGGCAGGACGGCGACCGACGTGATCGTCAGCGGGGCGTTGCCGTTGTTCGTCAACGTCACCTGCTGCGCGGGACTCGTCGTGTTGACCTGCGTCGCGGGGAACTGCACCGTCGTGGGCGACACGACCGCACCGGGGGCCGGTGGCGGCGGCGCCTGGGTGCCCGTGCCGTTGAGGGTCACGTCCTGCGTGCCGCTCGGGGCGTTGTCCGTGAACCGCAACGTCGCGGACCGCGCGGCTGCTGCTGTCGGCGTGAACGTCACGCTGACCGTGCAGCTCGCCTGCGCCGCCAGCGAGCTCCCGCAGGCGTTGTTGGAGATCGCGAAGTCACTGCCCGTGGGCAGGACGGCGACCGACGTGATCGTCAGCGGGGCGTTGCCGTTGTTCGTCAACGTCACCTGCTGCGCGGGACTCGTCGTGTTCACCTGCGTCGCGGGGAACTGCACCGTCGTGGGCGACACGACCGCACCGGGGCCGGGGGCGGCGGTGCCGACGCCGCTGAGCCCGACATTCTGCGTCCCGGTCCCCGCGTTGTCCGTGAAGCGCAACTGTGCGGAGAAACCGCCGGAGGCCTGGGGCGAGAATGTCACGCCGACCGCGCAGCTCCCCCCTGCCGCGACCGGTGCGGTGCAGGTGTTGCTGACGATGTTGAAGTTCGCGCCCGCGTTGACGAGCGCGACGTTGGAGATGTTCAGCGGCGCGTTGCCGCCGTTGCTCACCTGCACGGTCCGGGTCGCGCTGGTCTGGGTCACCGGCACGCTGCCGAAGTCCACGCTCGTCGGGTCAAAGACAGCCGTCGGCGCCGGAGGCGGCGGCGGCGGGGCGTTCGGGGCGATCTTGCCCTGGACGCTGAAGAGGTCGGTGGTCAGGACGCCGCCCGGCAGGCCGGGGCCCTCGATGCGGAAGAAGTTCGTGGCGTTGGGGCTGCCGATGACGCGATGATCGACGTTCGGGTCGCCGATGTAGCCGGCGGGCGCGGCCGGGCCGACGGCCGGGTCCCATCGCAGGAACGGCCCGACGGCGCCGTTGAGCACGCGGGAGAAGTCGCAGTTGGGCGTGTCGAAGCAGCCGACGTCGCTCGTGACGTTGATCACGCCGTCCCCATCGGCCGCGATGACCTGCCGCCCGTAGGGGTAGGTCACCGTGTAGTTGGCGATCGAGGTGTTCGTGCTGGGCCTGAGCCCGTCGATGCGGATGCGGATGCGCGCGAAGCCGATCTGCTCGCCGTCGACGACGTCGCCGTTGGCGAACGCCGCCTCGACGGCCTGCACGAGGCGACCTTGGACGCCGCCGCTGTCGATCTCGGCGCTGGCGTTGAACCAGAAAGCCTCGGCGTCGGCGGGGAAGTTGTCGGGGACCGACGGCGTGCCGGGCACGCTGGTCAGGCAGAGCCCGCCCGTCGGATCGAGGCACAGCGCCAAGCGCGTGTTCTGGGCATCCTGGAAGTACGTCGGGAAGCCCGTGTTGGGATCGAGCGGCCCGACCGCGGTCAGTGCGGCCTGCGCCGCGCTCGCGCCCGTTCCGAGCACGAGCAGCCCGAGCAGGCTTGTCAGTGCCAGGCTGCGCCGGGTGTGCCTGCGCTTGTTGCTGCGTCCGAACATCGTTCCCCCTGTGTTAAGCCGTACCGGCTCGTGTCACCGTCTGTCGCTCCGCGACGCACTGCCAAGCACGCAGTATCCGCCGCATGGAAGGTCCCCAACAGGCCAAGGGCCGCACCGATGTGCCGGATTATGCACCCCTGCAATGCGACTTTAGTCGCAAAACGCCCTACCGTCGAACCGTGACGCTGCGCGTCTCCTCCACTCGCGCGTCGCCGGCGCGCCCGACGGTCGTCACCTGAACACGCGTCCTGTTCTTCAACCGCGCGAGCGCGCGCCTGGCGCGCGTGGTCAGTCGCACGGTCATCGTGCTCTTGCCCGCCTTCGAGCGCGTGGCCTTGCCGGACCCGATCACGACGTTGGCCTTGCCCTTCGCGAGGCCGACGCGCTTCGCGGAGATGGCCCCGAGGAGCAGGGTCCCGGTCATCCGGCAGGAGGAGATGCAGTTGAAGCGCACCGGCAGGCCCTTGAAGCGCAAGGTCCCCAGGCGGATCGTCGCGGGCGGCCGCACGGTCACGGCCGGCTGCTGCGCGGCGTGCGCGCGCAGCGGCGCGGCTCGGAGCGCACTGGGCGCCGTCGCCGCGAGCAGGATCGCCGCGATCGCAAGGCAGCCGAGCAGGACGCCATGACGACGTGCCGCGGCGCTGGTGAGCGAGAGGCGCAACAGGGGCGGGACCGTAGCCCCTGGTCGCCGGGAGCGCAACCGCCAACCCGCTTTCAGCGGGCCAGCGAGAAGTCGAAAGCGTTCGACCTGCGGCCGGCGGTCGATCAGCCCGATGCCGAACCCAACGCCCGGCGACCGTGCGTGAGCGCCAACTGCCAGGGCGAGATCGGCCGTTTGTGCAGCCCCGGCCCGGGTAGTCGGGCACGAACGGCCAGCGTTCTTGGGTATTGAGTTTGCTCAGCGCTGAGCTGTCAGAGGGTGCGGGAAACGAGCTTGCGTCCTGCCCGGGCGGTTGCCCGGGTCCCGCGCCCGCCCAGGGGGGCGGCTCACCAGTGCTTCGTGAGCAGCGACATCGTCATCGTCAGCCCGTACACGATGAGCGCGAGGCCGAGCACCAGCAGCACCGGCGGCAGGACCGTCAGCGACGGGGCCGGGTCGGCGAGATCGCGGAAGTTCGTGCGCTGGCGCTCGAGCAGGGGGACGACGTCCTCGCTGAGGTAGCCGTCCAGCGCCGGCATCGTCCGCACCCGCGTGACTCCGTCGAAGCGGGTGAGGCGCTCGGTGCCCGGGATCGAGCGCCAGCGGATCGCGACGGGCCGCACGGCGAGGATCGCCTGCGCCAGGCGCGGGGTGCGCCGGCTCAGGGTCGCGAGCAGCCGCGCCCGGCTCAGCCGCAGCTCGCGGGCGAGGAACGCGAGCAGCTGCGGGACCTCGCGCGCGACGGCGCTGAGCGGGATCGCCTGCAGCAGGGCCGTGAGGCGCGGGGCGCGCCGTCGCAGTGCGCCGAGGACCGCCGCGCGGTTGAGGCTCGTGCGCTCGCGGACGAACCGCAGCAGCCCGGGGATCTCCGCCGTGGCGCCGCCGCGCCGGGTGGCGATCGGGTCCCCGAAGAGCACGGTCTGGTGGATCATGTCCGCTCCCGCGCGGTCGCCCTCGACGCGCTCCTGCGCGAACGCCGGCGCGATGTCGTCGATCGCGCGGTCGGCCCCCTTGAGGCGCGGAAAGTAGTTCAGTCCGAACACGATCACGACGAGCAGCGCGCCGACGCCCATGACGAACGCCCACGCGGGGCGCCCCGGCGGCGCGTCACGCGCGCGTCGCGCCTGCAGCAGGCCGAACGCGATCAGCACGACGGCGACGACGAGCAGCAGCGTCGGGATGTAGCCGATGCCGCCGCGCCCGGCGAGGTCCTGCAGGTCGTCCCGGTCGCGCTCGATGGTCGCCACGAGGTCCTGCGCGAGATGGTCGCGCAGCTGTGGCACGGTCCGGACGGCGGTCGTGCCGTCGAAGCGCGTCAGCCCCCCGATTCCCGGGATGTCGTTCCAGCCCGTCGCCACGCCCGGCAGCGCGGTGAGCGTCTGCGCGAGGCTCGGGAACGCGCGCTCGAGCTCGGCGGCGAGGTCCTCGCGCGTGATGTTCAGCGTCGTGGCGAGATAGCCCGTGAGCGCCGGGATCTCCCGCGCCGCGCCGCTCAGCGGCAGCGCCCGCAGCAGCGCCGCGACATGCGGCGCCTCGCGGCGCAGGTCGCGCCTGACCTGCGCGGGCGAGCGCTTCGTCCGGCGCGCGACGAGTCCGACGAGCGTCGCGACGTCGCGCCGGCCGCCGCCACGGGTCGTCATGAGCGGGTCGGCGAGGTCGACGTAGCGCGAGATGAAGTCCACGCCGGCGCGGTCGCCCGCGACGCGCTCGTCGGTCAGCGCCGGCTCGGACGCGTCGAGGAGCTCCTGGCCCGCGCCCAGCCGCGGCGCGAGCCGCAGGGCGAGCACGAGCACGACGATGACGACCCCGACGAGCGCCACGACGAGCCAGGCCCGCCCCGCACGCGCCGAGAGGAACCCCTTCATCCGCTTCCCCTCCAGGATGTGCCGCGGCGGCCGCCCGTGATGCGGCGCCTCCGGCGTTGTGCGCGACCCTACACGCGAGCGCTGGAGGCGTCCACGTCGCCCCGCGCGACGAGCGCGAGCTTCTCCGCGCGCGTCAGGCGCTTGATGCGCGCCTCCTCACGGCGCGCGGCGCCGCGGTCGGCCATCGGCTGCGCGAGTGCCAGCTCGACGGGAAGGCGGCTGGCGGTGTAGCGGCTCCCCCGGCCGGAGCGGTGCGCCGCGAGGCGACGTTCGATGTCCGACGTCCAGCCGCAGTACAGCGAGCCGTCACGGCAGCGCAGGAGGTAGACGTACGCGTCGGGCATCGCGCCCCGGGATTCGACGCCGGCGGCCGGGATCTTGCTCAGGCGGGCTCGCGTGCGAGGCCGGCCTGGGCCGGCGGCAGCTCGACCGGTGAGGCGTGCATCGCCCGCAGGCGCACCTCGCGCCAGGAGACGCCCTCCTTCACGAGCGCCGGCGCGCCCATGACGATGGCGGTGGCCATCTCGACCGCCTGCAGGATGATCCCGTAGGCCAGCGCGTCGGCATGGCCGACCCCGTAGGCGCTCAGCACCGCGACGCAGGCGGCCTGGAACACGCCGATGTTCGAGGGCGTCGCAGGCAGCACGGCCGTGACGTTGACGGCGAACAGCACGGCCGCCGCCGCTCCGATGCCGGCGCGGTCGTCGAGGCCGAGCGCGACGAGCAGCACGAAGCAGGACATCCACTGCACGCCCCAGGCCGACAGCTGCGCGAGCGTCGCGACGGCGCCGAGGCGCGGCCGGCTGAACACCGTCAGGCCCGCCCGCACCTGCACGAGCGCGCCCTGCACCCGGCGCACGAGCGCCGCCACGCGCGCGAAGCGCGAGGGCTTGCCGCCGCGCAGCAGCGCGGGCAGCGCGAGCACCGCGAACGCGAGCGCCAGCGGCGCCACGGCGAAGAGCAGCAGCGCCGTGTGGTGCGTGAAGAGGTCGACCGTCGAGAACATGACGATGCCCAGCACGACGAGCGCGAAGATGTTCAGCAGCGTCTGGGAGACGATCGTCCCCAGCACGACGGGGAGGTGCTCGCGCGCCGGGCCGATCCGGCGCGCCACGATGAACGCGCGCGACGGCTCGCCCAGCCGCGCCGGCAGCGTGGCGGACATGAGCACGCCGATGAACGTCCCCTGCAGGACGTCCCGCAATCGCACGCGGGCGCGGGGCAGCGCCGCGCGCAGGATGGCGTGCCAGGCGAGGCTGCGCAGGACCATCGAGAAACACATGAGCCCGAGTGCGATGAGCACCCAGGTCGGGGATGACGCCAGCAGGGCCTCGCCGACGCGGTCCACGCCGATGCGCTGCAGCGCGACGAGCGCCAGCAGCACCGCGGCGATCGCAGCGACTGCCACGGCCGCCCGGCGTGCGAGGCGCAGACGGGCGTTCGGCACGCCGCCGGCGCCGGCAGGTGCGGGCTCGAGCGTCGGCAGCCGGCGCGGGGGCACGCGCTCGCCGTCGGCGGGCGCGAACCCGAGCCGGCGCGCGGCACGCGCGGCCGCGGTCGCGGGCGCCGGCGCGGCGTGCAGGGCGATCGCGTCGCGGTAGGCGTCGAGCAGCTCGGCCGCGACGTGCGGCCAGGCGTAGCGCTCCGCGGAGGCCCGCGCCGCCTGCGCGAGCTCGGCGCGGCGGGCGGGGTCCAGCGCGAGGTCGCGCAGCGTCTGCGCCAGCGCGGTCGCGTCGCCGCGGGGGAAGAGCACGCCGTCGACGCCGTCCTGCACGACGTCCCGGTAGCCGGCGATGTCCGACGCGACGACGGTCGTGCCTGCCGCGAAGGCCTCCGTGAGCACCATCCCGAAGCTCTCGCCGCCCAGCGACGGCGCGCAGAGGACGTCGGCCCGCTCGAGAACCTCGACCTTGTCGGCGTCGCTGCACTTGCCCAGGGCGACCACGCCGCGGTCGTCGAGCATGAGCGGGGCGAGCTCGTCGGGCGTGACGCCGACCACGTCCAGGGTGACCGGCAGGTGCTCGCGCAGGGCCTCGAAGGCGCGCAGCAGCACCGGCAGCCCCTTGCGCTCGACGGACTGGCCGACGAACGCGATCCGCAGCGGCGCCGCCGCGGTCGGGGGCGCGGGCGCGGGCCGCGCCCGCAGCTCGGCCGGGACGTCGACGCCGTTGGGGATCACGCGGTACGTGCCGCCGTAGAAGCGGCTGCCCGTCCAGGCCGCGGCCTCGGACACCGCGACGCGCACGTGCAACCGGTTCAGCCGCCGCCGTGCGCCGAAGACGTTCGCGAGGTTGTTGGAGAAGACGTTCTCCGAGTAGCAGTGGAAGGTGCCCACGAGCGGCGCGTCGATGCTCATGAGCGCGTCCCAGCCCGGGATCGGAGCCACCGGCTCGTGCAGGTGCACGACGTCGTAGCCGCGCTCGAGCTCGCGGCGCAGGTTCACGAGCGTCGAGACGCCGTAGGCGACGTTCGACACGGAGCCGTTGGACGGGAAGCCGACCGTCCGGCCCAGCGGGATGAGGTACGCGGGCAGGGGCCGCTGCGAGGGTCGCGCGCCGCGGTGCAGGCGGACGGCGAGCCGGTCGTCGGGATCGACCGGGGACAGCACGCGGACCTCGTGCCCCGCGGCGGCGTACTGCTCCGCGAGAGCCTCGATGTGGCGCGTCACTCCCCCTGGGTAGGTCCACGAGTACGAGGACACCAGCGCGATGCGCATCAGGGCATCCTACTCTCGCCGTCCAAGCGCGGGTCACCGCGCACGTACGCGGTCGCACAGGCCAGCACGAACACGCCGAAGACGAACAGCAGCGGGCCGGAATCGTTGAAGAGCGCGCCGGCGATCGAGGCCGTGAGGCCGCCGACGAAGGCGGCGTACCAGCCCGGGGATCCGCCCAGCGGGGCGTAGATGCGCTCGCGATGGCGCAGCGCATAGGCGACCGCGAGCGCCGCGATGACGACGACGAGCGGCATCGCCCCGAGCGTGAAGACGTTGAACGCCAGCGTGTAGCGCCGCACGACGACGTCCCAGAGCGCGCCGCCGCTGTCGGCGTGCAGGATCGTGCGCGTGAAGTGGCCGTTGCCGCCCGTGGCGAGCTCGAGTGCCGCCAGCGCGACGATCGCCGCGACCGGGACGAGCGCGGCGAGCGCGATGCGCCGCCACGACGGGCGCCCGGGCAGCATGAGCAGCGCCGCGGCGGCGACCCCCGCGCCGACCGTGATGACGCCGCCGACGTCGGCGCCGAGCTCCGCCGCGCCCGTGAAGACGCCGAGCACGAGCCCGGCGACGGCCACGATCGCCGCGCTGCCGCGCGACCGCCGCCGCCCCCACAGCAGCGCTCCGAGCCCGACGAGCAGCAGCACGGCCAGCGTCGACTCGAGCTCGTTGCCCAGGCCGTAGAAGCGCGAGCCCGAGCGCGGGTTGACCCCCAGCAGCGAGCGGATGATCAGCGGGGATCCCAGGGCGAGGTCGGTCGCGTAGGCGACGAGCGACACCGCGGCCGGCACGAGCGGGGCGCGCGGCCAGCGCACGAGCCGGTCGGTCAGCGCGCCCAGGGCGAAGGCCCCGCCGGTGACGATCGCCATCTCCGCCAGGCGCGACGGCGCGATCAGGCCCGTGAGGAGCAGCATCGGCAGGACCCAGAAGATCGCGAGCGCGCCGATGCGCAGCGCCGCGCGGACGCCGCGACGATCGGCCGCGAACCCGAGCGCGAGGATGAGCGCCAGCCACGTGAACATGAGCACGCCGAGCGTCGGCGTGCGCCGCCCGCTGACGACCCGCAGCCGCGCCTCGACGCTCTTCAGCGCGGCGGCGTCGCGGGCGCCCTCGGCGCGCATCACCTGCCCCTTGACGCCGTCGGGCAGCGGCAGGCCGAGCGCGTGCAGGATCGTGACGGGCACGTCGATCGCCGCGACGATGCCCGGCAGGTGCGTCGTCTGGGAGGTCAGCGCGCCGTTGCCGCCCGCGACGCCCGCGACCCCGGCGGGCAGCAGCTGCGGCGCGCGCGCCCCCGGCGGGGTCTGCATGACGATGAGCAGGTCGCCGGGGCGCCGGTCGCGGACGAGCGCGTCGAGCACCGCGTCGCCCTTGGCGGCCCGCGGCAGCCCCGCGACGACGAGCCGGTGGCGGCGCAGCAGGCGCCGCACGCGCCCGGCGAGCTCCGTGGAGGTCCCCAGCGAGACGCGCGCGACGTCGCCCTGGCGGTCGGCGGCGGCAACCGCGTCCAGATGGTCGCGCCGGGTGATCCCGGCGTAGGCCGCGCCGCCGGGGATCGCGCCCGCGAGCATCCCGGGCGTGATCTCGGCGAGCGCCGTGTCGGCGCGCTCGAGGACCTTGCTCCAGCCGAAGATGAAGGCGCTGCCGTCGCCGCCGGGCACGAGCTCGAGGTCGGGCGCCTGCACCGGGTCGTAGACGGCAGCCGAGGTGCGCGAGCCGGCCGTGATGTCCAGCAGCGCCTGCTGGGGCGAGTAGCGCCCCTGCGTGGCGCTCACGAGCCCGAGCGCGAGCGCGGGCCGGGCGTCGAGGCGGTCCAGCACGGGCTTGGGGTTGTCGTCGCCGCCGCTGGGCAGGAAGGCGAGGACCGCGCGCGGCCCCTGGGCGGCCGCCCGCTGCTGGGCCTGCGCCGGACCGGCGGCGGCGAGCGCGGACAGGAGCACCGCGAGAGCGGCCACCACCGGCGGGAGCTTCGGATGGACGGCCATCGCCGCGCTCTATCCTGTCTCATCGTGCCGACGCGTCATTTCGTGAAGTACTCGTTCCTCAAGCTCGACCCCGCCTGGCGCCGGCTGGAGGACGATGTCCGCGACACGCACAAGCGCGAGTTCATCGCCGCGTGCGCCGACTTCGCCGACGGCCACCTGCTGCGCGCCTTCTCGACCGTCGGGACGCGCGGCGACACCGATCTCATGCTCCTGTCGCAGGCGCAGAACCTCGAGCGCATCCACGAGTTCCACGTCGTGCTCGCCCAGAGCGGGCTCATGAAGTGGTCGTCGATCCCCTACTCCTACCTGGCGATGACCAAGCCCTCGGAGTACTCCGACGAGTCGCGCCTGGAGGTCCGCCCGGCGCACGCGAAGTACCTGTTCGTCTACCCGTTCGTCAAGACGCGCGCCTGGTACACGCTGGACCCCGACGAGCGCTGGCGGATCATGCAGGAGCACATCAAGCTCGGCAGGGAGTATCCGCAGATCGACCTCAACACGTCCTACTCCTTCGGCCTCGACGACCAGGAGTTCGTCGTCGCCTTCGAGACCGACGACCCGGCCTCGTTCCTCGACCTCGTCCAGCGCCTGCGCACGACGGAGTCCTCGCTGTTCACCAAGCGCGACACGCCGACGTTCACCTGCATCAGCACCTCGGTCGAGCGGGCGCTGTCGGCGCTCGACGGGGTGCCCGTCGCGGCAGAGCTCGCATGAGCTCCGAGACGCCCGGCGAGATCCGTGACATCACGGTCATCGGCGGCGGCCCCGTGGGCCTGTCGACGGCGTTCTGGGCGGGGATGCGCGAGGCGTCGTCGCGGGTCGTCGACTCGCTGCCGCAGATCGGCGGCCAGCTGACGGCGCTGTATCCGGAGAAGTGGATCTTCGACGTGCCGGGGCTCCCGAAGGTGCTCGCCAAGGACCTCGTCGAGTCGCTGCGCCGTCAGGCGCTGGAGCAGTTCGACGTCCCGGTGCACCTCGAGACGACGGTCGAGTCGATCGATTGGGAGGACGACATCGTCGTCCTGCGCACGAACAACCCCGACCACCCGGAGCTGCGCAGCCGCGCCGTCATCATCGCCGGCGGCCACGGCGCCTTCGAGCCCAAGAAGCTGCCCGGCTACGACATGACCCCGTGGGAGGGCCGCGGCGCGCATTACCTCGTCGGCTCCAAGTCGGAGTTCGCCGGCAAGAAGGTGCTCATCATCGGCGGCGGCGACTCCGCCTGCGACTGGGTCATCAACCTCCTGCACACCGCCGAGTCGATCGCGCTCTGCCACCGGCGCGAGGGCTTTCGGGCGCACGAGCTGACCGTCAACCAGGTCATGACCGCCGCCGAGAAGGGCCACGTCGCCGTGCACGTCCCCTTTCAGGTGCGCGAGGTCCTGGGCAACGGCGCGATCGAGCGCGTGCGGCTCTTCCACTCCGAGGACGAGACGCGCGAGGTCGAGCTCGAGGTCGATGCGATCCTCCTGCAGCTCGGCTTCAAGACCGCGCTCGGGCCGCTGAAGAACTGGGGCCTGGAGATCTCCAAGGGCGCGCTCGTCGTCAACCAGGTGATGCAGACGAACCTCCCGCGCGTCTGGGCCTGCGGCGACATCACGACCTTCGACGGGAAGCTCAAGCTGATCGCGACCGGTTTCGCCGAGTCCGCGATCGCGGTCGCGCAGGCCGTGCACTCCTTCAGGCCGGAGATGAAGATCCAGCCGAAGTACTCGACGAACACCGGCGTTCCCGGCGGCGCGGGGGGACAGCCCTGAGCCGTCCTACGTCGCGAGATCCTGGTTGGCCCTCGTGTCCATCCGCGCGTCGGTCAGCGCGAGGCTCGCGTGCTCGGCGAACGCCGACAGCACCTCCCGGTCGTCGTGGCCGTGGCGGCGACCGGGTCGGCGCGAGGCGACGACGATGCTGCCGACGACCCGGCCCTCCTCGCGCACCGGGGCGGCCATCGCCGCCCCCGTGACGACGAGCCGATCCTCGGCGATCGCGCGGCCGCCGAGCCCCTCGTCGGCCGGCGCGCGCTCCAGGGCGGCCTTGAGGCCTGGATCCAGGCCGACGCTCGCCATCAGCACGGCCGCGCGGTGGTCGAGCGGGTCGAGCAGGCGCAGGGTGACGACGTCGCCGTCGACCTGGACGACGGCGACGCGGCAGGGCCCGAGCGCCGTGAGCTCCCCGCGCTCGGGCTCGCGCGCCAGGCGCACGAGCTCGTCCTCGGGCAGCGCGTCCTGCGGGTAGCCGATCGCCGCGATCACGCTGTCGCCGCGGACGATCGCGACGACCTCGGACTCCAGCGCCTCAGCGGCCCGCTCGACGGCGCCGCGGGTCGCCGTCAGTCGATGCTGCTCGTCCGCTCCCCCATCTGGGGGCATCCTCGGCGCTTGACGCGAAAAGCTTGAGAGCGGACGGGCGACCGGCCGGTCAGACCGCCGAGCACTCCTGCTCGTCGGCGACGCGGAAGGAGGAGCCGCAGCCGCATGCGGCGACGACGTTGGGGTTGTTGACCTGGAAGCCGGCCGCGGTGAGCGACTCGACGTAGTCGATGACCGATCCCTTGACGTACGGAAGGCTGGACTGGTCGACGTAGACCTTCAGGCCGGACGCCTCGAAGACCTCGTCGCCGTCGCGCTTCTCGTCGAAGGCGAGGTTGTACTGAAAGCCCGAGCAGCCGCCGCCCTTGACGCCCACGCGCAGACCAGCCGCCGTGACGTCGGCGCCCTGGGAGCTCAGGAACTCATGGACCTTCTCGGCGCCCTTGTCGGTGATGGTGATCATGCTCTGAACCCCCGGTCGTTTCGGGTCTGTCGGCAATACTTCACGAAGTGTAGCGACCATACCCCGCGTGCTGGACAAGCGTTCGGCCTCGCTAGGCTATCGGGCACATGCCCAGCGCAGACGAGGTCAGGATTCGTATCGAGGCCGCCATCCCGGGCGCGCAGGCCGAGGTGGAGAGCGCCGACGACGTGCACTTCGAGGCGCGCGTGCGCGCCTCCGCGTTCCAGGGCCTCTCGCGCGTCCAGCAGCACCGGCTCGTCTACGACGTATTCGACGGAGAGCTGGGCGGCGTCATTCACGCACTCGCCCTCAAGACGGAGGTCTCATGAGCGACAACCAGATCCGCGACGCAATCGCCGAGGCGATCGCCGACAACGACATCATCCTCTTCATGAAGGGCTCGCCGGACGCGCCGGCGTGTGGCTTCTCGGCGCGCACCGTCGGGATCCTGCAGGCGCTCGAGACGCCCTTCACGGCGGTCGACGTCCTGCCCGACCCGCGCATCCGCCAGGAGCTCTCCGCGATCTCCAGCTGGCCGACGATCCCGCAGCTCTTCCACAACGGCGAGCTCATCGGCGGCTGCGACATCATCACCGAGATGTACGAGTCCGGCGAGCTGGCGACGGAGCTCGGGGTCGCCCCCGCGGCCGGCCCGGCCGAGGCACCCGCCGTCGCGCCCGCGGGCCCCGCGCCGATGGGTATCGAGAACCGCCTGGGCTGAGGGGTCCGCTCGGCGCCCGCTGGGGCGTGCCGGCGGCGCGAACGGCTCGATGAGGGAGGGACGGCTCGCCACGGCGCGTTCTGTGGGGAGCGCGCTCGAGGGTCGTTTCCTCGTGGTGCTAGCGGGTGCTAGCACTGGGCTACCACCCGCTGGCACCAGCGGTGGAGACCCCGCCGCGAACGGCCGCGCCAACCGCGACGCTCCCCCGCGGTGACGCTCCTCAGGGCCGGACGGTCACGCGCACCCGCGCCGAGCCCGTGATGCGGACGCGGGCGTCGTCGAAGACCTCGCGCCGCTCGCCGGCCAGCGTCGCGGTGACGCCCGTGAAGCGGCCGAGCGACTCGAACGCTGCGCGGACCTCCGCCAGCGATTGCGGGCCGGCGTCGTCGCCGGTGTCCTGCTCCTCGAACACGATGCTGAGATCGCCGGGGTCGTCGGGGTTGCCGCCGACGTCGGCCGGCGTGCCGGTGATCCGCAGGGTGCGCGAGCCGCGCGGCGTGCCGAGCGGGATGCGCACGGGGATCGTCTGGATCGTGCGCCTGCCCGTGCCGGTGTGGCGCACCCGCAGGCGCACGCGCAGCGTGTGACCGCGGCGCACCCGGCCGGCAGCCGTCGCGCCCGTGATGAAGGCCTGGTCGACGCCGGCGCGGGCGCGGACCCCGACCTCGACGGCGGTCGGGTGCAGCGTCCCGAAGCGGAAGCCGTCGAGGACCGTGGTCGCGGCGGTCATGTCGGCGGCCGCGGCGCCGGCGAGCGCGTTGGGGACCTCCCCGTCGACCGCGTAGGCGTTGCAGAAGCGCAGCGGCTTGCGCAGCTCGCGCAGCGTGACCTTCACGCACATGTCGCCGCTCTGGCGCGACGGCGAGCCGGTGAGGATCGTGCTCGTGGCCTGGGCGACCGCGGCGGCGCCGGCGAGGCCCAGCGGCGAGATGCCGACCGGACGGCCGACGTCGCCCTCGTCGGCGATCTGCGTCAGGTTCGTCGTGATGCGACCGGTGCGCAGGTCGCGCGCGGTCACGCGCAGCGGGAAGCTCGCCGGCGGCGCCCCGGTCTGCCCCGCGACGGCGGAGACGCCATCGGAGGTGATCGCCCCGATCACGTTGCCGGGCGACGCGAGCTTGTAGGTCGAGACGTCCTCGACGGCGATCGGGTTGTTGATGACGGTGTGGACGAAGGCGTCCTGGAGGAACAGGGCGCGCCGGCCGGCGGCGTCCATCTGGTGCCCGAAGAGCCAGACGTCCTGGCCGTCGACGTACGTCACCGTCCCGAGCGCGCCGATCGAGATGTCGCCGGCCGCGACGCCGACCACCGCGGCCGAGCCGGGCACGAGCGTCACGGGCGCGAACGCGACCCGTCCGGCTGCGGGCGAGCTGATGAGCACCCGCCCTGCCTTGCGCGCAGCCGCGACGAAGCTCGCCGCGAGCGCGGGACGCAGCCCCGCGATCGTCAGCGGGCTCGCGAGCGGGCGCGCCCCCGGGATCACGGGGAGCGCGGCGGGCGGGATGGCGGGCTGGGCGAGCATCGCCTCGATCGGCGTCGCGAGCACGGTCTTGCCGCCGAACTCGCCGATCGTCTCGGAGATCGCGCCCATCGTCCGCCGCACGCCGTCGGCGCCGGTGCAGATGACCGGCGAGCCGGAGAAGCCCGGGCCCACGCCGGTCGCATCGACCGCCGGGCCCGAGACCCGGACGAGGATGCGGGCCGACCGCGGCAGATCGGCGCCGATGACGTCGAGGATCTCGACATCGAAGCTCGTCACGTCCGTGCCACGCACGACGGTGAGACCGGTGCAGTGCGCGCCGACCGGCACCTCGGCGAGGGGGAGGATCGGGTCGGCTGCGAGAGCGGGCGCCGGCGCTGCGAGCGCGGCCGCGACGGCGGCGAGTACCAGGCGGCGCATCCGCCTCGACAGTAGCATCGGCCCATGCCGGGCCCCACCGCTTCCCTGCCCAGCTCGGCCATCCGCTGGGACGGCCGCCGCCTGCGGATCCTCGACCAGACCCTGCTTCCGTCCGAGGAGCGGTGGCTCGAGCTCGACGGCGAGCACGACACCGCCGAGGCGATCGCGCGCCTCGCGGTGCGCGGTGCGCCGAACATCGGGATCGCCGCCGCCTACGGCCTCGCGATGGCGGCGGCCGACGCGGCCGACTCCTCCGACGACGCCGCGCTCGGCGCCGCCGCCGCCCACCTGCGCCACGCGCGCCCGACCGCCGTCAACCTCGCGTGGGCGGTGGACCGCGTGCTGGCCGCGGCGCTCGCGGCGCCGGCGCCCGAGCGCTCGCAGGCCGCGCGCGCCGAGGCCGAGGCGATCCACGCGAGCGAGGACGCCGCGAGCGCCGCGATCGCCCTGCAGGGCGCCGACCTGCTTGCCGGCGATCGGCGCATCCTCACCCACTGCAACACCGGCGCGCTGGCCTGCGGCGGCACGGGCTCGGCCCTCGCCGTCGCGATCGAGCTCGCCCACCGTGACGGCGCCGTCTCCGTGCTCGCCTGCGAGACGCGGCCGCTGCTGCAGGGCGCGCGGCTGACGATCTGGGAGCTGCAGCGGGCCGGCATCCCCCACCAGCTGCTCGTCGACGGCGCCGCGGCCGGGCTCATGCGCCGCGGCGAGGTCGACGCCGTGATCGTCGGGTGCGACCGCGTCGCCGCCAACGGCGACGTCGCCAACAAGGTCGGGACCTACGCGCATGCGCTCGCCGCGCGCGCGGCCGGGATCCCGTTCGTCGTCGCCGGCCCGACGTCGACGATCGACCTCGCGATCGCGAGTGGCGACGAGATCGTCATCGAGGAGCGCCCGGCCGACGAGGTCCGCCACGCCGGCGGCGCGCTGCTCACCGGCGCCGACACCCCCTGCCGCAACCCGGCATTCGACGTGACGCCCGCCGAGCTCGTGACCGCGCTCGTGACGGAGCGCGGCATCGCGGCGCCGCTGACGCGCGAGTCGATCGCGGCGCTCCTGGCAGCCGGGCCGCGGTGAGGGTCGCCCGCTCGCTGACCTCGCGCGAGGTCACCGTCGAGGAGCTGCCCGATCCGGTCGCGGGCGCGGGCGAGGTCGTCTGCCGCGTCCTGGCCTGCGGCGTCTGCGGCTCGGACGTCAGCGAGACGTACGTGTCGCGCAAGCTGCCGGGCGTGCTCGGCCACGAGGTCGTCGGCGAGGTGCTCGAGACGGGCGACGGCGTGACCGGCTGGCGCGCCGGCGACCGCGTCGTCATCCACCATCACGCGCCCTGTGGGCGCTGTCGGCGCTGCCGGCGCGGCCACGAGACGCTCTGCGAGCAGTTTCGCGCGACCGCGCTGGATCCCGGCGGCTTCGCCGAGCGCGTGCGGCTGAGCCCGCCGCTCGTCGGCGAGCTGCTGGGCCTCGGCGACGTCGATCCCGTCGCGGGCACCTTCGTCGAGCCGCTGGGCTGCGTGCTGCGCGCGCTGGACCGCGCGGGCCTCGAGAGCGGCGATTCGCTGCTCGTCGTGGGCGCGGGCTCCAACGGCCTGCTCGCCGTCGCGGCCGCCCGCGCCCGCGGCGTGCAGGCGATCTGGTACCGCGAGCCGCGCGCCGACCGGCGTCGCCTGGCCGAGGATCTGGGAGCGACCCCGCATGGCAACGAGCCGATCGACGTCGCGTTCGTGACGACCGCCGACGGCCGCGCGATCGCCGGGGCCGCGGCCGCGCTCGGCCCCGGCGCGACCCTGTGCCTCTACGCCACCACCGGCCCCGGGACCTCGGTCGGCCTGGACACCGAGCAGCTCTTCCTGCGCGAGATCACCGTCTGCTCGAGCTGGTCGGCAGGCCCGGCCGACATGAGGGCGGCCTACGAGCTGATCGCGACCGCCCGCCTCGACGTGCTCGCCCTCGTCACGCACCGGCTCCCACTCGACGAGACGGCACGCGCGCTGGACCTGCAGCGCCGCGGACAGGCGCTGAAGGCGGTCGTCCTGCCGTGAGGGCGGCGATGCTGCACGGGCCCGGCGACCTGCGCGTCGAGGAGGTCGCCGAGCCCGCCGGCGAGATCGTCGTGCGCGTCGAGGCTGCGACCGCCTGCGCCACCGACGTCAAGTGCCTGCGCCACGGCCACCGCATCCTCGGCCCCTACCCCGCGCGCTTCGGACACGAGACCGTCGGGCGCCGCGAGGACAGCGGCGAGCGCGTGCTCGTCGGCGACTCGGTCGCCTGCGGGTCCTGCCCGCCGTGCGCCGCCGGCCGCGCCCAGCTGTGTCAGCAGATGACGTGGGTGCTCGGCGGCTTCGCGGAGCGCATCGCCGCGCCGGGCGCCGCGCTGCACGACGTGCCCGCGGGGCTGGACCCCGCGGGCGCCGCGATGGCGGAGCCGCTGGCGGCCGCGATCCACGCGGTCGCGCGCGCGGGCGCCGTCGCCGGCGCCGACGCCGCCGTGCTGGGCGGCGGCACGATGGGGCTCATGCTCGCCCGGCTGCTCGTGATCGCCGGCTGCGACGTGACGCTCGCCGACCGCCACCCCGAGCGGCGCGCCCAGGCCGCCGCGCTCGGGGCCGCTGCCGTCGAGGAGCTCGGCCGCCACGACGTCGTGCTCGAGGCGGTCGGGCGGCCCGAGGCCTGGCGCGCGGCGATCGCCGCGGCGGCGCCGGGCGCGACGGTCGTGCTCGTCGGCGGCTGTCCGATCGGGAGCGACGTGACGCTGCCGGCGGCGCCGCTGCATTACGCCGAGCTCGACGTCCGCGGGGCCTTTCATCACGACCGCGCGGAGATCGAAACCGCGCTGGCGCTGCTCGGCGCCGGCGACGTCGACTGGCGCGCGCTCGCCGGCGAGACGGTCGGGCTGGGCGATCTCCACGAGGCGCTGTCGCGCCCGTCGGCGGGCGAGGCGCGCAAGCTCGTCGTCGACCCGCGCCTGTAGCCTGGCCGCCGCATGGGGGTCGTCGTCGTCACCGACAGCACGCACTACCTGCCCCGCGAGGTCTCGGCGGCGAACGAGCTGCGGACGGTTCCGCTGTACGTGCGCTTCGGGGACACGCAGGCGCGCGAGAGCGACATGCCCGACCTGCAGGACTTCTACGAGCGCCTGCGCGCGGCCGCCGACGACATGCCGACGACCTCGCAGCCCTCGATCGGCGACTTCCTGGAGTGCTACGAGCCGCTGCTGGAGGCCGGGCACGACATCGTCTCGATCCACCTCTCGGCGGCGCTCTCGGGCACGCACGACTCGGCGCTGCAGGCGCGCGACGATCTGGCCGAGCGCGGCTACGACGGGCGCATCGAGGTGCTCGACTCGCGCACCGTCTGCGGCGGCCTCGGCCTGATGCTGCTCGCGGCATCCACGCGGGCGCTCGACGGCGCGAGCCTCGGCGAGGTCTCACAGCACGCGCTCGCCGCCCGCGACGGCCTGCGGATCTGGTTCAGCCTCGACACGCTCGAGTACCTGCGCCGCGGCGGCCGCGTGGGCGGCGCGCAGGCCTGGCTCGGCGGCGCGCTGAAGATCAAGCCGATCCTCTCGCTGGAGTCCGAGATCCTGCCGGTGGAGCGCGTCCGCACCGCCGGGCGCGCGTTCGAGCGGATGGTGAAGTACGCGCAGGAGCTGCACGACGGCGGCGCCGACGCGTGGTGCGTGCAGCACATCCAGGCGCCCGCCGAGGCCGACCGCCTCGTCGACCGCTGCCGCGAGATCTTCGGGCGCGAGCCGCTGTTCATCGGCGAGGTCGGTCCGGTCATCGGGGTGCACGCCGGCCCGGGAATGCTCGGCGTCGGCGCGATGGCGCAATCGATGCTGGCCTGAACGCGGCGCGCTCAGAAGAGCTTGAAGCTGCCGGCCGTGCTGAAGGTGGCGGTGGCCGCGTTGCCCACCCGATCCTGGAGCGACGATCCGGGGGCGAACGCGAGCGTGCCCGACCCCGACGCCGGATCGTCGGGACCGGTGATGGCGCCGACGGTGAGCGTGACGACCGTGTTGCCTGCGCTCAGCGCCACGGTTCCGCTGAAGTTGACCGTCCCGGCAGCGCAGCTCAGCACGCCGCACAAGAGGCCGGTGGCGAGGTAGCCGGAGTCGCCGGTGCCCACCGCCCCGTTGGTGAAGTTCGGGATCGACAGCTTGGCGTCGGGCAGGCTCAGCAGGCCGCTGGAGGCGCGGGTCTCGGCGCCGGTGAACGTCGTCGGGAAACTCGTGATCCGCAGCTCCTCGCTCATCGTCACGATGAGCTGATCTCCGACCTCGAGCTTGCCGTTGCCGGCGGCGCCGCCCGACTGCTTGGACGCGATCGCGGTGATCGTGGGGTTCGTGGTGTCAGGCGTGATCGTGAACGTGCTCGTCGCGGTTGCGGTCGCGTTGCTGGTCGCGGTGACGGTCTGGGTGCCGGTCGAGGCGACGCCCGTCCAGTTGTAGACGGTCGAGAACGGTGAGCTGAGGTCGTCCCCCGCGCCGGTGTAGCCCGTGATCGCCGGGAAGTTGAGCTTCTGGATGCCCGAGTCCGCGTCGGTGCTCGTCGCGCCGACCGTGAAGCTCCCCGACTTGCCCGACGACGGGTTGACGAGGACGCTGGTTCCCGAGACGTACGTGTTGCCGGTCGCGCCCGACAGCGTCAGCGCCGGTGAGCCCGGGGCCGTCGTGTCGACCTTCACGATCGACGTCGTCGTGGAGACGTTGCCGACGTTGTCGGTGCCGGTCAGCGTGTAGCGCTGGCAACTCGGGCCCGTCACGGTCTGGGCGGGACTGCCGGTGAGCACGCTCGGCGTGCCGTACGTGCCGCAGGTGCCCGTGGCGATCCCATCCGACGAGCTCAGCGCCGCGGTCTCGCGCGTCAGGACCGAGGACGCCAGGCCCGATCCGCCGTCCGTGTAGTCGGTGCGGACGATCGAGTAGCTGCCGGTCGTGCTGAAGCTCGAGGTCGCCGAGCCGTTGACCGTCAGTGCTCCGGTCGCCGGCGCCGTCGTGTCCGAGGTGACGGTGAACGTGCTCGTCGCCGTGTCCGTCACGGTGTTCGTGGCCGTGACCGTCTTCGTGCCGGTGGCGCCCACCGCACCAAACCACGAGTAGGTCGTCGCGAACGGCGAGCTCGTGTCGTCGCCATCACCGCTGCTGAAGCCGGTGAGCACCGGGAAGGTGAGCTTCTGGATCCCGGAGTCGGCGTCGATGCTCGTCGCCGCGATCTGGAAGCCGCCGGACCTGCCGGACTGGGCGTTGATGTAGACGGTGGTGCCGGTGGTGTACGTATTGCCGGTGGCACCGGACAGTGTCAGCGAGGGCGCGCTCGGGGCGGTCGTGTCGACCTTCACGATCGTCGTCGTCGCGGACACGTTGCCGACGTTGTCGGTGCCGGTCAGCGTGTAGCGGTAGCAACTCGGGCCCGTGACGGTCTGGGCAGGGCTGCCGGCGAGCACGCTCGCGGTGCCGTAGGTGCCACACGTGCCCGCGCCGATCGCGTCCGAGGAGGTCAGCGACGCGGTCTCGCGCGTCAGCACCGAGGACGCCAGGCCCGACCCCCCGTCCGTGTAGTCGGTCCGCGAGATCGCATAGCTCCCGGACGTGCTGACGCTCGCCGTCGCCGAGCCGTTGACCGACAGGGATCCGGTTGCCGGGTTCGTGGTGTCGGGGGTCACGGTGAAGGTCGCGGTCGCGGTGTTGGCGACGGCGTTGGTCGCGGTGACCGTCTTCGCGCCGCTCGCGCCGACGCCACCGGACCACGTGTAGGTGGTCGCGAACGGCGAGCTCGTGTCGTCGCCATCGCCGCCGGCGAATCCCGTCAGGACGGGGAAGTTGACCTTCTCGATGCCGGAGTCGGCGTCGGTCGTCGTCGCGGCGACCTGGAAGCCGCCCGACCTGCCGGGCTGAGCGTTGACGTAGACGACGGCGCCCGCGATGGAGGTGTTGCCGGTTGCCGCCGAGAGCGTGAGCGCGGGCGTGCTCGGGGACGTCGAGTCGACCCTCGCGACGGTGGAGATCGCGGCGACGTTGCCGACGCGATCGGTCCCGGTCAGCGTATAGCGATGACAGCTCGGCCCGGTGACGCTCTGGGCCGGATTGCCCGTCAGGACCGTCGCCGCACCGTAGGTTCCGCACGTCCCGGCCGTGATCCCGCCGGAGGAGCTCAGCGTCGCGGTCTCGCGCGTCAGCACCGAGGAGGACAGACCCGAGCCCGCGTCCGCGAAGTCGGTGCGCGCGATCGAGAAGCTGCCGGTCGTGCTGGCGCTCGTCGTCCCGGCGGCGGAGCCGGCCACCCCGTTGACCGTCGATGCCCCCGCCGTCGGGGCCGCGGAGTCGGGGGTGAAGGTCAGTGCGCTGACGGCGGTGTTGCCGGCGGCGTCCGTGCCGGTCACCGTCTCGCCGGGCGAGCTCGCGGTGCCCGCCGACCAGCCGAACGCGCCCGAGACGTAGGGGCCGCCCGAGGGCGTCGAGATGACCGTGGCAGAGTGCGACCAGCCGGTCGGGGTGCCGCTCAGCGCGGACGTCGCGCTCGAGAGGACGCCGGAGCCGCCGCTGTCGGTCGCAGCGTTGGTCACGGTGAAGGAACCCGCGTCGGCGCCGCGGTAGTAGACGGTCGTCCCCGCCATGTACGCCCCCCCGCTGACGCCGGACAGCGAGAGCGCGTTGACCGGCCCGGTCGTGTCGATCCTGACGAGCTCGGTCTGGACGGCGGATGCGTTGCCGGCGACGTCCGTCGCGTAGTAGCGGACCGACGTGTCCGAGCTGAGGGACAGCGCCGACGCGTAGGTCAGCGCGGTGCCCGACGAGCGCGGATCGCTGCCGTCCGTCGTGTAGCGGACGAGGGCGATGCCCGACCCGGTGGCGTCGTCGGCCATCAGCGTCACCTGCACCGGCGAGCTGGAGCTCCAGCCGGCGCCGTTCGGGGTGGGCGTGACCTGGGCGCTGACGGTGGGCGAGATCGTGTCCGTGACGATCCCGGTGCTTGCCACCGACGCCGACGGCGAGGCGTTGCCGAGCGCGTACATCGTGTGGGCGCCCTCGCCGGTGCCGGGGATCGTGAGCGACGTGATCGTGGCCGTTCCGGCGGAGCCGACGCTCGACGGCGAACCGGACAGGGCCGTGCCCGCGTCCAGGCGGTAGCTGATGCCCTCGGCGTCGGCGAACCCGGCGAGCGAGCCGGTCGTGTCCTGCGGCAGTGGCGCGCCGAAGATCGTCCTGGCGAGCGACATCGTCGCGGCGGCGACGGTGGCGGTGCCGCTCTTGAGGCCCTCGGCCCCACGCCAGTTCGCCGCGATGACCGGCGTCACGCTGTACTGCCACTGTCCGGCCGGGACGTTGGTCTCGACGCAGCTCGTGGCGACGATGGTGCCCGAGCAGCCGCCGGCCGTGGTCTGCAGCGAGCCGCCGGCCGCGTCGTAGCGCTTGACGAGGTAGCCGTCCACCGCGTGGCCGTCGGACAGCGTGCTCGCCCCCCAGTCGACGGTGACCTTGCGACCGGCCGCCGCGGTTGCGGTGGGTGTCGCGCCCTGGTTGACCGTGGCCGCGACAGCGGCGCCCATGCTGCCGGGGGTTGCGCCGGCCGTCCAGTACGCCCAGGCCGCTGCGGTCAGCGCCGCCAGGATCCCGGCGAGCAGGACAGCGGCCCTCGCGCGGCGCGCCCGCATGCGCCCACGACGCGCGCGCGTGGCGCGAGGCCGATGCTGGTCGCCGGCGAGCATTACGAGCCGACGCTCAGGTGGACGAGGAAGCTCGCGCCCTGGCAGGCGTCGGCGGCGCCGGCGCTCATCGCCAGCGCGCCCGGAAGATCGAGTGCTGCCACGCCGTTGGTCGCTCCGACCTTTGCCGGAATCGTCCAGCCGGCTGCGCCGTTGGTCTGCGTCGCGAAGCTCAGCGCCGACGGGTCACAGCCTGCGTGCGCCCCGTCGACGTCGAAGCCGCCGGTGCCGGCAGCGGTGTCGAGCGACAGCGAGACGACGCGGACCGGCGTCGTATTGGGATTGGAGACGTCGACCGCGACGTCGGCGGTTGCGCCGGGATGCAGCTGCGCGCCGGCCGTGCCGGGGGTCAGCGTGACCGCTTGGGCGTTGGCGACGGTCGTGGACGTCGTGCCGGACCCGGCGCTCGTCCAGTAGGCGAGCGCGCTGGCGGCGACGAGCAGGGCGGTCGCGACCGTCGCCGTGAGAGCGCCGGCGCCGAGGCGCCATCGGCGTCTGCCGTGGCGCTTGGCTGCGATGTGCCGGCGCATGTGGCCAATTCGGCTTTCGGATCGGAGGGACCGGCGTGCGGACAGAGCGGCGCGAGCCGCCGCCCTGCGCCGCGTCGGTGCTAGTTGCTGCTGAGCGTCAGCAGCAGGTACTTGTTCTTGCAGGGGTCCTGGTTGGTGGCGTCGTCAGCGAATACGAGGCTGCCCGGCGCGGTGATCGCGGTCGTGCCGGTGGAGACGGTCTGGTTGGCGGTGACGTCGGCCATCGTGAACGCGCTCGTGTCGCAGCCGACGGCGGTCGTCGTGTGACCCACCTCGTTGAACGCGGCGATGCTGACCAGGTGGATCGTGTCGACGTGCTGGGCGGCCTGCCCGGTGTTGCCGACCGAGAAGGCGATCGCCGCCGGGTTCCCGCCGGGGACGATGCCGCCCGTGCCGGGGGTGATCGTCGCGGTGATGGTCAGGGCCGTGCTGGTCCCGACCTGCGCCGACGCCGTGCCCGAGCCGGTGGTCGTGAAGTAGGCGTAGGCGAGACCGCCGGTGCCGAGCAGGGCCACGGCGGCCAGCGCGATCCACTTCTTACGACGTGGGTAGCGCGCGGAGCCGAGCTCCTGCGAGGTGGACGCTGACATGGTCGCCTTCTTCCAATGGGTGTCGGTGGCGCAGGCCCGGTACCGCGGTGCGATCGGCCATGCGTGGTCCCGCGGTCATCGATGCGTTCGGCTTCGGCGGACAGCCGATCGGACGGATGTTCGAGCGCCGCCGGCGCCTGGATGCGCTAGGACGCCGGGCGAGGCCGGGGGCCGCGGCGACGCCGGCGCGAGAGCGGCGGTGGCGGCGGCGGCGGAGACGGCGGGCCGGATGGCGGCGACGGCGGCGGCTCCGGCGGTGGCGGGTCATCGGGGAGGACGACGCTGCCCGAGGTGGCCGTCCGGTCGCCCCAGAACTCCTTGAGGACGATCTGCAACGCGGCGGCGATCGGGATCGCGACGAGCGCGCCGACGACGCCGAGGACCGAGGAGCCGGCGAGGATCGCGACGATCACCGCGAGCGGGGGCACGTTGACCGTGCGCTTGAAGATGAACGGCTGCAGGACGTTGTTCTCGACCTGCTGGTAGAGGACGAGAAAGCCGCCGTAGATGATCGTCGCGCTCGGGAAGTCCGTGAACAGCGTGACGATGAGGATCAGGACGCCGCCGATCGTCGCGCCGACGAGCGGGATGAGGCCGAAGAAGGACATCATCACCGCCAGCGGGACCGCGAACGGCACGCCGAGGATCGTCAGCACGATGAACGTCAGGATCCCGTTGATCGACGTGATCGTCAGCGCGCCCGCGACGTAGCCGGACGTCGACTTGTAGATGCGCTCGAGGACGCCGCGCAATCGCTCCTCGTGGTTGCGGCCGAAGCGCGTGACGAGGAAGCGCGCGATCCGCCTGCCGTCGAGCAGCAGGAAGAACGTCATCGTGAGGATGGTCAGCAGCTGGAAGGCCGCGTTGACGACGCCGGCGGCGATGCTCTGCAGCGCGCCCGCGGCGTCGCCGAGCTTGTCGGGCAGCTTGTCCGCCTCGTCCTGGAGCTTGGACGTGACGTCGTACTTGTCGTCGAAGTCGCGGATCGTCTTGTTGTCGCGCAGGTCGGAGACGTAGCCGGGGATGTCGCGCGAGAGGTCCGTGGCGCCGTTGACGACCGGAGGGACGATCAGCGACAGCACGCCGCCGAAGACGGCGAAGATCAACAGGTAGACGATCAGGATCGCGGCGGCCCGCGGCAGCCTCCCGCGCGAGAAGAAGTCGACCGCCGGCCCGAGCGCCACCGCGAGGAAGATCGCGATCCCGAGCAGCAGCAGCGTGCTGCGGATCTGCACGAGCAGGTACATGAGCGCCGACAGCGCCGCGACCGTGAAGAGGATGCGCGCGATCTGGCGCGTTGTCAGGGCGTCCCAGACGGACACGCCGGCGAGCCTATGGAGCCTGTCGGACGGCGCGAGGCGCTAGCGGCGCCGGCGGAACAGCCCGCCGAAGGCGGCGATCCCGCCACCGATGACGAAGCCGGCGACGGCGGCGCCGATCACCGCCTGCTTCTGATGCTTGACGAGCTGGCCACGCCAGTCCGTCAGGATCGCGACCTCGCCGCGCAGGCGCTCGATCGACGTCCCCAGCTCGCGGCGCTCGGCCTCGATCGAGGCGCGGATCTCCTCGGGGGTCCGGGTCGCCATCAGCGGCGCTTCCGGAACGTGCGCTTGATCTTCTGCGCCTCGTCGATCGCCATCGTGGGAACCGGCGGCTGCCCGGCCTTCAGGAAGCGCGCCGCGAGGTAGCCGGCCATGCCACCGAGCACGAACAGCAGGCCGGCGACGAAGAAGAAGCCCCAGAAGAAGGCCTGGTTGCCGACGGGCAGCGCAAACCACGCCAGCCACGCGAGGCCGTGCAGGAGGAAGAGCAGGCCGGTGACGACGAAGATCCCGGCCGCGATCCCGACGACCGCGCCCTTGAGGAGCTTCGTGACCTTCTCGGTGACCTCGGCCTTCGCGAGCTCGATCTCCTCGTGCACGAGCTTGGAGACGCGCTCGGAGATCTCCTGGACGGTCTGCCCGACGTCGTGTGTGGGGCTCTCAGCGGCCAAGGCGGCGCAGGATCATCGCGAACAGGAGGCCGCCCGCGAAGGCGGCGCCGACGACGACCTCGGGACGTTCTGCGGCGAGCGCGGCGACGGGCTCGGGCCACGAGGGCGAGGTGAGCGGGGCGTGCCCGGAGGCGTGGGCCTCGCCGGCGTCGGACAGCGGGGTGACGGCTGATGGCTCGGGACCGGACGTGTACACGAGCACGGGCTCCTCGGCGACGGGAAACGGCATCGGCGCAGGGGTGGACGGCGGCGGGGAGGGCGCCCAGGAGACGCCGGGCGGGGGCAGTGGCTCGCCGGGCGCGCGGGCGGGGACGGGCGGGGGGGCGACCGCGGGCTCGGCCGCGGCGTCGGGCTCGACGTAGAGGGACTCCACGGCTACCGGCTCGAACGCCGGCTCGACGGTCCCGTCGGCGTCGACTTCGCTCAGCGGCAGCTCGACGGCGTCGGCGTCCACGATCGTCTCGGGCTCGTCCGCGGCCGGCGGCGCGGCGCTCGTGACGGGGTCGGCGGCGGGCCCGGGATCGGGAGGCACGTCCCAGCTCTCGGGGACCGGATCGGCTGCGGGCGGCGCCACGCCGGCCTCGTCCTCGAGCTTGGACTCCCAGCGGCGCTTGCCGAACTTCATTCCGGCGGGTCTTCCCCGTAGATCCTGCGCCAAATCATGGCGGCGGCGCGCGTCGTGGCGATGGACGCAAGCGCTCCGAGGCCGGCGAGCAGGCCCGACCAGACGAGGCGTTTGACCATGTCGTTGCTGCTCATGGACGCAGTCTCTCAGACCGCCCGGGCGGAGGATGAGGCTGCATGTCCGCTTGCCACCTCGAGGCCGCCGCAGATCGTCTCCACGATGAAGTGCTTGGCCTGTTCGTACTCGGCGTCGCCGCGCGGCAGCATGTCGAAGATCCAGCCGGTGAGGACCTGCTCGATCGCCCCGTAGAACGCCAGCGCGGCGAACTCGGGCGTGACCTCGCTCTTGAACGTCCCCGCGGCCTGCGCCTTGGCGACGATCTCGGCGATCAGCGCGTAGGCCTCGCGGATCTTGCCCAGGTGCGTGCGGCCGAAGGAGTTCGCGGCGCGGGTGACCTCGACGATGATGACCTTCATGAGGTCGGGATCGTGGCGGTAGGTGTCCACGATGAACCCGGCGATCGCGTGGAGCTTCTGGCGGACCGGGATCTCCTGCGCGTCGATCTCGGAGATGACCGCGAGCAGGACGTTCCAGCGGTCGAGGAAGAGGGTGTCGAGCACCTCGTCCTTGGAACGGAAGTAGTGGTAGACCAGGCCGTAGGCGACGTTCGCCTCGTCGGCGATGTCCGACACGCGACAGGCGTTGAAGCCGCGCTCGGCGAAGGCGACGACGGCGGCGTCGAGGATCATGCGGCGCTTGTCGCCGCCGCTGGCGCGCTGGGATGCCATCAGCCGTGGACCTCGACGGGCCAGCTGTAGGCGGTCGGGCGGCGGTTGGCGAGCGCCGGCAGCTCGCGGCGGATGCGCTCCTGCGCGGCGAGGTCGAGGTCGGCGACGATGTGGCCCTCCGCGTCGGCGGCGCGCGCCAGGACGAGCCCCCAGGCGTCGACGATCATCGAGCGCCCGCCGGAGCGCATCCCCGGCTCGTGCTCGCCGATCTGGTTGGCCGCGATCACGAACGCCTGGTCCTCGATCGCCCGCGCGCGCAGCAGCACCTCCCAGTGATCGCGGGTGGTCGGCACGGTGAACGCCGCCGGGACGGTGAAGACGCGCGCGCCGCGGATCGCGAGGATCCGGTAGAGCTCGGGGAAGCGGATGTCGTAACAGATGCTCAGGCCCAGCTGCACGCCGCCGGCGGTGGCGCTGACGGACAGCTCGTCGCCGGGCTCCTCGTGCGCGGACTCGTCGTAGACCGTGCCCTCGACGACGACGTCGAACATGTGGACCTTGCGGTAGGACGCATGGATGTCGCCGTCGGGACCGACGTGCACGCAGGTGTTGCGCAGGCGCGGCTCGCCGGGCGGGCATTCGGAGATCGATCCGGCGACGAGGTCGATGCCGAGCTCGCGGGCGACGTCGCGCGCCCAGCCGATCGCGGGCCCGTCGAGGGTCTGCGCGCCGGCGTGCAGCGCTTCGCCGCGACCGATCGAGCTCCACTTCTCGGGCAGGACGACGAGCTGCGCGCCGTCGGCCGCCGCGGCCCGGGTGAAGCGGTCCGCGCGCTCGAGGTTGCGGTTGAAATCGGGGGTGGAGTTGAGCTGGACGGCGGCGACGCGCATGGCCTCTGGCTTTCGGATTGACTGGTCAGTCAACGTTGTGGATGCTACCCGCATGGGAGCGGAGCGCCACCCCGTGCTCCCGCTGCGCTGGGACGCCGGCGCGACGCCGTCGCGGCTGCCGGTCCCCATCCCGCCGGCGCGCATGCCGCTGTTCGCGGGAACCCGGCCGCTGAAGCGCTGGCGCTATGTCGCGGCCTTCTGCGAGGAGGTCATGCTCTGCGCGGCCGTCGCCGAGGTGGGGCCCGCGCGCAGCTCCTGGTGGGCCGTCTGGGACCGCGGGCGCGGGATCCTTGCCGAGCACACGCGCACGGTCGGCCCGGCGCTCGTGCGCTTCGGCGACGGCGGGCGCGTGCGCGTCAGCGACCGCGGCGTGACGATCGACGTCGCGATCGAGGAGGGCGGCGGCGTCGAGTCGCTGAACCCGCACGGCGCGGGCTGGGTGTGGACGCGCAAGCAGGCCGCGCGGCCCTTCCGCGGGCACGTCGCGCTCGCCGGGCGCACCCTCGCGCTGGAGGGTCTGGCGATCGTCGACGACACCGCGGGCTACCACGCGCGCGCGACCGAGTGGTGGTGGTCGGCGGGCGTCGGGCGCGACGCCCGCGGCGCGCCCGTCGGCTGGAATCTCGTCAGCGGCGTCAACGACGGGCCGACGGCGAGCGAGCGCTCGGTGTGGTCTGGCGGCGGCGCGCGCGAGGTCGGCCCGGTCGTGTTCGCGCCCGATCTCGCGCACGTTTCGCTCGGCGGCGGCAGGCGTCTGGATTTCGACGCCGAAGCCACTCGCAGCCGACGAGACCACCTCATCGTCGTCCGAAGCGACTATCGTCAGCCCTTCGGCAGCTTTTCAGGTTCCCTGCCAGGGGTAGGACGAGTGGCAGGCGGCCTGGGCGTGATGGAACACCACGTCGCACGTTGGTGACGTGTGTTGTTGCAGTGGCAGGGGCACTCAAACGCAGGGGAGAACCACATGAAGCTTCGAACGCCGAGTCCGGCGCTCGTCATCTCGATCGTCTCGCTCTGCGTGGCGCTCGGCGGCTCGGCGTATGCCGCCACCGTGATCACGAGCAAGCAGATCCGCAACGGGACGATCCAGAACGTCGATGTCAAGAAGGGCACGCTGCAGTCGTCCACCTTCTCCAAGGGGGTGCAGAACATCCTGAAGGCCAAGGGCGGCGCAGCCGCGACAACCGCCGCTTCGCCCTCCTACGAGGCCGTCCGCAAGGCCGGTCCGGAGAACATCCCGGCGAACACGATCGTGACGGTCGCGACGCTGACCGTCCCGGCCGGCGCGTACGTCGTGACCGCGAACACGGTCATGACCGCGTTCACCGGCACGACGAACATCCTCGAGGCGCTGTTCGGCGCCAACGGCTCGCTGACCGGCACGTGCACGCTCGACGCCGCCGGCGTGACGCAGACGTCGCTGCAGACGATCGCGGTCAACGACCGCCAGACGCCGGCCACGCTCGGCATGCAGCTGACGCGCACCGTCGGCGCACCGGCCGACATCAAGCTGCAGTGCTCGGCAACGATTCCGTGGCGCCTGTCGGAGACCTCCGTCATCGCGACGAAGGTCGGCGCCATCACGCTCACCGAGGTCACCGGCTGAGCGGAGCAGACCTGCCCCCGGCGGTCGCGACCCGGTCGCGGCCGCCGGACCTGCTCGCCGTCAGTCCGCGAGCAGGCAGACCCGCGCGGGGCGCGCGACCTGCACGACATAGTCCGCGGATGCCGCGTCGCGCAGGGGATGCAGCTCGACCGCCCGCCCGGGCGGCACCGGCAGGACGCCGACCATGACCCACTGATCGCCGAAGCGGCGGGCGCGGAGGGTCAGCTTCTGACGCGCCCCCGCCTGGATGCGCAGGCCGGCCGTCGGCACGGATCCCTGCTGCCCGGCCCACGGGCGCACGCAGCCGCTCGCCGGGCCCCGTGCCGGCCCGAGCGCCAGGCCCCCGGCGCGCATGAGGGTGTCGTCGGCGAAGTTGCGTGCAGGCGCCGGCGCGCCTGCAAGCTCGGACACCGTGTACGCAGGATCCCCCTTCAACGCGTCGATCGCGCCGAACCATGGGCCGGCCAGCAGGAACGGCGCCGCGCGCGGCGCGATCTCGAAGCCCGGATCCATGCGGTCGCGCCCGAGCAGCTCGATCGCCGCGAGCGAGCCGCGCATCTCCTGCGAGCGCTCGAGGAACACGCCGCGGCCCTCGCGGAACGCGAGCTTGTGATCCTTGCCGAGCGCGATGAACGCCAGGAGGAGCACGACCCACGGCGCCCACCCGCGGACCCGCAGCCCCCGCGCGGACTCGACGAGCAGCAGGAGCAGGAAGACGAGGCCGACCGTGAGATAGCGCGACGAGGACGGCGGCGCGATGTCGTGGCGCGAGATCGCCGTCAGGCCGTAGAACGTCAGGAGCACCGTCGCGATCGCCGCCATGCGGATCCGCGCGGGCCGCTGCACCCTCCACGCGCGATAGGCGAGCACGACGAGCAGCACGATCAGCAGGTCGCGGCCCGGCTCGATCTGGCGCTCGCCGATGAGCGCGCCCGCGGCATGGCCGGCCGCCGTCCAGGCCCAGATGAGGCTCAGCGCGAGCTCGTCGGTGCCCGCCCGCGTGGTCCCGTAGAAGAGGTACCAGACGAGGTAGAGCCCGAACGGCACGGCGACGACCCACAGGCGGCGGCGGCCCTCGGGCGTGAGCAGCAGCTCGACGGCCACGCCGATGAGCACCGGGATTCCCATCCCCGACGACGCGAGCGCGATCGCCATGAGCGCGAGCAGCCGGCGGTCGTCGCGCGCGGACGGCGGGCGATCGAGGACGGCGAACGCGGCGACGCCGGCGACGATCGACGCCATCTGGCCGGCCTGGCCCGGGATGAGGAAGTTCTCGTAGGCCAGGCCCGAGACGAGCGCGAGCGCCGCGACGCCCACCGCCACGCCGGCCCCGACGCGGCGCCGGGCGATCACGAACAGGAGCGCGCCGAGCGCGATCTGCAGCGCGACGAGCGGCACCATCATCAGCGGCTGGTCGTCGAGGCCGCCGAGCCGCAACAGCCCGAGGAGGACGCTCAGCAGCAGGATCGACAGGTGTTCGTTGTGCGGCTCCAGCAGCGATGGCGCGGCCGGCCCGCGGCGCTCGGTCACGACGATCCACTCGTCGAGGTTGAACGTCAGCCCGCGAGCCAGGTGGAACATGAGCGCGGCCGTGCCGGCGAGCAGCACGACGAGCGCGAGCTGCCACAGCAGGTCTGCCCGGCGGGGGGCCGGGGCCGAGCCCGCGCCTGCGGTCGCCTCGACGTCCGGCTCGGGTCGCAGCGTCGCGCTCATGCTCGGCGGGGACCGTAGTGGATGTGGCCGCCGGCGTTCGCCGGGCGCGCCCGCGCGTGACACGTCACCATCGTGCAGATGCCGCTGCCGATCGTCACCGAGCGACTGACCCTGCGCCCCTACGAGCCTGGCGACCTCGCCGATCTGCACACGGTCCTCTACTCCAGCGACGACGCGATGGCGCTGCTCGGCGGCGCGCGCGAGCTCGTCGCAACGCGGGCGGCGCTCGAGCGCTCGATCCGCCAGCAGCGCGTGGACGGCTACTCCTTCTGGCCGGTGATCGAGCGCGCGTCCGGCCGGCTCGTCGGCGAGGCAGGGCTCTTTCCGCTGGCTCCCGGCGGCCCGGACATCTCGCTCGGCTATGCGTTCGGCGCCGACCACTGGGGTCGCGGCTACGCGACGGAGGCCGCGGGCGCCGTGCTCGACGAGGCCTTCGGGCCGCTCGCGCTGACGCGCGTCGTGGCGATCACGCGCGAGGCCAACCGGGGATCGCGCAACGTCCTGCGCAAGCTCGGCTTCCACATGGAGGGCGTGCGCCACATCTGGGGCGCGGAGCAGCTGTACTTCGTGCTCGAGCGCGAGCACTGGGACGGCGCCTGCATCGTCAGCTGATCAGCGCCGGCGCTGGCGGCGCAGCTCGGCGAGCAGCTGCTTGGAGTGCATCGCGCCGATGAGCTCGCGCAGCGGCTGCGCGCCGGAGGCGATGATCTCCGCCGCGCGATCGGGATCGACCTCGCCCGCGAGCCGGTCGAGCAGCGTGCGCACCTCCTCCTCGACGAGTGGCCCGAGCGCATCGCGGTAGCGCAGGGTGTCGTAGACCGTGAAGCCGAGAGCCTCGTCGTAGCCCCCGGCGCGGAAGCGGCTGATCGCCGTGATGATCGCGACATCGTCGGCGTCATAGCCGCGGCTCGTGGGCGAGAGCACGTCGAGCTCGCCGAGGCGCTCGAGGACGTTGCGTGGCACGTCGAAGCGCTCGTCGACGTCGGCCGCGCTCAGGCGCTCGCTCTCCTGCGCTGCGGCGGCCTGCTCGAGGATGCGATCCTCCACCGCGATCAGCGTCAGCATCCGGTCAGGGTCGGACTCGATGACCCCCCGGATGAGCCGCAGCGGCATGAAGCGCTCCTCCTGCAGGCGCTTGATGAGCTTGATGCGGTCGACGAGCTCGGGGGCGTACCAGGCCATGTTGCGCGCGGTGCGCACGACGGTGTCCTCGCCGCCGAGCAGGCCCTCGCGCAGGTAGTGCTTGATCGTCCCGGCGCTGACGCCTGAGCGCTCGGCGAGCTCGCTCATCTTCAGGCGGCCCTCGCGGCTCACGCGCGAAACGGCTCCATGCCGTGCCCGACGCGGCCGCCGACGGCGCCGGCGGCGAGGAGCTCCTCGATCCGGGCATCGTCGTATCCGGCCGCGCGCAGCACGGCCTCCGTGTGCTCGCCCAGCTCGGGCCCCGGGAGGCGGTTGGGATCCGCGGGGGTGCGCGAGAGCCTCACCGGCGCGCCGAGCAGCCGGACGGGCTCGCCGGCGCCCGGCTGGTCGAGCTCCACGACCATCCCGCGGGCGCGGACGTGCTCGGAGCCCAACGCCTCGTCGAGCTCGAGCACCGGCTCCAGGCAGCACTCGTGCTCGGCCGCGAAGGCCTCCCACTCCACGCGCGTGCGAGCGGCGAAGATCGCCTCGACCTCGCCGTGCTCGGCGCTTCCGGGCGCCGCGTACTGCGCGTCGAGGAGGTCCTCGCGCCCGACCCCGGCACACCACGCGGCCCAGAACTTCGGCTCCAGCGCGCCAAGTGTCATCCACCCGTCGCTGCAGGCATACGGGCGATAGCAGGCGATCGCGCCGGCGAGCTCGAGCTCGCCGCGTGCGGGCGCCTGGCCCTCGGCGAAGGTGCGCGCCGCGACCATGCCGAGCCAGGACAGCGCCCCGTCGGCCATCGCGACGTCGACGACCTGCCCCTCCCCCGTGCGCTCGGCCTCGCGCAGCGCGGCGAGGATCCCGAACGCCGCCATGAGCGCGCCGCCGCCGACGTCGGCGATCTGCCCCGCGGGCTGGACGGGCGGGCCACCACGATCGCCGGTCAGCGCGAGCAGCCCGACGAGCCCGAGGTAGTTCAGATCATGCCCGGCGCGGTCGCGCAACGGCCCGTCCTGGCCGTACCCGCTGATCGCGCAGAGGACGATCCTCGGGTTGCTCGCGCGCATCGCCTCGTAGCCGACGCCGAGGCGGTCGAGCACGCCGGGACGGAACGACTCGAGCACGACGTCGTGGTCGCGGACGAGGTCGAGCAGCACCGCGCGCCCGGCCTCGCGCTTGAGGTCGATCCGGATCGAGCGCTTGTTGCGGTTCAGCGCGAGGAACGGCGCCGAGCTCGCGCTCACCGCCGCGCCCGCGATCGACGGGGGCGCCCAGCGGATGTAGTCGCCCATGCCCATGTCCTCGACCTTCAGGACGTCGGCCCCGTAGTCGGCGAGCAGCAGCGAGCAGAAGCCGCCCGGGAGCAGGCGGCTGAGGTCGAGGACGCGGACTCCGGCGAGTGGCCCGGCCGTCATACGCCGAGCATCTCGCGCGCCTCGGCGACCGTCGCCGGCCGGCGGCCCGCGTCCTCGGTCATCCGGCGGGCTCGCGCGACGAGCTCGCCGTTTGAGCGCGCCATCGTGCCGTCGGGGAGATAGAGGTTGTCCTCCAGCCCGACGCGGATCGAGCCGCCGAGCGTCAGCGCGGCCGCGACGAGCGTCCATTGCACGCGCGAGATCCCGACGACGCCCCAATGCGCCCCGGCGGGGATGTTGTCGACCATCGCGGCGAGGTTGCGCGGCGTCGCGGGCGCGCCGCCCGTGACGCCCATGACGCAGTCGACGTGCAGCGGGGCATGCAGCACGCCCATGTCGATGAGCGGTTCCAGGGAGCCGACGTGGCCGAGGTCGAAGCACTCGTGCTCGGGCCGGATGCCGAGCGCGTTCATCGCGGTCAGCAGCTCGATGATCTCCTCGAAGGGATTCGCGAAGACCGTCTGGAACACGAACGCCTTGCGCGAGCGCGAGTACTTCGCGTAGTTCATCGAGCCCATGTTCAGCGCGGCCACGTCGGGGCGCAGCTCGCGCAGGTATGCGATGCGCTTGGAGAGCGGGGGGCCGATCGCTCCCGTCGAGTAGTTGACGATCACGTCGTCGTCGCCGAGCTGCGCGCGGATCGCCTCGGTGATGGCGCGGAAGTCCTCGATCTCGTAGGACGGCGTGCCGTCCGGGCGCCGCGCGTGGATGTGGATCATCACGCCGCCCTCGTCGACGATCCGGCGCGCCTCCGCGGCGTACTCCGCGGGCGTGTACGGGATCGCCGGGCACTGCGCGCGGTTGGCGAGCACGCCGGAGATGGCGCAGGTGATGATGGCCGGGTCGTCGAGGCTCACGAGAGGGTGGCGAGCGTGCAGTAGTACGCGCCACTGCTCACTCTGGACCGCGGCGCGCCGCACGTCAAACGCGCTCGTCGTTCTCGAGGCGGCGCGACGCCGGCGGGCTGCAGCAGCGTCAGACGGGCGTCACCCCGTGGCGCTTCCACGGCCGCTCGAGTCGCTTGCCCGCGGCCATCTCCAGCGCGCGGATGATCGTCGGGCGCGTCTCGCGGGGGTCGATGACGTCGTCGATCATCGCGTTGCGGGCGGCGATGTACACGTCGATCAGGCCGCGGTAGGCGGCGATCAGCTCGGCCTTCTTCGCGGCCGGATCCTCCGCGTCCTGCACCTCCTTGCGAAACACGATCTCGACCGCGCCCTCGGCGCCCATCACCGAGATCTCGGCGGTCGGCCAGGCGACGATCAGGTCGGGCTCGTAGGCGCGCCCGTTCATGACGTAGTACCCGGCGCCGTAGGCCTTGCGCAGCACGACGGTCACCTTCGGCACGGTCGCCGCGGCGACGGCATGGAGCATCTTCGCGCCGTGGCGGATGATGCCCGCAGCCTCGACCTTCGTCCCGACCATGAAGCCCGGCACGTCGACGAGGAAGACGAGTGGGATCCCGAACGCGTCGCAGAGCGTGACGAAGCGCGCGGCCTTGTCGGCGGAGTCGTTGTCGAGAATGCCGCCCAGCCGGCGCGGCTGGCTGGCGACGATCCCCACCGGCCGGCCGCCCATCCGTGCCAGACAGGTGATGACCGAGCGCGCGAACTGCGGCTTGAGGTCGAGCCACTCGCCGTCGTCGACCACCCGCCGGATCACCTCGTACATGTCGTAGGGCTGGCGGTTGGACGCTGGTAGGACGTCCAGCAGCTCCTCGTCCATGCGATCGGCTGGGTCGCCGGCGTCACGTACCGGCGGCGCGTGCTCGCAGTGCGACGGGAAGAAGCTCAGGTACTGCTTGACGCGGGCGATGCACTCCTCGTCGTCGGCGACCTCGAGGTCGCCGACGCCCGACACGCGGCAGTGGACGCGTGAGCCGCCGAGCTCCTCCTGCGTGACGTCCTCCCCGACCGCGGCGCGCACGAGGTGCGGCCCCGCGAGCGCCATCGAGCCGCGGCCGCGGACCATCGGCACGAAGTCCGCCAGCCCGGGGATGTATGCCGTCCCGGCCGCGCAGGGCCCCATCAGGGCCGCCACCTGCGGGATGACGCCGCTCGCGACGACCTCCTCGAAGAACAGGGCGCCGGTGCCGGCGAAGAGCGACCCGACGGCCTCCTGGATGCGCGCCCCCGCGCTGTCGAGCAGCCAGACGAACGGCATCCGCTTCGTCAGCGCCAGCGAGCGCAGGCGCGCGACCTTCATCTCGCCCGTCGTGCCCATCGAGCCCGCCATGACCGTGAAGTCGTAGGCGGCCACGGCGACCGGGCGCCCGTCGACCTTGCCGTACCCGGTGATGACCCCGTCGGCAGGCGCCTCGCGACCCTCCAGCCCCCGCACGGCGTGGTGGATCCCGGCGTGGATGCCGAGCTCGGTGAACGTGCCGTCGTCGATCAGCAGGGCGATCCGCTCGCGCGCGGTGAGCTTGCCGGCCGCGTGCTGGCGCTCGATCCGCGCCTCGCCCCCGCCCAGGCGCGCCGCCGCCCGGCGCTCGGCGAGGTCCTCGGCGAGCGGGCGCAGGATCGGGTCGCTCATGTCAGCAGCGGGGCGATCGCCTCGGCGACGAGCCGGCCGTGCCCGGGGGCGTGCGACGTGATCTCGGCGCCGATGAAGGTGCCTGCCGCGACCGCGGCAGCGAGGAACGAACGCAGGCCGGCCGGCGTCAGCCCGCCCGGCGCGGGGAAGCTCGCGGGGAGGAACTCGGGGTCCAGGACGTCGAGGTCGAGGTGGACGAAGAGCTCGAGGCTCTCGAGCTGACCGGGGTCCTCGATCCGGTGCACGCCGCTGAGGTCGAGGCCGACCCGCTCGCCGCCGTCCAGCTCGCGGACGCCGTGCATGATCACGCGCGCGGGCTCCAGGCCCGCCCCGAAGCCGGTGTCCCACAGCCCGCAGGCCCCGGCGAGGCACATGCCGCCGAGGTAGCCCGAGCTGGTCGTGGCGGGCGTGTTGAAATCACCATGGGCGTCGAGCCACAGCACGCGGGCGTCGGGGCGGCGCCTGACGACGAGCGGCAACGTCGCGACCGCGACCGAGCACTCGCCGGCGAGCAGGATCGGGATGCGGCCGGCATCGAGCGCGTCGTCGACCTGGCCGCCGGCCTCCAGCAGGCACCCGCGCGCGTCGCGCAGGTCCTCCTCCCACGTCCCGTCTCGCGGCTCGCCCGGCGAGCCGACGATCCGCGCGCCGAGCAGCTCGGCGAGCTCGCGGGCGCCCTCCGCGCCCGCGGGGGCGCGGTCGGAGGTGCGGCACAGCAGGCCGACTACCTGCCGGTCCACGTCGGCTCGCGCCGCTCCATGAAGGCCGCGACGCCCTCGCGGGCATCCTGCGTCGACAGCGCGATCGACAGCTGCGCGCGCTGGTAGTCCAGCGCCTCGCCGAGGGACATGTCCTGCTGGGCGTGCAGCGCGTCCTTGCCGAGCTTGACGACGAGCGGCGACTTCGCCGCGAGCGCCCGGGCCCAGCCCGCCACCGCGGCGTCGAGCTCGTCCGGCGCGACGACGCGGTTGACGAGCCCGATGCGGTGCGCCTCGCGAGCGTCGACGCGCTCGCCGAGCAGCAGGAGCTCGTGCATCTTCTTGCGTCCGACGTTGCGCGTGATGAGCGCCGCGATCATGAACGGGAAGAGGCCGACGTTGATCTCCGGCGTCCCGAACGTCGCCGTCTCGCTCGCGACGACGAGGTCGCAGGCGAGCGCGAGGCCGAGGGCGCCGGCCAGGACATGGCCGCCGGCGGCGCAGACGATCGGCTTGCCCAGGCAGCCCATGAGGTGAAAGAGGCGCGGAAAGCGCTCGTTGGCGGCGTGGCGCTCGGCAAGCGCGATCTCGGCTGTGAAGCCGGCGAGATCGCCGCCGCTGGAAAAGACCTTCTCATGTGTCGACGCCAGGACGACGCAGCGCACGTCCGCGTCGTCGCGGGCCTGCGCGAACGCGGCGAGCAGCTCGTCGAGCATCGCGTCGGAGAGCGCGTTGCGGGTCTCCGGGTGGTCGAGGGCGATGGTCGCGACGCCCGCGGCGACGTCGTAGCGCAGCTTCTCGAAGGGCACGGGGGCAATCTACCCGCGCGTCCCGGGTCGCGCGGCGGGCGGCGGGCGGCAGGCGGCAGGCGGCGACATGACTGCCCGATGACGGCCGGATGACAAAGCCGACATCTGCGCCGGTCGCGCCGCGGCCGCGGGCGACAGTGCGCGCGTCCCCACGTCACAAGGAGCCACGGATGCCCGGCATCGGACCAATGGAGTTGATCGTCGTCCTCGCAATCGCGCTGGTCGTGTTCGGCCCGAAACGGCTGCCGGAGCTCGGCCGCTCGCTCGGCAGCGGCATGCGCGAGTTCCGCAGCTCGGTGTCGGGCTCGACCGACAAGGAGCTGCGCTCATGATCATGTCTCGCAGGCAGCTGCTGAAGTCCGCCGCCGTCGGCGCCGCCGGAGCCGCGCTGCCGCTCACGCTGTTGCGCCCCGGCAGCGCACCGGCCGCGCTGCAGGGCTTCTCGACGCCGCTCCCGCTGCTGCCCAGGGCACGGCCGGTCGGCGCCAACGCCTACCGGATCGCCGCCCGCCGTGCGACGCAGGTCTTCCACCCCGCTCTGGGCCACACGACGATCTGGGGCTACGACGACTTCAGCGGCCGCGGGGCGCGCACGCCGGGCTACGTCATCGAGGTCAAGAAGGGGACCGCGACGACGATCGACTACGTCAACGGCCTGCCGGCCGCGCACATGTTCTCCTCCGAGGTGCCCGACTACATGCACGGGGGCTCGGCGGTGCGCATGAACACGCACCTGCACGGCGGCTACGTCGCGGGCGCCGGCGACGGCAACCCCTACGCGTACCCCCCGGAGTACCTGCCCGGCCAGGTGCAGTCGGTCGTCTATCCCAATCAGCAGGCCTCGACCCTGCTCTGGTACCACGACCACGCCGACCAGATCACGCGTCTGAACGTCTACGCCGGGCTTGTCGGCCTGTACATCGTCCGCGACGGCGCCGACACGGGCCTGGAGCCCAACCCGATCGGCCTGCCCGGCGGGGCCTACGAGGTGCCGCTCGTCTTCTCCGACAAGCTCTTCGACGCCTCGGGTCAGCTGTTCTACAGCGACACGCCGGCCTGGATCCCGGAGTTCTACGGTGACACGCCGGTCGTCAACGGCGCCGCCCGGCCGGTCATGAACGTCGAGCCCCGGATGTACCGCTTCCGGATGCTCAACGCGTCCAACGCCCGCTTCTGGAACCTCGACATCCCGGGTGGCCCGCCGTGCTGGCAGATCGGCTCCGACGGCGGCATGTTCGCCGCCCCGGTGAAGATCGACCGGCTGCTGATGCTCCCCGCCGAGCGCTGCGACATCGTCGTCGACTTCTCGCGGTTCGCAGGCCAGACGCTGACGGTCACCAACGAGGCGCTCCCCGCGGAGGTTTCGAGCCCTGCACCCGATCTTCCGGAAGTCATGCAGTTCCGCGTCGGGTCGCGCGTGACCTCGCGAGGGCCGACGGCGCTGCCGAAGACCCTGCCGGGCACGATGCCCGCGCTCGGGGCCCCCTCGCTCACGCGCGACATCACACTCGAGGAGGTCGAGGACGAGGTCACCGGCGAGCCCGCCTACGGCTCCATGAACGGCCGCAAGTTCGACGACCCGCGCGGTGTCCAGGAGAAGCCGCGACTGGGAGCGACCGAGGACTGGAGGCTCGTCAACCTCACCGGCGACACCCATCCGATCCACCTGCACCTGATCCAGTTCCAGGTGCTCGACCGCACGCCGTTTGACGCCGTCGCCTATCAGTCGGCGCTGGACTCGGCGCGCGCGCTGAATCCCAACGCGGCAAACCCGGATCCGTCGCGCTACGTCACCGGCCGGCCGGCGGCGCCCGACGCCGGCGAGCGCGGCTGGAAGGACACGGTGCGCTCCAACCCCGGCGAGATCACGCGCATCCGCGCGAAGTGGACGCTGCCGGCCGGGCTCTCGGCGCCGCAGAGCTACGTGTTCCACTGTCACATCCTCGAGCACGAGGACAACTCGATGATGCGGCCGCTGCAGCTGGTCGCCTAGGCGACGCGACGATGGACGCGTCCCTCAGCCGGCGCGACGCGGGCCTGCGGACTGCGGCGGTGGCCGCCCTCTGCGGGCTCGCGCTCGTGCAGGCGATCGAGCTGCCCGCCAACCTCGCGCAGGCCCGCCAGATCGCGATCCTGTCGGCGCTGCTGCTGGCCGGCTGCCTCGCGCTCGCGGGCGTGCTCGTGACCGCGCGCCCGGCGCGCGGCGGCGCCGCCGCGCGTGGGGCACGCTCGCGGCGCTGGGAGCCGCGCTGATCGCCGGGTGGGCGGCGACGCGGGCGCTGGCCGTCCCCGGCCTCACCGCCGGCGCCGGGGGCTGGACCTCGACGCCCGGACTGGCGTCGCCGGCGCTCGGCCTGGCCTGCATCGCCCTGGGCGCCGCCGGCAGCGGCCTGCGGCCGTCGCGCGCGCTGGCCGCGGGCGTGTGCCGTGCGGCCGCGGTGCTCGCGGCGCTCGTTCCCCTGGCGGGCGTGCTGCTCGTCGCGATCGGCCCCGGCCCGGCCGACGGCGAGCGCGCCATCGCCGAGGGCGCCCACAGCCATGTCCATCTCGGCGGCGGCGCAGGTGCCGCGACGTTTCGCCCCGGCTTCGGCGGCCACGCCGGGCATTACATCTACCCCAACGCCACGGCGCCACAGCTGCCGCCCTGGGCGCTCGCCCTCGCCGTCGGCCTGGCCGCGCTGCTGACCTACCTCGCGGCCACCGCACTGCGGCGCCGGACGGCGCCGGCGCCCGACCCGGCGACCGCGCCTGCCCCGCGCGCCCGCGCCGCCGCCCCACGGGCGCTCGCGGCCCTCGTCGCCGCGGCCCTCGGCGCGCTCTCGCTGCTCGGCGCGTCGGCCCCGGCGGCGTCCGCCCACGCGTCGCTGCTGCGCTCGCTGCCGCGGGCAGCCGCGCATGTGGCACGCCCCCCGGCCCGGGTGCGTCTCGTGTTCTCCGAGCCGGTGCAGATCGTGCGCAGCAGCGACGTGTCGGTCGTCGACGGCCGCGGCCGGCCGGTCGGCGTGGGCGAGCCGGCCGGTGACCCGCGCGACGCCCGGCTCGTGACGATCGGCCTGCGCCGCGGCCTGCCCCCCGACAGCTACACGGTCCGCTACCGCGTGATCTCCGACGATGCCCACGAGGTCGACGACGCCCTCGTCTTCGCACTCGGCGACGGGCGCCTGCGCCCGCCGGTGCTGCGCGGTGCGGGCGGCCTCTCGGACACCGGCCCGTGGGCGGTCGCGGCGCGGTTCGCCGAGCTCGCCGCGCTCGGGCTGCTGCTCGGGCTGCTGGCGTTCCGCCAGCTCGTGTGGGGCCCGGCGCTGCGCGCGGCGCACCGCCGCGACGCGCCGGCGAGCGCGGCCGCGCTCGCCGCCGGGTCGCGCCTGTTCTGGCGCACGTTCTGGGTCGTCGCGGGCGCCGCCGGCCTCGCGGAGGCCGGCGTGCTCGCCGCCAAGAGCGCGATCGTCCTGCACACCGGCATCGGCGCCGCGCTGACCGATCCGCAGGCCGCCTTCAGGCTCGTCGCCGCGTCGCGCTTCGGCGACCTGCTCGGCTGGCGCAGCGGGCTGCTGCTGGTGCTCTCGGCCGTGGCCTTCTGGGAGTGGGCGCGCGAGACGTCCGCTCCGCGCGCAGCCGGCCGGCCGCTGCCGAGCGCGCTGATCGGCGCCGCGAGCGTCGGGGCGCTCGCGCTGCTGTCTGCCCAGGGGCACGCCTCGCAGGCACCGCTCGCGCCGCTGTCGGTCACCGCCGACGCGGTCCACCTCGCAGCAGCGGGCGTCTGGATCGGGGGCCTACCGTGCCTGGCCGCCGTCCTGCTGCGCGCACCCGCCGGGTTGGCGTCGAGCGTCCTCGCGCGCTTCAGCCGGCTCGCGCTCGTCGCCGTCGGGCTCGTCGTGGCGACCGGCCTGCTGCGCCTCGCCGGCGAGCTGTCGCGCGTCGCCGAGCTGTGGAGCACGGGGTACGGGCGCAGCATCCTGCTGAAGGCGACGCTCCTCCTGCCGATCCTGCTGCTCGCCGCGCGCAGCCGCCAGGCGCTGCGGCGGCTGCCGGCCGGTGGCGCCGCCGCGCTGAGGGCACTGCGCCACAACGTGCGCGCCGAGCTCGCGATCGGGCTGAACATCGTCCTCATCGCGGCGCTGCTCGTCGCGCAGGTGCCGGGGCGCGACGTCCCGCGCACCCCGCCGCCGCGCTCGCCGCTGACACCGGTGCAGACGCTCGCGTCGCCCCTGGTCAGCGGCGCGCTGCCCGCGCCCTGATCTGACAAGTAGGACGTGCCACTGTCCACTTTGGCCCGCGCGCGATAGCGTTGTGCCATGGCCACCGCCGACGAGGTCGTCAAGCCCGACCACGCCGTCCGCCGCCGCCACTTCATCTTCGGCGACGATCACCAGGCGCTGCGCGAGACGGTCCGCGCGTTCGCGGTGCGCGAGCTCGCGCCCCACGCCGACGAGTGGGAGGAGACGACGTTTCCGGACTCCGTCTTCCGGCGGATGGGAGAGCTCGGCCTGCTCGGGCTCGACAAGCCCGAGCGCTACGGCGGCCAGGGCGGCGACTACTACGCGAGCATCGTGCTCGCCGAGGAGCTCGCGCATGCGCGCTCGGGCGGCCTCGCGATGGGCGTCGCGGTGCACACCGACATGGCGATGCCGCCGATCCTCGCCTTCGGCACCGAGGAGCAGAAGCAGGAGTGGGTCGTGCCGGGGATCGCCGGCACGACGATCCTCTGCCTCGGGATCACCGAGCCCGACGCGGGCTCGGACGTCGCGGGGATCAAGACCCGCGCCGTGCGCAGCGAGGACGGCGCGGAGTACGTGATCAACGGCTCCAAGACGTACATCACCAACGGCCACCGCGCCGACGCGATCATCCTGGTCACGAAGACCGACCCCGACGCCGGCTACGACGGCTTCACGCTGTTCCTCGTCCCGATGGACCTCCCCGGCGTGATCCGCGAGCAGCGTCTGGAGAAGCTCGGCATGCATGCGAGTGACACGGCGCTGCTGGCCTTCCAGGACGTGCGCGTGCCCGCCGCCGCAGTCCTCGGCGAGGTCGGCAAGGGCTTCTACCACATCATGTGGGAGCTTCAGGGCGAGCGGCTGATCAGCGCCGCGTCGACCGTCGCGGCGGCCCAGCTGTGCTTCGACCGCACGCTGGAATACGCGCTGGAGCGCACCGCCTTCGGCCGCCAGATCGGGCACTTCCAGGTCATCCGCCACAAGTTTGCGGAGATGGCGACGAAGCTCGAGTCCGCGCGCCAGATGGTCTACACGACGGCGTGGCGCCACGCCAACGGCGACTATCCGGTCCGCGAGATCTCGATGGCCAAGCTCCACGCGTCGCGGATCGCCGTCGAGGTCGCCGACGAGTGCATCCAGATCCACGGCGGCGCGGGCTACATGAAGGAGTACGGCATCGAGCGCGTCTGGCGCGACCTGCGCCTGAACCGCATCGGCGCGGGGACGGACGAGATCATGCTGGACGTGATCGGGCGCAGCTACGGGCTGTAGGCGCCCCGTACGTGTGACGTTGTTCACACGAATTGCACGGCTCCTGCCCGCGGATACGTTGCGCAAAGCCGCGCCCGGCCGGGCGCGGACACGGAAATCGGGGAGCGTGACGGGATGACTCTCGCATGAACTCGTGCTGTATTGCGCGACGGGTCTGGCGGTCGCGCGCCGGGCGCGGCCCAGGCGGCCACCAAGCCCGTGTCGATGGGCCATCCGGGCGCCAGTCAGAAGAAGTACCCCACGGGCACCGACGTCAACGCGTTCTTCCCCAAGAGCATCGCCGTCCGCACCGGCGACGTCATCTCGTTCTCCGTCAGCGGGTTCCACAGCGTCCACTTCCTGGCGAAGGGCAAGTTCGCCCAAGCCAGCTCCCGACGCCCGCCGTCAACGGCATCGTCGACGCCGCCGGCGTGCCGTTCTGGTTCAACGGGCAGAAGAGCCGTCGTTCAACCCCCTGCTCTTGAAGTCCAGCTTCGGCAAGTCGCTGACCTACTACGGCGCCAAGGAGACCCGCAGCGGGCTGCCGCATTCGGCCCCGGCGGGCCGCCGAAGCCCGTGAGGATCCGCTTCACGAAGGCTGGCCTGTTCAAGTACATCTGCGACCTGCATCCGGGCATGAAGGGCTCCGTGCGCGTCAACGCCAGGGGCAAGGGCGTCCCGTCGGCCGCGGCCGACGCCAAGCGCGTCAGGGCGCAGGTCGCGAGCACCGTGGCGGCCGCCAAGGGCCTGGAGTGCGGCGACGAAGCCGCCCGCGAACACCGTGATCGTCGGTCCGCAGGGCAAGGGCGGCGTCCATCTGTTCGGCATGGTCCCGGCCAACCTTGCGGTCCCCGTCGGCACGACGGTGACGTTCGCATGGCGAGCGGCTCGACGGAGAACCACACGGCCTCCTTCGGCCCCGGCGCCGAGACGTTCGGCGGCCAGGACGTCCGGACAAGAACACGTACCTCGGCGGCATCGCCGCCGCCTTCCAGGGCAAGGGCGATGCGCGTGCGGACTTCCCGAGCGAGCCGCCCGGGACACCGCCGGCGCCGCTCTCGCCGGTGTTGCACGGCAACGGGTTCTGGAACAGCGGGGCCATGGATGCCCTGTAGGCTACGCCGCTGCCTGCAGGCGGCACGGTGACGTTCGCCACGCCGGGCGTCTTCGCCTACGCCTGCCTGATCCACACGTTCATGAAGGGGACGATCACCGTCAAGTGATCGGGATCCGGCGGGTCGTCGGACCCTCCTGCTCACCGGCGCGGCGCTCTTGGGCGCCGCGCCGGCGGCGTCCGCGGCGACGCGGGAGTTCTGGGTCGCCGCCACGCCGGCGCTGTGGAACATGGCGCCCAACCAGCGCGACACCATCACGGGCGCGCGCCTCGACCCGGCGCAGACGGTCCTGCAGACGACGGTCTACCGGCGCTACTCGCCGAACTGGCGGCGGCCGCTGTCCAACTCGCCGATGTCGGGCAACCAGAACCTCATCCCCGGCCCGCTGCTGCGCGCCCGCGTGGGCGACAAGCTCGTCGTCCACTTCAAGAACATGGACTTCACGCGATGAACGGCCACTCGATGCACTTCCACGGCGTCGAGTACAAGCCGAGCTCCGACGGCGCGTACGTGCCCGGCGTCTCGGGCCCGGACGGCAACGTCCTGCCAGGGCGCACGTGGACCTACCGGCTGACCGCCGGCGCGCAGTCCGTCGGCGCCTGGCCCTACCACGACCACTCGCCCTCGATGCACGAGTCGATCGACGGCGGCATGTACGGGATGCTCTCGATCCGCGGGCGCGACGAGGCGCTGCCCGACCGCGAGTTCGTCGTCGTCTTCGCCGCGATGGGCGACTTCCAGACGATCGACGGCCGCGCCTTCGTCGGCAACACGCCGGTGTTCCGCGCGAAGCGTCGGCGACCTCGTCCAATGGGACGTCATGGCGATGGGCTCCGAGCACCACACCTTCCACGTCCACGGCCATCGCTGGCTGCGAGGCCGGCCGGCTCAGTCCCGCGACACGCATACGATCGGCCCGGCGGAGTCCTTCCGCTTCCGCTGGCGCGAGCGCGACCCTGGCGTCTGGCTCTACCACTGCCATGTCGAGCAGCACATGGAGGCGCGGGATGATCGGCACCTACCGGGTCGCGTCGATGAGGCGCCGCCGCGCTGCTCGCCGCGCTCGGGCTCGCCCTGCTCGGCGCTCGGCGCGCCCGCCGCGGCGCAGCACGCCGCCGGGCAACACGGAGCCGCCGACGGCGCGGAGGTCGCGGTGAGCATCGGCTTTGACCGCGTGACCCCGCCGCGCGTCGACGTCGTCGCCGGCGACAGCGTCATCTGGACGAACAACAGCGCCCGCGTCCACACGGTGACCGCCGACGACGAAAGCTTCGACTCCGGCCGCCTGGGCGTGTCGTTCACCTTCGCTCGGCCCTTCGACGCGCTCGGCGAGGCCGCATACCACTGCATCGCTGCATCCCGTCCATCAGGGGCGTCGTGCCGTGCACGACCTGCTGCTCGAGGCGCCGCCGGCCGCCGCCTCGCCCGGTCGCCGGTTCGCCCTGAGCGGCCGGGCGAGCAGCGCACTCGCCGCCGGCACGCCGGTGTCGCTGGAGGCCGACAGCGGCACGGGCTTCACGCCTGTCGCGACCGCGGCGCTCGAGGAGGACGGCACCTTCGTCGCGAGCTTCGTCCCGACGGCGAGCGCGACCTACCGGGCGGTCGCGGGCGCGGCGACGAGCCCGCCGGTCGAGCTCGTCGTGCTCGATCGCCGCATCACGTTGCGCGCGCAGCACCGCGGGCGCACGAGCGTCCTGCGCGCGACCGTCTCCCCCGCGGCGCGCGGCGGCCACGTCGTGCTGCAGCTCTTCCTCCCCGAGCGCTTCGGCTGGTGGCCGGTGCGCAAGGCGCGCCTGGATGCGCGTTCGAGCGCGCGCTTCGAGGTCCGCACGCGCCGGCAGGTACAGGCGCGGTCGTGCTGACGCTGCCAGACGGCGCGACGCGGCTGGCGCTCAGCCGCGTCGTCCACGTCGGGCCTGCACGCCGGCGCTAGCCGCCGGCGTCGTCGGTGCCCGGCGTGCGGGGCGCGACCGCCAGCGGCCCGCGGCTCGTCGCCCGGCGCACGAGCCTCGGCGCCAGGATGCGCGACGTCGCGGCCAGCCAGTAGGCGCGCGGGACGTAGCGCTCGGCGCGGCCACCCGGGCCCGCCTCCATGATCGCCTCCGCGACGCGCTCGGGTGTCGAGACCATCCGGCGCGTGAGCCGGTTCTCGACGAGCTCGCGCTGCGGGAAGCCCTCGGTCGCGACGTACCCCGGCATCACGAGCCCGACGTGGACGCCGTTGGCCGCCTCCTCGAGCGCCAGCGCGTCCGTCCACCCGGCCAGCGCGAACTTGCTCGCCGAGTAGCCCCCCGAGCCCGCCCGCGAGACGCGGCCGGCGGTGCTGGCGACGTTGACGATCGCGCTCGGCGCGGATGCGCGCAGCAGCGGTAGCAGCGCCTCCGTGAGCCGCACCTGCGCGTCGAAGTTCAGCTCCATGTGGCGGCGCACGTTCTCCCAGCCCGTGTCGGCGAAGCTGCCGCGCCAGGCCGCGCCGGCGTTGTTGACGAGCAGGTCCAGGCGCCCGTGCCGCGCCGTCACCGCGCGGACGACCCGTCCCGGCGCGTCGTCGTCGGTGAGGTCGACGGCGACGACCGTCGCGCCCCCGAGCTCGGCGGCCAGCGCGTCGAGGCGCTCCGCCCGGCGGGCGACGAGGACGAGCTCGGCACCGGGCTCGCGGGCGAGCCGGCGGGCGGTCGCCTCGCCGATCCCGCTGGATGCGCCGGTCACGAGGGATATCACGCGACGCAGGGTATCCGCGACCGATCGACTGGCCAGTCAGCCAGCCGGTTATCGTGCCGTCCGGCAACCGGACAAGGAGCAGGCATGGGAGTTCTGGACGGGAAGGTCGCGATCGTCACCGGCTCGGCGCGCGGCATCGGCCGCGCGACCGCCGAGCTGCTCTCCGAGCAGGGGGCGAGCGTCCTGATCAACGATCTCGATGGCGACGTCGCCGAGCAGACCGCGTCGGAGATCGCGGGCGACACCGTCGTCCACTCGGGAGACCTGAGCGCGCCCGGCGCCTGCGACGCGCTCGTCCAGACGGCGATCGACGCGTGGGGCAAGATCGACATCATCGTCAACAACGCCGGCTACACGATCGACGGCGCGGTTCACAAGATGACCGACGAGGCCTTCCAGCGGATGCTCGACATCCACACGATCGTCCCCTTCCGCGTCATCCGCGCCGCCGCGCCGCACCTGCGCGAGCCCGCCAAGAAGGAGCGCGAGGAGGGTGTCGAGGTCTTTCGCAAGATCGTCAACGTCTCCTCGATCTCGGGCACGATGGGCAATGCCGGCCAGGCCAACTACGCCGCCGGCAAGGCCGCCGTCGTGGGCCTGACGAAGACGCTGGCCAAGGAGTGGGGCCAGTTCAAGATCAACGTCAACGCGGTGGCGTTCGGCTTCATCGAGACGCGGCTGACCGCGCCGAAGGTCGATGACAACACCATGGAGATCGGCGGAGAGAAGGTCCAGCTCGGGATCCCCGAGCAGATGCGCGGCATGGCGAGCTTCGTCATCCCGCTCGGCCGTCCGGGCACGCCCGAGGAGGCCGCCGGCGGCGTCTTCTTCCTCTGCTCGCCGTGGTCGAACTACGTCCACGGGCAGACGCTGAACGTCACCGGCGGGCAGTTCACCGGGATGACGACCTGACAGCGGGCTTGCGACTGTCGAATCTCCGATCTGAGGGTTTCCGACAATCGGTCCTGGGAGTAGTCTTCTCGCCATGCAGGTCGTCAAGCCCGGAGCCGAGCGCCGCGTCCCGCGCGGGGTCGTCGGCGGCGCCGAGGTCTCCCAGGCGACGACCGGCGCGTCGAACATCTACATGGGCGTCTTCCAGGTGCCGCCGATGGCGCAGTCGCGGCCGCACTACCACGCGGATTGCGAGTCGGCGGTCTACATGCTCAAGGGCCATCTCAACGTCCGCTGGGGCGAGGGCCTGGAGCATGCGCTGAGCCTGGACCCGGGCGACCTCGTCTACGTCCCGCCGCGCGAGACGCACCTGCTGGAGAACCCCTCGGAGTCCGAGCCCGCGGAGTACGTCGTCGCACGCGACGCGCCGCAGGAGGACTCCGTCGAAGTGCCCTGGGCGCGGTAACGCGCCGCTACGGCGCCCGTCGCAACCGCTCGGCTCGCTCGCGCAACCTCCTCCCCGCGCCGGAGTTGACAGCACCACATGCGCCGCCCGACGATCGCCACGCTCCTCGCCGTCACGATGCTCGCGCTTGCGAGCGGGTCCACCGCCCACGCGCGGGTCATCGTCGTCGCCACCGGCACCGCTGACGCCCTGCTCACCGACGTCCCGTCCAACGAGGTCGTCGCGCGACTGGCGCTCGGCGGACCGACGCGCGCGGTGGCCGCGTCGCCCGACGGCGCGCGCGGGTACGTGGCCGCCGGCCGGCGCGTCGTGACGATCGACCTCAACGCGCGCACCGTGACCGGCGGCATCGACCTCGCCGGGGCGATCTCCGGGCTGGCGATCACGCCCGACGGCGGGCGGCTGCTCGCCGCGCGCCGTGGCGCGATCGACGTCCTCGACACCGCCACGCTGACCGTGACGGGCACGGTGAACCTCAAGGGTGCGAAGACCGGGGCGCTCGCGGTCTCCGCGGACGCGACCTGGGCCGCCGTCGGGCTCGGGCGGCGCGTCGGCCTCGTCGCGCTCACGGAGCTGCGCCTGGATCGGCGCATGTCGGTCGGCGAGGTCGGCGGCATCGCGTTCCCGCCGTCGGGCCGGCGCGTCCTCGTCAGCACGACCGACGGCGCGCTGCGTGGCATCACGCGCTCCAGCGGCCGCGAGAACTTCAAGATCCGCCTCAAGCGCGGCGCCGGCGCCGCGCTCGCGATCTCGCCCGACGGCACCCGCGCGGCGGTCGGCGCGACACGCGGCAGCCGCGTGACGGCGATCGTCGACCTGCGCCGCCGGCGCCTGCTGACGCGCGTGCGCACGGGCGCCGGCCCCGGCGCGCCGGCCTACGCCACCGAGGGCCCGCGCCTGTACGTGGGTGACGCCGGCGACGGCACGATCTCGATCCTCTCGACGATCTCCTACAAGCGCATCGCCGTCCAGCGCCTCGGGCGCTCGCTGCATCCCCGCGGCCTCGCGGCCCAGCCCGGGCTGGCCCTGAAGATCGGCACCGAGGGCCCCGACCAGATCGCCGGCACCCGCGGCAGCGACCGGATCGAGGGCCTCGGCGGCGACGACGTGCTCACCGGCGGGCGCGACGACGACTTCCTCCTCGGCGGCCTCGGCAACGACAACCTCATCGGCGGCCCCGCCGACGACGTGCTCGACGGCGGCGACGGCGACGACCGCCTCAGCGGGCAGGCCGGCAACGACGACCTGCAGGGCGGCGCCGGTGCGGACGGGCTGTTCGGCGGCACCGGCAACGACCGGCTCGACGGCGCCACCGAGGACGACGTCATCGACGGCGGCGACGGCGACGACACCGCCCACGGCGGGGCCGGCAACGACCGCATCGTCGAGGCCGGCCTCGGCAACGACTTCCTGCTCGAGGGCGGGGAGGGCGACGACTTCATCGACGGCAACCGCGGGACCGACACGATCGACGGCGGGCCGGGCAACGACACGCTGCGCGGCGGCGCGGGCGGCGAGAAGATCGACGGCGGCACCGGCGACGACACGATCGACGGCGGGACGGGCGGCGACCTCGTCTACTCCCGCGAGGGCGACGACGCCGTTCGCGGCGACTCGGGTCGCGACCGGATCTTCACGTCCGACGGCAACGACGCCATCGACGCCGGCTCGGGCGACGACGTGATCGACGCCTTTCGCGGCGACGACGAGATCGTCGGCGGCCCCGGCGCCGACACGATCAACGCGGGCTCGGGCAACGACGTCATCCGGGTCGCCGACGAGGACGCGGACACCGTCAACTGCTCGACCGGGCGCGACACGGTCTACGTCGAGACCACCGCGCCCACGCGCGACAGGCTCACGAGCTGCGAGGTCGTCATCCAGAGCCCGCCCGAGCCGTCGACGGACGCACCGCCGTCCTCCAGCATCATCCCCGGCACGGCGGGGCCCGACCTGCTTCAGGGCAGCGCGGCCAAGGACTCGATCTTCGGCGCCGACGGCAACGACGAGCTCTTCGGCAACGACGGCGACGACTACGTGGACGGCGAGAACGGCAACGACACGCTGCACGGTGGCCTGGGCAACGACGAGATGTACGGCCGCCGCGACAACGACGTGGTGCTCGGCAACGAGGGCGACGACCTCCTCAACGGCGACCGCGGGGCCGACACGGTCATCGGCGGCCCCGGCAACGACCGCATCTACGGCGGCCTGGACGAGGACGCCGTCTCCGGCGACGAGGGCGACGACCGCATCAGCGTCATCGACGGCCTCGTCGACCGCGTCGCCTGCGGCGACGGCACCGACACCGTCTTCGCCGACGTGATCGACGTCCTCGCGTCCGACTGCGAGAACGTCAGACGCTAGGGGCCCCGGGAGGCCGGTCCCTGGCCGCCGCTGAACATTCGTCAGGCTGAGGGGCGAGCATGCCCGCCCCCCGAGAGCTCCTGCGCGTCCTGCGCCACCGCGACTTCCGTCTGCTGTGGCTCGGCCAGGCGACGAGCGTCATCGGCGACAACCTCGTGGTCGTCGCGCTCGCGCTGTTCGTCGTCGACCTCACGGGCAGCGCGACCGACCTCGGGTTCGTGCTGGCGGCCTACAGCCTGCCGCTCATCGCGTTCATCCTCGTGGGCGGCGTGTTCGCCGACCGCCTGCCGCGCCACCGCGTCGTCGTCGTGACCGACCTCGCGCGCTTCGTCCTGCACGGCCTGCTCGCGATCCTGATCCTCGCCGGCGCCGTGCGCATCTGGCAGATCGTCGTCATCGGCGTGTTCTTCGGCGCGGCCGAGGCCTTCTTCCGTCCGGCGGCCACGGGGCTGTTGCCGCAGACCGTGCCCGAGGACGAGATCCAGGAGGCCAACGCCGTCATGGCGACGACGAACAACCTCGCCGAGTTCGCCGGGCCGGCGCTGGCCACCGCGCTCGTCCTCGGCTTCTCCCCGGCGGCGGCGTTCGGCCTCGACGCGCTGACGTTCCTCGTCAGCGCCGCGCTGCTCATCCGCATCGCGCCCCGTCGCCGGGCCACGGGCGCCGGCGTGCGACCCGCACCGGCCGCGGCGCCACCCGGCATCTGGCACGACCTGCGCGCGGGGTTTGCGGAGGTCCGCTCGCGCGCCTGGATCTGGGCGACGCTCACCGCCTTCTGCGTGGCGATCTTCTTCGTGCTCGCGCCGTTCTTCGTCCTCGGCCCGATCGTCGCGCGCGACCAGTACGACAGCATCGCGGTCTACGGAATCCTGCAGGCGGTGTTCGGCGCCGGCATGATCGCCGGGGCGCTGGCCGGACTGCGCTGGAGCCCGCGCCACCCGATGCGCCAGGCGATGCGGCTCATCCTGCTCTGGCCGCTGGGAATCGGGCTCTTCGCCGCGGGCGCGCCGCTGGCCCTCGTCGCCCCCGCGATCGCGGCCAGCGGGACGGGCGTGGCGCTCTTCGACGTCTGGTGGCTCACGGCGCTCGCCGAGCGCATCCCGCCCGACAAGCTCTCGCGCGTGACGTCCTATGACTGGATGGTCTCGCTCGCGCTGCTGCCGCTGGGGTACGTGCTGGCGGGACCCGTGGGCGACGCCCTCGGGGAGACGAACGTGCTGCTCGGCGGCTCGGCGATCGCGTTCGTCGCCCTCGCCCTCGGGCAGCTGCCGCGCGAGACGCGGATGCTCGAGCGCCTGCCGGGAGGTGGGCCGGCGCCCCCGGTCACCGAGCCGCACGCGCGCGTCCCGCCGGCCTGAGCGGCGCGCGCTCGCTCAGGCCGTTGCGGTGTGCTTCTTGCCGGCGCGCTCGAGCCGGCGCTGCTCGCGCACGCGCTGCAGGGCGCCCTTGCGCCCGAGCGTCTCCAAGCCCGAGTAGAGGACCTTGATCTCGCCGAAGATCTCCTCGGCGACGGTCATCTGCTGGTCGCGCGTCGGCGTCTGCACGCGCTCCCAGCGGATCGGGTCGCCGTACTGCACGGTGACCTTCGGGAACTCGCCCTTGCGCCAGTTGCGCACCTTCGAGGAGCCGTGGATCGCGACCGGCACGATCGGCGCGCCGCTCTCGAGCGCGAGCCGGCCGATGCCGGGCTTCGGGCGCTCGGCGAGCTTGCCGTCCTTCGATCGCGTGCCCTCGCAGTACATCGCGACCGTGCCGCCGCGCTCGAGGATCGCGAGGGCCGTGATGAACGGCTCCTCGTCGCGGTGGCCGCGGCGCAGCGGAAAGACGCCGCCGTGCGTGTAGACCCACTGCGCGGGCGGCTGGAAGAGCTGCGACTTGGCCATGAACTGGACCTTGCGGCTCGTGAACGCCCCGAGCAGGAAGTGGTCCATGAACGAGCCGTGGTTGGGAGCGAAGATGACCGGGCCGCTCTGCGGAACCTTGTCGCTGGAGATCGAGCGGGCGCGGAAGAACGCGAAGGCCCACAACGTCGTCAGCACGCGTACCGCCTCGTACGCCGCGTCGGGATCGCGGGTGCGGGAGCGCTCGTGAAACGGCGCGAAGAACTCGGCCGGCCGCGGGTCGAGATGCGACTGCTCGGTGACCGCCGCGAACTGCTCCGAGCGCTTCAGCCTGGCCATGTCTCAACCTTACCCACGAGCAAACCCCCGGGCCACCCTCACGGCGCGTCGCCAGTCGCCGATGAGCTCAGCGCGCTCGTCGTCGCCCATTCGCGGCTCGAAGCGCCCGCGCTCGCCATCGCGCGCGGCGACGTCCTGCTGGGTCCAGGCGCCGACGCCCACCCCCGCCAGCAGCGCCGCGCCGAGCGCCGTCGTCTCCGCGATCTCGGCGACCGCGATCGGCACGTTCAGCAGGTCGGCCTGGAACTGCATGAGCCAGCGGTTGGACGTCGCGCCGCCGTCGGCGCGCAGCTCGGCGAGCGGCTCGTCGGCGACGCGCTCCATCGCCTCGACCGCGTCGACGGTCTGGTAGGCCATCGCCTCGAGCGTCGCCCGGGCGAGGTGCGCGCGCGTGCTGCCGCGCGTGAGCCCGACGATCGTTCCGCGCGCGTAGGGATCCCAGTGCGGCGAGCCGAGCCCGGTGAGCGCGGGGACGAAGTAGACGCCGTCGTTGGAGTCCAGCGAGGCGGCGAGCTCCTCGGTCTCGGCGGCGGCCTCGATGATCCCGAGGCCGTCGCGCAGCCACTGCACGCCGGCTCCGGTGACGAAGATCGCGGCCTCCAGCGCGTAGACGGTGCGATCGCCGATCCCCCACGCGACCGTCGAGAGGAGCCCGGGCGGTGCGGTCGGGACGTCCTCGCCGGTGTTGACGAGCACGAACGAGCCCGTGCCGTACGTGTTCTTGCCAAGGCCCTTGTCGAGGCACCCCTGCCCGTACAGCGCGGCCTGCTGGTCGCCGGCGATGCCCGTGACCGGCACGCCGTCGTGACCGTCGCCGAGCGCGCCGCCGCGAACGCGCCCGAACTCGCCGATGCTCGGCACGACCTCGGGCAGCGCGGCGCGCGGGACGTCGCCGAGCAGGCCGAGCAGCTCGTCGTCCCAGTCACCGCGGTTGATGTCGTAGAGCATGGTGCGCGACGCGTTGGAGACGTCGGTGCGCCGCTCGCCGGTGAGCTTGTAGACGAGCCAGGCGTCGATCGTCCCGAAGCACGCGCGCCCGTCCTGCGCCTTGTCGCGCAGCCCGTCGACGTTCTCCAGCAGCCACTCGATCTTCGTCGCGCTGAAGTACGGGTCCAGGACCAGGCCGGTGCGCGTGCGCACGAGCGGCTCGCGCCCGGCGGCGCGCAGCTCGTCGCAGCGCGCGGCGGTGCGGCGGTCCTGCCAGACGAGCGCGTGGTGCAGGGGCTCGCCGGTCTTCGGGTCCCAGACGCAGACCGTCTCGCGCTGGTTCGTGATGCCGATCGCCTGCAGCTCGCCGCCCCCGACGCCGGCGTCCGCGAGCGCCTCGGCCGCGACGGCGCGCGTGACGTCCCAGATCTCGGCGGCGTCGTGCTCGACCCAGCCCGGGCGCGGGAAGTGCTGCTGGAACTCGCGGTAGGCGCGGCCGCACAGCTGCGCCTCCTCGTCGAAGACGAGACACGTCGAGCCCGTCGTCCCCTGATCGATCGCGAGGATCACACCCGGGACGCTAGTGGACCGACGATCGTCCAGAGGCCTCCTGCCGCGGCCCGCATCTGCCGATGCGATCCAGGTGTCCGCGCGCAAGGACCGCGACGAGCTCGCCCGCGAGCTCGAGGTCGCCCGCCTCCGCATCGCCGAGCTCGAGCGCGAGCTCATCCGGCGCGGCCGCGACCCGCTGACCGGCGTCCTGCGGATCGAGCCCTTTCGCGAGCAGCTCGGCGAGGAGGTCCAGCGCGCCAAGCGCCACGATCGCCCGAGCGCGCTCGTGCTCTTCGAGATCGACCGCATGGCCGACCTGCACCGCGATCACGGCTACGACGCCGGCGACGCGCTGCTGCGCGCGGTCGTCGAGGCCGTGCGCGCCGGAACCCGCGCCGAGGACGTGCTCGCGCGGATGGGCGACTGCCGCTTCGGCCTGCTGCTCTGCGACGCCGACGCGGGCGCCGCCGCCGCTTGCATGGAGCGCCTGCGCCTGGACTTCGAGAAGCTCGAGATCGGGCCCGTCAGCAGTGCCGGGGCATCGGCGGGCGTGGCGCCGTTCGGCCGCAACGACGAGGCGATCGACATCTTCGAGCGCGCGACCCGTGCGCTGGCCGACGCCCAGGGCGCGGGCGGCGGCCGCGTGGTCACGGCGTCGACCAGCGACCCCTCCGGCGCCGGCGTCGTCGCCGCGATCCACCGCCGCGACGCCGTCGAGGCGCTCGCCATCGCCCTGCTGGAGCGCGACCGCTACACCGGCGAGCACTCGGAGTCCGTCGTCGACATGGCGGCCAAGGTGGCGGCGACGCTCGGCCTCTCCTCCGAGCAGGTCGAGGACGTGCGCTCGGCCGCGCTGCTGCACGACATCGGCAAGGTCGGGATCCCCGACGCGATCCTCAACAAGCCCGGCCCGCTGACGCCGGAGGAGCGCGAGGTCATGGCCGAGCACCCCGTCATCGGCGAGCGCATCCTGCGCAGCATCGGCGGCTTCTCGACCGTGGCCGCGATCGTACGCCACGAGCACGAGAGCTACGACGGCTCCGGCTACCCGGACGGCATCAGCGGCGACGAGATCCCGATCGGCAGCCGCATCATCCTCGCCTGCGACGCCTACCACGCGATGACGAGCGACCGCCCGTACCGCAAGCGCATGTCGCACACCGACGCCTTCGCCGAGCTCGCGCGCTGCGCCGGGCACCAGTTCGACCCCGACGTCACCGGAGCCCTGGTGGGCTACTTCTACCACCGCCGCGATCACCTCCAGGTCGTCGGCTAGAGCTCCTCGAGGTCCTCCAGCGCCGCGCGGATCGCCTCGGCCGCCGGCGTCACCTGGTGGTTGGTGAGGTGCTCCCAGACGACGGTGCCGCCGCCGGCGAGCGTCACGACGAGCGCGCGCGGCGCGAACAGCGCGCCCGCTCCGCGGGCCCGGTCGGTCACGCCGGCGACGTCGCGCAGCGCGATCTCGCGCAGCGGCGCGCTCATCCCGTCGCCCATGGTGTGCTGGTCGACGATCCGGCGCGACGTGACCGTGAGCTGCGCGACCGGCCCCCACTTCTCCGCGTTGTCGGGGCGCCCGCAGGTGAAGCGCACCTCCTCGCCGTCTGCGAGCGCGCCGAGCAGCTGCGCGACGAAGGCGGGATCGGGCTCGTCGCCCGCCGTGCTCTCGCGATACAGGCTCGCGATGCTGTCGGCGTCCTCGATCACCGCCGGCTCGCGTAGACGGCGAGGAAATCCAGCAGCTGCCGGCCGCGGTGCACGAACCCGCGCCAGGTGCGGCCGGTCGCGCGGTGCACGAGGTCGAGCTGGACCTCCTCCACGCGGAAACCCGCACGGGCGGCGTCGACCGTCATGCCGATCTCCATCCCGAAGCGCGGCGCGAACGGGACGACCGTCGCGAACGCCGGCCCGCTGAGCGCGCGCTGGCCGGAGATCGGGGCCTTGAGGTCCAGGCCCGTGAGGTTGCGGATCGCGCGGTGCGCGAAGCCGATCGCGAAACCGAAGCCGCCGCCCACGCGCGCCGAGAAGATCGCCACCGCCAGGTCGCAGCGCCCGGCCCGCACGGCCTCGGCGAGCGCCGGCAGCTGCGCGGCGCTCTCGGCCAGGTCGCCGTCGCACAGGACGAACACCGGAGGGTCGGGCTCGAGCGCGCGGCTGAGCACGCGGCGGGCGGCGAGCGTCGCCGCGCCGCCCTTGCCGATCGTGCGCTCGCTGCGCACGACCTCGGCGCCGGCGGCCGCCGCGACGACCGCGGTGTCGTCGGTCGAGCCGTCGTCGGCGACGATCACGCGCGCCCCCGGAAACGCCGTCGCGAGCGCCGCGAGCGTGTCCGGGAGACGGTCGGCCTCCTCGTGGGCGGTGACGATGACGATCGTGTCAGAGGCGTCCATCGCGGCGGCTACTCTCGCAGAGCCCAGCCCGTAGGCGGATGACCGAGGAGGAGCAGTGGTTGAAGTCGAGGCCCACATCACGGGCATCGTGTGGAAGATCGAGTGCAAGGTCGGCGACGTCGTCGAGGAGGGCGACACGGTCGTCACGCTCGAGTCGATGAAGATGGAGATGCCCGTCGAGGCCGAGGATCCGGGCGTCGTGAAGGAGATCCTGTGCGTCGAGGGCCAGCCCGTGGACGAGGGAGACACGCTCGTCGTCCTGGAGTGACGGCACCGGACATCAGATCGAAAGACCCGCCGCATGTATAGGTAAACCTCTATGGCTCAACCGGGAGCCTGTGAGACAAATCTCCCGAAGTGCCGGAATCGCGCTACTTTTCATGGGCGATGTCAGGGGAACTGCTCAGTGACCGGCCGGCCGATGGTGTTCTGCGCCTTGCCATCCACAACCCCGCGAAGCGCAACGCCCTCGACCACGCGATCCTCGATGCGCTGACCTCCGAGCTGCGCTCGCTCGAGGACGACGTGCGCTGCGTCCTCCTCACCGGCCACACGGGGATGTTCTCCTCCGGCTACGACATCGGCCAGATTCCCGCCGGCGAGTTCGCCGAGGCGGCCGAGAAGCTCGTCGCCCACCCGTTCTGCGACGCGCTCGAGGCGCTCGACGCCACCGAGGTCCCGACGCTCGCGTCGCTGTGCGGCGCGACGATCGGCGGAGGCCTCGAGCTCGCGCTCGCCTGCGACATGCGCCTGGCCTGCAGCACGATCAAGCTCGGCATGCCGCCGGCGAAGCTCGGGCTCGTCTACTCGCACACCGGCGTGCGCCGCTTCCTCAACGCGATCGGCGAGCCGCGCACGCGCGAGCTGTTTCTCCTCGGCAGCCACATCGACGCGCAGACCGCGCTCATGTGGGGGCTCGTCAACTGGGTCGTCGACGACGTCCGGCTCGAGGAGACCGCCATCGACATCGCCTCGTCGCTGGCCGGCAACGCGCCGCTCTCGATGGCCGGCAACAAGCGCGTCCTGCGCGAGCTGCTGCGCGCCGAGGCCGACCTGGACCCCGAGGTCGAGATCGAGCTGCTCGGGCTGCGCGCCGCGAGCTTTCAGTCCGAGGACCTGCTCGAGGGCGTCTCGGCCTTCGCCGAGAAGCGCTCGCCGAGCTGGAAGGGCCGCTGACGCGCGACGAGCAGGTCCGGGGCGGACGCCGGCGTCCTCGGCTTCTGCGGAGGTGACCGTCCGGCGCGGCTGCAAATCTGCCGCGCAATGCCACCGCTCATCACGCGCGAAGAGGCCCTGCGCCTCGGCGAGCTGGAGGACCACCGTGAGATCGAGGCGCTCATCGAGCGCGCGTGGAAGGTCCGCGTCGAGCGCTTCGACGACGCGACCGACCTCTGCTCGCTCGTCAACGCGAAGTCCGGCGGCTGCGCCCAGGACTGCGGCTTCTGCGCCCAGTCGCGCTTCGCCGAGGCCGAGACGCCGATGCACGCGATGATGGAGCCCGAGCAGATCCTCGAGCACGCGCGCGCCGCCGAGGCCGCAGGCGCGCACCGCTTCTGCATGGTCACCCAGGGCCAGGGCCTCTCCAAGCGCGACTTCGAGAAGGTGCTCGAGGGCACGCGCCTCGTCGCCGAGCACACGAACCTCAAGCGCTGCGCCTCGATCGGCCACATGAGCGCCACCCGCGCCAAGGCGCTGAAGGAGGCCGGCGTCCAGCGCGTGCACCACAACGTCGAGACCGCGGAGTCCTATTACCCCGAGGTCACGCAGACCGTCCGCTACGAGGGCCGCCTGCGGACGATCGACGCGGTGCGCGAGGCGGGCCTGGAGACCTGCGTGGGCGGGATCCTCAACCTTGGGGAGAGCCGCGGGCAGCGCGTCGAGATGGCCTTCGAGCTCGCGGCGCTGAACCCGACCTCCGTTCCGATCAACCTCCTCAACCCGCGGCCCGGCACGAAGTTCGGCGACCGCGAGTACATGGATCCGTGGGAGGCCGTGAAATGGATCGCGATCTTCCGCCTCGTCCTCCCCGACGCGCTGTTTCGTCTTTGCGGCGGCCGCGTGGAGAACATCGGCGAGCTGCAGCAGCTCGCCGTCCGCGCCGGCATCAACGGCGTGATGATGGGCAACTTCCTCACGACGCTCGGCAACACGCCCGAGGAGGACCGGGCGATGTTCGAGAACCTCGGCCTGAACGTCGCGCGCCAGCCCGACAACGGCGCGCGGCCGCGCCCCGACAACCGCTCCGGCCGGCTGGAGGGCACGACGCCGGCGCCGGCGCCGGCAGCCGACGACGTGCAGGCGGAGTTCGCGGGCCTCGAGGTGCGCCTCTGGGACCCGTCGACGCAGCTGCGCTTCCAGCGCAAGCGCGTCGTCCCTCCGCGCCCCGACAATGCCCCGAACACCGCCCCGGCACCCGTCGGGGGCTGACACCGAGGTCCACACCGTGATCGAGATCCAGGCCCGGTTGACCGAGCTGCAGGAGCTCGGTCTGTATCGCCGCACGCGGCTCGTGAGCGGCCCGCAGGGACCGCACGTCGTCCTCGACGGCAAGCCCGTGCTGCTGCTGTGCTCCAACAACTACCTCGGCCTTGCGGACAGCACGCGCGTGCAGGAGGCGGCGGCCGACGCGGCGCTGCGCTGGGGCGTCGGCGCCGGCGCGTCGCGCCTCGTGTCCGGGACGATGACCGTCCACCGCCGGCTCGAGAAGCGGCTGGCGGCGTTCAAGGGCACGGAGGCCGCCCTGCTCTTCGGCTCGGGCTACCTCGCGAACCTCGGCGTCGTGGGCGCGCTCGCCGGTCCCGGCGACGTCGTCTTCTCCGACGAGCTCAACCACGCCTCGATCATCGACGGCTGCCGGCTGTCGCGTGCGGAGACCTTCGTCTACGACCACAACGACGTCGAGCATCTCGCCTGGGGGCTCGCGCAGGCCGGCGGCCGCGGCGCGCTGATCGTCACCGAGTCGGTCTTCTCGATGGACGGCGACGTCGCGCCGCTGGAGGAGATCGTCGAGCTCGCGCGCCTGTACGGCGTGCGCGTCGCCGTCGACGAGGCGCACGCGACGGGCTGCCTGGGCCCCGGCGGCCGCGGCGCGGTCGCCGAGGCCGGACTCGAGGGCGAGGTCGACGTCGTCGTCGGCACGCTCGGCAAGGCGCTGGGCTCCTACGGCGCGTTCGTCGCCTGCGACGCCGAGCTCGCGCAGCTCTTCACCAACAGCGCCCGCTCGCTCATCTTCTCCACGGCTCCGCCGCCGCCGGCGGTCGCCGGGGCGCTCGCAGCGCTCGATGTCCTCGAGGAGCAGCCGCGCCGCGTGGATCGCCTGCGTGCGAACGCCGAGGTCCTGCGCGCCGAGCTCGCCCGCGAGGGCTTCGAGATCTCCGGCTCCTCGACGCAGATCATCCCACTGGTCGTCGGCGACGCGCGCACCGCGCTGCGCATCTGCGAGGCGGCCCTCGAGCGCGGCGTCTTCGCGCAGGCGATCCGCCCGCCGACCGTTCCCGAGGGGACGTCGCGCCTGCGCCTCGCCGTCATGGCGACGCACACGAAGGACGAGCTGCGCGAGGCCGCGCGCGTGCTCGGGCGCGCGGCGTTGCAGGCGGGCTTCCGCCCGGCGACGGCGATGCCGGTGGCGTTCGCGCAGGAGGCCGCGCACGCGGCCGCCGTGCCGCACGCGTTCTTCGACGCCGAGGCACCGGAGCCCGGCGCGGACGCTGCGGTGCCGCGCGCCGCCTAGGGGCCCGAGACCTGCGCGGCTGCTTCGTCACCGGAACCGACACGGGCGCGGGCAAGAGCGTCGTCGCGGCCGCGATCGCCGCGGCGCTGAAGGCCTCGGGGGCGCGCGTCGCGGCGTTCAAGCCGGTCGTCACGGGGCTCGACGACCCCGATGAGGTCTGGCCCCCCGACCACGAGCTGCTGGCCGCGGCGGCCGGCGTGCGACCGCAGGACGTCTGCGCGCGAACGTTCGGTCCCGCCGTTTCCCCCCACCTCGCCGCGGAGCTCGCGGGCGAGGAGCTCGTGCTCGACGCGCTGGTCGCGGCCGCCCATGTTGCGGCCGCGGGCGCCGATGTCCTCGTCGCCGAGGGCGTGGGCGGGCTGCTGGTCCCCTTCAACGCGGACGCCGACGTCCGCGACCTCGCCGTCGCCCTCGGGCTGTCGCTCGTGATCGCCGCGCGGCCCGGCCTGGGGACGATCAGCCATACGCTCCTGACGCTCGAGGCCGCCCGGACCGCCGGGCTGAACGTCCTCGGCGTCGTCCTGACGCCGTGGCCCGACGCGCCGGGCGTCATGGAGGAGTCCAACCGCGCGACGATCGCTGCCCGGGGCGCGGTCGGCGTCCTGACGCTGCGGCGCACGTCGCCGGATCCCGCCGACCTCGCGCGCGCCGGCTCGGCGCTGCCGCTCGCGGACTGGTTCGGCGGCTAGAAGCGCGCGCATGAGGATCTGCGGGGCGCGGCGGGTACGGTCGCGATCGTGGCGCGCCCCTTCCTCACCGCCGCCTGGCGCAACGTCCTGGCGGTCACCTATCCCACCGGCGAGGCGCTGCTCGAGCCCCATCTCCCCCGCGGCGCCGAGATCGACCGTCTCGACGGATCGCCGCGCGTGAGCCTCGTGGCCTTCGTGTTCCGCGGGACGCGGGTGCTCGGCGCGCCGATCCCGTTGCACGTGAACTTCCCGGAGATCAACCTGCGCTTCTACGTGCGCGTGCATGGGCGGCGCGCGGTCGTCTTCATCCGCGAGTTCGTACCGCGCCCGGCGATCTCGGTCGTGGCGCGGGTGGCCTACAACGAGCCCTACCGGACGATCCGCATGCGCGAGGAGCTGCTCGAGCGCGACGGCCTGCTCGGCGTGCGCCACCGCTTCGGCCCCGGCCTGCGCAACCGCCTGGAGGCGTGGGCCGACCCGACGGGCGTCGTCCCGTCCGAGGACTCCGCCGCGTACTGGCTCACGCACCACGACGTGGGCGTCGGTCGAGCCCGCGACGGGCGCGCGCGCAGCTACGACGTGGCCCACCCGGTGTGGGCGATGCACGAGGTGCGCGACCTGCGGGTCGACGTCGACTTCGCGGCGCTCTACGGGCCGCGGTGGGCGCATCTCGCGGAGGCCGAGCCGTCACACGTGACGCTCGCGGCGGGATCGCAGGTGAGCATCACGCCCGCCGTCGACGTGTGACGCCCCCGGTCCAGATCGCCCTCGCCTGGCGCCGTTTCGCACACGGGTCCGAGCCGGAACTGCTAGCCGCTGATAGCCCCCAGCTAGCAGCGGCTAGCACATGCGAGATATGACCCCTCGCACACCGTCCGCCGACCACGCCGCGCGTGCGCGCCGCGGTGCGCTGCGGCCACGGCGCACGTCGCACCCCTGTCGATGCCGCAAGCGCCCGACGCCGCCACCGCCTACCGCTCGCCGTCGGCGGCGACCTGCACGATCGAGCTGTCGACGAGCCACTCCACGGGCGCGATGTCGTCGGTGTAGACGCGCCCACCGGTCAGCCGCGGCGCCAGGCGGGCCGCGGCGGCCCGCGCGACGGGCCGCAGCTCCTCGGGCAGCGTGTCGACCGTGCGCGCCAGGCGGGCCGCGGCGACCGGCGCGGCGCTGCCGACGAGCATCGTGTTCGTCGGCTGCGACGGGTCGCGGACGACGGTCGGGAAGACCGCGCCCATCGTCGCGCTCAGCACGCGCTCCAGGCGCGACGAGCGCTCGGGGTGGCCGACGTTGATGATCACCACGCCGCCCGGGCGCAGGCGCTCGCGCACGAGGACGAAGAACTCCTTTGTCGCGAGGTAGAACGGGATGTAGGGCTGGCGGTAGGCGTCGACGACGATCGCGTCGTAGCGCTCGCGCGTGCGTCGCAGGTAGGGCCGCGCGTCGGCGGTGTGCGTGCGCAGGCGCGGTGCGCGCAGGTCGAAGTAGCGGCGACCGATGTCCGTGAGCTCGCCGTCGATCTCGACCGCGTCGATCGCCGTCCGCGGGAAGAAGTGGCCGTAGGCGCGCGCCGTGGTGCCCGCGGCGTTGCCGAGGATCGCGATCTCCCGCGGCGGGCGGTCGCGCGCGGCGAACGGCAGCACGAGCATCTCGTCCCAGTAGTCCTGCGTGAGGTACGTGCCGGGGCGGATGACCGAGTGCACGGCCTGGCCCTCGTTGAGCTCCAGGCGCCGCGAGCCGTCGCGCTCCTGCACGACGCGCGCGTACTGGTACTCCGTGTCGGTCTCGTGGATGACGCGGGCGCCGTCGTCCGTCTCGCCCTTGACCGTCCCGACCGGCAGCGCGAGCGCCACGAGCAGCGCCGCCGGCGCCAGCAGGTAGATCCGCCGCGCGAGGCCCCACGCGCCGAGCAGGACGAGCGCCAGACCGAAGAGGATGAACGTCCGGCGCGTGCCGATCAGGGGGATCAGCAGCAGCGCCGAGAGGAACGTGCCGAAGAGGCTTCCCACCGTGGAGATCGCGTAGAGGCGCCCGGCGACCGTGCCCGCCTGCTGGACGTCCGCGACGGCGAGGCGCAGCGCGTAGGGGGCGACCGCGCCCGAGACGAGGACGGGCACCGCGACGAGCACGGTCACGCCCAGCAGCGACCCGACGAACGCGCCGGCCGAGATCGAGTCCAGCGCGTCGACGGCGACGCCGAGGAACGGGTCGGCCGCGAACGGGACCGCCGCCAGCAGGACGCCGGACAGCAGCACGATCCGGTACAGGCCTTCGCGCGTCGGGTTGCGGTCGGCGAGGCGGCCGCCGTACCAGTAGCCGATCGAGAGCGCGACGAGGACGATCCCGATCGTGTTCGCCCAGACGATCGTCGACGCCCCGAAGTACGGCGCCAGGAGCCGCGCGGCCGCGATCTCGGCGCCCAGGATGCTGACGCCGACCACGAACACGATGAGGCCCAGCGGGGGCTCGGGCGGGCGGCGCATGCGGGCACGAGCGTATTCGTCCGCTCCCGTGCCTAGGGTCAGGTCCATGACCACGCGGGAGCTCGCAGACATCGACAAGCGGGTGCTGTGGCACCCGTTCACGCAGCAGCAGGGCTGGTGCGAGGAGGAGCCGCTGATCATCGCGCGGGCGGAGGGTTGCACGCTCTACGACACGGACGGCAACGCCTACCTCGACGGCGTCTCGTCGCTGTGGTGCAACGTCCACGGCCACGGCCACCCGGCGATCGACCGCGCCGTGCGCGCGCAGCTCGAGCGCGTCGCGCACTCCACGATGCTCGGGCTCTCGCACCCGGGCGCGATCGAGCTCGCGCAGCGCCTCGTGGCGCTCGCGCCGCCGGGCCTGTCGCGGGTCTTCTACTCCGACAACGGCTCGACCGCGGCCGAGGTCGCGCTGAAGATGGCCTTCCAGTACTGGCGCCACCGCGGCGAGCAGGGGCGCGACAGCTTCATCTGCCTGCGCGACGGCTACCACGGCGACACGATCGGCTCGGTGTCCGTCGGCGGGATCGACACGTTCCACGCCTGCTTCGGCCCGCTGCTGTTCGACACGTGGCAGGCGCGCCCGGGCGACGCCGAGCACATGTCCGATCTCCTCGGCGCCCACCCCGGGCGCATCGCGGCGGTCATCGTCGAGCCGCTCGTCCAGGGCGCCGCCGGGATGCTCACGCACCCGGAGGGCTACCTGCGCGACGTGCGCGCCCTCTGCGACGAGCACGACGTGCTGCTCATCTGCGACGAGGTCGCGACCGGCTTCGGGCGCACGGGCACGATGTTCGCCTGCGAGCAGGAGGGCGTGGCGCCGGACCTCATGTGCGTCGCCAAGGGCCTGACGGGCGGCTACATGCCGCTGGCGGCGACGCTCGCGAGCGAACGCATCTACGAGGCGTTCCTCGGCGATCACGAGGAGCTGCGGACGTTCTTCCACGGCCACACGTACACGGGCAACCCACTGGCCTGCGCCGCCGCGCTCGCGACGCTCGACGTCTTCGAGCAGGAGCGCACGCTCGACGCGCTCGCCCCGAAGATCGAGCTGCTCGGCGAGCTGCTCGCGGAGTTCGTGGCGCCGTTGGCGGGGGTCGCCGAGATCCGCCGCCGCGGCTTCATGGTCGGCATCGAGCTCGGCGGCTTTCCGGCCGCCGCGCGGATGGGTCATCAGGTGACGCTCGCGGCGCGCCGGCGCGGGGCCGTGATCCGGCCGCTCGGCGACGTCGTCGTGCTCATGCCGCCGCTGGCGATCGGCGAGGAGGAGCTGCGCCACCTCGTCGCGGTGACGGCGGCCTCGGTCGCCGAGGCGACGGCGCGGCCGGTCCTGCTGGCGGCGGCGTAGGCGCGGGCGCGGGCGCATCGTACGGCGCCCGCGCGGGCAGACCCAGGGCATGAGCGCAGACGACACGCCGACGCCCACGCCGAAGGAGATGGCCGCGGAGGGCGACCGCATGGAGGAGCGCCTCGACGAGCTGTCACAGCACATCGACGAGGCCAAGAAGAAGCAGCCGCAGGCGACCGAGGCGCCCGTCGACCCGCAGACGGCCGAGCCGCTGCAGGACGCCGACGATCAGGATCGCGGCGGGGCCGACGAGAGCGATCCGGTCGACTCCACCGAAGACGTGCCGTAGCCGTGGCCGGCGCATCGGGCTCGCGAGAGGTTCACCTTCCGCGCAGAGACGGCTACCCTGGGCAGCGGGAGTGAATGATGCGCTGACAACGCGGGCCGTCGCCGGCTCCGACGCGCCCCCCGAGGGTGCCGTCCTGGGGCCGCGCGCACTCAACAGGGCGCTGCTCGAGCGACAGCTCCTGCTGCGCCGGACCGACCTGCCCGCGGGCGACGCGCTGCGCCACCTCATCGGCCTGCAGGCGCAGAGCCCCAACGCCCCCTACGTGGCGCTGTGGTCCCGCCTGGCCGGCTTTGATCCCGACGAGCTCTCGTCCCTGGTCGCGACGCGCCGCGCGGTGCGAATCTCGCTCATGCGCTGGACGCTGCATCTCGTCACGGCCCGCGACTGCCTCGCGCTGCGCCCGGTGCTGCAGCCCGTGATGGACCGGCGCATGAAGTCGGGCCTGCGCCGCGAGCTGCACGACGTCGACCTCGCGCGTCTCGTGAAGGTCGGCAGCGAGCTGCTCGAGCGCACGCCGTGCACGATGGGCGACGCGGGCCGCGCGCTCGCCATGGAGTGGCCCGGCCACGAGCCGCGCGTGCTCGCCAACGCGCTCTCGGCCCTCGCGCCGCTCGTGCACGTGCCGCCGCGCGGCGTCTGGGGCCGCAACGGCCGCGCCGAGCAGACGACCGCGCAGCGCTGGCTCGGGCGCCCGCTGGAGAGCTCGACGCAGCCCGACGAGCTCATCCTGCGCTACCTCGGCGCCTTCGGGCCTGCGACCGCGGCCGACATCCGCACCTGGTCGGGCCTGACGGGCCTCGGGGAGGCGATCGACCGGCTGCGCCCGCAGCTGCGCGGCTACCGCGACGAGAACGGCCGCGAGCTGCTGGACCTGCCCGGCGCGCCGCTGCCCCACCCCGACACGCCGGCGCCCGTGCGCTTCCTGCCGGAGTTCGACAACGCCGTCCACGCCCACGCCGACCGTGCGCGCATCGTCTGCGAGGGCCATCGCCCGCACGTGTTGCCCAAGACGTTCCTGCTCGACGGGTTCGTCGGCGGGACGTGGAGGCTCATTCGCGGTCGCACGATCGTCACGCTGGAGATCGCGCCGTTCACGGAGATCGCGCGCGCCGATCGCGTCGCCCTCGCCGAGGAGGCCATGCGCATGCTCGGCTTCCTCGCCGGCGATGGCGACGAGGACGTGCGCGTCAGCGTGCGCTTCGCCGCCGCCGACTGCTAGCGGCCCCGGCGCAACGCGCCGGACCGCGCGCCCGCAGGCAGCAGCGCGCAGGCGTTCGGCGGCCGCGGCGCCAGGCGGCTGCGGAACTCCGGGCTCGTCGCGTGACAGCGCGCGAAGACCTCCGCGAAGTCACCCGCGCCGGTTTCGTAGTCCGAGGAGGACGACGTCGGGAACCAGGGTGCGCCCGGGACGCCGCGGGCGCGCAGCCAGGCGCGGCGCCGGGCCGGGGTGAGCCGGCGCGCGTCGTAGGCGTGGCCGATCTCGTGCGCGAGATCGTGGGCGACGCGGTGCGCAGCGTCGCCGGCGCGCACGTAGAGGGTGATCGTGCGCGTCCCGGTGCGCGTGCGGCCGCGAATGGCGCCGAACGCTCCGCGGACGATCAGCCGGTAGCCGAGGTCGCTCGGGCGCACGTCGACGAGACCCTGCGCCTGCGCCACCAGCGCGCGCCCGGCCGCGGTCGCCGGCGCCGCCGGCGCCGGTGCACGCGCTGACGGGTCGTCCCCGCAGGCGGCCACGGTCAGCGCGACGGCGAGCGCGCCCAGCCCGGCGGCGAGCGCGCGCCACGCCACGCTCAGCGCAGGCGCTTGGGCAGGCGCCCGCTGAGGCTGATCGTCGCCTTCAGCGCCGGCGCCGTGATCTTCTTGGCGGTCGTGCCGGCGCGGACCTGCAGCACCTGAGCGCCCGTCCGCAGGCGGCGCAACTGCGTTCGCGACAGCCGCCAGGTGAACAGGCGCCGGCCGCCGGACTTGACCGTCACGGTCTTCAGCCCGACGGTGATCGTGCGCTTGCCCGAGCGCCGCGTGAGCTTCATCTCCAGCGCGCGAGCGTCGTTGGGGAGCGTGACCCGGAAGGTCAGGCCCTCCGAGGCGATCGTCGACAGGCGGATGCGCTTGGCGATCGTCAGGCTGCGAAGGCCGAGCTTCTTTGCGGCCGGCTTGGCGGCGGCGGGCGCCGGAGCAGCGGGAGCAGCGGGAGCTGCGGGAGCCGCGGCGGCCGGAGCCGGGGTGGCGGGCGCCGGAGCGTCGCCGGGGTTCGTCGTCGGGCGTGGCGGCAGACCCGTGAAGACCGACGTCTGGCCGACGCAGTCCAGCCCGTCGAGCGGCCGGATCGGGCAGTTCGGATCCGACAGGACCCGCATGAGGCCCCAGGCGCCGGCCTGCGCGAACGGGCGCCGCAGGTCGCCGTAGAAGTAGTCGCCGGTCTCGCGCTGGCGGCCGCCGGCGCCGCCGATGAGCTCGAGGTCGAAGGCCTCCCAGGCGACCATGCCCTGGGCCGTCGTCTCGTTGCCCCGGTCGATCTCGGGATCGATGCGCCAGGACTGGCCGCCGAGGGAGAAGACGTGCTGCTGCTCGCTGCCCGGCGCGACGAGCGCGTGGACCTTCACGGGATCGCCCGCGTAGGCACGCATGAGCGGCGTGGCCGGGTCGCCGTTGGCGCGCGAGCTGAAGGCCGCGTCGTCGTCGCCGCGCGCGGCGGTGCGGTAGTTGACGAGCGACGGGCCCGCGACGTCGACGGGATAGGGCATGAAGTTGCCGCCGATGACCGGGTCGTCCTCGCTCATGATCGTCGTGAAGTCGCGGTAGCCCTGCTGCCCGGGCAGGTGGACGTCGACGCCTTCGCCGAAGCGCACCGGCTCGGCGGTGTCGGGGTGCGTGAACGTCGCGCCCGAGGGTGCGACCACCACGGCGCCGTAGAGGCCGTTGATGCCGGTGTCCACCCCGCCGAAGTCGCTGATCATCGCGGCGCCGATCTTGCGCGTGTCGGCGTAGTAGCGGTACGAACGGGTGGCGCCCGCCGCGACCGTCTGCTCGGTGTTGAAGCCGGCGTTGATGCCCGAGGAGGCCATCTCCTTGAGCAGCTCGGAGACGTGGAAGGACGAGCGCGCGGTCGCCCGCTCGTTCTTGAACGTCACCTGTAGGCATTCGCCCGCGGCGATGTGGACGACGAGCGGCTGCGCGCCCTTCGTCCCGTTGCGCACGGCCGCGGCGTCCTGCGTCGGTACGAAGACCGAGGACACGCCGGGACGCGGCGTTGCGAGGTCGATCGCGCTGACGTCGATGGACCGCGTCGTCGCGTCGACCGGGCATGGATCGCCGGCGCCGGGGCTCGCCGGCGGGCGACCGCCGGTCGGCGTGGGCACAGGCGTCCCGCCCGTCGGCACATTGGCATGATCGGGCAGCGGCCTGAGGTCTGCGACCTGGCGCGGGAGCACGCGCAGGAGCCCCCACGCACCCTGCCGGAAGCGCCGCCCGATGCTGTTGAAGTACATGAAGTCGCCGGTCTTCTGCTCCGGCCCGCCGGCGCCGCCGTCGAGGATCGCGGTGTAGCGCTCGGAGATCCCGTAATGGATCGAGTCCGTCGGCGACGCCGCCGTGCGGGCCTCGCCGTCGAGGAAGCGGTTCTCGCGGAAGAAGCGATGGCCGTCGACCTTCAGGCCGTCCACGGCGGGGCCGACGTTGATCGTGCGGATCGCCAGCGGGTCGCCCTGATAGGCGCGCGGCATCGGCGTCGCCGGGTCGCCATGCGTCCAGGAGCTGAACAGCAGCGACGGGTCCGCGTTGTCGATCAGGCGGTCCGCGAAGGGCTCGGCGCGCAGGTTCATCGTCGAGTCCGTCACCGGGTTGTCGTCGATCTCCCACAGCGCGAGCTCGCGGAAGCTGCCGTTGATCTGCCCCTGCGCCAGCGGCGACGTGGTGTGGATGTCGGCGAGCGCCCCGGAGCGGATCTCTGCGCCGGTCGTCGGGTCGTGATACGTCGAACCGCGCGGCTCGACGATGAGCTGGCCGACGAGGCCCAGCGGCCAGCCGTGGATGCCGTCGACGTGGTCGTGCCAGAAGACGTTGTCCATCTGGATGTCCGGATACCAGCGCGACTGCACGAACTCGGTGCCGGCGAAGTCGTTCGCGGCATGGGCCTTGCCGAGCGCCTGGGTGAGCGTCACGGTGTTGAGCGTGGAGTCGATGGACTCGATCGTGCGGATCTCGATGTTCTCCTCGCCCTGGCTGATCGCGATCGCGACGCCCGGCTGGAACTTCGCGACGCTCGACAGCGCGAGCGTCGTGTCGCCGGTCGGCGGCCGCGACGCTGAGCTGCGAGTCCGTCGACGGGAAGTCCTCGACGGACTGCTCGTAGGAGAGGCCGGTGATGACGCCGTCGGAGGCCTGCGTGTCGAACTGGACGTGGTGGATGTGCAGGTTGTTCTTCGAGAAGCCGTTGAACGCCGACGCGTCGGGGATCCGGTTGGTCAGCGTGACCGCCACGCAGTCGCCGATGTTCGCGCGGATCGCCAGGGGCTCGACGGGCTTCGTGCCCGCCATGACCGCGTCGGCGTCCTCGGCCAGCACGAAGATCTGCATCTGGCGGGCGAGCGCCTTCTTCGTGACCTTCGCCTGAGGGGCGATCGTGACGATGTTGTAGGTCTTCGGACCGGCGCGCCCGCAGGGCAGATGCCGTCGGCGCGGTTGGCGAACGGCTCGGCGACGGTCGCGCCGCCGGCCTTCGCCACGCCGCCGTTCTCGCCGAGCCACGGCGCGCCGGAGTGCTGGTTGGGCGAGAACGGCGGACGCTTGCCCAGGTGCGGGCGCAGCAGCGGGAACGCCGGCCGGCCGTTGGATGGGTTGAAGAGGATCTTCGGGCGGTCCACGCCCTCGCCGTCCAGGCGCGCGGGCCGATCGCCCGCGAGCAGGCTCGGATGGCCGTCTAGGCGCTCCTCGTCGCTGTCCTTCGTGTAGTCCGGCCAGCTCTGGAGGTCCTCGGGCTCGCCGAGGTAGACCGGCGCCGCCGGGGTCGTGGCTGTCGACCTTCCAGTCCCACACCGAGGCGTCCTGGTCGTCCTGGCGCACGCCCTGCGGCGGCAGCTGCGGCTTGCAGCCAGGCCGCGAGGTTCGCCGCGGTGATCGTCGTGCCGTTGATCGTCTTGCCGATGAGCTCGGAGGAGTCGACGGCGGTCGGCGGCGCGGCGCGGTCGGGCAGCGGCGCGAGGCCGGGCTGGCGGGTGTCGAAGACGCGCCAGAAGCCCCACATGCCCGAGACGTAGTGCTCCACGATGTGGCAGTGGAAGAGGAACTCGCCGGCGCCCTGCTGGACGCCGCCGGCGCCGCCCTCGATCTCGAGCTCGAACGACTCGCCGGGGCCGAAGGCCTGGGAGTCCAGGCGCGTCGACGGGGCGGCTGTCATTGGGGTGCTTGTCCAGACCGGTGTTCTGGTAGTCGAACGTCGTGTCCGCCTTGGGGTTCAGGCGCCAGCGGATGCCGCCGCCGTGCAGGTGGAAGACGTGGAAGACCTCGGCGCCCGCGTGCATGATGCGGATCTTCGTCGGGTCGCCCTGGTAGGAGCGCGGGATGACGGTCGCCGGGTCACCGAACGTGTAGGACCCGTAGCCGTGGGCCTCCTCCGTCCTCGGAGCCGGGCTCGTTGAGCCGGTTCATGAACGGCTCGGAGCGGTAGTTCATCGCGCGGGCGCCGGGGCGATAGCTCTCGGAGTGCGGGTCGACGCGCGGCAGCGTGCCGCCGCCGGCGTCCAGCGGGAGGTAGTCCTCGTTGCCGACCTCGTGGTAGAGCTGGACGTACTCGCGGAAGGACTTCTTGCCCTCAGGCTGGATGACGGCCTCCCAGCCGGACTTCAGCGGCGAGAGGTCCTTCATCGCGTGATAGGTCGAGCCGCGCGGCTCGACGACGAGCGCGCCGAAGAGCCCGTGGCTGACGGACTCGCGATGACCGGGGCCCGGCCGCAGGTAGTGCGATCCCTCGAAGGTGTCGTCCTCGGGGACGTAGAAGCGGTAGGCGCGCGTCTCGCCGCGCGGCACCGCCGAGGAGACGTTGTTGCCGACGGCGTCGCCGGAGTTCTGGGCGTCGAAGGCCAGGCCGTCGATGTGCACGCCGTATTCGCCGCCGCTGGCGTTGTTGGCGAACTCGATCTCGACGCAGTCGCCGATGTTCGCGCGGATGACGAGCGGCTGGACGGCGTCGTTGCGCAGGCCGATCGAGGCCTTGCGCGCGGCCTCCTCGGTGCGGACGCGGCCGACCTCCTCCGACAGGACGTACATCTTCCCGAGCGGGTCGTGGTCGCCGAAGCGGTTGAGCGTGATGTTGACGTCGATCGCCTGGACGTCGTAGGTCTTCAGCGGCACCCCGACGGGGCACGGCGAGCCGGCGCCCGCCTGCGCGGACACGCGCTCGGCGCTGCTGAAGGCGAAGATCGCGATCGGCATGACGAGGACGAGCAGCAGCCCGCCGTTGAGCGCGATGCGCTGCCTCGGCACGATCCGCCCGGCCAGCCAGCTCTGCACGTCGGGCACCGCCCACGGGCGGCGGCGGAAGATCGCGGCGCTGACGGCGGCCGACAGCAGGAGGTTGACGCACAGCGCGACGAGCATGTCGCGGCCGAGGTGGACCATGAAGGGCAGCTCGTGGCCGCCGTGCTTGGCGCCGAAGAGGTTGCCGTGAGCAGGACCGGTCGCACCGACGGCGACCGTTGCGCAGAGCGCCACGATCGCCGCGAGGACCGCCGCGCAGAGCGCGACGGGGCCGTCGGTGGCGCCGGCGCGGGCGAGCAGCCTGCGTGCGAGGACGATCCCGATCCAGACCGCGACGCAGATGAGCGGCAGCGCGAGCGTCGAGTCGCGCAGCCAGTGCAGGACGAACGGGGGCTCGTTGCGCTCGTGGCCGCCCTCGACGTGGTGCAGGAACGTCAGCCAGAGGCCGCCGCCGTAGGCGATCGCGAGCGCGAACGCCATGACCGCGCTGGGACGCGCGAGCGTCGAGAGGCGCTTGCGCGCCAGCGTGCGGATCAGGAGGTCGGTCATCCCTTGCCCTTGTGGTGCTGGAAGCCGTCGAAGGCGTCGGCCGGCGTCTTGCCGGTGCGGCCGAGGTCGATGAGGACCGGCTTGGCCCGGCCGGGATCGGCGAACTCGATCCAGAGCTTGGAGCCGGTGCGCGGCGCGACGAAGATCAGGCGCCCGTCGATGCTCGCGTCAGGCTGCAGCGTGCCGGGGAGGATGTTGGTCTTCACGCTCCTGACCGGCTTGCGGTCGCTGCCGACGAGCAGGCGGAACTGGCGCGGGTCGTAGGCGACGGGCTTGTCGAGGAGGTTCGTCAGCGTGATCGAGGTCTGGACCTGGACCTTGTTCGGGGCGACGAAGCCGGCGATCCCGTGCGTGTTGCCGCCGAGGGACTTGGAGGTCGTGCCGTTGATCTTCTCGGCGTGCTCGACGGCGACGACGCCGAAGGACGTCGGGATGTCCTGCGCGGTGCCGAACGGGCCGGGGAGCAGCTTCGGGCCGGGCGCGGCCGGCTCGCCGGCCGCGATCATGTTCGCCGCGATCACGGCGCCGGCGCCGGCCAGTGCGAAGGATGCGATCAGCACCGCCGCGACGAGGGCGTTCCAGGTGCGTGGGCGGCGACCGCGCGGGCGGGTTGCGACGCTCGGCGCCGCGCTCATCGAGCGGACCGCTTGAGCTCGGTCGCCGGGCCGGTCGCGCTCGTGGCGCAGGTCCCGTAGCTCACCGTGAGCATCGAGCTCGACCGGCGCAGGCGCGCGGCCTGGGCCTTGGTCAGGACGATGCGCAGGTCACGCGCCTTCGTCCCGGTGACGGCCTTGACGGCGAGCTTCGCAACGGTGCCCTTCGCCTTGCCGCGCGGGCGCAGGGTGAGCTTCGCGTGCGTCGCCCCGGAGGTCGGCGTGATCCGCACCGTCAGGCGGCGGCCGACGAGCTTGTAGGTGCCCTTGGCCTTCTGTCCGGCGAGCGCGCGGCAGGCGGTGGGAACGCTGGAGGCCGTGCTCTTGTCGCCCACGGGGGCGGGGCCGGGGCCCGAAGCGTCGGGGCCGGGGGTCGAGCCGGGGCCGGAGTTGTCGCGCGGCGGCTCGGGCGCCGGCGGCGGCGCGATGCGCTCGAACGTCCAGACGACCGTCGTGCCGACGTTGCCGGCGAGATCCGTCGGCGTCGCGGTGAACGTGTGGTTGCCCAGCGCGAAGCCGCGCAGCCAGACGGGCGGCTCGCAGGCGTGGACGACCGCCCCGTCGAGCTTGCAGGCGTAGCTGACGCCGAACTCGTCGGCGGAGAAGCGCACCCGCAGCGCCTCGCGGTCGGTGACCTTGTCGGAAGCCGGGTTGTCGACCTGGGCCGCCGGGGCGACCGTGTCGACGATGAAGGTGTAGCGGGCCGGCTGGCTGTCGGGGGCGGCGCGGACCTCGAAGGCGTGGACGCCGTCGGCCAGGCCGGCGTAGGACTGGCTGCCGTCCGGGCCGCCGGGCGCGTCGCAGGGCGCGAAGCCCGAGCCGTCCAGGCGACAGGCGAAGTTCGCCGACGCCGTCGAATGGAAGCTGAAGGTCGCCGCCGTGGCGCTCGAGTAGACGTCCGGGGCCGACGTGATCGTCGTCGGCGCGAGGAACGGCGCGTGCAGCGGCGCCAGCGAGAGGCGGCTCTGGCCGAGCGACTCGGGGGCTCCCGCGCTCGTGAGCGGGTCGTCGCCGATGATCAGGTCGCCGTTGGCGCGCACCGCGATGCCGACGACGAGCGCAAAGCCGGTCTCGTAGCTGCCCGTCGTGCCGTTGCCGGGCGTCAGCACGTCGACCGTGTCGATGCCGTCGACGTTGTTGGTGCCCGCGTACACGCGGCCGTTGGCCCCGTCGGCGGCGAGGGCGCTGGGAACAGCGCCGCCCGTGGCGGGGAAGCCGGCGACGGGCTGGGCGAGCGGCGCGTCGGGGCCGGGGGCCGCGATGCGCGTGACGCCTGTGGCCTCGGCGAGGTAGAGCGCTCCATCGAGGTTCGTCATCGACAGGACACCCGCAGTTCCTGAATTTCCGACGACCGGGGCGGCCTGGATGCCGATCGGCGTCGCGTTGCCGGCGTCGTTCAGGCGGCGGATCAGCGTCTCGTCACGGCCGTTGAAGTCGACGTAGACGGTCGGGTCGATCGCGATCGTCGCGGGGTTGTCGGGGATCGTGCCCATCGCGAGTCCGAACACGCGGCTGGTGCCGGCGATCACGACGCGCTCGGCCTGGTCGATCGTCCCCGTGACCGCATCCCAGTGCATGCGCCAGACGCCGGAGCCCTTGGAGCTGCCCTCGGCGACGAAGAGGTTCGAGGAGATGGGGTCAAACGCCATCTGGAAGGGGACCGAGGGGCCCGAACGCGGCGGCAGGAGCTCGTCCGCGGGCTCCGGCGCGCAGTACGGCGACTCGATGACCCCGGCGGGGTCTGACGTCTTGACCTGGCACACGCCCAGCGCGGCGTCGGACACCCAGATCGCGCCGTCGGGCGTCTCTGCGATGCCGGCCGGCATCGTGAGGCCCGACCCGGCGGGAACGATCACGGTCGCCCCCTGTGCGGACGCGGCGAACGGCAGGGCGGCGCAGAGCGTCAGCGCGGTCCCGAGGCCGAGGCGGAGGCGGGCGCGGAGGCTGCGACGGGGGCGAGGACAGGGGTTCATGGTTGTCATCCTCCGGGACAGACGTCCCGCGCACATGGGCAAGTCCTGCCTAATGCATGTGCAGGAACTCGCAGGGCGTGCCGATGAATGGATCGATGTCGATCGGCTCCCACGCTGCTGCCACCTCGCCGCACGCGGCTTATGCGTGAAACCGCACCCCGGTCGTGCGGGTTCCCCTCATGTGCGAGACAAACGTCCACCTCATGATGGCTGTCGTGATGCCGCGCGCGACAAGCACCCTGGCTGCGACCGCCGCATCCCTCCTCCTTCTGGGCGCCGCCTCCGCGCAGGCATTCGTCGGCATCGTCAATACCGGTCCGGGCGCGAGCCCCAGCGGCTTCGGCCACGTGAGCGCCGGGCCCGCCATCGGCACCCTGCTGGCATCCCCCTTTGACCCGAACAACGCATCGCTGCAGCCCCTCCTGTCGCCGGCATCGCCGGAGAACGATCTCGCGACCGCGCTGGCGGACATGAGGGGCGCCGGGAATGCGACAGCCGCCGCCGAGGCGCGCCGCCGCGCCCTGGACATCCTCGAGGGCAACACCGGCAACCCGGCCCTCGCCAACCGCGCCTACGAGGGCATCGGGCTCCTGAACTGGAAGGTCAAGTCCAAGCTCGTGCCCGCGGGCGGCACCGTGACGATCCGCCAGATCCGCTGGGGCGAGCACGTCATGAGCGACACCTGGCTGCTGGACTTCGCCGATCCGGCGGCCGCCTACAGCATCCGCTACGACGTGGTGGAGCTCGGCTCGGCCTTCGGCGGCGAGCTGGATCCCACGCCGCTGCTGGACAACGGGACGACGGTCCACGGCGGCCAGCACTCCGCGATCCAGCCGCTCGGAGTCGGCGCCAATCAGGACATCGGCACGACGCAGTCCAGCCGCTTCACCGACGCTCGCGGCCTCCTCGCGGTGCCCGAGCAGACGCGCTCGGCGGTCCAGTCGATCACGGTGGCGATGCCGCCGGCGAACGTCACCACGGCGATCCTCGACCCCAGCCTCCGCCCTGGCCACGAGGCCGTCGCGACGCTGAAGCCCGCCACGACCGCCCAGATCGACGCGGCGAACGCCGCGATGGGCGCCAAGGCCACCGCGATCGGCAAGCTCGCCGACGAGTCGCCCGAGAAGCAGATCTGGACGCAGCTGAGCGCGATGGGGGAACTCGATCCCGCCGCCGACGCTCCCACGGCCGCTGCCTACCTCGCCGCCGCGCAGAGCGCGGGCACGGCGAACGCCGAGCTCGTCGGCGCGATGCGCGCCCGCAGCGAGCTGCCGGCGGGCGTCGACCCGGGCACCGCCGACGTCACGGTCGTGCTGCAGAACAACGAGGCCTACGTGTCGCGCACGAAGCTGCGCCTCGAGCCGGGCGCGTTCCTGCACGTGCGCGTCGTCAACCGCGACGAGATGACGCATGACATCTCGGCGATCGACCTGCACGACCGCACGCGGATCCTCGGCGCGACCGACTGGGGGCAGTTCGACTGGACCGGCCGCGACCTCGCACAGGGCCCGTCGCTTGCGGCGGACACCGCGCAGACCTTCACCCTCAACCTGGCGTCGAGGTCCTTCACCCTCTGGGTCGGCGACCTCGGCTCCGGCGACCAGGCCGGCACGGCGATCGCGATCGACCGCGAGATCAAGCATGACGCCATCGGCTTCGGGGCCGGCACGCTGCCGGTGCATGCCATCCCGGACGCCGCCGGCGACATGTGGGTCGTGCTGGCCGGCATCGACACGATCGCACGCGTGCATCCCACCGCCGACCTCGCGTCCGCGCCCGTCGACCTCTACCCGCTGCCGGGCGGCCACCACGCCGTCGACTCGACGGTCGCTCCGCTCACCCCCTCCGACATCGTCGTGGACGGCCACGGGATCATCTGGGCCACGCTCGCGAGCGGCAACGCCCTCGTGCGCATCAACCCCGCCCTCGTGCAGCCCGGCACGAGCGCCGGGATGAAGGTCATGCAGCTGGACCCGTGCACCGGGATCAGCCCGGCCTGCAAGCCCGAGGTCCCGCCGATCCCCAACGAGCAGCCCACGCGCCGCCCGACACGGCTGAAGAGCTACATCGACGGGCACGGCAACACCGTGCTGTGGTTCGTCGAGGCCGGCGCCTCGCGGGTGGGCGTCATGCGCGTCAACGAGACCGGCACCCAGCTCAACCAGGCGCACTTCGGGTGCGCGTGCGCGTTCCCGGAGTCGATCGACCTCGCCGCCGACGGCACGATCTGGTTCTCCGAGGTGTTCGAGAACAAGATCGGTCGCGTCATCCCCGATCCGGTGGCGCCGTTCTCCTCCTCGGCCGCGACCGTCCAGCACTTCAACATCCCCTCGTCGACCGCGGTCCAGCAGCCGCCGCTGACGACGCCGGTCCAGACCTCGCTCCCGCTGAGCCTCGCGGTCGACGGTCGGGGCCTCGTGTGGTTCAGCCAGTCCTCGCTGAGCGGCATCGCCTTCCTCGACCCGGCCGCCGCGACCCCCGGCACGTCCAACGGCTTCACCGAGTTCAACTCCGTGACCAACAGGCAGCTGCCCGACAGCGACTTCCGCAGCCCAGCCGCGCCCGCCGACGTCATGACCGACCGCGCCAACAACGTCTGGTGGGCGGGCGAGTACGGCGATCAGATCGAGCAGCTGCACCCCGACGGCGGTCAGGGCCTGCGCTTCCGCGGGTCGGTCCGGCGCGGGCTCACCGAAGGGCCCGTCAGCGACGCGCAGGGCAACCTCTGGGTCGTCGAGTCCGGCGGCAACCTCCTGACGCGCATCACCAACGTCACCGCCGGGGTGCTGCGCCCCTTCGGCCTGCCGGCCGCCTATGGGGCCGACACGACATCCGACGCCGTCACCGGCGCGCGCCTCGGCGACGACGTGACCTCGGTGCAGGTGCGCGTTGCGCGCCAGAACGCCGTCGTCGCGACCGCAACCGTGCCGGTCACCGGCGGAGCCTTCGACGTCTCCGGCGCCGATTGGCAGGGCGCCGGCGCCGACCAGGTCCGCCCCGACGACACCGTCCGCATCCAGCCCGTGGGGTCGTTCGCGCGCGCTCCCCTCAGCTTCGACGTCGCGAAGCTCGCGGGCACGGTGGGACCCGACGGCTCGATCGCCGGCACCGCCCTCTCGGGCGCCCGGGCGCTGTCGGACCGCGTCGACGTGAGCTCGGGCGCCGTGTCGGTCTCGGCGCCGATCAACGGCGGCAACGGCGCCTGGAGCGTCCCGCCCACGTCGCTGGCACAGGACACGCCGCTGAGGCTGGCCTGGTCGAGCGCCAACGTCGCCGGCACGTTCCGCACTGAGACGCGCACCGGCGATGTGCCGCCCGCGCCGCAGCCGCAGCCCGACCCGCCGGCCGGGACCCCCGCGGGCGGCGCAGCTCCCGCCGGCGACGCCGCCCCCGGCGCCGGCGCGCCCGGCGCGCCGGCGACCCCGGCGCCCGCCGCCAAGCCCGCCGCGCAGGCGGCGCCGTCGCCGTGCAAGAGCCGCACCTGGCTCTACGGCGCCACGACGCGCCCGAGCGTGCTGCTGCTGAACCTCACGCGCGCGCAGCTCACCGCCTGCCTCGGCAAGCCGAGCGCCAAGCGCGCCGCCCGCGGAAGGCAGCCCGAGCGCTGGACCTACGGCGCCGGCCTGCAGCTGAACCTCCGGGCCGGCCGCGTGCACGACTACACGCTGCGCGACAAGCGCTTCGCCACGAGCGGGCAGAAGGCGGGTATCGGCTCCTCGCTCGCCGTCCTGCGACGCGACCTCCCCGGCCTGCGGCGCGACCCGCGCAGCGGCCTGCAGCGCGCCCTCGTGCGCCGCAGCGACGGCCGCTACGCCGACATCCGCGTGCAGACCGCCAAGGGCGGGAAGATCTCCCGTATCGGCGTGACCCTGCAGACGCGATCGGCGTTGGACACCTTTGGCCGGTCACTACTGCGCGCGAAGGGAGCGGCCTCGTGACGAGGAAGCGGCTTGGCATCGGTATCGGGGCGACGGCGCTCGTCGTCGCCGCCGCCGTCGGGATCACGCTCCTGGCGGGTGGCGGGACCAGCAGCGCCGACCTCGTGCGCCTGGACCATGGCGGCACGGCCTCGCGCGCGGATCTCGACCGCATCCTCAACGCCGTCCGCGCTGTCAGCGCCTCCGCCACCCGGGCGGACCTCGAGGCCGAGGGCGAGGCCCTCTTCAACTCCGCGAGCGTCGCCAAGCCTGGCGAGAGCTGCGCCTCCTGCCACATCATGGGCGGCGCCATCAACTCGCGGCTGGGCTTCATCACGCACGGCTTCCCCGGCGGGGATCCGTCGCTCGACGACTTCAAGGGCGTCCGCGACGCGCCCGCGCTCTGGGACGTCGGGCGGACCGCGCCCTACAACTGGGTCGGCTCCAACCCGACGCTCGAGGATCAGGCCACGGCCGCGATCACGACGCACTTCAAGCAGGGATCGACCGACGTGACCGCCGGCCGCGTGGCCGCGATCACCGCGTTCCTGCGCACGATCCGCGCCCCCACGTCGCGCCAGGACCAGGGCCGGCTGACGCCCACGGAGCTGCGCGGCGAGGAGGTCTTCGTCGGCAAGGGCGGCTGCATCGCCTGCCACGGCGGGCCGCAGTTCACCGACAACCTCATCCACGACACGAACGTGCCGCAGGTCAACATGTCGCAGATCGGCGAGGGCAACGACCCGGGCTCGGCCGCGGTCCCGCGCGGATTCAACACCCCCCAGCTGCGCGACGTCGCCAACACCGCGCCGTACATGCACAACGGGGTGATGGACACGCTCGAAGAGGTCGTGGACTTCTACAACTCCAACCCGCTGACGGGCGGCCCGCTGAACCTCACGGGCCCGGAGAAGGCAGATCTCGTCGCATACCTCGAGTCCCTGTAGCCGCTGAGCGCCCGAACACTGCAGTCCGGAGTGCGGCGCCTTGCGAGTTCCTGCAATTCGTTCCTGCACGCAGTGCCCTCCCGGATGAGCCCATTGGCCCAGATGATGTCTCACAAGCTGAGCCAAATCTGATCCGGGAGGCAGTCGTGCCAAGCAGCGACCCCGCAGGAACGAAGTCCACGAACATCGCGCACGGACGCGCACGCCGCAGCGCGGCCCCCCGCCGCATGGCGGTCCTCGGCGCGACGCTCCTCGGTGCCGCCGCGTTCGCCGCACCCGCGCACGCCGGCATCGGCCTGCACGCGCCGATCTCCGCGGCCGCGAACGATCCGTTCGGCCAGTTCCCCGCGTGGTACCAGGACGACGAGGGTCAGCAGGTCGCGCTCTGCCTCGATCCTGCGGACGGCGCCTGCGGCGCTGTCGGCGACGGTCTCCCCAACCCGGCGGGCGCGGTGGTCTTCGACGCCAACGTCCCGGCCAACAACAACTTCCCCGACGAGGCGTTCTATCAGCGCGCCATCGGAACGGTGGGCGCGAACATCCAGCTCACCCTCGCCCAGGAGGCCACCTACGGCGGTGAGGACGGAACGCAGGCCGTCTTCGGCCGCGTCCGGATCCGTGACCTCGACAACGAGCTCACCCCCGGCGAGTGGTACCGGTTCACGCAGCCGGGCGGCCAGGTCGACCTGCAGGCGCCGGTCAACTTCTCGTCCGACATCGGCTGTCTCGCCGCGTGCGACGACGCGGGGTTCACCACCGCGGGTGCCAGCGACCTCGCACCGACGTTCCTGCAGAAGGACCGCAGGGTCGGCGCTCCGCCGGCCGGCTACCTCGCCGATGCGGGCGGCGTGCAGGCCATGGTCGGCAGCTCGTTCGTCCCGCCCGGCGAGACGCAGCCGGCCAACTTCTTCCGCGTTCAGCACATCACGGGCGACGGCGGCGCCGTGACCGGCCTGGTCGGCCAGTCCAACGTGTTCGAGATGCTCGTCCCCGGCAAGCTCGCGCCTGGCAGCGCCCCGGCCGGCATCATGGTCAACTCGAGCGGCCAGCTCGGTTCCCAGCGGGTCGCCGCAGCCTCGACCGGCAAGACCGTGACGCTCACCAATGCCGGATCGGGCGCCCTGCAGATCACGGGGCTGGCGGTCGCCGGCGCCGACGCCGGACAATTCGCGGTCACCAGCGCACCGTGCGCCACGACCCTGGCAGCGGGCGCATCGTGCACCATGCCCGTGACGTTCACCCCGAACGGCTCCGGCGCGCGCAGCGCGCAGATCAACGTGACGCACGCGACAACGGCCGGCCCGGTGGTGAAGTCGGTGCCGCTCCTGGGCACCGGCGTCCAGCCGATCCTCACGCTGCCTGCGCCGCTCGCATTCGGCAGTCAGAACGTCGGCGCCCTCACCGGCCCGCGGGTCATCGCCGTGCGCAACACCGGCACCGACACGATGCACGTCAACTCGGCGACGCTCGGCGGCACGGACGCAGCCGACTACTCGTTCGGCAACAACGCGTGTAACAACGCGAACGTCGCTGCGGGCGCACAGTGCACCGTCGAGGTGTTCTTCACGCCGCAGGCGGCCGGTGCCCGCAGCGCGGCGCTGAACATCAGCTCCGACGCCGGCGCGGGATCCCTCCCGATCACCGGCAGCGGCGTCGCCGGCCCCGGCGCAGCGGCCGGCGCGGCGGCCGGCACCCCCGCGGCGGCGAACACCGGCCAGAGCGCCGCCACCGCGACGGCGCTGAAGCTCAAGAGCCTCGGCGGCCCGACCCGGATCAAGCGCAGCAAGGCCCGGCAGAGCGGCATCCGGCTGTCGATGCGCCTGCCTGACGGCGCAAAGGTCGTGCGGATCAAGATCTACCGCAAGACCAGCAGCGGCCTGAAGCTCCTCACGACGACCTTCAAGTCGCCGCTGGGCACCACGGGCGTGTACCACGTCACGCAGAGCCAGAGCGCCCTGCGCAAGGCGTTCAAGCGCCTCGGCAACTACCAGGCCGAGGTTACGCCGGGCACGAGCAAGACCGCTCTCGGGACGGCCTCGCGCCTGTCCTTCAAGATCGTCCGCTAGCCGCGGCGACATCCACGCAGCACCAGACCGCCCGGCGCCCGCCGGGCGGTTCTGCGTTGGAAGATGCGTGATCGCGCACCACGTTCCTGCGGGCTGTGCCCTCCTTCCCGCCGACCGAAGGCCACATGATGTGGTCTATCGGACTACTGCTCGAATGCCGGGAGGCAGATGTGGCACGCAGGGACGACGCACAGACGCAGGCCGCGCAGGGACGCGCACGCCGCACCGGGTCGCGACGGCTCATCGTCCTCGGCGCGAGCATCCTCGGGGCCGCGGCCTTCGCCGCGCCCGCGCAGGCGACACCGGGCATCGGGCTGCACGCCCCCGTACAGACGGTCGCGGACGCCCCGGAGCTCGGCGGCTGGCCGGCCTGGTATGAGGACGCCGACGGCATGCGCCTCCAGCTCTGCATCACCGACGCGTCCTGCCTCGCGCAGGCCGAGTTCGACACGGCCGCACCGCTCTCGTTCCCGGACAACTTCCCGGTCGAGGCGTTCTGGTGGGCCGGCGAGACCACCGTTGCGACGCCGAACGGCGGCACCCTGCTGATCGTGCTCGCGCAGGAGGCGGTCTGGATCAACGAGGAGGTCGTCGACGGTGATCAGGGCGGCTTCGGTCGCGTCCGCATCCGCGCCCTCACGGCCGGCGCCTTCAATCCGAACGGCTGGTACCGCATCACGTACCCGTTCGGCCAGGTCGAGTTGCAGGCGGACGCCGACGGCGACATCAACACGACCGACGACACCGGCTGCCTGACCGCCCCGTGCGGCGACGCCGGCTTCGACGCGCTCGCCGCCAGCCAGATCGGCCCGAACTTCCTGCAGTGGGACGTGGCCGAGTCCAGCCCCGCCGCCGGCTTCATCGGCGACGGCGCCACACCGCACCGCGTCGTCGGGAGCACCTTCGTCCCGCCGGGCGAGACGACGCCCGCCAACTACGTCCGCGTCCAGCAGATCAGCGGGCCGGGCGGCAACGTGCTGGCCACCACGCAGACCGACCAGTTCGCGGTCCAGGGCTGGCTCGAGGACGGGACGACGGCATCCGGCTCCCTCGTCGGCTCTGACGGCAGGTTCGCCGGCCAGCGCGTGAACGTGTCATCGGCGGCCAAGACGATCACGCTGCGCAACGGCGGCTCGGGCACGGTCGACCTCGACAGCCTCACCATGGCCGGACCTGCCGCCGGGCAGTTCACGCTCGGCGCCGGCTGCGGTGGCGGCAACATCACCCTCGCGTCGGGACAGTCGTGCACCGTCCCGGTGACGTTCACGCCGAACGGCACCGGTCAGCGCGAGGCGCAGATCAATGCCGTCGAGAACGTCAACGGCGTCGCGAAGACGCGGCCGGTCAAGCTCCTGGGCACCGGCATCGAGCCGGTGCTCGCGGTCTCCAACCCGCTCGCCTTCGGCAGCCAGCTCGTCGGCAGCGTCAACGGGCCGCAGAACGTCGAGGTGCGCAACACCGGCACCGACACGCTGCACGTCAACTCGGCGGCGCTGGGCGGCGCGAACCCCGGCGACTACGCGCTGGGCCTCAACGGGTGCAACGGGCAGAACATCGCGCCCGGCGCCGCCTGCACGGTCGGCGTGCACTTCACCCCCGCCGCAGCCGGGGGCCGCACCGCGGCGCTGGACGTCAGCACCGACGCCGGCACGAAATCCGTCGCGCTGAGCGGCACGGGCGTCGCCGCGCCGGTCACCGCCGCAGGCACGGCGGCCACCGGCGGCGCGCTCGGCGCGGTCGCGGGAACCCCCGCCGCGAACACCGCGAGCGGCGCGACGAAGCTCAAGCTCACGAGCCTGGGCGGCCCGCTGCGGATCAAGCGCAACAAGGCGACGAAGTCCGGCATCCGTCTCGCCATCCGGATGCAGCCGGGCACGAAGGTGCTGCGGATCAGGATCCTCCGCAAGACCGCGTCGGGGTCGAAGGTCGTCTCCGACGGCTACAAGAGCCCCGCCAGCGCCGCGGGCCTGTACCGCGTGTCGCAGAGCCACCGCGCCCTGCGGAGCGCGTTCAAGAAGCTCGGCACCTACCAGGTCGAGGTCACGCCGGGCACGAGCAGGACGGATCTCGGCACGACCTCGCGGATGACGTTCAAGATCGTCCGCTAGGGACGACGGACACCACATGCTGCACCCGACCGCCCGGCCATCGCGCCGGGCGGTCGTGGTTCTGCGCAAACCTGCAGCCCGCATCTGCAGGGTGTCCTCTGGAGGACCACACTCCGACGCTCCATCATCGGTGTCGTGACCCGTCCTCGCCTTCTCGCCGCCACGCTCGCCGCGCTCGCCGTCGCGCCCGCCGCCGCCTCCGCCCAGGCGCCGGTCGTCCGCACCGGCCACACCGTCGGGATCTTCCACAACATCGACTTCGTGTCGGCCACCGGCTTCACCTCCGGCGCGGCCCTGCGCGTCGACGTGTTCCGCGGCCCGCACCGCATCGGAACCGCGCACGGCACCGCGGTGGCCACGGCCGAGGGCGCGGGCCTGGAGGTCAACCACGGCCCGGCCGGCGCGCCGCGCCAGGGCGACTGCTGGGACCGGCTGACCCCCGACGTGCGTCCCGGCGACCGGATCGTCGTCACCGACACCGGCGGCGCGGACACCGTCTTCGTCGACAACATCGTCATCGACGAGGTCGCCGCGGGTACGGTCCCCGGCGACGAGAACGTCTACGTCCGCGGGGTCGCGCGCTACGCCGACGGCACGCCGATCCCGCCGGAGCTGCTGGACTCCGGCGAGGTCCGCGCGGACGGCGGCGGGACGCGCGCCAACCCCACCAAGGCCCCGGTACGGATCGGCGACCCTGCCGGCGATCGCTGGGAGGCCGTCTACGAGGCGCCCGGCTACGGCGCCTTCCGCGGATCCGCGACCAAGGCCTCGATCCTCTTCGGCGACCACGCGATGGGCTACGGCCACATCCCGGTCCCGCCGCCCCCGGTGATCCAGCTCTTCGAGGGAGCGCAGGCCCACGGGCCGGCGCTCGGCTGCGAGTCGGCCGCGCCGGCCGCGCCCGAGAGCGCGATCATGGCCACCGACGACGCGGCCATCAACCTCTCCAGCGGCGACCTGCAGGTCAGCGGCGTCGCGGCCGACGCGGTCAACGGACTCGGCGTGACGCTGACGAGCGGCTCGACGACCGTGGCGGCGCAGCCGGCCGACGTGTCGCTGACGAACGAGGCCGGCGGCCGGGCGTGGACGGCGAGGTTCTCGCGCCTGCAGCTCGAGCAGCTCGGCGACGGGATCGTGACCGCGACCGCGACCTTCGCCGGCCCCGCCGAGACGACCGACGCGCTCACGATCGCCAAGGACCTCCAGGCGCCGCCCCCGCCCGCAGCCGACCCGCCCCCCGGCACGTACTCCGTCGGACCGCTCGTGAAGATCACGACCGGCAACTCCGACGACGTCATCCGCTTCACCCGCGACGGCTCGCAGCCCACGCCCACGAGCCCGACCGCGAACGGCTTCGTGCGCGTCGCGACGACGCAGACGCTCACGGCGTTCGCGATCGACCGCGCGGGCAACACGAGCCCGACCTCGGCGCTCGCGTACGTCATCGCCGATCCGCCGTTCGAGTTCCCCCAGGAGACGCCGGCTCCGGCCGGGCCGGCTCCCGCGCTCACGACGCCGGCCGCCACGCCCGCGCCGCTCGCCCCGGCTCCCGCCGCGCGCCCGCTGAAGGTCTTCTCGCTGACGGCGACGCCGCGCATCGGGCGCGCCCGCGTGCGCCGCGAGGGCGTGCGCATCCTCATGCGCGTCCCCGGCGCCGCGAAGGTCGTCCGGATCCGCATCCACCGGCGCAACGGCGCGACGAGGCGGCTGATCTCCAGCCGGTTCGTCGTGTCGCACGGATTCGGCCTGCAGCGCCTGCGCCTGCGCGACAAGGCGCTGCTGACCAAGCTCGTCGTCGGGCGCTACGAGGTCGAGGCCACGCCCGGCACCGCGCGCGACGCACTCGGCTCGCCCACGCGCGTGTCGTTCGCGGTCACGGCCCCCAGGTAGGCTGCAGGCGTCGCGGAGGTCGGACAAACGTCGGGCGCTTCGGCCGCGTCAAACGGGTACGGTCCCACCGTCGGCTCGGACCGCAAATGTCACTCAAGGAACGGGAAGGTCGGCCATCAAGATCCGCGTCATCGCCGCCGACGATTTCCCGCTCGTTCGCGAGGGGATCGTCCGAGCGCTCGTGCGCGACCCCGCCATCGAGGTCGTGGGAGAGGCGAACAACGGTCACGAGGCGCTCGAGCTCGTCGCGGCGCTGAAGCCCGACGTCCTGATCCTCGACCTCATCATGCCCGGCCTCGACGGCCTGGGCGTGCTCGACGCGCTCGGCAAGACGCACCCCGAGGTCCGCGTGCTCCTCATGACCGCCAGCGAGCAGGCGGCGCCCCTGCTGGGGGCCTTCGAGGCCGGGGCGGCCGGCTATCTCTCCAAGCGCGCCACCGGCGAGGAGCTGCGCCAGGCCGTCATCACCGCGCACGGCGGCGGGTCGGTCATCACGCCCGCGCTCGCCGAGCACCTGCTCAAGGAGCTGCCCAAGAGCTCCGGGCTGGAGGCCCAGCGCACCGTGCGCGCGCTGCTGGGCCCCCGCGAGCTGGAGGTCCTGCGCGGCGTCGCGCAGGGCAAGACCGACATCGAGATCGGCAAGGAGCTGTTCATCTCGCCGCGCACCGTGCAGAACCACCTCACGCGCATCCGCGAGAAGACGGGCCTGCGCCGGCGCTCCGAGCTCACCCGCTGGGCCGTCGAGCACGCGATCCGCTAGGGCGAAGCGCGTCCCCCTCAGTCGGCGTAGGGGGTGAAGTCCTTCTTGCGAGCGCCGCAGACGGGACAGAACCAGGTATCCGGGATGTCGGCGAAGGCGGTGCCGGGCGGGATGCCGCCGTCAGGATCGCCGTCGTCGGGGTCGTAGATGAATCCGCAGGATTCGCAGATCCAGCGTGTCGTCGTGGTCTCGATGCTCATGCCCGCAGCGTAGTGATTCGCGTTCACTAGGCTCGCCGCGATGAAGCTGCCGCGACCCGCGACACGCGAGAGCCTGAACCACGGGCCGCCGACGGCGCCACGGCAGGCGGCCTGCGTGATCCTCGTGCAGGACGGCGCGCAGGGGCTCGAGGTCCTGCTCGTGCGCCGCAGCCCGGCGCAGCGCTTCATGGCCGGCTACTGGGTCTTCCCCGGCGGCGCGGTGGACGCCGCCGAGGGCGAGGGCGACGGCGCCCACCGCGCCGCCGCGGTGCGCGAGCTGCACGAGGAGGCCGGCGTCGCGGGCGTCCAGCCGGGCGAGCTCGTGAAGTACAGCCGCTGGATCACGCCCGAGCTGATCAGGATCCGCTTCGACACGCACTTCTTCCTCGCCCCGGCGCCCGCGGGCGCACAGCCCGCCGCCGACGGCGTCGAGTGCGTCGACGTGCGCTGGAGCGCGCCCGCCGCGGCGCTGCAGGCGCATGCGCGCGGCGAGCTCCCGCTCGTCTTTCCGACGGTCAGGCACCTCGAGGAGCTCGCCGCGTTCCCTGGTGCGCAGGCGCTTCTCGCGCACGCGCGCGCGAGCACCGCGATCCATCCCGTGATGCCGCGGGTCATCCTGCGCGGTGCGGATGCGCAGCTGCTGCTTCCAGGTGAGCCTGGGTACGACGTCAGGTAAAGCTGGTGCAAAACCTGTGCAGAAGCTGCGCGGCGCCGAAATGCGAGTTTCGCGGAGGTCCGCACCTCGGGACTGCAACACCGTCTGAATGCGATATCCCTGCAAACCGGCGACAAGCCTAGGGTACCCCAGGAGGTGTCACATGCGTGAAGGTGCGCACACTGGGGTTGACCGGGCCATGCCCAGATGCGTAAGGTTGCAACGCGAAGCACTCCTTTTTCTGCAGACCAATGAGGGTTCTGCTCACAAGAAGGCAGGGACGGTTAGATGAGTCTGGGGCAGCAGGTTCCGGCATCTGAGGGAGATGTCGACAAGGCGGAGATCGATGCGACGCGCGAGCGGACGATCGAGCTCTGGCGCGCCAACGAGCGTGCTCGCACGCGCGCACGCCTGCGAGCGGTCATCGTCCCCGGCCTCGAAGAGCTCGTCGATCCCGCCGCCGACCCGGCCGAGCTCGTCGCCCTCGCCGACGTCCAGTCCCGCCGCCTGCGTGACGAGCTCGAGCGCCTCGACGAGATCGAGGACGTCATCAGCCTCGAGCCGGCCGTCGAGGCCGCCCGCCAGGACGAACGCGACTGGGTTCGCGGCCACCTGCACGACACCGCCCTGCAGATCCTCGAGTTCATCGCCGGCGACGGCTTCGGCACGGGCCTGTCGGCCCCGAAGATCGCCCGCCTGGCCGGCGGCGCTGCGCGCGACCTGCACAAGTGGATCGACAGCGGAGACGCGGACGACGCCGACGCGGAGCTGCTGCCCGAGCTCGAGCAGGTCACCGCCGAGGCCCGTTCGCTGGACTCGCGCGTCGAGCTCGTCGTGGGCCACATCGGCACGCCGCCGACGAGCGAGCAGGTCACCGCGCTCGCGGGCGCGGTGCGCGAGGCGGTCACCAACGCCCGCAAGCACGCCCAGGCCTCGTCCGTGATCGTCCGCGTCGAGACCGGCTCGGACGGCTGCACCGCGGTCACCGTGACCGATGACGGTGTCGGCCTGGACCCGGAGCTCCTGGCAAATGCCACGGGCCTCGGTGTGAAGGGAAGCATCGTCGGGCGCATGAAGCGCGTCGGCGGGCACGCCTCCTTGGAGGATGCGCCAGGTGGGGGAACGCTCGTCACGCTCATCACGTCAAGGCAAGGAGCCTGAGGACATCATGAAGATCCGCGTCGTCGTCGCAGACGATTTCCCGCTTGTCCGCGAGGGCGTCGTGCGGGCCCTCAACCAGGACCCGGGCATCGAGGTCGTCGCCCAGGCCGAGAACGGCCAGGAGGCGCTCACCGTCGCGGCCGAGCTGAACCCCGACGTCATGATCCTCGACCTCCGCATGCCGGACCTCGGCGGCCTCGCCGTGCTCGACAAGCTGCGCAACACGCAGCCGGAGATCCGCGTCATCGTCATGACCGCCAGCGAGCAGGCCAGCACGCTGCTGGATGCGATCGCGGCGGGCGCCGCCGGCTACCTCTCCAAGCGCAGCACCGGCGAGGAGCTGCGCCAGGCCGTCATCACCGCCCACGGCGGCGGCTCGGTCATCACGCCGTCGCTCGCAAGCCACCTGCTCAAGGAGTTCTCGAGCTCCGCCCGTGGCGAGCAGTCGGCCGTGCGCCCGCTTCAGGGCCGGGAGCTCGACGTCCTGCGCCTCGTCGTCCAGGGCAAGACCGACAACGAGATCGGGCAGGAGCTCTTCATCTCTCCGCGCACGGTGCAGAACCACCTCACGCGCATCCGCGAGAAGACGGGCCTGCGCCGCCGCTCCGAGCTCACGCGCTGGGCCGTCGAGCACGCGATCGGCTAGTCACTCCGCGACTCTGACGCGCCCGACCATGCCGCGGCGCTCGTGGTCGCCGACCGGGCAGTACCACTTGTAGGTCCCAGGGGGCAGCCGCACCTCGACCGTCGTGCGCTCGCCCGGCTTGAGCGTCTGGGTCCGTGCCTGCCCCGCCGGCCCGACGACCGCCAGCGCGTGCGGCGCCTGCCCGTCGTTCGTCGCCTCGAAGCCGATCACGCCACCGCGCGGGACGCGCACGTTGCGCGGAAGGCGGAAGTCCGTCAGCGAGACGGGCACGGTCGCATCGACGACGGTGCCGACCGTCGTCGCGCCGGTGCCGACCGCCGCGGGGGTCGTGTGCAGCCCCTCGCCGCGATCCTCGCCGCAGGCGCCGACGGCCAGGACGAGCAGCAGGACGGCGGCGGCCCGGACGACCACGCTCAGCTCGCCTGCGGGAGGGTGACGACGAAGCGCGTGCCCTGCGGGTCGCGGCGCTCGGCGCGGATCTCGCCCCCGTGCAGATCGACGATCCAGCGCGCGATTGCAAGCCCCAGGCCGGCACCGCCAGAACCGCCGCGCGGCGCGCCGTCGCCGCGGCGGAAGCGCTCGAAGACGCGCTCGAGGTCCGCGTCGCCGATGCCGGGGCCCTCGTCCTCGACGACGAAGGAGACCGTGGCACCGTTGCCGGCCGCACGCAGCGTCACGCAGCCCGGCCGCGGGGAGAAGCGCACGGCGTTCTCGACGAGGTTGGAGACGACCTGGTGGATGCGCTCCGGGTCGCCGCACGCCCGCAGCTCGGAGGTGGTGTCGATCGCGAACACGACATCGGGCGGGGCGTGCAGGCGCGCCTCGCGGGCGGCGCCCTCCAGCACGTCGCGCACGCCGAAGGCGCGGATGTCGAAGCGCTGCTCGCCGGCCTCCAGGCGCGAGAGGTCCAGCAGCTGCGTCACGAGCCGGCCGAGCCGCTTGGTCTGCGCGAGCATCGTCTCCAGCGTCTGCTGATCGGCGGCGCTGACGCCCTCGACGACGTTCTCGAGCGTCGCCTGCAGCGCCCCGAGCGGCGTGCGCAGCTCGTGTGAGACGTTCGCGATGACGTCGCGGCGCAGGCGATCGGTCTCCGCGAGCTGGGCGGTCATCCGGTTGAACGCCTGCGCGAGCTCCCCCACCTCGTCGGCCGTGGTGACCTGCACGTCGCGGCCCTGTTCGCCGGCCGCCATCGCCCCCGCGACCGCGGCCATCTCGCGCAGCGGCGCGGTCGTCCCGCTCGCGAGCAGCTGGGCGCACCCGAGCGCGAGCACGCAGCCCACCGCGGCGCCCGCGATCGACGGCAGCCCCGCGGCGACGGCGGCGACCGTCGTCGTCGCCGTCACGACGATCGCCGCGAGGATCACGATCCCGAGCTTGAGCTTCAGCGACCGCAGGTCTCGGAGCACTTCAGCCATGCTAGGGCGCATGCCGGGCGCCGCGCCCGCCGCGAGGACGGGCTCCCGTCTCGCCGGCCTCCCACCGCAGTCGCTGTTCATCCTCGGCGCGATCTCGCAGTACCTCGGCTCGGCGTTCGCCGTGCTGCTGTTCGCGTCGGTGCCCGCCGCCGGCGTCGCGTGGCTGCGGGTCGTCGCCGCGGCCGTGGTCCTCGGCGCCTGGCGGCGCCCGTGGCGCACGCGCTGGTCGCGACCGCGCCTGCTGCTCGTGGGCGCCTTCGGCGTCGCGCTCGCGCTCATGAACCTCTGCTTCTACCTCGCGATCGACCGCCTTCCGCTCGGCACGGCGGTGGCGATCGAGTTCTGCGGGCCGATCGCCGTCGCGGCGCTCGGGTCGCGCACGCGTCGCGACGGCGCGGCGCTCGCGCTTGCGACGGCGGGGGTGATCGCGCTCGCCGACGTGCACCTGGCGGGCAGCCCCGGCGGGCTCGCTCTCGCGCTCGCGGCGGGTGCCTTCTGGTCGATCTACATCGTGCTCGGCCATCGCGTGGCGCGCGACGCGGGCATCCGCCCGCAGGACGGCCTGGCGCTGGGGATGGCGATCGGTGCGATGGGCCTGGCGCCGGCGCTCCTGTCCAGCGCCGTGCCGGCGCTCGTGAGCCCGCCCCTGCTGATCGCCTGCCTGCTCGTCGGCGTCGCGTCGAGCGTCCTGCCCTACGCGCTGGAGCAGATCGCCATGCGCCGCCTGCCGCGCGCGCGCTTCGCGCTGCTGCTCGCGCTGCTGCCCGCGACGGCCGCGATCGTCGGCGCGGCGGTCCTCGGACAGGTCCCCGGAGCGCTCGAGGCCGCGGGCATCGCGCTCGTCGTCATCGCGGCGTCACTGCGCACCCACGCGGCCATGTGACGCGCTGCACAACTTCCAGGAGCCATTGCAGTTACAGTGCACAGGAGAACTGCATGGAGGCCGGAGCACTTCGAGCACCCGCTGCGCTCAACCGGATCTCGGTCACGGCGCCGCTTCTGCGGCTGCGCTCCGACGATCAGCTCGTGGCGGCCTTCCGCGCCGGCAACGAAGCGGCCTTCGGCGTCATCCACGACCGCTACCGCCAGCGGCTGTTCGCCTACTCCCGGCAGATGCTCGAAGGGTCGCGCCAGGACGCCGAGGACGCCCTGCAGGACGTGTTCCTGCGCGCGTACTCCACGCTGCGCGCCAGCGACCGGCCCCTGTCGCTGCGCGCCTGGCTGTATCGCGTCGCGCACAACCGCTGCATCGACCATCTCCGCAAGCCGATCCCCCCGGCGATCGACCTCTTCGACACGTCGCGCAAGCCGCTGCACGACCCGATCGCCGAGGCCGAGCGCCGCGACGACCTGCGCCAGCTCGTCGCCGACGTGCGCCGGCTGCCCGACCAGCAGCGCTCGGCGCTGCTCATGCGCGAGATCGACGGCCTGAGCTATGCCGAGCTCGGCGCGGCCCTCGGCGTGTCGCTGCCGGCCGTGAAGTCGCTGCTGGTCCGCGCGCGGATCAGCCTCGTCGAGGCCGTGGAGGCGCGCGACACCGACTGCATCGCCATCCGCACCGATCTCGCCGATGCGTTCGAGCGCGGCGTGCGCGCCAGCGGTCTCGCCCGCCGCCACCTGCGCGACTGCCCGGGCTGCGTCGACTATCGCGCCCAGCTGCGCTCCGTGCGCGAGGGCCTGGCCGCGCTGTCGCCCGGGGCGGGCCCGATGACCGCGGTGCTCAAGCTGATCGGGATCGGCGGCGCCGGCTCTGCCGGGGCCGCGAGCGCCGGCGGCGGAGCTGCAGCGGGCGGCGGGGTCATCGCCGCGGCCGGCACGGGCACCGCGGCGAAAGTCGCAGCCGTCGTCTGCTGTGCGGCCCTGACCGCCGGCGGCGCCGTCGAGGTCGGAACCCACATCAAGCCCGCCGGGACCCCCTCTTCCGCCAAGGCACCTGCCGCGCAGGCCGCGGCAGCGGCGGCTGCGCGATCTGCAGCCGCGCGCGCCGGCGGCGCCGCGGCAGCGGCGACGGCGGCTGCCAGGAGCTCGCCCACGCGATCGGCGACGTCGCGCCGCGCGAGCGGTGGCGCCGGCTCGGCCGCTGCGACGCAGGGGACGCTGCCGGCCGCGCTCGCCGGCGCGGGAGGCACCGTCCCGCTGCCCGATCCTCACGCCGTCGACGACGTCACGGGCGGTGCCGCGGCGCCCGAGGAGGAGACCGGCTTCGGTCACGGCGTCGACGGGCTGACGCCGGTCACCGCCACCAAGCCCGGCGCCGCGCCGGACGTTTCGACGTCCGCGCAGACAGGCAACGCCGGCGGCGGCTACGCCGCCCCACCGGCGGAGTCCACGGACGTCACGGCGCCCGCGCCGGAAGCGCCCGGCGGCAAGGTCGAGTTCGTGCCCGGCAGCCCGCCTGCCGGCTGAGCAGCCCGCGCCCATCGACCGCTACGCCGCCACGCTCGACCACGAGACGCTGCTCGTGCGGCGCGGCGAGCGCTCGGGGCTGTTCACGATGGTGGCGGTGCACTCGACCGCCCGCGGACCGGCCCTCGGCGGCTGTCGCATGTGGCACTACGACGACTCGCGGCGCGCGGTCCGCGATGCTCTGCGCCTCTCGCGTGCGATGACGTTCAAGTCGGCGGTCGCCGGGTTGCCGCTCGGCGGCGGCAAGGGCGTGATCATGGCGCCGAGCCCGGCGTCGCCGGCGCGCCGCGGGCTGCGGGCGGACGCGCTGCGCGACTTCGGCGACACCGTCGCCCAGCTCGAGGGCAGCTATGTGACGGCCGAGGACGTGGGCACCTCCGCGCGCGACATGGAGCTCATCTCCACGCGGACGAGCCACGTCACCGGCCTCTCGCGCCGGCGCGGAGGCTCGGGCGATCCGAGTCCCTGGACGGCGCTCGGCGTCGAGGCCGCGATCGGCGTCTGCTGCGAGCGCGTCTTCGGCTCGTCCTCGCTGCGCGGCCGGACGGTCGTCGTCGCGGGCCTCGGCCACGTCGGCGCCCGCGTCGCCAGCGGCTGCGCGCGGGCGGGCGCGACCCTGCTGCTGACCGACATCGACGAGGGCAAGCGGGCGTTCGCCGCCGAGCTCGGCGCCGGCTGGATCGCGCCCGGCGACGCGCTCGGGGCCGCCGCCGACGTCCTCGTCCCCTGCGCCCTCGGCGGGCTGCTGGACCATGACGCCGTCGCGCGGCTGCAGGCGCCGATCGTCGCCGGCGCCGCGAACAACCAGCTCGCAGACGACGAGGTCGCCGGCTTGCTGGCGGACCGCGGCGTGCTGTGGGCGCCGGACTTCGTCGTCAACGCCGGCGGCATCATCAACATCTCCGTCGAGCTCGAGCCCGAGGGCTACGACCCGCGGCGCGCCCGCACGCGCGTGCGCGGCATCGCCGACACGCTGCGGCGGATCTTCGACGACGCGGACGCGGGCGCCGGGTCGCCGCTCGACGCCGCGATGGCGCTTGCGCGCGAGCGGCTGGCGCAGGCGCGGCGCTAGCGGCGCTCGCGATGCTGCCCCGCGCGTGGCTCGGGACGGGGCGTGGCCGGGTGCTCGAACTGCATCGATGAGGAAGGTGTCTCCTCCCGCGTCGCCAGCACACGAGTCGATGTCTCCTCTCCCGAAGTGCTAGCGGCTGCCAGCCCCCTGCTAGCACCCGCTAGCAGGACGCGGAAGCGAACGGCTCGCGCGGGCCCTATCCGACCAGCGCGCAATCGCGACCACGCGCGCGACCCCACGGCGATCGCGCGCAACGCAACACAGCCGCGCGGTGACGTCACACCACCGGCCGCAGCCCACCCGGAGGCGGCCACTGCGGCCGCTGCACGCCCGCCGGCAGGCGCCCTTCCTCGTCGAGCTTGCCGAGGTGCGCCGCGAGCGTGGCGGTCGCGGCGAGGCGCAGGCTCGCGGGCGCGTCGTCCCAGACGCGGTCCAGCAGCTCGTCGACACCGCGCAGGCCGTCGTGCAGCGCGGCGACGAGCCGGCGCTCGCGGTCGCGGCGGTGGGCGAGGTAGCGGTCGAGCAGCGCCTCGGGGTCGGTGACCGGCGGGCCGTGCCCCGTGCAGAGCAGCGCCAGATGCAGGTCGCGCAGCCGCTCGAGTGCGGCGAGGTAGCCGCGCAGCGCGCCGGGGTCGGGCGCGACGAAGACGCTGCTGCGGGCGAGCACCGCGTCGCCCGTGAAGCAGACCTCGCCGGCGACGAACGCGAGGTGGTCGGTCGCGTGCCCCGGGGTGGCCAGGGCGCACAGCGGGCCGGCGGCGTCGCCGTCCCCCACCCGCACGTCCGCGCCTGCCCAGCGCGCCGCATGCACCCGTGCGCCGGTGGCGGCGCGCACCGCCTCCGCGGCGCCGACGTGGTCGGGATGGTCGTGCGTGAGCGCAATGCCGCCGGCGCCGCCGCGTCGCGTCGCCTCCGCGACCACGGCTGCAACGTGCGTATCGAGCGCCGGTCCCGGATCGACGATCCAGCAGGGGTCGCGGCCGAGGAGCCACGTGTTCGTGCCGTCAAGGGTGAACGGGCCCGGGTTGTCGGCGCGCACGAGCGCGAGGTCGTGGCGCGCGAGCGCCTCCTGCGTCATGGGGCGAGGGTAGAGCTCAGCCGGCTGCGAGCCGGTAGACCGGCCCGCTCAGCGACACGACGTAGACGCGCCCGCGCGCGTCCTCGCCGAACGACGCGAGCTGATCGATCTTCGCCACGCGCGCAATCGCGGCGTCGCCGGTCGCCGCGCCGGCAGCGAGCCGCACCGAGCGCAGCTCGCCCTTGCAGAGGTCGCCGTAGACGTAGCGTCCGGCGAGCGCGGGCACGCCGCCGTCGCGCACGACGTAGCCCCCCGTGACGGAGCAGTTGGGGGGATGGGTGAGCTCCAGGACCGGCGCGACCGCGCCCGGCGCGGGCTCGTCGAAGTTGCGCCGCGTGCCCTCCAGGGGCCGCCAGCCGTAGTTGACGCCGCGCGCCTGGCCCTTGGGGGCGAAGTCGATCTCCTCGATGGCGTTCTGGCCGACGTCACCGATCGCGAGGTCGCCCGTCGTGCGGTCGAAGGAGAAGCGCCAGGGATTGCGCAGGCCGTAGCTGTAGATCTCCGGGCGTGCCCCGGGGCGATCCACGAACGGGTTGCTCGAGGGCACGCTGTAGGCGCGCGACCCCGAGCGCCGCGGGTCGATGCGCAGCAGCTTGCCGAGCAGGCTGCCGAGGTCCTGGGCGTTGCCGCGCGTCCCGTGCTGGTCGTCGGCTCCGCCACCGTCGCCCGTGCCGGCGTAGAGGAGCCGGTCGGGCCCGAAGACGAGCAGCCCGCCGTTGTGGTTGTCCTCGACGCCGTCGTAGCGCAGCACCGTGCGCGCGCTCGCCCGATTGGCCCTGTCGGCGCTTCCGGAGCGGTACTCGACGATCCGCTGCAGGCCGGCCTTGTCGGTGTAGTTGACGTAGAAGCGCCGCGTTTTGGCGTAATCCGGCGCGAAGGCGATCGACAGCAGGCCCTGCTCGCCGCCGGACTTCACGATCGAGCGGATGTCGAGAAACGGCCGTGCGAGGCGCTTGCCGGCGCGCACGACGCGGATCGTGCCGGCCTGCTCGACGACGAAGATCCGGCGCCGGTCGGCGGGCGGCGCGCTGACGTAGACGGGTGAGTCGAACGATCCGACGGACACGAGCCTGACGCCCGACGCGGCCGCTTCGCGGGCCCGCGCCTGGCCGGCGGCCGAAGACGTGGCGGGCGCGGCGGTCGCGTCGGCCCTCCCGGAATCGTCGGAGCCACAGGCGACGAGCGCCAGGATGGCCCCGGCCGGAGCGGCGATCCGCGCGATCCGCATCACCTTCAGGAGGATGCCAGAGCCCGCCGGCCCCGGCGCAGGTGGCCCCTACACCTGCGGCAGCGTGCCCTCCACCCAGGACGGCGGGCCGTCCTCGGGATGCTCCTGCTTCCAGATCGGCGCCTGCGACTTCACGGCGTTCAGCAGCGCGTGCGCACCCGCGAAGGCCTCGGCGCGATGGCCGGCCGACACCGCGATGACGACGCTGGGCTCCATGAGCTCCACCGTGCCGGTGCGGTGTGAGACGGCGACCGCTGCGAGGCCATGCTCGGCGACGACGGCCTCTGCGAGCCGGCGGATCTTCTCCTCCGCCATCTCGACGTAGGCCTCGTACTCGAGGCTCGGGACCTCGCGCGTCGTGCCGCAGAAGACGACGGTCGCGCCGGTCGAAGGGTCGGCGACCAGGCGGCGCAGGGCCTCGGGATCCAGTTGCTCCGCGGTGACCTCGGCGAGGCGCACCTCGCCCGCGCCCCCGCTCACGGGCGGGACGAGCGCGAGCTCGTCGCCCTCGGCCAGCCGGTGGTCGGCGGGCACGTACTCGCGCGCGACGGCGGTGACGAACGGCGCGTTCTCGGGCAGCCCGGCGAGCGCGCCCTCGCGCAGGCGGTCGATGGCGTCGGCGACCGTCGCGCCGTCGCCGAGCTGCAGCGCCACGGTCCCCGCGCCGGCGCGCTCGCGAAGGCCGGCGAAGAGTCGCACGGTAACGTCCATGCACGCATGCTACGCAGCGACGAGACCGAACGGTTCAGCGCCTGATGGCGACCGCGGCGATCCTCACGATCAGCGACACGCGGTCCGCCGGAACGCGCGCGGACACGACCACCGGGCTCATGCGCGAGATCCTCGAGTCGCTCGAGATCGAGGTCGTCGACAGCCGCCTCGTGCCCGACGATCGCGACGACATCTCCGCGGCGATCGTCGAGCTCGCCGAGGAGGCCGACCTCGTCCTGACCTCGGGCGGGACCGGCCTCGCGCCGCGCGACGTGACGCCCGAGGCGACGCTCGCGGTGCTCGACCGCGTGGCGCCCGGCATCGCCGAGGCGATGCGTGCCGAGACGGCGAAGCTCCAGCAGCTGTCGTGGCTGTCGCGGGGCGTCGCCGGCACCCGCGGGAACACCCTCGTCGTCAACCTGCCCGGCAACCCGAAGGCCGTGCGCGAGTGCCTCGACGTCCTCGCGCCGATGCTCCCCCACGCGCTGAAGCTGAGCTCCGGCGGCTGATCAGCCGGCGATGCACGCGTCGTGCGCGGCCGCCGCGACGTCCAGCTCGCCGGCCGTCGTACCGTTCCCCGCATGAGCGACGTCAGCCTGCGCGACTATCTCGACAACGCCGGCCGCCGGGTGCACCCGGCGCCGCCGCCGGACCCGCGCGTGCGGAGCTTTCACCGCAGCATGCCCGGCTATGAGCCCAGCGCGGTCGCCGAGGCGCCCGGCGTCGCGGCGCAGCTCGGCCTCGCGCGCCTCGTGGTCAAGCTCGAGACCGAGCGCTTCGGGCTGCCCGCCTTCAAGCTGCTCGGCGCGTCCTGGGCGGTCTGCCGAGCGCTCAGCGCGCGCGCCGGCCGTGCCGCGCCGGCCGCATCGCTCGCGGAGCTGCGCGAGCTCGCGTCGCAGCTCGGCGATCTCATGCTCGTCGCGGCCACCGACGGCAACCATGGCCGCGCGGTGGCGCACATGGCGGCGATGCTGGGCCTGCGGTCGCGGATCCTCGTGCCCGGCCACACCGCCTCGGCGCGGATCGAGGCGATCGCCGGCGAGGGGGCCGAGGTCGACGTCGTCGACGGCAGCTACGACGACGCGATCGCCGCGTCCGCAGCGCTCGCGGACGACCTGCGGCTCGTGATCTCCGACCACTCCTGGCCCGGCTACGAGCAGGTGCCGGCCTGGGTCGCCGACGGCTACCAGACGATCTTCGACGAGCTCGACGAGCAGCTCGATGCCATCCCGCCGCTCGTGGCGATCCAGATCGGGGTCGGCGCGCTCGCCTCGGCGGCGATCCGGGCGCTCGCCGCCCCCGAGCGCGTCTTCGTCGGGGTCGAGCCCGTCGACGGCGCCTGCGCGCTGGAGGCGGTGCGAAACGGCGTGGTGACACGCGTGCCCGGGCCGCAGCAGTCGATCATGGCGGGGTTGAACTGCGGTACGGCCTCGCCGATCGCGCTGCCCGACATGGCCGGCGGGATCGCCGCCTTCTGCGCGATCGACGACCGGGCAGCCGAGAACGCCGTCCGGATGCTGCACGAGGACGGCCTGGACTGCGGTGAGACGGGGGCCGCGGGAGTCGCGGGGCTCCTGGCGATGCGCGAGCGCTGGCCCGAGGGGACGTGGGAGCGGCTCGGCTTCGGGCGCGGCGCCGGCGCGCCGGCCGCCCTCGTCCTCTGCACCGAGGCGCCCACCGATCCGGCCTCCTTCGCCCGCATCACCGCGCGATAGTCCCCGATCGCCGTCTGCGACGCCTCGGACGGCCGCTTCGTCCCGGGCTGCACCGTGACGGCGACGCTGATCGACCCCGACGGCAACGACGCGGGCACGCATCGGCGGCTGCCTCAGGCGGTGGCGCCGGCACTGCGGGCCGGCGCCGCGTCGGCCACCGCCCAGACCGCGGCGCCGGTGACGGCCGCGGCGATCAGCACGGCGGGCCAGGCCCCGACCGGGTCCGCGATGACGTGTGCCCCGGCGAAGGCGCCGAGATAGACGAGCAGCAGCGCAGCGGTGCGGGCGTTCCCGGCGCTGCGATGCCAGCGCAGGGCGCACCAGCCCGCGCCCGCCACGAGCACGATCCCGCCGAGCGCCCGCACGCCCGTCGCCTCCGCGACACCGAAGCCGGCGAGCAGCGAGGAGGCAGCGACCGGCCAGGTGACGCTCGTCATGCGTGAACCGTAGCGGCCTCCTCGACCTCGGCGATCTGGGTCACCAGGCCGAAGAGCTCGAGCGCCACGTCGGCGCCGCTCTCGCCATCGGCGCGCAGGCGGCGCGTCGGCTCGTGCAGCAGGCGACGCACGATCGTGCGGGCGAGGACGCCGACGCGGTCGCGGTCGGCGGGCGTGAGCTCCTCCCAGCGGGCGTCGTTCTCCGCCAGGACGCGGGCGACGATCGCCTCGGCGTGCTCGTGGAGCATGGCGACAGCGGGCGCGGCGCCGTAGCCGGCCAGCCAGGTCTCGAAGCGGGACTCCTCGCGGGCGACGAGCGCAGCGGCCTCGGCGCAGTGCAGGCGGCGCTCCTCGTGGTTGGCGTCCAGGCGGGCGTCGACGGCGTCGAGGTCCAGCAGCGTGACGCCCTCCAGCGCGCCTGCGGCGGGCTCGACGTCGCGCGGCATGCCGAGGTCGACGATCACGAGCGCGCGTCCGCCGCGCGCGCTCATCGCGGCGACGACGTCGCGGCGGGAGATCAGCCGTCTCGGCGCCGCGGTGGCGGTGAAGACGACGTCGGCGCTCAGGAGCTCGCCGGGCAGGTCGGCGAGCGAGACGGCGCTGCCGAGCTCGTCGGCGACGCCGGCGGCGCGGGAGCGGTGGCGGCTGGCGATGATGACCTCCATGCCCTCGTCCGCGAGCGCACGGGCGCTGAGTGCGCCGCTCTGCCCGGCGCCGACGACGAGGGCGCGCCGGCCCGCCAGGGAGCCCGCGGCGTCCCGCGCGAGCTCGACGGCGACCGAGGAGACGGAGGCGCCGCCGCGGCCGATCGCGGTGCGGCTGCGCACGCGTCCGCCGCAGGAGAGCGCATCGCCGAAGAGGCGGCCCGTGACGGGGCCGGCGGTGCCCGCGCCCCGCGCGTGTTCGAGCGCGCGGCGCACCTGGCCCTGGATCTCGGCCTCGCCGATGACCATCGACTCCAGGCCGGCGGTCACCGCGAAGAGGTGGCGCGACACCTGCGCGCCGCGCAGGATGTGCACGTGGCCGAGCAGCTCGGCCTCGCCGGCCGCGGCCAGGCCGGCGAGTGCCGCGAGCACCGCGCGGCGTGCGGCCGCCGGGTCGCGCGTCGCGACGTAGAGCTCGGTGCGGTGGCAGGTGCACAGCGCCACGGCCTCGTCGACGCCGGGCGCGGAGACGAGCTCGCCCATGAGCTGCGTCGCCCCGTCGGCGGACAGCGCGAGGCGCTCGCGCAGCCCCAGGGGCGCCGTCCGGTGAGAGACGCTGATCGCGACAAGGTCCACGTAGCAATGGTCGCCGCTCATGTGCTCTGGGCACATCGGCGGATGTCGCAGGGCTCCGTGCGGATTGCAGCACCGGGCTGCGTGGTGATCACCCGTGCCGCGCCGTCGCGGCTGACAACGACGCCGCCCGCGCAGAGGACGCCGTCCGCCTCCTCGGGGCCGGCGAGCAGGGCGGTCTTGGCGCGGACCTCGGCCTGCAGCCCCGTCCGGGCGACCGCCGTGACCTGGACGATCGCGCCCTCGGCCGGCCGGCCTGTGCGCGGATCGATGAGGTGGTGTCCGCCGGCCCACGCTCGCCGTGTCGTCCCGCTCGTCGCGACGGCGCCGCGCGTGATCGTCAGGCGCTGCAGCGGCGGCCCGCCGGACGGATCGGCGACGTCGACGGCGCGCGCGACCCCCTGCAGGCCGCCGACCCGCAGGTCGCCGCCGCAGTCGACGATCCACGTGCTGCACGCGGCGAGCGCGGCCGCCATGAGGTCGGCCGCCAGCCCCTTGCCGAGCCCGCCGCTGTCCAGTCGCGTCCCCGCAGGACGGCGCACCGCGTCGCCGTGCACCGACACCGACCGCCAGGCGGGCCGCCAGGCGCCCGGCGCGCGTGCGGTCCCGGGCGCGCCGGGAACCCAGTGCTCGCGATAGCCCGCGGCCTCGACGGCGGGCAGGCAGGTCGCGTCGACGAGGCCCCCGGACGCCTCGCCCGCCCACCGCACCGCCTCGGCGAAGCGGCGCACGATCGGGTCGGCGGGCACGACCTCGCGCGGGTCGGCGTTCAGCAGGCACAGGTCGCTGGAGGGCTCGAAGCGCGTGAGACGGCGATGGACCTCCTCGGCGATCTCCTGCGCGCGACGCAGGCCGAGGCGCACGACCTCCGCGTCCCCCGAGGCGCGCAGCGTCACCGTCGCGCCGAAGCACGCGAAGCGCACGACGCGCTCGGCCCGGGATGCCATGGGCACAGCGTGGCGCCGGATCCTGAGAGCACGCTGAGAGCGCGGCGCTCAGCGAACTCTCAGCTTCTTCTTCGCAAGCTCTCGCACGGGCGCACGATCCTGCCGGCATGGCGATCACCCACCCCACCGCATCGGCCGGCGAGCGGCGCCAGGTCGTACAGGAGGCGCGCCGGCGCCGCAGCGCCCGCCTCGCGCAGCTGCGCCGGCAGGTGCTCGCGACGGCCCTCGCGACATTCGCGCTGGCGTTCGCGCTCGTCGCCTTCGACGGGTCGATGGGCACGACGACGAAGGCCGCGATCCCGTCGGCGACGGCCCCCACGAGCGCGAGCCCGGAGACCACGGACGAGCTCGGCGACGACACGAGCTCGTTCGACGACTCCGGCTCGATCGACGACGGCGCCGCCGCCCCGTCGACCTCGGACCCGGTCACGACCGCGCAGTCCTAGGCGGGGTCATGCTCGGCGAGCACGTCTTCTGGATCACGAGCCGTGCAGCCGGCATCGCGGCGCTGCTGCTTGCCAGCGCGGCGGTCGGCCTCGGCCTCGCGCTCGGCGGGCGCATCGCCACGACGCGCACGCGGGACCTGCGCCCGCTGCACGAGGCGCTCTCGCTCGCGACGCTCGCCGCGCTCGTCGTCCACGCGGTCGCGCTGCTCGGCGACGGCTTCCTGCACCCGGGACTTGCCGACATCGCGGTCCCCTTCGCCGGCGGCTACCACCGCTTCTGGCAGACGACCGGGATCGTCGCCGGCTGGATGCTCCTCATCCTCGGGCTCTCGTTTTACGCGCGAGCGCGCATCGGCGTGCAGCGCTGGCGCACGCTGCATCGCTACACCGCGCTGGCCTGGATCCTCAGCATCGGCCACGCGCTCGGCGAGGGGACCGACGCCGGCCGCGTCTGGTTCTTGGCCGCGGTCGGCATGGTCGTCCTGCCGACCTCCTGGCTGCTCGTCGAGCGCCACGTGGGCGCGATCACCGCGGCCGGCGAAGCGGACGCTCGCGGCTGATCGGGCCTCAACGCAGAAACGCCCGATGTCTCGGGCGCTTCGTGCTATCGGGGCGCGCGGATTTGAACCGCGGACCTCTCCGACCCGAACGGAGCGCGCTACCAGGCTGCGCCACGCCCCGATCGGGGGATTATCTCACGATGACCCCGCGACCGCCCGGTAGTAGCGGACGGCGAGCCCGGTGATGAGCGTCTGGAGGGCGGATTCGAGCGTCACGCCCTCCGTGTCGGCGTAGCGCTGCGCGCCCGTGTCCTCGACGAGCTGCGCCTGGCGGACGACGTCGTCCATGAGCTCGGGGTGGCGGTCGGCGAAGTACGCGCCGAGCGCGTAGAGGGCGGTGTCCGTGAACGGCTCCAGCCCGTCCCCGGGCTCGGCGTCGCTCAAGGCGCGGGGCGTCCCGCGGGGGTGTCTGTGAGGACGCCCGTCACCGCGGTCGTGACGGTGGCTACTGCGGCGGCCGCCGCGCCGACCACGTCGCCGGCCGTGGGCGGCGACGAGTCCGCACCGACGGCGGCCGGCTTGGCGGGTGCGGCCGGCTGCGTGGGCGCAGAGCCTGAGAGCGTCCCGACGAGCGCGTCCACCTGCCCCGAGACCGAGGCGCCCGTGTGAGGCGCGGCCGGCGCCGCGGGCGGGCGCGCCGGTGCGCCGGCACCGCTGCCGGCAGGGGGCCCGATTCCGTCGAGCGCGTGGCTGAGCGGCTGCGGCGACGCGGGTGCGCCGGTGACGACGCTCGGGGGCGCGCCGATCGGGCGCTCTGTCAGCGGTGTGCTTCCTGTGGCGTCCAGGACGCCCGTGCTGCCGGGCGCGCCCGCCTTGGGCGACCGGGAATCGGATCCGGCCGCCGGCTCGGACGTGCCCGCGCCCGTGGGGGCCGTTACGCCGGCTCCAACCGGGGTCGATGCCGTGCCCGGGCCGTCGGCGCTCGCGGGGCCGGTCGTCCGCGAGCCGGTCGGCGCTCGGCGTGCGGCGCCAGCTGCCGTTCCGCCGCCGGCCTGGGCGCCGGAGGCGCCGGCGCCACGGTGGGGCGCCGCATGCTCGGCGGCCGGCGGCGAGCCGACGACGAGGCGCTCGATCGCGCGGTGCTCGTGGATCGCCGCGCCGGCTCCGAGACCTGCCACCGCGACCGTCGCCGCCGTCGCGGCCGCCTTCGACCAGCTCGACACGAGGCCCGGATCGAGCGTGCCGGCGACCGAGGCCGACCACTGCGACACCGACCCGCCGTGGTGGCTCTGGCCGACGAGCTCGTCGCCGCCCCAGCGGCGGCGCAGGAACAGCGGCAGCGGAAACCAGGCTGCGATCTTCGCCGCGGCCGGGACGGCGGGCCGCGCGGGAATGCCAAGATCGACGCCGGCCATGTGCGCATAGCGCCGGCAGGGCTGGCAGTGCGCGAGGTGGCGCGCCATGCGGCGCTGGTCGCGCAGGCCCGACGCGCGCCCGCCGGGGCTGTCGACGATCCGCTGCACGCGCAGGCAGCGCTCGCCGCTGACGAGCTCCTCGTACTCCTCGCTCAGGCGCCGGCGCGCGCGGAACAACGTGCTCTCCACGCCGGGCCGGCTCATGCCCAGGCGCTCGCCGATCTCGCGGTAGGAGAGGCCTTCGAACTCGCGCATCACGAGGATCTCGTGGTGCGTGGGCGACAGGCCGCCGAAGGCGCCGCAGAGGTTGTCGATCGCGTCCTTGGTGTCGATCGCCGAATCGGGCGTCATCCCCGGGTCGGCGAGACGCCCGTGCTCGGTGGCGCCGAGGGCGTCCTGGGCATCGAAGGAGACCTCGTCGGTGTTGCGCGACCGCCGCCAGGCGTCGATGCACGCGTTCTTGGCGATCTCGTAGATCCAGGGCTTGAAGGCGATCGGCGCGTCGTTGGCGCGCAGCCGGCGCAGCGCCGAGATGAAGACGTCCTGCGTGATGTCCTCGGCGCGGCCGTGATCGCGGACCATGCCGCGCACGAAGGTCGTGACGCGGGCCTGGTAGCGCAGGTAGAGCGCCTCGAATGCGCGATCGTCACCGACACGCACCGCCGCGACGAGATCCCGGTCGTCGGCATCCTGACCCGCGGGCGCGCTGGTGACTGCCAAGACCGCCATGACCTTCCCCTTATCCGTTGGCTCTGCCTGCGACACCGCCGTGCGCATCATGCGCCCGGAACCCGCGGTGACGGCTGAACTGTAGCGTTCGCCGCCGCGCTTGCCAACGGACGATCGAGCCCTTTAGCAAGTTTGATTGAGACCGTCCACCCGGGGTGGTACAAGACGTGCGTGCTCTAAACCACTCAGGAGGGTCACGCCGATGCCCAATCACCTCACTCCCACGGAACTGGCGCGCGAAGCAGGACTCGAACGCCGCGACGTGATCTCCAAGTGCATGGAGCTGGGAGTGCCGATCTTTCAGGGCCGTATCGACAAGTCGCTCTTCCTGACGAGCCTGAACGCCGAGAAGCGCCTGGAGCCCGTCAAGCTCTAGCCGACGCTCCGCCGTCCGAGTTCCCCGCGCCCGCGTTCACGCGGGCGCGCGTGTGTCACCCGCCGGATCGACCCTCGTCCGCGGACTGGCGCAGCAGCGCGCCGGTCGTCTGCTCGAGGATCTTCCGCCACGCCCGCGTGCGTCCCTGCTCGGCCTCGAAGTGCTTCATGACGTTGCGCACCCGCGTCGCCGAGATCTGGATCCCGTGGCGCTTGCAGATCTCGCGGAACCGCGGGTAGCCGAACGCGAGCTGGGTCGTGACGGACTGAAAGCCGTGGCGGGCGATCTCCACGCGCGACGTGAAGTTCATGATCGGCGTCTGGAACATGAGCTCGTCGTCGGGCTCGGGCTCGATCAGGATGATGTCGACGCCGGGGTAGCGCTGCTCCCACTGGCGGGCCATCTCGTGCAGGCGCTGGTAGGCGACCATCTTGAACGCCTGGTAGCCGATCTGCGGAAAGCCCATGTCGCTGACGTGCCGCGTGCGGGTGCCGGTCAGCGTGCGGATCTTCGTCGTGAAGTCGTTGACGTACGGCACGAGCGGGTTGACGACGACGATGAACTTCGCGCCGGCGTTGACGGCGATGTCGAGGTTCGTGGTCGAGACGATGCCGCCGTCGACGAGCTCGCGGTCGCGGACCTTCACGGGCGCGTAGACCATCGGCAGCGCCGTCGACGCCCGCACCGCCGTCGAGATCGGCACGTCGTCCCAGCCCTCGGCGCCGAAGACGATCCGCTCGCACGTATCGAGGTCGGTCGCGGTGAGATACAGCTCGGCGGCGATGTCGCGGAAGTCGTCGCTGCGATCGGGATCGTCGAGCACCGTCTGCAGGTAGCGCTCGATCCCCGCGCCGGTGTAGGCGCCCGACGGCAGCCCGTCGGCGAGCGCGAGGACGAGGTCCATGGCCGAGACCTGGCCGATCTGGCCGACGAGGCCGCGCAGCAGGCCGACGGTCCGCAGCGGCAGCCCGATGGCGCTGCGGGCGAAGCCGGCGATGTTCGGGCTCAGCAGGTTGCCGAGATCGGCGTCGGGAAACGGCGTCGGGCGCTGGCGGTTGACGACGCGCATCATCTCCTCGGGCGTGACGCCGTTGGCGGTCATGGCGGCGACGAACGACCCGGCGCTCGTCCCGACGTACACGTCGAAGTCGTTGACCGTCCGGTTGACGGTCAGCAGGTCGAGCGCCCGCAGCGCGCCGATCTCGTAGACGCCGCCGGTGAAGCCGCCGCCGCCCAGCACGAGCGCGGTCTTGGACCGCTGGGCCCGTCGTCCGTTCTTCGGGCGGGCCCCGTCCTTGGCCTTCGGGTCGAGCTTGACGACCTTGCCCATGGCGGCTGATTCTACGGCTCGACCCCGCCGCCCTCGTACGTCTGGCGCTCCTTCCCGCCGCGCGTGCTGTTGTCTACCCTCGATGCGGCGGATTCTCGTGACCCTGCTCGCCGCCGCGGCCCTCCTCGGCGGCGCGGCGCCCGCGCTCGCCTTCAGCGAGGGGGATCTGCGCGCGGCGCTCGCGAAGGAGATGGATACGGCCGGATCGGCGTCGGGCGCCTTCGTCGCCGATCTCGCCGACGGCCGCGAGCTCTTCGCACAGCGCGCGGACGTCGCGCGCATCCCGGCATCGACCGAGAAGCTCTACACGACGTCGACCGCGCTCCTGCGCCTCGGCGCCGCCGCGACGCTGCGGACGAGCGCGGTCGCGGCTGCCACCGCTGCCCTGGAGCTTGACGGCACGCTGCGCGGCGACCTCGTGCTCGTCGGCGGCGGCGACCCCTTCTTCGGCGACGAGGCGGCGCGGGTGCTGGCCCGCGCCGTGCGCGCCGCGGGCGTACTGCGCGTGTCGGGCGCCGTCATCGGTGACGAGACCGCATTCGACACCCTGCGCTCGGCCTGCTGCGCGGGCTATGACTCCGACCTGGGCGGCGTGCTCAGCGCGCTGGCCTACGACCGCGGGATCTTCCGCGGCCGCGCGCGCCTGGACGCCGCCCGCTTCGCGGCGGGCCGCTTCGCGGCGCAGCTGCGTGCCGCGGGGGTCGCGATCGCCGGCCACAGCCGTGCCGGCGTCGCGCCCGGCGATCCGCGCTCGATCGCCGTCGTCCCCTCGCGCAGCGTCGCCGAGCTCGCGCGGTTCACGAACGTCCCGTCCAACAACTTCGCCGCCGAGATGCTGCTCAAGGACCTCGGCGCGCGCTACCGCGACAGCGGAACCCAGGCGGCGGGCGCCGAGGTCGTGCGCGACACGCTCGACGGCTTCGGGCTGCGGCCCAGGAAGATCGTCGACGGCTCAGGGCTCTCGCGCTCCAATCGCTCCACGCCGCGCCAGATCGTGTCGCTGCTGCAGCGGATGAGCAAGCCCGACGTCGCGGGCCCCTTCCGCTCCTCGCTTGCGGTCGCCGGGCTGACGGGCACGGTCAAGTCGCGCCTGCGGCGCACCGCGGCCGCGGGACGCTGCCAGGTCAAGACCGGGACGCTGCGTCTCGTCAGCGCGCTCGCGGGCTACTGCCACACCGCGGGCGGCCGCGAGGTGGTCTTCGCGCTGATGTCCAATGCCGCGAACACGTTGCGCGCCAAGGCGCGCGAGGATCGCATGACGGTCGCGATGGCACGCCTGGACGGCCCGCCGCTGCCGGCGCTAGCGACGCCGCCTGCGGCGGTGCCGTCCTCGGGCGGCGCCGTCTCGCCGCCGTAGCCGCTCACGGCAGCAGCCCGAGCAGCCCCTCCTCGTCGAGCACCGCGACGCCGAGGCGCTCGGCCTTCTCGAGCTTGGAGCCGGGGGTGGCGCCCGCCACCACGTAGTCGGTCTTCCTCGAAACGCTCGAGGTCACGCGGCCGCCCGCGCCCTCGATGCGCGCGGTCGCCTGCTCGCGGGTGAGGTCGGGAAGGGTGCCCGTGAGGACGAAGGTCTTGCCGGCGAGTGGACCCTCCCCGGGCGGCGGACCCTCCAGCGCCATGCTCACGCCGACGCTGCGCAGGTCCTCGATCAGCGCCCGCATCGGCGCCTCGGCGAGCTGCTCGGCGATCCGCTGCGCCATCTTCGGCCCGACGCCGGGCGTCTGCTCGATCTGCTCCGCGCTCGCGGCCAGCAGCGCGTCCACCGTGCGGAAGCGCTGGGCGAGGTTGCGTCCGGTGACGAAGCCGACCTCCTCGAGGCCGATCGCGAAGAGCAGGCGCCCGAACGGCCGCTCCCTGGACTCGGCGATGTTCTGCACGATCCGGTTCGCCGAGATCTCGCCGTAGCCCTCGAGCTCGAGCAGCTGCTCTGGTGTCAGGCGGTAGAAGTCGGCGGCCGTCGTCACGAGGCCGGCGTGCTGCAGCTGGCCGACCTGCTTCTCGCCGAGCCCGTCGATGTCCATCGCCCCGCGAGATACGAAGTGCTTGAGCAGCTGCCACTGCCGCCCCGGGCAGACGGGGTTCGGGCACTTCGTGAAGACGCCCTCGACCGGCTTGACGGTCGGGGTGTCGCAGACGGGGCAGCGCGCGGGCGGGCCGGGCGGGTCCGCGCGGCCGGGACGCTCGACGGCATGCGGCGCGGGTGAGACGACCTGCGGGATGACGTCGCCGGCGCGCAGCACGATGACCTCGTCGCCGACGCGCAGGTCCTTGCGCGCGAGGTCCTCCTCGTTGTGCAGCGTCGCAAGCTTCACCGTGACCCCGCCGACGTGGACGGGCTCGAGCATCGCGAAGGGGTGCAGGTCGCCGAACTTGCCGACGTTCCACATGATCTCGCGCAGCGTCGTGACCGTTGTCGTCGGCGGGAACTTCCAGGCGATCGCCCAGCGCGGATCGCGCCCCACGACGCCGAGGCGCCGCTGCAGCTCGAGGTCGCTCACCTTCACGACCACGCCGTCGATCTCGAAGTCCAGGCCCCCGCGGCGCTCCTGCCACGCGAGGCATTGCGCGACCACCTCGTCCTCCGAGCGCAGCAGGCGGACGTCGGCGTTGACGCGGAAGCCGTGGTCGCGCAGCCACTCCAGCGACTCCCAGTGGCTCGTGAGGTGCAGGCCCTCGACGCGACCGATGCCGTAGGACCACATCGACAGCGGGCGCTCGCGCGCGAGGCGCGGGTCGAGCTGGCGGATCGTCCCGGCGGCGGCGTTGCGCGGGTTCATGAACGTCGACAGCCCCGCTTCGGCGCGGCGCTCGTTGAGCGCGGCGAAGTCCTTCAGCGACATGTAGATCTCGCCGCGCACCTCGAGGACCGGCGGGGCGCCGGCGACCTTCAGCGGGATCGTCGGGATCGTGCGCAGGTTGTGCGTGACGTCCTCGCCGATCTCGCCGTTGCCGCGCGTCGCCCCGCGCGCGAGCACGCCGTCCTCGTAGCGCAGCGAGATCGCGAGCCCGTCGATCTTCGGCTCGGCGACGAACTCGAAGTCGGGATCCTCGATGCCCTCGCGCGCGAGGTGCGTGCGCATCCGCGCCACCCAGGCGCGCAGCTCCTCCGCTGAACGGGCGTTTCCAAGCGACAGCATCGGGATCTCGTGCTCGACCTTCGGCAGCGAGGAGACGGGCGCGCCGCCGACGCGCTGGGTCGGCGAGTCGGGCGTCAGGAGCTCGGGATGCTCGGCCTCGAGGGCGCGCAGCTCGTCGAGCAGCGCGTCGTAGTCGTCGTCGCCGATCTGCGGATCGTCGAGGACGTAGTAGCGGTAGCCGTGATGGTGCAGCTGCTCGCGCAGCTCCGCGGCCCGCGCCTGCGCCTCCGTCGCCGTCACTCCACCTCCCGGGCGGCCGGCGCCAGCAGCCGGCCGAGATCGTGGCGCTGCAGCGCGTCCATGCCCGCGGCATCCGTGAGGTCGAAGTGCAGCGGCGTCACGGCGATCCTTCCCGCCGCCACGGCGGCGAGGTCGGTGCCGGGCTCGTCGTGGAAGCCGTGATCGGCGCCGTAGACCCAGTAGCGCCGGCGTCCGGGCTGGTCGGGATCGCTGTCACGCGTCAGCGTCAGCTCGTCGCGGTAGATGCGCTTGCCCAGCCGCGTGACCTCGACGCCGCCGGCATCGCAGGCAGGGCAGTTGACGTTCAGCAGCGTGCCGGACTGCAGCGGCACGTCGGCGATCTCCTCGACGACGCGGGCGACGAAGCGCGCGCCCTCCTCGAAGTCGAAGGAGTCCGACAGGCGGAAGTCCATCTCGCGCGCCGCCGACTGCTGGGAGACCGCGATCGCCGGCAGCCCGAGCACGATGCCCTCGAGCGCCGCCGCGACGGTGCCGGAATAGGTGATGTCGTCGCCCAGATTGGCGCCGTGGTTGATCCCGGAGACGATGAGCTCGGCCTCGAAGCCCTCGACGAGGCCGAGGTTCGCGAGGCGCACGCAGTCCACCGGCGTGCCGTCGGTCGCGTAGCCGCGGGTGCCGTCGTCGAAGTCGATCTCCTGGACCCACAAGGGGCGCATCGTGGTGATCGACCGCGCCATCGCCGAGCGGTTGCCGTCCGGCGCGATGACGACGAGCTCGATCCCGGGCACGGCGAGCAGCGCCCGCCGCAGCGCCTGCAGCCCGTCGGCCTCGATCCCGTCGTCGTTGGTGAGCAGCACCTTCATGCGACTCTCGAGGATAGTCAGCGCCCTGGATAGGCCACGGAGGCCAGCGCGAGCCCCTGCGGCGGCGCCGTCGCCCCGGCCGCGGAGCGCGGCCGCCCCGCCAGCAGCGTCGTGAAGTCGTCCACGGTCCGGTTGCCGGCGGCGACGTCGAGCATCGTCCCGACGAGGATGCGGTTCATGTGGCGCATGAAGGTGTCGGCCGTGATCCAGAACTCGAGCAGGTCCCCGTCGACGTCCCAGCGCGCCGACAGGACGCTGCGCTCGAAGCGCGTGTGGCGGGTCTCGGTCGGTGTGAACGCCGTGAAGTCGTGCGTGCCCGGCAGCGCCTCGGCGCACGCCTGCAGCGCCGCGCGGTCGATGCGGCGGTGAAACCAGAAGGCGCGGTCGCGCAGCCAGACCGAGCGCGCGCGACGGTTCAGGACGCGGTAGCAGTACGTGCGCGAGGTCGCGTCGTTGCGCGCGTCGAAGCCGTCCGGCGCCGGGTTGCAGTCCAGGACCGCGACGTCGTCGGGCAGCAGCGCGTTGAGGCGCAGCGGGTCGACGGCCTCGTGCTCGAAGGAGCAGACCTGTCCCCACGCGTGCACGCCCGCATCCGTGCGGCCGGCGACCGTCAGCGACACGGCGTCCTCACGCAGCACGATGCACAGCGCCTTCTCGACCTCCTCCTGCACCGTGCGCTGTCCGGGCTGGCGCGCCCAGCCCGCGAACGCGGTCCCGGCGTACTCGAGCTCGAGGCGACTGGTCATTCGCGCGGGAGCATCCCAGGCCGCGCGCCCTGCCTGCCGGGTGGCGGCCCGCTCGTCCACCCCAGGTCGTTCGCGTCAAGCTCGCGTCGGCGGACGCCGATGGACCCCGTGACAGGACAGTCACCCGCCGGGCTCGGACAGCCCCCACCGCCGGGCTCGGACAGCCCCCCTTTGAAGGGGGTCCGCATGTCCGCCAGGCGCACATCTTCCCGTCGTCTCTGCGTCGTCATGCTCGCCGGAGGCCTGCTGATCGCGGGTTTCGGGCCGGCCGCTCGCGCCCGCCGTCGCCGCCCCGACGTCCATGGTCGACCTCGGCCAGGCATCGACCTACGCGGTGCTCAGCGGCGCATCGGTCGGCAATACCGTCAGCGCCCCCGGCACTCCCCACACCACGCTGCGCGGGGACCTGGGCGTCAAGGCGAACACCCAGCCGACGGGATTTCCGCCCGGCGTCGTCACCGGCGCGACCCGGGTCGGCAGCACAGCCGACCAGGCGCACGCCGACCTCGTGGCGGCCTACAACGAGGTCGCCGGCAGGCCCGGTGGCACGGCCCTCGCGGGCGACCTGGCCACCCTCACGCTCGCCCCGGGCCTGCACTCGAGCGCCGCCGCCGTGGGAAACACCGGAACGGTGATCCTCGATGGTGGGGGCGATGCGAACGCCGTCTTCGTCTTCAAGGTCGGGGGCGCACTCACCATGGCGGCCGGCGCCCGCGTCACCCTGACAAACGGCGCCCGGGCCTCCCGTGTCTTCTGGCAGGTCAACGGCGCGGCCGCCGTCGGCGCGAACGCGAAGTTCGCGGGCACGCTCATGGCGCTCGACGCGCTGGCGATCGGTGCGGGAACCGAGGTCAACGGCCGCGCGCTGGCTCGCAACGGCGCGATCTCGCTTGACTCCAACGAGTTCTACAGCGCGCCGCCCGTGGTCACGATCGCCGGCGGATCCGCCGCGATGACCACCGACACGACCCCCACGATCACCGGCACGACCGATGTCGTCGCGCCGGCCGTCGTCACGGTGGCGCTCGGCGGGCAGATCCTGCACGCGACGCCGTCCGACGGCGCGTGGTCGGTGACCTCGGCGATCCTGGCGAACGCCACCTACCCCGTGGTCGCGTCGGTCACCGACGGTGCCCAGAACCCGGGGAGCGCGACCCAGCAGCTGACGGTCGACACGGTGCTGCCCGTCGTCAGCATCGACGGTGGGCCCTCCGAGACGACGAACGACGCGACGCCGACGATCTCCGGCACCAGCGACGTCGCGCCGGGGACGATCGTCCGCGTGACATCGCCCTGCAGAGCCTGAACGCGCTCGTGCACGCCGGAGGGACGTGGAACGTCACCCCGACCGCGCTCACCGACGGCACGCGTACCGTCACCGCCTCCGTCAGCGACCCGGCCGGCAACGACGGCACCGACAGCCAGGTGCTGACCGTCGACACCGTGGCTCCCGCGGTGACGATCACCGGCGGAACGAGCGCGCTGACCGACGATTCCACCCCGGACATCACCGGGACCGCGGACGTCGCGCCCGGCACGACCGTGACCGTCGCGCTCGCCGACCAGACGCTCACCGGACCGGTGCAGAGCGACGGGACCTGGTCGGTCACCGCCGATGCGCTCTCCAACGGGCCCCATCGTGTGGTCATGTCGGTCGCGGATGGGGCAGGGAACCTGGCCGGCTTCACCCAGACGCTGACCGTCGACACCGTGTCGCCGTTCGTCGCGATCACGGGCGGCGCGACCGCTGCGACGAACGACCTCGACCCGACCATCGCCGGGACCTCCGACGCTGCGCCCGGCACGATCGTCACCGTGTCGATCGCCGGTCAGACGATGACGACGCTCGTGCAGGCCAGCGGCGGGTGGAATGCGACCGCGGTCTTCGTCGGTGAGGGCACGTGGCCGGTCATCGCCTCCGTCCCGGATCCCGCCGGCAACCTCGGAACGGCCACGCAGACCCTGACCATCGCCGCCACCGCGCCGCCGACAGGGCCGGCCGGCCCTGCCGGCCCGGCAGGCTCCACGGGCGCCACGGGCTCCACGGGCGCGGCCGGCTCCACGGGCGCCACCGGCTCAACGGGCTCCACGGGCGCCACCGGCTCAACGGGCGCCACCGGCGCCACCGGCGCCACCGGAGCCGCCGGGCAGACCGGCGACGGCGGCCTGGCGGGCGCCACCGGCGTAGCAGGCGCCACCGGGCAGTCCGGCACGACCGGGCAGACCGGCGCAACCGGCGCCACCGGGCAGACCGGCGACGGCGGGGTGGCAGGCACCGCCGGCACCGCGGGCGCCACCGGCGCGGCGGGCAGCGCCGGCCCGGCAGGCAGCGCCGGCCCGGCAGGCAGCGCAGGCCAAACCGGCGCCACCGGGCAGAACGGCAGCACCGGGCAGACCGGTGGCACCGTTTCGACGACCGCCGCCCCCCGCCTGACGGTGTTGCTGGCCGCCGGCAGCCTCCGCGCCGCCCAGGGCAGGCGGGTGCAGGTGCGCTTCGTCCTGAACGCGGCCGCCAAGGTCACGCTCACGGTGCTGCGCGGCAAGCGCGTGGTTGCCACCGTGAGCACCACGCGCCGCGATGCCGGCCGTGCCTCGCTCACCTGGAACGGCAAGATCAAGGGCAGGCGCGCGGCGCGAGGTACCTACAAGATCGTCGTCCGCGCGATCTCACCGGCGGGCGTCTCTGCCCGCGACGCGGCCACGCTGCGCATCGGCTGACGCAGGGTGGGTCCCAGCGCGCGGGTCGCGGCGTGCGGGCGCGCCCGCCCGGGTACGGGGGGCGAATGCCACGTCGCCGCAAGGAGGGCGGGTTCGGGTTCTGGGGCCCATTTCCCTCCTACTCCCGCCGGACCCGAGGCGGCGGCTCGATCCGCGTGACCGGCTGCTGCCTGCCGCTCGCCCTCGGACTTGGCGGCGTCGCGTCGATCCCGCCCGCCCTGCTGGTGCGCCGCGCGCGCCGGCGCTGATCCGGGTTCGGGAGGCCCGCCCCTCGAGCTAGACGAGCTCCAGGAAGACCATCTCGGTGGAGTCGCTGCGCCGGGGCCCGAGCTTCAGGATGCGCGTGTAGCCACCCGGGCGATCGGTGTACCGCGGCGCGATCTCCTCGAACAGCGTGTGCACCGCGAACTTGTCCTGCCCGAGTGTGCTGAGCGCCTGGCGCCGGGCATGCAGGTCACCGCGCTTGGCGAGGGTGATGAGCTTCTCGAGCTCGGGCTTGACGGCCTTGGCCTTGGCCTCGGTCGTCTTGATCCGCTCATGCTCGATGACCTCCTTGCAGAGGTTCATGAACAGCGCCTTGCGATGGGCGGAGTCGCGGCTGAGCTTGTTGCGTTTCTGTTGATGGCGCATGAGCGGATCGGGAGTCTAGAGATCCACGTCAGTCGTCGCGGAGATCGAGACCGCGGTTGTGCAGCGTCTCGATCACCTCGTCGATGGACTTCTTGCCGAAGTTCGGGATCGCGTTGAGCTCGCCCTCGGACTTGGAGATGAGGTCGCCGACGGTCTGGATCCCGGCCCGCTTGAGGCAGTTGTAGGACCGCACGCCGAGCTCGAGCTCCTCGATGAGGATGTCGTGCATCGGTCCCGCCGAGCCGCCGGCCGCGCCACCGGGGCCGCCGAGGGCCGAGTTGCCGTTGGCGCCCTCGAGCTGGCCGCCCGGACCGGCGCGCAGCTCCTCGATCCGATCGGCGTCGGTGAAGATCGCAAGCTGGGCGATGAGGATCTCCGCCGCCTCGCGCAGTGCCGCCTGCGGATCGATCGACCCGTCGGTCTCGATGTCGAGCGTGAGCTTGTCGTAGTCGGTGCGCTGACCGACGCGCGCGGGCTCCACCGCGTAGGCGACACGGCGCACCGGCGAGAAGATCGAGTCGATCGGGATGACGCCGATCGGCTGATCGGGCGACTTGTTGTCCTCCGACTGGCGGTAGCCGCGGCCGCGCCCGATCGTGAGGTACAGCTCGAGCTTGGTCTTCTTCTCGAGCGTCGCGATGTGGACGTCGGGGTTGAGCACCTCGACGCCGGACGGCAGGTCGATGTCCTTCGCCGTGATCTCCCCGGGCCCGGTCACGACGAGCGGCGCCTCGACCTCGCTGGCGTCTGAGTGCATCCGGCAGACGATGCCCTTGAGGTTCAGGACGATGTCCGTGACGTCCTCGGTGACCCCCTTGATCGTCGAGAACTCGTGCGCGACCCCCTCGATGCGCACGCTCGTGACGGCGGCGCCGGCGAGCGAGCTCAGCAGGACGCGCCGCAGCGAGTTGCCGAACGTGTAGCCGAAGCCACGATCGAGCGGCTCAATCGTGAACGAGCCACGATTGTCCTCGACCGTCTCACTGGTGATTCGGGGGACTTGGAAATCGAGCATCAGGGTCCTAACGTCGGGATGTCACGGGGGGCCGTCGCGCTGAGCCGGTCCGACAGGGCGCGCCGGGTGAGGGCGGGGAAAGACGGTGCTACTTGGAGTACAGCTCGACGATGAGCTGCTCCTGCACGGGCGCCGCGATCTCGCGGCGTTCCGGCTTGCGCAGGACCTTGGCCGTGAGGGCATCGTGGTCGGCCTGCAACCATGCGGGGACCTGCGCCGTCAGCTCCGTGGCGTCACGGATGACGGGCTCGACGGGCGTGTTGGCCTTGACGGCGATGATGTCGCCCTCGCGCACCTGGTAGCTCGGAATGTCCACGCGGCGGCCGTTGACCGTCCAATGGCCGTGGCGGACGAACTGCCGGGCCTGGCGGCGCGAGGCGGCGAAGCCGAGGCGCACGAGCACGTTGTCAAGGCGCGACTCGAGGATCGAGAGCAGGTTCTCGCCCGTGATCCCGTCCATGCGCGACGCCTTGTCGTAGTAGATGCGAAACTGCTTCTCGAGGACGCCGTAGTAGCGGCGCGCCTTCTGCTTCTCGCGCAGCTGGACGCGGTACTCCGACTGCTTCTGGCGGCCGCGGCCGTGGTCGCCCGGCGGGTACGCGCGCCGTTCGACGCCGCACTTGTCGGTCAGGCAGCGCTCGCCCTTGAGGAAGAGCTTCTGGCCCTCGCGACGGCACTGCTTGCAGGCTGCTCCGGTATCGCGCGCCATGAGCTAGACCCTCCGCCGCTTGCGCGGGCGGCAGCCGTTGTGCGCCTGCGGTGTGACGTCCTTGACGCCGGTGACCTCGAGGCCGGCGGCCTGGAGCGAGCGGATCGCGGTCTCGCGACCTGAGCCCGGCCCCTTCACGAAGACCTCGACCTTCTGCAGCCCCTGTTCGATGCCCTTACGCGCTGCGGCGTCGGCCGTGACCTGCGCGGCGAACGGCGTCGACTTGCGCGAGCCCTTGAAGCCGGCCCCGCCCGCAGACTCCCACGCGATGACGTTGCCCTCTCGATCCGAGAGGGAGACGATGGTGTTGTTGAACGACGTCTTGATGTGAGCCTGGCCGATCGGGATGTTCTTCTTCGGCTTGCGGCGGCCGCGTTGTGGGCGCTTGGGAGCAGGCAATGAGAGTCCTTTACTTCTTCGTGGCCTTTTTCTTGCCGGCCACCTGCATGCGCTTGGGCCCCTTGCGCGTACGGGCGTTCGTCTTCGTCTTCTGCCCGCGAACAGGCAGACCGCGGCGATGACGCATCCCGCGGTAGCACCCGATCTCCATCAGGCGCTTGATGTTCTGCGAGCGCTCGCGGCGCAGGTCACCTTCGACCGTGAGGTCGTCGATGGCCTCGCGAAGGCGTGCGACCTCGTCCTCGGTGAGGTCGCGGACCTTGCGGTCGGGCTCGATGTTCGTCTTGCGCAGAATCTCGTTGGAGGTCGAGCGCCCGACGCCATAGATGTACGTCAGGCCGATCTCGGCGCGTTTGTTCAAGGGGATGTTGATCCCGGCGATACGTGCCATGGACCTACCCCTGCCGCTGCTTGTGGCGCGGATTGGAGCAGATGACCAGCACCGCGCCGTGGCGGCGGATGATCTTGCACTTCTCGCACATCGGCTTCACCGACGGTCGTACCTTCATGAGCCCCTTCTTGAAGACGTGAGAAACCGCGCGCGGGACCGTGATCCCGCCGCTGGCGCGACCAGTGAGTGTAGCGAAGCGCCTCAGTCCGCCGTCTCGTGCCACGGCGTCAGCACCCGTGGCCCGTCGGCGGTGACCGCGATGGTGAACTCGAAGTGCGCGGCCAGCGAGCCGTCCTGCGAATAGATCGCCCAGTGGTCCTCGCCCATGCGCACCGCGTGACGCCCGACGGTGACCATCGGCTCGACGGCGAGCACCATCCCCTCCTCGAGCTTCACGCCCTTGCCGGGAGGCCCGTAGTTGGGGATCTGCGGGTCCTCGTGCATGTCGCGGCCGATCCCGTGACCGACGAGCGAGCGCACGACCGAGAGTCCCTCGGCCTCGACGACCTCCTGCACGGCGTGCGACACGTCGCCGAGGCGCTTGCCCGGACGGCACTGCTCGACGGCCGCGAACAGCGAGGCCTCCGTCGTCGTCAGCAGCTTGCGCGCGGTCGCCGAGACGGGGCCGACGGCGAAGGTTCGCGCGGCATCGGCGACCCACCCGTCCAGGACGACGCCGCAGTCGACGGAGATGACATCGCCGCGGGTCAGCTCGTAGGAGCCGGGGATCCCGTGGACGACCATCGAGTTGGGCGAGGTGCACAGCGAGCCGGGGAACCCGCGGTAGCCCTTGAACGCCGGCGTCGCTCCCTGCGAGCGGATGAAGCGCTCGGCGGCGGCGTCGAGCTCGCCGGTCGTCACGCCCGGGCGGATCTTGCTCTCCACGAGCTCGAGCGTCCGGACGAGAATCGCGCCCGCCGCCGCCATCTTGTCGATCTCTTCCTGGGACTTCTTGACGATCACAGCTCGTCTTCGAGGCGCAGCGTCGCGATCGTCGCGCGGATGTGGTCGTGGACCTCGGTCGGCGACCGCGTGCCGTCGAACCGGCGCAGCAGCCCGCGTCCCTCGTAGAAGCCGATCAGCGGCTCGGTCTGCTCGTGGTAGACCTCGAGGCGCTTGACGACCGTCTCGGGCTTGTCGTCGTCGCGCTGGATGAGCCGCGAGCCGTCGACGTCGCAGCGGCCCTCGTGCTTGGGAGGGTCGAACTCGACGTGGTAGACGCGGCCGGTCGTGACGCTCACGCGCCGGCCGGACATGCGCCGCACGACCTCCTCGTCGGGGACGTCGATGAGGATGACCGCGGTGAGCGACCGGTCGCGGGCGCGCATCCCCCTCCTCGAGGGCCTCGGCCTGCGGGATCGTCCGCGGGAAGCCGTCCAGGATGAAGCCGTCGCGCGCGTCGGCGTTCTCGAGCGCCTCGAGGATCACGCCGGTGATCACCTCGTCGGGGACGAGCTTGCCCTCGTCCATGAAGCCTTTGGCCTGCATGCCGAGGACGGTCGTGTCGGCGACCGCGCGGCGCAGGATGTTGCCCGTCGCGATGTACGGCAGGTTGAAGTCGTCCGTCAGCCGCTCGGCCTGGGTGCCCTTGCCCGCCCCCGGCGGTCCCAGCAGGATGAGGTTCAGCTCCGACATCGGCGGCGAGCCGAGCCTACTGCGCGCGGCGACAGCACCGCAGCGCGGCGAGCATCACTTCAAGAAGCCCTCGTAGTTGCGCATCATGAGTTGCGCCTCGAGTTGCTTCATCGTGTCCAGCGCGACGCCGACGACGATCAGGATCGACGTCCCCGCGAAGAAGAAGTTCGCGCTCGTCCGGGCGACGAGGATCGTCGGGATGGCCGCCACGAGCGCGAGGTACAGCGCCCCCGGGAACGTCAGGCGGGCGAGCACGCGGTCGAGGAACTCGGCCGTCGGCCGGCCGGGTCTCACCCCGGGGATGAACCCGCCGTACTTTTTGAGGTTGTCGGCCTGGTCGACGGGGTTGAACGTGACCGCCGTGTAGAAGTACGTGAAGAGGATGATGAACAGCGACTCGCCGAAGATGTAGGGCCAGCCGCCGGGGTTGAAGAACGCCGCGAAGTCGCGCCCGGCGTTGTTGTTGACGAGCTGGCCGATCGTCTGCGGGAAGGCCATGAGCGACGCCGCGAAGATGACCGGGATGACGCCCGCCATGTTCACCCGCAGCGGGAGATAGGTCTGCCCGCCCTGCGTCATGCGCTGGCCGATGACCCGCTTGGCGTACTGGATCGGGATCCGCCGCTGGCCCTCCTGCACGAAGACGATCGAGGCGATCACCGCCAGGCGATGAACGGCATCATGACCTTGAAGACGGGGTCCGAGCTCTTCGCCCAGGCCTGGATGCCGCCGGGCAGGCCGGACACGATCGAGGCGAAGATCATCAGCGAGATCCCGTTGCCGATGCCGCGCTGCGTGATGAGCTCGCCCATCCACATGATGAGCACGCAGCCCGCGGTCAGCGAGATGACGATGAGGAAGACCCGCGCCGCGCTGAAGTTGTCGATGATCGGCTCGCCGGCGCTGGCGGTGAACGACCGGAAGAGGAAGACGTAGCCGATCGCCTGGCCGAACGCGAGGCCGACGGTGAGGTAGCGCGTGTACTGCGTGATGCGCTGCTGGCCGACCTCGCCCTCCTTCTGAAGCTTCTCGAGCGACGGCACGACGACCGTCAGCAGCTGCAGGATGATCGACGCCGTGATGTACGGCATGATCCCCAGCGCGAAGAGCGCGATCTTCGACAGGCCGCCGCCGCTGAAGACGTTGAGGAACCGCAGGACGCCGCCGCCGCCGAACTGTCCTGGACGGCGTCGACGGCGTCGACGTTGACCCCCGGCACGGGGATGTGATAGCCGAGGCGATAGAGCACCAGCAGGACCGCGGTGAACGCGAGCTTCTTGCGGATGTCTGCGACCTTGAAGGCCGTGAGGATCGTCGAGAGCACGACGGCTGAGCTTAGTACAGGCGGCCGGCGCCCGCCGGGCCCCGCGGTCAGTCAGCGTCGATCTGGCAGGTCCCGCCGGCGGCCTCGATCGCCTGGCGGGCAGCCGCGCTGAAGCGCGTGCGCGTGGACCGTCAGCGGCTTGGAGATCTCACCCTTGGCGAGGATCTTCACCGGCACGTCCTTGCGGGTGCCGAGGCCCTTGGCCTTCAGTGCCTCGAGCGTGACCTCGTCGCCGGACTCGAAGCGGCGCTCGAGATCCTGCAGGTTGACCGCCTGCGTGTGCGTGCGGAACGTCTCGAACGGCATCGACTTCTTCATGTGCGGACCGCGCAGCTTGCGCATCCGCATGTGGATCGGCATCTGGCCGCCCTCGAAGCCGGGCGCGTCTTGGAGCCCGAGCGCGCGCCCGCGCCCTTGTGGCCGCGGCCTGAGTCTTGCCGGTGCCCGAGCCGTGACCGCGACCGACGCGCTTGCGCGGCTTGCGGCTGCCGGGGCGGGCTTGAGCGTGTTCAGCCCGATGCGCGGCTCGTCGTCGGGCTCAGACGGGGTCATGACTTCTCCTCGTGATGCGGACGAGATGGCGGACCCGTGCAGCATGCCGCGGGCCTGCGGGGTGTCCTTGACCTCGACCGTGTGGCCGATCCGGCGCAGGCCGAGCGAGCGCAGGGTGTCGAGCTGGCGCTTGTCCGAGCCGTTCTTGGACTTGAACTGGGTGATCCTCATTGCCTCGGTCCGCCTCCTCGGCGGGCGCGTCGGCGCCCGCCGCGTCGGCCGGCCGGTCGACGCCGGCCTCGGCGTCGGTCCGCTCGCGCATCGGCGCTCGGCCGCGACGTCCTCTCCTCGCTCGCTCGGGCGTCGTTTGAGCCCGAGGACCGAGCACCTGTTGATCGACAGGCCGCGCAGCTCGGCGACCTCTTCGGGGCGGCGCAGGCCCTGCAGACCCGCGACCGTCGCCTTGACGAGGTTGATCGGGTTCTGGGAGCCCAGCGACTTGGACAGGATGTCGTGGATGCCGGCGAGCTCGAGCACCGCGCGCACGCCGCCGCCGGCGATGACGCCGGTACCGGGCGAGGCCGGCTTCATGAAGACGCGGCCGGCGCCGTAGATGCCCGTCGTCGTGTGCGTGATCGTCTGGCCGTGCTTGGGCACGCGGAACAGGTTCTTCTTGGCCTGCTCGACGCCCTTCTGGATCGCGAGCGGGACCTCGTTGGCCTTGCCGTAGCCCACGCCGACGACGTCGCGCTCGTCACCGACGACGACGAGCGCCGTGAACGAGAAGCGGCGACCGCCCTTGACGACCTTGGCGACGCGGTTGATCTCGACCACGCGCTCCTGCAGATCCAGGCCTGCCTGGTTGACGGATCGATCGACGACTGGTGCGCTCATACGGTGAGTCCTCCTTCGCGGACGCCCTCTGCGAAGGCCTTGACGCGACCGTGGTACTGGTAGCCGCCACGGTCGAACACGGCGGTGGAGACGCCGGCCTTCTGCGCGCGCTCGGCGAGCAGCTTGCCGGCCTCGGTCGCCTGCTCCATCGGCGCCTTGTCGCGCAGCGGACCCTCGCTCCAGGCGACGGCGGCCAGCGTGTGCCCGGCGACGTCGTCGACGAGCTGGGCGCCGATGCCCCGGTTGGAGCGAAAAACGGAGATCCGCGGGCGCTCGGCGGTGCCGGTGATCTTCGCGCGCACGCGGCGGCGGCGCTTGAGGCGCTTGCTGCGGGCTGGGTCTTGACGCTCATGCGCGCTTACCGACCTTCCGGGCGACGTACTCGCCCTCGTAGCGAATGCCCTTGCCCTTGTAGGGCTCCGGCGGGCGCTTCTTGCGGATGTTCGCCGCGAGCTCGCCGACCTGCTGCTTGGAGTTGCCCTTGACGATGACGCGGGTCGGCTGCGGGACCTCGAACTCGATGCCCTCGGGCGCCTTGACCGAGACGGGATGCGAGTAGCCGAGGGCCAGCTCGAGGTCGCGGCCCTTGAGCGCCGCGCGGTAGCCGACGCCCTGGATCTCGAGTGTCTTCGCAAAGCCGGTGGTGACGCCCTTGACCATGTTCGCGACGAGCGAGCGGGTGAGGCCGTGCAGCGCACGATGCTCGCCGCGGTCGGTCGGGCGCGTGACGACGAGCTGCTCGCCGTCCTGGGTACCGTGATGTCGCGCGAGACTCGCTCGGACAGCTCGCCGCGGGGCCCGTTCACCTGCACGAGCTCGGGCTCGATCGAGACGGTCACGCCGGACGGGACGGGGATGGGCTTCTTGCCGATACGGGACATCACCGGCTACCAGACGTGCGCCACGACCTCGCCGCCGACGCCCGCGTTGCGGGCCTCGTGGCCGGTCATGACGCCTCGTGACGTCGAGACGATGGCGGTGCCCATGCCGCCGAGAACCTTCGGGATCTCGCCGGCGCCGGCGTACGTGCGCCGGCCTGGGCGCGAGACGCGCTTGAGCCCGGAGATCGCCGAGCGGCGATCCGACGTGTACTTCAGCCGCACGCGGATGATCTCGCCGGGTGGTCGGCGTCAGGCGCGACCGACGCTGTAGCCGTCGATGTAGCCCTGCTCGGCGAGGATCCGGGCGCACTCGGTCTTGAGCTTGGACGAAGGGATGTCGACCGTCTCATGGGCGGCCTGGATCGCGTTGCGGATCCGGGTCAGGAAGTCTGCGATTGGGTCGGTGCTTGCGCTCACGGAGTGCTCTGGATGCTTTCGGTTACCACGAAGACTTCGTCATGCCCGGGACGAAGCCGTTGTGGGCGATCTCGCGCAGGCAGATCCGGCACAGGCCGAACTTGCGGTATACGGCGCGGGCCCGGCCGCAACGGCGGCAACGGCTGTACTCCCGGGTCTTGTACTTCGCGGGCCGCGCCTGGCGGACCCGCTGGGACGTCTTGGCCATGTTCGCTGTCTTCTCCTTCGGTCTCGGACTCTGCTTCCGCCTCCTCGGCGGGTCGCTCCTAGGCCTCCGGGTTCTCCTGCTTGAGCTGCTCGAGCGCCGCCTGCTCCGCCTCGGCCTTGGCGCGCAGCTCTTCGTGGCGCGCCGCCTCCTCGGAGCTTCGGCGGCGGCGCGCGTGCTTCGGCCGCCGCGTCCTGCAGGCTGGCCTCCTTCGTGAACGGCATTCCGAACGCCTCGAGCAGCGCGAACGCCTCGAGGTCGGACTGCGCCGCGTCGTGATCGTGACGTCGAGGCCGCGGACCTGGTCGACCGTGTCGTAGTCGATCTCGGGGAAGATGATCTGCTCGCGAATGCCCATGGAGTAGTTGCCGCGGCCGTCGAAGGCGCCGGCCTTCAGCCCGCGGAAGTCACGGACGCGCGGCAGCGCGATCGACATGAGCCGGTCCAGGAACCCGTAGGCGCGCTGATCGCGCAGCGTCACCGACAGGCCGACAGGCATGCCTCGCGCAGCTTGAAGTTGGCGATCGACTTGCGGGCGCGGCGCACGTTGGGCTTCTGGCCGGCGATCGTCGCCAGCTGCTCCTGCGCCTGCTCGAGCATCTTGGAGTCCTGCTTGGCGTCGCCGACGCCCATGTTCAGCGTGATCTTCTCGATCCGCGGGACCTGCATGATCGACGAGTAGCCGAAGCGCTCCTTCAGCGCGGGGCGGATCTCCTCGTGGTAGCGGGTCTTCAGGCGCGGGGTCGTGGCGGTCGCGGGCATCGATCTTCACCCCCGTGCGCACCGAGGCGCGCAGGCGCTTGCCGTGCTCCTCGACGGCCTTGCCGCGCATCAGCTTCTTTCGCGCGGTCGCGCACGGCGGCGTTGGAGACGTCGATCTGGCTTCCCTGTCAGTGGCACCCCGGCCTCCATCGAGCCCGGCCGCGCCCGCTGGTCGCGCTTGATCATGTTCAGGCCCTCGACGTGACGCGCTTTCTCGGGATCCACGCGGAGCCTTGCCCTCCTTGCCGCGATCCTTGCCGCTGATGACGATGACGACATCGTTCTTCGGATGCGAGCGGGCATCGCCTAGAGCACCTGCGGGGCGAGCGAGATGATCTTGATGGAGTTCAGTCGCGCAACTCGCGGGCGACCGGTCCGAAGATGCGCGTCCCCGCGGGTTCTTCTGCGCGTCGATGATGACCGCACGTTCTCGTCGAAGGCGGTGTATGCCGTCGTCGCGGCCGAAGGACTTCTTCGTGCGCACGACGACCGCGGTCAGGACCTCGGCCTTCTTGACCGTCCCCTGCGGGTTCGCGGCCTTGACGGTCGCGCTGATGACGTCGCCACGAACGCGTAGCGGCGGCGCAAACCGCCCTTGACGCGAATGCAGAGGAT
>CAVVAY010000004.1:0-270255 GCA_963746465.1 uncultured Actinomycetota bacterium | reverse complement strand
TACTGTTATGTTGGCGCCGATTTTTCAGTTACGTATTGCTCGCCGGATCGAGGTTGTGCGCCGCCGGGTTGTTTTCCGACAGCACCGCGATGTCGATGCCGGCCTCGTCCATGTCCTTGATGCGCTGGCCGGCCATGTCGTCGAGCATGGCCTGGATCGCGCCGGCCCGCGGCGCGATCTTGTTGCGCAGCGCGGGCGAGGTGAAATGTTCTTCGATGGCGATGATGGCCATGAATTTTTCTTGCTTCTTTCCTAGAGTCTGATCCAACAAGATTGAAACAGGAGCGGCGATGGCGGTGAAGCTCCCTCTCCCCGCTTGCGGGGAGAGGGTTGGGGTGAGGGGCCTGTCAAACTCGATAGGCCTCTACCCCCTCACCCGGCTCGCCATAGCGCGTCGAAGACGCGCGTAAACGCGCTTATGGCTCGCCGACCTCTCCCCGCAAGCGGGGAGAGGTAAACTGAGCAAGCGGCCTCGGCCAATTGGATTGAACTAAAATCTGACTCTAACGAAGATGGCCGGGACAGTGTGCCCGGCCATCTGAATTCAGCGGATGATTTGCCGTTAGGCGCTGACGTGCTCGATGAACTTCTGCGGCGGCGGATCGCCCCACTGCGACACCAGCGCCTCCTCGGCGGACAGCAGGTTCGAGCCGTTCTTGATGTTGAGCCGGTCGCTGTCGGCCCAGTGCTCGTGCACGCGGCGCCACGGATCGGCCCAGTAGTCATAGACCTGGCTGCCGAGCAGATGCCGGCCGATGCCCCACATGTGCTCGTACTTGCCGGTGTCGCGCATGTGCTGGTGGCCCATGAACACGTCGTCCATGTCCTGCACCTCGAACGAGACGTGGTTCAGGCCGGCGTGGTGGTGGTTGATCGCGAAGAACACGTGATGGTCGACGAAGGTGTCGCCGCCGTCGATGCGGTTGAACGAGCCGATCAGGTTTTCCTTCTCGCCGGCATAGACGTCGTCGGAGCAGATGAAGCCGAGATGGTGGCGGAACCAGTTCACGGTCTCCTTCACCTTCGGCGTGCCGAGCACGGCGTGGGCGACGCGCTTGCAGCCGCGACGGGCCCTTCTGGATGCGCATCAGATCGCCGTCGCGCGCGAGCGGCGCGTAGCCGGAGTTGAGCAACTGGCGCGGCGCCTCGATCGGCTTGACCTTGTCCATGCCCCAGACCACTTCGATCTGGTAGCCGTTCGGCTCGGTCAGGCGAACGCGCTTGCCGCCGCCCGGCTCGTCCATGTTCTCGATGCCGGAGGCGCCGGGCGCCTTGGCGAGCGTCTTGAGATCGTCCTCGCTCGCGGCGTGATAGGCGATGCCGACGAACTTCGGATCGCCCTTCTCGGTGATGTGGACGTGATGCACCGGATCGGTGCCGCGATAGTAGATCGCCTTGTCGCTCTTGTCGCTCGGCGACCAGCCCGAAGTTGTCGAGGAACTCGGCCTGCAGGTCGAGGTCGGGCGAGCGCAGGCGCACGTAGGCGATGTCGGTGACCTTGATGACTGCCATGGTCGTTACTCCTTGGTCATCCTGCGGTTGCCGGAGCCGTTCGACCCCGGCGCCTTCTGGCGCGAACGATATCGCAGCCGGTCGCGGGGAGGCAATTTGCGCGGCGCTGCCGCAGGCGCTGATATGCGGACCGATATGCGCGGCGCGCGGGCGGCTGGCCGGGGTCCGGGGGATGTGCTGTATTCCGCGCAAATCGCAGGGGAGGAATTCGTGAAACTTGTGCTGTTCCAGGCGGCGCCGAACGGCGAGGTGCTGCCCGGCCTGATGACCGACCGCGGCGTGGTCGACATCTCCGGCGCGGTGAAGAAGGGCCACACGCCGCAGCTCACCATGCAGGGCATCATCGACGACTTCGACCGGCTGAAGCCCGCGCTGGAGAAGCTCGCCGCCGAGGGCAAGGCCGTGCCGGCCGGCGCAGGTCCAGCTCAAGCCGCCGCTGCCGCGGCCGGGCAAGATCCTCTGCTGCATCGCCAACTACTGGGAGCACGCCCAGCGCGAGGCGCGCCCGCTCAACATGTTCATGAAGAACCCGGACGCCGTGGTCGGCCCGGGCGACACCATCATGCTGCCGGAATACACCGTGCCGTGGGCGTTCATGCACGAGGCCGAGCTGGCGCTGGTGATCAAGGGCCCGGCCAAGATGGTGAAGCAGAAGGACTGGAAGAGCGCGGTGTTCGGCTACACCACGCTTGATCGACGTCTCGGCGCGCGAGCTGGGCCGCCGCACCTGGCCGGCGATCGCCGCTGACGAGCTGGCTCGGCAAGTCGTTCGACACCTTCGCGCCGATCGGCCCCTGCATCGCCACCGCCGACGAGGTGAAGGACCCGAACGACCTGATCGTGCGGTTCTGGAACGACGGCGTGCTGCGCCACAACTACAACACCGACGACATGGAGCACCGCGTGCCCGAGCTGGTCGAGTGGGCCACCACGGTGATGACCATGAACTCCGGCGACCTGATCGCCTGCGGCACCAACCACGAGGGCCTGGGCTTCCTGCAGGACGGCGAGACGGTCGACATCGAGATCCAGCACATCGGCAAGATGACGCTGAAGGTCGCGCGATCCGCTCAAGCGGACCTGGGAGAAGGGCGTCTACATGGGCGTCGACTCCACCAACCCGGACGCGGTGAAGCGCCATCGCCCGCAGGGCGGCCCGACCGCGACCGGCGCGATCTGAAAGGGCAGCACCGTGAGCCAATTGCCGCTGACGCTGGCGATCAGCCACTACGATCACGTCACCGAGCTGATGAACGGCCGCGTGCCGGTCGAGGGCGTCGAGCTGACGTCGCTCAATTTGCAGATCGAGGAAATCTTCTTCCGGCATGTTCAACTATCGCGACTTCGACGCGTCCGAAGTCTCGATGGGGAAATTCTCGCTCGCTCGTCTCGCAGGGCAACTCGCCGTTCGTCGCGCATCCCGGTGTTTCCGTCGCGGGTGCCGCGGCACTCGTCGATCTACATCCGCAAGGACGGCCCGGTGAAGCAGCCGTCCGACCTCAAGGGCAAGCGCATCGGCATTCCGGAATGGGCGCAGACCGCGGCGGTCTATTCGCGCGGCTTGCTGCAGCACCAGTACGGCGTCGACCTCACCTCGATCCAATGGATGCAGGCCGGCGTCGACCAGCCGGGCCGGCAGGAGAAGGTGAAGCTCAACCTGCCGGCCGGGCATCAACTACACGTCCGCGCCGGACAAGAGCCTCAGCGGCATGCTGGTGTCGGGCGAGATCGACGCGGCGCTGTCGGCGCATCGCGCCGGCCTGCTTCGAGCACGGCCATCCGAACGTCGTGCTGATGTTCCCGGACTATCTCGAGGTCGAGCATGAAGTACGTCAAGGAGACCGGCATCTATCCCGATCATGCACGCGGTCGCGATCAAGCGCGAGATCGTCGAGCGCAATCCCTGGGTCGCGGCGAACCTGTTCAAGGCGTTCGAGGAGGCGCAAGCGCCGCAGCGTGGAGCGGGCGCTCAACAACACCAGCTCGGCGCTGCCGATGCCGTGGGGCTACGAGTTCGCGCGGCGCATGCAGGACATCGTCGGCAAGGAGCTGATGCCGTACGGCGTCGAGGCCAACCGCACGACGCTCGACGCGTTCCTGCAATACGCGTTCGAGCAGGGCGTGCTGCCACAAGCGGATGACAGCCGGAGGAGCTGTTTCCGCCGCAGGTGCAGAAGAGCTTCAAGGTTTAGCGCGTCGGCCTTCGTCTCCCGCATGCGGTGCAGCGACCGCGCGCGATAGGCGTCGGGCGACGCAGACTTTCGATGTGACGCCCTGGATCCAGCTCGCCTTCGCGCTGCGCTGCAGCGGGAGCGGAGCGGCGATTAACCCAGCGCCGTGACGCCGGCCTGCGCGACCTGCTCGTCCTCGTGCGACTGCACGCCGGACACGCCGATCGCGCCGACGCACTCGCCCTGGTGCATGATCGGCAGGCCGCCCTGGAACATCACGCCGCGGCGTCGGGAAGGTGACGAACGCCGGCCTCTCCTTGACGCGGTCCTCGCAGAACTTGCTCGGCCGCTTGGTCAGCGCGGAGGTCTGCGCCTTGCCCATCGCGACCTCGGCGCTGATCGCGCCGGCGCCGTCGAGCCGCTCCAGCAGCAGCGCCGCGCCGCTGTCATCGACGATGGCGATGGTGACGTCCCATTTGTTCTTCTGCGCTTCGGCCTTGCAGGCGGCCATCATCTTGTGGCATCGGCGAGGTCAGGGCTGGCTTTTGACGCATGACGTTTCCTCGTGGGTGAAGGATGGGCGTGGAAGAGTCACGGGAATTGCGCGGCGCGTCAATCGGCTCTTATCACTCTGCCAGTCGCGCCCAGCAGGTAGGCCGCGCTGGAGCAGCGCGCCTGGGCTGCAGCCCGAGCTGGCCGAACCATGGCGCGAAAATCTTGTCGATCTCGCCGCTGCGAAAGATCTCCGCCAGCGCCGTGTTGACGGCAAGCCGCAGCTCCCAGTCGCCGCTGCGGCAGCACGATCGCATAGGGCTCGATCGAGAGGTCGTCGGGCAGCAGCGCGGAGCGCCTGTGGTATCCTTGAACTCCGCGCCGTACAGCAGCAGCTTGTCGCTCGCGAATGCATCGACCCTGCCGCTTTCCATCGCCGCGATCGCCTCGTCGCGATCCTTCACCCGCACCAACGTGGCGTTCAGCTGCATCTGCTAGTTCTTCGCCTCATCGCCTTTTCGTTGCTGGTGCCCGCGATCACCGCGATCTTCTTGCCCGACGAGATCCTGCAGCTTGTTCACGGCGGCCGATGCGTTCACCGCAACGCCCGGTGCTTTCGACGAAGACAGTAGTTCGAGAAGTCGACCTGCTTCATGCGTGCGAGCGTCACCGTGCTGGCGCCGCATTCGATGTCGGCCTGGCCGTTGGCGACGGCGTCGAAGCGCGATCTGCGTGGTGACCGGCACCCATTCGATCTCGATCGCCCGGACCTTGAGCTGCCGCTCGCAGCGAAGCCACCACCGCCTTGCAGATATCGATGCTGTATCCCGCGACCTCCTTGTTGTCGTCGATAAAGGAGAACGGCACGGCGTCGGTGCGGTGCGCGATCTTGATCGTCTTGTCTGGCTGCAATCGTCTTCAGCCGGCCGCCCTGCGCCTGTGCCTATGCGCCGTCCGTTGCGAAGGCCAGGCCAAGAACCAGCGCGATGAATGCATACGCTGTACGCCACATGTACAGTCTCCCCGAAGGACAACGGAATCCGCCGATCGTCGCCGGAGGCAGCACGCGGCCGGGAGCCGGTCATTGGACGGGGTGCAACAGGCGTTCTGCCGGACTGCGCCCGGAGCCTATCGTGCCGGATTAGTTCAACTCTCTCGGCATGGCGTTGCGGTCGCCGTCCGGCTTGAGGCCCGGCGCCAGCGGGTCGCTGCCCGATGGCGCTCGCCGCCTCGTCTGCCGCGTGCGGCCGATCGCCGGTATTGAATTTCGCCGCCAGGATCGGCGACGGCAGCGCGACGTTCTTGGCAAGGCCGAGCAGCATCAGCAGGCGGATCGCCAGCCAGGTCAGGTCGATCTCGTACCACTTGTGGCCGTGGCGCGCCGAGCGGGAATCGGCGTGGTGGTTGTTGTGCCAGCCTTCGCCGCTGGCCAGCAGCGCGATCAGCGCGTTGTTGCGGCTGACGTCGGGCGTGTTGTAGTTGCGGTAGCCCCAGACATGGGTCACCGAATTGACCGACCAGGTGATGTGCCAGACCACGACGGTGCGCAGCACCGCGCCCCAGACCAGCACGCTCAGGCCGAACTGGCTTGCCTCGGCAAGGTTCCGCCCGTCAGCGCGACGACGGCAAAGCCCGCGGCATAAAACGCCAGCCACGACAGCAGCGCGACCTTGATCCAGTTGCTGCGCCGTTCGAGCCACGCGTAGTAGGGATCGCGGACGATGTCCTTGGCGTAGCGCTCGATCAGCGGACGGCGCGACATGTCGTCGTTCTTCACCAGCAGCCAGCCCATGTGCGACCAGAAAAATCCGGCCAGCGGGCTGTGCGGGTCGTTCTCCTCGTCGGCGAACTCATGGTGGCGGCGGTGGACCGCGACCCAATGCGGCGGCGAATCCTGCACCGAGCAGACCGCGAGCGTCGCGAGCGCGTGCTCCAGCCAGAGCGGGCACGAGAAGCTGCGGTGCGTCAGCAGGCGGTGGAAGCAGAGATTGATGCCGAGCATGCCGAACACGAACAGCCCGGCGACGAACAGCACCACGCCGGTCCAGCTGAAAAACCAGGGAAGCAGCGCCAGCCCGGCCAACAGATGGATGGCCAGGAACCCGTAGAGGTTTTCTTTCTTCAGCCGCGTTGCGCTCAACGGCTTCGCTTCCACCGCGCATAAATTGGAAACAATGCGCGGCGGTTGCGCGCAAATTCCATCGTCGAAACTATCACGGCCGGAACAGAGCGCCCGATGCGGCGTTGCGCCACGTATTTTTAGAACATGTCCAGCCGCCAAGTCTGCCAGCCGCCCGGATGCGCTCCACTCATATCAGCTTTCGGGCCCGGTCGGCACCTGCTTGTTCCCGCTTCCGGGTGTCATGCCCGACGGCACGCCGTCAGTGCGAGGAACCCATAAAAACGATTTGATAGATCGTGAAACAGATTTCCATCAGAATCAGGACGACGATGATGACCTCGAGCCGCAGCGACCGCTCGGTATCGATGATATCGGCGAGCGCCTTGGCGGTGTCGGAAATCACCGTGAGCTTGCGCGTGAGAACGTCGGCGCGCTCCTTCAGCTCATATTCGTCCTCCAGCCGGGCATAGAGCGCGTTCCAGATCGGGCCGCTCCCACAGCACGTCCGGCTTTTCCGCGACCGCCACCAGGCCCGGACACGCGCTGCTGCACCAGCAGCGCGTTGCCGATGTGCTTGAGGATCGAGCGGCGGCCTGCCAGGCCTGCGCCCGTGCTCCGCCAGTTCGCGCGCCAGCGGCTCGATGGACGTCGAACACCGCCGCGACGTTTCGCTCGTCGTGCGCCAGGATGACGCTGGTGGCCAGCGCGTCGGCGATCAGGAGCGCGTGCTCGTTGGTCAAGGCCTTCAGCACGACGACGCCGCCCGGCAGGATCTGCTCGTCCTTGTCGGGAGCGATCTCGATCCGCGTCGAATTCTTCCTCGCGGCGCTTGGCCGGGCGGGTGATCCGGCCGTCGAGCTGGCGGATCACCTCGTCCTCCTCCAGCGCCGACATGCCGATCAGGACGGCGACGCCGTAACGGTAACAGCACGACGATGCCGCCCTTGCCGGTGCGAAACGCCAGCGGCTGGGTCGACAGCATGTCGTTGCGTTCGAGCCCTATGGTGTCGATGCGGTCGCCGAGCAGCAGCGCCCGGGCGGTGATGCCGGTTCTCGATGGATGGGATACATCGCTCATCGGCACGCACACCACACGCCAGGACCGCGCGCACACGCCGGGCCGCAAGGCCGGCAATCCGATCATCGGCGGCCGATCACTCCAGCCCGGTCGGCACCTGCTTGTTCTCGCTTTCGAGCTTCATGCCCGACGACAGCGCCATGGTCTCCATCAGCGTGGCGAAGTCCTTGGCGAGATACTCCTCGGGGTTCTTCTGCAGCATGGCGTGGCCCATGTGCATCTGCAGGATCGCGCGGGTCGCCGCCGTGATCGGCATCGGCACGTCGACCTCGTCGGCGAGCGCCAGGCCGAGGTCGAGGTCCTTGCGCAGCAGCTCCGGCGTGAAGGTCGTGGTCCAGTCGAGATTGACCAGCGCCGGCGACTTGTAGGCGGTGAACATCGAGCCCATCACGCCGTTGTTGAGGAACGCCAGGAAGGCGTGGCGCGGCACGCCCATCTTGTTCACCAGCAGCGTGATCTCGATCAGGTTCTGGATCACCACGCCGAGCATGACGTTGTGCGCGATCTTGCAGACGCGCGCGAGCTCGCCTTCGCCGACGTAGGACACGCCCTTCGGCGCGAACACCTTGATCATCGTCCTCGGCCTTGTTGAACGCGGCCTCGGGGCCGGAGCAGACCGACGACAGCTTGCCGGCCTTGATGACCTTGGCGTTGCCGCTGACCGGCGCGCAGACGAAGTCGGCGCCGCGCTCCTTCAGCCGCTTGCGGATCTCGACCGATTCCTCGACCGAGATGGTCGAGCAGTCGACGAACACGCCGCGGCGTCTTGTTGCCGGAGAGCACGCCGTCCTTGCCGAAATAGACCTGCTCGACGTCCTTGCCCTCGGCGACGATCGAGAACACCACGTCCATGCCGGACAGATCGGACGAGCTTGTCGACGACCTTGCCGCCGATCTTGGCGAGCGGCTCGGCCTTGGAGCGGGTGCGATTCCAGATCGAGACGTCGTAGCCGGCCTTCAGCAGCCGCTCGGCCATCGGATAGCCCATGCGGCCCATGCCGATCCAGCCGATCCGTTGCGTGTTCTGTGCCATTCCAAACTCTCCTCGCGCACGCCGCTCCAAATGGTGCGTTCTGCTAGCACGGCGGTGCGCGAGGCCGCAACGCGGCGGAGTCTACTCCTTGACCGCGCCGGTCATGGCCGAGACATAGTGCTCGACGAAAAACGCATAGAGGATGACCAGCGGCAGCGAGCCCACCAGCGCGCCGGCCATCAGCGAGCCCCAGCGGTAGATGTCGCCGTCGACGAACTCGTTGACGATGGCGACCGGCACGGTCTTGTTTTGCGGTCGAGGACAGGAACGTCAGCGCGTAGATGAACTCGTTCCAGCACAGCGTGAAGCAGAAGATGAACGCCGAGATCAGGCCCGGCACCGCCAGCGGCAGCACGATCTTGGTCAGGATCTGCCAGCGGCTCGCGCCGTCGATCAGCGCGCATTCCTCGAGCTCGTAACGGGATGGTCTTGAAATAGCCCATCAGCAGCCAGGTCGAGAACGGGATGAGGATGGTCGGATAGACCAGGATCAGCGCCAGCGGCGTGTCGAACAGGCCGTAGTTGAAGATCACGGTCGAGAGCGGGATGAACAGGATCGACGGCGGCACCAGATAGGCGAGGAAGATCAGCACGCCGAGCATCTGCGCGCCCTTGAAGCGCAGCCGCACGATGGCATAGGCCGCGAGCACGCTCGCGAAGATCGACAGCGCGGTCGCCGCCGATCGCGACATACATCGTGTTCCACAGCCACAGCGGATAGGCCGATTCGAACAGAAGCTTGTGGATGTGCTGGAACGTCGGCGACCAGGTCCAGAACGGGCTGACCTTCTCCATGTCGAGCAGCTGCTCGTTCGGCTTGATGGCCGTCAGCGCCATCCAGTAGAACGGAAACAGCAGCACGATCAGGAAGATCGCCGAGCGGCAGATAGAGCGTGACGAGCCGCCGCGGAATCGATTCCAGATAGCTCATGCCCTCGGAATGTCGGCGGCCGCGTTCGCCGTGATCCCTGGTTTCCGGCGCGACAAGGTCAGTCATTGTCGTGCCCTTGCTGCCATTTTCGGCGCTGCAGGCCGAACCAGGAGATCATGATCGCGGCCAGCAGGAACGGGATCATCGCGGTCGCGATCGCCGCGCCCTCGCCGAGCTGCCCGCCCATGATCGCGCGCTGATAGGACAGCGTCGCCATCAGGTGCGTGGCATTGACCGGACCGCCGCGGGTCATCGCCCAGATCAGCTGGAAGTCGGTGAAGGTGAACAGCACCGAGAACGTCATCACCACGGCGATGATCGGCGTGAGCAGCGGATAGGTGATGTGGCGGAACATCTGCCAGCGCGAGGCGCCGTCGATGGTCGCCGCCTCGTAAAGCGACGGCGACACGGTCTGCAGTCCGGCGAGCAGCGTGATCGCGACGAACGGCACGCCGCGCCAGATGTTGGCGAAGATCGTCGACCAGCGCGCGTTCCACGGGTCGCCGAGGAAGTCGATGTTGGTCGCGATCAGGCCGAGCTTCCGCAGCGACCAGGAGATGATCGAGAACTGGGTGTCGTAGATCCACCAGAACGCGATGGCCGAGAGCACGGTCGGCACGATGAACGGGATCAGGATCGCGGCGCGGATGATCGCCTTGAACGGCAGGTGCTTGTTGAGCAGCAGCGCGAGATAAAGGCCCGACGCCGAATTTGATGATGCTGGCGACGATCGTGTAGAGCAGCGTGTTGAACACCGAGAGCCAGAAGATCGAATCGCCCCACAGCCACTCGTAGTTCTCCAAGCCGATGAACTCGCCGCTGCGGCCGATCTTGGCGTCGGTGAACGACAGCCAGACGCCGAGCCCGAGCGGATAGGCGAGGAACAGCACCAGGATCGCCATCGCCGGCAGCATGAACCAGTAGCCGAGCCAGTGACGGTTCGACTTGAGCCGGCTCCAGGCCGAGATTTCGGCCTGCGCTGGCCTGCCGTGACGGGATCGAGACGTCGACCATGCGGCCGTTCGCTCCAGCGCGGATGACGGAAAATCCGGCGGCCGGCTTAGCGCCGGCCGCCGGTGTTCGATTGCTCAGCGATAGATGCGCTTCGCCTGGCGCTCGGCCACCGCGATCGCGCCCTTGGCGTCCTCGCGGCCGGTCGCGAAGTTCGCGAACATGTCCACCACGATGAAGTCGGCGATCGCGGCCGCCGCCTTCTCGCCGAGCGAGCCCAGGCCGCCGGGCGTCAGCGTGCGCTTGGAGACGTCGCGATACGGCGTGCGCTTCGGATCGGCGGTCCAGACCGGGTTCTTGTCGTAGGCGATGCAGGAAGTGCGACAGGTAGCCCTGCGCGGCCTCGACCCACGGGTTGAAGTTCTCCGCCTCCAGCATGAACGCGCTCAGCGCCTTGCAGGCCTGCGGCGCCTTGGTGAACTGGAAGGTCAGGATCGGGAACGCGAGATGCAGCTCGGTCGGCTTGCCGACCGGGCCGATCGGCATGTAGGCGTGGTTCATGTCGTCGGCGACCGCCTTGTTCTCCTTCTGCGCGGTCGACGTAGATCGAGATGCCGTTCGAGGTCAGGTGCAGGTCGCCCGCCACGAAGATCTTGTTGTTGGACGAGTCGTTCCACGACGCCGTGCCGGGGATGAAGGTCTCGTACAGCGCCTTGACGTATTCGAGCGCCTTCACGGTTTCCGGCGAGTTGATGATGACCTTGTCGTTCTTGTCGACGAGATTGCCGCCGTGCGCCCACAGCGCCCAGTGCAGCCAGGTGTTGGCGTCGCCCGAGGCGTGGCCGAGCGCGAAGCCTGACGGCGTGTTGTTCTTCTTCAGCGCCCTGCACAGCTCGAGGAACGCCGCGGTGTCCTTCGGGAATTCCTTGAAGCCCGCCTTCTCCATCGAGGAGATGCGGTAGTTCATCAGGCCGCCGGTGGTCGCGACCGGAATGCCGATCCACTTGTTGCCGGACTTGCCGTAGGCCTCGGCCGCACGGCACCCAGCCGCCGTACTTCTTGCCGAGGTAGTTGGCGACGTCGGTCATGATCCATGCACTTCGCCGGGAACAGATGCGGCAGCGAATAGAGGCCCCACACCATGTCGAGGCCCTGGCCGGTGTTGGCGACCACCGAGGCCTTCGGCTGGATGTCCTCGAACGACTCGTTGGTCACCACGACGTCGACGCCGGTCGCCTGCTTGAAGGCATTGATCATCTTCACGAAGGCCTCGTCCTCGGCCTGCACGAAGCGGCGCCAGCGCATCAGGTTGATCTTGGCGCCTCTTCTCGGGCTTCCACGGCGCGGCCTGCGCCCAGGCCTTGGCCCAGTCGAGCAGGGCAGGGCCGGTCAGCGCGCTGGCAGCGGCGGCCGCCGTGCCGCCTTTCACCATTGTCACGGCGTGTAAACAGGCTCATGGTCGTTCCTCCCGTTGTGTTGCTCAGGTCGTTCAGTCGCTGTCCCGTGGCCTCATCGAACAGATGAACGAGCCGCGGATCGGGTTTGAGCCGGATCTTGTCGCCCGGCTTGAAGGGATGGCGTTCGCGGAACACGGCGATGATGTCCTCGCCGCCGAGCGTGGCGACGACCTGGGTCTCCGAGCCGGTCGGCTCGATCACCTGGACCGACGCCTCCGCGCCGTCGTCGGCGATGACGAAATGCTCGGGCCGGATGCCGTACACCGCCGGCCGGCCGTCGGAGCCGGCGGGCGCCGTATGCAGCGGCAGGTGCATGCCGTTCGGTCCCTCGAACGAGGCCGCACCGTTCGCGCGGATCGTGCCGCGCAGGAAGTTCATCGCCGGCGAGCCGATGAAGCCCGCGACGAACATGTTGTCCGGGCTGGTCGTAAAGCTCGAGCGGCGCGCCGATCTGCTCGACCAGCCCGTCATGCATCACCACGATCTTGTCGGCCATGGTCATGGCCTCGATCTGGTCGTGGGTGACGTAGATCGTGGTGGTCTTGAGCCGCTGGTGCAGTTCCTTGATCTCGATGCGCATCTGCACGCGCAGCTTGGCGTCGAGGTTCGACAGCGGCTCGTCGAACAGGAACACCTGCGGATCGCGCACGATGGCGCGGCCCATCGCGACGCGCTGGCGCTGGCCGCCGGAGAGCTGGCGGGGAAATCGCTCCAGATAAGGGCCGAGACCGAGAATTTCGGCGGCGCGCTTCGACCCGCGCGTCGATCTCCGCTTTCGGCGCGCCGCGCAGCTTCATCGAGAAGCCCATGTTGGCCGCGACCGTCATGTGCGGATAGAGCGCGTAGTTCTGGAACACCATGGCGATGTCGCGTTCCTTCGGCGGCAGGTTGTTCACCACCCGGTCGCCGATGCGGATTTCGCCCGAGGTGATGTTCTCCAGCCCCGCGACCATGCGCAGCAACGTGGACTTGCCGCAGCCGGACGGGCCGACCAGCACGACGAATTCGCCGTCGCCGATGGCAACATCGACGCCATGGATGACGGCGTCGAGCCAAAGGCCTTGCGGACGTCGCGGATCGCGACCGAAGCCATACGCTCTCCCGGTGGCGCACGGCGCGCCACGCTGTTGATCCAGTCGAAGAAGAGCCCGATGTTGCGGTCGAAGGCGACGTCCTGGTCGAGGTTGGCGCGGTACCAGGCCCGGCGCGGGTCGACGTTGCTGTCCAGCACCATCCGGCGCATCCGGTTCGGGAAAAGCTTGGTGTAGACCTGCGCCAAGTACGTGCCGTAGGAGAACCCGTAGTAGTTGATCCGCCGCACGCCCAGCGCCTTGCGGATCTGGTTCATGTCACGGGCAGCGTCCGTGGTGCGCATGTGGTCGAGCAGTCGTCCTCCCGCCCGGCCGCAGGCCTCGGCGTAACCCGCCGAGCGACCCTGCCAGACCTGGTACAGCTCCGGCGTGCGCGGGACGTACTCCGGTCGGTCCGGGCCGAAGTAACCCGGATCGCAGGACAACGAAGGCCGGCTGTCACCGACCCCGCGCGGGTCGAAACCGATCCAGTCGTAGGCGCCGCCGGCGTCCTTGCGGCCGAAGTCCTCGCTGATGATCGGTCCGAGCACGGACAGGCCGAGGCCGGAGCCGCCGGGACCGCCGGGGTTGACGAACAGCATCACGCCCGGCAGAGCGCCAACTGCTTGACCGTGTGCTTCACGCGGGACACCGCAAGCAGGATCTTGCCCCGCGCGGCCGCGAGTAGTCCAGCGGCACCCGGACGAAGCCGCACTGCGCGCCGAGCTGGCGCATCGTCGGGCCGTCGCAGCGCGCCCAGTCGACGGCCTGCACAGCTCCGGTGGCCCCGGCCGCCGGCTCGACGGCGGACGAGCTTGGTGCGACGGCGACCAGACCGGTAGCGGCCAGGCAGCCGGCGGTGAGCAGAGCGGGCAGCTTCATGCGGGTCCCCGATTCGTGGCACACGGCCTCCGAGCGGGCCGGAGACAATCTGCCAAACTCCACCTTCCGTTGTCGTGCGACCGACCCGGTTCGCGACACGTTCTGGACCGAGCCGTCCGGCTAGTCGACCGGCGCCGGCCGCACGCTACGCAGGTAGCCGAGGGCCTGACGGTACGACGCGAGCAGGTGAGCCTCGGTGTACGGCAGCCCTTGCTGCGCGCAGAACGCCCGCACCAGTGGCTGGCACCGCGGCAGGTTGCGGCTCGGCATGCTCGGGAACAGATGGTGCTCGATCTGGTAGTTCAGCCCGCCGAGCCCGGCCGTGACCAGCGGCCCGCCGGTCACGTTGCGCGCGGTCAGCACCTGGCGGCGCAGGAAGTCCCAGCGCGAATCGCCCTCGACGATCGGCATCCCCTTGTGGTTGGGCGCGAAGCTGCAGCCGAGGTAGAGGCCGAGGACGGCCTGGTGCACCCCGACGAAGGCCAGCGCCAGCAGAGGTGACATGACGGTCAGCAGCACCGCGCCCACGATGACCACGTGCGCCACCAGAAGGGTGACCTCGACCGGCATCCGGCGCGGCTCGGCCGCGAGCGAACGCACGCTGCCGACATGCAGGTTCACCGCCTCGAAGAGCAGGAACGGGAAGAACATCTCGGCCTGGTGGCGGGCCACGAATCTCAGGACGCCGCGCTGGCGGCGGGCCTGCGTGGGCGTCCACGCGATCACGTTGCGGGCGACGTCGGGGTCGCGGTCGACGTCGTTCGGGTGCCGGTGGTGCTTGTTGTGCTTGTCGATCCACCACGAGTAGCTCAGCCCGATGCCCAGGTTCGACACCAGCAGGCCGAGAAGATCGTTGTGCCCGCGCCTCGGGAAGATCTGCTGGTGGCCGGCGTCGTGACCCAGGAACCCCGCTGGGCGAACACCACCGCCCAGTACGCCGCCACCGCGAGCTTGCCACCAGGAACTTGCCCACCACAACCAGCATCGCCACACCCACGGCTATCAGCACCGCGAGTGCCGCGAACCGCGGCAGGTAGTTGCGGACCGATCGGTCCAGCAGGTGCTGGGCCCGCACCTGGGCCATCAGCCGGGAGTAGTCACTCCCGGGACGGGGCGCCTCGGCCATAGCCGTGCCGGAAACGGTCATGCCCATGGGGACCCCACTTCTCGGGGCCGTGGCACAGCGGGAGTTGGGGGCGGCGGACGCGACACGGCAACTGTACGCCTCGGCCGCGCGTGCGAGCAGGACCGAGGAGGCAGGGCGGACGCGGACCCGGCGGGACCTGTCAGCCGTGACGTGCGACGCGCAGGATCATCCCGTCGTTGCCGGTGGTGACGACCAGGCCGTCGCGGCGCAGCTGGGTGCGCTGCGGCTGCTTGGGGTCTGGCTGCACGTCGTGCGGGTCGTCGAGGACCGCGCGGATCGCCGCGTCCGAGATCTTCATCCCCGCGGCGGCGGCGCGGGCACCCTTGAGCATCCGCAGCTCGCGCGGGGCGCCGGGCGGCTGGGCCACGCCGGGGCGGCCCCCGCGGTTGTCGGTCGGGGTGCCCGGAAGTCGACGAGGTCGTCGAGCTCGTCGTGTCGGGCTGGGCCGGCGGCGCTCGGAACACCAGAGTGGTGGGCCCTGCGGTGTTGCTGTCCGGGGTGTGGGTCATGTGATCCTTCCGTGCAGCGAGTGGCCTACTTGTGGCGGTAGACCAGTCGGCCGCGGGTCAGGTCGTAGGTGCTGAGCTCGACGACCACGCGGTCCTCGAGCATGACCCGGATGTAGTTGCGGCGCATCCGGCCGGAGAGGTGCGCGAGCACCTTGTGGCCGTTCGTGAGCTCGACCCGGAACATCCCGTTCGGCAGCGCTTCACGGACGGTGCCCTCGACCTCGATGGCATCGGTCTTCGGCATGCAATTCCCTTCGTAGTGACCTCCCCAGCGGGGAGACAGCCTGGACGGCCGAGATGCCGTCCGGACCCGACCGCGATGGCCCACCTCGTGGGCGCAATTCATCACGGCATGACATGCGGCGGTCGCCGGGCGATCGCCTCCAACAGGTCAACAATCTACCGCGTGGCGGCATGCCCCACACCCTCAGCCGGGGTGCAAAGGGGAGATTTCACCCCGCTTCTCCCCCTGTGCTCGCCCGAATCCCACCCAGAGGCGGTCTCCAGCAGACTGCCGGGCGCGCTCTGCCGGCCTCGGCGCACGCCACGTCGACGTCGGGCAGACCGGGACGGAGCCCTGGACCGTGCTGGCTGACCCGGAGGGCAACGAGTTCTGCGTCGTGCGACCCAAGGCGACCCTGGTCAGCTGAGGTCCGATCCGGGGCGCAGCCTGGTCGTGCGTTCCACCTCGCCCCGGAACGCGGCGAACACCTCGGCGAGCCCGGTCGGTGTCCAGTGGGCGTTCAGGCCGCTCGGGTTCGGCAGCACCCAGACCGCGGTTCGCCCGAGGGTTCGCGACTGCGGTCTGACCATCGCCTTCGGCTCGGCGAAGGCGGCCCGGTACGCCGACACGCCCAGGACCGCCAGGTACGCCGGGTGCCACCGGTCGACGAAGGCCGCGAGCTCCCGACCCCCGGTCGGGTCGGCCAGAACCGGTTGCCCGGGCGCGCGAAGTGATGGCCGGCCCAGGCTGTCCAGAGCCCTGGGTTGATGCCACAGAACAGCACCCTGAGGTCGGCTGCGACCACCGGGGCCACCCGTCGGTCGGCCGCCGCGACCAGCTCGTCGCGGCTCGGTCCGCGCGCTCTCGACCTCCTCACCGGCTCCACCCTTTCGCGTCCTTCCCGCGACTCAGGCGGTTCGGTCGGGCAGAACGAGCTCCAGGTCGAGCCAGCGGGCAAGATCCCTGATCTCGCGGTCGACAGCCGCGGACATGGCCTTCGTGAACGGCGCGTCGCGGTGGATCGCCGCGACCTGCAGCTCTCCCTCCTTGCGGTCCGCCTTGGCGTCGAGCTTCCCGACCAGCCGGTCGCCGTACAGGATCGGCAGGGCGTAGTAGCCCCAGATCCGGGCGGATGCAGGCTTGTACATCTCGAGGATGTAGTCGAACTCGAAGATCTCGTCCAGCCGCTTGCGGTCGGCCACCAGCCGGTCGAACGGCGACAGCAGTGCCGCCCGTCCGGCGAAGGGCTGGCCGAGCTGGGCCGGGTCGACCCGCCACTGGCCCCGGACCCCCTCGACCACGGCCGGCTCACCGGCCTCGCCGACGTCGACCGGCTCGAGGGGGAGCTTGGTGGCACTGGCCCGTGCGATGCCGAGGGAGCTGAGGCGGCGCGCGTCCAGCAACCGCCGCGCCTCGTCAGCCGGCGGCGCCGGGTCGTCGGGGTAGATCCGCGAGGCGAGGTCCCAGAGCCGCTCGCGCCCCTGCCCACCCGCGGCAGCCACCTCTCCGCGCTGCACGAGCTTGTCGAGCATCATCCGGACGTTCCGGTTGTCGTTCCAGCCGCTCGAGTTCCACGGCACCACGCAGGTGTCCGGGAACGCGTTGGTCGGCAGCGGCCCGTCGGCGCGGAGGCGGTCGAGGATGTCGCGCCGGCAGTCGTTGTTCACCCTGACCCAGTCGCGCAGCTCCTCCTGCCACCCGCGCAGCGTGCCGGAGCCGGGCCACTCCGCCATCTCCGCGCGGAACAGCGCGAGATCTTCAGGTACCCGCACCGTCTGGTGCAGCTCGATCAGCCGCTGCTCGTCCAGCGCGTCCCACAGCGCCTGCGGATCGAACGCGGACCCCAGCCGGCTCCACATGACCAGTTCGGCGCTCGGAGCGACTGCCTTGGTCGGCTCGAGCTGGAGCAGGGTGAGCTGCCGGACCGTCTCCACCAGCCCGGTAGGCCGGTCCTTCGTCAGCAGCTGCGCCCGCACGGCGATGCGGCGGGCATCGCTGCGGCTGAGCTGGTGGACGACCACGGCCGATTCCTACCATCGCGAGCCCACAACAAGCAGCGCCCGACCATCAGGTCGAGGCGCTGCTCGTTCGGTGGAGGTGGCGGGAATCGAACCCGCGTCCTTCGGTGCGGAACCAGGGCTTCTCCGGGCGCAGCCTGCGTGCGCTTTTCTCGGCCCCAGCAGTCAAACAGGCAAGCTGCTGACAGGCCCAGTCGCTGTGAGATTTCCTGCTCGGTCCCGCGACCGGACCGAGCAGTTGAGCCTTCTAGCTGATGCCAGACACCGGGCCGAAGGCACTCCCGGGCTGACAGCCTGCTCTCGCTACTTAGGCAGCGAGGGCGTAGGCGCGCTGATTGGAATCGGCGCTTATTGGTGTGCTGGGCCTGGTTTTCGAGATCATCCCAGCCATCCTCGGCCCGCTTCCCCTGGCTCGACATCCGAAGTCGAGACCATTCACCCCCTGTGCAGTTGTCCCCCCATGCTAACGCGGGCGCGCCCGAGATCGTCCCGGTTCCAGGGTGACTCGGGCCGTACCAGTGGGTAGGGGGCCGCCCGATGACCACCTCCGACACGCAGCGCACCATCGGCGGCCGCTACCGGCTGGACCGGTCGATCGGCCAGGGCGGCATGGGCACCGTCTGGCAGGGCCATGACGAGCTGCTCGGCCGCCAGGTGGCGGTCAAGGAGGTCCGCTTCCCGCCTGAGCTGGGCCCGCAGGAGATGGCCGACCTCCGCGAACGCACCCTGCGCGAGGCCCGGGCCACCGCACGGCTGAGCCACCCGAACGTCATCACGACGTACGACGTGGTCGAGGAGGACGACCGGCCCTGGATCGTGATGGAGCTGCTGGCGACCCGGACCCTGAGCGAGGTGCTGCGGGACGACGGACCGCTGCCGCCGCACCGGGTCGCCGAGATCGGCCTCGGCGTCCTGAGCGCGCTGGAGACCTCGCACGCCCAGGGCATCGTGCACCGGGACGTGAAGCCCAGCAACGTCCTGGTCACCAAGGACGGCCGACCGGTTCTCACCGACTTCGGCATCGCCACCATGGCCGGCGACCCGGCGCTCACCTCGACCGGCGTGGTGCTCGGTTCCCCCGCCTACATGTCCCCGGAGCGGGCCCGCGGCAAGGCATTCGGGCCGGAGAGCGACCTCTGGTCCCTCGGGGCAACCCTGTTCGTCGCCGCCGAGGGCCGCCCTCCCTTCGAGTCGGACAACGCGCTGGGCACCCTGACGTCGGTGATCTCCGACCCCGTCCCGCAGCTGTCGGTGGGCGGTCCGCTGGCGCTGGCCGTGGACGGGCTGCTGCGCAAGGACCCGCAGGACCGCGCCGGGTTCGCCGAGACCCGCGAGCTGCTGACCCGGGCGGCCGCCGACCACACGGCAGCGGCGGCAGCACCGACTGCCTCCACTGTTGCTCTCGACCGAGCGGGCCGCACCGAAGCACTGCCGGCCTCCGGGGTAGCCGCCGCAACGCCGCGCAGCGAGTCGCCGCGACCGGCGCCCGAGCCCCCCACGGTGTACGACGAGGAGCCCCGCCGGCGCGGCGGCCTGCTCGCTGTCGCCCTGGTGGTCGCCCTGCTGCTGATCGGCGGCCTGGTGGCCTACGCGCTGAACTCCGGCGACGACCCGAACCAGACGGCGAGCGACAAGCCGTCGTCGAGCGCGACGGCGAGCTCGACCCCGCCGTCCAACACCCCGTCGAACACCCCGTCGAAGACCCAGTCGAGCAAGCCGCCGTCCAGCTCCGCCCCACCCGCCGACAGCGGCGTGCCGGCCGGGTACCAGCTGTACGAGGACCCGAGCGGATTCTCCGTCGCGGTACCGGAGGGGTGGCAGGCGACCCAGAACAGCGCAACTGCGGTCGATCTCAAGTCGCCGGACGGCAGCAGCTTCCTGCGGGTCGACCAGACCTCCGAACCGAAGAAGGATGCGGCGAAGGCCTGGGAGCAGCAGGAGAAGTCGACGAAGAACGAGCTGCCCAACTATCAGCGGATCAGCATCGAGCCGGTCGACTACAACGGGTGGGAGGCCGCCGACTGGGAGTTCACCTTTGGCAACCAGACCCATGTGTTGAACCGCGGTTTCGTCACCGACAGCACGCACGGCTACGCGCTGTACATGTCCAGTCGCGAGGATGCGTGGGACGCGAACATGAAGGTCTTCCAGACCGCGGCCGCCACCTTCAAGCCCGCGGGCGGCTGACCGCAGCGCCTCCTACCAGGAGCCACCGCCCCCGCCACCCCCGCCGCCGCCCGAGGATCCCCCGCCGGAGAAGCCGGAGCCTCCGGACGACGACGTGGTGGAGCTGGACAGCGAGCTCGATGCCGACGAGGTGAAGCCGTTCATCGAGGCGCCGAAGCTGGTCGGGTCCCAGCCGCCCGGGCCGGCGTACCAGGAGGTCGTGCTGCCCACCGAGGAGGCCGCGGCCAACGGCCCGAACACCCGCACCCACCGGTCCGTCTCGCCGAACACGACGGCGAAGGGCAGGTAGCGGCTGAAGATGTCCTGGCCCTCCTCGAACCGCAGCTGCTCGGCCTCGGCGGTGCGGATGTACTCACGGAAGCCCTTCGCCTGAGCCAGCACCGCGGTGCCCGCCCCGGTCCGCGCCGGCATCCGGCCGCCGAGGTAGAGCATCGCGAGCCCGACCGCCGTGACCGCGATCCCGACCGGGGCCCAGTGCAGCCGGTGGCTGAGCAGCCAGGTAGCCCAACCACCCGCGATGGCCAGGAACAGCCCGGCCCCCTTCCAGACCCCGCGGACCTTGTCCGGCCGGCCGCGGAACCACCCCGCCGTGGTGACGTCCTCGTACAACGCGGTCTGCACCTTCGCCATCCGGGCGGCGAAGGTCTTCTTCAACGACGACAGCAGCACCTGGTCGCCGGTCTGGAACAACCCGTCGTAGAGCAGCTTCTCGAAGCGCAGCAGCTCTCCCTTACCGCCCGGCAGCTTCTCCAGCCGCCAGTCCCGGGACGAGAACCAGTGCGGCCGCTCCAGCTCGACGATGCGCAGGTGTCCGCGGACCGCGAGGTCGACGATGGTGGCGGTCACATCGAGCACGTTCGCCTGCTCGTCCAGCAGGGTGCCGATCTGACCCGGCCGCAGACCGGCCGGCGGCTGGAACTGCACCGCCACCGCTCCGGCGCCGGCCAACGGCACCCGCTCCTCGACGGCTCCGGCGGTCGGCGTGAGCCCCGGTGTCTGGCCGGCGTACCGCCGGTCCCGGCCCCTGCTGGCCACCAGCCAGGCCACCCCGGCCAGCCCGGGCACCAGCACCAAGCCGGCCAGGGCGCCGGTGACGGGGGTCGGCGTCAGGGAACCCCGCAGCGACCAGCGCTCCTCGAGGTGCGGACCGGTTGCCGTGACGTCGCCCTTCGGCAGCCCCACCACCACGGTCAAGGCCGAGTACGGCGCCAGGCCGGCCGGCTGCGTGAAGGCCACGCCGCCCTGGGCCGGCGCGATGTCCCCACAGGGCAGGTTGCTCCCGACCGGACCGGCGAAGCAGGCCTGCTGCGTCGAGGTGCCCGGCAGCTCGACCGTCGCGGTCGCGGCGAGGATCGGCGCCTGCCACTCGGCGCCGATGGCGTTCCAGTACAGCTCGTCGTGGTCGTCGAACGCGTTGAGCGCGCCGTCGACCGTGTAGCTGATGACGTACTCCTGCCGGCCGCTGACCGTACGGTCCGGGTCGCCGATCCGCAGCGTGACCTCGCCGCCGGACTCGCTGCGGTCCACGCTGCTCGGTGCGCCGGTCGGGCTGCTGACCCCTACCTCGGTGAGCTCGTACACCCGGTCGTTGCCGTCGTCGTAGGGCACCCGCACCGGGATGGTGCGGAAGATCCCGTGCTTGCCCTCGACGTCGGCGAAGTCGTAGTCGATCGTCTCGCGGACGCCCAGGGTGCCGTCACGGTGGATGGTCAGCACCACGTCGTACGACGTGATCTGCTCCCCGACGGCAGCCGAGGCCGGTGCGATGCAGGTCACCAGCAGCCAGCCGGCCGCCGCGACCAGCGCCGCCAGCCGTCGGGTCAACGGTCGGACTTGCCGCTGCTGCGCCGGGACAGCGCCCGCTGCATCTCGCGCTTGGACTGCCGCTCGGCCAGCGCCTGCCGCTTGTCGTAGGACTTCTTGCCGCGACCCAGCGCGATCTCGACCTTGGCCTTGCCGTCCTTGAAGTACAGCGCGAGCGGGACCATCGTGACCCCGCCCTCCTTGGTCTTGCCGATCAGCCGGACGATCTCGGCGCGGTGCAACAGCAGCTTGCGCTCGCGTCGCGGCTCGTGGTTGGTCCAGGTGCCCTCGGTGTACTCCGGGATGTGCACGCCGGCCAGCCAGGCCTCGCCGTCGCGGATGTGCGCGAAGCCGTCGACCAGGTTGGCGTGGCCCGCGCGCAGCGACTTCACCTCGGTGCCGGTGAGCACCAGGCCGGCTTCGTACACGTCGTCGATGTGGTAGTCGTGCCGGGCCTTGCGGTTCTGGGCCACCAGCTTGCGCCCCTGCTCCTTGGGCATCAGCCAGTACCTGTTCCGCCGAGGGCGGCGACGAGACCGGTGAGCACGTCGATCGCGCGCCGCTCGGCCATCTCCGGGGCCGCACCGGGCGGGACGACGACGTCGGGCTCGATGCCGACACCGTCGAGGGCCCGGCCGGACGGCGTCAGGTAGCGGCCGACGGTCAGCTCCAGCGCCGAGCCGTCGGAGAGGGTGGACGGTTCCTGCACGGAGCCCTTCCCATAGGTGCGCGTGCCGACGACCACGGCCCGGTTGCGGTCCTGCAGGGCGCCGGCGACCACCTCGGCGGCGCTGGCGGTCGAGGGGTTCACCAGCACGACCAGCGGGGTCGCGGTGTCGCCGCCCTCGAACGCGTCCAGGGTGCGCGGCTTCGCCCCGCGCCGCTCGTAGGACACGACCGGGCCACCGTCGAGAAAGACCGAGGCGACCGCCACGGCCTCGTCCAGCAGGCCGCCCGGGTTGTCGCGCAGGTCGAGGACGACCCCACCGGTGCGCCCGGACCCCTCGGCGGCCATCGCGCGGGCGACGTCCCGGCCGACGCCGCGGGTGAACGCCGTGATGGCGACCCGGGAGATGCCGCCCGCCAGTCGCTCCACGACGACGTCGTCGGTGGTGAAGGTGGCCCGCGCCAGCCGGACGGTGCGGGTGGCGGAGCCCCGGCGTACGGCGACGAGCACCGTGCTGCCCTCGGCGCCACGCAGCAACCCGGCGGTCGTCGGCACGTCCGCGGCGGTCACGTCGGTGGCGGCGACCCGGAGCAGGAGGTCGCCGGCCAGCAGGCCGGCCCGGTCCGCAGGTGAACCCGGCTGGACGCTGCCGACCTCGACACCGCCGCCGGCCACGCTGCCCGGCACGCCGCGCAGCCAGAGGCCCACTCCGGAGTAGTGGCCCTCGAGGGCAGACTGGAAGGAGCTGAACTCGGACTTGCCGTAGTAGGTCGACCAGCGGTCGCCGAGCGCCCGGAGCATGCCCTCGACCGCTGCGCGTTCGAGCGCGTCGCGATCGACGGGTCGGGCAGCCTTGGCCACGATCCGGTCGGCAGCCTCGTCGATCACGCCGTTCTTCTCCGCCGACGGAGCGGGCTCGTCGGAGCCGACCACCCCGGTGACGACGCCACCGACGTAGGCAACCGCCACCAGGCCCACGAGGGCGGAGGCGCGCAGCACCCGGCGGACGGCGATCACCGCACGAGTCTAGGGCGCGCGGTCGCCGTTGCGGAGGCGTCCGATCTACAACCAGCCCATCGGGTCAGTGGTGCCGCCGTTGATGTAGACCATGAAGTGCAGGTGGCACCCGGTGGAGTAGCCGGCGCCGTACATGCCCTCGCCGCCGCCGCTGTAGCCGATGACCTGACCGCGGCTCACGTGGGATCCGTAGCCCGCCCGGAAGCTCATCAGGTGGTTGTAGCTCGTCGCGACGCCGACGCCGCGCAGCACCCCGTGGTCGATGACCAGCTGGTTGCCGTACCCCGCGACGTTCGCCGCCTGGATGACGGTGCCCGACGCTGCCGCGTGGACCGGCGTACCGCAGCCGACCCCGAAGTCGGTCCCGTCGTGCAGCTTGTAGACCCCTGTCACCGGGTGCACCCGCATGCCGTACGGCGAGGTGATGCCGGCGCTCACCGGGAACGAGAGGGCTCCCCCACCGGAGCTGTAGCTGGACCGCCCTGCCGCCCTGGCCCGCGCAGCCGCGAGCCGGGCGGCGCGCGCCCGGGCGGCGAGGATGCGGCCCAGTCGAGCGGACTCGGCCCGCATCGCGTTGTAGCGGGCCTCCTCGGCCGCCTTCTCCCTCTCGATGTCGGCGACGGCCGACTCGCGCTCGGCGATCAACGACTCGACCGCGTGCTGGGCGTCGATCGCCTGCGCCTCGAGGCCGGCGATCTTCTCGACCAGCGCCTCCTGCTGGCGCTTCATCCCGGCCACCAGCTTGCGCTTGGCCACCAGGGTCGCGCGCTGGGCGGCCAGGTTCGCCCGGGCCTCGGCGAGCCCGCTGAGCACGTTGCCCTCGGAGCGCATGGCGTTCTGCACCAGGACCAGCCGGCTGGCGAACTGGTCCGGGCTCTGCGACTGCAGGACCACGGCCAGCTCCCCCATCCCGCCGTCCTGGTAGGTCGACCTCGCGATCCGGCCGATCAGCTTCTGGCTGGCGGCGATGCCTTCGAGGGTGTCGTCGATCTGTCCCTGGGCGCGGGCCACCTCGGCCTTGGCGACCTCGAGCTGCTCGCCCAGCAGTCGGTCCTTGGCCTGGGCGGCGACCAGCTGGCCGTGCACCCGGGCCACCCGGGCACGAGCCGGCTTGAGCTTCGACTCAGCTCGCTGCAGGGCGTTCGCGGCCCGGCGCAGCTCGGCAGAGGTCTCGCTCAGGTCGTGCCGGAGGGCTTCGGCGGCCCGGTCCACCTGGCGCTTGCGGTGTCGCGGGTCCGCCGCCTCGGCCGGGGCCATCAGCCCGAGGCAGAGCGCCGCGATCACGGCGAGGGTCAGCGCAGGGCGGGAACGCATGCGGGGCGAGGCTCCGGTCGGGTCGGCGGCAGGGCGGTTCCGCTGTCGTATCGGTCCGTCCGGGTCCCCTGCTGAGCCGGTGGGACGAACTTTCTTCGGCCTTCTCGCCCGTTCCGGGTGATGCTGGTGTGACTCCTGGGACCCGGGTGGTCAGACCCGAAGGTACTTGATCAGCGCCAGCGAGCTGGCGATTGCGGCCAGCGCCACGCCGATCACGAACACCGCGGCGGAGCTGAGCCAGACGTCTCCCCAGGTGATGAACCGGGTGATCGGGAAGTTCGGCGCCAGGATCTCGTCGACGAGGACCGCCTTGATGAGCACGAACGCCCCGCTCGCCAGCAGTGCCCCGAGGAACCCGGAGATGGCGCCCTCAAGCAGGAACGGCAGCTGGATGGAGAAGTTCGAGGCTCCGACCAGCTTCATGATCCCGGTTTCCCGACGCCGGCTGAACGCCGCGACCCGGATGGTGTTCACGATGAGGATGACCGAGACCAGGATCATCAGCAGCGCGAGACCGCCGGCGAACCACTGGACCCACTTCAGCACCTTGAAGAACTTCTCCAGCAGGGCCTTCTGGTCCTGCACCTGCTCGACCCCGGCCCGCCCGACGAAGGCGCTCGCGACGATGTCGAACTGCTCCGGGTCGACGAGCTTGACCCGGAACGACTCCGGCATCTGGTCGGCCGTGAGGTTGTCGACGATCGCCGAGTTCTTGAACTGCTCGGTGAACCGCTTGAAGGCCTGACGCTTGGACTCGTAGTAGACCTTCTCGACCTGCGGCATGGCGTCGAGGTCCCTGCGGACCGCCTCGCGCTGGTCCTGGGTGACCTCGCCGGCCGCGCAGCTGCCGGCGGCACCGGCCGGGCTGTCCGCGCCGCAGAGGAACACCGACACCTCGACCTTGTCGTACCAGAAGTCCTTCATCACGCTGACCTGCTGGTTGAACAGCACGGCCGAGCCGAGGAAGCCGAGCGAGACGGCGGTCGTGATGATCATGGCGATGGTCATGATCAGGTTGCGCCGGAGACCGATGCCGATCTCGCTGACGATGAAGCTTGCACGCATGCGGTTACCTGTCCCTGTTGCCTGGCTCGCCGTACGCCGGGAGCTCGTGATGCGCCCGCCGGACCTCCCTGTCTACCTGCTCGTCAGTGCGAGTAGCCGTAGACACCCCGCGACTGGTCCCGGACGACCTTTCCGGACTCGAGCTCGATCACCCGGCGGCGCATCTGGTCGACGATGTCGTCGTCGTGGGTGGCCATGACCACCGTGGTGCCGGTGCGGTTGATCCGGTCCAGCAGCCGCATGATGCCGACACTCGTCAGCGGGTCGAGGTTGCCGGTCGGCTCGTCGGCGATCAGGATCATCGGCCGGTTGACGAACGCCCGGGCGATGGCCACCCGCTGCTGCTCGCCGCCGGAGAGCTCGTCGGGCTTGCGGTTCTCCTTGCCCTTGAGCCCCACCAGGTCGAGCACCTCGGGCACCACCTTGGCGATCTGGTGCCGCGGCCGGCCGATCACCTCCAGTGCGAAGGCGACGTTCTCCTGGACCGTCTTGTTGTTCAGCAGCCGGAAGTCCTGGAAGACCGTCCCGACCTGGCGGCGCAGCGCCGGCACCTTCCAGCTGGACAGCCGGGCGAGGTCCTTGCCGGCGACGTGCACCTGGCCGCTGGTCGCGCGCTCCTCCTTGAGGATCAGCCGCAGGAAGGTCGACTTCCCGGATCCGGACTGGCCGACGAGGAAGACGAACTCGCCCTTGCCGATCTCGACCGTGACGTCGCTGAGGGCCGGGCGGGTCTGGGAGGGGTACAGCTTGGTGACGTTCTCGAGGCGGATCACGGGGCCATCACTTACCGGGTGTCGGGGGCACCCGGCCGCCACCGGCGGCCGCCCCGCGAGTCTACGCGACAACAGCCGAGAGGCCCCGGACATCCGGGGCCTCCCGACGTGTTGCTGTGCCTCGTCTGCCGTCAGCTGCGCCGGCGTGCCACCGGCAGGCTGACCAGGCCAACACCGAGGAGAATCAACAGGCCACCGATCCCGAGGGTCCGGACCAGTGAGGCACTGCTGCCCGTGCGCGGAAGCATGCCGCCAGCGGTGCTACCTGGCGTTGAGCCTCCCCCAGACTGCCCGGCCTTCGTCCCCTGCACCGCTGCCACCGGAGTGACCACCTCGTTCGACGCCACGGCGGGTACCTGCGCCGACCTCACAGCACCGACGTTCTCAATGTCGAACGCGTCGATGCCGCCGTCGGCCTCCGGCGTGGGCTCGGCGATGATCGCCTGGAAGGAGACTGAGCGGCTAGAGCCGGCGGCCATCGTGCCCAGTCCCCAAGTCACCTGGTGGGTCGCGGCGTCGTACGCTGCATTGCAGGTCCCGGCGCCGGAGCAGGTCGCCGAACCAGCGACGTAGACAGTGCTCCCGGACGCGCTGCCCGGCGCGTGGCCGGGGAGGTAGTCGCTCACGGTGACGCCTGTCTGCTCCGCGTTACCGGTCGCCGTGACCACGAGCGTGTAGGTCAGGGTCGCGCCAACAGAAGCCGCACCGGTGGGCGACACCGACTTCGCCAGCGTCAGCCCGCGCTGGGGGGCGACGGTGACTGTCGTGCAGGCAGCCGGTGCCGTCGCGTCGTCCAGGGCCACCGCGGGCCCACTCGCCGGCTGGTACCGCAGCACGAGCGCTGCCCCACCCGGAACGGCTATGTCCGCCTGGCCATTGGTCACGGGAGTCGCGGTCCCATTGACGACGAGTGCGAAGCCGCCGCCGGTCGCGGAGCCCTGGCTCAGGGGGCCGAGGTGCACCGAAGCACCGGTCGCCGTGCAGACGACGCTGAGCTCACCCGAGGCCGGCGTGACCGCCGGGGGCAGGCTTTCGGCGCGGTCTCGCTCTGCTCGACCGAGGTGTCTTTTCCGTGGGTCCACCGCAGCACCAGCGCGGACTCCGCGGCGACCTGCACGACGTCACCAGTGGCGACGCTGCGCGGCGTGCCGTTGACGACAAGCTTCCCAGGTCACGCCCGGCTCGTTGCTGAGCTGTCCCACCGTCACCACGGCACCGTCGGCGTCGCAGCGCACCGTGAAGGAACCCTTGGCGTCCAACGGCGGCGGCTGACAGGCCTCGCCGCCGGTGCGCGAATCGATCAAGCCCTCGATGCGGACGTCGTTGTAGTGCGGGATCGGTCCGTCCGTCCCGTCATACGTCGTGTCTCCCCAATAGAGGTCTGTCTGGAAGAAGCAGGCCGGGACATCGACCGTCATGGTCCCGGAGAGGTGGGCGGCATCGATCGTGAACTGGGCGTGATCGACGAACTTCTGCGTGCCGCTGCTGGGCCACGTGGGGCCCTGCGTCTGGTAGGAGTTCAACGAGACGGTGGCAGAGGCCCCGGCGCACAGCGTGGGCCCGGTGTACTTCACGGTCGCGTGGAACGCGTCACCGTCATAGCGCACCTTGACGTCGTCCGGGTCAACCGTGGCGACGCAGACGACCTCGGTCTGCCCGGCCTCGGAGCCGCCGTCGTCCCCTTCGGTGGCCTGTGCTGTTCCGGCGGCCAACGAGAAACTCGCCGCCGTCACCGTGATCGCGGCTGCGATGTGCAGCAATCGTCGAGCCATGGTTGTCCTCATTGCCGACCCCTCTAGACCGTCGTTCTGTTGGAAGGGGCCGGTCTCACCACTGGGCTCCCCGCGACCCTTCGGTCCCACGTGGGACCTGTCAGGTGACCGTCGACGGTCGCGGATCAAAGCTTCCCCGCACTGCTGCTGCAAGGTAATGACCACATGTGTACCCGGTAAAACCCCTCCCAGGGCCATTTGGCCCCAACGGTCACACGAAAGGGCGGGACAGTCACTGACTGTTGATCAGACATCTACGGTGCGCGGCATTCGAGAGGTCAGACGGCCTTCTCCATCTGCTTGCGCCAGCGGACGCCGGCCTCGATGAACTCGTCGATCTCGCCGTCGAGCACCGCCGAGGTGTTGCCGGTCTCGTACTCGGTGCGGAGGTCCTTCACCATCTGGTACGGGTGCAGCACGTAGGAGCGCATCTGGTTGCCCCACGACCCGCCGCTGTCACCCTTGAGCGCGTCCATCTCGGCCTTGTCCTCGGCCCGGCGCCGCTCGAGCAAGCGCGACTGCAGGACTCGCAGCGCCGCCGCGCGGTTCTGGATCTGCGACTTCTCGTTCTGGCAGGACACCACGATGCCGGTGGGGATGTGCGTGATGCGCACGGCCGAGTCGGTGGTGTTCACCGACTGGCCCCCGGGACCCGAGGACCGGAAGACGTCGATGCGCAGGTCGTTCTCGGGGATCTCGATGTGGTCGGTCGTCTCGGTGACCGGGAGCACCTCGACGCCGGCGAACGACGTCTGACGGCGACCCTGGTTGTCGAAGGGCGAGATGCGCACCAACCGGTGGGTCCCCTGCTCGACCGAGAGGGTGCCGTAGGCGTAGGGAATCTTCACCTGGAACGTGGCCGACTTCAGGCCCGCCTCCTCGCCGTACGACGTGTCGAGGACCTCGGCCGGGTAGTTGTGTCGCTCTGCCCAGCGCAGGTACATCCGCATGAGCATCTCGGTGAAGTCCGCGGCGTCCACGCCACCAGCCTCAGCGCGGATGGTCACGAGCGCCTCGCGCTGGTCGTACTCGCCGGACAGCAGGGTGCGGACCTCGAGCTCGCCCAGGGTCTTGCGGATCGCGGTGAGCTCGGCCTCTGCCTCGGCGAGGGTGTCTGCGTCGCTCTCGTCCTCAGCCAGCTCGAAGAGAACCGAGAGGTCGTCCAGCCGCCGGCGCAGCGACTCGACCCGTGACAGCTCACCCTGCAGGTGCGAGAGCCGGCTGGTGACCTGCTGCGCATGGTCCTGGTCGTCCCAGAGGTCAGGTGCGGCTGCCTGCTCGTTGAGGTCGGCCAGGTCCCGGCGCATCGCGTCCAGGTCGAGGACGGTCTCGATGCTCGTCAGGGTCTGGTCGAGCTCCTTGAGCTGCTCGGGGACGTCCACGGGTGCCACGTGCAGGAAGACTACGCGACCGGCGCGGGCGTCTTCCGCTCACTGGTGGGCCGGCACGACCCCGTGCTCGCCACCGTTGCTGCCGACGTAGACGATCCGGTCGCCGGCCCGCAGGGTCTCGCACTCGGCGTTGTCGTAGGTCAGCGTCCTGCCGTCGCGGACGACCGCGAGCACCGGCACGGGCAGCGTCCGCGAAGGCAGCCCGACCTCCTCCGGGGCCACGTCCCGTTCCATCAGGTCCAGGCCGGAGCCGACAGCGATCAGGTCCTCCACGATCGCCACAGCGCGGGGGCTCTCGGTTGCCAGTCCGAGCAGCCGGCCCGCGGCGGCCGAGGACGTGATGACCGAGCTCGCACCGCTCTGGATCAGCAGGTCGGCGTTCTCCTCCTCGCGCACCGCTGCGACCAGGGTGATCTTCGGCGCGAGCTGCCGGATGGTGAGCGTGGTGAGCACGGCGGTGTCGTCGGTGTCGACGGCGACGATGACCGCCTTGGCCCTCCCTACCTCGGCCTCGTTCAGCACCGAGTCGCGGGTCGACGAGCCGTGCACCGTGACGAGTCCGTCGGCCGATGCCTGCCGGACGTTCTCGGGGTCGGACTCGATCGACGACGATGTGGTCGGCCGGCATCTCCTGCTGGCGCAGCGCGCGCACCGCGCTGCGTCCCTTGGTTCCGTAGCCGCAGATGACGATGTGGTCCTGCACGCGAGACCTCCAGCGAGCGACCTTGAACTGGTCGCGGGAACGTTCGGTGAGCACCTGGATCGTGGTGCCGACGAGCACGAGGACGAACAGGAAGCGCATCGGCGTGACGATCAGCGCGTTGATCAGGCGGGCTGATGTGGTCACCGGCGTGATGTCGCCGTAGCCGGTCGTCGAGAGCGTGACCGTCGTGTAGTACAGCGCGTCGATGGTCGACAGCACGCCGTCCGCGCTGTCGTTGTAGCCGTCACGTTCGATGAGGACGACGGCCCAGTTGACGAGCACGATCGCGACCGCGATGGCCACCCGGCGGCCGATTGCGAGCAGCGGAGCCACGGGGGCACCCCTCGGCAGCCGCAGCTCCCACCGGTCGTCCACGGCACCATTCAGCCATATGGAGGTCACGTGGTGCGCATGCACCATCACTATTGGTCCATCTCAACCCCCGGAATCCCGTTAGCCGCATCACATTTCCGGGTTCCTTCGCTGATTTGGTCAAGACCACTGCCCGGCGTGCCGCAAGGTAGGGGACAGCACAAGTCCTCACCGGTACCGGTGGGGCCACCGCGTGGACGCCGAGCCCTGCCACTGCGCGAGTGACCGACGTACGTCGATATGGCAGGGGCGGAGAACCCAGCACGGCGGTCGCGACCTCAGGGACGCGGCCTTGGGGTTAAGCCACGGATAGTGGCCGGGCAACTTCGGCGCCCGAACCCGACAGGACACTCCTCGTAGGCGGATCCCGAAGGAATGCATGTCCGCGACACGACTCGCCCCTGCCCGCCTGCTCACCACGTTCTTTCTCGTCCTCGGTCTGGCGTTCGGCCTCTTCGCCTTCTCGGCTGTTGGCCCCACAACGTCCGGCGCGTCCGCTGTGATCACGGCGCAGAAGGGCAACGCCGCCGTCGACTGGGCGCGCACCCGCAAGGGCTCGCCCTACGCCTACGGCGGTGTCGGCCCGCACCGCTTCGACTGCTCCGGCCTCACTCGCTGGGTGTACTCGCACCTCGGCAAGTCGCTGCCACACTCGTCGTCCGCCCAGGCCGGCAAGGTCAAGCGGATCAGCCGCAGCAACGCCCGTCGCGGCGACCTGGTGTTCTTCTACGGCGGTGGCGGCATCTACCACGTCGCGATCTACGCCGGGCACGGCTACATCTGGCACGCGCCGTACTCGGGTACCCGGGTCCGTCGCGACCACATCTGGTCGAGCGGCCACTTCTTCGGCCGGGTGCGCTAGCACCGGCTGAACGACTGCCTCCGAAGGGTGCGCCGCGATCCGCGGCGCGCCTTTCGTCGTCTTCGACATAGGACCGGATCGCCTTGTGGACAATGGGATTCTGGGTGGGGGGTTGTGTCCGACCCTGTCTCTAGGTTCGTCGTATGCATTCGGTGATCGAGGTGGGTCTGGGCACCGAGATGGTGCGCCTGGTCGCTGACGGCCCGGCCGATCTGGCGGCGGTGCCCTGGCTGGGCCGGCTCGACCCGTACGCCCTCGACGGTGAAGGTCGGGTGGACCTGATCCGGGCGATCGAGCGGTGCCGGTCGATGCTGGACGGGCTGCAGCAGGCAGCGATCGCGGCGGTGGCCGAGGCGACCGAGGCCGCGGGCCGGCCGGCGGAGGAGGCCCGGTTCGAGATCGGCGCCGCGCTGCGGCTGTCTCCCTCGACCGCCGGGGACCGGACGATGGTGGCCCTGGAGCTGCGGGACCGCCTCGGTGGCGCCTTGTCAGCGTTGCGGGCCGGGGACATCACCTACCTGCAGGCCGCGCACCTGGCCGGCGCGGTCCGCGGACCTGCCCGACCCGGAAGCGGCCGCGGTGCAGGACCGGGTGCTGGGCCGGGCGACCGACCAGAGCCTGGGCGAGTTCAAGCGCACCGTCCGGCGGGCGGTGCTCACCGCGGACCCCCAGTCCGCGGCCGACCGGCACCACCAGGCGGTCGCGGCCCGCACCATCGAGGCGATGCCGCAACCCGATGGGATGCAGTCGTTCTGGATGACCATGCCGGCCCCGGTCGCCGAGGACGTGTGGGACACCCTGACCGCCCGCGCCAAGGCCACCCAGGACCTGCTGCGGGCCGGCGCCGGGAACGACCCCGGCCTGGACGCGCTCCGCGTCGACGCCCTGGTCGACGCCGTCCTCGGACCCAACCCCGCCGGAGGTGCCCAGACCAGCGACACCACCGGCCCGGACACAACCGCAAGCAGCCGACGACTGCCCAGGTGCTCCTGCGGCGGCGCGCAGACCGCCGCCGTCGTGCTCGACCTGCCCACCGCGTTGGGGATGGCCGACCATCCGGGTGAGATCCCCGGCTACGGCCCCATCCCGGCACCCCTCGCGAGGCAGATGGCCAGCCAGCGGGACTGGGTCCGGTGGACCACCCACCCGCACACCGGCCAGCTCCTGGACCGCGGCGCCACCACCTACCGGCCCTCGGACCAGCTGCGCGCGTTCATCGCCGCCCGGGACCGGACCTGCGGGTTCCCCGCCTGCAACCGCCCCGCAGCCCAGTGCGACTGCGACCACGTGGTCACCTACGCCCACCACGGACGAACCATCCGGGTCAACCTCGGACCCCTGTGCCGGCAACACCACAACGCCAAGACCCACGGCCTCTGGACACTCACCTACCACCCCGACACCGGAACCAAGACCTGGACCAGCCCCCTGGGCAAGACCTACACCAAGAGCACCGACCCACCACTGACCTGACGGGCCCGAGCGGGTGATAGTTGTCGGACCTGGTGACTAGGTTGCCCGTCATGGACATCAAGCTCGAGCTCGTCTTCGTCCCTGTCACCGACGTCGACCGCGCCAAGGCGTTCTACGTCGACCAGGTCGGCTTCCACGCCGACTTCGACCAGGTGGTCAACGCCGAGCTTCGTTTCGTGCAGCTCACCCCGCCCGGCTCCGCCTGCTCGATCGCCTTCGGCACCGGCCTCGGCCTGGACATGTCGCCCGGGTCGCAGCAGGGGATCCAGTGCGTGGTGGCCGACGCCGATGCCGCCCGGGCCGAGCTGGTGGGTCGCGGGGTCGACGCCAGCGAGGTCGACGAGCAGCCCTGGGGCCGGTTCGTCCGCTTCGCCGATCCGGACGGCAACGGCTGGGTGTTTCAGCAGATCGTCCGACCCGGCCAGTAGTCAGCGAGCGCGCGCGACGCCGAGCCGAGCGCTGCCCAGACCGGGGAACACCGCCGACGCAGGCACCTGGCAGCGCCGCTCGAGCAGCTCGGCGAGCACCAGCCGGTAGTCGTTGGACGCCGGCAGGTCACCGTCGACCAGCCCGGCAGGGTCGAGGCCCGGCCAGGCACCGTGCACCCGGCCGCCGACGACCCCTCCGCCGAGCAGCAGCATCAGGTTGCCGTGCCCGTGGTCCAGGCCGCCGGAGGCGTTCTCGCGCACCCGGCGGCCGAACTCCGAGAGCGTCACCAGCGACACCCGGCTCGAGTGCGTCACCGAGGTCGGTCGCGAACGCCGCGAGTGCCTCGCCGAGCTCGGTGAGCTGCCGGGACATCCAGCCGCCGTCGGCCCGGCCGAGTCCCGGCATGCATGTCCCAGTCGCCGAAGTCGACGGTCGCGACCCGCAGGCCGACGTCGGCCTTGACGAGTCGGGCCACGTCGCGAAGCGCGTCTGCCAGGTCACCGTCGGGGTAGGCCGCACCGTTCGCCGCGGTGTACTCGGTGTCCTGCAGGGCAGCCGCCGTACCGATCGCGTTGAGAGTGAGCCGCGCCGGCGCGGCCACCTCGGCCCGCGCGCCGCGGTGCATCGCCTCCAGGGCGGCCGTCCAGCGCGCCCGCTCGCTGGCGTCGTCGGCACCGGACAGGGCGAAGTCCTCGACCGACCCCATCAGCAGCTCCGGTGCGGAGCCGAGCAGTGCGCGCTGGTTCGCCTCGACGCCGACGCCGACGGTGGCGAAGGCCGACCCCGGCCCCTCCGCCGAGCTGACCCGGTCCAGCCAGCCGGTGCGCACGCCGGAGCCGGGAGCCGCTCGCTCCATCTCCTCCATCGCGCGGAAGTGCGACCGGGTCGGGTCCGGCTGGCCGGCGGCGTGCACCGCGGCCAGCTGCCCGGCGTCCCAGAACCGCTTGAGCGGGCCCAGCGCCGGGTGCATCCCGAAGGTCGCGTCCAGGGGCAGCAGCGCGCCGGCCGGGATGCCGATGCCGGGCCGGGCGGAGGCGTACGCCGGGTCAGCGACAGGAACCACGGCCGAGAGTCCGTCGAAGCCGCCGCGCAGGCTCAGGACCACCAGCACGTCACCGCTGTACGCCGGGCCGGCGAAGGCATAGCGGCTCGACGCGGTGTCGCTCGCGAGCCCGCCGACGACGCCGAGCGCCGCCGCCGCGCCGGCCGCACCGAGCAGCCGGCGTCGACTGAGCCCGGCCGGCTGCACGTGTCCGCAGTCGCAAGTCGTCATCGGATCGCCGCCGCGGGACTGTCGAGCAGCAGGGCGAACACGTAGGGCAGGCGCCAGCCCAGCGCCTCGTCGTCGGCGGACAGCCGGGCGGTCGGCGCGCGGCCGAGGAAGGCGCAGACGGCGTTCCGGACGGCGGGCGTCGGCCGCGGCAGAGCGAGCCCGGCGGCCGCCGCGTCGACCAGCTCGCCGTGGGTGCGCGGGTGGGCCGGCCGCAGCCGGTCGACGAGCTCCGGACGGCGGAAGCCGTTCGGCCACCAGCCGGCGGCGAGCCCGAGGTGCGCGTTCCACCGGGCGAGGGTCCCGCCGGCGCTCTGCCACGCGGGCGAGACGTCGGGGTAGCCGTCCGGCGGGTGCCAGCCCAGCGGCGGTTGACCGAGCGAACCGGAGAGCCACTGCAGCTGGCGGACCGACTCGGTGCCTGACGCCGGCGGCCGGATGCCCAGCGCCCGGACCGTCGACACCAGGTCCTCGAACGGCCGCTTCACCTTCGCGCCGGCCGACCCTCGGAACTCGGGAGATCGGAACAATGTGCGCAGCACCGGCCGGATGTCGGTTCCGTTCTTGAGGTAGACCTTCGCCAGCCGGTTCACCAACGCAGCCGGCGGGTCGTCGCTGACGAACCGGACCGCGAGCTTGCGCGAGATCCGCCGTGCGGTGGCCGGGTGGCGGGCCAGGTAGCGCAGGTACTCGACAGTGGCCTTCTCGCCGTACGCCGTGCGGTTGGGGTGCCTGAAGCCGAGCACCTTCACGGCCCCGGTCGCGTGCTTCGACGTGTCGTAGAGGTAAGTCATCGAGCCGTCGTCGATCGAGAGCCCGGTCAGCAGCCGGGCCGCCGACGCGATCATCTTCTCGCTGTAACCGGCACCGACCCCGACGGTGTGCAGCTCGAGCAGCTCACGCGCGTAGTTCTCGTTCGGGGCGTCCTTGTCCGAGCTGGCATTGTCGAGGTAGGCGAGCATCGCCGGGTGCCTGGCGGAGGCCACCAGCAGGTCGCTGAACCGGCCTAGCGCGTGCTTGCGGATGACGTTCGCGTCGTAGAGGTGCCGGGTGGCCCAGACGTCCGACGAGGGGCAGGTGACGTTGAGATGGTTGGACCAGAAGTCGACCATCACCTCGAAGAGCTGCCGGTTGCTCCAGCAGGCCCGGGCGATGTGCGCGTCGACCAGGTCGAACATCCCGTCCCACTGGAACCGCCCGATGCTGCTGGTCAGCTGGGTCGGCGACTGCCGGAGGGTCGGCCATCGGCGCAGCAGGGCGCTCATCGCGGCGTCCGGGACCTTGGCCGGCGCGAGCTGCCGCTCCAGCCAGGCGTCGGCCCCGACCTTGCGCACCGCGCTGAGCAGCTCGGGCGTGGGGCCGTAGGTCGCCCGCCGGACCAGGTGCAGCACGGTGTCGCCGCCGGCCGCCTCGGCGGCCGGGGCCGTGGCCAGGCCCAGCGACCCCCACGCCCCTGCGCCCAGCAGGCCGGCGCCCACGCCGAGGAAGCCGCGGCGCGACAGCGTCGTCGCCGGGCTCGCGTCGGGTGCCTGCTGCTTAGTCACCGGGCCTGCCGTCGAAGGGGTTCGTCCTTCGTTCATCGGTCACGTTCGGTCACCGACTTGAGCCTGGGCCGGTCACCTCCTGCAAGGCGTCTGCAAGGTAGTGCCAAGGGCACGGGCGCACCGTACGGTGGACCACAGCGATCCGAAGAAGGAGGCACCTCCGATGACGCCACTGCTCGTCCTGGCCGTCGCGATCGTCCTGACCGCCGCCTACCTGGTCACGCTGGGGCGGATGCTGCTCACCAACCGGCCCGCGCCGCTCCCCCGCTCCCACGAGTACGAGCTCGACCCGCACGACCAGCGCCTCAGGGGGTGAGCGGCGAGCGGGCCCGGGCGACCGCGCGCACCGGGTAGCCCCCCGCGTACTGGTCCGAGAGCAGGTTGAGGAACGGCATCCCGACCTCCGCGCGGAGCGTGACGGTCACCGTGACGCCGTCAGTGGTCACGTCGACCACCTGGAAGTCCTCGAACCGGCCGGCCAGGTCGGCGTCCCGCACGTACTGCCGGACGGCGGCTCCGGTGCCTGCGGGGCTCAGCGGCAGCGTGGCACCGGCGCCGTTGTAGACCGCGTCGAGGTCCGGCTGGTTGGCGGCGCTGAGCGCGGCGCCGTCGGCGGCTGCGACCAGGGAACGCCGGTTGAGGTAGACCTTCGACACGTTGACGACCACGGTCACCAGCAGGGCAGCGATCACGGCGTACGCCAGGACCAGCAGGATCAGCTGGCCCTCGTCGCCGGAGCGCCGCACCTCGCGGACGCGCGCGAGCGGGCCGCTCACCGGGCACCTGTCTGATAGCGGTCGACGACCTCGAGGTGGCGGGAGGTCACCCGCACCGAGGCCGGCGCCCGGTCGGAGAAGAAGCGCGGCACCAGCGGGAGGGCGACCTGGTAGGTGAGCACCACGTTCACCTGCGAGCCCGGCACCAGGCACGGTCGGCTGGAGCAGGTGATCTCCATCTGGTCCGCGCGCAGGGGTAGGTCGCTGTCGCTCATCACGAGGCTGGCTGCCGCGAATGCCCGGGGTCCCGCCTCGTCGAGGGTCTCGGCGGTGGCGTACACCCGGCCGGCCTCACGGGCGGCGCTCGACACGGCGTACGACGCCGCCTGGACCCGGAACACCGTGAGCAGGACGTAGACCAACGGCAGCATCAGCAGGACGGCGAGGTAGACGAACTCGATGATCGCGTTGCCGCCGTCCGGCTCATCGTGGAAGACCCGGCGGCGCAGCAGCCGCCAGGTGCGAGCAAGCGGTGAGGTCACGGCGCCTCCTCCAGCGCGTGGCCACGCACCGTGATCGCACGCGGCGGACCGAGCAGCCCCAGCACCGGCAGGGTGGCCTCGACCTGGACGTAGACGGTCTGCATGCCGTCGACCGTCTCGAACCCTGAGGTCACACCGCCGGCGAAGGAGTCGGCCAGGGAGTCGCGGATCAGCTGGCGGGTCACCGCGGCACCCTGCGCCGGGTCGCGGTCGGCGTTCGCGCCGTAACGAGCCCCCTCGGCCGCGGACGCGACGAGGGTGTTGCGCACGTGCAGCGCCAGCCCGAGCTGCAGCAGCGCGAGGAACAGGACGGTCAGCAGTACGCCGACCAACGTGAACTCGACGACCGCCGAGCCCCGGTCGCCCCGCAGAGTCCTCACCGACGACGCCTTCGCATGCTGGTCAGGGCGCGTTGCCGACGACTCCGTCGAGCGCGTCGTTGAACAGCTGCTTGAGCTTGTCGTCCGCCACCAGCCACAACGCAGTCACCAGACCGGCGGTCATGATCGTGACGAGCACCCAGCCCGGGACGTCACCGCGGTCGCGTCCACCGTGGACCACGCGCGTGTACACCAGAAGTGCAGCCTCCGACAGCGCGGCCAGCGGCCGTCGGGCGAACCTGTGCCTCTCCTGCATCTGGTCCCTCTTCCTCGTCTCCCCCGGCCCGCGTCCGGAAGGTGGTGTGCGGTCCGGCCGGTCGGCCGGTGCTGCGGACGTCGTACGTCGTAGGCCGCCTCAGCTCGCGAAGCTGAAGCCGTAGAAACCCGGGAACAGGGCGAAGAGCACTGTCACCGGCAGGACGAGGAAGACGACAGGCACCATCATCGCGATCTCCTTGCGGCCGCCGGCCTCCAGCAACGCTCTCTTACCCGCTTCCCGCACGTCGACCGCCTGGGCGCGCAGGACATCTGCCAGCGGGGTGCCCCGCTCGACGGCGATGGCGACCCCGTCGACGAACCGGGCCAGCGGCGGCAGGCTGGTCCGGCTCGCGATGCCCTGCAGGGCCTGCACGAGCGAGGCGCCTGCGCGGGCATCGGCCAGGGCCCGGCCCAGCTCGCGGGCCAGCTCGCCCTGGCTGATCCGGGTGACCCGCTCCAGCGCGCCGACGGCGCCTTCGCCGGCCGCCACCGCCAGTGCCAGCAGCTCGGCGATAGTCGGGAACTCGGCCATCATCCGCTCCTCGCGGACGGCCACCTCACGCGATAGCCAACGGTCGCGGAGCAGCACCCCGCTGACAGCCGCCACCAGGCAAAGGATCAGCAGCGGAACCGGCCGGAAGCCGCTGTTGGCCGCGAAGAACAGGCTCAGCACCAACCCCGCCAGCAGTCCCCCGCCGCCCCAGAGCACCTGCTCGGCGCGGAACTCCTCCAACGTCATGCCGCGACCCGCCTGCTCGAGCCGGTGCCGGGCCGAGGCCGCGCCGCCAAGCAGCCGTTCCAGCAGCCGGGAGGCGTCCACCACGAACGGCCCGACGATCCGCTCGAGGGTCGGGAACGGCGTCAGGGCACGTTCCCGGGAGAGCAGCCGGGACGGTCGGGTGGAGTCGCGCAGGTAAGGCGCGAGGCGGTCGTCCAGCCGCGGCCGGCGCAGGACGGGCACCCGGCTGACCGCCAGCGCCAGCCCGGCGCCGGCGAGCAGCCCGACACCGGCACCGGCGAGCGAGAGCGTCATAGTCCGGTCACCGCAGCACCCGCTCTTCCTCGGGCAGCCGCCCGATGCGGACCATCACCCGGTAGGCCACCAGGCAGAGGCCGCCACCGAGGAGGAGCACCACGAGCCCGGCAGTCGTGTTGTAGGCGTCGACCGCCTCGGGGCGCAGCGACAGCAGGCCGAGCACGATCCACGGGGCCGCCACCGCGAGCCGGGCGGCATTGATCGTCCAACCCTGGCGGGTCTCCAGCTCGGCCCGGGTCCGGGCGTCCTCGCGCAGGAACGCCGACAGGGTGCGCAGCAGCCGGCCCAGGTCGCTGCCGCCGACCTCCCTGGCCATCCGCAGTGACTCGACGATCCGGTCCCCCACCGGGTCGGCGAGGGTTGCCTTGAGACGGTCGAGGCAGTCGTAGAACCGTCCGGTCGCGCGGTAGTCCTCGCCGAACCGGGCGAACGGCCGGCGCAGCTCCTGCGGCCCGCGGACGCCGACCTGGGTCAGCGCCTCGGGCAGAGAAAGCCCGGCGCGCACTCCGGAGGCCAGGTTGTCGACGACCTCGGGCCACAGGTCGCGCAGCTCGGCCCGGCGCTGCCGGGCCCGGAAGCGCACGAGGGCGAGGGGCGAGTAAGCCGCCATGACGGCGAACGCGAAGGCGATGGCCGGCGAGCGCGACACGGCGTACATCAGGACGAGCACGACGGCACCGACCCCGAAGCACGAGGCGACCAACGCTCCCGGGGTGACCGACTCGATGCCCGCCTGGGCGAGCAGGTCGACGACCCGGTCGCGGCGCGACACCCGGCCGGGAACGGGCGGGGCGGGTGGCGTCGACGATCGCCAGACGAGGAACACCCCGAGCCCGAAGAGCAGACCGACAAGGGCACCCATCTAGACCTCGGCACCGTACGGCGAGAGCAGCCGGGCGAGCTCGTAGCCCGCGCGCTCGAACCGCTCCGCGTGCGGCGGCCAGCCGTCCGCCCGGGTCAGCTGCCCGCCGCGGGTGACGAACACGTCAGCGGTCTCGACGACGTCACCCTCGACCCGGCCGGGAACCGCCAGCACCTCCTGCACCGCACGGCGCCCGTCGCGCTCGGTCGCGATGTGCACGACGAGGTCGATGCAGCCCGCGACGGTGGGCACGACGAACGCGTGGCCGACGTTCTCGCCCGCCAGCAAGGGCAGCGTGCACATCTTGGTCACCGCCTCGCGGGCGGAGTTGGCGTGGATGGTGCACATACCCGGCAGGCCCGAGTTGAGCGCGATCAGCAGGTCGAGGCTCTCTTCCTGACGGACCTCGCCGACGATGATCCGCGACGGGCGCATCCGCAGCGCCTCCTTGACCAGGCGGCGCAGCTTGATCTCACCGGTGCCTTCGAGGCTGGGCTGCCGGCACTGCATCGACACGACGTCGGGCAGTGGGATCTTCAGCTCGAAGACCTCTTCACAGGTCACGACCCGTTCCCTCGTCGGGATCGCGGCGCCGAGACAGTTGAGCAGGGTGGTCTTGCCGGCCTGGGTGCCGCCCGACACCAGGATGTTGAGCCCGGAGGACACCGCGGCCTCGAGGAACCTGGCGCACTGTCCCGACACCGTGCCCAGCTGCACCAGGTCGTCGAGATGGGTCGCGCGCACCACGAACTTGCGGATGTTCACCGACCAGTGCTGCCGGGTGATGTCGGGGATCGCCACGTGCAGCCGCGACCCGTCCGGGAGCATCGCGTCGACGAAAGGGGTCGAGAGGTCCACCCGGCGCCCGGAGGACTTGAGCATCTTCTCGACCAGGTCGCGCACCTCGTCCCCGGTGAGGATCGTCGTCGTCAGCTCGTGGATGCCACGGCGCGCGATGAAGACCTTGGTCGGCTCGTTGATCCAGATCTCCTCGACCGTCGGGTCGTCGAGGTACTTCTGCAGCGGCCCGAAACCTGCCACCGCGTCGAAGACCTGCCGGGCTGCCAGCCGGGCATCGACGAGCTGCGGGATGTTCCCGCCGACGCTGCGCTCGTCGTAGTCGGAGATCACCTCGTCGACCAGCCGGCGGACCGCGGCCGGGTCGGCCACCGGGTCCAGGCCGCGGCGCCGGACCAGCTCCCGGACCTCGTCCTCAACGGCGGTGATGGCGTTCACGCGCGTGTCCCCCAGGGTCTAGGGCGGGCTCGGGGAGCCTAACCGCGCCCGGCAGGGATGCCCAGCCCCGCCTTGGCGGCCTGTGGACAACGTGACGGGTGGGCAGGAAGTGCTCACGTTGCGCGTTCGTGCTGTCGGCTCACCCGACTGTGGCGCCGAACCTGTCCTGTCCGGCTCGGACGCCGCCGAGATAGCCGGGACCGGTCGGGAACAGCTGCTGCACCGCGCCTGTGTCGGGTAGTCCCCCGGTGTCCTCACCGGGCACGCCGACGAACATGACGTCCTTGCCGAAGTAGCCCTCGCCGGGAATTCCCAGGTTCCAGGTCGTCGAGCCGGCGACGGCGGCACCGAAACGGTCGCCGTCCTCGGGAGCGCCGGGAACGCCGGGGGATCGTTGCGTGACGACCATGCCGTGCACCCGACGGCGGTCGGCGCAGCCACGTCGCATGAGCACGTAGACCGCTCCGGCGCCGGGGTGCCCGCCGACCTCGGCATTCGGCACGCCGACGATCACCTGTAGCTGGCTGCCGCTCATCCTGGCCCGGTGACGATCCTTCGTTGCGCGTGCTTCAACCGTAGCGACGCCGCGCCGTCCCGCGGGGCCCGGTCCCCGGGCAAACGGTCGCGCAACCGACGAGCTCCACAGCCGCGACGAGCAGCGCGACCTGGCCGCCATCGCGGTCCCCGCCCCGGTCCTCGTCCGGGACACCGACCGCCACCAGGACGTCGGTCGTCGTGACGGCTTGCTGGCTCAGCTGCCCGGCAAGGGTGGCTCCGAACCGGTCCCCAGCTTCGGGAACTCCTGGCATCTGACCAGCACCTTGAACCAGCAACCGCGAGACGCGGCGACCTGACGTCAGGGTCACCACCGCACCGGCATCGCGCCGGCCACGCACGTCCGTGCCGGGGACGCCGAGAACGAGTATCGGGTGACCGGGGAGCCGCCGTCGCCCAGGTACCGCGGCACCGTGACGGTCGCCGGCGCGAAGCGACGGCCCCCGGTCCTCGGCGAGCCGGCCGTGGCCAGTTCGCGCCTGGTCACTTGACGGCCAGCGGCTCTGCTACCTGCTGTCCGCGAAGCGGATCGGGGCGGCGGCGGCCGCCCCATCCACCGCGGTGGGGTCGGCGTGGCCGGACCGGTGCGCGTCGAGCTGCAGCCGCCGGCACCGAACGCATCGGCTGCCTGCGTCACGGTGGCCGCCGGCCTGGCGACCGCTGCCGGACCGCCGGACAGCGGGAGGCAGGTGGTGTCTTCCACCATGACGCCGAACGGCCGAAGGCCTGGCCAGTCGGGCAGGAGCACGTAATAGGTGCGACCGGGAAGCAGCGTGACTTGCCTCTGATAGCACCCGACAGCGTGCGGCCGACCGTCGTCACGCGTCGAGTACCGCGCCGGCACCGAGCGCATCGTCTGCCTGCGTCACGGTGGCCGCCGGCCTGGCGACGGCGCTGCGCGACCACCCGCGGCGGTTCTACGTCAACGTGCACACGGCGGCCTTCCCGAGCGGTGCCATCCGGGCCCAGCTGACCCGGTAACGCTTCTCACCGGTGCGGCGCCGGTGACAACCGGAGAGGCGTCGGCGACGTCTTGGTCGTGCCAGATCCGATGGCACCACGACCCAGGAGGTCCCGATGCGCGCCCACGTCCTCTCCGCAGTCGCAGCCGGTGCGGTCCTCGCAACCGTCCCGACCGCTGCCACCGTCGCCACCGCAGCGCCCTCGTCCCGTGCTGCCGCCAGCGCAACGGCACCCGGCGCCTGGAGCACCGACGCCAGGGTCGTGAACCGGACGCCGGTGCCGGCCCCTGAGGTCACCGGCATCCGGGTCGGCCATCACCCGGGCTTCGACCGCATCGTGCTGGACCTGGACGGCGCAGCGCCGGGCTTCCGAGTGCGCTACGTCACGCGGCTGCACGCAGACCCGTCTGCCCAGCTCGTGGACCTGCTCGGGCCGGCCTCGCTGCGCATCGTGCTTGATCCCGCCAACGCGCACGACGTGGACACCGGGGACGGCACCATGACCACACCGCGCCGGACCAAGTGGCGGTTCGACCAGGTGCGCGAGACGGCGGTCATCGGCGACTTCGAGGCCTTCGTCACCGTCGGCGCCGGGCTCGCGCGCAAGGCACCGTTCCGGGTGATGACGCTGACGAACCCGACGCGCATCGTGGTCGACGTCCGGCACTAGCGGCCGGGAAGCTCACCTGCGTTGGCGGGCGTCGAGTGCCGGCGCCACAACACCCATCCGCCGTCGCGTCGGCGCCAGACGTCGGAGAGGACGAAGACGCCGCTGCGGTCCTGGCCGAGCACCGTGGCCACCATGCGCACCCGGGACAGGACTGCAGCGGTGTCGACGTCGACGTCGACCTGCTCGGACTCGACGTCGTACTCGCTGACGAGGTAGTCGGGCAGCACTGCCAACCAACGGGCCCGCGGCATCGTCGCCGGCACCGGCTGGACGAGCATCAGCTGGTAGTCCGGGTCGAGCACGGTCTCGGCCAGCGCCGCATCTCGCTGCATGACGGCTCGTTGGAACGCCGCCATGCTGTCCTGCAGGTCGCCGGCCATGCCCGGACCCTAGACCGGCCGGAGCTCCACGAACGAGATGCCCGGCTGCGGAAGCACGAACGACACGGTGACCGCACCCTCGACGGCGTCCAGCGTGCGCTCCGGCTCGAGCTCGACGAGCTCGTCGGCGGCACGCAACTGGTCCCACTCGTCGCCCGCCGGCCAGTCCCGGTCGGCACCACCGAGCTCTCGCCAGGCAGCGAAGACGTTGGAGTGGTCCTCGTCGACCCGCCAGTGACTGACCAGGTAGCTGCCGTCGGCCAGACCGTCGACCGTCAGGGTGACGTCGCGCGCGAGCAGCTCGTCGGACGGGATCCTCGACTGGTCGAGGCTGCTGTTCCAGACCAGCACGCCGACACCCTCGCCGTCGCGGGCCGCGATGGTCGACACGAGACCCGCGGCGCCGTCGCCCTCGGCCGAGGTCTCGAGCCGGTCGTCGCCGAGCCGGTCCAGCAGCGCCAGCGCCCACCAGCGCGGCTTGCGCAGGTTGCCGACCGTGAGCAGGCCGAAGCCGCCGTGCCCCAGCTTCTGCGGTCGCCCCAGCTCCTCGAAGTGGTCCGAGGCGACCCAGTGCGAGAGAGCCTCGATCCGGCCCATGCTCGACGCCATCCCGTCGAGCAGGAAGGTGGCGGCGAACACGCTGTCGCCCACCAGGTGGAAGTGCTGCGACCCGGGACCCCACTCGGTCCACCAGATCTTGGCGTCCGTGCGGCCGTGCCGGGCCAGGATCGGCCGCAGGTCCAGCGGCGGGCTGCCGTAGGTGTGCGTCGACACGAAGTCCACCGGCGCACCCGACTCGGCGGCGTGCACCAGGAGCGACTCGACCCACTGCGCCGCAGCCGAGCTCGGCCCGCCGACGACGAGTCGCTCGTCCACCTTGCGGACGGCGGCGACCGTGACGTCGTACAGCTGGAGGTAGTCCTCCTCCGAACCGCTCCAGAAGACGTCGAGGTTCGCCTCGTTCCATACCTCGAAGCTCCACCGGTCGCGCACCTCGTCCAGCCCGTAGCGGTCGACGAGGTGTGCCGTCAGCGCGGTCACGAGGTCGGCCCACCGGTCCCAGTCGCGCGGCGGCGAGATGATGCCCTCGTAGGCGAACACGGTCTTCGTCGGGTCGGCCGCCAGGTCGTGCGGCATGTACGACAGCTCGACGACCGGGCGCAGCCCGAGGTCGAGCAACGTGTCGTAGACCCGGTCGACGCCGCTGAAGTCGTGCACCGGCTCGCCGTCCTGCTCGCGGTAGACACCGAGGTCGTCGCACAGGATGGCGTGCGCCCGCACCGTCTCGACACCGAGCTCGTCGTGCATCCTGCGCAGCGCCTCACGCAGCTCCGGGCCGATGGTCCGGCCGCCGACCTGGTCCTCGGACAGCATCAGGCTCAGGTGCTCGGAGCCGATCATCGGCCGCCACGGCCGCTCCAGCTGGCCCACCACCCGGTCCGCCTCGACCGTGACCGTCAGCGCGGCCTCGCCACCGCCGGCCGCCGCGGCGACCACCGGGTCGGACAGCGGGCCCACCCGGGTCACCTCGGACAGCGCGGCGACGGCGTACCACTGGTCCTGGTCGCGCTCGCCCGATGTGTCGACGTACGGCGGGTGCGGCACCGCCAGCACGTCGTTGCCGCCGTGGTCGACCGGCTCGAAGGGCCCGCTGCTGTCGGCCGAGCGGTGCACCAGGTAGCCGACCGCACCCTCGACCGGGTCCCAGTCGAGCGTGACGTGCCCACGACCAGTAGCGGCCCGGAGGCCGGCCGGCGCCGGCAGCGCGGAGTCCTGCTCCTCGCCGCCGGTGCGCCGACCGATCCCGGTCTCGAAGGACTCCCGAGCCGCCTGGCTCTTGGTGGTGTCCGTCACTGACCGGTCACCCCGGTGAACTCCTCCATCCGCATCAGCGGTGCGACCCGCTGCTCCATCTGACCGTGCGCGAACGCCTGGCGCATGACGTCGCCGGCCAGCGCGTTGCCGAGGGCCGCCATCACCATGCCCTGGTCGAGGGACAGGTAGCGCTCGGACATCTGTCCGGTCCTGACGTTGATCGCGTCGTAGAAACCGCCGGGACCGTAGGCGCCGAAGTCGTGGCGCAGGTTGGCGAGGTTCTTCAGCGCGGCCTCCGGTGCGTACCGGTAGGCGATGAACGAGGCGTGCGGGGTGACGACGCCCTGGCCGTACGCCGTGGGCGCCGGCTGTGGCGGTCGGCAGACCGTGCCGTCCTGGGCGACGTAGCCGTTGTCGACGTAGGTGCGCTCCTGGTCGGACCCGTAGCCGTTGGGCTCCATGCCGATCGGGTCGACGCCGTACTCGCGGTAGCCGCCGGCCGGGTTGTTCGACGGCGAGAAGCCCCAGTAGCCGTACTTCGCCTCGTCCATGCCGTGCTCGATCTGGGCCCGCACGTACGTCGGGTGGGTCAGCGCCCAGCTCTTGGTGCCCCACTTCTCCTCCGGCACGAACAGCGGCACCATCAGCGCCTCGAACATCGAGCCGCCCCAGGTCGGGATCAGCTTCATGCCGCGGTACTGGTAGGCACCCTCGAAGACGCGCTGGCCGAGGTAGGTCTCGTAGTGCCCGACTGCGCTCTGCTCGGTCCAGGAGTAGTCGCAGTTCTCGCTCTGGAACGTGCGGAAGGTGCCGAAGTAGTGCTTCTGCGGGATCTGGCCCGCCGCGATGCCGAGGTAGCTGGCCATCCGTGGCTCGGTGTTGAAGGCGCCGTAGTGGTGGCCGGTGTACCAGACGTCGTTCGCACCAGAGTCGTCCCGGTAGTTGTCGTGCACCTCTACCTGCGGCACGGCACCTGGCGTCGGGTCCTCCAGCCAGAACCCGCCGCGGATCTGGTTCTCTGCCGGGTTGTAGTAGTAGCCGAAGTCCATCGGGTCTAGCACCCGGTGCGCCTGCTTGGCCAGCGCGGGCACCTGGTCGATCACGATCCGCAGCGCTGTGGCCAGCCAGCCGTTGTCGACGCTGGACAGGAACGGGTGCACCACGTCACCGTTCACCGGCCAGGTGGTGAGCTTGGCGCCGGTCTTCGGGTCGTACCAGTTGTAGAACATCCCCGACGGCTCGTGCTTCTCCAGCGTGGCGAGCGTCTTCAGGGTCAGCGCGATCCGCTTCTTCGCCTGCGCCGGGTTGATCAGGCCGGTCTCCCGGGCGACGACGGCGCTCCACATGTACGCGCCGATGTTGGTCGGCGACGTGTACGCCGCCCGGTCGGCCGGGTTCAGGTCACCGCCCACGTTGTCCGACACCAGGCCGGTGCCCGGGTCGGCCATCGCCGCCATCGATCGCCAGGTGTCGGCGACGTACTCGCGCAGGACGGGGCGGTCGCCGCCCTTCTGCGCGGCTGACGCACTGGTGACGGACGGCAGCACGGCGCCGGCGACGGCGAGAGCGGCCGCCGCGGCGGTGACGACGAGTCGGGGTGTCCGACGCATGATGAGCTCCTCTTGTTGCTTACTTGATGCCGGTCATGGCGATACCGCGGACGAAGTGCTTCTGCAGGATCAGGAAGACGACCAGGATGGGGACGATGATGGCGACCGAGCCGGCCATCAGCAGGCCGTAGTCGGCCTTGTTCTCACCGAGTGCGTAGATGGAGAGCGCGACCGGGAGGGTGTACTTGTCCTCGGTCTGCGCAACCACCAGAGGCCACAGGAAGTTGTTCCACGACGCGAGGAAGGTGAGGATCCCGAGCGTCGCGAGCGCGGGCTTGCACAGCGGCAGCATGATGCTCCAGAAGATCCGGAACTCCCCGGCCCCGTCGACCCGGGCGGCGTGGATCAGCTCGTCCGGCAGCGACTGGAAGAACTGCCGCATCAGGAAGACGCCGAACGGCCCGGCCAGGAACGGGAGGATCAGCCCGGGGAAGCTGTTCACCATCCCAAGGTTGCTGACCAGCACGAACAGCGGCACGAAGGTCACCACGCCGGGCACCATCAGGGTGCCGAGCACAAGAGCGAAGATGAGCCGCTTGCCCGGGAAGTGCAGCTTGGCCAGCGCGTAGCCCAGCATCGAGCAGAAGATCAGGTTGCCCACCGTGATGACCAGGGCGACGACGGTGCTGTTGAAGAAGAACGTCGGGAAGTCGAGCTCGGTGAACAGCGTGCGGTAGTTGTCCAGCGTCGGGTGCTGCGGCAGCCATGAGGGCGGGACCTGCTTGAGCTCACGGTCCGGCCGGAACGACCCCATCAGCATCCACAGGAACGGGCCGACCAGCAGCACCAGGCCGCCGATGAGCACCGCGTAGATCCACGGGATGGGCCGCGGCTCCCCGATGTCGCCGTGCCGCCGACGACGGGAGCGCCGTGGTTCTGCCGGCTCGCGCGGCGTCGCCGTGACGGCCGCCGGTTCGGGACGTGTCGAGGTGGTCATCGCCGCATCAGTCCTTCGACCCGAGGAACTTGAACTGCACCGCGGTCACCAGGGCGATGACGACGAACAGCACGTAGGCCATCGCGGCCGCATAGCTGTAGTTGCCGAAGCCGAACTGGTTGTAGGTGTAGTACGCCGCGGACAGCGTCGAGTCGAGCGGCCCGCCGCGGGTCATGATGAACGGCTCCTCGAAGAACTGCAGGTAACCGATCATCGTGATCACGCCGCCGAACAGGAGGGTCGGCCGCATCATCGGGAGCGTGATGTGGCGGAAGCGCCCCCACGCACCGGCGCCGTCGATCGCTGCGGCCTCGTGCATCTCCTTGGGCACGACCTGCAACCCGGCCAGGAAGATGATCACCAGCGAACCCATGTTGCGCCAGGCCGACATGACGATCAGCGAGGGCATCGCCCAGGTCTGGCTACGGAGCCAGGACGGGCCCTCGATGCCGACGTACCCGAGCAACGTGTTGACGATGCCGGTGTCCGGCTGCAGGAGGAACCGCCACACCACGGCCACCGCCACGATGCTGGTCACGACCGGCAGGTAGTAGCCGACCCGGAAGAAGGTGCGGAACCGGGTGATGCCGCTGTCGAGCAGCACGGCGACCGCCAGCGCGAGCCCCATCGTGAGCGGCACGCCGACGACGACGAAGTACGCCGTGTTGAAGGCGGCCTTGTGGAACGTCTCGTCGCTGAGCAGCTTGGAGTAGTTCTCGATCCCGACCAGACCGACCGCGAGCGGCTCGCGGATGTCGGCGGAGCGCAGGTCGGTGAAGCTCATCAGGAACGAGGCGATCACCGGCCCGATGGTGAAGACCAGGAAGAGCACCAGGAACGGCAGCGAGAACAGGTATCCCGCCGCCACCTCCCGCCGGCGTCCCCGGTCGGGGCGCCGGCGGGAGGTGGACGAGCCCGCGGTCGAAGCCGCGGTCACGGTGGCCATGTCAGTTGCCGAAGCCGATGCTGTTGGCGTCGGACTCGGCCTTGGCGAGCGCGGTCTTCGCGTCGCTCTTGCCCAGCGACACCTGCTCGATCGCGTCGTCCAGCGGTGCCGCGACCTGCTCCCAGGTGGCGATGGCCGGCGCCGACTTGGCGTCCTGCAGCTGCTCGCCGAACGACTTGAGCAGCGGGTCGGTCGAGAGCTCACCGGTCTCCCAGGTGCTCTGGACGGCGGGCAGGCTGCCGACCAGCTCGTAGAGCTTCTGCTGCTGCGCGTCCTGGGTCAGGAAGTCGACGAACTTCCACGCCGTGTCGCGGTTCTTCGAGTCCTTGAAGACGGCCCAGTCGCTGCCGCCGGTGAACGACGTGCCGGCGTCCTCGGTCGGCATCGGCGCGACGGCCCACTTGCTGTCGAACCCCTCGCCGCCCTGGTCGCGCAGGATCCCCATGTGCCAGGGACCGGAGATGAAGGCACCGATCGAACCGTCGATGAAGCCTGGCTCCAACGCGCCCTGCGCCAGGTCGGTCGGCGAGATCTTCTCCTCGAAGAAGGAGGCGTAGTAGTCCAGCGCCTCCTGCATCGGTGCGGTGTTGAAGGTGAACTTCTCACCCTCGGTCAGCTCGGCGCCCTTCTGCCAGGCGAACGGCACCATCGACTGCCACGAGCCCTGGCCACCGGGCTGCAGCGAGATGCCCCACTTGGCGCCGCCCTTGTCCTGCATGCCCTTCGCGAAGGCCTTCAGGTCGTCCCAGCTCCAGCCCGCCTCGGGCGTGACACCGGCCTTCTCGGCGAGGTCCTTGCGGTAGTAGATCTGCCGGGTCTCGGTGTACCACGGGGCGCCGAACGAGGTGCCGTCAACGACAGTGGTGTTCCACGAGCCCTCGAAGAACTTGCTCTCGTCGATGACGTCGGTGGGCGTCGCGTCCAGCGCGCCGGTGGCCGCGAACTCGGGCAGCCAGGTGGTGCCGAGCAGCGTCATGTCGGGGGTCTGACCACCAGCGATGGAGTTGGCGATCTTGTCGTGCGCCGCGTCGAACGGGATGACCGTGACCTTGACCTTGGCGTCCGGGTTCTCGGCCTCGAAGTCCTTGGCGATCTCACCGAGCTTCTCGCCCTCGGCGCCGAGCGCCCACACCGTGATGTCCCCGCTGGCCTTGCCACCACTCACCTTCTTGGCTGTGGTGTCCGCGGCGTTGCCGCCTTCGTCCCGTCCGCAGCCGGTCAACGCGACGCCGGCGAGCAGCGCCACGGTGACGGCCCGGGTCAGGCCTCTGTTGTGCAGGGTCCTCATCGGTCCTCCTCAGGGTGGTGCCCACAGCTGGCACGTTGCACGAGCTGCGTGGGCAGCACCTCATGCCGTGGTTCGCTTGCGTCCCCCGCCAAGCGCTCGTGCAGCCGTCGGGCGGCCCAGGCGCCGAGCTCGCGCATGGGCTGACGGACAGTGGTGAGACCGGGACGCGAGTGCCGAGCGGCCATCACGTCGTCCCAGCCGGTGACCGCGATGTCGTCGGGGACCCGCAAACCGATCGCCTCGGCCGCCGTGACCGCGCCGAGGGCGATCTCGTCGTTGGCGCAGACCAGCGCACGTGGCGGCTTCCGGCGCAGCAGCCGGTCGGCCGCGCGGCGGCCGTCCTCCTCGTCGAAGGCGCACGGGGTAGGCGCCCGGGGCGCCGGCACCTTCGCCTCGCGCAGGGCCGAGCGGAACGCCGTCCAGCGCTGCGAGGTGTCGGTCGATTCGGTGGCATCGCCCAGGAAGGCGAACGAGCGGTAGCCGTGACCGACCAGGTGCTCGGTCAGAGCCCGGGCGCTGGCGGTGTTCTCCGCATTGACGGTGTCGGCGCCGGCCACCGGGTCGCGGGCCATCAGCACCAGCGGCAGGCCGCGGCCGGCCACGTCGGCCAGCACGTCGTCGCCGACGGTGCGGCCGAGGATGACGAGGCCGTCGACCCGGGAGGCCAGGTCCATCACCATCTGCCGGGCAGCCTGCCGGCCGTGGGTGGACAGGATGAGCACGCTGCGCCCCAGCTCCGCGGCCACCTCCTCGTATCCGAGCACGACCTCGGCGAAGTACGGACCAGACAGGTCGGGGAAGACGATGCCGTTCGCGGCGTGCTGGCCCTCGGCCAGCGAACGGGCCGACCGGCTGGGGGTGAAGTTCAGCTCGTCGACCGCGGAGAGGACCCGGCTGCGAGTCGCCTCGGCGACCGGCGCGGTGCCCCGCAGCACCCGGGACACGGTCGCGATCGACACCCCGGCCCGGTCGGCGACCTGATAGATCGTCGCCTCGCGTCCGGGGCGCAGAGCCGAGCGGTGTCTCCGCGGACCGTCGGCCCGGCCACCCGGTCCTGTAAGCGCTTTCATGCCGGTCACGTTTGCACGATTCGTCCGGAGGGTCAAGGGTCGCCCGCGTTTTGCCGGGTTCGCTCCGCGATTTCGTACCCCGCGGGCCTGCTCGCGACACCCGGTGGGCCCGATTCGCCCCTGCTGTGGACAACTCCGCAGGCCGATCGGGCGGTTTCGCCGACGATGCCGGGATGCAGCTGCAGCTCACCGTGGTCGACCCGCTGGCCTCCGCAACGCCCGCCGAGGTCGAGCTGACGGCGACCCCAGGAACCCCGTTGCGCGCGGTACGCCGGGCGCTGCTCGCCGCCGTCGGCCGGCGCGAGGGACTGCTCTTCGCCGGCGACCGGCTGCTCGACGACGACAGCCCGCTCGGGGCGCCGCCGCTGCTCGACGGCGGGGTGCTCACCGTCGACCGGGCCGCGCCGGGTGAGCCGCGCGGTCTGCTCGAGCTGCACGTGCTGGCCGGGCCCGACTGCGGCCACGTCCATCACCTCGCGCCCGGCGAGCACGGCATCGGCCGGGCGGTCGAGGCGACGGTGAGGATGGACGACCCCGACGTCTCCCGGCTGCACGCCGTGCTGCGGGTGGCGACCGAGATCTCCGGTGACACCACGGTGCACGACCTCGGCTCCACCAACGGCACCTTCGTCGACGACGTCCCGGTCGGTCGCGACGGTCGCCGGCTCCTGCCGGGCCAGGTCCTGCGCGTCGGCGACACCCGGCTGTCCCTGGCCGTGCCGGAGCTGGTGCCGGTGTCCTGCCGGCCTGATGACGCCGGCCACCTGGAGGTCAACCGGCCGCCCCGGCACCCGGAGCGGCTCGAGCCGGTCCGGGTGACGGTCCCGCCCGAGCCGCCGGCCCGCGAACGCAACCGCTTCCCGCTCATCGCGATCCTGCTCCCGCTCGTCGCCGGTGTCGCCCTCGTCGCAGTGACCCGCAGCCCGACCTACCTGGTCTTCGTCCTGCTCTCGCCGCTGATGGCGTTCGGCACGTTCTGGAGCGACCGGGTGGGGGGCCGGCGCTCGCTGCGGGCCCAGCGGCGGGCACACGCCGACGAGAGCGCCCGGGTCGCCGCGGCGATCGACCGGGCAACCGGCGACGAGGCGGCGTGCCGCCGCCGGACGCACCCTGGCCCGGCGACCCTGCTGCTCACCGCGACCGGACCACGACCACGGCTGTGGGAGCGGCGGTGCGGTGACGGCGACGCCCTCGAGCTACGACTAGGCCTCGGCAGCGTGCTGTCGTCCGTCGAGGTGCGCGACCTCAGCGGCCCGGGTGGCAACGAGGCGGTCCACCGGCCCGAGCTGGCCGACGTCCCGGTCACCGTGTCGCTGGCCGAGGCCGGCGTCCTCGGCGTGGCCGGCCCACGCAGCCGGGCGCTCCCGCTCGTCCGGTCGTTGGTGGCCCAGCTCGCGGGCTGGCACAGCCCGCGGCACCTCGACCTCGTGCTGCTCACTGCCGAGCCGACCCGCGACTGGACGTGGCTGCGGTGGCTGCCGCACCTGCGCGCCGGTGCCGACGGCGCAGGCCGGCGGGTGGGCTCGGACGCCGGGCAGCTGCGCGCCCGGGTCGACGAGCTCGTCGCGACCCTCGATGCCCGGGCCGAGCTGCGCTCTGCCGGCCTCGATCGACGGTGGACCGGGCCTTCGACCGTGGTGGTCCTGGACGGCGCGGGTGCCCTGCGGCGCCAGCCCGGGGTGGCCCGCCTGCTCGAGGAGGGCCCGGCCGTCGGGCTCCGCGTGCTCTGCCTCGAGCGCGACCGGGTGTCGCTACCGGTGGAGTGCCGCGCGACCGCCGAGGTGACCGGCCCGGTCGGCACCCGGCTGCGGGTGATCGGCCCGGACGCGACGACGTACGACGACGTGGTCGCCGACGGTGTCGGCGACCACTGGGCCCAGCGCTTCGCCCGGGCCCTCGCCCCGTTGCGCGACGCGACGCCGGACGACCAGGAGTCCTCACTGCCGCCCGCCAGCCGGCTGCTCGACCTGCTGCCGTTCGACGGGACCGATCCGACGTCGGTCGAGACCGCGTGGCGGCTCAGCCCACGGGGCACCCGGGCTCTGCTCGGCGTCGGTGAGGACGGCGAGCCGTTTCCGGTCGACCTGGCTGCCGACGGCCCGCACGTCCTCGTCGCGGGCACGACCGGCTCGGGCAAGTCCGAGCTCTTGCAGACCCTGGTCGCCGGGCTGGCGCTCGCCAACCGGCCGGACCAGATGTCCTTCGTGCTGGTCGACTACAAGGGCGGCGCGGCCTTCCGCGACTGCGCCCGCCTCCCGCACACGGTGGGCACCGTCACCGACCTGGACGGTCACCTCACCGAGCGCGCCCTGCGGTCCCTGGGCGCCGAGCTGCGCCGCCGCGAGTCGGTGCTCCGGGCGGCCGGGTGCACGGACCTGGACGACTACTACGCCAGCGCCGCGGCCGGGTCACCGCCGCTGCCGCGCTTGATGCTGGTCGTCGACGAGTTCGCCACCCTGGTCGAGGAGCTGCCCGACTTCGTCGGCGGCCTGGTCGGCATCGCCCAGCGGGGCCGCTCGCTGGGTGTCCACCTCGTTCTCGCGACCCAGCGTCCCGGCGGCGTGGTCAGCGCCGACATCCGGGCCAACACCAGCCTGCGGATCGCCCTGCGGGTCACCGACCCGGCCGAGTCGACCGACGTCGTCGACGTCCGGGACGCCGCCGACATCGGCCGGACCACCCCGGGCCGCGCCGTGGTGCGGGTCGGGGCCGGCACGGTGCGCCGGGTGCAGTCGGCCCGGGTGGGCGGGCACCCCGCGGCGGCTACGCCGGTGTCGGTGCGGGCCGTGCCCTGGGAGGCGGTCGGCGACCCGGTGCTGCCCGCCGGGAACGATGCGCCGGCCGGCCCCACCGACCTGGCACGGCTGGTCGACGCGGTCCGCGCCGCGGCCGAGCGGCTGCCGGCGTCACCTGTCGCGAGTCCCTGGCTGCCTCCGCTGCCGCAGGTGGTGACGGTCGACGACCTGCCCGCTGCCCCAGCCGACCGGGGAGTCGCTCTGGGCGTGCTCGACCTGCCGGGCGAGCAGCGTCGGGCCGCGGTGACCTTCGACCTGGACGGCGGTGACCACCTTCTGGTCGCCGGCGGCGCGCGCAGCGGCCGCACCACCGCGCTGCGGACCCTGGCGACCTTGCTCGCGGACCGCTGCGACGTCACCGACCTGCACCTGTTCGGCCTCGACGGCGGTGGCGGTGGACTCACCGCCCTGACGGTCCTCCCGCACTGCGGTGCGGTGGTGGGCCGCGACGAGACGGCTCGGGGCGACCGGCTGCTGCACCGACTTGTCGAGGAGGTCGAACGCCGCCAGCGGCTGCTCGCCGCTGCCGGCCACGGGTCGCTCGAGGAGCAGCGCCGCTGCGCGCCCCCGGCCGACCGGTTGCCCTGGCTGGTCCTGCTCGTGGACGGCTGGGAAGGCCTGGTCACCGCCTTCGAGCAGGTCGACCACGGGCGCCCGCTGGACACGCTGCTCCGCCTGGTCCGCGAGGGCGCGGCCGTCGGGGTCCGCGTCGTCCTCACCGGAGACCGGACCGTGCTCACCGGGCGGGCCGGCTCGGCGTTCCGCGACCGCCTGGTGCTGCGCCTCAGCGACCCGGCCGACTACGGGCTGGCCGGCATCTCGCCGCGGCAGGTGCCCGCCGATCTGCCTCCCGGACGGGCACTGGTCGGTCCGGACGCGCACGAGGCGCAGCTGCTCGTGCTCGACAGCGACACCTCCGGGGAAGGACAGGTCCGGTCCCTCGAGTCGGTCGCCGCGAGCGCCCGGGCCCGGCCGCCGGTGCCGCACGGTCACCCGGGTCTCTGGCCGGTCCGGGTCGACCCGCTGCCCGACAGGGTGGACGTCGTCGACGTCGAGGCGGCGGCGAAGGAAGCCTCCGCGGGGCCGTCGTGGGCACTGGTCGGCCTGGGTGGCGACGAGCTGGCGCCGGTCGGAGCCGACCTGGACGTCGACGGGCCGGCCTTCGTGATCGCCGGGCCGGCCGGCAGCGGACGCTCGACGGCCCTCGCGACGATGGGCCGGTGGCTGCTCGGACAGGGCCGGCCGGCCGTGGTGGTCGCACACCGCCGCTCGCCGCTGCAGCGACTGGCCGGCGAGCTCGGCGTGCTGGCGGCGCTGGGCCCGGGAGACGCCGCCGCGCTCGAGCAGCTGCTGGTCGACCATCCCGACCTCGTCGTGCTGGCCGACGACGCCGAGACCCTGCACGACACCCCCGTCGAGCGACCGCTGACCGGGCTGCTCCGGGCCGACGCCGACGGTGGTGCCGCCCTGCTCCTCGCCGGGTCGGCGACCGAGATGGCCGGCTGCTTCCGGGGCATCACCGTCGAGGCACGCCGCGGCCGCACCGGTCTGCTGCTCGGCGCGCTGTCGTCGGTCGACGGCGACCTGCTCGGCGTCCGGCTGCCGCGCACCGACACGGCCCCGGTCGGGCGCGGGGTGCTGGTCCGGCACGGCCGGCTGACACCGGTCCAGGTGGCCCGCACGCCTCTCTAGGTCAAAGGTCGGGTTGGATCGGCCCATGACCGCAGCCGTCACCGTCCGCCCCGCCACCGCTGCCGACGTCCCCGAGCTGGTCGCGATGATCCGCGAGCTGGCGGAGTACGAGCGGTCGCTGCCCGAGGTCGAGGCCACCGAGGAGCACCTGCAACGGACCCTGTTCGGCGACCACCCGGCGGTCTTCGCCCACGTCGCCGAGGTCGGCGACCAGGTGGCCGGGATGGCCATCTGGTTCCTCAGCTACTCGACCTGGCTGGGAGCGCACAACCTCTACCTGGAGGACCTGTTCGTCCGGCCCGACCACCGCGGGTCCGGCACCGGACGGCTGCTGCTGCAGACCCTGGCCGGCGTCTGCGTGGAGCAGGGTTACCCGCGCCTCGAGTGGTGGGTGCTCGATTGGAACCCGGCTCGGGGCTTCTACGAGACCCTCGGTGCCCGGGCGCTCACCGAGTGGATCCCCTACCGGGTCGACGGGCCGGACCTGGCCCGGCTGGCCGAGGCACGCTGAGCCCTGGCCCCGGCTGTCTGCTTTCATGGACCCCCGAGCGGTGAGGAACGATCCGCGCCGACGACGGGAGGGCACCAGGGTGAGCGAGCGACTCGTCACCGGCCACGAAACCGGCTTGGGCGTCGACAGCGGCGTCGAGGACGCCGTGGAGATCCGCCTCCCGGCCGACTCGGCGTACCTCTCCGTGCTGCGCACCGCGACAGCCGGACTGGCCGCCCGCCTCGACTTCACCCTGGACGAGATCGAGGACCTCCGGATCGCTGTGGACGAGGCCTGCGCGATGCTGCTTCCGCACGCCGTCGAGACCGCCCAGCTCACCTGCCGCTTCGAGCTGACTCCCGAGACCCTCGAGGTCACCGTCGCCCTGCCCACCACCCGCGGCCAGCTCCCGGAGCGGGACACGTTCTCCTGGACCGTCCTGAGCGCCCTGGCCGGCGAGGTCGACACCGGCATGGACGACGAGCGCAACGTCTGGATCCGGCTGCGCAAGCGCCGCGGTGCGGCAGGAGTCGCATGACCCGGCCGAACACTCCGGCGCAGTCGACCACGCCGGAGTCCACCCGCGACGTCCCGGAGGCCCGGCACCCGGAGTCCGCGACGGCTACCGGCGAGCAGCCGGTCGAGCCGGTCGCCGACGAGACCGTCGAGCCGGTCGCCGACGAGACCGTCGAGCCGGTCGCCGACGAGACCGTCGAGGCGCCGCCGCGCAGCTCGCGGCTGGCCGTCGACCGCGAGCGGACCCGCGAGCTGTTCCACGAGCTGCAGGGCGCACCCGAGGGTGATCCGCGCCGGCAGCGTGCCCGGGACGCGCTGGTCGAGCAGCACCTGCCGCTGGTCGAGCACCTCGCCCGACGCTTCCGTAACCGCGGCGAGCCCTACGACGACCTGGTGCAGGTCGCGACGATCGGCCTGATCAAGTCGGTGGACCGGTTCGACCTGGCGCGCGGCGTCGAGTTCTCCACCTACGCGACCCCGACGATCGTCGGCGAGATCAAGCGGCACTTCCGCGACAAGGGCTGGGCGGTGCGGGTGCCCCGCCGGCTGCAGGAGCTGCGGCTCTCGCTCGCCTCGGCCACCAGCGAGCTCTCCCAGAAGCAGGGCCGGGCACCCACCGTGCACGAGCTGGCGAACCACCTCAAGATCACCGATGAGGAGGTGCTCGAGGGACTCGAGTCGGCGAACGCCTACAGCACGCTGTCCCTGGACGCCGGCGACTCCGGCAGTGGTGACGAGCCGATGCCGGTGTCCGAGACGCTCGGCGTCGAGGACGAGGGCCTCGAAGGCGTCGAGTACCGCGAGTCGCTCAAGCCGATGCTCGAGCAGCTGCCGCCGCGCGAGAAGCGCATCCTGATGCTGCGGTTCTTCAAGAACATGACCCAGTCCGAGATCGCCGCCGAGATCGGCATCTCGCAGATGCACGTGTCGCGACTGCTCGCGCGCACGCTGGCCCAGCTGCGCGAGGGCCTGCTCGTCGACGAGTAGCGCTCAGTCCTCGTCGAGGTCGGCGGCCGTGGCCGGGGCGAACAGCAGCCCCAGCACCGCGACCGCCCAGACGAGCAGCGGCAGCCCGAGGTACCAACGGCCGCCCTGCAGCAGGCCGACCGCCACCGGCAGCACCAGGAGGTTGGTCACCAGCGCCGGTGACCGCGCCCAGCCGCGACGCCGCCACAGGCCGCGGGCGACCAGCCCCAGCCCCGCCGCCGCGGCCAGCGCCAGCAGGGCGGACACCACCGCACGCACCGCGTCGTCGGCCGTCGCCACGACCAGCTCGACCAGGTAGAAGGCGGCGACCGCGGCCAGGCCGAGAGCCTGCCCGGCGACCAGCGCCGCACAGGCGCGCAACGTCGAGACCCGGCCGAGCACGGGCGGGACCCTACCGGCGCCGGTAGGCTCCGGAACCATGAGGGCGCTGCTGGTGGTCAACCCGGCAGCGACCACGACCTCGGGCCGCACCCGTGAGGTGCTCGCCAGTGCCCTCGAGGCCGAGCTCAAGCTCGAGGTGGCTCACACCCGGCACCGCGGCCACGCGGCAGAGCTCGCGCGCGAGGCCCGCGACGACGGCCTCGACCTGGTCGTCGTCCTCGGCGGCGACGGCACCGTCAACGAGGTGGTCAACGGACTGCTCGCCGAACCGCCGCACTCGTCCGGGCCGGACATCGCGGTCGTCCCGGGCGGCGGCACCAACGTGTTCAGCCGGGCCCTGGGCATCCCGCGCGACCCGGTCGAGGCCACCGGTGCCCTGCTCGACGCGCTGCGGGACCACCGCCGCCGCAGCATCGGGCTCGGCGTCGCCGGTGACCGCTGGTTCACGTTCAACGCCGGGATGGGCTGGGACGCCGAGGTGGTGGCCCGGGTCGACCGGCGTCGCCTGGCCCGCCCGACGGACCGGCACACGACTCCCACGGACTACGTCCGGGCCGCCTTCGCGCAGTTCTTCCTGCACACCGACCGGCGCCACCCGGTACTGAGCCTGGAGCGGCCCGGCGAGGAACCGGTCCCCTTGCACATGGCCATCGTCGCCAACACCGCGCCATGGACCTACCTCGGCGACCGCCCGCTGGTCCCGTCGCCGGAGGCGTCGTTCGACACCGGGCTCGACCTGTACGCCCTGACCCGGCTGCGCACCCTCGGGACGCTGGCGGAAGCCCGCCGCCTGCTCCGCGGCCGGACCTCGCCAGGAGGATCCGGGCCGCGCACCCGGGTCCACCGGGAGCACGACCTCCCGGATCTCACCCTGCGGGCCAGCCGGCCGGTCGCGGCCCAGGTCGACGGCGAAGCCCTCGGCGACCTGACGGCATTGACCTTCCGGTCGGTCCCGGATGCCCTGCGTGTGGTGGTCTGAGCCGGTTCGTTCCGGCAGGTGCGGCGCGACGCAGGTCACCCGCCTGTGACCAATGCGACACGCGACGGGCGAAAAAGGTGCAGGGGAGCCTTGTCTCGTCCGCATTCGTTTGCCAGGGTTGAGATCAGTGTTTCAGCGGCATTCCCAGCGGGGATGCCGCGCTGGACATCCCACGGGCGGAGACGGACCGAAAAGGTCCTTGACTCCCGTGGGTTTGCTCGTGAACAGTTTCACAAGCATCGGGTCCCCCCATCATCCGACGCCGACCGACGAGGAGTGACGCGCATGGACTGGCGCCACCGGGCAGCCTGCCGGGACGAAGACCCTGAGCTCTTCTTCCCCATCGGCAACACCGGGCCTGCTCTCCTGCAGATCGAGGAGGCGCGCGCCGTGTGCCGACGCTGCGAGGTCGTCGACACCTGCTTGCAGTGGGCTCTCGAGTCAGGGCAGGACGCCGGCGTGTGGGGCGCGATGAGCGAGGACGAGCGGCGCGCTCTCAAGCGCCGCACCGCGCGCAACCGCGCCCGCACCGCGTAGCTCCGCACCAGCCGAACCTCACGACGGGGGCCCCGCCGACTCGGTGGGGCCCCGTCGTGCGTCCGGGCTCAGCCCGGCGGCGGGAGCAGCGGCAGGTCCACCTCGACCCGGGTGCCCGGGTGAGCCCGGGTCACGGCAAGGGTGCCGCCCAGCTCGCCCTCGACCAGGGTCCGCACGATCTGCAGCCCGAGCCCGCCGTCCGCGGCCGGGTCGAAGTCCGCCGGCAGTCCGCTGCCGTCGTCGGCGACAGCCACCGTCAGCCGGTCCCCGCGCTCGCGGCCGGCCGCCACCGCGACCTCGATCCGGACCTCGCCGCCCCGGCCGTCCAGCCCGTGCTCGACCGCGTTCTGCACCAGCTCGACCAGCACGAGGGCCAGCGGCGTGGCCACCTCGGGGGCCAGCAGACCGAAGGTCCCGTCCCGGCGGACCCGGACCGCTCCCCCGGCGCTGCCCATCTCGCCGGTGAGCGCCACCACCCGGTCGGCCACCTCGTCGAAGTCGACGGCATCGGAGCGGGCCAGCGACAACGTCTCGTGCACCACCGCGATCGAGCCGATCCGCCGCTCCGCCTCGGCGAGCGCCTCCCGCGCGGCGGTCTCGCCGTCGGGCAACCGGCGCGCCTGCAGGCGGAGCAGTGCGGCCACGGTCTGCAGGTTGTTCTTCACCCGGTGGTGGATCTCGCGGATGGTCGCGTCCTTGCCGACCAGCTCACGCTCTCGGCGGCGGACCTCGGTGACGTCGCGGCAGAGCACCAGCGCGGCCGTCCGCACGCCGTCTGGCGTGAGGGGGATGACCCGCAGCCGCACGGTCGTCCCGGCGGCCTCCACCTCGGCCTCCCGGGCTGCCCACCCGCTGACGACCATCGACAGCGCCTCGTCGACCGGGGCCGCACGGCTGGCCAGCGTCGCGGTGACGTCACCGAGGTGGGCGCCGACCAGGTCGGCCGACAGCCCGAGGCGCCGGTAGGCCGACACCGCGTTGGGACTGGCGAAGGTGACGACACCGCGCTCGTCGAGCCGGACCAGCCCGTCACCGACCCGTGGCGAGAGCGCCACCTGGTGCTCCGGTCCGGTCACCGGGAACCCGCCCTGCGACACCATCACCGCCAGGTCGTCCGCAGTCCGCAGGTAGGTCAGCTCCAGCCGGCTCGGCGTCCGCGCCGCGGCCAGGTTGGTGTGCCGGCTCACGACGGCCACCACCCGTCCGGCGCGCACCACGGGGATCGTCTCCTCCCGCACCGGCACGTCGCCGGGCCAGTCCGGGTCACGTTCCCGGCAGATCCGTTGCTCGTCGTAGGCCGTGTCCAGCTGCGGACGCCGGCCGCGCGGCGCCTCGGTCCCGACCAGGTCGTCGTGGTGCGCCGTCGGCCCGGTCGAGGGGCGGACGTGCGCCGCAGCGACGAAGCCGCCGCCGGCACTGACCGGCAGCCAGAGCACCAGGTCGGCGAAGGACAGGTCGGAGATCAGCTGCCAGTCGGCGAGCAGCAGGTGCAGCCAGTCGACGTCCTCGACGGACAGGGCGGTACGCCGCTGCGCGAGATCGTTGAGCGAGGGCACGGCGCCGAGCCTAGGGCGAGCGCGCCGTAGAGTGCTCGGCCGTGACGTCCCCCGCCGCGATCGGCACCCGCACGCAGGACCTGGTGGCCCGCGACCTGCGCAGCCTGTGGCACCCGTTCACCCAGCACGCGGTGTGGCCGACCGACGAGCCGCTGGTCGTCGACCGCGCCAAGGGCATGTACTTCTGGGACACCGACGGCAACCGCTATCTCGACGGCGTCTCCTCGTTGTGGGTGTCGGTGCACGGCCACGGCGTACCGGAGATCGATGCCGCGGTGCGGGCCCAGCTCGGCCGGCTCGACCACACGACGTTCCTCGGCCTGAGCCACGAGCCGGGCATCGAGCTCGCGGAGCGTCTGCTCGCGACCGCGCCGGCCGGGTTGACCCGGGTCTTCTACGCCGGGGACGGCTCCTCCGCGGTCGAGGCCGCGATCAAGATGGCCTTCCAGGCCCAGGCCCAGCGGCACGACGGGGGGCCGGCGCGGAGGCTGTACCTGCACGTGGCCGAGGGCTATCACGGCGACACCCTCGGCGCCGTCAGCGTCGGCGGGATCGAGCTGTTCCACGCGACGTACCGGCCGATCCTGCTGGACACCCGCACGGTGACCTCCCCCGGGCTGCTGATGCCGGGCCAGGACCGGGTCGCCCGGGCGGCCGAGGTGCTCGCAGAGATGCGGACCGCCCTCGCGGACGCCGAGGGTCAGGTGTGCGCAGTCGTCATCGAGCCGTTGGTGCAGGCGGCCGGCGGGATGCTGACCCATGACGTGTCGTTCGTGCGCGGCGTGCGCGCCCTGTGCGACGAGTTCGAGGCGCTGATGGTCGTCGACGAGGTGGCGACCGGGATCGGCCGCACCGGACGGATGTGGGCCGTCGACCACGCGGGCGTGACGCCCGACCTGCTCACCTGTGGCAAGGGCCTGACCGGCGGCTACCTCCCGCTGTCGGCAGTGCTGGCCCGCGAGGAGGTGTACGAGGCGTTCCTCGGCGACCCGTCGACGGCCCGGACCTTCTTCCACGGGCACTCGTACACCGCGAACCCGCTGTGCTGCGCGGCGGCGATCGCGAACCTCGACCTGATGACGGAGTGCGGAACGGTCGAGCACGCGGCCCGGGTGGGCGAGCGGATCGGCGAGCTCACCAAGTGGCTGACGACGTACGACGGCGTGCGCGAGATCCGGCGGATCGGCACGATGACCGGCATCGAGGTCGAGCCGGTCGGCGAGCGCACCGGCTTCGCAGTGTGCCAGGCCGCGCGTCGACGCGGGGTGTGGGTCCGCCCGCTGGGGGACGTCGTGGTGCTGATGCCGCCGCTCGCGATCGGCGACGAGGACCTCGAGCTGCTCTGCGACGTCGTGACAGAGAGCATCCGCGAGGTGGTGGGGTGAGCGACGCCCTCGAGCCGCTGCGCCGGTCAGCAGCCGAGCGGGCCGCGGCCGGCCTGCGCCGCGAGCTGCGGCCGCGAGCCGCGACCGACGGCCTGCTCGACCTTGCGTCCAACGACTACCTCGGCCTCGCCCGCGACCCGCGGGTGACCGGCGCCGCTGCTGCGGCCGCCGACCGCTGGGGCGCGGGAGCAACCGGCTCGCGGCTGGTCACCGGCAGCACGGACCTGCACGCGGACCTCGAGTCCGGGCTCGCCGACTTCGTCGGGACGGCCGCGGCACTGGTGTTCTCGTCGGGGTACCTGGCGAACCTGGGCGCAGTGACGGCGCTCGCCGGAGACGGCGCGCTGGTCGTCTCGGACGCGCTGAACCACGCCTCCCTGGTCGACGCTTGCCGGCTGGCCCGCGGCGAGGTCGTCGTCACCCCGCACCGCGACGTCGATGCCGTCGACCGCGCCCTGGCCGGTCGCGGCACCGGACCCGCGGTGGTCGTCACTGATGCCGTGTTCTCCGTCGACGGGGACCTGGCTCCCCTCGCGGCGTTGCATCGGGTGGCCCGGGCCCACGACGCCCTGCTCGTCGTGGACGAGGCGCACGGACTCGGCGTGGTGGGCGACGCCGGTCGCGGCGCGGCGGAGGCGGCGGGCATCGCCGGCGAGCCCGACGTCGTGCTGACGGTGACGCTGAGCAAGTCGCTGGGTTCGCAGGGCGGAGCGGTGCTCGGCGACCCCGTGGTCGTCGAGCACCTCGTCAACACGGCGCGGTCGTTCATCTTCGACACCGGCCTCGCGCCGGCCGCGACCGCCGGCGCACTCGCCGCGCTGTCGGTGCTGCGCGCCGAGCCGGCGCTGGCCGGCCGGGTGCGCGCCCGGGCGGACGAGATCTCAGCGGCCCTCGGCGCCGCCGGACTGCAGGTCACCGAGCCGCACGGGGCGGTGGTGTCGGTGCTGGTGGGCGACCCCGGCCGTGCGGCCGACGCCGCCGCCGCACTCCTCGCCGACGGCGTACGGGTCGGCTGCTTCCGGCCGCCGTCGGTTCCCGACGGGATCTCGCGGCTGCGGCTGACCGCCCGCGCCGACCTCACCCACGCCGAGGTGGCGCAGGCCGGCGAGGCCGTCTGCCGGGCGCTGCTGCCAGACGGTCAGTTGCGCAGCAGCGTGCGGATCGTCCGCAGCGCCACCGAGAGGGTGGCCAGGTCGTAGCTGTCCAGGGAGACGATCTCCTCCAGGGTCGCCTCGGCGCGCGCCACACCCTCGGCGTTCTGCTGCTCCCAGGCGGTGATCCGGTCGCCCGGCTCCGCCGTCGCCGACGTCGACGACAGCACGGCCTGCGTGAGGCCCGCCAGTGCGGCGTAGAGGTCGTAGCGCAGGGCCGACCGGGCCAGCGCGCTCCACCGGTCGTCCCGCGGCAGCCCGGTGATCCGGGTGAGCATGCGGTCGACCTCGATCCGCTCCGAGACCGCGAAGTAGACGCCGGCCACCTCGCGCAGCGGGACCTTCTCGGCGCTGGCGATCTCGACCACGTCGAGCAGCGAGAAGGTGTCGAGCAGGGCGGCGGCGCGCTCGGCCAGCGGCTCGGGCACCCCCAGCCCGGAGAACTCCGCAGCACGGAGCAGCAACCGCTCGCGCTCCGAGCCCACCAGCAGCTTCGGCACCAGGGGCACGAGCTCGTCCAGGGCGGACTGGAAGTGCTCGACCTCGGCGGCGACGTCGATGCTCGCGCGACGCGCCTGCACCAGCCAGCGACCGCTGCGGTCGAGCAGCCGGCGCGACTCGAGGTAGAGCATCGCCTGCACGTAGGTGGGCAGCTCGTTGTCGAGCTGCTCCACCGCGGCCCAGAAATCCTCCAGTCGGAAGGCTTCGCGCACGACGCTGTACGCGCGGACCGACTCGACCGCGCTGGCGCCGGTCTCCTCCTGCATCCGGTACACGAAGGTCATGCCGCCGCTGTTGACCAGGTCGTTGCTCACCCAGGTGGTGACGATCTCGCGGCGCAGCGGGTGGCTGGCCAGCCGGTCGCCGTGCTGCTCCACCAGTCGGCTCGGGAAGTACCGCCGCAAGGCAGCGGTGAACCACGGGTCGTCCGGCAGGTCGGAGCCGAGCACGGTGGAGGTGAGCGAGATCTTCGAGTACGCCGCGAGCACCGCGAGCTCGCTCGAGGTCAGCCCCTGACCAGCTGCCTCCCGCTGCTCGATCTCGGCCTGCGACGGCAGGAACTCCAGCGCGCGGTCCAGCTCGCCGCGTGACTCCATCGCCGAGATCAGGCGGCCGTGCACCGACAGCATCGCCGGCGCCTGCACCCTGGCATTGCCGAGCAGCACGTTCTGCTCGTAGTTGTGCCGCAGCACGAGAGCCCCGACCTCGTCGGTCATCTCGGCCAGCAGCGCGTTGCGGCGCTCGGCGGCGAGGTCCCCGTCGCGGACCGCCTGGTCGAGCAGGATCTTGATGTTGACCTCGTGGTCGGAGGTGTCGACGCCGGCGCTGTTGTCGATCGCGTCGGTGTTGATGTGACCGCCGTTGCGGGCGTACTCGATGCGGCCCAGCTGGGTGAGGCCGAGGTTGCCGCCCTCACCCACGACCTGTGCCCGCAGGTCAGCGCCGTCGACCCGGATGGCGTCGTTGGCCTTGTCGCCGACGTCAGCGTGCGACTCGGTCCGCGCCTTGACGTAGGTGCCGATGCCGCCGTTCCACAGCAGGTCGACCGGGGCCAGCAGCACCGCGCGCATCAGCTCGGCCGGGGTCAACGAGCTGACGCCCGCCGGCAGGTCGAGCCGGGCCCGGACCTCCGGGGTGATCGGGATCGACTTGGCGCTGCGGGGATGGACGCCGCCACCCGGTGAGATCAGCGACCGGTCGTACTCGGCCCACGACGACCTCGGCAGGTCGAACAGCCGCCGCCGCTCGGCGTACGACGCCGCGGGATCGGGGTCCGGGTCGAGGAAGACGTGCCGGTGGTCGAAAGCCGCAACGAGACGGATGTGCTCGGAGAGGAGCATCCCGTTGCCGAACACGTCACCGGACATGTCCCCGACGCCGACGACGGTGAAGTCCTCGGTCTGGGTGTCGACCCCGATCTCACGGAAGTGCCGCTTGACCGACTCCCATGCACCGCGGGCGGTGATGCCCATCGCCTTGTGGTCGTAGCCGACCGAGCCGCCTGAGGCGAACGCGTCGCCGAGCCAGAAGCCGTAGTCCAGCGACACCTGGTTGGCGATGTCGGAGAACGTCGCGGTGCCCTTGTCGGCCGCGACCACCAGGTAGGTGTCGTCGTCGTCATGGCGCACCACCTGCGGTGGCGGCACGACCTGCTGGTGACCATCGACCGTGACCAGGTTGTCGGTGATGTCGAGCAGCGCACTGATGAACGTGCGGTAGCACATGATGCCCTCGGCCATCAGGGCTTCCCGGTCGGTCGGGTCGACCGGCGGACGCTTGACGACGAACCCGCCCTTGGCGCCGACCGGGACGATGACGGCGTTCTTCACCATCTGCGCCTTGACCAGGCCCAGCACCTCGGTGCGGAAGTCCTCACGGCGGTCCGACCAGCGCAGCCCGCCGCGGGCGACCGGGCCGAAGCGCAGGTGCACACCCTCGACCCAGGGGCTGTAGACCCAGATCTCGAACTTCGGCCGCGGGGCCGGCAGGTCGGGCACCTTGTGCGGGTCGAGCTTGAACGCGACGTACGGCTTCGGGCGGCCGGCACCGTCGACCTGGTAGTAGCTGGTGCGCAGCGTGGCGCGGACCAGGCCGAGCAGGGAGCGCAGGATGCGGTCCTGGTCGAGGCTGGCCACGGCGTCCAGGGCGCCGGTGACCTCCTCGACCAGCCCGTCGATGAGCTCCTCCGAGCCGACCCCACCGGGCGCGTTGCGGGTCGGGTCGAAGCGAGCCTCGAACAACGCCACCAGCAGCCGGGCGAGGTGGGTGTTCGAGGTCAGGCACTCCTCGATGTAGCTCTGGCTGAACATCGAGCCGGCCTGCCGCAGGTACTTGGCGTAGGCACGCAGGAGCATGGCCTGCCGCCAGGTCAGGCCGGCCCGCAGCACCAACGCGTTGAACCCGTCGCTCTCGGCCTCGCCGGCCCAGATGGCGGCGAAGGCGTCCTGGAACAGACCTCGGGCGTCGTCGCCGGGCAGCTCTCCCGAGGGCTCGTACCGGAGGCCGAAGTCGTAGACCCAGGCGCGCGGTCGATCGATCCGCTCGATCTCGTAGGGCCGCTCGTCGGTGACCTCGACCCCCATCTCGCGGAGCCGGGGAAGGACCTGCGACAGGGAGACCGGCTCGCCCACGTGGAACAGCTTGAGTCGGCGGTCGCCGGGGGCGGCGTCGGCCGGCACGTACAGGTGCAGGTCGATGTCACCCTCGCTCTGCAGCGCCTCGAGCCGCTGCAGGTCGGACACGGCATCGGCGGCGGGCAGGTCCTCCTTGTAGGCCTCGGGGAAGGCCTCGGCGTACACCTCGGCCAGCCGGGCGCCGGTCTCGACGCCACAGCTGTCCCGCAGTGCGTCGAAGAAGTCGTCGTCCCAGGTCCGGGTCGCGAGCACCAGCCGGGCCTCGACCTCCGCCGGGTCGACCTCCGGCACCGGGCGCCGGGGGTCGACGCGCACGACGAAGTGCAACCGCGCGAGCACCGACTCGGAGACCAGCGCCGTGTAGTCGACGCTGACCCCGCCGAACGCCTCGAGCAGGATCGCCTCCATGGCGTGACGCACGTGAGTCGTGTAGCGGTCGCGCGGCAGGTAGACCATGCAGGACATGAAGCGTCCGTACGCGTCGCGGCGCAGGAACAACCGCAGCTGCCGGCGCTCCTGCAGGTGCATGACGCTCAGCGCCGTGGCGGCGAGGTCGTCGCTGCCGATCTGGAACAGCTCGTCGCGCGGATAGGTCTCGAGGATCTGCAGCAGGTCCTTCCCGGAGTGGCTGTTGCTGCTGAACCCGCTACGGGTGAGCACCTCGGCGGCCTTCCGGCGCAGCACCGGGATCCGCTGGATGCTCTCGTTGTAGGCGGCCGACGTGAACAGGCCGAGGAAGCGCCGCTCCCCCACCACCGCACCGCTGTCGTCGAAGGTCTTGACCCCGACGTAGTCCAGGTACGCCGGTCGGTGCACCGTCGAGCGGCTGTTGGCCTTGGTGACCACACACAGCTGGGGCTGCCGGGCCAGGGTGCTGACGCCGTGCGGAAGGCGGCCGGCGTCTCCCGACTGCGCCTGGTCGGCGCGCAGGATGCCCAGCCCGCTGCCCGGGACCGCGACCAGCCGGTCGTCGTCCTCGCCGTCGTCGGCGACGAGTGTGTACTCGCGGTAGCCGAGGAAGGTGAAGTGGGCGTCGGCGAGCCAGCGCAGCAGCTCGGTGGTCTCCTCGACCTCCTGGGCGGGCAGGTCCCGCGGCGGCTCCGTCTCGATCTCCTCGGCGATCCGCAGCGCTCGCTGCTGCATCTTCGGCCAGTCCTCGACCGCCTCGCGGACGTCGCGGAGCACCCGGTCGAGGTCGTCGGCGAGGGCCTGCCGGGCGGCCTCGTCGCTCACCCGGTCGACCTCGATCCGCATCCAGGACTCGACGATCGCGCCGTCGCCCACCTCCGCAGCGGTCCCGGTGGGATACACCTCGAGCAGCCGCCCGGTGACGTCGCGCCGCACGACGAGCAGTGGGTGGATGACGAGGTGGATCGCCCGCCCGCCTCGGCTGAGCTCGGCGGTGACCGAGTCGACCAGGAACGGCATGTCATCGCAGACGACCTCCACCACGGAGTGCTGCGACCGGACGTCGTCGTCGTCGGCGTCCGCGGTGGAGACCCGGACGATGACCCTGCCCTGCGGGCGGTGGACGGCTAGCTCGCGGTGGGCGAGGACGGCAGCCATCAGCTCCTGCGGGTCGCGCTCGAGCAGGTCCTCGGCCGCCACGTGCCGGTAGTAGCGCTGGAGGAGCTCGCCGTGCGCTGGATCGACTGCCGCCGCCTTCGCCAGGATGTCCGCCTTGGCCTGCTCCAGGCCTACCAGGATGTCCGTCATGTTCGCCGACATCGTCGTCGTCGCCCGCCCTGCCTCGCCCGTACTCCCACGTTGCGCCCACGTCGTCGGAGGCGCCACTCGACCCTAGCGCTGGCCGGTCACCGGGATGCAGGGCACGCCCTACAGATGCGAGCGCAGCTCCCAGAGCAACGGGTAGTAGTGCAGCCCGAGCCTGCTGCGCAGGTACGGCGACCCGCTCGAGCCGCCGGTGCCCGACTTCGTGCCGATCTGCCGCTCGACCATCAGGACGTGCCGGGACCGCCACATCGCCGCGTTCGCGTCGTGGTCGAGCAGCCGCTCGGCGAGCTCCCAGACCTCGCCGTACGTCGACCGGTCGGCGGTCACCTTCAGCAGCGACGCCAGCACCTCGTCGTCGGTGTCCGCGGCCAGCCCGGCCCGGCGTACGACGTGCAGGAAGCCGTCCCAGAGCGAGGGCTCGGCCAGCCGGTGCTCCAGCCGAGATGTCTCCTCCGCGGTGAGCCCGCGGAACCGGTCGAGGTAGCCCGGGTCCTTGGCGCCGGAGAGGAACTCCAGCTCGCGGAACTGCACGCTCTGGAACCCGCTGGCCGGCGCCAGCCGGTCCCGGAAGACCAGGAAGTCCTGCGGCGTCATCGTCTCGAGCACCGCGATCTGCCGGATCAGGACGTCCTCGATCGCCACCACCCGGCTGAGCAGGTGCCGGGCCCGCCACAGGTCGCCGGAGAACATCTCCTCGCGGGCCGCCGTCAGCTCGTGCAGCAGCTGCTTGAACCACAGCTCGTAGACCTGGTGGATCGTGATGAACAGCAGCTCGTCATGCGCCGGTGGGTCGGACTCGAGGTGCTGCTGGTCGAGCAGCTCCGCCACCCGCAAGTAGGAGCCGTAGGTCAGCCGGGCACCCTGCTCGCCGAAGTGCCGGTCCTGCAGGGCTGCATTGTCGGCCTGGTGGTCGTCGGCGCGGTCGGTCACGCCCGGCAGGCTAGCGGTCAGCCGGCGGATGCGGCTGCCCCTAGGCTCGGCGGGTGCTGGTCGGACCCGGGGACGCGGTGGACGTGCGGTTCACCAAGTGGGGCGGCGGCCGGCACTGGGAGTTCCCGGTCACCGTGCTGGGCGTCGACGAGCTCGGCGTCTGGTGCGGCGCACCGGTCGGCACCCGTCTGGAACGTCCCGGCGCCGCGTTCACCTCGCAGTTCGGCTGGGTGACGCTGTTCCCGACCGGACAACCGTGGGCCGCGTCGTACTACGACTCCCCCGACCAGCCCATCGCGGTGTACGTCGACGTGACGACCCCGGCCGTCTGGGACGCCAGCAGCGTGAGCATGGTCGACCTCGACCTCGACGTGATCCTCACCCGCGACGGCGACCTGCTGCTCGACGACGAGGACGAGTTCGCCGAGCACCAGGTGACGCTCGGCTACCCGCGCGAGGTCGTGGAGCTGGCCCAGGACTCGGCAGACAAGCTGATGGCTGCAGCCGAGGAGGGCCGCCACCCCTTCGACGGGGCTGCTGCCGGCTGGCTAGCTCGACTCGGGACGATGTCGCCGTGACCCTGGACGCCGTGCTGCGCGCCGCCGCCGACGGCCGGCCACCCGACCCCGACGGCACCGTCGAGGTCATGCCGCAGCAGGGGCTGGCGGCGGCGGTCGTCGCCTTCTCCGCGCACTTCCTGGTCTGTGCCGACGTCGACCGGGACTGGGTCGCCGGTGTGCTGCCGCCCGGCGACTACTCCGCCCCTCACGGCGCACGGTTCCTCACCGCGCTGGCCGACCGGATCGGCTCGGACATCGGGGCGCTGGACGTCGTGCTGACGCAGCCTGCGGACCCGGCCGGGGACGGCGGGCTGGGCCTGGAGGAGATCGAGGCCCGGGACCACCCCCGCGCGGTGCGCGCGCTGCGCTACCGCGAGGAGGTCCGGGTCTGGCGGACACCCGACCACGCCGGGCACGTGCTGATCGGTCGCGGGCTCGCGGGGCGCTGGGAGATGGCCTTCGAGGTCGAGCCGTCGGCCCGCGGAAACGGGCTGGGCCGGCGGCTTGCGCAAGCCGCGACGGCGCTCGTCCCGGCCGGCGCGGCGGTCTGGGCGCAGGTCTCCCCCGGGCATCCTGCCTCGCTGCGCTCGGTGCTCGCTGCAGGCTACCGACCGGTCTGTGCGGAGGTGCTGCTCCCGCCGGCGCGGTGACGCCTCAGCCCATGTGCGGGTAGCGGTGGTCCTTCGGCGGCACCAGGGTCTCCTTGATCGACCGGGTGCTGGTCCAGCGCATCAGGTTCTGCGGGGCGCCGGCCTTGTCGTTGGTGCCGCTGGCCCGGGCACCGCCGAACGGCTGCTGCCCGACGACGGCGCCGGTCGGCTTGTCGTTGACGTAGAAGTTCCCGGCCGCGAATCGCAGCTTGTCCTGGGCCGCCGCCACCGCCGCGCGGTCCTGCGCGATGATCGAACCGGTCAGGGCGTACGGCGCCACCGACTCCATCTGGGTGAGCATCTCGTCGTACGCCGAGTCCTCGTAGACGTGCACGCCGAGGATCGGGCCGAAGTACTCGGTGACGAAGATCTCGTTGTCCGGGTCGCTGGACTCCAGCACGGTCGGGCGGACGAACCAGCCCTGGCTGTCGTCGCAGGTGCCACCGGCGATGACCTTGATGGTGTCGTCGCGCTTGGCGCGCTCGAGGGCAGCCTTGTGCTTGGCGAAAGCGCGCTCGTCGATGACGGCGCCCATGAAGTTCGACAGGTCGGTGACGTCGCCCATCGGAATCGAGTCGGTGAGCGACGCCAGGTCGTCGCGCAGCGTGTTCCAGATGCTGCGCGGCACGTAGGCACGCGAAGCGGCCGAGCACTTCTGGCCCTGGTACTCGAAGGCGCCGCGGACCAAGGCGGTGCGCAGGACCTCCACGTCGGCGCTGGGGTGGGCCACGATGAAGTCCTTGCCGCCGGTCTCACCGACGATCCGCGGGTACGAGCGGTAGGACTCGATGCTCTCGCCGACCTGCTTCCAGATGCTCTGGAACACAGGGGTCGAGCCGGTGAAGTGGATGCCGGCCAGGTCGGGGTCGCACAGGGCGACGTCGGAGACCTGCTTGCCGTGACCGGTGACCATGTTGATGACGCCGGGCGGCAGCCCGGCCTCCTCGAGCAGGAGCATCAGCAGGTGCGCGGCGTACTGCTGGCTCGCCGCCGGCTTCCACACCACCGTGTTGCCCATCAGTGCCGGCGCGGTCGGCAGGTTGCCCGCGATGGCGGTGAAGTTGAACGGGGTGATGGCGTAGACGAAGCCCTCGAGCGGCCGGTGGTCGGTCCGGTTCCAGATGCCCGGTGACGAGATCGGCTGCTCGGCGTAGATCTGGCGCGCGAAGGCGACGTTGAAGCGCCAGAAGTCGATCAGCTCGCAGGCCGCGTCGATCTCGGCCTGGATCGCGGTCTTCGACTGGCCGAGCATCGTCGCGCAGTTCAAGGTCGCCCGCCACGGGCCGGCGAGCAGGTCGGCGGCCTTGAGCAGGATCGCAGCCCGGTCGTCGAAGGACATCTCCCGCCAGCCCGGCGCCGCCGCCTTCGCCGCGTCGACCGCGGCGCGGGCGTCCTCGTGGGTGGCGCCGCGCAGGGTGCCGAGGACGTGGTGCCGGTTGTGCGGCTGGACGACCTCGATCTCCTCGCCGGACCCGAAGCGGTGGTCACCGCCGATCGCCATGGTGAGGTCGCGGGGCTCGCTGGCCATCCGCTTGAGGGTGCTCTCGAGCTCGGCGCGCTCGGCGCTGCCCGGCGCGTACTGCCGGACGGGCTCATTGATCGGGGCGGGTACCTGGGTGACGGCGTCCATGCCTGTCATGGTGCCACCAGTGCGGGCAGCTCCTGAACCGCCCACCAGCCGAGCTCGTGGTCCTCGACCGAGTCGACCACGAACGACGCGTCGTCGTCGCCCGCGTCGGCGGCGGCCACCGCGGCCGCGGCCCGGCGTACGTCGTCGGCGGCCGACGCGTCGTCGACCAGTGCCGAGTCGACCAGCCGTAGCGGCACCGGCGTCGCAAGCCGGACGGCTGCGCGGTCCAGGTCGGGCGCCGGCCGGGCTCCACCGTCCGGCACCTCGACGGCGAGCACCACCCGGCGCGGCTGCTCTCCCCCGGACGCGATCAGCCGGAGCGACGCCCGGGCAGCCGCCAGCCCCGCGGCGTACTCGAGCTCGTCGGCGTCGCCCTCGACGTACCACTCCCGCAGCGCCGGGGTGACCGCGAAGGCCAGCTCGGCGTCGACCTCCCCCGTCTCCAGGGCGGTCCGCAGCCTCTCCAGCGTGCACGGCAGGTAGACCCGCACTAGAGGGCCACCCCGAGGTCGTCGGGCCGCGGCTCGGTCAGCGCCGCCCGGCTGGTGCACAGCGAGGTCTCGAGCACCGCCAGCCGGCGCCGCGGGTCCATCAGGTTGGCCCCGATCTCGGCCAGGTCCTCGGGGCCGGGCGCCAGCACGGTCACCGCGGCGCCGCCCCGGCTGACGCTCTGCGCCTCCTGGATCAGCCGTCGGGTCACCTGGCGGCGCAGCCGGCGCTCGAGGCGCGCCGCCACCGGACGGGGATGGTCGCTGACGAACGACGCCATCGGGGCGAGCACGTACACCTCGTCCAGCGGCTCCCGGGCCAGCAGGTCGGCGCTGGTGGCCGACAACGTCCCGCCGTCGACGTACCGGCGGCCGTCGACGAGCACCGGTGCGTACCAGCCGGGGATCGCGCAGGACGCGGTGACCGCCTCGTCCAGCCGCGCGGCCGGCGCGCCCTCGCGGCCGAAGGCCACCCGCCGGCCCGAGTCGTAGTCCATCGCCACCACCCAGACGCCGTCCCGCGGTGCCCAGCCGTCCGGCCCGGCGACCGAGGCGACCATGGACCCGACCTCGGCCAGCGTGCCGGTGCCCGGCGGGGTCAGTGCGGCGAGCACCGCCAGCGGCGGCACCTGTCGGGGCCGGGTCAGGGACCGGCGCAGCAGCGCCGGCGACCCGACCGCCAGCCGGGGCCGGGTCGGGTGTGCGCCGCCGGTCGAGGCGTCGTAGCTCCACTCCAGCGCCAGCTCGCGGGACAGCGGCATGCCGCGCTGGTGGTCCAGCAGGTCGTGCGCCGTCAGCCCGGACCCGAGCAGGGCGGCGAGCACCGAGCCGGCCGAGGTCCCGACGATGACGTCCGCCTCGTGCGGAGCGAAGCCCTCGACCTCGGTCAGCGCGTCGAGGGCCCCGATCGTCCAGGCCGCGCCCAGCACGCCCCCGGCGCCCAGGACGAGACCGCGGCGAGTCACTGCGCTATTCCCCTGGGGCCCCCGCGGCGTCGTGAGCGCAGCGAGCGACGTCGTGGGGAGATCACCGCACGGTTTCTAAGAGCTCGGCGAGCGCGTCCTCGAGGCACTGCGTCAGCACGTCGACGTCCGGCATCGCATCGCGGTCGGCGTTCAGGCCGTAGAACACCTTGCCGTCGTACGACGTCAGGCCGATGCTCAGCGCCTGACCCTTCGCCAGCGGGACGACCGGGTACGCGGCGAGCATCCGGGCGGCCCCGGCGTACAGCGGCTGCTGCGGACCCGGGACGTTGGTCACCACCAGGTTGAACCACCGCTTCGACAGCCCGCTGGCGACCCGGGCTCCCAGCGAGTGCAGCGTCGGCGGCGCGAACCCGGCGAGCCCGGCCAGCGACGAGGCACCGACCGCCTGGCCGGTGTCCTTGTGCGCCTGCATCCGGTACGAGACCTGGTGCAGGCGCATGACGGCACTCGGCTCACCGACCGGCAGGTCGACCAGGTAGCTCGACACCTGGTTGCCGGTGGTGAAGTCCTCGCCCTCGGCCCGGATGCTGACCGGCACCAGAGCCCGCACCGAGGTCATCGGCCCGACCTTGGCACCGCGGGTGAGCAGCCAGGCGCGCAGGGCGCCGGTGACGGTGGCGAGCACCACGTCGTTGACCGTGCCGCCGTGCGCCTTCCGGATGCGCCGGTGGTCGTCGAGGTCGAGCGCGAGCATGCCGTACCTGCGGTGCTCGCCGATGACGGCGTTCAACGGGCTCTCGGGTGCCGGCCGGGCGGCCGTGGTGGCCGCCGCGAGCAAGCCCCCGGCCGCGCCTCTGACCCGGTTGGCGGCCGACAGCAGCTCGTTGACACCTCCTCGCACGGTGTCGACGACCGCTGTCGGACGGCGAATTGTCTCGGCCACGGCACCGGCGACCAGCTCGGCCCAGGACGGCTCCGGTGTCGGGCGCCAGGTGTCGGTGGGTCGTTCCCGCGCGTCCGGGCTGGTGTCCAGGATGACCTGACCGATGTCCACTGCGCCGATGCCGTCGACCATCGCATGGTGGGTCTTGGTGATGATCGCGAACCGGTCGTCGGACAGGCCCTCGACGAGATACATCTCCCAGAGCGGTCGGGACCGGTCCAGCCGACGGCTCTGCACCCGTGCCACCAGCTCGGCGAGCTGGGCGTCGGACCCCGGCCGCGGCAGCGCCGACCGTCGTACGTGATAGCTCACGTCGAAGTCCTCGTCGTCGACCCACACCGGGTTCGCGAGCCGGCCGGGAACCCAGCGGACCCGTTGCCGGTAGCGCGGCACGAAGGCGATCCGGGTCGAGATCAGCTGGACCAGCCGGTCGTGGTCGAAGCCGCCGGGCGGCTCCTCGAAGATCGCGACACCGCCGACGTGCATCGGCGTGGTCGGTTCCTCGAAGTAGAGGAAGGACACGTCGAGCGGGCTCAAGCGGTCGGGCACATGAAGCATGGTGGCATGCCCGTGACATGCTGCGAGGGTGCCCCGACCACATCTCGCACACGTGAGCCGGCGCGCCCTGCCGGTGCTGCTGACCGCCCTGCTGCTGGTACTTGCCGGTTGCGCGTCCGGCGACGACACGCCGTCGGCGGACTCGTCGACATCAGGGACCGGCTCAACCACCAGCACGGCGGGCCCGACCAGCGACGAGCCGGCCCCGACCCAGCAGACCGTCCAGATCACCGTGTCGGTCCGGGACGGAAAGGTGACGCCCAAGCCGAGCCGGGTCGCGGTCGCGCTGGGCGACCAGATCCGGCTGCAGGTGACCAGCGACGTCGACGACGAGCTGCACGTGCACGGGTTCGACGTCGAGGAGCCGCTCGAGGCGGGTCACACCACGACCGTCGAGCTCACCGCTGACCAGCAGGGCGTCTTCGAGGTCGAGACCCACGAGACCGAGCTCCAGCTGCTACAGCTCGAGGTGCGTTGACCCGCTCGACATCTTCGCGATGACGACCTCGGGCCAGCTGCTGGCACACGGCGTCGGGAGCCGCGAGGACCTCCCGATCCCGTTCGCCTACGCGGTGACCGGCGCCGCCGTCGCGCTGGTCGTGTCGTTCCTCGTCCTCGGCCTGCTGTGGCGGGAACCTCGGCTGCGCCCGCGGGAGGCCGGCTGGCCTTTGCCGGCCGGCATGCAGCGGGTGCTCGACGGGCGGCCGGTCCGGGTCGGGTTGCGGGTGCTCGGTGTGATCGCGGCGGCGTACGTCGTGATGGCCGCCGTGTTCGGACGCGACGACGCGCTGAACCCGACGGCCGGCTCGGTCTTCGTGCTGCTCTGGATCGGTGTCCCGCTGCTGTCGCTGCTGCTCGGTCCGGTGTGGCGGCTGGTCAACCCGCTGCGAGGGGTGCACGGCCTGCTGTCGGTGCTGATGCGCACACCGCCGCAGCGAGGCCTCTCGCGCTACCCGCGACGCCTCGGCTACTGGCCGGCCGCACTGTCGCTGCTGGCGTTCGTCTGGCTCGAGCTGGTGGCTCCGGAGAACACGTCGCTGAGGGTGCTGCGGACCTTCTTCGCCGGCTACCTCGCGGTGCACCTGCTGGGTGCCACCTACTACGGCTCGCGGTGGTTCGCCCGGGCCGACGGCTTCGAGGTGTTCTCCAGCCTGGTCGGGCGGATGTCGGTGTTCGGTCGGCGCGGCGACGGCCGGCTCGTGGTGCGGGACCCGCTCTCCGGCGTGGCCGGCACACCGAGAGCTCCCGGGCTGTTCGCCGTGGTCGGCGTCCTGCTCGGCTCGACCGCCTACGACTCGTTCGCCGGCTCGCCGTGGTGGGTGGTCCGGCTGCAGGAGAGCTCTCTCTCGCCGCGGCTGCTCGAGACGCTGGGGCTGGTCGGGGCCGTGGTGCTGGTGACGTCGGCGTTCGCCGGGGCGGCGGCGCTCAGCGGTCGAAGCGCCGGGCTGCCGGCCCGGCGCGCGATCGGCGAGTTCGCCCACACGTTGGTGCCGATCGTCCTCGGGTACGTCGTCGCGCACTACTGGTCGCTGCTCGTCCTGGTCGGGCAGCAGACCGTGATCCAGCTCTCGGACCCGTTGGGCACCGGGGCGAACTGGCTGGGCACCGGCAACCGGGCCATCGACCCCACGCTGGCTGACGCCACGCTGGTTTCGGTGCTGCAGGTCTGCTCCGTCGTCACCGGCCACGTGCTCGCTGTCGTGCTGGCGCACGACCGGGCGGTGCGGCTGCTTCCGCGTCGGCACGCTGTCGTCGGTCAGCTGCCCATGCTCGCCGTGATGGTCGCCTACACCGTCGGCGGTCTCAGCCTGCTGTTCGCCGCCTGACCGGCGCCCAGACAGGGCCTTTGGACGGCCGACTCTTGCCGGGCCTTGCCACGGCGAGTACCTTGCGAGGCATGGAACCCGGCGCGGCCGCCCGGAACGTGCTCACCCAGCTGCGCCGCGGGACCATCGAGTACTGCGTCCTCGCGGTGCTCGCGGACGGCTCGGAGTACGCCTTCGAATTGGTCCGTCGGCTCTCAGCGGTCGACGGGCTCGTCACCAGCGAAGGCACCATCTACCCGTTGCTGGCCCGGCTGCGTCGGGACGGGCTGGTCACGACCTCGTGGCAGGAGTCCGAGTCCGGACCGCCACGGAAGTACTACCGGCTCACGCCCGCGGGACGGCGTGCGCTCGCCGGCTTCACCGACGAGTGGACGCGGTTCCGGGACGCCGTGGACGAGCTGCTCGAGCCCGGTCAGAACGGGCGCCCAGGACAGGGAGGACGACGGGATGAACGTGGACGCTGACCCTCAGGCGGAGCTCGTCCGCGGCTACCTCGAGCGGCTGCGGGCCGCGGCGGCGGGGCTGCCGCCGGAGCGGCGCGAGGAGCTGCTCGCGGAGGTGCGCGAGCACATCGGGGCCGCGCTGTCGGCCGAACCCGGGGAGCCCACCGAGGTGTCGGTGCGCAACGTCCTGGACCGGCTGGGACCTCCCGAGGACATCGTCCGGGCCGAGCGCGACGACCCCTCGACGGCCGCCCCGATGCAGGTCGAGGCACCGGCCGGCGCCGCCGGGCAGCCGTGGGGAGGGCTGGAGGTCGCTGCCCTGGTGACGCTGGCCTTCGGCGGCATCGTGCTCCCGGGCATCGGTCTGCTGCTCGGCGTCCTGCTCGTCTGGCTGTCGGACCGCTGGAGCACGCCGCAGAAGCTGGTGGCGTCCGCGATCGCCCTGCTGCCGATGGTCCTCATCCTGCCGGTGGTGCTCATCACCGCCGGACCCGCCTGACACTCGACCCGAAGGAGTAACCCATGTTCGCCATCGGACCGGTCGAGGCGCTCGTCCTGCTGCTCGTCCTGGGCAGCGGCCTGCTGGCCGCCGCCTACCTGGCTCTCGCCCTGCGCCGCAACGCCGCTCGGGGCAACCGACAGCCCTGAGCACCCGCCGGGGGCGTTAGGCAGGCGGGGACTGCTCGCCGGCCGGGCCGTCCTGGCCCAGGTCGCGCTCCCGGCGACGGAGGTCGTCCTCCCACTTGCGCAACAGCTCTTCGTGCTCGGAGTTGCCGCGCCGCATCTCGGCGATGAACTCCGGGTCGTCGTCCGGCCCCTTGGCCGGCCCCGGCCGCTCGTACTCGGGGAAGCCAGCCGTCTGCGTGGTCGGCCACGGGACCTGCCGCCGCGGCTGCCCCGTCGGGCGACCGGCCACCAGCCAGGCGATGCCGCCGACGATCGGGAAGAACAGGATCAGCAGCACCCACCACACCTTGCCGAGGTTGCGCACCTGCGACTCGTCACTCTGGATGCAGTCGATCAGGCAGAACACGAGCAGGAAGAGCTCGACCGCGACGGGCAGGAAGCGGAGCATGCGCAGGTCCCCCAGACGGCCGGTCTCGGACGGCGTGGCCGGTGCGAGCGTAGGGGAACGGGCCGTCAGCTGCGCAGCGGAACGCCGAACAGTCGCTCGAGTGCCGGAGCGGTCTCGGCGTAGGACGTGTGGTGCACCGCGACCAGTCCCAGCGCCTCCGCGGCCTCGACGTTCGGGCGCAGGTCGTCGACGAACACCGTCTCCTCGGCCCGGACGCCGAGCAGCTCGAGCACGTGGGCGAAGATCTCCGGCTCCGGCTTGCGCATGCCGACCTCTCCGGAGATCACCACGGCGTCGAACATCTGGTCCCAGCCCTCGCGCGGGTACTCGTTGCCCCAGGAGTTGGACAGCAGCCCGGTGCGCAGCCCGGCCCGCTTGGCCCGCAGCACCAGAGCGGCCATCGCCGGCTCGTGCTCGAACTGGTCGAACATCCGCTGCAGCAGGCCGACCCCCTCGATCGGTACGCCGGTCACCTCGCCCAGTCGTGCTGCCAGCTGCTCCTCGAAGTGCGGAACCTCGATCTCACCGCGCTCCAGCGCCGCCACCGGGTTGTCGCGCGCCAGCTCGCCCTGCTGGCTGCCCAGCCACTCGCGCATCACCCCGACGTAGTGCTCGAAGTCGACGCCGTCGATCTCGGCCCAGGCGCGGATCGCCCGGTCCAGCGGCTCGGTGAGCACGCCGCCCCAGTCGACGACCAGCGCCCGCAGCTCAGCCACCACAGGTCTCCCGGGCCCGGGCCAGCAGCGCGGGCACACCCTGCTCGAGGGTGGCGAAGAACGGGTCGTCGGTGCTGCCCGCCAGGTGCCGGTGGTAGGACGCCTCGAGCAGGACGGCGAGCTTCCAGTCGGCCAGGGTGACGAACCAGCGCAGGTCGCCCGCCGTACGACCGGTCGCCTGTTCCCACGCCGCGACCATCTCCGCGCCACTCGGGAACCCCTCCCGGTCGGCCACCAGCCCGGCGACCGGGTGCGCCTCGCCGGGCTCCGGCCAGAACGACAGCAGGTAGCCCAGGTCGGCTCGCGGGTCGCCGACGGTGGCCATCTCCCAGTCCAGGACCGCGGCGACCGCGGGGGTCTCCCCCGGCCCGACCACGACGTTGTCCAGCTTGGCGTCGCCGTGCACGACGGCCGGCGCGGACTCCGCCGGCAGGTGGGCGGCCAGCCAGTCGCGCACCCGGTCGTAGTCGGGCAGGTCGCGGGCCCGGCCGCCGGCCGCGGCGACCGCAGCCTGGATGCCTTCCCGCTGCCCGGCCCACCGGCGCAGCTGCCGTTCCAGGTAGCCGTTCGGGCGACCGAGCCCGGCGTCGACGAACGGCTGCGGGTCGGCGCGGTGCACCTCCGCGAACGCGGTCGCGAGGTCGAGGCCGAGCGCGTGCCGGCGCGGCTCGTCGAGCCAGGCCGGCACGGCCTCGCGCACCACGACGCCCTCGACCTGCTCCATCAGGTAGAACGGCGCGCCCAGCACCTCCGCGTCCTCGCACAGCGCGACCGGCCGGGGCACCCGGACCGGTGCGTCAGAGCGAGCCAGCAGCTCGAGGACGCGGAACTCGCGCACCACGTCGTGCGCGGTCGGCAGCAACGGACCGGCCGGCGGCCGGCGGAGCACCCAGCTGCGGTCGCCGGACGTCACGACGTACGTCAGGTTGCTGTGGCCCTCCCCGAGCCGCGAGACGACGACCACGTCGTCGGTGCTGCCCAGCCAGGTGGCGAAACGTTCCGGGTCCACCAGCGCCTGGTCGACGCCCGGTGAGGTCACCCGCCGATCCTAGGTACCGGCCACCGGCGAGAGGATGGCCGCCATGGACTTCGCCCCCAGCGCCCGGGCCGCCGAGATGCTCGACCGGCTGCGCGACTTCATGACCGACCGGGTCTTCCCGGCCGAGCAGGTGTACGCGGAGCAGCGCGGCGCTGCGACGGCCGCCGGCCGGCCGCACGACCTGCCACCGGTCGTCGAGGACCTCAAGGCGGAGGCCCGCAGCCGTGGGCTGTGGAATCTCTTCCTGCCGGAGGTGTCCGGGCTGTCCCTGCTCGACTACGCGCCGCTGGCCGAGCTGTCCGGCTGGTCGCCCGAGATCGCACCCGAGGCGATGAACTGCGCGGCCCCCGACACCGGGAACATGGAGGTGCTGCATCTGGTCGGCACCGACGAGCAGAAGCAGCAGTGGCTCGAACCGTTGCTGGAGGGCCGGATCAGGTCCGGCTTCGCGATGACCGAGCCGGACGTCGCCTCCTCCGACGCGCGCAACATCGCCACGTCGATCCGGCGGGACGGCGACGAGTACGTCGTGTCCGGCCGCAAGTGGTGGACCACCGGTGCGGCCGACCCGCGGTGCGCGGTGCTGATCGTGATGGGCCGCACCGACCCGCACGCGCCGACGTACCAGCAGCAGTCGATGGTGCTGGTGCCGATGGACGCGCCCGGCGTGACGCTGGTGCGGTCGCTGCCGGTGTTCGGCTACCACGACCAGCACGGCCACGGCGAGATCATGCTCGACGACGTGCGGGTGCCGGTCACCAACCTGCTCGGCGAGCAGGGGTCCGGGTTCGCCATCGCCCAGGCCCGGCTGGGTCCTGGTCGGATCCATCACTGCATGCGGCTGGTGGGCATGGCCGAGCGGGCCCTCGAGCTGATGGTGCAGCGGGCCGGGTCGCGGGAGGCCTTCGGCCGGCCGCTGTCCGGGCACGGGGTGGTGGCGGCCCAGATCGCCGAGGCGAGGATGGCGATCGAGCAGGCGCGGCTGCTGGTGCTCAAGGCCGCCTGGCTGATCGACACCGCCGGCGTGCAGGCGGCAGCCTCGGAGGTCGCCGCGATCAAGGTCGTGGTGCCGCGGATGGCCTGCGCGGTCATCGACGACGCGATCCAGGTGCACGGCGGCGCCGGCGTCAGCGACGACGTCCCGCTGGCGGCCATGTACGCCGCGGCGCGCACCCTGCGGATCGCCGACGGGCCGGACGAGGTGCACGTCCGCTCGGTGGCACGGGCCGAGATCGCCCGGCACTAGGCCGCTCGCGCCTCAGACGCCGCGGCGCAGTCTTCCCCGGCGCCGCTTCGGTGCCGGGCGGCCGACCAGACCGGCGGCGACGGCGGCCAAGGCCGCCCGGGCCCGGGAGTCGGGACTGATCTCGCCGAGCGTCCGGGCCTGCAGCAGCGCGGCGTCGAGGCCCTCGCGGTCCTCGGCGATGAAGGCGACGTCGCGGATCCCGGCGTAGCGCTCGAGTGCCTCGGCGAGCTGGGCTTCCGGCTCCGCGCCGACAGCGCTGCGCCGCACCCGGTTGAGCACGACGCGCGGCAGTGCGCCCGGCACCACCTCACGCAGCTGGGCCAGCCCGCGCAGCAGGCGCTGCATCCCCACCGGGTCGGCGGCGCCCACGGCTAGCACGGTGTCGGCCGCCGCGAGTGTCGCCAGGGTCGCGCCGTTGCGACGAGGCGCCGCCGTGTCGAACGACAGCTCCTCGTCCTGCTCGAGGCAGAACCCGAGATCGACCACCGTCACGGCGGCCAGGCTGCGGGCCAGCTCCCAGACCTGGTCCAGCGCCGAGGGCCGCAGCTCGGGCCAGCGGTCGGCCCGGGAGATGCCGGTGAGCACCCGCAGGTTGGGGGCCGCCTGCGGCGCCGCCGAGGCCAGCGCCGCCACGTCGAGCTGCCCGTTGTTGGCCAGCCGGGCCGCCGCGGCCAGACCCGGCGCCTCGTCGAGGAAGCCGAGCACCTGCGCCACCACCCCGCCGTAGACGTCGGCGTCGGCAAGCAGGGTGGAGATGCCGGACGCCGCGAGCTCGGCGGCCACGGTCACCGCCACCGTGGTGCGGCCCGGTGCCCCGGTCGGGCCCCAGACCGCCACGAGCCGGCCGGTCCCCGGCTCGACCGCCGGGGCGGTGTCGACCGGCACCGCCGCGTCGGGCAGCGCCTCGAGCGGCTGGCTCCACGCCGTCCCGGCCCGCCCGTCCTGGCCGGCCTCCTGGTCGGTGAGCGCGGCAGACATGGCTGCAGCGATGTCGGCCGGCGCGGCGTCGGCCGGCAGTACGTGCACCACCCCGAGCTGACGCAACCGGGTCTCGGCCTGCTCGTCGGCGGGTGCGAACAGCCCGACCACGGCGACCCGGGCCGCGGCCAGTCGGGCCAGGGCGTCACGGTCGAGGCGGCGCAGGTCGGCCGAGAGCAGGGCGCCCCGGGCGGTGCCGGTGGAGGCTGCGGCCAGCAGGTCGGCCAGGTCGACGCAGCGACGTACGACGGTGATGCCGGTCGGCGTCCGCTCCAGGCCCGCCACCAGCGCTGCCTCCCAGCTCGCGCCGGTGACCGCCGCCAGGACCGGGACGCTCACGAGCCGGACGCCGCCGGGGAACCCGCCCCGGCCGGGACCTGGACGAGGTAGATGTCGCCGTGCGCCACCGCGTCGATGAGGTCGGGCACGTCTGCCCGTTCGACCAGCAGCGTGACGCCGGCCTGCGACCCGCTGCCGCCGAAGGCGCTGCCGCCGGACTTCACGTCCTCGCCGACGGTCACCCCGGACAGCACGAGCTCGGGAGGTGACGGCTCCGCGCCGCTGGCCGTGTTCCGGACCACGTAGACGTCGACGACCCGGCCCTTGGCGATGCCGGCCACCCCGAACCGGTCGACCGCGATCACGATCCGGCGCCGCTCGGTCGCGTCGGCGCGCCCGACCGCGGACACCGGCAGCAGCTCTCCGCGGCCGACCGGACGGGTGAGCACCAGTCCCTCGAGGTCCTCGGCAGCCGACAGGTAGCGCCCGGACACGTCGTCCAGGCTGACCGACCGGGCCTGCAGGTCGTCGCTGCTGAGCGGGGTGTCGGTACCCAGGTCGCGGGTCACCGACCAGACCCGGACCCGCTGGTCGGCGTCGGCGAACACCTTGGCGCCCACGACCACGGACAGCAGGACCAGCAGCAGCCCCACCAGCAGCCTGGCGTCGAGCCAGCGGGCCCGCGGAAGTCGGGACGCACTGGGCGCCGGGAGCTCGGACACCTGCTCATCCTGCCGTACGCCTGATCCGCCCCCGAGCGACCTGTCCACAACCGAACTGACTGTGGACACCACACCGCAACTGCAGGCTACCGGCGGCATACTGCGGTACATGACCTCTACGACCTCTCCGGCCGCGAGCCCTGGTCCCCGCTTCCTCCAGCTCGCCGACGTCGCCGAGACGCTGAACATCTCGGCCGCCCAGGTCTACGCCCTGGTGCGCTCCGGCGACCTGCCCGCGATCAAGATCGGTGGCCGCGGGCAGTGGCGGGTGGAGGCCAGCGAGCTCGAGGGCTACATCGCGCGGATGTACGACGAGACCCGGGAGTTCGTCAGCACCCACAGGTTCGGCAGGTCCGACGACGAGCCGGACCAGCCGGGCGACGGGGACGGCGTGGCCTGATCGGCCACGTCACGGTCCGCTGCGGACCATGGCCAGCGCACCGAACGGGACGGTGCGGACCGCCCCGACCTCGCTCCGGCGGCGCGCCTCGCCGGCTCCGTGCTCGCTGACCTCGACGAAGTCCGCGCCGACGCGGTCGACCGTGCCGCTCACCACGCTCCCGTCGGTGAGCCAGACCTGGACCGGCAGCCGGTCCCGGGCGATCCCGCGCAACGCCGACCCGAGCCCGAGACGGGCGAACACCTGACCGGCCGAGCCGGGCACCTCGGACCAGGCTCGTAACCCAGCCAGCGACACGACCGCTGACAGCGGTACCACCACCTCGCGGCCGCCCGTCTCGGCCAGCAGCAGCCACTGCGACCCCACGTCGGCGAGCACCCCCTCGACCGGGCCGGCGCCGAGCACCCGCAGGACGACCGGGTGGCCTACCGCGGCCCGCGCCCGGTCGACCAGCCCGAGCAGGGCGGCCTCGCGGCGGACCCGGTCGGCCACCTCGGCGTCCAGCTCGGCGGCGGCGGCCGCCTCCAGCTGCGCCTCGAGGTCGCGGAACAGGTCGTCCCAGCGCATCCAGCCCCACCCCGTCCGGCGAGGCCACCCACGTGCCCCGGGGGATTTCCTACCGCAGGGGCGAACGGCGGCGCCACCCCCGGCCCAGCACGACTTGACTGAAAGCCAATGCACGTGTAGAAAGGCAAACACAAGCAAACGTCATCAATCGGAGTCAGTCATGGCCGAATACTCGCTCATCCGGCTCCGCGCCGTCGCAGCAGGCGGCCTGCTGCTGCTCGGTCACCTGACCGGTACGTGTCTGCTGGCGTGGGCTACGGCGGGGGTCTACGACGCGGTCCGCGCTCCCGGTCCCGCCCCGTTCGACGCGCTCGTGGCCCTGGCCGCGGCGCTCGGCGCCTGGGTCGCGCTGAGCTGGCTGACGTTCCTCACCACGCTCACGGTGCTGACCGCCGCCGTCGGCGGGCTCAGTTCCCGGGCGCACCGCCGGGTCGCCACGATCACTCCGCGGCTCTGCCGGCAGCTGGCCGGCGCCCTGCTGGGGCTCACCATCGCCGGCGCTCCGCTGTCGGCGGCGCTGCCGGTCATGGCGGCGGTCGCGACGACGCCGGCCGGCTCAGCTCCGTCGGTCGCCGGGCCGTCACTGCCGGGCGGCGATGCTCTGGATCGGCCGGCTACCGGCGTACCGCCCGGCTGGACCCCGGACCGGCCGGTCGCCCCGCCGCGGCAGGACCCCCGCGCCCGGTCCCTCGTCCGGCTGGTCGCGAGCGCACCCGGCGCCGGCCGGGCCGTGCACGAGGAGGTGGTGGTGCGCCGCGGCGACACGCTCTGGGACATCGCCGCGCGGCACCTGGGGCCGACCGCCTCGGCGGCCGAGGTCGCCGGCGAGTGGCCCCGCTGGCACCGGGCCAACGCCAGGGTCATCGGCCCCGATCCCGACCTGCTGCTGCCCGGCCAGCGGCTGCTGCCGCCGCGCCCCTGACCTCTGACCCGACCGACCTCCGCACCGACCTGAGGAGCCCGAGATGGCCGTGACCACGCTGCGCCGCCTGCCCGTCCCCGCCAGCGAGCCGCCGTACGACGACGAGAAGCCCGGCCGCGGCCCGGCCGGTCCACCGGCCGACGCGGTCCAGGGCACCCTGGCGCTCGCCTTCGTCCTGCCGACCGGGCTCCCCGCCACGCCTGCACCCCCACCCGAGCTGCGCCTCGTCCCCCGCCCGGACGCGCAGGACGAGGCCGACGCGGTGGAGTTCGGCCCGCAGCCGACCCCCACCGCTGCGCTGCCCGAGGCCCGCGGCTGGGCCGGCCGGTTCGCCCAGGCCGTCGTGGAGGTGCTGGCCGGCGACCGGCCGCTGTCGCAGCTGATCCGGTGGACCAGCACGGATGTCTACGACGAGGTGGCCACGCTGATCGTCGGTCCGGGCGCCGGTCCGGACGGCGCCGCGCGGGGCATCGTGCGGTCGGTGCACGTCAGCCTCCCGGCCGACGGCGTGGCCGAGGTCGCGGCGCTGGTGCGGCGCGGAGCCCGGTCGACGGCCGTGGCCCTGCGGCTCGAAGGCCTGGACGGCCGCTGGCAGTGCACCGCGCTCGAGCTCGGCTGAGCCGGCTCACGGCCGGCTCAGACCGCAGGCCGGTCCTTCCTGGGCAGCTTCGCCAGCACCGTGTCGTAGGACCCGTCGATCGCGTCCCGCAGCTCGTCGTCCGGGATCGCGCCACCGATGCGCAGCGTGTTCCAGCCGGACCGGCCGATGTAGGGCATCACCGATGCGTCATCGGGGAACCGGGTCAGCCACTCGTCGGCCTCGTCGCGGGTCGCCGCGCACTTCAGGCCCACCGACTCCGGCCCCAGGAAGGCGAAGATCTTGGGCCCGACCTTCGCGACCCCGTCGCCCTCCCACGGCTCGTCCGGCCACGCACCGGGCTTGCCCAGGCAGTAGGCCCGCAGGTCCTCCGGCGTCATGACCTTCCAGTCAGCTGGCCTGGGACCGCGGGTCACCGTGGCAGCGCTTGTACTTCTTGCCGGAGCCGCAGGGACACGGGGCGTTGCGCGGGGTACCGGCGTACTCGCCGCTGGTCTCGTTGCGCACCGTCGCCGACGGCGCGGCGTTCGGGTCGCCGTCGACGCTCGGCGCGGTGTACTGCAGCTGCACCGGTCGGCGAGGTGCGTCCAGACCCTTGGCCACCACCTCGTGCGGTGCGTCGGCTCCGTCGTTGTGCGTCGCGGCGTCCTCCTCGACCTGCACCTCGAGGTTGAACACGTAGCCGACGGACTCCTCCTTGATGGCGTCCATCATCGCCGTGAACATGTTGAAGCCCTCGCGCTGGTACTCGACCAGCGGGTCGCGCTGGGCCATCGCCCGCAGTCCGATGCCCTCCTGCAGGTAGTCCATCTCGTAGAGGTGCTCGCGCCACTTGCGGTCGAGGACCGAGAGCACGACGCGCCGCTCGATCTCGCGCATCGTCTCGGCGCCGAGCCGCTCCTCGCGCAGGTCGTAGGCGTGCTGCGCGTCGGCCTTGAGCTCCTCGGCGAGGAAGTCGGCGGTCAGCCCGGAGCGGTCACCGCCGGACGCCTCCTCCAGCTCGTCGATCGTGACCGACACCGGGTAGAGCGTGCCGAGCGCGGTCCACAGCTGGTCGAGGTCCCACTCCTCGGCATAGCCGTCGCTGGTGGCCGAGACCACGTAGCCCTCGACCACGTCGTCGATCATGTGCCGGATCTGCTCGTGCAGGTCGGCGCCCTCGAGCACCTTGCGGCGCTCGTCGTAGATGACGGTGCGCTGCCGGTTGAGCACCTCGTCGTACTTCAGCACGTTCTTGCGGATCTCGAAGTTCTGCGCCTCGACCTGGGTCTGCGCGGAACGGATGGCGTTGGTGACCATCTTCGACTCGATCGGGACGTCCTCGGGGATGTTGAACCGGGTGAGGAAGTTCTCGACCATGGCGGCGTTGAACAGCCGCATCAGGTCGTCACCGAGGGAGAGGTAGAAGCGGGACTTGCCCGGGTCGCCCTGGCGGCCGGAGCGGCCACGCAGCTGGTTGTCGATGCGTCGCGACTCGTGGCGCTCGGTGCCGAGCACGTAAAGCCCGCCGAGCTCGCGGACCTCGTCGTGCTCGGCCGCGACCCGCTTGTTCACCTGCTCGACGGCCTCCGGCCAGGCCTTCTCGTAGTCCTCGGGCGTCTCGACCGGGTCGAGCCCGCGGCCACGCAGCTCGTGGTCGGCGAGGAACTCGATGTTGCCGCCGAGCATGATGTCGGTGCCACGGCCGGCCATGTTGGTGGCGACCGTGACCGCGCCCTTGCGGCCGGCCTCGGCCACGATCGCGGCCTCCCGCTCGTGCTGCTTGGCGTTGAGCACCTCGTGGCGCACGCCACGCTTCTTCAGCAGGCCCGACAGCAGCTCGGACTTCTGCACGCTCACGGTGCCGACGAGCACCGGCTGGCCGGCGTTGTGCCGGTCGACGATGTCGTCGACCACGGCCCGGAACTTCGCGTCCTCGGTCTTGTAGACGAGGTCGGCCTGGTCGTCGCGGATCATCGGCTTGTTGGTGGGGATCGGCACGACGCCGAGCTTGTAGATCTGGTGGAACTCCGAGGCCTCGGTGGTGGCGGTACCGGTCATCCCGGAGAGCTTGTCGTAGAGGCGGAAGAAGTTCTGCAGGGTGATGGTGGCCAGCGTCTGGTTCTCCTGCTTGATCTCCACGGACTCCTTGGCCTCGATCGCCTGGTGCATGCCCTCGTTGTAGCGGCGACCGGCGAGCATCCGGCCGGTGTGCTCGTCGACGATGAGGACCTCGCCGTTCATGACGACGTAGTCCTTGTCGTTCTTGTAGAGCTCCTTGGCCCGGATCGCGTTGTTGAGGTAGCCGACGAGCGGGGTGTTGGCCGACTCGTAGAGGTTCTCGATGCCGAGGAAGTCCTCCACCCGGGAGACACCGCGCTCGAGGATGCCGACGGTGCGCTTCTTCTCGTCGACCTCGTAGTCGACGTCGCGGCTGAGCTTGTTCACGATGCCGGCGAAGTCGGCGTACCACTTGGTGGGCTGGTCCGCGGGGCCGCTGATGATCAGCGGGGTCCGGGCCTCGTCGATCAGGATGGAGTCGACCTCGTCGACGATGGCGTAGTTGTGGCCGCGCTGCACGAGCTCGTCGCGGGTCCAGGCCATGTTGTCGCGCAGGTAGTCGAAGCCGAACTCGTTGTTCGTGCCGTAGGTGATGTCGGCGGCATACTGCTCGCGGCGCTCCTCGGCCTTCATCTTCGACAGGATCACACCGACCTCGAGGCCCAGGAACCGGTGGACGCGGCCCATCAGCTCGGACTGGTACTCGGCGAGGTAGTCGTTGACCGTGACGACGTGCACGCCCTTGCCGGTCAGCGCGTTGAGGTACGCCGGTGCGGTGGCCACCAGCGTCTTGCCCTCACCGGTCTTCATCTCGGCGATGTTGCCGAGGTGCAGTGCGGCCCCACCCATCATCTGGACGTCGAAGTGCCGCTGGCCGAGGGTGCGCTTGGCGGCCTCGCGGACCGTCGCGAAGGCCTCCGGGAGGAGGTCGTCGAGGGACTGGCCGTCCTCGAGCCGGGCCCGGAACTCGTCGGTCATGGCCCGCAGCTCGGCGTCCGACATCGCGGCGAAGTCGTCCTCGATGGCGTTGACCTGCGCCGCCATGGCCGTGAGCTTGCGCAGGATCTTGCCCTCACCGGCGCGGAGCATCTTGTCGAAGAAGGCGGGCACGCAGGATCTCCTCGAGCGGTCGGGACGGTCCCACCCCGGGTGGCAGGGGCCGGATCTCGTTCGGTCCATCGTAGGCGCAGGCCCACTTTCCCGGCCATAACGCCTCGACCGGCCCCGAGGTGCCCGGTTGGATAGGGGTGTGACCCATCCCGGACCCGCGACGCTGACCGACGGCCGCCTGCTGCTCCGCCTGCCCGAGGAGGGGGACGTCGAGGCGATCAACGAGGCCTGCCAGGACGAGACCCTGGCCCGCTGGGTCCCGGTGCCGGTCCCCTACACCCTCGACCACGCCCGGCAGTTCGTGGCCGAGCGCCCGGCGCGCTGGGCGGACGCGGAGCACGGGGAGATGACCTTCGCGGTCGTCGAGGCCACTGGCGAGCGGCTGCTCGCCATGGTCGGGCTGCACGCCCGGGACGCCGGCATGCGCGAGATCGGCTACTGGACGGCGCCGTGGGCGCGCGGCCAAGGCGTCATGACGGCCGCGGCCCGGATGGTCTGCCAGTTCGGCTTCGACGTGCTGGGGCTGGAGCGCATCGAGTGGTGGGCCGGGGTGGGCAACGAGGCCTCCTGGCGGGTCGTCGAGAAGATCGGGTTCACCCGGGAGGGCACCTGCCGCAGCCGCCTCGCGCACCGGGGCGACCGGCTGGACGGCTGGGTCGGCGGGTTGCTGCCAGGAGAGCTGCGCTGATGGGCCGCGTGGTCCCGGCGGTGGCGCCGGAGCTGCGCGGCGCCGGGGTGCTGTTGTCGCCGTACGACGACGAGGCCGACCTGCCGCGGATCGTCGAGCTCGCGGACGGCGAAGGGCGGCGCTGGTCGCGGTCCCTGGCCGACATGCACACAGTCGAGGACGCGCGGCGGTGGCTCACCGAGCGCAGCGGACCCGGCCGGATCGAGTGGGCGGTCCGCGACCCCTCTACCGGCGACCTGATCGGGCGCACCGGCCTGCACCAGTTCGAGGAACCTCCTGCTACGGCCGAGATCGGCTACGGGGTGCACCCGGACCACCGTGGTCGCGGGGTCGCGGTGGCTGCCGCCCGGACTGTCGCCGACTACGCCTTCGCCGAGCTGGGCTTGACCCGGGTGTCGCTGGTGCACGACACCGGCAACGTCCCCTCCTGCCGCGTCGCCACCCGCAGCGGCTATGCCCTCGAGGGCATCGAGCGGTCCGCGCTGGGCTACCCCGACGGCCGGGTGGCCGACCAGCACCGGCACGCCCGGCTGGCCGCCGACCCGCCCGGCCCGGCCGACACGCCGCCGGCACCGCTGGACGTGCCCGAGGTGCAGGCCGAGGGCCTGCTGCTGCGCCGGTGGCGGGACGACGACGCCGCCGTGTATCTGCTCGGCCGCACCGACCCGGCGGCCGCGCGCTGGTCCCCCTCGCCGACCCCGACGACCGAGGACGACGCCCGCCGCCTCATCGCGCGGGTGAACCGGCGGGCCGGCGAGGGCAGTGCGGTCGCCTGGGCGGTGGAGGCCGACGGGAACGTCGTCGGGTCGGTCGGGCTGCGCGGGGTGAACCTGGTGGACCGCTGGGCCAGTGCGTCCTACTGGGTGCTGCCGGAGGCGCGCGGCCGTGGCGTCGCCACGCGGTCGCTGGCCGCCGCCGCGAGGTACGCCTTCGACGTTCTCGACCTGCACCGGTTGAAGCTGCAGCACGCCGTGGCCAACGTGGCGTCCTGCCGGGTCGCGGACAAGGCCGGCTTCGCGCTGGAGTCGACCCAGCGGGAGTCGTGCCTGCTGGCCGAGGGCTTCGTCGACGAGCACCAGCACGTGCGGCTGGCGGGCGACCGGTGACCGCGATCGAGCACGTCGAGATAGCGGCCGGCCAGTGGCAGCTGCGCCCGCCGTCCCCGGACGAGGCCGAGGACGCGTTGGCGATGCTGACCGACCCGCTGACCGTGCGCTGGAACGAGGCGCCGAACGTGGTCGACGTGCAAGGCGCACGCGCGTGGTGCGAACGCGGGGCGGACTGGTCGGACGGCAGCCATGCGACGTTCTCGGTGCTGGAGGCGACGAGCGGTCGGCTGGTCGGCAACGTCTCGTTGTGGCGGGTGGACCTGGCCGACCAGCGGACGGCGGCGATCGGCTACCGCACGGCGCCCTGGGCGCGCGGGCGCGGGGTGGCCACGGCCGGCGTGGGGGCGGTGACGCGCTGGGCCTTCGGGTCGCTGTGCATCGAGCGGATCGAGCTGCCGCACGCGACGGACAACCTGGCGTCCTGCCGGGTGGCGGAGAAGTGCGGATACCTCGCCGAGGGTGTGCTCCGCGGTGCGTACCGGGCGCCGGACGGCACCCGGGACGACGAGCACCTGCACGCGCGGCTCTCGACCGACGGCTGACGGCGTCCGGTCGTGCGCATCCACCTCGACACCGACCTCGCCGGGGACCCGGACGACGTCGCGGCGCTGGCCTACCTGCTCGGCCGCGACGACGTCGAGCTGACCGGGGTGACGACGGTCGACGACCCCGGCGGGCAGCGGGCCGGCTTCGTCGCGGAGGTGCTGCGGATGGCCGGACGCGAGGACGTCCCGGTCGCGGCCGGAGCGGCGGAGTCCCTGAGCACCGGCCGGCCGTCAGGCACGGTCGACGCCGGGCCGCGCTACTGGCCGGCGTCGGTAGCCGCCCGGCCGGGACCGTTGGAGGCGGCGCTCGACCTGCTGGCCGCGTCGGTCGCGACGGGCGCGGTGCTGGCCGGGATCGGGCCGGCGACGACGCTTGCGCTGCTCGGGCGCCGGTCGCCGGGCGTCCTCGGCGACGCCTCTGTGGTGCTGATGGGCGGCTGGGTCGGGCCACCGGCCGAGGGGCTGCCTGCGTGGGGTGGCGAGGACGACTGGAACGTGGTCTGCGACCCGGTCGCCGCCACCGAGGTACGCCGGGCAGCGGGCCGGCTGACCGTCGTACCGCTCGCCGTGACCGCGCAGGTGCACCTGCGGGACCGCGACCTGCCACGGCTGGCGAGAGCCGGCGCGCTCGGGCGGCTGATGGCCGGGCAGGCGGCGGCCTACCGGGACGACCAGGGCAAGCGCGGGCTGGGACTGGCGCACGCCGGCCTGCCCGACGACCTGGCGAACTTCCACCACGACCCGCTGACCGTCGCGGTGGCGACCGGCTGGCCGGGCGTCACGATCGGCACCGTCGAGCTGGACGGCCGCCGCGCCGACCTGGTCACCGGCGTGGACGGCCCGTCGTTCGGCGAGCACTGGCTGTCGACGGTGGAGAGCCTGCAGCGTCGTTGAGCAGCTGCTGGCACGCGGTGTCGCCCAGCCACCGCTCGAACTCCTGCGGGCTCCAGCCACGGTCCCCGACCAGCAGCAGCCAGGTGTCCGGATGGTTGAGCGTCCAGAGGATGTCGGTCGCGCGGGCCACGTCCAGGTCGGTCCGCAGCGCACCCTTCGCCGCCAGGCTGTCGACGACTGCCTGCTGGTTCGCGTGGAAGTCCGACTGGATCAGCCGCCAGAGGTCGCCGCTGTCCGCGTCGACCGGGGCGGCGGTGCGCACGACGCGCAGGATCCCGCCGATCCGCCGCTTCACCACGCAGGAGGCCTCGGCGAGCAGCAGCAGCTGCCGGCGCGGGTCCTCCTCGTCCAGGACCTCGCGGTACCAGGGGCGCTCCGCCACGGGCGACTCGTCCTGGTCGCCCTTGAGCAGCAGGTCCCAGAGCGCTCGCAGCAACTGGCTCTTCGTGGAGAAGACGACGTACACGGTCTTGAGCGCGACCCCGGCCCGCGCCGCGATCTCGGCCATCGTCGTCGCCGGGTAGCCCTGGCCTTCGAAGAGGTCGTGCGCCGCGTCCAGGATGCGCCGCCGGGTCGCCGCGGCCTGCTGCTGCCGGTGCGGGGAGTGGTAGTCGCGGCTGCTCTTGACAGGCGTCGCCATTCGGCTACCTTAACAGAGAATTCATTACTCACTCACTGTATCGAAAGAAGGCGCGTCATGACCGTCTCTCCCCCGGACCTCGCCACCCGTCGGGCTCACCTGCAGACCATGTGGGCGTCGGTCGCCGACGCATGGGAGGAGCACGCGGACTTCCTGGAGGCCCGGGCCGGCGACCTGACCGAGGCCATGCTGCGCGCGACGGCTCCCGCTGCGGGCGACCGGCTGCTGGAGCTCGCCTGCGGCACCGGTGGCACCGGGCTGGCAGCGGCAGCCCGGGTGGGCCCGATTGGCGAGGTGGTGCTCTCGGACGTCGTGCCCGCCATGACCGCGAAGGCGGCTCGGCGGGCCGCGGCCCGCGGGCTGACCCAGGTGCGGGTCCGCGAGCTGGACCTGGACGCGATCGACGAGCCGGATGCCTCCTACGACGTCGTCGTCTGCCGCGAGGGGCTGATGTTCGCCCTGGACCCGGGACGGGCCGTGCAGGAGGTGTTCCGGGTGCTGCGGCCTGGCGGGCGCGCTGCCGTCGCGGTGTGGGGACCGCCGGCCGCCAACCCCTGGCTGCGGCTGCCGTTCGACCTGGTGCGTGCCCAGGCCGGTGTGCCGGACGCGCCAGCCGGCGCCGTCGGGCCGTTCGCCCTGGCCGACGCCCAGCAGCTCGAGGACCTCTTCGTCACGGCCGGGTTCGTCGAGGTCGACGTGGTGCGGCACCCCGTCCCGATGCAGGTCGGGTCGTTCGACGAGTGGTGGCTGCGCACCTCTGCACTCGCAGGTCCGCTCGCCGGGATCATCGCGGCGATGCCGGCCGGCGCGCGGGACGAGCTGCGGTCCCGCCTCCGGGACGCGGCCGCCGAGTACGAGTCGCCGACCGGTCTCGACTTCCCTGGGCTCAGCCTGCTGGCCTCAGGTCGCCGCCCGTAGCGCGGCGGCCAGGTCACCGCGCGGCTCGACCACCACGTCGGACAGGCCGAGCCAGCCCGCCATCTGCCGCAGCTCGCCGGCCAGCTCCTCGGCGGTCTCGGGCGGGGCGTGGACCTCGGCGTACGCCGACCGGACGAGCAGGGCGCCGGCCTGCCGGTCGGCCTTGAGGTCGACCCGGGCGACCAGCCGTTCCCCCAGCAGGAACGGCAGCACGTAGTAGCCGTAGATCCGCTTGTCAGCAGGGACGTAGATCTCGATCCGGTAGCGGAAGTCGAACAGCGTCTCGGCCCGCCAGCGGAACCAGACCAGCGGGTCGAACGGCACGAGCAGCGCCCGGGCCGACACCCGGCGCGGCAGCCGCGCCTCCCGGTGCAGGTACCCCGGCCGCCGCCAGCCCTCGACCTCGACCGGGAGCAGCTCGCCGGAGTCGACCAGTGCGGCGACGGCGTTCTGGGAGTCCTCCGGCCGCAGCCGGAAGTAGTCGCGCAGGCAGGGCTCCGACGCGACGCCGTGGGCCCGGGCCGCGATCCGGGTCAGCTCGAGGAACGCCTCCTCGTCGGTGGGGTCGGGCGCCTCGACCACCGCACGGGGCAGCACCCGTTCCGGCACGGCGTAGCGGCGCTCGAAGGAGGTGGTGCGGCCGGCGGAGCTGATCTCGCCGGCGTAGAAGAGGAACTCCAGTGCGCGCTTGACCTCCGACCAGTTCCACCCCCAGTCGACCTTGCCGCGCGGGAGGTCGTGCTCGAGTGCCTTCTCGACCTGTCCTGCGGTCATCGGCACGGTGCGGGCCTTGAGCTCGTCGCGCACGGCCTGCACGAGGTCAGGGCGTTGCGCGGCGATCGACCGGATGCCGCCCCAGGCCTCCTCGCTGCGCCGCATCCGCCAGCGCAGCAGCCGCTGCGTCGTGGGCGGGACCAGGCTGGCCTCGTGCGCCCAGTACTCGACGAGTCGGCGCGGCGCCCGGCTGCTGGCCCGGTCGAGCAGTGCCCGGTCGTAGGGGCCCAACCGGGAGAACAGCGGCAGGTAGTGCGCGCGGGACAGCACGTTCACGCTGTCGATCTGCAGGAGGCCGATGCGTTCCACGGTGCTCGTCAGGTGCCGCATGGTGGGGTTGGCCGGCCTCGGCGCTGCCAGGCCCTGGGCGGCGATGGCGACCCGCCGGGCGCGCGCAGCGGTCAGGCGCACCGGCGTCGTGGTCACAGCAGCCGATGCTGCCACGGCGTACCGACAGGTCCTGCGAGGATGCCGCCCATGCGTCGTCTTCGCCCGCTGGTCGTGGTGGCCGTGGTGCCGTGGTCATGCTCGGAGCCACCTGGACCGCCCCGGCCGGTGCGGCGGAAGTGCACCAGACCTCGGTGCGGATCGGCACGTCGGTGCAGGGCCGTGCCGTCGTCGCGGTGCACCGATGGACCGACGGAGCGACCCGCACCGCACTGGTGGTGGGCACCATGCACGGCGACGAGCGGGCCGGGATGCGCGTCATACGAGAGCTGCGGAGCGCGCCGCTGCCCGCCGGGCTGGACCTGTGGCTGGTGCGGACGATGAACCCCGACGGGACGGCCGCCGACCGCCGTACCAACGCCCGCGGCGTCGACCTCAACCGCAACTTCCCGCGGTTCTGGGTGCGCGCCGGCGCCGGCACGCCGACCTGGTCCGGGCCGTCGCCGGCCAGCGAGCCGGAGACCCAGGCGATGGCGGCGTTCCTGCGCGAGGTCAGCCCGGACACCGCGCTGGTCTTCCACCAGCCGTTGTACGGCGTGGACTCCTACCGCGCGAAGTCGATGACCCTGGTGCGGCGGCTGAGCCGGGAGACCGGCCTGCCGGTGCGGTCCTTCGACTGCAACGGCGGCTGCCACGGCACGTTGACCGGCTGGTACAACGACCGGCTCGACGGTCGAGCGGTCACCGTGGAGCTGGGCCGCACCGCCGCCGCGGGACAGATCCGCGAGGTGAGTGAGGGCCTGCTGCGTGTGGTGACCGGACGCTAGCTCAGCCGGCGACGAAGATGCAGAAGGGGTGCCCGGCGAGGTCGGCGTACACCCGGAGGGGTTCCTCGGGGTCTTCCGAACGGTCGTGGAGCAGGCGGGCGTCGAGAGACATGGCGCGCTCGTGCTGGACGTCGAGGTCCTCCACCGAGGGCACCGTCATGTCCAGGTGCAGCTGTTGCGGCTGCGTGCTGTCCGGCCAGGTGGGCTCGGGCAGCTCGGTCACCTGCTGGAACGCCATGCCGACGCCGTCGGGGTTCCGCAGCACCAGCCAGTCCTCCCCCCGAGGGTCGGCCTCGCCGGGAGCCGGTGGCTCGTCGCCCGGGCGGTAGTGCCACCCGAGGAGCTCGCGGTAGAACTCCGCGAGCCTCCGCGCGTCGGTGCAGTCCAGCACCACCTGCCGGACGTGGGGGAACCCTCGCTCTGCCACCCGACTACCTCCTGGACTCGATTCGGCCGCGGGCTTCACCCGAAGTATGTCGCAGTCGTGGTCACGAACCGGTCGGCATCGTCCAGCCACGGGAAGTGGCCCGCTCCCCGTTGGACGACGAGCTCGGCGTCCGGGAACAGCTCGGCCAGCTCGGCGACCACGCCTGGGACGGTGTTCAGGTCGACCTCGCCCGCGAGCAGTAGGACCGGGTGGGTGAACGCACCGAGACCGGCGCGAGTCGACTCCGGCTCGAACGCGCCTTCGGCTCCGAAGGCGAGGGCGGCTGCCTCGTTGCGACGGCCGTCCTGGGCCGCCTGGTGGGCTCGAGCCGCCGCGTCCCAGCGGCCGTAGAAGAAGGGGTCGATGGCCCGCCAGGCGTCCTCGGTGGCGTTGCCCGCCACGATGGCCTCGAGAGCCGCGTAGGCCGCCGGGAACCACGCCTCAGCGGAACGGAGGCGGGCCGTGGCCAGCCGGGACTCCCCGCTCGCCTCGATGCCGACGGCTCGGGTGCTCGGCGTGATCAGGGCAAGCCTGCCGACCCGGTCCGGATGCCGGGAGACGTAGAGCATCGCGAGGTTCGCCGCCGGCACAGTGCGCGAGCAGGTCGAAGCGCTCGAGCCCCAGGTGCTCGCGCACTGCCTCGAGGTCGTCGACCAGCCGGTCGCAGCGGTAGGCGGCGGCGTCCTCGGATATCGCCGACCGGCCGGTGCCGCGAGGGTCCGCCATGACCAGCTGCCGGTGCGCGGACAGGCCGCCCAGCTTCCCGAGGTAGTCGGCGTCCTGCATCGGTCCGCCGGGCAGGCAGATCAGCGGGTCGCCCTCGCCGAAGAGGCGGTACGCGAGCCGGGTTCCGTCGTGCGCGGCGAGGTCGGGCATGGCGTGGATCTTCGCGGCCGCAGCGCGATCCGGGCAACCGAGTACTGCTCGACCCACGGCCACCGACGACCTGGGTCATTTGTGCGTTGACAAGCCCGGGGGTCGGATTAGCGTGCAGGCTCTGGACCCCTCGATCGGAAGGTGGGCTCATGCCCAAGTACCTGATCAGCGCCAACTACACCGCCGAGGGCATGGAGGGGGTCCGCGCGGCCGGCGCGAAGTCCCGGGTCGACGCGGTGTCGACCATGCTGGAGGCGATGGGCGGTCGGCTGGAGTCGTTCCACTTCGCGTTCGGTGACACCGACGTGTTCGCCATCGCCGAGGTCCCCGACGACGAGGCTGCCGCGGCCGTGGCCATCGCGATCAACGGCAGCGGAGCGGTCAGCTGCCGCACCACCAAGCTGCTCACCGTCGAGCAGATCGACGACGCGCTGCGGCGGACGGTGAACTACCAGAAGCCTGGCTCCTGACCTCGGCGGACGGTGGGGCGAGCACCCACCACTCGCAGCGGTCCGCGGCCTTCCGCCGACTGCACTCCTCGGGCTGCTTCGTCATGCCCAACCCGTGGGACGTCGGGAGCGCACGCGCCCTCGAACAGCTGGGCTTCCCGGCGCTCGCGACCACGAGCGCCGGTCTCGCCTGGACGCTCGGCCGGCCCGACACCCAGGCCCGGCTCGACGAGACGCTCGAGCACCTCCGGGCCGTCGTCGGCGCCGTCGACGTGCCGGTCAACGCCGACTTCGAGGGTGGCTTCGCGGTCGACCCTGAGCAGGTCCACGCGAACGTCGTGCTCGCCACCGGCACCGGGGTCGCCGGGCTGTCCATCGAGGACTCCACCGGTGATGCGGCGGATCCGCTGTACGACGTCGCACTGGCTGTCGAGCGGATCAGGGCCGCGCGGCAAGCGATCGACGACAGCGGCACCGGCATCGTTCTCACCGGTCGCTCCGAAGGCTTCGTCGTCGGACGGCCGGACATCGACGAGACGGTCCGGCGTCTTCGCGCCTACTCCGACGCCGGCGCTGACTGCCTCTACGCCCCGCGGATCGAGACCGTCGAACAGGTCCAGGCCGTCGTCGCCGCCGTGTCCCCGAAGCCGGTGAACCTGCTGGTCAACGCGCCGTTCATCACGGTCGCAGAGGCGGCGGCACTCGGCGTACGGCGGATCAGCGTGGGGGGAACGCTCGCACGCGCCGCCTGGGGCGGCTTCCTGCAGGCGGCCCAGGAGATCGCAGAGGCCGGAACGTTCTCCCGCTTCGAGGGGTTGCCGAGCGTCGACGCGCTGTTCAGCCAGACTCAGCATCCATGACGTCTCACCTCCTCGCGCTCAGCATCGACGCGAACGACCCAGGCCGTCTTGCCCACTTCTGGGCCGGCGTCCTGGGTCGGGAGCCTGCCACCGACGCCGAGGACGGCGTCGCCCTCCTGCCGGCCGACGGCACGGGCTTCCGGATCCGATTCGCTCCGACGTTGCAGCCGAAGACCGGCCTGAACCAGATCCACCTGCACCTGACGAGCAGCTCCCTCGAGGACCAGCAGCAGACGGTGGCTCGGGCGCTCGGCCTCGGCGGCCGGCACCTCGACGTCGGGCAGCTTCCCGAGGAGGAGCACGTCGTGCTCGCCGACCCTGAGGGCAACGAGTTCTGCGTGATCCCGCCCGGCAACAGCTTCCTCGCCGGCTGCGGATTCCTCGGCGAGCTGGCCTGTGACGGTTCCCGGGAGGTCGGCTGCTTCTGGAGCGGGGCCCTCGGCTGGCCGTTGGTCTGGGACCAGGACCAGGAGACCGCGATCCAGTCGCCGAGCGGCGGCACCAAGATCGCCTGGGGCGGTCCGCCGGTGAGGGAGAAGACCGAGAAGAACCGGATGCACTTCGAGGTCGCTCCCGCCCCGGACGGGGATCAGCAGGCGGAGGTCGACCGGCTCATCGCCCTCGGGGCCACTCGGGCCGACGTGCACGGTAGCGAGGTCAGCCGGACGTGGATGGCCGATCCCGATGGCAACGAGTTCTGTGTGCTCACCACGTAACTGATCGGCGGTCCTCCACAGGTCGCTTTGGCCCTACCGAAGGCCGATATCCATCCGGCCACTGCCTCCGGTCAACAGACCGCCGTCGACCGGAAGTGTGTGGCCCGTTATCCAGGCAGCATCACGGGATGCGAGGAAGGCAACGGCTCCGGCTACGTCTTCTGGTTCCCCGACCCGCCCCAGCGGATACAGCGGCGCGAGGCGATCGGCCCCGCCTTCCTGGGCGTCCCAGACGCGGGTCCTGATCGTGCCTGGCGCCACCGCGTTCACCCGGATGCCGTCCTGGCCGAGGCTGGCGGCGAGATTGGTTGTCAGGGACATCAGTCCGGCCTTCGCCGCCGAGTACGGCTCGCTGCCCAGCGCTGTGAGGGCGTTGATGGAGCTGACGGTCACGATGGCCGGGCTCCTGGTGCTGCGCCGCAGGTGAGGGATGGCCGAGCGGCAACAGCGGACGACACCGAGCAGATTGAGCTCGAGCAGACGCGTCCAGACCTCGTCGTCCGACTCCTCGAACGTGCCGTGCTCCGTATCGCCACCGGCGACGTTGACCAACGTGTCGATCTGACCGAGCTCAGAAGCAGCGCGGCGTGTCGCCTGTTCGACCGACGACGTGTCGGTCACGTCCATCTGGATGGCGAGGTGCCGACGGTCACCGGTCTGCGCGAGCTCCACGACCGCCTCGCGAGCGGCAGCCTCGTCCAGGTCCGTCACCGCGACCCGTGCGCCTTCGCCCGCGAGACGAACAGAACATGCTCGGCCGATGCCGTGGGCGCCACCAGTCACCATCACGGCTGCGCCATCGAAGCGTCCACCTTGGCTGAAGATCATTCCTCAAGGTTCGCACGTCACCAGAGATCACGCCGGTGGCACTACGCTCCTGCCGGAGGTGGGTGACGAATGATCGCAAGGATTGCTGTGTGGGAGCCGATGCCGGATGACGATCGGCAATGGGTCATCGACGCTGCCAAGAGCGTCCCGGGCGTCCTCGACGCATACCACCTTCTCGACCCGGCAACCGGCAACGGTCTGTCGATCGCGTTCTTCGAGGACGGCACCGACCCAGCGGCCGTGAAAGCCGCCATCGGTGCCCGGGCGGACGCGATCGGTTGGAACGACATCCCCCGTCCCACGCCGAGATCCGAGACGATCTACCGCGTCATCCGCAGCGGCTGACACCTGTCGTCTCCCGGCACGCGCTGAGGGTTCTCCTACTCCGGGTGGCCGCCGCTACCTGTCGGGACACCGCCGGAGCCGGCCGCTCCAAGGTCAACCGAGGACGTCTGCGAGGAAGCGGTCGACCGCGGCGCGGACTCGGGCCTGGCGTGGGTCGTCCAGCAGGTCGACGCCATGCGCATGACCCGGGACCATCACGACTGTCTCCGGTCCCGGGTGCAGCCGGCGCAGCTGTCGCGCGTCCTGACGGTCGAAGAAGTCGTCCTCCTCGCTGCCGAGCGCCAACAGCGGCCCCTGCCACTTCTTGATGCCGTCTCGCCCGTCGAAGCCGGGCAACGTCAGCTCTCCGCCGAACGACACGACGCCGGCCAGACGTGGCCGCACCCGGTACGCCTCGGACAGCGCAAGGGCCCCGCCGTATGAGGCCCCGCCCAGCACGATCTTGTTCGCCCCGGCTTTGCGCAGCGTGGCTGCAGCGAGGACGGGCAGCTCGGGCCTCGGCTCCTTCCAGTCGAAGAGAACTACCCGGTATCTCGTCGCCAGCTCCTCGGCGTACGGCAGCATCTGGCAGATGTCGCCGTCGTCCTGCGGCCCGAGCACGACCCCACCAGCGCCTGTGCCGATCAGCAGGAAGCCGACGCCGTTGCCTTCGCTGGTCGTGGCCCGGACGTAGTTACCGCCGGCGCCGGCGGCGCAGTCCGGCCGCTCCGGGAGAGGAAAGCCGTTCGGGTCCACCTGACGGGTCGACGCACTGGGGCTCGGCGACGAGGACGCCCGACCAGAGCGGCTGGCCTCCGCCGCGGTGTCGTCCTCCGCCTTGCTTCCAGCGCAGCTCGTGAGCAGCCCCACCACCAGCACCGGTCCTAGCAGCCGTCTGAGCATCCGGGCACTCTAGGGGGAGCTGCGGACGACCTGCGTCCGGAATAAGCGTCATCGTGAAGCCCCGACCGGTGCCAGACAAGCGCGAACACGTCGTCCTAGGGACCGGGCCCGACCGTGGGTGGTCGCCAGGCTGGGATGGGGGTGCGGGCGGGGTCGATCCAGGGTGGTGGGTGGAAGCGGGGGTGGCCGTCGGGTCCGAGGTCGATGTCCCAGCCGTGGTGGTGGACGGTGTTGTGGTGGTGGGCGCAGAGCAGGGCCAGATTCGATAGTGCGGTCGGTCCGCCGTCGGCCCAGAACCAGATGTGGTGGCCGTGGCACCAGCGGGGTGGGCGGCCGCAGCCGGGGAACGCGCAGCCTTGGTCGCGGACGATCAGCGCGCGGCGCATCGGCCGTGGAATGACGCGGCTCATCCGGCCGATGTCCAGGACGTCGAGGTCGGTGTTGATGATGGCGGCGACCAGCCAGGCGTCGCAGCCGAGTCGGCGGGTGGCTTCCGGTGAGAGCGGGGTGCCGTCCTCCAGGGTCGCCGGGGCGGGGTTGGTGATCGCAACGTTGCCGGCGGCGGGTTCGGTGGCTGCGGTGAGGTAGTCGGCGGTGGTGGTGACGGTCAGGGTGACGGGTTCGCCGCCGAGCTCGGGCATCCCGTCGGTCTGCACCGCGACCTTGATCAGCTCGATCAGGCCTTCGGCGCGGCGCTGGGCGGCCGGGCGCGGGTCGGGCACCCCGTCCTGGGCCGGCCGGGGCGCGGACACGGCGGCCAGCGCGGCGTCGAGCAGCGCACCGGCTTCGGGGCCGAACTGGCCGCGGACCGGGCGTGACCCGTCGGGGGTGTGGGTGAGGGTGAACGCCTGCCGGGAGGCGAGCAGCGCCTCCTGGCGCTCCAACGCCGCCCCGCCCTCGGGGTCCACCACCTGGACCAGGTGCCGGCCCAGCTTGTGCAACGCGGCCGGGTCGAACTGGCTCGCTTGTTCCAGCAGCCAGCCCTGCGCCTCCCGGCGGGTCTGCGGGTCCACCGCGGCGGGCAGCCCGCGCATCGCCGTGGCGACCGCGGCGGCCTGGTCCAGGCTGATCTCCCCCGCCGCCAGCGCCGCGCCGGTCTCTGCCAGCTCCCCATCGACCTCGGCGGCCAGCGCCACCTCGGCCTTGGCCGCGCCGGGGTGCATCAGCACCCGGTGCCGCAGCCAGGCAGCGGTCGAGGCGGCACCGGTGGCGACCGCCGCACCCCGGGCGTCGACCTCCCGGGTCGCGGCCAGCACCTGCGCGTCCAGCCGGGCCCGAACCGTCTCCAGGTCGGACCGCAGCTCGAGCAGCTCGGCGTCCGAGAGCGACCACAGGTTCGCTTCGGCCAGCCCGGCCACCCCGTCATCCAGCACCGACAGCGCGACCCGCGCCGGGTGCGCGATCGTGGTGCCGGTGGTCTCGGACATGAGGCCAACCTAGGACCCACCCCGGACACAACCCGACCACCGCCAGAACCCGCAATCCGTTTGTCCACAAGGCTTTTTGCCGTCCCCAGATCCGTCCGGAGCGCACCACAGCCGCATGATCACGAGGACCATGCGGCTGCGGTGTCGACCGCTCGCGCACTGCGAGGCGGTCAGTGGCCGGCCGGGAGCCTGCGGTCCAGCCAGTCCGGCAGCCACCAGTTGCGGCGACCGAGCAGAGCCATCGCCGCGGGCAGCAGCACGGCCCGCACGATGGTCGCGTCGATCAGGACGGCAGCCGCGAGACCGACGCCCATCTGCTTGAACTCCAGCAGCGACAGCGTTGCGAAGATGCTGAACACCCCGACCATCACGGCCGCCGCGCTGGTCACCACGCCCGCCGAGGCCGTGACACCACGCGCCACCGCAGCCCTGGTCGGCTCACCCGACGCGTGCGCCTCGCGGATCCGGCTCACCACGAACACGTGGTAGTCCATCGAGAGCCCGAACAGGATCACGAACAGGAACAGCGGCAGCCAGTCGATGATGAAGCCGCTCTCCTGCACGCCGAGCAGGTCAGCGCCCACGCCGTGCTGGAAGATCAGCACCAGCAGGCCGTACGCCGCACCCACCGAGAGCAGGTTGAGCACCACGGCGGTGGCAGCCACCACGACGGATCGGAACGCCAGCACCAGCACGACGAAGGTGACCGCGAGCACGAAGCCGATGACGAACGGCAGGTGCGACCGCAGCGTCTCGGTGAAGTCGACCGACCAGGCCGCGTCGCCGGTCACGGCCACCTCCGCACCCGGCACCCGCTCCTGAAGGTCCGGCGCGAGCTGGTCGCGCAGCAGCGTCAGTGAGTCCTTCGACCGGTCGCTGTTGAAGTCACCCACCATGGCCAGGTCGACCTTGGCGGTTCGGCCGTCCGGCGCGAAGTCGACGTGCGACTCCCCCAGGTCGGCGAACTGACCAGTCCGCCCCGCGTCGGCGATCAGCTCCTCGGCTCCCGCCTCGACCGCGGCCTTGTCCAACGGTTTGTCGTCGCCGGTCCAGATCACCACGGTGTGCGCGAAGCCGGTAGCAGGGAACGCCGCCGTCATCGCGTCGTACGTCGTCATCACCGGGATCGACCGCGGCAGCGAGTCGGCGCCGGACTCACCGAGCTTCATGCCGAACGCCGGCATCGCGAGGGCCAGCATCGCCGTACCGGCCAGGACCAACGACACCACCGGCTTCGCCAGCACGACCCGCATCACCGCCGGCCAGAACCGACCGGTGCCGTGGCGGCGCAACCGGTGCACCAGCGGGATGCGCGGCCGGTCGACCTTGTCACCCAGGAGCGAGAGCACGGCGGGCAGCACGGTCAGCGACCCGAGGACCGCCACCGCGACGACCAGCATGGTGCCGATGGCCATCGAGCTGAAGATCACGTTGCCCGAGAAGAACAGACCGGACATGGCGACCACGACCGCGATGCCGGAGACCACGACCGCCCGGCCGCTGGTCTGCGCAGCGATGTCGATCGCCTCCCGACGGCTGGCGCCACGAGCCCGCTCCTCACGGGTGCGCCGCACGTAGAACAGCGAGTAGTCGACGCCGACCGCCATGCCGATCAGCAGGATGACGCTGTTCAACGTGTCGCTGGCGGGGAGCACGTGCGACACCAGGGCAGACAGGCCGATGGCGGTCCCGACCGCGGAGAGCGCGAGCAGGACGGGCACGCCGGCGGCGATGATCGCGCCGAAGGTCAGCAGCAGGATGCCGAGGGTGATCGGCAGGCTGAGCTTCTCGGCCCGGAGGAAGTCGTCCTCGACCTGGCCGTTGATGGCGTGGTCGAGGGAGGCGCTGCCGACCTGGGCGATGCGCAGCCCGCGGTGGTCGGCGGCGACCGCGGCGGTCGTGTCCAGCACGGCCTCGATGCGGGTGTCGGCCACGTCCTCAGCCGCCGTACCTGTTGCGGAGCCCACGTCGAGCCTCACCGGCAGCATCGCCGACCGGCCGTCTTCGGCGCGCACCAGCCGGCCGACGTCGGCGACCTCAGGCAGCGCCGAGAGCCGCTCGCGCAGATCGCCGGACGCACTGCGGGCAGCGGTGTCCGAGAGCTGCTCGCCCCGCGGCGCCTGGATCAGTACCCGCTCGGTGAAGTCGGCCGGGTAGCCGGCCTGCTCGATCGCCAGGTCCGCCCGGCCGGAGGGACCGGTGCCCATCTCGCCGTCGGTGAGCAGCCGGGTGCCGGCAGCACCGCCGCCGACGATCGCCGCCGCGACGAGCAGCACCCAGAGGACCAGCGCCTTCCATCGGTGCCGGATGCTCCAGCGCGCGAGCCGCTCGGCCGCGCCGGGTCGACGCTTCTTCGGCAGTGACGAGGTGGCGCCGGGGGTCCCCGGCGGCGCGACGACGGTCATGATGGGCTCCTTCGCGAGGTCCCGGACGGCTGTCCGGGAGACGTCCTCAACCGTCGCCGCCGGCCGCCCCCGCGTCTCTGCGGCCAGCGGCCGACCTGGGGTGGGGATAGCCGCAGGTCCGACCCGGGCGCCTACCGGCTCGTCGCGAGCGGCACCGATCTCTAGCGTGGACCGGGACCGGACGGAACGAGCGAGAGGCGGGCGCGGCGGATGAGGTGGCTGACCCGACCGCTGCTCGAGCTCGGCTACCTCGTGTCCGGGCTGTTCGCGGGCGTCGTCACGTTCACCGTCACCGTCGCCGGGCTTGCCCTGAGCCTCGGCCTGATACCGGCCTTCCTGCTCGGCATCCCGGTGTTCGGCGCGGTGGTCCACGTCGTGCACGGGCTGGCTGTCATGGAGCGCGGCCGCGCCGGGCTGTTCCTCGACATCGAGCTGCCCGGCCGACCGGTCCGCAACGCCCCTGGGCTCAGCTGGCTGCGGCGCATCCTGCTCCGCGCGCGGTCACCCGAGTTCTGGAAGGAGGCCGCGTACGGCGTGCTGCTGCTGCCGCTGGGCGTCGTCTCGGCGTCCCTGGCGCTGTCCTTCTGGGCCGCGGCGGTCACCGGTCTCCTGCTGCCCCTCTACGCCGAGCGCCTGCCCGGCAACGAGGCGATCACCTGGCTCGACTGGTCCGACCGGCTCGAGGTCGCCGCCGGCTTCGGGGCCGGGCTGGTCATGCTGCTGCTCGCGCGCATCCTCACCGCCGGACTTGCGCTCGCACAGCGGTCCTTCGCGTCGGCGCTGCTCTCCCCCAGCAGCAACGACGCCCTGCGCGCGCAGGTCACCCAGCTCACCGAGACCCGAGCCCGGGTGGTCGACGCCGCGGACGCCGAACGGCGCCGGATCGAGCGCGACCTGCACGACGGGGCCCAGCAGCACCTGGTCGCGCTGGCCATGAACCTTGGTCGAGCCAAGGAGAAGATGGACAGCGACCCCGAGGGCGCCCGCGAGCTGGTCACCCAGGCCCACCAGGAGGCCAAGGACTCGATCAGCGCACTGCGCAACGTGGTGCGTGGTGTGCACCCCGCCGTCCTCACCGACCGTGGCCTGGACGCGGCCCTGTCCGGCCTGGCGTCGCACTCCCCCGTGCCGGTGCACCTCGACGTCGACGTCCGGCAGCGTCCGAGCACCACCGTCGAGGCGGTCGCGTACTTCGTCGTCAGCGAGGCCCTGACCAACGTCGCCAAGCACTCCGGCGCCACCCGGGCCACCGTCCACGTCGAGCGCGACGGCGACCGGCTGCTCGTGTCGGTGTCCGACGACGGGCACGGCGGCGCGACCGAGCGCCCGGGCAGCGGCCTGGCCGGCCTGCGCGACCGGGTCGCCGCCGTCGACGGCACGTTCCTGCTGCAGAGCTCGCCGACCGGCGGGACCACCGTGACCGTGGAGGTGCCGTGCGCGTCCTGATCGCCGAGGACTCGGTGCTGCTGCGCCAAGGTCTCGTCCACCTGCTCACCGACGCCGGCTTCGACGTCGTTGCCGCTGTCGACGACGCCGACCAGCTGCTGCGAGCAGTCGACGAGCACCGACCGGACATCTGCGTCGTCGACGTCCGGATGCCCCCGACGCACACCGACGAGGGCGTCCGCGCGGCGCTGGTGATCCGCGCGCAGTACAGCGACGTCGCGGTGCTGATGCTCAGCCAGTACGTCGAGGAGCGCTACGCCACCGACCTCATCGCCTCCGACACCCGCGGGTTCGGCTACCTGCTCAAGGACCGGGTCGCCGACGTCACCGAGTTCGTCGAGGCCGTACGCCGGGTTGGTGCCGGCGGCACCGCCCTGGACCCCGAGGTGGTCGCCCAGCTGCTCGTCCGCAGCCGCCGGGCCGACCCGCTGGCCGGTCTGACGCCCGCGCGAGACCGAGGTGCTCGGACTGATGGCCGAAGGCCGCTCCAACGCCGGCATCGCCTCGGAGCTGGTCGTCAGCGAGGGCGCCGTCGAGAAGCACGTGAGCTCGATCTTCACCAAGTTCGGCCTGCCGCCTGCCGAGCAGGACCATCGACGAGTGCTGGCCGTGCTGCGCTGGCTGAACGGCTGAGGAGCCAGAGATGACCAGCGACACCACCACCGCGCGGCGTCCCACCCGCGGCCCGGCCGGCGGCGAACCCGGCCTGCGGTCCCCGTTGCGAGTGCTCGTCGTCGTCCTTGCCCTGCTGATGGTCGGCTGGGGTGCCCTGACCCTGGCCAGCCTGCTCGCCCGCGGCAACGGCGAGGCGGGCGGCAGCTACTCCGGCATCCGGACCCTGGAGGTCGACACCGGCTTCGAGTCCGTCGAGATCGTGGGGTCAGCGGACGCGACGAAGGTGACGATGAGCCGCAGCTACCACTGGTCGCTGTCCCGACCCACGGTCCGGGCCAGCAGGGACGGGAACGTCCTGCGCATCTCCTCGTCCTGCCCGTTCCAGGTCGGCATCGGCTGCACCGGCAAGGTTCGCCTGCAGGTGCCGGAAGGGATCGATGTCCGGGCCGACACCTCCGACGGCGACCTGACCCTGCGCGCACTCACCGGCCCGGTCGACGCGTCGGCCGCCGACGGTGACATCGAGGCGGACGCCCTCAGCGGTGACCTGAGCCTCCGGGTCAAGGACGGCTCGGTCGACGCCTCAGGGATCCGCACCCGCACGGTCTCCGCCCGGTCCGCCGACGGCGATGTCCGGCTGTCCTTCGCCGTCGTCCCCACCTCGGTCACCGGGGAGTCCAAGGACGGGTCCATCACCGTCCTGGTACCCCCCGGCCGGACGGCGTACGACGTGGACGTGTCGGTCAAGGACGGCTCCCGCACCGTCGAGGTCCCGACCGACCCCGATGCCGGTCGCCACATCACGCTGTCGGCGGCTGACGGCTCGCTGACCGTCGCTCGCCGCTGACACCGGTCGTGCTGCACGACCCGGCGTACTTACACATCGAGGTCACAGCGGGCGGTCGAGCCGGCGACCCAGCTCGCGCAGCGCACGCTGCGCAGCCGCGGCGACGGCGGTCTCGGGGTCGTCGAGGCAGTCCCGTACGGCGTCAGCGTGCTCGGCCTCCCCCACGACGGCCAGTGCCCGTACGGCGGCGGCGCGGACCCGCGGCACGTCGTCGGCACACAGCCGTGCCAGCTCCTCGGAAGCCGCACCGACCTCGTGCGCCCGGGCAACCTTCGCGCACATCTCGCGTACCCGCCACGACTCGTCGGACAGGCCACCGACCACGGCCGGGCCGGCCTGCGAGCGGTAGACGTGCAGCAGCCCCCGCGCCGCCCACACCCTGGGCCAGTAGTCGACAGCGAGGCCCTTGTCGACCATCGAGGCCGAGCTGCGTCCCGCCGATCCAGTCGAGGTCGGGCTGCTCCGGGCCGGTCCAGTCAGCGCCGCGGAGCAGCGCGGTGCACCAGTCGACGACCGCCTCCGCGCCGACCAGCTCGACCAGCGCGAGGACCCGCTCCTCCGGCCGGGCGGCCACCTCGTCGGCCGACGGCGCGCGCACCGGCGGACCGCTCAGGTGATCTCGAGCAGCTTCTCGCGGACCGCGTAGACCACGGCCTCCATCCGGGAGTGCAGCTGCAGCTTCTCCAGGATGTTGCGGATGTGGTTCTTCACCGTGTTCTCGCTGATGAAGAGCTCCTTGGCGATGTCGCGGTTGTTCAGCCCCTTCGCCACCAGCTTGAGCACCTCGAGCTCGCGGTCGGTGAGCCGCGGGGCGGGCACCTGCTGGCGCTCGTCGCCCTTCTTGATCATCGTGGCGAACTCGGTGAGCAGCTTGGAGGCCATCGACGGGCTGATCAGCGACTGGCCACCCGCCACCGACCGGATCGCGGCGGCCACCTCGTCGATCGAGATCTCCTTGAGCAGGTAGCCGCTGGCACCGGCCTTGATCGCGTCGTACAGGTCGGCCTCGTCGTCGGAGATCGTCAGCATCACGATCTTCGCGCTCGGCACCACGTCCTTGATCGCCGTGCATGCCTCGATGCCGCTGCGGCGCGGCATCCGGACGTCCATCAGGACGATGTCGGGCAGCAGCGCGGAGGCGAGCTCGACGGCCTCGGCGCCGTCGCCGGCCTCGCCGACGACCTCGATGTCGGTCTCCTGACCGAGCACCATCTCCAGGCCGCGGCGGAACAGCGCGTGGTCGTCGACGACGAGGACGCGGATCGGCTCCGCAGCAACGCGACCGGGCCGGGCCTCACCGGCAGCTCGCTCGCTCACCCGCACACCTCTCGCACACCTGGAGGACGAACGGGACTGGGCACCCGCCGACGGAGCGCATCCTCGCACGTGGATGCGGCGCAGAACTCGCGAACCGGGAGATCTCGCGTCCCGGGGGGTGCCGACGCCGATCGCGGCGAGAGCTTCGGGCTGCCGATGCGGTCAGACGGCCAGCCGGATGACTCCGTAGTCGTAGGCGCGGCGCCGGTAGACGACGCTGGGCTGTGCTGTCTCGGCGTCGACGAACAGATAGAAGTCGTGCCCGACCAGTTCCATCTCGTAGAGCGCCTGGTCGAGGTTGATCGGGGTCGCGGCATGCACCTTCTCGCGCACGTACATCGGCCCGTCGTCGGATCCGGAGTCCTCGGCCTCGGGACCGGACGGCAGCACGCCGTTCAGCTGCTGCCGTGACGCCTCGAGCCGGCCGGTCGCCGAGGCCACCGAGACCGGCGTCTTGGCGCCGTGGTGGACCCGGCGCCGGTCGTGGGCGCGGCGCAGGCGGGCCTCCAGCTTGGTGACGGCGGCGTCCAGGGCGGCGTAGCAGTCCTGGGCGGCCGCCTCGGCGCGCATGACCGGCCCTCGGGACCGGATGGTGATCTCGATGCGCTCGCGCTGATCGGCGAGTCGGGGGTTGCGTTCCTGGGAGCACTCGACGTCGACGCTGATCACCTTCGGGTCGAGCTTCTCGATCTTCGCGAGCTTGTCCGCGATGTGCGTGCGGAAGCGCTCGGTGATCTCGGTGTTCCGACCCTTGACGACGATGTCCACGAAGTGATCCTCCTCTGTCAGAACAGCAGGAAAGCGACACCCACCCGGCCGACCTGGTCTTCGACCCCACATCCGCCTGCTGAGGGTCTCGCAGCGGTGTCCGCCACTACTCCCCTTCTCCCGGGTCGGAGATCATCTGGATCTCCGTCGGGGCAGGACTTACTTCTAAGCCGCACCGTGATCGGACGACAAGAAGTCGCCTTACGTGGACCGCTTCGCCTGCGGCTGGCATCGGCTTGCCGGTCCGCTGCCCCGCGAGGGACGAGCGGTCCGGCGCAACCACGGACCCGGGCGGGTGCCATAACAGGACGCTAGTCCCTGCCGGTGACCAAAGACAGCCCGGTCCCACGCCTCGCAGTGGCGGCCACCACCGCGGCAGCGACGACCGTGGCTCCCGCCCCGTGCAGCACTCGCGCCGACTCGGCCAGGGTGGCGCCCGTGGTGACCACGTCGTCCACGAGAACCAGCTCGCGCCCGGCGACGGCGGACCTCAGGCGCCGTGGGACCCGGACGGCCCCGGCGAGGTTGTCGGCCCGGGCCTGCGCTCCGAGGCCGGCCTGGTCGCGGGCGGTCCGGGACATCCGCAGCACCGGGACGACCCGGGCGTCGACACCCTGACGGCGCAGCGACCTGGCCGCCGCGCGGGCGAGCCGCAGCGTCGGGTCCTGGCCGCGCTCGCGGACCGCCGCCGGGCGGGAGGGGGCCGGCACCAGGAGGGCCGAGCGGCAGCCGGTCACGGTCAGGGCGGCCGAGACAGCCGACGCCAGCCCCGCCCCGAGGGGTCGTCCCAGTGCCCGCACACCGTTCTCCTTGTGCGCGAGGACCGCGGCGCGCACCGGTCCGTCGTACGCCGCGACCGCCCAGGTCGGCGGCAGCGACGCGGGGCAGGGGTCGGGGCGGCACGGCCATGGCAGCCGGTCGAGCTGGCCGGCGCAGCCGGTGCACCAGGTGACGCCCTCGGTCCCGCAGCCCGCGCAGCCGGCCGGCAGCACCAGGTCGAGCACCGCGCGCAGGGTGAGGACGACCACCCGCCGAGCCTGCTGCCGTACCGACGCCTCGCGGCAGGTCGCCGCGCGAACCGTGGACGACCGGGGGGTGGGGACGCTCAGCCGGGACGGTCAGCCCGGGTAGGCAGGGTCGGTGCCGGCGCCCAGCGTCTGCCAGCCGCCACCGGAGGTGAACTGCATCAGCTCGCCGTCCGACGTACCGACGACCAGTGGGTTCTCCTGCGGCTGCAACGGCGGCGCCGCGGTGATGGTGACCGGGTCCGCGAGCGGCTCCGTGTCGGTGATCGTGAAGCCGTTCGCGTCGATGTAGTACGGCGCCACCGGCAGCCCGTCCAGGCTGCCCAGCACGGCGAGGGTCGTGGCATCGGCCCAGGCGACGTCCCGTGCCGAGCGCAGGTCGGGCACCGGCTCGCGCACGCTCGGGACCGAGATCACCTCGCCGCCCTCGATGTCAGTGTTGGCCGTCTCGGCCCGGACCACGGGCCCGACCCTCACCTGCACGGCCTTGCCGGTGCCGACGATCAGCGCGACCCGGGCGCCGTCGCGGGCGACAGCGACCGCCGTCGGGCTCGGAGTCCCTGCGACCCGCACCTCCTGAGCGGTGTTCGCGCCGTTGGCGAGGTACCAGAGCTGACCGGTCGCGCGGTCCACGATCCACAGGTTGTTGCCCGGGTCCCAGGACGGGGCCGAGAAGTCGCTCCCGCGCAGCCGCGGCAGCAGTCCCTCACCGCGGGCGATCGCGCCGACGTAGACCGCCTTGCCGTCGCTGCTCACCGCCGCCACCCTGCTGGCGTCCAGCGACACCGCGGGCGTGCGCAGCGCCGGGTCGCCGGTCCCCGCAAGTCCCGGCACCGGCTCGAACTCGCCCTCCAGGTAGCGGCCCACCCGGCCGGCCTGCACCACGTACGCCGAGGGGCTCGGCGGCTGCCGGTCCGGGTCGTAGGTGTTCCAGACCTCACGGTCCTGCTCCTCGGGCACCCCGCTGACCAGCAGGTTCTCGCCTCCGGCGGTGATCCGCACCCGCAGCACCTCGGACAGCTGCTGCAGCGTCCAGACGATCTGCGCCGACATCCGCTCCCGGGTGGGGTCGTCGGCCTTCAGGGCCGCGTCGTTGAGCCGCACGGTCGCGACCCCGTCCCGGATCGGCACCGACCCCACCTCCAGGCCGGTCCCCTGGGGGAACGAGGTGTCCACCGTGTCGCGCATCGGGGTGGTCGGCCCGCGGAACAACCGCGCGACCATCTTGGTCGTCAGGCCGGGCAGCTCTGGCAGCAGCACGACATCGGGCACCAGGGTGTTGCCGGACGGGGCCAGGAAGTAGAGCGAGACCTGCCGGTAGGTCTCGGCGACGTCCGCCGAGGAGAGCATCAGCCCGTCGTCCAGCGTGGCGATCCGCCACTCCCCGTCCACCCGCTGCATGCCGAAACCGCGCACCGCCGGGGTTCCTGACGGCGTACGCCGGAACGAGCCCTCCGCGTCGATCCGGCCGACCTCGGAGCCCTCGACCGTCACGACGCCTCCGCTGAGGGGGAGCGGGGCGACCCGGTCGGCGATGACCGTGCCCGCCTGCGGGCGCCAGCGCTGCCGGACCCGCGGCGCCAGGTAGAGCCGCGCGACCTCGTGGTCGCCCTGGAAGTCCGCGCTGGACTGCAGGAAGCCGGCCACGATGTCCTGAGGGCTCGCTCCCGGTGTCGGGGGCTGCCCGATCGACCGCACGACGTCCTCGACCCGCTGCAGCCGCGGGTCACCGCCGGCCTTGACCGGGCCGGACGTCGGGATCGAGGCGCACCCGGCCAGCGACACGGCGAGCAGCGGCAGCAGGAGGCGCGCCGTACGGCGGGTGCGGCGGCGTGTGGTCGGGCGCTCAGACATCGACGCCGCCCGGGGTGCGGATCCGGCGGTAGGGCTGCCCCACGGTCACCGGCCGGCGCCGGCGCAGGGAGTCCATCGGCTCGAGCGGGATGGGCGAGCCCTCGAGCTCGGCGCCGAGCCGCCGCGGCAGCGTGAGCCGGAACTGGCAGCCGTCGCCCGGCGCGCCCCAGGCCTGCAGCCACCCGTCGTGCAGGTGGGCGTCCTCGAGCGCGATGGACAGGCCCAGGCCGGTGCCGCCGGTGGTCCGAGCCCTGGCCGGGTCGGCCCGCCAGAACCGGTTGAAGACCATGCCCACCTCGTCGGGCTCGAGACCGACCCCGTGGTCACGGACAGCCACCGCCACGGCCTCGGAGGTGGCGGCCACCCGGACGATGATCGGCCGGCCCTCGCCGTGCTCGATCGCGTTGGCCACCAGGTTGCGCAGGATCCGCTGGATCCGCCGGGAGTCGACCTCCGCCACGCAGGGCACGACCGGCGCGGCCAGCACCAGCTCGCTGCCCCGACGTTCGGCGAGCGTCTCCATCGCCTCGATCACGTGCCGGGCGACCACCCGCAGGTCGGTCGGCTCGGCCTCGAGCAGCGCCGCCCCGGCGTCGTACCGGCTGATCTCCAGCAGGTCGGCGAGCAGCGCCTCGAACCGGTCCAGCTGGGTCTGCAGGATCTCGGCGCTGCGCTCGACCGCCGGGTCGAAGCCGGCCCGCGCCTCGTGCAGGACGTCGGCCGCCATCCGCACTGTCGTCAGCGGCGTGCGCAGCTCGTGCGACACGTCGGACACGAAGCGCCGCTGCACCCGGGAGAGGTCCTCCAGCTGACGGATCTGCCGTTGCAGGCTGGTCGCCATCCGGTTGAAGGACGCGGCCAGGCGGGCCAGGTCGTCCTCACCCCGCACCCGCATCCGCTCCTCGAGCCGTCCGGCCGAGAGCCGCTCGGCGATGCGGGCCGCCATCCGCACCGGCGTCACCACCTGCCGGGTGACCAGCCAGGCGATGCCACCGACCAGGATCACCAGCCCGAGCGCCGCGAGCAGCAGCGCGTTGCGCACCAGGGCGAGGGTGTCGGCCTCCTTGTCCAGCGGGAACAGGAAGTACAGCTCGTACCCGCCGACCGTCGGGATCACGACGGGCGAGCCGACGACGACGACGGGGTCCGACTGCCCCGACGCCCGGGTGATCTCGCTGTAGGTCCACTGCTGCGCGGCAGTTGCCTCCACCTGGTTGCGCAGCGCCGGCGGCACGGCCCGGATGTCCACACCGAACGAGCTGCGACCCAGCGGCGCGCGGGGCGCGGTGACGTCGTCCCCGCGCAGCAGCACCACCTCGCGGGCCCCGGCCGGACCGCCACCGCGGGCGAGCTGGCGCACCAGGTCCGGCACCAGCGTGTCGTAGACGTCGGCCTCGCTGCTGTCGGCCGAGTCGAAGGCCTCCTGCGAGGTACGGACGCCGGTCGCCGCCTCGTCCAGGGCCGCCTGGACCTTGGTCTCGAGCAGGCCGTCCCGCACCTGGGTGATCAGCACGTTGCCCAGGACGGCGATGGCGATCACGGTGAACACCGTGGTGGTCGTGACGACGCGCAGCTGCAGCGACCGCCGCCACAGGGCGATCGACCGCCGCCAACGCCGGCGGACAGCGCGACGCAGCCAGGCCGCGACCCGGGCTGCGCGGTCGGGCCCCGCGGCGGCGAGGGTCGAGGTCAGGCCGGTCCCGCCTTGTAGCCGACGCCGCGGACGGTGACGACGACCTCGGGGTTCTCCGGGTCCTGCTCGACCTTGGAGCGCAGTCGCTGCACGTGCACGTTCACCAGCCGGGTGTCAGCCGCGTGCCGGTAGCCCCAGACCTGCTCGAGCAGCACCTCACGGGTGAACACCTGCCACGGCTTGCGGGCCAGCGCGACCAGGAGGTCGAACTCCAGCGGCGTGAGGGCGATGGGTGCGCCGTCCCGTTTCACCGAGTGGCCCGCGACGTCGATCACCAGGTCACCGATCTCGAGCAGCTCGGGCGCCGGCTCCTCGGTGCGCCGCAGCCGGGCCCTGATCCGCGCGACCAGCTCCTTGGGCTTGAACGGCTTGACCACGTAGTCGTCCGCCCCCGACTCCAGGCCGACGACGATGTCGATGGTGTCGGTCTTCGCCGTGAGCATGACGATGGGTACGCCGGACTCGGCCCGGATCGCGCGGCAGACGTCGATGCCGTCCATGCCCGGCAGCATCAGGTCGAGCAGCACCAGGTCCGGCTTGTGCTCGCGGAACATGCCGAGGGCCTGGTCGCCGTCCGAGCACAGCGTCGGCTCGTACCCCTCGCCCCGCAGGACGATCCCGAGCATCTCGGCCAAGGCGGTGTCATCGTCGACGATCAGTACGCGACCCTTCATGCGTTCATCGTGGCACCCCTCCGGGTCCGATGCCCGTCACCGCGCGAGAACGGCCCGCACGGATGATCTCCACGGAGCCCGCCGCCGAGGCGTGCGACGATGGCCGGGTGAGCGACGAGCAGCCGGGGGGCTGGGCCCGCCCCGAGGACCAGGCGGCGCCGGTACCGCCCGGCTGGGCACCCCAGCAGCCCCCGCCGTACCTGCCTGCTGGCCCGCCCACCGGACCGCAGCCCGGCGGCTGGCAGCAGGCACCGGGTTGGCAGCAGGCACCTGGCTGGCAGCAGGCACCTGGCTGGCAGCAGGCACCTGGCTGGGCCGCCGGCCGCCGGTTTCCCGCCGCCCCCTCCCCCGCCCCCGAAGCCGGGCATCATCCCGCTCCGGCCGCTGGGCCTGGGGGAGATCCTGGACGGCTCGATCTCGGCGATCCGGGCGCACCCGCGGATGATGCTCGGGCTTTCCGCCGTCGTCGCGGTGATCGCCCAGGTGCTCACCGTCCCGGTCACCTGGCTGCTGCTCAAGGACACCGCCGACACCGCGTTCAGCTTCGACCAGTCGGGCGAGCAGGCCACCGGTGACGTGACCTTCGCCGCGAGCGCGGTCACCGCGACGGGCGTGCAGGTCCTCGTCACCTTGGTCGCCGCGCTGATCCTCACCGGGATCCTCACCGTCGCGGTGAGCCGCGCGGTGCTCGGCCAGTCGATCCCCGCGCGGGAAGCGTGGGACCTGGCGCGGCCGCGGATCCCGGCGCTGCTGGGCGCCACCGGCCTGACCATGCTCATCCTGCTCGGCATCCTGGTCGTGGCGCTCGCACCGGGCGTGCTGATGGCCGTCGGCGGTGCGCCCGAGGTCGCCGTGGTCCTGGTGCTCGTGCTCGGCGGACTGGTCTCGGTGGCCGGGGCGGTCTACCTCTACACCGCGTTCGCGCTGTTCCCGCCGGTCATCGTGCTCGAGCGGCAAGGGGTGGTGGCGTCGCTGCGCCGCTCGCGCGCCCTGGTGCGCGGCGCCTGGTGGCGCACCTTCGGCATCCTGCTGCTGGTCAACGTGATCGCCCAGGTCATCGCGAACATCCTCACGGTGCCGTTCGTGGCCCTGACGTTCCTCGTCGCCTGGCTCACCGGTGACGACCTGAACGTCTACGCGCTGCTGCCGCTGATGGTGACCGCGCTCGGCACGGTGGTCGCCTCCGCGGTGACCTGGCCGTTCACGGCGGTGGCCACCGCACTGGTCTACGTGGACCGTCGGATGCGGCGCGAGGCCCTCGACCTCGAGCTCGCCCGGGCCGCCGGCGTGGCACCGGCGGGGCAGCCGTCCCCGCACCGGTGATCGCGTCCGCCCCGGTCGAGCTCGCCCGGGACGAGGCGGCGCGGCTGGCCCGCGAGGAGCTGGCCAAGCAGGTCTACCAGGACGCCGGGCCGGGCCTGGTCCAACGCGTGGTCGGCTGGCTGATCGAACGCGCCGGCAAGCTGTTCGACGACGTCGCCGGCGTCTCGCCCGGTGGCTACGCCGGCATCGCAGTGGTGCTGCTGCTCGTCGTCGTCGCTGTTGTCGCGGTGCGCCTCAAGGTCGGCCCGCTGGGTCGCCGCGAGGCACGGGAGCAGGCCCTGTTCAGCGGACGCGCCCGCACCGCGGCCGAGCACCGGACGGCGGCCGATGCGCATGCGGCTGCGGGCGAGTGGGCGGAGGCCGTGCGCGAGCGGCTCCGCGCCGTCGTCCGGTCGCTGGAGGAACGCGCGGTCCTCGACGAGCGGCCCGGTCGCACCGCGAACGAGGCCGCCGCGGAGGCCGGTGCCGCCCTGCCCGCGGTAGCCGGCGAGCTGCTCCGGGCGTCCCGGCTGTTCGACGACGTCTGGTACGGCGGGCGCCCGGCCGGTCCGGAGTCAGACGCCGCCCTGCGTGCCGTGGACGAGCGGGTCCGAGCCACCCGGCAGGGCCAGACCGCTGGTGCACCGTCGTGAGTGCTGTGCTCACCGACCCGGTGCGATCGTCCACCGACCCGACGGCCGCTGACCTGTGGCGGGCCGCCAAGGGACCCGTGGCCGTCCTGCTCGTGGTGCTGCTCGGCGGTCTCGTGCTCGCCCTGGCGACCGGCGGCGAGCCCGGCCGGCGGCTGGACCCGCGCTCGCCGGCGCCCTCAGGGTCGCGGGCCGTCGCCGAGCTGCTGCGCGACCAGGGGGTGACCGTGGGCCTGGTCACGACCAGCGCCGCGATGGCCGCGACCACCCGGCCGGGCGACACCCTCCTGGTCGTCGACCCGGACCTGCTGGTCGAGAGCCAGGTCGAGCTGGTCCGTTCCAGTGGCGCCGACCTCGTCCTGCTCGCCCCCGCGACGCCCGGCCGCTACCTGCCCGGGGTCCAGGCGGAGCCGACCGACCCGGGGCTGCGAGCGCCGGGCTGCGCCCTTCCGGTCGCCCGCCGGGCCGGCGCGGCGGACGCCGGCGGGACCGTCTTCGACGTCACCGGTGCGGACCTCGAGGCAACGCAGCTCTGCTACTCGCGGGACGGTCGGCCGTCCCTGGTGCAGGCCGGCGTCGAGGGCCGGCCGGTCACGCTGCTCGGCGCCGTCTCGCCGCTGACCAACGCACGGCTCGACGACGAGGGCAACGCGGCGCTCGCACTCGGCCTGCTCGGCGCGCGTCCCCGGCTGGTCTGGTACCTCCCGTCCACCAACGACGTCCCGGTGTCGGCCCAGCAGTCCTTCTACGACCTGGTGCCCGGCGGCGTCTGGTGGGGACTCCTCGAGGTCGGGATCGCGGTGCTGCTGCTCGCGCTGTGGCGCGCCCGGCGGCTCGGGCCGGTCGTCGTCGAGCCGCTGCCCGTTGTCGTCCGGGCCGCGGAGACGGTCGAGGGCCGGTCCCGGCTCTACCGGCGCAACGGCGCCCGCGGGCAGGCGGCCGAGGCGTTGCGCGCCGGCGTACGGAACCGGCTGGGCACCGCCCTGGGGCTGCCGCGCCGAGTCGCCGCACCCGCCGTCGTGGCGGCGGTGGCCGCCCGCGCCGGACGGAGCGGGCCGGACGTCGCGGCGCTCCTGTACGGTGCCGCACCTGCCGACGACGGGGCGCTGGTGCGGCTCGCCGACGACCTCGACGCCCTCGAGAGAGAGGTACGCCGATCGTGACCGAGCATCTGCCCGAGCAGGACGCCACGGCGAGAGAAGCGTTGCGCGCGCTGCGGGCCGAGGTCGGCAAGGCCGTCGTCGGCCAGGACGCCGCCGTGACCGGGCTGGTGATCGCGCTGCTCTGCCGTGGCCACGTCCTGCTCGAAGGGGTGCCCGGCGTCGCGAAGACCTTGCTGGTGCGGGCGTTCGCGGCGGCCCTGTCGCTGGACACCAAGCGGGTGCAGTTCACCCCCGACCTGATGCCGGGCGACGTCACCGGGTCTCTGGTCTACGACGCGCGCTCGTCGGAGTTCTCCTTCCGCGCCGGCCCGGTGTTCACCAACCTGCTGCTCGCCGACGAGATCAACCGCACGCCACCGAAGACGCAGGCCGCGCTGCTCGAGTCGATGGAAGAGCGTCAGGTGTCCGTCGACGGCACCCCGCGGCCGCTGCCCGACCCGTTCGTGGTGGTCGCCACCCAGAACCCGGTGGAGTACGAGGGCACCTATCCGCTGCCGGAGGCGCAGCTGGACCGGTTCCTGCTCAAGCTCACGATGCCGTTGCCGGCCCGCGACGAAGAGGTGCAGGTGCTGACCCGGCACGCCGAGGGCTTCGACCCGCGCGACCTCGGGGCCGCCGGCATCGCTCCGGTGGCCGGTCTCGCCGAGCTCGCGGCCGGGCGGGCCGCGGTCCGGACCGTGCAGATCCGTCCCGAGGTCGTCGGCTACGTCGTCGACCTGGCCCGTGCCACCCGCGACTCGCCGTCGTTGCAGCTCGGCGTCTCGCCGCGCGGCGCGACCGCGTTGATGTCGGCGGCCCGGGCCTGGGCCTGGCTGTCCGGGCGCGACTACGTGACCCCCGACGACGTCAAGGCGCTGGCCCGTCCGGCCCTGCGGCACCGCGTCGAGCTGCGGCCCGAGGCCGAGCTCGAGGGCGTGACGCCGGACGCCGTGCTCGACGGCGTGCTCGCCGCGGTCCCCGTCCCCCGCTGACATGACCAGGCTGCCGTGATCATGAAACTTCCCCCCCACAAGTGCGGGGACGATCCTTCATGATCACGGGAAGGTTGAGGGTGACGTCGTGGCGCTGACCGGGCGGGCCGGGCTCGCGGGGCTGGCGGCCGCGGTTGTCGTCGCGCTGCTGGTCCCGTCCGGCCTCGGCGTGCTGCTCGTCACCGGGCTCCTCCTGGGGCTGCTGGCGGTCGACGTCGCGCTGGCCGGCCCGGTGCGGTCGTTGCGGCTGGAGCGTGACGGAGACAACGCGGTGCGGTTGGGAGAGCCGGCCCAGGTGCGGCTGACGGTGACCAACCCGTCGCGACGCCGGGTCCGCGGCCGGCTGCGCGACGCGTGGCCGCCGAGCGCCGGAGCCGTCGGGCAACGGCACCGGCTCGACGTACCGCCCGGCGAGCGCCGCCGCCTCGTCACCCTGCTACGCCCGACCCGCCGCGGTGACCGGCCGGCGGCCCGGGTGACCGTCCGCTCCGTCGGCCCGCTCGGTCTCGCCGGCCGGCAGGGCTCGCACGACGTGCCGTGGCGGGTGCGGGTGCTGCCGCCGTTCACCTCCCGTCGGCACCTGCCGTCCCGACTGGCGCGGCTGCGCGAGCTGGACGGCCGGACCGCGGTGATGGTGCGCGGCCAGGGCACCGAGTTCGACTCGTTGCGCGAGTACGTCGGCGGCGACGACGTCCGCTCCATCGACTGGCGGGCCTCGGCCCGTGCGGCTGACGTCATGGTCCGCACCTGGCGCCCCGAGCGTGACCGGCGGGTGCTGCTCGTGCTCGACTGCGGCCGCACCGCAGCGGCCCGGGTCGGCGATGCGCCCCGGCTCGACGCCGCGATGGACGCGGCGCTGCTGCTCGCGGCACTCGCGGCGCGCGCCGGCGATCGGGTCGACCTGCTGGCCTTCGACCGCGCCGTACGCGCCCGGGTCGAAGGGGTGGCAGCCACCGGCCTGCTGCCCGCCCTGGTGACGGCGATGGCGCCCCTCGAGCCGGCACTCGTCGAGCCCGACTACGCCGGCATGGTGCGCACGATCCTCGGTCGCACCACGCGACGCAGCCTGGTGGTGCTGCTCACCGCGCTGGACACAGCGCCGGTCGAGGAGGGGTTGCTGCCGGTGCTCGGCCCGCTGGTGCACCGTCACCAGGTGGTCATCGCCTCGGTCGCCGACCCGCGCATGGTCGAGATGGCCGACGCGCGCGGCGACGCCGAGGCGGTCTACGACGCGGCGGCCGCCGAACGCGCTCGGGCGGATCGTCGCCGGCTCGCCGAGCTGCTCGGCCGCCGCGGGGTCGAGGTGGTCGACAGCGGCCCGGCCACCCTGGCCCCGGACCTCGCCGACCGCTACCTCGCGCTCAAGGCCGCGGGACGGCTCTGAGATCAGCCGGCCGTCGGCGCCGTGTCGGTCGCGCCGGACCCGCGCAGGTCACCCAGCTCGCCGGCCCGGACGGCGCGGCCGCCGAGCACCACGACGTAGGTGAGGAAGCCCAGCCACAGCGACCCACCGATGCCGATCCGCGCCCAGGTCGGCAGGCCGGAGGGCGTCACGAACGCCTCGACGACGCCGGAGACGAACAGCGTCGCCGCCAGGCCCAGGGCCAGGGCACCGGCTGCCTGGCCCTCCTCGCGCAGTGCCCGCGAGCGGCTGCGGGGGCCCGGGTCGATCCACGACCAGCCCAGCCGGAGCCCTGCCCCGGCGGCCACGAACACACAGGTCAGCTCGAGCAGGCCGTGCGGCAGGATCAGCCCGAAGAACAGCCCGAGACGGTCGTTGGCCGCCATCAGGCCGCCCGCGATGCCGACGTTGAGCGCGTTCTGCCAGACGATCCACACCACGGGCAGCAGGAAGACACCGAGTGCGAGCGCGAGGGCCGACACCCACGCGTTGTTGGTGGCGACCTGGGCGGCGAACGAGCCGGCCGGTGCCGACGAGTAGTAGTCCTCGAAGTCGTGCTCCACCAGCTGCCGGATCTGCTCGGGCGCGGCGATGGTGGCCTGCACCTGCGGGTCGCCGGCGACCCAGGCACCGACCACCAGACCGACGAGGGCGAACGCCGCACCGACCGCAGTCCACCAGCGCATGCTCCGGTACAACGCCGCCGGGTAGGACACGACGAAGAACCGGGCCAGGTCCTTCCACGCCGGACGCTGCGAGCCGGTGACCGCCGAGCGCGCCCGGCCGACCAGGGTCGACAGCCGCGCGAGCAGCGACGGGTCGGGCGTGGCCGACCGGACCACCGACAGGTGGGTGTTGACCCGCTGGTAGAGCGACACCAGCTCGTCGACCTCGGCGCCGTCCAGGCTGCCCCGCCCCCGCGCGGCGCGCCGCACCAGCTGGTCCAACCGGTCCCACTCGTGGCGGTGCGCGGCGACGTAGGCGTCGACGTCCACTGCTCCACCACCCCCGGGCCCGGTTGCCTGCCGCAGACTAGCCTGCAGGTCGGTGGCTGCCCGGCGACGCCGGGCAAGGACGAGGGGGTGCACGGCGTGACCGACCTGGTCACCGGCGAGGCCGTGGTGCTGGAGATGCGGCTGGCGAAGCTCGCCACCCGGTCGCTCGCGCTGACCATCGACCTCGCGGTGCAGCTCGGACTCTTCCTGATCGGGCTGGTCGTGCTGGGGGGCACGGTCAGCTTTGTCGACGAGTCGCTGGCCGCGGCGCTCGGCCTGCTGTTCTACCTGGCAGTGGTCGTCGGCTACCCGGTGGCGTTCGAGACCCTCACCCGCGGCCGCTCGCTGGGAAAGATGGCACTCGGCCTGCGGGTGCTGCGGGAGGACGGCGGACCGGTTCGGTTCCGGCACGCCTTCGTCCGCGGCCTGCTCGGCGTCGTGGAGATCTGGCTGACCTTCGGGTCCGTCGCACTGGTCGCCTCGCTCGCCTCCGCCCAGGGCCGCCGGGTCGGCGACTACCTGGCCGGCACCCTCGTGGTGCACGAGCGGATGCCGGTGCGGGCCTCGCCGGTGGCGATGATGCCGCCACAGCTGGCCGGCTGGGCCGCCCGGCTGGACCTGTCCCGGGTGCCGGACGACCTCGCGCTGGCCGTGCGCCAGTTCCTCGCCCGGGCCCCCGAGCTGTCCCCGCCGGTGCGCGACCAGATGGGCGCATCGCTGGCGGCTGCGCTGGCGAAGGTCACCGCGCCCCCGCCGCCGCCGGGCGTCCCGGTGTGGGCGTTCCTGTCCGCGGTCATCGCCGAGCGGCGCAACCGCGAGCTGTCCCGCCTGGTGCCGCCGCCGCCGTACCCCGGGCCGCCGCCGCCTTCGCCGCCCCGCCGCCGCCGTTCGCCGCCCCGCCGCCGCCCTTCGCCGCCCCGCCGCCGCGGTACACAGCGCCGCCCGCAGCACGTCCGACGGCCCCCGCGGAGCCCGGGGACGACCGTCCCTTCGCCCCGCCCTCGTAGCCCGGTGTCGTAGCATCCAGCCGTCGGTCGAACTCACGGGCGACGCGCCGGCGGCCCGATGCGCGGGCCGGATCTGACGGGACGACGCTGATGGGCGCGCACGACCTGACGCCGCAGGAGCAGTTCGTCGTGCTCGCGCAGCAGCTCCGGAACGGCAAGAGCGTCGACGAGGTCCAGCAGATCGTGGTCGAGTCAGCCGTCCAGCTGATCGAGGGCTGCGACCGGGCCGCGATCGGCGTCCTGGACGGCGAGGAGTTCCACTCCGCGGCCGCGACCGACGACATCATGCGCCTGATCGACGACCTGCAGAACGAGGTCGGCGAGGGGCCGTGCCTGGAGGCGAGCGTCGACGACGTCGTCCAGGTCGACAACGACATCGCCAGCGGCTCCAAGTGGCCGCGGCTGGCCGCGATCGTCCTCGAACGCACGCCGGTACGGGCGATGCTCGCCGTGCCGCTGGTCGACGAGGGGAAGCGCAGCGGGGCCTTGAACGTCTTCGCCGACCGGACCGATGCCTTCGACGACGACTCGGTGGCGACGGCGGCGATCCTCGCCTCGTTCGCCTCCGTCGCGCTGGCCGGGGCCCGGCACGCGAGCCGGGCCGACGAGCTCGAGATCGGCCTCGCGACCAACCGCGAGATCGGTGCCGCGGTGGGCATCCTGATGGCCACCCACAAGATCAGCCAGCAGGAGGCGTTCAACCTGCTGAGCACCGCGTCGCAGCGGCTGAACCGCAAGCTGCGCGACATCGCCACCAGCATCGTGCGCGGCGACGCCAGCCCCTAGCCCATCAGTAGCGGTAGTGGTCCGGCTTGTACGGGCCCGCCACGTCCACGCCGATGTACTCGGCCTGGTCCTTGGTCAGCTTGGTGAGCCGCACGCCGAGCGCGTCGAGGTGCAGCCGGGCGACCTTCTCGTCCAGGTGCTTCGGCAGCACGTAGACCTGCCGCTCGTACTGGTCGTTCTTCGTCCAGAGCTCGATCTGGGCGATCGTCTGGTTGGCGAAGGAGTTCGACATCACGAAGCTCGGGTGCCCGGTGGCGTTGCCGAGGTTCAGCAGCCGGCCCTCGGACAGCACGATGATCGAGTGGCCGTCGGCGAAGACCCACTCGTCGACCTGCGGCTTGATCGTGTTGCGGCGGATGCCGTCGGTGCGGGCGAGCCCGGCCATGTCGATCTCGTTGTCGAAGTGGCCGATGTTGCCGACGATGGCCTGGTGCTTCATCCGGGCCATGTCCGCGGCCGAGATGATGTCCTTGTTGCCGGTCGCGGTGATGAAGATGTCCGCGGTCTCGACGACGTCCTCGAGGGTCGCGACCTGGTAGCCGTCCATCGCCGCCTGCAGCGCGCAGATCGGGTCGACCTCGGTGACGATCACCCGGGCACCCTGGCCGCGCAGCGACTCGGCGCTGCCCTTGCCGACGTCGCCGTAGCCGAGCACGACCGCGACCTTGCCGCCCATCAGGACGTCGGTCGCGCGGTTGATGCCGTCGATCAGCGAGTGGCGGGTGCCGTACTTGTTGTCGAACTTGGACTTGGTCACCGAGTCGTTGACGTTGATGGCCGGGAAGAGCAGCTCGCCGGACTTGGCGAACTCGTAGAGGCGGTGCACACCGGTCGTGGTCTCCTCGGTGACGCCCTTGATGCCCGCGCCCATCCGGGTGTACTTGGTCGGGTCCGCAGCGAGCGAGGCGCGCAGCAGGTCGAGGATGACGCCGTACTCCTCGGAGTCGTTCTCGTCGGTGCTGGGCACCGCCCCGGCCGCCTCGAACTGGGTGCCCTTGTGGATCAGCAGGGTCGCGTCGCCGCCGTCGTCCAGCAGCATGTTCGGGCCGGCACCGTCCGGCCAGACCAGCATCTGCTCGGTGCACCACCAGTACTCGGGCAGGGTCTCGCCCTTCCAGGCGTAGACCGGCACGCCGGCAGGGGCGTCGACCGTGCCCTCGGGACCGACGACGACCGCTGCGGCCGCGTGGTCCTGGGTGGAGAAGATGTTGCAGGAGACCCAGCGGACGTCGGCGCCGAGCGCGACGAGGGTCTCGATGAGGACGGCGGTCTGCACGGTCATGTGCAGCGACCCGGCGATCCGGGCACCGGCCAGCGGCTGGGCCTTGCCGAACTCCTCGCGCAGGGCCATCAGGCCCGGCATCTCGTGCTGGGCGAGGCGGATCTCGTTGCGGCCGAACTCGGCGAGCGAGAGGTCGGCGACCTTGTAGTCACCGGGCTTCAGGGTGGCGCTCATGCGTGTCGTCTCCCGACTGGGCCCGTCTCGACAGGGCCCGATGGATGCAGATGGGCGGGGTGCCAGCGGCAGATGGCGCACAGCAGTGGCTGTCCGTCGGTGCAGGTGCTGGCGGAGCATGCCCGGCGCGGTCCCTCAGGACCAACCCATCGGTGACGCCGAACTCCGGGGCCAGTCTAGCGGCCGGACCCGCCCTGGTCACCTCGGCTCGGGACCTCGCTGGTCTCGTCCCGGTCGATGTCGGGCTCGAGGTAGATCATCCGGGCTACCGGCTCGGCCTCCCGGACCCGGGTCTCGGCGGCGTCGATGGTGCGGGCCAGCTCGGCCGCGCTGGCCTGCGGCGTCACCGCGATCTTGGCCGCGACCAGCAGCTCGTCCGGGCCGAGGTGCAGCGTCTTCATGTGGATGATGCGCCGCACCGAGTCGTCGGCCAGCAGCGCCGCCTCGATCCGCCTCACCGCGTCGGCAGTCGCGCCCTCGCCGAGCAGCAGGCTCTTGGTCTCGATGGCGAGCACCACGGCGATCAGGACCAGCAGCACGCCGATGCAGACGGTGCCGAGCCCGTCCCACGTGCCGTCGTCGGTGATCAGGGTCAGCGTCACGCCGAACAGCGCGAGGACGAGGCCGATGAGTGCGCCGAAGTCCTCGAGCAGGACGACCGGCAGCTCGGGCGCCTTGGACCGGCGGATGAACTGCACCCAGCCGAGGTCGCCGCGGACCTCGTTGGACTCGACGATCGCGGTGCGGAACGAGTAGCTCTCCAGCCCGATCGCGACGACCAGGACCAGCACCGGCACCCACTGCCAGGAGTCGATCGGCTCCGGGTGCTGCAGCTTGTGGTAGCCCTCGTAGAGCGCGAAGAGACCGCCGACGCTGAACAGCACGATCGACACGATGAACGCGTAGATGTAGCGCTCCCGCCCGTAGCCGAACGGGTGCTCGGGGCTGGCCTGCCGCTGGGCCCGGCGACCCCCGACCAGCAGCAGGCCCTGGTTCCCCGAGTCGGCGACCGAGTGGATCGACTCGGCCAGCATCGAGGACGACCCGGTGAGCAGGTACGCGATGAACTTGGTCACCGCGATGCCCAGGTTGGCGGCCAGCGCCGCGACGATCGCCTTGTTGCCGCCAGACGCGCTCACAGGACTCCTCCGGAGGTGCCACCCTTGAGGGCGACGATGGGTGCGATCGGTGACGGGTCGATGCCCTGCACGATGGCGAGGTAGACGCTGGCGAAGTCCAGCGGGGCGACCAGGCTGGCCAGCCTGAGCAGCGCGTGGTCGCCCTCGGCGCGCAGCTCGCTGCACGGCACGCCGTACTGCTCGGCGACATCGCGCGACGCGTCTGCGCGGGCCGCGACCTCCGGCACCTCCTCGACGTCGCGCAGCAGCAGCAGCCGCATACGGGGCCAGCCCGGGGCGTCCTCGACCCGGTCACGGAAGATGTCGTCCTCGTCGGCGGCGGCAAGGGCACCGAAGGCGCCGGCCATCACCACGACCTGGTTGTGGTGCACCTCGGTCAGCGGGCCGTGCACCGCGGGGTACTTCGCGTTCTCGGCCAGCTGCGCCGCCGTCCGGGCCGCGGCGACGTTCGCGACGTCACTCGCTCCCCACACGTAGGGCAGCGACCCGGCCAGCTCGATCGCCAGCACCTTCGCCGGGTTCTCCAGGCTCTCGACCACCGGGCCGCACCGCTCGGCCGCCGCGTCCAGCTGGTCGGCGAGGGCGGCGAGCAGACCCCGGGGCACGTCGGCCAGGCCGGCGGCGTGCAGCACCATGACCACCGGGACCGCGAGCCCCCACAGGTTGGCCCGCGGCATCCGGCCCTGCGCGTCGACCGCAAGATGCAGCGCCCGGCCGCCGGCACTGCGCTCGGCGAGCGGTGAGCCGGCGGCTCCCACGGTGACCAGCCGGGCACCGCGGCGCAGCGCCTCGTCGGTCGCCGAGAGGGTCTCCTCGGTGCTGCCCGAGCAGGACACCGCGACGACGAGGTCCATCGGGCCGACCCAGCCGGGCAGCCGGTGACCGCGGTAGGCGAGCACCGGCACCGGGCAGGTGCGGCCGGCGACCGCCGCGGCCACGTCGGCCGCGATGCCCGAGCCGCCCATGCCGGTGACGACGACCGCGCGCGGCCGGTCGTCGCGGCCGACCTCCGCCAGCGTGTCGTCCTCGATGCGCACCAGCGACTCCCGGACCTGCGCACCCGCGGTGGCGACCGCGCGCAGCATCTGGGCCGGGTCCAGCCGGTCCAACGCCTCCGGGTCGTCCAGGGCAGCCTCGTCCAGCGCCCCGAACGGGCTCACGGCCGCCGGGCCTCGTCGACGAGCAGCACCGGGATGTCGTCGCGCACCGGGTAGGCCAGCCCGCAGGTGCTCGAGGTGCAGACCAGCTCCTCCGCCTCGTCGTCCGCGCGCAAGGGCGAGTGGCAGACCGGGCAGGCCAGGATCTCCATCAGCCGGGGGTCGAGCTGCACGTCCTCAGGTCTCCTTCGGGTCGCTGTTCGCGACGGTGTCGCCGCCGCGCACCAGGGCCAGGACGTCGTCCCGCACCTGTCGCATCGTCTCCGTGTCGGCCGCCTCGACGTTGAGCCGCAGCAACGGCTCGGTGTTCGAGGCCCGCAGGTTGAACCACCAGTCGTCGAGACCGACGGTCAGCCCGTCGAGCTCGTCGATCTCGACTCCGGGCTGCTCCTGGTAGGCGGCCCGCACCGCTGCCGTGGCCGCTGCCTGGTCGTCGACCACGCTGTTGATCTCGCCGGACGCGACGTAGCGCTCGTACGCCGAGGCGAGCTTCGACAGCGGCTCACCCTGCTCCCCCAGCGCGGCGAGGACGTGCAGCGCGGCCAGCATGCCGGTGTCGGCCCGCCAGAAGTCGCGGAAGTAGTAGTGCGCCGAGTGCTCACCGCCGAAGACGGCGTCGGTGCGCGCCATCTCGGCCTTGATGAACGAGTGCCCGACCCGGGTGCGCACCGGCTTTCCGCCGTGCTCGGCGACGATCTCCGGCACCGCACGCGAGGTGATCAGGTTGTGGATGACCGTCGAGCCCGGGTGCCGGGCGAGCTCGCGCACGGCGACCAGCGCCGTGACGGCGGACGGCGACACCGGGTCGCCCTGCTCGTCGATCACGAAGCAGCGGTCGGCGTCGCCGTCGAACGCAAGCCCGATGTCGGCGCCCTCAGCGCGGACCCGGGCCTGCAGGTCGAGCAGGTTCGCCGGGTCGAGCGGGTTGGCCTCGTGGTTGGGGAACGTGCCGTCGAGCTCGAAGTACATCGGGACCAGGTCGACGGGCAGTCCGGCGAGGACCGTCGGGACGGTGTGGCCGCCCATGCCGTTGCCGGCGTCGACCACGACCTTCAGCCGGCGGTTGGCGGACAGGTCGACGAGGGTGCGCAGGTACTCGGCGTACGCCGGGAGCACGTCCTGCCGGGTCACGGTGCCCGGACGGTCCACGGGGTCCGGACCGCCCTGCTGGGCGAGGTCGCGGATCTCGACCAGGCCGCTGTCCTGGCCGATCGGCCGGGCGCCGGACCGGCAGAGCTTGATGCCGTTGTATCGAGCCGGGTTGTGACTGGCGGTGAACATGGCGCCCGGCAGGTCGAGGCTGCCGCTGGCGAAGTAGAGCAGGTCGGTCGAGGCCAGGCCGATCTCGACGACATCGGCGCCCTGCGAGGTGGCACCCTCGGCGAAGGCAGCGACGAGCTCGGGGGACGACGGCCGCATGTCGTGGCCGACGACGACCCTGCTCGCGCCGGCGACCTGCACGAAGGCCGCGCCGATCGCGCGGGCTACCTCGGCGTCGAGCTGGTCGGGGACCGTCCCGCGGACGTCGTAGGCCTTGACGAACGTCGACAGGTCCTGGCGGAGCGGAACGGGCACGGCGGCGAGCCTACCGGCCACCGAAGGCGCTCCCGGAGGGGCGCCGGACGCCTCAGACCTTGCGGGTCTTGTCCAGCACCCGGTCGACCGGAAGTGCGCGTGCACTGCCCTGCTCGGCCCAGGTGCGGTGCTCGCAGTGGTGGCAGGAGGTGAACTCCACCGGCGAACCGTCGGTGAGGTTCATCGCGATGCGGGTGACCCGCTCGCTACCGCAGGCGCGACAGCTGGCGCCGCCCCGGGCACCGGGCTGGGTCAGCGAGCCGAGGGGGATGTGCGGGCGGGAAGCCGTGCTGGTGCGCGCCATGAGGAAGTCCGCTTTCGACGATGCCGATGATGGAGGTGCTGCGCGGGCGCCGGAGGAAGGAACGATGGCTACCCGGGATGACACGGATGCATCGGCAGGGCTCGTCAATCCCTTGAGGAACCGGCGTGTCCGGGGCAAACCGGACAGGCGCACGCGGGCCGCCCGATCAGTCCGGGCTGCGGAGCATCCGCAGGTGGCCGCGGCGGCCGACCTCGACCGGCTCCCGGGCCGGCTCCGGCGCGGGGCGAGCGGCCTCGCGGACGGCGTCGGCCAGCGCCTCCAGGTCGTCGCTGCTCGGCCCGAGGTCGGCCGGGTCCGGCGCGAGCCGGAGCACCTCCCAGCCGCGCGGGGCGGTCAGCCGCTCGGAGTGTGCGGCGCACAGGTCGTAGCAGTGCGGTTCGGCGTAGGTGGCCAGCGGGCCGAGCACGGCGGTGCTGTCGGCGTACACGTAGGTGAGCGTCGCGACGGCGGGCCGCCCGCACGCGGTGCGGGAGCAGCGGCGGACAGGGCTCACGGGCCGAACGGTAGCGACCGGGACCGATCGCGGGCCGCATTGACCGGCCCAACTCCCTCGGCGCGTCATCTCTAGGCTGGCGGCCATGACCGAGCACGCGGCCGGCGGCCGGCGACGGGACCGCCGCGGCCGGGGCCTGCGCGGGGCGCTGCTGCCCGGCGACCTGCCGGCGGCCCGGAGCCGGTCGGAGGAGTTCGACGAGCTGGTGCTGGACGCCGTGACCCGGGTGTCGCGGCAGTGGGGCAACCAGCTCGAGGCGGTCGACGTCCTGGTCGAGGACGTGCCGCCGGACCACCTCGACGGCGTGCCGTTGTCGCGGGCCGAGCCGGCGACCCTGGACGAGCCGGCCCGGATCGTCGTCTACCGCCGGCCGGTCGAGTCGCGGGCCAGGACGCAGCGCGTCCGCGAGGACCTCGTGCACGACGTGGTGGTCGAGGCCGTCGCCGACCTGCTCGGCCTGCCGCCGGAGGTCGTCGACCCCGAGCGGGACGACGAGCCGCCGGCCTGACTAGCCGCGCGGTCGCAGGCCGGTCGACAGGTCCGCCAGGACCCGCGGCACCGTCACGGCGTAGCGGCCGGGCTCGACCAGGTCGATGGTCAGCAGCGGTCCGCGGTCCTCGGCCTCGCTGACGGCCCGGGCCGCGAGCACCGGTCCGGAGCCGGCCAGCGGCGTGACCGTGAGGCTGAAGGTGGCGGCCGTGCTGACCGTGCCGAGGTCGACCACCACCTGGCTGCCGCCGGGCACCTCCACCTCGGCCGGCGTGCCGGTCGCCGGTGACACCGGCGCGAGGCGGAGCGTGGCGTCCTTGCCGGGTGCGGCGAGCAGCAGCGAGCTGGTGACCCCGTCGCCCTGCCGGGCCTCGGCGACGACGCCGGGAGTCGTCGGCGTCAGCGGCCGGCCGGCCGCCGTGTAGGCCACGTCGGTGAGCTCATCGGTCGCGGAGGTGGCCCGGGCCGCGACGCCGGCGGTCACCGGGACGTCGGAGTCCAGCGACACCGCGACGGCAGCCGCGTCGGTGTACTTCGCCAGGTCGACCTCGGCGACCGAGCCGGCGGGGACCTCGAGAACGTCCAGGCCGACCGGCGCGAAGGACCCGGACTCGGTGATCAGACGGAGCTTGACGATGGCGTCCGAGGCTCCCGGGGAGACGACCTGCAGCAGCCGCTCCCCCGCCCCGGCGACGACGCCGGGGACCACCTGGCGCAGGGCCGGCGGTGCGGCGGGCGGCACCCAGTCGGCGCCGCGGGGGGTCAGCCCGTCCAGCTGCTGGTCGCGGACTGCGGCAGCGACCCGTCCGCTGCGCACGTGCACGTGCACCGCGAACCGGGTGGTCCCGGGTGCGAGCGCGTCGAGCAGCCGGACCTCCTGGGTGCCGGCGGCGATCGGCACCCCGCGGCCGGCCGGCGCGTCGATCGGGCCTTCCGGACCGTAGAGCGTGATGTCGGCAACCGCCGGCGCAGGTTCCGGGTTGGTCAGGTAGACCCGGCCGCGCTGCCCGACGACGGCACCGCTGCCGACGAACCAGAAGTCGGTGCCGGGTACGGCGCAGCCGGTGCCCGCCAGGCCGCGCATGGCGTCCACCGTGCTGCGGGTCAGCATCCCCACGGCCAGGCCGGGGGCGGAGGCGCCGGTCCCCCGCGCGACCAGGGGACCCTGGTCGGGCACAGCGAGTGCCGACCCGGACCCGGGCGCGATCACGTCGACCAGGCCGGAGCCGCCGGTCATCGGCGTCAGGCGGGCCCGGCCCTCGGCCGCGCCGGACGCGGTCCCCCCGCCGGGAGCGCCGACGCTGATCCGGGTCTCGGTCTTCTCGTCGACCACCGGGTCCGGGCAGACCGCTTCTGCCCTCGCGACCGGGACCGCCGGACGGTCCGGCAGCCGCTCGGCCCCGGCGGCACTCTCGGCCCGCGGCAACGGACCCGTGAGGTCGGCGGTCACCCCCAGGCCGGCGAGCAGGAGCACCGCGCCGAGCAGTGCGATGCCGGGCCGGCGCAGGACCCGGGACACCGCCGGCCTCACCGGGGCACTTCCGTCCGGCCGCCGGCAGCGACGGGCGTCGGCTCCGGCAGGTCGGCGCCGATGTCCGGCTGCCCGTCGACGTCGTCCAGCGAGGCCTGCACCTGCGGGAGGGCGAGGATGACGACCAGGACCAGCAGGCCGAGCTGGACCCAGAGCAGGACCGGCCGCAGCCCTTGGTCGTGGGTGAGGTCGAGGCCCCCGCGCCCGGCCGGCAGCTCGAAAGCCTGCGCCCACCCGTCGTACCGGCGTGGCGTGAGCGTGCGGCCGTCGACCGTGGCCCGCCAGCCGGTGTCCCGGGCATCGGCCAGCACCAGCAGCCGGCCGGCCCGGCCGGGCCCGAGCTCGGCGTGCGACTCGACCTGCCCGGCGGGAAGCACCTTCGCGGGCGGCGGCGAGCCGTCGTCCTCGACCACGGGGGCGTCGGGTGGCAGCACCCGGACCCGACCGGTCGGGTAGTCGACCTGCCAGAGCAGCGAACCGCCCTGGCCGCTGACCCGCAGCACGCCGGGCACGGTGTCGATGGAGCGGGCCAGGGCGCGGTCGGCCGGCTTGGTGAGCAGCACGAACCGGACGCCGTACGGGACCAGGCGGGCCGCGGCCTCGCCGCCGCGACCGGAGGTCAGGTCGGCGACTGCGGCGTCCAGCCCGGTGTCACGGTCGGGCGGCGGGACGAGCTCGGCGTCGCCCGTCCGCGGTCCGTCCGACCGCAGCAGCGCGTAGGACAGCGAGCCGTCGGGGCGGGACCGCAGGACCAGGGTGCGGGGGCGGGCCTTCTCGGCGCCCTCGGCGGCGACGAAGGCCGGCAGCAGCACCGGGTCGCGCCGCTCGAGAGGATCGCCGGCCCCGGTGACGACCCACCAGCCAGCCGTGACGAGGGGCGCCACCACGGCCAGCGCCAGGACCAGCAGCGCGCCGGGCTGCCGCCAGCCGAAGCTCGCGCGGGTCACCCGCTCCCGGGCGCCGGCGGCACCGGCCACCGCGGCGACGACCAGCCCGGCCCCCGCGACGAGCACGAGCAGCCCGGGCCAGGCAGGCACCGGCGTCTCGGCGGTCGGTGTCGTGACCGTCGTCCGGCTCAGGGCCAGCGCGCCGGCCAGCCCGACGACCGCGACGAGCCAGCCGAGCAGCACCGGACGCCGGCCGGCCGGCCGGAGCAGACCGGCCAGCGCCGCGACCACCAGGCCGACGGTGAGCACCAGCGGAGGCAGCCCCGGCCCGCCGGGGTGCAGCAGCAGCAGGTCCAGCCCGTCGAGGTCCGCCTCCGACAGGCCGGGACCGGGCAGGCCGGCCTCGAGCAGCAGCAGCTGGGGGTCGGCCACCAGCGCCGGCAGCCACGGCAGCAGGAGCAGCGGCGGCACCAGGACCGGCACCGCGGCCCGGACCAGCGAGCGACGTCGGTGTCCCGCACCGGTCCCGACCGCGAGCCCGATGACCAATGGTGTGGCCACCACCCAGGCCATCGGCACGAACGACGCCATCAGCGCGAGGAGCAGTCCGGCCGCCCAGCCGGCCCGCCAGCTCGCCGGCCGGCCGTCCGCGCCGAAGGTGCGCAGCACGGCGAGCACCAGCAGCGGCAGCAGCACAGCGGCGACGGCCGTCCCGAGACGACCGGCGGCGACGGCGCCGAGCACCGGCGGGAGCAGTGCGTAGGCGACCGCTCCCCAGACCCGCAGCGGCGTCGCGGCCACCAGCCGGCGCAGGGCGAGGTAGGCCGCCGTGCCCGCCAGCGGGACGGTGCCGAGCAGCAGGAGGTCGACGGCGCGTTCCGCGCTGCCGAGCAGCAGGCCGGCGAGCGCCGCCAGGACCGCCAGGTACGGCGGGGCGACGGTGTCGCTGCCCAGCCCGACCGGGTGCCAGGCAGCGATGTAGGTGTGCCACAGGCTGCTGGCCGACAACGGCGCCGGCAGCAGCGCACCGCCCATCAGCCGTCCGTCGCCGAGCAGGCCGCGCGCGGCCGCGAGGGCCAGCACGGTCAACGCCGCGACGAGCAGCACCGAAGGCCGGACCAGCAGCCGGCGCAGCAGGCCCGACGACGTCGACGGCAGCTCGTCGGCCTCGTCACCGGTCGGGCCGGTCTCCGGTGACCGCGAGCTCGCCCGGTGCCGCCCGCCGACCACCTCGCCGGCCGAGGTGCCGAGGAACAGGCTCAGCGTCTCCATGGCGTGCCGGACGCCGGCAGATCGCGGCGCGAGCAGAGGCAGCGCGGTCCGGGCCGGGACCCGCCGGGTCCGCCGCCGGTTCCGCCGGGCGTGGAACAGCCGGTCCGGCCGCCCCAGCACGGCGAGCAGGGCAAGCGCCTCGTCGGCCGCGTGGGCCGGCCGCTTGCCGGCGAGCAGGCCGAGCGACCGCAGCAGGGTGGACACCGTGAGCACCGGCAGGGCGATCAGCAGACGGGGCAGCGGCAGGTTGGCGAGCAGCACGTACAGCGCATGCTGCCGGTCCAGCCGGTGCAGCCGTCCCCCCGCGACATGCACCGGCCGACGCCGATGGCTCGCCGCCTCCGCGTGGTGCACGACGGCATCGGTCGCCACGACCACCCGGTGGCCGGCCAGGTTGGCCCGCCAGCCGAGGTCGACGTCGTCGCGCAGCAACGGCAGCCGGGGGTCCAGGCCGCCGAGCTCGTCCCATACGTCGCGGCGCACCAGCATGCCGGCGGTGCCGACCGCCAGCACCGGGCGGACGCCGTCGTGCTGGCCCTGGTCGTACTCGCGGCGCTCCAGTCCGACGTCGCGGCGGCCGCTGCGGGCGATCGTGACGCCGACCTCGAGCAGCAGCCGGCGGTCACCCAGACCGAGGACCTTCGGCCCCGCCACGGCGATCCGCGGGTCGTGACCGACCTCCGCGAGCAGCTTCTCCAGGGCCGAGGGCGCGGGCGCACAGTCGTCGTGCAGCAGCCACACCCAGTCGGCCGGCTGCGGGGCGTGGTTCAGGGCGGCCTGCACGGCGGCGCCGAAGCCGGTGCCGGCCGGCAGCTCGACGACGTGGTCCGCGCCGAGCCAGCGGCGCAGCGGGTCCGGTGTATCGCCGGGCGAGGTGGCGGGGTGGTTCTCGGAGGTGTCGGCGGCGACCACGACGTCGGGCTGCCGGGTCTGCCCGGCGAGTGCTGCCTGCAGTCCGGGCAGCCACCGGTCGCCGGAGTGCGCCACCACCACCGCGGTGACCGTCACCGGTGGAACGGCCCGCTCGGAGCGCGTGGAGGCTGGGGTCGGCATGCGGCTGCCAACCCTACGGGAGCAGTTAGACGGCGCTCTTCTTCAGCCGCCGGCGCTCGCGCTCCGACAGCCCGCCCCAGATGCCGAACCGCTCGTCCTTCATCAGGGCGTACTCGAGACACTCGGCCCGCACGTCGCAGCCGAGACACACCTTCTTCGCCTCCCGGGTGGAGCCGCCCTTCTCCGGGAAGAACGCCTCCGGATCCGTCTGTGCGCACAAGGCACGGTCCTGCCAGCCGTTGTCCTCGTCCGGCTCATCGATGAGCGGATACACCTCGCCCATGGCGTTGCCTCCTCGACCCTGGCCCGGCACCGACGCGCTGTGGGCGCCGGCCACCGAATGACACTGGTGGAATTACACGCGCGTCGTTACCTCTTCGTCAAGCCGGACGGTGATATTTAGCCGAACGGACGACCTCTTTGCGGCGTGTCGCGCCCGACCGGCCAGACTGGCGCCCATGCAGATCGTCGTCCCGGCCGGTGGAATCGGCGCCGCCCGGTTCCTCCGTGGCCTGCTCGCCGCCGTCCCGCCGGACCCGGACGACCCGGTCCAGGTGACCGTCGTCGGCAACACCGGCGACGACATCACGCTGTTCGGGCTGCGGGTCTGCCCCGACCTGGACACCGTGATGTACACCCTGGGCGGCGGCATCCACGAGGAGCAGGGCTGGGGCCGCGCGGGGGAGACCTTCGTGGTCAAGGACGAGCTGGCGGCGTACGGCGTCGGGCCGGCCTGGTTCGGTCTCGGCGACCGCGACATCGCCACCCACGTCGTGCGCACCCAGATGCTCGACGCCGGCTACCCGCTCAGCCAGGTGACCGAGGCGTTGTGCACCCGGTGGGGACTGCCGGACCTCGGTGTGCGGCTGCTGCCGATGAGCGACGACCGGGTCGAGACGCACGTCGTGATCGACGACCCGGATGCGCCGGGCGGCCGACGGGCGGTGCACTTCCAGGAGTACTGGGTGCGGCTGCACGCGGCACCCGATGCGCACGAGATCGTCGCCGTCGGCGCCGAGCACGCCCGGCCCGGCCCCGGTGTGGTCCAGGCGTTCGCCGACGCCGACCTCGTGCTGATGCCGCCGTCCAACCCGGTGGTCAGCATCGGCACCGTGCTGTCCGTCCCCGGTGTGCGCGAGGCACTGCTCTCCTCCCCCGCACCGGTGGTCGGTCTCTCGCCGATCGTCGGCGGCGCCCCGGTGCGCGGCATGGCCGACCGGGTGCTGGCCGCGATCGGCGTCGAGACGACGACGGCCGCGGTGGCGTTGCACTACGGCGCCCGTCGTGACGGTGGCCTGCTCGACGGCTGGCTGGTCGACAGCGCCGACGCCGACGCGGTGCCGGCGGTCGAGGCGGCGGGCATCTCCTGCCGGTCGGTCCCGCTGCTGATGCCGGACGTCGAGTCGGCGGCCTTGATGGCCCGGTCGGCACTGGCGATGGCGGCGGACCTGGTCGCCGACCGGGTCCGATGAGCGGGTCGCTGCTCGTCTGGTCACCGGACGGCGTGCCGGAGGTCACCGCCGGCGACGACCTGGCCGGGCTGCTGCTCGACGCGCTGGCCGGCGAGGACTTCCCGCTCGCCGACGGCGACGTCGTGGTCGTGACGTCCAAGGTGGTGTCCAAGGCAGAGGGTCGCGCCGTGCGCGTCGACCGCGAGGAGGCGATCAGCTCCGAGACGGTGCGGGTGGTCGCCCGCCGGGGCCCGACCCGGATCGTCGAGACCCGCCACGGACTGGTGCTCGCGGCCGCCGGCGTCGACGCGTCGGGGACCGAGCCGGGCACCGTGCTGCTGCTGCCGCTGGACCCCGACGCGTCGGCTCGCGCGCTGCGGTCCCGGCTGCTCGAGCTGGCCGGCGTCGACCTGGCGGTCGTGGTCACCGACACGATGGGCCGGGCCTGGCGAACCGGCCAGACCGACCAGGCCGTCGGCGTCGCCGGCCTGCCGCCGCTGGACGACCTGCGCGGCCGCGACGACGGGCACGGCAACGTCCTCGAGGTCACCGTGCCGGCCATCGCCGACGAGGTCGCCTCGGCTGCCGACCTGGTGAAGGGCAAGCTCGGCCGGCGGCCGTTCGCCGTCGTCCGCGGGCTCGCCGCCCGCACGACGCGGGAGGACGGTCCCGGCGCCGCGGCCCTGGTGCGGCCGGCGGCCGAGGACCTCTTCCGACTGGGTGCGCGCGACGTCGTGCCGGCCCGGCGTACCGTCCGAGCGTTCACCGACGACGCGGTCGACCCCGCCGTGCTCCGCCGCGCGGTCGCGGCCGCCGTCACGGCCCCCGCACCGCACCACACGACACCGTGGCGGTTCGTGGTCGTCGACGACCTCGAGGTACGCCGGTCGCTGCTGGACGCGATGCTCGCCGCCTGGGTGCGCGACCTTCGGCGCGACGGGTTCACCGACGAGCAGGTCGCGAAGCGCACCCGGCGTGGCGACGTGCTGCGCGGCGTGCCGACCCTCGTGGTGCCCTGCCTGGCAGGTGACGGGATGCACGACTACCCCGACGCCCGGCGTTCGGCCGCCGAGCGGGAGATGTTCCTCGTCGCGATGGGCGCCGGGGTCGAGAACCTGCTCGTCGCCCTGGCCGTCGAGGGGCTCGGCTCGGCCTGGGTGAGCAGCACGATGTTCTGCCGGGAGGTCGTGGTGCGCGAGCTCGACCTGCCCGACGGGTGGGAGCCGATGGGTGCGATCGCGGTCGGCCACCCCGCGGGGCCCGCGCCGGACCGCCCACCGCGCGAGCCGGACGACTACCTGCTGCAGCGTTGAGTCACATCGCGCGGTAGTCGCGCCCGGCGTACCGCGGGCCGCGGCGCGGCGGTGCCACGCCGGACATCTCGACCAGGCGCTGCACGCGGTACCGGTGGCCCCGGTAGGGCTCAAGAAGCTCGAGCATCGCGTCGTCGTCGACCTTCTTGCCGACCAGCGCCCAGCCGACCCGCGAGGCGAGGTGGTAGTCACCGACCGACACCGCGTCGGCGTCGCCGAGAGCCCTCTGCGCGACCTCGGCCGCGGTCCAGACGCCGATGCCGGGCAGGGTGCGCAAGGCGGTGCCGGCCTCGGTCGGCGTCCGGTCGACCAGCGCCTCGAGCCGGCCGGCGCGACCGGCAGCGGTGACCGCCGCGCGCGAACGGGAGAGGTCGACCCCGGCACGGTGCCAGTCCCAGGACGGCACCCGGGCCCAGGTCGCGGCGTCCGGCGCGACCCGCAGACCGTCCGGCAGCACACCGGCCGGCCCGGGCGCCGGCTCGCCGTACCACCGCACCAGCCGGCGCCAGGCGGCCCAGGCCTCCCGGCCGGTGACCTTCTGCTCGAGCACCGCCGGCAGCAGCGACTCGAGGACACGGCTGGACCGCGGCACCCGCCAGCCCGGTCGCGCCCGCCAGGTGTCACGCAGCACCGGGTGCATCGGCGCGAACCCGCCGGGGTCGTCGTCGGCGCCGAGCAGGGCGGGCAGGCGGTCCAGCACCCAGCCGGCGCCGGGACCCCAGGCGGTGCCGACGACCTCGCCGTCTGCCGGGCGCACCGCGAGCCGCAGGGTGGCCGGGCCGTCCGGCGCCCGGGTGGTGCGCCACAGCCCGGCCGCGCCCGGCGGGCCGCCGTACCGGAACGTGGGGTCACCGCTGCCGCGACGCATCGGCCCCAGCGTCGCGCCGAGGTCGACCGGCCGGCCGGGCTGCCACCGGCGCTCCAGGGCGGCCTGCGTCCCGGTCGGCGTCGGGGTGGTCGGCGCGGTCATGGGCGAAGTCTTCCAGGCACGCTCGGTAGAGTCGGCGTCCACCGCGGGAAGTGGACATGCTTCTCGCCGACGCAGCGGCAGACCAGGAAGGGCCGAAGACGCTCGTGGCCAACAAGCCCAAGCAGCAGGGGGACCGGGACCGCCGGGCCAAGGTCGAAGCGATGCGCAAGGCCGAGCAGGCCCGTGAGCGTCGCAAGAGCATGATCTTCGTGGTCATCGCGGTCCTGGTGGGCATCGGCCTGATCGCGGCCGTCGCGATCCCGTCGTACCTCAAGTCCCAGGACGACCCGAAGAACAAGTCGCTGTCCTCGTTCGGGGTGTCGGCCGGCGCTGCGAGCTGCAGCAAGGTGGAGACGAACGACGCAGGCGACAACGTCGGCAAGCACGTCGCCGACGGCACGGTGGAGAAGTACGACACGGTGCCGCCGTCGTTCGGCCCGCACTGGGCGCAGCCGGCATACCCGGCGCGCGAGTTCTACACGGCGCGGGACCGGCCGGAGATGGAGCAGCTGGTCCACAACCTCGAGCACGGCTACACGATCGTCTGGTACGACAGCACGATCAAGGGTGAGCAGCTCGACGCGCTCAAGGACATCGCAACCCGGGCGCGCACCGAGGACGCCGTCGGCCCGACCGGCAAGTTCATCGTGTCGGCGTGGGACAACGCCTACGGCAAGCTCCCCAGCGGGAAGCACCTCGGCATCTCGCACTGGGGCGCGGACGCGGGCCACATCCAGCTGTGCGGCAAGGTCAGCGGTGCTGCCGTGCAGTCGTTCATCGACGACTACCCGGCCGCCGACTCCCCGGAGCCCAACGCTGCCTGATCGGGTCAGGTGTTGGGGACGTCCGGGCTGAAGCGGATCGCGTACGGCGGGATGCGCGCGTCGACCCAGACCCGCGCACCGGCAGCGAGCTCGTTGCCCTCGCCGACCTCTGCGGCGTCGCCCACGACGACACCGTCGAGCACGACACCCGCACCGATCCGCGCACCGCGTCCGACCACCGAGTCGCGGACCGTCGCTCCGGCGCCGATCGTGCAGTCGTCGAGCAGCACGCTGCCTTCGACGGCAGCACCCGGGCCGACCGTGGCTCCGGCGCCGACGGTCGTCCCGCCGGTGAGCACCGCGTCCGCCGCGACGACCGCCCCTGGCAGCTGCAGCCACGGCCCGACCGGTCCGGGCAGCGCCGAGGACACCAGGGCCCCGAGCACCAGGTCGCGGGAGGCGCGCGTGTAGGCCGCCGGGGTCCCGAGGTCCAGCCAGTACCCCGGGTCGACGTGGGCCAGCACCAGCGCTCCCGACGCGACCAGCCCGGGGAAGGTCTCCCGCTCCACCGACACCGGCCGGTCGGCCGGGATCGCATCGATCAGGCTGCGGCGGAACACGTAGCAGCCGGCGTTGATGCGGTTGGTGACCGGCTGCTCCATCTTCTCCAGGAAAGCTGTCACCCGGCCGTTGCCGTCGCACGGGACGCAGCCGAACGCTCGCGGGTCGTCGACCTCGGTGAGGTGCAGCGTCACCTCGGCACCGGCGGCCTGGTGCGCGTCGACCTGGGCCGCCAGGTCGTGGCCGGAGAGCACGTCACCGTTGAGGATCACGACCGGGTCGTCCGGCCCGCTCTCCAGCAGTGACGCCACGTTCCGGATGCCACCACCGGTGCCCATCGGCTGGTCCTCGGTGACGTAGTCGACGCGCAGCCCCAACGACGAGCCGTCCCCGATGCCGTCCTTGAAGACCTCGGCGCGGTAGGAGGTGGCCAGCACGACGTGGTCGACGCCGGCCGCGCGCGCCCGGGACAGCACGTGGTGCAGGAACGGCACCCCGGCCGTCGGGAGCATCGGCTTGGGGGTGTGCACGGTGAGCGGCCGGAGCCGGGTGCCCTTGCCGCCGACGAGCAGCACGGCCTCGGTCATCGTGGGGTCAGCCTCCGGGATCGGGAGTGTCAGCGCACGAGGTCGACGGCGCCGGCGGCCCGGGCGTAGGCGGCCAGGTGCGCCGTCGCCGAGGCGTCCCAGGTGAACTCCTGGGCCCGCTCGACGCCGCGACGGGAGAGCTGCTTGCGCCGTTCCTCGTCGTCGATCAGCTCGCGCAGGGCCTTGCCGATGCTGTCGGCGTCCGGCTCGGTGTAGGCGACCGCGTCGCCGCCGACCTCGGGCAACGACAGGCGACGGGCCGTGAGGACCGCGGCCCCGCAGGCCATCGCCTCGAGCACCGGAAGGCCGAAACCCTCGGCCTTGCTGGGGTAGGCCACGACCATCGCACCACCGAGCAGGCCCGGCAGGTCGGCCGGTCGCATGAACCCGGTGCGCACGATCTTCAGGTGCGGCGGCACCTCGGTCACCGCCTGGTCGACGCCGTCGTCCCAGCCGCTGCTGCCGGCCAGCACCAGGGCGGGCGGCTCGGGCATGCCGTCGACGGCCTTGACCCAGCCGCGGACCAGGTCCGGGACGTTCTTGCGGCGCTCCAGCACGCCGAGGAACGCGACGTACGGCCGGCCGTGCAGGCCGAGCCGGTCGCTGACCCGACGGGTCTCGGACTCGGACGGCGGCCGGAAGGTCGCGGTGTCGACACCGTGCCGGGCCACGTCGATGCGCTCGGGGTCGGCGTCCAGCAGGCGGACCAGCTCGTCGCGGGTGGCCTGGGACGGGACGATCACCCGGCTGGCCCGGCGGACCGCGGTGCGGGTCGCCGACCGGTAGAAACCGGTCTTCAGCGCGCTGTGCAGCTCGGGCTCGGAGAAGAACGTCACGTCGTGCACGGTGACGACCACCGGCACCTGCGCGTGCAGCGGCATCGTGTAGTAGGGCGAGTGGATGACGCCGGCGCCGACCTGCTGGGCCACCAATGGCAGCCCGGTCTGCTCCCAGGCCAGCCGGGCCGGCCGGTGGGCGATCGCCGAGGGGCCGGGGACGATCTCGGCGTGGTCGGCCAGCCGGTGGAACCGCTCGGCGTCCGAGCGCTGGCAGACGACGACGATCTCCTGGCCGGAAGCCGCCAGCGCGCCGACCAGACCGTCGACATAACGCCCGACCCCACCACGGTCGGCGGGCACCGCGGTCGCGTCGAGGAGCACCCGGGGCGCTCCCGACGACTTCGGTGACACTGGCGACACCACTCCTTTGCGTGGACAACTCCTTGCAGCCTACGCCGCGTGGTGACGGCGCGAGGGGACCCCGGGAAAGGTTGTGGGCGGCGCGGCGAGCCCGGTCAGCCGAGGAACGTCAGGGTCCGGGTCGCGGCCGTCGGGTCCAGCGAGGCACGGGCCAGGAACTGGCGGGCGCGGACGACGGCCGGCGTGCTGGTGCCGTTGCCGTCCCAGTCGCCGACCACGGCCCGGTCGGCCGGCAGCCCGTGGGCCAGCACGGTGCTCGGCTTGCCGGCCGACCGCTGGTTGCGCAGCAGCCACTGCCCGTCCCGCTCGACACCGATGGCGGACCGTGCCGTGCCGGTCCACGAGCCGACGACGGGGACGTCGCCGACGTTGCCGTAGCCGAACCGGATCTGGGCCTTGCCCGGGGTGAGGCTGCGGCGCAGCAGCCAGGTGCGGCCGCGGACCACGCCGATGCCGGTCGCCTTGCCGGACCACGAGCCGACGACCGGCAGGTCACCGGGCCGGCCGAAGCGCACCGTCCTGGTGGGCCTGCCCCCGCTGAGCCCCGTGCGCAGCAGCCAGCTGCCCGCCCGGAACACCCCGAGGTCGTCGTCACCGTCGCGGTCCCAGTCGCCGACCACCGGCACGTCACCGGCGGCGCCGTAGCGGAACCGCTTGACCCAGCTGCCGGACCTGCTCGTCATCTGCAACGCGACCTGGCCGTCGCGCCACCAGCCGAGCTGGTCGCGCCCGTCGCCGTTCCAGTCACCGACGAGCGGTCGCGCGGCCGGTCCACCGGTGCGTCGCATGGCGATGGTGAAACCCGGCGAGAGCAGGCCGAGCGCCTCGCGCACGTCCCACCCTTCGACGTACGACGTGGTGAGGGCACCGCGCCTGATGCCGACCACCTTGACCCCGCCGACGCGCGCGTCGGCGCCGCGCGGGGGCACCGAGATGGTGCTGATGCTGGCGAAGCCGAGCTTGCCGGCCAGCGCAGACCAGGAGATCCCGACGGCCCACGAGCGGTTCTTCGCCGGGTTGCTCGACGCGGCGTCCCACGCCGAGTCGTCGACCGCGCGCAGGAACGGTGCCTCGACGCCCCAGACGTAGCGTTCGTCCTCGGTGTGCCCACCCATCGAGGAGGAGTAGAACGCGTCGATCAGGGTGCCGGTGCCGGCCGACGCGACGACCTTGCCCGACGTCGCGTCGACGGCGGCCTTCCAGGTCTGCCCCCACCGGCCGGCCGGCCCCTCGGTCTCCTTCTTCCAGCCGGTCCAGTTCTGGTCGGTCGGTGTCGGCATCAGCACCCGGCCGGCGCGCTTCACGGCGAAGGTGCGGGCGGCGATCGCCTGCGCCTGCAACGCCGCGGCCGGGAACGACGCAGGCACCTCGGCGATGCCCCACAGGTACTTGTCCATCGCAGAGCCGTTGTCGGTGGTGCCGATCTGCTGCACCGCGTCGATCAGGGCCTTGTCGACCGAGAAGGCGGTCCAGTCCCAGCGCACCCAGCGGTCCAGGTAGATCGACGAGCCGCGCCAGGTGGTGAGCCGGGCCACGGCACCGGACTGCTGCAGCCGCAGCGGCGCGTCCGCCGAGCCGCCCGTCCAGAGCAGCTTCCTCGGGGTGACGCCGAGGTCCCAGAGCGCGAACTGCGAGTGCGTCCTGTCGTCGAGCCGCAGCTGCCAGCGGGCGCCGTCCGGCTGGACCGGCGGGCAGGGCGGGCCGGTCGGCGTCGGGGTCGGCGTGGCGGTCGGGGTAGGTGCGGGCGTTGCCGCCGGGCCGGCCGGAGTCGGAGTCGCCGTCGGGGTGGGCGTCGGGGGCGGCGGCACCACGCAGCCCGGCAGCACCCAGGTCAGCGCACCCTGGACCGCCTCGACGTCGACCCGGTAGCCGTTGTCCAGCAGCCGCACCCGGACGTTGCCCGGCATCGGCCGGGACACCACCTCGGTGCCCGCGTAGTAACGGGTGAGGATCTCGTCGGCCGAGCAGCCCAGCCGGGCCGCACCCTGGGCGCCGTACTGGCTCATCCCGAGGCCGTGGCCCCAGCCGCCGCCGCGGAACACGACGTCCCCGGGGGCGGTGGCGGGCGGGATGGCGACCCCGCCGGAGGGCGGGCAGACCGCGGCCCGGGCGCTCGCAGCCGGCAGCGCGCCGACTCCGGCGGCTGCCAGCGCGACCGCGAGCAGCAACCGGCCGGGGGCGCGGAGCAGCCCGGCGGCGCGGGACGGATGGGGCTGGTGGGACCTGGGCACCCGCCCCACGATAGGCGCACCGGGGCCAGAACATGCCGCTACTAGGGTTGTTCGCGATGCGCCTCCTGTTCTTCGGCACCTACGACGCTGCGGCGCACCCCCGGGTCTCCGTCCTGCGCGACGGGCTGCGCGAGCACGGCGCCACCGTGCAGGAGTGCAACGCCCCGCTCGGCCTCTCCACCGCGGCCCGGGTCTCGCTGCTCCGGCGGCCGTGGACCCTGCCGCTGCTGGCCTGGCGGCTGCTGCGCTGCTGGAGCGCCCTCGCCGTCCGGTCCCGTCGCTGGCGGCGGACGGGCAGCTGGCCGGACGCCGTGGTCGTCGGCTACCTCGGGCACTTCGACGTGCTGCTTGCCCGGCGGCTGTTCCCGCACGTGCCGGTGGTGCTCGACCACCTGATCGGGGCCAGCGACACGGCGACCGACCGTGGGGTCAGCGGCGGGGCGCGGCAGAAGCTGCTGCGCCGGCTCGACGCGGCCGCGCTCGGCAGCGCGGACCTGGTGCTCGTCGACACCGACGAGCACCGCGAGGCGCTGCCGGCCGCCCACCGCAGCCGGGCGCTGGTGGTGCCGGTGGGCGCGCCGGCGTCCTGGTACGCCGGTCAGGGCAAGCCGCCTGGCGACGCCGACGCCCCGCTGCGTGCGGTGTTCTTCGGCCTCTTCACCCCGTTGCAGGGTGCCCCGGTCATCGGCGCGGCCCTCGCGGCGCTGGCCGACGACCCGGTCGAGGTCACCATGATCGGGTCCGGGCAGGACCTGGACGAGACCAGGTCGCTGGCCGCCGGCAACTCCCGGGTGCACTGGCAGCCCTGGGTGGAGCCCGACCGGCTGCCCGCACTGGTCGCCCAGCACGACGTCTGCCTCGGCATCTTCGGCACCGGGGCGAAGGCGACCCGGGTCGTGCCGAACAAGGTGTTCCAGGGCGCCGCCGCGGGCTGCGCGCTGGTGACCTCCGACACCGCGCCGCAGCGGCGCCTGCTCGGCGAGGCTGCCGTGCTCGTCCCGCCCGGCGACCCGGCCGCGCTGGCCACTGCGCTGCGCGAGCTCGCGGCCGACCCGGCCAGACTGTCCGCAGCCCGGGCCGCCGCGACCGAGCTGGCCCGGACCGCCTTCAGCGCGGCCGCCGTGACGGCCGCGCTGCACGCACGCCTGCTCGCCGTCGTACCTCGGAGGATCTGATGAGCACCCCACGCACGGACGCTGTGCTCCCGCCCTTGAGCCCGAACGGCTGGCTGCGGTGGGAGGTCGTCGAACGGCTGCTGCCGCCCGGCCGGCTCGACCTGCTCGAGATCGGCTGCGGGCAGGGCGGCTTCGGTGCGCGGCTCGCCCAGCGCTACGCCTACGTCGGCATCGAGCCGGACCCGATCTCCTGCGCGGTGGCGCAGCAGCGGGTGGCGCCGGCCGGCGGCGAGGTGCGCAACGGCGACCTCGCGGTGGTCGGCGACGACGAGGTCTTCGACCTGGTGGTGGCGTTCGAGGTGATCGAGCACATCGAGGACGACGAGCAGGCGCTGGCCGGCTGGGCGTCGCACCTGCGCCCCGGCGGCTGGCTGCTGCTGTCGACGCCGGCCTGGCAGAAGCGCTTCGGGCCGGCCGACGAGATGGTCGGGCACTTCCGGCGCTACGACCCCCCGGTGCTGCAGACGCGGCTCGAGGCGGCCGGGCTGGCCGACGTCGAGCTGGTGCACTTCGGTGCGCCGCTGGGCTACCTGCTCGAGGCCGGCCGCAACGCCGTCGGGAAGCGCCGTCTCGCCTCACCCGCGGCGCCGACTGCTGCCGCGACGATGGCCGAGCGGTCCGACGCCAGCGGCCGGACCCTGCAGCCCTCGACGTCCTGGACTGCCACCGCGGCACGGCTCGGCACCCTGCCGTTCCGCAAGCTGCAGCACGTCTTCCCGGGCACCGGCCCCGGCCTGGTGGCCCGGGCCCGGAAACCGGTGGCCTGACATGGTCGACGTCACCGCGCACGTCGACGACCTCGCCGCGTTCATCACGGCCGGCCCGTCGTCGTACCACGCCGCTGCCGAGACGGCCCGCCGTCTGGAGGCCGTCGGCTTCACCCGGCTCGACGAGGAGGACGACTGGGAGGCCGCCGGCTCCGCCTCGGGACGGCAGTTCGTCCAGCGCGACGGGTCGGTGATCGCCTGGGTGCAGCCCGGCAGCGCCGGCCCGACGACGCCGTTCCGCATCGTCGGTGCGCACACCGACTCCCCGGGCTTCAAGCTCAAGCCGCGGCCGACCGTCGGCTCGCAGGGCTGGCTGCAGGCCGGCGTCGAGGTCTACGGCGGCCCGTTGCTCAACTCGTGGCTGGACCGCGAGCTCGAGCTGGCCGGGCGGCTGGTCACCCGCGACGGTGCCGAGCACCTGGTGCGCACCGGGCCGTTCCTGCGCATCCCGCAGCTCGCGATCCACCTCGACCGTGCCGTCAACGACGGGCTCGCACTCGACAAGCAGCGGCACACGACGCCGGTGTTCGGCGTCGGTCACGCCTCGGAGGCCGACCTGGTGGGTCACCTCGCGTCGCTGGCCGGTCTCGACGGTGCCGACGTTGCCGGCTACGACGTCCTGACCGCGGACACTGCGGCCCCCGCACGGTTCGGCTTCGGCGACGTGCTGTTCGCCGCCGGTCGGATGGACAACCTGACCTCGGTGCACGCAGGGCTGCAGGCACTGCTCGATGCCACCTCGGCGGACGCCGGGCACATCAGCGTGCTGGCCGCGTTCGACCACGAGGAGCTGGGCTCGGTGTCGCGCTCGGGTGCGGCCGGGCCGATGCTCGCCGACGTACTGACCCGGATCACCGCCGGCCTCGGCGCCTCGCCCGCGCAGCAGCTGCAGGCCTACGCCGGGTCGTGGTGCGTGTCGGCGGACGCCGGGCACGCCGTGCACCCGAACTACCCGGAGCGGCACGACCCGGCGAACCGGCCGGTCGCCGGCGGCGGCCCGCTGCTCAAGCTCAACGCGAACCAGCGCTACGCCACCGACGCCGCCGGCTCGGCACTGTGGAAACGGGCCTGCACGACGGCCGGCGTGCCGTTCCAGGAGTTCGTGTCGAGCAACGACCTCCCGTGCGGGTCGACGATCGGACCGCTGACCGCGGCCCGGCTCGGCATCCGGGTGGTCGACGTCGGGGCACCGCTGCTGTCGATGCACTCGGCTCGCGAGCTCGGCCACGTCGACGACCTGGCTGCTCTCGCCGCCGCCCTCGGCGCCTTCCTCGCCGGCGCCTGATCAGCAAAGGACCGTCGTGATCGACTTCCAGAACGCTTCCTACATCAAGCTCGGGCAGGTGCCGATCCCGGAGATCGCCGACCAGCTGCAGCCGCTGCTCGTCGACGGGGAGCAGCTCTTCGCGGCGTACAAGGGGATGCGCGACTACATCGCCTTCACGTCCAAGCGCATCATCGCGGTCAACGTGCAAGGCATCACGGGCAAGAAGAAGGACTTCACCTCGTTGCCGTTCTCGAAGATCCAGGCATTCTCGATCGAGACGGCCGGGACGTTCGACCTCGACGCCGAGCTCGAGCTCTGGTTCTCCGGTCTCGGCAAGGTGAAGTTCGAGTTCAAGGGCAAGACCGACGTCGCCTACCTGAACAAGCTCATCGCGCACTACGTCCTGTAGTGACACCTCAGGCGACGATGCCGAACCGCTGACCCAGCAACACAAGCGTGGCCGACGGTGACCTTTGTGCAGGCCGACTCGCACCGCCCGTCGCAACCGCACCGTTTGTGTCCCCTGATCAGCGTGGCGGTCAGACCGGGACATCGCCGTGATGAAGCGGTCAATGCCCAGATGGGCAGGACCGGAGCAACTCGAGGCCAGCCGTCCGCACCAACCTGCTCCGATCTCGCCGTATCGGCACCTCGGAGAGCCAACCCTGCACCTCGGAGAGCCAACCCGGCACCCCGGCGCCCGAATCCGGCGCAGGCCCAGGTGGCGAACCCGAGATGATCGTTTGCGATGTCCGGAGGTGAGACACGTCGACAGCCCGGCGTGTCGCGAGCCCGAACGTCGCAAACGCGCTTGTCGTACGACGAGAACGCCGGCAGCTGGTCAGGGGTGCGCCGCGGGTGCCGGGTCGTGGTGGCGGCGCGGTGTCAGGCCGGCGCCGAGGGCGAGCAGCCCGTCGGTGGCCATCAGGATGCCGCGCGAGGTGAGCGCCACCGCGGTGGCCTCCGGGGTCGACAGCACGCTGTGCAGCAGGACCACGAGCACTGCCTCGCGCACACCGGCCCCGGCCGGCAGCACCACGAGCAGCGGCCCGAGCGAGAACGCGATCGCGAACCCGCCGATGGCGACCGGCAGCGCCTCCCACGGGTCTGCGCCCAGGCCGACCGCGAGCAGCCACACGTGCCCGCCGTAGACGAGCCAGAACGCCAGCGCCCAGCCCACCCCGCGGGCCATGTCGCGGCCGCTCAGCGGCGCGTCCAGGCCAGGCCGCCGCAGCAGCCGCAACGCCCACGTGAGCAGCCCGTTGAGCACCCGGGGCACCAGCAGCGCCAGCAGCAGCGGCACGGCGAGCAGGCCGAGCAGCACGACGCGGCCCTCCGCCTGCAGCAACGCGGGCAGCGCGGCAACCCCCACGAGGATGCCGACCAGGGTGGACAGCCCGAGGGTGAGCAGGAAGGCGAGCGCCATCCGCTGCCGCGGTACGCCGAGGTCGCGACCCATCCGCATCTGCGCGAGCACCGGCCACACCGCGCCGGGCAGGTACTTGCCCAGCTGGGTGACGAAGAACAGCCGGGCCGCGGGTCGTACCGGCAGCCCGGACCCGAGCACGCGCAACGTGCCGCGCCAGAGCAGGAAGCTCAGGTAGACGCCGACCAGCGCCACCACAAGAGCGCCGGCCAGCACCAGCGGGTTCTGGTCGCGCAGCGCGGTGACGACGTCCGACCACTGGCCGGCCAGCGCCCAGGCGAAGGCCGCCACGACGACCAGCAGGAGCAGCGCCGAGACGAGGGTGCGGCGCCACGACGTACGCCGTGACGAGTCCGCGACCGCGTCCTCCCCGGCGGCCGGCGTCGCGGCGTCCACCGGGGCTAGACCTCGGAGCGCGACCGGACGATGAGGTCCGCGAGCAGCGCCAGCGCGGCGACGAGCATCCCGGTGATGAAGATGAGCACGGTGTTCACCGCGAACCGGCCGAAGTGCGCGATCAGGTCGTACACGCCCTTGAGCAGACCGATGCCGATCAGCGTCAGTGCCGGCGGCATCAGGACCTTCAACGGGTTGAAGTACATGACCATCCGCAGCACCTGCAGGATGTAGCGGTAGGCGTCCTTGGTGAAGTGGAACTTCGAGACGCCGGAGCGCTTCGCGTAGGAGATCGGCACGTAGTGGATGTCGTGCTGGTTGGACAGGAACGCCAGCGTGATGGTCGTGACGCACGAGAACCCGGGCGGCAGCAGTCGGAGGTACGGCAGCGACACACTGCGCCGGAACGCGCGGAGGCCGGAGTTGAGGTCCGGGATCGAGGAGTTCGACAGCTTCTCGGCGATCTTCCGGATGACCCACTTGGCCGGCACCCGGAGGAACTTGTGGGTGCCCTCCTCACTGGTGCGGGCTCCCACGACCTGGTCGTACGTCGGGTCGTCGAGCAGCATCGAGACCAGCTCGGGGATGCGCTCGTTCGGGTAGGTCATGTCGGCGTCGGTCCACACGACGATCTCGCCGCGCGCCTCGAGGGTGCCGATCCGCCGGGCCGTGCCGGAGCCGCCGTTGCGGCGGAACGGCATGATCCGCATCGACGGGTACCGGTGCCGCGCGTCGAGCAGCAGGGTCAGCGTGTCGTCGGTGGACGCGTCGTCGATGGCGAGCAGCTCGTAGGTGAGGCCGCTGTCGTCCATCGCCGTGCAGATGCGCTCCACCTCGGCGATCACGTGCTCGCGCTCGTTGAAGCACGGCAGCACGATCGTCACCACCGGCGGGAGACCGTCAGCGGCGGTCGACTCCGGCTCGGTGTGGTGGTGGACGGCGGCTGCGGAAGCCGGTCGGCTGACCACCGGCAGGATGGCCGTGGAGTCGTCGACGTCGTCGTCGACAGGGACGGGGTGCTCGCTCATGTCGCGGGCCACCCTACCGGCGGACCGGGCCCCGACCCGCCCCGCGTCAGGGGTAGTAGCCGACCACGTCGCCGATCAGGTGGGTGGAGCCGGAGCCGTTGGTGACCTGGATGCGGCCCTTCTTGCCCACCCGCACGACCACCAGGTTCGCCGTCGTGCGCCAGGCCGGTACCGAGAGGTCCGGGAACGCCGGGCGCCGGGTCCCCAGCGGCCACGCGGTGACGAAGGTGGCACGGGTGGCATCGCGAGCCGTGAGGTTCATCACGACGGCCCGGGCACCGGCCGGCGCGGGCTTGCCCCTGCCGGCGACCCGGACGCTGATGACCTTGCCGGCGCCGACCCGCGCGCGTGGCGCCCCGATGCCGGAGCGGGTGTCGAGCACCCGGGTGGTCGCCTTCGGCTGGAACAGCCTGCCGCCCACCACCTCGGCGGGCGCCCACCAGCCGACCATGTCGATCACCACGTGCGTGGCGGCCGTGTGCGCGCTGACCTTGAACGAGCCGCCGGACAGCCGGGCCACCGCGCGGCTCTTGACCACCGACCCGTGGCTGAACGCGACCGTGGCGTTCTCCCGGTCACCCGTGGCGGACTGGACGGTCAGCGTGCCGGTGCCGGCCGACGACACAGTGGTCACGTTGAGCATCGCGCCGGTCATCGAGGACGCCGGGATGCCGGACAGCACCGGCATCGTGACCACCCGGTCGCTGCCGGGCACCACCATCCCCACGGGGTCACGGCGCGAGTCGTAGAGGCGCAGTGTGCGCACCGGCTTGAAGACCTGTCCGCCGGTCAGCGGGTAGTAGCCCACGACGTGCACCGTCAGCTCGGTCGTCCCGGCCGCGTTGGCGATGCTCACCATGCCGTTGCCGCCGACAGGGGCGACCGCGAGCGCGGCGGCGGTGGTGCCGGTGGTGACGTTCAGGGACGGCGACGACGGCTTGGCCGAGCCGGCCGCCCAGGCCGTCACCGTGGTGGGCGCGGTGGCGCAGCTCGAGGTGAGACTCAGGGCCACCGCCGCGATGCCGGTGGTGGGCAGGCGGCCCACCCCGGGCACGGCGAGGTCGACGCGGCCACCGGGGCCGAGCGGCAGGTTGCCGTCGCTACGGGTGTCGTAGAGGCGGACCGGGTCGACCGGCACGAAGCTGGTGCGCCCGGGCAGAGCGGTCGGTGCACCGACCGGTGGCGCGGTGCGGGCCGCCTGCACGGTGACCTGGCCGACCCAGGCGCGGGCGGCCGCGGTCGCGTCCGCGCTGGCAAGAGTGACCGTGTAGGCCCCCGGTCTCACCAGCGCACCGGCGCTGTCCCGCAGGTCCCACACCGCGCTGACCGGCACCGACGGCGAGGCCGCCCCCGTCAGGGTGCGGACCACCGTGCCGCGGCACACCTCGCGGACCTCGAGGCTCCACTGCTGGTCGCTGGTCACCCCTGCCACCACGGTGATGTTGCCGCCGCGTCCGTAGGTCGCGCTGGCCGGCACCGGAGCCGGGTCCAGCAGCGCGGTCCCGAGGTAGGTCGTCGTGAGTGCGCGGATCGTCGCGAGCTGTGCGTAGAGGTTGGTGCCCGGGCACGAGGTGTTGCCGGCGTCCCGGTGCCCGGACACGACGTTGAACGTGACCTTCCGGCCCGCGGAGTACTTCGAGGTGCCGCCGCCCTCCGAGGTGAGGACCGTCGTGCCGTTCGGGTTGCGATGCGACAGCGAGAGCTTCCAGGCCATCAGCCGCGCGATCGAGTCCACCATCACCGACGGCGCGGCGACCTTGTCGTAGTTCCCGATCGCCGACACCGCGAACGAGTCGACGTTGAAGCCGCCGGTGTGGGCGCCGACCACGGCACGGTCCATCCCGCCGTACCGGCCTTCCCAGAGCCGGCCGAACCGGTCGACGAGGAAGTTGTAGCCGATGTCCGACCAGTGGTTCGCCTTCACGTGGTACGCGTAGATCCCGCGCAGGATCTTGGGCACCTGCGCGGCGGAGTAGCCGTTGGCACCCGCGGTGTGGTGCACGAAGCCCGCGCGGACCGTCGTGTTGTAGCGAGGAGCAGTGCCGCGGATGGACTCGTCAGCACCCCAGTCGGCCCGGGTGAAGATCGCCGGCTGGCCGGCCGCTGCCTGGGCGGACTGCATCGGGCGGCCGAAGCCGCTCTTGCCGACGGCGTCGTCGGCGTCCGAGCTGCCCGGGTCGACCAGGTCGACCCGCAGCCCGCGGGGCAGCGCCCCCCGGCGGACGTCGACCCGGACCTGGTAGCCGTCGGCGTCGCCGACCCAGAGCGGCTCGGTGCCGGGGCGGGCGGCGCGGGCCTCACGGCCGTCCGGTGCGGGCGTGGCGTCCAGAGCGGTCCAGCGGCTCCAGCCGGCGTTGCCGTGGGTGCGTACCAGCACGGTCAGGGCGGCGGTCGTCCCGGCCCGCCAGGTGACGCCGAGCAGGTCGAAGGACGGCACGCCGGTCCGGGTCACCAGCACCTCCGGCCGACCGGGCGCGGCACCCCGGGTCGACGGGGCGACCTCCTCGCGGGCCTGGAACGAGGCCCGGGCGCTGCCGCGGACGGCGCCGCCGGTCACCCGGCCGAGCTGCACGCCGCGCAGCGGCTCGGAGCGGAACTCCGGCGCGACGGCGTGCGGGGACGCGTGCGGCAGGCTCGCCACCGGCAGGGCGACCACCGCCAACGGCATCAGCACGCTGAGCAGGACGGCGGACGGTGCGGTGCGCATGCGAGGACCCTTGTGGCTCGTGTGACAGGCGTGACCAGTGGTACGTGAACGCCCCAGTGTCCCTGGCATCGACCCGGGAGCCCAGCGTCTTGACGATGTCGGCGTGTACGAGGCCGGACATTTTGCCCGCGCGTGACCTCCTCCGGGCTCTCCGTAGCCTGGTCCGGTGAGCTCCCCCAGCGCTGCCGTCGGCCCGCCCCAGCTGCTCGACCGGGCGCTGCGCGCCGACCCGGCCCGACCGCTGCTCACGTTCTACGACGACGCCACGGGCGAGCGGACCGAGCTGTCGGTCGCCACCTTCGCCAACTGGGTGGCCAAGACCGCCAACCTGCTGCGGGACGACCTCGCCGCCGAGCCCGGCACCACGCTCTCGCTCGACCTGCCGGCGCACTGGCAGTCGGCGGTCTGGCTGCAGTCGGCCTGGGCGCTCGGCCTGCACGTCGTGCCGGCCGGCGCTGCGGCCGACATCATCGTCATCGGGTACGACGGCAGCCCGCCGCCGGGTGCCGCGGAGGTCGTGGCGCTGGGGCTCGGCCCGCTGGGTCTGGCCCGGCGGGACGCGACCGCACCGCCCGGAACCCTGGACTACGACCGCGAGGTGCCCGGCCACGGCGACCGGTTCGTCCCCGACCGCGCCGTGGACGCCGCCTGGCCGGCGCTCACCACCGACGGCCGGACGATGTCCGGCGCCGACCTGGGCGCCGCCGCGCAGGCCGGACCCGCCCTGCCGGCCGGCTCCCGGGTACTGGTCGCCGAGCCGCTGACCCGGCTGGCGGCGGTGCTGGGCGCGCTGCTGGTCCCGATGGCCACCGAGGTCACGGCGGTGCTCTGCCGCCACCTCGACCACGCCCGGCTGCCCTCCCGGGTGACGCAGGAGGGGCTGGTCGCGGCGGTGTCGCCCGGGGTGCCGGAACTGTCCCGATGGGCGCCGCTGGAGGACGCCGGACCCCCCGGATGACCTAGAATCGTCGGCGCGACCCCCCGTCGTACCTCACCCGACTGCCGTCCCGGTGGCCAGGACGTCACGCCCGCGCGTGGCCGCGGTACGCCCCCCGGACGGACAGGACCTACGTGCCGCACCCCGCTACCCGACGCCACGCGCCGCGCGCCCGGCACGCCGCGCGCCGCGCCACCTGGCGTCGGGTGCTCACCGCCCTCGGGGTCACGCTCGCGGTGCTGCTGGTCGGCGGTTCGGTCAGCGCATTCGTGGCCTACCAGCGGCTGAACGGCAAGATCAACCACGTCAACGTGGACAAGCTGCTGGGCGACGAGAAGGACCGGCCGGCCAAGGTGGCCGAGGACCCCAAGGCCAAGAACATCCTCGTCATGGGCTCGGACAAGCGGAAGGGCAAGAACGCTCTCAACGTCGAGGGCCAGCGGTCCGACACGACGATCCTGGTGCACCTCGCCGCGGACCGGAAGTCGGCGACCGCGGTCAGCATCCCGCGCGACACGATGGTCCCCGTCCCGGAGTGCATCCGGGAAGACGGCACCGTCCTCCCCGCGCAGGAGGTTCAGATGTTCAACGAGGCGTTCTCCGAGGGCGGCCCGGCCTGCACGATCAAGACCGTCGAGGCGCTCACCAAGATCCGCATCGACAACTACATCGTGGTCGACTTCACCGGCTTCAAGGACATGGTCGACGCCCTCGGCGGTGTCAAGGTCTGCCTCCCGGAAGCCGTCAACGACCCGCAGTCGCACCTGGACCTCGCGGCCGGCACACACACGGTCAAGGGTCGGCAGGCGCTTGCCTACGTGCGCACGCGGCACGGCCTCGGCGACGGCTCGGACCTGTCGCGGATCGACCGGCAGCAGGCGTTCATCGGGTCGATGGTCTCCAAGGTCAAGGACAAGGGCCTGCTGCTGCGGCCGGACCGGCTCTACAACTTCCTGGCCGCCGCGACCAAGTCGCTGACCACCGACTTCGGGGGTCTCAAGGACATGGCCGGACTCGCCCAGGACGTCCGCGGCCTGCCCACCAAGGACGTCACCTTCCTGACCGCACCCAACGAGCCATGGGTCGAGAACGCGAACCGCGTCCAGCTCAAGCCGTCGGCCACGACGGTGTGGCGGGCGCTGCGCTTCGACCGGCCGCTGCCCGGCAAGGAGCCGAAGCCGAGCTCGTCGGCGTCGGCCACGACGACGCCGAGCGGGCCGCCGCTGGTCACCGCCCCCGAGAAGATCAGCGTGACGGTGCTCAACGGCTCGGGCACTCCCGGCGCGGCGAGCGACCTCGCGGAGCAGCTGACCGCCGGCGGCTTCAACGTCGTCAGCGTCGGCAACGCCGACAGCCCGTACACCACCACCACGGTGCTGCACGATCCGGCGTACGACGAGTCCGGCCGCACCCTCGGCGCTGCCATCCCCGGCTCCGACGTGACCGAGGACATCAGCCTCGGCAGCACCCTGACAGTGGTGGTCGGCTCGGACTCCCCCACCGTGGTTCCCGTCCAGGTCACCGGCTCGACCAGCTCACCGGCACCGACCGAGTCGCTGGAGACCCGCTCGGCCGACCAGAACATCTGCTCTTAGCCGGCCGCCGCTCGTTGGCTACAGTCGGCGAGTGCCCACCGATGACGTCGCCGCCGACGCGCTCCGCCCAGCAGACAAGGTCTTCGACTCCGCTGCCGCAGCGGTCGCGGACGTCGCCGACGGAGCGACCCTCGCCGTCGGCGGGTTCGGGCTCTGCGGTGTCCCCACCCAGCTCATCGCGGCTCTGCACGACGCAGGCACCACCGGTCTGGAGGTGGTGTCGAACAACTGCGGCGTCGACGACTGGGGGCTCGGCGTCCTTCTCTCCGACCACCGGATCGCCCGGGTGATCGCGTCGTACGTCGGGGAGAACAAGGAGTTCGCGCGGCAGTTCCTCTCCGGCGAGCTCGAGGTCGAGCTGACGCCGCAGGGCACGCTGGCCGAGCGGCTGCGCTCCGGCGGCGCCGGCATCCCGGCGTTCTTCACCGTGACCGGCGCCGGCACCCAGGTGGCGGAGGGCGGCCTCCCGTGGCGCTACCACCCTGACGGGTCGGTCGCGCTGTCGTCCCCGCCCAAGGACACCAGGGAGTTCACCCTCGGCGGTGAGACGAAGACGTACGTGCTGGAGGAGTCGATCGTCACCGACTTCGCCCTGGTGCACGCCTGGAAGGGCGACCGGTCGGGCAATCTCGTCTACCGCGAGAGCGCGCGCAACTTCAACCCGCTGTGCGCGACCGCGGGCCGGGTCACCGTCGCCCAGGTCGAGAACCTGGTCGAGGTGGGCGAGATCCGCCCGGAGGACGTGCACACGCCCGGCGTCTACGTGCAGCGCGTGGTGGACGTCGGCCCGGACGTCGAGAAGCGCATCGAACGTCGCACGACGCGACCGCGGCCCGACGGAGAGAACCGCTGATGGCACTGACCCGTGACCAGATGGCGGCCCGGGCGGCGCAGGAGCTCGAGGACGGCCAGTACGTCAACCTCGGCATCGGACTGCCGACCCTCGTGCCCAACTTCCTGCCCGAGGGAGTGCACGTCACGCTGCAGAGCGAGAACGGCATCCTCGGCGTCGGCCCCTACCCGTTCGAGGGTGAGGAGGACCCCGACCTCATCAACGCCGGCAAGGAGACCGTGACGCTGCTTCCCGGAGCCTCGTTCTTCGACTCGGCCACGTCCTTCGGCATGATCCGCGGTGGGCACATCGACGCCGCGATCCTCGGTGCGATGCAGGTCTCGGCCGCAGGCGACCTGGCGAACTGGATGATCCCCGGGAAGATGGTCAAGGGGATGGGCGGTGCGATGGATCTCGTCCACGGCGCGAAGCGGGTCGTCGTGGTGATGGAGCACGTCGCCAAGGACGGCACCCACAAGATCGTGCAGGAGTGCTCGCTGCCCTACACCGGCCGCGGCGTCGTCGACCGCGTCATCACCGACCTCGCGGTGATCGATGTCATGGCTGTCGCGTCCGATGCCGCCCCACGCCTCGTGCTGCGCGAGCTCGCGCCCGGAGTCAGCGTGGACGACGTGCGCGCGGCCACCGGCGCTCCGCTGCAGGTTCCAGCCGAGCCCTCCGTGATGGAGCCGTGAGCAGCGCCACCGTCGAGACGGCCCCCGCCGCGCCGGATAGTCCTGCCTCGCGGGGCTTTCTCCCCGGCGTACCCACCTGGGCGCTCGGGCTCGGCCTCGTGCTCCTGCATCTCGCCGTGACCTTCCAGGTGCGTCCGCACCCGCGGTGGAACGACGGCATCTTCGTCCTCAACGATGCCCGCGACTTCCCCGACGTGCCGCTGGACCACCATGCCCTGCGGATCGGGAACCTCCTGCCGGTACGGGCCTTCCTCGAGCTGTTCGGCTACGGGCAGGTCGCCTACTACGCCTGGCCGTTCCTGACGGCGATCCTGCTCGTGGTCGCCGTGTTCGGGCTGGGTGTCGTCCTGTTCGACCGGTGGACCGCTGCAGCCGCGACGGTCCTGCTGATCTTCCACCCGGTCCTGGTCGACACCGTCATCACGAACGGCACCGAGCGGATGACGAGCTGGCAGCTGCTGCCCGACATCCCGTCGACGGCGTTCATCACGGCCGGGATCGCGCTGCTGGTGGGCGCTGCGCGCCGCCGCGGCGATGGTGCCGGTCGCCCCGGGGACGGCGCCCCCAGCTACTGGTTCCTGCTGGCCGGCTTCTGCTTCGGCTGGGCCTACCTGGTGCGCGAGCTGTCGGTGTTCTTCTACCCGCTGGTCGTCGGCGTGCTGCTCGGCTGGCGGCTGCCGCTGCGCCGCTGGGTACAGGTCGCACTGCCGATGCTCGGCTGCCTGGTCCTGGAGATGGTCCTGGCGCAGTGGGCGCACGGCGACCCGCTGGCCCGGCTCAAGGTCGACGGCGAGCACGGCAGCGCACCGCTGTCCCCCATCACCCGAACCGATGCGTTGCTCCGCTTCCCGCGGATCGTCGAGGTCTACCCGCAGACGGTGGTCGTCCTCACGACCGTTGTCCTGATGGTCGTCGGCGCGCTCGTGGTGCACCGCCGGGCGAACGTCATGCTGCTCGGCTGGTTCGTCGCGATGTGGCTGCCCCTGACCCTCGTCTCGGGCCTGATCGACCCCGGCTTCATCCGGATCAACGCGTCGCTGATGCGCTACTGGGTGCCGGTGCTGCCCGCACTGGTGCTGGGCGCCACCGGCTTCGTGGCCTGGCTGCTCGGCTGGGTCCGCGGCCGCGTGCCCGACGAGCGGCGCGGCGTCGGTGTCGCGTTGACCGCCGCGGTCGCGGTGATCGGCCTCGCGGTGGCCGTCGTACCGCTGCTGCCCCTGATCAGGGACAACCCGCGAGACAACGCCTGGAACGCGATGCGCGCCTACCTGCACGAGCACGACCGCGAGATCGACACGATCGTCACCGACGACCGCGACGCACTGGTCCTCGGCATCTACTCCCGCGAGCCGGTCGGCGGTGCCATCGTCGTGCACGCCAAGGTGGAGGAGATCGGTCACGAGCTGAAGGCGCCGCCGGTGGCCTCCGGCGACAAGGGCACCTACCTGGTCTGGACGCCGGGTCTGTCGCGGAGGAAGCCCAAGGAGTTCGACGGCTGGAGGCTGTTGGTCACCGAGCGCGAGCTACGCCTCTACGGGCCGACGGGCAGCTGAGCTCCTGCGGGTGGGCGAAATGCCAGATGCGCCGGCATCAGCCCGCCCGGGGTACGTCGATGACGCGTGCCTGGTCGGTGGGCGAGATGTTCGAGTCGTAGCCGCCTGCGACGAGCACCGTGTGAGCAGCGATGAGTGAGGCCGTGATGAAGCTCCTGGACGGAACCGGCGCAGCCTTCAGTGTGCTGATCTGGCGGGTCTCGGGGTCGAACACGTCAAGGCGCTGACCGCCGGCGATGACGACCTGCCCGTCCGGGAGAGCTGTCACGGCGCCGTCGAGCTTGTACTGACCCTCGGACAGCTCCGGGCCCAGCATGCTGCTGTCCTCGTCGATGTCCAGGATCTCGGTGCTGGAGAGGCGCTCGCGGCCTTCCGAGTCGATCGCTCCCCCGATGACCAGCACGGTCCGGTCCGGCAGCACGGTCGCTGCGTGCTTGAGCCGCCGCACGATCAGCCGCGGACCCGGCGACCACACGCCGCTCTCCAGGACGTCCGTGGTCGCCAGGGCTGAGACGAAGTCCGCGGTGCCGCCGATCAGCACGAGCCGGCCGTCGGTCAGGACGGCCGCATGCCCGGCCCGTGGCGCGGTGAGCACAGGCCCGGCCCGGAACCTGTTGTCACGTGGGCTGAAGATCTCAGTCGTGGCGAAGGCGACACCCGATCCATCGGTGCCGCCGGCGATCAACACCTCGCCGTCGGGCATCACGGTGGCGGTGTGGTCCGCCCGCCCGACGGAGAGACTTCCCACGGCCGTGATCTGGTTGCTCACGGGATCGAAGACTTCCGCCGTGGCCAACGCCGGTCGTCCCTCCCCCGAGTAGCCACCGATGAGAAGCACACGGCCGTCGTTCAGCAACGTGGCGCTGTGACCGGCTCGTGGCGTCGACATGTCTGGCCCCGGTAGGAAGCGCCGGCCGTCGGGGTCGAAGATCTCGCTGGCCCGAGCCCGGTCGAAACCCTCGCATCCCTGCTGCGTGCAGCCGCCGGTGAACAACACGCGGCCATCGGTCAGCACGGTGGCCCGATGCACCGCCCGCGGGACACGCAGCGCTGTCATAGCCGGGGTCCGGCCTGAGTGCGGGCTGGCCGAGGGCCCGGTCACCGGCTCCTCCCCTGGCCCGTCCTGAGTACATCCCAGCACCATGAGCGGGACGGTCAGGAGGACCAAGACCAAGCGGGTGGACCCCATGGACTCGAGTGTGACACCGCTGCCGCGGCCGAACGACAATGGCTTCGTGGCGAACGAGCGCAACCAGGGGGCCGTGCTGCTGGATAGCGTTGGCGCGTGAACGCTTCCCCACCGGATGGTTCCGAAGAGCTGGTCCTGGACGGCGGGAATGCGGGCGGAGCGGTGCGGGTCGGCGACACGATCCGCAAGCCTTCAGGTTCCTGGTCCGCATCGGTAGACCAGTTGCTGGGGCATCTCTCAGACGCTGGGTTCAGGCGAGCGCCACGACCCCTTGGTCGGGACTCTGACGGCAGGCAGATCTTGTCCATGCTGCCCGGTGAGACCGTGGGCAGAAAGAAGCCGTGGCCTCACTGGGTTTACGACGACGCGACCTTGGATCAGGTCGGCGACTGGCTGCAGGAGTACCACCGGGCGGTAGTGGACTTCTCGCCCGACCCGTCGTGGACATGGCGTGGCGGCGGCTCGTGGTCACCCGGTCTGATCATCGGCCACAACGACGCGGCCCCCTACAACGCAGCCTGGCAAGACGGGCGGCTGCAAGGGTTCTTCGACTGGGACTTCGCCGGACCCGTCACACCAGAGTTCGATCTTGCATTCTGCTGCCTGGCCTGGGTGCCGTTGCACGCTCGCCAGGTGGCGGAGGTCGAAGGCTTCCGTGACTTCGCCAGGCGTCCTCAACGATTACGAACACTTCTCGCTGCATACGGCTGGGAGGGTGCCGTCGAAGATCTGCGGCGAGTCTTGGTGGAAGTGGTGGTTCGCCACATCCGCGATATCGAAGCCTTCGCCGCTGACGGGGATCCAGCCTTCCAGCGGATGGTCCAGGACGGCGTGTTGGACTCACTCCAGTTGGCACTCTCGGAAGTTGAATCGGTTGAGTTATAGCCACTGAGGAGACAGGCCAATGCCAACTCTCAGCGCGGCCAACGGCACCTATATGCGGAGGCAGGCTGCCCGGGTCGAGGAACTCGATCCCGACGAGCTGTCCCTCGCCGTTGAAGTCGAGAACCAATCCCGGCCCGTCCGCCAGCTCGACATGTTCGGACTGCGCCACGTCACCCCACTGCTCAGGTGACCGAGAACGGAGGTACGCAATCCCGGTCCCGTCGTCGCGGCTGAACCAGGTGGGGACGTTCACCCGCGCATATGCCGGATCAGCTTGATTCCCGTCAGTGCCCAGCCGTGGCTCTCCCGCCCGTAAGAGCTGGCACTACCACTCAGTTCCGCGGTCGAGTGACTGCCCTTGGCCGAAGCATGGTCTAGCGGCACCTACGGCGGGTTGTCCACAGAGGCGTTCCCGCGGAAACGCTCTTGCGCTCGCGACCGCACCCACCGCTGGGATATGCGCGGGTCCAATAGCCGCGCCGGAGCCTAGGTGGACAGCCAGATCACGCCGACGATGACGGCGACGACCGCCAATGTGGCCCCCAACAGGGTTACGTAGGCCACGGTGCGTCCGGCGCGACCGCGCCAGCCCGGCTGACTGCCGAGGTTGCCCGCCCCATCGATCAGGCGACCCTGAGGGGTGGCCGAACTGACACCGGAGGGTGACTCTGGCTGGGTCACTTCGTTGCCTTCCGATTGTCGATGCACGCTGCAATGACTTGGGAACGGGTCTCGTCCGAGTCAGGTTCCCGATGGCTCGCGTGCTCGGTAATGGCACCTATGGTGCGTCGGGATCTCTGCCAGTCGGTTAGCCGGTGCCACGCTGCCAGGTGTGGACTCGCGCCACGGCTTCGGCCGTATCCCACGTGCAGACCCGCCACTCTTCGCCGCGACTCATAGCGACCCGGAAAGGCACGTCCTTCGTGTTCGGCAAGCTGCGCGCGATGAGTTCGAACGCAGCCAGCAGAACGACATCCGCCACGGCCGACCGCTCGGGACCAGCGGCCTGCTGCTTGAACCATTCCTGCACGGGCTCCATACCGGTGAGGGTTAGGTCGGTGACTCGAAGCCCGCTGCCGATCTCGTCGCCGATCAGCGCGTCCCGCCAGTCATACTCCCCCTCGGCCGCGCGCTCGGGACCCATGGCGAACGGCGTCAGGAACCACCGATCGAAGTTGAACTCGAAATCGTTCATCCACAGGTAGAGCGTCTCCGGCTCGTCATCCTCGGGGAGGACGAATTCCCGCCTCGTGGCGGCTCCCCCTGCAGTGTCGAGCCAGGTGGCCACCTCGCGTGGATCCATGTCGAAGTCGACCTGGGCCACGTCGGCGGCCATGTCGGCGAGGCGTTGTCGGGCGGCGGCCAGTTCCAGGTCCAGGTTGGTGTCTGTCACGAGCGTGATCATTTCATGCCGATAAACATGGACGGACCGTCAGGGACCGAGCGAGCGATAGTGCCGGATCTGTTCGTCAAGGTGCACGAATGCCCACCGAACAGATTCGTCACTGCCGAGCGCATTGTCTGACCGATCATCCATCGCCTGTGTCCGTCAGCCGGTGCGGAAGCCACCGTTGCTGTAGAGCAGTTGCCCATTCATCCAGGACCCCTGGTCGGAGAGCAGGAACCGCACCAGGTTCGCCGTGTCGTCCGGGGTGCCCAGTCGCCCGGCAGGGGTGTCGGCAACAGCAAGCTGCCGGATCTCCTCGGTCATCCAGCCGGTGTCGACCGGGCCCGGGTTGATCACGTTGGCGCGGATGCCGAGGTCCGCCAGCTCGGCGGCGGCAGCGACGACGATGCGGTCCAGCGCCCCCTTGCTCGCGCCGTACGGCGTGTTGTCGGCCGTGTGGTCGCTGGTCAGCGCGACGATCCGGCCGCGCACCTCAGCTGCCCGCCCCGCATCCGGGACCTGCTCGGCGAAGGCCTTGATGAGCAGCCAGGTGGCCCGAGCGTTCACCGCGAAGTGCAGGTCCCAGCTCTCCACCGTCGTGGTGAGGATCGAGCTGTCCACCGACTCGCAGTGCGACATCACGAGGGCGGTGAGCGGCCCGAGCTGCTCCCGTGCGGAGTTCACCATCTGCAGCGGCACGTCCGGGTCGGCCAGGTCCCCCGGTACCAGCACGACGGAGCTGCCGAGCTGGCGGCACTCCTCCGCCACCGCCTGCGGGTCCTCCGGTGTGCGCTGGTAGCCGAGCCGGTCGTCGTACGGCGTCCAGTAGCCCAGCGCCAGGTCCCAGCCGTCGCGAGCGAGGCCGACGGCGAGACCGGTGCCGATGGAGCGGCGCCGGCCGACACCGGTGACGAGGGCGACGCCTGCGGTGACCACCGCCCGATGGTGGCAAATCCAGAACCTCACTTCCAGTCCGTTTCGCTCCGTTGGTCTTAAGTAACTGGACGGGTACGTAACCACTGTGGTACACATGCCCCATGGACGCAGTTCTGCAGGCGTTGGCCGACCCGAGCCGCCGGACCGTGCTGGACGCCCTCGGCGAGGGGCCGGCCACCGCCGGCGAGCTGGCCGCACTGCTGCCGATCGCCCGACCCGGCGTCTCGCGGCACCTCCGGGTCCTGCGCGAGGCCGGCCTGGTCGAGGTCCGTCAGGAGGCGCAGTTCCGGGTGTACAGCCTGCGCCCCGACCCGCTCGTCGAGGTCGACGAGTGGCTCAGCCACTACCGATCGCTCTGGGAGTCCCGCCTGGACGCCCTGCACACCGAGATCGCCCGAGGTAAGAAAGCACGGAGGGACGCGACATGACCGACCAGACCCGAGCAACCGCCCGCATCACCGGGACCATGCACTCCGTCGACGGCAAGGGAGTCGTGCGGATGGACGGCCGCTACGACACCGACATCGACGACCTGTGGTCGGCGGTCAGCGACCCGGCACGGCTCGCCCGGTGGGTCGCCGAGGTAGAGGGCGACCTCCGTGTCGGCGGCGCCTTCCGGGCCACCTTCACCAGCGGCTGGGAAGGCCCCGGCCGGGTGGAGGTCTGCGAGCCCCCGAACCGCCTCCTCGTCACCATGTCCCCCGGGGACGAGGACGAGACGGTCGTCGAGGCCGTGCTCGACGTTGACGGCGACCAGACCCGCCTGGTGGTGGAGGAGCGCGGCATCCCGCTGGCTGAGCTCGCCGCCCACGGTGCCGGCTGGCAGGCTCACGTCGAGGACCTCGGCGCCCACGTCGCGGGGCAGGAAGCCGCCGACTGGCACACCCGATGGACCGAGCTGAACCCGTCGTACCAGGAGCGGACCGTCCAGCCGAGGTGAGCCCGAGCGGTCAGGCGCTGACCCGGTCGAGGCGCTGGAGCAGCTCGTGGGCGGCCAGCTCGACGTCCTTGTGCCGCCACTCGGCGGCCCGGTACACGCAGGCGATCAGCCCGGTCCGGTGCACCCGCCGGAGGTCGCCGTAGCAGAACGCGTACCGCGCCTTGGTCTCGTCGGTCGCCCCGTCGGTGAGACCGAGGTGCCAGGCGGCGTAGTCGTCCCAGGAGTGCGACTCCAAGTACGCGTTCTGGTCCTCGGGCCGCGGCTGCACCTCCCCCCAGTCGCTGTCCAGGACGTACTGCCGGGCGTCGATCAGCCGCTCCGCGTGGCTCACCGCGCTCCCGTTCACCGAGTACGACGCCATGCCCGCCACTCAACCAAACTGGGCCCGGCGAAACCACCCTCGGGGCAACAGAACTGCGGCCCATAGACTTTGAGCCGATCTCTACCGAGGAGCCCCGAACCCGCATGCCCCGCGTCAGCGTCGTCGTGCCCATCTACAACGTCGAGCGCTATCTCCTCGACTGCCTGGAGTCGCTGGCGCAGCAGACGTGGAGCGACCTCGAGGTGGTGATGGTCGACGACGGCTCGACCGACTCCAGCGCCACCATCGCCGCGGCCTTCGCGGAGAAGGACGAACGCTTCGTCCTGGTCCGGCAGCCCAACGGTGGCCTCGGCAACGCGCGCAACACCGGCGCGGACCGGGCGACCGGCGACTACCTGGCGTTCGTCGACAGCGACGACATCGTCACCCGCAACGCGTACGAGCTGCTGGCCGGCTCGCTGGACCGCACGGGGTCAGACTTCGCCACCGGGAACTTCCACCGGCTGACCACGGTGGGCACCCGGCAGGCCGGCATGGTGTTCACCGCGTTCAACGCCACCCGCCCGGCCACCCACGTGACGAAGCACCCCGCCCTGCTCAACGACCGGACCGCGTGGAACAAGCTGTTCCGCCGCACCTTCTGGGACGAGCACGGCTTCCGCTGGCCCGAGGGCGTTCTCTACGAGGACATCCCGGTGACCCTGCCGGCGCACGTGCTGGCGCGCGCGGTCGACGTGGTGCGGGAGCCGGTCTACCTGTGGCGGGCCCGGGTGGGTGACAGCACGTCGATCACCCAGCGTCGGACCGAGCCGCGGGCGATCCGGGACCGGTTCGCCGCGGTCGACGGGGTGAGCCGCTTCATGGCCGAACGCGGCGAGGACGACCTCAAAGCGCGCTACGACAAGTCGGTCGCCGAGCAGGACCTGAAGTACTTCCTCCAGCAGCTCGACGTCGCCGACGACGAGTTCCGGGCGCTGTTCCTCGAGCTGACCAACGACTTCTTCGACCGCGCCAGGCCGGACGTGTTCGACGACCTGCCCGCACTGGCGCGGCTCAAGTGGCACCTGGTGCGCCGCCGGCTGATGCCCGAGCTGCTCGAGGTGCTGCGGTTCGAGCACGCGGGTGAGATCGCGTACACCCCGATCGTGCGCAAGGGCCGCAAGATCTACGGCGACTACCCGTTCCGCACCGACGCCGAGCTCGCGATCCCGCCGGAGGTCTACCGGCTCGGCAAGGACGAGCTGCCGCTGCCGGCCCGGGTCGAGGACGTCTGGTGGGACGGCGACGTGCTCCGGCTGTCCGGCTACGCCTACATCGCCTTCCTCGAGCTGCCGACCGAGCGGTCCGGCCGGATCCGGCTCACCCTGGAGGAGTCCGGCCACCCGGAGAGCGTCATCCCGCTCGAGCTGCGCCGGGTCCGACGTCCCGACGTCACCCAGAACGCGCCGGACGGCGTGACGAACTACGACGGGTCCGGCTGGGAGGCCTCGCTGCCGGTGTCGGCCCTGCGGCACCGCGGCAGGTTCCGCACCGGCAACTGGCGGCTCCGGGTCGAGGTCCGGTCCAAGGGCGTCACCCGGCGGCGCTGGCTGTCGGGCACCGAGCCGGGCCGCGCGAAGCGGCCGGGCTGGGCCACGGTCGACGGGGCACGCATCGTCCCCACCACGATGGCGGGCAACTTCGCCGTCGAGGTGTCCACGACCCCGGCCGAGGTCGACGACGTCCGCGTCGACGGCAGGGTGCTCGAGCTGACCGGCACCCTGCACGGCCGCCCGTTCGACCCCGCGACCGCGTGGCTGCGCGCCAGCCGTGAGGACGGCACGTCCACCCTCGAGCTGCCGGTGGCGACCGCCGGGTCCTCGAGCGGCGGGGAGACGCCGTTCGTCACCCGGGTCGACATCGACGCGCTGCTCGGCGAGGGAGAGGTCGACGAGGCCCTCACGCGCGGCCAGGACCTCGGTGACGGCGCCGAGTGGGACCTGTCTCTGTTCCCCGACGCCACCGGCGCACGCATCTCGCTGTCCGCGGGCAGCGAGATGCCCGAGGCCCGGCTCACCGTGGCCGGGCCGGAGGTCCTGCTCCAGGTCACCCGGAGAGGCCGGCTGCAGGTGATCGTCCGTCGTCCGCGACCCGAGGTGCACGACGTCGCGTGGACCGAGGGAGGCTGGCTCGAGCTCACCGGGACGTACGCCGAGCCGACCGGCGCACCGACCGAGGTGGTGCTCAGCGCCACCGAGCGGGCGGTCTCGCTGACCGTGCCCATGACGCGGGACGGCGAGCGGTTCACCGTGCGGCTGCTGCCGACCGCGATGGTGACCCCCGGCGGGCCGATGCCGCTCGGCGAGGGCCAGTGGGACTTCTACGCGCGCACCGTCGGCATGCCGAACATGGTGCGGGTCAAGGTCGCCCGCCCGACGCTGCCGACGCTGCCGCAGCGGCGGGTCGAGGGTCCGCGTGAGCTGATGGCGCTCGACGTCGACCGCTACTGCCTGGCGCTGCAGGTGTCCGGCGGCCTGCCGGTCGGTGACCGGAGCCGGGCCGGGGCGCGCCGCCTGCGCACGGAGGCATACCCGGCGTACCTGCGGCAGCCGCTGCTCGACCAGGTCCTGGTCGATGCCTACGGCGCTGGACGGTACGCCGACGACGCGCGCGCCGTGCACGACGAGCTCGCCTCGCGGGGCACCGGGCTGGAGGTCCTCTGGGCGGTGCAGGACGGCCAGGCCGTGCCACCCGCCGGCGCCCGTCAGGTGACGCGGCACGGCCGCGAGTGGTACGAGGCCCTGGCCCGGTCGAGGTACGTGGTCACCAGCGACCTGCTGGGCCTTTCCGACCTGCCCGCCCGGCCCGGCCAGCGGGTCCTGCAGACCTGGCACGGCGTCCCGGTCACCGCCGTCGGCCTGGACGACGAGCACGCGGGCACCAGGCTCGGTCGCGGCTGGGAGGACCGCCTGCGGCGCGAGGCCGCGCGCTGGGACGTGCTGCTCTCGGCCGGCCCCCACGGGACCGAGGTGCTGCAGCGCGCGTTCGAGGTGCAGCGCTCGGTGACCGAGACCGGGCTGCCCCGGCACGACCTGCTGGTGGCACCGGACCGCGCGGACGAGCGGGCGACGCGGGCGGCTGAGGTCCGCGACGAGCTCGGCCTGCCGGCCGGCCGTCGGGTGGTGCTGTACGCCCCGTCCTACCGGCCCGAGCAGCAGGTCGCCCCGGACCGCTACCGGCTGGACCTCCTGCTGGACCCTGACCAGCTCGCCAAGGAGCTCGGGGACGACCACGTCCTGCTCGTCCGGCCGCACCCCAAGGTGGTGGACCGCGTCCCTACGGCCGACGGACGGTCGGTGGTGGACGCCTCCTGGCACGCCGACGGCCGCGACCTGCTGCTGGCCGCCGACGTCCTGGTGACCGACTACTCCTCGGTCCTGGTCGACTTCGCTCTCACCGGTCGGCCGATGGTCTTCTTCATCCCCGACCTCGAGCACCACCGTGACCAGTTGGGCGGGCTGTACCTGGACTCGACTGCGCTGCCCGGCGCCGTCGTGACCGACGAGAGCGACCTGGCCGACGCCGTGCGCAGCGCGGCCGGCCGGGCCGGCACCTACGCCGGTGCGTACCAGGACCTGGTGACTCGCCATGCCCCGCGAGCCGACGGTCAGGCCGCCGCTCGTGCGGTGGACGCGCTGCTCGCCGAGAACGGCGCGGGCTAGCGGCGCACCAGCCGCGAGGCCCGGTTCGCGGTCCGCACCATCCGGGCCCGCCAGACCGGCGGGACCTTGCGCAGCAGGCTGCGGGGCACCGCCCGCTCGGCCACCCGGATCAGGGCGTCGGCGCCACCACCACGACCGCCACCGGACGACGAGCCGCCGCCCTTGCCTCCGCCGCCGCTGCCGCCCGCCCCGCCGCCGGTCGGTCGCAGCGCGTGCAGCGACGACTGAGCGATGGCCTCGATGTCCGCGTAGTAGGCCCGGTAGCCGTCCCGCGACTCGTCCAGCCGGGCCTGAGCCTCCGGGCCGTCACCGCCCGGCACCGCCAGGTCGAGGAACTCGGTCCACACCCGCTCGGTCATCGCCTCGACATCGGCCGGCACGCCGAGGTCGGCGAAGCTCACCTTCTGCCGGTGCAGCGTGGGGTCGACGAAGGCGTCGATGGAGGCCCGGACGTCAGGATCGAGGTTCTGCAGGGCCGGCACCGAGAGGGCCTGCCCGGTGCGAGCGACCTGACCGGACCAGTCGGTGAGCAGGTCGTCGTATCGGACGAAGACGCGCTTCCGGCCGCGAGTCGCGAGCTCGGTCTCCAGCATGATGTTCAGCCAGGAGACGGTGCGACTGGCCGGCGTCTGCCAGTCGCCGTACCACTTGATGGCGCTGCTGACGGCCTCGGCCGGGTGGCGCAGCAGGGTGGCAAACGACACCTCGACGCCGAGGTCCTCGGCGGCCTTCTCCCACAGCGGCAGGAACCAGCCGATCCGCGGGTCCTTGACCACGACGGCGTCCCGGCCGACGAACTGCACCTTCAGCCAGCCGCGCAGCTCGGCCAGCGCCGCCGGGTCCTCGACGGCACGCGAGGTGTCCTCCCAGGCCGACGGACGGGAGTCCCACACCGACACCCGGCGGGAGCGCAGCTGACGGCCGTGGAAGTCGACAGCCCACTTCGGCTCGCCGAAGCCCTTGGGGTTCGTCGAGTCGGCGTCGACCTCGGGCTGCGGGACGTGGAACCCGGCCTGGCCGAGGATGGAGGTGAACAGGCTGGTACCGCTGCGGCCGACCCCTGCCACGAGGACGAGCCGGCGGGTCGGCGCACCTGCGCCCGCCGCGGCCGTCGACCCGTCGCTGCTCATGCTTCCTCCTTGACGGCAGACGCCGTGGTCGTCGTTCGGGTGTGCCGCTCTTGGTGCTGCGGCGGCGCGAGACCCGGCGAGCCGGGCCAGAGCCTGCGCACGACACGCTCGGCCGCTCTGCCGTCCTCGAGCGAACAGTATCGGGCCCGGAACTCGCTCCGGAGCGCGGCACTGACGGCGTCCTCGGCCTGCCCGGAGCGCAGGACGTCGGTCAGCTCGGCCTGCGTCGTCGCGACGGCGCCGGGCGGCTCCGCCATCAGGTCGAAGTAGGTGCCGCGCTCGGTGCGGTAGGTCTCCCAGTCCGGGGCGTAGATGACGATCGGCCGGTCGAGCACGGCGTAGTCGAACATCAGTGACGAGTAGTCGGTGATCAGCAGGTCGGAGGCGATCGCGAGGTCCTCGATCGACGGGTTCCCGGCGACGTCGATGATCCGCTCGCTCGACCCCGCCGTGTCGGCTCCCCGGTAGAAGTAGTGCGCCCGCATGAGGACGACGACGTCCGGGCCGAGCTCGTGGACGAGCGCGTCGAGGTCGAGCATCGCCACGTACTCCGCGCTGTACTCACGGTGCGTGGGCGTGTAGAGCAAGGCTTTCTGCCCGGGCGTGAGACCCAGCTCGGCCCGCACCCGGTCGCGGTGGGCGGCGGTTGCGGTCGCGAGGACGTCGTTGCGGGGGTAGCCGGTCTCCAGGCTCTCGTAGGTGCCGCTCGGGTAGACCCGCTCCCAGATCTCGGTGGTGAACTCGTTCGCCGAGATGCTGTAGTCCCACCGCTCCACGCGCTTCATCAACCGCTTGAAGTTCAGTCCGAGGCTGCTGTGCCGTGCGTTCACCAGGTCCAGGCCCATCGTCTTGAGCGGAGTGCCGTGGTGAGTCTGCAGGTGCACCTGGCCGCGCCGCTTCACGATGTCGTTGGGGAAGTTGACGTTGTTCACGAAGTACGTCGCCCGAGCCATCAGGCGGTAGTACTCGCGGCTGCCTTCCACGACGTGCTCGACGCCGGCCGGGACGACGTGCTCCGAGCCGGCCTTCACCACCCACACGCCGCGCAGCCAGGGCGCCAGCTCGGCGGCCTTCTCGTAGATCGCGCGCGGGTTGCACGAGTAGGCCGCGCCCCAGTAGGCGGCGAAGACCGCGAGCTGGGGATCGAGGGGCTTGCGCCGCTGCGCCGCGTAGCGAGCCTCGCGTACTGCCTTGCGCAGGTCGGTGCGGCTTCGAGGGACGCGACGCGCAACTCCTCGGAGGGTGGCCATCGCGGGCCGCCGCGCCCTCGTGAGCCCGGCGTACACCTGGCGCAAGCCTGCCTTGCCCTTCCCCCGCGCGACCGGCGGGCGTGCGGGCGGGGCGGTGGCGTACCAGGGGTCGCCTTCAGTCCACTGCTGTACGACGCGGTCGGGAAGAAGACGGTGCGCGTACACCGGGCTGTCGACCTGCTCCACGGTGGCGGCCGCGGCGAGGACTGCGGACGCGAGGCCGACCTCGTCGAGGTGCGCCCCCGGCGACAGGGCCGGCAGCTGTTCCCGGCGGACGACCCGGTTCCGCATGAGCGGTCGGTCGCGGGGGCCGACGTCGGGCCGGCGGTCCTTGCCGTAGAGGTCGCGTTCGGTCTCGGCCACCAGCAGCACGTCGGGCGCCGAGGCCAGGCCGGCGGTCACCGCCGCGAGCCCGCCGGGCAGCACCAGGTCGGCCGCGTCGAAGAACCAGACGTGATCGCCACGGGCCAGCGCGCGACCGGTCTCGACGGCTGCTGCGGTCCCGACCGGCGCCTCCGAGCGGTGCACGCGGATCCGCTGGTCGGCGTCGGACACCTCGGCGACGATGCGCGCCGTGTGGTCAGTAGAGGCGTCGTCGACCACGACCAGATCGAGGTCGTCCGGCGCCTCGTCGAGGATCGAGCGCAGGCACGGCCGGACCCATGCCTGGTGCCTCCGGACGACCAGGACGACGCTCAGCAGCACCGGACTGACGCTACCCGACGCCGTGTGACGCGGTTGTCGAGCACCCCGGGCGCCCGCGTATCGTGGGGCCGCTTCGTCCCAGCCCCAGAATGCCGTTCCTCGAGGAGTCCGCGTGCCCGACGACCGTACTGATGTCGGAAGCGACGGACGGCCGATCTTCATCGTGGGACCGATGGGTTCAGGGACCACGCTGATGCGCCTGATCGTCGACAGCCACGACAACATCGCTATCGCGCAGGAGACCTCCATCATGCGCGCCTACCTGGCGCACAAGTGGATCCCCTTCCATCGGCACGGCGGCGACTGGTACGGCCGGCTCGGCTGGTCCGACGACGAGCTCGACGACCGGATGCGCGAGTTCTACGGCGGGATGTTCGAGCGGTTCGCGGCTGAGCAGGGCAAGAAGCGCTGGGGCGACAAGACGCCGTGGCACGCCTGGCACCTGCGCGAGCTCGCGCGGGTCTTCCCCGACGCCGTGTTCATCGCGATGGTCCGCCAGCCGGGTGCGGTGGCGACCTCGGTGTCCGAGCGGTTCCGGCTGAACTGGGACGGTGCCGTCAACCACTGGGTCAACACCACCACCGAGCAGGTCCAGCGGGGCATCGAGCTCGGCGACCGTCTGCTGATGGTCCGCTACGAGGACCTGGTCACCTCTCCCGAGACGACGTTGCGCGAGGTCTTCAGCTGGCTCGACGAGCCGTGGTCCGACCGCCTGCTCGAGCACGACAAGGTGCACGCGGAGCGCGGCACGGCCAAGAAGGTCGAGGGTGCCACCCGGTCGGACAAGCCGATCGCCACCGACCGGATCACAGCCTGGGTGGAGGGCAAGACCACCGAGCAGCTCGCCACCCTCACCAACAAGGCCGGAGAGCTCGCCCCGTTCTACGGCTACGACATCGAGGACCCCGAGGCGCTCGCGCCGATGGACGTCCCGGGTACGCCGGGGCGCAAGACGCTCACCGGCACCGAGCTGGCGGTGCGCAAGGTGCAGTTCCCCCAGCTGGCCGCGGAGTTCGATCGCGAGATCACGCCGTGGGCGGGCAACCGGATGCTGACCCCCGAGGCGGTCGGCATCATCCAGGGGCCCGGCCGCAAGGCCGCGAAGAAGAAGGCCACGAAGGCCCCGCCGCCACCCAAGACGCCGGCCGCGAAGGTGAAGGCGAAGCTCCGTCCGGTGGCCCGCAAGGTGCGCTCCCGCCTCAACCGCCGCTGAGCCAGGCAATCCTCGGTCGGTACATCTACGACGTCACGCCGGCGCGGGTGTCCCCGCCGGGGTCACCACCAGCCAACGCCCACCGAACTCCGCGACGTTGTGACAGAGAACCTCGCCCGGACCCTCGTGGGCGTAGTAGTACAACGGGTGCCCAGCCGCTGCGCCATGACCTTGTCGGCCGCACGAGGCATCCCTTCCGATCCCAGTCTTGACCGTGGCACCCGACAGCGGCCGGCCAAGGGCGGTTCAGGAGAAGGTGTAGTACCGCAAGCACAGGTAGAGCCAGGCGACGGTGATGGTGACCAGTGTGGTCAGAGCGCCGTACTTGGTGAAGTGCCAGAACGAGATCGGGTGCCCGTTGCGGGCAGCGATGCCGATGATCACGACATTCGCGCTGGCGCCGACGGCGGTCGCGTTTCCTCCCAGGTCGGCGCCGAGTGCGAGTGCCCACCACAGCGCCTTCGCCTGCCCCGATCCGTCACCCGCTTCCACGAGCGACTGGACCAGTGGCGCCATCGTGGCGACGTACGGGATGTTGTCCACGAGGCCGGACAACAGGGCGGAGCCCCAAAGCATCACGCTCGACGCCAGCAGATAGCGGTCGCCCACGGCGTCGGTGACAGCGTTGCCGAGGTCCTCGATCAGACCGACCTCGACCAGTGCACCGACCATGACGAACAGCGCCATGAAGAACACCAGGGTGGGCCACTCCACCTCCTCGAGGTACTGAGTCGGCTCGAGCTTCGAGAGGGCGACCAGAGCGCCGGCGCCGAGCAGGGCGACCAGGGATGGTTCGAGATCGATCCAGGAGTGGGCGATGAACCCTGCCATGACGGCGATCAGCACGATGACGCACTTCGTGAGCAGCCGGCGGTCTCGGATGACGTCGCGCTCGTCGAGAGCCATCAGGGCATCGACCTGGTCCGGGTCGTAGTGCAAAGACTTCGCGAACATGAGGCGGCAGAGCAGGACGAACACGCCAAGGAGTACCAGCACGATGGGGGCGAGGTTGAACAGGAAGTCGTTGAAGGTGAGGTCTGCCCGGCTGGCGATGATGATGTTCGGCGGGTCGCCGATCAGGGTCGCGGTCCCGCCGATGTTGGACGCCAACGCCTCGGCGATGAGGAAGGGGACCGGGCTGACGCGGAGGCGATCGGCGACGAGCAGGGTGACCGGCGCGATGAGCAGCACGGTGGTCACGTTGTCCAGCAGCGCAGACGCGAACGCGGTGATGACGACCAGGAGCACCAGCGTGGGGAACGGACGGCCGCGGGTACGTTTCGCGGCCCAGATGGCGAGGAAGTCGAACGCCCCGGTCTGCTTGACGACGCTGACGATCACCATCATGCCGAGCAGCAGGAAGATGACGTTCCAGTCCACCCCGGTTTCCTCGGAGAAGAACGCGGTGTGCGCGTCGACCTGACCGAGCAGCACCATTCCTGCGGCGCCGAGCAGCGCGGCCGCAACCCGGTGGATCCGCTCGGTAGCGATGAGGATGTAGGCGGCGGCGAACACCGCCACCACCAGGACAATGGTCACGATGTCTGCATGGGCTTTGCCGGCGAGACAGGCAGCAGGTAGTCGAGGAGTCGCGAGACCGTGACTGCGCCGATCACTCGCTCGCCCTCGACGACGGCGACCAGTGGGCTGTGCATCCTGGCCATCACGGCCGCCATCTCGAGCGCGGTCGCATCCCCGTCGACGACCGGGAGCTCGTCAAGGTCCTGGCGGTCGGGCAGCACCGCCTTGACGGTGGTGCCTTCCAGGCGGCGGCACAGCTCGTCGGCTGCCTCCGCACCCAGCGCCCGGGCGAGGTGCGGGTCCTCCTGGACATAGTTCGGGATCACGAACCGCAAGACCTGGGACCCGCCGAGCACAGCATGGGGCCGGCCTCGATCGTCGACGACGATCAGGCCGGGCTGGTGAGCCTGGGCCATCGCCTGAGCAGCGTGCATGGCGTCGCCAGTGAGCGGAACGGTGGGGAAGTCCTCGGCGAGGTCGCGGGCGCGCATCGAGATCTCCTACAGTAGGCAGCGTAAACCGACTGCCGACCAGTCTTCCCGGCGCACCGAGGGTCATCCTAGCGGGACCGGGTTCCAGGTCAGGAGCGCGGCGCAGGCTAGGCGGTCAGGAGCCGGGCGGGCACTTCGCGCTGCCCCATGCGACGCAGTCGACGACGATCGCGTCGTAGGTGCGCAGCAGCACGCGGCCGGTGTCGTTGTGCATCGGCGGGACCTTGGCCTTGAGGTGCCGGCTCAGCCGGTCGTCGTCGCCGGAGCCGCTGGACACCCGCATCGTCTCGCCGGGCTGCAGCCAGTGGTCAGGGGGAGCTCGTAGATGTAGGGGAACTCCTCGAGCACCAGGCTGCCCGTCTGCACCGGCACGTTGCCCCGGTTGCTGATCTCGACGTACTCGGTGTTGAGGGCGTATCCCTCGTTGCCGGGCGGGTCGACCTCCACGTGCGAGAACACGATCGCGCCACCCGTGGGGTCCCCGCACGAGTAGGTGCACGGCCAGGTCATGTGCGCACGGATGTCGTTGTTCGGGTCGATCAGGTAGCTGCCGCTGCCCAGGTGCTTGCCGCCGTCGACCGAGGCGTTGACCAGCATCGGCACGCTGCTGCCGAGGAAGCGGTCGGTCGCGGAGTTGGTGCCGAAGCCGACATGGATGTCGACCGCCTGGCCGGGCGGGATGGCTCCGCCGGACGGCACCCGGCGGCTGCGGTCGTTGCCGACCCGCAGCGTCCAGCCGTCGATGCTCACCGGGGACGGGCCGTCGTTCCGGATCCGGATGAACTCCTGGTTGCGCAGCGCCGTCGCGCCCATCCAGTCCGCGGCGTCGGAGACGTACTCGACCTGCATGGTCAGGGACTCCTCCGAGAACGGCCCGATGCCGCACCGGGAGCTGTTGAACCAGCCCAGACCGGCAGCCGCCGCACGGTCGGCCGCCTGGTGCTGCTGCAGGCTCTGGGTGATCTCACCGTCGCGCGGCATCCAGACTCCCCAGCCGCGCTCGAGCATCCAGGTGGAGGCGTCGACCTTCTGGCCGCCGGCGACCGGCACGATCACGCGCCGCTCGGGGCGGTTCATGATGCCGGTGCGGCCCCTGTCGGAGCGGAGCTCGACGGTCTTGTGCCGGACCAGGCTCTTCAGCGCGTTGGTCGAGGCGGCGAAGCCGCACAGCCCGTGCTCGGGGGCGTCGATCCCGATCAGCCGGATGCGGGCGTCGATCCGGCCGTCGTGGTTGCGGTCGACGTCGATCGTATCGCCGTCCAGGACGCGGACGACCTTCACCTTCTCGTAGGTGCCGGCATTCGCGGTCGGCGGCGGCACCAGGAGCAGGAAGGGCAGCGCAAGCGCGAGGGCCCACAGGCTGGGTCGGGTCATGGCTACGCGGGTCACTCCAGAGTTATCGGCGCCTCGGTCCACGCTCTTGATGGCGGAACGGACGAGGGCAAGCTAGCCCGAACCGGGCAAAGAGCAGGTCTGCCGACGGTCAACGGTCCACGAGGGCGAAGACGGCCTCCCACTGCGCGACCACCGCGTCGGGGGCGAACCGGCGGACGCTCTCGCGCGCAGCCTGGCCGTAGGCGCGGCGGAGCTTGTCGTCGCCCATCAGCCGGGACAGGCCGGCGGCCAGCGCCTCGACGTTCCGGGGCGGCACGACGAGGCCGTCGACGCCGTCGGTGACGATCTCGCGTACGCCGGGGGCGCAGTCGAACGCCACGCAGGCCAGGCCGCAGGCCATCCCCTCGGCCAGGGCCATCGGCAGGCCCTCGTGGATGGACGACAGCGCGAACACCGAGGCCTGCACCAGCTCGGCCTCGATGTCGTCGGCCAGCCCGGGCAGCAGCACCCGGTCGGTCAGCCCGAGCGCGTCGACCTGCTTGCGCAGGCGGGGCAGCAACGGGCCGCGACCGAAGATCTTCAGGACCCAGTCGGGGTGCTCGCCGGCGACGACGGCGAAGGCGCTGATCAGCCGGTCGTAGCCCTTCTCCGGCGCGAGCCGGCCGGCCGCGACGACGACGTGCGCGGTGACGTCACTGGCGACCTTCGGGTAGAAGGACAGCGAGTTGTGCATGACCCCGACGTTGTTGAAGCCTTCGAGCTCGAAGCGCGCGGCGTCGTGCTCGGTGAGCAGCAGCAGCAGGTCGACGTCGCGGTAGAACCTCTTCACCCGCTCCCACCGGGTCGACCCGAGAGTGGCGTCGAACGACTCGTGACTCATCCCGATCACGTGCAGATGGTCGGTCGCCGCCGGTGCCACCCAGTTCATCGACCAGATCTGCATGCAGACGACGACGCCCTCGTCGGCCTCCGCGAACAGCGCCGAGAGCCGGTCGACGGCCGACTTCCGCGCCCTGAGGTGCGCCTTCCGGGCGGCGGCGACCCGCGGGTCGAACCGGGCCAGGAGGCCGTCCTCCTTCGGCTCGGGCGGTTCCGCCTGCTCGTTGAGCACCAGCCAGCGATAGGGCCGCTCGCCGTAGTCGTGGGGCTCGGGGTGGTGCTGGATCCCGATGACGGTCACCCGGTGCCCCCGGTCGTGAAGCATCAGGGCGAGGTTGTGGGTCACTCGCTGGACCCCGCCCAGCTCCTCGAGGTTGTTGGCGACCAGGAACACGTCCCGGGCCTGCTCGGAGCCGGTCACGACGACGGTCCCCGGGCGAAGAACTCCTCGACCACGGCCCCAGCGGCGTGGCCGGTCTCGAAGGTGCAGAAGCGCTCGCGGAACGCGGCGTACCGCTCCTGGTAGCGGTCCACGTCGTCGTCGACCGTGCGCAGCGCCTGGACCAGCTCGTCCTGGGTCGCCACCATCGGGCCCGGCGCGACGTCCGGCAGGTCGAAGTACGTCCCGCGCTCGTCGCGGACGTAGTCCTCGTAGTCGTAGGTGTAGAACACCATCGGCTTGCCGGTGTTCGCGAAGTCGAACATCACCGAGGAGTAGTCGGTGACCAGCACGTCGGCGAGCAGCATGAGCTCGGTGACGTCGTGGTGCCGCGAGACGTCGGTGGCGAAAGGCGCGAACCGCGGTGAGAGCTTGTAGTTGTCGAGGTAGTGCGGGCGCAGCAGCAGGTGGAAGTCTTCCCCCAGCTCGCGGCGCATCGGCTCGAGCTCCAGCGGCAGCACGTACGACGTGCGGAGCCGGCGGGCCCGGTCGCGGAACGTCGGGCAGTAGAGCACCAGCCGGCGGTCGGTGGGCAGGCCGAGCTCATGCTTCTTGGCCCGCAGCCACGCCTCGTCGGCGCCACGGACCAGCAGGTCGTTGCGCGGCAGTCCCTTGCGGACCAACCGACCCTGGTACCCGTAGGACTTCACGAACGTCTCGACGAAGTACTCGCTGGGCACCAGCAGCGCGCTCCACCGCTTGACCATCGCCCGCTGCTGGCGCCGTACGGCCAGCCCGGCCCGCTCCAGCGCCGGCGAGTCGAAACCCATCCGCTTCAACGGCGTTCCGTGCCAGGTCTGCACGTACGTCGTCTCGCGGCGTCGCGCGAACCCACGCGGGAAGCCCTGGTTGTCCACCCAGAACTCGGCCCTCGCGAGGTCCAGGTGGTAGCGCCAGCTGTCCCGGCGCACCAGCCGGACGTCGGTGGGGAACCCGTCGGTGCGACGCGCGTAGGACCACACCGGGTGGAGCCCGAGCCGCTCGAGGCCAGCGGCCACCGCGGCCTCGTAGATGTATCGGGGGCTGTCGGAGTACTGCTTGCCCATGTGCGACTCGAACACGGCAAGTCCACGCTTGACCGGGAGCCGGCGGAACACCTTGTATGCCAGAGCCTTCAGCGCGGCGTTGTTGCCGACGGTCTTGCTCGATCGCCACCGCAGCGAGTGGCCGGCCCGCTTGCGCAGGAGGTCGGCCCTGGCCCCCAACGCGGACAGCCGGGTGTCGGGCGCCTGTTCGAACGCCAGGTTGAGCCGGGTGGTGACGAACGGCACCACGTACCCGATGGCTGCGCCGCCCATCCTGGCCCGGACCGGGATGCGCTGGCCGGTCACCTTCGTCGGGTCGATGGCGATCGGCGAGACGTTCACCTCGACGCCGCGCCGGATCTCCATCCGGAGGTCCCAGACCGGGTTGTCCAGGTCGAGCTCGCCGAGGGCGGCGGAGAGGTCGAGGTCGGCGCGGTAGCGGAGCCGGTCCGCCTCGATCGACCAGTCGCGCACCGGCCGGGACCTCCTGGTGCCGCCGGCACCCCGTGACCTCACGTCGAGGCAGAGCTCCAGCTCGTCGTCCGGCTGGATCCGTCTCAGCGGGATCACGACCCGCCCCTCGATCTGCAGCACCGACCCCTGCAGGCTGACGGCGGTGATCAGGTTGTGCAGGGCGAGTCGCTCGAACGGCAGCCGGTGGAAGCCCATCTCGGTGACGTCCATCGCGGCCCGGTCCTCCGGGGTGTCGAGGTACGTCCCGGACCAGTACACCCGGCCGTCTTGCTCGACCAGGTCGGTCGAGAGCTTGAAGCCGAACCGGAGGTAGTCGACCGTGCTGAGCGTCCCCGCCACGTCGAGCTTGCGGATCAGGTGCACACACACCCGCTCGACCGGGAGGACCATCGCCAGGGTCTCGTCGCTGACCGTGGCGAGGTAGTCGGCGGCCAGCTCCATGAACTTGCGCTGGTACTCGTCGTCGCGCTCCGGCAGGTCGGTGAGGTAGAGCTTGAGGTCGTGCCGGATGAACTTGAAGTCCTTGTGCACCTTGAGGTCGGCCGAGTCGTGCTCGCGCAGGAAGTCGTCCATCATCCGGTGCACAGCGACCCGGTCCCGGAAGTTCTCGAACTCGAAGCGCCGCTGGGTGATCGAGGCCTCGGCCTCCTCCGCGTCGGCCACCACCCGCCAGTAGTAGACGAGGTTCGGGATCACGGCGATGGTCTCGGCCAGGCAGTAGACCTTCGTCGAGAAGAGGGAGTCCTCGTAGTGGACTCCCTCCGGGAACCGGATGTCGTTGCGGTCCAGGAAGTCCCGGCGGTAGATCTTGTTGGTCGACAGCGGGTCGAAGAACAGCAGCGGGTTCTCCCGGACACCGCGGTAGACCGCGCGGCCGGTGAACAGCTTCTTGGCCCAGGGCGACTCCCGGTTCTTGGCGAGGTGGACCCGCACCACCTTCCCGGCCACGACGTCGGCTCCGGTGCGCTCGGCCGCGAGCAGCAGGTTCTTGCAGGCGTGCCGCTCGTAGACGTCGTCGCTGTCGAGGAACATCACGTACGGCGCCCGTGCGCGCTCGATGCCGACGTTGCGAGGCCGGCTGCAGCCGCCACTGTTCTCCGGCAGGCGGATCACCGTGACCCGAGGGTCCTGCCGGGCGATCTGCTCCGCCGCAGCGACCGAGTCGTCCGTCGAGCAGTCGTCGACGACCAGCACCTCGAGGTTGCGCAGGCTCTGGTCGAGCACCGACCTGATCGCCTTCGGCAGGTTCTTGCGGTCGTTGTACCCGATGACCACGACCGACACGTCAGGCTCGGCGGGCGGGCCGGAGGCGGTCCGTCGGGACACTCGGACTCCCTCTCGTTCTCATACGTCGTCGGCCGGCAGCAGCCGCCGAGTCTATGGCGCCCGATGTTTTCAGATGACGGGTGGCCTGCCGGCCCGGGTCAGGCGCCAGACGGTCCGCCAACGCATCGGTCGACGCTCCCCGGCTCCCGGCCCCAGCCCTTCGCGGAACCCGGCGAACCACAGCTTCAGCAGCCGCGGCGAACGGAACCTGACGATGGTCAGCGCGGTCCAGACCGCCACGTAGACGACGGCCAGCGGCCAGGGCAGGTTCCGCCGGGCCACCCACAGCCGGTTCCGGGCGTTGAGCCGGTAGTAGGTCTCATGCCGGGTAGGAGAGGTCGCCGGATGGTTCATCACGACCTGCGGGGCGTACCAGGTGACATAGCCCGCGTCCCAGATGCGCCAGGCGAGCTCGATGCCCTCGTGCCCGTAGAAGAAGTGACCGGGCCAGCCTCCCGCCTGCTCGAACACCTGCCGGCGTACGACGAAGGTGCCCTCCCAGAACCAGCCCACGGCTCCGGGCTGCAGGGCGCCGCGCCCACCCGGGCGCGGTACCCACCGCTTCGGTGCCGGCTTGCCGGTCGGGTCGACCGGTCTTGGCTGGACGGCACCGACCCGGTCGTCTGCCACCAGCACGTCGACCAGCCGAGCGACCACGTCGGTGCTGGGCAGGTACGCGTCGTCGTCGTAGAAGAAGAGGTACTCCCCCCGCGCCTCGGCGGCGCCGACGTTGCGACCCTCCGGGATTCCCACGTTCTCGGGAAGGTGCACGGTGCGCACGCCGACCGGCAGGTCGACGGGGTCCCAGCCGTTGCCCACCACGACGACGTCGAGGTCGACGCCCCGCTGGGCCAGCAGCGACGCGAGGGCGCGCGGGAGCTCGTCGGGGCGGGTGCCCATGCTGAGCACCACCGCGCCGACGGTGGGCGGGGTCATCGCAGCCTGCTGGACGTGAGGATCGCCGCCAGGTGCCCGAGAACGGTCAGGGCGGCGGCCGGCACGAGGATCGCCACCAGCAGCCGGGTGGCCTCGAGCCCGCCACCGGTCGCCGCGTCGATGACGCCCGCGACCAGCGCGAGCAGGGTGAGCTCGATGGAGTGGAACGCCCGGTGGAACGGCACGAACCGGGCCAGCGACCGTAGCCGCCGGACGCTCGACACCCGAGGCGCGGCCTCCTCGGCCCGATCCTCCAGCTTCGGGAGCCCGCTAACCGCCCGGGCGATGTGCACCGCGTCGTTGAGCGACTTGTTCACCAGAACGAGCACGGCGAGCAGCGCGCCCAGGGTGGTCCACCCACCCATCGAGTCCACGCCGCCGTCGGCGCGGATGCCCAGCGCCAGCGGGATCGCGGTCTCGGCCAGGGTGTGGCCCAGCTTGTCCAGGAAGAAGCCGCTCGGTGAGAACGTCTGCCGCCAGCGGGCCACCTCACCGTCACAGCAGTCCCAGAGCATCTGGAGCTGGGCGAGCAACGCGGCGAGCACGGCGCCGACGAGACCCGGGATCAGCAGGCCCGCTCCGGCTGCGACGCCGGTGACGATCATCAGCACGGTGACGCCGTTGGCGGTGATGGCGGTGCCGAGCAGGACCCGGGTGAGGTACGGCGACAGCCGCCTCATGTAGAGGTCACCGGTCCAGTGCTCCGAGGTGCGTCGTCCCATCACCGATTCCGGCTGCGTGACGGCCCGCAGCTCGGCGATGGTCGGGCGGTCAGCCACCTTCTGCTCCTCCGGTCGGCACGTCGGCGCGGGACCGCACCTCGCGGAGCACCCGCGCCGGCTCGGTTCCCAGGTAGAGCATGCCGAGCCCGGCAGCGAGGACCCACAGCCCCCCCGTGCCCACGGCGCCGCCGAGCACCGACAGCACGGCCACCACGAGCAGCCGGCCGGGCCAGCCCAGACCGAGCACCCGGGCCGTCGCTGCGGGCGGGGCCAGCCGGTTCAGCACCCGGTAGAGGTCGTCGTAGTGGTGCGAGGCGACCACGAGCAGCAGCGCACAGGTGGCGGCGCCCGGCGCCGCACCGGGCAGCATCGCGGTGAGCGCGAGCAGGCCGGCGTACTCCCCGGCCCGGACCAGTGCGGGGCGCACCCAGAGAAACCGCTGCCGCCCACCGGGGAGGCCCGCGATCCCCGCCGCGATGCGTTCCGGCAGCAGCGGACCGCCGTCCACCTGGGCGCGGACGATCTCGCGTTCCCGGTCGGTCACCGGCTCCGGCGGCCAGGACCTGGCCCGCAGCGTCCGGCCGGCCGAGGTGTAGAGCAGGGAGCCGGCACCGAGCACCAGGAGCGTGCCGAGGGCGAGGACCGGCCGGCCCGCCGCCGCCAGCACCGAGATGACCAGCCAGCGCTCTGCGATGCCGAGGTGCAGCACCTTCTTCAGCCAGGTCACCGCCGGCCGGCCGGCGCTGCTCCTCCGGCTCAGCTCGATCGCGCGGGCCGCCCGCTCGTCGCCGACCCCGCGCCGACCCGGATCGTCGCCGTCGTCCAGCGACGCGCGGACGACCTCGGCCTCGCGGAGGTCCTTCACGGCGGTGAAGGTGTAGTCGATGCTGTGCCGGCTCGTCTGCAGCGCGATCATCGCCGCGGCCAGCAGCCACCCGGTGCGTCCGGAACCGGCGCCCCAGGCGAGCCCGGCGTAGCAGGCGAACTCCTTGAGCCGGTCGGTCGAGGCGTCCAGCCAGGCGCCGAGCGGGCTGAACCGCCGGGTGTACCGGGCGACGTCGCCGTCGACGCAGTCGACAACGAGGGACAGCTGGAGCAGCAGCGCGCCGGCGACGAGAGCTGCCGGCCCGCCGACCGCGAACAGGGCGGCGGCGGCAAGACCGATCACGACCGAGGCGGCCGTGACCTGGTTGGGGCTCAGGCCGAGGCTCAGGGCCCACGGAGTCAGCAGGCGCGACAACGGACGGCTGAGGAAGGTGGCCACGAAACCGTCGTCGGACTTGGTGGCCCGGGTGAACCGGATTGTGTGCACCGCGCGCTCGTCCAGCGCGTCCAGGTCGGCCTGGGTCGGTGCTTCGACGCCGGCCGTCCCGCGCCGCCACGGCCAGGGGTCGAGCGGCACCGTCCCGACCCGCACGCCGGTGCGGACCAGGCCGAGGACCAGGTAGTCCAGCGGGTCGCCGGCCCAACCATGGCGACGGGCGAGCCCGGCGAGGTCGTCAGCGAGCCCGGCAGCCGCGGCCCGGTCGTCGCCGGACAGTCGCACCGCCCCCACGAAGGCGGTGTCGGCATCGGTCACCCGGTGCGCCGGAGTGCCCGCCGCCACGACGCTGCCGGCCCGTACCCGGAGACCGGGCGCTGCCCTCGGGTCCCGGCTGACGAGCACGGCCGTGGCCGGGCGCGGGTCCTCGGCCAGGTCGGCGAGCGCCTCCGGGTGCACCGTGAGGTCCGCGGCGACGAGCAGCAGCTCGCCGCCACCGGACCGCGCGGCGGCCGCCAGCGCCTCGAGCCCGGTCGCCAGGTCCGGCGGGGCCGGATCCACGACGACCGGCGCCGTCACTGCGCCTTCCGCCGCTCGTCCGTGTCGGCGCTGTAGGCCGCCAACGCGTCCTCCAGCGCCCCGTCGGTGACCAGAGAGCCGCCGCGCAGGTACAGCCCGCGGGTGCAGAACCGGCGCAGGTCGCTCTCGTTGTGCGAGACGAGGAACAGCGTGCGGCCGCCGGAGAGCATGTCGTTCATCCGTTGGTAGCACTTCTCCCGGAACGCCCGGTCGCCGACCGCCAGCACCTCGTCCACGAGCACGATGGGCTCGTCGAGAGTCGTGATGACCGAGAACCCGAGCCGCACCTTCATCCCCGAGGAGAAGTGCCGGAACGGCGTGTCCAGGAAGTCGCCCACCTCGGCGAAGTCGACGATCTCGTCGAACCGCTGCGCGATCTCGCGCTTGCTCAGGCCGTGCAGCCCGGCCGTCAGCCAGATGTTGTCGCGCGCAGTCAGGTCACCGACGAAGCCGCCGGTCACCTCGATCAGCGGGGCGACCCCGCCGCGCACCGCGATGCGCCCCTCGTCGGGCAGCAGGACACCGGCGATGAGCTTGAGCAGCGTGCTCTTGCCCTGCCCGTTCCCGCCGACCAGACCGACGGCTTCGCCCTCGTTCACCGCGAACGAGACGTCGCGCAGCGCCCAGAACTCGCCCTTGCGCTTCTTCTTGCCCGGCACCTTGTCCGGCGCCTTGGAGCCGGCGAGCAGGTCGCGCAGTCGCTTGTCGCGACGCCGGTTGCGCATGAAAGAGATGCCGAGCCCCTCGGCAGCGATGACCGCCGTCACTCAGATCTCCTTGAGGACGGCGCCCTCGAGGCGCCGGAACACGACGGCACCGAGGACGAAGACCACCACCGAGAACACCGCGGAGACCGCGACCGCGCCCCAGCCGGCCCACTGGTCGGGGAAGAAGGAGGTGCGGTAGAGGTCGAAGATCCCGGCGAGCGGGTTGAGGACGTACAGCTTGGCCGCGACCCCGCCGAGCCGGTCCTGGACGTCGTGCACCCCGTAGAGGATCGGCGAGAAGTAGAAGAGCAGCCTCATCACGATGCGCATCAGTCGTTGGACGTCGCCGTACAGCACGGCCAGGGGGGCGAGCAGCAACCCGGCACCGGTCAGGAGCACCGCCTGGATCAGCATCGCGAGCGGGACGAACACCACGTGCCAGGACGGGTCCGCCCTGGTCACCAGGGCGAAGAAGATCAGCACCGGGATCGCGAAGGCGAACTCGGCGAACTTCGACCCGACGGTGCGCAGCACCCAGATCTCGCGCGGCAGGTTGGTCGAGCGCACCAGCTTGGAGTCCTTGGACAGCGCGCGCATCGACGTGCGCAGCACGGCGTTGGTCCACTGCCAGGGCAGCATCGCGCAGAGCAGGAAGACGATGTACGGGTCCTCGCCGAGCTGACGCTCCATCAGGACCGTGAAGACGAACCAGTAGACGCCGGCCATCATCAGCGGGTCGAGGACCGACCAGACGTAGCCCAGCACCGAGTCGGCGAACTTGACCTTGAGGTCGCGGGTCACCAGCAGGCTCAGGATCCGTCTGCTGTTCCACAGGGTGCCGAGCCTCGCCGGCACCACCTGACCAGCCACGACACTCCCACCGGTCTGCACGCTCACGGACTGCGGAACGCTACCACCGGGGGTGTTACGCCAGCGGGTGCGGTCACCCGCCGTACGCGCCGATGTAGGCGTCGACCCGCGCGCGCACCGCTGTCTCGTCGAGGTCGAGGTGCTCGAGGATGGTGTACCGGTCCGGGCGGGTGCTCGGTGCCAGCACGACGGCCTCGGCGAACTGCGCGGTCGTCAGGCCGAGGTCGGCAGGAACACGCGGCAGCTCGTGCCGGCTCAGGCAGCGGTCGATCTGCTCGGCAAGCCGCTCGTTCTTCCGGATGTACGCCGAGAAGAGGGCACCCACGCCGGCCAGCTCGCCGTGGGTGGCGGTGCCCGGGAAGAGCTGGTCCACCGCGTGCATGATCTCGTGGTCGGCGCCGCTGCTCGGGCGGCTGTCGCCGGCGGCGGTCATCGCCATGCCGGAGAGCACGAGCCCCTCCGCCAGCGCGGTGAGGAACCCGTCCGACTCGATGCCGTCGGTGCGGTGCAGCACGGCCTCGGCGGCAGTACGGGCGAACGTCACCGCCAGCCCGTCGACCGGCTCACCTCGCTCGCGGGACGCCAGTCGCCAGTCCTCGCAGGCGGTGATGTTGCTGACCAGGTCACCCACCCCGGACAGCACCATCTGCGGCGGCGAGGTGCGCACGTAGTCGAGGTCGACGACCACTGCCACCGGTGGGACGACACCGAAGGACCCCTTGCCACCCTCGTGCAGCAACGAGCTCACCGGCGAGGCGATGCCGTCGTGCGCGAGGTTGGTCGCGACAGCCACCATCGGCAGTCCGAGCCGCATGGCGGCGTACTTCGCGACGTCCAGCGTCCGGCCGCCGCCGATGCCGACCAGGGCGTCGTAGCTCTTGCCCCGGATCTCGGTCTGCAGCTCGCCGGCGGCCTCCAGGCTGCCGCCGCGGACGGTGAAGACGTCAGCGTTGGCCAGCGACGGCCGGATCGCCTCGACGACGCTCTCGCCCTGCCCCGGTCCGACCGCCACTGCGACGTGCCCGTCGGCGGAGATCCGCCGGTCGGACAGCAGGTCGCCCAGCCCCGTCACCGCGCCCGCGCGGATGTCGATGAACAGCGGGCTGAGCAGCATCCGGGCTAGTAGTGGCACGCGATCTCCCGAGCCTTGACGAGGTCGTCGTGGTTGTCGACCTCGACCCACGGCAGCGTCCCGATCGGCGCGACTCCGACCTCGCCGCCGGTGTCCACCAGCGTCTGGTAGCCGTCCTCGTAGTAGAGGTCGGGGTCGCGCTCCCAGGTGGCCTTGAGGGCGTCGGCCAGCGCACCGGCCGCGCGGCCCTCGATCAGCGTCGCACCGATGTACTCCCCTGCGGCCTCGGCCGGGTCCATCAGCTTGGTGATCCGGCTCATCCGGCCGGACGCGTCGAGCACGACCTTCATCTCCTCCTCGGCCAGCGACTTCTGGTCGTCCAGCGCGAGCAGGATGCCGGCGGCACCGTCCTGCTCGCGGGCGGCGAGCAGGGTGCGCTCGACGTCCACCGGGTGCACCGTGTCCCCGTTCACCAGCAGCGCGCCGTCAGCGAAGTGGTCACGCGCGAGCCACAGCGAATAGCAGTTGTTCCACTCCTCGGCCTTGTCGTTGTGCACCAGGGTGAGCCGGACGCCGTGCCGCTCCTCGAGGGCGGCCTGCCGTTCCTCGACGGCCTCGGCGCGGTAGCCCACGACCACCGCGACGTCGGTCAGACCGACCGCCGCGAGGTTGCGCAGCGCGATGTCGAGGATCGTCGTCGCACCGTCGACCGGCACCAGAGCCTTCGGCAGGGTGTCCGTGTAGGGCCGCAGCCGCCGGCCGGCTCCAGCCGCCAGCACCATGCCGATCATCTGTGGTGCTCCCTTGGTCGACGTGCACGCAACGGTGGACGCTACCGTCCCGCGCTGCGCAGCCTCCGCGGGCTGGTGAGGAACCCGACCCCCCACGCTCCGTGCATGGTCGCGAGGACGACGGGCAGCCAGGCCCGCGAGCGGGGCGGCAGGCCGCGGCCGACGACCGCCGACCCGGCCAGCACCGCGGCGGCGTAGCCCACCGGCGCGAGCAGCGCCGGCCGCCACCACGTCAGCCCGACGACCGTGCCGGCCGAGACGGCCACGACCGCGGCCGGCGGTGCGAGGTAGCGCAGGCTCGCGGTCCCCTCGTGCTCGCGCATGACCACCCGGCGCCACCGGCCGTAGTCGCGGTACTGCCGGGCCAGCGCACGCAGGTCGGAACGCGGGCGGTAGGACACGGTGAGGCGCGGGGTGAACCACACGACCCCCCCACTCTCCCGGATCCGGTGGTTGAGCTCCCAGTCCTGGGCCCGCAGGAAGGTCTCGTCGTACCCTCCGAGCCGCTCGAGCACCTCGCGGCGGAACGCGCCCAGGTAGACCGTCAGCGCCGGTCCTTCCTCGCCGCCGACGTGGAAGCTGGCCTGCCCGACCCCGATCGGGCTGGTCATCGCGGCCGCGACGGCTCGCTGGAAGTCGGTGACCCCCTCGGCCGACATCAGCCCACCGACGTTGTCGGCCCCGGTGCGCTGCAGCGTCTCGACCGCGATCCGCAGGTAGTCGTCGGGGACGAGCGCATGCCCGTCCAGCCGGACGACGACGTCGTACCGGGCCGCGGCCACCGCCCGGTTCAGGCCGGCGCCGGTGGCGCCGGTCGGGTTCGGCACCAGCCGCACCCGGCGGTCGGCGGCGGCCAGCTCCGCGGCTATCTCGTCGGTGCGGTCCCGGGACGGCCCCAGGGCCAGCACGACCTCGACCGGGCCCGCGTAGTCCTGGCCGAGCACGGTCGACACGGCGGCCCGCAGGTGGTGCTCCTCGTCGAGCACCGGGACGACGACCGAGACGCCGGGCCAGCCGGCGATGTCGGCCGGAGGCGCAGCGGTGGGATCGGGGACGGGTTCGGGGGCGGCCATGGCGCCCACACGCTACCGGCGTGCCTGACCGGCGTAAGGCGGTAACGCACCTAGCATCGCCAGCGACGGTCACTCCTGCGCCGGAAGGTCCCCCGCATGTCCTCGCCGTCCGGCGTCCACCCCCCGCTGCCGCCGCAGCTCGACCCCCGCGGCCGTGCGGGCAGGTCTCGTCCGGGCCCGCGCACCGGACGCCGGCCACCCACCCGGATCAGCCGCATCCTGCGCCGGCTGCTGGTCGCGACGGCGGCCGTGGCCGCGCTGGCCGTCCTTATGGTCAGCGCCTCGGGGTACACCCTGCTCACCTGGTCCAGCCGGTCCATCGAGCGGGTCGACGCCTTCGCCGGCGTCACCGACCGGCCGCCGGCCAACGCCGCCGGCTCGACCACCTTCCTGCTGGTGGGCTCGGACGGCCGCACCGGGATGAGCAGCGCCGACATGAAGCGCCTCCATGTCGGCGACGCGGCCACCGCCGCCGGGCGCCGGGCCGACACGATGCTGCTGGTGCACATCTCGGCCCGGCACGGCACGGTCGACGCTGTCAGCCTCCCGCGCGACTCCTACGTCACCATCCCGGAGCACGTGTCGTCCGACGGGGACCGGGTGCCGGAGCGGCGCAACAAGCTGAACGCGGCGTACGCCTTCGGCGGACCGTCCCTCGCGGTCGCCACCGTCGAGCGCAGCACCGGTGTCCGGATCGACCACTACCTCGAGGTCGACTTCCTCGGCTTCGTCCGCCTGGTCGACGCCGTCGGCGGAGTCGACGTCTGCAGCCCGGTCCGGATGCGGGACCGCAAGGCCGGCCTGCGGCTGCCGGCCGGGGTCAGTCACGTCGACGGCGAGACCGGCCTGGCCTACGTCCGGGCCCGCCATCTCGACGCCCGCGCCGACCTGGGTCGGGTCGAGCGGCAGCAACGGTTCCTGGCCGCGATGGTCGACCGGGCCACCAGCCGCGACGTCCTGCTGGACCCGAGGGCCCTGGTGCGCTTCCTGGACGCCGCGCTGGCCGCCGTCCGGGCCGACCCGGGGCTGACCGAGGAGGAGCTGGTGCGGCTGGGCACTCGACTGCGGCACGTGTCGGGGAGCGACATCCGGTTCCGCACCGTGCCGGTGGCCGACCCGTCGCACCGCACCGCCTCGGCCGGCTCGGTCGCCCTGTGGGACGAGGCCGCGGCCGCCCAGGTGTTCACCGCGATGCGAGAGGACAGTGCCCGCCCGCACCGCCGCGATGGCGGCGCCGGGACCGGCCGGCCAACGGTGCTGCCCGCGCAGATCCGGCTGCAGGTCTACAACGGCGCCGGCACGCCCGGGCTCGGCTCGCTGGCGACCGCCGACCTGGCCGCCCGCGGGTTCGAGACCGCGGGCCCGGCGCAGAACTGGAGCCGCACGGGGGTGGAGCGCACCACGGTGCGGTTCGACACCCGCTACACCGAGAGCATCAAGACGGTCGCTGCGGCGCTGCCCGGTGCCCGGTTGCAGGCGGTGGCCGGGCTGGGCCGCACCATGCAGGTGGTGGTCGGCACGTCGTACGACGGGGCGCGGGCCGTGCGGGTGACGGGGCCAGCACCGTCCGACACGGGCGTACGCACCGCGAGTGATCACGTCTGCAGCTGACGTTTCCGCCTGGTCCGGTCCGGGCAAGCCGTTCGCGAGACATCGACCGGGCGGCGCCACCGTCGCCGACGCGTCGGTCGGGGGGACTTCTTCCTCCGGCGCGCCCAGAGTGCACGCGCAGCGTGCGGGAGGTACGGCTCATGACCGCGAACGACCAGACACCCCTGTCGGACGACGAGCTGGCCGCCGAGGCCGGCAGCGCCCTTCCGCCCAAGGAAGTGATCTCGCTGCTGGACCTGAACGTCGACCTCGATCTCGCCCTCGACCTGGCAGCGCCGATCGACCTCGCCGTGGCGGCCAACGCGAACGTGGCTGCCCCGATCGACGCCGCTGTGTCGGCCAACGTGCTCTCCGCCGGCTCGGTCGCCCAGGGTCTCGCCAGCCAGGACGTCGCCATCGACCAGGGCATCAGCGGCGAGGCCGTCGCCAACAGCGCCCAGGACAGCACCCTCGACCAGGGCAACGACGTCGTCGACGACGGCACCGGTGCGGCGCCGGCCGACGGCACCACCGGCCCCGCGGCCGACGGCACGACTGCCCCGACCCCGGCCGACGGCAGCACGCCGACCGACGCCGCTGCCGGCGTGACGGCCGACCCCGGCTCGCTGCTCGACGGCGACCTGCTCAACGTGGACGTGAATGCCGCGCTGGACGCGGACATCGCCGCGCCGATCGCCGGTGCGGTGGCCGCCAACGCCAACGTGGCTGCCCCGATCGATGCCGCCGTGGCCGCCAACGTCGGCTCGATCGGCTCCGAGGCCACGGCGGTCGCCGACCAGGACGCCGTCATCAACCAGCACCTGGACGACGTCACCGCTGAGGCCAACACCGACCAGCAGTCCGACATCACCCAGTAGTCACGCCACCAGTGACCGCGACGCCCGACGCCCCGGCCCGGGCGGGAGCCTCCCCTGCGGAGGTGCCCGCCCGGGCTGCTGGCGTCGAGCTGATCGGCGAGCTCCCCGGGTCCGGCTACAAGAAGCCGCCGGCACTGGTGCGGCGGGCCGACGGGCAGACGGTCCAGCTCACCCCGCTGCTCTACACGGTGCTCGAGCAGATCGACGGCAAGCGCAGCTACGACGAGGTCGCGGCCGCGGTCAGCGAGTCGTTCGGCCGGGAGGTGAGCGCCGAACAGGTCGTCACGCTCGTCGAGAGCAAGCTGCGGCCACTGGGCGTGCTGGTGCTCGCCGACGGCTCCGAGCCGGAGGTCAGCAAGCCCAACCCGCTGCTGGCCGTCAAGCTGAAGAAGGTCGTCACCGACCCGGCCATCACCCGCCGGATCACGGCGCCGTTCGCCGTCCTCTTCCACCCGCTCGTCGTGGTGCCGTTCACGCTGGCCTTCGTGGCCGCCGCCGGGTGGGTCCTGTTCCGCGAGGGGCTCGCCGCCGCCACCCGTGACGCGTTCACCTCGCCCGGCCTGTTCCTGCTGGTCTTCGCGGTGACCGCCGTCTCTGCCGGCTTCCACGAGTTCGGCCATGCTGCCGCGTGCCGCTACGGCGGGGCGACCCCCGGCGCCATGGGAGCCGGGATGTACCTGGTCTGGCCGGCCTTCTACACCGAGGTGGGCGACAGCTACCGGCTCGGCCGCGCGGGCCGGGTCCGTGTCGACCTCGGCGGGCTGTACTTCAACGCGCTGTTCGCGGTCGCGATGTTCGGGGTGTGGGCCGTCACCCGCTGGGAGGCGCTGCTGCTCATCATCGCGGCGCAGGTCGTGCAGATGGTCCGGCAGCTGGCCCCGTTCGTCCGGTTCGACGGCTACCACATCCTCGCCGACCTCACCGGCGTCCCCGACCTCTACTCGCACATCAAGCCGACGCTGGCCGGGCTGCTGCCGCACCGCTGGCGCACCGAGTCGGCGCTGACCTGGTGGGCCCGTGCGGTCGTCACCGTCTGGGTGCTGCTGGTCGTGCCCGTGCTCCTGCTGTCCATGGTGCTGATGGTCGTGGCGCTGCCCCGGGCCGCCGCGACGGCGTGGGAGAGCGTCGGCAACCAGTGGGACGTGCTGACCCAGGCCTGGTCCGAGGGAGCCGCGGCCGAGGTGGCCGTGCGGATGCTCTCGATCTTCGCCCTGGCGCTGCCGATCCTGGCGATGGTGTACCTGCTCGGCCGGGTGCTGCGCCGGACCGTTCGCTCGGTCGCCCGCTCGACCGAGGGCCGGCCGGCCCGCCGGGCGGTGGCCGTCGCCACGGCGGTCGCGCTGCTGGCCGGCCTCGCCTGGGTGTGGTGGCCGGACGAGGGCACCTACCGGCCGATCCAGGCGAACGAGCAGGGCACCCTGCTCGACGCGGTTCCGGCCGCGGTCGCCGACCGGGTCCCGCTGCTGCAGCGGCCGGCCACCTCCTCCGACTCCGCCGCACCGGCCGCACCGTCGCTGAAGCAGGGCCAGACCGGCGCCGCCCAGACGCTGTGGGCCAGCGACGAGCAGCCGCCGCCGAAGGACGAGCCGCAGCTGGCCATGGTGCTGGTGCCGGCCGACGCCGCGCCGCAGGGTGCGGCCGGCGCGCTGGAGGCGCCGCCCGAGTCGCCGACCTGGGTGTTCCCGTTCAACAAGCCGGACGCCCCGCTCGAGGGCGACAACCAGGCGCTCGCCGTCAACACCCAGGACGGCTCGATCCGCTACGACGTCGCCTTCGCGCTCGTCTGGGCCGACGACGGCGAGGTGCTCAACGCCAACGAGGCGTACGCGTTCGCCAGCTGCAACGGCTGCGCCGCGGTCGCGATCGGCTTCCAGGTGATCCTGGTGCTCGGCCAGGCCGACGTCGTGGTCCCGCAGAACCTCGCCGCGGCGGTGAACTACAACTGTCTCGCCTGCGCGACCTACGCGCTCGCGAAGCAGCTCGTCCTCACCCTCGACGGCCCGCTCAGCGATGCGGGGATGGCGGCGATCGAGGTGGTCTGGGCGCAGATCCAGCAGTTCGGCAGCACCATCGGGACCGTGCCGGTCGGTCAGATCCAGTCGACGCTGGAAGGCTTCGAGCAGCAGATCAAGGACATCGTCACGGCCGAGTCGGCCGGCGAGACACCCACACCTTCCCCACCGCCCGACGCCCCGGGCGACGACCCGTCCGCGACGCCCGATGGCGGGGTGACACCGAGCGACGAGCCGTCGGCGTCCAGCACGCCCGAGGCGACCTCGTCGCCGGACTCGACCGGGAACGGCACGACCGAGGCCCCCACCGGGACCTCCGAGCCGACCGGCACCGCGGCGTCGGCGACGGACACCGCGCCCTGACGCCGCGGCAGCGTCACTGCTGCGCGGTCTCGTCCCGGGAACGCTGGATCGCCTGCCGCCTGGCCAGCCGGTGCGCCCGCCGGATCTCGGCCTCGGCGAACCGCCGTCGGTCCTCGGCGGTCTCCGGCTGCACCGGCGGCACCGCGCGCGGCTGCCCGTTCTCGTCGACGGCGACGAACACGAGGTATGCCGTGGCGACCCGCGTCGGCGGGACGCCGGCCCGGTCCCACGGCTCCGCCAGCACCCGGACCCCCACCTCCATCGAGGTGGTGCCGGACCAGTTGACCTGCGCCTCGGCATGCACCAGGTCGCCGACCCGCACCGGCTCGACGAAGTCCATCTCGTCCATCGACGCCGTCACGGCGGGGCCGCCCGAGTGGCGCTGCGCGACAACGCCGGCCACGTCGTCGACCAGCTTCATCACCACGCCGCCGTGCACCGTGCCCAACAGGTTGGTGTCGAGCACGGTCATGATCCGGCTGAGAGTGCTGCGCGCGGCGCTGGTCGGCTTGCCGTCGAGCGGGGAGGCATCGGTCATGAGGCGCAAGGGTACGGTCGTCGGATGAGCGGACCCAGGGACTGGCCGGAGGGCTGGTCGCGCGGCGAGGACGGCACCCGGCGGCCGCCGCCGGAGAGCCCCCGCCCCCCGCTGGGCACCGCACGGCCCGCTCCAGCCGACTCGGAGCGCACCCAGGTGCTGCCGCCCGCGAGCGCCCGGCCGGGCTCGCCGTCCTCGTCGTCCCCGGAGACCGCCCGGCCGCGCCGAGGCGACCACCCGCCGCCGGACTTCTCCCGCCCGCGGCGGAGCGGGGGCGGGGCCGGGCGCTGGACGAAGCGGGTCCTGCTGGCCCTGCTGCTCGTCCTCGCGCTGCTGGTCGGCGCGATGCTGTTCTTCTACACCCGGATCGAGAAGGTCGACGCACTGCGCGACTACGAGGGCCGCCCGGCACCGGCGTCCGGCACCAACTGGCTGATCGTCGGCTCCGACAGCCGCGAGGGGCTCAGCGACCAGGAGGTCAAGGACCTGCACCTGGGCAAGGTGGCCGGCCGGCGTACCGACACGATCATCCTGCTGCACAAGCCGGACAGCGGGGAGCCCACGCTGGTCAGCCTGCCGCGCGACTCGTACGTGCCGATCCCCGGTCACGGCCGCGACAAGCTGAACGCCGCGTACGCGTTCGGCGGCGCGCCGCTGCTCGCGCAGACCGTCGAGACGGTCACCGGGCTGCACATCGACCACTACTCCGAGATCGGCTTCGGCGGCTTCGTCGGCATGACCGACGCGGTCGGCGGTGTCGAGCTCTGCCCGAAGCGCAAGATCAAGGACCGCAAGAGCGGGCTCGACGTCGCCAAGGGCTGCCAGGAGATGGACGGCCCGACGGCGCTGGCGTACGTCCGGGCCCGCTACTTCGACCCGCAGGGCGACCTCGGCCGGGTGCAGCGGCAGCAGGAGTTCCTCGGCGCGGTCTTCGACGAGGCGGCCAGCCCCGCCACGCTGCTCAACCCGTTCCGCATCCTCCGGCTGGGCGACGCCGCGACCACGGCGCTCACCATCGACGACGGCGACGGGCCGTGGTCGCTGGTGCAGTTCGCGCTGACCATGCGCGCGGTGGCCGGCGGCGGTGGCCAGCGGATCACGGTCCCGGTGGCCGACCCGAACTACCGCACGCCCAGCGGGTCCTCCGCCGTCCGCTGGGACCGCGACCAGGCCCTCGAGCTGTTCCGCACCCTCCGCACCCACTGACCCCGCCCCGGCCGCCGCCCTCGGCCCCCGCGGAGTCGACCACGTAAAGCATGCGTACGGACACTTCGCTAGGCGTGCACGCCTGGCGAGGTGTCCGTACGCCTAGCGAAGTGCGGCTGCGTCAACGCCCGGCGAGGGCGTCGTGCCCGGTGCGCAGGAACTCCAGCGCCAGGTCCACGTTCCCGACCTCGTCCCAGGTCCGGTAGGCGCCGAACGGGGCGTTCCAGTAGTCGCCCTCCGGCGGCGGCAGCTGGTGCGGGCCGACGTAGAGGTACGGGACGGCGATCGCGGCGTCGCCCGGGGAGCAGCCGTAGTTGACCGAGGCCGCGGTGATGCCCAGGTCGAAGTGCTCCGGGAACAGCTGCGGGTCGCTGGGTTGCTCGGACGTCAGGCCGGCAGCCAGGATCGCGAGCGCCTGGTGGCCGAGCTGGAACCACTCGACCAGCGCAGCCGCCGCGGCCGGGTCCACGGTCAGCGGCTGCTCCGGCTCGAACGGCGTGGCCGGCGGGTGCTTGGTCCACGGGAACCCGGCCGGTACGCCGGCGAATGCCGCCGCCCGGGCCAGCGTCGTGAGCCGCTCCCGGCGGGCACCGTCCGGGCCGGTCACCACGACGTCGACGCCGTCGATCCCGAGGACGGTGCCGTCCGGCAGCGGCGGCGTGCGGAAGCCTTCCGGGCCGGCCTGCAGGGTGATCTCGCCGGTGGCCCGCTTGCGGGTCGCGGCGAGCAGGTGCTCGGCCACCCGGTGCAGCGCCTCCCGGGTCGCGGTCAGGTCCGCCGGGTCGATGGCGGTCGTCATGCGGTGTCCTCCTCGGCCGAGGCCGGCACCGGCAGCCCGTCCGCCGGCCCGACCACGATGTCTGCAGTCACGCCGGTACGCCGGGCCAGCACGAGGAACGGGATCGCACAGGCCTGCACGGCGGCGCTGAGCCCGAACGTGAGCGCGTAGCTGCCGACGTCGGCCACCCGGCCGAAAGCAGGCTGCACGACCACGCCGCCGGACGAGCTGAGCAGCGAGTCGAACGACAGCACGGTGGCCCGCTGCTGCGACGGGATCTGGTCGTTGAGGTACGCCTGGCGCACCGGCATCGTGACAGCGAAGGCGAGGCTCCACACGACCAGCAGCCCGACCACCACCCAGAACACCGCAATCAGGCTGACGAGCAGCAGTGCGAGGACGCTGACCGTCGCCGAGGTGATCATCAACGAGGTACGCCGACGGAACAGCCTGCGCAGCCGTGGTGCGGACAAGCCACCGACGATCTGGGCACCCGCGACGATGGCTGCGGCCAGCCCGGCGATCCCGTACGCCCCTTCGTCCCCGTAGAGCTCCAGAAGGTACGGCTGCATCGCGTAGAACGCGTAGATGCTGACACCGCCGACGAACGGCGACGTGAGCATCACCCACCGGACCGAGGGGCGGCCGAGCCCGTACCGCAGCGAGTCGTTGAAGATCCGCTTCACCTCAGGGCCGGGTCGCTTGCCGCGCGTGGGCGTGAAGCCGAGGTCGTGCATCGTTCCGAAGGCGAGCACGAAGGTCACGCCGAGCAGCGCGCTGCGCACCACGAACGGGACGCCGAGGCTGGTGGCCTGGGCGATGACGCCACCCAGCACCGAGCCGGTGAGCATGGCCCCGCCCTGCACGGCCTGCCCCCTGGCGAAGACCGGGTCCAGCGGGCCGTCGTACCCGGTGAAACGCAGCGCGTCGACCAGCCAGGCCTCGACGGCCCCCGAGAAGAAGGTGAACCCGAGCCCGATCATCACCGACACGGCCGCCCACGCCCAGAACGGCGCGTTCACCTGCCACATCAGCACGTAGGCCAGCGTCGACGCGGTCAGCGTCACCGACCCGAGCAGGAACGAGAACCGACGACCGCGCAGGTCGGCCACCACGCCGGTGGGCACCTCGAACAGCATCATCCCGGCGGTGAAGAACGCGTTGGCCGCGAAGGCCTCGAGGTTGTTCAGACCGGCGTCCAGCAGGAACAGCGTGTTGATGCCCCAGATCAGCGAGGCCGAGAGCGTGGTGAACAGCGTCAGCGTCAGGTAGGTGCGCTGGACCTTGGCAGACTCGCTGCCCATCGCCGCTGCCATCGCATCACCTCATCTGCCAGGGGACCGGACCCTCGACTGCAACAGCCTCCCGGGTCCGGTCCTTCCTTGGGGCGGACCGGCGGCGAAAAATGGCCCGTAGTGGCCATGGCGACGCCCGCCCGGCAGGAGCAACGTGGACACGTCCCGGGGCCTGCACAGCCACCTGCATGGGGGTACAGATGAACCGCACCGCGCGCATCGTCGCCGTTCTCGCCTCCGGGGCCCTCGTGCTCGCGACTCCGGTGGCCGCCCACGCCGGCAAGCCTGTCGCCAAGGCCGCCCACTACGCCGGCACGGACTCCTATGACGAGCCCGACTTCTGCGGCATCCCAGTGCACGTCGAGGTCGCCTTCAGCGGGGTCTCCAAGGTCATGCCCGTCAAGGGGTCTGACGGCCAGGCCTTCCTCGGCTTCGACAACTACGAGTTCACCGAGATCATCTCTACCGAGGACGGCTGGATCCGCACCCATGGCAACGGCTCCTTCCACGAGCAGAAGGCCACTCACATCACCGGCAACATCTGGGAGTTCCAGTCCATCGACGCGGGAACCTTCCGGGTCTACGACTCGACGGGGCGCCTGCTGCTGCGCGCTAGCGGCGTCTTCAAGGCGAGCGAGCAGTTCGACACCCTCGGTGACTCCCAGCCCGGAGCCGTGCCGGTACCCGACACGTTCCAGGTGCTCGCCGAGAACGGTCCGTCGTTCACCGACGACGAGTTCTGCGCCGCCGTGCTGCCCGAGCTGACCTGACGCGCCGCGGGGCGGCATCCGAGCTACTTCAGCAGCTGTCGTGCCATCACCAGGCGCTGCACCTGGTTGGTGCCCTCGTAGATCTGGGTGATCTTCGCGTCCCGCATCATCCGCTCGACCGGGTAGTCCTTGACGTAGCCGTAGCCGCCGAGGACCTGCACCGCGTCGGTGGTGACCTCCATCGCGATGTCGGAGGCGTAGCACTTCGCGGCGGCACCGAAGAACGTGAGGTCCCTGTCGCCGCGCTCGGACTTGGCGGCCGCGACGTAGGTCATCTGCCGGGCCGTCTCGACCTTCATCGCCATGTCCGCGAGCATGAACTGCATGCCCTGGAACTCGGCGATGGCCTTGCCGAACTGCTTGCGCTCCTTGGCGTAGGCCGTCGCGTAGGCGAGGGCTCCGGACGCGATGCCGACGGCCTGCGCAGCGATCGTGACCCGGGTGTGGTCCAGCGTGCGCAGAGCGGTCTTGAAGCCGGTGCCCTCCGCGCCGACCAGCCGGTCGGCCGGGATCCGGCAGTCGTCGAAGTACAGCTCGCGGGTCGGTGAGCCCTTGATGCCGAGCTTCTTCTCCGGCGCCCCGAAGCTGAACCCCCCGTCGGACTTCTCGACCACGAACGCGGAGATGCCGTTCGCCCCCGCTTCGGGGTCGGTCACCGCCATCACCGTGTAGTACTCCGACACGCCCGCGTTGGTGATCCAGCGCTTGGCACCGTTGAGCACGTACCCGTCGCCGTCCCGGACGGCCGTGGTCTTCATGGCGACGGCGTCGCTGCCGGCCTCCGGCTCGCTCAGCGCGTAGGAGAACATCGCGTCCCCCGCGGCGACCGCCGGCAGGTAGCGCTTGAGCAGGTCCTCGGACGCCGAGAGCAGCAGCGGCATCGTGCCCAGCTTGTTCACGGCCGGGATCAGCGAGGTCGAGGCGCAGGCCCGGGCCACCTCCTCGATCACGATGCAGGTGGCCAGCGCGTCCGCCCCGGCACCGCCGTACTCCTCCGGGATGTGCACCGCGTGGAAGTCGGCCTTGCGCAGCGCGTCGTAGGAGTCCTGCGGGAACTCGGCCTTCTCGTCGACCTCCGCGGCACGCGGCGCGATCTTGTCGTCGCAGACGGCGCGGACCGCCTCCCGGAGCATCTCGTGCTCGTCGGACAGCTTGAACAGGTCGAAGTCGCTCACGTTCCGAGGGTACGGCGACGTTATGCCCGACCGGGCAGCGGGCACTCGATAACCTTCTCCACATGACCTTGCGCATCAGCGTCCTCGGCACCGGGTACCTCGGAGCAACCCATGCCGTTTGCATGGCAGAGCTCGGCTTCGACGTCGTCGGCATGGACGTGTCGAGGAGAAGATCGCGGCGCTGGCCGACGGGCGCGTGCCGTTCTACGAGCCGGAGCTCGAGCCGTTGCTGCGCAAGAACCTCGAGAGTAGCCGCCTGCGGTTCACTACGTCGTACGCCGAGGTAGCCACCGCCGACGTGCACTTCCTCTGCGTCGGCACCCCACAGCGAAGGGCGAGTACGCGGCGGACATGCGCTACGTCGACGGGGTGGTCGACGGCCTCGCACCTCACCTCGTCCGCGCCGACCTTGGTCGTGGGGAAGTCCACCGTCCCGGTCGGCACTGCGGCGCGCTTGCAGCAGCGAGTCGCCGAGCTCGCCCCCGCAGGGGAGGCCGCCGAACTCGCCTGGAATCCCGAGTTCCTCCGCGAGGGCTTCGCCGTCCAGGACACGATCCGCCCCGATCGGCTGGTCGTCGGCACCACTTCACGAGCGCGCCGAGAAGCTGCTGCGCGAGGTCTACGCACATGCCATCGACGAGGGCACACCATTCATCGTCACCGACTTCGCCACCGCCGAGCTGGTGAAGGTTTCGGCCAATGCCTTTCTCGCCACCAAGATCTCGTTCATCAACGCGATGGCAGAGCTCTGCGAGGCAACTGGCGCCGACGTCACCCAGCTTGCCGACGCCATCGGCCATGACGCGCGCATCGGCCGAAAATTCCTCAATGCCGGCCTCGGTTTCGGCGGCGGCTGCCTTCCCAAGGATATCCGAGCGTTCATGGCTCAGGGCAGGCGAGCTCGGCGTCGACCAGGCTCTGAGCTTCCTCAAGGAGGTCGACGCGATCAACATGCGTCGGCGCGGCACACGTCGTCGAGCGGGCCCGCACGATGTCGGCGGCAACTTCCTGGGCATCCGCGTGGGCGTGCTCGGCGCGAGCTTCAAGCCCAACAGCGACGACGTCCGGGACTCCCCCGCGCTCAACGTGGCGGGCCAGATCCAGCTGCAGGGCGCCCAGGTCACCGTCTACGACCCGCGGGGCAACGCCAACGCCAAGGCGCTGTTCCCGACGCTGGGCTACGCCGACTCCGCCGTCGAGGCCTGCCGGGACGCCGACCTGGTGCTGCACCTCACCGAGTGGCAGGAGTTCCGGGAGATGGATCCCGCTGTCCTGTCCGCCGTCGTCGCCCAGCGGAAGATCATCGACGCCCGCAACGCCCTCGACCCGGCTCGCTGGCGCGAGGCCGGCTGGACCTACGGGTCGCTCGGCCGGCCGTGACCGAGCAGACCACCGTCCGGGAGGTCCTGGCGCTGCAGACCTGGGCGGTCGTCGGGCTGCGCGAGAACCCGGCCCGGGCGGCGTACGGCGTCGCCCGCTTCCTGCAGCAGCAGGGCAAGCGGGTCGTGCCGGTGCACCGCCAGCCGCAGGACGTCTTCGGCGAGACCGCCTACGCCGCTCTGGCGGACATCCCGCACCCGGTCGACGTGGTCGACGTCTTCGTGAACTCCGCGCTGGCCGGTGACATCGCCGACCAGGCCGTGGCGATCGGTGCGAAGGCCGTGTGGTTCCAGCTCGGCGTGATCGACGAGCTCGCCGCCGAGCGGGTGCGGGCTGCGGGCCTGCTGATGGTGATGGACCGCTGCCCGGCCATCGAGTGGGGCCGCTAGCTCAGACTCCGAAGCCCACACCGGAGCCGGTGCGGTGCCGGCGCAGGGCGTCACCCTTGGCCCGCGCGGTCTTCGCCAGGTCCTCCTGGAAGGCGACCATCCGCTCCTGCAGCCCCGGGTCGGACGCCGCCAGGATGCGCACCGCCAGCAACCCGGCGTTGCGCGCCCCACCGACCGACACCGTGGCCACTGGTACGCCGGCCGGCATCTGCACGATGGACAGCAGGGAGTCCATGCCGTCGAGGTGCTCAAGCGGCACGGGTACGCCGATGACCGGCAGCGGGGTGACGCTGGCGAGCATGCCCGGCAGGTGCGCCGCTCCCCCGGCGCCGGCGACGAGGACCTTCAGCCCGCGCCCCGCCGCCTGCTCGCCGTAGGTCAGCATCTCGCGCGGCATCCGGTGCGCGGAGACGACATCGACCTCGTGCGCGACGTCGAACTCCTCAAGCGCCTTCGCGGCGCCCTCCATGATCCGCCAGTCCGAGTCGCTGCCCATCACGATGCCGACGACAGGTGCGTTCTCACTCATTGATGTCTCCTCGGAGGAAGGCGGCAGCGTGCGTGGCGCGGTCGCGTACGTCGTCAGCATCGTCGCCCGTCGTCGTCACGTGACCCACCTTTCGCCCTGGGCGTACCTGCTTCCCGTACATGTGGATGCGCACGCCGGGGTCGTGGGCGAAGCAGTGCAGATAGCCGTCGTACATGTCTCCGATCTCGCCGCCGAGCACGTTGGCCATCACCACGTGCGGCGCAGTCATCCGGGTGTCCCCGAGCGGCAGGTCCAGGACGGCTCGAAGGTGCTGCTCGAACTGGCTGGTGCGTGCACCCTCGATGGTCCAGTGGCCGCTGTTGTGCGGGCGCATCGCAAGCTCGTTGACGAGCACACCGGCCGGGGTGTCGAACATCTCGACCGCCATCACGCCGGTGACCCCGAGTCCCTCGGCGATGCGCAGCGCCGCCTGCTGGGCCGCGAGCGCGTGGTCCTCCTCGACCGGGGCGGGGGCGATGACCTCGCGGCAGACGCCGTCGACCTGCACGGTCTCGACGACCGGCCACACCGCTGCCTGCCCGTGCGGGCTGCGGGCCACCAGCACGGCGAGCTCCCGGGTGAACGCGACCCGCTCCTCCGCGAGCAGCGGGTCGCCCGCCAGGAACCAGTCCGCGGCCTCGGCCGGGTCGTCGACCAGCCGGACACCCTTGCCGTCGTACCCGCCCCGGGGGGTCTTGAGGACCACCGGCCGGCCGACCTCGTCGGCGAACGTCGCGAGCTGCTCGACCGACGACACGACCGCCCATCGCGGGCAGGGGACGCCGAGCTCGGTGAGCCGCCGGCGCATGACGACCTTGTCCTGGGCGTGCACCAGGGCGTCCGGGCCGGGGCGGACCACCACGCCCTCGGCCGCGAGGGTGCGCAGGTGCTCGGTGGGGACGTGCTCGTGGTCGAAGGTCAGCACGTCGCAGCCGGCGGCGAAGGCGCGCAGGGCCTCGAGGTCGTCCTCGTCGCCGACCTCGGTGCCCGGGACGACCAGCGCGGCGCTGTCCTGCGGGTCGCGGGCCAGCACCCGCAACGTGATGCCGAGCCCGATCGCGGGAGCCGCCATCATCCGGGCGAGCTGTCCGCCGCCCACGACACCCACCACCGGGAACCCCACGGCGGCAACCCTAACGACCGCGTTCCCCTCACTCCTGCCGCCCTCACGCCGTGATCATGAGGCTTCGTCCCCCCAAGTGCGGGGTGGAACCTTCATGATCACGGCGCTCTGCTGCGGCTACAGGCCGAGCTCGCGGGCGATCAGCATCCGCTGCACCTCGGAGGTGCCCTCGCCGATCTCCAGGATCTTCGAGTCGCGCCACATCCGGGCCACCGGGAACTCGTTCATGAACCCGTAGCCGCCGTGCACCTGGGTCGCCTCACGGGCGTTGGTGACGGCGATCTCCGAGGAGTACAGCTTGGCGATGGCCGCCTGCTTCTTGAACGGCTCGCCGCGCAGCATCCGGGCGGCGGCGTCGTAGTACGCGAGCCGCGCGGTGTGCGCCCGCACCTCCATGTCGGCGACCTTGAACTGGATCGCCTGGTTGGAGCCGATCGGCCGGCCGAACGCGTGCCGCTGCTTGGCGTACTTCACCGACTCGTCGACGCAGCCCTGCGCCAGCCCGACGCCCAGCGCGGCGATCGCGATCCGCCCCTCGTCCAGGATCGACAGGAACTGCGCGTAGCCCCGGCCCTGCTCGCCGAGCAGGTTCGCGGCGGGCACCCGGCAGTCGGCGAACGACAGCTCACGGGTGTCCGAGGCGTTCCAGCCGACCTTGGAGTACTTCTTCGAGACGGTGAACCCCGGCGTCCCCGAGGGCACGATGATCGCGGAGATCTCCTTCTTGCCGGTCTCGGTCGTCCCGGTGACGGCCGTGACCGTGACCAGCCCGGTGACGTCGGTGCCCGAGTTGGTGATGAAGGCCTTGGTGCCGTTGATCACCCACTCGCTGCCGTCGGCGGACAGCTTGGCCGTGGTCGTCGTGCCGCCGGCGTCCGACCCGGCGCCCGGCTCGGTGAGCCCGAACGCACCGATCATCGAGCCCGAGCACAGCCGCGGCAGCCACTCGCGCTTCTGCTCCTCGGTGCCGAACCGGAAGACCGGCATCGCACCGAGCGACACCCCGGCCTCCAGGGTGATCGCCACCGACGAGTCCACCCGGGCCAGCTCCTCGAGGGCGACGCAGAGCGCGAAGTAGTCGCCGCCCATGCCGCCGTACTCCTCCGGGAAGGGCAGGCCGAAGAGCCCCATCTCACCCATCTGGCGCACGATGTCGTAGGGGAACTCGTTGCGCTCGTAGAGGTCGGCGATGGTCGGGGCCACGACCTCCTGGGCGAACTCCTCGACGGTCTTGCGCAGCGACTCGAGCTCGTCGCTGAGGTGGGTGGCGCTCACGGGGTCTCCTGACGGTGTGTCATCAAGGCTGCGCGTCCGCGCCCGCCTGTCACGTCGTACGCCGGACATGGTGCCACGTCCGCGGCCCTGCGCGGGCCCGGCCGTTAGGCTCCGCGGCGTGACCGCTGCTCCGCTGACCTGCCCGTGAGGGCGCTGCTCGCCGCGTACTACCGGCTGGGCCACCTGGTCCGCGAGCTGATGAAGTTCGGCGTGGTCGGCGGGGTCGCGTTCCTGGTCGACATCGGTGTCTTCAACCTGCTCCTGCACGCCACCGACAAGCCGCTGACGTCGAAGACGATCTCCACCCTGGCAGCGACCACGGTCGCGTACGCCGGCAACCGGACCTGGACGTTCCGCCGGCGGAGCCGATCCGGCCTGGCCCGTGAGTACGGGCTGTTCTTCCTGCTGAACGGGGTGGGCCTGCTGATCGCGCTGGCCTGCCTGGCGATCTCGCACTACGCCCTGGACTTCACCAGCACGCTGGCCGACAACATCGCCGCCAACGTGATCGGCCTCGGGCTGGGCGCGGCGTTCCGGTTCTGGTCCTACCGCCGCTGGGTCTTCCCAGCTGTCAAGGACGCCGAGACGGTCAGCGCGGACCGGCCCCCGCCGCACTGAGGAACAGCGCGAACATCGCCGGCTTCTGCTGGACCAGCTCGAGCCGGCCGCCGTCGGCCTCGGCCAGCTCCCGGGCCACCGCGAGGCCGAGCCCGGTGCCCTTTCGCCCGCTGACCGACCGCTCGAAGATCCGCGCACCCAGCTCGGCCGGCACCCCCGCGCCTTCGTCGGTCACCTCGACGACCAGCGAGATGCCGGTCGACCGGGTCGAGACGGTGACCATCCCGTCGCCGTGGATCAGGCTGTTCTCCAGCAGGGTCGCCAGCACCTGCGACAGCCCGTTCGGCGTGGCCAGGGCCACCAGGCCGCGGGTGCCGGTCGCCTTGACGATGCGCTGCCGGGCCGCGAACGCCGGCTCCCACTCCACGACCTGCTGGAGCACCACGTCGTCCAGCGGCACCGGCCCGGCCCGCAGGTTGTTGTCCCGGACGTTCTCCAGCAGGTGCTCGACGACCGTGGCCAGCCGCTCGACCTGGGCCAGCGCGCTGCCGGCCTCCTCCCGCACGGTCTGCTGGTCCTCGGCCTGCAGGATCTCCTCGAGCCGCATCGAGAGCGCCGTGAGCGGGGTGCGCAGCTGGTGCGAGGCGTCGCTGGCGAACTGCCGCTCGGCCGCGATCAGCCGGTCGACCCGGTCGGCGCTGCGCTCGAGGAGCTCGGCCACCCGGTCGACCTCGGCGATGCCGGAAGATCGCAGCTGCTCACGCTTCTGGCCCGACCCGAGCGTCTCGGCCCGCCGCTGCAGACCGGCCAGCGGGGCGCGCAGCACCTTCGCCTGCAGCACACCCATCCCGGTGGCCGCGGCCAGGGCGAGCACCGAGCCCGCCAACCCGAGGATGACCACGGTGCTGGTGTCGGGCGCGTCGCTGGTCAGCGCCAGGACTGCGAGCGGCGTGCCGACCAGGACGATCGCGACCACGGCGACCGCCAAGGTCGATGCCAGGACCCGGGTCCTCATGGCCGGACCTCCACCACGCGCGGCCCGGTCACTCGCGCTCGAAGCGGAACCCCACACCTCTCACCGTGGTGATGAAGCGGGGGTTGGCGGCGTCGTCGCCGAGCTTCTTGCGAAGCCAGGAGACGTGCATGTCCAGCGTCTTCGTCGACCCCCACCACGCCGTGTCCCACACCTCGCGCATCAGCTGCTCGCGGGTCACGACCTTCCCGTTCTCGCGCAGCAGCACCCGCAGGAGGTCGAACTCCTTGGCGGTCAGCGACAGCTCGCGCTCGTCGATCCAGGCGCGGTGGGACTCGACGTCGATCCGCACCCCGTGCACGCCCTGCGTGACCTCGATGCCGCCGCGGCGCAGCAGCGCGCGGACCCGGGCCAGCAGCTCGGCCAGCCGGAACGGCTTGGTCACGTAGTCGTCGGCCCCGGCGTCCAGGCCCACGACGGTGTCGACCTCGTCGGTGCGGGCGGTCAGCACCAGCACCGGGACCCCGCTGCCCTCCCCGCGCAGCCGCCGGCAGACCTCGAGGCCGTCCATGCCCGGCAGCCCGATGTCGAGCACCACCAGGTCGACCGGCACGCCGCCGGTCGCCGACTCGAGCGCACCCGGGCCGTCCTCGCAGACCTCGACCTCGTAACCCTCGCGGCGCAGCGCGCGCGCGAGCGGTTCGGAGATCGCCTGGTCGTCTTCGGCCAGGAGCACTCGGGTCATAGCCGCATCGTGGCACATCGCGGGTAGACGCTGCGGCTCGGCGCAGGCGTTTCGCCGGTCAGCCCAGTCGCGCGACGTGCCGACCGACCCGGCGCAGGTCCCGGACCCGCTGCTCGTACGTCGCGCCGGCACCCACCAGCGCAAGGCCGAGCAGGCCGATCGTCACCCAGCGTGGCACCACGTCGTACGCCGCCGCGAGATACGGCGCGAGCTGCACCAGCGCGTCGACACCGAGCGTGACCCCGCCGAGAACCAGCGGCGCCTGCAGACGACGGGCTGCGCCGGCCGCCAGGACCGCGGCGGCGGTGAGTGCCAGCAGGAACGGGCGCAGGTCGCCCGAGTCGGTGACAGCGCGTAGCAGGCTGGGGAGCAGCACCAGGCTGAGCCCGCTGCCGTAGGCCTGCCAGGACCCGTACGCCGGGTCACGCCGGCGCCGCAGCGCTCCGAGGACCAGCAGCGCCACGCCGCCGGGCGCGGTGTACGCCTCCGGCGCGTCGACCTCGGCCATCGCCAGCCGCACCCAGCTGCTGGCCGCCAGCACCACGCCCGCGACCCAGCCCAGCTGGTGCCGGGACGGCGTCGTGGCGACCACCGCAACCCCGAGCCCGGCCAGGAGCAGGGCGACCCAGAGCCGCTCGCCGTCCAGCGCGGCGAGTGCCAGAGCCGGCACCGCCGCCAGTCCGGCGACCACCTGCAGGACGCCGCGCACCGGCCGGCGCAGCGGCACCGGCGCCCCGGTCAGGGCGAGCAGGGCGCCGGCGACACCGGCGGCGGCCAGCCCGCAGCCGGCGGCCGCCACGTCGGAGAACCTGGCGAGGGCTGCGGCGTCGGCGACCAGCGCCCCTCCCGCGACCACAACGGCCGCCGAGTGCAGCGGCGCCCAGAACGGGTCCTCGACCGCGGTGCGCAGCGCCACGCTTGCCGCCACGGCTGCGGCCACCACCACCAGCAGGCTCAGCGCGAGCGACCACACCGCCGGCCAGCCGGCGCCGTCGTACCGCAGCAGGGCCGCCGCCTCGGCCACCCCGAGCAGCAGGGCCGAGACCACCAGGCCCACCCGCCACGGGCGCAGCGCCTCCGACGCCCGGGACACCGCAGCGCCGGCGAGCAGCACGAGCGCCACCGCGGGCAGCACGGCCAGCGTCGCGCGGTCCGCCGCCAGCGACCAGGCCGTGGTGAGGACCAGCAGCCCACCGGCCGAGCCGAGCGCCGCCCAGCCGACGGCCACCCGGCCGCGGGCGTCGAGCACGGCGCCGGCGACCAGAGCGGCCGCGGCGAGCCCGACCGAGACGCCCAGCGTCAGCGGGTACGCCGCCCCGAACGCCGGCGGAGCGAGCGCTGCTGCGCCGAGCAGCAGCGGGACGGCCGCGGCGGCGAGCAGGCGGGCCTGCAGCACCCAGGCGCCCAGCAGCAAGGCGACGCCGGCCGTCGCCAGCTCGAACACGGCAGGCCGGTCGGCGACCACGGCGACATCGGCCACCCGGTAGGCCCACGGCGTGTGCAGCGGCCGCAGCATCGCCTCGACGGCGTCGGCGACCGGCTCGGCAGCGGCCAGCGCGGGGAGCAGGGCGGCAGCGAGGGCGACCAGAGCGACCGCGGTACGCCGCAGGACCGGCACCAGCCGGGCGGCAGCGACCAGCGCTGCACCGATCGCGGCGAACACCCCGGGCTGCCAGCGGTCCGCGACGAGGTCGAACACCGGCGCCCAGGCAGCGGCCACCAGGAGCACGACGGCGGCACCGTCGAGGACGGGCACCGCTGCGGCGTAGCCCGCCCGACGGTCAAGCACGCTGCCCGCCACCGCGAGCACGGCCGCCAGCACCAGCAGGAGGGCGGCGCCGACCACCAGCGAGCCGTCCTCGCCGTACGCCGCTCCGCCGGCCGCCAGTGAGGCCACCATCAGCGACAGGGCGCCGCCGGCGCCGACGACGAGGCGAGCGTCCTTGGCGCCCGCCCCGAACGGCCAGGCCGCGACGAGGGCCAGCGCGGCCACCGTCTGCGCGGTCATCCCGACGGCGAACAGCGCGAGCTGCGGGTCGATGCCCGAGGAGAGGTGCACCGAGAGCAGCGGGACCGGCAGCAGGCCGAGCACCGCCGCAGCCAGGCGCAGGCTTCGGGTGGGCAAGACCATCGCGAGCAGGCCGGCGAGTACCGCGACCAGGGCAAGGGCGCCGGACCAGTAGGCGGCGGCCGACGTGGACCCGAGGCCTGCCAGGTCGGCCGCCCGGGCCCCGAAGCAGTCCAGCACCGCCAGAGCGACGGTGAGTAGCGAGAGCCACTCGGCGGTCGACACCAGGCCGCGGCGGTGGGTGCGGACGGCGGCCAGCCCCGCCAGGGCGGTGACTCCGGCCATCACGGCGGACCGGCCGCCGACGCCGAGCCGGCCCCAGGACACTGCGAGGAAGATGATCGCCGCCACGGCCAGCAGGCCGACACCCAGCGCGAGCAGCACGTTCTGCACCCGGCGCTTGGACCACTCGGGCTGCTGGCGCACCGGCGCAGCGGCAGGGGGTGGAGGTGCCCCGACGGACGCCGGGTCGACGGACGGTACGACGGCAGCGGCTGGTGCTGCGGCCGGCTCGCGGCGGAGCTGCTCGATGATCAGGCGCCGGGTCTCGAGCAGCTCGGCAGCCTGCACCGACACCTGCCAGAGGCGACCGGCCAGCGGGCCCGCGAGCCGCAGCCCGCAGTGGCGGCAGGCATTCCGCTCGGCCGGCAGCACGGCCGAGCAGGAGGGGCAGCGGGTAGCGTCGGCGAGGAACTGCTCGGTGCTCATCGGCCCCACCCCGCTCGCCGGTCGGCCCGGCGGGCTGTGTCGTGCGTCCGACGAGGTGCCGCCGGACCGGAGATGCTCGAGCGCGTGAACGATCGCGAACGCGATCACCCAGCAGGCTGGCCCAGGAGGCAGCACGCCGATCACGACCGCCGGCGAACCCCAGGCTGTGCACCACGGACCCGGTCAGCGCAGCGACGGCGGCGCAGACCACGATGCCGACGACCGCCCCGATCGACGGCCGACCCCCAGCCAGGGCCCGGGCGCTGGGCCTTGCGGCGGCGGTAGGCGGCGAAGCAGAGCGCCGCCCAGCCCGGAGCCATCAGCGCCACGAACATCGCCGCGATGCACGGCGACGATCAAGGCGATGTCGGCCGGGCTGAACTCCACCGGTCCGGCGAGCACTGTTGGTTCCATGCAGTGATCATCGGCGCTGCCCGCCGCTCGCCGTACCCGTACGGATACTCAGATCCCCTGAGCACCACGCTCAGCCCGGTACGCCGGCGAACCGTGGACCACGCTCAGCCGCTCAGCACACAAAGCCTGGATGTCCACGCCGTCGAGACGTCGGCCGCCCCGCCATTGTGTGCCCGGCGGCCGATCTCCCAGCCCTCAGACCGGGGTGACGCCGTGGCGGCGGCGGGAGAAGTGCCGGTCCTTGGTGCGGCAGACGCGCAGCCGGCGGACCAGCTCGCCGCGCAGCGTCTCCGGGGTGACGATGTCGTCGACCACCAGCTCGCTGGCCAGCCGGACGATGTCGATGTCCTCGTCGTACTCGCGGCGCTTGGTCGCGACGAACTCGGCGCGCTCGTCTTCGTCGTCGATGGCCGCGATCTTGTTCGCGTAGACCGCGTTGACCGCTGCCTCGGCACCCATTACGGCGATCTTCGCGGTGGGCAGCGCCAACGTCGCGTCCGGCTCGAAGCCGGGCCCGGCCATCGCGTACAGGCCGGCGCCGTAGGCCTTGCGCACGACGACGCAGATCTTCGGCACCGTCGCCTCGGAGATGGCAGTGATCATCTTCGCGCCGTGCCGGATGATGCCCGCCTTCTCGACCACCGAACCGACCATGAACCCGGGGACGTCGGAGAGGAACACCAGCGGCACGTTGAACGCGTCGCACAGCTGCACGAACCGGGTGGCCTTGTCGGCCGAGTCGATGAAGAGCACGCCGCCCTTGAACATCGAGTTGTTGCCGACGACCCCGACGACCTCGCCGTCGAGCCGGCCGAAGCCGACGGTGACCTCGCGGGCCCACAGCGCATGGATCTCGAAGAACGACCCCTCGTCGAGCAGCCCCTTGGCGTAGCGGCGCATGTCGAACGCCTGCCGCTCGCTGTCGGGCACCAGCGCCGCAAGGTCGACGTTCGCCGGCGCGGGCCGGGACTCGGCGGCCGGCGGGGTCCCCTGCCAGTTCGACGGCAGGTACGACAGGTACCCGCGCACCGTCTCCAGCGCCTCCTGCTCGGTCGAGACCAGGAAGTGCCCGACGCCGGACTCGGCGCAGTGCACCCGGGCGCCGCCCATCGCCTCGAGGGTCGTCTTCTCGCCGGTGACCATCTCGACCATCCGGTCCGAGCCGAGGTACATCGACGCGTTGCCCTCGACCATCACCACCACGTCGCAGAACGCCGGGATGTAGGCACCGCCGGCCGCCGAGGGGCCGAACAGCGCGCACACCTGCGGGATCGAGCCGCTGGCGCGGACCTGGTTCCAGAAGATCTTCCCGGCCCCACGCCGGCCGGGGAACAGGTCGATCTGGTCGGTGATCCGCGCACCGGCCGAGTCGACCAGGTAGACCATCGGCACCGAGGTCCGGTACGCCGTCTCGATGATCCGGATGATCTTCTCGACGGTCCGCGCTCCCCAGGAGCCGGCCTTCACCGTCGAGTCGTTGGCCATCAGCGCGACCGGACGCCCGTCGATGGTGGCCGTGCCGGTCACGACACCGTCGGCCGGCAGGTCCTTCGCGGCCACGTTCGCGAACACGCCGTCCTCGACGAACGAGCCCTCGTCGACCAGCAGCCGCACCCGCTCACGAGCGAAGAGCTTGCCCTTGCCGGCGTTGGCCTCGTGGTACTTGGCGGCGCCGCCCTGCTCCACCCGCTTCCGCAGCTCGGGTGCCGGCGGGTGCTCCGGGAGTGGGTTGTGCTCCTGCGACTGGACCGGCGACACGCTTCACCTCGGGTGCGGGGGCTCGGGACGCGGGCGAGCCTAACGTCCGTCGGCCGCGTCCACGCCGGTCGGCCTGGGTGCGGCAGCAGCCCGGGCGGCCGGTACGCCGGCACGCTCCGCCGTGCCCACAGCCCCGACCACGGCGACCGCCACGAGTGCGTGCAGCACCGGCTCGAAGTCGAGCAGCTGGAAGGTCAGGCTGTCGGCGAACACCTCGACCAGCCAGCCGGAGCCGTCCGCGGTGGCGCCGGCCGCGATGACCGCGCGGTAGCCGGCGATGACCAGCGCGGACTCCTCCTCGGGGTCGTTGCCCCGCATGCCGATCTCGACCGCGAAGGACGCGGCGTCCCGCACCGCCCGCTCGGTGGCGGGGAAGTCGGCCAGCTCGAAGACGGCGCCGATCTTGCTCTGCTCGGCCTGCCGCTCGTCGGCCGGGTCTCCGGAGCGGTGTACCGAGGTGGCCACCGTGACCAGCTGCGGCCCGCCGCCCGGCGCCTCCGACACCCACCAGCCGCCGGCGTCGATCAGGTTGGCCAGGTGCTCGGCGACCGCCTCGAGCCGGGTCTGGGCATCGACTCCCGAGAGGTCGTCGAGCAGCGCCAGGCCGGACTCGAGGGTCTCCGGAACCCGTGCCGAGACCTTGCCCCGGCGCCGTCGGCGGTCCGTGCCGGCCGGGTCGAGGCGCTCCCCCGCGGCCGCCTGGCCGGCCACCACCGGCCAGCGCAGTCCGGCCCGCTTGGCCCGGTACTGCGCGGCGTCGGCCAACCGCAGCAGCCGGACCGGGGTGTCGACGTGCCCGGCCAGGGAGTCGGTCGAGGCAACACCGCAGGACACTCCGGTGCTCATGGGGCGGCCGTCGACCAGCCGGCACACCTCCTCGGCGACCCGCACCGCCTCGCTGCTGGGAGCCCCGCTGATCACGATGCAGAACTCGTCGCCGCCGATCCGGGCCGCGAGGCTGCCCGGGACCAGGCCGCTGGCCTGGCTGACCGCCTGGCCGACCGTCGCGATCAGCCGGTCTCCCGCCTCGTGGCCGAACGAGTCGTTGACCTGCTTGAGCCGGTTGATGTCCGCGAGCACCACGGAGACCGGGAAGGTGTCGTCGTTGCCGGGGGCCATCTCGGTCTCGAGCCGGTCGTCGACGGCCCGGCGGTTGGCCAGCCCGGTCAGAGGGTCCTGGAAGGCCAGCCGCTCGATCCGCGCGAAGTGGTCGGCCTGAACGACACCGGTGGCCACGTGGGTCGCGACGGCAGCGGCGAACTCGAGGTCGGCCCGGCTGAAGCGCGGCTGGCCCGGCAGCCGGGTGGCGTAGAGCGCGCCCCACACCCGCGCGTCGACGATGACCGGCACCCCGAGGCTGCAGTCCTTGCCCAGCCCGGCGAGCAGCTCGGCCTCCTCGTCGCCGTCGTCCCGACTGGCGACGTAGCCCTGGCGCAGCTCGACCAGGGTGTGCGCCTGCGGGAACCGGGTCGCCGGGTAGACCTCGTCGGCCGGGAACCGCACCTCGTCCGGACCCAGCACACCCACGTTGACCAGCACGCGCAGCAGCCCCTGCTCACCCTCCCAGCGGGTGATCGACAGGGATGCCGCGTCCAGCGCGCGCCGGGCCTCCTCGGCCGTCAGCTCGATCAGGTCGTCGAAGCGACGGGCCGCGCCGACCACCTTGGCGATGTCCAGCAGCGACTGCAGGCGTACCGCGTCGCCGGAGGTCGTCACAGCCCCGACTGTGGCCTACCCGGGGCCGCTGCGCGACAGATCGGGCATATCAGCACCCGATCTGACCAGCCCAATGGCCCGATCGGGCCAGGGTCAACGAGCCAGGGTCAGCGGGGCACGGTCCGGGTGCGCGGCCCGGCGCGCAGCACCTGTGAGGGCAGCGTGCGCCCGACCAGGGTCTCGGCCTGTGCCGCCACGTCGATCATGGCCTCCAGGTCGATGCCGGTGGCGACCCCCATGTCCTCCACCATGTGCACCAGCTCCTCGGTGGCGATGTTCCCGGTCGCCCCCGGCGCGTAGGGGCAGCCGCCGAGGCCGCCCACCGAGGCGTCGAAGTCGCTGACACCGAGCTCGAGGGCGGCCAGCACGTTGGCCAGGCCGGTGCCCCGGGTGTTGTGGAAGTGCAGGTTCAGCGCAGCGTCGGGCAGCGCCGAGCGGGTCTCCCCGACCAGACGGGTGACCCGGCCCGGCGTGGCCATGCCGGTCGTGTCGCCGTACGACAGGGTGTCGGCGCCGTCGGCCAGTGCGCGGCCGGCCACCGCCAGCACCCGCTCGACCGGCACCTCGCCCTCGTAGGGACAGCCCCAGGCGGTGGACACGATGACCTGGCAGGTCGCGCCGCGGCCGTGGACGAGGTCCAGGATCGCGGCGATGTCGTCCAGCGACTCCTCGGTGGACCGGTTCACGTTCTTCCGGTTGTGGGTGTCGGACGCCGACACCACCACCTCGATCTCGTCGAACCCGGCCTCCAGCGCCCGCTCGGCCCCCCGCAGGTTCGGCACCAGCGCGGAGTAGCGGACGGTCGGGTTGCGCTGCACGGCGGCCCAGACCTCGGCCGCGTCGGCCATCGACGGGATCGCCTTCGGGTGCACGAAGGACACCGCCTCGATGCGACCCACGCCGGTGCCGGACAGCGCGTCGACCAGGGCCACCTTGCTCGCGGTAGGCACCGGCGCCTCGTTCTGCAGCCCGTCGCGCGGGCCGACCTCGCGCAGCGACAGCCGCTCCGGCAGATCACTCATGCTCGTCCTCTCACACGCCGGGCCAGTCGGGGCGGCGCTTCTCGTTGAAGGCCGCCACCCCCTCGACCCGGTCACCGGAGAAGGCGGTCGCCCGCCATGCGCCGTCCTCGACGTCCAGGCCGGTGGCCAGGTCGACGTCCGCTCCCTGTCGTAACGCCCGCTTGGCGTTGCGCACTCCCACCGGCGAGTTCGCGGCGATCGTCGCAGCGAGCTCGAGGGCCGTCGCGGCATCGGCGCCGGCGGCGACCCGGCGGTCGACGAGGCCGATCCGTTCGGCCTCGGCGACGTCGAGCCGGCGACCGGTGAAGACCAGGTCCGCCGCCCGGGAGGAGCCGATCCGGCGGGTGAGCAGCTGGGTGCCGCCGCCGCCGGGGATCACCCCCACGGTCACCTCGGGCAGGCCGAGCACGGCCGTCTCGTCGGCCACGATCAGGTCGCAGGACAGCGCCAGCTCGAGCCCGCCGCCGAGGGCGAAGCCGTGCACCGCCGCGATCGTCGGCACCGGCAGGTCGAGGATGCCGCCGAACGCGGCGCGGAAGTGCGGGCGCTGCGCCATCAGGTCGGCGTCGCTGAACGTGTTGCGCTCCTTGAGGTCGGCGCCGACGCAGAACGCCTTCTCCGACGCCGAGCTCACCACCACCGCGCGCAGCGAGTCGTCGGCGGCGAGTGCGGCGGTGGCGGCGGCGATGTCGCGGGCCATCGCGGTCGACAGCGCGTTGTGCGCCGCGGGCCGGTCCAGCACCAGCTCGGCCACCTGACCGCGGTCGCCGTGGCGGCGCACGGTCACGTCGTCGTACGTCGGGTCGCTCACGACGGCGAGGCTAACGCGTGCGTCGCACGACCCTCATCGCGTACGCCGCACGACTCCCGGCCGCACAAGGCCGAGACCGCGCACCGCCCGGGTGCGCTGCGCGTCCAGCTCGAAGCCGTCGTCGCCGGCCAGCGCCTCTGCGGTGTCGGCGTCGACCAGCACGGTGCCGGGGGCAGCCAGCGCGGTGAGCCGGCTGGCGAGGTTGACGGTCCGGCCGAAGACGTCGCCCATCCGGGTGAGGACGGTGCCGGTCGCGATGCCGACGCGGACGTCGGGCAGCTCCGGGTCGGCGGCCATCGCCTCGGCCAGCTCGAGGCCGATCAGGGCCGCGGCTGCCGGGGTGTCCGCGACGAACAGCACCTCGTCGCCGATGGTCTTGACCAGGCGGCCGCCGGCGCCGGCGATGATGTCCGAGGAGCGGCGACCGAACCCGTCGACCAGCAGCGCCAGCTCGCGCTCCTCGAGGCGCTGGGAGAGGCGGCTGTAGGACACCAGGTCGGCGAAGCCCACCGACAGGACGCCGCTCACCGGCTCGGTGTCGCTGACGGCCAGCACCCGGCCGGCCACCGCCGCCAGCTGCCGGCGCCACGCGTAGACGAGCAGGGCCTCGAGCTCGTCGAGGTGCTCGGTCGACAGGTCGACCGCTCGCCGGAGGGCCTCCTCCTGCGGCAGGTCCTGGGTTCGGGCCAGGTGCTCGGCCAACGCGTCCACCTGCCACTCGGCCAGCCGGGCCGCGTTGTGCCCTAGCGCCCGGGTCACGGAGACGGCGAGCTCCTCGTCGAGGACGCCGTCCCGGATCAGGGCCTGCAGCCGGTCCAGGGCGAGCAGGTCGCCGTCGGTGAACGCCTCGGTGTCGCCGACGTTGGCGAAGCCCATGGCCCGCCACAGCCGACGCAGGTAGGTGACGTCGAGGTCGGCGAAGGCGGCTGCGGCCTCCCGGGTGTGGCGTCGCGGTCCGCCCAGCAGTCGCTCCTCGATCTCACCGGACCGGACCAGGGACGCAGGTGAGTCCTCGGGAGGCTCGCTCACCGGATGTCGGTCGAGGTGGTGCCGTCCCGACCGTCATGGTCGTCCCGGCCCCCGCGACGGCGCTCCTCGTCGGCCTCGGCCAGCCGGTAGACGTCCCGCTGCACCTCCTCGACGTGCGGGACGTCGCGCAGCACCAGCTGGCCGCGTTCGCCGGCCGACTCGACGACCAGCGTGCCGCAGCGGAGCACCCGCTCGAGGATGCCGCTGTGCTGGAAGGTCACGTCGTTGATCCGAGAGATCGGCATGTCCCGGCCGGTGCGGGCGACCACGCCGACCCGGGTGATGATGCGGCGGTCGGTGACGACGTACGACGTGGTGATCCACTTGACGAACGGCCAGACGCTGAACCGCAGCACGATCAACGCCGCGATGACCGCCACCGCCAGCCGCAGCCAGCCCTGGGCACTGCTCTCGGGCATGATCGTCGCCAGATAGGTGGCCAGCGGGCTGGTCACCAGCAGGATGAGGACCGGGCCGACCATCTCCTTCCAGTGCGGACGCATGGCCATGACGACGTCTTCGTCGTCGGCGAGGAGACGCTTCGGGATTCCGGGCACGGCCCGATGGTGCCAGCCCCCGGGGGCTACCGCACGTGAACGACGTCGCCGGCGGCCAACGCATGTCGGCCATCAGCAGCGTCGACGACGAGCCGACCGGCCCGGTCGACGTCCACGGCGGTCCCTTCGAGCACCTGGTCACCGGGCAGCGTGACGCGCACCTGCCGGCCCACCGTCGTACAGGCCGCGCGGTAGGCGTCGAGCAGCCCGCAACGCTGCGCGTCGCCGCCGGCCGCGACCAGGGCGCGGTAGCGGCGGTCGAGGTCGCGCAGCACGGCGCGCAGCACCGGCTCGCGGTCGGTGACCTTGGAGGCTTCGATCGCCAGCGAGGTGGCCGTCGGCACCGGCAGCTCGTCGCTGCGCAGCGAGACGTTCAGACCGATGCCGACCACGACCGCGTCGTCCACCACCTCGGCGAGCAGCCCGGCCAGCTTGCGCTCCCCCACCAGCACGTCGTTGGGCCATTTCAGGCCGATGTCCAGCTCGCTCATCGCGGCGAGCGGGGTCGACACCGACAGCCCGGCGAGCAGCGGCAGCCATCCCCAGGTGTCGCGCGAGAACGGCGGTCGCAGCAGTACCGAGACAGCCGAGGCCGGAGCGCAGCGGCGCCTGCCAGACCCGGTCAGCCCGGCCGCGCCCGGCGCGTCTGCAGCTCGGCTACGACGACCAGGCCCTCGCGGCGCCGGCACGGGCGGCCGCGCCACGTCCGCGTTGGTCGACCCGGTCTCTCGCGCACCGTCAGACGGTCCAGAGCGCCCTCCGTCACCAGCAGCGCCGAACGCAGCGCCGCCTCGCGCAACGGCGGTCGATCGAGGTCACGCCAGGGGCTGGTCACGATGAGGCAAACATTGGCGGTTGGGAGCCTTCGACAGTCAATTCGATTGCGCGGGCGGTCGATGAAGCCATCATGACGTCCGCCATGTCGCGGGCGGTGGCCGCCGACCCGGGGATGCACATCATGACCTACCGCCGCAGCTGTCGGCCTGCCACTCGTCTCACTCGTCTGGTTGCCGGAGTCGTGGTGGTCGCGGCCGCAACCACCCTGCTCCCGGCCGGTGCCGCCAGCGCCAAGCCCGAGCGGCCAGCGGCGCAGGCTCCCATCGGCGCGGAGTTCTTCGGGTCGCACCACCTGGGCCTGCACGCCGACGGCCCGATCGGCTGGCCGCAGGGACCGGTCGGCTCGGTGCGGCTGTGGGACAACGGGATCGCTTGGAACGAGGTGGAGGTCGCGGACGGCGTATTCGACTGGACGCGATCTGACGCGCTGATGGCCAAGGCAAGGGCGAACGGCGCCTCAGTGCTGCTCGTGCTCGGACAAACTCCTGTCTTCCACTCCACTCACCCGACGGCCCTGGGCAGCTACGGCCTCGGGGCTTCGGCAATGCCCACCCAGGCCGCGTGGGTTCGCTATGTGCAGGAAACCGCCCGGCGCAACCTGACTGTGTGGGGCCACGTGGCGCAGTTCCAGGTGTGGAACGAGGCCAACGTCATCGGCTACTGGACGGGGACGGCCAAGCAGATGGCCACGCTGACCGCCTGGACACGCAGCGCCCTGCGCGCCGTCGACCCGTCGGCCCGCCTAGTGGCGCCGGCCTTGGTGACCCGGCTGAGCAGCCAGCAGGCCTGGATCAAGTCGTTCTACTCGCAGCGAGTCGCCAAGAGGAACGTGAGCGCATACGTCGACGCGCTGTCCTTCCAGCTCTACCCGATGGCGAACGGCTCCCCAGAGGCGTCGATGGCCCTTCTCGGCTCGGTGCGCAAGATTCTTGCCACGAAGAAGGTGGTCAAGCCCATCTGGAACACCGAGGTGAACTACGGCATGCTCGGCGGACCCGGGGCCGGCCTGGCCATCCCGATCTCCACCGAGCGCCAGGTCGGCAACCTGATGCGGACGTTCGTGCTCAATGCGGCGAGCGGGGTCAGCCGCGTCTACTGGTACTCGTGGGACCTGCTCGGGACGTCCAACACGCCGCTGGTCGAGGCCGACCGGATCACGCTCACCCCGGCCGGACGGGCCTTCGGCACCTCTCGCAGGTGGCTGCTGGGCGCCCGTCCGGTGGGCTGTACACGGGCCAAGACGAACACCTGGACCTGCACCTTCACGACCGCGACACAGATCCGGCGGATCGTATGGAACCCGACCCGATCCACCACCGTGAAGGCACCTGTTCGCACCAGCTCCGTCACGACCTGGAGCGCGGCGGTCAGCAGTGCCCACGCGGGCACCAAGGTCCGCGTCGGCGTCGTTCCGGTCATGATCAGCTCTCGGCGCTGACAGCCGGGCAGGCAGCACTCAGTACGCTGCCGGGATGAGCAGCACAGCCGGGTCGGCAGGCCTGCCCGCGGGGACCGAGGTCCCTGGGGACATCGACGTCCACACCACGGCCGGCAAGCTCGCCGACCTGCACCGGCGCAACGACGAGGCCGTGCACGCGGGTTCCGCGCGCGCGGTCGAGAAGCAGCACGCCAAGGGCAAGATGACCGCTCGGGAGCGGATCGACGCGCTGCTCGACGAAGGCTCGTTCGTCGAGATGGACGAGCTGGCCAGGCACCGGTCGAGCTCCTTCGGCCTGGACGAGACCCGGCCGTACGGCGATGGGGTGGTCACCGGCTACGGCACCGTCGACGGGCGCCAGGTCTGCCTCTTCGCCCAGGACTTCACGGTCTTCGGCGGCTCCCTCGGCGAGGTGTTCGGCGAAAAGATCGTGAAGGTGATGGACCTGGCTCTGAAAATCGGTTGCCCGGTGGTGGGCATCAACGACTCTGGTGGCGCGCGGATCCAGGAGGGCGTGGTCTCCCTCGGCCTGTACGGCGACATCTTCTACCGCAATGTGATGGCCAGCGGCGTCGTCCCGCAGATCTCGATGATCATGGGACCGTGCGCCGGCGGCGCCGTCTACTCCCCCGCTATCACCGACTTCACCGTGATGGTCGACCAGAAGTCGTTCATGTTCATCACCGGTCCTGACGTCATCAAGACCGTCACCGGCGAGAATGTGACGCAGGAGGACCTCGGAGGTGCCCGCACCCACAACACGAAGTCCGGAAACGCGCACCACCTCGCAGCCGACGAGACGGACGCGATCGACTACGTCAAGGCGCTGTTGTCCTATCTGCCGAGCAACAACCTCGAGGACGCGCCGACGTACGACGACGTGGACGCTGCACTGGAGATCACCGACGAGGACCGCGAGCTCGACAGCTTCGTCCCGGACTCGGCGAACCAACCCTACGACATGCACACCGTGATCGAACATGTCCTGGACGACGGCGAGTTTCTCGAGGTGCAGGCGCTGTTCGCGCCCAACATCATCTGCGGCTTCGGCCGGGTGGAGGGTCGCTCGGTCGGCGTCGTGGCGAACCAGCCGATGCAGTTCGCCGGCACCCTGGACATCGACGCTTCGGAGAAGGCCGCCCGGTTCGTGCGGACCTGCGACGCGTTCAACGTCCCGGTGCTGACCTTCGTCGACGTCCCCGGCTTCTTGCCCGGCACCTCGCAGGAGTGGGACGGCATCATCAGGCGCGGCGCCAAGCTCATCTACGCCTACGCCGAAGCCACCGTCCCCAAGGTCACCATCATCACCCGCAAGGCGTACGGCGGCGCCTACGACGTCATGGGCTCCAAGCACCTCGGGGCCGACATCAACCTGGCCTGGCCGACCGCGCAGATCGCCGTCATGGGCGCCCAGGGCGCGGTGAACATCCTGTACCGCCGCGAGTTGGCCGACGCGGGCGACGACGCAGCCGACAAGCGCAAGGAGCTGGTCCAGGAGTACGAAGACCACCTGGCCAACCCCTACATCGCCGCCGAACGCGGCTACGTCGACTCGGTGATCCCGCCTTCCTATACGCGGTCCTACGTCGTCAAGGCGCTTCGAGCCCTGCGCACCAAGCGGCAGACCCTGCCTGCGAAGAAGCACGGGAACATCCCGCTGTGAGTGAGGCGCCGTTGCTGCGGGTGGTGCGCGGGGACCCGGCGGCTGAGGACCTCGCAGCCCTGGTGACCGTCCTCGTCAACCGGACAGCACCAGCCGCGGCCCGGAGCAGGTCCACCCGCACCGCCTGGAACGACCCGGCCCGTCTCGTGCGGCGGCCGCTGGCATCGGGGCCAGGTGGCTGGGTCGCCTCGGCCCGGCCGGTGTGACCGTCAGCCCTTGACGTAGGAGAACTTCTCCGTGATGCGTCCGTCGGCGACCCGGATCACGTCGACCCCGCGGACGTGACCCGCCGAGCCGTCCTCGTTCGTCCAGCCGAACCGCCAGCGGGCCGTCGCCCGGTCGCCGGAGACGAACGCCTCCTCGAAGGAGAACGACGCGTCCCGGGTCGCTTCGACCATTCGCGAGCCACTCGGCCCTGATGGCATCGACCCCCTCGAGCCGACGGCCGTCCGGAGCCGGACCGGTCGACTCGAACACCGCGTCCGGTGCCAGCAGCGACAGCGCCAGCTCCATGTCCCACGCCTCCCACGCGGCACCGAACCGGCGTACGACGTCGTGCACCGCCGTCCAGGACGGATCACGGCCGAACGACGCGACCAGCCGGTCCTGCGGCGACGCCTCCCGTGGGACCGCCACCGCCGGCCCTACCGCCCCCGCCCCGCGGTACGACTCCTCCCAAGCGTCCCACCAGCCGGTGGTCACCTCGACCAGCCGCGGGTCCAGCTCCCGCGGCGCACCGATCGCCGCCGCCAGATCCCAGGTGTGCACGACGTGGTCGGCGAGCACCTGCCAGGCGTACTCCTCGGCGGTGAAGTCGCCGAACGACAGATGGACCGTGCGGGCAGTCGCACCGGGCTCGGCCAGCGCCGCCACTGCCGCCTTCCCAGCAGTTGCTGCCGCCGCCTCGGGTGCCTGGCCCAGCAGGTCGCCGTCGAGCGCGTCGCCGACCTCGGCGACCGTCTTGCCCTCGAGCAACGGCACGACCCAGCGGTCCTCGCCGACCACGTGGTTGACCAGGGCTCGCACGTCCCAGTCGGCGCACGGCGTCGCCGCCGTCCAGGCGGAGTCCGGCACCTTTCGACGACGTCGCGGAAGCCCTCGACGGCGCGGGCGTAGAGGTCGACGACCTCGGGGGTACCGGACATCCGACCTCCAGGAGGAGACGAGCCTGTCGGAGTCGATGGTGCGCCCGAAGATCCCGGCCGTCGAGGGACAGAACGGGCGCGCTGGCTACGGTGACGCGGTGACCGACACCCGCAGGCTCGTCCTGGCCTCGGCCTCTCCCGCCCGGCTCGGCCTGCTTCGCCAGGCCGGGCTGTCACCCGGACGTGGTCGTCAGCGGCGTCGACGAGAGCACCGTGACCGGGCCGCCTGCCGACGTGGCGCTGACCCTGGCGGTCCGCAAGGCGACCGCCGTGGCGGCCGACCGCACCGACGCGCTCGTGCTGGGCTGCGACTCGGTCCTCGACCTGGACGGCGAGGCGCTGGGCAAGCCGGCCGACGCGGCCGACGCGGTGCAGCGCTGGCACCGGATGCGCGGCCGGACCGGCGTGCTGCGCACCGGTCACTGCCTGATCGACACCCGCACCGGCCGGTCCGCGGCCGAGGTCGCCTCGACCACCGTGCACTTCGCCGAGCTGTCCGACGAGGAGATCGACGCGTACGTGGCCACCGGCGAGCCGCTGCGCGTCGCCGGCGCCTTCACCATCGACGGGCTCGGGGGTCCCTACGTCGACCGGCATCGAGGGCGACCCGCACAACGTGGTCGGGCTCTCGCTCCCCCTGCTGCGGCGGATGCTCGTCGAGGTCGGCAGCTCGCTGCTCGAGCTTCGCGGAGCGGCTACTCCGGGAGCGGGTCAGACCTGCCACTCGTACGACGGGCCGGACGGCGTGAGCCGCCGCCTCGGCCCGGTTGTGCACCCCGAGCTTGGCGAGGATGCGGCTCACGTGGTGGCCAGCGGTCTTCTCGCTGATCGAGAGAGTCCGGCCGATGCGTGAGTTGGACATCCCCAACGCGATGAGCTCGAGCACCTCCTTCTCACGGGCCGTGAGCATGCCGACTGTGCCCGGCCGCGGGCCGGTCCCGCCGCCGAGGTCGCGCAGCAGCCTTGCCGAGGCATCCATCGCCCGGCCGCGCCGAGCTGCTGGAAAGTTGCGTGCGCGGTGCGCGCCTCGTCGCGCGCGAGCCCGACCGACTCGTCGGCCAGCGCACGAGCGAGTTCCAGGCGCGCCTGAGCAGCGCCGAACGGCATCGCGAGATTGCTGAAGGCGGTGAGCGCGAGCCGGGCCGGCTCGGCGGCGTCCCGCGGCCGTCCCGCGGCGACAGCCAGTCGGGCCGCGGCCAGGTCGGCGTACGCCTGGATCAGTCGGATGCTCGTCGCGTCTGCCGTCGCGGACAACTCCTCCGCCGCGGCCTCCGCTCCGTCCAGATCACCGCACTGGAGCCGCGCGTCGACCAGCGGCGCGAGGAGTGCAGCGGCGTGGACGGCGTTGTCCGTGGTACCGAGCAGGCCGCGCTCGAGCAGTTTGGCCGCCTCCAGAGGCTGCCCTTCCGCGATGCGGAGCAGGGCGAGGGCGCGCAGCGATGACGGATCAGCTTCCCGCCCTCGGAGCAGTCGCTCCGCGTCGAGGAGCCGCCCCTGCAGGACGCGCAGCTCGGCCAAGGCGGCGACGGCCGGTGCGCTCAACTGCGGGACGAAGCGGGCGTGGACAGCGAGTGCGGCCTCCAGCGCGTGCTCGGCCTGCGGCCAGTGACCGGTGGCCAGCAGGACGTTGGCGTGGACCGTGCGGCACGCACCGAACAACGGTTCAGTGTTGTTCTTGCTGGCGAACTCGCTGACCAGCTCGCACCACTCGCCCCCGCGCTCCCACTCGCCGGCACTCGCGCAGCCCTCGATGAGGTTGCAGTACGCCTCGGCGAGGGTGTGCATGTTGCGCGCCCGACCTGACGAGGCTGCTGCCATCGCCTCCTCGAGCAGACGCAGCCCGTCCTCCCGCCGCCCGGAGCTCACGACCGCCCGTCCCAGCAGGCTGAGGGCGAACACCTCGAGGTCGCCGTCACCCGAGCTGCGCGCGATCTCCACCGCCTGCTGCGCCTCGACGACCCGCTCCTGCACGCTCTCCGAGTGTCGCGCCCGCTCCACTGCGACCCAGCCGCGACCAAGACTCGACGAAGGGCTGCCCTCGACAGCCCGCGCCGCCCGCTCCAACCAGCCACGTGCGGCGGACATGCGCCCGCCGATCAGGTGCTGGTGGGAGACCCAGACCGCCACGCGGGCCGCGTCGTCGCAGCGCTTCGCGGCCACGTAGCCGTCGTATGCCCTCTCGCGCTCGGAGATGCCTTCCGGCGACGCGACCGAGGAACCACAAAGCGAGCCCGAGGCCTTCGTGGGCCTCGGGCTGGCCCTTGCTCCCCTCCCTCGTCCGCCGCGACCAAGGCGGTCTGGAAGGCCACCCGCGCCGACTCCCAGTCCGCCCGGTCCATCGCGCGGGCGCCGTCGCGAACATCCTCACTCATGCGTACGGTCGCCACGCTTGCGAGTATCACCAGCGCCACCCCGCCCCACAAGGGAGCGCGGCGCCAGCCAGGTCGCTCAGCGTCTGGTTCCGACCGAGATCAGGTACTCCTTCTCGAACCGTCCCTGCCCCGGTGTCCCGCGGTCCCACTTGTCGCAGAACTGGTCGAGTGCCTCGTCGAACTCGCTCTCCCTGCCTTCCTTCACCGCGTTGGCCCGAGCCGCGATCGTGGGGCCGTAGTACGCCTTGAAGTGCTCGCCGTAGTCGCGCGGCTGGACGAACGCGGTGATCTCCAGGGTGTCGCGCTCGAGGTGGTGGAAGTCGACCCGGTTGCCGAAGAGGGCCGCGAGGTGCTCTTCGCTCCCCCACAGCGGTGGCGGCTGAGCACCGGGAGGCGGCGGGGGGGCGAACGGCTTCATCGTGCGGAACAGGTCGCCGAGCATGCCCTCCGGGGTCCAGCTCAGCAGAGCCACCGTCCCGCCCGGTCGGCACACCCGCACCAGCTCGTCGGCCGCGGCCTGGTGGTGCGGTGCGAACATCACGCCGATCGCCGACATGACCACGTCGAACGACTCGTCCTCGAACGGCAGGTTCTCAGCGTCGGCCTCGGCCCATTCGATGTCCAACCCCTCGGCGTCGGGACGGCGCGATCCCGCCGCCAGCAGCTCGGGTGTCAGGTCGCTGGCCGTCACGCGCGCGCCGCGCTGTGCGGCCGGGATCGACGCATTGCCCGTGCCCGCCGCCACGTCGAGCACCTCGCGCGCCAGGGCTGATCCCAGCGGCCTCCGCGAGCCGTTGCCCGATGGGGAGCAGGAACGTGTCCACCATCAACGGGTAGTCGCCCTTGCCCCACATCGCCCGGTGCCGCGCCTTGAGATCGACGTCTGCCTGATCGCTGTGCATCTCTGATTCCTCCCACGGAGTGTGCCCATCTGGGCTTTTGCGACAGCGTGCTCCGCCTGGCCGATCGACACATCGGGCGAACTCCCTATCGTTGCCCTACGCCTAGACTCCGTCCGCTGCCGACGAAGGGGATCCGATCGTGCGCAAGGTGCTGATCGCCAACCGCGGTGAGATCGCCGTCCGGATCGCCCGGGCCTGCAAGGACGCCGGGATCGCCAGCGTGGCCGTCTACGCCGACCCGGACCGCGACGCCCTGCATGTCCGGGTCGCCGACGAGGCGTTCGCCCTCGGCGGCAGCACCCCCGGCGACTCCTACCTGGTGATCGACAAGATCCTCGAGGCCGCCGCCCAGGCCGGTGCAGATGCCGTGCACCCCGGCTACGGCTTCCTCGCCGAGAACGCCGGCTTCGCACAGGCCGTGATCGACGCCGGGCTCACCTGGATCGGCCCGCCGCCGGCCGCGATCGACTCCCTCGGCGACAAGGTGAAGGCCCGGCACATCGCCGAGCGGGCTGGCGCCCCGCTGGTCGCGGGCACCAAGGAGCCGGTCGAGGACGCCGACGAGGTCGTGGCGTTCGCCAAGGAGCACGGCGTGCCGGTCGCGATCAAGGCGGCGTACGGCGGTGGCGGCCGCGGCCTGAAGGTCGCCCGCACCATCGAGGAGATCCCGGAGCTGTTCGACTCGGCGGTCCGCGAGGCGGTCGGCGCCTTCGGCCGTGGCGAGTGCTTCGTGGAGAAGTACCTGGACAAGCCGCGGCACGTCGAGACCCAGTGCCTGGCCGACACCCACGGCAACGTCGTCGTGGTCTCGACCCGCGACTGCTCGCTGCAGCGCCGCCACCAGAAGCTGGTCGAGGAGGCGCCTGCCCCGTTCCTGTCCGACGAGCAGAACGCCGAGCTCTACCGGGCGTCCAAGGCGATCCTCGCCGAGGCCGGCTACGTCGGCGCCGGCACCTGCGAGTTCCTCGTCGGCCAGGACGGCACCATCTCGTTCCTCGAGGTCAACACCCGGCTTCAGGTCGAGCACCCGGTGACGGAGGAGGTCACCGGCATCGACCTGGTCCGCGAGATGTTCCGCATCGCCGACGGTGAGGAGCTCGGCTACGGCGACCCCGAGCTGCGCGGGCACTCCTTCGAGTTCCGGATCAACGGCGAGGACGCCGGCCGCAACTTCCTGCCGGCACCCGGTCACGTGAGCACCTTCCGCCCACCGACCGGCCCCGGGGTCCGGCTCGACTCGGGCGTCGAGGAGGGCGGCGAGGTCGTTGGTGCCTTCGACTCGATGCTGGCCAAGCTGATCGTCACCGGCTCGACCCGGCAGCAGGCGCTCGAGCGGTCGCGCCGGGCGCTGGCCGAGTTCGTCGTCGACGGCATGCCGACCGTGCTGCCGTTCCACCGGGCGGTCGTCTCGGACAAGGCGTTCGCACCCGACGGCGACGCGCCGTTCACCATCCACACCCGCTGGATCGAGACCGAGTTCGACAACACCATCGAACCGTGGAGCGGCGAGGCTGCTGACGCGGCCGAGCCCGGTGAGCGCGAGCGGGTCGTCGTCGAGGTCGGTGGCCGTCGGCTCGAGGTGGTCCTGCCGGCCGGGCTGGGCGCGTCCGGCGAGGCTGCCGGTCCGGCCCGGCCCACCCGGCGTACCGGCGGCAAGAAGAAGAAGGCAGGCGCCGCCGCCAGCGGGGACGCCCTCACCAGTCCCATGCAGGGCACCATCGTCAAGGTTGTCGCCGAGGAGGGCCAGCAGGTCGAGGTCGGCGACCCCGTCGTGGTGCTCGAGGCGATGAAGATGGAGCAGCCGCTCACCGCGCACAAGGCGGGCACCGTCACGGGTTTGACTGCCGAGGTCGGGGCTACCGTGACCAACGGCGCAGTTATCTGCGAGATCAAGGACTAGCGAGCCGGAACCGCTCGCCCAGGGACGGAGTTGACCGGGCATGGACCTGCTCATCCTGCTCGTGATCATCGGCTTGGTGATCGCCTTCGTGACGACCCGTTCGCAGCGCCGGGAGAAGCAACGCGAGGTCGTGGCGATCGAGTCGGTGAAGAAGGCTGCCGAGGAGGACGTCACCCGGTTCGGCGAGGACGTGACATTGCTCGGCAACGAGACGACCGGCCGCCAGCTCGACGAGCCGACCCGGCAGGACTACCGCCGGGCCCTGGACTCCTACGACGCGGCCAAGGCGGCGCTGGACCGGGTGCAGCGCCCGGACGACATCCGCGGCATCACCGGCATCCTGGAGGACGGCCGCTACGCGGTGGCCTGCGTGCAGGCCCGGCTGGCCGGCAAGCCGGTGCCCACCCGGCTGCCGCCCTGCTTCTTCAACCCCCAGCACGGCCCCTCCAGCGAGAACGTCGACTGGGCGCCCCCCGGCGGTGTGCCCCGCTCGGTCCCGGCCTGCCCGGCCGACGCCGAGCGGGTCCGTGAGGGCACCGAGCCGGACATGCGCAAGGTCCCGTCCGGAGCCGGCCGGGTCCCCTACTGGCAGGGCGGTCCCGGCTACAGCCCCTACGCCCAGGGCTACTTCTCCCCGTTCGCGATGTCCGGGCTGCTGCCCGGCCTGTTCCTCGGCTCGATGCTCTCCGGCGGGTTCGGCGGCGGCGACGGCTCCTACTCCGACGGTTACCAGGACGGTCAGGACGCCTCCGGCGATGGTGGCGGTGACAGCGGTGGCGACGGCGGCGGCGGCCACGGGGACGGCGGCGGCGACTACGGGGACGGCGGCGGCGGCGACGGCGGTGGCAGTGACTTCGCCGGCGGCGACTGGGGCGGCGGTGGCGGCGACTGGGGCGGCGGTGGCGACTTCGGCGGCGGCGACTTCGGCGGCGGCGACTTCTGAGCGGGATGCTGCGCCGCTCGTTCGCCCGGACGGCGCTGCGGCTGACCCGCTGGCAGGCCGTCGGCGCGGTGCCACCGTCCGGGATCCTGGTCGGTGCCCCGCACACATCGAACTGGGACTGGGTGGCGATGCTGCTGCTCACCTGGCGCGACGGGGTGCAGGCCCACGTCCTGATCAAGCGCGAGCTCTTCCGCGGACCGCTGGCACCGCTGCTGCGCGTCACCGGTGGGGTCCCGCTCGACCGCCGCAACCCCGGCGCCACGGTGCGTGCGCTGCTCGAGCAGGCCGAGCACGACGAGCGGTTCCTGCTGGTGCTCGCGGCCGAGGGCACCCGCGGCAAGGGTGAGTTCTGGAAGTCCGGCTTCTACCGGATCTCCCAGCAGACGGGGCTCCCGGTCACCCTCGGCTTCGTCGACGGCCCGACCCGCACGATGGGGTTCGGTCCCACGTTCCACCCCACCGGCGACCTTCCGGCCGACATGGACCTGGTGCGAGCCTTCTACGCCGACAAGCACGGCATCCACCCCGAGCTGCGCACCGAGCCGCGGCTGCGCGAGGAAGTACTCGGCGTACCGGACTAGACCTTCACGTCTCCGCTGCTCGATCCCTGGGCGAGGTCAAGACACAGATGACGTGATCAGGGTTGCGGCCGCGGCCACGTTCTCCCCGAGATAGGTGCCTGGAAGGTCTCTACGGGCGCTCGGGAAGAGGAAGGCGTTGCCGCCGTAAAACACCTGGCGACCGGTATCGGCCGTGGCGCGCAGGACGGCGCTGGTGGAACGGCGGTGAGTCGCGAGGTGTGAGATCACCACGACGGCGGCTGCCGAGTTCGCGGTCGCCGCGGTGAGCAGGGCCTTTTCAGTGGTACGCGCTCCGAGGTTGCGGCAGCTGTGGCCGGCGGTGGTCAGTAGCAGCGCCAGGGCCTCCAGTCCCAGCGTGTGCTGGTCGCGTGGCCCGCACGCGAGAACGAGCGGTCGGTCGAGGTGCTCTGCTGCTGCGGAAAGGAGAAGACGGCCTAGCCAGGCCCGGGCCACCTCGGTCGTCAGGTGTTCCTGGGCGACGTCGCAATGGCCGGTTTCCCACCACGTACCGATCTGGCGCATGGCGGGCATCAGCACCTCGTCGATCATCGCCCCGAGCCCCAGGTCATGTCGTGCCTGATCGAGTGCTGCCCGCATCGCGCCAGGGCTCTTTGCCTGGGACGCCGCCAGGAGCGTCGTGACATGGCCGGCCCCCGGGCCGGTCCCGTCGAGCAGCTGACGGACGTACCGGGCGGCATCGGCGGCGCGCCTGCCACGGGCGATCTCGTCGCGCATCAGGCGAAGCTCGGTCAGCGACTGCTCGGAGTACCTCCGGTGACCGCCCTGGCTGCGCGGAGCCGTGGGCAACCCGTAGCGGCGTTCCCACGAGCGCAGGGTGGGAGCCGGGATGCCGAGGGCCCGGCTCACGTCCTGGATGGGCAAACCGCTGCTGGGCACGCCCACATTCACCCCCGGGAGCTCATTCCTACGCAACCGGCCAGGCCAACTTGAATAAGTTCGGGGCTTCCGGATGGCATGTCACGCGTCCATCCTCGGTGCAGCGGGTGTCGTCGGCGCCCGCCCATCCTGCTCCGATGGGATCGAACGCCGTGTCAATTGCCACCGCTGTCGAGACGCGACCGTGCGCGCACGGTTTCATCACCGAGCTCCTGCTGCGATGCGGGCGGGGCGACGAGGTGGCTCTCGGAGAGCTGTTCGACCTGTTCCACGACCTCGTCAGCACCGTGGTGGCCAGACGCGTACCGCCAGACCGACTGGAGTCGACGGTCGCAGACGTCTTCGTTCAGTTGTGGCGCGAGACGCCGCTGTACCGGGTCGAGGGCGGCAGTCCCGTGGCGTGGATCATGGCGCACGCGTCCGTCACACTCGAGCGCGCCGAGCATGCAGGGTGCGTGCGCTCGACTGGCTAGTGTCCCCGGCCGAGGGCGCCGCGCCCACCGAGCTCAGCCACTCCCGCGGGCTCGCCGTCCTCAGTCGCGCCAGACCTTGGTGTGCAGCTGCCGGGCGGCCTCGGCCACCGATCCGCTGATCGAGGGGTAGATCGTGAACGAGTGGGCCACCTGGTCCACCGTGAGCCGGCCGTCGACCGCGAGCGCGACGGGGAAGATGAGCTCGCTGGCCCGCGGCGCCACCACGACACCGCCCACCACCGTGCCCGACCCGGAGCGCGCGAACAGCTTCACGAAGCCGTCGTGCACCCCCTGCATCTTGGCCCGCGCGTTGGTGGCCAGCGGCAGCTTCACCGTCACCGTGCTGCCGGAGTCGTCCATGTCGTTCTGCGTCCAGCCGACCGTGGCGATCTCCGGGTCGGTGAACACGTTGGACGACACGGCGCGCAGGTTGAGCGGCGAGACCGCGTCGCCGAGCAGGTGCCACATCGCGATGCGTCCCTGCATGGCGGCCACCGAGGCAAGCATGAGGACGCCGGTGCAGTCGCCGGCTGCGTAGACGCCGGTCGCCGACGTGCGCGAGACCCGGTCCACCTCGACGTACCCGCCCTTGCCGACGCGGACGCCGGCTTCCTCCAACCCGAGCCCCGCAGTGTTGGGGATCGAGCCGACGGCCATCAGGCAGTGGCTGCCCTCGACCGTGCGGCCGTCGTCGAGCGAGACCAGGACGCGGTCACCCTCCCGGCGTACCGCCCCGGCCCGGGACTTCGACAGCACCGTCATGCCCCGGCGCTTGAACACGTCCTCGAGCACCTGCGCGGCGTCGGCGTCCTCACCGGGCAGCACCCGCTCCCGGCTGGACACCAGGGTGACCTGGCAGCCCAGTGCGGTGTACGCCGACGCGAACTCAGCGCCGGTCACCCCCGAGCCGACCACCACGAGGTGCTCGGGCAGCTCGGCAAGGGTGTACAGCTGCTCCCAGGTGAGGATGCGCTCGCCGTCCGGCTGGGCCTCGGGCAGAACCCGCGGGTGCGCGCCGGTCGAGACGAGCACCGCGTCGACCTCGACGGCTTCCTCGCCGGCCTCGGTCCGGGCGATCACCCGGGTCGGCCCGTCCAGCCCGCCCAGACCGCGCACGACCCGGACCCCCTCGCGGTCGAGCCGGGCCGCGATGTCGGCCGACTGGGCCTGGGCGAGGGCCGTCACCCGGGCGTTGACCCGCGCGAGGTCCACACCGACCTGGCCGGCCGGGTTGCCGCCGGAACCGAGCAGGACGCCCAGCTCGCCGGACTCCGCGGTGTCCGACATGACCTCGGCGGTGGCGATCAGCGTCTTGGAGGGCACGCAGTCGGTGAGCACGGCCGACCCGCCGAGGCCGTCGCGGTCGACGACGGTGACCTCTCCCCCGAGCTGGGCCGCCACCAGCGCCGCCTCGTAGCCGCCCGGGCCGCCGCCGATGATCCCGATACGCGTCACGCGGGCATTCTGGCGCACGGCCTGCGCTGCAGCTCAGCCCGCGGCCCCTACCCTGTCGGCCATGGCCGTCTACGCCGCCTACGGCAGCAACATGGAACCCGGTCAGATGGCTCTGCGTGCCCCGCACTCCCCGCTGCGCGGGACCGGCTGGCTGGACGGGTGGCGGCTCACCTTCGGCGGCGAGGACCGCGGCTGGGAGGGCCCGCTGGCCACGCTGGTCGAGGATGCCGGGCACCAGGTGTTCGTCGCGCTGTACGACGTGACCGAGCAGGACGCGGTGAGCATGGACCGGTGGGAGGCCGCCGACCTGGCTCTGTTCCGCAAGCTGCGGGTCCGGGTGCACACCTTGGACGGCGACGTGCTGGCCTGGCTGTACGTGCTCGACGACTACGAGGGCGGGCTGCCGTCGGCCCGGTACCTGGGGCTGATCGCCGACGCGGCCGAGGCCGCCGGGGCTCCGGACGACTACGTGGCCGAGCTGCGGTCCCGGCCGTGCACCTCGGTCGGGCCCGGCTCCGGCGCCGATCCGGCCGAGTGACAGCGCTCAGGTCCGGCCCTTCGGCTGAGTCGGCGTGTCCCTTCGGGGGACTGACCCGCCCAGTTCTCCAGGACGCACCATCTCCTGCCGATAGTGCAGGTGTGTGGCTACTCCGTGACACCCGCAGTCCTGCCGAGGACACCGTCCTCGCGACCCTGCGCGCCTGCCCGCCGTCCCAGCTGGTGAGCCTGGTCCTGAGCGCCAGCAGCAGCCGCGGCCGGCCCTCGATCCTGGACGCGCTGCGCACCCAGGCCGGTGCCGCGCACTGCCGGATCGCGCTCGCGGAGACCCGCGGCGTCGCGGTGCGCTGGGTGGACGGCATCGTGAGCGGCTCGGTCGAGGACGTCGTCGCGTTCCTCACCGCCTGCGGCCCGGTCCTGGCGCGCTGCCACGGCCGCGCCGAGCTCGCCGCTGCCTGACCGCGACTCCCTCGCGCCGCCACGACCGACTGTCGACGGGCTTTCCTTGATCCACAGTGAATCCGTCGCATCTCGTGTGACCGATTCGGTGTGGATCACCTGTATGGGCTGCGGTCGGCCGAGGATTGACGTTGCCGCACTCTTGACAGCGGCATTGGTTCGTGGCAACTTACCGTTAGTTGTCACTAACCGAATTGAGGTCGCCATGTCCCTCACCACTGCCCTGTCGCCGCTGGTCAAGTCGGTCACGGTGGCCGCCCCGCCGGAGCGCGCGTTCGAGCTCTTCACCAGCGACATCGGCCGGTGGTGGCCGTTGGTCAGCCACTCCGTCGGTGCGGACTCGGCGACCTCGGTGGTCATGGAGTGCCGACCGGGCGGGCGCATCGTCGAGACCGTCCGCGACGGGTCGACGCACGTGTGGGGCACGCTCACCGACTGGTCGCCGTCGACCCAGGTGGCCTTCACCTGGCACCCGGGGCAGCCCGAGGGCGAGGCGACCCTGGTCACGGTCACCTTCCGGGCCGCCGGGGAGCAGACCGAGGTGCGGCTCGTCCACAGCGGCTGGGATGCGCGACCGGACGGCGCCCGGGCCCGGACGGGCTACGACACCGGGTGGGACACCGTGCTGGCACCCCTGGCCGCGCTGGCGGTGTCGGCCCGGTCGTGACGTCGTACGCCGTCCTCTGCGACGCACTCGGTGACTCCACCCGGCGCGAGATCCTGGAGCAGCTGCGCCGCCGGCCGTCTTCGGTCGGCGCCCTCGCGGCCGCGCTCCCGGTCAGCCGGCCCGCGGTGTCACAGCACCTCAAGGTCCTGTCCGAAGCGGGGCTGGTAGCGCATCGTCCCGAGGGCACCCGGAACGTCTACCACCTGGACCCGCAAGGCCTGGAGCCGCTGCGCACCTGGCTGGACGGCTTCTGGCAGGACGCCCTGGACAGCTTCGCCGCCTACGTCCGGCAGCAGGCCTGACCGGCCACTCGCGCTAATGTCGCGGCCGTGAGCGACGCGACAGACGACCCCTACGCCCTCTCCCAGGACGCCGCCGCCCGGCTGCGCGAGTTGACCGGCGTCGAGACCCACGACGTCGCCCTGGTGATGGGTTCCGGCTGGGTGCCGGCCGCCGAGATGCTCGGCGAGACCGCCGCCGAGGTGCCGGTCACCGAGCTGCCCGGCTTCCACGCCGCCGCGGTGGCCGGGCACTCCGGCACCCTGCGCTCGGTGGTCGTCGGCGAGCGGCGTGCGCTGGTCTTCCTCGGCCGCACCCACCTGTACGAGGGCCGCGGCGTCGCCTCGGTGGTCCACGGCGTGCGGACCGCGGTCGCGGCCGGCGCCAGGGTCGTCGTCCTCACCAACGGCTGCGGCGGCTTGCGCCCGACCTACTCCCCCGGCCAGCCGGTCCTGATCAGCGACCACATCAACCTCACCGCGACCTCGCCGATCGTCGGCCCGACGTTCGTCGACCTCACCGATCTCTACTCGCCGCGGCTGCGCGAGCTCTGCCGCCAGGTCGAGCCGTCGTTGCAGGAGGGCGTCTACGTCCAGTTCCCCGGGCCGCACTACGAGACGCCCGCCGAGATCGCGATGGTCCGGGCCATCGGCGGCGACCTGGTCGGGATGTCGACGACCTTGGAGGCGATCGCCGCCCGGGAGGCCGGCGCCGAGGTGCTCGGCATCTCACTGGTCACCAACCTCGCCGCCGGCATGACCGGCGAGCCGCTGAACCACGAAGAGGTCCTGGAGGCCGGCCGCTCGGCTGCAACCCGGATGGGCGGGCTGCTCTCCAAGGTGGTCGGCCAGCTGTGACCGACAGCCGCACCGCCGGCCAGGGTCAGGGTCACGAGCACCGCACCAGCGCGGACACCGTGGACGCGATCACCGTCGCCGAGGCATGGCTGGCCGATGATCCAGACCCGGACACCCGGGCCGAGCTGCAAGCGCTCCTCGCGGCCGAGGACATGGCCGCGATCGCCGACCGGTTCAGCTCGCGACTCGAGTTCGGCACCGCCGGCCTCCGTGGCGCGCTCGGCGCCGGCCCCAACCGGATGAACCGGGTCGTCGTCACCCAGGCCGCGGCCGGTCTCGCCGCCTACGTCACCGCGCACGGCGGCACGGCGGTCGTGATCGGGTACGACGCCCGGCACAAGTCCGACGTGTTCGCCCGCGACACCGCCGAGGTGATGGCCGGGGCGGGACTGCGCGCGATGGTGCTGCCGCGGCCGCTGCCCACGCCGGTGCTGGCGTTCGCGATCCGCCATCTCGGCGCGGACGCCGGGGTGATGGTCACCGCCTCGCACAACCCGCCGCAGGACAACGGCTACAAGGTCTACCTCGGCGACGGGTCGCAGATCGTGCCGCCGGCCGACGCCGAGATCTCGGCCGAGATCGAGGCGGTCGGCCCGGTCATCGGGGTGCCGCGCGGCGACGGCTGGGAGACCCTCGGCGATGAGGTCCTCGACGCCTACCTCGACCGGGTCGCCGGGCTGGTCGACGCCGCCTCGCCGCGCGACCTCACCGTCGTCTACACACCGCTGCACGGCGTCGGCCGCGACGTCGTGCTGGCCGCCTTTGACCGGGCCGGCTTCCCGGCGCCGACCGTGGTCGCCCGGCAGGCCGAGCCGGACCCGGAGTTCAGCACGGTGGCCTTCCCCAACCCTGAAGAGCCGGGGGCGATCGACCTGGCGCTGGCCGCGGCCGTCGAGCACGACGTCGACCTGGTGCTGGCAAACGACCCGGACGCCGACCGCTGCGCCGTGGCGGTCGCCGACCCGCAGGCGGTCGCCGGCTGGCGGATGCTGCGCGGCGACGAGGTCGGCGCGCTGCTCGGTGCGCACCTGGTACGCCGGTACCCCTCGCTGTCCGGTGTCTTCGCCGCCTCGATCGTGTCGTCGTCGCTGCTGAGCCGGATCGCCGCCGCCCACGGGCTCGACTACGCCGAGACGCTGACCGGCTTCAAGTGGATCTCCCGGGTCGAGGGCCTGCGCTACGGCTACGAGGAGGCGCTGGGCTACTGCGTCGACCCGGAGGGAGTGCGCGACAAGGACGGCGTCTCTGCCGCACTGCTGGTCGCCGAGCTCGCCGCGACCCTGAAGCGCGAAGGCCGCCAGCTCGGCGACCTGCTCGACGACCTCGCGCGAGAGCACGGCCTGCACGCCACCGACCAGCTGTCGGCCCGGGTCGACGACCTCGCGCTGATCGAGGACGCGATGGCCCGGCTGCGGGCCGAGCCGCCGACCTCGCTCGGTGGCCGAGCGGTCGAGCATGCCGAGGACCTCGCCGCCGGCAGCGACGCGCTGCCACCTACCGACGGGCTGCGCTACCGGCTGGCCGACGGCGGACGGGTCGTCGTGCGACCCTCCGGCACCGAGCCGAAGCTCAAGGCCTACCTCGAGGTGGTGGTCGCAGTCGTCGACGACGACGTCGCCGCTGCCCGGCGTACGGCCGATGACGCATTGGCCGCGATCAAGACCGACCTGGCCGGGGTCCTCGCCCTCAGCTGATCAGCGCTCGTCAAGCCCCCCGAAGACGTCGGTCAGCACCGGAGTGCCGGCCGGACGGTGCGGCCGCGCCAGCACGTAGTGCTCGACCGAGGCGCTGCGCGCCCACTGCTCGTCGGTGACGCCGGGCATGGCGATGACGTGCTGCTGGCTGTGGTGCTCCCGCAGGCCCGCCACCACCCGCAGGGCCACCGAGGACGTGTCGACGGAGATGCCGATCTGCTCGTCCGGCACGCCGCGCAAGTCGTACACCGCATTCGGGTCCCAGGGCGTCAGCCCCTTGCGGCGCCGCGTCTCGTTCCAGCGCTCGAAGACCGACTGGGGCATCGCTCCGTGCACCAGTCGGAGCAGGCCGCGGCCAGGCTCCGCAGCGACCCGGTCGAACGCCTCGTCGGTTGCCGCGCCGATGCGGACGTGGTCCGGGTGACCGGTGATGCCGTCGGGCCCGAACGTCCCCACGACGTCGGGCCGTTCCTCCCGGAGAAGCGCGGCTATGCGGTCGACCAGCTCCTCGAACGGCACCGCGGTCACGCCGCCGTCGTCGTAGCCGAACCACTCGTGCCGGTCCGGGGGTTTGCCCAGCACCTCCCAGGCGCGCTGGTCCTCGGCCCGGCGGAGCGCTCCCAGCGTCTCGCGGGTGGCCGGGAAGTCGGGCGGGATGTCTCCTGCGGCTCCGTCGGTGGCGTGCACCAGGACGTAGCGGAAGCCGGGGTCGTCCGCGTGCAGCGCGACGGTGCCCGCCATCCCGTAGGCGTCGTCGTCGGGGTGGGCCACGACCACCATCAGCGAGCGGCCGACATCCATCCCCCGATGATCGGGGACTCGAGCTTCTGCAACAACCTCGCCGCGCTGCCCGTGCTCGGCTGATCGGGGGGAGTTCTGCCGAAACCGTTCCCCGGACGGCGGCCTGCCCCTAATGTGCGCGACCAAGATCGTCATCTAGGTTCGGGGGAAACAGATGAGGCTGACCGGCTCTGCCCGCTCCACGCGCGCCCGCGCCGCGATCCTGGCGGTGGCCCTGACCGCGAGCGTCGCGGTCGCGGTCACACCGACCGCCGGAGCGGCAGCCGACGACCTGCCCGGCACCCGACCCGGCTCCACCTCCCGGCTTGCCGCGGCGGCTGCGGATGACGCGCCCACCGGCCTGGAGATGGTCGTCAACGAGCGGGGTCTGATCTCCCGGTCCATCGTCGGATCGGCCAGCTCGTACAGCGACCCGCAGCCGATCAACGTCCACAAGCCTGCCGGTGCCGTCGTCCGCGGGGCCTACCTGGCCTACGCCACACTCGGCTTCAGCGGCTCGCCGCTGAGCGAACCGCTGATGCTCTCCGGCCAGCCCGTGCCGCTGACCAACGAGGTCGCGAGCGGGATCTCGTCGTACAACTACTTCGCCGACGTGACCGACATTGTCAAGCCGATCGTCGACCCCGCCGACAGCGGCGACGTCGAGCTGACCATCACCGAGCCCGAGTACTGGCTGACCGACGGCGAGATCCTCGTCGTCATCTACGACGACCCGGGCGTCACCGCGACCCAGAGCGTGACGCTGATGTACGGCGCGCTGGCGCCGACCGGCGACGTGTACGACGTCAGGCTCGCGGCGCCGGTCGACTACTCGGACGACCAGACAAAGCTGGAGATGTCCCTGGGCATCTCGTTCTCCTACCAGACGAACGGCACCCAGCAGTTCAGCACCGTCGACGTCAACGGCGGCCGGCTCACCTCGGCAGCAGGCGGCGAGGACGACGGCTACGCCAGCAACGGCGGGCTGATCACGGTCGGCGGCGACGGCGACTCGGCGGACAACCCGGAGGACCCGTTCGCGTCACCGTCGTACCCGAGGTCGGACGACGAGCTGTACGACCTGAGTCCTTACGTCGCGGACGGCAGCGATCGCATCGAGGTGACCACGGACAACCCGTCCCTCGACGACAACGTGTTCCTCGCGACCTTCACCATGAACCCCCCGGTGCAGCGGATCATCACCGACGACGACCCGTTCGTATACGTGGCGTTCGGCGACTCGTTCCAGTCCGGCGAGGGAGCCGGCTCGGCCTATCCGGATGCCACCGACTACTACATCAACGCCTACGAGAACGGCGACAACTACCCGCAGCGCGTCGGCCCCCAGGAGGACACGCTCACCGACTTCGCCTCGGGCGGGAACGACTGCCACCGAGCGCTGCAGAACTACGCCAAGACCAATCGCGACCGGCTGTCCCCGGGCAGTGCCGTCGTGCTGATCGACGTCACCTGCAGCGGCGCCAAGATCGAGCCCGGCGGCCAGCCGCCGATCCTCGGCTACCGCGGGGCCTCCGGGATCGCCGGCGACTCCCAGGCCCAGCAGGCGATCGACCAGCTCGCCAGTGCCGGTTACGGCCCTGAGGACGTCGACCTGATCACGATGGGGATGGGCGGCAACGACGCGAAGTTCAGCGACCTGGTGGCCGCCTGCCTGATCCCGAACCTGACCCGGCGGCTCGTGGAGGCCTACCCGGACACCCCCTCCGAGATCAGCCTGCTGGTGAACCAGTTCCTGAGCTGCCAGGGCCTGGACAAGCTGGTGTTCAAGACCGACGACGCCATCGACACTCTCGCCGAGACGGAGCGCTGGGCGCAGACGACCCTGCTCGGGCTCTTCCCCAACTCCGAGTTCCTCCAGCTCAACTACCCCGGGATCCTGCCGGACGCCGACGACGCGCCGAGCTGGTGCGGCGGGATCCGCGAGGAGGACATCGACTACGCCGACGAGAAGGCGGCGAAGATCAACGACATCATCAGGGACAGCGTGAGCGCGGCCCAGGTGGAGGCGAACGCGCAGGACCGGCGCTTCGACCTGGTCGACGTGACCGACGCCTTCGGCAGCAACGCGCTGTGCCCCGCCTCGTCGTCGGACCAGCTGGCCAACGGCATCTCGGAGGAGAACTTCACCGCCGAGCTGCGCCGGCTGCTCAACCTGGACGGTGACGGCGACGCCTACATGCGAGGTCTGCTCGACAACCTGGTCGAGAACTACAACTTCTACTGGTCCTGCGCGTCCGTGCAGTGGCTTCCCTGGTCGAGCTGCGACATCGACGACGCCGCTGACAGCGTCGCCGGCTCGGTGGCCGCCCTCAAGGAGTACCTCGGCAACCACGAGAAGGAGGTCCTCGCCAACCTGGCGAAGCCGCCGAGCACCGGGGAGTCGACGCTGGCGCGGTACGACCGCTCCCGTGGTCTTTTCCACCCGAACTACCGGGGCATCCAGATCCTCGCCTGTCACGTCGAGGGCACCTACCGGTACCTGGGGACCTACGACTGCGGTTCCGTCGACGGGGCACCGCAGCGGCGATCTGCCGCCCGGAGCGCGATGGCGGCCGCCACGATGCCGCTGGCGCCGGTCGACGTCCCTGGTTCCGGCGCCTCGCTGGACGTCACGGCGTCCGGCTTCGGCCCGGGCGCCACAGTTGAGCTCAGCCTCTCGGGTCCGACCCGGTCGCTCGGTCACGCCGTGGCCGACGACGCCGGCGTGGTGCAGACCACGGTGACCCTGCCGGCCGCCGTGCCGGGCGTGCACACCGTGACGATCGAGGGGACCACCGAGTCCGGCATGGGCGTGGGCCAGAAGATGCTGGTCCGCTACCCGGGACGACCCGACGCCGGTGACCCGTACGGCGTCTACCTGTGCTGCTTCGAGCAGCGGCCGGCCGACCTGGGCAAGGGCTATCTGCCCGAGGACATCGAGGTGTCCTACCTCGGCAAGCCGCTGTACCAGACCCGGGCCGACCGGGACGGCGGGCTGCTCGTCGTGGTCCCCGCCGCCGACCTCGGGACCAGGACCGGACCGGTCGCCATCGAGGCCCGCAGCCTGAAGACCGGCAAGGTCGTCCGGCACGAGTTCGACCCGGTGCCGTCGGTGACCTCGCTCTGGGCCACCGGCGCAGGCGGCACCGGTGTCACGGTCTCCGGCACCGGCTTCCTGGCCGCGGGCCGGGTGCACAGCGACGGAAGGCTCGCGGTCAGCGGCTCGCGCTCGACCATGACCGGTGGCGTGGAGTACGGCACGACGCTGTCGGTGTCCGGCACCGGCCACGTCCTCACGCCCGCACCGCACAAGGTGGCAGCCGGCGGGTCTCCGCACCGGGTCCCGCTCAGTGCCTACCGACCGGGTGGAGCAGCGGCCAAGGCCGCCGGATCGACCTACCGTGCGGTGCCGGCGAGCGCCTGCGTGAAGGGCGTGTGGACGCCCAAGGCGGCAGAGCTCACCGGGGTGCTCTACGTCCCGTGCTCGGTGTCGGTGTCGGCCACGGGTGCGACCCGAACGGTCACGCTCGCCGCCGAGGGGACCATCGCGGTCGGTGGGTCACGGATGGTCCTTCAGCCCCCGACCGTGGGAGCGCCCACGCTGGTGTCCGGGTCGTCGTCCTCGACCGCGGTGACGGTGGCCGGCTCGTCGGTGACACTCGCTGGTCCGGTGTTCGCCGCGAACGGCACCGTGCTTCTGCAGGGATCTGGTGCCACAGTGAGCTGCGGTGTCGTTGCCGCGGCGATCTCGGTCTCGGGGTCGAACGTGTCCGTGCCGGTGACGAGGGAGAAGTGCAGCCCGACCTGAGGTCACTGACGGTGGCGCTCGTGCTCGTCGCGGGCGCCACCGCGGGGTGCAGCCTGGGTGACGACGGCGACCGGCCCGAGTCCGCTGGCGCCACCGCTCCGCCGTGCGACCACGCCACCCGGGCCGACCTGGGGACACCGCGCCGAGGCGGCCCGATGGCACTGTTCACGACCTCGGGCGGCACGATCCACGTCACCGTCGACGGCATCGACTCCAGCGGGGTGCTGGACTCCTCGACGTCGACCGCCATCGACATCGGTCCCGCCGCGACGCCGCCGACCTACGACGCGCAGCGCGGCACCGTGAAGCCGCTCACCGCCACCGCCAGCGTGCACCAGGGCAGGTACACCGCGGTCCGCCTCGCCCGCGGGAGCTACTGGCTGTGGTCGTCCAACGGCGGGACGGTCGGGGCCGCTGCCTGCCCACCGACGACCATCAGCGCCGTCACCGAAGCCGGGAAGCCGGCGCCGTTCAGCCAGCACTGACCAGCTTGTCCAGCGACGTCACCACCTCGTCCGGCCCGGGCATCGAGGCGACCTGCTGGCGCAGCCGCCCGGCGGCTGCCCGGATCTCCGGGTCGTCCAGCACCTGGCGCACCGCGTCGACCACGGCGGCACCGTTGGCCTGGTCAGGGTGCAGGCCGAGCCCCGCCCCGGCCCGCAGCAAGCCCTGCATGTTGCGGAACTGGTCGGCTGCTTGGGGGAGGAACACCTGCGGCAGCCCGAGCCCGGCCGCTCCGAGCATGGTGCCGGACCCGCCGTGGGAGACGACTGCCGCGCACATGGGGAGCACCGCCGACTGGGACACGAATCGCTCGACCATCACGTGGGGCGGCTGGGGACCGAGCGCGCTCGGGTCGCCCTGCGGGCCCACGGTCACGAGCAGCCGGATCTCCAGGGCAGCCAGCGCCGTGACCAGCGCGCGCATGACATCGGCCCGGCTGAACACGGTGCCGAGAGTGAGGTAGACGAGCGGCCGGCCGTCGCCTTCACTCAGCCCGGCCGGGAGCGGACCCGGCTCCCCGGTGTACGACACGGGCCGCAGCGGCTGCACCGCCGGCATGTGGTCCACGGGCACCGTCTGCAGGACAGCCGGGCAGATGTCGAGGTACAAGTGCTGATAGCACCCGGCGTACGGCGGCAGCGGAAGGCCGTGCTCCGCCCAGAGCGGGGCGAGCATCTCCCCCGCGGCGGACACGAACTCGGCGGGCACGGCACCGCCGAAGGCGTGCGTCGCGTTCGGCACACCGATGACCCGCGCAACCAGCGGTGCGGCGAGCTCGCCGTTCTCGTGCACGAGCAGGTCGGGACGCCACTGCTGGGCGACCGGCAGGAGGTCGCGCACCATGGCGGGGGTCCGCGCCTCGCCGAACAGCCGCGGAAAGACGTAGCGGGGCAGCTCCTCGGGCCGCATGCCGGCGGTGGCCACGGCGATCGCGCGGCGCGCGTCGGCCATCTGCTCGTCGGTGCGCCCGGCAGGCGTGACCTCGATCCCGGCCGCCGCCACCCGCGGACAGGCCTCGGCGGAGGTGGCCCAGAGCACCGGGTGGCCGGCCGCGAGCAGCGCCCGGGCCAGGGGGACCATGGGCAGGACGTGCCCGTAGCCCGGCGTCGACGTGATGAGGACCCGCAAGGACCCCTCCCTCCGTACCGGCCGCCCGGGCACCGGCCTGAGCCGGACGGTACTCCCGCGCCGAGCCGTCCGGAGCGGGTCGGCGCTAGACTCCGGTGGTGACAACGACCGCTTCCCCGCCGGTCACGAGCGGCTCTTCGGGCCCGGACGTCGCCGACATCACGGCCTCCGACGCCTCGCTCCGGCGGTTCCTGCACGGCTTGCCCGGCGTCGACCAGGTCGGCGCCGAGGCCCGCGCCGCGACCCTGTCCACCCGTTCCATCAAGACCACCGCCAAGTCGTGGGCGATAGACCTGGCGATCACGATGATCGACCTGACGACGCTGGAGGGGCAGGACACCCCCGGCAAGGTCCGCGCCCTGTGCGCGAAGGCGATGCGGCCCGACCCGTCCGAGCCGAGCACGCCCCGGGTGGCCGCGATCTGCGTCTACCCCGACATGGTCCCGGTCGCGGTGGAGGCGCTCCGCGGCAGCGGGGTGAAGGTCGCCAGCGTCGCGACCGCCTTCCCGAGCGGCCGGGCCAGCATGCCGGTGAAGCTGACCGACACCCGCGATGCGGTCGCCGCCGGAGCCGACGAGATCGACATGGTCATCGACCGTGGTGCGTTCCTCTCCGGTCGCTACCTCGAGGTCTTCGACGAGATCGTCGCCGTCAAGGAGGCCTGCGGGCCGGCACACCTCAAGGTGATCCTGGAGACCGGTGAGCTGGTCACCTACGACAACGTCCGCCGCGCGTCGTGGCTGGCGATGCTGGCCGGCGGCGACTTCATCAAGACCTCGACCGGCAAGATCGCACCGGCGGCCACCCTGCCGGTGACGCTGGTCATGCTCGAGGCGGTGCGCGACTTCCGTTCGCAGACCGGGCAGCAGGTCGGCGTCAAGCCGGCCGGCGGCATCCGCACCAGCAAGGACGCGATCAAGTACCTCGTCCTCGTCAACGAGACGGTCGGCGACGACTGGCTCGACCCCGACTGGTTCCGCCTCGGCGCCTCCACACTGCTCAACGACCTGCTGATGCAGCGCACCAAGATCGCCACCGGCCGCTACAGCGGCCCCGACTACTTCACCCTCGACTAGCAGAGGCTGACGATTCCGTTGACTTCCAAGAAGTTCGACTACGCACCGGCTCCGGAGTCCCGAGCGATCCTCGACCTCCAGCCGTCGTACGGCCTGTTCATCGGGGGCGAGTTCGTCGACACGATCGACGGCCGCGCCTTCAAGACGGTGAGCCCGGCGTCGGAAGAGGTGCTGGCCGAGATCACCGAGGCCGGCCCCGCCGACGTCGACCGTGCCGTGGCCGCGGCCCGCAAGGCCTACGACAAGGTCTGGTCGAAGCTGCCGGCCCGCGAACGCGGCAAGTACCTGTTCCGCATCGCCCGGATCCTGCAGGAGCGAGCCCGCGAGCTGGCGGTGCTCGAGTCGCTGGACAACGGCAAGCCGATCCGTGAGTCCCGCGACGTCGACATCCCGCTGGTCGCGGCCTGGTTCTTCCACTACGCCGGATGGGCCGACAAGCTGGACCACGCCGGCTTCGGGCCCAACCCGCAGCCGCTGGGAGTGGCCGGCCAGGTCATCCCGTGGAACTTCCCGCTGCTCATGCTGGCCTGGAAGGTCGCCCCCGCGCTGGCCTGCGGCAACACCGTGGTCCTCAAGCCGGCCGAGACGACCCCGCTGACCGCGCTGCTGTTCGCGGAGATCTGCCAGCAGGCAGACCTGCCGCCCGGCGTCGTCAACATCGTCACCGGCGCCGGTGAGACCGGCCGGGCGCTGGTCGAGCACCAAGGCGTCGACAAGGTCGCGTTCACCGGGTCGACCGACGTCGGCAAGATGATCGCCCGCTCCACCGCGGGCAGCAAGAAGAAGGTCACCCTCGAGCTCGGCGGCAAGGCCGCCAACATCGTGTTCGACGACGCCCCGGTCGACCAGGCCGTCGAGGGCATCGTCAACGGCATCTTCTTCAACCAGGGCCACGTCTGCTGCGCCGGCTCGCGCCTGCTCGTGCAGGAGAGCGCGTACGACGAGGTGCTGGCGTCGCTGAAGCGGCGCCTCGGCACCCTGCGGCTCGGCGACCCGCTGGACAAGAACACCGACATCGGCGCCATCAACTCGGCCGAGCAGCTGGCGCGCATCCGTGAGCTGTCCGACGTGGGCGAGGCCGAGGGCGCCGAGCGCTGGTCGCCGGCCTGCGACCTGCCGGAGAAGGGCTTCTGGTTCCCGCCGACGCTGTTCACCGGTGTCTCGCAGGCACACCGCATCGCCCGGGAGGAGATCTTCGGCCCGGTGCTGTCGGTGCTGACCTTCCGCACGCCGGACGAGGCCGTCGAGAAGGCCAACAACTCGCCGTACGGCCTGTCCGCGGGCGTCTGGACCGACAAGGGGTCGCGCATCCTCTGGATGGCCGGCCAGCTGCGGGCCGGGGTGGTGTGGGCCAACACGTTCAACCGCTTCGACCCGGCCTCGCCGTTCGGCGGCTACAAGGAGTCGGGTTACGGCCGCGAGGGTGGCCGGCACGGGCTGGAGGCCTACCTCGATGTCTGAACGACTCGACGTCCGCAAGACCTACAAGCTCTTCATCGGCGGCAAGTTCCCGCGCTCCGAGAGCGGTCGCTCCTACGAGGTGACCGACAGCAAGGGCAAGTTCCTCGTCAACGCCGCGATGGCTAGTCGCAAGGATGCGCGGGACGCCGTCGTCGCGGCCCGCAAGGCGTTCCCGGACTGGTCGGCGGCAACGGCGTACAACCGTGGTCAGGTTCTCTACCGGGTCGCCGAGCTGCTCGAGGGCCGCCGCGGCCAGTTCGTCGAGGAGGTCGCCGCGGGCGAGGGTCTCTCCCGCAGCAAGGCCGAGACCACCGTCGACGCCGCCATCGACCGCTGGGTCTGGTACGCCGGGTGGTCGGACAAGATCGCCCAGGTGCAGGGCTCGTCCAACCCGGTCTCCGGCCCGTACTTCAACTTTTCGGTCCCCGAGCCGACCGGTGTCGTCGCCGTGCTGGCCCCGCAGGACTCTTCGCTGCTCGGCCTCGTCTCAGTGGTCGCCCCCGCGGTCGTCACGGGCAACACCGTCGTCGTCCTCACCAGCGAGCTGCGGCCGCTGCCGGCTGTCACCCTCTCCGAGGTGCTCGCGACCTCGGACGTGCCGGGCGGCGTCGTCAACGTGCTGACCGGTCGCACCGACGAGGTTGCTCCCTGGCTGGCGTCGCACATGGACGTCAACGGCATCGACCTCGCGGGAGCTCCTGATGCCGTCGTGACCGACCTGCAGGTGGCTGCCGCCGACAACCTCAAGCGGGTGCTGCGCCCGGAACGCACCGACTGGTCGAGGACGCCGGACATGACCCGGCTGCTCGCCCACCTCGAGACCAAGACCGTCTGGCACCCGATCGGCGTCTGAGTCGCGCCGGATAACCTCTGGCCGATGACTCCGCAGGCCCGGCTCGTCCTGCTCGCCGGCCCCTCGGGGTCCGGCAAGACGCACCTGGCCGAGGAGTCCGGCCTGCCGTTGCTCGACCTGGACGACTTCTACAAGGACGGCGACGACCCGACCGTGCCGCGGCACCCGACGCTCGGGATCGTCGACTGGGACGACCCGCGCTCCTGGGACGCCGAGGGTGCCCTTCAGGCGCTGGAGGTGATCTGCCGGGACGGTGCAGCCGACGTACCCGTCTACGACATCTCCCACGACGGCCGGGTGGGCAGCCGGCGCTTCGAGCTCGGCAGGCACCGGGCCTTCGTCGGCACCGGCATCTTCGCCGCGGAGCTGGTCGGCCGGGCTCGCGAGCGTGGGCTGCTGCTCGATGCGGTCGTCGTCCGCCGGTCGCGGGTCAAGAACTTCCTGCGCCGCCTCGCCCGCGACCTGCGCGAGCACCGCAAGCCGCCGCTGACGTTGGTACGCCGGGGGCTCGCCCTGCTGCGCGCGGAGCCGGGCGTGCTGGCCCGCCAGATCGAGCTCGGCTGCCGCCCCTGCGACCGGGCGGCCACCCTGGCCGCCCTCCGAGCGGCCGACGCGGTCTGATCCTTCGGTCGCGACTATCCGCTGTCGTCCTCCCAGTCGGTGCTGAGGTCGGCACACACCTCGACCGCGAGCTGGATGAACCGGGTCGCGGTGGCGGGCAGCTGACGGTCGACGTGCCAGACGACCCCGAGCTGCCGTGGTGGGACGGCCGACGACAGCGGCAGCACGACGACCTGGGGGTCGTCCTCGTCCACGGTCAGCCGAGGCATGATCGCGTAGCCGAGGCCGGCCGCGACGAAGCCCTGGATCGTCGGGTTGTCGTTGGAGCGGAAGACGAAGCCCGGCTCGTTGCCGGTGCGGCGCAGCCGGCGGACCAGCTCGTCGTGCAGGTCGGGGTCGGAGAACCCGATCAGCGGGAGCCGGGCCGCCTGGCGCAGGCTCACCGTGCCGACCGCGGCCTCGGGTGCGCCGGCGGGGGCGAGGCAGACGAACGGGTCGTCGAGCACCCGGCGTACGGCGAACGGCCCCTCGCCGATCGGCAGCGGGCTGAACGAGAGGTCGAAGACACCCGACTCCACACCATGGGTGAGGTCGGCGTAGGTGTGGGTCTCCTCGGCCGCCAGCTCGACGCCCGGCCACTCCTCACGGAACCGGCGCATCAGCAGCGGCAGCACCTTGGTGCCGACGCTCTGCATCACACCGACCCGCAGGGTGCCGCGCTCGCCTGCCAGCAGCCGGGCGATGTCCGCCTGCGCTGCATGCAGCCGGGCCACCACGGCCCGGGCGTGCACGACCAGCGACTCGCCGACCGGGGTGAGGTGCACGCGGCGCGGGCCGCCCGGCCGGACCAGCAGCGAAGAGCCCACCGACCGTTCCAGGCTGGCCACCTGCTGGCTGACCGCGGACTGGGTGTACCCCAGGCGCAGGGCCGCCGCACTGAAGGTGCCGGTGTCGACGACGGCGAGCAGTGCGACGAGCTGGCGGGTGTCCCACCCCGGCGGGCCGGGTGTAGTATCAGTGATACTGATGATGTCCTCGCAGAACCTCGATTGTGCTTATGCTACCTGTCAGCCGACGATAGGTCCATGTTCGTCACCGACTGCCAGGCGTGCGGCCTGCGCGAGCTGCGCGGCCCCCGCTCCATCGAGCTCCTCGTCCACACCGACCACGGAACCGACCTGGTCTACCGCTGCACGCGCTGCGCCACCGTCAACGCGCTGTCCCCGCAGCCGGCCAAGGTCAGCCCGCTCGTCGCGGCCTGACCCGACCCGTCACAGACGCCGGTCAGGCCAGCTTCGCGTAGCCGGGCTTGATGACGTCGTCGATCAGGGCCAGCCGCTCGTCGAACGGGATGAACGCCGACTTCATCGCGTTCACGGTGAACCACCGGAAGTCGTCCAGCGTGTAGCCGAAGGCCTCCTCGAGCTGGACGAACTCGCGGGTCATCGACGTCCCGCTCATCAGCCGGTTGTCGGTGTTGACCGTGACCCGGAAGTGCAACCGGCGCAGTAGCCCGATGGGGTGCTCCTCGATGGAGGTGGCGGCACCGGTCATGACGTTGGACGTCGGCGCCATCTCGAGCGGGATCCGCTTGTCCCTGACGTAGGCCGCCAGCCGGCCCAGGGTCGCCTCGCCGTCCGGGGCGACCGTGATGTCGTCGATGATGCGTACGCCGTGGCCGAGCCGGTCGGCACCGCACCACTGGATGGCCTGCCAGATGGACGGCAGCCCGAAGCCTTCACCGGCATGAATCGTGAAGTGAGCGTTCTCCCGCTGGAGGTACTCGAAGGCATCCAGGTGTCGGGTCGGCGGGTGCCCGGCCTCGGCGCCGGCGATGTCGAAGCCGACGACCCCGTCATCCCGGTAGCGCACGGCCAGCTCGGCGATCTCCATGGACCGTGCGGCGTGCCGCATGGCCGTGAGCAGGGCACCGACCCGGATCGGCGTACCGGCGGCCGCCGCCCGGCGCTCCCCCTCGCGGAACCCGGCGTTGACCGCCTCGACCACCTCGGGGAGGGCCAGGCCACCCTCCAGGTGCAGCTCCGGGGCGTAGCGGACCTCGGCGTAGACCACCCCGTCGGCCGCCAGGTCCTCGGCGCACTCCGCGGCCACCCGGGACAGCGCGGCAGGGGTCTGCATCACGCCGACGGTATGGGCGAAGGTCTCCAGGTACCGCTCCAGGGACCCGGAGTTGGCCGCGTCGTAGAACCAGCGGGAGAGGGTGTCGACCTCGGTGGCCGGCAGGTCCCCGTAGCCGTGCTCGGCGGCCAGCTCGACCACGGTCCGGGGCCGCACCCCGCCGTCCAGGTGGTCGTGCAGGAGCACCTTGGGGGCGCGCAGGAGATCATCGGGAGTCAAAGAGTTGGTCACGGGAGGACGCTACCGTCTGGGAGACTCTCAACTTCGGGGTCCCAAAGCACGATGAAAGGGTTATGACGGTGGGCGCACGCGAGGACGTCCGGATCATCCGGCCTGCCGCGATCCTGGACGAACGGGCCGCTGCCCAGGTGTTGCAGCAGCTCCGCCGGCTGGACGTCTCCGCCGGCGGCGTCTGGAACGCCACCTCGTCCCTCTGGCAGCGGTACGACGCCCCCTGGGACGGCGTGGGCGGCACCCGGGGCGAGGCGCAGCTGCTGGGCTCGATCGCCGTCATGTACGACAGCCCCCACCGGCACGAGATCACGATCTACAAGGTCACCGTGAGCGAGAACGGCCTGGACCAGGGCTGGACCGTCGAGAGCCTCTGCGACGACGCCCTGATCTGGGCCGGCCTGACCATCGCCACCTGCCCCCGGGCCGAGCTGACCTCGCCGCCCGAGCACGACCCGTTCCGCCTGCGCGACGGCCGCCGCGCCCCCTGAGCGGACCTGCTGTTGATCACGCTGACGTGGTCAACGGTCGCTGGGTGCGGTGAGTTCACCGCACCCAGGCAGGGTTGACCACGCTGACGTGATCAACTTCGGCAGAGGTCAGGAGTCAACCCTCGGGGTCGCGGTGGGCCAGCTCCGGGTCGAAGGCCGGTAGGCAGACGGCGACGTACTCCGCGCCCTCGTCACCCACCAGGTAGCGCACCCGCTCGCCCGAACGGGTGATCACCGCCTGACCGGCCGGCACCTGGAGCGACCCGCCGTCGTGCTCGACGACCACCGAGCCGCGCAGGACGAGCGTGACCTCGTCGAACTCCGGCGTCTGCGCCGGCTCCGACCAGCCCGGCGGGGCGCTCATGTGGGCCACCGAGACCGCGCTGGTCCCGGACGTCACGTTGCCGACGTACTCGTCGATCACCTTGCCGCCCGGGACGGGGATGCGGGTCGGGGCCTCGATCAGCTGGGGCACAGTGCTCCTCGCAGGTCAGCCGACCCGGTCGAGGACCAGGGCGGGAAGGTCCGGCCGGGAGCCCTCCGGGGCCACCGTGACGGCACCGGCCAGCACCTCCTCGGCCCGAGCGAACCGGTCCGGCTCGTCGGTGTGCAGGGTGAACAGCGGCTCGCCGGCCCGCACCGTGGCGCCCGGCTTGGCGTGCATCTCGATGCCCGCCCCGGCCTGGACCGGGTCCTCCTTGCGGGCCCGGCCCGCACCGAGCCGCCAGGCGGCCACGCCGACGGCGTACGCATCCATGCTCACGAGGACACCGTCGGCCGGGGCCGCGACCACCTTGGTCTCGCGGGCCGTGGGCAGCGTCGCCTCCGGGTCACCGCCCTGGGCCCGGATCATCCGTTTCCAGACGTCCATCGCGGAGCCGTCGGCCAGCCGGTCGGCCGGGTCGATGCCGTCGAGGCCGGCTGCCGCCAGCATCTCGCGGGCCAGCGTGACGGTGAGCTCGACGACGTCGGCCGGCCCGCCGCCGGCCAGCACCTCGACCGACTCGCGGACCTCCAGAGCGTTCCCGGCGGTCAGCCCGAGAGGAGTGCCCATGTTCGTCAGCAGCGCCACGGTTCGTACGTCGTGGTCAGCACCCAGCGCGACCATCGTCGAAGCCAGCTCGCGGGCGGTCTCGACGTCCTTCATGAAGGCGCCCGAGCCGACCTTGACGTCCAGCACCAGCGCGCCCGTCCCCTCGGCGATCTTCTTGCTCATGATCGAGCTGGCGATCAGCGGGATCGCCTCGACCGTGCCGGTCACGTCGCGCAGCGCGTAGAGCTTCTTGTCGGCGGGAGCCAGGTCGTCGCTGGCCGCGCAGATGACCGCGCCCACGTCGCCGAGCTGGCTCAGCATCCCCTCGCGGGACAGCGAGGCGCGCCAGCCCGGGATCGACTCCAGCTTGTCCAGGGTGCCGCCGGTGTGCCCGAGGCCGCGTCCGGACAGCTGCGGGACGGCCGCACCGCAGGCCGCCACCAGCGGCGCCAGCGGCAGGGTGATCTTGTCGCCCACACCGCCGGTCGAGTGCTTGTCGGTGGTGGGCCGGCCACCGAGCAGCTCGGCGGGGAAGGACATCCTGATCCCGGAGGCGATCATCGCGTCGGTCCAGCGGGAGATCTCGCGGCGGTCCATCCCGTTGAGCAGGATGGCCATCGCCAGCGCCGACATCTGCTCGTCGGCGACCGCGCCGCGGGTGTAGGCGTCGATCACCCAGTCGATCTGGCTGTCGGACAGCGCCTTGCGGTCGCGCTTCGTGGTGATGACCTCGACCGCGTCGTGCTCGCTCATCGGGTGGTCACTTCCGGGTCTCCAGGTCGTCGGGGCCGAAGGCGTCGGGCAGCACCTCGGACATCGGCCGGATCCCGCTGACCGTCTCCAGCAGCGTGTCCGGGGTGCCGTTCTCCCACAGCAGCTGGCGGCAGCGGCCGCAGGGCATCAAGGCGTTGCCGTGGCCGTCGACGCAGACCACCGCCACCAGCCGACCGCCGCCCCCGGCGTGCAGCGCCGAGACCATGCCGCACTCGGCGCACAGCCCCACGCCGTACGCCGCGTTCTCGACGTTGCAGCCGGCCACCACCCGGCCGTCGTCGACCAGACCGGCCGCGCCGACCTTGAACGCGGAGTACGGCGCGTAGGCGCGGGCCATCACTGCGTTCGCGGCCTCGCGCAGCCGGGCCCAGTCGGCCTCGGAGACCTCAGCCACCCTGGCCCCGCCGGTAGGGCAGGCCGTCGGCAGCGGGCATCCGTAGTCGCTGGGACGCCAGCGCCAGGACGAGCAGCGTGGTGATGTACGGCGTCATGATGGTGAAGTCGCCCGGGACCACGTCGGTCTGGCTGTACCAGGCGAGGGCTGCCGCGCCGACCACGACGCATACGGCTCCGGAGACCAGCTTCCGCTGGAGCCCGAGCCAGACCGCGGCGATGACCAGGAGCACACCCACGAGCAGCAGCAGGGCGTGCACCGACTCACCACCGCGGCGCAGCTGCAGCGCGTCGGTGTAGCCGAACAACCCGGCGCCGGCGGCCAGACCACCCGGGCGCCAGTTGCCGAAGATCATGGCTGCCAGGCCGATGAAGCCTCGTCCGGCGACCTGGCCCTCCCGGTAGCCGTTGCCGGCGACGATGGCCAGGAAGGCGCCACCGATGCCGGCGAAGGCGCCGGAGGCGAGCACCGCGCAGTACTTCATCAGGTAGACGTTCACGCCGAGCGACTCGGCCGCGACCGGGTTCTCGCCGCAGGACCGCAGCCGCAGGCCGAACGCCGTGCGCCACAGGACGATGTAGGAGCCGATGACCAGCAGCACGGCGACCAGCGTGAGCAGCGAGACACCCACGAACAGACCGCGACTGATGCCGGCCAGGTCCGAGAGCAGGAACCAGTCCTTCTTCTGCAGGGTCAGCAAGGGGTCGCCGATGCCCGGGATCGAGACCGCTGCGATGTCCGGTGTGGGCGGCGACTGGGACTCACCACCGCCCCGCACGCCCTCGAACGCGGTCACCGACAGGAACTGGGTGACGCCGAGGCCGAGGATGTTGATCGCGACACCGGAGACGATGTGGTCGACACCGAAGGTCACCGTCGCGATCGCGTGAACCAGCCCGCCCACCGCTCCGAAGAGCACGCCGAACAGGACGCCGTACCAAGGACCCCACTGGTAGGCGGCCCAGCCGGCTCCCCAGGTGCCCATGATCATCATGCCTTCGAGGCCGATGTTGACGACACCGGCCCGCTCGGCCCAGAGGCCGCCGAGACCCGCCATGCCGATCGGGACCGCCAGGGCGAGCGCGGCGCCGATGGTGCCGCTCGAGGTGAGGTCGTCGGCGCCGGTGATCGCGCTGATGATGCTGAGCAGCACGATCAGCAGTGCGATCGCGAGGAGCACTCGCGGCAGCCCGGCCTTGGGCACCCGGCGCTTCGCGTCCGGCATCCACCGGTGCACCTTCGATGCGGGCGTCACGGGCGCGTTCATGCCGTCACCTCCGCCGGGCCGGAAGGCCTGGACTCGGTGAGCTCGCGACTGACCCGGCGCTGCTCGGCGACGATGCCGTAGCGCCGCACCAGCTCGTACACGATCACGACCGACAGCACGATCGTGCCCTGCATGATGAGGACGATCTCCTTGGAGATGTCGTTGATGTCGAGGATGATCGAGCTGGAGTCGAGGAACGAGAACAGCAGGGCGCCCAGGGCCATCCCGACGGCATTGTTGCGGCCGAGCAGCGCGATCGCGATGCCGGTGAAGCCGAGGCCGGCCGGGAAGTCCAGGCTGTAGGACCTGCTGTCACCGCCGAGCAGCTGTGGCATGCCGACCAGGCCGGCGACCGCGCCGGAGATCAGCAGCGAGACGACCACCATCCGCTTCACGTTGACCCCGCTGGCCACCGCGGCGCTCTCGGAGCGGCCGGTCGCGCGCAGGTCGAACCCGAACCGGGTCCGGCCGAGGACCACGGTGTAGACGACGCCGGCGAGGATGGCGACGACGATGAAGCCGAAGACGTCCAGGTTGGCGTCCGGGATCAGCGGGATGCCGGGGAACGCACCGGACTCGGCGATCGGCTTGGTGCCGATGTTGTTGCTGCCTGCCACGTCGACCTTCACCTGGCGCAGCAGGTAGGCGATGAGCGAGGTGGCGATCGCGTTCAGCATGATCGTGGAGATGACCTCGCTGACGCCACGGGTCGCCTTGAGGACGGCCGCGATGCCGGCCCACATCGCGCCGACGAGCATCGCCGTGAGGACGATGACGGTGATGTGCAGCGGCTTGGGCAGCGAGACCTCGCTGCCGACGACGGCCGCGCTGAAGGCCGCCAGCCGGTACTGGCCGTCGACGCCGATGTTGAAAAGGTTCATCCGGAAGCCGACGGCCACGGCCAGGGCGGACAGGTAGTAGACGGTGCCCTGGTTCAGGGTCTGCGCGATCACCCGGCGCTCGGTGCCGTAGTCCCAGACCTGCTGCACCGTGCTCCAGACCGGGTCGCCGGTCGCGACCAGCACGAGGGCGGTGACCAGCAGGGCGAAGGCGATCGCGAGCAGCGGTGCCGCCACCGCTAGCACGATCCGGCGTACGTCGAGGCGGCTCATGCCTTGTTCTCCCCTGCGCCGGTCATCGCTGCTCCGAGGTCCTCCGGCGTGACCGAGGACGGGTCGACGTCCGCGACGAACCGGCCGCGCAGGATCACCTTGATCGAGTCGGAGAGCCCGATCAGCTCGTCCAGGTCGGCCGAGATGAGCAGGACCGCCAGGCCGTTTCGCCTGGCCTCCCGGATGTGGTCCCAGATCGCCGCCTGGGCACCGACGTCGACGCCGCGGGTCGGATGGGAGGCGATGAGCACCTTCGGGGACCCGCTCATCTCGCGCCCGACGATGAACTTCTGCTGGTTGCCGCCGGACAGCGAAGCCGCGAGGACGTCGATGCCAGGCGTGCGGACGTCGTAGGAGTCCACGATGCGCTGGCTGTCCTTGCGGGCGCCGGCCCGGTCGATCCAGACGCCCTTGCTGTTGGGGGCCTCGGTCTGATGGCCGAGGATCCGGTTCTCCCACAACGGCGCGTCCAGCAGCATGCCGTGCCGGTGCCGGTCCTCCGGGATGTAGCCGATGCCGTGCTCGCGCCGTCGCCTCGTGGGCCAGGTGGTGAGGTCGGTGCCGCCCACGCTGATCGTGCCGGACTCGAGCACCCGCATGCCCATGATGGCCTCGACCAGCTCGGCCTGGCCGTTGCCCTCGACCCCCGCGATGCCCAGCACCTCACCCCGGTGGATCTCGAAGGAGACGTCCTCGATGAGCGCCCGGCCGCCCGCCGACCGGACCGTGAGGCCCTGGGCGCTGAGCTCGACCTCGTCGGTGACGGTGGACTCGCGGGTCTCCGGTGTCGGCAGCTCGCTGCCCACCATCAGCTCGGCGAGCTGGCGGGCTGTGACCTTCGACGGCTCGACGGTGGCCACCGTCGTACCTCGGCGGATCACGGTGATCTCGTCGGCGACCTCGAGCACCTCGTCCAGCTTGTGCGAGATGAAGATGACGGTGAGGCCCTCGCTCTTCAGCTCCCGCAGGTTGTTGAAGAGCTCGTCCACCTCCTGCGGCACCAGCACGGCGGTGGGCTCGTCCAGGATGAGGATCTTGGCCCCGCGGTAGAGAACCTTGAGGATCTCGACGCGCTGCCGGTCGCCGACGCCGAGGTCCTCGAGCAGCTCGTCCGGGTCGACGTCGAGACTGTAGGAGTCGGAGATCTCCTTGATCCGGCTCTTGGCGGTCGCGAAGTCGAGCATCCCGCCCTTCGTCGGCTCGCTGCCGAGCACGACGTTCTCGAGGACGGTGAGGTTGTCGGCCAGCATGAAGTGCTGGTGCACCATGCCGACGCCGGCATCGATCGCGTCGCCGGGCGAGTGGAAGCTGGTCTCGCCGCCGTTGACCGAGATGGTGCCCTCGTCGGGGCGCTGCATCCCGTAGAGGATCTTCATCAGGGTGGACTTGCCGGCGCCGTTCTCGCCGACGATGGCGTGCACCTGGCCGCGGCGGACCACGATGTTGATGTCGCGGTTGGCGACGACGCCGGGGAACCGCTTGGTGATGCCGCGCAGCTCGACGGCGGCGTCGGCCGGCGCCTCCACCGGCGGGGGAGCACTCGTCGTGGCGATGAGGCACCTTCCTGGGCCAGCGACGCCTGCGGGCGGCGTCGGGGGGACGGCGGGTCGTGCTGGGCTGCACGCTAGCGGGTGGGCCAGGAACTGACGACCGGGCCCGCGGAGACGCTATCGCCTCCACGGACCCGGTCGTGGGTCGAGCAGCTTCTGCCCGGTCGTGCTACTCGGTCGGGACCTTGATCTCGCCCGAGATGATCTTCTCCTTGTACTCGTCCAGCTTTGTGGTGATGTCGTCGATCTGGCCACCGCTGGTCGAGTAGCCGACGCCGTCCTTCTCGAGGTCGTACGTCGTCGGACCGGCGGTGAACTTGTCGTCCACGACGGACTTGATGAAGTCGTACACCGCGACGTCGACCTTCTTGAGCATCGAGGTCATGATGACGTCCTTGACCGCCGGGTCGGCGGTCTTGTACTGGTCCGAGTCGACGCCGATGGCCAGAGCGCCCGCAGTCTTCGCCGCCTCGAACACGCCGCCACCCGAGCCGCCTGCAGCCTGGTAGACGATGTCGGCACCGGCGTCGTACATGCCGGCCGCTGCGGTCTTGCCCTTGGCCGGGTCACCGAAGCCGGAGAAGTCCGGCGGCTGGGTGAGGTACTTGACCTGGACCTTGATGTCCGGGTTGACCTCCTTGGCACCGGCCGTGTAGCCCGCCTCGAACTTCTTGATCAGCGGCACCTCGACGCCACCCACGAAGCCGATGCTGCCGGCCTCGGACTTCATCGCCGCAGCCGCCCCGACCAGGAAGGAACCCTGCTCCTCGGCGAAGAGGAGGTTGGCGATGTTGTCGCCCAGGGCGGCACCGTCGTCGATGATCGCGAACTGGGTGTCCGGCAGCTCCTTGGCGACCTTGGCGACGGCGCCCGAGTAGGCGAAGCCGACCGCGATGACCGGGTTGTAGCCCGCGTTGGCGAGCACGCGGAGGCGCTCCTCCTTGGCGGTGTCGGCCTCACCGTTGCTGGCCTCGGCCTCCTTGGTGTCGATGCCGAACTCGCTGGCGGCCTTGTCCAGGCCGGCAGCGGCGGAGTCGTTGAAGGACTGGTCGCCGCGGCCGCCGATGTCGTAGGCCAGGCCCACCTTCACGTCGCTGGCGGGGGCGCTGCTGCTGCCCGACGCCTTCGGAGTGGTGTCCGCCTCGTCGTCGTCGCCGCCGCCACCGCAGCCGGTAAGAATCAGTGCGCCGGCGAGAAGCGCCGACACCAGTGTGGTCACCCGTCGCAAAGGGTGTCTCCTTCCATGGGGCCGGGACACGATCGATGCGATCGGTGCGCCGGAGCCAGCCGTCGTTCGGCGGGCGGTGCGCACTCTAGCCAACCTGACGCCCCGATCCACCCCGGTCGGGAAGATGTCACACAACCCGTTATCAGAACGAGAGCAAGGCCACGTAGGTCGCGCCTACGAGAACCCGGGCCCCGACCGAGATGGCGCGCTCGTCGGCGTCGAACCCGCCCTGGTGCAGGTCACCCCGGTCCTGGACCGCCACCTCGGGCGGGCTGACGCCCAGCCTGGCCAGCGCTCCGGGCACGCTGGGGAGGTACCAGGCGAAATCCTCGCCACCCAGGCTCTGCTCGGTGCCGACGACTGCCTCCGGGCCCTCGGTCTCCAGCACGGCCGCGGTCAGGATCTCCACGCTGGTGGCCTCGTTGTCCACCGGCGGGACGTTGCGGGTGTAGGTGACCTCGGCCTGCACGCCGTACGGGGCCACCAGGTCGGCCACCAGCGACCTGACCAGCTCGGGGGCACCGTTCCAGGCCCCGGCGTCCAGACAGCGCACCGTGCCCTCGACCTCGCCGGCCGTCGGGATGGCGTTGGCCGCCCGCCCGGCGCCCACCCGGCCCCAGACCAGGCTCAGGGCGGCCCGCGGGTCCACCCGGCGGGACAGGGCGGCCGGCAGCTCGGTGACCACCTTCCCGAGCGCGAACACCAGGTCGGCGGTGAGGTGCGGGCGGGCGGTGTGCCCGCCCGGGCCGGTGAGCCGCACCAGCAGCTGGTCCGCGGAGCCGGTGATGGCCCCGCTGCGCAGGCCGACCTGGCCGACGTCGGTCCGCGGGTCGCAGTGGAGGGCGAACACCCGCTCGAGCCCGGCGGCGCCGCCGGACTCGATGACGGCCAGCGCACCGCTGCGCGGGGACTCCTCGGCCGGCTGGAAGATCAACCGGGCCGCGCCGGGCAGCAGGCCTTCGGCGGCCAGCTCGGCCAGCACCAGGCCGGCGCCGAGCACGGCCGCGGTGTGCAGGTCGTGCCCGCAGGCATGGCAGACGCCGGGCACCGTCGAGGAGTAGGGCACGTCCTTGACGTCGACGATCGGCAAGGCGTCCAGGTCGGCCCGCAGGCCGATGACCCGCTCGCCCGAGCCGATGTCGCAGACCAGGCCGGTGCCGCCGGGCAGCAGCCGCGGGGTCAGCCCCGCGGCGGTCAGCCGCTCGCGGAGCAGCCGGGTGGTGCGGACCTCGGCCCAGGACAGCTCCGGGTGCGCGTGCAGGTCGCGGCGCAGCGTCACCAGCTCGTCGTGGTGGGCCTTGACCCGGGCGGCCACGTCCGGCGGCACCACGCCGGCGGGGCGGTCCGGGGTCGACGAGGTCACCTGCGCGACCTTACCGCCGCTTCCCGCGCTGCTTTCGCCATGATCGGAGCAACTCCCCCCGTCTCCATGGAACCCAGCCGCTCCGATCATGCGAATTCGCGTTCAGAACGCGTCGGTCGGGTGGTGGACACCCCAGACGTCGCGCAGCACGTTGCAGACCTCTCCCACGGTGGCGCGGGCCCGCAGCGCGTCGTGCATCGGGTAGAGCACGTTGTCGGTCCCGCCGGCCGCAGCCCGCAAGGCCTCGAGGTGGCGGTCGACCTCGGCGTTGTCCCGCTCCGCGCGCAGGGTGGCCAGCCGGGCCGCCTGCTGGGCCTCGATGGCCGGGTCCACCCGCAGCGGCTCGTAGACCTCGTCGGCCTCGCGAGCGAACCGGTTGACGCCGACCACGGTGCGCGAGCCGTCCTCGACCGAGCGCACCACGTCGTACGCCGACTTCTCGATCTCGCGCTTCTGGAAGCCGGCCTCGATGGCGGCCACCGCACCGCCCATCTCCTCCACCGTCGCCATCAGCTCGCGGATCGCCGCCTCGAGCTCGTCGGTCATCGCCTCGACGGCGTAGGAACCGGCGAACGGGTCGACCGTCGCGGTCAGGTCGGACTCGTAGGCGATCACCTGCTGGGTGCGCAGGGCGAGGCGGGCAGCCTTCTCGGTGGGCAGCGCGATGGCCTCGTCGTAGGAGTTCGTGTGCAGCGACTGGGTGCCGCCGAGCACCGCGGCCAGCGCCTGCACGGTCACCCGCACCATGTTCACCTCGGGCTGCTGGGCGGTCAGCTGCACGCCGGCGGTCTGGGTGTGGAAGCGCAGCATCAGGGACCGAGGGTCCTGTGCGCCGAACTCGGCGCGCATCACCTGTGCCCAGATCCGCCGGGCGGCCCGGAACTTCGCGACCTCCTCGAGCAGCGTCGTGCGCGCGACGAAGAAGAAGGACAGCCGCGGCGCGATGTCGTCGACGGCGAGCCCCGCCGCCAGCGCGGCCCGCACGTACTCCCGCGCGTTGGCCAGCGTGAACGCGACCTCCTGCGCGGGGGTCGCCCCAGCCTCGGCCATGTGGTATCCGGAGATGGAGATGGTGTTCCAGCGCGGGATCTCCTTGTGGCAGTAGGCGAAGATGTCCGAGATCAGCCGCAGCGACGCCTTCGGCGGATAGATGTAGGTGCCCCGGGCGATGTACTCCTTGAGCACGTCGTTCTGGATCGTGCCGGTGAGCCGGGCCGGGTCGACCCCTTGCTCCTCCCCCACGAGCTGGTAGAGCAGGAGCAGCAGGGCGGCCGGCGCGTTGATCGTCATCGACGTCGACACCTCGCTCAGCGGGATGCCGTCGAACAGCGTCCGCATGTCCTCCACCGAGTCGATGGCGACCCCGACCTTGCCGACCTCGCCCGAGGCCCGGGGGTCGTCGGAGTCCATGCCCATCTGGGTCGGCAGGTCGAAGGCGACCGACAGCCCGCCGGTGCCGGCCTCGACCAGCCGGTGATAGCGCTCGTTGGACTCGGTGGCGGTGCCGAACCCGGCGTACTGCCGCATCGTCCACGGCCGGCCGGTGTACATCGAGGGGTAGACGCCACGGGTGTACGGGTACGCGCCGGGCTGCCCGAGCCGCTCGTCCGGGTCCCAACCGGCGAGCACCTCAGGCCCGTACACCGCCTCGATCGGCAGTCCGGACTCCGACTCGCGCGCCATGGCGGGGAGCCTAACGTCCGTTCCGCGAGGCGCCCGGAGCGGCTACGGACGGTGCCAGGTCCTTCAGGAACACCCGTGGACACACCGATGACATGTCGTACGGCGGGCAGCTCGGCGTCCGCGGATAGCCTGATCTGCGATGCGAAGGAGCGGGGCACCCACCATGACGGCACGCGTGCGGCCGCTCGTCCTCGCCGCCCTCACGGCTGCGCTGCTGGTCGCCCCGGCTGCCGGCCCGGCCACCGCCGACACAGCGCCGGCGACCGTCGGCGGGGAGCAGCTGGCCACCACTGGCCTGGTGGTCGACGCGCCGGGTGCCGAGGCGCTGCCGAAGATCGGGGCGGCGGCCTACCTGCTCGCCGACCTGACCACCGGCGAGGTGCTGGCTGCCAAGGATCCGCACGGCCGGCTGCGCCCGGCGAGCACGCTGAAGATCCTCACCGCGCTGACCCTGCTGCCCCAGCTCGACCCGACCACGGTCTACACGGCGCGGTGGGAGGACGCGAACACCGAGGGCAGCCGCGCCGGCCTGGTCCCGGACGCCACCTACACCGTCGACCAGCTGTTCCAGGCCCTCTTCCTGGTGTCCGGCAACGACGCGGCCAGCGCCCTGGCGAACGCGGCCGGCGGCATCCCCAGCACGGTTGCCGCCATGAACGAGACGGCGAAGAGCCTCGGAGCGCTGGACACCACGGTGCGCAACCCGAGCGGCCTGGACGCGCCGGGACAGTACACGTCGGCCTACGACCTGGCGGTGCTCGCCAGGACAGCGCTGGCCCGGGACGACTTCCGCAGCTACGTCACGACGGTCAAGGCGCAGTTCCCCGGGAAGATGCCCAAGGCCGGCAAGGTCCGCAAGACGTTCGAGATCTACACCCAGGACCGGCTGCTGCTGAACTACCGCGGCGCCATCGGGGTCAAGACCGGCTGGACGACCAAGGCGCGCGGCACCTTCGTCGGTGCGGCCACCCGCGGCGGCCGCACGCTGATCGCCACGGCGCTGCGCAGCGAGGGCAACGACGCCTGGCGTGACTCGGCGGCCCTGCTGACCTGGGGGTTCCGCAACGCCGCCGAGGCCCGGCCGGTAGGCACCCTCGACGCGATCGCGGCTGCCGAGGAGGGCACGGCGGGCGGCCGGACCGGCCCGGCCGCCGAGCCCCGCACCGCCGGCGTGGCCGGCGACACCTCCGGCCTGCCGCCGTGGTGGGTCACCCTGCCGCTGGTCCTGCTCGCCTGCGTCGCGCTGCTCCGGCTGCGCGTCCTGCTGCGTCGGCGAGTCCGGCGGCGCGCTCCGCTGCCGCCGCTGCCTCAGTCCCGCTCGCCCCGGCGGGTCAGGACCCCGGCCAGCCCGGCGCCGACGGCGGCACCGACGACCACGCCGCGCACCGTGAGGGTCCTGCGCGACGACCCCTCGGCGTCGGCGTCGACACCGACCGGCACCGCCTCGTAGTCGGCCGGAGCCACCACCCGGACCGGCTCGGTCGCCGCAGCCAGCCCGGTGCTGCGCCCTGCCCCCTCCTCGCCGATCGCCGACGGCTCCAGCGAGTACGGCTGGGTCGCGGTCCAGGCCGCCGCGTAGATGAGCAGCCGAGAGACGAAGTTGATCCAGACCAGCAGCCCGACCACCACACCGAAGGTGGCGTACATCGGGTTCTGGGTGGTCTTGGCGATGAGGAACGTGCCGACCAGCTTGAGGACCTCGAACCCGACCGCGGCCAGCAGCGCGCCGGACCGCACCTGCCGCCAGGGCAGGTGCGCCCCGGAGAGGCGGGACAGCAGGATCGCGATCAGCACGGCGTCGACGAGCAGTGCGACCGCCACGGCGAGCACCTTGAGCAGCACGACCGCGACGACCGAGTCCTGCAGCCCGACGAGGTCGAGGACGTACTCGGTGGCGCTGGTGGCCAGCGAGCTCACGATCAGCGAGGCGAGCAGCGCCGCCCCGAGGAGCAGCAGCACGACGAGGTCGACCAGCTTCTTCTTCAGGAAGGGCAGCGGCTCGTCGAGGGTGCCGAAGACGCGGCGCAGGCCGTCGCGCAGCGCGTCCAGCCAGCCCAGCCCGGCGTACAGGAGGCCGAGCAGGCCGAGAACGCCGGCGCCGGCCTTGGCCGCCACCACGTCCTGGATGTTGATCTGGTTCGGGCCGCTGCCGACCAGGCTGGGGAACGCACCCTCCACGGCCTGGGTGATCTCGTCCTGCGCCCCGGGGTACCACTCGCTGACGTACCCGACGGCGGCGAACGCGAGTGCGAGCAGCGGGAAGAACGACAGGAACCCGAAGTAGGTGATCGCGCCGGCGACCTGGCCGCCGAGCACCTCGCTGTGCCGGTCGTAGGTCCGCACCGCGTGGTCGAGGGCGGGCCGGCGGGCGCGGGCCGCGCGCAGCCTGTCCTTGATCCGGTCGACGGCTTTCATGCCGCGCCCGTTCCCTGGGCCACCGACACCTACACGCTCTGCGGCCCCGGGAGGTGCTGGCCGAACGGGAAGTCGCGCTGCGGGCGCCAGACCTCGTCCGGGCCGTGCTCGTAGAGGCTGAAGCCCCAGACCTCGAAGCGGACGTCGTACCCGGCCATCTCGTCGAACGCCTGCGCGAGGACGTCGTCGGGCAGGTCGTGGGCCACCGTGACGTGCGGGTGGTAGGGGAAGGCCAGCTCTCGCTGCAGCGGGCCGGACCGCACCCGCGCCTCCACCCTTTCGCAGTCACCGATGCCGGCCACCACCGAGACGAACACCACCGGGGACACCGGGTGGAACGTGCCCGAGCCGCGCAGATGGATCTCGAAGGGCTGCTCGGCCTCCCCGATGGTGCGCAGGTGCTTCTCGATCCCCTCGAGGTCGTCGGCCTGAACCTCGGTGGGCGGGAGGAGGGTGATGTGGGTCGGGATCGAGCGCGCCAGCGGGTCGCCGTAGGACTCCCGGACCTGCTGCAGGTTGCCGGCGTGCGGTTCCGGGATGGCGATGGCGACGCCGATGGTGCGGGTACTCACACCGGACGCCCGGGCAGGAACCCGACCTTGCGCGTAGACGTCGGCCAGCGTGCCGGCCGCGACCTCGCGGGCCCGCTCGGCCCCGCTGGCGACGATCGCGTCCAGCTGAGCGGGGTCGGCCAGGTAGGACCGCACCCGCTCGCGGAACGGCCCGACGACGTCGAGCACCACCTCGACGACGGCCTTCTTGAGGTCGCCGTAGCCCGACCCGGCGAAGCGGGCCTGCAGCTCGTCGATGCCCTCCCCGCCGAAGGCGGACAGGATCGTGAGGAGGTTGCTCACGCCGGGCTTCTCCTGCGGGTCGAAGACGACGTCACGCCCCGTGTCGGTCACCGCGCTCTTGAGCTTCTTCTCGATCACCTTGGCGTCGTCGTCCAGCCACACGACACCCGGGCCGCCGACGCTGCTGCTCATCTTCGCGCCCGGGTTCTGCAGGTCGTAGATCTTGGCCACCCGGGGCAGGATGTGCGGCTCCGGCACCACCAGGGTGTCGCCGAACCGGCTGTTGAAGCGCTGCGCCAGGTCACGGCTGAGCTCGAGGTGCTGGCGCTGGTCCTCACCCACCGGCACCTGGTCGGCCCGGTAGAGCAGGACGTCGGACGCCATCAGCACGGGGTAGGTGAACAGCCCCACCGACACGTTCCCGCCGCGCGCCGACTTGTCCTTGAACTGGGTCATCCGGCTCGCCTCGCCGAAGCCGGTCAGGCAGCCGAGGACCCACTGCAGCTGCGCGTGCTCAGGGACGTGGCTCTGCACGAACAGCGTCGACCGGTCGACCTCGACCCCGGCCGCGAGGTACTGGGCCACGTTGACCCGGGTCCGCCGGAGCAGCGCCTCCGGGTCGATCTCGAGGGTGATCGCGTGCAGATCGGCGACGAAGAAGAAGGCCTCGAACTCGTCCTGCAGGTCGACCCACTGCGTCAGGGCGCCCAGGTAGTTGCCGAGGTGCAGCGAGTCCGACGTCGGCTGCATGCCGGACAGGACGCGGGGCCGGGACGGGGCGGGCATGCGGACATCCTGCCAGGGGGTCGAGTCAGCCGCCCGAGGGTGCCGCGTCCTCGGGCTGGTCGACGGGATCCTCCTGGGCCGCGGGCCGCTCGTCGGTCAGCCGGACCCGGGCGATCCGCCGCCCGTCGAGCTCGGTCACGGTGAACCGCCGGCCGAGTGCGGTGATGCTCTCGTCCACCTCGGGCAGCCGGCCGAGCTCGTTGATCACGAAGCCGGCCACCGTCTCGTAGGGGCCGTCGGGAAGCTCCAGGCCGGTGCGGTCCTCGAAGTCCTCCAGGTTCAGCAGGCCGTCGACCTCGAGGTCGCCGTCGACCAGGGCCCGCGACGGCTCCTCGGTGACGTCGTACTCGTCGTGGATCTCGCCGATGATCTCCTCGACCAGGTCCTCGAGGGTGACGATGCCGTCGGTGCCGCCGTACTCGTCGACGACGATGGCCAGGTGGTGGCCCTCGCGGCGCATCTCCGACATCGCGGAGAGCACCCGCTTGGTGCCGGGCATCATCTTGACCTCGCGGGCGATCTCGCCGATCCGGATCGAGGTGCCGGCGACCACCGGTGCGAACAGGTCGCGCACGTGCACGAACCCGACCACCTCGTCGTGCGAACCGCGCACTACCGGGTAACGGCTGTGCGGGTTGGTCGACGACAGCTTGACTGCCTTGTAGACCGGCATCGACGCGTCCAGGAAGTCGACCTCCGTGCGCGGCACCATCACCTCGTGCAGCTGCCGGTCACCGGCCTCGAACACGTCCTCGATCAGCTGGCGCTCCTCGCGGCCCAGCGTCTCGTGGGCGGCGACGATGTCGCGCAGCTCCTCCTCGGAGATCGTCTCGCGCGCGGCACCGGGGTCGACCCCGAACAGCCGGACGACCATGTCGGTCGACTTCGAGAGCAACCAGATCACCGGCCGGGACGCGCGGGCGACCCGGTCCAGGGTCGGAGCGACCAGCAGCGACAGCCGCTCGGCCCGCTGCAGGGCGACCCGTTTCGGGGCCAGCTCGCTGATCACCAGCGACAGGTAGGTGATGACGAGGGTGACCGCGATGAAGGCCACCCAGTACGCCGGGTCCTGGGCGCCGGCGTCCGAGCTGTCTCTCGGGATCCCCCACCCGCGCAGCACAGGAGCGAGGTCGTCGGCGAACGCCGAGGCGCCGAAGGCAGCCGACAGGAAGCCGGCGAGGGTGACGCCGATCTGGACGGCGGCCAGGAAGCGGTTCGGGTCGGCGTGCAGCTCGGCGACCTTCTGGCCGCGGCGGCCGCGCTGGGCGATCGACTTGACCTGCCCCTCACGCAGCGAGACCAGCGCGATCTCGCTCCCGGCGAAGAAGGCGCCCAGAAGGAGGAAGAAGCCCACGAGCAGGGCGTTGAGCAACGTTCCGTTCACGGCGTGCCACGCGTCCCCGGGGGTTCGAGTCGGCACGCCGGTCTGGAGCAGCCGTCCATGGGTCAAGCGTAGACGAACCGGGCACGCAACAGACCCCCGCGCCAGCGGTGGGCCGCGATCTGGCTGGGTACGGTCACCGCATGCGACGGACGAGCACCCGGCTGGCCGACGGGCGCGAGCTGCTCTACTACGACAGCGTGCCGACGGCCGAGACGACCGACCGCACCCTCGTCGTCGACCCGCGGCGGCTCGAACCGACCGCCACCGCCTCGGAGATCCGGCACGACGCGGTGCTGGACGAGTGGGTGGCGATCGCGTCGCACCGGCAGGGCCGCACGCACCTGCCGCCGGCCGACGAGTGCCCGCTCTGCCCGTCCCGTGACGGCCGGCAGACGGAGGTGCCGGCGGAGGACTACGACGTGGTGGTCTTCGAGAACCGGTTCCCGTCGCTGGCGGAGGGCGCGGACCCCGGCTTCGCCGCGACCGACGAGCACCGACCCGGGCTGGGTCGCTGCGAGGTGGTCTGCTTCACCAGCGACCACGACACCCCGATGAGCCGGCTGCCGGCCGAGCGGGTGCGGCTGGTCCTCGACGCGTGGATCGACCGGTCATCGGCCCTGGCCGAGCTGCCATTCGTCGAGCAGGTGTTCTGCTTCGAGAACCGCGGCCAGGAGATCGGCGTCACCCTCAACCATCCGCACGGGCAGGTCTACGGCTACCCGTACGTCACGCCGCGGACCCGGACGATGCTCGACGCCGCCCGCCGCTACCGCGACCGGACCGGCCGGGACGTCTTCACCGACCGGCTCGAGGAAGAGCTCGCCGACGGCTCCCGGATCCTGACCAGCACCGAGCACTGGGTGGCGTTCGTGCCCTTCGCGGCCCGCTGGCCGGTGGAGGTGCACCTCTACCCGCGACGGCGGGTCCACGACCTCCCCTCGTTGGGCGACGCGGCACGCGACGACTTCCCCCGGGTGTATCTCGACGTGCTGCAGGCGATGGACGGTCTGTACGACGCGCCGCTGCCCTACATCTCGGCATGGCACCAGGCGCCGATCCGGGTCGACCGCGAGCTCGCCGCGCTGCACCTGGAGGTGTTCTCGATCAAGCGGGCCGCGAACAAGCTGAAGTTCCTGGCCGGGTCCGAGTCCGGGATGGGCGCGTTCATCAACGACATCGCTCCGGAGCAGATCGCAGCCACCCTTCGCGACTCCCTCGCGAAGCTGCGCCGATGAGCGACACCTCCGCGGTGGTCTCTGCCTTCCAGGAGCTCACCGGACAGGCCCCCGACGGCGTCTGGGCGGCACCCGGCCGGGTGAACCTGATCGGTGAGCACACCGACTACAACGAAGGTCTCGTCCTGCCGTTCGCCATCGAGGCGCGGACCGACGTGGCCGCGGCGACGCGCTCAGACGGCATCGTGCGGGTCGCGTCGCTGCAGCGGCCCGGCGAGGTGGTCGAGTCGGCCGTCACGGAGCTCGGGCCCGAGACGGTGGCCGGCTGGTCGGCGTACGTCCTGGGTGTCGTCTGGGCCCTGCGGGCGGACGGGCAGGACGTCGGCGGCGCCGACCTGGTCCTGGACGGCCAGGTGCCGCTCGGCTCCGGGCTGTCGTCCTCGGCGTCGGTCGAGTGCGCCGTCGCACTGGCGATGTCCGACCTGCACGGCCTTGCGCTGCCCGGTGAACGGCTGGCCGAGCTGGCCCAGCGGGCCGAGAACGAGGCCGTCGGGGCGCCGACCGGGCCGATGGACCAGCGCGCATCGGTGCTGTGCACGGCCGGCCACGCGCTGCTGCTGGACACCCGCGACATGTCCACCGAGCAGGTGCCCCTCGACCCGGACGCCGCCGGCCTGACCCTGCTGGTGGTGGACTCGCGGGTGCACCACGAGCACGCGGGCGGCGAGTACGGCGCCCGTCGGAGCTCCTGCGAGCAGGCCTGCGCCGAGCTCGGCGTACCTGCGCTGCGGGACGTCTCCGTCGACGACCTCGACAGCGCGCTCGGCCGCCTCTCGGACGACGTGCTGCGCCGGCGGGTGCGGCACGTCGTCACCGAGGACGTCCGGACCCGCGCCACCGTCGCCGGGTTGCGCGCCGGCGACTGGGACGCCGTCAGCGCCGCGATGACCGCCTCGCACGCCTCGATGCGTGACGACTACGAGATCAGCTGCCCCGAGCTCGACGTGCTGGTCGCGAGCGCACTCGACGCGGGAGCGCTCGGCGCCCGGATGACCGGCGGCGGGTTCGGCGGCTGCGCGGTGGTCCTCGCCCGAGCCGACGGTGTGGACCCCGTGCTCTCCGCGGTCCGCGCCGCGTTCGCCGAGCACGGCTACGACGAGCCGACGTCGTTCGTCGCCCACGCCTCCCCCGGCGCGCGCCGCCTGGCCTGAGGTGACTGGCCGGACCGCACCGGAAGGCCCCACTGCGCCGTTCACGGTGATCACGCCAGCGTGATCACCGGTTGCTGGGTGCGGTGAGTTCACCGCACCCAGCAACTGTTGATCACGCCAACGTGATCAACCTCACCGGCTGACGGCACGCGGACCGGGGATCGCTAGGCGAGCTTGGTGGCGAGGTTCTGGTCCAGGGCGGCCAGGAAGTCCTCGGTGGTGGCCCAGGCCTGGTCCGGCCCGACGAGCAGGGCCAGGTCCTTGGTCATCGTGCCGGCCTCGACCGTCTCGACGCAGACCTGCTCGAGCGCCTCGGCGAAGCCGGTGACCTCCGGGGTGCCGTCCAGCTTCCCGCGGTGCTTGAGGCCGCCGGTCCAGGCGAAGATCGAGGCGATCGGGTTCGTCGAGGTGGGCTTGCCCTGCTGGTGCTGCCGGAAGTGCCGGGTCACCGTCCCGTGCGCCGCCTCGGCCTCGACCGTCTTGCCGTCGGGGGTCATCAGCACCGAGGTCATCAGGCCCAGCGAGCCGAAGCCCTGCGCGACGGTGTCGGACTGCACGTCGCCGTCGTAGTTCTTGCACGCCCAGACGTAGCCGCCCTCCCACTTCATCGCGGCGGCGACCATGTCGTCGATCAGGCGGTGCTCGTAGGTCAGGCCCTTGGCCTCGAACTCGGCCTTGAACTCCGACTCGAAGACCTCGGCGAAGATGTCCTTGAAGGCACCGTCGTACGCCTTGAGGATGGTGTTCTTCGTCGACAGGTAGACCGGGTACTCGCGCTGCAGCCCGTAGGCGAACGAGGCGCGCGCGAAGTCCGCGATCGACTTGTTGAAGTTGTACATCCCCATCGCGACACCGCCGTCGGCGCCGTAGTTCGCCACGACGTGCTGGATCGGCTCCGACCCGTCCTCCGGGGTGAACGTGATGGTCAGCTCGCCGGCGCCGGGCACCTTGAAGTTGGTCGCCTTGTACTGGTCGCCGTGCGCGTGACGGCCGATGATGATCGGCTTGGTCCACCCCGGGACCAGCCGCGGGATGTTGCTGATGATGATCGGCTCGCGGAAGACGACGCCGCCGAGGATGTTGCGGATCGTGCCGTTCGGCGACACCCACATCTTCTTCAGGCCGAACTCCTCGACCCGCGCCTCGTCGGGCGTGATGGTCGCGCACTTCACGCCGACGCCGTGCTGCTTGATGGCGTTGGCCGCGTCGATGGTGACCTGGTCGTCGGTGGCGTCGCGGTGCTCGATGCCGAGGTCGTAGTACTCGAGGTCGACGTCGAGGTAGGGGTGGATCAGCCGGTCCTTGATGAACGACCAGATGATCCGCGTCATCTCGTCGCCGTCGAGCTCGACGACCTTGTTCTGCACCTTGATCTTCGCCACGGGGCTGCTCTCCTGAGTCTGTGCTTGGTCGGGTCGAGGCCGGGGCTAGAGCAGCCCGAGTCCCTTGACGGCGTCGCGCTCCTCGACGAGCTCGGCGACCGAGGCGTCGATCCGGCTGCGGGAGAAGTCGTCGATCTCCAAGCCCTGCACGATCTCCCAGGCGCCGCCGCGCGAAGTGACCGGGAACGAGGAGATCAGTCCCTCGGGGACGCCGTACGACCCGTCGGACACGATCGCCGCCGAGGTCCAGTCACCCTCAGGCGTGCCGGTGACCCAGCTGTAGACGTGGTCGACGGCGGCGTTGGCCGCCGAGGCCGCCGACGAGGCGCCGCGGGCCTCGATGATGGCTGCGCCGCGCTTCGCGACGGTCGGGATGAACTCGTTCTCGACCCAGGCCTGGTCGCCGACGACCTCGGCCGCGGCCCGGCCGCCGATCTCGGCGTGGGTGATGTCCGGGTACTGGGTGGCCGAGTGGTTGCCCCAGATGGCGAGCTTGCTGATGTCGGTGACGGCGGTGCCGGTCTTCTTCGCGAGCTGGCTGAGCGCGCGGTTGTGGTCGAGGCGGGTCATCGCCGTGAACCGGTCGGCCGGGACGTCGGGTGCGTGCGCGGCCGTGATCAGGGCGTTGGTGTTGGCGGGGTTGCCCACGACCAGGACCCGGACGTCGTCCGCGGCACCGGCGTTGATCGCCTCGCCCTGCGGCTTGAAGATGCCGCCGTTGGCCTCGAGCAGGTCACCGCGCTCCATGCCTGCCGTCCGCGGCCGCGCACCGACCAGCAGCGCGACGTTCACGCCGTCGAACGCGGCCCGCGGGTCGTCGGTGATGTCGATGCCGTCCAGCAGCGGGAAGGCGCAGTCGTCGACCTCCATCGCGGTGCCCTCGGCCGCCTTGAGGGCGGGCGCGATCTCGAGCAGCCGCAGCCGGACCGGGACGTCGGGTCCCAGCAGCTGGCCGGAGGCGACCCGGAAGAGCAGCGCGTAGCCGATCTGGCCGGCGGCGCCGGTGACGGTGACGGTGACGGGTGTCCTGGCCATGAGCGGCGCTCCTTCGCGTCGACGGCACGCGCGCGTGGTGCCGCGCAGGGAAGGTCTCTCGTCATCAAGAGACCTCGGCGACCGAGGCTATCTCAGCACTTCGGGACAGCCGTGGGGAGGGCCGGGCCTCACCCGGGGGTCGGGACGACGACCGCGAGCACGACCAGTGCGGTGCCCATCGACGCCAGCACCAGGACGTCGAACGCCCGGCTGCGCACCACCAGCAGGCCGACCCGCCGGGCCGGCAGCACCAGCCGGGCCAACGCCGCGGCGAGCACCGAGACGCCCAGGATCAGGCAGCCGCTGCGGAAGTGGTCCAGCGCGACGGCTGACAGCCCGACCAGTCCACCTCCGAGCACGGTGAGCAGCGGCCACTGCCGCCCGACCCAGCCGCCGCGGATCGGCGGCCGGTCGTCGACCGGCTCCTGCTCGACGGTGCTCACGGGCCTGCTGCCGCCGTCCGGTCGGCCAGCGTCTGCTCGGCGCTCTCCACGACGTTGAGCAGCAGCATCGCCCGGGTCATCGGCCCGGCACCGCCCGGCACCGGGGCCACGTGCCCCGCCACCTCGTGCACGTCGGGCGCGACGTCGCCGACCAGACCGCCCTCGGTCCGCGTGATGCCGACGTCGACCACGGCGGCACCCGCCCGCACCATGTCAGCGGTGACCAGACCGGGCACTCCGGCGGCCGCGACCACCACGTCGGCCCGCCGCACGTGCGCGGCCAGGTCGCGGGTGCCGGTGTGGCAGAGCGTCACGGTGGAGTTCTCGGTACGCCGGGTCAGCAGCAGCCCGAGCGGCCGCCCTACCGTGACACCGCGACCGACCACCACGACGTCGGCCCCGGCCAGCTCGACGCCGTAGCGACGGAGAAGCAGCACGATGCCGCGTGGCGTGCACGGCAGCGGCCCCGGCTCGCCGAGCACCAGCCGGCCCAGGTTCGTCGGGTGCAGCCCGTCGGCGTCCTTGGCGGGGTCCATCCGGGTCAGCGCGGCGCCGGCGTCCAACCCGCCGGGCAGCGGCAGCTGGACGATGTAGCCGGTGCAGGCAGGGTCGGCGTTGAGCTCGTCCACAATGGCCTCGACCTGCTCCTGGCTGGCATCGGCGGGCAGCTCGCGCTGCAGCGAGGTGATGCCGACCTGTGCGCAGTCGCGGTGCTTTCCCGCGACGTACGACCGGCTCCCCGGGTCGTCACCGACGAGCACCGTCCCCAGCCCCGGCACGACGCCGTGCTCGCGAAGTCGCGCCACCCGGGCTGTCAGGTCGGCCCGGATCTCGGCCGCGGCAGCCTTCCCGTCGAGGATCGTGGCGCTCACGGGCGTCGAGTCTGTCACGACCCGACAGGACCGAGGTCCGGCACCTCGCTGTCCTCGCTGACCTCGAACCGGCCGCGGCCGCGGGCCTTCGCCCGGTACATCGTGGCGTCCGCCTCACGCAGCAGCGACCGTGCGTCGTCCTCGGGTCGCGCGACGGCGACCCCGATGCTGGCGCCCGCGCGGACGACTTGCCCGGCCACCAGCACCGGCTCGTCGAGCACACCGCGCACCCGCTCGGCGAACGCTCGCTGCTCGTCCCAGCCGACCAGCCCCTCGACGACGACCACGAACTCGTCACCGCCGAGCCGGGCCACCGTGTCGCTGGGCCGGACCACCTGACGGAGCCGGTCGGCCACCGTGACGAGCACCAGGTCGCCGGTCTCGTGCCCTAGCTCGTCGTTGACCGCCTTGAAGTGGTCCAGGTCGCAGAACAGCACGACCGTCGAGACCCCGGTCCGGGCCGAGCGGGACAGGGCGTGCGACAGCCGGTCCATCAGCAGGTCGCGGTTGGCCAACCCGGTCAGCGGGTCGTGCAGGGCGCGGTGCGCGAGGCTCTGCCGGGCCGCCCGCGCGACGGTGATGTCCTGCATCTGGGCGATGTAGTACGCCGGCTGGT
>CAVVAY010000003.1:0-34409 GCA_963746465.1 uncultured Actinomycetota bacterium | reverse complement strand
AACTACGACGCAGGTGCTGAACGGCAGCGACACCAAGCCTCGCCACCTACTTCGTCAACTCGCTCGTCATCACGCTGCCCGCCGTCATCATCCCGATCACCCTGGCCACCCTGGCCGCCTATGCGTTCGCCTGGATGAAGTTCCCGGGCAGGGACACGCTGTTCGTCGCCGTCTTCGCGATGCAGATCGTGCCGATCCAGGTCACGATGATCCCGCTGCTGACGCAGTACGTGAACCCGCCGTTCGGTCTGCCGAGCCTGGCCGGCTCGGACGCCCCGGGCGGTGGCTTCTACACGATCTGGCTGTCGCACTCGATCTTCGCGCTGCCGCTGGCGATCTTCCTGCTGCACAACTTCATGAAGGAGGTGCCGGCCGGGCTGCTGGAGGCGGCCCGGATCGACGGCGCGGGTCACGTGCAGATCTTCTTCCGGGTGCTGCTGCCGCTGTTGCGTCCGGCCCTGGCGGCCTTCGGCATCTTCCAGTTCCTCTGGGTCTGGAACGACCTGCTGGTCGCCCTCGCCTTCGCCGGTGGCGGGGCCGGAGCAGTCGGGCCGATCACCGTGGCTCTGGCGAACCTCAGCGGCACCCGGGGCACCCCGCCTGGCATCTCCTCTCGGCCGGGGCCTTCGTCTCCATCATCGTGCCGGTAACCGTCTTCCTCCTGCTCCAGCGCTACTTCGTCCGCGGTCTGCTGGCCGGCGGCCTGAAGGGTTAGGGGATGAGTCCGGGCCGGCCGGCATGCGCGAGGTCCGAGAACCAGCGGTACGACGACTTGGGGGTGCGGTGCTGGTCGTCCGGATCGACCTCGACCAGCCCGAACTTCTTCGTGTAGCCCTCGGCCCACTCGAAGTTGTCGAGCAGCGTCCAGGCGACGTAGGTGCGCACGTCGGCGCCGGCCGCCCGCGGCCCGCTCGACCGCGGCGATGTGCTCGCGCAGGTAGGCGATCCGGTCCTGGTCGTCGACCGAGCCGTCCGCGGCGCGCGCCGAGTCCCCGTACGCGGCGCCGTTCTCGGTGACGACCAGCGGGAGGCCGGTGCGACCGTGGACGTCGACGAGCAGCTCCTCGAGACCGCGGGGCTCGACCTCCCAGCCCATCTCGGTGGTCGGCGGCCGAGGAGCGAACCGCAGCCCGTCGACGCCGGGGTACGCCGAGGTGTCCAGCCCGACGCCCCCGGAGCTGTCGCCGCCCCGTGTCGACCCGGGCCGGCGTGTAGTAGTTGATGCCCAGCCAGTCGGCAGAGCCCGGTGCACGAGGGCGAGGTCGCCGTCGCGCACGACGGCGCTGTCGTCCAGGGGAGGAGCCAGGGCGCGGAGCCGCTCGTCGTATGCGCCGTCGACCAGCGCCCCGAGCCAGACCCGGTTCTGGATCGCATCGACGCCGTCCGCGGCGTCGGCAGCCTCCGGGCGCTCCGGCCACACCGGCATGAGGTTCAACACGATGCCGACACCGTCGCTCCCCGCCGCATGCAGACGGCTCGTCAGCCAGCCCGTGCCCCAGCAGCAAGTGGTGCGCGGCGCGGTGTGCGGCTTCCGGCTCGCGGCGCCCGGGAGCGTGGACTCCGGCGGCATAGCCGAGGTACGCCGAGCACCATGGCTCGTTGAACGTCGCCCAGAGCCCCACCCGGTCCCCGAGGTGCTCGTGCACGAGGGCGGCGTAGTCAGCGAAACGTTCGGCGGTGGCCCGCTCGGGCCAGCCACCGGCGTCCTCGAGGGGCTGCGGCAGGTCCCAGTGGTAGAGCGTGGCCATCGGCGCGACGCCGCGCTCGAGCAGGCCGTCGACCAGCCGGTGGTGGACGGCCACCCCGCGCGGCTCGACCGCGCCACTGCCGGCGGGCTGCACCCGCGGCCAGGCGATGGAGAACCGGTAGTGCCCCACACCGAGGCCGGCCACCAGGTCGAGGTCCTCGTCGAGACGGTCGTAGGACGCGCAGGCCACCGAGCCGTCACTGCCGTCGAGGATGGTGCCCTTCGCAGGCGGTGAAGGTGTCCCAGATCGGACGGCCCGCGTCCGTCGGCCGTCCACCGCGCCCTCCACCTGGTAGGCCGCGGTCGCGGTGCCGAAGGTCAGGCCGCGCCCCGTCGGGCAGGTGGCTGCTCATGAGGCATCACCGTACGGAGGGCTGCCGAGCGTGGATCGAGGCGTTCCAGGTGACGAGCATCAAGGACGTCGCGCGGAGGTGGGGGTGTCCACGGCCACCGTCTCGCGCGCGCTCCGCGGGCTCCCGCGGGTCTCGGAGGAGACGCGCATGCGGGTGCTGCAGGTCGCGGCCGACCGCTACTACGTCGCCTCGCCGAGGGCTGCCATCTGGCGAGTGGCCAGACCAGGGCCGTCGGGGTCGTGGTGCCGTTCGTGACGCGGTGGTTCTACGCGAGGGTCGTGCAGGGTGCCGAGGCGCTGCTGAGCAAGGCGGGCTACGACCTGCTGCTCTACAACCTCGGCGGTGACCGCCCGCCAGCAGGGTCTTCCACACCCACCTGCTGCGCAAGCGGGTCGACGCGGTTCTCGTGCTCACCCTGACCCCGACCGAGGAGGAGGTGGCCGCGCTCACCAGGCTGGACCGCCCGGTCGCCATCGTCGGCTCGACCATGTCGGGTGGGCCAGCGTCCGGATCGACGACGCCGAGGCGGCCGAGCTGGCGATGCCCCACCTGGTCGAGCTCGGCCACCGCAGGATCGGGTACATCGGCGGCTAGCTGAGGATGGAACTCCACTTCGTGGCGCCGCTCGACCGGCTGAAGGGCTACCGCGCGGCGATGGCCACCGCCGGGTTCCCGAGATCGACCCGTCTGGGAGGTGATCGGCGACTTCACCGTCCGCGGAGGTCTCGCCGCGACCCGGCTGCTGCTTGCCACCGAACCTCGACCGACTGCGGTGTTCGCGGCCTCCGACGAGATGGCGGTCGGGGCGGTGCACGCCGTTCGCGAGGTCGGGCTGCGGGTGCCCGAGGACGTCTCGGTCATCGGCATCGACGACCACGAGATGGCCGAGTTCTTCGAGCTGACGACCGTCGCCCAGCCGGTTCATGAGCAGGGCCGGCTGGCCGCGACGTTGCTGCTCGAGGCGCTCGACGCCGACCTCGACCGACCAGCCCACCCGCCGGTGATCACGGTGCCCACCCGGCTCATCGTCCGGCACACCACCTGCTCCCCGCCCGCCCAGTAGGTTCACCGCGTGGACTCCGTCGTCGCGGTCGCCGGTGAGGTGATCACCGACCTGGTGCCGGCCGGTGCGGACGGCATGTTCCGAGCGGCCCCGGGTGGCAGCCCCGCCAACGTGGCGGTCGGCCTGGCCCGGCTCGACGTACCTGCGCGGATGCTCGCTCGTCTCTCGGACGACGTCCTCGGCCGGCGGCTGCGGGCGCACCTGCAGAACAACGGTGTCGACCTCTCGCACAGCGTCGCCGCCACCGAGTCGTCTTCCCTCGCGATCGTCGCGCTGCAGGACGACGGCTCGGCGGCCTACGACTTCCGGGTCGACGGAACGGCCGACTGGCAGTGGACCGACGACGAGCTCGCGACGGCAGTCGACGGCGTCGCCGCGTTGCACGTCGGGTCGCTGGCGCTGACGACCCCACCGGGGGGTGCGGTCCTCCGCCGGCTCGCAGCCCGCGCCGCCGCTTCGGCGACCGTGTCGTTCGACCCGAACGTGCGGCACCTGCTGATGGGCCCGTCGGAGGAGGTGCTCGGTGTCGTGCACGAGCTGCTCGCCGTCGCGGACGTCGTCAAGGCCAGCGACGAGGACGTGGCGTGGCTCGTACCCGGCCGGGCTCCCGAGGAGGTGGCGGCGGACTGGTCGTCCCGCGGGCCGGCACTGGTGGTCGTGACCCGTGGCGGCGAGGGCGCGATTGCCGTCGGCGGGGCGAGCGGTCCGGTGCGTCGACCCGGCGCCCGGGTCGACGTCGTGGACACCGTCGGCGCCGGCGACTCCTTCATGAGCGCGCTGCTGGCCGGACTCGCCGGTCGCGACCTGCTCGGTGCGGCCCGGCGTGACCAGCTCCGGGCGCTGCCGGCCGGCGAGGTCAGTGCCTTGCTGGACGAGGCGATCGCCGCCTCGGCGATCACCTGCTCCCGGCCCGGTGCGGACCCGCCACGAAGGGGGGAGCTGACCCGTGGCTGACGTGCGCCCGGAGCAGCTGCTGGCCTGGGTCGACGGGTACGAGCGGGCCTGGCGCAGCCCTGGGACCGAGATCCTCGGCGAGCTGTTCGCCGACCAGGCCGAGTACCTCGTCACGCCGTACGACGAACCGGTCCGTGGCCTGTCAGCGATCCGGCAGCTCTGGGACGAGGACCGCGACGGACCGGACGAGGCGTTCACGATGAGCGCGGGGGTCGTGGCCTGCTCGGGCAACACCGGGGTGGCCCGGGTCGAGGTGCGGTACGGCGATCCCGTGGCGCAGGAGTACCTCGACCTCTGGGTGGTGCGCTTCGCCGCCGACGGGCGGGCCGAGCGGTTCGAGGAGTGGCCGTTCTGGCCGACCCACGGCCGTTCGCCGCAGAGCGGGTCCCCGATCGTGCTGGCCGCTGCCGACGTACCGGCCGGCCGGTACGTCGAGTGGGTGCGGTCGCAGTCGTTGAGTGCCGGCGTCTACCGCCTCGCGGCCGGCGCCTCCGACGAGCAGTCGCCGCACCGTGAGGACGAGGTCTATGTCGTGACCGCGGGATCAGCCGTGCTGGACGTCGACGGGGTGCGCACCCCGGTGGGGCCCGGCTCGGTCGCGTACGTGCCGCGCCGGGCCCCGCACCGGTTCGTCGACGTCACCGAGGACCTCGAGGTCTCGGTGGTCTTCGCACCTCCGGAATCGGCGGACTAGAAGGTCAGCCGGCCGACGCAGAGCTGTCCGCTGGACAGGTCGCGGGCCCGGGCGACGAAGCTGTCGCTGCCGCCCCGATTCGCGACCTTGCGCTCGATGCTGAAGGAGCCGCTGCGTCCGCCGGTGGTCGCCCGGGTGGCCACGACGCGGTCGCCGTTGTCGTAGACCCGGACCCGCCAGGTCTGGCCGGACCGGTTGGAGTCGACCTCGTACTCGACCTCGATGCGCCCGTCGTCGTGCTTGGCCTTGAGCTTCCAGTCGGCCGAGGCGCTGCAGGAGCCGGTACGGATGATCCGGCCGTCGTCACCGCCGCTGGCCTGGGCGAGCGGGGCTCCGGTGGCGACGAGGGCGGCGCTGAGTGCGGCGACGGCGAGTGCGGTGCGCATGAGGTCCTCCGTGGTGGCTGGTCTGTGCTGGCGTGATCGACTGTGCCCCGCCTGCCGGTGGTCGTGGCCCCGGTTAGGGGAGCGTTAGGGGGCGGGTGGGCGAGACTTATCCGCGGAAGCCGATCGGCCGGCCTGCGGGGCGACTGGTGCCGGACGGCTCCGACCCAGACAATGGGCGCCGCACCAAGCCAAACCTGGGCAGTCGGGCATCGAGGGTTCTGAGGAGGACGCTTGGCGGGGACCGAGGACTCTCCGACGGACGTCGAGGCGGCGTGCCTCGTCCTCGACGACCGACCGGAGGCGGTCGGCATCGGTCGGAGGTTCGTCGAGCAGCAGGTGATCGCCCGCGGTGGCAGCCACTTCGTCGACGAGGCGGTGCTGGTGGCCGGCGAGCTGCTGGCCAACGCCCAGCAGCACGGGCTGGCTCCCGTCGCGGTCTGCGTCAGCGGCGACCTCGGTGGCCTGCGCATCGAGGTCCGCGACGGCAGCTCACGGATCCCGGTGCGAGCGGCCGGGAGCACCAGCAACATGACCGGTCGCGGACTCGCGCTGGTCGAGGCGGTGGCCACGCGCTGGGGCGTCGCGCGCGGTCCGGGGACCGGGAAGACGGTGTGGGCCGACTTCGCCCTCGACGGGGCGTCGGTGGCCGGTCCGGGTCAGGACGACGGCGAGCCGGCCGACTGGACGGACGAGAACCTTGTTGTCACCGAGGAGCGGTTCACGGTGGTCCTGGGCGATGTGCCCACCGACCTGCTGATCGAGGCCAAGGCCCACATGGACAACCTGGTGCGCGAGTTCTCCCTGTCCACGCCGACCAGCGGGGCGTCGACCGAGCTGCCGGAGCACTACATGCGGCTGATCGAGACCGTCGTGCACTCCTTCAGCGATGCCCGTGATGCGATCAAGCGGCAGGCGTTGGCTGCTGCCGCCCAGGGCCAGCTACGCACGCGGCTGACGTTGCAGCTCCCGGCGTCGGCGGCGGATGCGGGCGAGGCTTATCTCGCGGCCCTCGACGAGGCCGACACCTACTCCCGCGCTGCGCGGCTGCTGACGCTGGAGGCCCAGCCGGACCATCGACTGTTCCGCCGGTGGTACGTGGAGGCTGTCATCGAGCAGCTTCGCGAGCTCGCAGCAGGAGGAACGCCGCGTCCGGTCGCCCCCTTCGAGGATCGGCTGGTCGAGGAGATCCGCCGGCTCACGCTCGCGCACCGGACGGGTGAGCCTGCGCTGCGCCTGCAACGGGTGACCGCGGCCCTGGTGCAGGCGCGGACCCCCGAGGACGTTGCCGCGGTGGTGGTCTCGGCAGGGGTCGACGCCCTCGGTGCTTCCGGCGGAGGTCTGCTCGTCCCCTCGGAGGACGGCGTGCACCTCACCGTGCCGGGAGTCGTGGGATACGAAGGCGGTCTGGTCGAGGCGCTCCGGGAGGAGCTGATCGACGCCCCGCTGCCGGCGGCGACAGCACTGCGTACCGGTCAGGCGGTGTGGTTGGAGTCGCGCGAGGAGCGGGATCGGGACTTCCCTGCCTTGCGCGGCCTCGAAGCCTCCACGGTGGCGATGTGCGCGGTGCCGCTCATCGTGGCTGATCGCGTCCTCGGGGCGCTGCGCTTCAGCTTCACGGTGCAGAAGCTCTTCGACGCGGACGAGCGCAGCTTCGTTCTCGCGCTGGCGGCCCAGACGGCGCAGGCCCTGCAACGCGGCGAGCTGTACCAGGCAGAGCGCACCGCCGCCCTGGAGCTGCAGCGCGCGCTGCTGCCGGAGCACCTGCCGTCGATCGACGGGTGGACTGTCGCCACCTACTACAGCCCCGCTGGTGACGAAGAGGTCGGAGGTGACTTCTACGACGTCGTGCCGGTCGGAGGCGGTCGGATCGCCGCCATCGTCGGTGACGTGATGGGCCGCGGCCTCGAAGCCGCAGCCTCGATGGCTCAGGTCCGGTCCACGGTTCGCGCCTACGCCATCGAGGACCCCGAACCGGTGTCGGTCTTCCGGCGGGTGGACGACTTCTTCGCGGCGCTCGACCTGCCGCAGCTCGTCACCGCGGTCTACCTGCTCGTCGAGCCCGGGACGGGCGAGGTCGTCATCGCCAGCGCGGGACACCTGCCACCCCTGGTGATCGACGCCGCCGGGAACCGGGTGCTTCCGACCCGGGGTGGCACACCCTTCGGGGTGGGCGGCAGCGAACGACAGGCCCACACGGTGCAGATCCCCCGAGGAGCGTCGCTGGTCGCGATCACCGACGGCCTGGTCGAACGGCGCGGCGAGGACATCGACGAGGGCGTCGACCGCATCCTCCAGGCGGCCGGCCCGGAATGGCAGGACGACGCGCAGAAGCTGCTGAACCGCATCGTCTCAGCCGCTGCCGCGCAACGGACCCATGACGACGACGTGACCGTCCTGGTCCTTCGACGGCACTAGTCGCGTGTCAGAATGAGGCTCCGCCGGCGTGGCGCAATTGGCAGCGCACCCGACTTGTAATCGGGCGGTTCCCGGTTCAAATCCGGGCGTCGGCTCCATCGTTGCTCTGGGACGGGACTTCTCCAGGAATGGGAATGAGGAACTACCTGATCGAAGGTGTTTCCGGCACCGGGAAGAGCTCGGTCTGCAGGGAGCTGCGGCGGCGTGGTCACCACGCCGTCGACGGTGACAGGGACCTGGCCTACCAAGGCGATCCGGAAACGGGGGAGCCGACGGACGGCTTCACCCACGAGCACCACATCTGGCGGGTGGACGAAGTACGGCTCCTGGCCGCGAACCAAGATCAGGCGGTGACGTACTTCTGCGGCGGCTCGAGGAACTTCTCCACGTTCCTGGACCTGTTCGACGGCGTCTTCATCCTCGAGGTCGACCGCGCGACGTTGAACCGGCGCCTCGACCAGCGGCGGGGCGGTGACTGGGGTGCGACCCATGCCCAACGGGAACTCATCGAGCGCTTGCACCGAACGAAGGAGGACATCCCGAGGGACGGCATCGTTCTCGACGCCACCGCACCGATCGCCCGCGTGGTCGACGAGATCGTCCGCCGGACAGGGGGAAGCACGGCCTGAGGTCCGGGTCGGCATCGTCCTACTGCGACCCGGTGGCCTCGAGTCGTGCCGAGATGGGCTCGAGCGAAGCGATGAGCTCGTCGAGCTCGCGCGGCTCCAGCCCCTCGTACGGAGCCTCTGCGAGCGCGTCGGTCAGCGACTCGATCCGGTCCTTGGTCCTGCGGCCGGCCTGGGTGAAGCGACCGGAGGCATCGAGCAGGCCGCGCTCGCGCAGGCCCCCCATGACCTCGGCCAGTCGGGCCTTGGGCAGGTGGTGGATCCGGCCGAACGACTCGGCGGGGTAGATGCCGCTGGCCAGGGCACTGAGCACGTGGGCCTCGGTCCCGCCGATCCGCTCGGAGACCAGCGCAGCGATGTGGCCGTCCCCGCGGTGCTCGCGGAGCATGTTGGCCGCGTGCCAGAGCCGGGCCACGGGCTCCTCCGGCATCGGGAGCGTGCGCAACCCGGCGTACATGACTCGTCCCTCCGTCGGGGCGCTGGTCGACGCCTTGGCGAGGAGCTCGGCGGCCCGCGCGAGCCCGGGAGTCTCGATGAGGTCGCCCAGGATGCGCCGCAGCGCCGCCACACAGCCCTGCTCGCGTGCGGCGTGGGCCGCCTCGGGCGTGGCCGTGTCCCAGACCTTGGGGATGTGGCGGGCCACCTCCCCGTCAGCGAAGTTGTAGAAGGCTGCGTGCACGACCCCGGCCGGGACCCGGCCGAGGGGCGCCGAGCGTCCCGCGAAGTAGCCGTCCCAGTAGTTGCCGAAGCCGAGCGCCGCCATCGAGTCGTTGGGCTCCGGCGAGAAGAAGTTGACCAGGGAGATCGGCTCGGTGAGCTCGAAGAGACGACGGGCGACGGGCTTGGAACGCTGCATCTGTGTCATCTCCTGTGGTCGGTGACGGCGCGCTCTGGTGGGCGGCCCTCACCAGTGCCACGAACAGCTCGGCCGCCATACGACAACCTCGCAGCGATCTTCCTGCACGACCGCGGGACATGGCACCATCGGGCGGGTGACCAGCAGACCCGACTCGTCGCAGCGCCTGAGCGACCTCGCGCGGCTGCGGCGGGTTCGCGACCGGATCGACCGGGAGTACGCCCAGCCGCTGGACGTCGAGGCGCTCGCCCGCGGCGCGCACATGTCGGCCGGGCACCTCAGCCGCGAGTTCCGCGCGGCCTACGGCGAGTCGCCGTACGGCTACCTGATGACCCGGCGCATCGAGCGCGCGATGGCGCTGCTGCGTCGCGGCGACCTCAGCGTCACCGAGGTCTGCTTCGCGGTGGGCTGCTCCTCGCTGGGCACGTTCAGCACTCGCTTCACCGAGCTGGTCGGTGTGCCGCCCAGCGTGTACCGGCGCGAGGCGGCGCGGGCGACGGCCGGGATACCGTCCTGCGTGGCGAAGCAGGTGACCAAACCGATCAGGAATCGAGAAGCACGGTCACCGAGCCGCACCTAGCCTGAGCGCCATGGACATCACCATTTCCACCACAGTCCTCCCGCACGACGACCCGGACGCCTCCGTGGCGTTCTACCGCGACACCCTCGGCTTCGAGGTCCGCAACGACGTCGGGTCCGGCACGATGCGCTGGATCACCGTCGGCCCCGCAGGCCAGCCCGACACCTCCATCCTGCTCGCCCCGCCGGCCGCCGACCCCGGTGTCACCGACGACGAGCGCCGAACCATCGGCGAGATGATGGCCAAGGGCACCTACGGCTGGATCCTGCTGGCGACCAAGGACCTCGACGGCACGTTCGAGAAGGTGCAGGCGAACGACGCCGAGGTCGTCCAGGAACCGACCCAGCAGCCCTACGGCATCCGCGACTGCGCGTTCCGCGATCCCGCGGGCAACCTGATCCGCATCCAGGAACTGCCGTGACCCGCCCGACGACCAAAGGAGTCGATGCTTCGATGAAGACGATGACCTGCAAGCAGCTGGGCGGGCCCTGCGATCTCGCACTGCACGGTGAGACCGCCAACGACGTCATCAAGGCGCAGGACCGACACCTGAAGGACGCGGTCGCCGGTGGTGACGAGACCCACAAGAGTGCGCTGAAGGACATGCAGGGCCGGTGGAAGAACCCGATCGCAGGCATGGGGTGGTACCGGCAGGCCAAGCGCGACTTCGCCGCGCTGCCCCAAGGCTGACGCGTGCCTGCAGCCCGCAAGAAGAGCTCGCCGGCGTCCGCTCCGCGAGGTCCGGACAGCCACGACCTGATCCGCGTGCAAGGTGCGCGGGTGAACAACCTGAAGGACGTCAGCGTCGAGCTGCCGAAACGCCGGTTGACCGTGTTCACCGGCGTCTCCGGCTCCGGCAAGAGCTCGTTGGTGTTCGGCACCATCGCTGCTGAGTCGCAGCGGCTGATCAACGAGACCTACAGCTCGTTCGTGCAGGGCTTCATGCCGACTCTGTCGCGCCCGGAGGTCGACCTCCTGGAGGGCCTGACGACAGCGATCATCGTCGACCAGGAGCGGATGGGCACCAACCCGCGGTCCACGGTCGGCACCGCGACCGACGCCTACGCGATGCTGCGCATCCTGTTCAGCCGCCTCGGAAAGCCGCACATCGGCTCGCCGACCGCATTCTCCTTCAACGTCCCGACCCGGACGGCGAGCGGGGTGATGAGCACCGAGAAGTCCGGCGGCCGGGTCGAGAAGAACGTGGTGCGCAACGTCGTCTACCAGGGCGGGATGTGCCCGCGCTGCGAGGGCATGGGCTCGGTCTCCGACTTCGACCTCACCGCGCTGTACGACGACAGCAAGTCGCTGAGTGAAGGCGCGCTGACCGTCCCGGGCTACAGCATGGACGGCTGGTACGGCCGCATCTTCAGCGGAGCCGGCCTGCCCATGGACAAGCCGATTGGGAAGTACACCAAGAAGGAGCTCGACAAGCTTCTCTACGCGGAGCCGACCAAGATCAAGGTCGAGGGGATCAACCTCACCTACGAGGGGATCATCCCGAAGATCCAGAAGTCGATGCTGTCCAAGGACGTCGAGGCCATGCAGCCGCACGTCCGCGCCTTCGTCGAGCGGGCGATCACCTTCGCCACGTGCCCCGAGTGCGACGGCACCCGGCTCAGCAAGGCAGCCCGGTCCTCGAAGATCAACGGGAAGAACATCGCCGAGGTCTGCTCGATGCAGATCAGCGACCTGGCCGACTGGGTCAGGGCGCTCGACGAGCCGTCGGTGGCCCCGCTGCTCACGGGGCTGCAGCACCTGCTCGACTCGTTCGCGGAGATCGGGCTCGGCTACCTCTCGCTGGACCGGCCGGCAGGAACGCTGTCCGGGGGAGAGGCGCAGCGCACCAAGATGATCCGTCACCTCGGGTCATCGCTCACCGATGTCACCTACGTCTTCGACGAGCCGACGATCGGCCTGCACCCGCACGACATCGAGCGGATGAACCAGCTGCTGCTGCAGCTGCGGGACAAGGGCAACACCGTCCTCGTGGTCGAGCACAAGCCCGAGTCCATCGCCATCGCCGACCACGTCGTCGACCTCGGCCCCGGCGCCGGCACGGAGGGGGGCACGGTCTGCTTCGAGGGCACCGTCGACGGGCTGCGGAAGAGCGACACCACGACCGGCCGGCACCTTGACGACCGCGCGTCGATCAAGAAGGCCGTTCGCGAGCCGTCCGGAGCGCTGCAGGTCCGGGGGGCGACGACCCACAACCTCCAGGACGTGGACGTCGACATCCCGCTCGGGATGCTTTGCGTGCTCACCGGCGTCGCCGGCTCCGGCAAGAGCTCCTTGGTCCAGGGCTCGGTGGCTGGCCGGGAGGGCGTGGTCATCGTCGACCAGGGCGCGATCCGCGGCTCACGGCGCAGCAACCCGGCGACGTACAGCGGGCTGCTCGAGCCGGTGCGCAAGGCGTACGCGAAGGCGAACAACGTGAAGCCGGCGCTGTTCAGCTCCAACTCGGAGGGCGCCTGCCCGGCTTGCAACGGGGCCGGCGTCGTCTACACGGAGCTCGGCGTGATGGCCACCGTGGCGACCACGTGCGAGGAGTGCGAGGGGAGGCGGTTCCAGGCGTCCGTGCTGGAGTACACGCTGGGCGGCCGGAACATCGCCGAGGTGCTGGCCATGTCCGTGACCGAGGCCAAGGAGTTCTTCGGCGAGGGAGAGGCCGCGACACCCGCCGCGCACAAGGTCCTCGACCGGCTGGCCGACGTCGGGCTCGGGTACCTCACGCTGGGCCAGCCGCTCACGACGCTGTCCGGCGGCGAGCGTCAGCGACTCAAGCTGGCCGCCCAGATGGCGGAGAAGGGCGACGTCTACATCCTCGACGAGCCGACAACAGGTCTGCACCTGGCCGACGTCGAGAACCTGCTCGCGATGCTGGACCGACTGGTGGACTCAGGGAAGTCGGTCGTCGTCATCGAGCACCACCAGGCCGTCATGGCGCACGCCGACTGGATCATCGACCTCGGCCCGGGGGCAGGGCACGACGGCGGCCGGATCGTCTTCGAGGGGACACCTGCCGACCTGGTCGCCGCCAGGAAGAAGACCCTCACCGGACAGCACCTGGCGGCCTACGTCGGCAGCTGACCAAGCCTCGCTCAGCCGGGGGCGCCGGCGACGGTCAGCCGGAGCGTGACGGTCTCCCCCTCGTCCAGGCCCTCGGCCGCCCGCACCGCGTCCTTCAGCGGCACGACGTACAGACCGTTCTTCGGGAACAGCGAGGTCTCCCACTCGGTCTCCCCGACCTGGGCCAGGACCGGGATCATGCCCCAGCCGTACGTCACGGCCGCGGCCACCGCTTTGAGGTGCCGGCTCTGCTCGGCCGGCACCGTGACGAAGTAGTACGGCGCCGGCCCCCGCCAGTGCCAGATGTCGCCGGTGACGTCGAGGTCCATGCCGTCAGCCATGCCCCGCAGACTAGGTTCTGTTCCGGACGTTGCGCTTCCGGAACGGAGACTCGGATGACGGCAGGGACCAGCCCCACGGCTCGCGCTCTGCTGGCCCTCGAGCTGCTCCAGGGCAGCCCGGGCATCACCGCGGACCGGCTGGCCGACAAGCTCGGCGTCTCCGAGCGCGCGGCCCGGCGCTACGTCGCCATCCTGCGCGAGGCCGGCATCCCGGTCGAGTCCGAGCGAGGACCGTACGGCGGCTACCGGGTCGGCCGCGGCCTGCGGCTCCCGCCACTGGTGTTCACCTCCACCGAGGCCCTCGGTCTGGTGATGGCGGTGCTCGACGGCCACCACGACGCAGGCAACCCGGCCGACCCGGTCGGCAGCGCGCTCGGCAAGATCGTGCGGGCGCTGCCGGAGCCGGTGGCCGCCCAGGCCGAGGCGGTACGCCGCAGCACGGCGCCGGCCCCCGACCGTGCTGCGGCCCGCCCCGACCCCGGGACGACGAGCACGCTGGTCCAGGCCTGCTCGGACCGACGACGAGTGCGGCTGGCATACCGCACCGAGGCCGGGTCGGAGTGGGTCGCAGACCTGGACCCGTGGGCACTGGTGGTCCGGCACGGCCGTTGGTACCTGCTCTGCCACTCGCACCAGGCGGACGCGCTACGGGCATACCGGGTCGACCGGGTCCACGAGGTCGAGGTGCTCGACGACACCTTCATCCCGCCCGACGACCTCGACCCGGTCGCCCTGCTCGAGGCGCACCTCGCCGTCGGCTGGGAGTACCAGGTCGACGTCATCATCGATGCGTCGCAGGCCGCGGTGGGTGCCCGCCTGCCGCGCGCGCTCGGCCGGCTCGAGCCCATCGACGCCGGGACGACGCGGTTGGTCGGCAGCACCAGCAACCCGTGGTGGTACGCCGAGCAGCTCGCGGCCATCTCCTCGCCGTACCGCATCGTCGGCGGTCCCGAGCTGCGGGAGACCGCCCGGGTGGTCGGGCAGCGACTGGTCGACGCGGCCGTGGACCCCGACAGCTGAGGTCCGCGGCCGCCTCCAGGTGCAACAGGCGTACCGGTTGGGTCAGGATGTTCCGATGCCGCTTCGAACGAATACCCAGTGGTTCGGCGTCGTGCTCGACGCACCGGATGCCCGTGAGCTGGCGCACTTCTACGCCCGCCTGCTCGACTGGCAGATCTTCTCCGAGGCCGACGACTGGGTGGACCTCGCCCCGTCGAAGGACGCGGGCTACAACCTGGCCTTCGCGACCGAGGAGAAGTACGTGCGGCCGGTGTGGCCGACCAAGGACGGCGAGCCGCAGATGCAGGTCCACCTCGACCTGGCCGTGGACGACCTCGACCACGCGGTCGCTTTCGCGTTGGAGGTCGGAGCCGAGCTGGCGTCCTACCAGCCGCAGCAGGACGTCAGGGTGATGCTGGACCCCGCCGGTCATCCGTTCTGCCTCTACCTGGACACCTAGCGGGAGCCCTCGCGCTCAGACGTGCCATCCGGCCGGCGGGTCCTCACCGACCAGACCGTCCACCGCCTCGCGGAGCAGGTCGGCGTGCCCGGTGTGCCGCCCGTACTCCTCGACCAGGTCGAAGACCAGCCGGCGCAGGCTGGCGTGGTGGCCGTCGTCGTCGCTCGCGTCGACCAGCTGGTCGAGCCCACCGTCGGCCAGTGCGGCGTCGAGCCGCCTGCCGGACCGCTCGACGGCGGCGTCCCAGAGGGCGTAGAGCTCCTCGGGGGTGTCGTCGGCCGCCGAGCTGAAGGGCCAGTCGGGGTGTGCCTCCCAGTCGACGGTCTCCCAGGGTGCACCGGGTGAGACCTGGCCGCGCAGCTTGATGGTGAAGGTGTAGTCCTCGACGAACGCGAGGTGCTTGAGCAGGTTGCCCAGGGTCAGCTCGGACGCCCCGACGCGGGTCTGCAGCCCGGTCGCGTCGAGGTGCCCGGACTTCCAGCGGAAAGTGGTCCGGAGCCGGTCCAGCGCACCGATCAGGTGCTCGGTCTCGTTGCCGGCGAGGGGCGGTTCCCAGGGGAAGTCACTGTTGGTCATGCGCGGAACGGTAGATGCTGTTCCGGACGTTCCACGTCCGGAGGAGAGCCGATGGCCTTGATCGGGAGCGGCCGGTGAACCGGACCGACCGGACCCACGTTCCTGGCAGTGTGGCGGCATGGCGGGACGCCCGCGGCCGGCAGGCCGCGCGGGTCGACGAGGAAGCACTGGCGCGCCTGTGCGACGAGCACAGTGCGGTGCTGCTCGCGTACGCCAGTCACCTCACGGGCGACCGCGCGCAAGCCGAGGACGTCGTGCAAGAGACGTTGATCCGCGCCTGGACCCATCCCGAGGCCCTCGCACCGGACCGCGGTTCTACCCGCGCCTGGCTGCTGACCGTGGCCCGCAACGTGGTCCGCGACCAGGCCCGGGCCCGGCGGGCCCGGCCGTTCGAGGTCACCGACAAGATCCCGGAGACGCCGCTCTCGGCGGTCGACGACGAGATCGACCTGGCAGTCGAGTCGTGGGTGGTGGCCGAGGCGCTGGCCGAGCTGACGGCCGCCCACCGGGCCGTGCTCGTCGAGACCTTCTACCGCGGGCGCTCGGTCCGTCAGGCCGCCGTCGCCCTCGAGGTGCCGGAGGGGACCGTGAAGTCCCGCACGTTCTACGCCTTGCGGGCACTGCGCGGCGCCCTGCTGGAGCGCGGGGTGATCTCGTGACCGAGAAGGTCGGGGCCATGGACTGCGCGCAGGTCCGCCTCTCGCTCGGTGTCCTGGTCCTCGGCGTCATCGACCCCGAGGAGCGACCGGCCGTCGAGGCTCATCTCGCCGGGTGCGAACGATGCGCTGCCGAGCTCGCGGAGCTCGCCGTGCTTCCCGGCCTGCTGCACCGCGTCGACCCGGTCGCGGCCGCCACCGGACTCCCCTCGCCACCGCCGCGGTTCTCCGAGCGCGTCGTCGCAGCTGCCCGTGCCCGGTCGCGCCGTCGGCGGCTGCGTGTCGCCGCCGTCGGCGCGGCAGCTGCGGTCGTCGTCGCCGCGTCAGCCGTGCTGCTGCCGGGGCTGCTGGACGACGGGCCCGGATCCGGTTCCCGACCCCAGGCTGGTGGCCCGATCGTGGTCGACCGCACCGATCCGCAGACCGAGGTCTGGGCCAGGGTCACCCTGGCGCGGGCGGCCAGCGGCACCCAGCTGAGCATCGTGCTCGGTGGTGTCGGCCCCGGAGAGTGGTGCGAGCTGGTCGCCCGCGACGACTCCGGCAAGCGCGAGGTGGCCGCCAGCTGGGTCGCGACCTACAAGGGGCATGCCAGCGTCACCGGTACGACGAGCTTCCCGCGGCGCTCGATCACCTCGTTGCAAGTGGTCCGCGGGGACGGTGTGGTGCTCGTGACCTTGCCGGTGACCGATGCCCGTTCGGGTTGAACCACCAGGCGCCGAGGTGCGTGTCTCCAGGTAGACCCAGGAGGTCCGACCATGAGCACACCATCCCGATCCCGCCAGCGGCACCTGATGTCCTGGATCGTGGCGGCCGCCACCGGCGTCCTGCTGCTCGCCGGCTGCGGCTCCGACTCCGACGGCACCACCGACACCCAGAACTCGGGCGCGTCCGGCGGCAGCGAAGTCGTCGACACCGGCAAGACCGATGTCGGCACGGTCCTCGTCGACGGCAAGGGCCGGACGCTGTACGCGTTCGCCGCTGACACCAAGGGCCATTCCAACTGCGAGGACAGCTGCGCGACCTACTGGCCGCCGGTCAAGGCCAGTCCGGGTTCCCTCGCTCACCCGGACGACGTCTCCGCGACGCTGGGCACGGTGAAGCGCTCGGACGGCGCCACGCAGCTCACGGTCGACGGATGGCCGATGTACACCTACGCGGGCGACGCGAAGCCCGGCCAGGCGACCGGTCAGGGCAAGAACCTGTCCGGCGGCTTGTGGTGGGTGGTCGATCCGTCCGGGGCGTGGGTCAAGGACAAAGGCGACAGCGGTGGCGGCGACTACGGCGGTCGTGGCGGCTACTGACCGTCCTCGTCACAGCCAGCCGGGCGCGACCACGACGGCCCACACCAGGAGCGGTCCGACTGCGACGACGATCGCCGAGTAGCCAAGGATCTGCTTGTAGAACTTCTCCTCGTCGATCGTGTCCGGTCGGTTGGCGACCATCAGTGCACCGTTGGTCGAGAACGGGCTCACGTCGACGATGGTCGACGAGACCGCGAGAGCGGCCACCATCGCGATGGCGCTGATGCCACCTTCGGCGATCAACGGCACCGCGATCGGGATGATGATCGGCAGCAGAGCGGTGGACGAGGCGAACGCCGACACGACGCCGCCGACGTAGCAGAGCACCAGGGCGCCGATCAGCACGGCGCCGAGTCCGGCCGCCCACTTGCCGACGTACTCCGGTGCCCCAGCGGTCTCCAGGATGGTCGCGAAGGTGCTGACACCCGCGACGAGGAGCACGGTGGACCACGCGATCTGGTTGATGGCGCCCTTCTGCTTGGCCGGGAACAGGGCCGTCAGCACGACGGCCGCAGTGATGGCGGCGAACCCGATGTTGCGGTCGAAGACGAGGGCGAGCACCGCCACCACCAGGAAGGCGACCAGCGTGACGATCTGGTCGACCGTGATGCCTGGTGTGGTCGACGTCGTCTGCGCGGTGCCGACTCCGCCACCGCCGGCGCCGGAGACCGGCCCGGGACCGCGGCCGGCTCCGCCGACGGCCTCGTCGTCGGCCCCATCGAGCTCGTCGACGTCGATCCGTCGGGACATCAGCTCACGGCCGCCCATCACCAGGAAGATCACGATCGCGATCGCCAGGTTCACGAACAGGCTGATCAGGAACAGGCCGATCTCGTTGACCGGCAGGTCGTTGTCGCGCATGACCGAGTTGGTGATGGTGCCGTAGATACTGATCGGCGAGAACCCGCCGGCCTGGGCGCCGTGCACGACCAGCATCGCCATCAGCAGCGGGTTGATCCGGTGGCGGCCGGCGAAGCCGAGCGCGATCGGTCCGATGATGGCGCAGGCGGCCGGGCTCGCTGCGCCGATGGCGGTGAGAAGAGCGGTGACGGCGAACATCGCCCACGGGATCAGGGCCACCCGCCCCCGCACCGCGCGAACGGCCGCCCGGACGATGAGATCGACGGTGCCGTTGTTCTTCGCGATCGCGAACAGGTAGGTGACGCCGACCAGCGTCAGCACGAGGTCGCCGCTGATGCCGGCGATGATCTCCTTCTCGTCCAGGTCGAGGGAGTACATCCCCACCAGCCAGGCGGCGACGAAGCCCAGCGCTCCCATGTTGATCGGCAGCACCGTGCCCACCACGAACAGCGCGATCAGGGCGAGGATGGCCACCCATTCCGGAGACATGTGGGGTGTCCTTCCGCCTGGGCAGGTGAGTATCAGACGATACGTGCCCTTTGTCGCCAGTCCATACACTCGCGGGATGGAGGTGGGCGACGGGCTGGCCGTCCTGGGCGCCGGCCTGGGCGCGGGCGTGGTGGTCACCGCGGTCGGCGCCGGGTCCCTCGTCAGCTTCCCCGTCCTGCTCGGGACCGGCCTGTCACCCCTGGTCGCGAACGTGTGCAACAACGTCGGGCTGGTCCCCGGCGGCCTGAGCGGCACCTGGGGCTACCGCCGCGAGCTGGCGGGCAAGCGCCGGCTCGGCTGGGCGGTCGCGGCGACCAGCGCACTTGGTGCTCTGCTGGGGGCGTGGATCCTGCTCGCCTCGCCGGCCGGCGCCTTCGAGCACGTCGTGCCGTGGCTGGTGATCCTGGCCGCCACCCTGGTCGCCGGGCAGCCGCTGGTGTCGTCCTGGGTGGTGCGCAGGGCCACCCGGCAGGGCGTCGTGCCGGCGTCCCGTGGCGAGGACCTGCCGAAGGCGCTCGCTGCGACGTCGGCGGCGATCGGGGTGTACGGCGGGTACTTCGGCGCGGGCCAAGGCGTCATGCTCGTCGCCTTCCTGGCCTTCGGGCTGGACGAGGACCTGCAGACGGTGAACGCGTTGAAGAACGTCGCAATCGTGTCGGCCAACCTGGCGGCGACCGCGGTCTTCGTCGTCGCCGCACCGTTGGACTGGGCCGTGATCGGGCTGCTCGCCGCCGGGTCCGTCGTCGGCGGCTGGCTGGGCGCCCACCTCGGACGCCGCCTGCACCCGACCGTCTTCCGGGTCCTCGTCGTCGCCACCGGCTACCTCGTCGGCCTGCGCCTCCTGCTGTCCTAGTGTTGGTCGACCGACCGTCGACGCTGCTCGAACCGCCGGGTACCTTGCGGTCATGACTGTCACCTCGTCGTCCACCGCACATGAGGAAGCCGTCGTCGGAGCCGTCCCGACCGGCTTGTGGATCGGCGGCACGAGCCGCCCGGCGACCGGCAGTGCCGTGCTTCCGGTCGACGATCCGTCGACCGGCGAGACGCTGGCGGAGGTGGCCGACGCCTCGGTCGAGGACGGCCGGCTGGCGCTGGACACCGCGGTCGCCACCCAGGAGTCCTGGGCCGCGACCGCTCCCCGTGAGCGCGGCGAGATCCTGCGCAGGGCCTTCGAGCTGATGACCGCGCGGGCCGACGACCTCGCCTTGCTGATGACCCTGGAGATGGGCAAGCCGCTGGCCGAGTCGCGGGGGGAGGTCGCCTACGCGGCGGAGTTCTTCCGCTGGTTCAGCGAGGAGGCGGTGCGGATCTCCGGGCAGTGGGCCACCTCACCGGACGGCGCAACCCGGCTGATGACGATGAAGCGCCCGGTCGGGCCGGCGCTGATGATCACGCCGTGGAACTTCCCGCTGGCGATGGGCACCCGCAAGATCGGCCCCGCGGTCGCCGCCGGCTGCACGATGGTCGTCAAGCCCGCTGCTCAGACCCCGCTGTCGATGTACGCGCTGGCCGACCTGCTCCGGGAGGCCGGGCTGCCGGAGGGCGTGCTCAGCGTGGTGACCACCAGCAGCAGCGGCAAGGTGATGGAGCCGCTGATCCGCGACCCGCGACTGCGCAAGCTGACCTTCACCGGGTCCACAGCGGTCGGCCGCCGACTGGTCGAGCAGTCGGCCGAGCAGCTGCTCCGGGTGTCGATGGAGCTCGGCGGCAACGCACCGTTCCTGGTGATGGCCGACGCCGACCTGGACGCCGCGGTCGACGGCGCCATGCTCGCGAAGATGCGCAACATGGGCGAGGCCTGCACGGCCGCGAACCGGTTCATCGTGCACGAGAGCGTGGCCGACGAGTTCGCCCAGCGGATGGCCGACCGGATGGCCGCGCTGCGGGTCGGCCGCGGCACCGAGGACGGCGTGCAGGTGGGCCCGCTGGTCGACGAGACGTCGCGGGACAAGGTCGCCGAGCTGGTGCAGGGCGCGGTGGACGGCGGGGCGAAGGTCCTGACCGGCGCGGAGCCAGTCGGTGACCGCGGCTGGTTCTACGCGCCGACGGTGCTGTCCGACGTCCCGGACGACGCCGAGATGCTGCGCGAGGAGATCTTCGGTCCGGTCGCGCCGGTCACGACCTTCGGCAGCACCGAGGAGGCCGTCCGCAAGGCCAACGACACCGAGTACGGCCTGGTCGCCTACGCCTTCACCCGGGACCTCTCGACGATGCTCAGCCTGGCCGAGCAGCTCGACACCGGGATGGTCGGCATCAACCAGGGTGTGGTGTCCAACCCGGCGGCCCCGTTCGGCGGGGTCAAGCACTCCGGCTTCGGCCGGGAAGGCGGTCGGGAGGGCATCGAGGAGTACCTCGAGACCCGGTACGTCGGCATCCGCCCGGCCTGAGCCGGCAGCCAGGGTCTAGCCCGAACAGCTCGTCGCCGGTCGCAGCCCGGCCAGCTGTTCCATCGGCACCACGACCCGCTGGCCGCTGACCTCCACGGCCAGGCCGCCGTCCTCCGACCCGAGGAGGGTGCCGCAGATGGTGCCCTGCGCGGTGGAGAGCTCGACCAGCCCGCCGCCGTCGGACGCCTTCGTCGGCCACCACGACGAGCTGGTGCCCAGCGCGACGAGGCCGACGGCGACGAACGTCAGCACGATGCCGGTGCGCAGGTGACGGCTGTCCCGGCGGACCTCCGCCTCGACGGCGCCGTCGTCCCGCGCCGACGGGTGCCGCCAGCCGTTGACCGGCCAGGCCGCGCCGGCGACCAGCACGGTGGCCAGGCAGGCGACCGCCAGGGCAGCCAGCACCAGCACCGCGGCGAGCTGCTCGAGCCAGTCCGGCTCGCCGCTGTCGGCACCGCTCTGCAGGGCGCCGCAGAGCCCGATGAACCCGAGCACGGCGAGCTGCACGCCGTGCCAGCCGCGGGCCGAGGTGCGCAGCTCGTCGAGGTCGCCACGGGCGGGCTCGCGCACGTCGACGACGCTCATCCCTCGACCCAGACGAGTCCCAGCTTGTCGATCGTCAGCGGGCCGGCGAGCCCGTCGGCGCCGTTCCCCGTCCAGTCGTGCCGACGCTGGAAGGTGGCGACGCAGCGGCGGGTGTGGTTGCCGTAGTAGCCGGTCGGGCCCTCCTCGAACTCGAAGCCGCGAGCGATCAGCGCCACCTGCAGGTTCCAGACGCTGTCGGAGTCGTCCTGGTCGAGGCGCATCTTGCTGCTGTAGACCCGCTTGCCCTGCCGGTACCGCGGCCCGTCTTCGTCCAACTGCACCGGGAGCTCGCCGGTCGGGCAGGCATCGATCCAGCCCCGGAACGGCAGGTTCCACTTGTTCTCGAACACGTTCCACCGCACCCGGTCGATGCGGCCCCGCCGGAGGATGTCGTTGGACCAGACGAACCCGCCGTTGACGGCGAAGACCGCGTGGCCCGCGCCGTGGTCGGCGAAGCCGTAGTACGCGATGGACCCCGGGGGAGGCGGCGTGGACTTGTGCCGGTGCTTCGCGTCGGTGCTGTTGAACGCCTCGCGAGCGGACGCCCCGAACGGTGCCGCGCCGACGCACTGCCGGGAGAACATCTGACACAGGTTCAGCCAGCCCGAGGTGCCGCTGCGATGCTGCTGCTTGGCGAACTCCTTTGCTTGGCCGTAGGTGCGCATCAGCGGTGGTCCCCGGCCGGGACGTTCGGCATCGTCATCCGACCGTCGTCCTGGACCGCGTCGTCGTCGTCCACCGGTGGAGGCGGCTGGAATTCCGGCTCGCTCTGCGGGAGGTCGATGGTCTGCGACGCTCGCGGTACGTCCCCGTTCGAGGTGCCGTTGGGGGCCAGAGGGGGGGCGAACTGCGGCGGCACCACCGCGATGTCGCTGCGGCTCGTCGCCTGGGCCTCTACCGTCTGCGCGACCAGCGTTCCCCCGCCGGGTGGCGGTGTCGAGGCATCCTTCGCCGGCAGACCGTCGAGCAGGGTCTGCGCCTTGCGGTCCAGCGAGTAGGTGAACACCTGCTGGGCGTAACCGAGGACCAGCGCGTACGCCAGGATCTGCTGCTGCGAGTCCAGCGCGGACAGGCCGGGGACGAACTTGCCCTGGATCGCGACCAGGCCGACGATCGCCGTGAAGGCACCGAGGGGCACCTTCAGCAGGGCGAGCGCCACCGGCACGTCGTACGGCGTCGAGGTGCCGCGCAGGTTCCTGATCGACATGGCCGCCGCGAGCGCGCCACCGAGCAGGCCGAGCAGCGAGACCACGACGATGTCGTTGCCCTGCGGGAACGAGAAGCCTTCTCCGGTCGGGCAGTTCAGCAGCGCGTTCCCGTCGGCGCCGAGGCCGTCGGCGTCGAAGCACAGCGGCATGAACGCCGGGTTCGTCCACACCACGGCGATGGTGGCCCCGACGAGCACCGCGATGCACAGGGCCAGCAGCAGGATGATGTTGCGGAAGCTGCGCAGCCGTTCGTGCTGCCGGTCGAGCGCGTCATAGGCGTCCTCGATCGCTCTGCGGAGGAACGCCCGCTGGCGGGCGATCGCCTGGCTGCGCAAGAAGTCGATCACCAGGCGTCGCGGGTCGTCGCGGTGCAACGTCTGCTGCGACCGCGCCACCGCGGCCGGGATCTCGGCCTCGATCTCCGCGTCGTCGTACACGTCGATCATCTGGGCGCGGGCGGCGTGCAGGTTCTGGTAGCCGGCCTCGACCAGGGCACCGCCCCACCACCGGGTGAGCGGCCCGGGCGACGGGTCTACCCCGTACGCCGCGTCCTCGGCCCGGCGCAGCAGTCGCCGTACACCGTCGGCGGCAGCGCGCTGGTCGGGCCCGAGCCCCTGGGCGATCGCGACGTCGAGCCGCGTCTCCAGCACCTGCACGCCCACCGCGACGGTGTGGACCCGGACCTTCTTCTTGCGGGGTCGCTCAGTCATCGCCGTCCCCATCCCTTTCATCTGGCGTACGTCGTGAGAACGCGTCGAATGCCGGTGCGGCCCAGCCGGGCCAGCGCGCCGGCCCGGTCGAGGCCGCCGTGCGCACCGACCGGTTCGGCCGAGGCGAGCGCCCGGGCCGCGTCCAACGGGCCGAGCCGCAGCGTCGCGGCCTCGCCGCTGCTGGCCCGGAACGCGACCGTGGTGGCGTCGGCCCAGGCGTCCAGGCCGTCGTCGTCGGCGAGGTCGCGCGCCGCCTCGACGTCGACCCACTGCCCGGCCACCCGGGCCCGGGCCCGGTAGACGACCGCCGACCCGTCGACCTCGAGGCGGCCGTCGGCCAGCAGCACCCGACCGCCCCACGGCGCGTGGTCGATGTGCCCGACCACCCGCGCGGGCACGGCCGCCGGGTGATCGTCCAGGCCGAGCTCCGCGGTGACCTGGAGTGTCAGGTCCTCGTGGCCCAGCCGGCCGCGCAGCCGTTCGGTGAGACGGACGCCCACCGGCGGCTCGGTCATCGCCGTGCACGACGCGTCGTGCGCGACGCCTTCCGGATCGGCCCGGTCCAGGTAGTCCCAGGCATCGCGATAGCCCCACGCCACGAGCGTGTCGGTGCTGATCCGGCCGGCGTACAGCTCGCTGTCCAGCGGCAGCGGGTGTCGTGGTCGCACCACGTGCAGCCGGAACGACCGGCCGGCGGTCGCTGCTGCGTCCAGCTCGGCGAACAACGCGCCGTTCGCGCTCATCTCGATCATGTGCACGTACTGCTCCAGCGGGCCGTCGCCCCAGTACGGCGAGTTGCCGATGCACCACACCAGCCACACCTCGTCGGCGCCCCGGCGCAGCGCCTCGGTGACGTTCGCGTCCTTGACCCAGACCGCGTCGGTCCACACCCGGTCACCGCGCTTCAACGGCGCCATCACCAGGGGCAGCGACATCCCCGCCGCCAGCAGCTCGTCGTCGACGTCGGTGTGCGGCACCGCGACACAGGTCTTGGTCACGAAGTCGACGACGTTGAAGGTCCCCTCCACCGTCGACGCCCGGATCGCCTCGCAGTCGATCCCGAGGTGCGGGAAGACCTTGTGCACCACACCGTCGGCGTCACCCAGAGCGGGCAGCGCCCACGGCCCGCGAAGGTAGTCGCGCACCGGCAGCGGGGAGCTGAAGTCGCGGACCTCGAGGTCGCACCAGCGGCGGGCCATCTCGCTGGGCTGCTGCCCGGACAGCAGCATCCCGGTGGTCATGATCCCACCGGAGGTCCCGTCGACATGCTGGAACTCCAGCCCGTGCTCGGTCAGGGCCTGCACGACACCGGTCTGCCAGGCGACCCGCATCCCCCCGCCGGCCAGCACCAGAGCGCGCCTCACGCCGGCACCCGCTCCCGGCCCACGGCGGTGGTCCGGCGCAGCCGATGCCACAGCGCGGCCGCCAGCACCGCCGTGAGCAGGTCGAAGACGGCGACGACCATGGCCACCGAGCCGAACAGGTCGCGCGCCACCCCGACCGACACCGCCGCGAACGCGCCGAGCTTCTGCACCGCGCACCAGAGCACGACGTACGGCGGTGACGGCTCGGACAGCAGGGCCTGCAGGGTCACCGCACCGACGACAGCCATGAACATGCCGACGATGGCGAAGAAGTGCCGGGTTGTGGGCGTCGAGTCGGCTCCCAGCAGGTCGAGCACCGTGCCCGGCAGCACCAGCTGACCCAGGCCGGAGAGCACGGTCAACGCGCTGATCGCCGCGACGACCCCACGCAGCGGGTCGGCAAGCAGGCGCTCGACAGGAGTCATCCCAGCGCCTCGTGCAGGTCGCCCTTGGCCACGAGGTACCAGACGATCGCAGCCCAGGTGATGGTGGAGGCCACGAACCGGATGTTGTTCAGCTGCATCCAGCGCAGCAGCAGCGGCGTGAGGCCGGCCGGACCGTCGTACTCCCCGCCGCGGATCTTCTTGTTGACCGGGATGATGATCCCCTGGCCCACGTAGGTCAGCAGCACGATGCCGACGAGGCAGACGGCGCACACCCAGACCAGCGGGTCGCCCCACTCGCTGACGACCAGCACGATGCCGGACAGGAACATCGGCGGGACCACGACGGTGAAGAACTTGGTTGCCAGGATCGTCGGCACGCCGAAGTGCTGGCCAACATTGTCAGGCGTCAGCACCCGCCAGGTGGGATAGAGGAAGAACCGCAGCACCCACATCGTGCCCATGTACATCGACGCGCCGAAGAGGAAGTAGACGGCGTTGACGACCAGCAGGGTGCCCTTCACCGGCCACCTCCGACCCGCACCTTGGGCGGGTCCAGCCACTGCTCGGAGAGCCCGAGGTCGACCACGGAGTCCAGTCCCTCGGAGCGCACGCTGCCCGGCTGGTCCGAGGTGAGGAACCAGCACTCGAAGTGGTCGTCGAGCACCCCGCGGGTCGAGGGCAGGAAGGCGGTGAACACCGGGTCGGGGTCCATCCCGAGGTCACGCAGCGGGGCGACCTGCGGCGCGTCGCCGAGGTCGAGGCGAGCCCGCGCCCTGCGGCCGAGAGCGACGTCGGCGGCTCCCTGGAAATAGATGGAGGACCGCATCACCATGCCGCGGAAGACGCAGTAGTTGGCGGCGCCGACGTCGAGCGGCAGTGCGGTCGGCGGCGGCCGGTCGATCTCGATGCGGGCGCCGAGCTGGCCGTCGACGTCGTACTGGCTGGACACCGTCGTCGGGGTGATGACGAAGTCGAGGTTGGCCTGGTGCTTGGGCATGCCCCAGATGCCCTTGCCGCCCTTGACCGAGATCTCGCTGCTCACCGGCAGGTCCACCACGTACTGACCGGTGCCGTAGTGGCCGCGCAGGAGGCCGGGCAGCAGCGGCGGTGCGGGCCGGGCGCCGAAGGTGCAGGCGATCGCTAGGGAGTACTCGACGTACCGCCCGATGTCGGTGACCTCGTAGTTCACGACGGTGACGACGAGGAGCCCTCGGCCGCCCGGCAGCCGGACGGGGTGCAGCTCGTCGCCGGGCAGCAGCCGGGCAGCCGCGTCGCCGTCGACCGGGAACGCGGCCATCAGGGCCGGGGTCTGCTCGGAGTTCACCGGCATGGTGAAGTCGATGCCGTCGACGCGGGCGCGGCGGCCCGCCAGACGGCGCTGCCGCCGCGGTATCGCGGACGGGACGGCCGACATCAGTCCGCGCACCAGCGGCAGCAGGGCGCCGGACGGGGCGGTGGTCATCTCGCCAGCTCCTCGAGGATGACGGGGTACGTGTCACGAGCGGCGTTGCGACCGAGAAATACGTCAAGGTGGCCGTAGCCGCGGAACCGGTGCAGCGCGTCCCGGCCGGGCCGGTGCCTGGCGAAGAACTCGAAGGACCGCTGCTGGCTCTCCGGCAGGAAGCACTTGTTGTCCTCGCCCGCGAGGAACACGAAGCGGGCGTCGGTGGCCGGCGGCTGCGCGACGTACGACGAGGGCAGTCCGTCGAGGGGTGTCATCGGCACCAGGTGGCCCGCCCGGATGCTGCGGTGCATCTGGGCGAAGAAGGTGAACGGCACCTCGGCGAACTCCCCGCGCACCCAGTCGTGGGTCGCGTCGTCGAGGTTCGCGTGCGACCACAGGGCCGGCCAGCCGGTGCCGTAGGTGAAGCTGACCATCCGGCACACCGTGTTGTGGCACTCGTGGTGGGTGGCCCGGACGAGAAGCACCAGTGCGCGCGAGAGTGCGCCCTCCGGCTTGTCGCCCCACGCGGGTGAGACGTGCGGCAGGACCTTGCTCACCAGCGGCGAGATCCGGCCGATCTTGAAGGTCGAGAACCGCGGGACCACCGGGTGAAGGGACACGGCGTTGCTCACCACGGTGTCGACCTCGGGCAGCAGCCCGGCCATCGCCGACATGGTGAACGAGGTGGATCCCTGGCAGTGCACGACGGCCTTCAGGGTGTCCGCGCCCGTTGCCGCCAGCACGTGGCGCACGGCTGCCGGGTGGTCGTAGGCGGCGGCCTCGTCCAGGGTCCAGGGCACCGGGTCGAGGTCGATCGAGGCCCGCCAGTTGAGCAGCCACACGTCCCACCCGTCGTCGAGCAGCGCGTCGACGAAGGTGCGGGGCAGCGGGGGCCGGAACAGCTCGGCCCGTACGCCGGCGCCGTGCACGACCAGGACGGGGCCGCGGGTGGGCGCGTGCCTGCCCTGGACGTGCACGACAGTCAGCGGCCGCCCGTCGAGGGCGGTGAGCGGCACGACCTCGGTCCGGTGGTCGGACCGGGTGGTGGGCCGGTCCGGGGTCGTCACAGTCATAGCGCCTGCCCCTGACGTGAGATGGGCACCGGGTCCTCGATCAGGCGGACCTGGATCGGCGTACGCGGGACGACCCAGGGGTCGCCGCGTTCGCCGACGGCGGGGACGTCCCACTCGGTGGCGACCCTCTCCACCGCCATCGGGTAGACGTCCAGCCGACCGTCGTCGCGGATGTGCAGCCGCAGGAACGACTTCCAGTGCTCGTCGGACTGCGCGCTGAACAGCTCGTTGAGGTGCAGGTCGAGGAAGCGGCCCGCGAGGTAGAGGAACGTGGCGACGACCAACGTCGCCAGCACCCCGCCGACCGCACCGGCGATTCCCAGCCGGACGAGTACCGCCCCCGCGTCGGGCAGGCCGGACAGGTCCGGAGCCGCGGCCGCGCAGGTCGCGACCACTGCGGACCCGACGTGCCCGAGCCCGTGCAGGAAGCCGATGACCCAGCCCTTCGGCCCGGCCTGCTTGGAGAACAGCACCATCGCGGCGACCAGACCGAGCACGACCAGCACCGCGCGCGGCTGGCGCAGCGCCTCGAGCAGCGACCTGGACGGCTCGATACCGGCCCAGGTGCTGGCGATGTTCCCGGATCCCCGGTCCTGCAGGTGCACGCTGCTCACCAGCGCGTACGCGGCCAGCATCTGGAGCGCACCCATCAGCGCCGTGAAGCGCCTGTTGCGTCCCGGCAGGCGGTAGAACACCCGCAGCGCGAGCCGGCGGGACTGCTGCGGGGTCGGGAACGCCGACTCCCACCGGAACCTCGACGGCGGCGGCCGGTCGACCACGTCGGCGTCGAGCGTGCTCGGGGGAAGCTCCAGCCCTTCCGGGTCCAGGCTGGTCGGCGACAGATAGGCCCCGCCACCTCCGCAGGTGATCAGCGCCCGCTCACCGCCGATCTCGGAGTACCGCACGTAGTGGTGCTTGTCGCCCGCGAGCATCAGCCGCACCTGGTCCTGTCGCTTGCCCAGGACCTTGGTGATGAAGAAGTCGAGGGTCGCGTACGCCGTCGAGTGCGGCTTGCCGCCGTCCACCCAGCTCGGCTTGGCGTTGCACAGGATGATCCCGTCACCCTCGGCGATCTCCTTGGCCACGTCCCGGAAGTAGTCCATCTGGGGCTTGTCGATGTAGGTGTCGAACTGGATGTCGATGCCCAGCAGCCACCAGCGCTGGGGCAGCTTCACCGCGAAGTAGCTGCGCCGCTGCTCGGTCTTCCATCCCCCGATCCAGCCGCCCTGGCAGAAGAACCGCAGGAATGACGTGAGCCCGTCGTACCAGTCGTGGTTGCCCGGGATCGCGAACAGCGCCGGCGGGTCGTCGGCGTGGGGCATCGCGGCGTTGTACGGGCCCTTGGTGTGCACCTCGTAGGCCTTGGCCGACGCCGACGGGTACACCTCGTCGCCGCCCATCACCAGCACGGAACCGCGCGTCGTCGATACCGACTCGTGCCCGTCGGCCGCCGTGGCATCCAGCTTGGGCTGGGCCAGCAGGTAGGCGATCGAGTAGGTGGCGTTGAATCCGTCGCCGACATCGCTCACGTAGTCGACCCACTCCTCGCCGGCGGTCGAGTGGTCGTGGTACGGGTGCTCGACACGTGCCACCGCCTGGGTCTCCCGCTTGTCGGCATAGCTGCCGAACACCGAGGACAACGCGACGAGCTTGCCCGTCAGCGCCAGGGTCTTGGGGTCGAACCAGCGGGTCGCACGCTGCCGCGGGAACGGCAGCTTCTCCAGGCTCGCCGGCCGCTCGCGGTCCCGACTGACCGGTCGGTCGGTCATCTCCGGCTCCCGCTCAGGGCCGGCCCGTAGACCTCCCACAGCTGGCCGAGGAAGAGCCTGCCGAAGGACTCCATGGCGTGCACCGGCTGCGGCCCTTCGGTGCGGAAGGTCGTCAGCTGTCGCATGAAGTCCGGGAGGTGGATCGTGATGACGCCGGCCGCGACGACGCGCCCCTCGTCCTTCGCACCCGGCGCGACATGGCCGGAGTGGATGCGCACGTAGAGGGTGGACGTGTCGGGCCACACGTCGAGGCCGGGGTCGTCGTGGACGTCCTTGTGCCCGACCAGTGTGAACGGGTTGCCGCCGGAGTCGGCGAAGTGCAGCCGGTAGAGCATCCGGCGCCGGGTGGCGTCGCCGTCCCGGGTGAACAGGTTGAACCAGCCGCGTTCGACCGGCTGCCGCCCGCCGAACAGGTCGCAGTCGACGTAGCCGGTCGCCGAGCCCAGGTGCTGGGGGTCGACGACGAACCGGTCGACGTCCTCGGCCGTGATCGTGAGGTGGAACATCAGCCGTTGCCCGAGCTGACGGCCGAGCTCGCCGCCGCGGACCGGGTCGTCGGCGTCGAGAGCGAGGAAGCCCTTCATCTCCTCGGTGAACGAGAGGTTCGTCGCGTCCGTGGTGCGTCCTGGTCGGCGTTCCGCGGCGACGGTCTGCTCCGGGAGGGTGATCACGCCGACGTCCCGACGGCGGGTGGAGCGGGCAGGCCGGGCGGTGATCCGGTCGCAGGCCCGGTCGGCCACGGCGGCGATGGTCAGCGACGGGTTGGCACCGACCGGTCCTGGCATCATCGACCCGTCCAGCACGTGCAGGCCGGGGAAGCCGAACACCTCGCCGGTGTCGTCGCACACCCCCTCGGCGACGTGCCGACCCATCGGCACGCCGCCGAGCGGGTGCACGGTGACCACCCGGCGGGTCCACCACAGGGGGTTGTCCTGGAACCGCGCCCCGAGGTCGTCGGACAGCGCGTGCATCGTCTCCCGGACTCGCGCGAAGTAGGCGTCCGAGGACGTCGTCGTCCAGTCGACCTCGAGGTGCCCCTTGCGCAGGCGCATCACGCCGTCCGGGATGTCGCGGCCCATGCCGAGCAGGGGCAGCGAACCGTCCGAGAGGTGGCCGGGCCCGATCAGCGAGCCGATGTCGGCAGAGATCCCCGTCTTCGGCGACCCGCCGAGCCGCCGGTGCAACCGGTTGCGCGCGAACCGGGCCAGCCGCCGGACCTGCCCGGGGAGCTGGGTGCTCTCCACCAGCCAGTCGGCGAACACCGGGTAGCCGGCGTCCTGCACGTAGAAGCCGCGGCCGGTCGAGCCGTCGCCGTCCAGCGCGTCGCCGACCCGGATCGCACTGGTGATCACCGTTCCCCGGCTGCCCTCGATGCGCCGCCGCCCGCCGGGCGCGCTGGGGTCGGAGGCGTCGAGCAGGAAGGACAGCAGGTCGCCGTTGCCGCAGAACCGGGTGCCGAGGCTGCGGCTCATCCCGGGGAACGCGCCGCGGTTGCGCAGCAGCAGGTACGTCGAGCCGAAGGTGCCCGCCCCCAGCACCAGCTGGTCACAGGTGATGCGGTGCAGCGGCTTGGCGCTGGTCCTGGTCGGCCGGCCCTCGTCGGCCGGGTCGTGCACGACGTACCGGACCTCGTAGCCGCCTCCGGGCAGCGGTCCGAAGCCGCGGACCTCGTGCCGGGTGCGCAGGTCCGCGCCGTGGTGGGCGGCCGCCGACAGGTAGGTGTGGTCGAGGGTGTTCTTCGCACCGTCGTTGCAACCGATGTCGCACTCGCCGCAGAGCCGGCAGGTCGTCCGCGGTCGCCCGTGCACGTTCCCGTACGCGGGTGGCGGGATGGCCGCACCTGGGACCGGGTCTACCTGCGGGCCGCCGGCGAACGTCACGGCCAGCGGCGGCAGCTGCCAGTCCAGCCCGAGCCGTTGCGCGCTCTCGCGCATGGCTGCGGTCTTCGTGGTCGCCGGGTAGGGGTACGGCGTCGCGCCCAGCATCTGCTCGGCGCGGTCGTAGTGCGGGTCCAGGTCGGCGCGGCTCAGCGGCCAGCTCTCGTATCCGCCGCCCGGCACCGGCGACTCGTGCACGAACCACTTCTCGTCCTTGCGCAGCAGGACGTTGGCATAGATCAGCGAGCCCCCGCCGAGGCCGCTGGACACCACACCCTCGAGTCCACGGAAGGTCCACACGTCGAACAGGCCCTGCAGTCCCTCGCTCGGGTCCCAGAAGTTGCGCCCCATCGCCGCCGGGGTGCGCGCGAAGCTGCCCGGCGGGTACGGCTTCCCGCGTTCGAGCAGGATGACGGAGCGCCCGGCTTCCGCGAGTCGGTACGCGGCGACAGAGCCGCCGAACCCGGACCCGATGACCACCGCGTCCGCGTGCTCGTCGGCGCTGACAGCTTGCTGCCCCCCCGGACGGCGTCGTCCCACCACGCTGGCCTCCCCTGGCCTGACCTGACAGTGCGCCCGATCACCAGGTGTGACAAGAAGTCACGCAATGACTTTGCCTGTCTTTGCCAGTGGTTTGCCAACGGCTACAGCGCGACGCCGTACGCCTCGGTGAATGCCTTGGCCGCGTAGGCGTTGCTCGCGTAGGCGTACCCCTTGTCGCCCCAGCCGGTGCCCCAGCTGTTGCGCACGATGAAGCCCGTCGTGGTGTATCCGACCAGTGCCACCGCGTGCCCGCCCCGTGCGGTGGTCGGCTTGTACGTCGTGAGCTTGCCCTTGGTGGCCGTGGCGTTGTCCCACGTCGCGTCCACGCTGAGCCGGGTCAGGATGGGGCCACTGCCGGCCAGCCAGGTCCGCCAGCCGGACAGCGTGGTCCCGAGGTTGAAGTAGGCCGCGATCTTCAGCTGGGTCGCGATGGCGTAGAACGTCGCGACCTCGCCCACGTACAACGCGCCGGTCCGGAAGGGCAGCACCGTGTCGCGCACGGCGCCCCACTTGCGGCACACGTCCAGCGCGGCCTTGAGCGAGGTGCCGTCAGACTCGATGAACGTGGTCGGCTGCGCGACGAACTGGTCGGTCTCCTTGGCAGCCATCCACGGGAAGCGGACCGACAGCGGCTCGTTCTTGGCCAGCCGGCCGGCCTGCACGAGGTGCCAGCGCAGCACGGAGTCGGTGGAGGCCCAGCCGACGCAGGCACCGGTGGCGCCTTGGTCGCCGATCTTCCACCAGGTGTCCTCGCGCAGATCTTTCGACCTCGGCGCGGCCCTTGCCGAGGACGCCAGCAACCCGGCATCCTCCGCGTTGTGCAGCCGCCAGTCGTTGTCGGTGGCCGGCGACGGGACGCAGTTCAGGATCCGAGTCGTCCCGGTCTTGGCGGTGGTGCTCTTCGTCGTGCGGGTGCGCGTCGTGGCCATCCCCGCCCCCTCTCGACGCCTCGACGGTAGGAGTGAGCCGATGGACGGTCAACGGCCGGAGGACCAAGAGCAGGTCGAGCGCGGGCAAAGCATCGTGCTGCGCGAGGGCGAGGTGGTGGCCCTCACTCTCGGCGACCTGCCCGGAGCCGGTTACCGGTGGGTCGTGCTCGACCTGCCCGACGGTCTGACCGTCGTCGCCGACGAGGCTGCGCCGCCATCGGCCTCGGCCGATGTCGGCGGGCCCGCCTCCCGCACGCTGAGCGTCCGCGGTGAGCGCGCCGGCAGCTATGAGCTGCGGCTGGCCCTCGTCCGGCCCTGGGAGCCCGCCGGTACCCCGCCCGCGCAGACCCGTCAGGTCGTCGTCCAGGTGGACCCGCCGGCGCAGTGACGGGAGGGCCGACCGGTCAAGTCGGGGTCAAGCGGCGCCGATGATGTAACCATGACCGCGTTCCAGCCGATCGTGCGCACCAGCAACAACTGGCTGCACGTCGCCGGGGCGGCCGACTACACCGGCACCTCGCCGGCCGACCTGGTGGCCGCGATCGAGTCCGGCGAGCTGGACGCGCTGCTGCTGGACGACGGCGAGCCGTCCGGCCTGATGGTGCGGATGCACGACGTCGAGGCCTGGGCCCTGCGCCGGCTCAAGATCGCCGTCTAGCCCCCGGCCGGGCCGCCGCGCGTGGCCGCGCCGTGCCACGCTGGCGCCATGTCCTCTCCCAGCCCTGCCGCACCGCCCGCGCCCTGGGTCGTGGTCGGCATCGACAACGGTGGCACCGCGAACAACGCGACGGTCCTGACCGCGGCCGGCGACTTCCTGGTCGACCGGTTGGTCGAGGCGCCGAGCCGGGTCGTGGAAGGCACCGCCGTCGCGGTGGAGGCGCATGGTCGAGGCGCTGGAGACGGTGCTCGCGACGACCGGCATCGATCGGTCCGCCGTCCGGGCCGTCGGGCTGGACACCCCCGGCCCGGCCAGCGCGGACGGCGTGATCTCCTCGCGTGGCGCCACGAACTTCTCCGACCCCGAGTGGTGGGGCTTCGACGTCCGCGGGGCGCTGGAGGCGAGGCTCGGGCTGCCGGTCGTCTACAACAACGACGGCAACGCCGCCGCCCTGTACGCCCACCACGAGCACTTCGGCACCGCGCTCGACCCAGTGCTCCTCGGTCGCAGCGATCGTGGGCACCGGCCTCGGTGGCGGCGTCGTCGAGCGGGGCCAGGTCGTGCGCGGTGCAGCGGGCATGGCCGGTGAGCTCGGCCACGTGCATGATCCCGATGGCACGGACTGCTCGAGCCGGACCAGCCGGTCCCGCAGTGCAACTGCGGCTACGCCGGCGACGTGGAGAGCGTCGCGTCGCTGACCGGCATCGTGAAGAACCTGCTGCCCTACTGGCTCGTCCCGCTACCCCGACCACCCGCTCGCGGCGATGGAGCTGCGGCGCCGCGGCGAAGTCGGTGCGCGGGCTGGCGGCCGACGGCGACGAGCTGGCCGCTGACAGGTCTTCGCCCAGCAGGCGATCCGCCCTCGGCCGGCTGTTCACGCTGGCCGCCGAACTTCACCGACCCGCACGCCTACTTCGTCGGCGGCGGTGTGGTCGAGGCCGAGCCCGCGTTCCGGGACTGGTTCGTCGGCAAGATCGTCGAGGCGCACCGACCTGCGGGTCGAGCAGCGTGCCGTCGCCACCGTGGAGCTGATCCCGCACCTGGACATGG
>CAVVAY010000002.1:0-199173 GCA_963746465.1 uncultured Actinomycetota bacterium | reverse complement strand
CGTGCTGCCGGTCGAGCGCGTCATAGGCGTCCTCGATCGCTCTGCGGAGGAACGCCCGCTGGCGGGCGATCGCCTGGCTGCGCAAGAAGTCGATCACCAGGCGTCGCGGGTCGTCGCGGTGAACGTCTGCTGCGACCGCGCCACCGCGGCCGGGATCTCGGCCTCGATCTCCGCGTCGTCGTACACGTCGATCATCTGGGCGCGGGCGGCGTGCAGGTTCTGGTAGCCGGCCTCGACCAGGGCACCGCCCCACCACCGGGTCAGCGGCCGGGCGACGGGTCTACCCCGTACGCCGCGTCCTCGGCCCGGCGCAGCAGTCGCCGTACACCGTCGGCGGCAGCGCGCTGGTCGGGCCCGAGCCCCTGGGCGATCGCGACGTCGAGCCGCGTCTCCAGCACCTGCACGCCCACCGCGACGGTGTGGACCCGGACCTTCTTCTTGCGGGGTCGCTCAGTCATCGCCGTCCCCATCCCTTTCATCTGGCGTACGTCGTGAGAACGCGTCGAATGCCGGTGCGGCCCAGCCGGGCCAGCGCGCCGGCCCGGTCGAGGCCGCCGTGCGCACCGACCGGTTCGGCCGAGGCGAGCGCCCGGGCCGCGTCCAACGGGCCGAGCCGCAGCGTCGCGGCCTCGCCGCTGCTGGCCCGGAACGCGACCGTGGTGGCGTCGGCCCAGGCGTCCAGGCCGTCGTCGTCGGCGAGGTCGCGCGCCGCCTCGACGTCGACCCACTGCCCGGCCACCCGGGCCCGGGCCCGGTAGACGACCGCCGACCCGTCGACCTCGAGGCGGCCGTCGGCCAGCAGCACCCGACCGCCCCACGGCGCGTGGTCGATGTGCCCGACCACCCGCGCGGGCACGGCCGCCGGGTGATCGTCCAGGCCGAGCTCCGCGGTGACCTGGAGTGTCAGGTCCTCGTGGCCCAGCCGGCCGCGCAGCCGTTCGGTGAGACGGACGCCCACCGGCGGCTCGGTCATCGCCGTGCACGACGCGTCGTGCGCGACGCCTTCCGGATCGGCCCGGTCCAGGTGTCCCAGGCATCGCGATAGCCCCACGCCACGAGCGTGTCGGTGCTGATCCGGCCGGCGTACAGCTCGCTGTCCAGCGGCAGCGGGTGTCGTGGTCGCACCACGTGCAGCCGGAACGACCGGCCGGCGGTCGCTGCTGCGTCCAGCTCGGCGAACAACGCGCCGTTCGCGCTCATCTCGATCATGTGCACGTACTGCTCCAGCGGGCCGTCGCCCCAGTACGGCGAGTTGCCGATGCACCACACCAGCCACACCTCGTCGGCGCCCCGGCGCAGCGCCTCGGTGACGTTCGCGTCCTTGACCCAGACCGCGTCGGTCCACACCCGGTCACCGCGCTTCAACGGCGCCATCACCAGGGGCAGCGACATCCCCGCCGCCAGCAGCTCGTCGTCGACGTCGGTGTGCGGCACCGCGACACAGGTCTTGGTCACGAAGTCGACGACGTTGAAGGTCCCCTCCACCGTCGACGCCCGGATCGCCTCGCAGTCGATCCCGAGGTGCGGGAAGACCTTGTGCACCACACCGTCGGCGTCACCCAGAGCGGGCAGCGCCCACGGCCCGCGAAGGTAGTCGCGCACCGGCAGCGGGGAGCTGAAGTCGCGGACCTCGAGGTCGCACCAGCGGCGGGCCATCTCGCTGGGCTGCTGCCCGGACAGCAGCATCCCGGTGGTCATGATCCCACCGGAGGTCCCGTCGACATGCTGGAACTCCAGCCCGTGCTCGGTCAGGGCCTGCACGACACCGGTCTGCCAGGCGACCCGCATCCCCCCGCCGGCCAGCACCAGAGCGCGCCTCACGCCGGCACCCGCTCCCGGCCCACGGCGGTGGTCCGGCGCAGCCGATGCCACAGCGCGGCCGCCAGCACCGCCGTGAGCAGGTCGAAGACGGCGACGACCATGGCCACCGAGCCGAACAGGTCGCGCGCCACCCCGACCGACACCGCCGCGAACGCGCCGAGCTTCTGCACCGCGCACCAGAGCACGACGTACGGCGGTGACGGCTCGGACAGCAGGGCCTGCAGGGTCACCGCACCGACGACAGCCATGAACATGCCGACGATGGCGAAGAAGTGCCGGGTTGTGGGCGTCGAGTCGGCTCCCAGCAGGTCGAGCACCGTGCCCGGCAGCACCAGCTGACCCAGGCCGGAGAGCACGGTCAACGCGCTGATCGCCGCGACGACCCCACGCAGCGGGTCGGCAAGCAGGCGCTCGACAGGAGTCATCCCAGCGCCTCGTGCAGGTCGCCCTTGGCCACGAGGTACCAGACGATCGCAGCCCAGGTGATGGTGGAGGCCACGAACCGGATGTTGTTCAGCTGCATCCAGCGCAGCAGCAGCGGCGTGAGGCCGGCCGGACCGTCGTACTCCCCGCCGCGGATCTTCTTGTTGACCGGGATGATGATCCCCTGGCCCACGTAGGTCAGCAGCACGATGCCGACGAGGCAGACGGCGCACACCCAGACCAGCGGGTCGCCCCACTCGCTGACGACCAGCACGATGCCGGACAGGAACATCGGCGGGACCACGACGGTGAAGAACTTGGTTGCCAGGATCGTCGGCACGCCGAAGTGCTGGCCAACATTGTCAGGCGTCAGCACCCGCCAGGTGGGATAGAGGAAGAACCGCAGCACCCACATCGTGCCCATGTACATCGACGCGCCGAAGAGGAAGTAGACGGCGTTGACGACCAGCAGGGTGCCCTTCACCGGCCACCTCCGACCCGCACCTTGGGCGGGTCCAGCCACTGCTCGGAGAGCCCGAGGTCGACCACGGAGTCCAGTCCCTCGGAGCGCACGCTGCCCGGCTGGTCCGAGGTGAGGAACCAGCACTCGAAGTGGTCGTCGAGCACCCCGCGGGTCGAGGGCAGGAAGGCGGTGAACACCGGGTCGGGGTCCATCCCGAGGTCACGCAGCGGGGCGACCTGCGGCGCGTCGCCGAGGTCGAGGCGAGCCCGCGCCCTGCGGCCGAGAGCGACGTCGGCGGCTCCCTGGAAATAGATGGAGGACCGCATCGCCATGCCGCGGAAGACGCAGTAGTTGGCGGCGCCGACGTCGAGCGGCAGTGCGGTCGGCGGCGGCCGGTCGATCTCGATGCGGGCGCCGAGCTGGCCGTCGACGTCGTACTGGCTGGACACCGTCGTCGGGGTGATGACGAAGTCGAGGTTGGCCTGGTGCTTGGGCATGCCCCAGATGCCCTTGCCGCCCTTGACCGAGATCTCGCTGCTCACCGGCAGGTCCACCACGTACTGACCGGTGCCGTAGTGGCCGCGCAGGAGGCCGGGCAGCAGCGGCGGTGCGGGCCGGGCGCCGAAGGTGCAGGCGATCGCTAGGGAGTACTCGACGTACCGCCCGATGTCGGTGACCTCGTAGTTCACGACGGTGACGACGAGGAGCCCTCGGCCGCCCGGCAGCCGGACGGGGTGCAGCTCGTCGCCGGGCAGCAGCCGGGCAGCCGCGTCGCCGTCGACCGGGAACGCGGCCATCAGGGCCGGGGTCTGCTCGGAGTTCACCGGCATGGTGAAGTCGATGCCGTCGACGCGGGCGCGGCGGCCCGCCAGACGGCGCTGCCGCCGCGGTATCGCGGACGGGACGGCCGACATCAGTCCGCGCACCAGCGGCAGCAGGGCGCCGGACGGGGCGGTGGTCATCTCGCCAGCTCCTCGAGGATGACGGGGTACGTGTCACGAGCGGCGTTGCGACCGAGAAATACGTCAAGGTGGCCGTAGCCGCGGAACCGGTGCAGCGCGTCCCGGCCGGGCCGGTGCCTGGCGAAGAACTCGAAGGACCGCTGCTGGCTCTCCGGCAGGAAGCACTTGTTGTCCTCGCCCGCGAGGAACACGAAGCGGGCGTCGGTGGCCGGCGGCTGCGCGACGTACGACGAGGGCAGTCCGTCGAGGGGTGTCATCGGCACCAGGTGGCCCGCCCGGATGCTGCGGTGCATCTGGGCGAAGAAGGTGAACGGCACCTCGGCGAACTCCCCGCGCACCCAGTCGTGGGTCGCGTCGTCGAGGTTCGCGTGCGACCACAGGGCCGGCCAGCCGGTGCCGTAGGTGAAGCTGACCATCCGGCACACCGTGTTGTGGCACTCGTGGTGGGTGGCCCGGACGAGAAGCACCAGTGCGCGCGAGAGTGCGCCCTCCGGCTTGTCGCCCCACGCGGGTGAGACGTGCGGCAGGACCCTGCTCACCAGCGGCGAGATCCGGCCGATCTTGAAGGTCGAGAACCGCGGGACCACCGGGTGAAGGGACACGGCGTTGCTCACCACGGTGTCGACCTCGGGCAGCAGCCCGGCCATCGCCGACATGGTGAACGAGGTGGATCCCTGGCAGTGCACGACGGCCTTCAGGGTGTCCGCGCCCGTTGCCGCCAGCACGTGGCGCACGGCTGCCGGGTGGTCGTAGGCGGCGGCCTCGTCCAGGGTCCAGGGCACCGGGTCGAGGTCGATCGAGGCCCGCCAGTTGAGCAGCCACACGTCCCACCCGTCGTCGAGCAGCGCGTCGACGAAGGTGCGGGGCAGCGGGGGCCGGAACAGCTCGGCCCGTACGCCGGCGCCGTGCACGACCAGGACGGGGCCGCGGGTGGGCGCGTGCCTGCCCTGGACGTGCACGACAGTCAGCGGCCGCCCGTCGAGGGCGGTGAGCGGCACGACCTCGGTCCGGTGGTCGGACCGGGTGGTGGGCCGGTCCGGGGTCGTCACAGTCATAGCGCCTGCCCCTGACGTGAGATGGGCACCGGGTCCTCGATCAGGCGGACCTGGATCGGCGTACGCGGGACGACCCAGGGGTCGCCGCGTTCGCCGACGGCGGGGACGTCCCACTCGGTGGCGACCCTCTCCACCGCCATCGGGTAGACGTCCAGCCGACCGTCGTCGCGGATGTGCAGCCGCAGGAACGACTTCCAGTGCTCGTCGGACTGCGCGCTGAACAGCTCGTTGAGGTGCAGGTCGAGGAAGCGGCCCGCGAGGTAGAGGAACGTGGCGACGACCAACGTCGCCAGCACCCCGCCGACCGCACCGGCGATTCCCAGCCGGACGAGTACCGCCCCCGCGTCGGGCAGGCCGGACAGGTCCGGAGCCGCGGCCGCGCAGGTCGCGACCACTGCGGACCCGACGTGCCCGAGCCCGTGCAGGAAGCCGATGACCCAGCCCTTCGGCCCGGCCTGCTTGGAGAACAGCACCATCGCGGCGACCAGACCGAGCACGACCAGCACCGCGCGCGGCTGGCGCAGCGCCTCGAGCAGCGACCTGGACGGCTCGATACCGGCCCAGGTGCTGGCGATGTTCCCGGATCCCCGGTCCTGCAGGTGCACGCTGCTCACCAGCGCGTACGCGGCCAGCATCTGGAGCGCACCCATCAGCGCCGTGAAGCGCCTGTTGCGTCCCGGCAGGCGGTAGAACACCCGCAGCGCGAGCCGGCGGGACTGCTGCGGGGTCGGGAACGCCGACTCCCACCGGAACCTCGACGGCGGCGGCCGGTCGACCACGTCGGCGTCGAGCGTGCTCGGGGGAAGCTCCAGCCCTTCCGGGTCCAGGCTGGTCGGCGACAGATAGGCCCCGCCACCTCCGCAGGTGATCAGCGCCCGCTCACCGCCGATCTCGGAGTACCGCACGTAGTGGTGCTTGTCGCCCGCGAGCATCAGCCGCACCTGGTCCTGTCGCTTGCCCAGGACCTTGGTGATGAAGAAGTCGAGGGTCGCGTACGCCGTCGAGTGCGGCTTGCCGCCGTCCACCCAGCTCGGCTTGGCGTTGCACAGGATGATCCCGTCACCCTCGGCGATCTCCTTGGCCACGTCCCGGAAGTAGTCCATCTGGGGCTTGTCGATGTAGGTGTCGAACTGGATGTCGATGCCCAGCAGCCACCAGCGCTGGGGCAGCTTCACCGCGAAGTAGCTGCGCCGCTGCTCGGTCTTCCATCCCCCGATCCAGCCGCCCTGGCAGAAGAACCGCAGGAATGACGTGAGCCCGTCGTACCAGTCGTGGTTGCCCGGGATCGCGAACAGCGCCGGCGGGTCGTCGGCGTGGGGCATCGCGGCGTTGTACGGGCCCTTGGTGTGCACCTCGTAGGCCTTGGCCGACGCCGACGGGTACACCTCGTCGCCGCCCATCACCAGCACGGAACCGCGCGTCGTCGATACCGACTCGTGCCCGTCGGCCGCCGTGGCATCCAGCTTGGGCTGGGCCAGCAGGTAGGCGATCGAGTAGGTGGCGTTGAATCCGTCGCCGACATCGCTCACGTAGTCGACCCACTCCTCGCCGGCGGTCGAGTGGTCGTGGTACGGGTGCTCGACACGTGCCACCGCCTGGGTCTCCCGCTTGTCGGCATAGCTGCCGAACACCGAGGACAACGCGACGAGCTTGCCCGTCAGCGCCAGGGTCTTGGGGTCGAACCAGCGGGTCGCACGCTGCCGCGGGAACGGCAGCTTCTCCAGGCTCGCCGGCCGCTCGCGGTCCCGACTGACCGGTCGGTCGGTCATCTCCGGCTCCCGCTCAGGGCCGGCCCGTAGACCTCCCACAGCTGGCCGAGGAAGAGCCTGCCGAAGGACTCCATGGCGTGCACCGGCTGCGGCCCTTCGGTGCGGAAGGTCGTCAGCTGTCGCATGAAGTCCGGGAGGTGGATCGTGATGACGCCGGCCGCGACGACGCGCCCCTCGTCCTTCGCACCCGGCGCGACATGGCCGGAGTGGATGCGCACGTAGAGGGTGGACGTGTCGGGCCACACGTCGAGGCCGGGGTCGTCGTGGACGTCCTTGTGCCCGACCAGTGTGAACGGGTTGCCGCCGGAGTCGGCGAAGTGCAGCCGGTAGAGCATCCGGCGCCGGGTGGCGTCGCCGTCCCGGGTGAACAGGTTGAACCAGCCGCGTTCGACCGGCTGCCGCCCGCCGAACAGGTCGCAGTCGACGTAGCCGGTCGCCGAGCCCAGGTGCTGGGGGTCGACGACGAACCGGTCGACGTCCTCGGCCGTGATCGTGAGGTGGAACATCAGCCGTTGCCCGAGCTGACGGCCGAGCTCGCCGCCGCGGACCGGGTCGTCGGCGTCGAGAGCGAGGAAGCCCTTCATCTCCTCGGTGAACGAGAGGTTCGTCGCGTCCGTGGTGCGTCCTGGTCGGCGTTCCGCGGCGACGGTCTGCTCCGGGAGGGTGATCACGCCGACGTCCCGACGGCGGGTGGAGCGGGCAGGCCGGGCGGTGATCCGGTCGCAGGCCCGGTCGGCCACGGCGGCGATGGTCAGCGACGGGTTGGCACCGACCGGTCCTGGCATCATCGACCCGTCCAGCACGTGCAGGCCGGGGAAGCCGAACACCTCGCCGGTGTCGTCGCACACCCCCTCGGCGACGTGCCGACCCATCGGCACGCCGCCGAGCGGGTGCACGGTGACCACCCGGCGGGTCCACCACAGGGGGTTGTCCTGGAACCGCGCCCCGAGGTCGTCGGACAGCGCGTGCATCGTCTCCCGGACTCGCGCGAAGTAGGCGTCCGAGGACGTCGTCGTCCAGTCGACCTCGAGGTGCCCCTTGCGCAGGCGCATCACGCCGTCCGGGATGTCGCGGCCCATGCCGAGCAGGGGCAGCGAACCGTCCGAGAGGTGGCCGGGCCCGATCAGCGAGCCGATGTCGGCAGAGATCCCCGTCTTCGGCGACCCGCCGAGCCGCCGGTGCAACCGGTTGCGCGCGAACCGGGCCAGCCGCCGGACCTGCCCGGGGAGCTGGGTGCTCTCCACCAGCCAGTCGGCGAACACCGGGTAGCCGGCGTCCTGCACGTAGAAGCCGCGGCCGGTCGAGCCGTCGCCGTCCAGCGCGTCGCCGACCCGGATCGCACTGGTGATCACCGTTCCCCGGCTGCCCTCGATGCGCCGCCGCCCGCCGGGCGCGCTGGGGTCGGAGGCGTCGAGCAGGAAGGACAGCAGGTCGCCGTTGCCGCAGAACCGGGTGCCGAGGCTGCGGCTCATCCCGGGGAACGCGCCGCGGTTGCGCAGCAGCAGGTACGTCGAGCCGAAGGTGCCCGCCCCCAGCACCAGCTGGTCACAGGTGATGCGGTGCAGCGGCTTGGCGCTGGTCCTGGTCGGCCGGCCCTCGTCGGCCGGGTCGTGCACGACGTACCGGACCTCGTAGCCGCCTCCGGGCAGCGGTCCGAAGCCGCGGACCTCGTGCCGGGTGCGCAGGTCCGCGCCGTGGTGGGCGGCCGCCGACAGGTAGGTGTGGTCGAGGGTGTTCTTCGCACCGTCGTTGCAACCGATGTCGCACTCGCCGCAGAGCCGGCAGGTCGTCCGCGGTCGCCCGTGCACGTTCCCGTACGCGGGTGGCGGGATGGCCGCACCTGGGACCGGGTCTACCTGCGGGCCGCCGGCGAACGTCACGGCCAGCGGCGGCAGCTGCCAGTCCAGCCCGAGCCGTTGCGCGCTCTCGCGCATGGCTGCGGTCTTCGTGGTCGCCGGGTAGGGGTACGGCGTCGCGCCCAGCATCTGCTCGGCGCGGTCGTAGTGCGGGTCCAGGTCGGCGCGGCTCAGCGGCCAGCTCTCGTATCCGCCGCCCGGCACCGGCGACTCGTGCACGAACCACTTCTCGTCCTTGCGCAGCAGGACGTTGGCATAGATCAGCGAGCCCCCGCCGAGGCCGCTGGACACCACACCCTCGAGTCCACGGAAGGTCCACACGTCGAACAGGCCCTGCAGTCCCTCGCTCGGGTCCCAGAAGTTGCGCCCCATCGCCGCCGGGGTGCGCGCGAAGCTGCCCGGCGGGTACGGCTTCCCGCGTTCGAGCAGGATGACGGAGCGCCCGGCTTCCGCGAGTCGGTACGCGGCGACAGAGCCGCCGAACCCGGACCCGATGACCACCGCGTCCGCGTGCTCGTCGGCGCTGACAGCTTGCTGCCCCCCCGGACGGCGTCGTCCCACCACGCTGGCCTCCCCTGGCCTGACCTGACAGTGCGCCCGATCACCAGGTGTGACAAGAAGTCACGCAATGACTTTGCCTGTCTTTGCCAGTGGTTTGCCAACGGCTACAGCGCGACGCCGTACGCCTCGGTGAATGCCTTGGCCGCGTAGGCGTTGCTCGCGTAGGCGTACCCCTTGTCGCCCCAGCCGGTGCCCCAGCTGTTGCGCACGATGAAGCCCGTCGTGGTGTATCCGACCAGTGCCACCGCGTGCCCGCCCCGTGCGGTGGTCGGCTTGTACGTCGTGAGCTTGCCCTTGGTGGCCGTGGCGTTGTCCCACGTCGCGTCCACGCTGAGCCGGGTCAGGATGGGGCCACTGCCGGCCAGCCAGGTCCGCCAGCCGGACAGCGTGGTCCCGAGGTTGAAGTAGGCCGCGATCTTGAGCTGGGTCGCGATGGCGTAGAACGTCGCGACCTCGCCCACGTACAACGCGCCGGTCCGGAAGGGCAGCACCGTGTCGCGCACGGCGCCCCACTTGCGGCACACGTCCAGCGCGGCCTTGAGCGAGGTGCCGTCAGACTCGATGAACGTGGTCGGCTGCGCGACGAACTGGTCGGTCTCCTTGGCAGCCATCCACGGGAAGCGGACCGACAGCGGCTCGTTCTTGGCCAGCCGGCCGGCCTGCACGAGGTGCCAGCGCAGCACGGAGTCGGTGGAGGCCCAGCCGACGCAGGCACCAGTGGCGCCTTGGTCGCCGATCTTCCACCAGGTGTCCTCGCGCAGATCTTTCGACCTCGGCGCGGCCCTTGCCGAGGACGCCAGCAACCCGGCATCCTCCGCGTTGTGCAGCCGCCAGTCGTTGTCGGTGGCCGGCGACGGGACGCAGTTCAGGATCCGAGTCGTCCCGGTCTTGGCGGTGGTGCTCTTCGTCGTGCGGGTGCGCGTCGTGACCATCCCCGCCCCCTCTCGACGCCTCGACGGTAGGAGTGAGCCGATGGACGGTCAACGGCCGGAGGACCAAGAGCAGGTCGAGCGCGGGCAAAGCATCGTGCTGCGCGAGGGCGAGGTGGTGGCCCTCACTCTCGGCGACCTGCCCGGAGCCGGTTACCGGTGGGTCGTGCTCGACCTGCCCGACGGTCTGACCGTCGTCGCCGACGAGGCTGCGCCGCCATCGGCCTCGGCCGATGTCGGCGGGCCCGCCTCCCGCACGCTGAGCGTCCGCGGTGAGCGCGCCGGCAGCTATGAGCTGCGGCTGGCCCTCGTCCGGCCCTGGGAGCCCGCCGGTACCCCGCCCGCGCAGACCCGTCAGGTCGTCGTCCAGGTGGATCCGCCGGCGCAGTGATGCGAGGGCCGACGGGTCAAGTCGGGGTCAGGCGAGGCCGATGATGAAACCATGACCGCGTTCCAGCCGATCGTGCGCACCAGCAACAACTGGCTGCACGTCGCCGGGGCGGCCGACTACACCGGCACCCCGCGGGCCGAGCTGGTGGCGGCGATCGAGTCCGGCGAGCTGGACGCGCTGCTGCTGGACGACGGTGAGCCGTCCGGGCTGATGGTGCGGATGCACGACGTCGAGGCCTGGGCCCTGCGTCGGCTCAAGATCGCCGTCTAGCTCCCGGCCGAGCCCCCGCGCGCGCCCGCGTCGTGCCACGCTGGCGCCATGTCCTCTCCCAGCCCTGCCGCACCGCCCGCGCCCTGGGTCGTGGTCGGCATCGACAACGGTGGCACCGCGAACAACGCGACGGTCCTGACCGCGGCCGGCGACTTCCTGGTCGACCGGTTGGTCGAGGTGCCGAGCCGGGTCGTGGAAGGCACTGCCGTCGCGGTGGAGGCCATGGTCGAGGCGCTGGAGACGGTGCTCGCGACGACCGGCATCGATCGGTCCGCCGTCCGGGCCGTCGGGCTGGACACCCCCGGCCCGGCCAGCGCGGACGGCGTGATCTCCTCGCGTGGCGCCACGAACTTCTCCGACCCCGAGTGGTGGGGCTTCGACGTCCGCGGGGCGCTGGAGGCGAGGCTCGGGCTGCCGGTCGTCTACAACAACGACGGCAACGCCGCCGCCCTGTACGCCCACCACGAGCACTTCGGCACCCGCTCGACCCAGTGCTCCTCGGTCGCAGCGATCGTGGGCACCGGCCTCGGTGGCGGCGTCGTCGAGCGGGGCCAGGTCGTGCGCGGTGCAGCAGGCATGGCCGGTGAGCTCGGCCACGTGATGATCCCGATGGCCGGACTGCTCGAGCCGGACCAACCGGTCCCGCAGTGCAACTGCGGCAACGCCGGCGACGTGGAGAGCGTCGCGTCGCTGACCGGCATCGTGAAGAACCTGCTGCCCTACTGGCTGTCCCGCTACCCCGACCACCCGCTCGCGGCGATGGAGCTGCGGGCCGCGGCGAAGTCGGTGCGCGGGCTGGCGGCCGACGGCGACGAGCTGGCCCTGAAGGTCTTCGCCCAGCAGGCATCCGCCCTCGGCCGGCTGTTCACCCTGGCCGCGAACTTCACCGACCCGCACGCCTACTTCGTCGGCGGCGGTGTGGTCGAGGCCGAGCCCTCGTTCCGGGACTGGTTCGTCGGCAAGATCGTCGAGGCGACCGACCTGCGGGTCGAGCAGCGTGCCGTCGCCACCGTGGAGCTGATCCCGCACCTGGACATGGCGGGGGCCCGTGGCGCCGCCGTGGCCGCACTCGCCGTGGCGGCCCGGCAACCGACCGACCACTAGAGCACTTTGTCCTAACTCTGGAAAAAGTCTCAACTTTGTCGACGAAACCTCTTCCTTACTTCGACGTAACTCGCTACGGTCCAGCCAGTCCCTGTGGCACAGGTCACAGGAACGGCAGAGCGAGGCGGGTCGCGTGAGGCGAGTGTCCGTGCGGCCCGAGAACGCGCACCAGAGCGCACTGCTCCGGCTGCTGCGCGACGACGGGCCGATCAGCCGCGCCGAGCTGGGCGAGGCGGTCCAGCTGTCCCGGTCCAAGCTCGCGGTCGAGCTGGACCGGTTGACCGAGATCGGGCTGGTCGAGTCGCAGGGCCTGGCCGCCTCCCGGGGTGGCCGTCGCTCGGCCATCGTCGGTCTCGCCGCGCGGCTGCGCTTCCTCGCCGTCGACATCGGCGCGACGTCGGTCGACGTGGCGGTGACCGACGGCAGGCTGACCGTCCTGGGGCAGGTGGCCGAGCCGATCGACGTGCGCGACGGCCCGGACGCGGTTCTTGCGGTGGTGCTGGACCTCGTCGGCAAGCTGCGCGCCGACGGCCTGGCCGTCGACCTGCACGGCGCCGGCGTCGGAGTGCCAGGACCGGTGTCCTTCCGGGACGGCGTGCCCGTGGCACCGCCGATCATGCCGGGCTGGAACCAGTACCCGGTCAGGTCGGTGCTCTCCCAGCACCTCGGCTGCCCGGTGCAGGTCGACAACGACGTGAACATCATGGCGCTGGGCGAGATGCACGCCGGTCTGGCCCGCACCGTCGACGACCTGCTGTTCGTCAAGATCGGCACCGGCGTCGGCTGCGGCATCATCGTCGACGGGCAGGTCTATCGCGGTGCCAGCGGCAGCGCCGGCGACATCGGCCACATCCGGGTCGACGACGAGGGACCGGTCTGCACCTGCGGCAACGTCGGCTGCCTCGAGGCCCACTTCAGCGGCGCGGCCTTGGCGAGGGACGCCACGGAGGCAGCGCGAGCGGGGCGGTCCGACATGCTCGCCGAGCGGCTCGCCGCGGCCGGCCGCCTGACCAGTGCCGACGTCGCTGCTGCCGCATCGTCGGGTGATCACGCTTCCGTCGAGCTGGTCCGGGACGGCGGACACCGGCTCGGTCTGCTGCTGGCGGGGCTGGTCAGCTTCTTCAACCCGGGCATGGTCGTGCTCGGGGGCGAGGTGGCCGCCGGCCTCGGTCACCCGCTGCTCGCCGAGCTGCGCAGCGTGGTCTACCGCCGCTCGCTGCCGCTGGCCACCGGGAACCTTCCGATCGTGCTCTCCGAGCTCGGCTCGCAGGCCGGCGTCGTCGGCGCCGCGCGGATGATCTCGGACACGGTGCTGACCCATGACTGAGATCCACGCGGGACAGCCGCTGCTGACCATGTCCGGCATCGTCAAGGTGTTCCCCGGCGTACGTGCGCTGGACGGGGTCGACCTCGACGTCCGGCCGGGTGAGGTGCACGCACTCCTCGGGCAGAACGGCGCCGGCAAGTCCACGTTGATCAAGGTGCTGGCCGGTGCCCACCAGCCCGACGAGGGCACCATCACCTGGCGCGGCGAGCCGGTGCGGCTCAGCAACCCGGTCGCCGCGATGAAGATCGGCGTGGCCACGATCTACCAGGAGCTCGACCTCGTCGACGGCCTCTCGGTCGCGGAGAACATCTTCCTCGGCCACGAGGGCACCAGTGCCGGGTTCACCCGACCGGCAGCGACGCGCGCCGCCGCCCGGGACCTGCTGCGCCGGCTGGGTCATGCCGACATCCCGCCCGGTCGTGAGGTCGGCCGGCTCTCCGCAGCCGGCAAGCAGATCGTCAGCATGGCCCGGGCCCTGTCGCACGACGCCCGCCTGATCGTGATGGACGAGCCGTCTGCGGTCCTGGACGGCGGCGAGGTCGAGAACCTGTTCCGCGTCATCCGCGACCTGACCGGCGAAGGGGTCGCCGTCGTCTACATCTCGCACCGCCTCGAGGAGATCCGCGAGATCGGCGACCGGGTCACCGTCCTGAAGGACGGCCGCACGGTGGCCACCAGCCTCCCGGTGGCCGACACCCCCACGGCGGAGCTGATCCGGCTGATGACCGGGCGGTCCATCGAGTTCGTGTTCCCGGAGCAGGACGACTCCGCGACGCTCGGCGAGCCGGTGCTTCAGGTCGAGGGCCTGTCCCGCATCGGCGAGTTCACCGACGTGACGTTCACCGTCCGGGCCGGCGAGATCGTCGGGCTGGCCGGCCTGGTCGGCTCCGGACGTTCGGAGATCCTCGAGACGCTCTACGGCGCCCGCAAGGCGTCTGCCGGCCGGGTCACGGTCGACGGCAAGGCCATGCGCAGGGGGTCGGTGCGAGTTGCGGTCGGCGCCGGGGTCGGGCTGGCACCGGAGGAGCGCAAGAGCCAAGGCCTGCTGCTCGACCAGTCGGTCACCCGCAACATCAGCCTGGCCAGCCTGCGTCGCTTCGCCCGGTCCGGGTTCGTCCGGCGTGGCGACGAGCACGCGGCGGCCAAGCAGCAGGCGGAGTCTCTGGACGTCCGGCCCGCGGGCGTGGAGCGGGCGGTGCGCACGCTGTCCGGTGGCAACCAGCAGAAGGTCGTGCTGGCGCGGTGGCTGCTGCGCGGCTGTCGGGTGCTGCTGCTCGACGAACCGACTCGCGGCGTCGACGTCGGCGCCCGCAGCGAGATCTACGCCCTGATCCGCCGGCTCGCTGACGAGGGTGTTGCCGTCGTCGTGGTGTCCAGCGAGGTGCCCGAGGTCCTCGGCCTCGCGGACCGCGTGCTGGTCATCAGCGAGGGCCGGATCGTGCACGAGGGCCCGGCGGCAGGCATCGACGAGCACCGGGTCCTCGACCTGGTCATGGAAGGACGTGTCGCATGAGCGACCAGAAGACTCCGTCGTCCGCGGTCGTCCCGCCCCCGGACGAGCACGGGCGCGTGGAGGCCGCGGCGGTCGAGACGGCGGACCCCCGCTCGCAGTTCGCCCGGGTCATGGACAGCTCGGTCGGGCGCAACCTCGGCCTGGTGATCGCCCTCGTCATCCTGGTCATCGTCGGCGGGGCGACCGCGGGCGACCGCTTCCTCAGCGTCGACAACATGCTGACGATCCTCCGCCTGGCCTCGGTCATCGGTGTCGTGAGCATCGGCATGACCTTCGTCATCACCGGCGGCGGCATCGACCTGTCGGTGGGGGCGATCGTCGCCTTGGCCTCGGTCTGGGCCACGACCCTGTCGACGCAGACCATGGCTGAGGACACGCACTGGATCGTGATGGTGCTCGTCGCCCTCGCGGTGGGCGGCGGCTGCGGGCTCGTCAACGGGTTGCTCATCGCCTACGGCAGGATCGCGGCCTTCGTGGTGACGCTGGCGATGCTGGCGTCCGCCCGGGGTCTGGCGGAGATCATCTCCGACCGCAAGACCCAGATCGTCTCCAACCGCGACTTCGTGTCCTTCTTCGGTGGCGACGTCCTCGGAGTGCCGGTCCTCGTCATCATCTTCGCGCTGGCGGCGATCGGCGGCTGGGTGCTGCTCAACCGGACCACGTTCGGGAGGCGGACCCTGGCCGTCGGCGGCAACGCGGAGGCGGCCCGGCTGGCCGGCATCGACGTACGCCGGCACACCGCCCTGCTCTACGTGCTGCTCGGGCTGGCCTGCGGGTTGGCCGCAGTGATGATCATGGCCAGGACGACCACCGGGAGCTCGACGCACGGCGGCGGCTACGAGCTCGAGTCGATCGCCGCTGTCGTCATCGGCGGCACCCTGCTCACCGGCGGTCGCGGCACCATCGTCGGCACCGTGCTCGGCGTCCTGATCTTCCGGACCCTGACCAACATCTTCACGTTGAACAACAAGGACACCTCCACCCAGGCGGTGGCGACCGGCGTGATCATCATCGTCGCCGTCCTTCTCCAGCAACGCGTCGCCGCCCGCAACCCATGACTCCCACCTCGCGAGAACCGGCCGCCCGGCCGGACCACACCCTGAAGGAGAAGTACATGTCCGTGCGTCCCACCACTCCGCTGAAGCGGATTCTCATGGCCAGCGGAGCTCTGCTGGCGACCACGGCGGTGCTCGTGGGCTGCACCAGCAACGACCCCGAGCCCTCCGCCGACAGCAAGCCCAGCAGCGACACCAAGGCCGCCAGCGACAACGACGCCGCCGGTGACACGGTGGTCATCGGCTTCTCCGGCCCGCAGGCTGATCACGGCTGGCTGGCCGCCATCAACTCCTCCGCCAAGGCCGAGGCCGAGAAGTACGAGGACATCGACTTCAAGCAGGCCGAGGGCACCAACGACGCCAACCTGCAGATCAGCCAGGTCGAGACCTTCATCAACGACAAGGTCGACGCGATCGTGCTGCTGCCGACCGACGGCGCTGCCCTCACCGACGTCGCGATCAAGGCCATGGAGGCGGGCATCCCGGTCATCAACGTCGACCGTGAGTTCTCCTCACCGTTCGCGGCCCGCGCCACGGTGCTGGGCGACAACTACGGCATGGGTGTCTCGGCCGGCACCTACGCCTGCTCGCTCAAGGAGAGCAAGAACCTCACCAACCCGGTCATCGCCGAGATCGCAGGCCTCGACTCGCTGCCGCTGACGCAGGACCGGTCGAAGGGCTTCGCCGACGCGCTGAAGACGTGCGGCGAGACGGTCGACAACCGGGTGGCCGCCGAGTTCACGGTCGAGTCCGGCGAGGAGCAGGCGTCCAACCTGCTGCAGGCCGCACCGAAGATCGACATCATCTGGAACCACGACGACGACCAGGGCGTCGGCGTCAAGGCAGCCTTCGACAACGCCAACCGTGACGAGTTCGCCTTCATCGGCGGTGCCGGCTCGTGCAACGCGATGCAGTGGATCGAGGACGGCGAGATGGAGGCCACCGTGATCTACCCGCCGACCCAGGCTGCGGACGGCATCAAGCTGGCCCGGTTGATCGCCCAGGGCAAGGGGATGTCCGACCTCGCCCAGGTCGAGGTTCCGAAGCGCGTGGTCCTCAACGCCCCGGTGGTGAACAAGGACAACCTCGAGGAGTACCGCCCGCTCTGCTTCCAGTCCTGATCGATCGTCCCCTGCACGGACCGGGCAAGAAGGGAACGCAATGACCGACAGCACTCCCACCATCGGGGTGGGGATGGTCGGGTACGCCTTCATGGGAGCGGTCCACTCGCAGGCCTGGCGCACGGCAGGTCGGTTCTTCGACCTGCCGTGCGCCCCGGCGATGACCGCGCTCTGCGGTCGTGACCCGGCGGCCACGGCAGCTGCAGCCGAGCGGATGGGCTGGGCATCGGTGGAGACCGACTGGCATCGTCTGCTCACGCGGGACGACGTCCAGCTGGTCGACATCTGCACCCCTGGCGACACCCATGCCGCGATCGCCATCGCCGCTCTGGAGGCCGGCAAGCACGTGCTGTGCGAGAAGCCGCTGGCCAACTCGGTGGAAGAGGCGGAGGCGATGGTCGAGGCGGCCGAGGCGGCCGAGGCGCGCGGCGTCCGTTCGATGGTCGCCTTCAACTACCGCCGGGTGCCGGCCCTCGCGCTGGCCCGCCGGCTGGTCCAGGAGGGGCGGGTCGGCACCGTCCGGCACGTCCGGGCGCAGTACCTGCAGGACTGGATCGTCGACCCGTCGTTCCCGTTGGTGTGGCGGCTGCAGAAGGACCGCGCGGGCTCCGGTGCCCTCGGGGACATCGGCGCGCACATCATCGACGCGGCGCAGTTCGTCGTCGGCGCGGCCATCACCGGCGTGACCGGTCTCACCGAGACGTTCATCAGGCAGCGGCCGCTGCCGGAGGCGTCGTCCGGGCTGGCCGCATCCGGCGGCGCGGGCACCGGCGAGGTCACCGTCGACGACGCCGCGCTGTTCCTCGCGCGATTCGCGTCTGGGGCGATCGGCTCGTTCGAGGCCACCCGGTTCGCGTCCGGTCGCAAGAACGCGATGCGGCTGGAGGTCAACGGGAGCGAAGGCAGCATCGCGTTCGACTTCGAGGCGATGAACGAGCTGCAGTTCCACGACCACACCGAGGATGCCGAGACCGCGGGGTTCCGGCGGATCCTGGTCACCGAGCCCAGGCACCCGTACCTGAAGGCTTGGTGGCCGCCCGGTCATGGTCTGGGTTACGAGCACACCTTCACCCACGAGGTGGTCGACCTGGTCCAGGCCATCGGCACGGGACAGACCCCGTCCCCGTCGTTCGCCGACGGGCTCCAGGTGCAACGTGTCCTGGCAGCTGTCGAGCGCTCAGCGGCGCACGACAGCGGTTGGGAGAACGTCATCGTGCAGGACGGCGCGGGGAAACCGGCCGACCTGAGCGTCGCGCAGCAGCCGGCCTAGCCGCGTGGCAGCAGTCGCCGGAACCGCGGCTGCCCTCCGAGCTGGTGGGGGCGCCTCCCCGCATGGGGCGCCCCCACCGCCCTTTCGAGTATGCGGATCGCGGACGCACCGCGCAGCGAGTAGGAGCATGAGGACATGACGCGACCGATCACCCTGTTCACCGGCCAGTGGGCCGACCTGCCCTTCGCCGAGATGTGCCGCCTCGCCTCGGACTGGGGGTACGACGGCCTCGAGATCGCCTGCTGGGGCGATCACCTCGACGTCGTGGCCGCCGCGGATGACGACGGCTACGTCAAGGACAAGCTGGACATGTTGGCCAAGCACGACCTGAAGGTGTTCGCGATCTCCAACCACCTCACCGGGCAGGCGGTGTGCGACGACCCGATCGACGAGCGGCACCGCGGCATCCTGTCGGACCGGGTGTGGGGCGACGGCGACCCGGAGGGCGTGCGGCAGCGCGCGGCCGAGGAGATGAAGACGACGGCGCGCGCGGCGAAGAGGCTCGGCGTCGACACCGTCGTCGGGTTCACCGGTTCGAGGATCTGGAAGACCGTGGCGATGTTCCCGCCGGTCCCGACCTCGATGATCGAGGCCGGCTACCAGGACTTCGCCGACCGCTGGAACCCGATCCTCGACGTGTTCGACGAGCAGGGTGTCCGGTTCGCCCACGAGGTGCACCCCAGTGAGATCGCCTACGACTACTGGACCACCGTGCGCGCGATGGAGGCGGTCGACCACCGGCCGGCTTTCGGGCTCAACTGGGACCCCAGCCACTTCGTCTGGCAGGACCTCGACCCGGTCGGCTTCCTCTGGGACTTCAAGGACCGGATCTACCACGTCGACTGCAAGGACGCGAAGCGTCAGGTGGGCAACGGTCGCAACGGCCGGATGGGGTCGCACCTGGCCTGGGCCGACCCGCGGCGCGGCTGGGACTTCGTGTCCACCGGGCACGGCGACGTCCCGTGGGAGGCCTGCTTCCGGATGCTCAACACCATCGGGTACGACGGCCCGATCTCGATCGAGTGGGAGGACGCCGGGATGGACCGCCTGCTCGGCGCCCCCGAGGCGCTGGAGTTCGTCCGCCGGCTGGCCTTCGACCCGCCCGCCGCGGCCTTCGACGCGGCCTTCACCAGCGGCTGAGCGGCACTTTGTCGGCGTAGAGCAAAACTTTCGAGAAGTTCCACCGAAAGGTCTTCCCCACACCGGGCACAGCCCGTTAGCGTCCCAGCAACTCGACCGTGATGCGGGCACGGACAATCCGGTCGATGCGTACTCCCGTGGGAGCGCGCAAGGAGGCGTAGATGGCTTCGAACCACAACCTCAGCCGTAGGTCCATGCTCAAGCTCGGTGTCGGCGGCGCCGCCGCCGTGGCACTGGCGCCGATTGGCCCGGTGAGCGCCTTCGCGGCGCCGAAGGCAGGCAGCGGCAACGGGCGGCTGATCCCGGCGTCCAAGGTCGGCACGATCACCTACACCCAGCGTGACGTCCCCGGCCGGCTGGCCATCGCTACCGGCTCGCCGACGATGGGCTACCTCGGCGGCGCCAACTTCCCGGCCGACCCCACCGACCTGGGTCCGCTGGTGCCGCTGCCCGGTGGGTGGAAGGAGCTCTTCGAGTACCTGGCCAGGGTCGGCATCGAGCAGGTCGAGTTCGCCGGCTACGGGCAGAACGCCGCGAACCCGGGTGGCACGGCCGCCTACCCGAACGACGGCAACGCCGCCGGGCGGGCGGCTTACCTGGCCTATGCGCGGACCCTGCGCGGCCTCCTCGACGACAACGGTCTCGAGGCGATCGGCAACCACGGCTTCATCCCGAACACGTGGGACGGGCCGGGCAGCTCCGGTGGCGCCATGTCCGCGGCTGACCTGCTTCGGTTCCAGACCGAGCTGGAGTTCGGGACGATCCTGGGCACGCCGTACCTGGGCACCGGCGGGGACCCGACCAACGCGGGCAACCGGAACATCGAGCCGTGGACGCTCGCAGGCGAGAAGTGGACGGCCCTCAACCAGATCAGCGTCAACCAGTTCGGCATCCACATGTACACCCACAACCACTCGCCGGCGTACAACTTCCTGCAGGACGGCCCGATCGTGACCGTGACCCAGGACCGGGTCACCGGCGCCCCGATCGCACCGACCCAGGTGCGGGCCGAGTCGGGCAAGCGACTGATGCAGCACTACCTGGACGTCACCGACCCCGATCTGGTCGTGGTCGAGATGGACATCTACTGGGCGCACGTGGCGCAGCACCAGCACCGCTGGCGGTACGACGTCAACGGGCAGCGCGTCGAGGACATCTTCGACCCGCTGGCGACGGTGGCGAAGCAGACCCATCGCTACCCGCTGTACCACGCCAAGGACGGCGATCGCACCGCTCAAGCACCCGGCGTCGGCGACGGCTACACGATGGTGCCGTTCGGGGCCCCCACCGCCGACATCGACTACAGGACGTTCTTCAAGGAGCAGGGCGCGAAGGGCTCGCACAACCCGAACTACGAGCAGGACAACGCACCCGGTGGAGCCGCTGACCCGGGCCGCTCCCTGCGCTTCACCGCGATCAGTGCCGCCAACATGAACGGGCTGCGCGGCTAGCGACCCACGGCCCCCACAGCGACGCCCCCGACCCCACGGTCGGGGGCGTCGTTGTTGTGCGCGCGCCTGCGGGGTCGCCGGGCGTGCCGGTGCGACGCTGGCGGCATGACCTCACCGTCGCCTCCAGAGCGGAACTCCCGGTGACCAGGGGCGCCGAGAAGCGGGAGCACCCGGGCGAGTCCCGGTACGCCGCGGCGGTGGCCGTCGTGGCGGCGGTGGTCCTGTACGCCGCACTGCCGAGCGCGCTGGTCTTCGGCCCGCGCTACCTGATCCCGGTACTGGAGGTGGTGCTCCTCGTGCCGCTGCTGGTGGGAAACCCGCACCGGATGACCCGCGAGAGCCGGCAGCTCCGTTTCGTCTCGATCGGGCTGATCCTGCTGATCGCCCTGGCGAACACCATCGCCCTGGTGCTGCTCGTCGACACCCTGGTCAACGGCTCGGCGAAGAACGGCGGCGCGCTGCTGATCGGCGCCGCGCAGGTCTGGCTGACGAACATCATCGTGTTCGCGCTGGCCTACTGGGAGATCGACCGGGGAGGTCCTGTCGTGCGCACCCGCGAACCGCGCTCGCAGCTGCCGGCGGCCGACTTCAGGTTCCCCCAGGACGAGGACGAGGACGCGATCGACGAGGTCGCCAAGCGGTCGGCCGCGCACTCGGACTGGTCCCCGGCATTCCTGGACTACTTCTACACATCGGTGACCAACTCCTCGGCGTTCAGCCCGACCGACACGATGCCGCTGACGCACCGTGCCAAGATGCTGATGGCGACCGAGTCGGTGTCGGCGCTGATGCTGTCGGTCATCGTGATCGCCCGCGGCGTCAGCCTGCTGCAGTAGCCCTGGGGGACGATTCGGCAACGATCGGGTGCGATGAGTTCCGCAGCGCTCGCCGGTCTGGAGAGCATGGCGGGCGTCGGCAGAGCAGAGGAGCGGGACACGATGGCGAGCGAGGACCGGCTGGTCGAGGCGGAAGCACGTCCGGAGAAGGAAGGTCCCCGGCCACCGCGGCGCCGCATCAACTGGCGCCGCGTCCTGCTGCCGGCCGTGGTGCTGCTCGTCGCGATCTTCGTGGTGGCACCGATCGCCGGCACGCTCTCCGGGAAGCTGACCAGCATCACGGAGAACGATCAGGCCGCGTTCCTGCCCGACTCGGCCGAGTCGACAAAGTCCCTCGAGCTGGAGACCAGGTTCGCCGGTGACCAGGACATCCCCGCCCTGATCGTCTGGGAGCGCACCGGCGGTCTGACCCAGGCCGACCTCGCTGCGGTCGCTGAGGCACGGGACCGACTGGCAGAGGTCGACGGCATTGCCGGGGACCCGTCTCCGCCGATCCCCAGCGAGGACGGCGACGCCGTCCAGGTGGTGCTCCCGCTACCCGGTGACAACTCGGCGTTCGAGACGCTGCCGGGCATCGTGGAGGACGTCGCCGACGCCGGCGCCGTCGACGGTCTGCCGAGCTACGTCACCGGCCCGGGCGGACAGTTCGCCGACTTCGCTGCCGCCTTCGAGGGCATCGACGGCAAGCTGCTGTTCACGACGGTCGGCGTGATCCTTGTCATCCTGCTGCTGATCTACCGCAGCCCGGTCTTCCTGCCCGTCCTGATGGCGGCCGGGATGGCCCTGGTGCTGGCTCAGGCCGTGGTCTACCTGGTCGCCAAAGCGGGAGTCCTCACCGTCGACGGGCAGAGCCAGGGCATCCTCTCGGTGCTCGTGCTGGGCGCCAGCACCGACTACGCCCTGCTGCTGATCAGCCGGTTCAAGGAGGAGCTGCACCGCGAGGACTCCTGGACGGTGGCCATGAAGGGCGCGCTGCGTGGGGCCTTCCCGCCCGTGGTCGCCTCCGGCGCCACCGTCATCCTCGGGCTGCTCTGCCTGTTGCTCTCCGACCTGAACTCCAACAAGTCGCTGGGGCCGGTCGGCGCGATCGGCATCGCCTGCGCTGTCGCCTCCATGCTGCTGTTCCTGCCGGCCCTGCTGATGGTGTTCGGCCGCTACTGGTTCTTCCCGTTCGTGCCACGGCACGACGACGAGGTCGACCACGAGCGCGGCATCTGGGGTCGTGTCTCGTCGCTGGTCGGCCGGCGGTCGCGCGCCGTGTGGATCGCGACTGCCCTGGTGCTCGCCGCTGCCGCGCTGTTCACCACCCAGCTGGACGCCGACGGACTGACCACGGCCGAGCAGTTCACCACCGATGTCGACTCGGTGCAGGGGCAGGAAGTTCTCGCGCGGCACTACCCGGCGGGGTCGGGCGTGCCGGTGAGCGTGATCGGTGACCAGGCCGACGGGGAAGCGCTGCTCGATCTGGTGCGTGGCGTCGACGGCGTCGCCGATGCGCAGCTGGTGACGGATGCCCCGCCGACGGCTGAAGGGTCGGCGGCACCGACGGAGTCGTCCGGGCCGCCGAAGGTGGTCGACGGCAAGGTCCAGGTCGAAGCCGTGCTGACCGCGGCGTCGGACAGCACCGAGGCCGAGGACACGGTGCTGCACCTGCGGGATGCCGTCGACGAGGTCAGCACCGACGTGCTGGTGGGCGGTGGCACTGCTGTCGTCTACGACATCAAGCAGGAGTCCGCCCGCGACACCAGGGTGATCATCCCGGCGATCCTGGTCGTCATCTTCCTGGTGCTCGCACTGCTGCTGCGAGCGGTCGTGGCGCCTCTGCTGCTGGTCGCCACCGTCGTGCTGTCCTTCCTGGCCACCCTGGGAGTCTGCGCCCTGGTGTTCGAGCACGTCTTCGACTTCGCCGGCACCGATCCGTCCTTCCCGCTCTTCGCGTTCGTGTTCCTGGTGGCACTGGGGATCGACTACAACATCTTCCTGATGACCCGCGTGCGCGAGGAGGCGAAGGTCCACGGCACCCGGCGGGGGACCCTGAAGGGCCTCGCCGTCACCGGCGGCGTCATCACCTCGGCCGGGGTGGTGCTGGCCGCGACTTTCTCGGCCCTCGGGGTGCTGCCGCTGGTGCCGTTCGCCGAGCTCGGGTTCGCGGTTGCGTTCGGCGTGCTGCTGGACACGTTGATCGTGCGGTCGCTGCTGGTCCCGGCCCTCGTGCACGAGCTAGACGACCGGGTCTGGTGGCCGGTGGGGCTACGCCGGCGGGAACGCGTCGGATGATCCCGGACGGGTGTGGATGCTGACGGCATACCCGCCGCCGTCGTAGGGCTGGCCGTCCCAGGTGGCCAGCCGGCGGACCGGCACGAGCCCGGCGACCTGGCACCACGCGTCGTACTCCGCCAGGTCGAGCAGCGCGGCGGCCGGCGGTAGGTGCGCGCGGTCCAGCCCGAAGCCCACCACGAGCAACCCGCCGCCGCGCACGTGCCGGGCAACCTGCGCGACCACGGCCTGCTCGGTGCCGGGTGCCACCAGCGGCACTACGTTCCCGGCGAGCACCACCAGCTCGTACGGCGGGTGGCCGGCCGCGAGCAGGTCGAGGGTGCTGAGGTCGGCCTCGACCCAGGTCTGGTCCGGTGCACGCTCCCGTGCGACCGCGAGCATGGAGGCGTCGACGTCGACCCCCGTGCAGTCGTAGCCGAGCTCGGCCAGCCGGATCGCGACCCGGCCGGTGCCGCAGCCGGCGTCCAGCACCCGGGAGCCGGGGGGCACCAACGCGGCGCACAGGGTCGCCTCGCCGTGGACATCCGTGCCGGAGGCTGCGAGGGCGTCGAACCTGGCGGCGTAGTCGCGTCCGCTGCCCCCGCCCGTGGCGTCGGTCCAGCGGGTCACGAGATGCTCCTTCCATGGCCTTCTCGACCACGACCGACCTGCGGGCGGAGTTCGCCCGTCGGCTGTCGGTCATGTACGGCGGCGAGGTGCCGGCGTACACCACACTGGTCGAGGTCGCCCAGCAGGTGAACGGGGAGGTCCTGGACCGCGAGGGTAGTGCGGCCGAGCGCCTCGGCAGCATCGACCGGGTCACCGCCGAGCGGCACGGCGCGATCCGGGTGGGCAGCCAGCAGGAGCTCGCGCAGGTCGGCCGCCTGTTCGCCGCGATGGGGATGGCGCCGGTGGGGTTCTACGACCTCCGGGACGCGGAGCCCACGCCGCTGCCGATCGTGTCGACGGCGTTCCGGCCGGTCGACCGTGCCGAGCTGGCTCACAACCCGTTCCGGGTCTTCACCTCGGTGCTGGTGCCCGAGGACCGACGGTTCTTCGACGCCGACCTGCAGGCTCGGGTGCGGAGGTTCGTCGATCAGCGGGTCTTGTTCCCCCCGGAGCTGCTCGTGCTCGCCGACAGCGCTGCGGCCGACGGTGGCCTCGACGACGACCGGGCCGAGCGGTTCGTCGACCTGGCGACGGGAGCGTTCGCGCTGTCCTCGGAACCGATCGACCGTGCCTGGTACGACGAGCTGTCCGCGGTGTCTGCCGTCGCCGCCGACATCGCCGGGGTGGCGAGCACGCACGTCAACCACCTGACCCCGCGGGTGCTCGACATCGACCTGCTCTACGGACGGATGCAGGAGCGCGGCATCGAGATGATCGACGAGATCCAGGGGCCGCCCCGATGGGACGGCCCGGACGTGCTGCTGCGTCAGACGTCGTTCCGGGCGCTCGCCGAGCCGCGGATGATGCGTGCGCCGGACGGCCGGGTCGCGCCCGGCGAGCTCCGGGTGCGGTTCGGTGAGGTCGAGGCGCGCGGCATCGCGCTGACTCCGGCCGGGCGGGACGTGGTCGACACGCTGCCGCCCGATCCGGCGGCCTGGTCGGCCGAGCTGCCGGGCACCGAGCGGGAGCTGGCCCGCCGGGACCTGGCATGGTTCACGGCCACCGTCGCGCCGACCGCGCCCGAGCTGGCGCGGGCCGGCCGACGGGCACCTGAGGACGCCGATGCCCTGGTCGACGAGGGATGGGTCCGCCTCGAGCCCGTCGTCTACGAGGACTTCCTGCCCCGGTCGGCGGCCGGCATCTTCCACTCCAACCTGACCGACGACGGCAGTGCCGACGCGACGATGGAAGGTGTGCAGCGGGACCTCGACTGGCTGGCCGGCGCACTCGGGCGCGACGTGCACGACCCGATGAAGCTGTACCAGGTGCAGGTCGATGAGTCGTGGTCGCAGGTGCGGGCCGCACTCGGGACGATGCCGTGACGATCGATCTTCGGTCGTTCGCCGCCGGGCTGCCCGACGGTGCCGTGCTGGGCCCGGACGACGACCTGTCGGCGTACGAGCAGCCGTGGCGGGGTGCCCGCGGCCGGGCCGCCTTCGTGGCGCGGCCGGGCGACCTGGAGCAGGTGCGGGCCGTCGTGCGATGGGCGGTCCAGCACCGGGTGCCCCTGGTGGCGCAGGGCGCGAACACCGGGCTGGTCGGCGCGTCGGTGCCCGGCCTCAGCGGCTCGGTCGGGGTGCTGAGCACCGAGCGGTTGGTAACACAGCTCGAGGTGCACGTCGACGACCGTGCCGTGACCGCCGCCGCGGGAGTGCTGTTGTCTGGTGTGGCGGAGGCTGCCGCGCCGCACGGGCTGGAGCTGCCGATCGACCTGTCGGCCGACGCGAGCGTGGGAGGTGTGGTCGCCACCAATGCCGGCGGTTGTCGGGTGCTGCGGCACGGCGACGTGCGGCGCAGGCTGCTCGGCGTCCAGGTTGTGCTGGCCGACGCCGAAGCGACCGTGCTCGGCGACCTGCGACCGCTGCGCAAGAAGAACGACTCGCTGCGGCTCACCGACCTCATGGTCGGCTCCGCAGGTCTGCTCGGGGTGGTGACCGCGGCGACGCTCGAGCTCGCGCACCGGCCGGCCGAGCGGGCCACGGCTCTGCTCCTTCCCCGCGGGGCTCTGCTCGAGGTCGTGGCCGCCCTGGAGCGGGTGCTCGGGCCGCGACTCGGTGCGCTCGAGCTGCTGTCCGGTGAAGCCATCCGGCTGACGGTGCGCCACATAGACGCGGTGAGCGATCCGTTCCCCGGCCGGGAACCGGAGCTGGCGCTGCTGGTGGAGGCCGAAGGCGACGGTGCGCGTGACGCGCTGCTGGCCGCCCTGGAGTCGCTGGGTGATCTCGTCGACGACGCCGCGGTGCTGCCGGTCGAGCGGGCCTGGGGCCTGCGGCACGGCGTGAGCGAGGCGCTGGCCCGTGCTGGCACCGTGCTGGGCATGGACGTCTCGCTCCCGCGGTCGGCCCTGGTCGCCGCCCGGGCCGAGGTGGCCGACGTCGTACGCCGAGAGGTGCCCGGCGCGGTGCTCGCCGACTTCGGTCACGTGGGTGACGGGGGACTGCACCTGAACGTGGTGCTGCCGCCGGACCACGACCCGGCGGCCGCGGCGACGCTTCGCGAGACCGTGTACGCGTTGGTCGAGCGGCACGGCGGGTCGTTCTCCGCCGAGCACGGTCTGGGCCCCGCCAACGTCGAATGGTGGGCGGCGCACGAGCAGCCCGCTGCCCGCGCGACCCTGGCGGCCGTCAAGCGGGTGCTGGACCCGTACGGTCTGCTCGGGACCGAAGCGCTGCGCCAGGCGCTGACGACGAAGGAGAGCTGAGATGAGCACGACCACGCTGCCCGACGCGGACGAGCTGCGCGACCTGGCCCGCAAGGCGCTCGGACGGTGCGGGGTCGACCTGGCGTCGCTGCGTGGGGACGCCGGCTCGCGGACGCCGATCACCGGCGCCGACCTGCTGCCGGTCCCGTGGTCGAGCACCGACGACGTGGACCGCGCCGTCGAGGCGGCCCACGAGGCGTTCCTGACCTGGCGGGTCACGCCGGCCCCAGTACGCGGCGCGCTGGTCAAGCGGCTCGGCGAGCTGCTGCGCGAGAACCTCGACGACCTGGCCGACCTGGTGTCGCTGGAGGTCGGCAAGATCCGGTCGGAGGCGCGCGGCGAGGTGCAGGAGATGGTCGACATCTGCGACTTCGCGGTCGGCCTGTCGCGCCAGCTGTACGGCCAGACGATGCCGTCGGAGCGCCCGGGTCACCGGCTGATGGAGACCTGGCACCCGCTCGGAGTCGTCGGTGTGATCAGCGCGTTCAACTTCCCGGTGGCGGTGTGGTCGTGGAACACCGCGGTGGCGCTGGTCTGCGGCGACACCGTCGTGTGGAAGCCCTCCGAGCTGACCCCGCTCACGGCGCTGGCCTGCACGGCACTGCTGGACCGGGCGGCTGCCGACGTCGGGGCACCGGACGGCCTGGGCCAGCTCGTCCTCGGTGACGCAGCCGTGGCGGAGCGGCTGGTCGACAACACCCTGGTGCCGCTCGTGAGCGCGACCGGCTCCGTGCGGATGGGTCGCGCCGTCGGCCCGCGGGTCGCGGCGCGGTTCGGCACCAGCCTGCTGGAGCTCGGTGGGAACAACGCGACCGTCGTGACGCCGTCCGCCGACCTGGACCTGGCGGTGCGCGGCATCGTGTTCGCGGCGGCGGGCACCGCGGGCCAGCGCTGCACGTCGTTGCGCCGGATGATCGTGCACGAGAGCGTGGCCGACCCGCTGCTCGACAAGGTTGTGGCCGCGTACCGTCGGCTGCCGGTCGGCAACCCGTTCGAGCAGGGCACGCTGGTCGGGCCGCTGGTCAACGAGAAGGCCTACTCAGCGCTGCAGTCGGCCCTCGACGACGTACGAGCCGACGGGGGCGAGGTCCTGGTCGGTGGCGACCGTCAGCTGGCCGACGCCGCCCCCGACGCCTACTACGTGGCGCCCTCGGTGGCCCGGGCTGCCCGGCAGGGCGACGTCGTACGCCGGGAGACGTTCGCTCCGCTGCTGCACGTGCTGACCTACAGCGACCTCGAGGAGGCGATCGCGCTGCAGAACGGGGTGCCGCAGGGACTGTCGTCCTCGATCTTCACCTCGGACCAGGCCGAGGCCGAGCGGTTCATGGCGGCCGACGGCGCCGACTGCGGCATCGTCAACGTGAACATCGGGACCTCCGGCGCCGAGATCGGCGGTGCGTTCGGCGGCCAGAAGGAGACCGGCGGCGGGCGCGAGTCCGGCTCGGACTCGTGGAAGGCCTACATGCGACGCGCCACCAACACCATCAACTACAGCGGCGAGCTCCCGCTGGCGCAGGGCGTCGACTTCACCGTCTGATCGGCCGGTACGTCGGGGCCTCAGGCGTCGTACTCGTCGGGTACCCGCATCGCGGGGCCGCCGACCTGCAGGCCGAGCGGCTCCGCGCGCCCGGCCGGTTCCTCCCACTCCTCCTGGCGGCCGAGCGCCGTGAGGTCGAGGTAGTGGTAGCCGTTGTGGAACTCCTCGATGCCGCGGCCGTACGTCGAGTAGGTGTGGAAGACCTCGCCGTCCACCTGGAGGAACGCGCTGATCCCTGGCAGCTCGGAGTCGTTCATCTCCTCCGTCCACGGCCCGCCCGTCCAGGGCGTCCCGGCCTCGGCGAGCTCGGCCTCGGTGCGGAAGTGCAGCAGCACCGGGGCAACCCGGTCGTCGAGGGTGGCGTGGAAGTCGTAGTTGAAGTCGCTGCCGTACGACGAGTACCAGGGGAACTCCCAGCCCATCCGCTCGCGGAATGCGGCGAGCTTCGGGTAGGAAGCCCGCGACACCGCGACCAAGGTTGTGTTGCGCACGTGCAGCTGCCGCAACCTGCCGATCCCGTCGGCGGCGGAGGAGCAGCTCGGGCAGCCCTGGTCCCAGTCCGGGCCGAACATGAAGTGGTGCATCACCAGCTGCGGCCGGCCGTCGAACAGGTCGAGCAGGCTCACCGACCCGTCCGGGCCTTCGAACGTGTACGACTTCTCGATGCGGACCATCGGCAGCCGCCGGCGGTCGGCGTTGAGCCGGTCCCTGGCCCGGGTCAGCTCCTTCTCTTTAGCCAGCAGGCCCTTGCGCGCCGCCAGCCACTGCTCCCGTGACACCACTTCGGGCAGGTTCCTCATCGTCGTCATGTCGGTCCTAGTCCGTGTTCGGCAGGCGGCTCGCGAGCTCGTACAGGTTCCCATCGGGCGGGTTGGTGACGCAGGACAGTGCGCGTCCGGACGGTCGCATCAGCCGCTGCTGGCATCTCGACCGCTCGTTAGGTTTGATCTGCATGATCCCCAGTGCGTTCTTGCGGGGGTCGATGATCCAGGCAGCCCAGGCGAAGCCGATGTCCGCGACCCCGTCGTCGGTCTTCAGGCCAGGCATGTCGTAGTCCTCGACCTGAACGCCGCGGGCGCGAAGTCCAGCGACCTCGGCCTTGATGTCGGGGACCTCCCACGACACCTGGGTTTGCTCGTCCGCTGTCCCTACGGTGCTCTTGGTCACGTCGAGATGAGTGCCGCCACCGCACTTGAACACGATGGCTTCGTCGTTCTCGTTGAGGATCTCCAGCCCGATCTTGTCGTGGTAGAAGTCCCGGGCCGCCATCGGACCGCTCCTTCCGTCAGGCCTGCATTCGTCACTCGATGATGCCGGTTCCCCTGCAGTCTTGTCAGCCGGCGAGTTGATGTGCGGTAGCGGCACTTGTGTGCGACCACGGCTAGCCGAAACCTGGACGCTCGTGAAACAGGTCCAGAGCCGTCCCGACGTCATCGCTCTGGTTTTGCACAACAACCCAGTTCTCCTTCGTGGTCGCAGGGACGCGAAGCTTCTTATTGTCACCGGGAGTCTTCACGCGAATGATCGTTGTGCCACTCGGGACGGCGTATCGGTACTCAAAGATGGGAGCGTGCATCCGCCCAGCAGATGCTGGAAAGGTGGCATCGATAGCCCTGCGCCCGTTGATACTCACCCGGATCCGATCCTCGCGATCAACCAGGTTGACGACGATCACGGTGAGATTTGCGTTGGTGGCCGCGGTCGGAACCTCGGGCGGGCGAACCCTTGTGGCCTCGCTCGACGGATCACCGCTGCACGCGCTGGCCGCCAGAAGCAAGACCAGACCTGTGCAGGCGCGACGCCACATGTCGCTGAGACGCCGGCACCGCTCGGACGGTTCCCAGCCGAGGTGGCTCAGAAAGCAGCCTCCCGAGGAGTAGTTCCAAACCGCAGCAAGTAGTCGCCGGTTCCCGTGCAGTCGTGTCAGCCGCCGAGCGGGGGGGCTGTCGGCACTTGTGCCCGCCCATGTGCTCAGCCCACCAGCCAGTGTCGCCAACTACGCCGTCGCGGACCTGCGGCTGCCATCAAGGGGGCTGAAGAAGGGCTGACGACCCACAGCCTGCGGCAGTACCTTCGTGCTATGCAGGCATGGAGGAGGATCCGGGCGCGATTCATCAACCCCGAGCGCGCCGAGCGGCGCCGTCAGCGAAAGATCCGCTCGGCCATGTTCGGAGAGAGTATGGCTCGCGGAAAGGGCGGCGCGGAGGCGCAGGGAGGGGCCACTCCGGGCTCGACCTGGGACCCATACTCCGGGCAATTGCAATAGCCCACGCAAGACGCGGACCCCCCAGTCGCCGGACATGCGCCAGCCTCAAGCACAGCTGCCCTCACGTCAGTGGTGGGTCGGTGCTCTTGGTGTAGGTCTTGCCCAGGGGGCTGGTCCAGGTCTTGGTTCCGGTGTCGGGGTGGTAGGTCAATCGCCAGAGGCCGTGGGTCTTGGCGTTGTGGTGTTGTCGGCATAGGGGTCCGAGGTTGACCCGGATGGTTTGTCCGTGGTGGGCGTAGGTGACGACGTGGTCGCAGTCGCACTGGGCTGCGGGGCGGTTGCAGGCGGGGAACCCGCAGGTCCGGTCCCGGGCGGCGATGAAGGCGCGCAGCTGGTCCGAGGGCCGGTAGGTGGTGGCGCCGCGGTCCAGGAGCTGGCCGGTGTGCGGGTGGGTGGTCCACCGGACCCAGTCCCGCTGGCTGGCCATCTGCCTCGCGAGGGGTGCCGGGATGGGGCCGTAGCCGGGGATCTCACCCGGATGGTCGGCCAGGCCGAGGGCGGTGGGCAGGTCGAGCACGACCGCGGCGGTCTGCGCCCCGCCGCACGAGCACTTGGGCAGCCGCCGCTGCTCGTTGTGTCCGGGCCGGTCGTGTCGCCGGTCTGGGCACCTTCGGCAGGGTCGGGTCCGAGGACGGCGTCGACCAGGGCGTCGACGCGGAGCGCGTCCAGGCCGGGGTCGTTCCCGGCGCCGGCCCGCAGCAGGTCCTGGGTGGCCTTGGCGCGGGCGGTCAGGGTGTCCCACACGTCCTCGGCGACCGGGGCCGGCATGGTCATCCAGAACGACTGCATCCCGTCCGGTTGGGGCATCGCCTCGATGGTGCGGGCCGCGACCGCCTGGTGGTGCCGGTCGGCCGCACTCTGGCGGGTCCGCGGTCAGCACCGCCCGCCGCACGGTGCGCTTGAACTCGCCCAGGCTCTGGTCCGGGGCCCGGCCCAGCACCCGGTCCTGCACCGCGGCCGCTTCCGGGTCGGGCAGGTCGCGGACCGCGCCGGCCAGGTGCGCGGCCTGCAGGTAGGTGATGTCCCCGGCCCGCAACGCTGACAAGGCGCCACCGAGGCGGTCCCGCAGCTCCAGGGCCACCATCGTCCGGTCCCCGGCGGTCGAGGGAGACAGCCGCAGCGCGGCGCCGATCTCGAACCGGGCCTCCTCCGCCGGCCGGCCCGCGGCCTCGGTCGCCTCGGCCACCGCCGCGATCGCTGCCTGCTTGCGCCCGGCGACCATCGCCTCGACCCGGTCCCAGGCCCGCACCAGGTCCACCCGAGCCTCAGCACCCAGCTGCTGGGGGTCGACCCGGCCCAGCCACGCGACCGCCGCCAGATCGGCCGGGCCGTCAGCGACCAGGCGCACCATCTCCGCGCCCAGACCCACCTCGATCACCGAATGCATACGACGAACCTAGACACATGGTCGGACACAACCCCCGGCCCGGAAACCGTTTGTCCACAAGCGGAATCGACGGTGCCGCGAGCCATGGCGACATGGACCACTCGGCCTTCACCCACGCTAATCCAGCAACAACGATCTTGCGGTAACAGCGCTGTCACGAGTCGACATCGGTTGGCTTTCCGTCACCACCAACTACCGCCAGTCGGCGCTACCTTCCGGACACCCGACCTGCGAGGGAGAGCACGATGACGCGTACGACGAGAACGGCACGGGGGCTCGCCGTGGTGGCTGCCCTGGCTCTGACGATGACGGCATGCGGCGGCGGCTCAGGAGACGGCGACGAGGCAAGCGGCCCCAACGACAAGCCGGTCGACGGCGGCACCCTGACCTTCCTGACCCTGCAGGACCAGCTGCAGCACCTCGACCCGCAGCGCAACTACACCGGTGAGGACCTGGCGTTCGCCAACGGGTACCTGCAGCGCACCCTGACGGCGTACAAGTTCAGCCCGGACGGCGAGGAGTCCACCGGGCTGGTGCCGGACCTCGCCACCGACACGGGCACGGCGTCTCCGGACGCCAGGACCTGGACCTTCACCCTCAAGGACGGGGTGACCTTCGAGGACGGCACCCCGATCACCTGTGCAGACGTCAAGTACGGCGTGTCCCGTACCTTCGCGACCGACCTCATCACCGACGGCCCCACCTACGCGATCTCGTTGCTCGACATCCCCACCGACAAGGACGGCAACTCGGTCTACAAGGGCCCGTACGTCACCAAGGGCAACGACCAGGCGGCGTTCGACAAGGCCGTCGAGTGCACCGACGACAAGACCGTCGCATTCCACCTGAACCAGCCGGTAGGCGACTTCAACTACACCGTCACCCTGCTGTCGTTCAGCCCGGTGCCGAAGGCGGCGGACACCGGCGAGAAGTACGACGACAAGCCAGTGTCCAGCGGCCCCTACAAGATCCAGTCGTACGAGAAGGGCAGCCAGCTGGTGCTGGTCCGCAACGACAACTGGAACCGTGAGACCGACGACTACCGGCCGGCGCACCCGGACCGCATCGTGGTGAAGTTCGGCCTCGACACGACCGTGATCGACCAGCGCCTGATCCAGGACGCCGGCGACGACCAGCGCGCGTTGACCGAGGGCGACCCGGTCGACCCCAGCAACCTCGCGACCATCTTCAAGGACGACCGGTTCGCCGACCGGCGTACCAACGAGCTCGACCCCTACGTGCGGTACATCGCGATCAACACAGCAAAGGTGCCCAACCTCGAGCACCGCAAGGCGATCGCGGTCGCGATGGACCGGGCCCAGCTGCGCACCGTGGCGGGCGGTGAGTTCGCCGGTGACCTGGGCGACGGCGTGGTCAAGCCGAACCTGCCGGCCGACTACGCGCCGTCCGGCATGTTCAGCGGCCTGCTCGGTCAGGACGTGCCGGACGCCGGCGACCCCGAGGCCGCCAAGAAGCTCATCGCGGACTCCGGCGTGCCGATCCCCACCCTGCGCTACGACTACCCGCAGACCAGCGTCAACGACAAGCAGGCGGCCTCGATCGTCGGCGCCCTGGCGAAGGCCGGCATCAAGGTCACGCCCAACCCGATCGAGGCCGGGCAGTTCTACGGCATCGTGCTGGACCCGGCGAAGGAAGGCCACATCGTGTGGGCCAGCTGGGGACCGGACTGGTCGAACGCCTCGACCGTGATCCCGGAGCTGTTCACGCCCAACGGCGGCTTCAACCTCTCCCAGGTCGACGACAAGGCCTTCAACGAGAAGGCGGCGCAGGCCAAGGCATCGACCGACCGGCAGGCCCAGGCAGAGCTGTGGAAGGAGCTCAACAAGGAGGCCATGGAGCAGGTGTGGGTCGTCCCGACCCGGTTCGGTCGCGACCAGCGGCTGGCCGGCTCCAAGGTCGGATCGGCCTCCGGCAAGGACGGCTTGATCTACCTGTGGGCACCGTTCGGGTCGTGGCCGTACGGCGACCTGTTCGTCCGCCCGTAGCGAGGGGGAAGGCTCACCAGGGGCCGGTCGTCAACGAGCCAGCGCCGGTCGGCGGCGGATCCGTGACCAGACCCTTCACCACGTCGCGCAAGGAGTTCAGCTCGGCCGGCAGGTCGCCGTCCACGTCGACGCCCTGCCGGGCCAGCATCTTCTGCACGTGACGGTCGGCGGCGGCCGAGGCGCGCAGCACGTCCTTCGCGGCGGCTGTCGTCCGCAGCAGGTGGGACCGGCCGTCCTCCGGGTTCGGCAGCCTCTCCACCAGCCCGGCGGCCACGAGCTCGTTGACCCGGTTGCGCAGGGTGGTCGACGGCACGCCCATCACGGCCTGCAGGTCCGAGGGGGTCACCGGCTGGTGCCGGTGGAGCACCGTCAGGGTGCCGCTCTGGAACGGCGCGACCCCGCGCTTCTGCAGCTCCTGGTCGAACAGCTGGCTCACCCAGGCGTTGGTGATGGCGATGTTGAGAGTGAAGGGGAGTGGTGCCACCCGGCGGGACATGGCGCCGATGTTACGGGTCGATAACGCTAGCGCTCCAGCAGCACCGAGATGCCCTGACCGACGCCGATGCACATCGTCGCGACAGCGCGCCGCGCATCGCGGTGCCCGAGCTCGAGTGCCGCGGTGAGTGCGAGCCGCGCCCCGCTCATGCCGAGCGGGTGCCCCAGTGCGATCGCGCCGCCGTTCGGGTTGACGTGCTCGGCGTCGTCTGGCAGCCCGAGCTCGCGCAGGACCGCCAGCGCCTGGGCCGCGAACGCCTCGTTGAGCTCCACGACATCGATGTCCCCGACACCGAGCCCGACCCGGTCGAGCAGCTTGCGCGTCGCGGGCGCCGGCCCCAGCCCCATCACCCGGGGCGGTACGCCGGCAGTCGCCGCGCCGGTGATGCGAGCGAGCGGCGTCAGCCCGTACCGCGCGACCGCTCGCTCCGAGGCCACCAGCAGAGCCGCCGCGCCGTCGTTGACGCCCGAGGAGTTGCCCGCCGTGACGCTGCCGCCCGGCCGGAACGCCGGCCGCAGCCCCGCCAACGACTCCAGCGTCGTCGCCCGCGGGTGCTCGTCGGCCGACACCACCGTTTCGTCGCCCCGGCGCGCGGGCACGGTGACCGGGTCGATCTCCTCGGCCAGCCGACCCGCGGCCGTCGCCTTCGCCGTCCGCTCCTGCGACCGCAGCGCGAACGCGTCCTGGTCGGCCCGGGACACCGAGCGCTCCTCGGCGACGTTCTCCGCCGTCTCACCCATCGCGTCGATGCCGTAGCGCCGTTCCATCTCGGGGTTCACGAACCGCCAGCCCAGGGTGGTGTCGTGCACCGCCACCGACCTGTCGTACGCCGACTGCGCCTTGGCCATCACGAACGGCGCCCGGCTCATGCTCTCCACACCACCGGCCACCACCAGGTCAGCCTCGCCTGCGCGCACCGACCGCGCGGCGATCGCCACCGCGTCCGCTCCGGACCCGCACAGCCGGTTGACCGTCGTCCCGGACACGGTCTCGGGCAGCCCAGCCAGCAGCAGCGCCATCCGGGCCACGTTCCGGTTGTCCTCGCCGGCCTGGTTGGCGCAGCCGAGGACGACGTCGTCGACCGCCGACCAGTCGACCCCCGGCAGTCGGTCGACCAGGCACCGCAGCACGTGTGCCGCGAGGTCGTCCGGCCGCACGGCTGCCAGCGCCCCGGCGTACCGGCCGATGGGGGTGCGCACGCCGTCGACGAGATAGGCCTCGCTCATCGCTCCTCCTGCGGCACCAGGGTGCCCTCGATGGTGCGGCTGCGGCCCCGCAGCTCGGCCACGACGGTGCCGTCGCCGCGGGCCACCGAGACGTCGTAGATGCCGCTGCGACCGGCCCGGTGCCGTTCCCGGGCTTCCGCGGTCAGACGGTCACCGGCCCGCACCGGGGCGACGAACGCGATGTCGCAGCCGGCCGCCACCGTGCTCTGCCCGTAGCTGTTGCAGGCCACCGCGAACGCCGTGTCGGCGAGCAGGAACACGTAGCCGCCGTGCGCGATCTCGTGCCCGTTGACCATGTCCGGCCGCACCGTCATGGTCGCGGTCGCGCGCCCCGGACCGACGTCCACCAGCTCGACGCCGGCGCCGAGCGACGCCTGGTCGCCGGCCAGCATGGCCTCCGCGCTGCGCCGCGCGATCTCCTCCGGTGTCAGCACCCCGACAGCGTAGGGAGGTGCCGCCGGCCGATGATCGTGACCGTCATGTGACACGAAACGCCGATTTGGCTTGGCTGGTGTCACATCGGGCGCCTAGACTCGGCCCGTGGACGACGACAGCACCCAGCAGGCCGGGTTCGACGCGCTGATCGCCAATGACGACCGCGTCGAGCCGCGGGACTGGATGCCCGAGGGCTACCGCAAGACGCTGATCCGGCAGATCGCCCAGCACGCGCACTCCGAGATCATCGGCATGCAGCCCGAGGGCAACTGGATCACCCGGGCCCCCAGCCTGCGCCGCAAGGCGATCCTGATGGCCAAGGTGCAGGACGAGGCCGGCCACGGGCTCTACCTCTACTCCGCCGCCGAGACCCTCGGCGTCGACCGCGCCGAGCTGCTCGACCTGCTGCACGCCGGCCGGCAGAAGTACTCCTCGATCTTCAACTACCCGACCCTGACCTGGGCCGACATGGGCGCCATCGGCTGGCTGGTCGACGGCGCCGCGATCGTCAACCAGGTGCCGATCTGCCGCTGCTCCTACGGGCCGTACGCCCGCGCGATGGTGCGCATCTGCAAGGAGGAGTCCTTCCACCAGCGGCAGGGCTTCGAGATCCTGCACACGCTCTCGCACGGCACGCCCGCGCAGAAGGCGATGGCCCAGGACGCCGTCGACCGCTGGTGGTGGCCGTCACTGATGATGTTCGGGCCTCCTGACGACGAGTCCCCGAACTCGGCGCAGTCGATGGCCTGGGGGATCAAGCGGTTCTCCAACGACGAGCTCCGGCAGAAGTTCGTCGACATGACGGTGCCGCAGTCCGAGGTGCTCGGTCTGACGCTGCCCGACCCCGACCTGCGGCTCGACGAGGAGACCGGTCACTACACCTTCGGTGCGATCGACTGGTCGGAGTTCTTCGCCGTGCTCAAGGGCAACGGCCCGTGCAACGCGGCTCGCATCGAGCACCGTCGCCGGGCGCACGAGGAGGGTGCCTGGGTCCGACAGGCCGCCGATGCCTACGCCGGCAAGCAGGCGGCCCGTTCGGCCCGGGTCGGTGCGGCATGACCGAGCCGACGAGCGAGCCGACGACCGAGTCCCCGGCCGAGCTGACCTCGGCAGGAGGCCACGGCGCTGTGCCGGTCGACGGCGTACCGGCCGGGCACGCGGCGGCGACGCCGGCCTCCTCGCGGGACTGGCCGCTGTGGGAGGTCTTCGTCCGCTCGCGGCGCGGCCTGAACCACCAGCACGTCGGCAGCCTGCATGCCCCCGACGCCACCATGGCGCTGCGCAACGCGCGCGACGTCTACACCCGCCGCTCCGAGGGCGTCTCGCTGTGGGTGGTGCCCGCCGCGGCGATCGTCGCGTCCAGCCCGGACGAGAAGGACTCGTTCTTCGACCCCGCGGGCGACAAGGCCTACCGGCACCCGACGTTCTACGAGATCCCGGCCGAAGTGCAGCACCTCTAGTGGCCATGACCGCGCTCGCGACCTACGCACTCCGCCTCGGCGACGACGCACTGATCGCATCTCACCGGCTCGGCGAGTGGGTGACCAACGCGCCGCAGCTCGAGGAGGACGTGGCCCTGGCCAACATCGGCCTCGACCTGCTCGGCCAGGCGCGCACGCTGCTCAGCTACGCCGGTGAGGTCGAGGGCGCCGGCCGCACCGAGGACGACCTGGCCTACCTCCGCGACGAGCGCGAGTTCCTCAACGTGCACCTCGTCGAGCTGCCGAACGACGACTTCGCCGTGAGCATCGCCCGCCAGCTGCTGTTCTCGACCTACCAGCTCGCGCTGTACGACGGTCTGACCGCCAGTGCCGACGACACCCTGGCCGGCGTCGCGGCCAAGGCGGTCAAGGAGGTCGACTACCACCGCGACCACGCCACCCAGTGGGTGCTGCGGCTGGGTGACGGCACCGACGAGTCGCACCGCCGGATGCAGGCCGGCCTGGAGCGGGTCTGGCCCTACGCCGACGAGCTGTTCGGCTCCGACGACCTCGAGCAGGCGTTGGTCGCCGAGGGCGTCGCCGTCGACGCCTCGACGCTGCGCCCGGCCTGGGACGGGTACGTCGACCGGGTGCTGGCCGAGGCGACGCTTGCCCGGCCGGAGGGCCTGCGCACCCCGCCGGGCGGCGGCCGGCGCGGCATCCACACCGAGGCCATGGGCTACCTGCTGGCGGAGATGCAGCACCTGCACCGCGCCCACCCGGGTGCCTCATGGTGAACACGGTGCTGACCGTCGACGACGCGCGCACGGCCGCCGCCTCGGTGCTCGACCCCGAGGTGCCGGTGCTGACCATCGCCGACCTGGGCGTCCTCCGTGACGTGACGATGGCCGACGACGGAACTGTCACCGTCACGATCACGCCCACCTACTCCGGCTGCCCCGCGATGGACGTGATCCGGCGGGACGTCGAGTCCGCGGTGCGCGCGGCCGGGTTCGAGCGGGTCGAGGTGCGCACCGTGCTGCTGCCCGCGTGGACCACGGACTGGATGACCGAGCAGGGCCGACAGGCCCTGTGGGAGTACGGCATCGCGCCACCTGGCCGGCGTACGCCGTCACACGGGCCGGTGTCGCTGGCATTCTCGGTGCGCTGCCCCCAGTGCGGCAGCGCCGACACCCGCGAGTCGAGCAGGTTCGGCTCGACGGCGTGCAAGTCGCTGTGGGTCTGCCGCGCCTGTCGCGAGCCGTTCGACCACTTCAAGGCGATCTGAGCATGACCACCGACCTCGCGGCGACCACCGGTGTCGTCGACACCGGCCGGCGGCACGGCACCTTCCACCCGCTCCGGGTGTCCGCCATCGAGCCCCTCACTGACGCCGCGGTCGCGATCACCTTCGCAGTGCCGGACGAGCTGCGCGACGACTACGCCTTCGACGCGGGCCAGCACCTGACGCTGCGCACCGAGGTCGACGGCACCGAGGTCCGCCGCAACTACTCGATCTGCGCACCGGCGCCCGGACGCAGGCTGCGCATCGGCGTCAAGCGCCTCGATGGCGGCGTCTTCTCCGGGCACGCGACCTCGACCCTTCGGGTCGGCGACGTGGTCGACGTCATGACGCCGACCGGGCGCTTCACTCCGCACGTCGACCCGTCGCAGGCCCGGCACTACTGCGCGGTGGCGGCCGGCAGCGGCATCACGCCGGTGCTGTCGATCGTCGCGACGGTGCTCGAGGTGGAGCCCGCGAGCACGGTCACCCTGGTCTACGGCAACCGCACCGCTGCCTCGGTGATGTTCCTCGACGAGCTGGCCGACCTGAAGGACCGCTACCCCGACCGGTTCCGGCTGGTGCACGTGCTGTCCCGCGAGCAGCAGGACTCCGAGCTGCTCAGCGGACGGCTCGACCCGCCGCGGCTGCGCCGGCTGCTCGCCGCCCTGCTGCCGCCGGACACCGTGGACGAGTGGTTCCTCTGCGGACCGTTCGCCATGGTCGAGGGAGCCCGCGGGGTGCTGCTCGAAGCAGGTGTCGGCGCCTCGCACGTCCATGCCGAGCTGTTCCACGTCGAGGGGGAGGCGCCGCGCGAGTCGGTGTCGCCCGAGCAGGTCCGGGCTGCCGGCACCAGCACGGTCGTGGTCACCCTCGACGGGCGGGCCACGACGCTGCACGTCCCGCGCACCGGGCAGCGGGTGCTGGACGCGGTGCTGGAGGTCCGGGCCGACGCGCCCTATGCCTGCAAGGGCGGGGTCTGCGGCACCTGCCGGGCGCGCCTGGTCTCGGGCGAGGTCTCGATGGCGCGCAACTACGCCCTCGACCCGGAAGAGGTCGAGGGCGGCTTCGTCCTCGCCTGCCAGTCGGTGCCGGTGTCGGAGGAGCTCGAGCTCGACTTCGACGCCTGAGCCTGCCGCGGCCCGGTGGCGCCTGCCAGCAGCGTGCCGGGCGGCGGACCGGGCCTGGATACTGAGAGAGTGTCCGCCATGCGCGTGACAGCCCGGGTCGACTACGCCGTTCGGGCGCTGGTCCAGCTCGCCTCGGACGCCTCCGTCGAGCCGGTGAAGGCCGAGCAGCTCGCGACCGCGCAGCAGATCCCGCTCAAGTTCCTGCTCGAGATCCTGCGCCAGCTCAAGCAGCACAAGCTGCTGGTCAGCCGGCGCGGCCCCGAGGGCGGGTACACCCTTGCGAAGCCGGCGTCCCAGATCGCGATCGCCGACGTCATCCGGGCGGTGGAAGGCCCGCTCGCCACCGTGCGCGACACCAGCCCGGCATCACTCGCGTACGTCGGCCCGACCGAGCCGTTGCGTACCGTATGGATCGCGGTCCGCGGCAGCCTGCGTCACGTGCTCGAGGACGTGACACTGCAGGACGTGCTCACCGGCAAGCTGCCACGGCACGTCGTCGCGATCGCCGACAAGTACGGCGTCGACGAGCGCCCGTAGCTCAGGAGACCGCGGCCGCCGCGCGCACCGGGGTGGACCGCCGGATGTGCAGGGTCTGGCCCTCGACCAGGCCGAGCTGCTCGGAGCTGCCGCGGGTGACCTGGGCCCAGAGCTCCTCGCCCTCGACGCGCAGGTCGACCCGGACCTCGAAGCCCAGCCGGGTCACCCGGGTCACGGCCGCCACGACCGTGCCGGGCCGCGGCTCGGTCGAGAGCTCCAGGTCGTGCGGCCGCACGAGCTCGCCCTCGAGCTTGGTCACCGGGCCGAGGAAGCTCATGACGAAGTCGTTGGCCGGGGCCTCGTACAGCTGGTCCGGCGAGCCGATCTGCTCGACCTTGCCGTCGGCCATCACGACGATCGAGTCGGCGACCTCCATCGCCTCCTCCTGGTCGTGCGTGACGAACACCGTCGTCACGTGCACCTGGTCGTGCAGCCGTCGCAGCCAGGCCCGCAGCTCCTTGCGGACCTGGGCGTCCAGTGCACCGAACGGCTCGTCCAGCAGCAGCACCTGGGGCTCGACCGCGAGCGCGCGGGCCAGCGCCATCCGCTGCCGCTGCCCGCCGGAGAGCTGGGCCGGGTAGCGGTGGGCGAACTGCTCCAGGTGCACCAGCTCGAGCAGCTCGTCCACCTTCCTCGTGATCTCGGCCTTGGGCCGCTTGCGGATCTCCAGGCCGAACGCCACGTTGCGAGCCACCGACAGGTGCTTGAACGCCGCGTAGTGCTGGAACACGAAGCCGACGCCGCGGTCCTGGGCGGGCAGCCCGGTGGCGTCGCGGCCCTCGATCTCGACCAGGCCGCTGTCCGGCTCCTCCAGGCCGGCGATGACGCGCAGCAGGGTCGACTTGCCGCCGCCGCTGGGGCCGAGCAGCGCCGTCAGCGAGCCGGAGGGGATCTCGACGGAGACGTCGGTGAGCGCGGCGAAGTCGCCGAAGCTCTTGTTGACGTTGCTGACGATGATGCTCATGACGTGAGTTCCTTCGGGCGCAGGGCGCGGCTGATCAGCAGGGCCACGATGGCGATGGCGACGAGCAGGACGGCACAGGCGTACGCCGTCTGCTGGTCGAAGTTCTGGAAGCGCTCCTGCACGAAGCAGCGTGACCGTCTGGGTGCGGCCGACCAGCCGGCCGGACACGACGGCGACGGCGCCGTACTCACCGAGCGACCGCGCGAGCGCGAGCACCACGCCGTAGGCAAGTGCACCGCGGATCGACGGCAGCGTGATGCGCAGGAACGTCTGCAGCGGCCCTGCTCCCAGGGTGTTCGCTGCCTGCTCCTGGTCGTCGCCGATCTCCTCCAGCACCGGGCCGACCGCCCGGACGACCAGCGGAATGCAGACGAAGATGGTCGCCATCACCATGCCGGGGATGGAGAAGATCATGTTGATGCCGATGCCGGCCAGCGCCTTGCCGACGCCGGTGAGCCGTCCGTACACGAGCACCAGCGCGAGGCCGACGACCACCGGGAGACACCGCGATCGGCAGGTCGATGAGCGCGTTGAGCACCCGCTTGCCCCGGAACTCGTGCCGTACCAGCAGCAGTGCCGCGGCGACGCCGAAGACGGTGTTGGCGATCACGGCGTAGAACGCGACGACGCCGGTGATCTGGAAGGCGTGCATGGCAGCCGGGGACGTCAGAGCTGTCCAGTACCGGTCCGATGCCGTTCTCGAACGTCTTCCAGAGGACCAGCGCCACCGGGAAGACCAGGAGCAGGACCAGGTACACCAGCACGAGGGCGCGAATGCCCAGCCGGACGCCCACCCGGCGTACGGCGACCTGCGTCGCGCTGCTAGCCACGTCGGGCCGCCCAGCGCTGCAGGACGTCGAGCGCGACCAGCATGGCCAACGAGACCAGCAGCAGGACGGTGGACACCGCCGCCGCACCGGTGACGTTGTCGCTCTCGAGCTGGTTGTAGATGTGCACCGACGCCACCTGGGTCTTGAAGGGGATGTTGCCCGAGATGAGCACCGTCGAGCCGAACTCGCTCACAGCACGGGCGAACGCGAGGGCTGTGCCTGCGGCCATGGCGGGCGCGATGTTCGGCAGGATGATCCGCAGGAAGATGGTCGCCGGCCTGGCGCCCAGGGACGCAGCAGCCTGCTCCATCTCGGTGTCCAGCTCGAGCAGCACCGGCTGGACGGTGCGCACGACGAAGGGCAGCGTGACGAACAGCAGCGCGACGACGACGCCGGCGCGGGCGTAGGCCAGGTTGAGGCCCAGGGGGCTGTTCGGCCCGTAGACCGTGAGCAGGGCCAGCCCGGCCACGATCGTCGGCAGGGCGAACGGCAGGTCGATCAGGGTGTCGAGCACCGCCCGGCCCGGGAGGCGGTCGCGGACCAGCACCCAGGCGATCAGCGTGCCCATCACCATGTTGACCACGGCCACGAGCAACGACGCGCCGATGGTGAGCTTCAGGGTCGAGGACGCCTCAGGAGTGGTGACCGCATGCCAGAAGCCGCTGAGGCCCCTGTCCTGCGAGCGCCACACCACCGCGGCCAGCGGGATCAGCACGATCACGCTGAGGTAGGTCATGACCAGGCTCAGGCCGACGGCCTTCCCCTTGCCGTGGAAGGGCCGCCGACGCCGGTCGGGCGCCGGCGGCGCGGGCGGGGCCTCCTCCAGGAGACCCACGCCCGCGCCACTCACGGTGGTGCTGCTCGCCACGGTCGTCCCTGCTACTTCTCGACCGAGACCCCGAGCTTGCGCTCGATGTCGGTGACGATGCCCTTGTCGGCGTCGAAGTACTTCGTCGCCACCTCGGCCCAGCCGCCCAGGTCCTCGATCGTGAACAGGCCGGACGGAGTCGGGAAGTCCTGTCCGGCGGTGTCCGCGGAGTCCGACACCGGCCGGTAGCCGTTCTCGGCGAAGATCTTCTGCGCCTCGTCCGAGCGGACGAAGTCGAGGAAGGCCTGCGCCTCCTTCGGGTGCTTGCTGTTGCTGGTGACCGCGGCCGGGTTCTCGATCAGCAGGGTGTCGTCCGGGACGACGTAGTCGACGTCCTGGCCGTTCTGCTGGGCGAAGATCGCCTCGTTCTCGTAGGAGATGAGGACGTCGCCCTTGCCGCCGGTGAACGTCTGCAGAGCGGCGCGGCCGCTGTCGTCCTGCACCGCGACGTTGCCGAGCAGGTCGGTCAGGAAGGCCGCGCCCTCCGCCTCCGACTTGCCGTTCTGGGTCTGCGAGCCGTAGGCCGCCATGATGTTCCAGCGGGCCGCGCCCGAGGAGAACGGGTTCGGGGTGATGACCTCGACGCCGGGCTTCACCAGGTCCTCGAAGCTCGTGACCTTCTTCGGGTTGCCCTTGCGGGTGACGAGCGACACGACCGAGTCGGTGACGATGCCCTTGTGCTCGTCGGTGTTCCAGGCCGCGTCGACCATGCCGGCGTCGACCAGCCGGGTCATGTCGGTCTCGAGCGAGAACGCCACGTAGTCGGCCGGGAGGCCGGACTCGACGGCCCGGCTCTGGTCGCCGGAAGCACCGTAGGACTGGGTGAACTTCACGTTCTTGCCGGCGTCCGTCTTCTGGAACGCGGCGATGATCTTCTCGTACGCCGCCTGGGGCGTCGAGTAGGCGACCAGGGACAGCGTGACCTGCTTGCCCGAGTCGGAGCCTGCAGCGGCGTTCTCGCCGTTGGGCGAGTCGGTGCTGGCACACGCCGCGAGAGCCAGAGTTGAGACAAGACCAGCGGCCACGAGGGCGGCTGTGCGCCGTGCGGCGTTGAAGACCATCGTCACACCTTTCTCCATCAAGAAACTGTTGTTGATGGACTATAGGCTGACGATGGCGGAAGTCCGAAATGTCGCGTGTCGAGAATCGAGACAGCGGTCGCCACCATCCGAGACCCTTGAGGTCAGGGTGACCGTGACGCCTGCACTCCGGCGAGCGCCTACCCAGCCCACCTTGCGAGGCGGGTCGGCACTTCGCGAGGCACCTGCACCTCGGGAGGTGCCGGTACGCCTGCCATACGTGGTCGACAGGGTCGACGGCGGGTGGTGGCTGGGGTCAGTGCTGGGCGGGGATGGTGCCGAGCTTGCCGGCCTGGAAGTCCTCGAAGGCCTGCCGCAGCTCGGACTCCTCGTTCATCACGAACGGGCCGTACCACGCGACCGGCTCCCGGATCGGCCGCCCGCCGAGCACCAGCACGTCGAGCTCGGGACTGCGACTCTCCTGGTTCGCGTCGGCCCGCACGGTGACCGTGTCTCCGGCACCCAGCAGCGCGAGCTGCCCGGCGCGCACCGGGCGGCCCTCGGCACCGACGGTGCCCGACCCGGCGAGCACGTAGACCAGTGCGTTGAAGTCGGTTCGCCACGGCAGCGTCAGTGCCGCGCCGGGCTGCAAGGTGGCGTGCGTCAGGGTGATGGGCGTGTACGTCGACCCCGGCCCGGTGACGTCCTCGACCCCTGGGAGCGAGCCGGCGATGATGCGCACCAGGCCGCCGCCGTCGGCCGATGCCAGCAGCCCGACCTTGGCGCCGCGGATGTCCTGGTAGCGCGGCGGCGACCACTTCTTGTCGCGCGGCAGGTTCACCCAGAGCTGGAAGCCGTGGAACAGCCCACCGCTCATCACCAGCGCCTCGGGCGGGGTCTCGATGTGCAGGATCCCGGCCCCGGCGGTCATCCACTGGGTGTCGCCGTTGGTGATGAGGCCGCCGCCGCCGTTGGAGTCCTGGTGGGCCATCTCGCCGTCGATCATGTAGGTGACCGTCTCGAACCCGCGGTGCGGGTGCCACGGGGTGCCCTTGGGCTCACCCGGGGCGTACTCCACCTCGCCCATCTGGTCGAGGTGGACGAACGGATCCAGGTCTGCGAGGTCGACACCGGCGAAGGCGCGGCGCACCGGGAACCCCTCGCCCTCGAAGCCGCGCGGCGCGGTGGTGACCGAACGCACCGGCCGGTCGGTCGCACCCAGGTCCTGGGCGGGGAGGCGGGGGAGGGACAGGACGTCGTCGACGGTCACGGCTGGCATGTCGAGCAGAACGTGTGGCCCACGACCGGGATTCCCGCCTCGTGAGAGCGTGGCCGACGTGACCGACCTGGTGGGCGTCGTGCTCGCGGCGGGCGCCGGGACCCGGCTCCGCCCGCTGACCGACGTACGGCCCAAGGCCCTCTGCACCGTCGCCGGCCGGACGCTGCTCGACCGCGCGCTCGACAGGGTCGCTGCGCGGGTGACACGTACGGCGGTCAACGCGCACCACCACGCCGACCAGGTGGTGGCCGCCCTGGCACCGCGGGACGTGCACGTCTCGCTGGAGCAGCCGGTCGCGCTCGGCACCGCCGGGGCGCTCGGGCAGCTGCGCGAGTGGGTCGACGGGGCCGCCGTGCTGCTCAGCAACGCCGACGCGTTCTACCCGGACGGCGACCCGGTGGGCGACCTGCTGACCGGTTGGGACGGCGAGCGGCCGCGGCTGCTGTGCGTGACCGGCGCCGACGGCCGGGGCTTCGGCGACCTCCGGTACGTCGGGACCGCGGTGCTGCCGTGGTGGTCGGTCCGCGACCTGTCGCCGGTGCCGTCCGGTCTCTACGAGGCCTCCTGGGCCGCGCTGCACGCCGCCGGCCGGCTCGAGCTGGTCGTCACCGAGGCCCGCACCATCGACTGCGGCACTCCCGCCGACTACCTGCGGGCCAACATGGCGGCCTCGGGCGGTGTCTCCGTGGTGGAGCCCGGCGCGGTGGTCCTGGGAGATCTGGTCCGGTCGGTGCTCTGGTCCGGCGAGCGGGTGGGCCCGCACGAGCGGCTGGTGGACGCTGTCCGCGCCGCCGGGGTGACGCTGAACCCGCTCCCGGCAGACACGTCCAGGTGAATGACAGCGGTGTCATTCACTTATACGATGGCCCGGACGAGCGTGACGACGCGTGTGAACCGAGGAGTGCCATGGACGCCGCCAACGCCTTCCGGCCGAACGAGGCCGGAGCAGGGGCGCTGCTGAGCGAGCGCGACCAGGAGATCCTCGCGTTCGAGCGGCAGTGGTGGAAGTACGCCGGCGCCAAGGAGCAGGCGATCCGCGAGCTGTTCGACATGTCGGCCACCCGCTACTACCAGGTGCTCAACGCCCTGATCGACCGGCCCGAGGCGCTGGCCAGCGACCCGATGCTGGTGAAGCGGCTGCGCCGGCTGCGCTCGGCCCGGCAGCGGGCCCGTTCGGCCCGCCGGCTGGGCATCGAGGTCTGACCGACGCTACCGTCGGAGCCCGTCATGAGCTCACCTCCACCCCGTAACCGACGGGGCGCCCACCGCACCGGTCGCAGCGCTGCTGCGGCCCTGATCCCCTCGCTGCTGGCCGTCCTCGCCGTCACCGCGATGATCACCTCGCTGGCCGTCTGGCGCGGGGAGGACCCGGTCCAGCCGAAGGCGGCAGCCAGCACCACCACCGCCGGCACCGCGACCCGCGAGGCGCTGAGCACGGCGCCGTCGAGCACCCCGTCGACCACCACGCCGGCCGCGTCCGCCGAGAGCACGGCCCCCCCGACCTCGGCCGAGCAGCAGGAGGAGGAGGAGAAGACCGAGCAGCCGGTCGCGCTGCGGGACGTCGAGGTCGTCGTGCTCAACCAGACCAGCCGCGGTGGTCTCGCGGGGTCGGTCGCCGACGTCCTGCGCGGGAAGGGCTGGACCGTGCCGGCAGTCGGCAACTTCCACGGCGTCGTCCCGGACACCACGGTCTACTACCCCCCCGGCGAGGAAGTGGCAGCACAGGCCGCGGCCGAGAACCTGCCGATCGCCCCGCGGATCCGGCCGCGGTTCGGCAACCTGTCGACGACCCGCCTCACCGTCGTCGTGACCGACTCCTACCCGGGCTGAGCCGGTGACCGCGGCACTGCCCGAGCCGACCACGGAGGCCGGCCGGGCCGGGCTCGCCGCGCTGCTCGCCGACCCCGGCGCGGCACTGCTCGGGCTGGACTTCGACGGCACGCTGGCGCCGATCGTCCCCGACCCGGACGCTGCCCGCGGCCACCCGCAGGTGCCCGCCGTCCTGACCCGGCTGGCGGCTGCCGGGATCCGGGTCGCGGTCGTGACCGGGCGGCCGGCCGGCACCGCCGTGGCGTACGCCGACATCGCCGAGGTCCCCGGCCTCGTGGTGCTGGGCCACTACGGCCTGGAGCGCTGGGAGGCCGGGAGGCTCACCGGTCCGGAGGAGCTGTCCGGGGTGCACGACGCGCGGCGCCGGCTGCCCGACCTGCTGGCGCAGGCCGGCGCACCGGAGGGGACCTACGTCGAGGACAAGGGCGCCGCCGTCGCCGTGCACACCCGCCGCACCGCGGACCCGCAGGCCGCCCTCGACCTGCTCCGGACACCACTGGCCGAGCTGGCCGAGCAGACCGGGCTGGTCGTCGAGCCCGGCCGGTTCGTCCTCGAGCTGCGGCCGGCCGGCGGCGACAAGGGCGACGCGATGCGGAGCCTGGTCGAGGAGCAGTCGCCGTCGGCCGTCGTGTTCGTCGGGGACGACCTCGGTGACCTCGCGGCCTTCGACGCCGTCGACGCGTTGCGGACCATCGGCATCCCGGGGCTGCTGGTGTGCAGCGGCTCGACCGAGGTGACCGCGCTCGCCGACCGGGCCGACCTGGTCGTCGACGGCCCGGACGGCGTCGTCGCCCTGCTCGCTGCACTGGCCGACGCGCTGGACGGCCGAGCATCCAGCGGCGCCGTTCGCCCATCCCACCGCGCACCGAGGAGGAGCCCATGACGGCCGAGCACCCCACGCCGCCGGCCGGGGACCGCGCCGACCAGGCTCCCGACTCGGTCCGCGCGCAGCTGCTCGCCACCGAGCACTGGAGTCTGCTGGCGACACGCTCGATGACGTGGTCGGAAGTGATGAGCCGGATCACCATCCACCTGACCGTCGGGTCCGCCTCCTTGGTGGTGCTCGCGCTGGTGGTGCAGGCGTCCGGCTTCGGCACGGCGTTCGACGTGCTGTCGATCGGGCTCGCTGCTGCCGTTCTCGTGCTCGGCACCCTGACGGGGGTCCGGGTGCACAACGCCAGCTCGGACGACGCCGCGATGCTCATCGGCATGAACCGCCTGCGGGCCGCGTACGTCGAGCTGGACCCGACGCTGGCCCGGTTCCTGGTCACCGGGTGGAACGACGACATGGCCGGCCTCATGCGCACCTACGCGATGGGGATGCCCCGGCACCCTGTGAGCCACGTCGTCGGCAGCACGTCGGTCTTCATGGCCGTCGTCAATTCGATGGTCGCCGGGACGCTTGGCGCGCTCATCGCGAACGCTTCGGGGGCCCCGGTCGCGGTGGTGGCCGTCGTGGGCGTCGCGGCTGGTCTTACGTACCTGGCAGTCATGCTGGAGATCGGCCACCGGTCGTTCGGGGCCGGTCCGCCGCAGGTGCGTTTCCCCGGCGAGGGCTAGGCATCGGCGATCCCGGCGCCTCAGTCCAGGGCGTCGACCTGCTCGGCCAACCAGGCACTCGGCGGCAGCCGGGTCGAAGCGGCTGCCAGCCGGTCGGTGCGGTCGCGGCGCTCGGCGTCGTCCATCGACAGCGCCAGGTGCAGGGCGTCGGCGGTGCCGGACACGTCGAAGGGGTTCACCAGCAGCGCGTCGGCGCCGAACTCGTCGGCCACCCCTGCCTCGGTGGACAGCACCACCGCGCAGCCGTTCTCGGACAGAACCGGCACCTCCTTGGCGACCAGGTTCATGCCGTCGCGCACCGGGTTCACCAGCAGCACATCGCCCACGCGGTACAGCGCGAGCGACCGCGCGTAGTCGTCGGTGACGTCGAGCACGATCGGCCGCCAGTCGTCGGTGCCGAACTCGTCCTCGATGTCCGCGGCCAGCCGCTGCACCTGCGCGGTGTACTCGCGGTACTCCGGCAGGTCGTGCCGACTCGGGTATGCCGACGCGAGGTGGGTCACCTGGCCGCGCCACTCGGGGTACTGCCGAAGCAGCTCGCGGTAGGCGAGCAGACCGCGGCCGATGTTCTTGCTCAGCTCGGTGCGGTCGACCCGCACGATGCACTTGCGGTCGCCGAGCTTGCGGCGCAGTGCGGTCAACCGGGTCTCCACGTCGTCGGCGTACCCGCGCTCGCGCAGCGACTCGGCGTCGACGCCGAGGGGGTGCACCCCCAGCCGGGTGGTGTGCCCGTCGTAGCGTCACCTGCTCGTCGTCGACCTCGGCGCCCAGCACCTCGGCGCAGCAGGCCGCGAACGCCCGGGCCCAGCGCATCGAGTGGAAGCCCGCGTGGTCGGCGCCCAGCATCCCGAGCAGCGTGTCGCGCGCGACGTCGTCCGGCAGCACCCGGAAGTAGTCGACCGGTGCCCACGGCGTGTGCGAGAAGTGCGCGATCCGCAGGTCCGGGCGCAGGCTTCTCAGCTGCTGGGGGAGCAGGGTGAGGTGGTAGTCCTGCACCAGCACCTTGGCGCCCTCGGCGGCCTCGGCCGCCAGCGCCTCGGCGAACGCCTGGTTGTAGGCCTGGTAGGACGCCCACTCGCGGCGGAACCCGGAGTCGAACGCCGGTGCGGTCGGCATCGCGTAGAGCAGGTGGTGGACGAACCACAGGGTGGAGTTCGCGACCGCGTTGTACGCGCGGTGGAAGGTCGCCGGGTCGATGTCGAGCATCCGGACCGCCATGCCGCCGGTGTCGTGGCCGTTGCGGTCCAGCCGGCCGTCCTCGACCTGGCGGGCAGCGGCGCGGTCGCCGTCGGACAGCGCCGCGCAGACCCAGACGACGTCGTCGCTGCCGAGCCCGGACAGCCCCGACACCAGGCCGCCACCGCCGCGGCTGGCCGCCAGGGACCCGTCGTCACGCTCGACGAAGGACAGCGGTCCGCGGTTGGACGCGACGAGCAGCGGGGCCGAGCCGGACGGTGCCATGAGCCGCACCTTCCCGCCGCACGGGGTGATCAAGCAACTCGCCGCTCCGAGTAGCCGCCATCGGCCAGCCCGGCGCGCACCTCGAAGACGTTGTGCGACGCGAGGTCGCGGCAGCGCAGCCACGACCAGACCGCTGCCAGCCCGTAGAGCGGGAGCATTCCCAGCCCGATGCAGCACGCGTACTGGGTCGCGTGCCGGGCCTCGTGCCGCAGCAGTGCGGGACGCCGGGCGAGCGTCTCGTCGTCGATCCGGATCAGCACCACGTTGCCCACGGTGAAGGCCGGCGCGGGTACGCCGAGCCGGAACCGCCGCGCCAGCAGGAGCCCGTCCGGCCCCCGGGACAGCCGGGCCCTGCCGGCCAACGCGATCAGCAGGCCCACCGGAGTCGAGAGATTGACGACGTTGACCAGCTGCCGCACCCGCCACCGCGCCTCCACGTCCCCCATGATCTCAGCCGTCGGACGCGCTGTCTCACGGCGGACAGTGGCTCCTACAGTGGTCGGCACAACTGAACACCGCTCATCCAGAGGGGCAGAGGGAACGGCCCGACGAAGCCCCGGCAACCGCACCACGCAGCACCGCTGCGCGGTCACGGTGCCAACTCCGACCCGGGGCATCGCGTCGCCGGGACAGATGAGGAAGGACCTCGCTCATGACTGGCGCCTCCGCCTCCGCCACCGCTTCCCCGACCACGACGTCGGCGACCCCCTCCGTGACCGTCTCGGGAGGCCCCGACCTCGGACCGGCCCGCCACCTGTCCTGCCGCGAGTGCGGCGCCACCCAGGAGCTCGGCCCGTTCTACGCCTGCGGCGAGTGCTTCGGCCCGCTCGAGGTGGCCTACGAGTTCGGCGCCGTGACCCGGGCCTCCATCGAGGCCGGCCCGCAGAACATCTGGCGCTACCAGGACCTGCTGCCGGTCCCCTCGACCGTGCGCACCGTCCCGAACCTCGAGCCCGGCTGCACCCCGCTGGTGCCGGCGCACAACCTGGCCCGCGCGCTCGGCATGCGGGCGCTGTGGGTCAAGGACGACAGCGCCAACCCGACCCACTCGTTCAAGGACCGGGTCGTCGGCGTCGCGCTGGCGGCTGCCCGGGAGCTCGGCTTCACCACCCTCGCCTGTCCCTCGACGGGCAACCTCGCCAACGCGGTCGCCGCGGCTGCGGCCCGGGCCGGCATCCGCTCGGTCGTGCTGGTCCCGGCCGACCTCGAGCAGCAGAAGATCGTCACGACCTCCGTGTACGGCGGGGTCCTGGTCGCGGTCGAGGGGACCTACGACGACGTGAACCGGGTCGCGTCCGAGCTGGCCGGTGACCACGAGGACTGGGCGTTCGTGAACGTCAACGTCCGCCCCTACTACGCCGAAGGCTCCAAGACCCTGGGCTACGAGGTCGCCGAGGGGCTGGGCTGGCGGCTGCCGCAGCAGGTCGTGATCCCGGTGGCGTCCGGCTCGCAGCTCACCAAGGTCGACAAGGCGTTCGGCGAGCTGGTGTCCCTCGGTCTCGTCGACGACTCGCCGTACAAGATCTTCGGAGCGCAGGCCACCGGCTGCTCGCCGGTCTCGGCCGCCTTCAAGGCCGGCCACGACGTCGTCCGCCCGGTCCGGCCGGACACCATCGCCAAGTCGCTGGCGATCGGCAACCCGGCCGACGGGCCGTACGTGCTGGACGCCGTGCGGCGGACCGGCGGGCTGGTCGAGGACGTCACCGACGAGGAGGTCGTCGAGGGCATCCGGCTGCTGGCCCGCACCGAGGGCATCTTCGCCGAGACCGCGGGCGGGGTGACCGTCGCGACGCTGAAGAAGCTGCTCGGGGCCGGCCGGCTCGACCCGGACGCGGACACCGTCGTGTTCAACACCGGGGAGGGGTTGAAGACCCTGGACGCGGTCGCGCCGCACGTCGGGCCGGGTGCCACCATCCCGGCCTCGGCCGAGGCGTTCACGGCCACCGGCCTGGCCTGACCCTGGCAGCGCCCGGGGCGACCGGATGGATGTCACGAACCGATGTCATCGATCTCCTGACGGCGCCTGCGCGCACCACTACGCTGCGGCTCGGTCGAGCTTCGAGAGCACCAAGAACCTGTTCGCGGAGCCCCAACCCTCCTCGGGTCGGGTCGAGCACGACCCGGGTCCGTGCGGTGCGGGCCCGTCGGCCCAGCACAGCAGGAGAAGAACGATGCCTCAGGGCGCAGTGAAGTGGTTCAACAGCGAGAAGGGCTACGGGTTCATCGCCGTCGACGAGGGCGAGGACGTGTTCGTCCACTACAGCGCCATCCAGATGGACGGCTACCGGTCCCTCGAGGAGGGCCAGCGCGTCGAGTTCGAGATCTCGCAGGGCCAGAAGGGCCCCCAGGCCGACGCGGTCCGCGCGGTCTGACGGCTCAGGCGGTCACCGACGGCCCGGTCCCCCGCACGGGGACCGGGTCGTCGTCGTTCTCCCGCAGGTCGGAGCGGGCGAGTGTGGCGAGGACGACGACCGCGGCACCCGACAGCAGGAGCTGGGCGGCCCCCGCTGGGACGATCACCGCGGGCCAGTCGCCCACCTCGATCCAGGTCTGGTCGGCAGGCACCGTCAGGTAGTACGACAGCGTGACCGCGCGCAGCAGGGCGGCGACGGCCGCGAGCAGCGCCAGAGTCAGCGTCCAGCCGGGCGAGCCGAACCGGGCGCCGTGCCGACGGGCCACCAGGTGCAGGGCAGCGGCGACCGCGATCGCGACCGCCTGGATGCCGGCCAGGTCCAGGACGACGAGGCTGAACCAGTCCGGCGGACCCGGGGGGAACGTCTCGTCGCCGCCCAGGTACCAGGGCGCCGTGACCACCAGCTGGATGCACGCGGTGACCAGCACAGCGGCCGACCACGCACGCCGGCGCGCCGGTGGGGCGGCGCCGTGCCAGGCGAGCAGGGCCAGCACGGGCAGGACGCGTACCGCCTGCCACACCACGGAGGTGGCGCCGTTGCCGAACGTGCGGACCTCCTCCACGACCGCGACCAGCTCAGGTGTCAGGGCCGCGACGGCGAGCACGCCGGCGAGGCGGGGGCGCCGGAGGATCAGTGCCAGGAAGGCGGCCGGCCAGCCGAGCGCCGCCAGCCCGAGCAGCGTCCGCACCGGCTCGTCGGCCAGGACGCCGGGCAGCAGCGGTGACCCTGCGAAGGGCCGATACCCCTGCACGAGGGAGACGACGACTCCCGCCACCACGTCGGCCGCGGCGAGCATGAGGCCGACCAGAGCGAACCGGCGGACCGCTTCGCTCCAGAGTGCCTGGCGCGGGGTCGCCCCGAAGACCCCGAGTCGGGCCCGGACCGCGAGGGAGAGGACGCTGGCCACCTCTCCCGGCCCTGGCCGGCCCAGCCCGGCCACGACGTCCTCCTCGCTGCCGCTGCCGTCGACCCCGCGCGAGTCCAGCAGCGCGCCCACCATGTCGTCCTGCCAGGCAGCCCGGTAAGCCGGCGGCAGCAGCCGGAGCACGTTGCGGTAGCGCGTCTCGAGCAGCGTGGGCTCGGTCATCAGGCCACCGCCGGACGCACCGCGAAGCCCGCCGCCGGGCGCGGTGCGGGGCGGGGCGCCGGGGGCGCCGGAGCAGGCGGGTGAGCCCGCAGCCGGGTGACGGCCGCCTGCGCGTTCGCTGCCTGCCGGTCGGCTTCTGCCTCCAGGGCGCCGCGGCCGGTCTCGGTCAGCCGGTAGTAGCGCCGCAGCCGCCCGGAGGCGACCTCCTCCCGGTCCGGCTCGACCAGGCCCTCGGCAGCCAGCCGGTCCAGCACGCCGTAGAGGGTGCCGACCTTCAGCCGCACCCGGCCGGCCGAGATCTCCTCGACGGTGCCGACGATCCCGTAGCCGTGCCGCGGCTCGTCGACCAGCGAGGTGAGCACGAAGAACGCCGGTTCGGTCAGCATCGCCACCGGCCCAATATATCGGCTCACAGGATATAGCGGAAGGCCCAGCACCCGGTCCGACGGCCGCTTGCACTCGGCAGGGGTGAGTGCTAATCATTGGTCTTAGCACTCTGACTACGAGAGTGACAGAACGACCGGATCCGGCCAGGTGAGGCCGGTGCCGGCCGGCGACGTCGCCGGCGGCGCCGACCGTCCGTCGCGGGCACCACCGGATCCGCTTCCACCCCGATCGGGAGGACCGGAACCGCATGTCAAAGATCATCGCGTTCGACGAGGAGGCCCGGCGCGGCCTCGAGCGTGGCATGAACCAGCTCGCCGACGCCGTCAAGGTGACCCTCGGCCCGCGTGGCCGCAACGTCGTGCTGGAGAAGAAGTGGGGCGCGCCCACGATCACCAACGACGGCGTGTCCATCGCCAAGGAGATCGAGCTCGAGGACCCCTACGAGAAGATCGGGGCCGAGCTCGTCAAGGAGGTCGCGAAGAAGACGGACGACGTCGCCGGTGACGGCACGACGACCGCGACCGTGCTGGCCCAGGCCCTGGTGAAGGAAGGCCTGCGCAACGTCGCAGCCGGTGCGAACCCGATGGCGCTCAAGCGCGGCATCGAGAAGGCCGTCGAGCGGGTGAGCGAAGAGCTCTCCAAGATGGCCAAGCCGGTCGAGACCAAGGAGCAGATCGCGGCCACGGCCTCGATCTCCGCTGCTGACCCGACCATCGGCGAGATGATCGCCGAGGCCATGGACAAGGTCGGCAAGGAAGGCGTCATCACCGTCGAGGAGAGCAACACCTTCGGTCTCGAGCTCGAGCTCACCGAGGGCATGCGCTTCGACAAGGGCTACATCTCCGGGTACTTCGTCACCGACCCGGAGCGCATGGAGGCCGTGCTCGAGGACCCCTACATCCTCATCGCGAACTCCAAGATCTCCGCGGTCAAGGACCTGCTGCCGCTGCTCGAGAAGGTCATGCAGGCCGGCAAGCCGCTGGTCATCATCGCCGAGGACGTCGACGGCGAGGCGCTGTCGACGCTGGTCGTGAACAAGATCCGCGGCACGTTCCGCTCGGTCGCCGTCAAGGCGCCCGGCTTCGGCGACCGCCGCAAGGCCATGCTGCAGGACATCGCGATCCTGACCGGTGGCCAGGTCATCTCCGAGGAGGTCGGCCTCAAGCTCGAGAGCGCGGGCGTCGACCTGCTCGGTCGGGCCCGCAAGGTCGTCGTCACCAAGGACGAGACCACGATCGTCGAGGGCGGCGGTGACGCCGAGCAGATCGCCGGTCGGGTCAACCAGATCCGCGCCGAGATCGAGAAGTCGGACTCCGACTACGACCGCGAGAAGCTCCAGGAGCGCCTCGCCAAGCTGGCCGGCGGCGTCGCCGTCATCAAGGCCGGCGCGGCGACCGAGGTCGAGCTCAAGGAGCGCAAGCACCGCATCGAGGACGCGGTGCGCAACGCCAAGGCCGCTGTCGAGGAGGGCATCGTCGCCGGTGGTGGCGTGGCGCTCCTGCAGGCATCGACCACCGCGTTCGACAAGCTCGACCTGGACGCGGACGAGCAGACCGGCGCCAACATCGTGAAGATCGCGCTGGAGGCACCGCTCAAGCAGATCGCCGTCAACGCCGGCCTCGAAGGCGGCGTCGTGGTGGAGAAGGTGCGCAACCTCGAGGTCGGTCACGGCCTGGACGCGGCCACCGGCGAGTACAAGGACATGATCAAGGCCGGCATCATCGACCCGGCCAAGGTCACCCGCTCGGCGCTGCAGAACGCAGCCTCGATCGCCGGCCTGTTCCTCACCACCGAGGTCGTCATCGCCGACAAGCCGGAGAAGGCCCCGGCCGGCGGCGGCATGGGCGGCGGCGACGGCGGCATGGGCGGCATGGACTTCTAGTCCCACCGCACACCGCAGTACCGAAGCACCGCAACGCACCGGCGGGCGGTCCCTCTCGCGAGGGGCCGCCCGTCGGCGTCTGCGCGGACCGCGGGCAGACCTGGGAATCTCCAAGCCGGCTGCAAGCCGCGCCCCCTAACGTGCCGGGCATGACGACGACCTCCACCCAGCCCGCACTCGGTGCCGCGCCGGTCGACGCCGGCGACCTCGACCAGGTCGCCGAGCTGGCCGCCGCCGAGCACGCCCGCGACCGTCGCGCCGACGACCTGCTCGGCCCGGTGACCGGGAACGCCGCATCCGTCCGGCCGCTGCTGGACGGTCTGGACGGCACCGTCCTGCGACAGGACGGCGCCGTGGTCGCGGCCTGGCTGGGACGCCCGGGCGGGGGCGCGCAGGCGGCGCCGGTGTTCGGCCTGGTCGGCGACCCGGCGGCGCTGCGGGAGGCCTACGCCGTGCAGGCCGGAGCCTGGTTCGCAGCCGGTCATCGCACCCACACCGCCGTGGTCCGGGCAGCTGACCGAGCCCGGCACGACGCACTCGTCGACCTCGGCTTCGGTCACGAGCAGGCCTACGCCGTGCTCGACCTCACCGCCCCGGACAGCGCGCAGATCGCCGTACCTTCCGGCGTCGAGATCCGGCCCGGCGGCCCCGACGACCTCGCCGAGATCGTGCCGCTGGCGCCGGTCATCGGCTGGCACCAGGTGGCCTCGCCGGTGTTCGCCCGGGTCGGTGCGGAGTTCTTCGACCAGCTCGAGGAGTCGCACCGCGAGGAGCTGGCGGACCCCGAGGCTCACTACCTGGTGGCCCGGGTCGACGGAGCCGCTGTCGGCTTCGCCATCTGGTACGACGGCATCGACGGGCCGTTCATGGCCTCGTCCTACGCCGAGCTCAGCGTGGCCGCGGTGCCGGAGCAGGCCCGCGGCCGCGGTGTCGGGCTGGCCCTGACCGCCGCCGTGATCGACGCGGCCCGGGACCAGGGCGTGACCCGGCTGGCGACCGACTGGCGCACGACCAACCTGCTGTCGTCCCGGTTCTGGCCGGCCCGCGGCTTCCAGGTCGTGGGCTGGCGGATGGCGCGCACGATCGACGCCGACCCGGCCTAAAACCCGGACTCAGGGCAGCGGGCGGACCCAGGTCGCCTCGCCGGCGTCCAGGTGCAGCTCGGCGTCGCACTCGGCCGCGGCGTCCGGGTCGTGGGTCGCCAGCACGACGGCCGCACCGCGGTCGGCCTCGGCGCGCAGCAGCAGCACCACCCGGGCCCGGTTGACGGCGTCCAGCTCGCTGGTCGGCTCGTCGGCCAGCACCACGGTGCCCAGCTGCGCCAGGCCACGGGCGACGGCGACCCGTTGCTGCTGGCCGCCGGAGAGCTCCTCGATGAGCTGGCTGCCGGCAGCGCCGAGCCCGACCGACTCGAGGGCGGCAGCGGCGCGCACGGTCGCCTCCTCGGCGTCCACGCCGACCGCGAGCAGCGGGACGATGACGTTCTCCGAAGCCGTCAGCACGCTGGCCAGCGCGTTGTCCTGCGGGATGAGCACGACGCCGGCAGCGCTGGTCTCGTCGCGGTTGCGCGGGACCGAGCCGTCGACCTCGACCTGGCCCCGGCCGGGGTGCACCAGGCCGGCCAGCGACCACAGCAGGGTCGTCTTTCCGGCACCCGATGGTCCGGTCACGGCGATCATGCGACCGGGCAGTGCGTGCAGGTCGACCCCGGCGAGGACCTCGTGCCCGTCGTAGTCGACGTGCACGTCGCGGGCGAGGATCTCGGTCATGCCGCGCTCCCGCCGCCGGTGTCGGTGCGGTCCAGCCGGACCGCGTCCTCGTCCACGATCGTCACCCGCAGCAGCGAACCCGGGGGTACCCGTTCGAGCACGTCCGGCGGAAGTGTCAGCGAGCCGTCGCGCGCGACCACCGCGAAGTCCTCGCCGCGCCGGCCCTCGGCACCGACCCGGCCGTCGCGGATCGTCACGGTGCGCGGCAGCCGCTCGGCGACCTCCGGGTCGTGGGTGACGGCCACGACGGTGGTGCCCAGGTCGCGGTTGATGTCGCCGACAGCAGAGAGCACCTCGTCGCGACCCTCGTGGTCGAGCTGGCTGGTCGGCTCGTCGAGCAGCAGCAGCCCTGGCCGGGCGGCCAGCCCGACCCCGACGGCGAGCCGCTGACGCTGGCCCGGCGACAGCCCGGGCAGCGGTGTACGGGCCTCGTCGGCGAGACCGACCAGGTCGAGCACCTCGAGCGGTTCGGGGAGCAGGCCGGTGTCGAGGTCGTCGTCGCCGCCGCGGGCCAGCCGCCGGGCGCCGCGCTGGGCGAAGCGCACGTTGTCGACCGGGCTGGCGTAGGGCAGCAGGTTGCGCATCGCCCCTTGCAGCACCACGCCGACGTCGCCGGCTCGCATCCGGGCCAGCCCCCGCTCGTCCATCCGGGCGATCTCGTGACTGCCGACGGTGAGCCGGCCGGCGCTCGGGCGCAGCAGCCCGGCGAACAAGTTGAGCAGCGTCGACTTGCCCGACCCGGACGGGCCGAGCAGTCCGACCACCTCACCGCTCGCGACGTCGAGGTCGACGCCGGACAGGGCGACGACGTCGTTGCCCTCCAGCCGGTAGATGTGCACCAGGCCGTGGCAGGACACCGGGATGCCGGTCATAGCGGGGCCCCCGCGGGATCGTGAGCTTGCGAGCGATTTCGTGGGGTGCTCATCGGACACCTTCTCTCAGGCGGTCGGGGCGACCGCTGCGCAGCTGCAGGGCGGCGACCGCGAGGCCGACCGCGACGAGGAGCAGACCCAGACCGCCGATGGCAGCCCAGGCCGAGGCGGCGTCGGGCGCGTAGCGCACCTCGACGAACGGCGACGGGTCGTCGAACTGAGGCAGTGCGGGCAGCACGACCCAGGTCGCGACGGTGGCGGCCAGCGCACCGCAGACCAGTGCGACGAGCACCGTGCCGACGTTCTCGCGCAGCAGCAGGGACCGGACGGTGCGGCGCCGGAGACCGGCCACTCGCAGGGCGGCGACCTCGTAGGCACGTTGCCGTCGTCCGACGTACGCGGCGACCAGCAGGGCGCCGACCGCGACCACCACGGCTGCCGCTCCGCACACCAGCAGCAGCCGCAGGGCGAGCACCGCCCCGTCGCCGGCGTACACGCGTTCCAGGTGGCCCTGGGTCTCCCGGCCGCCGACGGCGACGCCGGCCTTCTTCAGCGACGCCCGCAGGGCCCGCTCCGCGTCCGGGTCGTCGCGGGAGAGCCATACCTGCCGGTCACCCAGGACGGCGTCGTCGTCCAGGCGCAGGGCCAGCCCGAGATCGACGAGAAGGGCGTCGTCGCCGGCCCGCGGCACGTAGTCGGCCACACCGGCCACCCGGTAGCGGGTCGCGGCGCCGGACATCCCGGTGGTCGTGCCGAACGGCGAACCGCCCTCGGCCTCCGGCTCAGGGGCGGCGACCCGGCCGACCAGTGCGGGCAACGGCTCGGGGGAGTCGCCGTGGACGATCTCGGCGTACGGGCCGCCGGGCAGCCGCAGCTGGACCCGGAGCGAAGCGCCGGGACGCAGCAGCAGCTCGGGTCCGCCGACGGTCGGCGGCCCGGCCCGCCACGCGCCGGGCACCCGGAAGCTGTCGACGAGCGGCTCGGCCTGGCCCGCACCGGCCGGAGCCAGCGCGACCGCCTTGATGAGCAGGTCGGCCGTGGCGCTGTCGATGTCGGTGCCCGGGTGGTCGACGGCCAACGCGGCCAGCCGGCAGTCGGCAGCGGTGCAGCCGGCGGGCAGGTCGGCCGAGTAGGTGCGCGAGCCGGGTCGCAGCTCGCCCAGCGTCACCCGCTCGAAGACTCCGTGCTCGTCCAGCCGGGCGGTGAGCCTCAGCGGGGACGGGCTGTCCACCTGGGTGAGCTCGACGGTCACCGCGAGCCGACCCGGCTCCAGCCGCAGCGGGGCCGGCAGTCTCGGCAGCAGGGTCTGCTGGACCGACCGCGACGGCCGGGCCTCGGTGGAGCCCCAGGCGAGCACCCGGTCGGCGCGGGTCGCGTCGACCGCCACCATCTGCGCCTCCTGGTTGCTGGTCGTGACCTGCACGGCGGCCATCGCGTAGCCGCCGTCGGGGTCAGCAGCCCGGACGGCGTCGAGCAGCGCGCGCGGGTCGGCGGCCCGCACCTGCAGCACCACTTGCGCACCCGTCTCCGCCTCGGAGCGCTCGACCCGGTTGCGTTCCGCGACCGTCCAGCCCTGCACCCCCACCAGCAGCAGGCAGGTCGCGACGGCCAGCACCGAGGCGATCCGGGACGTGCCCGGCCGACGGGCGACCCCGGCCCAGCCGACCAGGCCGGCGGCCCGGCCGCGAGCCAGCGACACCGCCGTACGACGGCGCGCCACCCGGACGAGCAGCCGGGCGGCGAGCAGCCCGCCGGCCACCGCCACCATGCCCGGACCCAGCAGGGCCACCGGGCTCGGACGGCCACCGCGGTCGCTGACCAGCTGCACGACACCGGCCACCGCGAGCACCAGTACGACACCCTCGACCAGACCGGCGCGCTTGCCCGCACGCCGCGGCGGCACCCGGCGCAGCAGCTCGGAGACCGGCCGGCGGAACACCTGCCGCGACGACAGCGCGGCGGTCACCAGGCCGCCCGCGACCGCGGCCAGAACCGTCAGCAGGACCGGCCAGGTGAAGACCACCTCGGTGCCGGGGGCGAACACCCGTCTCGCCGACCCGCGGACGGCGAGATAGCCGACCAGGGTGCCCAGCGGCGCCGCGAGCAGCAGCAGGAGGAAGATCTCGGCCAGCCCGAACCGCCGGGTCTGCGGCGCGGCCATCCCGCGCAGCTTCGCCAGCCCGATCTCGGGGGACCGCTCCTCGGTCGCGGAGCCGACCACCAGGTACAGCGTCCACCAGCTCAGCAGCACCAGCTGGGTCACGGCCAGCGGCGCAGCGATGCGCACCAGCTCGCGGCCGTCGTCGGCCCGGGCCAGCGCCGCCGGCAGCTGGGAGTAGGTCGTGACCAGGTAGCCCGCAGAGACGTTCGACAGCCGGCGGATCTGCTGGCGGAGGGTCGCGGCGTCCTCCAGCTGCACCTGCAGCGGCCGGACCGGGATGTCGACGGTGTAGGTCGTGATCCGTCCCAGCGTCGCCGTTCCCGGACCGACGAAGACCGGGTCCGCGGTCGGGGGCACCGATTCCAGCGAGCGGGTGGTCGCCTCCGGGTAGTAGGACGAGAAGTAGGGGCGCCCGGCCCAGTACGCCGACTCGACCGGCACCGGGTCGAACGTGCCCACGACCTTGACGGTCAGCACCGGGGGGATGCCGCCGGTCTCGACCGTCGCGGACTCCTCCAGCTCGATGGTGACGGTCTGGCCGATCTGCGCGCCGATCAGCGCGAGGCTGCGCCGGGTGACCAGACCTTCGCCGGCGGCGGTCGGGCAGCGGCCTGCGGCGAGCGGCAGGTGCTGGCAGAGGCCGGCCCGCTCGACGACCTGCCCGACGACCATCGACCCCTTGAACGGGCCTGCGGTCGGCGAGTAGGTGCCGTTGCCGGCGTAGGCGAGCCGGGGCTCGCCGAAGGCGGGGTGGGCGAGCACCGTCCTGGCCGTCTCGACCATGAAGGCCCCGTCGCGGGCCTCGCGCTCGCCGGCACCGGAGCCGGCCTGCGGGACCGACACCTGCACCGACAGGGTGAAGGCGTCGGCGCGGCGCAGGGTGTCGCGCAGGATCGACGCCTCGGCTGCCCGTGAGTACAGCGGCGCGACCACCGACGCGGCGCTGGCGACGGTCGCGAGCACGAGCACGATCAGGGCGGTGCTGCGCCGGAACCACAGCCCGCCCAAGGCCAGCCGCAGGGTCGTGCCGCGGCCGCCACTCGGACTTCCTCTCATCTGCCCTCCCGGAGGCGGGCAGGGACGGCCGAGGCCGCCAGGGCGCGACCGACGACCACGGACACCGCGCAGAGCAGCACCAGGCAGGCGAGGACGGTGACGAGCACCGGACCCCAGGCCGGGCTCAGGACCAGAGGCAACCGGGCCGCGGACGTGGCGAACAGCGGGACGTCCGGCAGCGCCGCCTGAGCGGCCACCAGGCCGAGCGCCCCGCCGGCGAGCACGCCCAGCACCGCGACCACGAGGTGCTCGCGGACCGAGGCGGCCCGGACGGCCGCCGCGGGCACGCCGACCAGCCGCAACCCGGCCAGGTCGCGGGCCCGGCTGGCACCCGAGGTGGCGACACCGACGACGAGCACGGCGGCCCCGAGCACCACGGCCACCAGCCCGGCGAGCAGCGCGAGGCGCAGGGCCAGGGTCGGGCCTTCGCTGGCGAAGTGCTCGGCGTGCGCCCCGACGGTGTCGCGTCCGACCACCTGCAGGCCGTGATCGGCGAGGTCCTGGCGCAGGGCCTTCTCCCGCGCCGGGTCGTCGGCCGCGAGCCACACGTCGTACGACGTCTGGGCCGGCGCCGCGCTGGGTCCGGTGGCCAGGGCGCCCAGGTCGACGAGGACGCCCCGGGTCCCGGAACGCGGGACCCGCGGCACCTCCCCGACGATCTTGAACGCCACGTCGCCGGTGCCGACGTCTTGGGCACTGACGTGGATGCCCTCCCGGGTCGGGGAGAACGGGAGCTCGGGCAGGTTGCCGGTCCACAGGGCGACCGGGACGACCGGACGGTCCTGGCGCTGCGCGGCCACCGGGACGCCGAACGACGTGCCGCTGACCTTGAGGGTCGGGCCGGGGTCGACGAAGGCGTCGTCGAACGCGTCCGCGCGCCAGGGCAGTGACTCCCACGCCCCGAGCTCGTCGTTGTCGAGGTCGACTGCTGCGAGTGCGCCCCCGGTGCCGGCGCGAAGCTCACGGATCTCGAGCTCGACCAGGGCGTCGACGAAGTCGCCGAAGGTGCGGTTGGCGACCACCTGGTCGAGGTGGCAGCCCTGTGCGCAGTCATCGATCGCCGCGCGGTAGGTGTGGCGCCCCTCGCGCAGCGGGCCCAGGTCGACCTGGCGGGTGACTCCGGTAGCGTCGCTGAGCCCGAGGCTCAGGCGTACCGGGCCGCCGAGCGGCGGCTCCGGGCCCCCTCGGACCGGCGGCAGGCCGCGGACCGCGAAAGTGGTCTCGACCTCGACCCGGTCGCCGCGCACCTCGATCGGCGCCGGCCGCGGCGGACTGACCTCCGCCAGCTCCTTCGGTGTGGGCTGCCCGTCGCTGCGTCCCCACCGGGCGATCCGGGCGAAGGCCGCCGGCTCGACCGCGGTGGTCCGTGGCCCGACCTCGGTCGCGGAGGACACCGTGACGACCGGCGTCGCGAAGCGACCCTTGGGGTCGATGTCGAGCACGGCGTTGCGCAGGGCCAGTGAGCTGTCGGCGTCGACGGTGAGAACGACCGGGGCCCCGGCCTCGACGTCGGCGCGGGTCGTGCGGTTGCGTTCGGCGACCGCCCAGGCGTCGACGGCGAACACCAGCAGCGCGCAGGCGACGGTGATGATCGCGATCAGCCGCCGCAGCGCCGGGCGGCGGGCGATCTGCAGACCGGCCAGTGCCCAGGACAGCCGGCCGCGGCGCAACGCCAGCCGGGCCAGCGGGCCAGCGGTCGGGATGGTGGCCTGGGCGAGCAGCAGCCCGCCGGCGATGGCGAGCAGGCCGGGGGCGAGCAGGGCGATCGGCCCGCCGTCACCGCTGAGCAGGGTGGCCACCCCGGCCACGGCCGAGGCCACGACGGCGCCCTCGACCAGGCCGACCTGCAGGGTGGACGCGCGGGGCGGCACCCGGCGGAGCAGCGAGGTGAGCGGCTGGCGCAGGTTGGGCGTGCTGGCCGCCACGATCGCGAGCAGGCCGGCCATCAACGAGGCGCCCACGGCGGCGAGCAGCGGCCAGCGGGCCTCGAGCACCACGCCGGGCTCCAGCCAGAGCTCGGTCGCGACCCAGGCGACCAGCCAACCGAGCACCGTGCCGAGCAGGGCCCCGGCCAGCACCAGGACGCCGAGCTCGCGCATCAGCATGACGCCCGCGCCGATCGTGCCGTGCCCGCGCAGCCGTGCCAGCGCGATCTCCGGCCGACGCTGCTCGGTGGCGGCCGCGCAGACGAAGGCCAGCACGACGATGCCCAGGACGGCGAGCTGCACGGCGAGCAGCGGGATCACGGTGCGGGCCTGGTCGCGCTGGGTGGTGGTGGAGCCCAGCAGCGATCCGATCCCGCTGCTCGCGGAGGCGCCGAGGGTGGCCGCCTGGTCGTCGACGGCTGCGGTGGCCGACCGCACGGTCGGGACGGTGTCGAGGTCCATCCGGTCGGCCCGGAGCGGGATGTCGAGATGGGAGCGCAGCTCGGGCCAGCGCTGGGCGGCGAGAGTGGGCCAGCCGGTGAAGACGTCGTCGATGGTGCGCGCCGACTGGTCCTCGACCGTCGGTCTCGGTGCGGTCGGCGCCTGGCCCCGACCGGCCCAGTAGGGCGCCGAGACGTCGACGGCCTCGTAGAGGCCGACCACGGTGGCGTGCGCGCGGACCCCGCCGTTGGCCGGGTCGCCGCCGACCAGGGTCACCGCCGAGCCCGGCGCGAGCTTCGTGACGACCGCCGACCGGCGGCTGACCAGGATCTCGCCGGGGCCACGCAGGCACCTCCCGGCGGACACCGTCACGTGCGCGCAGAGGCCGGCCCGGCTGGTCAGCCGGCCGCGGACGTCGTCCGTGCCCGGCGCCGTGAGCCGGACCGGCGCCTCGGCGCCACCCACCGGCGCCGCGAACTGCGGCGGGACCTGGCCGCGGACGATCCGGGCCAGCCGGCGCGGCGAGGCCGGCTTGTCCGCCGCGTCGACGACCACCAGCGTGCTCTGCGCGGGCGCGGCGTCGGCCACGACGTTGCGCAGCACCGACTGCTCCACGGCCCGGGAGTAGAGCGGCCCCAGCGCCGCCGCGGCGGTCACCACGGCGGACAGGACGACCAGCAGCAGGGCCTGGCGGGGGCGGTGGCGCAGAGCGGCGGCGGTCACCGACCCAGCCGCCATGCCGAGTGCCTCCTCGAGTGCCGCGTCCCGTCCCCCGTGTCGGGCAAGCGGCCCGGAGTGGTCGGGCCCCACGCTGCCGCAGGGAGCGGACGGTGCCGAGGGGGCGCGCGCGATCGTGACGGAATCGTTGCGACCAAGATCGCGTGTGTCACATGCCGGACCCGCCGTGCGGCCGCTTACCCGGCGAAGCTACCGGCGATCCGGCGCTCGGCCTCGTCGTAGGACTGGCCGGCCTGGGCGAGCAGCTGGCTGATGCCCGCCAGTGCCTGCTGCAGGCCCTGGGCGCTGCGGTTCCACTCGTCGTAGAGGCCCTGGAAGCGGTCCTGGGCCTGGCCGGTCCAGGTGCCGCTGATCGGCAGGACCCGGCTGCGCAGGGCGCCCAGCTCGGACTCGATCGAGCCGGCCGTGCCGTGCACCTGCTGGGACAGGCTCAGCAGCTCGGCGGGGGTGACGCGGAACGCGGTCATCGGAAACCTCCTGGCGGTCGGGCTACGTGTCCCGACGAACCTACGAAGTTCCGGCCGGACCGCCGTGGAGTTGTGCACAGGCCCCGGGACTCACCGGTCCTTCCGCCCCAGGGCGCCCACCGGTGCCACCACCACGCCGCCCTCCTCGCAGACCCAGTGCGGGTCCTCGCCGAGGTCCGGGGTGACCCGCAGCTCGTGGGCCGTCGGCTCGTCGTCGACGTCGTGCGGCAGGGTGCATGCCGGCCACCGGCCGATCTGGTCGAGCAAGGCCTCCTGCACGTCCTGGGCCACCAGGCAGGTGACGAACACGGCGCCGTCCGGCCACTCGTCGACCCACCAGCGACGGGCGGTCAGCACCTCGTCGACCACCGACACGGTGGCGGCGGTGTCCAGCCCGCACGCGGCCAGGTCGTGCAGCACCCGGGCACGGGCCTCGAGCAGGGCGTCGGTCACGACCACCATTGTCCGCTGCGACACCATCAGGGCATGGCGATCCTGGTCGACACGCCCATCTGGCCGTTCCGTGGCCGGCTCTGGTGCCACCTGGTGAGCGACACGTCGTACGACGAGCTGCATGCCGTGGCGGCGGCGCTGGGCATCCCACGACGTGGCTTCCAGGGCGACCACTACGACCTGCCCGAGGAGATGCGGGACGCCGCGATCGCCCTCGGGGCGCAGCCGGTGACCGGTCGCGAGCTGATCATCCGGCTGCGCGACTCCGGCCTGCGCCGCCCGCACCGCCACTGACCCGGCCCGGTCGTCCCGGGCATGCGCGACCAACGGGGGTGGTTCCCCCCGCTCGTCGCGCATACCCGGGGAGTGCCAGGCTGCCCGCGTGCAGATCGCCCGGCGGCTGGTCGTCCGCCCGACCGACGACTCGCACCGCGTCACGACCCTCGAGCTGTTCTTCGACCTGGTCTTCGTCTTCGCGCTGACCCAGGTCACTGCCCTGATGGCCGAGGACCCGACGCTGCGAGGCCTCGGTCGCGGGCTCCTGCTGCTGGGTCTGCTGTGGTTCGGCTGGTCGTCGTACGCCTGGCTGGGCAACCAGGCGCGGGCCGACGAGGGCCTGCTACGCCTGGCGATGCTCGCCGCGATGGGTGCCCTGTTCGTCGTCGCCCTGGCGATCCCCGAGGCGTACGACGACAAGCCCGGCGGCCTCTTCGCGCCGTTCGTGCTCGCCGCGTGCTACGCCACGGTGCGCATCGCGCACCTGGTGGTCTACCTGGTGGCGGCCGGCGACGACCGCGGGCTACGCCGCCAGCTGCTCGTCCAGGCCGTCCCGACGACGCTGGCCCTGCTGCTGCTCGTCGCCGGCGGTGCGGCGGGCCCGCCGTGGCAGTCGGTGCTGTGGGTGCTGGCGCTCGTCGTGGACTACATCGGCGTCTACGCCGGAGGCACCCAGGGCTGGCGGGTCTACAGCGCGCCGCACTTCGCCGAGCGGCACGGGCTCATCATCATCGTCGCCCTGGGCGAGTCGGTCGTGGCGGTCGGCGCGGGCATCGCGGAGGAGCCGGTCACCGCTGCCGTCGTGCTCGCAGCCCTGCTCGGGCTCGGCGTCTCGGTTGCACTGTGGTGGGTCTACTTCGACGTCGTGGCGCTGGTGGCCGAGCGGGTGCTGGCCCGGCTCGAAGGTGAGCCGCGCAGCCGGCTCGCCCGCGACTCGTTCACCTACCTGCACTTCCCGATGCTGGCCGGCATCGTCTACCTGGCGCTCGGCATGAAGAAGGTCCTCACCTACGTCGCGGACCCCGAGCACCATGACCTCGGCGACGCGCTGCCCTGGGTCCCGCTCGTCGCACTGTTCGGCGGCGCCGTGCTCTACCTCGTCGCGCTGTCCGCGCTGCGACGACGCAACGTCGGCGGCTGGAACCTGCAGCGACTGTTGGCCGCGGCGGTGCTGCTGCTCCTGCTGCCGGTCGGGGCGCAGCTCCCGGCGGTCGCCGCGCTGGCGACGCTGTTCGTGGTGCTGGCCGCGCTCATCGGCTACGAAGCGGTGGTGCTCGCGCCGGAGCGCGACCGTGTCCGGCACGCCGCCCACTGAGCCTTCCGGTTCCTGCCGGGAGTGGGCATCATGCAGCGATGGCAGCCGATCACGACGGGTACAGCACCCGCCCTCTCTCCCCGGACACCTGGGACGACTTCGCCCGCCTCGTCGAGGCGAACAACGGCGTCTGGGGTGGGTGCTGGTGCATGGGCTTCCACACCGAGGGGTTGAGCAAGGACCGCTCCGCGGCCGACAACAAGGCGAACAAGCAGGCTCATGTGCGCACCGGGACGGTGCACCAGATCCTGGTCTATGCCGGGGACGAGTCCGTCGGTTGGTGCCAGTACGGCTCGCCCGCCGAGCTGCCCAACATCAAGAACCCTGCTGCCTACACCAAGGAGCTCGTGCAGCTGCCGGACTGGCGGATCGGTTGCATCTTCACCGACAAGAGTCACCGAGGTGTGGGTGTCGCCCGGGCTGCGGTCACGGGTGCGCTGGATGCCATCCGCGCTGCCGGCGGCGGGGTCGTCGAGGCCTACCCCGAGCAGGTCGAGGGACGCCCTCCGCAGCGGGGGGCGTACTTCCACACCGGGCCGGAGACACTGTTCAAGGAGCTCGGCTTCGTCCGCGACCGTCAGATCGCCAAGTGGCGCTGGGTCATGCGCCTCACCCTGGCGCGCTGAAGTCCACGTCGGCGGTGTCGACGGTGCCGGCCGTCCGGCCGGGCGCCCGGTGCCCGGACCAGTACATGTTGGTGTGCGCGATGACCTGGCCCGGCGGGGGTGCGCCCCACTCGCTGAGGTCCTCGGTGGTGTGCGCGTCGGCCACCAGCGTCGCGTCGTAGCCCCGCGCGATCGCCCCGTGCAGGGTGGACCTGATGCACTCGTCGGTCTGCGCGCCGGCGACCACGAGCCGGCCGACATCGAGGCCGGCGAGCACGCCCTCGAGATCGGTGTCCTCGAACGAGTCGGCGAAGGTCTTGTGCACCAGGGACTCGGACTCGTCGCGGCGGAGCTCGTCGACGTACTGCCAGCGCTGGGACTCCCGGGGCATGCCCTCGTCGGAGTGCGCCACCCAGACCACGGGCACCTGTTCTGCCCGGGCCTTGTCGACGAGGCTGGCGATGTTGGCGACGACCCGGTCGCGCTCGTGCGCCTCGCCCACGACGCCGTTCTGCACGTCGATGACGAGCAGTGCGGTCCGCGGCCGGCCGGGAAGAGTGGTCATGGTGCTCCGTCCTGACTGCCTGCGCTCCACCTTAGGGCGGGCTACCGACAGCGAAGCTCCGCCGACCGTCAGGGGCGATACCGGGTCTGGCCGTGCTGGTTCCCGAAGGCGAGCACCTTCGCCGGCTCGACCCGGAACACCTGCGCTCCGCCTGCGGTGCTGCCACCGGAGTCGCTGAGCTCGACGAACTCCTCCCCGCGGACCTCGAAGCGCCAGTCGTCCCCGTACTTGGCGAGCCAGGCGTCCGCCAGCAGCTGCAACGTCTCCGGGTCGGTCACCCGCACCGCGGCGCCCTCGACCACGACATCCGTGCCGCTGTTCCACCCGTTCGCACCCGTGCTGCCGGTGGTCACCGCGACCTGCGGGTTGGCTTCGAGGTTGCGGTGCTTCTGCTCCTGCGCGCCCGTGCAGAAGACGAACGCGCCGGCGTGCCAGACGCCGACCAGCGGCACCGCGTGCGGGCGACCGTCCACCCGGACCGTGACGATCCAGTAGAGCTGCGCCTCGGTGAGCAGCCGCTCGATGTCCCCCCACGGTGGTGCAGTGGCCGACGAGTCGCCGTACCTGGGATCGATCTGTCCTTCCGTCATGCCCTTCGCCCTTCGTCGGTCAGGTCGCGCGCAGCCGGTCCAGCTCGGCGGCGACGTTCATGCGGGCCCGCTGCTCCCAGGCCGCCCGGCCGTGCGCGGTGCGGAACAACGCCGGCCGGTCCAGCAGCGTCGATAGCACCTGGGCGCGGCCTCGGGCGAACGCCGCATCATCGACGTGACCGTACTCGCGGCGGACCCCCTCGACGTACGACGAGTAGCGCAGGTCGTCCGCGGCGAGCACGGCAAGGTCTGCGTCGCAGAGCACGGCGCCGTTCGCGTCCCCGGGGCCGACGTGGTGGGTCGCGGTCAGCCGCACCAGCCGGGTCACCTCGTCGACCAGGTCGGGGGCCAGCCGGAGCCGGGTCAACGTCGTCGCCGCGAGCTGGGCGCTGCGCTCCTCGTTGTCGTCGGCCGCCGGGTCGTAGACGGCGTCGTGGAACCAGGCCGCCAGCCTGACGGCGTCCGACCGGTCCGCCTCGGCGGCCAGCAGGTCGACCCGTTCCAGCACCTCCGACAGGTGCGCCAGATCGTGGTAGGCCCGGTGCTGCTCGGCCCAACGAGCCAGCAGGGCGGCACCCGCGCCGGCGACGTCGTCGCGTGCCTCGACGCGGCGGGTCAGCTCCAGCCAGGCCGGCGCGAGGTGCCGCACGCGTCAGGCCGCCAGCTCGTCGGGCAGCGGCCGCGCGTGCACGACCGAGAGCCCGGACACCGCGCGGGTCAGGACGACGTAGAGCCGCCGCAGCCCCTGGAACGGCGAGGGCTCACCGTCGACGATTGCGGCCGGTTCGACGACCACGACATGGTCGTACTCCAGGCCCTTGGCGAGCGTCGCCGGCACGAGGGTGACCCGCTGCGTGTCGTCGTCGCCGCCGAGGACGCCGTGCTCGACGTCCAGGCCGGCGCTGACGCGCTCGACGTCCGCGTCGGTCACCACGACCCCGATCGAGCCCGGCTCGACGAGCAGCCGGCGTACCTCGCTGGCCACCACCGTCAGCAGGTCGCCCGCCGCCACGATGTCGAGCCGCCCGTCGTTCTCGCGCACGGACTCCGGCGGGCTGACGCCGGGTGCGATGTGCGGCAGCAGCCGGCCGGCGAACTCGATGACGGCGGCCGGCACCCGGTAGCCGCGCCGCAGCACCTCGATGTGCGCGCCGGGCTTGCCGAGATGGCGCAGCGACTCGGCCCAGTCGGTGGTCGCCCACGGCGTCGTGCCCTGCGCGATGTCGCCGAGGACCGTCGCGGACGCCGTGGAGCACCGGCGGCCGACCGCGCGCAGCTGCATCGGGGAGAGGTCCTGCGCCTCGTCGAGCACGACGTGGCCCAGGCTGGGCTCCCGGTCGACCAGGTCCGCCGCCTCGTCGACCAGCACGGCGTCGGCCAGCGACCACGGTGCGGTCCGCGGTCCCCGCGGTGGTCGGGCCCACAGCAGCAGCGCCTGCTCGGCGGGGTCGAGGATGCCGTCGGCTGCGCGCGCCAGTGCCTCCGGGTCCGACAGCAGCGCCATCACGACCCGCACCGGGTCGACCGCCGGCCAGAGCGCGTCGACCGTCCTGCGCACCGGGGTGGTGCGCGCGACGGCGTCCTGCACCCGGTCGTCCGGCGAGTCGCCGGCTGCCTCCATCTTGGTGAGCAGCGCGTGCGAGAGCCGCTGCGCCAGCATCGTCCGGGCCGCCCCGTAGCGGACGTCGCGGCCGCGCAGCTGGGCCACGATGTCGCGCAGCTCGGACGCCGGCACCCGCCACCGGTGCGAGCCGCGCGGCAGCACCAGTGCCTCGGTCGGCTCGGTCAGGCCTGCGTGCACGGCGCGGTCCAGCACCTGCGCCATCCGCGGGTCGCCCTTCAACGTGGCCACCACCGCCGGCTCGGCGGCGCGCACCTCGACCCGGCCGCCGACGAGGGCCTCGAGCGTCACCTGCTTCACGTCTACCTCGCCGAGGGCGGGCAGCACCGCGGAGATGTAGGAGAGGAACGCGGTGTTCGGCCCGACGACGAGCACGCCGCCTCGTCGCAGCCGGTCCCGGAACGTGTAGAGCAGGTACGCCGCCCGGTGCAGGCCGACGGCGGTCTTCCCGGTGCCGGGGGCGCCCTGGACGCACAGGGTCTCGCCGACGTCCGCCCGCACGATCACGTCCTGCTCGGGCTGGATGGTCGCGACGATGTCGCGCATCGGCCCGACCCGCGGACGTTCGATCTCGCCGGCAAGGATCTTGCTGTTCGCGCTGACCTCGGTCTGGTCCAGCAGGTGCTCGTCCTCGTACGCCGTGATCTCGCCGCGCTCGAAGCCGAACCGTCGGCGCAGCACGACGCCCATCGGCTCGGTGCGGGTGGCGCGGTAGAACGCGGTCGAGATGCCGGCCCGCCAGTCGACCACCACCGGGTCGCCGGAGTCGTCGTGCACGTGCCGGCGTCCGACGTAGTAGCGCGGCTCGTCGCCGGTCGCGAGGTCCAGCCGGCCGAAGAACAACGGGGTCTCCGGGTCGTCGGACAGCGCCAGGATCCGCTTGTGCAGGGACGCCGCCAGGTAGGCCTCGGAGACCGCGTCGCCACCCCGGACGTCCAGGGCGAGGGTCGCGTCGCGCATGGCCCGCAGGTCGGCGCGCGCGGCGGCGAGGTAGGCACGCTCGGCGGCCAGGGTGGGGGAGGTCACGGCCTCCCCAGGCTACTCAGGAGCGGCGGCCACCAGGGCGCGGCGGAGACGGGCCAGCCGGACGTGCAGCAACGTGGGAGAGGTGGGCGCTGTGGCGAAGACCAGCCGGGCGAGCAGGACCTGGGCGAGCCGCAGCGCGCGGTCCACGTCCTCCGCGGACAGCGGGTGGCTCACCGGGGGCCCGGCGGCGAGACCGCGGGCCTGGGCCACCAGCGCGGCGATGGCCGCGTCCACCTCCGGGACGGCGTCGGCGGGCGCGGCGAGGACGCTGGCCCGCAGCGCGTCGGTGACCCGCCACCAGACCGGGAACGGCACCGGGTCGTTTCCGCTCTTGCGCACCAGGGCGTGGGCCACCAGGTGCTGGGCGAGCCGGCCGGAGAGCTCGTCGCCGGCCGGGAGGACCGCGCGGGTCGCGGTGAGGGCCAGCTCCAGCGGTGGGTGTTGCAGCGTCGTCATCGTGGCTCCTGGTGTCGGGGACCTCGCTGGTGGTGGGCCCAACGTCGCGAGCGAACCTGTCAATCAGGTGTGAGAGGGCTGCCGAGTCCCTGACACTTCCGGCGAGCCCTCATTCCGGCCCCCCACCCGACCGAGGCAGGTGGAGTCGTGCGTCTCGAGCTGCTGACCGACGTGGTCGGGCGCCATGACCTGCTCCACGAGGTGGGAGCGGCGGACGGCGCGGACGGCCAGGTGTTCGGCCAGGGCACCGCGGAGTTCACCGGCCGGTTGGCCGCCACGGCGACCTGGGCCAACTTCCCGCGGCTGCGCGAGGGCTACGCCTTCCCCAACGCCCACGGCTCGCTCGTCGTCGCCGAGGACGCCGTCGTGCTGGCGATGCGCTACTACTCCTGCCATGTCGACCACCTGCCCACGCTGCCGACGGGCTGACGACGGTCAGCCGTGCGTCAGGGCAGGTCGTTGGCCTCGGCGACGGCGATGCCGGCCAGTGCGGAGTGCAGGTACGGCGGGAAGGTACGCCCGCCCGCGGTGAGCAGGTCGGCGGTCACCAACGGGGCGTGCCGGGCGACGTCCAGCGGCGACACCGGAACCGGTTCGTCGTCCTGCGGGTGCAGGCCGAGCGCGCCGCTGAGCACCAGCACCAGCGCGTTGACGTCGACCTCAGGGAACCAGCCGGCCGCGGCACGCGCGCAGCGCACGATCACGTCCTGCGCGTCGTCGCTGGAGAGCCCGTCGGGGTGCAGGTCCTCGAGCAGCGAGCGCAGCACGGATCCCAGCACCAGGCCGACCTGCTCGGAGTCGAGCGTCGCCAGCCGGTCGGTCGCGCGCAGGAACTCGTCGCGGTCGGCCGACACCGCCGCCGCGACCGCGGACGTGGAGCAGTCGGCCAGCAGCCGGACCCGGACGGGGTACGTCGGCACGGTCAGGTGGCGTCGAGGGTGGGCAGGTCGTCGGCGTCGACGATCCGGTAGGCGTAGCCCTGCTCGGCGAGGAACCGCTGCCGGTGCGCGGCGAAGTCCTGGTCGACGGTGTCCCGGGCGGTCACCGCGTAGAAGCGCGCGGTGCGGCCGTCGGCCTTGGGCCGCAGCACCCGGCCGAGACGTTGCGCCTCCTCCTGCCGCGAGCCGAACGTGCCGGACACCTGGATGGCGACCGCTGCTTCGGGCAGGTCGATCGAGAAGTTGGCGACCTTGGAGACGACGAGCAACGAGATCTCGCCGACCCGGAACGCCTGGAAAAGCCGCTCCCGCTCCTTGACCGTGGTGTCGCCCTTGATGACCGGCGCATCGAGCCGTTCGCCGAGGTCGTCGAGCTGGTCGATGTACTGCCCGATCACCAGCGTCTGGTCGTCGCGGTGCCGTTCCACCAGCTGCTGCACCACTCGGGTCTTGGACGCGGTGCTCGACGCGAACCGGTAGCGCTCCTCCGGCTCCGCGACGGCGTAGGCAAGCCGCTCGGACTCCGAGAGCGTCACCCGCACCTCGACGCAGTCGGCCGGTGCGATGTAGCCCTGTGACTCGATGTCCTTCCACGGCGCGTCGTACCGCTTCGGTCCGATCAGCGAGAACACGTCGCCCTCGCGGCCGTCCTCGCGCACCAGGGTCGCGGTGAGGCCGAGCCGCCGGCGGGCCTGCAGGTCGGCCGTCATCCGGAAGATCGGGGCCGGCAGCAGGTGCACCTCGTCGTACACGACCAGGCCCCAGTCGCGGGCGTCGAGCAGCTCGAGGTGGGTGTAGACGCCCTTCCGGCGGGTGGTCATCACCTGGTAGGTCGCGATGGTGACCGGCCGGACCTCCTTGCGCGCCCCGGAGTACTCGCCGATCTCGTCCTCGGTCAGCGTCGTGCGCTTGAGCAGCTCGTGCCGCCACTGCCGGGCGGCCACCGTGTTGGTGACGAGGATCAGGGTGGTCGCCTTCGCCTCGGCCATCGCAGCCGCCCCGACGATCGTCTTGCCGGCACCGCAGGGCAGGACGACGACACCGGACCCGCCGTGCCAGAAGCCCTCGACTGCCTCGCGCTGGTAGGGCCGCATCGTCCAGCCGTCCTGGACCAGCTCGATCGGGTGCGCCTCGCCGTTGACGTAGCCCGCCAGGTCCTCGGCCGGCCAGCCGAGCTTGAGCAGCACCTGCTTGAGGTGGCCGCGCTCGGAGGCGTGCACCAGCACGGTGTCCGGGTCCGCCCGGGTGCCCACCAGCGGCGCGACCTTCTTGGACCGGATGACCTCTTCCAGGACCGCGCGATCGGTGGTGACCAGGACCAGGCCGTGCACCGGGTGCTTCTCCAGCCGCAGCCGGCCGTAGCGCGCCATCGTCTCGGCCACGTCGACCAGCAACGCGTGCGGCACGGCGTACCGGCTGAACTTCAGCAGCACGTCGACGACCTGCTCGGCGTCGTGGCCGGCGGCCCGGGCGTTCCACAGCCCCAGCGGCGTGAGCCGGTAGGTGTGCACGTGCTCGGGCGAGCGCTCGAGCTCGGCGAACGGGGCGATCGCGCGACGGCACTCGTCGGCCTGCTCGTGGTCCACCTCGAGCAGGAGGGTCTTGTCGGACTGCACGATCAGCGGGCCGTCTGTCACGCACCCATTGTGTGCGACGGGTGCAAATCACCTGACGTCCCGGTGATCATGAAGGTTCACCCCCGCAAGTACGGGTGGGAAGTTTCATGATCACGGGATCGAGCGAGGCTGATCAGACGGCGGCCAGCAGCTCGTCGATGTCCTCGATCAGCCGGGCGGTCGGAGCGGTCGCCCGGCGCACCGGCTCGGGCGGGAGCTGCTCCCCGTCGGGCCCGCCGTCGGCATCGCCCCTGCGGGCACGACGTCGTCCGACCTGCTGCTGACGCACGGGACCTCCTTCGCCCCCGGACCGGACCCCGTGGTTGTCCTGCTCTACCGCTGCCCGCGAGCCGTCAAACCCGTGGTGCCTGGACGGCTCTAGGAGACCGTCTCCTCGTCCAGCACCGAGACGCCGGTGATGCGGTGCACCGCGAAGGACCGGACCGCGCCCCTGAGGTGGTCGTAGGCGTTCAGGTAGCCGCCCTCGATCGCGATCGGCTCGACGACCCGCTGGGTGGCTCTTCCCTCGGCGTCGACGTAGCCGATCCAGAGGGCCTCGCCGGACCCGGCGGCCTGGGTGAGCATGGCCAGCACGTCAGCGGCCGGCCGGCCGGTGCGCAACGACCCAGCCCGGTCGCCGCCGCGGATCGCCCGGACGGCCGCGTCCAGCAAGGTGTCCCCGGGCGCGGCCGGAGCGGCGACCACCCGCTCCGGCGGGCGGCGGGTCCGGGTGCGCCGGGACTCGGGGCGGCGCACGACCACAGCGCCGTCCGGGCCTTCGGCGGCCGGGGCGAGGCCCATGCTGCGCAGCCGGTCGAGCACCACGTCGGCCGTCGCGGAGGCGGCGAGCACGGTCGGCGCGATCCGGCGCAGCCCGAGCGAGGCGGCTCGTCGGTCGCTGAGCAGGACACCGAGGGTGGACTCGTCGTCGCACCGGACGAACGACGACGCGGCGCCGACCCGCACCCGGCCGTGCCGGCGACCGACGTCGTCGATGAGGTAGGTCAGCGGCTGGGGCACCGGGGTGCGTGAGTGCCGGGTCAGCAGACCCGACACGTCGCCTGCAGTCCAGCCGGCGTCGAAGGCGCGCCGCACCGTCGACTCGGTGAACCGGTAGACGGTCGCGCCGCCGGTCGACTCGACGTCGGCGACCAGCCGCAGCGACCGGGCCAGCGCCGGCTCCAACGGGCCGGGCGCCACCGCAGTGAGGTCGGCCTGCAGCAGCACGTGGTCGAGCGGCTGCGGCAGTGCCGCCTCGAGCGCGGTGACGGCGGCCGCTCCGTCGCCCGCGGCGAGCTGCCGGCCGTGGCCGGCCAGCGCCCCGCCGGTGGCTACGCCGAGCGCCCGCGCCTCCTCGACCGTCCAGGTGACCAGGTCGTCCTGCAGCCGGCCGCCACGGCGCGGCGCCTGCCAGCGCAGCCGCGCCGACAGCGACTCGGTGGTGGTGGCCGTCCCGACCGGCAGCCCGGCGAGGTCGGCCAGCACGGCCGCGCGGACGGCGGGGGCGACGGTGCGGTCCAGGTCGGGGCCGAGCGGGGAGAGCGTGCGGCCGCGCTGGTCCCGGCCGCCGACGAGTCCGGGGACCCTGGTCGAGGCAAGCCAGGCGGTGGCCAGGACGAGCCAGCGTTCGGCCACCGGCTCGTCCAGCCACCCGTCGTACGCCGGTGTCGGCAGCCACAGCTCTGCGACGTCGCGGCCGTCGTCACCCGCAGCCAGCAGGCCAGCCGCGTGCGCGGTCTCGACCAGCAGTGCAAGGCGGGCCTCGTCGACGTCGAGGGCTGAAGCCGCCCGGGTCCGCTCGCGGATACCGACCCCGCCGGTGCGCAGCACCTTCGGCGGCTCGGCCGACCACAGCTCCAGCAGCTCCTCGACCAGGCGCACCGTCTCGGCCGCGGCTCCCGCCGCCGCGCGGTCGACGTGCTGGGAGTCGACCTGCGAGGTCGTGAGTGCCGGCAGATCCGGCTCGGCCGACTCGTGCACTCTGCCGCCGCGCAGGTGAAGGGCGACCTCGCGCGGCACGACCACGGTGGCGGTGTCGGTGGCGACGAGCAGCGCGTGCGCGAGCAGCCACTCGACCGGGCTGGCCGCGCTGCCGGCGTCGACATCACGGCGGGCTCGCTCGAGGTGGCCGGTCGGCGGGCCCCACACCATGGTGGCCAGCGCGTCGGCGGCCCCTGTCGGCGCCTGGGCGAGCAGGGCGGCCAGCCGGTCCTCCTCGCCGAGGACCTCGGCGATCGACCGCGCGGTCGTCACCGGGTCGCCGGTGGACGCGACGCCCAGGTCGCTCGCGATCTTCGAGAGCCGGGCCGGGCCGTAGGTGTGCAGCGCCTGCTCGGCGGCCGGACCGAGCCCGGCCGGGTGCCCGACGACCTCAGCGACCGTGCGTGGCACCACGAGACGACCCTCGTCGTCGCGGTAGACCAGGGCCCGCTCGTGCAGCAGGTCGAGGACCGCGGTGGGGTCGGCGCCGAGCCGCCGGCGTACGTCGTCCTCGGTGCTGTGGTCGGGCAGCGCGCAGAGCACCTCCACCACCTGCAGGCCGAACCGGTCGAGCTGGTCCAGTGCCCGGGACACCGACGGCCTGGTCGCTGCGCGCGCCGCCAGCGAGGCCAGGTCGGAGGGCACCGGCGACAGCAGGTCGGGCCGGGCGCGCAGCAGCGCGACGAGGGCGGCGTCACTGCGCGCGCGCAGGTCGTCGGCCAGGCTGCGCGGCCGGGAGGTGGGCATCCGCACCACGGTACGCTCGGCGCACTGTGACCAGCGACCGGCCGATCTTCGTGGTCGGCTGCCCGCGCTCCGGGACCACGTTGCTGTCCCTGATGATCCACGCGCACCCGCGGCTGGCGATGCCTCCCGAGTCGCGGTTCCTGCTGCCCACCTGGCGGGCGAGGGCACGGTACGGCGACCTGTCGACGCCCGCACAGCGCAAGCAGCTGGCCCGGGCGTGCACCCGCAAGGGGTCACGGGTGCGCGACCTGGGCCTGGACCCGAAGACGGTCCGCCGGCAGATCCTCGCCGCCCCGCCGACCATCGGCTCGGCGTTCGGCACGGTGTTCCGGGCGTACGCCGACCTGCACGGCAAGGCGCGGTGGGGCGACAAACGGCCGCTGTACTTCCAGGAGGTCGACGTCCTGCTGCGGCTGTTCCCGGACGCGCAGATCGTGCACATCGTCCGCGACCCGCGGGCCACCGTCGCCTCGCTCGGGTCGATGCCGTGGTGGCCCTACGACAGCGTCGCCTCGATGGCCACCTGGGCGCAGGCGGACTACTGCGCCCGGCGCGACCAGCGGCGGCTGCCCGCTGACGTCTTCTCGGTGCTGCGCTACGAGTCGCTGGTGGCTGATCCCGAGTCCGAGCTGCGCCGGCTGTGCACGTTCCTCGGCGAGGACTTCGACCCGGCGATGCTGCGGCCCAGCGAGGTGCGGCACGTCGTCCCGTCCGGTAAGCACTGGCACGGCAACCTCGCCTCGTCGGTGGGCAGCCACCGGGTCGACGCGTGGCAGGGCGACCTGGAGCCCTGGGAGCTGGGGCTGCTCGAGGCGGTCCTGGCGCGACGGCTGCGGCGCCACGACTACCCGGTGTCCGGCGAGGGGGCCAGGCCGTCGCCGTGGCTGCGCGTGCGCTACGCCAAGGAGCTGGCGGTGCGGCAGGCGTCGATGCACCTGCGCTGGGCCGAGGAGCGGCGCGACGCGCGGCGCGCGTCGCAGCCGGTCGCGGCCCGGTTGACCTCAGGCCAGCGCCGGGCGGTCGCGGACAGGCATGAGGTGGTCGGCGACGGGTAGGTGCCGTCCTGTCCCCCAAGGAGGTACACCCCATGGACACCACCGCTGCCGTGATCCTGATCGTCGTCGTCCTGCTGGTGCTCGCTGCGCTGGCCGCCTTCATGATGGCCCGCCGGAAGAAGGAGCGGGAGGTGCTGCGCGAGCGCTTCGGCCCCGAGTACGACCGTGCGGTCGAGGAGGGCGGCAGCCGGCGCGAGGCCGAGCACCGCCTGTCCGATGTCGCCGCCCGGCGCGACAAGGCCGAGATCCGTGAGCTCGACGCCGGTGAGCGGGAGCGCTACTCCCGGCAGTGGTCGAACGTGCAGGCCGCCTTCGTCGACGACCCGGTCGGCGCCACCCGCGACGCCGACGTCCTGGTCGGTGACGTGATGCGCGTGCGTGGCTACCCGCTGGACGACGTCGAGGACCGCGCCGACCTGGTCGCCGCCGACCACGCCGAGCTCGCCGGGCACTACCGCGCGGCGCACGACGTCGGCCGGCGTGCCGACGACGCCTCGACCGAGGAGCTGCGCCAGGCGTTCGTCCACTACCGCGCGCTGTTCGTCGAGCTGCTCGCCGAGCCGCAGGGCCGCCACGAGCAGGGCGAGCAGGTCGACCTGACCGACCGCGACCGGACCCGGCAGGCCCCGCCCGCCTGAGCCACCTACCCTGGGCCGGGTGCGACCCCTCGTCGTCGGGTTCGACCTCGACATGACGCTGATCGACACCCGGCCAGGCATCGCCGCGGTGTGGGACGCGCTGTCCGCCGAGACCGGCGTCCCGATCGACTCCGCGGCTGCGGTGAGCCGCCTGGGACCGCCGCTGGACGAGGAGCTCGCGGTCTGGTTCCCCGAGGAGCAGCGGGTGGCCGCGGGCGACCGGTTCCGAGCGCTGTACCCGGGGCTGGCGGTCACGCCGGTGGCGCCGCTGCCGGGTGCGCGCGAGGCCGTCGACGCGGTACGCCGGCACGGCGGCACCGTCGTCGTCGTGACCGGCAAGTACGAGCCGAACGCCCGGCTGCACCTCGACCACCTCGGCCTCGACGTCGACCACCTGGTCGGCTGGCTGTGGGGGCCGGGCAAGGCCGAGGCGCTGATCGAGCACGGCGCCACCGTCTACGTGGGCGACCACGTCGGTGACGTCGCGGGCGCCCGGGCCGCGGGGGCGATCAGCGTCGGCGTCCCCACCGGACCGGTCAGTGCCGATGAGCTGCGCGCGGCCGGCGCCGACGTCGTCCTCGCGGACCTGACCGAGTTCCCGGCCTGGCTGGACGACCACGTGCTGCAGCGCCGCCTCGACGACCTGCACGGCCAGCTGGCCGCCCTCGGCTCGGTGGCCGTCGCGTTCTCCGGCGGCGCCGACTCGGCGTTCCTGCTGGCTGCCGCGGTCCGGGCACTCGGTGCCGACAACGTGGTGGCGGCGACCGCGGTGAGCGCGAGCCTGCCGGCGTCCGAGCTGGATGCGGCCGCGCGGTTCGCCGCCGACCTCGGCGTCCGCCACGTCATGCCGGAGACCGACGAGATGAGCCGCGAGGGCTATCGGGCCAACGCCGGGGACCGCTGCTACTTCTGCAAGGCCGAGCTGCTCGACGTGCTCGGGCCCCTCGCGGCTGACCTCGAGGTCGCGCACGTCGCGACCGGCACCAACGCCGACGACGCCCGGGCGGGCTTCAGGCCCGGCATCCGGGCCGCCGCCGAACGGTCCGCGGTGACCCCGCTGCTGGACGCCGGGCTGACCAAGGCCCAGGTGCGGACCGCCAGCAGGGACTGGGGGCTAGGCACCTGGGACAAGCCGGCGGCGGCCTGCCTGTCCAGCCGGGTCGCCTTCGGCCTGGAGATCTCACCGGCCCGGCTGGCCCGGGTCGAGCACGCTGAGGCAGCGGTGCGGGCGGCGCTGGCCGCCGAGGGCATCGAGTCGGCCGACGTCCGGGTCCGCGACCTGGGCGACACCGCCCGGCTCGAGGTCGACCGGGCTGCGGTGGCTGCGGTCGCGGCCAGCGCGGCGGTGCTCGCGGCGGTGCGGACCGCGGGCTTTCCCGACGTCGAGGTCGATCCGCGGGGCTTCCGGTCCGGTGCGATGAACGAGCTGCTGCCCGACCCCGGCCGCTACCGCTAGGGAATCGCCTGGGGCCCCGGCCGGACGCGGGCTATCCTGGACGGCCGCGCTCCTCGCGCGGAGCCCCTCATCCCCTGACGACGATCTCGAGGTCTCCCGTGCCTACCGGCAAGGTCAAGTGGTACGACACCGACAAGGGCTTCGGCTTCCTGTCCCGCGACGACGGCGGCGACGTCTTCGTGCACCAGTCGGCGCTGCCGGCCGGCGTCCCGGCGCTCAAGCCGGGCTCGCGGGTCGAGTTCGGGATCGTCGACGGCAAGCGCGGCGAGCAGGCCTTGACCGTGAAGGTGCTCGACCCGGTGCCGTCGGTCGCGGCCAGCGCGCGCAAGCCGGCCGAGGACATGGGCATCATCGTCGAGGACGTGATCAAGCTGCTGGACGGCGTCGGCAACACCCTGCGCCGGGGTCGCTACCCGGACAAGGCGACGGCGTCCAAGACCGCCGCCGTGCTGCGCGCCGTCGCCGCCGACCTCGACGCCTGACCCTTCGACCCCTCCGCCGTCGACCACGTAAAGCAGGCGTACGGACGCTTCGCGAGGCGTGCACGCCTGGCGAGGTGTCCGTACGCCGTGCAAAGCACCGGCGTCCTGGCCCGGCGAGAGCCATCGACGCGTCCCTACGATGACCGCGTGATCACTGCCCGGCGCGCCGCCCTCGGAGCCGGCTCCGTGTGCCTGGCCTTCCTGATGGCGGGCTGCACCGGCGGTGGCGACCCGGCGATCGAGGTCGCGACCGTCGGTCGGGCCACGGTGGTCGAGGTCGTCGAGGCCCCGGCGACGGTCACGGCCCGCGCCACCGCGACCGTCAGCTCGCCGGCCGACGGCACGGTGGCCCGGCTCCGCGTCCGCGAGGGCCAGCAGGTCCGCGCCGGCCAGCTGCTGCTGCGGGTCGAGTCGCCGGACGCCCGGCGGCGGTTGCGCCAGGCGCAGCGGGCCGACGCCCGAGCAGCCACCTCCGGTACGTCGGGCCCGGTGCCCGTCGACCTGGGCGCCGCCCGGCAGGCCGACAGCGACGCGCAGCGCGCCTTCGCCCGGGCCCGCCGCGCAGCCCAGCGCATCCCACCGGGTCCGGCCCGGACCCAGGCGCTGTCGGCCCTGAAGGTGTCCCAGTCGCAGTACGCCGCGGCCCGGGCCAGCGCCGACCAGGCGGTCCGCCAGCTCGCGGCGGGGCTCGGCAGCCTCTCCGACGCCGTCGCGGCGCTCTCCTCGGCCCAGCGGGTGCAGACCCGCGCAGCACTCGACGTCGCCCGCCGGTCGGTGGCGGCGCTGACCGTGCGCGCCCCGGTCGCCGGCACCGTCTCGCTGTCGCCGCCGCCCGCAGGGCAGGGCTCCGACGCGACGGCCGGGCTGCTCGGCCAGCTGCCGGAGAGCCTGCAGGGACAGGCCGGCGACCTGCTCGGGAGCTCCGGGACCGCCCCGGCGGTGGACGCGGTGCTCGCCGAGGGTCGCCCGGTGTCGTCCGGCCAGCCGATCCTCACCGTGACCGACACCTCGTCGTTGTCGCTGACCGCCCAGGTCGACGAGACCGACGTGCTGCTGGTGCGGGCCGGCGTGCCGGCCTCGGCCGAGCTCGATGCCGTGCCGGACGCGCGGTACGACGCCGCCGTGGCCAGCATCGACCCGACCCCGACCACCTCGAGCCGCGGCGGTGTGACCTACCTGGTGCGGCTGTCGTTGGGGCGCGGTACGGCAGCCGGTGGGGCGAGCGCCCCCACCCCACGGCCGGGCATGAGTGCCGTCGTCGACCTCCAGGTGCGCACCGCGGCGCGCGCCGTCTCGGTGCCGGCCGCCGCGGTGTTCCGCGACGGCCGCCGCGATGCAGTCTGGGTCGTGCAGAACGAGGTCGCGCGGGAGCGGGTCGTGCGGCTGGGGGCGCAGGGCGAGTCGCGGGTCCAGGTGGTCGAGGGGCTCGAGGTGGGCGAACGCGTCGTCGTCCGCGGCGCCGACCGGGTGCGCGACGGACAGCAGGTGCCGTGACCGACCGCGTCCCGGCCGTCGAGGCCGTCGACGTGCGGCGCAGCTACCGGCTGGACGGGGTCTCGGTCGATGCCCTGCGCGGGGTGAGCCTGCGGATCGACCCGGCCGAGTACGTCGCCGTTGTCGGCCCCTCCGGCTCCGGCAAGTCGACCCTGATGCACCTGATGGGCTGCCTGGACCGCCCGACCTCCGGAGCGCTCCGCGTCGGCGGCCGCGACGTCGCCACGTTGTCCGACGGCGAGCTGGCCGAGCTGCGCAACCGCACGATCGGCTTCGTGTTCCAGTCGTTCCAGCTGCTCGGCCGCACCAGTGCGCTGGACAACGTCGGGCTGCCGTTGGTCTACCGCGGTGTCGCGCGGGCCGAACGCCGGGACCGGGCGGCCGCCGCCCTGACCGCCGTCGGGTTGGCGCACCGGCTCGACCACCGCCCCAGCCAGCTGTCAGGTGGCGAGCAGCAACGGGTCGCGATCGCGCGGGCACTGGTGGGGGAGCCGCGGCTGCTGCTCGCCGACGAACCGACCGGCAACCTCGACACCGCCAGTGGCCTCGAGGTGATGGCCATCCTCGAGGCACTCGTCGACCGCGGGGTCGCCGTCGTCGTCGTCACGCACGACCGTGACATCGCCGACCTCGCGGGGCGCCGCATCCGCGTGCGCGACGGGCTGCTCGAATGAAATCCCCAACAGAGCGCTCGCTGCGCTCCCGCTCCGTCGGGGGCCCCGAATGAAGGCGGGGGAAGCGTTCCGGGTCGCATTGGGCGCGTTGCTGGCGAACCGGCTGCGCAGTGCGCTGACCATGCTCGGCGTCGTCATCGGAGTGGCTGCGGTTGTCGTCCTGGTGGCGCTGGGCAGCGGCGCGAAGCAGGAGGTCGAGCAGCAGGTCGAGGGCCTCGGGTCGAACATCATCATCGTGGTGCCGGGCAAGTTCGAGCTCGGCTCCGCGCCGAGCATCAGCCGGCTCACCCTGGAGGACGTCGAGCTGCTCGGCCGGGTCACCGGCGACGTCCGTCGCGTCGCGGTGTCGGTCGCGTCCGGCGAGAACGTCGGAGTCGGCCGTCGGCAGACCTTCGTGACCGTCAACGGGGTCAACGAGAACGTGCCCAACGTGTTCGACCGGCCGCTCGCCCGCGGGGAGTACATCACCGCCTCCGACGTCGACACCCGCCGGCGGGTCGCGGTGCTCGGCTCCACTGTCGTACGCCGAGTGTTCGGCGACGTCGACCCGCTGGGTCGTCAGGTGTCGATCGCAGGCGTCCGGTTCCGGGTCATCGGGGTCTTCGAGAAGGTCGGCTCGACGTTCGGCGTCGACCGGGACACCGAGGTGCACATCCCGGTGACCGCCGCCCAGCGGCTGTTCGGCGTCGACCGGATCGACGCGCTGGCCGTGAAGGCACCGCGGGCCGACGACGTCGAGCCGCTGCAACGACGTCTCGTCGCGGCCCTGCAGGACAAGTACGACGGCGAGGAGTTCTCGGCCGTCACCCAGACCCAGATCCTCGGCACCATCGGGCGGATCCTCGGCCTGCTCACCCTGGTGCTCGCGGCGATCGCCGCCATCTCGCTGCTCGTCGGCGGCGTCGGGGTCTCGAACATCATGCTGGTCAGCGTCCGGGAACGGACCCGCGAGATCGGCCTGCGCAAGGCGCTCGGCGCCCGGCAGCGGGACATCCTGCTGCAGTTCCTCATCGAGGCCGTGCTGCTCTGCGTGGTCGGCGGCCTGATCGGCATCGGGCTCGGCGTCGGGTCGTCCCTGCTCGTGGCCGCCGTGTCGCCGTTGCCGGCGGTCATCGCGTGGTGGTCGCCGGTGCTCGCGTTCGGGGTGTCCGCGGCCGTCGGGATCTTCTTCGGCGTCGCCCCGGCGCGGCGGGCCGGCCGGCTGGACCCGGTCGAGGCGCTGCGCACCGAGTGAGCCCGCCCGGGTCGCCGGGTAGCGTGCGAGGCATGAGCCGCTCGGTGTGCGTCCCGTGGGACGAGGCGCTGGTCGGCTACGACTTCGGGCACGAGCACCCGCTGAACCCCTTGCGGGTCGACCTCACGATGCGGCTGGCCCGCGACCTCGGCGTCCTCGACCTGCCGAACGTCACGATGGTCCGGCCGGACCCGGCGACCGACGACGAGCTGATGCTCGTCCACGACAAGGACTACGTCGAGGCGGTCAAGCTGGCCGGCGACGACCCGAGCCGCACCGACCTGGCCCGGGGCCTCGGAACCGCGGACACCCCGACCTTCCGGCACATGCACGAGGCATCGGCCCTGGTCGTCGGAGCGACCTTGAGCGCAGCGCGCGCCGTCTGGAGCGGGGAGGCGGAGCACGCGGTCAACGTCGCCGGCGGTCTGCACCACGCCATGCCCGGTGCCGGCAGCGGCTTCTGCGTCTACAACGACCCCGCGGTCGCCATCGCGTGGTTGCTGGAGCAGGGCGCCGAGCGCGTCGCGTACGTCGACGTCGACGTGCACCACGGGGACGGCGTCGAGCGCGCGTTCTGGGACGAGCCGCGGGTGCTGACCGTGTCGGTGCACGAGAGCGGTCGCTACTTGTTCCCCGGCACCGGGTTCCCGGAGGAAACCGGGGGCGTGCGGGCGGAAGGCAGCGCGGTGAACCTCGCGATGCCGCCGGGCACGACCGACGGGCCGTGGCTGCGCGCGTTCCACGCGGTCGTGCCGCCGCTGCTCGAGGAGTTCCGGCCCGACGTCCTGGTGACCCAGCACGGCTGCGACAGCCACGTCCTCGACCCGTTGGCGCACATGGGCCTGACCGTCGACGCCCAGCGCACGTCGTACGCCGCCCTGCACGACCTGGCGCACCGGTTCGCGGGCGGCCGGTGGGTGGCGACCGGCGGTGGCGGCTACGAGCTGGCGCAGGTCGTGCCGCGGGCCTGGACCCACCTGCTGGCGGAGGCGGCCGGTGCGCCGGTGCCGCCGGAGACACCGGTCCCGGAGGGCTGGCGGGAGTTCGTCTCGGAGCGGTACGGGCTGGCGGCGCCGAGCCGGATGACCGACGGCGCCGATCCCTCATGGCGGGACTGGGACGCGGGATACGACCCCGCCGACGCCGTCGACCGCGCGGTCCTCGCCACCATGCGTGCCGTGTTCCCCGCCCACGGGCTCGGCGGGCTGCTCCACCTGTGACCGCGCCGGACCGCGCCGAGCTGCGCGAGCACCTCGTGCGCAGCCGGATCGCCGGCGACGTGGCCACCAGCCGTGAGGACAACCTGCTGAAGTACGGCCTGCTCGCCAGCCGCATCCCGAAGGCGATGTTCGGGCTCGCGCCGACCGGACGCTGGAACCTGGACGACGTGCTGGAGCTGATGGTCGAGAGGGTGGGCGTCTCGGCAGACACCAACCATCTGCGCGGCACCGACCGGATCGACCCGGAGCGCACCCTGGACGCCCTGGACCGGATGGCCGGGCACGTCCGGCGGGCGGCCCGGGACCGGTCCCGCGTCCTGCTGGCAACCGGCCACCCGGCCGGCCTGCTGGTGGTGCACCTCGCGGTAGCCGACGCCCTCCGGACCGCCGGCGCGACCGTCCTCGAGCCGGGCCCGGGGTTCACCTACCAGTCGATGACGCGGTTCGGCCGGGTCAACCGGCACGTCCGCTACCTGCACGGCGTGGCCGTCTCCAGCAGCACCGGCGACCTCAACCACACCCACTCCGCGACGCCGATGCGCGGCCTGCTGGCGGCCCTCGAGGGTGAGGGCGACGCCATGCCGGACCTCGTCGTCGCCGACCACGGCTGGGCCGGTGCGGCCGGGCAGGCGGGCATCACCACGGTCGGGTTCGCGGACTGCAACGACCCCGCCCTGTTCGTCGGTGAGGCCGAGGGCACGATCGCGGTGTCGGTGCCGCTGGACGACAACGTGCCGCCGCACCTCTACGCCCCCATGACGGCGTACCTCCTGCGTGCCGCCGGCCTCGGCGACTGACAGACCCCCGACGTACCGTGGGCGGGTGAGCGAGATCGGCCTGCAGGGCTCGCTGTTCGACGGCGGGCAGCCGGCGGTCGACCGCGAGTTCCGCGGCCTGCGGCGCATCGCGCTGGACGAGCGGTCCTGGGTCGAATCGGCGCCCGGCTGGCTGCACGGCTCGGACGAGCTGTTCACCGAGCTGTACCGGACCGGCCGGTTCGGCCAACGGACCGTGCGGATGTGGGACCGGACGGTCCCGGAGCCGCGGCTCACCGCCGGCTGGTCGACCGAGGTGGCCGGGAACGACGTGCCTGCGTCGCTGCGCGACGTGGCCGCGGCCCTGTCCGACCGGTACGGCGTCGCCTTCGACCGGATCTGGGTCAACCTCTACCGCGACGGGAGGGACAGCGTCGCCTGGCACGGGGACCGCAACCAGCACACGCACACCAACCCGCTGGTCGCCACGGTGTCGTTGGGCGCCCGGCGGCGCTTCCTGCTGCGCCCCCGGAGCGGCCGGACCGCCCTGGAACTGCGGCCGGGCCACGGCGACCTGGTGGTGATGGGCGGCGCCTGCCAGCACGAGTGGGAGCACACCGTGCCCAAGGAGGCGGGTGCGGTCGGCCCACGCATGAGCATCACCTTGCGGCACTCCGCGCAGCTGTCCTGAGCGTGGATTCGCCCGAACGGGTGATCAGGCTCGCGGGCCTACTGCCGAGTACCAGGTGTGGACACCCTGCGCCGTGCCCGACGGACCAGCCTGCTCGTGCGGTTCGCCGTCGTCAGCCTGGTGCTCGTCGTCGCTCTCGGCGCCGCACTCGCCCAGCTGCTGGCCTCGATGATCGCGGCCCGCGGCCTGGAGTCCGCCAAGGACGCCGCCGTCCTCACCACCACGATCGCGGTGCAGCCGCTGCTGTCCGCGGAAGACCTGAGTCACGAGCTGCCGGCCGCCAAGGTCGCCGCGCTGGACCGGGCGGTGCACGGCTCCAGGGCCGGGACCGAGATCGCCCGGATCAAGATCTGGCACAGCGACGGCGACCTGATCTACACGGCCGACCCGCACACCGCGACACCCCGCAACCCCAGCACGGCGCCGTCCGACGAGCTGGAGGAGGCGCTGGAGGGCGAGATCGAGGCCGAGATCATTCGCAGCAGCGAGGAGCCGGACAACGCGGCCCTGCTCGGTCGGTACGGAACCCTGCTCGAGGTCTACGTGCCGATCCTGTACGGCGACGACCCCGAGCCGGCCGGCGTCTTCGAGCTCTACCTGCCCTACCAGCCGGTGCAGGCCAGCATCCGGGCCGACACGACCCGGGCCGTCGCACTTCTGTTCGCCGGACTGGTCGTGCTCTGGCTCGGCTTGTTCCGCACGGTGGCGACGGCCTCCCGCCGGCTGCGCCAGGAGGCGGACCGCAACGAGCACCAGGCGCTGCACGACGGGTTGACCGGCCTGGCCAACCGCGCGCTGCTGGATGCCGAGCTGGCAGCCGCGGTGGCCAGCCCGGCGCGCTCGGTGGCCCTGGTGCTGCTCGACCTGGACCGGTTCCGGGAGGTCAACGACACCCTCGGGCACTCCCGCGGCGACGAGCTGGTGCTCGAGATGGCCAGCCGACTGACCGCGCTGGCCGGCCCGGACGACCTGGTGGCCCGCCTCGGCGGCGACGAGTTCGCCGTGCTGCTGCGCGACGTGGACGGCGCGGAGTCCGCGATGCTGCACGCCGAGGTCCTGCGCGGGGCGCTGCGCGCACCGGTGCAGGTCGGCGGTCTGGCCGTCGCCCTGGACGCGCGCGCCGGGGTGTCGGTGCACCCGGCCGACGCGGAGGACGGCCCGGCGCTGCTGCGGCACGCCGACATCGCCGCCGAGCACGCCAAGCGCACCCACGCCGGGTCCTGCGCCTACGACCCGGCGCTGGACCAGCACAGCACCGAGCGGCTGGGCCTGCTGGCCGAGCTGGCAAGGGCGCTCACCGCCGGCGAGCTGGTGCTGCACTACCAGCCCAAGTGCGACCTGCACGGCCGGGTGCTCGGGGTCGAGGCCCTGGTCCGCTGGCAGCATCCGCAGCGCGGTCTGCTGCCCCCGCTGACGTTCCTCCCCGTCGCGGAACGCACCGGTCTGGTCCACCCGCTGACCGACCTGGTGCTCGACCTGGCGCTTGCCCAGGCCCGCCGGTGGCGCGAGGAGGGCCGCGAGGTCCCGGTCGCGGTGAACGTTTCCACCCGCAGCCTGCTGCAGCCAGGCTTCGCCGAGAAGGTGCTGACCGCGCTGGGCACCCACGGTGTCCCGTCCGCGCTGCTCGGGCTGGAGATCACCGAGACCACGATCATGGAGGACCCCGAGCGGGCCCTCGCCGTGCTGACCCAGCTCGCCGAGGCCGGCGTCCGGCTGTCGATCGACGACTTCGGCACCGGCTACTCCTCGCTCGCCTACCTGAAGAACCTGCCGGTGCACGAGCTGAAGATCGACCGGACGTTCGTCGCGGCCCTGACCACCAGCGAGCGCGACCGGGTGATCGTCGACTCGACGGTGGCACTGGGCAACCGGCTCGGCCTGGACGTGGTCGCCGAGGGAGTCGAGGACGCTGACACCCTCGCGGCGCTCGCCGAGCTCGGCTGCCGGCAGGCGCAGGGCTACTTCTTCAGCCGCCCGGTACCTGCTGACCAGCTCGCCCTGGCCAACACGGTGAGCGTGGCGGGTGGCCCCGGTGAGGGGTCCGACCGGGTGGTCTGAGCGCCACCCCTTTCCCACGAGGCACATCCGCACCTACCCTGTGCCTCAGAGCGCGTACGCCTGGTTGTGCTCCGGTGGGGAAGCCGGTGCCCGTCACGTGCTGAAGGTTCGGTGCGTCATGGCTGCTCAAGGTCCCCAGGACCGTCCTCTGTCCGAGGTCACGTTCCTCACCGTCGCCGAGGTCGCCTCGGTCATGCGGGTGTCGAAGATGACCGTCTACCGCCTCGTGCACGCGGGCACGCTGCCCGCCGTCCGCGTCGGCCGGTCCTTCCGGGTCCCCGAGAAGGCCGTGCACGACTACCTCGACCACGCGTACGTCGAGACTGCTTAGCGGCCTGGAACGCGAGAGCCCCCGCCCACCCCCCTGCCGTCGGGATGAGCGGGGGCCGTCTGGCCCGCGCCGGCTGTCCTGCTGGTGTCAGCCCGCGTCGGTCGCGGTGAGCGTGAACGGCACGTTCACCCCGGTGTAGAGCTGGGTCAGGACGTACGCCGTCCCGCCCGGGATGACGCCGGACTCGTCCGCCGCCGAGGAGGCGGCCGATCCGATGACCGCGCAGCTCGAGTCGAGGAAGTACACGTCGATGTCGTGGCCGGCGGGGGTCTCCCCGCCCTTCACGGTCACCGTGTGCGTCCCGTCACCGAAGCCGGCCGGCAGCGCCGACACCCAGCCGTCGGCCCCCTGCGACGCGGGCGCCGCGTAGGGGTGGGGGCAGGTTGTCTGGAACTCGGTGCCGGTGGCCCCGATGACGGTCTCGACCGTCTCGCCGGTGGCCGGGTTGCCGGTCGCGATCGTCCCGGAGTCGGTGAACGTCGGGTCGGCCGGCGGTGCGGTGGGCGTGATGCCCTTGGCGTTCCCGAACACCTGCAGCTCGGCGGCCTGGGCGTAGTCCAGCGTCTCGCCCTGCACCGAGTCGACGAAGAACCGCACGAAGGTGGCCTTGGTCGGGGTCGACAGCGTGAAGGACTTGTAGTTGAGGTCCGGCGCCGTCGGCCGCGGTGTCTGGTAGCCGAAGCCGCCGGTCTGCACGCTCTTCCAGAGGACGCCGTCATCGGAGACCTGGAAGGTGAAGTCCTTCAGGGCGGCGAACCTGCTGGCGGTGGTGTTCTTGAAGGCGCTGACCTGCAGCCGGCTGATGGTCGCCGGCTTGGCCAGCTTCACCGTCACCCGCTGGTCGGGCCCGGCGTTGTACGGCGTGCCGGTCTTCTGGGTGCTCCAGACACTTGCCGCCGTGTCGTCGAGGAGGAACTTGGCCGGCAGGCCGGCGTCCTCGCTCGAGCTGCCGACCAGCGTGGCACCGGAGGCGAGCGACGTGAGGTTGGGAGCGACCGAGAACTTCAGGGAGGTCGTCTGCCCGGCGGTCACCGCGACGTTCTTGAAGGTCTGTGCCCCGAAGCCCGGTGCCTGGACGATCAGGTCGTAGCTGCCGGCGGTCATCCGGGCGCCGAAGCCACCGGTGTCGGAGGTGCGGACGAGCGGCGTGACGCGGGCCTCGAACTCGCCCACGATCACCTTCGCGTTCTTGACCGGTGCGCCGGTCGAAGCGTTCACCACGGTGCCGACCAAGGTGCCGTTGCGCGCGTCCGACGCGTGGTCGAAGGCCGGCTGCGGCTCGGTGTCGTCACCGGTGGCCGAAGAGGCCGAGGCGCCGGCGCCGCGGTGGGCGAAGACCGCCCAGACGGTGTCGGTGTTGTCGCCGTGGTACCGGTCCGCGTCGGCCGCGAGGATCGCGTCCCGCATGTCGAGGAACGACGGGTCCGGGGCCGACAGCGGCATCGCGTCGGTCACCAGGCGGGCAGCGACCTCGGAGCCCTGCGCCTGGCCGTACTGCGCCACCAGCTTCTTGCGCAGCTCCCACAGCGTGGCGGTCCAGATCTCGCCGTCGGCGTGCACCTCGGGGCCGGTCAGGTCGTAGCCGATGTCGCCGAAGTTGGTCGGGTTGGCGTCGTAGGCCCAGTTCCGGATGCCGCGAACCGGGTTGCCGGTCGCGTACTCGCCGACGACCGACTTCGCGTACAGGCCCTCGCGGTGCAGGTAGTTCAGGCCGTACCAGTCTCCCCAGCCCTCACCCATCGAGCCGGCCTGGTGCGAGCCGAGCGACTCGCCGCCGGCCACGTAGCGGGTCGACAGTCCGTGCGCGTACTCGTGCTCGATGACCGAGGCGTCGAAGTTGCCGTCGGAGTACGGGCCCTCGAAGGCATCGTTGATCGGCTCCCAGAGGAACATGCCGCTCCACGACGGGACGCCGTCGGGCAGCGTGAGCATGTAGGCGTTGTCCCGCCCGGTGTACGTCGGCGCGCCGCCGCTCGCGGCTCCGGCGTGGACGAGGCCGAGCACCGGGTCGCCGCCGTCGGTCTGGAAGTTCCCGGCGGTCTCGGTGAAGCCGAAGTCGTAGAACTCGTCGTGGACCCGGTTGTGGTGCCAGAACAGGTTGGTCGCGGCCGGGTTGAGGTCCAGCACGTACGACGGCGGGACGATGGCGCCGTTGGTCTTCTGCCAGTTCTTGTCGTAGGTGTAGTTGAACTGGCTGGTCGGGCTGACCGGCCGCGGGCCCTGGTCGGCCGGCGCGAGGAAGTTCGAGTAGTTGGCGTACGTGCTGGCGTTGTTGCCCAGCGTCGTCGGTCCGCCCACGCCGGCGCCGGTCGGGTCGACGTAGCCCTTCGGCGACTCTGCGGTCGGGCCGAACGACTTGACGACCGGGGTGCCGCCCTTCGGCGCACCCGGGAAGTTCTCGTAGACGGTGCCCTCGGACTCGTGCTTCACGAGGTCCTGCTTCGAGAGCACCGCGCCGGTCTGCGCGTCCACCACGGTGTCCCACGCCTTGTCGAGCTTGTCGATGAACAGCACGCGGTACGCCGCGCGGGCGCCGGTCGCGGTCGGGAAGGAGACCTTCCGCACGTACGACGACGCCGCGAACGGGCCCTTGGCGAACGTGGTGTAGCCAGCCGTCTGGCCGGTGGCGTTCGGGCTGAAGCCGGCGGCGTTCGCCAGCGCACCGGCGACCTTGGACAGGGCCTGGGCCGGGCTGAGCGAGAAGCTGCCCACGAGCCCTGGCCCGCGGCTCGGGTTGCCGGCGTACGACAGGACCTTGCCGTCCTTCGTGACGGCGACGTTGAGCCGGCCGCCATGTGCTGCGGCCACGCCGTCGAAGACCTGGGTGAAGGTGACCACGTGGGTGCCCGTGCCCGGCAGGGTGTGGTCACGGTCGACCCGGAGGGCGGCGACCTGCGCGGCTGACATGCCGAACGCGGCCCGGTTGCCGTCGAGCCAGGCGCGGGCGACGTCGGCGGCCGAGCCGGCGCGCGCGCCGGTCAGGTAGCCGCCGGTGCCGAGGATCGAGCGGGGGGTCCCGAAGCGCGGGTCCCAGGTCGCCCGGGCGCCCTTGGGGGCGGCGGCGGCGATCGCGCGGACCGCCGCGACCTGTGCCGCGGTGGGCGGGAGGGCGTGCGTGACCGCGCGGCTGTCGACCGCTGGGTCGGCGCCGGGGCCGGACTGCCGAGGATCGGCGATGGTGGCTGCGGCGGGCAGCGTCGGCAGGATCGCCGCCGACACGGCCAGTGCCGCACCTGCGGCGAGCAGGTGGCGGGTTCGCGGTGTTCTCCGCACGGGTTTCCTCCACAGGACGGGCCGGGCCGGCGGCCCGGGACCTCGGATGTCAGGCGGCCTAACGAGCCGGCGTGAGGGAGGTCACGGTTTCGGCCCAGGTCGGCCGCGGGCTCCGGCGTCGCGCTGCGTGACGGCCGGAAGGTAGGCTCGGACCAGGCGTGGCGCACCGCGTGCGCCCCCGGCATCCGTGCCAGCTCCTCCGTCCCGTCCACCGAAGAGGTCCACCTCGTGGGTTCCGTCATCAAGAAGCGCCGCAAGCGGATGGCCAAGAAGAAGCACCGCAAGCTGCTGAAGAAGACACGCGTCCAGCGTCGTAACAAGAAGTAGCCAGAACTCATCGAGCTGCCAGGGGAGGCGTGAGTGGGCCGGGTCGTCATGGTCACCGGGGTCTCGCGCTACCTCGGTGGTCGGTTCACCCAGCTGCTGCAGGCCGACCCGGACATCTCGCGGGTGATCGGCGTGGACGTCGTCCCGCCGAAGACCGACCTGGGTGACGCCGAGTTCGTCCGGGCCGACATCCGCAACCCGGTGATCGGCAAGGTCATCTCGCGGGCCGAGGTCGACACGGTCGTGCACATGGCGGTGCTCGCCACCCCGCTGGACGCCGGTGGCCGGGCGATGATGAAGGAGATCAACGTCATCGGCACCATGCAGCTGCTGGCCGCGTGCCAGAAGGCGCCCAGCGTCCGCAAGCTGGTGGTCAAGTCCTCGACCGCGGTCTACGGCTCCTCACCGCAGGACCCGGCGCTGTTCACCGAGGACCTCGAGCCCAACGCGATGGCCCGCACCGGGTACGCCAAGGACTCCGTCGAGGTCGAGGGCTACGTCCGCGGGTTCGCCCGGCGCCGCCCGGACGTCGCGGTGACCACCTTGCGGTTCGCCAACTTCGTCGGCCCCAAGGTGCGCACGCCGCTGACGTCGTACTTCTCGCTCCCGGTCGTGCCCACCGTGCTCGGCTTCGACCCGCGGCTGCAGTTCATCCACGAGCGCGACGGGCTCGAGGTGCTGTGGCGCACGACGCTCGGCGACCACGGCGGCACCTACAACATCGCGGGTGACGGGGTGATGACGCTGTCCCAGGCCATCCGCCGCGCCGGTCGCCCGTCGCTGCCGATCCCGCAGCCGGCCGCGCCCTGGATCGGGCAGGCCCTGCGCCGGCTCGGCGTGGCCGACTTCTCCTCCGAGCAGGTGCGGTTCCTGTCCTACGGGCGCGTCGTCGACACCAGCCGGATGAAGGACGTGCTCGACTTCACGCCGCGCTACTCGACCCGGGAGGCCTTCGACGACTTCGTCGACCGGCAGGGTCTGCGCGGGCCGTTGTCGGCGGAGGTCGTGGGCGCGGTCGAGAGCAAGGTCGTGGACGTCCTGGACACCGTCGCCAGCCGGGGCGGAAGCCATGCCTGACGCCCGGGTGATCCCCATCGGGGGCGACGAGCCGCGCCGGTCCTCGGCGGCCGACGCCGTCGCCGCCGGGGCGTCGCGGGCCTCCGGCGAGCGGTCCCGGCGCCGGCGGGCCACCCCGCTGCTCGGCGACGCGGCCACCGGGGCCGAGCCCGGTCGGCCGGCGCCGCCGGTGCGCCGGCGTACGACGGCAGCCAAGACCAGCTCTCCGGCGGAGGCCACCGGGCCCGCGGTCGAGGAGCTGCTGGACGCGCTGCCCGACCCGGAGCCGACCGAGGCCTCCGAGCTACCGGATTGGGAGCGCAGGGTGGCGGCGGCGCTCGCGTTCGTCCGCCGCCGGCTGACCGGCGACGTCGAGGTGGACGAGTTCGGCTTCGACCCCGAGCTCACCGAGCACGTGCTGCTGGCGGCACTGCGACCGCTGTACGAGCACTACTTCCGGGTCGAGGCGCGCGGCCTGGAGAACATCCCCTCCGAGGGCGGGGCGCTGGTGGTGGCCAACCACTCGGGCACCATCCCGCTGGACTCGGTGATGACCCAGATCGCCTTGCTCGACCACCATCCCGCGCACCGCCACCTGCGGATGCTCGGCGCCGACCTGGTGTTCCAGACGCCGATCATCAGCGAGCTGGCGCGCAAGAGCGGCACGACGCTGGCCTGCAACGCAGACGCCGAGCGGCTGCTCGGGCGCGGCGAGATAGTCGGGGTCTGGCCGGAGGGCTTCAAGGGCATCGGTAAGCCGTTCTCGGAGCGGTACAAGCTGCAGCGCTTCGGCCGGGGCGGGTTCGTCTCGGCCGCGCTCAAGGCGCAAGTGCCGATCGTGCCGTGCTCGATCGTCGGGGCCGAGGAGATCTACCCGATCCTGGGCAACGTCAAGACGCTGGCCCGGCTGCTCGGGCTGCCCTACGTGCCGGTCACCCCGACCTTCCCGTGGCTCGGCCCGCTCGGCGCGATCCCGCTCCCCAGCAAGTGGATCATCGAGTTCGGCGAGCCGGTACCCACCGACAGCTTCGGCCTCGGCGCCTCAGACGACCCGATGCTGGTGTTCAACCTCACCGACCAGGTGCGCGAGACGATCCAGCACACCCTCTACCGCCTGCTGATGTCCCGCCGCTCGATCTTCTTCTAGCAGCTGGTCAGCGGCGGTACGGGGACGCAGGGCGGCGTCGGACCCGGAGGCAGCGGCACGGCGCTGGTCACCGCGCCCACCGGATCGGGGACCACGGGGGGCGGGGCCGGCGGCGGCGGAACCGAGACGCTCGGGACCGGGTCCGGGGTCGTGGGGATCTGCGGGACGCTGGTCGTGCTGCCGCCGCGCAGGCCCTCGACGACGGTGCCGATCGGGCCGGTGCCGGGGCCGCCGGGGGCAGCCGTGGTGCTGCCGCCGCCGGTCGCAGCGCCCGTCACGTCGCCGACCGCGTCGACGACGTCCCCGACACCGGTGCTCGCCTCGAACGTGCTGGTGGTGCGGTCGCCACGGGCACCGAGCCCGCCGTCGCCGACCGCAGCACCGGTCCCGGCCGCGGTGGCCGCGGCCCGGTCGACCAGCCGGCCGACCGCCCAGCCGTCGCCGGAGGCGGTCAGGCCCCGGTCGGCGGCGGCGCGGGCCGAGTCGACCCGGAAGCCGAGCAGGGCTGCTACCTGCTGGTCGAGGGTGGCGAGGCGCTCGGCGATCAGCTCGGCCCGGGCGCGCAGCTCGGGGTCGAGCAGCTGCATCAGGTCGGCCAGTCGCTCGCGCTGCTCGGTCACGAACCGGTCGAGCACGAGCAGCGGCTCGTCGTCGCCGGTCTCGCGGTAGGCCCGGTTCAGGTCCTCGACGCCGAGGACCACGGCGGCGTCCATGTCGTCCAGCGCCTTCATCACCAGTGCCCTGGTCGCAGCGTCGGTGCCGTGCTCCGAGGCGGTGAGCGCCTCGGCCTCGGACAGCCGGGCATCGGCCTGCTGGAGCCGCTCGCGGCCGTGCCCAAGGTCGCCGCGGGCGAGGTCCAGCTGGACGTTCTCGATCTGGCGCTTGAGCCCGTAGAGCGTGTCCCCGGGCAGCGACTGGGTGCTCGCGGCCGCGGCGCCGACGCCGGTGACCACCGACGCGACGGCGACGGCGGCGACCGCCTGCCGCAGCCGGGCGGGGGCGCTGGGCCGGGCCTGCTGGGCCGGTACGGCGGGCGCGGGCACCCGGGCGGCCGCCTCGGCGACGAGCCGGGCACGCAGCGCGGCCCGGAAGTCGTCCGACGGCGCGTGCTGCGCGGGGACCAGGCTGCGGGCCAGCTCGGCCAGCGGCGCCAGGTCCCTGGCAGCCTCGGGCGTGCTCGCCCGGCCGCCGGACAGAAGCCGCTCGAGCTCCTCCGCCTGCCGGCGTCGTGCCGACACGATCATGGTCATCTGCCGGCCCCCCTCTGCTCGTCGTGCCGGTCGTCCCCGTGGATGCGACCGACCTGACAACGACCCGCCCGGACAGCGGTTACGGCCTGGGCGCGCGGCGTCATGACGCCTGCTCCGGGAGCAGCTTGGCCAGCGCCCGGACGGCCCGCAGCTGCAGCTGCTTCACCGCCCCCTCGGAACGGCCCATCACCTCGGCCGTCTCGGCGATGTTGAGCCCCTGCAGGAACCGCAGGACGACGCACTCCTGCTGTTCCGGCTTCAGCTGGCGGACGGCGTCGAGCAGGGCGGCGTTCTGCAGCCGGTCGAGGACCTGCTGCTCGATCCCGTCGTCGGCGCGGTCGGCGTCGAGCATGTCCGCGGTGGAGACCTCGAGCTTGAACCGGCTGGACTTCACGTGGTCGGTGACCAGGTTGCGGGCGATGGTGGTGAACCAGGCCCCGATGTCCTTGCCGGTGTAGGTGAAGGAGTCGATCCGCCGCAACGCGCGCAGGAACGTCTCCGAGGTGAGGTCCTCGGCCAGGGCGTGCGAGCCCACCCGGTAGTAGAGGTACCGGAAGATCTGGTCGACGTAGCAGTCGTAGACCATCCCGAACGCCTCGGCGTCGCCCTGCTGGGCCAACGTCACCAGGCCGGCGATCCGCTCGCGCTCCGGGTCGTCGGTGACGTCGCCGCCGCCGAGCCCGCCGCCGGGCGCAGTGCCGGCGACGCCGGTCGTAGCCATCGCCAGGACCAGGCCGCGGGGGGCGCCCGCGGCGCCCACCAGGGCGTGCAGCTCGGCGAGCGCGACCGGGGCGAGCAGGCGGCGCACGTCGACCCCCTTCCACGGGCGGGCGAAGCGGCGTGTGGACGGGCCATACCCGCGGGTCCGGTGTGACGAACGTCTCGGGCGGCGTTCCGACGCTACCCACGGGTAGCCGCCAGGACCAAATCGGCCCAGATCCCCTCAGGTGTCCTTCCGGCGGGCCGACGCGGCGGCGGCGAGGGCCCCGGCCAGCGCCCCGGCGGCAGCCGCGGTCGGGACGCCGACGCGCACCGCCTTGCGCCCGGTGCGGTAGTCGCGGACCCGCCAGCCGTGCTCGCGCGCGTGCGCCCGCAGCTTGGCGTCGGGGTTGATGGCGCACGGGTGCCCGACCAGGCTGAGCAGGGGGATGTCGTTGGCCGAGTCGGAGTACGCCGAGCAGGCGCCCAGGTCCAGCCCCTCGCGCCCCGCCAGCGCGGTCACGGCCTCCGCCTTGGCCTGCCCGTGCAGGATCTCGCCGACCAGCCGGCCGGTGTAGACGCCGTCCTGGGTCTCGGCCACCGTGCCCAGAGCGCCGGTCAGGCCCAGCCGTTTCGCGATCACCGTGGCCACCTCGACCGGCGTGGCCGTGACCAGCCAGACCCGCTGCCCGGCGTCCAGGTGCATCTGGGCCAGCGCACGGGTGCCCGGCCACACCTTCGCGGCCATCACCTCGTCGAAGACCTCCTCGCCGATGGTGGTGAGCTCGGCGACGGTGTGCCCGGCCGCGAAGGACAGCGCGGTCTCGCGGGCCTCGTGCACGTTGTCCATGTCCTCGCGGCCGAGCAGCCGGAACTTGCCCTGCTGCCACGCGAACCGGCCGATGTCGCGGGCGGTGAAGAAGTCCCGGGCGTACAGGCCGCGGGCCAGGTGATAGATCGACGCACCCTGCATGACGGTGTTGTCGACGTCGAAGAAGGCGGCCGCCGTGGGGTCGAGGGGCACCTGCAGCGCGGCCTCGACCTCAGCCGCCGCGGCCGACGCCTGGCCCGCGGCGACCGCGTCGGCGTCCGGACCGCCGTCGCCGGGGGAACGTCGCAGCCGCATGTCGGGTGAGCGTACGGCGGTAGCGGCCGGTTGCCCCCACCTGGCTGTGCCAGACTGCGCCGGTGGGCGCCGCCGGCAGCGAGAACCCGACCAACCTCGCGCACGTCCTGCGCGCCACCGCCGCCCGCAGCCCCGAGGACATCGCGCTGGTGCACCAGCCGGCGGACGGCGGCCGGACCACCGTCTCCTGGCGGTCCCTCGAGGCCGACGTCGACGCCACTGCGGCAGGACTGCGCAGCGACCTCGGCCTGCACGTCGGCGACCGGGTCGCGCTCGCGATGGCGAACACGCCGGCCTTCGTGACGTCGTACTTCGGCGTGCTCCGTGCCGGTCTGGTCGCCGTCCCGCTGAACACCGGCTACACGGCGCCGGAGACCGCGCGACTGCTCGGCGAGGCCGACGCCAAGGTGGTGCTCTGCGACGACTCGACGCTGGGAGTCGTCGAGGAGGCGGTCGCCGGCACCCACCGGGTGCTCGTCGACCCGGCCGGTCTCGACTCGGTCACGGCTGCGGGCCGCAGCAACCGGGCGGCGCCGTCGCAGGACCGCGGCGACGAGGACCTCGCGGTCCTGATGTTCACCTCGGGCACCAGCGGCCAGCCGCGTGCCGCGATGCTGAGCCACCGCGCCCTGCTCGCCAACCTGGAGCAGTGCCAGGCTCTCGAGCCCAGCCCGATGGGCCCGGACGACGTCGTGCTGCTCGTGCTGCCGCTGTTCCACATCTACGGCCTCAACACCGGCCTCGGCATGGTCGTCGCCACCGGCGCGACGGGAGTGCTGGTCGAGCGCTTCGAGCCGGTGGCGACCGCGGAGCTGGTCCGGGCCGAGGGGGTCACGAACATCCCGGGCGCACCGCCGATGTACGTCGCCTGGGCCACCGCCGAGTCCTACGAGTCCCTGCGCGGCGTCCGGATGCTGGCCTCCGGAGCCTCGCCGCTGCCGCCCGCGGTGCTCGAGCAGGTGCAGACCGAGGTCGGCCGCCCGATCTACGAGGGGTACGGGCTCACGGAGACGGCCCCGGTCGTCAGCAGCACCCTCGCGTCGGAGCAGGTGAAGGCCGGCTCGATCGGCCGGCCGGTGCCCGGAGTCGAGCTGCGCCTGGTCGACGAGGACGGCACCGAGGTCGCCGCCGACGACCCCGGCGAGATCGTGGTCCGCGGGCCGAACCTGTTCTCCGGCTACTGGCCGGACGGCTCCGACGGGCCGGACGCCGAGGGCTGGTGGGCCACCGGCGACGTGGCGTACGCCGACGACGACGGCGACCTGTTCCTCGTCGACCGGCGCAAGGAGCTCGTGCTGGTCAGCGGCTTCAACGTCTACCCGCGCGAGATCGAGGACGCGCTGGCCGAGCACCCGGACATCGCCGAGGTGGCGGTGATCGCCGTGCCGCACCCCTACACCGGCGAGGCCGTGAAGGCCTTCGTGGTGGCGCGGGCCGGCGCCACCCTGCGGCCGGAGGACGTGACCGCCCACGCCGCCACCCGGCTGGCCCGGTTCAAGCGCCCGACGATCGTCCAGGTCGTCGACGAGCTGCCGCACTCGGCGACCGGCAAGGTCGCCAAGGGCCGGCTGCGTGCCGGCGAGGGAACGGCCGAGGAGCTGCCGTGAGCCCCCGGGTCACGCTGATCGGCAAGCCCGGCTGCCACCTCTGCGACGAGGCCCGGGAGGTGGTGGCCCGGGTCACCGCCGAGCTGGGTGAGGACTACGAGGAGCTGAGCATCCTGGACGACCCCCAGCTGCGGGCCCGCTACTGGGAGCAGGTGCCGGTGACCCTGGTCGACGGCGAGCAGCACGACTTCTGGCGGGTCTCGGAGGCCCGGCTCCGGGCGGCGCTCACCGGCTGACCCGGTGGCCCGGATCGCTCACTTTGTGCTCTCGTTCACAAGCGCCTAACCTGGCGGGCGCCACGGTGGCATCCGGTCACCGGCGAGTGGGAGTCCCGTGACCAGCCCTGAGACGAGTGCGCAGCGGTCGAACCTCGACCGTGCCGCCAGCAGCGTCTCGCGTGCGCGCGCCACCTCCCCGCGGGGCATCCCGGACGCCACCGTCGCCCGGCTGCCGGTCTACCTCCGGGCGCTGGGCACCCTCGCCGACGAGGGCGTGTCCACCGTCTCGTCCGAGGACCTGGCCGCGGCCGCCGGGGTCAACTCCGCCAAGCTGCGCAAGGACCTGTCCTACCTGGGGTCCTACGGCACCCGCGGCGTCGGCTACGACGTGGAGTACCTCGTCTACCAGGTCTCCCGCGAGCTGGGCGTGACCCAGGACTGGCCGGTCGTCATCGTCGGGCTCGGCCACCTCGGGCACGCGCTGGCCAACTACGGCGGCTTCGCCTCCCGCGGGTTCGAGATCAAGGCGCTGGTCGACGCCGACCACGCCATCGTGGGGACCGAGATCGCCGGGCTCACGGTCGCGCCGCTGGCCGACCTCGAGCGCCTGGTGCGCGACCTCGGCGTGGCCATCGGTGTCATCGCCACCCCGGCTGCCGTCGCCCAGGGCGTCTGCGACCGGCTGGTCGGCGCGGGCGTGAGCAGCATCCTCAACTTCGCACCGACGGTGCTCGTCGTGCCGGACGACGTCGAGGTCCGCAAGGTGGACATGTCCATCGAGCTGCAGATCCTGGCTTTCCACGAGCAGCGCAAGATCCCCGCGGCCGACAAGGTGGCTGCCATCCCCGAGCTGGCGCGGGTGATGAACCCGTGAGCGTCCTCGTCGTGGGCCTGTCCCACCGCAGCGCACCGGTCGAGCTGCTCGAGCGCGTCGCCTTGTCCAGCGACGCGGTCACCAAGCTGCTCGACGACGTGGTGGCCAGCGACCACGCCACCGAGGCGATGGTGCTGTCCACCTGCAACCGGGTCGAGCTCTACGCCGAGGTCGACAAGTTCCACGGCGGGCTGGCGCAGGCTTCCGAGCTGCTGGCCCGGCGGGCCGGCGTCGACCTCGACGAGCTCACTCCGCACCTCTACGTGCACTACGAGGACCGTGCGGTCTCGCACCTGTTCTCGGTGGCCTGCGGCCTGGACTCCATGGTGGTCGGCGAGAGCCAGGTGCTCGGCCAGGTCCGCGTCGGCCTGCGTACCGCGCAGGACGCCGGCAGCGCGGGCCGCGAGCTCGGCGCGCTCGCGCAGCAGGCCCTGCGGGTCGGCAAGCGGGCGCGCACCGAGACCGGCATCGACCGGGCCGGCCGCTCGCTGGTCACCGCCGGCCTGGAGGTCGCCGGCCGGGTCCTCGGCCCGCTGGACGGCGCCGAGGTGCTCGTCGTCGGTGCCGGCGCCATGAGCGCCCTGTCCGCCACCGTCGTCGCCCAGAGCGGTGCCGGCCGGGTCGTCGTCGCCAACCGCACCCTGGAGCGCGCCGAGCGGGTCGCCGCCTCGGTGGGGGGCGAGGCCGTCCCGCTCTCCGAGCTGCCGGCGGCGCTGGCCGGTGCCGACCTCGTGGTCTCGTGCACCGGCGCGGTGGGCCACCTGCTGTCCGCCGAGCTGCTGGCCGCCGCGGTCGGCGGCCGTCCCGACCGGCCGCTGGTCGTGCTCGACCTGGCGCTGCCGCGTGACGTCGAGCCGGCCGCGCACGAGATCCCCGGTGTGACGGTCGTCGACCTCGAGCTGCTGGCCCCCGTCCTCGCCACCAGCGAGCACACCGCCGACGTCGAGGCGACCCGCGAGATCGTCGTCGAGGAGGTCGCGGCTTTCCTCGGCTGGCAGCGGGCCGCCAGTGTCGCCCCGACCGTGGTCGCGCTGCGCGACATGGCCGAGGCCGTCGTGCGGGCCGAGCTGGTGCGCCTGAACGGCCGGCTGCCCGGCCTCGACCCTCGTGCGCGGGCCGAGATCGAGCAGACCGTCGGACGCGTCGTCGACAAGCTGCTGCACGCCCCCACGGTGCGGGTGAAGCAGCTCGCCGAGGAGCCCGGCGGCCAGTCGTACGCCGATGCGCTCAACAAGCTGTTCGGGCTGGACCCGGCGGCGGTCGAGGCCGTCACCCGGGCCGACGTCGGCGCCGAGATCCCGCCGACCGGAGCCGCCTCGTGACCGCCCTCCGGCTCGGCACCCGCCGCAGCGCCCTGGCCACCGCCCAGGCGCAGCTGGTCGCCGACGCGATCACCGCCCGCACCGGACGGGCGGTCGAGCTCGTCCCGGTGACGACGTACGGCGACACCAGCCGTGCGGCGTTGGCGCAGATCGGGGGCACCGGCGTCTTCGTCTCCGCGCTGCGCGACGCGCTGCTCGCCGGGGAGGTCGACCTGGCCGTGCACTCGTTGAAGGACCTGCCGACCGCCGATGCCGAGGGCATCCTGCTGGTCGCCGTGCCGCCGCGCGAGGACCCGCGCGACGTCCTGGTCGCCCGCGACGGCCTCTCGCTCGGCGAGCTGCCCGACGGCGCCCGGGTCGGCACCGGGTCGCCACGGCGGGCTGCGCAGCTGCGCGCGCTCGGCTACGGCCTCGAGGTCGTCGAGGTGCGCGGCAACGTCGACACCCGGCTGCGCCTGGTCCAGGACGGCGTGGTCGACGCCGTCGTGCTGGCCCGCGCGGGGCTGGCCCGGCTGGGCCGCCTCGACGCCGTCACCGAGGTGATCGACCCTCTCCAGATGCTTCCCGCCCCCGGCCAGGGGGCGTTGGCGATCGAGTGCCGTGCTCCGGACAACGCGGAGAACGCCACCGTCGCCTCGCTGCTCGAGGTGCTCGACGATGCCGCGACCCGGCACGTCGTCACCGCCGAGCGCACCCTGCTCGCCGCCCTGGAAGCCGGCTGCTCGGCCCCTGTCGGGGCCTACGGAGAAGCAGCCGAAGGCGAGCATGTCCCCGAGCTGTACCTGCGAGCCGTCGTCAGTTCTGTCGACGGCTCGGCCAGCGTGCGGCTGTCCGCCACCGGACCTCTCGACGAGGCTGCACGGATCGGCCGCGACCTCGCGGCTGACCTGCTCGCCGAGGGTGCGGCTGATCTGATGTGGGAGCGCGTCCTGTGACACGCCCGAAGACAACCGCCAAGACCACGACCAGCCGGAAGCCCCGGCCGATCGGTTGCGTCGCCTTCGTCGGCGCCGGCCCCGGCGACCCCGAGCTGCTGACCGTACGAGCCGTCGAGCTGCTGTCGAAAGCCGACGTGGTCGTCACCGAGTCCCAGGACGCCGACTTCGTCCGGCGGTTCTGCCGCGACGACGTCGAGGTCGTCGACGGGTCGCTCGGCGACGACGGCCAGCCGCTGAGCCATGCGGTGCGGGCCCGGCTCGTCGTCAAGGCGGCGAAGGGCGGCGGCAACGTCGTCCGGCTGCTCGACGGCGACCCGTTCCTGTACGCCACCGGCTCCGAGGAGGCGGTCGGCTGCGCCAAGGCGGGCATCCCGTTCGAGGTCGTGCCCGGCGTCTCCGCGATCAGCGCGGTCCCGGCGTACGCCGGCATCCCGCTGACGTCGGCGAAGAACCGCGAGGTGCGGGTCGTCAACGTCGCCGAGGGCATCAGCAACTCGGTCGACTGGTCGGCGGTGGCCCAGGGCAACGCGACCCTCGTGCTGCTCTCGTCGATCAAGGGCATCGGTGACGCCGCGAAGGCTCTCGTCGCCTCCGGCCGGTCGCCAGAGACACCGGTCGCCATGACCCAGCTCGGCACGACGACCTCGCAGCGCACGGTCACCTCGACGCTGCAGGACATCGCTGCCGACGTGAAGGCCGCCAAGCTCGCGCCGCCGACCATCACCGTGGTCGGGGACACCGTGGCGCTGCGCGACACGCTGTCCTGGTTCGAGACCAAGCCGTTGTTCGGCTGGCGGGTGCTCGTGCCGCGCACCAAGGAGCAGGCGGGTGCGCTGTCCGAGCGGCTGCGCGCCTACGGCTCCGTGCCGGAGGAGGTCCCGACGATCGCCGTCGAGCCGCCGCGCACGCCGCAGCAGATGGAGCGGGCGATCAAGGGTCTGGTGACCGGTCGCTACGAGTGGGTCGCGTTCACCTCGCGCAACGCCGTCAAGGCGGTCCGGGAGCGGTTCGAGGAGTACGGCCTGGACGCACGCGCGTTCGCCGGCATCAAGGTCGCGGCGGTCGGCGAGCAGACCGGCGCCGACCTGCTGGCCTGGGGCATCAAGCCCGACCTGGTGCCCAGCGGCGAGCAGTCGGCCGCCGGGCTGCTGGAGGACTGGCCGCCGTACGACTCGGTCTTCGACCCGATCGACCGGGTGTTCCTGCCGCGCGCCGACATCGCGACCGAGAACCTGGTGGCGGGTCTGGTCGAGCGCGGCTGGGAGGTCGACGACGTCACTGCCTACCGGACGGTCCGCGCCGCGCCGCCGGCCGCGCCGATCCGGGAGGCGATCAAGAGCGGCGGGTACGACGCCGTCGTCTTCACGTCGTCGTCCACCGTGCGCAACCTGGTCGGCATCGCCGGCAAGCCGCACACGTCCACCGTGATCGCGTGCATCGGCCCGGCCACGGCGAAGACCGCCGAGGAGCACGGCCTGCGGGTCGACGTGCTCGCGCCGACCCCGGCGGTCGCCGACCTCGCGTCGGCGCTCGCGGAGTACGGCACCTCGCTGCGGGCGGCCGCGGTCACGGCCGGCGAGCCGGTGCTGCGCCCGTCGCAGAAGCGCGCGACCGCCCGTCGCAAGGCCACCTGAGGCACGGCGTGCACCCCGCACCGTTCCCGGTCGGCCGGCCGCGCCGGCTGCGCAGCTCGGCGGCCCTGCGCCGCCTGGTCGCGCAGACCCGTCCCGCGGCGGCCGACCTCGTGCTGCCGATGTTCGTCCGCGAGGGCTTGTCCGGCCCGGCGCCGATCGCGTCGATGCCCGGCGTGGTGCAGCACTCCCGCGACTCGCTGCGCAAGGCGGCGGCCGAGGCGGTGCAGGCCGGCGTCGGCGGACTGATGCTGTTCGGGGTGCCGGAGGTCCGCGATGCGACCGGCAGCGCCGCCACCGACGACGAGGGCGTGCTCAACGTCGCGATCCGCGACGTGGTGGCCGAGGTGGGCGACGCGACGGTCGTGATGAGCGACCTGTGCCTCGACGAGTTCACCGACCACGGGCACTGCGGCGTCCTGGACGCCGACGGCGCGGTGGACAACGACGCGACCCTGGTGCGGTACGCCGAGATGGCGCTGGCCCAGGCAGCCGCGGGCGCTCACGTGCTCGGCCTGTCCGGGATGATGGACGGCCAGGTCGGCGTCGTCCGGTCCGCGCTGGACGCGGACGGTCGCCAGGACACGTCGATCCTCGCCTACACCGCGAAGTACGCGTCGGCGTTCTTCGGGCCGTTCCGCCAGGCCGTCGAGTCGACCCTGCAGGGCGACCGCCGCGCTTACCAGCAGGACCCCGCCAACGCCGACGAGGCGTTGCGCGAGCTGGCGCTCGACCTCGCCGAAGGCGCCGACATCGTCATGGTCAAGCCGGCCTTGCCCTACCTCGACGTGCTGCGCCGGGTGGCCGACGAGGCGGCCCGGCACGGGGTCCCCGTCGCGGCCTACCAGGTGTCCGGCGAGTACGCGATGGCCGAGGCGGCGTTCGCCCAGGGCTGGCTGGAGAGGGAGCGCACCATCGTCGAGACGCTGACCTCGGTGCGCCGGGCCGGCGCCGGGATCGTCCTCACCTACTGGGCCGTCGAGGCCGCCGGGCTGCTCGCATGACCTACCCGTACGACGCGCCGGAGTCGGCTGCGCTGATGCAGCGCGCGCAGGCCGTCATCCCGGGCGGGGTCAACTCGCCGGTGCGCGCCTTCCGCGCGGTCGGTGGCACGCCGAGGTTCATGGTGCGCGGCCACGGCCCGTACGTCGTGGACGCCGACGGACGCGAGTACGTCGACCTGGTCTGCTCCTGGGGACCGCTGCTGCTGGGGCATGCCCACCCGGCGGTCGTCGAGGCGGTCCACACGGCCGTGTCCCAGGGCACGTCGTTCGGCACGCCCACCGAGGGTGAGGTCGCCCTCGCCGAGGAGATCGTCGACCGGGTCGCGCCGGTCGAGCAGCTGCGTCTGGTCTCCAGCGGGACCGAGGCCACCATGTCGGCGATCCGGCTGGCCCGCGGGTTCACCGGCCGCACCAAGGTGGTGAAGTTCGCCGGCTGCTACCACGGTCACGTCGACTCGTTGCTCGCCGCGGCCGGGTCCGGCGTCGCGACGCTCGGCCTGCCGGACACGCCGGGTGTCACCGGTGCGTCGGCGGCCGACACGGTCGTCGTCCCCTACAACGACCTGGACGCCGTCGCCGAGGCCTTCCGCCTGCACGACGGTCAGATCGCCTGCGTGATCACCGAGGCCGCCGCGGGGAACATGGGCGTCGTGCCGCCGCTGCCCGGCTTCAACGCCGGGCTGGCCGACCTGTGCCGGGCGCACGGCGCGCTGTTCGTCAGCGACGAGGTGATGACCGGGTTCCGGGTCAGCCGAGCGGGCTGGTTCGGTCTCGAGGGCGTGGTGCCCGACCTGATGACGTTCGGCAAGGTGATGGGCGGCGGTCTGCCCGCGGCGGCCTTCGGCGGCCGGGCCGACGTGATGGGCCATCTGGCTCCCGCCGGGCCGGTCTACCAGGCCGGCACGCTGTCCGGGAACCCGGTCGCGACCGCCGCCGGGCTGGCCACCCTGCGGGCGGCGACCGACGAGGTCTACGCCCACGTCGACAAGGCGGCCGCGCAGCTGGGTGCGCTCGCCGGCGACGCGCTCTCGGCCGCCGGTGTGCCGCACCGGCTGCAGCACGCGGGCAGCATGTTCTCGGTGTTCTTCGGCCCGGACGCCGTCGTCGACTACGCCGGTGCCCGCCGGCAGCAGACCTTCCGCTACACCGCCTTCTTCCACGCCATGCTCGAGCGCGGCGTCTACCTGCCGCCGTCGGCCTTCGAGTCCTGGTTCGTCTCCGCGGCCCACGACGACGCCGCCCTGGCGCAGGTCGCGGACGCCCTGCCGCACGCCGCGCGAGCCGCAGCGGCCGCCACCCCGGAGGACCACGGATGACCGAGACCACGGTGGTGCACGTGCTGCGCCACGGCGAGGTGCACAACCCGACCGGAGTGCTCTACGGCCGGCTGCCCGACTTCCACCTCTCCGACCTGGGCCGGAAGATGGCGGACCGGATCGCCGAACGGATGAGCGGCACCGACGTCACGCATGTCGTGTCCTCACCCTTGGAGCGCGCGCAGGAGACGGCGCTGCCCAGTGCCGAGGCGCTCGGCCTGACCGTGGCCACGGACGACCGGCTGATCGAGGCCGGCAACGTCTTCCAGGGCAAGACCTTCGGGGTCGGCGACGGGTCGCTGCGCCGGCCCGAGCACTGGGTGCACCTGCGCAACCCGTTCCGCCCGTCCTGGGGCGAGGCCTACACCGAGATCGCCGAACGGATGCTGGCGGCCATCGCGGCGGCCCGCGACGCGGCCCGGGGCCACCACGCGCTCGCGGTGAGCCACCAGCTGCCGATCTGGACGGCGCGGTCCTTCGCGACCGGGCGCCGCCTGTGGCACGACCCGCGCAACCGTCAGTGCTCGTTGGCCTCGCTGACGTCGTTCACCTACGACGGCGACGACCTGGTGTCGGTGTCCTACGAGGAGCCGGCCCGCGACCTGCTGCCCGTGCCGGCACCGGGTGCCGGCAAGAAGTTCGTCGCCGGAGCCTGATGAGCAGACCTGCCCGTCGTGCAGTCGTCGCCCTGGTCGGGGCTGCCCTGCTCGCGCTGACCGGCTGCTCCGGTGGCTCCGCGGCCGCCGTCCCGGGCCAGGGCTTCATCTCCGGCGACGGGACGGTCACCCAGGTGGCGGTGGCCGACCGGAAGGACGCGGTGCACTTCAGCGGCACCACCCTGGACGGGCAGCGCTACGACGTGCGCGACGACCGCGGCCAGGTGGTCGTGGTGAACGTCTGGGGGTCGTGGTGCGCGCCGTGCATCGCCGAGGCGCCGGCGTTGCAGGCGGTGCACGAGCAGACCCAGGGCGACGGGGTGTCCTTCGTCGGGATCAACACCAAGGACGGCACAGCCGCGGCGCGCGCGCACGAGAAGCGCTTCGGCGTCACCTACCCGAGCATCGACGCTGACGGTGGGCGGGTGCTGCTCGACCTGCGCGGCTCGCTGCCGCCGTCGGCGATCCCGTCGACCCTGGTGCTGGACCGGGAGGGCCGGGTGGCCGCCCGGATCCTGGGCAAGGCCGACCGGACGGTGCTGCAGGGCGTGGTGGACGACGTCGTCGGCGAGGGGGCGGCGTGAGCGTGCACGGCACGATCACCGACGGCTCGCTGCTGCTCGCGCTGCCGCTCGCGGTGGCGGCCGGGCTGGTGTCGTTCCTCTCGCCCTGCGTCCTGCCGCTCGTGCCGGGCTACCTCGCGTACACCACGGGTCTCTCGGCCGCCGAGGTGTTCGACGACGCAGGCCGCCGGCGCGGCCGGCTGGTGGCGGGGGCGCTGCTGTTCGTCGGCGGCTTCACGCTGGTGTTCGTGAGTGCGGGAGTGCTGCTCGGCGGCTTCGGCGGGTTCCTGCTCGAGAACCAGGACGTGCTGCAGCGCTGGCTGGGCGGCATCACGATCGTGCTGGGGCTGGCGTTCATCGGGTTCCTGCCGTGGATGCAGCGGGACGTCCGCCTGGACCGCAAGCCGGCCGTCGGCCTGGCCGGTGCCCCGGTGCTCGGCATGCTGTTCGGGCTGGGCTGGACGCCGTGCATCGGGCCGACCCTCGGCGCGGTGATGGCGCTCGGCCTCAACGAGGGGACGGCCGCGCGGGGCGGCCTGCTGGCGGTCGCCTACTGCCTCGGGCTGGGTCTGCCGTTCGTGCTGACGGCACTGGCGTTCAGCCGGGCGATGACCGCGTTCTCCTGGGTGAAGACGCACTACGTCGCGATCATGCGCACCGGCGGCGCGATGCTCGTCATCATCGGTGTGCTGCTCGTGACCGGTGCCTGGAACGACCTGGTGGTCGGGCTGCAGGTCTGGGCCAACCGCTTCGCGCCGGCGGTGTAGACGATGGCCGACCAGACGCTGACCAGCGCGCCGGCAAGGGACGTCCCGCCGGAGCCGCGGCCGCCCGCCATGCGGCCGGTCGAGCTGGCCCGCTGGGCCTGGCGGCAGCTGACCTCGATGCGCACGGCGCTGGTGCTCCTGTTCCTGCTGGCATTGGCGGCCGTGCCGGGCTCGCTGGTGCCGCAGCGCAGTGTCGACGCCGCCCGCGCCGCGCAGTTCGCCGCCGAGCACCCGACGCTCGCGCCGTGGTACGACCGGCTCTCGCTGTTCTCGGTCTACTCCTCGCCGTGGTTCGCGGCGACCTACCTGCTGCTGTTCATCTCGCTGGTCGGCTGCGTCCTGCCGCGGAGCCGGGCCCACCTCGCGGCGATGCTGGCCCGGCCGCCGCGGGCGCCGCGCAACCTCGGCCGGCTGCCGGTGCACGCGTCCACGACCACCGACCGCAGCCCCGACGAGGTGCTGGCCGACGCGCGCGAGGCGCTGCGCGGCCGGCGGTTCCGGGTGGACCTGGTCGACGGCGCGGTGTCGGCGGAGAAGGGCTACCTGCGCGAGACCGGCAACCTGGTCTTCCACCTGGCGTTGCTGCTCCTGCTGGTGGCCGTGGCGCTCGGGCACCTGCTCGGCTACAAGGCCAACGTGCTGCTGGTCGAGGGCGAGGCGTTCTCCAACACCGTGTCGGAGTACGACTCCTGGACGCCGGGGCCGCTGGCGGACGAGAACGGGCTGGCGCCGTTCACCGTCGAGCTCGACGACCTCTCGGTGCGCTACCAGCAGAGCGGGCAGCAGCGCGGTGCACCGCGCGACTTCCGGGCCGCAGTCCGGTACACGGCCTCGCCGCAGGCCGCGGAGCGGTCCTACGACCTGCGGGTGAACCACCCGCTCAAGGTCGACGGCGTCAAGGTCTTCCTGCTCGGCAACGGCTACGCCCCGGTGTTCACGGTGCGCGACAGGTCCGGCGAGGTCGTGTCGCAGGGACCGGTGCCCTTCCTGCCGCGGGACGGCAACAACACCTCGACCGGTGTGGTGAAGGTGCCTGGCACGTCGCCGCAGCTCGGCTTCGAGGGGCTGCTGCTGCCGACCGCGGTGCTGGACCCGAAGGCCGGGCCGATCTCGGTCTACCCCGACCTCAAGCTGCCTCGGGTGGTGCTCACCGCGTTCAACGGGGACCTCGGCGTCGACGACGGCACCCCGCAGTCGGTGTACTCGCTGGACAAGAGCGACATGACCCAGGTGACCGGCGCTAACGGCCGGTTCCTCGTGCAGTCGCTGGCTCCTGGGACGACGATGACGCTGCCGACCGGGGAGACGCTGACCTTCGACGGGGTCCGGCGCTGGACCTCGCTGCAGGTGTCCCGTGACCCGGGCATCGGCCCGGCGCTCGGCGCGGCCGTGCTGGCGCTGACCGGCCTGATGCTCTCGCTGTTCGTCCGCCGACGGCGGGTCTGGGTGCGCGTCGCTGCAGGCGACGACGGGCGTACGCTCCTCGAGGTCGCCGGCCTCGCGCGCACCGAGGCCGAGGGCGGCGAAGGCCTGTCCGACGAGGTCCGGAAGCTGACCGAGGAGATCGCACGTGAGCGCTGACGCGCTGGCCCAGCTCAGCAACAACCTGCTCTACTCCGCGATGGTCGTCTACGCCGGCGCCATGTACTGCTACACGGCCGAGCTGGCGTTCGGCTCACCGCGCCGCCGGCGGGCGGCGGACGAGCCGCAGGTGCGCGAGCTCGCGACCGTCGGCTCCGGGCCGGCGTACGCCGAGGAGAGCGCACCGACCGGCGTCGTCGACCGCGACGCTGCGCGTGAGGCGAGGGCCGGTCGGCTCGGCCGGATCGCGGTGTCGCTCACCGTGCTGGCCTTCGCCCTGCACCTGGCCTCGGTCGTGGCCAGGGGCGTCTCGGCGGGCCGGCCGCCGTGGGGCAACATGTTCGAGTTCTCGACGACCGGGGCGCTCGCGGTGACCGGGGTGTTCCTGCTGCTGCTCACCCTCAAGGACGTCCGCTACCTGGGCACCTTCGTGGTGCTCCCGGTCCTGCTCACCCTGGGTCTCGCGGTGACGGTGCTCTACACCGAGTCAGCCCAGCTGGTGCCGGCGCTGAAGTCGGTGTGGCTGGTCATCCACGTGACGGCGGCGATCATCGCCTCCGGCATCCTGACCATCGGCTTCGCGCAGTCGGTCTGCTACCTGGTGCAGGAGAAGCGCGAGCGGGTGCCCGAGCCAGGACGTCGTCCATCCTTCATGGACCGGCTGCCGGCCGCCTCGGTGCTGGACCGGTCGGCGTACAAGATGCATGCCTTCGCCTACCCGATCTGGACGTTCGCCGTGATCGCCGGCGCCATCTGGGCCGAGAACGCCTGGGGGCGCTACTGGGGCTGGGACCCGAAGGAGACCTGGGCGTTCATCACCTGGATGGTCTACACGGCCTACCTGCACGCCAGGGCCACGGCGGGCTGGAAGGGGCGGAAGGCGGCGTACCTCGCGGGGCTCGGCTACGCGACGTTCCTGTTCAACTACCTGGTCGTGAACATCTGGCTGGTGGGCTTCCACTCCTACGCCGGGGTCGGCTGAACGGTCAGCGGACCGGCGGGCCGGGCTCGTCGTCCTCCGGCGGGCTCTGCGGGCGCGGCGGGTTCAGGCCACGCAGGAAGTCGGGGTCGTCGTCGGGTGCCGTCGTGCGGCGGCCCGGGGCGGGGTCGGGGCCGTCGGCGCGTGGCAGCAGGCCGGGCAGCCTCCGGCTGCGGCTGCCGGCGAGCAGCCAGGCCAGCGGGCCGACGACCCAGACCAGGACGATGAGCAGGACCCAGACCAGCTTGGGCAGGCCCTGGACGTCCTCGTCCCGGGTCTGGACCAGGTCGACCAGTGCATAGACGGCGAGCACGATCGGCAGGGCGAACAGAAAGACTCTCAGCATGGGTGCGCAGCTCCTCGATCATCAGCGTACGTCGGGAGCGGAGCGGTCGCCGTGGTGCGGGTCAGCGGTCGCGGGCGGCGCGCCGGGCGGCGCGGACCTCGTGGCGGTTGGCGCGGCGGGACTTGTCAGCCTCGCGGGTGAGCTCGCGGATGTGGGCGCGGGCCAGGTCGAGCGTGAACACGGTGGTTCCTCTACTTTCCAGGTCTAGCGGGGTGGTGTACCTGCGATACTAAGGTCACAACAGGTATCGGCCAAGTTTTCTTCCCACTCGAGGGGCTGACAGCCGTGGATGACATCGACCGGGTCCTGATCGAGGCGCTGCGCCGGGACGGCCGGGCGTCCTGGGCCGAGCTCGGCCGGCTGGTGGGGCTGTCCGGGCCGAGCGTCACCGACCGGGTGTCCCGGCTGGAGGCGAGCGGGGTGATCACCGGGTACCACGCGGCGGTCGACCCGGTGGCGCTCGGCCGCTCGGTGGCGGCGCTGGTCGGGGTCTACCTGTCCGACACCTCCGACCAGGGCGCCGTGACCTCGGCCGTGCAGCGGCTCGAGGAGGTCGAGGACTGCTGGTTCGTCGCGGGGGACGAGAGCTTCCTGATCAAGGTCCGGGTCCCGGACGTCGCCGGGCTGGAACGGACCCTGTCGCGGCTGCGCCGGATCCGTGGGGTGGCCCGGACCCGCACCACCGTCGTGCTGTCGACGAAGTGGGAGGGCCGGGCAGCGCCGGCCTCATAGGCTGCGTCGCCGTGCGTCTCCTCCTGATCGCCGACACCCATGTGCCGCGCCGGGCGAAGGACCTGCCGGCACGGGTCTGGAGCGAGGTGGACCGAGCCGACGTCGTCGTGCACGCCGGTGACTGGACCGAGGTCGAGCTGCTGGACCGCCTGGAGGCCCGGTTGGGGGCCCAGCAGCAGCTGGTCGGCGTGGTCGGCAACAACGACGGCCCGGCCCTGCGAGCCCGGCTGCCGGAAGTGGCGCGGGTCGAGGTCGAGGGGCTGCGGCTCGCGGTGGTGCACGAGACCGGCCCGGCAACGGGCCGCGAGCGCCGGTGCGCCGACGCGTTCCCGGACACCGATGTGCTCGTCTTCGGTCACAGCCACATCCCGTGGGACAGCCGGACGGACACCGGGCTGCGACTGCTGAACCCCGGGTCTCCCACCGACCGCCGTCGGCAGCCCGACCACACCTTCATGACCGCCACGGTGACCACGACGGGGCTGTCGCGGCTGCGTCTGCACCGTCTCCCGCGGGGTACGCCCTGACCATGGCGAGTCGCTTGAGGTCCTGGGTCCGCGACGGGCTGGTCTTCGACGTCCGGGACAGCGGCCCGGTAGACGGGGAGGTCGTCGTCTGCCTGCACGGGTTCCCCCAGGACGGCACGGCGTACGACGGCGTGGCGGAACGGCTGGCCGCCGACGGCTTGCGGGTGCTGGTGCCGGACCAGCGCGGCTACTCGCCCGGTGCCCGGCCGTCCGGCCGGTCGGCGTACGTCCTGGAGCAGCTCGCTGACGACGTGGCGGCGCTGCTCGATGCGGCCGGCGTGCAGCAGGCCCACGTGGTGGGGCATGACTGGGGTGGCGCCGTGGCGTGGTTCCTGGGCTCGCGCCGCAGCGACCGGGTGCGCTCGCTGACGGTGCTGTCGACGCCGCACCCGGCGGCGATGCGCGCCGAGTGGCGCGGCAGCCAGGGACTGCGGTCGTCGTACATGGTGGGCTTCCAGCTGCCGGTGCTGCCCGAGCTGATGGCCGGTCTCGCCGGCGGCCGCGCCTTCGCCATCGGGCTGGGGAGGTCAGGGCTGACCGAGGAACGGGCTGCGCACTACACGGCGCGGATGCGTGAACCGGGCGCCATGACTGCCGCTCTCGGCTGGTACCGAGCGATCCCGGTCTCCCGAGGACGTGGCGCCGGTCGGGTCTCGGTGCCGACCACCTACCTCGTGGGTCGACGGGACCCGTTCTTCAGCAGCGGCTCGGTGCGCCGCACCGAAGACCTGGTGACCGGCCGCTATCGCTTGGTGGAGCTGGATGCGGGCCACTGGCTGCCCGAGAACCGCGCGGACGACGTGGCCGCGGCCGTGTGCGCGCAGGTGGGCTGAGTGCCCCACCGGGTCTGCCGAGGGGTGTCCTGAAGTCCCTCCGGCGCCGTGAAAATTGGTGTTCAGCGCGTCCCTGGTAGGCCAGGCTGCCTCAGATGACGACCAGCGACCTGTGGGACGCGGACACGGCCCAGCGGTACGACGAGGCCTCAGCCTTCATGTTCACCCCGGACGTGCTGGAGCCGGCGGTGCGCTTCCTCGCTCATCTGGCCGGCGACGCTCCCGTGCTGGAGTTCGCCATCGGTACGGGACGGGTGGCCATACCTTTGGTCGAGCGGGGCCTCTCGGTGAGCGGCATCGAGCTCTCGCAGCCGATGGTTGACCAGCTCCGGAAGAAGCGGTCTGACATCCCGGTCGTGGTCGGCGACATGGCGACGAGCACGATGCCGGGGCGGTTCTCGCTCGTCTATCTCGTGTGGAACAGCCTCGGGAACCTTCGCACCCAAGACGAACAGGTCGCCTGTTTCCGCAATGCTGCTCGCCACCTTGCGCCGGGCGGACGGGTCGTCATCGAGCTGTGGATCCCAGGAATCCGACGCTTCCCGCCCGGGCAACCGGCTGTGCCCTTCCACGTAGGGCACCACCATGTCGGTTTCGACACGTACGACATGACCACCCAGCAGGGCACGTCGCATCACTATCGACGACAGTCCGACGGCACGGTGACCTACGGCGCCAGCAACTTCCGCTACGTCTGGCCGGCGGAGTGTGACCTGATGGCCCAGCTCGCCGGGATGGAGCTCGAGAGCCGTGTCGCCGACTGGAACGGCAGTCCCTTCACCGGCGACAGCGAGAGCCACGTCTCGGTCTGGCGCACGCCCGGCTGAGTCGGTCGCCCAGTCAGGCAGGCAGTTGCGCCAGGTGTTTGTCGCCGTGCCCGACACGTGAGGACGGTGGTCCTTCAGCGCCAGAACTCGCTGAGCCGCTCGGCCTGGCCTTGGCCTTGCTCGAACCCGGCTCGAGCGGAGGGAGGACGCGACGACAGATCCATCATGTTGTCGCCGAACGCGTCGACGAGCTGCTGTCCGGCCGGATCGTCTCGACCCTGCTGCCACCTGCGCGGAGCTCGTCGACCTGCGCGGCAAGGTGCAAATGCCCCACTCCGGCGGCGCCAGCGATCGACCGCCGAGCGGTGACAGCACCAGCACCCGCCGGTAGCCGGCTGCCAGGTCGGCATTCTCGCTGCTGCGTCGGTGGCCGCCGTCGATGTATCGACCGTCGCCGATGCTGTAGGCGAAGCCGCCCGCACAGCTGGCGGCGACGGCGTCCACCAGGTCGACGCCGCTGTGGCGGTCGAACACGACCGGGTCACCGGTACGGGCATCGACCGCAGTGATGTGCACCGTCTGCTGCGGCCAGTGCTGGGTGGGCAGCCGGGCGGCGACGGTGGCGCGCCACCGCGATTGGACGGAGCCGTCGGACGACGCCTCCATGTCGAGCGCTGCCGCGCCCAGCCTGCGGCGCAGGTCGACCGGATCGTCAGCGGCGGCGATGGTCTCGCGCAGCCTCCGCATGTGGTCGGCCGGCCCAGTGGGAGCGCGTCCACCGCCGGGTCGGGCCGGATCATTCCGTTGCTGGGGCGCAGCGGAAAGGATGTCCGCGAGCAGCTGGATCGGGGAAGCACTGGTGACCTGGGCAGCGGCCGTCGATCCGGCTGACGTCCCGATGATCAGATCGGCCTCGGTCACGTCCAACCCGGCATCGAACAGGCCGGCGATGACGCCGATCAGCCAGGCATTGCCGGCCGATCCACCGCCACCGAGGACCAACGCTCGCTCGTGCGGAGTGAAAACTCGTGTGTTCATGGGAGACGCCTCTCGCGAGTTGCCTGGCGGGCGCTCCCGGCGGCGACTACCTCAGTCGCGCGATCGTGGACTGCAGGGGAGCACCCTCTGCGGACAGTGCGTTCATGGGTGTCACCTCCTGTCGATGGAAACGATCACCAAGAAGCTAGCACGCTGACGCAAGGCCCTTCCGCGAAGAGCCTGGAACCGTTGTGGACGAAGGGTTTCCGGGCCGGGGGTTGTGTCCGACCCTGTGTCTAGGTTCGTCGTATGCATTCGGTGATCGAGGTCGGGTCGCTGCGTTGGCTGCGAGCCGGTGCGCCGTGGTCGGCTGATGGCCGGGCCGATCTGGCGGCGGTGTCCCTGGCTGGGCGGTCGGGTCGGTGGACCCGGCGCGCTCGACGCTGCAGGCTCGGGTGGACCTGATCCGGGCGCTCGAGCGGTGCCGGTCGATGCTGGACGGGCTGCAGCAGGCAGCGATCGCCGCGGTGGCCGAGGCGACCGAGGCCGCGGGCCGGCCGGCGGAGGAGGCCCGGTTCGAGATCGGCGCCGCGCTGCGGCTGTCTCCCTCGACCGCGGGGGACCGGACGATGGTGGCCCTGGAGCTGCGGGACCGGCTGGCCGGCGCCTTGGCAGCGTTGCGGGCCGGGGACATGTCCTACCTGCAGGCCGCGCACCTGGCCGGCGCGGTCCGGGACCTGCCCGACCCGGAAGCGGCCGCGGTGCAGGACCGGGTGCTGGGCCGGGCCCCGGACCAGAGCCTGGGCGAGTTCAAGCGCACCGTGCGGCGGGCGGTGCTGACCGCGGACCCCCAGTCCGCGGCCGACCGGCACCACCAGGCGGTCGCGGCCCGCACCATCGAGGCGATGCCGCAACCGGATGGGATGCAGTCGTTCTGGATGACCATGCCGGCCCCGGTCGCCGAGGACGTGTGGGACACCCTGACCGCCCGCGCCAAGGCCACCCAGGACCTGCTGCGGGCCGGCGCCGGCAACGACCCCGGCCTGGACGCGCTCCGCGTCGACGCCCTGGTCGACGCCGTCCTCGGCCAGACCCCGCCGGATGCCCACGGGGACCGCCGCCCCGGACAGGCGCGCAGAAGCGCGCGGCTGCCCAAGTGCTCCTGCGGCGGCGCGCAGACCGCCGCGGTCGTGCTCGACCTGCCCACCGCCCTCGGCCTGGCCGACCACCCGGGTGAGATCCCCGGCTACGGCCCCATCCCGGCACCCCTCGCGAGGCAGATGGCCAGCCAGCGGGACTGGGTCCGGTGGACCACCCACCCGCACACCGGCCAGCTCCTGGACCGCGGCGCCACCACCTACCGGCCCTCGGACCAGCTGCGCGCCTTCATCGCCGCCCGGGACCGGACCTGCGGGTTCCCCGCCTGCAACCGCCCCGCAGCCCAGTGCGACTGCGACCACGTCGTCACCTACGCCCACCACGGCCGGACCATCCGGGTCAACCTCGGACCCCTGTGCCGGCAACACCACAACGCCAAGACCCACGGACTCTGGAAACTCACCTACCACCCCGACACCGGGGTCAAGACCTGGACCAGCCCCCTGGGCAAGACCTACACCAAGAGCACCGACCCACCACTCACCTGAGTTCGCACGAGCGTCAGAGCACTCGTGTGGGGCTAGCCTGCTGGTGCGAGTCGAGAGTCACACTGGACAAGGGAATAGGAGTCAGGCCATGGAGCTCGCACTGCTGCTCATCGTGATCGTCGCTGTGCCCGTCATCGCGCTGGTCTGGACCCGGCGGGGTCGCGGCGGCGGCGGCGAGACCGGCACGGACCCGCAGGCGCATCGGGACATCGGGGCCGGCGGCCACCCGCAGCACGCCAGAGGAAGTGAGTGGGGCGGCGGCGGGAACAACATCTGAGCTGCGGCACCTGGCCGAGGCGGCGCGACGTCAGGACAGCGCGAGGGTGATGCCGAGTGCCACGCCGTAGACGAGCAGCAGCAGGCCGGTCTCCTTCAGGACCGGCACCAGCTCGCGGCCCTTGGCGCCGAACAGGACACCCAAGGTGGGCCGTACCGCGGGCAGAGCGGTGCCCAGCGTCACCATCACGATCAGGTGCTGCACGGCGATCAGCACGACCACGGCGTACGCCGTGAAGACGAGGGCCACGTAGAGCAGCCGGGTCCGTCGGTCACCGAGCCGCACGGCGAGGGTGCGCTTCCCGGCCACCTCGTCGGTGGGGATGTCGCGCAGGTTGTTGGCCACCAGGATCGCGCAGGCCAGCGCACCGCAGCCGATACCAGCCAGCATCGACGCTGCGGTGACCTCCTCGGCCTGCACGTACGTCGTGCCGACGGTCGCCACCAGGCCGAAGAAGACGAACACCGACACCTCGCCGAGCCCGCGGTACCCGTACGGCGAACGGCCGCCGGTGTAGTACCAGGCAGCGACCATGCACGCCGCGCCGACGAGCAGCAGCCACCAGGCGACCAGCAGCGCGAGCACCAGGCCGGCGGCGGCAGCCACCACGAACGCCAGCAAGGCTGCGCGCTTCACCGCGCCGGGGGAGGCCACGCCGGACCCGACCAGGCGCAACGGGCCTACCCGGTCGGCGTCGGTGCCGCGGACGCCGTCGCTGTAGTCGTTGGCGTAGTTGACCGCGACCTGCAGGGCGACCGCGACCAGCAGCGCGAGCAGGGCTCGGCCGAGGTCGAACCCGTCGACAGCGGCGGCGGCTCCGGTCCCCGCGGCGACCGGTGCGACAGCGGCGGGCAGGGTGCGCGGGCGGGCGCCCTCGAGCCACTGGGCAGGCGTGGCCATCAGGTCGGTCCTCCGGTAGGTCAGGAGCGGTCGCGCAGGAGCGTACGCACCGCTGCCTTGTCCGGCTTGCCCGAGGCCAGCACCGGCAGCAGCCCGAGCAGCACGACCTCGCGGGGCAGCTCGGCCGGCTCCAGCGCATCGGCGGCGAAGGCCCGCAGCGCCTCGACGTCCGGCGGTGCGGACCAGTCGGTCGGCTGCACCACCGCGACCACCCGCTGTCCCCACTCGGGGTCCGGCCGACCGACCACCGCGCAGGCCGCGACGCCGGGATGCCCGCCGAGCACCCGCTCCACCATCGCCGCCGGCACGTTCACCCCGCCGGTCACGACCACGTCGTCGGCCCGGCCGACGACCTCGAGCCGACCGTCCGGCGAGCCAGCGGCCGAGGTCCTGCGTCACGTGCCATCCGTCCACCAGCGCCTCGGCCGTGAGGTCCGGCCGCAGCCGGTAGCCGGCGAACACCACCGGGCCGCCGAGCTCGACCCGGCCGTCGTCCCGCACCCGCACGTCCACGCCGTCGAGCGGCTCGCCGTCGTACACGCAGCCGCCGCAGGTCTCGGACATCCCGTACGTCGTCACGACCGGCACCCCCGCGTGCACGGCTGCGGAGTGCAGCGTCGGGGACAGCGCCGCCCCACCGACCAGCACACCGTCGTACGTCGAGAGATCGGCACCTGCGTCGAGCAGTCGCCGGAGCTGCGTCGGAACCAGCGCCGTGTAGCGGCGCACATCGTGGTGCATCCGACCGGTCGCAGCCATGAACGCATCCACCGAGAAGCCGCCGTACAGGTCGAGGACCTCCGGGCGGGTGCGCGCCTCCAGCGAGCGCACCAGGACCGTGAGCCCCGCGACATGGGTGACCGGCAGCGCGAGCAGCCACTGTCCCGGCCCACCGAGCCGGTCGTGGGTCGCGCGGGCCGAGTGCCGCAGGGCATCCGCGGTGAGCATCGCGCCCTTCGGCTCGCCGGTGGATCCGGACGTCGGCACCACCAGCGCCACGTCGTCGCGCTCCAGCGGCCGGGAGGGGTCGAGAGCCTCGACGACGGCACCCCGGCCGCCGCCGGTCGGCAGCGGCAGGAGAGCCGGGCCGGCGCCGTCCAGCGCAGCGGCCAGGGCGGGCACCAAGGTGGTGAGGACGTCGACGCCGGTCGGCGCGGTCAGCCCGCGCAGCTCACGGGGCACTCAGTAGTACCAGGGGAACGGCGACCAGTCCGGGTCGCGCTTCTCGAGGAAGGCGTCGCGCCCCTCGACCGCCTCGTCGGTCATGTAGGCGAGCCGGGTCGCCTCGCCGGCGAAGACCTGCTGACCCATCAGCCCGTCGTCCACCAGGTTGAACGCGAACTTGAGCATCCGCTGGGCCGTGGGTCCCTTGCTGTTCACCTCGCCGGCCACGTCGAGCGCCGTCCGCTCGAGGTCGGCATGGGCGGCCACGATGTTCACCGCACCCATCCGCTGCATGTCCTCCGCCGAGTAGGTGCGGCCGAGGAAGAAGATCTCGCGGGCGTTCTTCTGGCCCACCATCCTGGCGAGGTACGCCGAGCCGTAGCCGCCGTCGAACGACCCGACGTCGGCGTCGGTCTGCTTGAACCGCGCGTGCTCGCGGGATGCGATGGTGAGGTCGCACACGACGTGCAGCGAGTGCCCGCCGCCCGCTGCCCAGCCGTTGACGACGGCGACGACGACCTTGGGCATGGTGCGGATCAGCCGCTGCACCTCCAGGATGTGCAGCCGCCCGCCAGCAGCCTTGACCCGCGCCAGGTCGGCTGCGGTCATGCTGTCGGCGGTCTCGCCGCTCGCGTACTGGTACCCGCTGCGGCCGCGGATCCGCTGGTCACCGCCCGAGCAGAACGCCCACCCGCCGTCCTTTGCCGACGGCCCGTTCCCGGTGAGCAGCACGCAGCCGACGTCCGGCGTCATCCGGGCGTGGTCCAGCACCCGGTACAGCTCGTCGACGGTGTGCGGACGGAACGCGTTGCGCACCTCCGGCCGGTCGAACGCCACCCGCACAGTCCCCTTTGCCGGGCCGTCGACGACGGCGCGGTGATACGTCACGTCGGTCAGGTCGAAGCCCTCCACCGGCGCCCAGACTGCGGGGTCGAAGAGGTCGGAGACGTGAGGTGCAGGCACGTCGGCGAGGATAGGCGCATGGCGGACGGGTCCGGCACGCTGCTCGACCAGGCGGTCCCTCGCTGGGACGTGCGCGAGCGCCATCAGAGGGACATCGCTGCTCCTGTCGACGCCGTCTGGCGGGCCGTGCTCGACCTCACCGTCGGCGAGCTCCCGGTGACCCACGTCCTGATGCGGGTCCGCACCTTCGGCCGCGGAGTGCCCAGCGCGCACGACCGCCGCCTCGTGGACGCCCTGCCGCCCGGCGAGGTCGCGCGTCGCGAGCCGCACGAGCTGCTCTTCGGCCTGGTGTCACCGACGTCCTGGCGCAAGCCGATGAGCACCGGTCCGGCACTGCAGCCCGCGACGACGGCCGAGCTCGCTCGGCCGTTGCCGGACGGCTGGGTCCGCGTCGGCATGAATTTCCGGCTGCACGCCGCCGCGGCCGGCACCCGGCTCGCCACCGAGACCCGGGTCGTCGCCACCGGACCGCGCGCCCGGCGGGTGTTCAGGGCCTACTGGCTGGCCGTCCGGGCCGGCAGCGGCATCACCCGGCTGGAGATGCTCCGGGCGATCGCCCGCCGGGCGGAGGACACCGGTGGTTGAGCCGGTCGTCTGGTCGATCCCGATGCGGACCCGGTTCCGCGGCCTCGACCTGCGCGAGGGCGTCCTGCTGCGCGGCGCCACCGGCTGGGGCGAGTGGTCGCCGTTCCGGGAGTACGACGACGCGGAGTGCGTGCCCTGGCTGGCAGCGGCCCGCGAAGCTGCCGACCTCGGCTGGCCGGCGCCGCTGCGCACATCGGTGCCGGTCAACGTCACCGTGCCGGCGGTGGGGCCGCAGGCCGCGGCCGACGTCGTCCGGGCGTCGGCCGGTTGCCGCACCGCGAAGGTGAAGGTGGCCGAGCCCGGTCAGTCCGAGGGCGACGACCTGGCGCGGGTCGAGGCGGTGCGCGACGCGCTCGGCCCCGACGGTCGGGTGCGGGTGGACGCGAACGGCGGCTGGGACGTCGAGACCGCGGTCCGGATGGTCGCGCTGCTCGACCGGGTCGGGCTGGAGTACGTCGAGCAGCCGTGCCGCACGGTAGAGGAGCTCGCCGCCGTACGCCGACGCGTCGACGTGCCGATCGCGGCCGACGAGTCGATCCGCAGGTCCGACGACCCGCTGCGAGTGCTCCGGCTGGAAGCCGCCGACATCGCGGTGCTCAAGGTCCAGCCGCTCGGCGGCGTCCGGGCCTGCCTGCGGATCGCCGAGCAGATCGGCCTGCCGGTCGTCGTGTCCTCCGCGCTGGAGTCGTCGGTCGGCATCGCGGCCGGCCTCGCGCTCGCCGCCGCGCTCCCGGAGCTGCCCTACGCCTGCGGTCTGGCGACCTTGCAGCTGCTCACCGACGACGTGACGTCCGCGCCGCTGCGGGTGGTCGACGGTGCGCTGCCCGTCGTACGCCCCGAGGCGGACCGGGTCGACGCCGTCGCCGCGGACGACGAGACCACTGCGCGTTGGCTCACCCGGCTGCGTGACGTCGAGGCGCGGCTAGGGTCGCGCTCGTGAACCCGTCGACGGCGCTGGCCACCGTCGTCGTCGACGAGCTGGTCCGCGGCGGTGTGCGGGAGGCCGTTCTCTGCCCCGGCTCGCGGAACGCGCCGCTGTCGTTCGCCCTGCACGAGGCCGACCGGGCCGGCCGGCTCCGGCTGCACGTGCGCATCGACGAGCGCACCGCCGGCTTCCTCGCCCTCGGCCTGGCCAAGGCTTCCGGTCTCCCCGTCCCGGTCGTCACGACCTCCGGCACCGCCGCAGTCAACCTGCACCCCGCCGTGGTCGAGGCCGACTACTCGCGAGTGCAGCTCGTGGTGCTCACCGCCGACCGGCCGGTCGAGATGCGCGGCACCGGCGCGAACCAGACCATCGACCAGGTCGACCTGTACGGCGGCTCGGTGCGCTGCTTCCACGAGCTCACCACTGACGACGGGGCCTCGGTGGGCGCGTGGCGGGAGGTCGTCGACCGTGCCCTCGGCCACGCGGAGGGCGGTCCCGTGCACCTCAACCTCGCGTTCCGCGAGCCGCTGGTCCCGGACGGCGACCCCGCCTGGTCGCAGCCGCTGGACCGGTGACCCGGCGGCGCCGCGAGTGTTCCGCGGCGCCAGGACAGCGTGGGGGTACGCAGACCTCCCGGCGGGCGGTCGGACGGTGGTCGTCGCCGGCGACCAGGCGCTGCCGGACGCGCGTGCGCTGGCCGAGGCAGGTGGATGGCCGCTGCTGGCGGAGCCGTCCTCGGGTCGCCGGGCGGGGCCGAACGCGCTGGCCACCTACCGGCTGCTGCTCGACCACCTCGGCGACGACATCGAGCGGGTGGTCGTCGCCGGCCGGCCCACGCTGTCCCGCCAGGTGATCCGCCTGCTGGCCCGGGACGACCTCGAAGTGGTCCGACTGCGGGACGACCCCCGCACGCCGGAGGTCACCGGGGCCGGCGACCCGGCCTGGCTGCACCGCTGGCTGGACGCCGACGCGCTGGCCGACGACGCCGTGGCCCAGGTGCTGGTCGCCGAGCCGGTCAACGGCATCGCGGTGGCCCGCGTCGTGGCGGCTGCCGTGCCTGTCGGCGGCCTGCTCGTCGCCGGATCGTCCAGCGCGATCCGCGACCTGGACCTGGCCGACCCCTGGGAGGCCGAGCCGCCGCTCGTGCTCGCCAACCGCGGTGCCTCCGGCATCGACGGGACGGTCTCCACCGCGATCGGTGCCGCCCTCGCGCGGGGCGGACCGGCGTACGCGCTGATGGGGGACCTCACGTTCCTGCACGACAGCACCGGCCTGGTGATCGGCCCGGACGAGCCGCGGCCGGACCTCACCGTGGTCGTGGTCAACGACGACGGCGGCGGGCTGTTCAGCCAGCTCGAGCAGGGAGCGCCGCAGCACGCGGCGGAGTTCGAGCGGGTCTTCGGGACCCCGCACGGCGCCGACCTCGCGGCGCTGTGTGCCGGCACCGGCACACCGCACACGCTGGTCGGGTCGCTGGACGACCTGGCCGGACAGCTCGGCCCGCCGTCCGGCATCCGGGTCGTCGAGGTGCGCACCGACCGGACCCGGACCCGTGACCTGCACGCCCGGGTCCGAGCGGCGGTGGCGGAGGCGCTGCGCTGAGCGCAAACGACGTCGGTCAGTCGCGGGGGCCCTCGAGGGCGTCTCTGATCGGGATGAGCTTGGCCTGCGCCTCGAGCACCTCGGCGTCGGGATCGCTGCCGGCCACGATGCCGCCACCGGCGAACAGCCGCGCCGTCGGGCCGTCGAGCTGGGCGCAGCGCAGCGCGATGCCCCACTCGCCGTCCCCCACGGCGTCGACCCAGCCGACCGGGCCGGTGTAGCGCCCGCGGCTCATCAGCTCCAGCTCGGCGATGAGCTCGACCGCCGCCTTCGTCGGCGTACCACCGACCGCGGCCGTCGGGTGGAGCCGCGCCGAGGAGGTCCAGCACGTCCGAGCCGTCCTCGATGACCGCCGTCACGTCGGTGGCGAGATGCGTGACGTTCGACAGCTCCAGCGGGTGCGGCTCGGCGGGCACGTCGAGGTCGCGGACGTGGGGAGCGAGCGCCGCCACCACGGACTCGACGGCGTAGCGGTGCTCCTCGCGGTCCTTGACCGAGTGCATCAGCGCGTCGATCCGCAGCTGGTCGGCATCGGCGTCACCACCGCGCGCCGTCGTACCGGCCAGCACCCGGGAGACCACCCGGTCACCCGTCCGGCTGACCAACAGCTCAGGTGTCGCCCCGACCAGCCCGGCGACGGCGAAGGTCCAGCAGCCGGGGTTGCGCGCGGCCAGCCCCGCGAGCACCGCTCGCACGTCGATGTCGTCCTCGGCGACGGCGAGCAGGTCGTGCGCGAGCACCACCTTCTCTAGCTCGCCGTCCGCGATCCGCCCGACGGCCCGTCGTACGGCGTCGCGGAACTCGGTGACCGGCATGTCGCCGTGCGCGTAGCGCAGCCCGCGGGTGCCCCGGACCGGTTCGGGCGACGCGAGTCGCGGCGGCTCGCCGACGGTGGTCAGCCAGGTGCGGCCCTCGGCCCGGCCGAGCACGACCTCCGGCACCACCAGCACCGACGGCTCGTCGTCGCGGAAGGCGAACGACCCGAACGCGACCAGCCCGCTGCCGCGCACCCCGACCTCGTCCTGGACGTCGGCGTGCGCGACCACCGTCCGCCACCAGTCGCGGGCCCGGGCGAACCGGTCCGGCCCGCTCACCTCGAGGCGGGCCGCCTCACCCCAGCCGACCAGCCCGGTGCCGTCCCGGACCCAGGCCAGGGCATCGCCGGCGTGCGGCAGCCGCTGCAGCAGGGTGCCCACCAGGTCGACCGGCTGCGAGCGCACGGTGCGCGGGGCCGCGGCCGTCGACGGCCTGGCCTCGCCCGGCACGGTGCTCATGACCCGCGAGCGTACGTCGGTGCCCGGTGCCCGCTCAGAGCCGGTCCACGATCTCGTCGTGGAACTCCGGGACGGCCCGGCCGATCTCGTCCAGGCCGAACTTCTCGGGGACCGCGGCGGGCGAGTGCTCCATCAGGTAGCCCAGCGAGGCGCGCACGAGCAGCGGCTCCTGGGCCGCCGAGACACCCAGCTCGGCGAGCAGCTCCTCGGGCACCGTGACGGTGTGCCGGGTCTCGGCACCGCTCCGGTGGGCGATCGTCACGTCGTAGGTGTGCGGGTCGGCGGCCCTGATGTCCAGCGTGGCCGGCTCGGGCAGGTCCTGGTCGTCGGGCATGCGGGGCCCCTACCCGGGTAAGCGCCGGGTCATGACCAGCAGCCAGGACCGATGGGTCTATCCCGCCGACGGCGACGACCCGCGCGACATCGACCGGGAGACCACCGACGCCGAGGCGATGACCACCCGCGAGACCACCCGCCAGGTGAGCCACGACCAGGAGGTCGAGGGCGGCAGCGGCCTGAGCTCGGACAAGCCGGGGGTCGACCCGTCGAACCGGCACCACCCGGACGAGGGCGGGACTCCGACTGACTGACTCGGTTCCGCGCCAGGCATGCTGGGCCGGTGACCAGAGCCGACCTGCACAAGGAGCCGCACGAGGTCGCGGCGATGTTCGACGACGTCGCCGAGCGCTACGACCTCACCAACGACGTGCTCTCGCTCGGTCAGACCCGCCTCTGGCGCCGCGCCGTCGCCCGCGCGGTGGACGCCCAGCCGGGGGAGCGGGTGCTCGACCTCGCGGCCGGCACCGGCTCGTCGTCCCTGCCGTTCGTGCAGGCCGGCGCAGAGGTGGTCGCCGCCGACTTCTCGCTCGGGATGCTCCAGGTCGGCAAGCGCGCGCACCCGACGCTCGACCTGCTGGCCGGGGACGCCCTGAGGCTGCCGTTCGCCGACGGGGTCTTCGACGCCGTGACGATCTCCTTCGGGCTGCGCAACCTCTCCGACGTCGACGGCGGGCTCGCCGAGATGGCCCGGGTCACCCGGCCCGGGGGTCGGCTGGTCGTCTGCGAGTTCAGCCACCCGACCTGGACGCCGTTCCGCACCCTGTACTCGGGCTACCTGATGCGGGCCCTGCCGTCGGTGGCCCGGGCGGTCTCCAGCAACCCGGACGCCTATGTCTACCTGGCGGAGTCGATTCGGGCCTGGCCGGACCAGCCGACGCTCGCGCAGCGGATCGCCGGTGCCGGCTGGACGGCGGTCGGCTGGCGGAACCTCACCGGCGGCATCGTCGCGCTGCATCGCGCGCACCGGCCCTGAACGGGTTTCGGCGGCCCAGCCGGGGCAAGGGGTCCTTCGGAACACGTCTCTGACGTCGAGTAGAACGGAGGCCCCGATGGGTGCCGACGACAAGACCCAGAACAAGATCGACGAGATCACCGGTGACGCCAAGGAGCGGATCGGTGGCGCTACCGGGGACGACTCGCTGCGCCGCGAGGGCAAGAAGGACCAGAGCGAGGCGAACCTGAAGCAGGCCGGCGAGAAGGTCAAGGACGCCTTCAAGAACTGAGTCCTGACAAGCCGTCGATCGAGGGGTCCGTCCACCCGGACGGGCCCCTCGTCGCGTCCCGCGGTCGACCCGTAGACTGGCGCCGCAGCACCCTCGTGAATTGTTTCACAAGCGCACCAGACCGTCCCAGAGGTGGCCAGCCGTGCAGTCCCCAGCGCCCCGCGACGCCGACGTCATCGTCGTCGGTGCCGGCCCGGCGGGGTCGGCCACCGCCTACCACCTGGCCCGGGCCGGCCACGACGTGCTGCTGCTGGAGAAGACCGAGTTCCCGCGCGAGAAGGTCTGCGGCGACGGCCTGACTCCTCGTGCGGTGAAGGCCCTGGTCTCGATGGGCATCGACACCCGCGAGTCGGCCGGCTGGGTGCACAACAAGGGGCTTCGGATCATCGGTGGCGGGATGCGGGTGGAGATCCCCTGGCCGGACCTCGCGAGCTACCCGGCGTACGGCTTGGTGCGGCCGCGCAGCGACTTCGACGACTTGCTGGCGCGTACGGCGGTCAAGGCGGGCGCCGTCCTGCGCGAGCGGACCTCGGTGCAGGCGCCGGTGCTGGACAAGACCGGCCGGATCATCGGCGTCACCGCCAAGGGCGACGTCGGCGAGACCACCTACCACGCCCCGCTCGTCGTGGCTGCCGACGGGAACTCCAGCCGGCTGTCGCTGGCGATGGGCATCGAGAAGCGTGACGACCGGCCGATGGGAGTCGCCGTCCGCACCTACTACACGAGCCCCCGGCACGACGACGACTGGCTCGAGTCCTGGCTGGAGCTCTGGGACAAGGGCAGCGACGGACGGGAGCGGCTGCTGCCCGGCTACGGCTGGATCTTCGGCGTCGGCGACGGCACCTCCAACGTCGGGCTGGGCATCCTCAACACCAGCACCGCCTGGGGCAAGGTCGACTACAAGGACCTGCTCAAGCGCTGGCTGGACCAGACCCCGGAGGAGTGGGGCTTCCGCGAGGAGAACCGCACCCAGCCGGTGCGCGGCGCGGCCCTGCCGATGGGCTTCAACCGGCAGCCGCACTACGACCGCGGCCTGCTGCTCGTCGGCGACTCCGGCGGCATGGTGAACCCGTTCAACGGCGAGGGCATCGCCTACGCCATGGAGTCCGGTGAGATCGCCGCCCAGGTGATCGGCCAGGCCCTGGCACGTCCGACGGCCGACTCCCGCGAGCGCGCGCTGCACGCCTACCCGCAGTCGATGAAGCAGGCGTACGGCGGTTACTACACCGTCGGCCGGCTGTTCGTGAAGGCCATCGGTGACGACCGGGTGATGAAGCTGGCGACCCGCCACGGCCTGCCGCACCCGGTGCTGATGCGCTTCGTGCTCAAGCTGATGGCCAACCTCACCGACCCCCGTGGCGGCGACGCCATGGACAAGGTGATCAACGCCTTGTCGCGCCTGGCTCCGGCGGCCTGAGGTGGTGACCACCCGCGTGGGGGCGGCGGCCCGTGCGCTCCTAGGATGTCAAGCCCGGTCGTGCGCCGGGTGCGATCGAAGAGGGGAGTGACCCGGCGTGGATTCCTATGCCCCGATCCTCGTGCTCGGAGCCCTCGCTCTCGGTTTCGCGGTGTTCTCCATCGGCGCCGGCGCCCTGACCGGTCCGAAGCGCTACAACCGCGCGAAGCTCGACGCCTACGAGTGCGGCATCGAGCCGACCCCCCAGCCGGTCGGCGGCGGCCGGTTCCCGGTGAAGTACTACCTCACCGCGATGCTGTTCATCGTCTTCGACATCGAGATCGTGTTCCTCTACCCGTGGGCGGTCGCCTTCGACTCCCTCGGCATCTTCGGTCTCGTCGAGATGGTCCTGTTCATCCTTACGCTGCTCGCGGCCTACGCCTACGTCTGGCGTCGCGGCGGGCTCGAGTGGGACTGAGCGCGTGCGCACGAGGGAGGTGACCGGCTGATGGGCGTCGAGGAGAAGCTCCCGAGCGGGGTGCTGCTGACCAGCGTCGAGAAGCTCGCCGGCTACATGCGCAAGGGTTCGCTGTGGCCCGCGACCTTCGGGCTGGCCTGCTGTGCGATCGAGATGATGGCCTCGGGCGGCCCGCGGTACGACCTCGCGCGGTTCGGCATGGAGGTCTTCCGCGCGTCGCCTCGGCAGGCCGACCTGATGATCGTCGCCGGTCGGGTCAGCCAGAAGATGGCCCCCGTCCTGCGCCAGATCTACGACCAGATGCCCAACCCGAAGTGGGTGCTGTCGATGGGGGTGTGCGCGTCCTCCGGCGGCATGTTCAACAACTACGCGATCGTCCAGGGCGTCGACCACGTCGTGCCCGTCGACATCTACCTGCCGGGCTGCCCGCCGCGGCCGGAGATGCTGATCGACGCGATCCTCAAGCTGCACGAGCAGATCGGCTCCGCGCCGCTGGGCGTCAACCGCGAGAAGGCCGCCCGCGAAGCCGAGGCTGCGGCGCTGACCGCCAAGCCCACCGCGCAGATGAAGGGCCTCTTGAGGTGACCGAGATCGAGCACAAGGGCGCCGAGGAGGACGTCACGCATGCGCCGCGGGCCGACGCCGAGACCGTCGAGGTCCGCCGCGGCATGTTCGGCGCGCACGGTACCGGCGACACCAGCGGCTACGGCGGGCTGGTACGTCCGGTGCAGCTGCCGGGCGACACGCCGCGGCCGTACGGCGGATGGTTCGACTCCGCGGCCGACCAGCTCGAGCGGCTGCTGCCGGCGTACGACCAGGCCGTCGACAGGGTCGTCGTCGACCGCGACGAGATCACCTTCCACGTCGCCCGCGAGCACCTGCTCGACGTGATGCGTGGGCTGCGCGACGATCCCGCGCTGCGGTTCGAGATGTGCCTGGGTGTCTCCGGGGTGCACTACCCGCACGAGACCGGACGTGAGCTGCGCGCGGTCTACCCGTTGATCTCCGTCACGCACAACCGGCGGGTGCGCGTCGAGGTGACCTGCCCCGACGACGACCCGCACATCCCGTCGGTGGTGTCCGTCTACCCGAGCAACGACTGGCACGAGCGCGAGACCTTCGACTTCTTCGGCATCGTGTTCGACGGCCACCCCGGTCTCACCCGGATCGAGATGCCGGACGACTGGCCCGGCCACCCCCAGCGCAAGGACTACCCGCTGGGCGGCATCCCGGTGGAGTACAAGGGCGCCCAGATCCCACCGCCGGACGAGCGGAGGAGCTACTCGTGACCGACACGACCGACTTCACCTCCCCGGCCCGCGAGACCACCGAGGGCACCGTCTACACCGTCACCGGTCAGGACTGGGACAGCCTCACCGCCGGTCTCGGCGAGCGCGCCGAGGAGCGCATCGTCGTCAACATGGGCCCGCAGCACCCGTCGACCCACGGCGTGCTGCGGCTGATCCTCGAGCTCGAGGGCGAGACGGTCACCGAGTGCCGGCTCGGCATCGGCTACCTGCACACCGGCATCGAGAAGAACTGCGAGTACCGCAGCTGGACCCAGGGCGTCACGTTCGTGACGCGGATGGACTACCTGGCGCCGCTGTTCAACGAGTACGCGTACGTCAGCGGTGTCGAGCGGCTGCTCGGCATCGTGGACGACATCCCGGAGCGCGCCACCGTCATCCGAGTGATGATGATGGAGCTCAACCGGATCTCCTCGCACCTTGTCGCGCTCGCGACCGGAGGCATGGAGCTCGGTGCGCTGACGCCGATGACCTTCGGCTTCCGGGAGCGAGAGCTCGTCCTCGACCTGTTCGAGATGATCACCGGTCTGCGGATGAACCACGCGTACATCCGGCCCGGCGGCGTCTCGCAGGACCTGCCGCCCGGCGCCGTCGACCGCATCCGCGACCTGCTCACGCTGATGCCGAAACGGCTCTCCGACATGGAGAACCTCCTGATCGGCAACAAGATCTGGATGGAGCGCACGGTCGGCGTCGGCTACCTCGACCTGACCGGGTGCATGGCGCTCGGCATCACCGGGCCGATCCTGCGGGCGACCGGACTGCCGCACGACCTGCGCAAGTCGCAGCCGTACGCCGGGTACGAGACCTACGAGTTCGACGTGCCGACCGAGACCACCTGCGACGCCTACGGCCGCTTCCTGATCCGGATCCGGGAGATGAAGGAGTCGCTGAAGATCGTCGAGCAGTGCCTCGACCGGCTGCAGCCCGGGCCGGTCATGGTCGCGGACAAGAAGATCGCCTGGCCCGCGCAGCTCGCCCTGGGCGGCGACGGCCTCGGCAACTCCCTCGACCACATCCGGCACATCATGGGCCAGTCGATGGAGGCGCTGATCCACCACTTCAAGCTGGTGACAGAGGGCTTCCGGGTCCCGGCCGGCCAGGTCTACACGGCCATCGAGTCGCCGCGCGGCGAGCTCGGTGTGCACCTGGTCAGCGACGGCGGCACCCGGCCCTACCGGGTGCACTTCCGCGACCCGTCGTTCAACAACCTGCAGGCGGCCCCGGCGATGTCCGAGGGCAGCATGGTCGCCGACGTGATCGCGGCGATCGCCTCCATCGACCCGGTCATGGGCGGAGTGGACCGTTGACCCAGACACCGCAGGCGCAGCACGGATTCGCCGCCGACACCTTGTCCCGGCTCGAGGTCGACGCCAAGGACATCATCGGCCGCTACCCGAAGGCCCGCTCCGCGCTGCTGCCGTTGCTGCACCTCGTGCAGTCCGAGGAGGGCTACGTCAGCCCGCAGGGCATCGAGTTCTGCGCGGCGCAGCTCGACCTCACCTCCGCCGAGGTGGCGGCGGTCGCCACGTTCTACACGCAGTACAAGCGACGGCCGAACGGTGAGTACACCGTCGGCGTCTGCACCAACACCCTGTGCGCGATCATGGGAGGCGACCAGATCTTCGCCACCCTGAAGGACCACCTGGGCGTCGGTCACGACGAGACGACCGACGACGGCACGATCACCCTCGAGCACCTCGAGTGCAACGCGGCCTGTGACTACGCGCCGGTCGTGATGGTCAACTGGGAGTTCTTCGACGACCAGACGCCGGAGTCGGCTGTCGCGCTGGTCGACGGCCTGCGGTCCGGCGACCTGCCGACCCCCACCCGCGGCGCCTCGCTGTGCACCTTCAAGCAGGTCTCCCGGGTGCTCGCCGGGTTCTACGACGGCCGGGCTGACGAAGGCCCCGCGGCGGGGCCCGCGACCCTGGCCGGCCTGGAGATCTACCGCGAGCAGCAGAACGCGGGCAAGCGCCGGAAGGCCGACGAGGACGCGGAGGCGGAGCCGGCGGCGCCCAAGAAGCGGGCCGCGGCGAAGAAGGCCAGCACGCGCAAGCCGTCCTCGGCGAAGGCGTCGCCGGAGCAGGGCTACGCGCGCCCCGAGAGCACCAGCGGCTCGGACGCCCCCGCGGCCACCGCCGAGTCGGACCAGGCGAACACCACCCCACCGGCGACGGACAAGGAAGGCGAGCAGTGATGGCCCTCACCCTGACGCCGGTGCTCAGCCGCACCTGGGACGTGGACGAGTGCTGGACCCTGCCGGTCTACGAGGAGCACGACGGCTATGCCGGTCTGAGGGCCGCGCTGGAGAAGACGCCGGACCAGGTGACCCAGCTGGTCAAGGACTCCGAGCTGAGGGGCCGCGGCGGCGCCGGCTTCCCCACCGGCAACAAGTGGGGCTTCATCCCGCAGGGCGGTGACAAGCCGGTCTACCTCGTGGTCAACGCCGACGAGTCCGAGCCGGGCACCTGCAAGGACATCCCGCTGATGATGGCGAACCCGCACGAGCTGGTGGAGGGCGTGGTCATCGCGTCCTACGCCATCCGTGCGGCGCAGGCCTTCATCTACGTGCGGGGCGAGGTCGTGCACGTCCTGCGCAGGCTGCAGGCGGCCGTGGCCGAGGCCTACGAGGCGGGCTACGCCGGCAAGGACATCCTTGGGTCCGGGTTCGACCTGGAGATCACCGTGCACGCCGGCGCCGGTGCCTACATCTGCGGCGAGGAGACGGCGCTGCTCGACTCGCTGGAGGGCCGTCGGGGTCAGCCGCGGCTCCGCCCGCCGTTCCCGGCCATCGCCGGTCTCTACGCGTCGCCGACCGTGATCAACAACGTCGAGTCGATTGCCAGCGTGCCGGCGATCCTGCGCCACGGTGCCGACTGGTTCCGCGAGATGGGCACCGACGACGAGGACCCGCGCAAGCGCTCCAAGGGCATGACGCTGTTCTCGCTGTCCGGCCACGTCACCCGGCCCGGGCAGTACGAGGCACCGATGGGCATCACCCTGCGCGAGCTGCTCGACCTCACCGGCGGAGTGCGCGAGGGACACCAGCTCAAGTTCTGGACGCCGGGTGGCTCGTCGACCCCGCTGCTCACCGCTGAGCACCTCGACGTACCGCTGTCCTACGAGGGCATCGCCGGCGCCAAGTCGATGCTCGGCACCAAGGCGCTGCAGATCTTCGACGAGACCACCTGCGTGGTGCGCGCGGTGCTGCGCTGGACCGAGTTCTACGCGCACGAGTCGTGCGGCAAGTGCACGCCGTGCCGTGAGGGCACCTTCTGGCTGGTGCAGATCCTGCGCCGGCTGGAGAAGGGGACCGGCACAGAAGAGGACCTCGAAAAGCTCCTCGACATCTGCGACAACATCCTCGGCCGGTCGTTCTGCGCCCTCGGTGACGGCGCCACCAGCCCGATCACCTCGTCGCTGGAGTACTTCCGAGACGAGTACATCGCGCACTTCGAGCACGGCGGCTGCCCGTTCGACCCGGCCGCTTCGACGCTGTTCGCCTCGGCCGCCGTGCCGGCACCGGGCGGGAGGACCCGATGACCGTCACCAGCGACACGACCTCCGGCGCGGCCGTGCAGAAGCACGACGACCTGGTCGCCGTCACCATCGACGGCTTCGAGCTGCGGGTGCCCAAGGGCACCCTGGTCATCCGGGCCGCCGAGCTGATCGGCATCCAGGTCCCGCGGTTCTGCGACCACCCGCTGCTCGACCCGGTCGGCGCCTGCCGCCAGTGCCTGGTCGAGGTGGAGGGCCAGCCCAAGCCGCTGGCCTCCTGCACCACAACGGTGTCCGACGGCATGGTCGTCAAGACCCAGCTGACCTCGCCGGTGGCCGACAAGGCGCAGCGGGGCATCATGGAGCTGCTGCTCATCAACCACCCGCTCGACTGCCCGGTCTGCGACAAGGGCGGCGAGTGCCCCCTGCAGAACCAGGCGATGAGCAACGGCCGCGGCGAGACCCGGTTCACCGACGTCAAGCGGACCTACCCGAAGCCGATCAACATCTCCTCCCAGGTGCTGCTCGACCGCGAGCGGTGCGTGCTCTGCGCCCGCTGCACCCGGTTCTCGTCCCAGGTGGCCGGCGACCCCTTCATCGAGATGCTCGAGCGCGGCGCCCTGCAGCAGGTCGGGATCTACGAGGCCGAGCCGTTCTCGTCCTACTTCTCCGGCAACACCGTGCAGATCTGCCCGGTCGGCGCGCTCACCGGTGCGGCTTACCGGTTCCGGTCCCGGCCCTTCGACCTGGTCTCCTCGCCCGGCGTCTGCGAGCACTGCGCGTCGGGCTGCGCGATCCGCACCGACCACCGGCGCGGCAAGGTCCTGCGTCGGCTGGCCGGCGACGACCCCGAGGTCAACGAGGAGTGGAACTGCGACAAGGGCCGCTGGGCCTTCCAGTACGCCACCGCGCAGGACCGCCTCACCACCCCGCTGGTCCGTGAGGACGGCCAGCTGGTGCCGACCTCGTGGGCCGAGGCGCTGGACATCGCCGCGAAGGGTCTGGCCGCGGCGAAGGGCGCCACCGGCGTGCTCGTCGGCGGCCGTGCGACTGTTGAGGACGCCTACGCCTACGCCAAGCTGGCCCGGGTCGCGCTCGGCACCAACGACGTCGACTTCCGGGCTCGTCCGCACTCCGCCGAGGAGGCCTCCTTCCTCGCCGCGCACGTCGCCGGCCGTGGGCTGGGCGTCACGTACGCCGACCTGGAGAAGGCGACGTCGGTGCTCCTCGTCGGGCTGGAGCCCGAGGACGAGTCGCCGATCCTGTTCCTGCGCCTGCGCAAGGCGGTCCGCAAGGGCCTTGGGGTCACCGCCGTCGCGTCCTTCGCCAGCCGTGGCCTGGAGAAGCTGTCCGGCCGGCTGCTCACCGCGGCCCCCGGGACCGAGGCCGAGGTACTCGACGACCTGCACACCAAGGACGTCGTCGGCAAGGACTCGGTCGTGCTGGTCGGCGAGGGTGTCGCTGCCCTTCCCGGTGCGCTGAGCGCCGTCGCCCGGCTGGCCGAGGCCACCGGGGCGAGGGTCGCCTGGGTCCCGCGCCGGGCCGGCGAGCGAGGAGGTCTCGAGGCGGGTGCCCTGCCGGGACTGCTGCCGGGCGGGCGCCCGCTGACCGACCCGGCCGCCCGGGTGGACGTCGCCACCGCCTGGGGAGCCGACGGCCTGGTCGAGACCGCGGGCCGCGACACCGACGGCATCCTGGCCGCGGTGCACACCGGCGAGCTGCGAGCGCTGCTGGTCGGCGGTGTCGACCCGCACGACCTTCCGGACCCCACGGCGGCCCTCGCGGCGATCGATGCTGCTCCGTTCGTCGTCAGCCTCGAGCTGCGCGAGTCGGCCGTCACTCAGCGCGCCGACGTCGTGCTGCCGGTCGCCCCGGCCGTGGAGAAGGCGGGCACCTTCCTCGACTGGGAGGGCCGCCCGCGGCCGCTTCGCCGAGGTCCTGCGCGGCACGCCGTCGATGCCCGACGTCCGGGTGCTGCACGTGCTGGCCGAGGCGATGGGCATCGACCTCGGTCTGCCCGACGTCGCCGCCGCGCGGGTCGAGATCGACGAGATCGGCCAGTGGGACGGCGCCCGGGCGACCTTCGAGCCCGTTCCGGCCGGCGAGCCGGCCCGGCCGGGCGCCGGGGAGGCCGTGCTGGCGACCTGGTCGCAGCTTCTGGACGCAGGCCGGCTGCAGGACGACGAGCCGTTCCTCGCCGGCACGGCGCGCATCGCGGTCGCGCGGGTGTCCGCGGCGACCGCCGGTGCGCTGGGGGTCGTCGACGGTGCGCCGGTCACGGTGGCCACCGACCGCGGCGCCGTCACGGTGCCGGCCCTGGTCACCGATATGCCGGACGGCGTCGTCTGGCTGCCCACCAACGCCGCCGGCGTCCCGGTCCGGCTCGCCCTGGCCGGCGTGCCGGGCTCGGTCGTGCGGCTGTCCGCCGGTGCCGCCGACGTCGAGCCGGGAGGTCCGCGATGAACGCCGCCGTCGTGCTCGCCTCGCCGGAGGTGCCCGGGTTCGGCACCGACCCGTGGTGGCTGGTCGGCGCCAAGGCGCTGGTCATCTTCATCTTCCTGGTCGTCATGACGCTGTTCTCGATCTGGTGGGAGCGTCGGGTCGTCGCGCGTATGCAGCACCGGATCGGGCCGAACCGGGTCGGCCCGCAGGGCCTGCTGCAGAGCCTCGCCGACGGCATCAAGCTGGCCCTGAAGGAAGACATCATCCCGAAGGCGGCCGACAAGGCGGTGTTCATCCTGGCGCCGATCATCTCGGCGACCCCCGCCTTCATGGCCTTCGCGGTGATGCCGTTCGGGCCCGAGGTGTCCATCGCCGGCCACCGGACCAACCTGCAGCTCACCGACCTGCCGGTGGCCGTCCTCTACATCCTCGCGGTCGCCTCGGTCGGCATCTACGGCATCGTGCTCGCCGGCTGGTCCAGCGGCTCGACGTACCCCCTGCTGGGCGGGCTCCGCTCGTCGGCGCAGATGATCTCCTACGAGGTCGCGATGGGGCTGTCGTTCGTCGGGGTGTTCCTCTACGCCGGCTCGATGTCGACCTCCGAGATCGTCGCGGCGCAGGGCGACTACTGGTACGCCGTACTGCTCTTCCCGTCGTTCGCGATCTACCTGATCTCGATGGTCGGTGAGACCAACCGGGCGCCGTTCGACCTGCCCGAGGCCGAGGGTGAGCTGGTCGGCGGCTTCCACACGGAGTACTCGTCGCTGAAGTTCGCGCTGTTCTTCCTGGCGGAGTACATCAACATGGTCACCGTCTCCGCGCTGGCGACGACGCTGTTCCTCGGCGGCTGGCGGGCTCCGTGGCCGCTGTCCTTGTGGGAGGGCGCGAACCACGACTGGTGGCCCATCCTGTGGTTCGTCACCAAGGTGCTGCTCTTCATCTTCGTCTTCATCTGGCTCCGGGGGACCTTGCCCCGGCTGCGGTACGACCAGTTCATGCGGCTCGGCTGGAAGGTCCTGATCCCGGTCGCGCTCGGCTGGCTGCTGATGGTCGCCACGGTCCGGGCGCTGAACGCCGAGTACACGTTCGACACCCGCGAGGTGCTTCTCTACGGTGGCGTGGTCGCGGTCGTGCTCATCGGTCTCACCTTCGTGTGGGATCTCGTCGCTGCCCGGCGGCAGCCACCCGAGACCCCCGAGGTCGAGGTCGAGTTCGACCCGATGGCCGGGGGCCACCCCGTGCCGCCGATGCCCGGCCAGCAGCTGCCCGCACTCACCGCGGTCGGCGCCGGCGACTCCAGCGCCAGCTCCGAGGAAGAGGACGACCGGTGACCGACCTGCGAACCCAGCTCAAGGGGTTCGGCGTGACCTTCCACACCATGTTCAAGAAGGTCGTCACCGAGCAGTACCCCGACGAGAAGAAGGTGACCGAGCCCCGGTTCCACGGCCGTCACCAGCTCAACCGGCACCCCGACGGGCTGGAGAAGTGCATCGGCTGCGAGCTGTGCGCCTGGGCCTGCCCGGCGGACGCGATCTACGTCGAGGGTGCGGACAACGCCGAGGGCGAGCGCTTCTCCCCGGGCGAGCGGTACGGCCGCGTCTACCAGATCAACTACCTGCGGTGCATCTTCTGCGGCCTCTGCATCGAGGCCTGCCCGACCCGCGCGTTGACCATGACCAACGAGTTCGAGCTCGCCGACGACACTCGGGCCAAGCTCATCTTCGAGAAGCAGGACCTGCTGGGCCCGCTGATGTCGGGCATGGTCGAGGCCCCGCACCCGATGGTCGAGGGCACCGACGAGCAGGACTATTACCGGGGCACCGTGGCCCGCGCGACGCCTGCCCAGGAGCAGTACGCCGCCGACCGGCGTGCGCGCACCGGGGCGGACCGGGGGGAGGAGGAGTGACCGGCTCGACCCAGCTGCTCGCCGCCGCCACCGACACCGGGACCGGCGAGGCCGTTACCTTCTGGCTGCTCGGACCGCTTGCCGTGCTCGGTGCCCTCGGCGTGCTGTTCTCCAAGAAGGCGGTTCACTCCGCACTGCTGCTGGCGCTGACCATGCTCTCGCTCGCCGTGCTCTACCTCGCCCAGGACGCGCCGTTCCTGGGTGTCGTGCAGGTCGTCGTCTACACCGGCGCGGTGATGATGCTCTTCCTGTTCGTGCTGATGCTCGTCGGCGTCGACTCGGGTGACTCCCTGGTCGAGACGCTGCGCGGCCAGCGGATCGCGGCCGTGCTCGTGGCGCTGGGCTTCGGCGGGCTGCTGATCTTCAGCCTGGGCGACGCGGTCGTCACCAACGCCGGGCTGACCCAGGCCAACGAGGACGGCAACGTGCAGGGCCTGGCGAACCTCATCTTCTCGCGCTACGTGTTCGCCTTCGAGGTGACCAGCGCGCTGCTGATCACCGCGGCGATGGGCGCGATGATGCTGGCGCACCGCGAGCGGCAGGGCGACCGGGTCACCCAGCAGGACCTCTCCCGCCAGCGGTTCCGCGGCGGCCAGAACCCGGCCCCGCTGCCCGGCCCCGGCGTCTACGCCCGGCACAACGCGGTCGACACACCCGCGCTGCTGCCCGACGGCTCGCCTGCCGAGGTGTCGGTGTCCAAGGTCCTGCTGGCCCGCGGTGACGTCCGCCGGGTGCCGGGTTCCGGTTCAGGCGAGATCGTCCGCAAGGAGGACGACCACTCATGAACCCGATGAACTACGTGTACCTGTCGGCGCTGCTGTTCTCGATCGGTGCCGCCGGCGTGCTGATGCGCCGCAACGCGATCGTCGTCTTCATGTGCGTCGAGCTCATGCTCAACGCCACCAACCTCGCCTTCGTCACCTTCGCCCGGATGCAGGGCAACCTCGACGGCCAGGTCATCGCGTTCTTCGTCATGGTCGTGGCAGCAGCCGAGGTCGTGGTCGGCCTCGCCATCATCGTCACGATCTTCCGCACCCGTCGGTCGGCCTCGGTCGACGGCGCCAACCTGCTGAAGTACTGAGGACGCGATGACGACGACAGACGCCTCCGGCGTGCTCGGCCTGGGCTGGCTGGTCGTGGCCCTGCCGTTGCTCGGTGCCGCGGTGCTGCTGCTCGGCGGCCGGCGCGCCGACCGATGGGGGCACTTGTTCGGCACCGCGATGCCGGCACTGGCCTTCGTGGTCGCACTGCTCCAGTTCATCGCGCTGCTCGGGCGCGACGCGGAGGACCGCTCGGCCTCCTCGCACCTGTTCAGCTGGATCCCGGTGGGTGGCCTGAAGGTCGACATCGGCCTGCTGCTCGACCCGCTCTCGATGTGCTTCGTGCTGCTCGTCACCTTCGTCGGCACGCTGATCCACATCTACTCGATCGGCTACATGGAGCACGACCCGGACCGCCGGCGGTTCTTCGGCTACCTCAACCTGTTCGTCGCCGCGATGCTGCTGCTCGTGCTGGCTGACAGCTACCTGGTGCTGTACGTCGGCTGGGAGGGCGTCGGTCTGGCGTCGTACCTGCTGATCGGGTTCTGGAACTACAACCCGGCGTACGCCGCCGCGGCCAAGAAGGCCTTCGTGGCGAACCGGGTCGGTGACTTCGGGCTGTCTGTCGCCATCATGATCATGTTCGCCCAGTTCGGCGGCGTGAGCTTCGACGAGGTGTTCGGTGCGGCCGACGGGGCCAGCGAGGGGACGCTCACGGCGATCGGCCTGATGCTGCTGCTGGCCGCCTGCGGCAAGTCGGCGCAGTTCCCGCTGCAGTCCTGGCTCGGTGACGCGATGGCCGGTCCCACGCCGGTGTCCGCGTTGATCCATGCGGCAACGATGGTCACAGCGGGTGTCTACCTGGTCGTCCGGTCGGCGCCGGTCTTCGACGGTGCCCCGAACGCCCAGCTCGTGGTCGTGATCGTCGGCGCGATCACGCTGCTGTTCGGTGCGGTGATCGGTTGTGCGAAGGACGACATCAAGAAGGCGCTCGCGGCGTCGACCATGAGCCAGATCGGCTACATGATGCTGGCCGCCGGGCTCGGCCCGGTCGGCTACGCCTTCGCGATCTTCCACCTGCTCACCCACGGCTTCTTCAAGGCGGGCATGTTCCTCGGTGCCGGCTCGGTCATGCACGGCATGAACGACCAGGTGGACATGCGCCGCTTCGGCGGGCTGGCCACGGTCATGAAGATCACCTGGGTCACCTTCGGCCTGGGCTGGCTCGCCATCATCGGCGTGCCGCCGTTCGCCGGGTTCTGGAGCAAGGACAAGATCATCGAGGCCGCGTTCGAGGGCTCCGGCTGGCAGCCCTGGGTGTTCGGCACCACCGCCCTGCTCGGCGCGGGCATCACCGCGTTCTACATGACCCGGCTGTTCTTTCTGACCTTCCACGGCGAGCGGCGGTGGACCGACGACGTCCATCCGCACGAGTCCTCGCTGGTGATGACCGTGCCGTTGATGGTCCTGGCCGTCGGGTCGGGGCTGCTCGGGCTCGTCCTCGGCCCGACCGGTGCGATCCAGGACTGGCTGGAACCAGTGGTCGGCGAGCACGCGGAAGAGAGCACCGTGCTGTCGGTGCCGGTGATCACCACGGTGGCCCTGCTGCTCGTCGCGGTCGGTGTCGCGCTGGCCTACCTGATGTACCTGCGCCGTCCGGTCGCCGCCCCCTCGACCTCCGTGCCGGCCAGGGCCGCCCGGCAGGACCTGTACCAGGACACCGTCAACGAGGCCGTGCTCATGCGCCCCGGCCAGTACCTCACCCGGTTGCTCGTCTTCGTCGACAACCGCGGCGTCGACGGCGCCGTGAACGGTCTGGCCGCACTCATCGGTGGCACCTCGGGACGCGTCCGCCGCCTGCAGACCGGTTTCGTCCGCTCGTACGCACTGTCGATGTTCGCAGGCGCCGCCGTCCTGGTCGGCGCCATGCTGCTGGTGAGGCTCTGACGTGACCGACTTCCCCTGGCTGACCACGCTCGCCGCGGTGCCGCTCGTCGGTGCAGTGGTTGTCGCAGCCCTGCCGACCGGACGTGACCTGCTGGCCAAGCAGGTGGCTTTCGCCATCTCGCTGGTGCCGCTGGCCCTGACGATCGCACTCGCCCTGCGGTTCGATCCGGACAGCAAGGACATGTTCCAGTTCGCCGAGACGCACGAGTGGATCCCGCAGTTCGGCGTGAGCTACGGGCTCGGCGTCGACGGCATCGCTCTGGTCCTGATCGCGCTTGCGACCGTCCTCACCCCGGTGTGCATCCTCGCCTCCTGGCACGACGTCGAGGCCGACCGGCGCAGCGTCAAGGGCTACTTCGCGCTGCTGCTGCTGCTCGAGACCTTCATGGTGGGGGTCTTCGCCGCCACCGACGTATTCCTGTTCTACGTCCTGTTCGAGGCGATGCTCGTCCCGATGTACTTCATCATCGGGTCGTACGGCGGCGCGCAGCGCTCGTACGCCGCGGTGAAGTTCTTGCTCTACAGCCTGGTCGGCGGCCTGCTCATGCTGGCCGCGGTGATCGGGCTCTACGTCGCCTCCGACGGGGGCTCGCAGGCCTTTCTGTTCGAGAACCTGCTCGGGACCGAGCTCGGCACCACCACCGAGCGGTTGCTGTTCCTGGGCTTCTTCGTCGCCTTTGCGATCAAGGCGCCGCTCTGGCCGGTGCACACCTGGCTGCCCGACGCTGCCGCCGAGGCCCCGCCCGGTGGTGCGGTCCTGCTCGTCGGTGTCCTGGACAAGGTCGGCACATTCGGCATGATCCGGCTCTGCCTGCCGCTGTTCCCGAACGCCTCGCAGTGGGCCACCCCGGTGGTGCTGACCCTCGCGGTCATCGGCATCCTGTACGGCGCGCTGCTGGCCATCGGGCAGACCGACATGAAGCGCCTGATCGCCTACACGTCGATCAGCCACTTCGGCTTCATCGTGCTGGGCATCTTCGCGATGACGACGCAGGGCCAGTCGGGTTCGACCCTCTACATGGTCAACCACGGCTTCTCGACCGCCGCCCTCTTCCTCATCGCGGGCTTCCTGATCAGCCGGCGCGGCTCGCGCCTGATCAGCGACTTCGGCGGTGTGCAGCGGGTCGCACCGATGCTGGCCGGCACCTTCCTGGTCGCCGGCCTGTCCAGCCTGGCGCTGCCCGGCCTGTCCAGCTTCGTCAGCGAGTTCCTGGTGCTGGTCGGCACGTACTCCCGCTACGAGGTTGCAGCGGTGGTGGCCACCGCCGGCATCATCCTGGCCTCGCTGTACATCCTGCTCATGTACCAGCGCACGATGACCGGCGAGCCCAACGAGCACACCGCGAGGCTGCGCGACCTGAACACGCGGGAGGCCTGGGTGGTCGCGCCGCTGCTCGCCGTGATCATCGCGTTGGGCTTCTACCCGAAGCCGCTGCTCGATGTGATCAACCCGGCGGTCGACCGGACCATGCAGCAGGTCGGCGTCTCCGACCCGAAGCCCGTCACGCCCGCCGCAGAAGGGACCGGGAAGTGATCGCCGCCGCCGACTTCGCCACCCCGTCGATCGAGTACCGCCAGCTGCTGCCGGTCCTGATCGTGCTCGGCGTCGCGATCGTCGGCATCCTCGTCGAGGCGTTCATGGGCCGGCGGTGGCGGCACGAGACGCAGCTGGTCCTGGCCGTAGGGGGACTGGTGGCGGCGTTCGTCGCCGTGGTGTCGCTGGCGGGTGACTACGCCGTCGCCGCCGAGGGCTCGGTGGCCGTGGACGGTCCCGCGCTGTTCCTGCAGGGCACGATCCTGCTGCTCGCGATCCCCGGCGTGCTGACGACCGCCGAGCGGTCGCTGGACACCGGCGGGCACTTCGCGCCGGCGGGGTCGTCGATGCCGGGCTCGCAGCACGAGCGGCTGCTCACCGCGACCGGCGTCACCCAGACCGAGGTGTTCCCGCTGCTGATGTTCGCCGTCGGCGGCATGCTTCTCTTCCCGGCGTCCAACGATCTGCTGACCATGTTCGTCGCCCTCGAGGTGCTCTCACTGCCGCTTTACCTGCTCTGCGGGCTGGCCCGGCGGCGTCGCCTGCTCAGCCAGGAAGCGTCGCTGAAGTACTTCCTGCTGGGCTCGTTCTCGTCGGCCTTCTTCCTGTATGGCGTCGCGCTGCTGTACGGCTACGCCGGCACGGTCCGGCTGTCCGGCATCGCCCAGGCGGTCAGCAACAACTCGGGCAACGAGGCGCTGCTGCTCGTCGGCACCGGACTGGTGGCCGTCGGTCTGCTGTTCAAGGTTGGCGCCGCCCCGTTCCACTCGTGGACACCGGACGTCTACCAGGGAGCTCCCACACCGGTCACCGGGTTCATGGCGGCCTGCACCAAGGTCGCGGCGTTCGGCGCACTGCTCCGGGTCTTCTACGTCGGCGTCGGCGGGCTGGCCTGGGAGTGGCAGCCGGTCATGTGGGGAGTGGCGATCCTGACCATGGCCGTCGGATCGGTGGTCGCGCTGACCCAGACCGACGTCAAGCGGATGCTGGCCTACTCCTCGATCGCGCACGCGGGCTTCGTACTCGTCGGCCTGGTCGCCACCGACTCGAAGACCGACAGCGGTGAGATCCTCGGCGTCTCCTCGGTGCTGTTCTACCTGCTGGCCTACGGCTTCTCCACGATCGGCGCGTTCGCCGTGGTCACCCTGGTCCGCGACGCAGCCGGAGAGGCGACGCACCTGTCGCAGTGGGCCGGGCTCGCGAGGCGCTCGCCGGTGACGGCCACGGTCTTCACGTTCTTCCTCGCGGCGTTCGCCGGCATCCCGCTCACCAGCGGCTTCACCGCGAAGTTCGCCGTGTTCCGGGCCGCCTGGGTGGGCGACGCCTGGCCGCTCGTGGTCGTCGGCGTGGTGATGAGCGCGGTCGCCGCGTTCTTCTACTTCCGGGTGGTCGTCCTGATGTTCTTCTCGGCCCCGGCGCCGGACGGCCCTACGGTGGCCGTGTCCAGCCCGCTCACCACGGTGACCATCGCGCTGAGCGCCGGTGTCACGCTGCTGCTCGGCGTCTGGCCCACGCAGGTCCTCGATCTTGCGGGCCAGGCCTCGCAGTTCGTCCGCTAGGAAGCTGAGGAGCACGTGCCCGCCGACCGCCGCATCACCGCTCCCGCGACCGACCCAGCCCTCGCCGAGGCGCTGCGGCACGGCCTGGGTCAGGTGGAGGCCGCGCTGCACGACGCGGTGAAGAGCGACTACCCGTTCGTCACCGAGACGTCCACCCACCTGGTCGACGCCGGCGGCAAGCGCTCACGCCCGCTGCTCGTCCTGCTCGCCGCCCAGTTCGGGGACCCGACCGCACCTGGTGTCGTGCCGTCGGCAGTCGTGGTGGAGCTCACGCACCTGGCCACTCTCTACCACGACGACGTGATGGACGAGGCAGCGCTTCGACGCGGTGCCGTCAGTGCCAATGCCCGGTGGGACAACACGGTGGCGATCCTCACCGGCGACTTCCTCTTCGCCCGCGCCTCGGACATCCTCGCCGACCTCGGCCCGGACGCGGTCCGGCTGCAGGCGCGCACCTTCGAGCGCCTGGTCACCGGGCAGATCCGCGAGACAGTGGGCCCCGGCCCGGGGGCAGATCCTGTCGAGCACTACCTGTCGGTGCTGGCCGACAAGACCGGCTCGCTGATCGCGACCTCAGCCCGGTTCGGGGCCATGCTGGCCGGCGCCGACGAGGCGACCGTCGACCTGCTGACCCGGTTCGGCGAACGGTTCGGGCTCGCGTTCCAGCTCTCCGACGACCTGCTCGACGTGCTGAGCGAGAGCACCGACTCCGGCAAGACCCCCGGCACCGACCTGCGGGAAGGCATCCCGACGCTGCCCGTCCTGCTGATGCGCCGCGATGCCCGCCCGCAGGACGCCCGGCTGGTCGAGCTGCTGGACGCCGGGCTCGAGGACGACGCCGACCACGCCGAAGCACTCACCCTCCTGCGCGCGCACCCAGCGATGGCCGCCGCGCAGGACGAGGTCGCCCGCTGGGCCGAGGCGGCTCGGGACGGCCTTGCCCCGCTGCCCGACGTACCGGCCAAGGCGGCGCTGGCTGCACTCTGCGACCAGGTCGTCGGCCGCACCAGCTAGCCGGACAGCTCCGCCAGCGCGTCGTCGCGGCTGTCGCACAGCAGGTCGTCGCGGAACCCGCACAGCCGCAGGGTGAACGGCACCGGCCCGGCGGCGCTGACGACCACCCGGACCTGCGGGTCGGGCTGACGGGCGGCGACCAGGTGGTCGAGCAGCCGGACGCCGGCGCTGTCCAGGAAGGTCACCGCGGTCAGGTCGACGACCAGGGCAGCCAGGTCACCGGCCGCCTCGGCGACCCGGGTCTCCAGCTCGGCCGCGTTCGACAGGTCGATCTCCCCGGTCAGCACGACGAGCAGGACTGAGCCGTGCACCTCGGTGTCGAGCCGCGCGAGGTCGGTCATGCCTGGCCCTGCAGGGGGATGCCACGGTCCATCGTGATGACCGTACCGAGCCGGTGGTCGACGGTGACGTGGTCCATCAGGGCCCGGACCAGGTGCAGCCCTCGGCCGCGGTCGCCGGGGGCGCCGGGTGGCCGCCAGCGACCGCGGTCCCGGATCCGGATCCGCAGCCGGCCGGGGCTGATGGTCGCCAGCACGTCGACGATCCCGCCGGGCTCGTCCGGGTAGCCGTGCTCGATCGCGTTGGCGACCGCCTCCGAGCAGGCGAGCAGGGTGGCGTCGTGGTCCTCACCGGACACGCCGTGCGTCTGCAGCCAGTGCGTCAGGTGCGCGCGGAGAACCGACACGTGCCGGGTGTCGGCGGGCACGGCACGGGCGAAGGTGGGGTGCTCGCGGTAGGCGAGGGCCATCAGGCAGACGTCGTCACCCGTGCGGCCGGTGCCGAGGACCGCGTCCGTCACGCCGTCGGCCATCGTGTCGAACGGTCGGTGCGCCCAGCCGCCCAGCAGCTCGGCGAGGGCGTCGATGCACTCGTCCAACGGCTGGTCGCGCCGCTCGACCAGGCCGTCCGTGTACAGCACGAGGCGAGACCCGCCCGCGAGCACGACGCTCGCCTCGGGCCGTGCCGCCACACCGAAGTGGGCACCGAGCGGGGCCGACCGCCCGTCCCAGAGCAGAGTGGCCCGGCCGGCCCGGTCGACCAGTACGGGCGGGGGGTGGCCGGCGCAGGCGTACCGCGTGCTGCCGTCGCGCAGGTCCACCTCGGCGTAGGCCATGGTCGCTGTGTCGGCTGCCGGGACCCCTTCGACGAACCGGTCCAGCCGCGCGAGCAGCATCGCCGGACCGGAGTCGACCGTGGCGAGGGCCCGGACCGCGCTGCGCAGCTGGCCCATCACGGCAGCCGCGTGCAGACCGCGACCCACGACGTCGCCGACCACGATCGCGACCCGGTCGGTGTCCAGGAAGAACGCGTCGTACCAGTCGCCGCCCACCTCGAGCGCGTCGACGGCCGGGCGGTAGCACGCGGACAATCCCAGCCGCGGGTCGTCGGGCAGGGTCCCGGGCAGCATGCTGTGCTGCAGGGTGGTCGCGACGGTCCGCTGCTCGTCGTAGAGCCGGGCTCGTTCCAGCGCCTGGCCGGCCTGCTGGCCGAGGGTCTGCAGCAGCCGCAGCTCCTCTGCCTCGGGGGTCCGGGCCTCGGCCAGGCGCAGCGTCAGGACACCCAGCGTCCGCTCCTGGGATACCAGTGGGGCCAGCACCAGGTCGCCCGGGCCGTCGCCGAGGGCTGCGCGCAGCCGGGGGAACGCCTCAGCGGCCTCGGCGTGGCCGATCTGCGCGACCTCGCCGCCGCGCAGCGCCGCGACCTGCGGCAGCGCGTCCGGCGCCGGCGGCAGGTCGGCCTGCTTGCCGACAGCGCCCGACTCGGCCGTCCACACCAGCGCCCCGGTCGCGGGGTCGACCATCCAGAGCACGCTGGCCGTGGCGGCGAACGCGGTCGTGCCGGCGCGGGCCACGACCTCCGCGACCTCGTCGACACCGGAGACCGCGGCCAGCTCGGCGACGACCTGCTCGACGGCTCGCACCCAGGTGGTGGCCCGCTCGGCGCGTCGCCGGGCAGCAAGCAGCTCGGTCTCGTACTCCTTGCGGTCGCTGGCGTCGAAGATCGTGGTCCGTACGGCGAGCGCCCGGCCGTCGTCGCCGGTGCGCATCCGGGAGTTCACCAGCACCGGCATCCCGCTGCCGTCGGCGCGCACCAGGTCCATCGCGATGGCTCGCACCGAGCCTTGCATCCGCAGCAGGGGCGCGTAGTGGGTCTCGTGGTAGATCCGGCCGCCGGCGGTGAGCAGGTCGATGAACCGGCGCTGTCCGACCAGCTCCTCCCGCTGGTAGCCGGTCCAGGAGAGGAAGGTCTGGTTCACCCGCGCGATCCGGCCGTCGGGGTAGGACGAGAGGTAGCCGCACGGCGCGTTCTCGTAGAGGTCCTCCGCGCTGTCCTCGAGCAGCGGGGCTGTGCGGCGCTCCTCGTCGGCTCGCTCGTCGGCCGTCACGGGTGCCTCGGTGTCAGCGCGAGGCCAGGAAGGTCTCGATCGCCGCCACCGTCTCCTCCGGTGCGCTGAGGTTCGGACAGTGCCCGCTGGCCTGCAGCTGGACCAGCGTGCTGCCGCCGATCCGGTCCGCCACGTAGTCACCGACCGCGGTGGGGGCGATCACGTCGTCCGAGCACTGCAGGACAAGGGTGGGGATGCGGACGTCGGCCAGGTCGGCGCGGTTGTCGGAGGTGAAGGTGACCCGGGCGAAGTGCCTCGCGATCTCCGGGTCGGTGCGGCAGAAGCTGTTGGTCAGCTCGTCACCGAGCTGCGGCCGGTCGGCGTTGCCCATGATGACCGGCGCCATCGCGCTGGACCAGCCGAGGTAGTTGCTGTCCAGCGAGTCGAGCAGCCCGTCGATGTCCTCGGCGGTGAACCCGCCGACGTACTCGCCGTCGTTGATGTACCGCGGGGAGGGGCCGACCAGCACCAGCCGGCTGAACAGGTCGGGCTCACGGTTGGCCGCGAGCACCCCGATCATGGCGCTGACCGAGTGGCCGACGAACACCACGTCCTCGAGGTCGAGCGCGTGACAGATCTCGAGGACGTCCTCGGCGTAGCCGCGCAGGTGACCGTAGCGGCCGGGGTCGAAGGCCGTGAGGTCCGACCCGCCCGCCCCGACCAGGTCGAACAGCACGATGCGGTGGGTGGCCTCGAAGGCCGGCGTGACGAACCGCCACATGTTCTGGTCACAGCCGAAGCCGTGCGCGAACAGCATCGTCGGCCCGTCCGGTCGTCCGGACACGGTCACGTTGTTACGGGCGAGTACGTCCACGGGGCGGAGCCTACCTGCGCATGCTGTGCGGGTGAGCCAGCCAGTCGATCTTCCGGCGCCCTGCCTCGTGGTCCTCGTCGGGCCAGGAGCCTCGGGGAAGTCCACCTGGGCCGCGCAGCACTTCCCGGCCGCAGCGGTCGTCTCGAGCGACGGGCTGCGCGCCGTGGTCGGGGCGGGTGAGGACGACGTCACCGCCAGCACCGACGCCTTCGGACTGCTCGATGAGATCGTCCGGATGCGGGTCGGCCGGCGCCTCACGACGGTCGTCGACACCCTGGGCCTGGACGCAGAACGGCGCGGTGCCTGGCGGGAGCTGGCCCGGACCCACCGGATGGCCTGCGTCGCCGTCGCGTTCGACACCCCGCCCGCGGAGTGCCGGGCGCGCAACCGGAACCGTCCCAAGCGGGTCCCGGCCGACGTGCTCACCGCCCAGCTGCGCGGGTGGCCCGCCGTCCGTGACGGGCTGGCCACCGAGGGTTTCTACCGGGTCCTGACCCCCGAGCCGGTCCGGGTCGTGGCCGAGCCGTTCCGCCGTGCCGCCGAAGCCGCCCGCCGGCAGCGCGAGGAGCCGACCGGCCTGCGGTTCGGCCTGCACCTGAGTGAGTTCGTGGCCCCGGGTGGGGCGTCGGTGACCGGCGCCTGGCTGCGTGACACGGCCGTCGCCGCCGAGCAGGCCGGCTTCGACGCGATCTACGTCATGGACCACTTCCGGCAGATCCCCCAGGTCGGCCGGCCGTTCGACGACATGCTGGAGAGCTGGACGACGCTGGCCTATCTGGCCGCCTGCACCGAACGGGTCCGGCTCGGGACGCTCGTCAGCGGCATCACCTACCGCAACGTCGCCCACCTCGGGAAGATCGTCGCCACCCTGGACGTGCTGTCCGGCGGGCGCGCCGTGTGCGGGCTCGGACTCGGGTGGTTCGCCGACGAGCACCGGGCGTACGGCTGGCCGTTCCCGTCGACCGCCGACCGGTACGCCGTGCTCGAGGACGCCCTGCAGCTGCTGCCCGTCCTGTGGGGGCCGGGCAGCCCGGCGTTCCTCGGCCGGGCGCTCGACGTCCCGGAGACGCTCTGCTACCCGCGACCGCTGCAGGAGCGGGTACCGCTCGTCGTCGGCGGCGGCGGGGAGAAGCGGACGCTGCGGTTGGCTGCGAAGTACGCCGACGCGGCCAACGTCATGGGCTCGCTGGAGGTCGTGCGGCGCAAGGCTGACGTGCTGCGGGCGCACTGCCTCGACGCCGGCCGTGACCCTGCCGAGGTCGCGCTCTCGCACCTCTCGACGGTCCTGGTCGGCAGCGACGACGCGCACGTGGCCGAGCTCGTCGAGGCCGGGCGGCCGCGCCGGCGCAGCGCCGAGAGCTACGCCGCGGCGGCGAACGCGGGAACCGTCGCGGACCAGGTCGGCCGTTGCCGGGAGCTGGCCGAGGCCGGGGTTTCCGAGATGGTGGTGCGCCTGCCGGACATCGCCGACCCGGGTTCGCTCGCACGGATGGGAGAGGTGATCGCTGCGTTCCGCTGAGCCGGCGGGCAGGATCGGGGCATGGACCTCGCCGACGCGCGCGCCCTCTGGGACCCCGAGCCGGGCTGGCTCAACACCGCGAGCTACGGGCTGCCGCCGGCTCCGGCCTGGGAGGAGCTGCAGCGGGCGCTCTAGGTGTGGCGCCGCGGCTCGCAGAGCTGGGAGCCGTGGGGCGAGTCGACCGAGCGGGCCCGGCAGGCGTTCGCCCGGCTGGTGCGGGTCGAGCCCACCCGGGTCGCGGTCGGCGGCACCGTCTCCGAGCTGCTCGGCCTGGTCGCGGCCGCCCTGCCGGACGGTGCGCGCGTCGTCGTACCGGAGGTGGAGTTCACCTCCAACATGTTCCCGTGGCTCGTCCATGAGGACCGCGGGGTCGAGGTCGTCACCGTGCCGACCGACCGGCTGCCCGAGGCGATCACTGCGGGCACCACGGTGGTCGCGCTCAGCCTGGTGCAGTCGTCGACCGGCGAGGTCGCCGAGCTGGACGAGGTCGTGGCCGCGGCGAGGGCGGTCGACGCGCTCGTGGTAGTGGACGGCAGCCAGGCGGTCGGCTGGCTGCCGACCGATGCCAGCGAGCTCGACGCGTTCGCCTGCGTCGGCTACAAGTGGCTGATGTCGCCCCGCGGCTCGGCGTTCCTCGCGCTGTCGGAGCGGCTGCAGGAGCGGCTGCGCCCGATCAACGCCGGCTGGTACGCCGGTGCCGACGTGCACACGTCCTACTACGGCCCGCCGCTGCGGCTGGCCACCGACGCCCGCCGCTTCGACGTCTCACCGGCGTGGTTCAGCTGGGTGGGCACCGCACCTGTCCTCGAGCTGATCGAACAGGTCGGCGTCGAGGCGATCCGGGCGTACGACGTGGCGCTGGCCGACCGGTTCCGCGCCGGCCTGGGCCTGCCGGCCGCCGGCTCGGCCATCGTGTCCACCACGGTGCCGGATGCCGCGGCCAAGCTGGAGCGGGCCGGCATCCGGGCCGCGACCCGGGCCGGTGCGCTGCGCGCCTCGTTCCACCTCTACTCGACCGAGGCCGATGTCGACGCCGCTCTGGACGCTCTGGTCGGCTAGGCCCGCTCGATAGTGACGGTTGTGTTCGGTCGTCTTTGGAGAGCTTGCCGAACAGATCCGGCATTACAGGCATTCGGCTCCGAGCGTCGTTGGGCTCGCCCACTCTGGGCATTGATGGGCTTAAGCACCTGGACGTAGCCTCGAAGCTCCTTTCTGCCCTGGAGCGGAGGCGGAGATGAGCGACAGTGCCGAGACTGCGGTGCTCGCCGGGGGGTGCGCCTGGATCATGCAGCAGCTGCTTCGCCATCCCGAAGGAGTCATCTCGACCCGGACCGGGTTCATGGGTGGCACGATCGACAACCCGACCGAGGAGAACAACGGCGGTCATGCCGAGGTTGTCGCGGTCGTCTTCGATCCCGAGCGGCTCTCCTATAGAGGGCTGCTGGAGGTGTTCTTTCTGGTTCACCGACCCGACCTCGACGAAGCGACGGTGGGTTCGCTGTACCGCTCCGAGATCTTCTGCACGAGCCCCGAGCAGCGGCGAGTGGCCGAAGAGATGATCCGCGACGTCGACGGGTCGAACCACTGGCTCGGCAAGACGGTGACCAAGATCAGCGATGCCGGCGTGTTCTGGGAGATGGGACCCGAGGATCAGGACTACCTCCTGCGGTTCCCCCAGGGCTGCCGACCCCCATTTCCTCGGCAGGACGCCAAACCCGAGAACCGACCGGCCATTGCCTAGCCTGCTGAGGGCTGACGGTTTCCATGATCCTCGATGGTCGGGCTGACCACGCCGAACACACGTGCCGTTCTGGCCGCAACGTTCCCGCGGGAACGTGCGCTGTGGACAAACCCGGCGGTGGGTGGGGTCGCGTGCGCGAGAGCGTTTCCGCGGCCCTCGGGCCGAGTGACCTGTCGATCCGGTGTTGCGCCGATCGTCGACTGGGGTGGAGAGCAGCAGAGGCGCCGCATCGGCGGCGTCCGGCCTCCAGTTCTTTCGAGGAGACGGTCGACATGGCGAAGTTCATCTTCCTGTACCGCGGACCTGCCAGCCCCACGGAGGACCTCACGCCCGAGCAGGGCGCCGAGCAGATGGCGGCGTGGACCGCCTGGATGGAGACCGCCGGACCGGCCATGGTCGAGTTCGGCAACCCGTTCGGGGAGCGCACGGCGGTGGCCGACGACGGCACCACCCGCGAGCCGGGCGACCTCAACGGGTACTCGATCGTCGAGGCCGACACGCTGGCGGCCGCCAAGGCGCTGACCGAGAAGCACCCGTTCCTCACCGAGGGCAAGGGACGCTTCGCCATCGAGGTGTTCGAGCTCGCGCCGATGTAGCCAGCGGAGTCAGGGGGTTGCGGCGCCGGCCGGCTCGAACGCGTCGGCGCCGCGCCTCGACCGGCGATGGTGGGTGAGGCCGTCCACCGACAGGATGAGCAGTGCGGCCCAGACCAGCGCGAACCCGGCCAGCCGCGAGGCAGGCATCGGCTCGTCGTAGACCAGCACTCCGGTGAGGAACTGCAGCACCGGTGTGAGGTACTGCAGCAGACCGAGCGTCGAGAGCGGCACCCGCCGGGCGGCGCTCGCGAAGAACAGCAGCGGTATCGCTGTCGCCACCCCCGCGCTGGCGAGCAGCAGGCCGTGTCCCGGACCGGAGTGCCCGAGCTGGCCGTCGCCGCGGGCCTCGAGCACCACGAGATAGGCGAGTGCCGGGATGAAGAGCACCGTCGTCTCGACGGTCAATGACTGGACGGCGCCGACGCGGGGGCCGACCTGCTTCTTGAGCAAGCCGTAGGTCGCGAACGAGAACGCGAGAGCGAGCGCGATCCAGGGTGGCCGGCCGTAGTCGACGGTGAGCACGACGACGGCGAGGGTGCCGAGGCCGATCGCCGCCCACTGCACCGGGCGCAGGCGCTCGTGCAGGACGAGCACGCCGATGAGTACCGTGACCACCGGGTTGATGAAGTAGCCCAGCGACGTCTCGACCACGTGCTCGTTGTTGACGCCCCAGATGTAGACGGCCCAGTTGCCGGCGATCAGCACGGCTGCCAGGGACAGCCGCGCCATCGAGACGCGGTCGTGGAGCAGCGGACGGATCCAGCCCCAGCTGCGGGTGACCGCCAGGATGGCGAGCACCACGACCAGCGACCAGACGATCCGGTGCGCGAGGATCTCGACCGACCCGGCCGGCTCGAGCAGCGGCCAGTAGAGCGGGAACGACCCCCAGATCAGGTAGCAGGCGACGCCGTACGCCAGGCCGCGTCGCTCGTCTCCCACCTAGTCGACGGTCCAGGTGTCGCTGCCGGCGAGCAGGCCGGCCAGGGCCCCCTCGCCGCTGGCGCCCTGGGTCTCGGCGGCCCGGTCGAGCTGCTCGCGCATCAGGTCGTCGTAGACCGGGCGGTCGACGTCGCGGAACACCCCGATCGGGGTGCGGGCCAGGGAGTTCTCGGCGAGCCGCGACAGGTCGAACGCGTGCGAGGGGTCGGCGGCGTGCGCGTCGTGCACGACCAGCTCGGCCGGGTCGACGGCGGCGGTCTCGACCACCTTGAGGGCGGTGTCGTGGTCGCGCACCACGCCGTGCTCGCCGCTGGCACCCCAGACGATGGGCTGGCCGTGCTCGAGCCGGATGGTGAAGTCGTCCCGGGTCGACGGGTCCTTCAGGGCCTCGAACGCGTTGTCGTTGAAGATGTTGCAGTTCTGGTAGATCTCGACCAGCGCGGTGCCCTTGTGCCCGGCGGCGGCGCGCAGCACCGAGGTGAGGTGCTTCCGGTCGGAGTCGATGGACCGGGCGACGAAGGACGCCTCGGCGCCCAGCGCCAGCGAGACCGGGTTGAACGGCGAGTCCAGCGACCCGAGCGGGGTGGACTTGGTGATCTTGCCGAGCTCGGACGTGGGGGAGTACTGGCCCTTGGTGAGGCCGTAGATCCGGTTGTTGAACAGCAGGATCTTCAGGTTCACGTTGCGGCGCAGGGCATGGATCAGGTGGTTGCCCCCGATCGAGAGCGCGTCGCCGTCACCGGTGACGACCCAGACCGAGAGGTCGGGACGGGATGCGGCCAGGCCGGTGGCGATCGCCGGTGCCCGCCCGTGGATGGAGTGCATCCCGAAGGTGTCCATGTAGTACGGGAAGCGGGACGAGCAGCCGATGCCCGAGACGAAGACGATGTTCTCTCGGGCCAGGCCGAGCTCGGGCATGAACGACTGAACCGCCGCGAGGATCGCGTAGTCGCCGCAGCCCGGGCACCAGCGGACCTCCTGGTCGGTCTTGAAGTCCTTGGCCGACTGCGGCGCACGGGCCTTGGGCACGAGGTCGAGGGCGGGGAAGCCCTGCGGACCGGGGGTGGTGGTCACGACAGCTCCTCGCTGGTGATGTCGGCGACGCAGGTGGTGATCACGGACGCCAGCTCCTCGGCCTTGAACGGCAGGCCGCGGACCTGGGTGTAGCCGAGCGCGTCGACCAGGTACTTGGCGCGGATCAGCATGGTCAGCTGACCGCCGTACCCGTAGCCCAGGTTCATCTCGGGGATCAGCACCTTGTCGTAGCGGGCCAGCACGTCGCCGAGGTCGGCCGGGAACGGGTTGAGGTGCCTCAGATGGGCCTGGGCGACCCGGCCGCCGGCGGTGCGGACGAGGCGGCAGGCGGCACCGATCGGGCCGTACGTCGAGCCCCAGCCGAGCACGAGCACCCGGGCCTCACCGGACGGGTCCTCGACCTCGAGCGGCGGGATGGTCGCGGCGATGCCGTCGATCTTCGCCTGGCGGGTGCGGACCATGAAGTCGTGGTTGGCCGGGTCGTAGGAGATGTTGCCGGTGCCGTCGGCCTTCTCGATGCCGCCGATCCGGTGCTCCAGCCCGGCGGTTCCGGGCACGGCCCACGGCCGGGCCAGCGTGGCCGGGTCGCGCAGGTAGGGGTGGAAGACCGGCTCTCCCTCGGGGGTGCCGTCGACGGTGGCGTTCGGCTCGGTGGCGAAGGACACCCGCAGGTCCGGCAGGTCCTCGACGTCGGGCACCTGCCACGGCTCGGACCCGTTGGCCAGGTAGCCGTCGGAGAGCAGGATCACCGGCACCCGGTAGGCAGTGGCGATCCGGGCCGCCTCCAGAGCGGTGTCGAAGCAGTCGGCCGGCGACCTCGGTGCCACGATCGGCACCGGTGCCTCGCCGTTGCGGCCGAACATCGCCTGCAGCAGGTCGGCCTGCTCGGTCTTGGTCGGCATCCCGGTCGACGGCCCGGCCCGCTGCACGTCCACCACGATCAGCGGCAGCTCGAGGGAGACCCCGAGCCCGATCGTCTCGGCCTTCAGCGCCAGGCCCGGCCCGGAGGTCGAGGTGACGGCCAGCGAGCCGCCGTAGGCCGCGCCGAGCGCCGCCCCGACGGCCGCGATCTCGTCCTCGGCCTGGAAGGTGCGGACGCCGAACCGCTTGTGCTTGCTCAGCTCGTGCAGGATGTCCGAGGCCGGGGTGATCGGGTAGGAGCCGAGGAACAGCGGCAGCCCGGACCGCTGCGAGGCCGCGATCAGGCCGTAGGACAGCGCGAGGTTCCCGGAGATGTTGCGGTAGCGGCCGGCTTTCATGGGGGCGGGCTTGATCTCGTAGGAGATCGCGAAGTCCTCGGTGGTCTCCCCGAAGCTCCAGCCCGCCTGGAAGGCCAGCAGGTTGGCCTGCAGGATCTCGGGGTTGCGGGCGAACTTGGCCTTGAGGAAAGTCACCGTGCCCTCGGTCGGCCGGTTGTACAGCCAGGACAGCAGGCCGAGGGCGAACATGTTCTTCGCGCGCTCGGCCTCCTTCTTGGTGATGTCGATGCCCTTGAGCGCCTCGACCGTCATCGAGGTCAGGCCCACGGCGTGCACCGTGTAGGCCGAAAGCGTGCCGTCCTCGATCGGGTTCGCGGCGTAGCCGACCTTGGCCAGGTTGCGCTTGGTGAACTCGTCGGTGTTCACGATGATGTCGGCGCCGCGCTCCAGGTCACCGAGATTGGCCTTCAGCGCCGCCGGGTTCATCGCGACCAGCACGTCCGGCCGGTCGCCCGGGGTCATGATGTCGTGGTCGGCGAAGTGCAGCTGGAAGGCCGACACGCCCGGCAGGGTGCCGGCCGGCGCGCGGATCTCGGCCGGGAAGTCGGGCAGGGTCGACAGGTCGTTGCCGAACGACGCCGTCTCGGTGGTGAACCGGTCCCCCGTCAGCTGCATGCCGTCCCCGGAGTCACCGGCGAACCGGATGACCACCCGCTCGAGCTGCTGCACGTCCTTCGCCACGGGTTCCAGCCTACGTCGCAGTAGGTTGCCGGTGCGCCCTAGACTCGGGCCGCTGACAAGATCAACCCGCCCACGCACGACCGAGGAGGCGCGGTGGAGGGCTTCTACGGCGGCTATGCCCTGGTCGGGCTGGTGCTCCTCGTCGGCATCTCCTTCGTCACCGTGGCGTTCGCCGCCAACCGGATGCTGAGACCCACCGTTCCGGGGGGTGACAAGTCGGTCACCTACGAGTGCGGCGTCGACCCGGTCGGCGACGGCTGGGCGCAGAGCCACATCCGTTACTACGTGTTCGCCTACCTGTACGTCGTGTTCGCGGTCGATGCGATCTACCTGTTCCCCTGGGCGACCGTCTTCGACGCCCCCGGGTTCGGCGCGACCACGCTGGTCGAGATGTTCGTCTTCCTCGCCTTCCTCGGCGTCGGGCTGCTCTACGCCTGGCGCAAGGGGGTCCTCGCGTGGCGGTAGACCTCCCGCACCCGACGGTCGGCCCCCTGCAGCGGGTCGTCCCGGAGCCGATGCGACTGGTCCTCAACTGGGGACGCCGCTACAGCCTCTGGGTCTTCAACTTCGGGCTGGCCTGCTGCGCCATCGAGTTCATCGCGTCCTCGATGTCGCGCCACGACTTCATCCGGCTGGGCGTCATCCCGTTCGCCCCCGGCCCGCGGCAGGCCGACCTGATGGTCGTCAGCGGCACGGTCAGCGACAAGATGGCGCCGGCCGTGAAGAGGCTCTACGAGCAGATGCCGGAACCGAAGTACGTCATCTCCTTCGGTGCCTGCTCGAACTCCGGCGGCCCGTACTGGGACTCCTACTGCGTCACCAAGGGCGTCGACCAGATCGTGCCGGTCGACGTCTACGTGCCCGGCTGCCCGCCGCGTCCGGAGGCGCTGCTGCAGGGGATCCTGAAGCTGCAGGAGAAGATCGCGGCCGAGTCGCTGGGCGAGCGCTACCGCCCGCAGGCACCGCGCGGCCCCATCACCTCCGTTCCTGTCGGCGACGCATGACCCCAGCCGAGCAGGTCGCCGGTCGGTACGGCGAGCAGGCGCGGGTCGAGTCGGCGTACGGGCAGGACACCGTCGACCTGCCGCCGGCCGTCTGGGTCGACGCCCTCACCGCCGCCCGCGACGAGCTCGGCTTCACCTACTTCGACTGGCTGACCGCGGTCGACCAGACCGACCTGTCCGACGAGCCGGGGTTCGACGTCGTCGTGCACCTCTGGTCGGTCGAGCGGCACGAGCACCTTCTGCTGCGCACCCGGGTGCCGGCAGCCACACCCTCGCTGGCCACCGCCACCGGCGTCTTCGCCGGCGCCTCGTGGCACGAACGTGAGACCTACGAGATGTTCGGCGTCGACTTCGCCGGCCACCCCAACCTGGTGCCGCTGCTGCTGCCCGACGGCTTCGAGGGCAACCCGCTGCGCAAGGACTTCGTGCTGGCTGCCCGGGCCGCGAAGGCCTGGCCCGGCGCCAAGGAGCCGGGAGAGTCCGACGAGGGCGGCCCGCCGAGCCGTCGCAAGACCCGGCCGCCCGGCGTACCCGACCCCGACGAGTGGGGACCCCGCGCACCCGGCCCGGCTCCGGAGCCCGAACCGTGACCGAGCTGCTCGAGGTCGTGCTGAAGCTGGTGCTGGTGCTCGGCGCGTTCCTCACCCTGCCGCTGCTCGTCGGCCAGGCCGAGCACAAGGCGATGGCACACATGCAGAGCCGGATGGGCCCGATGTACGCCGGCGGATTCCACGGCTGGGCGCAGCTGGTGGCAGACGGCGTGAAGTTCGCCCAGAAGGAGGACCTCGTCCCGGCGGCCGCCGACCGAGCGGTCTTCAAGCTGGCTCCCGCCGTCGCGTTGATCCCCTACCTCGTCGTGCTGGTCGCGATCCCGGTGGCGCCGGACTGGGTGGGCCAGGAGCTCGATGCCGGCATCTTCTTCGTCATCGCCGTGATGGGCGTCGGGGTGCTCGGCTCGCTGATGGCCGGCTGGGCCAGCGCGAACAAGTACTCCCTGCTCGGCGGGCTGCGCAGCGCTGCCCAGCTGCTGGCCTACGAGCTGCCGTTCCTGCTCGCCGCCGCGTCGGTGGCGATGGCGGCCGGCACCCTCTCGCTGTCGGGGATCGTGGAGGCGTGGGAGCCGTGGTGGCTGCTCTGGCAGGCCCCGGGAGCCGCGGTGTTCTTCGTCGCCGGGCTGGCCGAGCTCCAGCGGCCGCCCTTCGACATGCCGGTCGCCGACTCGGAGATCATCTTCGGCGCCTACACCGAGTACACCGGGCTGCGGTTCGCGCTGTTCCTGCTGGCCGAGTACGCCGGCATCGTGGTGCTCTGCGCGCTCACGACGGTGCTGTTCCTCGGCGGCTGGAAGGGTCCGTTCGACGAGTCGCTCTGGGGCCTGCCGGGTCTGGTCTGGACGCTGGCCAAGACCTTCGTGCTCGCATTCGTGGTGATCTGGCTCCGGGTGGCCTACCCGCGCCTGCGGGAGGACCAGCTGCAACGGCTCGCCTGGCAGGGGCTGGTGCCGGTGGCCCTCGGACAGCTCGCACTGACGGGAGTGGTGGCGGTGGCGACATGAAGGTGCCCGGCACGGGGCTGGCCAAGGGCCTGGCGGTGACGCTGCGCACGATGGGGCGGCGCTCGGTGACCCAGCAGTACCCGGACGTGAAGCCCGAGCTGCCGCCGCGCAGCCGCGGGGTGATCGCCCTGCTCGAGGAGAACTGCACCGTCTGCATGCTGTGTGCCCGCGAGTGCCCCGACTGGTGCATCTACATCGACTCGCACAAGGAGACGATCCCGGCGCCCGAGGGCGGTCGCGAGCGGCAGCGCAACGTGCTCGACCGCTTCGACATCGACTTCTCGCTGTGCATGTACTGCGGCATCTGCATCGAGGTGTGTCCCTTCGACGCGCTGTTCTGGTCACCTGAGTTCGAGTACTCCGAGCTGGACATCCGGGACCTGACGCACGGCAAGGACCGGCTGGGTCAGTGGATGGCGACCGTCCCGCCGCCGCCCGCGCACGACGTGCACGGCGTGCGGCCGAAGGAGATCGACGCCGCACACAAGGCGGCGGACACGGCGGCGGACGAGGCGGCGGACAAGGCGGCGGACAAGGCGGCGGACAAGGCGGGAGAGCCCGAGTCGTGAGCCTGGTGGAGGTGCTGTTCGGGCTGCTCGGTGTGGTGGCGGTAGCCGCGGCGCTGCTGGTCGTCACCACCCGCCAGCTCGTGCACGCGGCCCTGTGGCTGGTCGTCTGCCTGGGCGCGGTGGCCGGCTGCTACCTGCTGCTGTCGGCCGAGTTCGTCGCCTGGGTGCAGGTGCTGATCTACGTCGGCGCCGTGGTCGTCCTGCTGCTGTTCGGCCTGATGCTCACCCGGGCGCCGATCGGGGTGTCGACCGACCTCGACGGGCCTCCCCTGCAGCGGCTGGCGGCCGCGGTGATCGCGCTCGGGCTGGCCGGCGTCGTGCTGGTCGCTGCCGTCGACGCCTTCCAGGGCGAGCGCATCGAGCTGGGCGACGACCCGGTGCGCGGCTCGTCCGCCTCGGCCGGGGCGGCGATCTTCCGGGCCTGGGTGCTGCCGTTCGAGGTCCTCTCCGTGCTGCTGCTGGCGGCACTGGTGGGCGCCATCGTGCTGTCCCGGCGCGACATCGGCCCTGCTGACGGGGAGCGCGAGCCGGCGGAGGGCCGCTGATGCCGCTGCTCATGCCGGTGGTGCTGTCGTCGCTGCTGTTCTGCATCGGCGTCTACGGGGTGCTGGGGCGGCGCAACGCGATCCTGGTGCTGATGTCGGTCGAGCTGATGCTCAACGCCGTCAACATCAACCTGGTCGCCTTCGACGTCTGGCTGCGTGACGAGCTGCTCGCCGGCCAGGTGTTCACCCTGTTCGTCATCACCATCGCCGCCGCCGAGGTCGGGCTCGGGCTGGCGATCGTGCTGCTCGTCTTCCGCAACCGGGAGACCACCCAGCTCGACCAGCTGCACGAGCTGCACGACCCCGAACCGGACCGGCCGGTCGCGGAGCAGGTGCCGTGACCCAGGTCTACCTCGCCATCGGTGCGCCGTTCGTCGCGGCGGTCCTCGGGCTGCTCGGCGGCCGGGCCCGCCCACGGGTCGTCGTCCCGATCGCGATCACCGGCACCGCGGTGTCCCTGCTCGCGGCGCTGGTCATGGCCGGCCGCGCCGTCACCACCGACGGTCTGGTGGAGCGGTCGAGCCTCGACACCGTGCCGCTCGGCGGTGGCCTGACCTTCGGCCTCGACCTGCGGCTCGACGGGCTGGCCGCGCTGGTGTCTGTCGCGGTCACCGTGGTCGCGCTGATGGTGCAGGTCTACTCGACGGCCTACCTCAAGGGCGACCCGCGCTACTCGTCGTACGCCGCGCTGGTATCGCTGTTCACGGCGGCGATGCTGCTGGTGGTCTTCGCCGACGACCTGTTCGTGCTGCTGGTCGGCTGGGAGGTGATGGGCGTCTGCTCCTACTTCCTGATCGGCCACCACTGGGAGCAGGAGGGTTCGCGGGCCGGCGCCGTGAAGGCCTTCGTCACCACCCGGCTTGGGCGACGTCGGCTTCCTGTTCGGCATCTTCACCGTCGGCCATGTCTTCGGCACGTTCAGCATCGACAAGATCGTGACCGGTGCCGCCCTGCAGAACGGCCGGCTCACCACCGACGGGCTGCTCGGCAGCATCGACCGGAGCACCATCACGATCGGCACGCTGCTGCTGCTGTGCGGGGTGGTGGGCAAGTCGGCGCAGTTCCCGCTGCACACCTGGCTGCCGGACGCGATGGCCGGCCCCACCCCGATCAGCGCGCTGATCCATGCCGCCACCATGGTCGCGGCCGGCATCTACCTGGTCGTCCGCCTCTTCGACGTCTTCCTGCTGTCGCCGACGACGCTGGCGGTGATGGCGGTGATCGCCTGCATCACGATGCTCGGCGGCGCGCTTGCCGCGCTGGCCCAGGACGACATCAAACGCGTGCTCGCGTACTCCACGGTGAGCCAGCTCGCGTACATGCTCGCAGCGCTGGCCGTCGGCTCGGCGGTTGCGTCGACCTTCCACCTGCTGACCCACGCGGCCTTCAAGGCACTGCTGTTCCTCGCCGCCGGCTCGGTCATCCATGCCGTCGGGACGAACCTGATGCCGGACATGGGTGGGCTGCGCCGGCTGATGCCGGTCACCTTCGCAACGATGACCGTCGGCCTCGCCGCTCTTGCGGGGGTGCCGCCGTTCTCCGGCTTCTTCTCCAAGGAGGCGGTGCTCGGGGCTGCTGAGGAGACGGCGCTGCACGGCGACGGCCCGGCCGCCTCCTGGACCGGCTGGCTGGTGCTCGTCGTGGGGCTGCTGACCGTCGCGGTCACGGCGGCCTACGTGACCCGGCTGTGGCTGATGACCTTCTTCCACCAGCCGCGCGCCGGGGTCGCGGCGCACGAGCCGTCGCCGGCGATGCGCTGGCCGCTGGTGGTGCTCGCGATCCCCGCTGCGCTGCTCGGGTTCGCCGGGCTGCCCTCGGGCTGGCTGCCGGAGCGGCTCGCGCCGGTGCACGAAGCAGTCCCCTTCCTGAGAGACGGTGCCGATGTCGCCCAGACCGAGCTGCACATCGGGCTCGTGACCTCGACGCTGTCGGTGGCGCTGGCGCTGGTCGGTGCCGCTGCCGTCGGGCTCGCCTGGCGGCGGGCGCCCGGCACCGACCCGACGCTCGCGTTCCGAGGGCGGCGCGCACTGGTGCACGCCTTCTACGTCGACGACGTCTACGACCGGGCCTTGGTCCGGCCGGTGCGGGCCGCCGCCCGGTCGGTGCGCTGGACCGACGACAGCGTGGTCGTGGCGGGAGTTCTGGGCACCGGCCGCGGCGCCCGCCTGCTCTCCGCCGTCGTCGCCCGCAGCCAGGCGGGCAACATCACGTCGTACCTCACCGGCCTGCTCGCCGGCGTGCTGCTCATCGTCGCCGGCGTGGTGGTGTTCACATGAGCGACCTGCTGCTGCCGCTGCTGCTCGCGGTGCCGCTGGCCGGCGCGTTCGCGCTGCTCGTTCTGCCACCGCCGCTTGGTGACCGGGCGGCGGTGCCGCTCGGCATCGGGGTCAGTGCGGCGACGCTGGGGGTGGCGGTGTGGTGCGCCGCGACCACGCCGTCGACCGACGAGGAGTGGGTCCCGGACCTCGGGCTGCGGTTCCACCTCGGCATCGACGGCATCTCGTCGCCGCTCGTGCTGCTGACCGCACTGCTGACGCTGCTGTGCATGGTCTACCTGCTGCGGGTGCGCCCCGAGGCGCTGCGGCTCCGCGCGCTGGTCGGGCTGCTGCTGCTGCTCGAGGTCGGCATGCTCGGCACGTTCGTCGCCCTCGACCTGCTGCTGTTCTTCGTGTTCTTCGAGGTCGTGCTGATCCCGATGTGGTTCGTCATCGCGCAGTGGGGCGACGACAAGGTGCCCGGTGGCCGGCTGCGCGCGGCGAACGTGTTCATCCTCTACACGCTGCTGGGCAGTGCCGTGATGCTGCTGGGCATCCTGCTGGTGGGGCTGTCCGCCGGCACCTTCGACATTCCCGAGCTCACCGCCCGGGCCGGCGAGGGGATGAGCCACCGCACCCAGGTGCTCGCCTGCCTGGCGCTGATGCTCGGGCTCGCCGTCAAGGCGCCGATGTGGCCGCTGCACTCGTGGCTTCCCGACGCGCACACCGCGGCCCCGACGGTCGGGTCGGTGCTGCTGGCCGGCGTACTGCTGAAGATGGGTACCTACGGACTGGTACGGATCGCACTGCCGATCGTGCCCGAGGGCGCCGAGGAGCTGGCGCCCTACCTGGGAGCACTCGCGGTCGTCGGCATCCTCTACGGATCGCTGGCCTGCCTCGCCCAGCGCGACCTCAAGCGGCTGATCGCCTTCTCCAGCGTCGGCCACATGGGGTTCGTGCTGCTCGGCATCTCGACGCTCACGCCGGTCGGCATCAACGGCGCGCTCTACGCCAACGTCGCGCACGGCCTGATCACCGGCCTGCTGTTCTTCCTGGCAGGCGCGATCAAGGACCGGCACCACACCGCTGACCTCGACGTGCTCGGTGGCGGCCTCTACGAGCGGCTGCCCCGGCTCGGCGGACTGCTGGCGTTCGCCGCGGTCGCGAGCCTCGGACTTCCCGGGCTGGCCGGGTTCTGGGGCGAGATGCTGGTGCTGCTCGGCGCCTACGACCCGGCGCCCTCGCTGTCGCGCGGCTTCTACCTGGTGCTGATGGCGCTGGCCGGCGTTGGAGTCGTGCTCACCACGACGTACCTCGTGATGGTGGTGCGCCGGGTCGCGCAGGGCACGTCGTTCCAGGCCTGGAAGGACGCCGTGCTGCTGCGCGACGCCACGACCCACGAGCTGGTCGTCTGGTCGCCGGTGGTGCTGCTGGTGGTCGCGTTCGGCCTGTGGCCGGGCTGGCTGCTGGACGCGACCGACCCCGTCGTACGCCGGCTGATCGGCGGGTCGTGATGCCGACCTCGGTGCAGTCCGTCGACTACCTGGCCATCGGTGCGCCGCTGCTCGTCGCCGTGCTGGCTCTGCTGCTGCTGGTGCTGGACGCGTTCCTCGGCCCGGCACACCGCCAGGTCACCGGCTGGCTGGCGGCGCTCGGCCTGGTCGGCGGCCTGGCCCTGCTGGTCCCGCTCGTGGGGGAGCGGAGGGAGACGTTCTGCGTCCCGGGCCGCGGCCTGGTGCTGCCGGCCTGCTCCTACGTCGTCGACGACCTCACCCTCGTCTTCCAGGCCCTGGTGCTCGCGGGTGCCGTGGTCGTGGTGCTGCTCTCGCTGGACACCGTGCGGCTCGGGGGCATCCCGCCGGGGGAGTACTGGTTCCTGCTGCTGGCCTCGGTCTCCGGTGCCCTCACGCTGGCCGCCAGTCGCGACGTGCTCACCCTGGTGGTCAGCCTCGAGGTGGTGTCGCTGCCCGGCCTTCGCGCTGGTCGCGCTCCGGCGCTACGACGGACGGGCCAGCGAGGCGGCGCTCAAGCTGTTCCTGGTCTCGGTGGTCTCCACGGCCGTCATGCTGTTCGGCCTCAGCCTCGTCTACGGCGTCACCGGCCAGGTGCACCTGGACCGGATCGCCACCTCGCTGGACGACCCCGGTGCCCGTGAGCCGCTGCTGCTGCTCGGCGTCGTGCTCGCGCTGGCCGGCTTCGGGTTCAAGGTCGCCGCCGTCCCGTTCCACTTCTGGGCCCCGGACACCTACGAGGGGGCGCCGGTGCCGGTGGCGGCGTACCTCTCGGTGGTCTCCAAGGCGGCCGGCTTCGTCGGTCTCGCGCTGCTGCTGACCCGGGGCTTCGCGCCGTACGCCGACGTGTGGGGGCCGTTGCTGGCGGTGGTGGCCGCCGCCACCATGACCGTCGGAAACCTGGCCGCGCTGCGGCAACGACAGGCGGTCCGGCTGCTCGCCTGGTCGTCGGTGGCGCAGTCGGGCTACATGCTGGTGCCGCTCGGGTCGGCGTCGGTCGGCCATGTCGAGGACGTGCTGCCGGCCACCGTCGCCTACGTGCTCGCCTACGGCGTGATGAACCTCGGAGCCTTCGCCGTGGTGACGCTGGTCGGCCGGCACCGGGAGGCGAACCTGCTCTCCGACTACCGCTCGCTGGGCCGCACCGAGCCGCTCACCGCGTTCGCGCTGGCGTTCTCGCTGGCCTGCCTCGCCGGGCTGCCGCCCGGGCTGCTCGGCCTGTTCGCCAAGGTCGTGGTGTTCCGGGCGCCGGTCGACCAGGGCGTCGGCTGGCTCGCCGTGGTGATGGCGGTCAACGTGGTGATCGGTCTGTACTACTACCTGTCGTGGGCGGCGACGCTGTACACGCGCACCGACCGGGACGCCCGGCCGCCGTCGTACCGCATCTCGTGGTCCGACGGACTGGCGATCGGGCTCACCCTCGGTGCCGCCCTCTGGCTCTCGGTCGCCCCCGGCCTGGTGCTGCGGTTCGGCTGAGCCGGTTGCGGGAACGCCCCCTGTGGCGCGGTCGTTTCCCCTGGCAGAACCGCCCCGCCGCTCCACCCCTGTCCGAGGAGCCTCTGTGCACCGCCACGCGAACGGCGTGAAGACCGCCGTCCTGCTCGCCCTGATGTCCGGGCTGATCCTTCTCGTCGGCCGCTGGCTCGGCGGCCCGGCCGGCCTGACCATCGCCGTCGTCATCGCGCTCGCCACCAACGGCTCCGCCTACTTCTTCAGCGACAAGCTGGCGCTGCGCTCGATGCGGGCGCGGCCGGTCAGCGAGGCCGAGCAACCCGCGATGTACCGGATCGTCGCCGAGCTCTCCACTGCCGCCCGCCAGCCGATGCCCCGGCTCTACGTCTCGCCGACCAACGCGCCCAACGCCTTCGCCACCGGCCGCAACCCGCGCAACGCGGCGGTCTGCTGCACCGAGGGCATCCTCGGCATGCTGGACGAGCGGGAGCTGCGCGGGGTGCTGGGCCACGAGCTCTCGCACGTCTACAACCGCGACATCCTGATCTCCTCGGTCGCGGCCGCGCTGGCCAGCGTGATCATGTACCTCGGCTACCTGGCGTACCTGGTGCCGTTCGGGCGAGGGAGCGACGACGACGGTCCCGGCCCGCTGGGGGCACTCGCCGTCCTGATCCTCGGTCCGGTCGCGGCCGGTCTGATCCAGATGGCGATCAGCAGGTCCCGGGAGTACCAGGCCGACGCGTCCGGCGCCCAGGTCACCGGTGACCCGCTGGCGCTGGCCAGTGCGCTGCGCAAGCTCGAGCTGGGCACTCGGGCGCTGCCGCTGCCGCCCGAGCCGGCGCTGCAGACGACCAGCGCGCTGATGATCGCGAACCCGTTCCGCGGCGACGGCGTCGCCAAGCTGTTCTCGACGCACCCGCCGATGGCCGAGCGGATCGCCCGCCTCGAGCAGATGGCCGGCTACCAGCGCTGAGCCCTTCGGCCGGCCCGGCCGTCCGGCGCGCATGATCGGAGTACTTCCGGGCGCAGATCTGGTCCGGGCCTACTCCGATCATGGCAAAACCGCTGCGGACGGGACGCTCAGCGGTAGTTGACGAACTGCACGGCGAAGTCGAGGTCGGCGCCCTTGACCAGCGCCTGCACGGCCTGCAGGTCGTCCCGGCTCTTGGAGCTGACCCGCAGCTCCTCGCCCTGGATCTGCGCCTTGACCGACTTCGGCCCCTCGTCCCGGATGAGCTTGGAGACCTTCTTGGCGTTCTCGGTCGTGATGCCCTGCTCGATCTCGCAGACCAGGTAGTACTCCTTGCCGGACAGCGTGGGGTCGCCCTTCTTCAGCGACTTCAGCGAGATGCCGCGCTTGATCAGCTTGGTCTCGAAGACGTCGAGGATGGCCTTGACCCGCTCCTCGCTGTTCGCCTCCATCCTGATGGCCTCGCCGGACCACTTGATCGAGGCGCCCACGTTCTTGAAGTCGAACCGCTGGGAGATCTCCTTGGCGGTCTGGTTCAGGGCGTTGTCGACCTCCTGGTGGTCGACCTTGCTCACGATGTCGAAGGAGGAGTCAGCCATGGCCGCACCGTATACGACGGCGTGGCACGCCTCACGACAACTCCGGTAGGGTCCGCAGACCGGACATTTCGACACGGGGGATGAGCATGCGACTGACCGGACGACGTACCTCGCTGACCGCTCTGGCGGGAGCCGTCCTGGCGGCCGGCGCCGTGCTGGTGGCACCTACCGCCGCCGGCGCGGCGGCCGTGCCGCTCGCTGCCCGCGAGCGGGGCAACGACGTGTCCTACCCGCAGTGCGGCAGCCCGCTGCCCACCGGCGGCGACTTCGGCATCGTCGGGGTCGACGGGGGGAAGCCGTTCGACCCCAACCCCTGCCTCGCCGAGCAGATCGTCTGGGCGGGTTCGTCGGGCCGCCCGGCCTACTACGTCAACACCGCCAACCCCGGCCCCAAGCTCTCCAGCTTCTGGCCGCTCGGCCAGCGGTCCCCGCAGGCCTGCACCCGCAGCCGGCCGAACTCCGCCGCCTGCGCCTTCGACTACGGGTGGAACGCCGCGAAGGACTCGTTGGCCCGGGCCAAGGCAGCCGCCGCCTCGGTGGGAGCCCCGGACGTCACCCGCACCAACTGGTGGCTCGACGTCGAGATGCACAACACCTGGGAGTCCCTGGAGTACGGCGAGCGGCCGATGTTCCTGCGCAACGACACCGCCGTGCTCCGAGGGATGACTGCCCTGCTGCACCGGCGCGGCGTCCGCACCGTCGGCGTCTACAGCACGGTCCACCAGTGGCAGCGCATCACCGGCGGCGCCAGCCTGGACCGGGCACCGGTCTGGTACGCCGGCGTCGGCACCGCGCGGTCGGCGCACAAGCACTGTGCGAGGTCCTGGTCGTTCACCGGCGGGCCGGTGCGGCTCTCGCAGTTCCTGCGCAACGGCTACGACGCCGACTTCCGCTGCTGAGCCTCCTCAGACCAGGCGTCGGGCGGTGGCCCAGCGGGTCAGCTCGTGGCGGTTCGACAGCTGCAGCTTGCGCAGCACCGCGGACACGTGGGTCTCGACCGTCTTCACCGAGATGAACAGCGCCTTGCCCACCTCCTTGTACGTGTAGCCGCGGGCGATGAGCCGCAGCACCTCGCGCTCCCGCTGGGAGAGCCGGTCCAGGTCCTCGTCGACCTCGGCCACGTCGGTGGTCGCCGCGAAGGCATCCAGCACGAAGCCGGCCAGCCGCGGCGAGAAGACCGCGTCGCCGTCGGCGACCCGGCGGACGGCCGCCGCGAGCTCCGGCCCGGTGATGGACTTGGTGACGTACCCGCGGGCGCCGCCGCGCACCACCGCGATGACGTCCTCGGGCGCGTCGCTGACCGACAGCGCGAGGAACTTCACGTCCGGCAGCTCGGTGACCAGCTCCTGCAGCACGGCGCGCCCCCCGCCACCGGGCAGGTGGACGTCGAGCAGCACGACGTCGGGCAGGGTCGCGGTGATCACGGCCACCGCCTGCTGCGCGTCCTCGGCCTCCCCGACCACCTCGACCGTGTCGTCGACAGCCGCCAGCTCTGCGCGCACCCCGGACCGGAACATCCGGTGGTCGTCGACCAGGACCACCCGCACGGCGGTCCGCGGGCTCGGCGTCGTCGGCTTGTCGGTCACGGTGCGCTCCTGGTCTGGCGGGGCATCTCGAGCTGGATCTCGGTGCCGTCCCCCGGGGAGGAACGTACGACGGCGGAGCCACCGTTGCGGTCCATCCGGCCGCGGACCGACTGGCGCAGCCCGAGCCGGTCCTCCGGCACCGCCTCGGGGTCGAAGCCCGGACCGCGGTCGCGGACGAAGACGGTGACCTTGTCCGGCTCGACCTCGGCGTAGAGCGAGACGGCCGCCCCGTCGGCGTACTTGGCCGCGTTGACCAGCGCCTCCCGGGCGGCGTCGCGCAGCGCCCCGAGCCGCTCGTCGACCGGGCAGTCGCCGACCACGACGACCTCGATCGCCACGCCGTGCGCGTCCTCGACCTCGGCGGCGGCCCGCTCGAAGGCCGCGGCCAGGTTCTGCGCCGCGTCCGGTGACGGCCGGTAGAGCCAGCCGCGCAGCTCGCGCTCCTGGGCGCGGGCCAGCCGGGCCACCTCGCGGGGGTCGTCGACGTGGCGCTGGATCAGCGTCAGGGTGTGCAGCACCGAGTCGTGCACGTGGGCGGCGACTTCCGCCCGCTCCTGCTCGCGGATCCGGGCGCTCCGTTCGGCGGTCAGGTCGCGGGCCATCCGCACCCACCACGGGCTGCTCACCAGTGCGATGCCCGCGGCGACGACCAGGGCGGCGAGCAGGCCGCCGGAGGTGCCGTCCAGGTTGGCCGGGCCGACCAGGATCGCCGCCGCGCCCACGACCACCAGGGCCACGCCGGCCGCGGCCCGGGCCGCACCGGACAGCCGGTGGGTGCCGGTCGCCATCCGCCAGCGGGCGCGGGAGTCGTCGTCGGCCTGCCGCCACAGGATGCTGACGCCGACGCCGACGGCGACCAACGGCACCGCGACCCCGAGGCTCAAGCCCATGCCCAGCGCCGAGAGCAGCAGCAGGCCGCCGACGGTCAGCGAGCCGAGAGCGAGCAGCATCGTCAGGTCGCGCTCGCGGTCGCGCGGCGCGTCGACCTCGTAGGGGTTCTGCGGGGCGAAGACCCAGAACAGTCCGTACGCCGCCACGCCCGCCCCGCCCGCGGCGGCCAGCAGCACGAAGGCCAGCCGGATGATGAGCACGTCTACGCCGAGGTGGTCGGCCAGCCCGCGGGCGACGCCGGCCAGCACCCGGCCGTCGCTGCTGCGGTACAGCCGCGGCGGTGGCCCGGGAGCAGCATGCTGGGTCACGTGTGGTGAAGTGCTCACCTCCCGATCATCCTCTGTCCCGAGACCCTCGGGCATCAGGTGGGAGCCGGAGGACGGCTCAGGGTGCGACCAGGGTGGTGCCAGGGGCATCACCTGATGGCAGACAGCCGTCCGGCGACCACGATGGCGGCATGTCCACAGACTTCAGCACCCCGTCCCAGCAGGAGCGCCGCGGCTACCCGCCGTTGTCCGCACTGCGCCGCAGCCGCGACGACCGGAAGATCGTCGGCGTCTCCGGCGGCCTCGGCCAGTACGCCGGCGTCGACCCCCTGGTGATCCGCATCCTGTTCGTCGTCCTCACCTTCTTCGGCGGCTCGGGCATCCTGCTCTACGCGCTGGGCTGGCTCCTCGTCCCGGACCAGGGCGAGGACGAGTCCGAGGGCGAGCGGCTGCTCAACGGTCGTTCGCGGAGCTCGGCGGCCACCGTCATCGGCATCCTCGTCGTGCTCGCCGTCGGCATCGCCGCCACCGGCTGCCCTCTCGACAGCGGGCCTGGCTTCGGCGGTCTCGGCGCCCTCGTGGCTCGTCGGGGTCATCGTCGTGCTGATCCTGTCGCAACGACCGCGTCCCGGGCCGGCCACCCCGCCGCTGCCCGACCCGCCGCCCGGCGCACCCGGGCCGAGCCGGGTGCCTACGGGCAGACCCCGGGCACGCGCCTACACCGGCACCCGGCTGGCGCTACCCCGCACCCGGCGGCCTACCCGGCGGCGCCCCCATCGTCGTACGCACCGACCGCGCCCGCTGCCGCCGCCTCCCGCCGGGCCCGCGCTACCCGACGTACTACGGGCCGCCGCTCACCCCGCCGCCGCGCGCCGAAGGAGCGCTCGATCCTCGGCCGGGTCACTCTGTGCATCGCCGCGATCGTCGTTGGTCTGCTGATCGGTTGGAACGCGGCCACCGACTCACGACGTGCCGGCCCGGGCGGTGATCGCGGCGGCGCTGGCCGTCGTCGGGTCTCGGCCTGCTGGTCGGGCGCCTTCGTGGGCCGGGCTCGTGGGCTCGTCGTGGCCGGGGTCATGCTCGTCGTCCTGGCGTCGGTCGCCTCGTTCTCCGGCGTGCAGGTGCGCGGCGGCGTCGGCGACCGGACCTGGGACCCCCGCACCGTCGGCCGAGCTGCGCACGCCGTACCGGCTCGGCGCCGGCGAGGCGACCCTCGACCTGTCCGGCCTCGACCTCAGCGCCGCGGGCCGGCAGCGGGTCGAGGTGCGCCAGGGCGTCGGCGACCTGCTGATCCTGGTGCCCGTCGGACGCCGTCGTGCTGGTCGACGCCGACGTCCGCGCCGGTGAGCTCCGCTGGCCGGACCGCGACGATGCCTTCCTCGCGTGCCGCAGCGAGACCTATCGACGGCACCGACCTGTCCGAGCGGTTCACGATCCCGGACGCCTCGGCACCGTCGGCCGCGACCTCGTCATCGACGCCGAGCTCGGCCTCGGCTGCCTGGAGGTGCGCCGTGCGACGTCATGACCTCGACCTGTTCTCGCTGATCGCCGGGCTCGTGTTCGTCGGGATCGCCCTCGGGCACCTCCTCGACGTCGCCACCGACGTCGACTTCGACGGGCGGTGGATCATCACCGGTCGTCCTGGTGGCCCTCGGCGTCGCCGGCCTGGCCGGCATCCTGGGCAGCCGGGCCGACGGGCCGCCGCGGCCGAGGCCACGCCGATGCCGCCACCGCGTGGACGCCGAGCCGGTCGAGGTGACCGCGAGGAGGAGCGAGGCACGCTGCAGCCGTCTCGGTTGTCGGTGCCTCGCGGCCTCGCGCTATCCTCTCCGGGTCCCTGCGCGGGACACCCGGCAGGTTGCCCGAGCGGCCAATGGGAGCGGACTGTAAATCCGTCGGCGATGCCTTCGAAGGTTCGAATCCTTCACCTGCCACGCGTGACGACCCCTGACCGGAGCGCCGGTCGGGGGTCGTCCGCGTCCTGAGGGCCGGCGCGTCCTCTCCGACCTCTCCGGAGCCCCTTGATCGCGCAGCGCGACGGGCGCACGATGCAAGCTGGGGGTGACGCCGTGGACCCGACGCCGCTCGTGGTGAGCCTGCACGCGCACCATGACGCCTTCGACGACGACCACCCGGCCTTCCGTGCCCAGGTCGCCCAGCTCGAGAACGACCTGGTCCGCGAGGTCGACCAGGCGGAGGTCGTGCACCACCCGGTCGCGGGCACCAAGGGCACGGTGGCCGAGCTGGTCGTGGCCCTGGCCCAGGCCGGTGTGCTGACCGGGACGGTGGAGATGCTGCGGCTCTGGCTGCGCCGGGACCGGGCCCGCTCGTTGGAGATCGAGTGGACCGAGGGCGACCAGACCCACCGGGTCACCGTCCGCGGCGATGCCATCGACACCGCGGCGCTCCGGCCGGTCGCCGAGGCCGCGGCGGCCAGGATCGGGGAGGGCGCATGGGCGAGAAGCGCTACCGCGCCCTCCTGATCGGCAACTCGGTCTTCGCCGAGGACGCCGCCCACCTGCCGCGGCTGGAAGGACCTCAGAAGGACGTCACGCTGCTGCACCACGCGCTGGTGAACGACCAGACCGGGATGTTCAGCGAGGAGAGCGTGCGGGTGCTGCTCGAGCAGCCGATGCGCTCGATGATGAAGGAGATCCACACCTTCTTCGCCGACGCCCACCGGGACGACGTCCTGATGCTCTACTACAGCGGCCACGGCATGCTCGACGCCCAGGACCGGCTCTACCTGTGCGCCAGCGACTCCGACTCCGCAGCGCTGCTGCCGACCGCGGTGAGCAACACCTTCGTCAGCGACTGCATGGCGGCCTCGCCCACCGAGACGACCGTCGTGGTGCTCGACTGCTGCTACAGCGGCGCGTTCAAGGGCGGCGGCCGCATCCCGGAGTCGTTGGCCGGCCGGGGGCGGTTCGTGCTGTCCAGCTGCCGGGGCCGCGAGCTGGCGAACGCCGCCTCGGCCGAGAACGGCGCCTCGCTGTTCACCTCGCACCTGGTGGACGCCCTGCTCGGCAAGGCGGCCGACCGGGACGGCGACGGCTTCATCGACCTGGCCGAGGTGTTCTCCTACGTGCAGGGCGCGCTGCGCGACCAGCAGCAGTCGCCGCAGAAGCGCTTCGACGGCGAGCGCGACCTGCGCATCGCGCGCAGCACGAGCCTGCCGGCCAGCCGCACCGCGTCCGGTGTCCCCGAGGACCACATCCCCGAGCAGCGGCGCCCGGTGCTGGCGCTGTCCGAGACGACCATCGACCTGCGCGACGTCGGCTCCGACGAGGTCCTGCCCGACGAGCGCGTCGCGGTCTACAACCTGGGCGAGGGAAGCCTCGACTGGGTGGCGCAGACCGACGCGGACTGGTTCGAGGTCGTCACCGACCCCGACGGCATCATCCTGCGGCTGCACCCGCGACCGGGCGCCAACCGCGGCAAGGTGCTGGTCCGCGAGCGCACCACCGGCGCCGTGCACAGCATCCGGTGACCGTGGCGGTGCGGCCGACCAGCACCGGCCCCCGGCCGCTGCTGCAGGTGGCGCCGCCCGTGGCGCAGTTCGGCCGGCTCTGGGAGGGCCAGCAGTCCGAGCTGTCCTGACCGTGGTCAACACCGGCGGCGGGCAGCTGCAGTGGTCCCATCAGGCGACCGGTGCGTTCTACACGGCGTACCGCGACGGCGACCGGCTCCGGCTGCGGCTGACCGGGGCGGCCGGGCGGCACCAGGGAGCCGTGACCGTGTCGAGCAACGCCGGCCAGACGGTGGTGCCGGTGTCGGCCGACGTCGTCGCACGGCCCCGGCCGGCCCCGCAGCCGCAGCCCGTTCGACATCAGGCCCCGCCGCGACCTCAGCCGCAGCCGCGCCCGCAGCCGTGGCCGGCCCGGGCCCGGCCCGCACCGTCGACCCGGGGGCGCAGTCGCCCAGACCTTCGCGATCGTCGTCTCGTGCTCTCGTTGTTCTGCGGTCTCGGCCTGGTCTCCGGCCCGTGGGTGCTGGTGATGGCGCACCGCGCCGACCGCAGGATCCGGGCGTCCGGCGGCTGGCTGGACGGCGCCGCCAAGGTCCGCACGGCACGGACCCTGGCCTGGGTCGCCATCGGTGTCAGCATCGTGTGGTGGACGCTCGCGGCCGCCAACGCAGCGGTCGCTGCCTGACGCGGTGGTGGCCGCTGGTGAGGATTTGGCAGCGGGCGCTCGCAGGCCTGTATTCTTCTCGGGCTCGCGCCCCCTTAGCTCAGTCGGCAGAGCGTCTCCATGGTAAGGAGAAGGTCTACGGTTCGATTCCGTAAGGGGGCTCTGGACGGTCCGCCCGCCCGAGACATCTCGTGCGGCGCGGCCCGCTCGGCGGAGTAGCTCAGCCTGGTAGAGCAAACGGCTCATAATCGTTGTGTCGCCGGTTCAAGTCCGGCCTCCGCTACGCGTCACGCACCGCTGCACCTCGACAGCGAACGGGCCACCAGGCCCGCCGAACAAGGCTAGGAGCCAGCACGATGGCCAAGCAGACCGATGTCCGACCGAAGATCACGCTGGCATGCGTCGAGTGCAAGGAGCGCAACTACATCACGCGCAAGAACCGCCGCAACGACCCTGACCGGCTCGAGCTGAAGAAGTACTGCCCGCGGGACCGCCGCCACACGGTGCACCGCGAGACCCGATAGCTCCGTGCCGATCGACCCGTCGTACGCCGGGCGCAGCTACCCGCCCACCGACCCCTACGAGGTCGGCGTGGAGAAGATCCGCGAGTTCGCCGACGCCCTCGGCGACCCCAACCCGGCCTACCGCGACCGCGAGGCCGCCAAGGCGCTGGGGCACCCGGACGTTATCGCTCCGCCGACCTTCCCGTTCGTGCTGACCTTCCAGGCCTCCCGCCGGCTGATCGACGACCCCGACCTGGGCATCGACTACAGCCGGGTCGTGCACGGCGAGCAGCGGTTCGCCCACACCCGGCCGGTGCGCGCCGGTGACGCCCTGACCGTCACGGTGACCCTGGAGACCGTGCGATCCGCCGGGGGCCACGACATGATCACCTCGCGCAGCGACGTCTCCACCGTCGAGGGCGAGCACGTCGCCACCGCGTGGTCGACCCTCGTGGTCCGCGGGGAGGGCTGATGGCACCCGGCTACGACGACGTCGAGGTCGGCACCGAGCTGCCGGCCCGGACCTTCCCGATCCGGCGCGCCGACCTGGTCCGCTACGCCGGGGCCTCCGGCGACTTCAACGTCATCCACTGGAACCAGCGGGTCGCCCAGTCGGTCGGCCTGCCGGACGTGATCGCGCACGGCATGTTCACCATGGCGCTGGCTGCCCGCGTCGTGACCGACTGGGCCGGCGACCCCGCGCGGGTCGTCGAGTACGGCGTGCGCTTCACCCGGCCGGTGCCGGTTCCCGACGACGACGAGGGAGCCCTGCTCGAGGTCACCGGCGCGGTGGCCGCCAAGCTGGACGACGGCCGGGTCCGGGTCGACCTCACCGCGACCCACCAGGGCGCCAAGGTCCTCGGCCGGGCCCAGGCCGTCGTCGTCCTGGCCTAGCGGCGTGCGCGAGCAGACCGGCGTCGCGCTCGCGGGACTCACCACCCTGCGCCTGGGCGGGCCGGCCCGTCGTCTGGTGGTCGCCGAGACCGACGAGGAGGTCGTCGACCTCGTCCGGGACGCCGACGCGCGCGACGAGCCGCTGCTCGTCCTCGGCGGCGGCAGCAACCTGGTGGTCGCCGACGAGGGTTTCCACGGGACGGTGCTGCAGGTGGCCACCCGCGGCGTGGCGTCCGCGCCGCTGGCCGAGCACGCCCTCCAGGTGGAGGCCGGCGTCGACTGGGACCACGTGGTCGGGCTCGCCGTCGACGAGGGGTACGCGGGCATCGAGGCCCTCTCCGGCATCCCCGGCCTGGTCGGCGCCGCCCCGATCCAGAACATCGGCGCCTACGGCCAGGAGCTGTCCCAGACCGTGGCGTGGGTGCGGGCTCTGGACCGCAGCACCGGGGACGTCGTCCTGCTCGACGGCCCGCAGTGCGGGTTCGCCTACCGCGACAGCGTCTTCAAGCGCTCGAAGCGGTACGTCGTGCTGGCGGTCGCGCTCGCGCTGGAGCACTCGCGGCTCGGCTCCCCGGTCCGCTACGCCGAGCTGGCCGGCCGGCTCGGGGTCGAGGTCGGCGCGCGGGTACCGGCGTCCGAGGTGCGGGCCGCGGTCCTCGACCTGCGCCGCGGCAAGGGCATGGTCCTGGACTCCGACGACCACGACACCTGGAGTGCCGGCTCGTTCTTCACCAACCCGCTGCTCCCCGCCGAGGAGGCCGCCCGGCTGCCGGAGGCGGCCCCGCGGTGGCCGGCCGCCGACGGTCGGGTCAAGACCTCGGCGGCGTGGCTGATCGAGCAGGCCGGGTTCGCGAAGGGCTATGGGTCCGGCCCCGCGCGGATCTCCAGCAAGCACACCCTGGCCCTGACCAACCACGGCGGCGCAACCACCGCCGACCTGCTGGGGCTGGCCCGCGAGATCAGGGCCGGGGTGCTGGGCCGGTTCGGGGTCGAGCTGCAGAACGAGCCGGACCTGGTGGGCGTCGAGCTCTGAGCCCCTACGGGGCCGCCAGCCACCCGTCGATGCCGTCCAGCAGCCGGGCCCGGACGTCGTCCGGCGCCACCGAGCCGCGCACCGAGCAGCGCGCCAGCTCGGCGAGCTGTGCGTCGTCGAAGCCGTGCACGTCGCGGGCCATCCGGTACTGGTCCAGCAGCCGCGACCCGAACAGCAGCGGGTCGTCGGCGCCGAGTGCCACCGGCACCCCGGCCGACCGCAGGGTGTGCAGCGGCACGTCGGCCGGCGTCGGGTAGACGCCCAGCCGGACGTTGGACGTCGGGCACACCTCGAGGGTGACCTCCTCGGCGGCCAGTCGCTCGAGCAGTGCCGGGTCCTCGGCCGCGCGCACCCCGTGGCCGAGCCGGCGCGCGCCCAGGGAGTCCAGGCAGGTCGCGACGTTGGCCGGCCCGCCCAGCTCACCGCCGTGCGGGGTGGCCAGCAGCCCGGCCCTGGTCGCGATCCGGAACGCGCCGGCGAAGTCCTCGGTGCGGCCGCGCCGCTCGTCGTTGGACAGCCCGAACCCGACCACCCCGCGGCCGGCGTACTGGGCGGCCAGGCGGGCCAGCGTGCGGGCGTCCAGCGGATGCCGGGTCCGGTTGCCGGCGATGATCACGCCGACCCCGGTGCCGGTGGCCTCGCTGGCCTCGCGGGCGGCGTCCAGCACCACCTCGACGGCCGGCGTCAGCCCGCCCAGGTGCGGAGCGTACGACGTGGGGTCGACCTGGATCTCCAGCCAGCCGGAGCCCTCGGCCCGGTCGTCCTCGGCGGCCTCGAGCACCAGGCGGCGGACGTCGGCCTCGCTGCGCACCACCGAGCGCGCCGCGTCGTACAGCCGCTGGAACCGGAACCAGCCGCGCTCGTCGGTGGCCCGCAGCTCGGGCGGGTGCGCGCCGTCGACCTCGGCGAGGGTGTCGGGCAGCCGCAGCCGGTGCCGGGCGGCCAGCTCGCGCAGCGTGGCCGCGCGCAGCGACCCGGTGAAGTGCAGGTGCAGGTGGGCCTTCGGGAGCGCCCGAAGATCCCTGCCGGCGCTCACGCCTGGGACGTTACTTGGCCTCGGCGAGCAGCTTGTGCAGGCGGGTCACGCCGTCGACCAGGTCGTCGTCGCCCAGCGCGTAGGACAGCCGGACGTAGCCGGGGGTCCCGAACGCCTCGCCCGGCACCATCGCCACCTCGGCCTCCTCGAGCACCAGCTCGCACAGCGCCGCGCTGGTCTCCGGTCGCCGGCCGCGGATCTCACGGCCGAGCGCGCCCTTGACCGACGGGTAGACGTAGAAGGCGCCGAACGGCTCGGGGCACTCCACCCCCGGGATGTCGCGCAGCATCTTGACGATGGTCTGCCGGCGCCGGTCGTAGACCTCTCGCATCGCCGCGACCGCGGACAGGTCGCCGCGAACGGCGGTCAGGGCCGCCACCTGGCTCACGTTCGCGACGTTCGAGGTCGCGTGCGACTGCAGGTTGGTGGCGGCCTTGACGACGTCGCCCGGGCCGATCATCCAGCCCACCCGCCAGCCGGTCATCGCGTAGGTCTTGGCGACGCCGTTGACCACGACGCACCGGTCGGCGATCTCGGGCACGAGGGTGGGGATCGAGGCGAACCTGGCGTCCCCGTAGACGAGGTGCTCGTAGATCTCGTCGGTGACGACCCAGATGCCGCGCTCGAGCGCCCAGCGGCCGATCTCCTCGACCTGGGTGGGGGAGTAGACGGCGCCGGTCGGGTTCGACGGCGAGACGAACAGCAGCACCTTGGTGCGGGCAGTGGCGGCGGCCGCCAGCTGCTCCACGCTGGCCAGGTAGCCGCTGGACTCGTCGGTCAGGACCTCGACGGGCACCCCGCCGGCCAGCCGGATCGACTCCGGGTACGTCGTCCAGTAGGGCGCCGGCAGCAGCACCTCGTCGCCGGGGTCGAGCAGCGCGGCGAACGCCTCGTAGACCGCCTGCTTGCCGCCATTGGTCACCAGCACCTGGGCCGGTGACACCTCGTAGCCGGAGTCGCGCAGCGTCTTGGCGGCGATCGCCTCCCGCAGCTCGGGCAGCCCGCCGGCCGGGGTGTAGCGGTGCCAGCGGGGGTCCCGGCAGGCCGCGGCCGCTGCCTCGACGATGTAGTCGGGGGTCGGGAAGTCGGGCTCGCCGGCGCCGAAGCCGATCACCGGGCGCCCCGCGGCCTTGAGCGCCTTCGCCTTGGCGTCGACGGCCAGGGTGGCCGACTCGGTGATGGCCCCGATGCGGCGGGAGACCCGGGGTGCCTGCTGCGTCATGCGACCATGGTCCCACCCGCGCGGCGCTCGGTGAGCGCGGTGTCCGAGCCGCTGCGCGGTTCGACCGGGGCGGTGCCCTGTGCGTAGACTCGGCCCTTCGGAGGCTCGAAGCCCCTCGCGCCAGCGCGCCCGGAAACGGTGTCTGGTTGAGCGTGCAGGCTGGTTCCGCGCACCCGAAGGGTCGTAGCTCAATTGGTAGAGTTCCGGTCTCCAAAACCGGCGGTTGGGGGTTCGAGTCCCTCCGGCCCTGCGAGACATCTGCGCGAGCGAGCGGATGCCTCAGGCGCATCACGAGGTGCGTGACGAACCGACCGACAGGTGGACGACGTGACAGAGACGCGGGAGACCCCGACCCCCGCTCCGGGCGGTGGCGCGCGCAAGGCTGCCCAGCCGCTGCCGGCACGCATCTCGCTGTTCTACCGCCAGGTCATCGCCGAGCTGCGCAAGGTCATCTGGCCCACGCGCAAGGAGCTGGTGACCTACACCTCGGTCGTGATCGTGTTCGTCCTCGTGGTGATCGCCTACGTCACCGGCCTTGATTTCCTCTTCAGCAAGGCGGTCCTCGGGATCTTCGGCTAGCCCGCCGTCCCGACCGCCACCCACCCGCCAGAAACTCAGGAAGTGACCGTCACCGTGTCCGAGACCCACAGCGCCACCGACGCGCCCGAGCTCGACGAGCAGGCTGCCCCCGAGGCGCCGGTCGTCGAGGCCGAAGCCGCCGTCGAGGTGGCCGAGGCGCGCGCCACCGAGGCCGCGGACGACGCGCAGCCCGAGGCCGTGGACAGCGACCGGTCCGAGGCGCCGGTCGCCGAGGTCGCCGCCGACTCCGACCTGGCCGCGGCTGAGGGCGAGGCGGTGGCCGAGACCGCCGCGGCCGAGCCGGAGGTCGAGGCTGAGCCCGACCCGGTCGAGGAGATGCGCGCGGCCCTGCGGCGGGCTCCCGGCGACTGGTACGTCGTGCACTCCTACGCCGGCTACGAGAACCGGGTGAAGACCAACCTGGAGACCCGCACCAGCTCGCTGAACATGGAGGACTACATCTTCCAGGTGGAGGTCCCGCAGCGCGAGGAGTCGGTCGTCAAGAACGGCCAGCGCAAGATGGTCAAGCAGAACCTCCTCCCGGGCTACGTGCTGGTCCGGATGGAGCTCACCGACGAGTCCTGGGGCGCGGTGCGCAACACGCCTGGCGTCACCGGCTTCGTGGGCCACACCCACCGGCCCTCCCCGCTGTCCCTCGACGAGGTCATGCAGTTCCTCGCGCCCGAGCAGGAGAAGAAGGAGAAGGTCGTCGAGACCAAGGCGGCGGACTTCGAGATCGGCGAGTCGGTCACCGTCATGGACGGGCCGTTCGCGACCCTGCCGGCGTCGATCAGCGAGATCCACGCCGACTCGCAGAAGCTGAAGGTGCTCGTCTCGATCTTCGGCCGGGAGACCCCGGTCGAGCTGTCGTTCAGCCAGGTGCAGAAGATCTGACGCGACGCGACGGACCGCGAAGCGATTCCCCGAAGAGAAGCCAGCAGAAGCAGGAGTAGGACCCGACATGCCCCCCAAGAAGAAGCTCGCAGCCGTCATCAAGCTGCAGATCCAGGCCGGCGCGGCCACCCCGGCGCCGCCGGTCGGCCCGGCGCTGGGCCAGCACGGCGTCAACATCATGGAGTTCTGCAAGGCGTACAACGCGCAGACCGAGTCTCAGCGCGGCCAGGTCGTCCCGGTGGAGATCTCGGTCTACGAGGACCGCTCCTTCACCTTCATCACCAAGACGCCGCCGGCCGCTCGGCTGATCCTGGCCGCCGCAGGCGTCGAGAAGGGCTCCGGCGAGCCGCACAAGACCAAGGTCGCGAACCTCACCCGCGAGCAGGTCCGGACCATCGCCGAGACCAAGATGCCGGACCTGAACGCCAACGACCTCGATGCCGCGGAGAAGATCATCGCCGGCACCGCCCGTCAGATGGGCATCACGGTCGAGGGCAAGTAGCACCACCAGCACGACGTGGGAGGGCCGAGCGCGGTCCGACGTACCACGACTCCCGCGGGCACAGCCGCCCGCACGATTCGCAGGAGCAGACATGAAGCGCAGCAAGTCCTACCGGGCAGCCGTCGAGAAGATCGACGCCGAGTCCCTGTACAGCCCGCTCCAGGCCGTCAGACTGGCCAAGGAGACGAGCACCACCAAGTACGACGCGACCGTCGAGATCGCCATGCGCCTGGGCGTCGACCCGCGCAAGGCCGACCAGACCGTCCGCGGCACCGTGAACCTGCCGCACGGCACCGGCAAGACCGCCCGGGTCCTGGTCTTCGCCACCGGTGAGCGTGCCGAGCAGGCCAAGGCCGCGGGCGCCGACATCGTCGGTGACGACGCCCTGATCGACGAGGTCACCAAGGGTCGGCTGGACTTCGACGCCGTGGTCGCGACCCCGGACCTGATGGGCAAGGTCGGCCGGCTGGGCCGTGTTCTCGGGCCGCGTGGCCTGATGCCGAACCCGAAGACCGGCACCGTCACCCCGGACGTCGCCAAGGCCGTCGCCGACATCAAGGGCGGCAAGATCGAGTTCCGGGTGGACCGCAACGCCAACCTGCACTTCATCATCGGCAAGACCTCGTTCGACGACGCGAAGCTGGTCGAGAACTACGCCGCAGCGATCGACGAGGTGCTGCGGCTGAAGCCGTCGGCCGCCAAGGGCCGCTACGTCCGCAAGGTGACCATGAGCACCACGATGGGCCCCGGCATCCCCCTCGACCCGAACAAGACGCGTCGGCTGCTCGAGGACGCCGAGGAGGCCTCCGCCTGATCATGCGCCGACGTGTGGCTCTCGTCCTGTCGTCGCTGCTGGCTGTCGTCGCCCTGGCCTGCGGCGGCTGGCTGCTCGACCCGGCCGGCTCCCGCGAGCCGTTCGGGTTGCAGAGCCAGACGCACCCCAACCCGACCCGGTCGGGCCCGGCGCTCTACCTGGCCGTCACCCGCCAGATGGTGGTGGAGGGCACCGCGACCTACACCTACTCGGGCAGCAGCGGTGGCGGGGAGACCCAGTCCGGGTCGGGCGCGCTGCGCTTCCTGCCCACGGGCCAGGACGCGCGGACCTTCGACGCTGACGTCACCGTCACGTCACCCACCACCGGGCGGATGCGCGCGGTGCTGCTGCCCGACGCCGTCTACCTCGCCCTGCCGCCGGCCAAGGGGCTGCCCCGCAGCAAGCCGTGGCTGAGGGTGTCGGCGAGCCCCAAGACGGATCTCGGCCGTCAGCTCACCCCGGTCGCCGAGCAGATGCGCGCCGCCTTCGACCCCGGCCAGGGGCTGGGCATGCTCCGGGCCGCCGGCCGGGTCGAGGAGGTCGGGCCGGCCACCGTCGAAGGCGTGCTGACCACCGAGCACCGCGCGACGATCAGCCTGCGCAAGGCCAGTCGGCTGGCCGAGGACCCGGCCACCCGCGAGCAGTACCGCGCGATGCTGGCGGCGGGTGTGCGGACCCTGCAGTACGAGCTGTGGATCGACGCTCGCGGGCTGCCCCGCCGGGTCAGGGCCGAGGTCCCGACGACCCAGGGCCTGTTCTCGGTGACCGGGGTCTACCGCGCCTGGGGCGACCCGGTGAAGATCAGCGCGCCGAAGCCCAAGCAGGTCTACGACGCCGACGCGATCAAGGGCTGAGCCCGGCGGGCGATTTGCCGCGGGCCGGTCCGCCGACGTACGCTCACCGCTGCCACAGACCGCCGGTCGCTGCTCCCGCAAGGGGGTGGCCGAAGGCCCCGCAGATGCGGGCGGCCCGCGTAGGTGCAGCAAGGCCAGCCAGACGGCTCCCCCGGAGCCGGACCGCCACGCCCCGTCGCGCCTGCGACGGGGCGTTCGTGCTGTCAGGGGCACCGGCGCACGAGACGGAAGGAGGGCCAGCCACTTATGGCGAGGCCTGACAAGGCGGCCGCGGTCGCCGAGCTGACGGAGGAGTTCCGCAGCTCGAGCGCGGCAGTCCTCACCGAGTACCGCGGGCTCACGGTCGCCCAGCTCAAGGACCTTCGCCGGTCCCTGGGCGCGGACACGTCCTACGCCGTGGTGAAGAACACGCTGACCAAGATCGCGGCCAAGGAGGCCGGTGTCGTCGCGTTCGACGACCTGCTCCAGGGCCCGTCGGCCATCGCCTTCGTCAAGGGCGACCCGGTCGAGGCGGCCAAGGGTCTGCGTGACTTCGCCAAGGCCAACCCTCTGCTCGTGATCAAGGGCGGTGTGCTCGACGGCAAGTCGCTCACACCAGCCGAGCTCACGAAGCTCGCCGACCTCGAGTCGCGCGAGGTGCTGCTCGCCAAGATGGCGGGCGCGCTGCAGGCGTCGTTGCAGAACGCCGTCTCGTTGTTCGCTGCGCCGCTGGCGCAGACCGCACGCGTCATCGAGGCGCTGCGGCAGAAGGCCGAGCAGGACCCCAGCGTCCTGCGGGGGGGCGCCGGTACGCCGGCCGTCGCCCAGCCCGAGGAGGAGACCGCGGAGCCCGTCGCTGCGCCGGTCGAGTCCGAGGAGGCCACCCCCGAGGTTGCCGCCGAGGAGAGCACCACCACCGAGGCAGCCGCCGAGGAGACCACCGAGGGCTGATCGGCCCCACCGCCACCACGCCTGACAACAAGGAAGGACCGCCACCATGGCGAAGCTCAACACCGAGGAGCTCCTCGAGTCGTTCAAGGAGATGACCCTCATCGAGCTCTCGGAGTTCGTGAAGCAGTTCGAGGACACCTTCGGCGTCACCGCGGCCGCTCCGGTCGCCGTGGCTGCCGCCCCCGGCGCCGGCGGCGGCGCGGGTGCCGCCGAGGAGGAGGCCGCGCAGGACGAGTTCGACGTCATCCTCGAGGCCGCCGGCGACAAGAAGATCCAGGTCATCAAGGAGGTGCGCGCCCTCACCAGCCTGGGCCTCAAGGAGGCCAAGGACCTCGTGGACGGCACGCCCAAGCCGGTGCTGGAGAAGGTCAACAAGGAGGCCGCCGAGAAGGCCAAGGCAGCCCTCGAGGGTGCCGGCGCCACGGTGACCGTCAAGTAGCACGGCTGCCGCCGCCTGGCGGCAGCACACGCACCACCCGCAGGGGCGGTGCGGCCGGGAGACCGGCCGCGCCGCCCCTGTCGCGTCCGGCGGTGCCCGGGGACCCGGGAAAGGTTTCGACGGCGTGTCGGCGACGCAGACTGCGATCAGCGGCCGGCGTAGCCATCGTCCCCTGTCGGCATGCCTGCTACGTGCGCGTAACTTCGCGGTCACGCGCTCGTTAGCGTTCGGAGGGCCGGTCTGCCGAGCGGTGAGGTGTGCGACGTGGGTGTCGAGATCGCAGTCGAGGGACTGACCAAGTCCTTCGGTCGGCAGGTCATCTGGCAGGACGTGTCCCTGACCCTGCCCTCCGGCGAGATCTCGGTGATGCTGGGCCCGTCCGGCACCGGCAAGTCGGTCTTCCTCAAGACCCTGGTCGGGCTGCTCAAGCCGGACCGCGGCTCCATCGTGATCCAGGGCCGCGACCTGGTCACGCTCAAGGAGTCCGACCTCTACGAGGTGCGCAAGCTGTTCGGCGTCCTCTTCCAGGACGGCGCGCTGTTCGGCTCCATGAGCCTCTACGACAACATCGCCTTCCCCCTGCGCGAGCACACCAAGAAGAGCGAGTCGGACATCAAGAAGATCGTCAGCGAGAAGATGGAGATGGTCGGCCTCACCGGCTCCGAGGCCAAGCTGCCCGGCGAGATCTCCGGCGGCATGCGCAAGCGGGCCGGCCTGGCCCGGGCGCTGGTCCTCGACCCCGAGATCATCCTGTTCGACGAGCCCGACTCCGGTCTCGACCCGGTCCGCACGGCGTACCTCAACCAGCTGATCATCGACCTGAACGACGCGATCCAGGCGACGTTCCTCATCGTCACCCACGACGTGAACACCGCGCGCACCGTCCCCGACAACATCGGGCTGCTCTACCACCGGCACCTGGCCATGTTCGGCCCGCGCGAGATGCTGCTGTCCAGCGAGGAGCCGGTCGTCCGGCAGTTCCTGAACGCCCAGCGGCAGGGCCCGATCGGGATGGCGGAGGAGAAGGACGCCGACGAGCTGGCGCAGGAGGAGGCCGAGGGCCACGAGATGCCGCCGCTGCCGCCGATCCCGCTGCAGCTTCCCACCAGCGAGGGCAACGCCCGCCGGACCCAGCGCGAGCCCGGCGAGTGGTGCCGTGAGAACGGTGTCACGCCGCCGCCGGGGTCCTTCGAGTCGCACAACACCGCCGCGCCGGACCGGCCCGCCACCGAGGAGCCGGCCACCGCCCCTCCCGAGCCGGACCCCGTGCCACGCGAGGAACAGCCCGCATGAGCAACCCGGCGGTCGGCGCGCTGCGGCAGAGCGGCAACCTGTTCGCGCTCGGCCTCGACACGCTGCGCGCGCTGCCGCGCCGGCCGTTCCAGACCAAGGAGTTCATCCAGCAGAGCTGGTTCGTGGCCAGCGTCACGATCCTGCCGACCGCGCTGGTGAGCATCCCGTTCGGCGCGGTCATCGCGCTGCAGCTCGGCAACCTCACCCGGCAGCTGGGCGCCCAGTCCTTCACCGGGTCGGCCAGCGTCCTGGCCGTGATCCGGGAGGCCAGCCCGATCGTGACCGCCCTGCTGATCGCCGGCGCGGGCGGATCGGCGATCTGCGCCGACCTGGGTGCCCGGAAGATCCGCGAGGAGATCGACGCGATGCAGGTTCTGGGCATCGACCCGATCCAGCGGCTGGTGGTGCCGCGGGTGCTCGCCATGATGCTGGTGGCGGTGCTGCTCAACGGTCTCGTGTCGGTGGTCGGCGTGGCCGGCGGCTACTTCTTCAACGTGGTGCTCCAGGGCGGTACGCCGGGTGCATACCTGGCCTCCTTCACCGCACTGGCCCAGCTCCCGGACCTGTATGTCGGCGAGCTCAAGGCGCTGGTGTTCGGCGCCATCGCTGCCATCGTCGCCTCCCACAAGGGCCTCAACGCCGGCGGTGGCCCCAAGGGCGTGGGCGACGCCGTCAACCAGTCGGTCGTCATCACCTTCATGCTGCTGTTCGTCGTCAACTTCGTCATGACGGCGGTCTACTTCCAAGTCGTCCCCCAGAAGCTCGGGTGACGATGCCGATGATGACGCGCGTGCAGTCGACATTGACCAAGCCGGTCGCCGCGCTCGACGACCTCGGCGGGCAGCTGCGCTTCTACGTCCGGTCGATCGGCTGGAGCGGCCGCACCATCCGCCGCTACAAGAAGGAGGTCCTCCGGCTGCTCGCCGAGGTCAGCCTCGGCACCGGCGCGCTGTCGGTGATCGGCGGGACCGTCGGCGTGATCGCCTTCCTCGCGTTCTTCACCGGCACCGAGGTCGGCCTGCAGGGCTACTCGGCGCTCAACCAGCTCGGCTCCTCGGCGTTCACCGGCTTCGTCTCGGCCTACTTCAACACCCGCGAGATCGCACCGTTGGTCTCCGGTCTCGCGCTGGCCGCCACTGTGGGCTGCGGGTTCACCGCCCAGCTCGGCGCCATGCGCATCAGCGAGGAGGTGGACGCGCTCGAGGTCATGGGCGTCCCGAGCCTGCCGTTCCTGGTGACCACCCGGATGCTGGCCGGCTTCGTGGCGGTCATCCCGCTGTACGTCCTGGGACTCCTCTCCTCCTACGCCGCGACCCGGCTGATCGCGACCGGGTACTACGGCCAGTCCAAGGGCACCTACGACCACTACTTCCACCTGTTCCTGCCGCCCGGCGACGTGCTCTGGTCGTTCGGCAAGGTGATGGTGTTCGCCGTCGTGATCATCCTGATCCACTGCTACTACGGGTACACCGCCAGCGGCGGGCCGGCCGGCGTCGGCATGGCGGTCGGCAAGGCCATCCGCACCTCGATCGTGGCCATCAACGTGGTCGACTTCTTCCTCAGCCTCGCGATCTGGGGCGCCTCCACCACCGTCCGGCTGGCGGGATAACGGCGATGCTGATGAAGGCGCGCTCGCGGAGCGGCATCGGCCAGAAGGTCATGCTGCGGACCTACGGCGTCGTGTTCCTGGTCGTGCTCGCCCTGCTCGTCGGCCTCAGCGTCGCGATCTACCAGAAGAGGTTCACCGACGTCGTGCGCGTGACGCTCGAGACCGACCGGGTCGGCAACCAGCTCGCGCCGCCCGCCGACGTCAAGCTCCGCGGCATGATCGTCGGCGAGGTCCGCTCGGTCTCCTCCGACGGTCGCAAGGCGACCGTCGACATCGCGCTGCAGCCGCGCACCGTGGGACTGATCCCGGCCAACGTGTCCGCGCGGCTGCTGCCCAAGACGTTGTTCGGCGAGAAGTTCGTCGACCTCGTGCTGCCGGCCCGACCCTCGCAGCGTCGGCTCGCCGAGGGCGACGTGATCCCGCAGGACCGGTCGACCACGGCCATCGAGCTCGAGAGCGTGCTCGACGACCTGCTTCCGCTGCTGCGCACCATCCAGCCGGCCAAGCTCAACGCCACCCTCAACGCGCTCGCGACCGCGCTGGAGGGCCGAGGTGAGCGGTTGGGGGAGAACCTCGAGCTGGTCGACGGATACTTCACCCGGCTGAACCCGGAGCTGCCGGCGATCAAGAAGGACATCTCCGGGCTGGCCGACGTGACCCAGATCTACGCCGACGCGGCGCCGGACCTGGTGCGGATGCTGCGCAACTTCTCGGTGACCACCAACACGATCCGCGCCAAGGCCGACGCCTACGCCGGGTTCCTCGCCGGCACCGCCGGGTTCGCGACCACCACCCGACAGCTGCTGGAGGACAACGAGAGCCGGATCATCCAGCTGGCGGCGGTCGGCCGGCCGATCCTCGGGGTGCTCGCCAAGTACTCGCCCGAGTACCCGTGCCTGCTGCAGGGCCTGACCCAGTCCAACGACTTCATCGGCGACACCTTCGCCAACGGCGAGCTGCACATCACCCTCGAGGTCACCAAGGCACGGAAGGGCTACCAGCCGGGCGAGGAGCCGGCGTGGGGCGAGAACCGCGGCCCGAACTGCTACGGGGTGCCGAACCCGCCGCGGCCCTGGCCGGGCAACCGGTTCCGGGACGGCACCAAGAGCGACGGCAGCGCCGCGGCCGTGCCCGGCTTCCTGGTCGACCCGCAGAGCGGGCTGTCCGGCAGCGCCGAGGAGCAGCACGTCGTCGACGCGCTGGTCGCCCCGCAGATGGGCGTCCGGGCCGAGCAGGTCCCGGACCTCGCGACGCTGCTCTTCGGCCCGATGGCCCGCGGGACGGCGGTGGGGCAGTCATGAAGACCGGTCCCTCGTTGGTCAAGCTGATCGTGTTCATCGTGGTCACGGTGATCGCGACCGGCACGCTGGCTGCCACCATCGGCAACCTGCGCTTCGGTGGCACCACGTCGTACCGGGCGCTGTTCACCGACGCCACCGGGCTGCTCAAGGGCGACGACGTCCGGATCGCCGGGGTCCGGGTCGGCGAGATCGACTCGGTGGCCGTCACCGAGCGGGGCGGCCGCTCGCTGGCGCAGGTCACCTTCAACGTCGACTCCGACCGCCCGGTGGCGGTGAGCACCAAGGCCCAGATCCGCTACCGCAACCTGGTCGGACAGCGCTACGTCGCACTGACCGAGGGCGCCGGTTCGAGCCGCCGGCTCAGCGAGAACGGCACCATCCCGCTGCGCCAGACCCGGCCCGCGCTGGACCTCACCGTGCTGTTCAACGGCTTCAAGCCGCTGTTCGCCGCACTGAGCCCGAACGACGTCAACTCGTTCGCGATGGAGATCATCAAGACGCTGCAGGGCGAGGCGGGGGACGTGAACTCGCTGCTGGGGCACACCGCATCGCTCACCTCGACGCTGGCCGACCGCGACGCCGTGATCGGCCGGACGATCGACAACCTCAACACCGTGCTCGGCACGGTCGACCAGCGGGACAAGCAGCTGTCCACCCTGATCACCGAGCTGCAGCGCTTCGTCAGCGGACTGTCCGGGGACCGGGCGGCCATCGGCGCCTCCCTCACGAACATCGCGAACCTGGCCGACGCCACCGCCGGGCTGGTGAAGGAGTCCCGCCCGGCCATCCGGACCGACGTGAAGAGGCTCGGCGAGGTGGCCGGGACGCTGGACGACAACAAGCAGGTCGTCGCGGGCGTCCTCCAGCGGCTGCCGGACAAGCTCAACACGATCACCCGCACCGCGACCTACGGCTCCTGGTTCAACTTCTACCTCTGCGACTTCACCGGCCGCGTGATCCTCTCCAACGTCATCACGTACACGCCGAACTACCACTCGGCGGCGGCGAGGTGCCGGTGATGGCGAGCAGGCGGCGGATGGGCGGCCGGGGCACCCCGTTCCGCGAGAAGAACCCGGTCGTGATCGGCGCGATCGGCCTCGGTGTCATCGTGGCGATGCTGCTGCTGGCCTTCAACATCGACAGCATCCCCCTGCTGGCCGGCACGTCGCACTCGGCGGCGCTGTCGGAGGCGGGCGGCCTCAAGGCCGGTGACGACGTGCGCATCGCCGGCGTGAAGGTCGGCAAGGTCACCACCGTCGACCTCGACGGTGACCACGTCCGGGTCGACTTCCGGGTCAACCGCTCCACCGAGCTCGGCTCGCAGACGTCGGCAACCGTGCGGATCAAGACGATCCTCGGGCAGAAGTTCCTGGCCCTCGAGCCGGCCGGCAAGGGCGAGCTGGCGAAGGAGATCCCGCTGTCCCGCACCACACCGGCGTACGACGTCGTCGAGGCCTTCAGCGACCTCGGCACCACCACCGACGCCATCGACACCGACCAGCTGGCCGAGGCGCTGGACACCGTCGCCGACACCTTCCGTGACTCGCCCGAAGAGGTGCGCGCCGCTGTCGACGGTCTGGGCCGGCTCTCGCGCACCATCGCCTCGCGCGACGACCAGCTGCGCGAGCTGCTCGACCACGCGGACGGCGTCACCGGCGTCCTGGCCGACCGCAACAAGCAGCTCGTCGCGCTGCTCACCGACGGCGACCTGCTGCTGCAGGAGCTCCGGAAGCGCCGCGCCGACATCCACACGCTGCTGGTGAGCACCGTGACGCTGTCCCAGGAGCTCACCGGCCTGGTGCGCGACAACCGCCAGGCGATCCGGCCGGCACTGGAGAACCTGAAGAACGTCCTCGCGACGCTGGAGGCGAACCAGGCCAACCTGGACCGCAGCATCCGGCTGCTCGCGCCGTTCGTCCGGGTGTTCGCCAACACCACCGGGAGCGGGCGCTGGTTCGACACCTACATCCAGAACATCGTGCCGTTCCCGGGTGGACCGGGGGCCGCGTCATGAGCCGTCGCGCCATCGTCGCCGGGGGCCTCGCCCTGGTGCTGATGCTCGCCCTCGCGGTCGTGCTCTGGCCGAGCGGCGGCAGCAACCACGTGCGGGCCGAGTTCGTCCGCGCGGTGGGCCTCTACGAGGGCTCCGACGTGCGCATCCTCGGGGTCAAGGTCGGCGAGGTCACCAAGGTCACCCCGCACGGGGACCGGGTCGTGGTCGACTTCCAGTACGACGACAAGTACTCCGTGCCGGCGGACGCCAAGGCCGTCGTGGTGGCGCCCTCTGTCGTGAGCGACCGGTACGTCCAGCTGACCCCGGTGTTCAAGAAGGGCGCCAAGCTCGCCGACGGCGCGAAGATCCCCTTGGAGCAGACGGCGGTGCCGGTCGAGCTGGACCGGATCTTCTCCAGCCTCAACGACCTCAACGTCGCACTCGGGCCGGAGGGCGCCAACAAGACCGGGGCCCTGTCCCGGCTGCTCGCCGTCGGCGCCGACAACCTCGACGGCGAGGGCCGGAACATCAACCGGACCCTGACCGACTTCTCGCAGGCCATCAGCACGCTGTCCGACAGCCGCGGCGACCTGTTCTCCACCGTGCGCAACCTCCAGGTTTTCACCACGGCTCTCGCGACCAGCGACAGCCAGGTCAAGGCCTTCAACACCGACCTCGCCAGCGTCGCCGACCAGCTGGCGGGAGAGCGGGACGAGCTGGCCCTTGCGCTGAAGAACCTGGCCGTGGCGCTGGGCGAGGTGGCGTCGTTCGTGAAGGAGAACCGGGCCAACCTCACCACCGACATCGCCGGGCTGGCCGACATCACCGGCACCCTGGCCAAGCAGAAGGACGCACTGGCCGAGGTCCTCGACGCCGGACCGGTCGCGCTGTCCAACCTGCAGAACGCCTACAACCCGGCCTCCGGCACCCTCGACACCCGCGACAACGCCGAGCAGCTCGAGGATCCCGGCGCGTACCTCTGCTCGCTGCTGACCACCCTCGGCGAGCCGCAGCGGGTCTGCGAGCAGCTCGCCGACGCGCTGAAGAAGAAGAAGTTCCCCGAGCCCGGGCAGCTCCTGCCCGGTGGCGGTGGGGGCGGCGGTCCGGACCTCACCCTGGGCGGCATCCTGGGAGGGTCGCGATGAGGGGCCGGCTGCTGCTGACGGCCTTCACCGCGACGGTGCTGGCCGGCTCGCTGACCGGCTGCGAGGGCATCTACGACCTGCCGCTGCCCGGCGGCGCCGCGACCGGGAGCGACGCCTACCACGTGACGGTGGAGTTCGCCGACGTGCTCGACCTGGTGCCGCAGTCCGCGGTGAAGGTGAACGACGTCACGGTGGGAGCCGTCGACGGGGTGGAGCTCGACGGCTGGCACGCACGCGTCTCGCTGCGGCTGCGCAAGTCGGTGCAGCTGCCGGACAACGCGGTCGCCGAGCTGCGCCAGACCAGCCTGCTGGGCGAGAAGTTCGTCTCGCTGTCGCCGCCGAAGGCCGAGGCACCCCGCGGGCGGCTCGGTGAGGGCGACACCATCCCGCTGCCCCGCTCCGGTCGCAATCCCGAGGTCGAGGAGGTGCTGTCCGCCCTCTCCCTGGTGCTCAACGGCGGCGGGATCGCCCAGCTGAAGACCATCAACGTCGAGCTCACCCGCGCCATGGAGGGCCACGAGGAGGACATCCAGGGCGCCATCCGTCAGCTCGACACCTTCATCGGCGGCCTGGACGAGCAGAAGGCCGAGGTCGTGCGCGCCCTCGACGGGCTGGACCGTCTCAGCGGGCGGCTCGCCGCGCAGAAGGACGACATCGGGGCGGCGATCGAGGACCTCGGGCCCGGGCTCAAGGTGCTCGCCGACCAGCGGGAGCAGCTGACCACGATGCTCACCGCGCTCTCCGACCTCGGCAAGGTCGGCACCCGGGTCATCAACGCCAGCAAGGACGACACGGTTGCCAACCTGCGCGCCCTCGACCCCATCCTGACCAAGCTCGCCGAGGCAGGCGCCAACCTGCCGAACGCGCTGGAGATGCTGGTCACCTACCCGTTCCCGCAGGCTGCCACCGGCGCCGTGAAGGGCGACTACACGAACCTGCGGATCACCGCAGACCTCGACCTGCGGACCATCCTCACCAACATCAACGGCGGCAAGAACCCCGGCCTGCCGACCCTGCCGCCGATCCCGACCGCGCTGCCGACCGGGCTGCCGACCGGCCTGCCCACCGGCCTGCCCACCAACCTCCCCACCGGCCTGCCGACCGGCAGCCTGCCGGTGACCCCGCCGCCGGTCACCCTCCCGCCGCCGCCCGGCGGCGGCGGTGGTGGTGGCGGACCGGTCTGCGCCCCGATCGCCGGGTGTCCCGTGCCTGAACAACTCCTCGTCCCGCACTCCTTCCGCCGGCGCCTTCGACACCAACCTGGCCCGCCTGATGCTGGGGGGCCTGACATGATCCGCCGCGGCGTCAAGGTCCAGCTGGCCGTGTTCCTGCTGATCACCATCGTCGGCATCAGCTACGTCAGCGCTCGCTACATCGGGCTCGGCGATCTCGTGCTCGGCTCCGGCTACGTCGTCACTGCCGACTTCGACGAGTCCGGCGGGATCTTCGAGAACGCCGAGGTGACCTACCGCGGCGTCGCGGTCGGCCGGGTCGACAAGCTCCGGCTGGCCGACGACGGCGTGCACGTCGACCTCCGCATCGACAGCGGGGTCGAGGTCCCGAAGGACACCATGGCCGTCGTCGAGAACCGCTCCGCGGTGGGCGAGCAGTACGTCGACCTGCAGCCGCGGAAGTCCGGCGGTCCCTTCCTGTCCGACGGCGACCGGATCGACGACGACGCCAACCGCACCCCGCTGCACACCGAGGAGCTGCTGCTCAACCTGGACCGCCTGGTGAACTCGGTCGACAAGCGCGACCTGGTGGTGGTCATCGACGAGCTCGGCCGGGCCTTCTCCGGCACCGGCCCCGACCTGCAGCGGCTGCTGGACTCCGGTGACGCTCTCACCCGGTCGGCGGTGGACGCCCTGCCGGAGACCCTGCGCCTGATCGAGGACGGCCAGACCGTGCTGGCCACCCAGCGCGAGTCCGGGTCGGCGATCAAGAGCTTCTCCGCCGACCTGGCCGACCTCAGCGACACCCTGCGCACCAGTGACGGTGACCTGCGCAAGGTCCTGGACGGCGGGATCGTGGCGTCCCAGGAGCTGCGCACGCTGGTCCGGGACAACCGGGCCGCCATCTCGGCTCTGCTCGCCAACCTCCTGACCAGCGGCCAGGTGACCGTGGCCCGCCTGGACGGCCTGGAACAGGTGCTCGTCACCTACCCGGACAACGTCGCCGGTGGCTACACCGTGGTGCCGGGCGACAACACGTCGCACTTCGGCCTGGTGCTCAACGCCAGCGACCCGCCGGCGTGCACCCAGGGGTACGGCGGCACCACAAAGCGCAAGCCGGAGGACACCAGCGACGCCCCCGCCAACACCGACGCCCGGTGCACCCTGCCGCGCGGCAGCAAGAGCGCGGTGCGCGGTGCCCAGAACGCGCCGGCGCCCTCGAGCCGGTCCGCCAGGACGGTCCCGGGAGCCTCGGCCGGCGGCAGCGGGACGTACGGTGACGAGTCGGGCAGGGCCGTTTCGCCGTCGTACCTCACCGGGTACGACGCCACCAGCGGCCTGGCCCTCGGCGCCGACGGATCCCCGCTGGTGCTCGGGCAGACCGGGGGACAGGCGCAGGCATTCGGAGAGGACTCGTGGACGTGGCTGCTACTCGGACCGATGAGCCGGTGACCCGGCCGGACGAGGCGGCGCCACCCGGGAGCCGCCTCGGCCGCCGGACCCAGGCCGTCGTCCTCGGGGTGCTCGCGGTCCTCGCGGTCGCGGCGGTCGTGCTGGCCGCCACCACCGCTACCCGGCTGTCCTCCGCCTCGGACCGCGACGAGCGCCGGACCGAGGTGCTGTCGGCCGCCCGCCAGCAGGCCGTCAACTTCACCACCCTGGACTACCAGCACCTGGACCGTGACCTGGGGCGCGTCCTGCGCGGCGCCACCGGCGACTTCCGCAAGCAGTTCCGGTCCGGGACCAAGGACCTGTCGGCCCTGGTGACCGAGAACCAGGCCGTCTCGCAGGGCGAGGTGCTCGACGCCGGCATCGTCAGCGACGACGCCGACTCGGCCCGGGTGCTCGTGGTCGCCGACAGCACGGTGACCAACTCGGCCGACCCGAAGCCGCAGAAGCGCCATTACCGGATGCAGCTCGACCTCGTCCGCGAGGGCAGCCGCTGGCTGGTCTCCGACCTGCAGTTCGTGGGCTGAGGGGGACCTGGTGGCACGTCAACGACCCGTCGCGGGGCAGCGCAACCGGAGCCGGCTGGGCAGCGGCCCGGACGCCGAGCGGCAGCCCGTGGAGGTGACGCCGGTCGAGCCTGCCGGTCGTACCGCCGTCCTCGAGCGTGCCGCCGCCGAGCCCCGGACCGCCGGTGACGCCGGTCGGGCCCCGGGGGCAGCCCGTGGGCCCCGTCGTACCAGCCGGTCCGACCTGGTGGTCCTGGTCGCCGCCCTGGTGGTCCTCGCGCTCGTGCTCAGCGCCGCCCTGCTGGCCGTCCGCGCCCGCAGCGAGGACCGGGTCGAGCAGGCCCGGACGGCGGCTCTGGCCGCCGCCGAGTCGCACGCGGTCGACCTGCTCTCCTACGACTACCGCCACCTGGACCGGGACTTCGCCCGCGCCGGCAAGGCCCTGACCGGCGGGTTCGCCGACGACTACGCCACCACGACCGAGACGGTCGTCCGCCCGACCGCGCTGCAGGTGAAGGCGGTGGTCACCGCCGAGGTGGCGGCCTCCTCGGTGGTCCGGGCCTCGCAGAACAAGGTCGTGGTCCTGCTCTTCGTCAACCAGACCACCACCTCGACCCGGGTCGAGGGGCCCAAGGTCGACCTCAACCGGGTCCGGCTCACGCTGGTCCGGGTGGACGGCGAATGGCTGGTCAGCAAGGTCGTCGCGCTCTGACCGAGCACTGATCGAGCGCTGTCGAGCAAGGTTTGTCGCGCTCGCAGCCCCCTTGGTCCTTGACGGGGGCGCCCGTGGGGTCCATCCTGCTCGCGCCGTGACAACTGCACTGACGGCCCCGTGCCCGCAAGGGCACAGGAGGGCCACTTGAGGTCGGCGTGCCCTGCGGGTATGCTGTCGCTTTGCGCTGCCATCTGACCTGACCCAGGGCATTTGCCCCGGGCGGTCCGGCATGCGCGCACGCAGAGAGTCCGGCAGCCCTCGGAAGGACCCCTCTTGGCCGCCCCGCGCACCGCCAGCAAGCCCACCCGCAGCAGTACCCAGAACGGCATCAGCAGCACCGCCCCCCGGCGCATCTCGTTCGCGAAGATCCGCGAGCCGCTCGAGGTCCCGAACCTCCTCGCCCTCCAGACCGACAGCTTCGACTGGCTGCTCGGCAACGACGTGTGGCGGGCCCGGGTCGAGCAGGCCCAGAAGGGCGGTCGCGACGACGTCCCCACCGCCTCCGGCCTCGAGGAGATCTTCGAGGAGATCAGCCCGATCGAGGACTTCCAGGGGACCATGTCCCTGTCGTTCCGCGACCACCGGTTCGAGCCTCCGAAGTACTCGATCGAGGACTGCAAGGAGCGCGACATCACCTACTCGGCGCCCCTGTTCGTCACCGCCGAGTTCATGAACAACACCACCGGCGAGATCAAGAGCCAGACGGTCTTCATGGGCGACTTCCCGCTGATGACCGACAAGGGCACCTTCGTGATCAACGGCACCGAGCGTGTCGTGGTGTCCCAGCTGGTCCGCTCGCCCGGTGTCTACTTCGACAAGAACGTCGACAAGACCTCCGACAAGGACGTCTTCGGTGCCAAGATCATCCCGTCCCGCGGGGCCTGGCTCGAGTTCGAGATCGACAAGCGCGACCAGGTCGGCGTCCGCGTCGACCGCAAGCGCAAGCAGTCGGTCACGGTCCTGCTCAAGGCCCTCGGCTGGGACGACGCCAAGATCCTCGAGGAGTTCGGCGACTACGAGTCGATCCGGGCCACCCTGGAGAAGGACCACACCACCGGGCAGGACGACGCGCTGCTCGACATCTACCGCAAGCTGCGCCCGGGCGAGCCGCCGACCCGTGAGGCCGCGCAGACGCTGCTGGACAACCTGTACTTCAACCCGAAGCGCTACGACCTCGCGAAGGTCGGCCGCTACAAGGTGAACAAGAAGCTCGGGCTGGACCTCCCGCTGCGCTCCAGCGTCCTCACCGTCGACGACGTGGTCGAGACCATCCGGTTCATCGTCAAGCTGCACGCCGGCGAGACCGAGATGCCGGCGATGGCCAAGGACGGCCACACCGTGCGGGTCGAGGTCGACGACATCGACCACTTCGGCAACCGACGCCTGCGCACGGTCGGCGAGCTCATCCAGAACCAGGTCCGCACCGGCCTGTCCCGGATGGAGCGCGTGGTCCGCGAGCGGATGACGACCCAGGACGTCGAGGCGATCACGCCGCAGACCCTGATCAACATCCGCCCGGTCGTGGCGAGCATCAAGGAGTTCTTCGGGACCTCCCAGCTCAGCCAGTTCATGGACCAGACCAACCCGCTGGCCGGCCTCACCCACCGCCGTCGCCTCTCGGCGCTCGGCCCCGGTGGCCTGTCCCGCGAGCGCGCCGGCTTCGAGGTCCGCGACGTGCACACCAGCCACTACGGCCGGATGTGCCCGATCGAGACCCCGGAGGGCCCGAACATCGGCCTGATCGGATCGCTGGCGACCTACGGCCGGATCAACGCCTTCGGGTTCGTCGAGACCCCGTACCGCAAGGTCAAGAACGGCAAGGTCACCGACCAGGTCGACTACCTGACCGCGGACGAGGAGGACGAGCACGTCATCGCGCAGGCCAACGCGCCGCTGACCGATGACGACACGTTCGCCGAGGCTCGCGTGCTGGTGCGTCGCAAGGGCGGCGAGGTCGAGTTCATCCCGGCCGACGACGTCGACTACATGGACGTCTCGCCGCGCCAGATGGTCTCGGTCCCGACGGCCATGATCCCGTTCCTCGAGCACGACGACGCCAACCGCGCGCTGATGGGCTCGAACATGCAGCGCCAGTCGGTGCCCTTGCTCCGCTCCGAGTCGCCGTTCGTCGGCACCGGCATGGAGTACCGCGCGGCCGTCGACTCCGGCGACGTCATCACGGCCACCAAGGCCGGCGTGGTCCAGGAGCTGTCCGCAGACCTGATCACGATCATGAACGACGACGCCACGTACTCGACGTACCGGCTGGCGAAGTTCCGCCGGTCGAACCAGGGCACGTCGTTCAACCAGAAGCCGATCGTCGACGAGGGTGACCGCGTCGAGGTCGGCCAGGTCATCGCCGACGGCCCGTGCACCGACCAGGGCGAGATGGCCCTCGGGCGCAACCTGCTCGTGGCGTTCATGTCCTGGGAGGGTCACAACTACGAGGACGCGATCATCCTCAGCCAGCGCCTGGTGCAGGACGACGTCCTCTCCTCGATCCACATCGAGGAGCACGAGGTCGACGCCCGCGACACCAAGCTCGGCGCCGAGGAGATCACCCGGGACATCCCGAACGTCTCCGAGGAGGTCCTCGCCGACCTCGACGAGCGCGGCATCATCCGGATCGGCGCCGACGTCGTCCCCGGCGACATCCTGGTCGGCAAGGTCACGCCCAAGGGCGAGACCGAGCTCACCCCGGAGGAGCGCCTGCTCCGCGCCATCTTCGGCGAGAAGGCGCGAGAGGTGCGCGACACCTCGCTGAAGGTGCCGCACGGCGAGTCCGGCAAGGTCATCGGCGTCAAGGTGTTCGACCGCGATGAGGGCTACGAGCTGCCGCCCGGCGTCAACCAGCTGGTCCGCGTCTACGTGGCCCAGAAGCGCAAGATCACCGACGGCGACAAGCTGGCCGGCCGGCACGGCAACAAGGGCGTCATCTCCAAGATCCTGCCGGTCGAGGACATGCCGTTCCTCGAGGACGGCACCCCGGTCGACATCGTGCTCAACCCGCTCGGCGTGCCCGGCCGGATGAACGTCGGCCAGGTGCTCGAGACCCACCTCGGGTGGGTCGCCAAGACGGGCTGGGACGCGACCGGCGGCGAGGGGAAGAACGCCCCGCACTGGAAGCAGAGCCTGCACCGGATCGGCGCTGACGTGGGCGAGCCCGGCACCAACGTGGCGACCCCGGTCTTCGACGGTGCCCGCGAGGAGGAGATCACCGGCCTGCTCGGCTCGACGCTGCCCAACCGGGACGGCGTCCAGCTGATCGGCGAGAGCGGCAAGGCGGAGCTGTTCGACGGTCGCTCCGGCGAGCCGTTCACCGCACCGGTGGCCGTCGGCTACATCTACATCCTGAAGCTGCTGCACCTGGTCGACGACAAGATCCACGCCCGGTCGACCGGCCCGTACTCGATGATCACCCAGCAGCCGCTGGGCGGCAAGGCGCAGTTCGGTGGCCAGCGGTTCGGCGAGATGGAGGTCTGGGCCCTCGAGGCCTACGGCGCCTCCTACGCGCTGCAGGAGCTGCTGACGATCAAGTCCGACGACGTGCTCGGCCGGGTGAAGGTCTACGAGGCCATCGTCAAGGGCGAGAACATCCCGGAGCCTGGCATCCCCGAGTCGTTCAAGGTGCTCATCAAGGAGATGCAGTCGCTGTGCCTCAACGTCGAGGTGCTCTCCAGCGACGGCATGTCCATCGAGATGCGCGAGACCGACGAGGACGTCTTCCGGGCGGCCGAGGAGCTCGGCATCGACCTGTCGCGGCGTGAGCCGAGCAGCGTCGAAGAGGTCTAGGGGGCTCACGCCCGACCGTTGTTTTTGGGGCCCCCACCGGAGATTCGAGCTTGCGAGAATCTCTGGTGGGGAAATCTGAAAGTAGGAAATCTTGCTCGACGTCAACTTCTTCGACGAGTTGCGCATCGGCCTCGCGACCGCGGACGACATCCGCCAGTGGTCGCACGGTGAGGTCAAGAAGCCGGAAACCATCAACTACCGCACCCTGAAGCCGGAGAAGGACGGGCTCTTCTGCGAGAAGATCTTCGGTCCGACCCGCGACTGGGAGTGCTACTGCGGCAAGTACAAGCGGGTCCGATTCAAGGGCATCATCTGCGAGCGCTGCGGCGTCGAGGTCACCCGCGCCAAGGTGCGGCGTGAGCGGATGGGCCACATCGAGCTGGCCGCGCCGGTCACCCACATCTGGTACTTCAAGGGCGTCCCGTCCCGGCTCGGCTACCTGCTCGACCTGGCTCCGAAGGACCTCGAGAAGGTCATCTACTTCGCGGCGTACATGATCACCTCGGTCGACGAGGAGGAGCGCCACCGCGACCTGCCGTCGCTGGAGGCCAAGATCGGCGTCGAGCGCAAGCAGATCGAGTCCCGCCGCGACTCCGACGTCGAGGCCCGCCAGAAGGTGCTCGAGGCCGACCTGGCTGCGCTCGAGGCCGAGGGCGCCAAGTCCGACGTCAAGCGCAAGGTCCGCGAGTCCGCCGAGCGCG
>CAVVAY010000001.1:0-54257 GCA_963746465.1 uncultured Actinomycetota bacterium | reverse complement strand
AAGGGCTCGATCTGGGAGCGGATGTTCTCCACCCAGGACGCGACCGTCTCCTTGGTGTTGAGGGTCCGTTCGGCGGTCGGCCTGGGATCGCCGATCAGGCCGGTGGACCCGCCCACGAGCGCCAGCGGCCGGTGCCCCGCCTCCTGCAGCCGTCGCGCCGTGAGCACCTGGACCAGGTGTCCGTGGTGCAGGCTCGGCGAGGTCGGGTCGAAGCCCACGTAGTACGTGACCGGCCCGGCGCCGAGTGCCTCGCGCAAGGCGCCGAGGTCGGTGCTCAGCGCGATCAGGCCGCGCCACTGCAGGTCGTCGAGGAGCTCGTCGGCGGTAGTCACGAGCCCAGCCTGCCCTAGCGACGCCGGCGGCCGGTACGCGATACCGCCGGCCGGTACGCCGAGACGCTGGAGTCGCCGGCCAGCCAGAACCGCCACGGGTGCGTCGCGCCGTCGCCGGCGACACCTACCCGGGGACCGCGCTGCACGTCGGCGCCGGGGTCGGGCACGCCGGCCAGCACCGTCAGGCAGGAGCCCGGGTCGGTGGCGTCGCCACCGTTGTGGGTGCCGTCGACCCCGAGCGCGACCGTGAGCCGGGCCGGCCCGCTGGCAAGCTCGCGGGCCGTCCTCGCCGTCGTACGTCGGGAGGAGGCGAGCTCGAGACCCTCCACCACCTCCCCCGCGCGGAGCAGCACCGCGGAGGCTTCGCCGGCCGGGCCGCAGACCAGGTTCATGCACCAGTGCATGCCGTAGGTGAAGTAGACGTAGACCCGGCCGGGGGGACCGAACATCACCTCGGTGCGCGGGGTCCGGCCGCGGAACGCGTGCGAGCCCGGGTCCTGCTCGCCGGCGTACGCCTCGACCTCGGTGAGCCGCACCGCCACCGGCCCGGCCGGCCCGGCGTGGCGGACGACGGCTCCCAGCAGGTCGGGGGCGACCTGGAGGACCGGTCGGGCGAAGAAGTCCGCTGTCAGCTGGCGGTCAGCGCTCACCGGTCGCCCAGGCCGCGTGCTGGTGCGCGGCGTCAGCCAGCGCGGAGAGCTGCTCGGCCACGCGCGCCGGGGCAGTGCCGCCGTGGGTCGACCGGGCGAGCAGCGCGCCGCGCACCGAGAGCACCGAGCGCACCTCCGGCGTCAGCCGCTGGTCGACCGCGGCCAACCCTTCGTCGTCGACCTCCCAGAGCTCGAGGCCGTGCTCGTCGCAGTGCCGGACCAGCCGGCCGGCGATCTCGTGCGCGTCACGGAAGGCCGTTCCGGTGCGCACGAGCCACTCGGCGACGTCGGTGGCCAGCGCATGCCCGGTGGCTGCCGCGGCGGACATCCGCTCGTCGTGGACGCGCATCGTCGCGACCATGCCGGCCATCGCGGGCAGCACCAGCAGCAGCTGCTCGACCGAGTCGAACACCGGCTCCTTGTCCTCCTGCAGGTCCCGGTCATAGGCCAGCGGCAGCCCCTTGAGGGTGGTGAGCAGCGCCATCAGGTTGCCGATCAACCGGCCGGACTTGCCACGGGCCAGCTCGGCGACGTCCGGGTTCTTCTTCTGCGGCATGATCGAGGACCCGGTGGCGTAGGCGTCGTCGAGCTCGACCCAGCCGAACTCGGTCGTGGCCCACAGGCAGATCTCCTCACCCAGCCGCGACAGGTGCACGCCGAGCAACGCAGCGACGAAGCAGAACTCGGCGACGAAGTCGCGGTCGGACACGGCGTCGATCGAGTTGTCGCAGGGCCCGTTGAAGCCGAGCTCGGCGGCCACCGCGACCGGGTCCAACGGCAGCGAGGAGCCGGCGAGCGCACCGGCGCCGAGCGGACTGAGCGCGGCCCGGCCGTCCCAGTCGACGAACCGCTCGACGTCGCGCTTGAAGGCGTGCACATGAGCGAGCAGGTGGTGCGCGAGCAGCACCGGTTGCGCATGCTGCAGATGAGTCATGCCGGGCATCGCCGTGCCGCGGTGCCGCTCGGCGAGGCCGATCAGCGCGGTCTCCAGCTCCGCGACCCGGGAGGTGACCTGACGGGCCGCGTCGCGCAGGTAGAGCCGCAGGTCTGTGGCGACCTGGTCGTTGCGGCTGCGGCCGGCGCGCAGCTTGCCGCCGAGCGCGCCGACCCGCTCCAGCAGGCCGCGCTCCAGCGCCGTGTGGACGTCCTCGTCCTCGACCGTGGGGCGGAACGAGCCGTCGCGCACCGCGGCGTCCAGGTCGTCGAGGGCCGCGAGCATCTGGCCGAGCTCGGCGTCCTCGAGCAGGCCGGCGCCGTGCAGGACCCGGGCGTGCGCCCGCGAGGCGGCCAGGTCGTAGGTCGCCAGCCGCCAGTCGAAGTGCACGCTCACCGACAGGGCCGCCAGCGCGTCGCTGGGACCGCCGCCGAACCGACCGCCCCACAGCCGGGTCGGTGCATTGCTCTGCTGGTCGCTCACACCTCGATCATCCTCTGCTTCCGTTCGACCACGTATGGCAGGTGGGTCGGTACTTTGCGAGGCACAGGCGCCTGGCAAGGCACCCATACGCATGCCATACGTGGTCGACGGCCATTTCGTTCAGCCGGCGCGGGTCATTCCTGTGGGGTGCCGCCGACCCGCTGGTCGCGGCGGGCGGCCATCTTGCTCGGCAGGCCCCAGAGCTCGACGAAGCCCTTGGCGAGGGTCTGGTCGAACACGTCGCCGGAGTCGTACGTCGCCATCTCGTACTCGTACAGCGCGGCCTCGCTGCGTCGACCGGTGACGACCGCCCGCCCACCGTGCAGGGTCAGCCGGACGTCGCCGGTGACGTGCTCGTTGGCCTGCTCGACGAAGCCGTCCAGCGCCCGCTTGAGCGGTGAGAACCACAGGCCGTCGTACACCAGCTCGCCCCACCGCTGCCCGACGGTCCGCTTGAACCGGGCCAGGTCGCGCTCGACGGTGACGTTCTCCAGCTCCTGGTGGGCGGTGATCAGCGCAACCGCTCCGGGCGCCTCGTACACCTCGCGGCTCTTGATGCCGACCAGCCGGTCCTCGACCAGGTCCAGCCGGCCGACTCCCTGGGCACCGGCCCGGCGGTTCAGCTCGAGCACCGCCTCCAGCATCGACACCGGCCGGCCGTCGATCGCGACCGGGGCGCCGCGGTCGAAGGTGATGACCACTTCGTCGGCGTCCCTCGGGGTGGCCGGGTCGGCGGTGTAGTCGTAGACGTCCTCGATCGGGCCGTTCCAGATGTCCTCGAGGAAGCCAGTCTCGACCGCCCGGCCCCACAGGTTCTGGTCGATCGAGTACGGCGACTTCTTGCTGACGTCGATCGGCAGGCCCTTCTCCTCGGCGAACGAGATGGCCTTGTCCCGGGTCATGCCCGAGTCGCGCACCGGCGCGAGCACCTTGAGGTCCGGTGCGAGCGCACCGATGCCGACCTCGAAGCGCACCTGGTCGTTGCCCTTGCCGGTGCAGCCGTGCGCGACCAGCGACGCGCCGTGGTAGCGGGCTGCCTCGACGAGGTGCGTGACGATGACCGGCCGGGACAGCGCGGACACCAGCGGGTAGCGGTCGAGGTAGAGCGCGTTGGCCTTCAGCGCCGGCAGACAGTAGCCCTCGGCGTACTCGTCCTTGAGGTCGAGCACCAGCGACTCCACCGCCCCGCAGGACAGCGCGCGCTCGCGGATGGCCTCCAGGTCCTCGCCGCCCTGGCCGACGTCGGCCGCGACGGCGATCACCTCCGCCCCGGTCTCCTCGGCGATCCAGCCGATGGCGACAGAGGTGTCGAGGCCCCCGGAGTAGGCGAGGACGACGCGCTCGGTCATGAGTTCTCTCCTTGCTGGTGCGTGGTCAGGTCTGGGGTGCGGCGAGGTCGAGCAGCCGGGTGGCCAGGGCTTCGCCGCCGGCGGGATCACGGGCGATGACCATGACGGTGTCGTCGCCGGCGATGGTGCCCACGACGTCCGGCAGGCCGGCCCGGTCGAGTGCGGAGGCGAGGAACTGCGCGGCGCCCGGCGGGGTGCGCAGCACGACCAGGTTGGCCGAAGCGTCGGCCGAGACGAGCAGCTCGCCGGCCAGCCGGGACAGCCGCCCGGCGGCCTCGCCGTCAGCCGGTGCGAGCCGCGGTGTCGGGTCGCCGCCCTCGGCCGGCACCGCGTAGACCAGGTCTCCCCCGCCGTCGCGGATCTTGACGGCGCCGAGCTCGTCGAGGTCGCGGGACAGCGTGGTCTGGGTCACCTTCAGCCCGTCGGCCGCGAGTAGCCCGGCAAGCTCGCCCTGCGAGCGGACCCGGCAGGTCTCGAGCAGGTCGACGATCCGCCGGTGCCGCGCGGTCCTGGAGGTGGCCAGCTGGTTCACGACTTCTCCAGGAGCCAGGCGAGCAGGGCCTTCTGGGCGTGCAGGCGGTTCTCGGCCTCGTCCCAGACGATGCTCTGCGGGCCGTCGATGACCGCCGCCGCGATCTCCTTGCCGCGGTACGCCGGCAGGCAGTGCAGCACCACGGCACCCTGAGCCGCGCGGGCCAGGGCGGCCTCGTCGACGGCGTACGGGACGAAGGGCGCCGACCGGTCGTCGGACTCGCCCTCCTGACCCATCGAGACCCAGGTGTCGGTGGCCAGCACGTCGGCACCCTCGGCGGCGGCGTGCGGGTCACGGACCTGCTCCGCCGAGCCGCCGGTCGCGGCGGCGATCTTCCGAGCCCGCGCCAGCACAGCCGGGTCGGGGTCGTACCCCTCCGGAGAGCCCACCCGGACGTGCATGCCGGCGGCCGCTCCGCCGAGCAGGTAGGAGTGCGCCATGTTGTTCGCACCGTCGCCGAGGTAGGTCAGCGTGAGTCCCGCGAGCACCTTCTTGTGCTCCCGCACCGTCTGCAGGTCAGCGAGGATCTGGCACGGGTGGAACTCGTCGGTCAGCGCGTTCACCACCGGCACCCGGCTCACCGAGGCCATCGCGTCGACGCGGTCCTGGCCGAAGGTCCGCCAGACGATCGCCGCGCACTGCCGGTCCAGGACCCGCGTGGTGTCCTCGACCGGCTCGCCGCGGCCCAGCTGGCTGGACTGCGCGTCGATCACCAGCGGGTAGCCGCCGAGCTCGGCGATGCCGACCGAGAAGGACACCCGGGTACGGGTGGACGGCTTGTCGAACACCACGGCCACGGCCCGCGGCCCAGAGAGCGGCTGCAGGCCCAGCCGGTCGGCCTTCATCCGGTCGGCCAGGTCGAGCACCTCGACCAGCTCGTCGGGGCTCAGGTCGTCGTCGCGCAGGAAGTGCCGGGTCACAGGGCGTCCTCTCCGAGGTGGCGGGTCGCCGTGACGGTAGCGGCGTCGAGGATCCCCGGGAGGGCGCTGACGAACGCGTGGGCCTGCGTGTCGGTGAGGACCAGTGGCGGGACCAGCCGGATCACGTCCGGCGCCACCGCGTTGACCAGGAACCCGTGCTGCCGCGCGGCAGCCTCGACCGCCGGCGCGACCGGGGCCGTCAGCACGATGCCGAGCATCAGACCGGCGCCGCGGACCGTCGCCACCAGCGGGTGTCCCAGCCCGGTGATGCCGGTCGCGAGCGACTTGCCCAGCGACTCGGTCCGGCCGAGCAGGCCGTCCCGCTCGATCGTGTCGAGGACCGCGAGCGCGGCGGCGCAGGCCACCGGGTTGCCGCCGAAGGTGGTGCCGTGCTGACCCGGCACCAGCAGTGACATCGCCTCACCGAACACCAGGCAAGCACTGACCGGCAGGCCGCCGCCGAGGCCCTTGGCCAGGGTCAGGACGTCTGGCTCGACCCCCGCCGACTGGTGGGCGAACCAACCGCCGGTGCGGCCGATGCCGGTCTGCACCTCGTCGAGCACGAGCAGGGAGCCGTGCTGCCGGGTGATCTGCCGGGCGGCCTCGAGGTAGCCCGCGGGCGCCGGCACGACGCCGCCCTCGCCGAGAACCGGCTCGAGCACGACGGCTGCGGTCCACTCGCCGACTGCGGACAGCAGAGCCGGCTCGTCGCCGTACGGCACGAACGTCACGCCCTCCGGCAACGGCTCGAACGGCGCGCGCTTCGCCTTCTGACCGGTCAGGGCGAGCGCGCCCATGGTGCGGCCGTGGAAGCTGCCCTCGGCGGCGACCACCGAGGTACGGCCGGTACGCCGGGCGACCTTGAACGCGGTCTCGTTCGCCTCCGCTCCCGAGCTGGCGAAGAACACCCGGCCGTCGCGTCCGGTCAGGGCGAGCAGCCGCTCGGCCAGCAGCAGCGACGGCTCGTTGGCGACCAGGTTCGAGGTGTGCCCGAGGGTGGCGACCTGGGCCGACACGGCCTGGACGACCGCCGGGTGCGCGTGCCCCAGCGCGTTGACCGCGATGCCGGCGACCAGGTCGGTGTAGGCGTTGCCGGCGTCGTCCCAGACCGTCGCGCCGTCGCCACGGACCAGGGTGAGGACCGGCTCCGCGTACGTCGGCAGCATCGCGTCCGACCAGCGGCTCATCGGTGCACCTCCGTGCCGACGCCCTCGTCGGTGAACACCTCGACGAGCAGCGCGTGCGGGACCCGGCCGTCGATGACGTGCGCCTTGGGCACACCGCCGCGCACCGCGCGAAGGCACGCGGTCATCTTCGGCACCATCCCGGTCGACAGGCTCGGCAGCATCGCGTCGAGGTCCTCGGCCGAGATGCTCGAGATCACGTCGTCCGGCTCGGGGGCGCTGCCGTCCTTCGGCCAGTCGCCGTACAGCCCCTCGACGTCGGTGAGAACGACGAGCTTCTCCGCGCCCAGCGCCACCGCCAGCGCGGCAGCCGCGGTGTCGGCATTGACGTTGTAGATCTCACCGGCCGTGCCGCGGGCGATGCTGGACACCACCGGGATCCGGCCGTCGGCGACCAGGCCCTGCACGATGCCCGGGTCGACCGCGACCACGTCACCCACCAGTCCGAGGTCGACCCGCGCGCCGTCGATCTCGAGGTGGTGGGGCTCGGCGGTGAACAGGTGCGCGTCCTCGCCGGACAGTCCGACCGCGAACGGCCCGTGAGCGTTCACCAGGCCGACGATCTCGCGCTGCACCTGGCCGACGAGGACCATCCGCACGACGTCCATCGCCTCCGGCGTGGTGACCCGGTGGCCGGATGCGAAGACGCTCTCGATGCCCAGCCGGTCCAGCTGCTTGGTGATCTGCGGGCCACCGCCGTGCACCACGACCGGACGCAGCCCGGCGTACCGGAGGAACACGACGTCCTCGGCGAAGGCCTGCTGCAGCGCGGTGTCGACCATCGCGTTGCCGCCGAACTTGACCACCACGGTGCGCCCGTGGAACCGCTCCAGCCACGGCAGCGCGTCCACGAGGACGCTGGCCTTCTCGAGCGCCTTCGCATGCCTGTTCATGCGCTGGCCTTCATGTCGAGTAGGCCGAGTTCTCGTGCACGTAGGCAGCGGTGAGGTCGTTGGTCCAGACCGTGGCCTCCTCGGCGCCGGCGCCGAGGTCGACGGTGATGTCCACCTCGCGGGCCGAGAGGTCGGCCTTGGCGCGGTCCTCGGCAGCCGCGCCGTCCCGGCAGACCCAGACACCGTTCAGCGCCACGGCGAGGTGCTCCGGCTCGAAGGCCGCGTCGGTGGTGCCGACGGCGCTGAGCACCCGGCCCCAGTTGGGGTCCTCGCCGTGGATGGCGCACTTGAGCAGGTTGCTGCGGGACACGGCGCGCGCCACGGTGACCGCGTCGCCCACCGACGCGGCCCGGGTGACGGTGACCGCGATGCTCTTCGTCGAGCCCTCGGCGTCGTCGACCAGCTGACGGGACAGGTCGGCGCACACCGTCTCGACGGCGGCGAACAGCTCGTCGTCGGTGGGTGCGGTGCCTGACGCGCCGGACGCGAGCAGCAGCACCGTGTCGTTGGTCGACATGCAGCCGTCCGAGTCGACCCGGTCGAACGTCACCGCGGTGGCCCGCCGCAGGGCGGCCTCCAGCCGGGCCGGCTCGACGACGGCGTCCGTGGTGAGCACCACGAGCATGGTGGCCAGCCCGGGCGCGAGCATGCCCGCGCCCTTGGCCATCCCGCCGACCAGGAAGCCGGCTCCCACGGCGACCGCCTGCTTCGGGACCGAGTCGGTGGTCATGATGGCGCGGGCGGCGTCGTCCGAGCCGGCGACGGTGAGCAGCGGCACGGCGGCGTCGACGCCCGCGAGCAGTCGGTCGATCGGCAGCCGGTCGCCGATCAGGCCGGTCGAGCACACCGCAACGTCGCCGGCCGAGACGCCGAGCGCCATCGCGGCCCACTCCGCCGTCGCATGGGTGTCCTGGAAGCCGGCCGGCCCGGTGCACGCGTTGGCCCCGCCGGAGTTGAGGACGACGGCGTCGACCCGGCCGTCCCGGACTACCTGCTGCGTCCAGACCACCGGGGCGGCCTTGACCCGGTTGCCGGTGAAGACAGCCGCCGCGGACCGTTCCGGTCCGTCGTTGACGATCACCGCGACGTCGAGCAGGCCGCTGGACTTCAGCCCGGCGGCGACGGCGGAGGCCCGGAACCCGTGGGCTGCAGTGACACTCACGGTGAGACTCCGTTGATGGGGAGGCCGGCGGTCTCGTCCAGGCCGAGGACCAGGTTCGCGTTCTGCACGGCCTGTCCGGCAGCGCCCTTGACCAGGTTGTCGAGCACGGCGACCACCACGGCCCGACCGCTGTGCAGGTCGGCGGCGACCTGCAGCTGCACGCTGTTGCTGCCCAGGGTCGCGGCGGTCGTCGGCCAGGTGCCCTCGGGCAGCACGTGCACGAACGGTTCGTCGTCGTAGGCCGCGTGCAGGGCCTCGCGCAGCGCCGCCTCCCCGGTCCCGGCCGCCAGCCGGGTGGTGCAGGTGGCCAGGATCCCGCGGGGCATCGGTGCCAGCACCGGGGTGAACGACAACGTGACCCCGGTGCCGGCCGCCGCGGACAGCGCCTGCTCCATCTCCGGGATGTGTTGGTGAACGCCACCCGCCTTGTACGCCGACAAGGCGCCCATCACCTCGCTGGCGAGCAGCGCGGGCTTCACCGACCGACCGGCTCCGGAGGTGCCCGACGCGGCGACGACCACGGCGTCGGCCGGCTCGACGAGCCCCGCGGCAAGCAGCGGCGCAAGCGCGACGGCCACCGAGGTGGCGTAGCAGCCCGGGTTCGCGACCCGGGTGGCGCCGGCCAGCACGGTCCGGGCGCCGGGCAGCTCCGGCAAGCCGTACGGCCAGCTGCCGGCGTGCTCGCCGCCGTAGTAGGTGGACCAGTCGGTACTGCTGGTCAGGCGGAAGTCGGCGCCCAGGTCGACCACCGGCTGATCGGCGGGCAGCTCGGCGACCAGGGCCGCGGACTGCCCGTGCGGGAGGGCGAGGAAGACGAGGTCGGCGTCAGCGAGCGCAGCCGGCTCGGTCCGGGCGAAGGTGACGCCGCCGAGCTGGGGCAGCTGGGGGTGCAGGTCGGTGACCGGCCGTCCGGCGCCGGTCCCGGCCGCGACCGCTCCGAGGCCCAGGCCGGGGTGCCCCAGCAGCAGCCGCAGCAGCTCGCCGCCCGCGTAGCCGCTGGCTCCCGCCACCGCTGCTGTCCGTCCCATCTGCATGAGTATGCAGGAGGCCGCAATCTCATGCAAACCGGAATGCCGCCCGTCGGCCGGACCTGGCAGGATGCCCGGCATGCCCGAGATGCCCGATGCCGCGCTGCCGACCGTGCTGGAGTTCTGGGAGGCGGAGAGTCCGCGCTACGACGAGGACCCCGACCACGGCCTGCTCGACCCTGCGACCCGGGCCGCCTGGAGCACCCGCCTCGCGGCCTGGTTGCCGGCCACGCCGGGGACCGTGCTCGACCTGGGGTGCGGCACCGGTTCGCTGTCGCTGCTCGCCGCCGAGACCGGCCACCGTGTCATCGGCGTCGACCTGTCGCCGTCCATGCTGGCCGAGGCGAGTCGCAAGTGCGCCGGGCGCGACGCGACGTTCCTGGTCGGCGACGCCGCCGACCCGGAGATCGGCGACGGGCGGGTCGACGCCGTTCTCGCCCGGCACGTGTTGTGGACACTGCCCAACCCGGCAGCCGCCCTGGCCCGGTGGGTCAGCCTGGTCCGACCCGGCGGCCGGCTGGTCCTGATCGAGGGCCGCTGGTGGCCGGCAGGAGCGGTGGCGCCGTATGCGCAAGGCGCCGAGACCATGCCGTGGCAGGGCGGAGTGCGCGCCGAGGACCTGGTCGCGGCGCTCGACCCGCTGGTCAGCAGGCTCGAGGTGGTCTGCCTCAGCAGCGAGGCCGTGCTCTGGGGCCGCGAGGTCGACGACGAGCGCTACGCCGTGGTCGCGACCGTCGCCGCCTGACCGAGCCGACCGAGCCGTTCAGCCGAGCGGGTCGTCGTCGCCGTACCGGCGCAACCGCAACGTGCGGGCGTCGTCGGCCACGATGGTGGCGGCCCGCGCGACCAGAGCATCGAGATCGTCCCGTGCCGCGTGCACGAACCGGCCATGCAGAGCGTCGAGATCGCCGCGGGCGAACCGCAGGACGAGCTGGACCATCCGGTCGACCGGCGTCCAGGTCTGCTCCTCGGGCGGCCCCCACATCGTCTCGGTCATCCCGGTGCGCACCAGGCCGGGGCTGGCCTCCAGGACCGTGACACCCGTGCCGTCGAGCGCCGCCGCGAGCGAGTCGGTCATCCGCGACACCGCGGCCTTCGAGGTGGCGTAGGCCGACCAGCCCGGGTTCGGCCACTGGCCCATCCCGCTGCCGAGGTGCAGCACCCGCCCTGTCCCGCGGGCCACCATCGACGGCAGCACCGCGTGCGCGAGCAGGAACGGCCCGCGCACGTTGGTCTCGATCACCCGCCACCAGTCGAGCGGGTCGGCCTCCCACGGCGGCGCCTCGACCGTCTCGCGCAACCCGGCGTTGCTCACCAGCAGGTCGACCGGACCGAGATGGCGCGCGACGTTGTCGACGGCGGCGCGCACCTCTCCGGTCCGGGTGACGTCGGCCGGCAGGGCCAGGCCGCGTCCCCCGCCGTCGACGATCTCGGCGAGGACGGCGTGCAGCGCTGCCGGGCTGCGGCCCAGCAGTGCGACCGAGGCACCGTCCCGGGCGAGCGCCAGTGCGAGATCGCGCCCGATGCCCCGGCCCGCGCCGGTGACCAGCGCCACCTGACCCGCGAGGTCAGCCACCACGCAGGACCGCTCCGGTACGCCGGGTCGCCTCGGCCACTGCTGCATCCCGCGCGGCAGTGGCCTCCTCGACGGTGAGGGTGCGATCGGCTGCCCGGAACCGCAGCGCCCAGGCCAGCGAGGCCTTGCCCTCCCCCACCTGCTCGCCGCGGTACACGTCGAACAGCCGCACCGACTCGAGCAGGTCGCCGGCACCGGCCCGCAACGCCGCCTCGACCTCGGCCGTCGGCACGTCCGCGTCCACGACCAGTGCGACGTCCTGGGTCGCTGCTGGATAGGTGGACAGCCGGGGCGCCGGCACCGGGGAGGTGTCCAGGCCGAGGAGGTCCAGGTCGAGCTCCATCGCGCAGCTGCGCCCGGGCAGCCCGAGCGCCGCCACGACGCGGGGGTGCAGCTCGCCCGCGTGGCCGACCACCTCGCCGTCGCGCAGCACGGCGGCGCACCGGCCGGGGTGCCACGGGGCGTGCACGTCCGCCCGCACGGTGACCACGACCCGGGCCTGCCGGGCGACTTCGCGCGCGGCCTCGACGGCGTCCGCCCAGCCGGCGGCCCTCCCGGGTCCCCACCAACCGGGCTGCCCGCGATCGCCCGCGAGCACCGCGGCGACCCGGCGCGGCTGGGCCGGCAGTGCGGCGTCGAGCGCAGCGATCTCCGCAGCAGAGGGGCGGCGATCTACCGGGGGTCGGGGCGCTGCCGGCAGCGGGTCGGGACCGGGCCGGAAGACCGGGCCGACCTCGAACAGGGCGACGTCGTTGTTGCCGCGGCCGACGTTGCGGCGAAGCGCCGCGAGCAGCCCCGGCAGCAGCGTGGTGCGCAGCAGCGGCTCGGTGTCGCTGAGCGGATTGGCCAGCCGCAGGGCGTGCCGACGCCCGTCACCCGGCGGCAGGCCGAGCGCGTCGAGGTCGGCTTCCCCGATGAACGGGTAGCACGGGGCCTCCACGTAGCCGGTGTGCGCCAGCGCCAGCCCGATGCGGCGACGGAGCCGCTGCTGCTCGTCGTACCCGGGGCCGGCCGGGGCCTGCGGCAGAATCGACGGGACCTGCGCGTAGCCGACGAGGCGGATGACCTCCTCGTCGAGGTCCGCCGGGTAGGCGAGGTCGGGCCGCCAGGTGGGTGGCGTGACGCTCCACGGTGTCACCGCGGTGTCGACGAGACAGCCGATCTGCGCCAGGTGCCGGGCCACGACGTCCTCGCCGATCGGCATGCCGGCGGTCCGGCCGGGTCGCGCCGGGTCGAGGTCGATGTGCCGGGTCGCGCGGGGGTGGTCGACCTCGGTGGACCCGACATGGGTGGCGCCGCCGAGCTCAGTGAGCAGAGCCACCGCCCGGGTGGATGCCACCGGAGGCAGCTCGGCGTCCACACCGCGCTCGAAGCGTTTGGACGCCTCGCTGGACAGCTTGTGCCTACGGGCCATCCGGGCCACGGCGATCGGGTCGAAGTGCGCGGCCTCGATCACCAGCTCGGTCGACCCGGCGTCGATCTCGGTGGTCAGGCCGCCCATCGTGCCGGCCAGCCCGACCGGCCCGGAGTCGTCCGCGATCACCACGTCCTCGGCGTCCAGCGGCCGCACGGCGTGGTCGAGGGTCTCGAGCTTCTCCCCGGCCGCTGCGCGGCGAACGGTGACCGGACCCTGCAGGCGGGTGCGGTCGAAGGCGTGCAGCGGCTGACCCAGCTCGAGCATGACGTAGTTCGTCACGTCGACGGCCAGCGACACCGCCCGCATGCCGGCATGGGTGAGCCGCCGCGACATCCACAGCGGGGTCGCCGCGGCAGGGTCGAGCCCGGTCACGGTGCGCAGGACCAGCCGGTCGGCGGCCCCGGGGTCCGCGACGACACCGGGGTGGCCCATGCCGTCGACGGGCAGCGGGTCGAGGCCGGCGGGGTCGTGGAACGCCACGTCGTACGCCGCGGCGGCCTCGCGCGCGATCCCGCGCATCGACAGGGCATACGAGCGATCGGGGGTGACGGCGATGTCCAGGACCTCGTCGCGCAGCTGGAGGAGGTCGACGGCGTCGACACCCGGCACGGCCTCGCCGGTGACAGCGCCGTCCAGCACCAGGATGCCGTCGTGGTCGTCACCGGTGCCGAGCTCGCGGCTGGAGCAGATCATCCCGTCGCTGACGTGGCCGTAGGTCGTCCGGGCGGTGATGGCGAAGCCGCCCGGAAGCACGGCACCCGGCAGGGCCACGACAACGGCGTCGCCGACGGCGAAGTTGCGCGCGCCGCACACGACACCTCGGGGCTCCGGCTCGCCCACGTCGACCTGGCACCACCGGACGGTCTTGCCGTTGGAGGCGGTCTCCTCCTCGAAGGCGAGCACCCGGCCGAGCACCACCGGGCCGTCGACGTCGTACCCGGGCCGGTGCACGGTCTCGACCTCGAGGCCGGCCGCGACCAGGCGCTCGGCCAGCTCGCGCCCGGTGACACCGGCCGGCAGGTCGGCGTACTCCCGCAGCCAGGACAGCGGGGCGCGCATCAGATCTCCGTCTGCATGAGTTGCAACTGGATGAGCGGGCGCATCAGACCTCAGTCCCGAAGGGGCGCGCGAAGCGCACGTCGCCCTCCACCATGTCGCGCATGTCCTCGGCTCCGTGCCGGGACATCAGGGTGCGCTCGATGCCCATCCCGAACGCGAAGCCGGTGTAGCGGTCCGGGTCGATGCCGCAGGCGACCAGCACCCGCGGGTTGACCATGCCGCAGCCGCCCCACTCGATCCAGCCCTCGGAGGAGCAGGTGCGGCACGGCCGGTCCGGGTTGCCGACCGAGTCGCCGTGGCAGACCCAGCACCGCAGGTCCATCTCCGCACTGGGCTCGGTGAAGGGGAAGTACGCCGGGCGGATCCGGGTCGTGGTTCCCGCGCCGAACATCGCCTGCGCGAAGTGGTCGAGGGTGCCGCGCAGGTGGGCCATCGTGATGCCCTCGTCCACGACGAGTCCCTCCACCTGGGTGAAGACCGGCGTGTGCGTCGCGTCCAGCTCGTCGGTGCGGTAGACCCGGCCGGGCGAGACGGCGTAGATCGGCGGGTCGCGTCGGAGCATGGTGCGGATCTGCACCGGCGAGGTCTGGGTGCGCAGGACGACCCCGGAGTCGGGCGAGCCCACCCAGAAGGTGTCCTGGGTGGTGCGCGCCGGGTGGTCGGGCGGCATGTTGAGTGCGTCGAAGTTGAACCACTCGGCCTCGACCTCGGGACCTTCCGACCACTCGTAGCCCATCGCGAGGAACAGGTCGGCGACCCGTTCACTCAGGGTGGTCAGCGGGTGCCGGGCGCCGGGCGCCACCCGGTCCCAGGGAAGGCTGACGTCGACCGTCTCCTCGACCAGGACGCGCTCGTCGCGGTCCTGCTCGAGCTGGCTCTGCCGGGACGCGAGTGCCTCGGACACCGCTCGGCGGGCAGCGCCGACCCGCTTGCCGGCCTCGGCCTTGGCGGCCGGCGGCAGTGCGCCGATCTCCCGGTTGGCCAGCGCGAGCGGCGACCTGTCGCCGGCATGCTCGAGCCGGGCGGCCTTGAGCGCGTCGAGATCGGCGGCGGCCGCGATGGCGGCGAGCGCGGCGTCCCGGGCGTGCTCGACCTCGTCGGCGTTCAAGGGGGTCACCTGCACGGGGTCGTAGGACTTGTTCGGTGCGGACATGGTGGGGCTCCGTCGGGGATCGTCGCCGCCCGAGTCTAGGTGGCAGCGGTGAGAGGAACGGGCTGCGGGCCCGCCGCACCCGGCGTACGCCGTGACGAGCTCAGTCGGCGAAGTCGGGGATCGCGGCGGGCAGCACGAATCGGAACCGCGCGCCGCCGCTGGGTCCGCGACCCACCTCGATGTGCCCGCCGTGGGCCTCGACCAGGCCACGGACGATGTACAGGCCGAGCCCGGTGCCGCCGCGGCGCCCGGACCGCCAGAACCGGGTGAACACCCGGTCGACCTGCTCGTCGGGGATTCCCTCGCCCTCGTCGGTGACGGTCACCGAGGCCCCGTCGCCGGCCGGCTCGACCTCGAGGGTGACCGTCCCGCCGCCGTGCCGCAGGGCGTTCTCGAGCAGGTTGCCCATGACCTGGTCCAGCTTGTCGGCGTCGACCCACATCTCGGGGATGCCCTCGGCGACGTGCACCCGGAACTTGGCCGGGTCCTCGCCGCGGGCCTCCATCCCGTCCACGTGCCGCTGCACGACCCGACCGATGTCGACCACCTGCCGGCGCACGGTCAGCCGGCCGGAGTCGATCCGGGCGATGTCCAGCAGCTCGGTGATGAGCCGGGTCACCCGGTCCGCGTCGGCGTTCACCGTCTCGAGCATCAGCCGCTTCTGGTCGTCGTTGAACCGGTCCCACTTCGCCAGCAGGGTCGCGGTGAAGCCCTTGACGCTGGTCAGCGGCGAGCGCAGCTCGTGGGCGACCGTCGACACCAGCTCGGCTCGGCTGAGCTCCTCGCGGGCCCGGTGCCGAGTGCCGCGCAGCGCCACCACGACGCTGGTCACCTGGCCGCGTGGCTCGTCGCGGACGTAGCGGGAGGTGACCAGGACCTCCTGGACGCCGGGCAGGATCAGGTTGCGCTCGGGGTGCCCGCTCACGGTCCGCAGCCCGGCGTACGGCTGGGCGCACGGCCACCACGCGCGCCCGTCCAGGCCCTCCAGCGGCAAGGCGTCCTCGAGGTCCTTGCCGAGCGCCGCCGCGGCCGCGATGCCGGTGATGCGCTCGGCTGCCCGGTTGAACACCACGACCGTGCCGCGCGCATCGGCGACGACCACTCCGTCGGGGTGGTCGTCGTAGGGCGCGGCTCCCTCGCTCACCCGGTCGACACTACCGACGGCGGCCACCGAGTTGATCCTCTGCGCGGACCGAGCCGGATCAACCGGACGGACGAGTCCGGTGGGCCCGGGCCGAGGCGTAGAGGCACACCGCGGCGGCGGTCGCCAGGTTCAGCGACTCGGCCCGGCCGTGGATGGGCACCTTGACGACCGCGTCGGCCAGCGCCCGGGTCGGCGCGGGGAGCCCCCACGCCTCGTTGCCGAAGATCCAGGCGGTGGGCCCGTCGAGCAGTCCGGCGTCGCCTGCTTCGTCGAGGTCGACGTCGGCGTGCCCGTCGGCGGCCAGCACCTTCAGCCCGGCTGCCTGCAGCGCGGGCAGGTCGTCCTCGACCCGGCCACCGAGGCTCACCGGCAGGTGGAACAGGCTGCCGGCCGAGGCGCGGACGCACTTGCCGTTGTACGGGTCGACGCTGTCGCCGGTGAGCAGGACACCGCCGGCGCCGGCAGCGTCGGCGGCCCGAATGACCGTGCCTGCGTTGCCGGGGTCGCGAGCATGCGCCAGGACGGCCACCAACCGCGGCCGGGAGCCGAGCAGCTCGGCCAGCGGCCGGTCGACCAGCGAGCACACGGCGACCAGGCCCTGCGGCGTCACGGTCTGCGAGAGCGCGGCCATCACCGCACCGGTGACGAGCTGTGCCTCGGCGCCGCCGGCCGCCGCGTCAGCCACGATCTCGGGATGCCGCTCGGTGGCCTCCCGGGTGGCGAACAGCTCGAGGACCGTGCCGGGCCGGGCGACCGCTTCGCGCACGGCCTGCGGTCCCTCGGCGAGGAACCGGCGGTCCTGGGCCCGGAACGCTCGCTTGGTCAGCCGCTGGGCGGCTCGGACCCGGGCGGCCCGCGGCGAGCGTCAGCTCGGGGCCGGTGACCATCGCGACCTCCGGTGTGTAGGGCGGGTAGCCCCTGCCGGGGCCGGGACGACGAACGCCCAGGGTGCCTCGCGGGCTCCCTGGGCGTCCGGGTGACGACTGCTGCCTAGGCGGCGGTCTCGTCGTCCTTGCTGCCGGTGGTCTGAGCCGGCAGGTTCGCCTTGGCCAGCTCGACGAGGGCGGCGAAGGCCGGCGCGTCGTTGACCGCGAGGTCGGCGAGGACCTTGCGGTCCACCTCGACACCGGAGGCCTTGAGGCCCTGGATGAACCGGTTGTAGGTCATGCCGTTCAGCCGGGCTGCGGCGTTGATCCGCTGGATCCACAGCTGGCGGAAGTCACCCTTGCGCTTCTTCCGGTCGCGGTAGTTGTAGACGAGCGAGTGGGTGACCTGCTCCTTGGCCTTGCGGTAGAGCCGGGACCGCTGTCCGCGGTAGCCGCTCGCCCGCTCGAGGACGACCCGGCGCTTCTTGTGGGCGTTGACCGCCCGCTTGACGCGTGCCACTGATTACTCCTTGTTCGTTACCGGGGGCGTGCGGACGGCTACTTGCCGAGCAGGCGCTTGACCTTCTTGACGTCCGCGCTCGAGGTGACGACATCGGCCGCCAGCCGGCGGGTGCGCGTCGAGGACTTGCCCTCGAGAAGGTGGCGGCGGTTGGCCTGCTCGCGCAGGACCTTGCCGGTGCCGGACAGGCGGAACCGCTTCTTGGTGCCGCTGTGCGTCTTGTTCTTCGGCATCTCGCGTCGATCTCCTCGGTGTGCTCGCGTCGGGCGCGAGTCGTGCGGGTGACTGCTCGCCGCCGGCGGGGGCCGGGGCGACGTTCGGTGGTGCTGCTAAGCCGGCTGGTCGGCGGACTCGGCGGGGGTCGGGACGGGGGACTCGGCGGGCGCTGCCGGCTCGGCGGAGCTCGGGACCGGCGAGTCGACTGCGGCCTCGGCGTCGCCGGGGTCGGCCTCGTCACGTCGGGCACGGTCCGCCGCGCGCTCGGCGCGGGCCTCGGCCTTCTTCTTGAGCGGACCCAGAACCATGATCATGTTTCGGCCGTCCTGCTTCGGTGCCGACTCGACGAAGCCGAGCTCCTGCACGTCACCGGCGAGCCGCTGCAGGAGCCGGAACCCGAGCTCGGGCCGGGACTGCTCGCGACCACGGAACATGATCGTGATCTTGACCTTGTCGCCGGCCTTGAGGAACCGGACCACGTGACCCTTCTTGGTCTCGTAGTCGTGCGGGTCGATCTTCGGTCGGAGCTTCATCTCCTTGATGACCGTGTTGACCTGGTTCTTCCGCGACTCGCGGGCCTTCTGCGCCGTCTCGTACTTGAACTTGCCGTAGTCCATGAGCTTGCAGACGGGCGGGCGGGCCATCGGGGCCACCTCGACGAGGTCGAGGTCTGCCTCCTGGGCCAGCCGCAGCGCGTCGCCGATGGCGACGATGCCGACCTGCTCGCCGTTCGGGCCGACAAGCCGGACCTCGTTCACGCGGATCCGCTCGTTGATCCTGGGCTCAGTGCTGATGGGGCCTCCTACTAGATCTGACAGCTACCGACCGGCCGGGCACGAAAAAGGCTCCCGTGCCGAACCGCTCACGGAAGCCTCAACACCGGACGGGGGATCATGTCATCCCTCGTAGGACACCTCGCCACCCAGCGCGAGCTGGACGAGCTGTCCGACCGGACCCGACGACCCGTGGTGCGGTCGATGCGGGTGGGAGAAGCCTCCACTTGCGTACCCGCACCCCGAGGGGCGCGGATTGGTCAGCAGCAAGGCTACCAGCAGCCACGGGCGGCGACGACTTCAGCCGGGGCGGGTCAGCTGCCGGCGGCCACCGTCACCTCGAGCCCGCGCACCCCGTCCCGGACGGCCGGCAGGGCGGCGACCGCCGCGGCCACCCGGCCGGCCAGCGCAGCGTGGTCGGTACCAGGGTCGACGAGGACGGTGAGGCGGCCGTCCCGTCCGGCGCACGGCGCGAGATCGGCGCCGCGGACCGCCGGCTCGTCGGCCAGCAGCCTGGCGATCGCCGTGGACACCCGCGGGTCGTCCCAGGCGGGGACACTTCCCCGGCCCTCGGCAAGCGCCCGGACCTCGGGCAGCGGCAGGGTGGCCGGGGTGGGGCCGGCCGGGTCGACCACGATCGCGTCCGCCCGCTCGGCCAGGGCGACCTGCGCGGCGCGTGACCCGGCCACCGGGACCGGCCGGGCGGCCGGGTCCCACCGGGCCAGCGCGGCCAGGCCGGTGAAGACCGGTAGGGCGCGGCGGCCTTCGCCGTCCAGCAGCAGCGGGACGGCGATGTCGGCGCTCTTGTCGCGGACCAGCCCGGCGGTGGTGGTCTCCTGCTCGCCGAGCAGCGCGACGACGGGTGCCAGGACGCGCGACCGGTGCAGGGCGGCGAGCACGGCCGGCAGCTCCGCCGGGTCGGCGGCCGCCGCGACGAGTGCTGCGACCAGCGAGGGGTCGGCACTGCCGTCGTCGCCGGCGAAGCCGGGGTCGGGCAGCGACTTGCCGCGGTCGTGGCTGGACACCGGGCGGAGCGTAGCGAGCATGCTGGGGCGGTGATCCGGGGGTGGAAGGACCGCGACGACGCCGGGGAGCGGCTAGGTCGCCGGCTGGCCGAGCAGCAGATGCCGGCTCCGGTGGTGGTCGGGCTGGCCCGCGGCGGGGTCGAGGTCGCCGCGCCGGTGGCGGCGCAGCTGGGCGCCCCGCTCGACGTACTCGTCGTGCGCAAGGTCGGCCACCCGCGGCAGCCCGAGCTCGGCCTGGGTGCGCTGGCCGAGGGCGGACCGGTCGTCTGGGACGTCGCCGGCCTGGCCGAGGCCGGGTTCGCACCGGCCGACCTGGCCGAGCAGGTCGCTGCAGAGCGGGCCGAGTGCGGTCGCCGCGTCACGGCGTACCGCTCCGGCCGTCGGGGGGTCCCCGTCGCCGGCCGCACGGTGGTGGTGGTCGACGACGGCGTAGCCACCGGGGTGAGCGCACGGGCGGCGCTGCGCTCTCTGCGCGATGCAGGTGCGGCCCGGCTGGTGCTGGCCGCTCCGGTGGTCGCGGCCCAGACGATGACCGCGCTGGAGGCCGAGGCGGACGAGGTGGTGACCCTGGTGGTCGCGCAGCGTCTCGGCGCCGTGAGCCGCTGGTACGCCGACTTCCGGCAGACCACCGACGACCAGGTGGTCCGGCTGCTGCACGACCAGGCCGGCTAGGCGCGACCGCCGAAGTCGATGCGCATCACGACCCTTCTCAGCGTCGGACGGCTGACCTCGGCGAAGCCGGCGTCCGCGAACACGCTCTCGGTGCCGACGTGCAGCTCCTCCTCGATCGCGTTCTTGCTGCTCATCGGGTAGCCCTCGAGTGCGCTGGCGCCGCGGTCCCGGGCGTAGTCGACGGCGGCCCGCGCAAGTGCCCGGCTGACGCCGCGCCTCCGGTAGCCCGCACGGGTGAAGAGGCAGGTCACGGCCCAGACGCTGACGTCGGTCTTGTCCTCGGTGCGGCCCGCCCACGGGACCCGGCCGTTGCGCAGCAGACCGGGGTACGCCGTGCGCGGCTCGACCGCGCACCAGCCGACCGGCACGCCGTCGAGGTAGGCGACCAGACCGCTGGTGGTGGTGGACCGCCGGTGGCCGCAGTCGGTCTGCTCGCGCAGCCGGTGGGCCCGTTCCTCGGCGGGGAACGACGCGAAGGACTCCCGCGGCATCAGCTTGTGCCGCTGGCAGAAGCAGCGGGATGCCGCGCCGCGCCGCCCGAAGACCGACTGGAGGTCCTGCCAGCTCGCCTCGTTCGCGGGCACGACCGAGATCTCGGGTCGCGCCGCCGACATCCGCACGGTGCCTGCGTACGCCGCTAGAGCGCGGCCTCCGGCTCGACGATCGCGATGACCGGACCGCCGCCGGACGGGCCCTGGTGCACCGCGGCGACCGAGACGAAGACCGCCGGGTCACCGGTTACCGAGGAGACCACTCCCCCGACGCAGGACTTGATCTGGCGGTGCCAGTGCACGTCCGAGTCGTCGAGCATGATGTTGCGCCGGTCGCGGACCCGGCCGGTGGGGTCGGCCTCGCACTTGCAGAAGACGTTCACCACCCGGCCGCGCAGGTCGCTGGACCGCGGGCGCTCCGGCAGGTCGTCGAGACCGGCGTTGCGGATCGACTCCCAGACCCCGTCGGCGTCCAGGGCGTCCTTCATCACGCTGTGCCCGATGCGGAACCGGCCGCCCACTCCGCGCACGTTGCCCAGCACGACGATCTGCGCCTGGTCCAGCTCGACGCCCGAGGAGCAGCTGGCGACCGACGAGAACAGCGACAGGTCCTTGTGGATCTGCTCGGTCGTGGGCATGTCGATCTCGCCGAGTGCCACGGCGATGCCCAGGGCTGTCGTGGAGTTCGAGACGTCCATCGACTTGAGGGTGTCCTCGGTCCAGACGTCCTTGCCGCGCCGCTTCGCGTCGGTGATGGTCTCGAGGGTGAGTAGCGGCGTCTTGGTCTGCACGTAGTGCACGTCGGCGGCGTCGGTGATGCCGGCCCGCTCCATCGCGATCTTCACCCCGGCCGCGACCTTCTCGACCATCGGCAGCCGGCCGATGTCCTCGGGGAAGATCTGCTCGCTCATCGCGTAGCCGACCGAGAGACGGGGCTCGTCGGTGGCCGGGACCTTGTCCGGCGTGGTCGTGGCGAAGATGGTGGCGTGCGGGGAGATGACCCCGTCGGTGCCGCCGGACCACACGATGGGGATCTGCTTGATCTCCTCCATCGGCCGGCTGCCGCGCGCCTCGAGCACCTCGCGGAACGCGCGGTCGGCGATGATCCGGGTGTAGTCGTTGACGCCGCCGTTGCCCTCGGTCTTACCGATCACAGCGATCACCCGGTCGGCCTCGATCAGGCCCTTGTCGATCAGGTCGGCCAGCCCGGAGGCGTCCGACACGCTCTCCAGCGCGACCTTGTGGACCTCGATGGGCTCGGGTGTGGTGGTCATGCCGTCTCCTCCTCGACGACGGTGCCGGCTCGCCCGTGCACCGCCTCCTCGATCATCTCCAACGACGTGATGACGGCGCGTCGCCCACCGGACTCCACGAACCTGACAGCGGCCTCGACCTTCGGGCCCATGCTGCCGCTGGCGAACTTCTGCTCCTGGGCGATCCGGCGCATCCCGGCGGCCGTGGTCTGGCGCAGCGGTCGCTCGTCGTCGGTGCCGTAGCCGAGCACCACGTGCTCGACGTCGGTGGCGATGACCAGCACCTCGGCGTGCACCGCGCGAGCCAGCAGCGCGGCGGCCAGGTCCTTGTCGATGACGGCCTCGACGCCGCGCAGCGTGCCGTCCCGGTCGCGCACCACCGGGATCCCGCCACCGCCCGCGCCGACCACGACGTACCCGGCGTCGGCCAGGGTCGCGATGGTGCCGGCGTCGACGACGTCGATCGGCTCGGGTGAGGCGACGACGCGACGCCAGCCTTTCTCGCCGCGGTCCTCCCACGTCTGGCCGTGCTCGATCAGCGTGCGGGCCTGGTCCTCGGGCAGGTAGCGGCCGACCGGCTTTGTCGGCGCCTTGAAGCCCGGGTCGTCGCCGTCGACCAGAGTGCGGGTCACGACGGTCGCCGTACGCCGGTCGACTCCGCGGTCGGCCAGGGCCTTGTCCAGCGAGTCGAGGATCAGGAAGCCGATCGTCCCCTGCGTCTGGGCGCCGCACCAGTCCAGCGGCACCGGTGGCACCACGTGCGCGGCGAGCTCGTTCTTCACCAGCAGGTTGCCGACCTGCGGGCCGTTGCCGTGGGTGAGGACGACCTCGGTGCCGGCAGCGACGAGGTCGGCGACGCTCTGCATGGCGACGCCGATGGCCTGGTCCTGGTCCTCCGGGGTCGCGCTGCCCCCAGGGCCGGTCATGGCGTTGCCGCCGAGAGCGATGAGCACGCGCATGCGCTGGACCCTAGTGGGACGCCCGGGCACTGCACGCCCCGGAGGTCCACGACGTTGATCACGCGGGCGTGATCAACGGTCGCTGGGTGCGGTGAGCATGCCGCACCAAGCGGCGACTCGCCGCACCCAGCGGGGTGGCGATCAGCGGGTCGCGAACGTCCGACGAGCGCGAGTGAAGGCCCGCTCAAGGCGGCCCGCCACGAGGCGGTCATGGCCGTCGAGCTCGGACCAGACCAGCCGGATCACCTCATGGCCTTCATCCCGGATGGCATCCTCGCGACGCTTCTCCCGCCAGACGACCTCGCCGACATCGACGTCGTCGAGCGTTCCGGACCGCTCATACAGCTCCCGGCCGTACTTGAGCTTGCCGTCGAACTCGATCGCTGTTGAGTACTCATCGATGTACAGGTCGGTGATCCCGAGCAGGGTCCGCGTCCGACCATCGACGATGGGGCGCTGCAGGTCTGGCCTCGGGGCGCCGAGCCGCGCCAGCAGCACGCGAGCTCGTGACTCCCCGACTGTGGCAGCGCGTGGGTCGGAGAAGCTCAGGGCCGTCGAAGCGCGCGACGAGTACGGCCAGTCGCGCTGCCGCTCGACGATGGCCCTGGCTACCGCCAGATCGAAGTCGAGGAGGCGACGAGCGCCGTCCGCGAGAACTACGCCCCCCTCGAACGCAACCTCGCGGCAGGCATCGACGACCGCTCGTTCCGGCGAGGCGACGAGCAGGCCTCGCACGGACCGGATCTCCGTCTCGTCGATGGCGCCACGCCGATGACTGATCCCTGCCTCACGCCTTGACGACCGCGTCGCTTCGCGGTGCACGTGGAGCTGGCCAAGTGCAACGCCCCAGAGCGGCACGCCGTACACGGCGAGGGCGGAGTGTCCCGTCGCAACCACCCGGCCCGCCAGGTTGCCCACCGCGGCTCGAAGGACGAGAACGTGCAGCTCAGCCGGCGGCAGCCCTCCCACCGTCTCTTTCGTGGCGTAGGCACCCCGACGGAGGCGCACCCATTTCTTGCATCGGACGAGGCCGGCGATCTGCTGCTCCGACAGGTTCTGGTCGAGCGCCTGCCAGCGGTAGACGAAGCCACCTTGGGCAGCGGCAATGCGTCCGAGTTCGCCATCCACGCATCCAGGCTGGTCGACGTATGACAGCCGCGACGACGGGGCGACACACCTGTGGACCCCTCGAGCAGCAGCCGCGCTGTGGATGTGTCGACAAGATGCCGGACGATGGTGGACGGGCGCGCCACCCGATTCAGGGGCCCGCTGGGTGCGGCAACAGGTTGCTGGGTGCGGCAAGCTCACAGCACCCAGCAACCGTTGATCACGCCAGCGTGATCAACGTGGCCTGGGGGCGGGCGGCGTCAGCTCGGGGCGGGCGGCACAGGGGCGGGCGGCACAGGGGCGGGCGAGGTGGGACGCCCGGGTCAGGTGCTGCCGAGGTGGCGGTAGCGGGCGAGGCGGGCGGCCAGGCGGGTGCGGGGGTCGCGACGGAGCAGGGCGGTCAGCTCCAGCTCGAGCACCCGGGCCAGCCGCTCGAGGTATGCGGCCGGCTCGTCGGCGGCGTCCGGGTGCTCGGCGACGACCCGGTCGACGATGCCGGCCCGCAGCAGGTCCAGCGACCGCACGCCCTGCGCCTCGGCCATCTCCGGTGCCCGCTCGGTCGTGCGGTGGATGATCGCCGACGCGCCCTCCGGCGGCAGCGGGGACAGCCAGGCGTGCTGCGCGCACACCACCCGGTCGGCCGGCAGCAGCGCCAGCGCTCCCCCGCCGGCGCCCTCACCGAGGAGCAGGCACACCGTGGGGGCGTCGAGCAGCACCAGGTCCTGCAGCGACCGGGCGATCTCGCCGGCCAGCCCGCCCTCCTCCGCCTCGCGGGACAGCGCGGCGCCCGAGGTGTCGATCACCGTGACCAGCGGCAGCTTGAGCTCGTCGGCGAGCTTCATGCCGCGGCGGGCCTCGCGCAGCCCGGCCGGGCCGAGCGGCTGCCCGGCCGACTGCCGCTCGCGGTCCTGCCCGAGCACGATGCACGGCGCACCGCCGAACCGCGCCAGCGCGAGGATCAGGCCGGCGTCGATCTCGCCGGCGCCGGTGCCGCGCATCGGCACGACGTCCCTCGCCGTGTGCCGGAGCAGCTGGCGTACGCCGGGCCGGTCCGGCCGGCGGGACCGGCGGATCGACTCCCACGCCGGCACGTCGTCGACCTCGTCCGGCGGCTGCTCCGGGACCGCGGGAGCCCCCTCGCGCGGCGCGGCCAGCACGTTGAGCGCCCGGTCGAGGATGTCCGGGATCTGCTCCGGCGGCAGCACCGCGTCGACGATGCCGTGGGCCAGCAGGTTCTCGGCGGTCTGCACGCCTTCGGGGAACTCCCCGCCGTACAGCGCCCGGTAGACCCGCGGGCCCAGGAAGCCGATCAGAGCGCCGGGCTCGGCGACGGTCACGTGACCGAGCGACCCCCACGACGCGAGCACGCCCCCGGTCGTCGGGTTGCGCAGGTACACCAGGTAGGGGTTGCCGGCAGCCTTGTGCCGCCCGATCGCCGCGGTGATCTTCACCATCTGCAGGAAGGCCGTGGTCCCCTCCTGCATCCGGGTCCCGCCGGAGGTCGGCGAGGCGAGCAGCGGCAGCCGCTCGTCGGTCGCCCGCTCGACGGCGTCGACGAGCCGGTCGGCGGCGCGGACGCCGATCGAGCCGGCCAGGAAGCCGAACTCGCAGGCGACCACCGCGACCCGCCGGCCGCGGATGCACCCCTCGCCGGTGACCACGGCCTCGTCCAGGCCGGTGTGGCTCCGAGCGGCGGCCAGCTGGTCGGCGTACGCCGGGTCGATGCCCTCCTGCGGGCCCAGCGGTGTGTCCCAGCGCAACCAGCTGCCGGTGTCGAGGACTGCCTCGATCAGCTCCAGCGCGCCGGGGCTGCTCACGCCGGGTCGACCTCGTCCAGCCAGGCCCGCACCGACTCGTCGTGCTGGCCGAGCAGCGGCGGTGCGCCGTGGGCCATCGGCTCCTCACCGTCGAAGCGCAGCGGCGGCCCCGGCAGCGTCACCCGGCCGGCCAGGGCGTGCTCGACGTCGACGAGCAGTCCCTGCGACCGGGTCTGCTCCCAGTCGTAGACCCGGTCGAGGGTGCGCACCTCACCGGCCGGGATGCCGATGCCGGCCAGCCTGGGCAGCAGGTCGGCCAGCGGGTGGTCGGCGAAGGCCGCGTCGACGGCGGCGATCACGGCGTCCCGGTTGCGCACCCGGGCCGCGTTGGTGGCGAACCCCGGCTCGTCGGCGGGCAGCCCGAACTCCGCGGCCAGCCGCTGCCAGAGGCTCTCCGAGCCGACGGCGATCTGCAGCAGGCCGTCGGAGCTGTGGAAGAGCCCGTAGGGGCAGATCGACGGGTGGTGGTTGCCTTGCCCGTACGGCACCTCGCCGGCCACGGTGTAGCGGGTGCCCTGGAACGCGTGCACGCCGACGATCGCAGCCAGCAGAGAGGTTCGTACCACCTTGCCGGCGCCGGTCCGGTCCCGTTCGTGCAGCGCGGCGACGACGCCGTACGCGCCGTACATGCCGGCCAAAAGGTCGCCGATCGGTACGCCGACCCGCATCGGGTCGTCCGGACCGGTGCCGGTCAGCGACATCAGGCCCGCCTCGCCCTGCGCGATCTGGTCGTAGCCCGCGCGGCCGCCCTCGGGCCCGTCGTGGCCGAAGCCGGAGATCGACAGCACGACGAGCCGGGGGTTCAGCTCGTGCAGCCGCTGCGCCGAGAAGCCGAGCCGGTCCAGGACGCCGGTGCGGAAGTTCTCGACCAGGACGTCGGCCTGCCGCACCAGCCGGGTCAGCAGCGCCTTGCCGTCGGCGGACTTGAGGTCAGCGGTGACCGACTCCTTGTTGCGGTTGCAGGAGAAGAAGTAGGTGCTCTCCCCCGTGTCGCTGACGACGCCGCCCGCGCCGACGAACGGCGGGCCCCACCCGCGGCTGTCGTCGCCGCCGTCCGGGTTCTCCACCTTGATCACCCGGGCACCGAGGTCGGCGAGCATCATCGCGGCGTGCGGTCCGGCGAGGGCGCGGGACAGGTCGACGACGAGGACGCCGTCCAAGGGTCCGGGCATGGCCCCAGAGTAGGTGCGTCGGGCCCGGGCCCGACGCAGGGCTCAGTTGCCGCGCAGCTTGGCGAGCGCCTCTTCGAGGATCGCTGCGCCGTCGGCGTCGCTGCGGCGTTCCTTCACGTAGGCGAGGTGCGTCTTGTACGGCTCGGTGCGCGGCGGCGAGGGCGGGTTGTCCTTGTCCTGCCCGGCCGGGAACCCGCAGCGCGGGCAGTCCCAGGTCTCCGGCGTCTGCACCTGGGTGTCCTCGGCGAAGCTCGGCTTGGTCTCGTGGCCGTTGGCGCACCAGTAGGAGATCCGGACCCGGGGGGCGCTCTCGCCCCGCTCGGCCTCACCCATCGGACCGGCACCCACGCGGCTGCCTCGGATCGCGTTACCACTTGCCACGTGATGCTCCCCAGCTTCTCGAGGGTGTTGCCGGCCGGCGCTCGCGCACCGGCAGCGACAGTGTAGGTCGTCGGATCGTGCGACGCGCCGCTCAGGTCTTGAGGAGCAGGCCCAGCGCGACGATGGACGCGATCCACACGATGGCCATGCCGATCGTGAGCCGGTCCAGGTTGCGCTCGACCACGGACGACCCGCCGAGCGAGGAGGACACGCCGCCGCCGAACAGGTCCGACAGGCCGCCGCCCTTCCCCTTGTGCAGGAGCACCAGCAGGATCATCAGCAGGCTGGAGACGAGCAGAACTATCTGCAGTGCGATCTGCACGGTGGGAGCTCCTGAGAGGTACGGCGGTCAGTCGGGTCGTGCGCGGGGACAGCCTACGTCAGCCGGCCGGCTGCTCGACCGCGGTACGGAACCGAATGATGCCGACGAACTCGTCCGGGTCGATGCTGGCGCCGCCGACGAGCGCGCCGTCGACGTCCTCCTGGCTCATGATCCCCGCCGCGTTGGACGCCTTGACCGAGCCGCCGTAGAGCACCCGGACGCCGTCGGCAAGGTCGCCGGAGTAGAGCTCGGCGAGCCGGGTGCGGATCGCCGCGCAGACCTGCTGGGCGTCCTCGGGAGTGGCGACCTCGCCGGTGCCGATCGCCCAGACCGGCTCGTAGGCGACCACGATCGTCCTGGCCTGGTCGGCCTGGACACCCTCGAGCGCAGCGCTGAGCTGGTCGACCGTGTGCTCGACGTGGCGGTCCTCCTGGCGAACCTCGAGGTGCTCACCGACGCAGAGGATCGGGACCAGGCCGGCGCCGAGCGCCGCCTTGACCTTCGCGTTGACCAGGGCGTCGTCCTCGTGGTGGTCCGCCCTGCGCTCGCTGTGGCCGATGACGACGTACGTGCAGCCCAGCTTGGCCAGCATCGGCGCCGCGATGTCGCCGGTGTGCGCCCCGGGGCCGTGCTGAGACACGTCCTGCGCCCCGTAGACGATGCGGTACTTGTCGCCGTCGATCAGCGTCTGCACCGAGCGGATGTCGGTGAACGGCGGCAGCACCGCGACCTCGACCGCGTCGAAGTCGTCGTCGGTGAGCGAGAAGGCGAGCTTCTGGACGAGCGCGAGCGCCTCGAGGTGGTTGAGGTTCATCTTCCAGTTGCCCGCCATCAGCGGGGTGCGTGCCATAGCTCTAACGCCCTCCAGAACCATCGTCTTCAAGTGCCCTGAGACCGGGCAGCTCCTTGCCCTCGAGCAGCTCGAGGCTGGCGCCACCTCCGGTCGAGATGTGGCCGAATGCCTTCTCGTCGAAGCCCAGCTTGCGCACCGCGGCGGCCGAGTCGCCGCCGCCCACCACGGTCAGCCCGCCGGCGGCGGTCACCTCGATGAGCGCCTGGGCCACCGCACGGGTGCCCTCGGCGTAGGGCTCCATCTCGAACACGCCCATCGGGCCGTTCCAGAAGACGGTGCGAGCGTCGGCGATCTTCGTGGCGAACAGCCGGCCGCTCTCCGGGCCGATGTCCAGCCCCAGCCGGTCAGCGGGGATGGCATCGGCGGGTACGACGTCGTGCTCGGCGTCTGCGGAGAACTCGCTGGCGGCCACGATGTCGACCGGAAGCACGATCTCGACACCCTTGGCCTGCGCCTGCTCGAGGTAGCCACGCACGGCGTCGAGCTGGTCGTCCTCGAGCAGGCTCTTGCCGACCTCGTGCCCCTGGGCCTTGAGGAAGGTGAACACCATGCCGCCGCCGACGAGCAGGCGGTCGACCGAGTCGAGCAGGTTGTCGATGACGCCCAGCTTGTCGGACACCTTGGAGCCGCCGAGGACCACGACGTAAGGCTGCTCGGGGTCACCGGTGAGCTTGTGCAGCACCTCGGTCTCGGCCACGACGAGCGCACCGGAGGCGTGCGGCAGCCGCTGCGGGACGTCGTACACGCTCGCGTGCTTGCGGTGCACGGCGCCGAAGCCGTCACCGACGTACACGTCGGCGAGGGCCGCGAGCTGGTCGGCGAACTCCCCCCGCTCGGCGTCGTCCTTGCTCTCCTCCCCCGGGTTGAAGCGGAGGTTCTCCAGCAGCACGACGTCGCCGTCGCCGAGGCCTTTGACCGCGGCCTGGGCGCTCTCGCCGATCGTGTCGGTGGCGAACTCGACCGGGCGGCCGAGCACCTCGGCGAGCCGCTTCGCGACCGGCGCGAGACTGAACTCGTCGACCGGCTTCCCCTTCGGCCGGCCGAGGTGCGCGCAGACCAGCACCCGGGCGCCGCGCTCAGCGAGGTCGGTGATGGTCGGGGCGCTGGCCCGGATGCGGCCGTCGTCGGTGATGGTGGCGCCGTCCAGCGGCACGTTGAGGTCCGAGCGGACCAGCACGCGTCGGCCGCGCAGGTCGCCGAGGTCGTCGACGGTCTTCACGGCTACAGCGACTGGCCGACGAGCTTCACCAGGTCGACGAGGCGGTTCGAGTAGCCCCACTCGTTGTCGTACCAGCCGATGATCTTGACCTGGTCGCCGATGACCTTGGTGAGCTTGGCGTCGAAGGTGCACGAGGAGGGGTCGGTGACGATGTCGGAGGACACGATCTCGTCCTCGGTGTAGGTGAGGTAACCCTTGAGGGCGCCGTCGGCCGCCGCCTTGAAGGCCGCGTTGACCTCGTCGACGGTCGTGTCGCGGCTGACGGTGACGGTGAGGTCGGTGACCGAGCCGGTGGGGATCGGCACCCGCATCGCGAAGCCGTCCAGCTTGCCCTCGAGCTCGGGCAGCACCAGGGAGATGGCCTTGGCCGCTCCCGTGCTGGTCGGCACGATGTTCAGCGCAGCCGCCCGGGCCCGGCGCAGGTCGCTGTGCGGGCCGTCCTGCAGGTTCTGGTCCTGGGTGTAGGCGTGGATCGTGGTCATCAGGCCGCGCTCGATGGTGAACGCGTCGTTGAGGACCTTGGCCATCGGCGCGAGGCAGTTTGTCGTGCACGACGCGTTGCTGATGATGTGGTGCTTGGCCGAGTCGTACGCCGAGTCGTTCGCGCCGAGGACGACGGTGAAGTCCTCGTTCTTGGCCGGCGCCGAGATGATGACCTTCTGCGCACCGGCGTCGATGTGGGCCTTCGCCTTGGTCGCGTCGGTGAAGAAGCCGGTCGACTCGATGACGATGTCGGCGCCCAGCTCCTTCCACGGCAGCGAGCCGGGGTCGCGCTCCTCGAGGGCACGGATCTTGCGGCCGCCGACGATGATGTTCTGGTCGTCGAACGACACGTCCTCCTGCAGCCGGCCGAGGATGCTGTCGTACTTCAGCAGGTGGGCCAGCGTCTTGTTGTCGGTGAGGTCGTTGGCCCCGACCACCTCGATGTCGGCACCCTGCGCGAGGGCAGCCCGGAAGAAGTTCCGCCCGATGCGGCCGAAACCGTTGATGCCCACCCGAACCGTCACGACTGTCTCCTTCAGAACTCGCGCTGACCCTGCCCAGCAACCCTATCCGGGGTGCCCGGGACTCTCGTCGGCCCGCCTCACCAGGCGAGATGGACGGCTGGACGCGGCCCGCGCTGACTGGGTGCGGCTACCACTTGCTGGGTGCCGTGAGCTCACCGCACCCAGCAGCCGTTGATCACGCCAGCGTGATCAACGGCGCGACGGCGAGATGGAGCAGCAGAGCGGGTGCGGCGGTCAGGCGTCGAGCATGTCGGGGGTGAGGTTCGCGTCCGTGCCGGGGATGCCCTGGTCCGAGGCGCGCTTGTCGGCCAGCGCGAGCAGCCGGCGGATCCGGCCGGCCACCGCGTCCTTGGTCATCGGCGGGTCGGCCAGGGTGCCCAGCTCCTCGAGGCTGGCCTGCTTGTGAGCCAGGCGCAGCTCGCCGGCGACCCGCAGGTGGTCCGGGATGTCCTCGCCCAGGATCTCCAGGGCCCGCTGCACCCGGGCACCGGCAGCCACCGCGGCCCGCGCCGACCGGCGCATGTTGGCGTCGTCGAAGTTCGCCAGCCGGTTGGCGGTCGCCCGGACCTCCCGGCGCATCCGGCGCTCCTCCCAGGCCAGCACGCTGTCGTGCGCGCCGAGCCGGGTCAGCAGCGCACCGATCGCGTCGCCGTCGCGCACCACGACCCGGTCGACGCCGCGGACCTCGCGGGCCTTGGCGCCGATGCCCAGCCGGCGGGCGGCACCGACCAGGGCCAGCGCGGCCTCCGGGCCCGGACAGGTGATCTCCAGGGCTGACGACCGGCCCGGCTCGGTAAGGGACCCGTGGGCCAGGAAGGCGCCCCGCCAGGCCGACTCGGCGTCGCACAGCGCCCCGGACACGACCTGCGGCGGCAGGCCGCGCACCGGCCGGCCGCGGCCGTCCAGCAGCCCGGTCTGCCGGGCCAGCGCCTCGCCGTCCTTGGCCACCCGCACGAGGTACCGGCTGCCCTTGCGCAGCCCGCCGGGCGCCACGACAGCGACGTCGGAGGTGTGCCCGTAGACCTCGGCGATGTCCTTGCGCAGCCGCCGTGCGGTCGCGCCGGTGTCCACCTCGGCCTCGACCACGATCCGGCCGCTGACGATGTGCAGACCGCCCGCGAACCGCAGCATCGACGACACCTCCGCCTTGCGGCAGCAGGGCCGCGTGACGTTCAGGTGGGCGAGCTCGTCCTTGACAGCAGCGGTCATGGCCATGGGCTCAGATCCTGTCACTCGAGAGTCGGTCGGGTGCGAACAGCCGGCGGAAGGCAGCGGCCAACCGGTCGGGGTCGTGCTGGTCGGGATGGTCGTCGCGGGCCAGCGGCGCGAGCACCAGTTCGGCACCGAGAGCGGCCGCGGCCGCCTCGAGCGCGACCTGGTCGGTGACGTGGGACGCGTCGGCGAGCACGGTGTCCAGCGTGAGGTCGGGCGCGTGCCGGGCCAGCACCTCGAGATGGTTCGCCGGCGAGAAACCGTCGGTCTCCCCCGCCTGGGCGGTGAGGTTCAGCACCAGCAGGCGGCGGGCCGAGGTGGCGCGCAGCGCGGCCGCCAGGTCGGGCACCAGCAGGTGCGGCATGACGCTGGTGAACCACGACCCCGGGCCGAGCACCACCCAGTCGGCGTCGAGCACGGCCTGCACGGCTTCCGGGCAGGCCGGCGGCGACTCGGGCAGCAGCGAGACGCTGCGCACCCGGCCGGCCGTCGACGCGACGGCGACCTGGCCGCGGACCCGCTCCAGCACGTCGCCGGACATCTCGACGACGGCCTCGATGTCCAGCGGGACCACGGACATCGGCAGCACCCTGCCCTGGACGCCGAGCAGCCGGGCCACCCAGTCCAGCCCGGAGACCGAGTCGTCGAGCAGCTCCCAGAGCGCGACGATGAGCAGGTTGCCGACCGAGTGCTCGTGCAGCTCACCCTCGCTGCGGAAGCGGTGCTGCACCACCTCGCTCCAGGTCTGCCCCCACTCGTCGTCATTGCACAGCGCCGCCAGCGCCATCCGCAGGTCGCCGGGCGGCAGCACCCCGAGCTCGCGCCGCAGCCGGCCGCTGGAGCCGCCGTCGTCGGCGACCGTGACCACCGCGGTCGGGCGGTCGGTGACCCGGCGCAGGGCCTGCAGCGCGGCGGCCAGCCCGTGGCCACCGCCGAGCGCGACCACGGCCGGCGCGTCCGGGAACGCGCTCTCGGCAGGCGTGCTCATTCCCGCCCCAGGTCGCGGTGCACGACCGCGGTGTCCACGCCGTGGGCAGTCATCCGCCGGGCCAGCTCCTCGGCCATCGCGACCGACCGGTGCTTGCCTCCGGTGCAGCCGACCGCGACCGTCGCGTAGCGCTTCCCCTCACGCTGGTAGCCGGCGCCGATGATGTCCAGCAGCCGCTCATAGGTGTCCAGGAAGTCGTCCGCACCCGCCTGGGCCATCACGTAGTCGCGGACCGGCTCGTCGCGGCCGTTGAGCGGCCGCAGCTCCGGCACCCAGTGCGGGTTGGGCAGGAACCGGCAGTCCACGACGAGATCGGCGTCGACCGGCAGGCCGTACTTGAAGCCGAACGACATCACCGTCGCGTGCAGCCCGGGCTCGACCTGCTGGAACGCCGCGATCACCTTCGAGCCGAGCTCGTGCACGTTGAGGTCAGTCGTGTCGAGCACGATGTCGGCCTCGGCCCGCAGGTCGCGCAGCATCTCGCGCTCGCGGGCGATGCCGTCGCTGAGCCGGCCGTCGCCCTGCAGCGGGTGCGGGCGCCGGACCGCCTCGTGCCGGCGTACCAGTGCGTCGTCGGACGCCTCCAGGAACACGATCCTCGGGTCGCTGCCGTCGTCGGCGAGCTTGGCCAGCGCGGCGGTCAGGTCGGCGAAGAAGGCCCGGCTCCGTACGTCGACCACCGCGGCCATCCGGGCCACGTCACCGCGCGAGCGGCCACCGAGCTCGGCCAGGGTCGGCAGCAGGGCGGGCGGCAGGTTGTCGACGACGAACCAGCCGAGGTCCTCGAGCACGTTGGCCGCGGTGCTGCGGCCGGCGCCGGACATGCCGGTGATGATGGCGAGGTCGGGCAGGTGCGCGCCCTCGGCGGCGGCCTCGGCGGGGTCGAGCGGCACAGGTTCGCTGCGGTCGGACTGGCTCACGGCGCCTCCTCGACCACGGACGGGGACCCGGCCTGCTGCGGGTCGTCCCCGAGGATCTCACCGGTCGCGGTGTTGACGGCCACGCCGGGACGACGGTCGGCGAGGGCCGCGACCACCGCCTCGGCGGTGCGCCGGCCGACTCCCGGCACCTCCACGATCTCGTCGACCGAGGCGGCCGACAGCCGCTTGAGCGAGCCGAAGTGCTTGAGCAACGCCTTCCGCCGGGTCTCACCGAGGCCGGGAATGCCGTCCAGCGCGCTGGCCGTCATCGACCGGGACCGCCGGGTGCGGTGCAGCGCGATCGCGAACCGGTGCGCCTCGTCCCGGACCCGCTGCAACAGGTAGAGGCCTTCGCTGGTGCGCGGCAGCACCACCGGGTGCGGGTCCCCGGGCAGCCAGACCTCTTCGAGACGCTTGGCGAGCCCGCACAACGCGACGTCGTCGACACCGAGCTCGTCGAGGGCCCGCTGGGCGGCCGCGACCTGCGGTGCGCCGCCGTCGACGACGACCAGGTTGGGCGGGTAGGCGAACCGCCGGGGCCGGCCGGTCTCCGGGTCGATGCCGGCGGGCACCTCGGGCCCGGCTGCCCCGCCGTCCATGTTCGTCGCGCCCTCGACCTCGCCGGTCTCGGCCCGCTCCTCGACGTACCGACGGAACCGTCGGCTGATGACCTCGTAGATCGAGGCCACATCGCCCTGTCCCGCCTGGCCCTTGATGATGAACCGGCGGTACTCGCTCTTGCGCGCCAGGCCGTCCTCGAACACCACCATCGAAGCGACGACGTCGCTCTCCTGCAGGTGCGACACGTCGTAGCACTCGACGCGCAGCGGTGCCTCGTCGAGGCCGAGCGCGTCCTGCAGCTCCTGCAGCGCGACGCTGCGGCTGGTGAGGTCGCTGCCGCGGCGCGTCTTGTGCAGCGCGAGGGCATGTCCGGCGTTGCGGGCGACGGTCTCCATCAGTGCGCGCTTGTCGCCGCGTTGCGGCACCCGCAGGTCGACGTTGCTCCCGCGCAACGTGGTCAGCCAGTCCTGCACCGCGTCGGCGTCCGGCGGCAGGGCGGGCACCAGGACCTCGCGCGGGACGCTGTCGCCCCAGCCCGGCTCGGTCGGCTCGCTGGCCGACCCGCCGTACACCTGCTGGACGAAGTGCTCGACGAGGTCGCCGGTGGTGAGCTCCTCGACCTTGTCGACCACCCAGCCGCGCTGCCCGCGCACCCGGCCGCCCCGCACGTAGAACACCTGCACCGCTGCCTCGAGGGGGTCCTCGGCCAGCGCGATGACGTCGGCGTCGGTCCCGTCGCCGAGCACGACCGACTGCTTCTCCATGGCGCGCTCGAGCGCCTTGATGTCGTCGCGCAGCCGGGCCGCCCGCTCGTACTCCTGGTTGGCCGCCGCGACCTGCATCTCCTTCTCGAGCCGGCGCAGGTACGTCGTGGTCTGCCCGGCCATGAAGTCGCAGAAGTCCTCGACGATCTGCCGGTGCTCGGCGGCGCTGACCCGCCCCACGCACGGGGCCGAGCACTTCCCGATGTAGCCGAGCAGGCACGGCCGGCCGACCTGACCGGCCCGCTTGAACACCCCGGCGGAGCAGGTGCGGGCCGGGAAGACGCGCAGGAGCAGGTCGAGGGTCTCGCGGATGGCCCAGGCGTGGGAGTACGGCCCGAAGTACCGCACGCCCTTCTTCTTCGGGCCGCGCATCACCTGCAGCCGCGGGAACTCCTCGTTCAGGGTCACGGCCAGGCTGGGGTAGCTCTTGTCGTCGCGGTACTTCACGTTGTACCGCGGGTCGAACTCCTTGATCCAGCTGTACTCCAGCTGCAGGGCCTCGACCTCGGTGCTGACGACGGTCCACTCCACCGCTGCCGCGGACGTCACCATCGTCTGGGTGCGGGGGTGCAGGTTCGCGATGTCCTGGAAGTAGGACGACAGTCGTGGCCGCAGGCTGCGGGCCTTGCCGACGTAGATGACCCGGCCGCGCTCGTCGCGGAACCGGTAGACGCCTGGGGCGTCGGGGATCGAGCCCGGCGAGGGACGGTACGACGCCGGATCTGCCACCCGGCAACCCTACGTCGGCTCGGCGTGTCGCGCTGACCGGGCGGCCCTCGAATCAGCTCTCGACGACCTGCCCGCCCTCAACCGAGACGGCGACCTCAGCCAGCGCCCGGGTCGCAGGCCCGTTCAGCACCGAGCCGTCCTTCGCGCTGTACGCCGAGCCGTGGCACGGGCAGCTGATCCGGCCGTTCTTCACGCTGGCGACCGTGCAGGCCTGGTGCGTGCAGGTCGCCGAGAAGGCGGTGAAGGTGCCCTCGGCCGGCTGGCAGACGACGACGTTCTGCTTCTCGAGGACCACCCCGCCGCCGACCGGCACGTCCGAGGCAGCGACCAGGGAACCGCCCGCGCCACCGGCGTCGCCGCCGGCGGACGCGGACGGCGACGAGCCGCCGTCGTCCGAGGACGACCCGCCGGGCTCCGTGGTCGCGGTGTCGTTCCCGCCGCCGCAGGCCGTGATCAGCGCTCCGCCGGCTCCGGTCACCGCGACCAGCGCCAGCACGTGTCGGCGGGACGGGGCGGGCGCGGGCGGCGCCGGGACGAGGTCGGGCGTGGGCTCAGGCAGGGTCTGGTCCATGTCCGCCGGAACGCGCCGGGTCGCCGTCAGGTTCGACCTGCTCCGCGACGTCTCGGTCCGTGGACCCGCCAGTGGGACGTTCGGCGGCCACCCGGAGGGCGATGAGCTGCAGCATCGAGTCGTCCACCGGGGCCACCTCGCCGAACAGGTGCGCCTCCCCGACCGGCATCCCGGCCACCTCCAGGGGCGCGCGGCGGCCCGCACCGCCGACGTCTCCGACCTCGACCTGGACCGCACCGTTGACGTCGAGCCGCGCTCCGGCGATCGGCCAGCCGGACACCAGGGCTTCCAGAGCGGCCCGCAGGGCGTCGGTCAGCTGCACCGAGCCGGTCACCGCGGTCACCACGTCGCGTCCGACCCCGATCAGCCGGGCCCGGCGGCGCTCGTCGGTCACGTCCCTGGCGAAGATCGACAGGCCGCCTGCGGTGGGCAGGACCCGGTTGTGGATCCACCGGTCCCAGGGGGCGTGGTAACCCACCACCTCGACCGGGACCTGCTCGTCGCGGGCCCGGCGGTACGCGGCCTCGAACTCGGGGGTGATGTCCATCTCGTCCCAGATCACGGTCCCGACCACGGAGTCAGCAGGGTCCCGGTTCAGCAGGGTGTAGCCCGCGCGGTTCATGTACACGTAGCGCCAGTCGACGTCGAGCGCGCAGTAGGCGTCGGTGATGCTCTCCATCACCTGCTCCAGGAACAGCCGCGGGGCCGGCCCGGTGAGCACCTGCTCCGGGTGGCCCAGCAGGTGCGGCAGCCGTGCTTCTGCGACGGTGCCGCCCTCGGGCCGAGCCGTGACCGTGAAGCTGCCGCCCACCGAGTCGGCCTGCTCGCGCATGGTGCGCACGCCGCGGTGCAACGGCCCGGCGTCGTCCTGCGCGGTGATCCCGCGCCCGTCGTCGAGCACCCGGAGCACGTAGTCGCCCGGCTCCTCCCGCAGCTCGACGCGGACCGTGTGCGCGCCGGCGTGCTTCACCACGTTGGCCAGTGCCTCGCGGGCGATGCGCATCAGCGTCCGAGCGACGATCGGCGACGGATCGCCGGAGATCTGGACGACCACCTCGCTGGTCGTGTCCTCGCCCTCCAGCGCGGTCCGCACCGCTGACTCCACCGCGGCGGCGACGTCGGCGCCGAAGGCCGGTGCCGGGTCGAGCTCGACCAGCATCCGCCGGAGGCGGCTGGTGGTCTCGCGCACCGCCAGGTCCAGGGCAGCCAGGTCGGCCATCCGGTCGGCGGGCAGCAGCGGCTCCAGCGCACGGCGCAGCGACTGCAGCCGGAGGTTCACCGCCGCCATCACCTGCACGGTGTCGTCGTGGATCTCCCCCGCGATGCGCTGCCGCTCGGCCTCCTGGGCTTCGTGCAGATGGATCAGGAGGCCCCGCTGGTGGGCCACCTGGCGCTGCATGGCCTCCCTGGCTGCGGCCACCTCGCTGATGTCCGCCTGCACGGTGGCCAGCGCGAGTGGTGCGCCGGTGACCGGATCGGTGACGAGGAACGAGGCGACCCGGACCGGGATGCCCTCGCCGGTGGGCCAGTGCCGCAGGGTGGTCTCACCCTCGTAGCGACCGTCCCGTACGACGGCGGGCTGCTCGACCTCGATGCTGGCCTTGAGGCCGTCCTCGGTCAGGTAGTCAGCGATCGTGGTCGCCGTGACGTCGACGTCGCCGGGGATGCCGGCCATCCGGCGTCCGCCGGGATTCACGTGCAGCACCGAGCCGTCCAGCCGGGCCAGCGCGATGAACTGCGGCGCGGCGTCCACGAAAGCGGTGTAGAGCTCGAGGTCGTCCTGTGCCCGGATGCGGTCGGTGACGTCGACGCTGATGCCCAGTGCGGACGTCGGACCGTCGGGGTCGTCGCCCAGCGGCAGGTACCAGGTGTCGAAGGTCCGGTCGCCGACCCGGTCGGTCTGGAGGAAGGTCTCGCCGCGCAGCGGCCGACGCATCCGCTCGAGCATCGCGGCGTCGTCGGCGAAGTGGTCCCACAGGTTGGCGCCGACGAGCTCGCCGGGCGCCACCCCAGCGGCGCTGAGTCCGGCACCCTCGGAGAACGTGCAGGTCCCGTCGCGGTCGTAAGCGAACACCATCAGCGGCGCGGCGTGCAGGACGGCGTCGAGCACGAGGTCACGGACCGACCGCACGTGACCGGTGGTCATGCCGGTGCCGCTCCCGGCGGGTCGATCAGGCCCTCGCGGATCGCGATCGAGAGCGCCTCCAGCTTCGAGTGGGCGTCCAGCTTCGCGAGCAGGCTCTGGACGTGGTTGCGCACGGTGTTCACCGAGATGAACAGGCGCTTGGCGATGGCCCCGTTGGTCAGGCCCTCGGCGATGAGCTCGAGGATCTCGCGCTCCCGCGCGGTGAGGTCGTGCGGCGGACGTTCGTACTGGTGGTGCAGGCGGTTCAGCAGCCGGGCCAGGAGGTCCGAGCTCACCATGATCTCGCCGGCGGCGGCGGTGCGGACCGCCGCGACCAGCTCGTCCAGGGGACTGGTCTTGAGGATGAAGCCGGCGCAGCCCGCCTCGGTGGCGGTCACCAGCATGGAGTCCTCCGCCGCGGCGGTCAGGACCACGATCTTGGCGCTGGGACGCAGCATCTTCAGCTCGGCGATGGAGTCGACGCCGAGCCCGTCCGGCAGCCGGTGGTCGAGCAGGACCACGTCCGGTGCCGACGTCACGACCAGGCTGCGGGCCTGGGCCAGCGTGGCGGCGGTCCCGACGACCGTGAGGTCGTCCTCGGCGGACAGCGCAAGCCGCAGGCTCTCGGCGAACATGTCGTGGTCGTCGACGATGAGCAGCCGGACGGCGGTGGCCGTCCCGCCCGTTCCACGATCGCCCGACTCCGGCATGGACACCAGCGGACCCCCGCCCCGACTCGGTACTGCGGACCCTGTACAGCCTGCCACGGGGACGGCACGCAGCGTGCTCGAACCCCCCATAGTGCAGATGCACCATCCCCCGAGGGGTCTGTGCGGGGGTTCCGTCACGCCCCCCTCACCGGGATGATCAACTCCTCATGCACCGGGGAAAGGGGTCCGCAGGCGTGGCAGTGCGCATCGTGGTGGCGGACGACAACGACGACTTCCTCGCCGCCGCTCTCGACGTCCTGGCCGCGGCGCCGGACCTCGAGGTGGTGGCTGCCGTACGGAGCGGCGCCGAGGCCCTGGCCGCGGCCGCCGAGCACCGCCCGGACGTCATCGTGCTGGACGTGCAGATGCCCGGCGGCGGGCCGGAGCTGGCCGCCGAGCTCTCCCGGCTGCACCCGTCGGTGCGGCTGATGTGCCTGAGCGCCCGAGACGACGCGGACACCGTGCTGGCCATGCTCGCCGCCGGCTGCGCCGGATACGTATCGAAGGGCGGCCTGGACGACGACCTGGCCACCTGTGTACGCCGGTGCGCCGCCGGCATGCTGTTCGTGATCGCCGACTGCGCGCCGGACGTGTCGCGGCGGATAGGCGTCCTGGTAGGCCGTCTGCCCCCCGCCACCTGACTCTTTCGGGCCAGATGCACTAGCCGAAAACGGTTCAATCGGCTCACGCACCACCAGGGCAGCGATGGCACGCTTGCAGAAGTCGGTGACGTGGTTGCCGTCGGGAGACCGACGTCCCTGCCGCCCCGTCGCCGGCTGAAGACCCGGTTGGGATCGTTCCCCCGTGCGGTCCCAACCGGGCCTGGTCCGCTCGTCTCAGCCGGCGCGCCGCGACCGCGCCGCAGCAGCAGGCCTCTTGACCGGTGCCGGTCTGGCCCCGGTGGACCGCGCGGACTTTCGCTGCCGCACCGGCGGAGCGGACTGCAGCACGTGCTCGAGAAAGTTGCCGGTGTAGCTCTCGGGCGTCGCAGCGACGTCCTCGGGAGTCCCCTCCGCGACCACGGTGCCGCCGCCGGAGCCGCCCTCCGGCCCCATGTCCACGACCCAGTCGGCCGTCTTGATGACGTCCAGGTTGTGCTCGATCACGATCACCGTGTTGCCCTTGTCGGTGAGCCCCTGCAGCACGAGGAGCAGCTTGGAGATGTCCTCGAAGTGCAGTCCGGTGGTGGGCTCGTCGAGGACGTAGACGGTGCGCCCGGTCGACCGCTTCTGCAGCTCGGAGGCGAGCTTGACCCGCTGGGCCTCGCCACCGGAGAGGGTGGGCGCCGGCTGGCCGAGCCGGACGTAGCCGAGGCCGACGTCGTTGAGGGTGTTGAGGTGCCGGGATATCGCCGGCACCGCGGCGAAGAAGTCGGCGGCCTCCTCGATCGGCATGTCCAGGACCTCGGCGATCGTCTTGCCCTTGAAGTGCACCTCGAGCGTCTCGCGGTTGTAGCGGGCGCCGTGGCAGACCTCGCACGGCACGTACACGTCCGGCAGGAAGTTCATCTCGATCTTGATGGTGCCGTCGCCGGAACAGGCTTCGCAGCGGCCGCCCTTGACGTTGAACGAGAAGCGCCCGGGCAGGTAGCCGCGGATCTTGGCCTCGGTGGTCTCGGCGAAGAGCTTGCGCATGTGGTCGAAGACGCCGGTGTAGGTCGCCGGGTTGGACCGCGGCGTGCGCCCGATCGGGCTCTGGTCGACGTGCACCACCTTGTCGACGTGCTCGAGACCCTTGATGGTCTTGTGCCGACCCGGCACGGTGCGCGCACCGTGCAGCTTCTGCGCCAGCGAGGTGTAGAGGATGTCGTTGACCAGGGTCGACTTGCCGGAGCCGCTGACCCCGGTCACCGCGACGAAGCAGCCCAGCGGGAACGACACGTCGATGCCCTGCAGGTTGTGCTCGCGGGCCCCGATGACGGTCAGCTCGCGGCCCTTGGTGCGCGGTCGGCGTACGAGCGGTGTCGGGATGGTCTTGCGCCGGGACAGGTAGGCACCGGTCAGCGAGTCGGGGTGGTCGAGCAGGTCCTGGACCGGCCCGGAGACGACGACCTGGCCACCGTGCTCGCCGGCGCCCGGACCGATGTCGACCACCCAGTCGGCAGTCTTGATCGTGTCCTCGTCGTGCTCGACGACGATCAGCGTGTTGCCGAGGTCGCGCAGCCGGGTCAGGGTCTCGATCAGCCGGCGGTTGTCGCGCTGGTGCAGGCCGATCGACGGCTCGTCCAGGACGTACAGGACGCCGACCAGCCCGGCGCCGATCTGGGTGGCCAGCCGGATGCGCTGCGCCTCGCCGCCGGACAGCGTGCCGGACGGCCGCTCCAGCGACAGGTAGTCGAGCCCGACGTCGAGCAGGAAGCCCAGCCGGGCGTGGATCTCCTTGATCACCCGCTCGGCGATCTGCCGCTCGCGGTCGCTGAGCTCGACGGTGCGCAGGAACTCGTCGCACTCGCGGATCGGCAGCCGACAGACGTCGGAGATGGACCGGCCACCGACGAGCACCGCCAGCGACTCGGGCTTGAGCCGTGACCCCTCGCAGACCGGGCACGGCACCTCGCGCATGTAGCCCTCGTAGCGGTCCCGGCTCCAGTCGGAGTCGGTCTCGTTGTGCCGACGCTGCACGAACGGGATCGCACCCTCGAAGCCGGTGTGGTAGCTGCGCATCCGGCCGTAGCGGTTCCGGTACTTGACGTGCACCTCGTAGTCGAGCCCGTGCAGCACCGCAGTCCTGGCGCGGGCCGGGAGCTTCCGCCACGGCGTGTCCATCTTGATCTTCAGGTCGTCGGCGAGAGCCTCCAGCAGCCGCTGGAAGTACTCGCTGGACGACGCGCCGGCCGCCCACGGGGCCACCGCACCCTCGGCCAGCGACTTCTCGTCGTCCGGCACGATCAGGTCGGGGTCGACCTCGAGCCGGGTGCCCAGCCCGGTGCACTCGGGGCAGGCGCCGAACGGCGAGTTGAACGAGAAGGACCGCGGCTCCAGCTCGTCCATCGACAGCGGGTGCTCGTTGGGGCAGGCCAGCTTCTCGGAGAACCGGCGCTCGCGGTCCTTGGCCTTCTCCGGCAGGTCGACCATGTCCAGCAGGACCAGCCCGCCGGCCAGGCCGAGCGCGGTCTCGACGGAGTCGGTCAGCCGGCGCTTGGCCGACGGCTTGACGCTGAGCCGGTCGACGACCACGTCGATCGAGTGCTTGTACTTCTTGTCCAGCTTCGGCGGCTCGGCGAGCGAGACCGTCTCGCCGTCGACCCGGGCCCTGCTGTAGCCCTTGGTCTGCAGCTCGCGGAACAGGTCGGCGAACTCCCCCTTCCGGCCGCGGACGACCGGCGCCAGCACCTGGAACCGGGTGCCCTCGGCCATCTCGAGCACCCGGTCGACGATCTGCTGCGGCGTCTGCCGGCTCACCGGCTCGCCGCAGACCGGGCAGTGCGGCCGGCCGGCCCGGGCGTAGAGCAGCCGAAGGTAGTCGTAGACCTCGGTGATGGTGCCGACGGTCGACCGAGGGTTGCGGCTGGTCGACTTCTGGTCGATCGAGACCGCCGGCGACAGGCCCTCGATGAAGTCGACGTCCGGCTTGTCCATCTGGCCGAGGAACTGGCGGGCGTATGCCGACAGCGACTCGACGTACCGCCGCTGACCCTCGGCGAAGATCGTGTCGAAGGCCAGGCTCGACTTGCCGGAGCCGGACAGCCCGGTGAAGACGATCAGGGCGTCGCGGGGCAGGTCGATGGAGACGTCCTTGAGGTTGTGCTCGCGCGCACCTCGGACGATCAGACGGTCCACAGAGATCCTTCACGGAAGGTCGGAAGAGGTCGGGTCCCATGCTAAGTGCCGCCTCGGACATCCCCGTCCGCGCGTAGGGTCGTCCCCGTGACCAGCGACGATGCGTTCGGGACGGCGTTGGACGAGATGGCCGGGTCGACCGACCGGCTGCTCCAGACCGTCGACCGGCTCGACGACCCTGCCCTGCGGGAGCCGTCCCTGCTGCCCGGCTGGACCCGTGGGCACGTGCTCACGCACCTGGCCCGCAACGCCGACGGCTTCGTGAACCTGGTGCTCGCAGCGAGGGACGGGCAGCCGCGCGAGATGTACGCCGGCGGCTCGGCCGGCCGGCAGGCCGAGATCGACGCCGGGGCCGACCGGCACATCGGCGACATCCGGCTCGACGTGTCCGACTCGGCCGAGCGGCTGCTCGAGGCGTTCGCCGCCGGGTTCGGCCCGGAGGCGCGGGAGCGGGAGGTCGAGATGCGCGGCGGCGCGTCGGCGTACGGCTGGGAGATCCCGCTGCTGCGAATCCGCGAGGTCGAGATCCACCACGTCGACCTGGACGCCGGCTACTCGCCGGACGACTGGCCCACCCAGTTCGCCACCCGGACCCTGGACCAGCTCTCGCCGTTCTTCCGGGAGGCCCGCGACTGCCCGGTCGGGACCCTCGTGGCCACCGACACCGACGGGCGCTGGGAGGTCGCGGCAGACGGGCCGGCTCTCACCGGTCCGACGACCGAGCTGGTGGCCTGGCTCACCGGCCGGCGTGACGGCCGCGCACTGGCGCTCGACGGCGCCGGAGAGGTTCCCCCGGCTCCCCCGTGGCGCTGACCCCCGGACGACCGCGGTACTAAGCCTCGTGGCGCTGCAGCGGGATCGGCGGCGCAACGGCGTCCGGAAGGACGATGACCTCCGGCGGAACGGCCTTGTCGACGAGCAGACCGCGCAAGCGGAACCAGCGCATCCGCCGGTTGAAGTCGTGGGCCCGTTGGGACTGGGCGGACATGGCGTCGAGGAACCGCTGACCGTCCGACTCGCCGTCGGCTGCCTCGTCCACCACCATGCGCCCCACTCGTCGCTGCCCGAACCCCCTGGCACCCGACGGTAACCTGCGACTGAGCCCGGTCGCGATCGGCTGAACGGCTGAGCGCCGAACGGGTGACGAGGAGGACACGTGGACTACACCGGGAACGTGACGCGCGGGGGCTCGGCAGATGTCCGCGAGCTGCCGGCGCTGCGCATCAGCAAGGTGTCGGTCGGCCCGATGGACAACAACGCGTACCTGCTCGAGTGCCGGGAGACCGGGGAGCGCGCCCTCGTCGACGCCGCCGACGACGCGGCCACCCTGCTGGCACTGCTCGAGGACGGACGCCTCGAACAGGTAGTGACGACGCACCGGCACCGCGACCACTGGCAGGCGCTGGGCGACCTGGTCGCCGCCACCCGTGCCCGGACCGCTGCCGGCCGGGACGACGCCGAGGCCATTCCCGGCAGCACCGAGGTGGCTCTCGGCGACGGCGACCGGCTCCGGGTCGGGCACGTCGAGCTGGAGGCCATCACCTTGGTCGGGCACACGCCCGGCTCGGTGGCACTGCTCTACGACGACCCCGCCGGGCACCCGCACCTGTTCACCGGCGACTCGCTGTTCCCGGGGGGCCCGGGCCGCACCACCAGTCCCGAGGACTTCACCAGCCTGATGGACGACCTGGAGAAGAAGGTGTTCGACCGGCTGCCGGACGACACCTGGTTCTACCCGGGGCACGGCAACGACTCGACGCTCGGGGCCGAGCGGGCGGCGCTGCCGGAGTGGCGCGCCCGGGGCTGGTGATCTCAGCGCAGGGTGGCGGCCTTCCGGTCCTTCCTCGCCCTGCGCCGCCGAAGGAACCGTCCGGTCACGGCGGCGCCCAGCAGGTCGGTGCCGGCGTCGTCGCGATCCGGCCGGGCCTTGCGGTAGACCGTGGCCCACAGGATCGGTCCGATGACGGCGACTGCCAGCAGCACGAGCAGCAGGACGGTGACGCTGGCGTCGAGCAGCTTGAGACCGGAGGCGAGCAGCACGACGACGAGAGCGCGACGCACCAGGCCACCCGGAGCGGAGCTCGACACCCGCGCACCGATGTACACACCGGGCAGCGCGCCGATCAGCAGTGATGCCGTCAGGTCGAGCTGGAAGTCGCCGAACAGGAGGTGGCCCAGCGACGCCGAGGCCACCAGCGGGACGGCCTGCACCAGGTCCGTGCCGACCAGCTGCCCGGCCCGGATGCTCGGGTAGAGGAGCAGCAGAGCCACGATCATCAGCGAGCCCGAGCCGACCGAGGTCATGCCGACGACAAGACCGCCGAGGATGCCGACGAGCAACGTGGGCACCGGTCGGACGACTGACCGACTCGACGCGTACCTCGACGACCTCACCGGCCGCGGCCGCCAGTCGCAGCTGCTGCGCCTTGCGCAGGTCGAGCAGTGCCTTCGCGATCATCGAGCCGGCAGCGAAGAGCAGCGCCACGCCGAGGCTGGTCTTGACCACCGACTGGGTCGCCTCGCCATTGCCGATCCAGCGCAGCACCAGGACGCCGAGGAAGGCCGACGGCACCGACCCGATGACCAGCCACTTCACCAGGCCCTTGTTGACGGTTCCGCGGCGCAGGTGGACCGCACCGCCGACCGGCTTCATCACCATCGAGGCGACCAGGTCGCTGGACACGGCCGCGAGCGGCTGGACGCCGAAGAGCAGGATCATCATCGGCGTCATCAGGGCGCCACCGCCCATGCCGGTCATGCCGACCACGAAGCCGACGAACAGGCCGGCGATGGCCACCGCCCACCAGCTCGGGTCCACGAGTCACCTCTCCTGCTCGGCGGATGCCTCGGCTGCCGAGGCGAGGAGAGCCTAACGGCCCTCGTCGTCCTCGGTCGGGGTGCCGTCCTGGCCGGCCGCCGAGGGGTCCTCGCGGACCTTGAGGAGGCTGGCGACGGTGGTCACCGCAAGAGTGCCGAGGATGAACGACAGCGAGAACCAGATCGGGATCTCCGGCACCGCGTCGATGTGCTCGCCACCATTGATGAACGGCAGCTCGTTCTCGTGCAGAGCCTCCATGACCAGCTTCACGCCGATGAACCCGAGCACCACGGACAGGCCGATGCTGAGGTAGACCAACCGCTGCAGCAGGCCGCCGATCAGGAAGTAGAGCTGGCGCAGGCCCATCAGGGCGAAGACGTTGGCCGCGAAGACCAGGTACGGCTCCTTGGTCAGTCCGTAGATGGCCGGGATCGAGTCCAGCGCGAAGAGCAGGTCGGTCGTGCCGAGGGCGAGGATGACGATGAGCATCGGTGTCATGACGCGCTTGCCGTCGACGTGGGCGAACAGCTTGACACCGTGCCACTCCTGGGTGGCAGGGAACCGCCTCTCGACCCACTTGAGCAGCCGGTTCTCCTCGAAGTCCTCCTCCCCCGCCTCGCCCTGGGTGGCGAGCTTGACCGCGGTGTAGATGAGGAAGGCGCCGAAGATGTAGAAGACCCAGCTGAAGTTCTGGATCGCAGCTGCGCCGAGCGCGATGAAGATGCCGCGCATGACCAGCGCCAGGATGATGCCCACCAGCAGCGCCGTCTGCTGCAGCGGCCGGGGGACGGCGAACCGGCCCATGATGATGACGAAGACGAACAGGTTGTCGATGCTGAGGCTGTACTCCGTCAGCCAGCCCGCGTAGAACTCGCCGGCGTACCGACCACCGGCGAAGTACCAGATGCCGAGCCCGAACAGCATCGCCAACCCGACGTAGAACGCGATCGCGACGGCGCACTCGCGCATCGACGGCTCGTGCGGCCGCCGGCCGATGACGAAGACGTCGACGGCGAGCAGTCCGACCATCAGCGCGATGCTGGCTGTCCAGAGCCAGACGGGTACGTCCATGTGTGGCCTCCCGAGGCCGTCGTGGTGTCAGGCGGCCGACGGCTTGTCGCCACGAGTGCGTGCAAGGCTCGCTAGCGTCGTGAGGGCCAAGGTCGCGCCGATGAAACCCAATGAGAAGACGATGCCGATGTGCGGCAGCACCACGCTGCCCAGATGATCGATGTGTGACCCCTCGAGGGCCTCCACGACGAGCTTCGCCCCGATGAAGGCGAGGATCACTGCAAGACCGATGTTGAGGTAGATGATCCGTTCGAGCAGGCCGCCGACCATGAAGAACAGCTGACGGAGTCCCATCAGCGCGAACGCGTTGGCGGTGAAGACGATGTACGTGTGCGTCGTCAGGCCGAAGATCGCCGGGATCGAGTCGAGCGCGAAGACCACGTTGGCGATTCCGATCGCCACGATGACCATGACGAGGGGGGTGGCCAGTCGCCGTCCGTCCTCCCGGACGATCAGCTTGGAGCCGTCGTACGTCGGGGTGGAGGGCAGCGCCCGGCGCACCAGCCGCAGCACTCGACCTTCTTGGAAGTCCTCCTCGTCGTTCTCGCCCGAGAAGATCAGCTTGACGGCGGTGTAGACGAGAAAGACGCCGAAGACGTAGAAGACCCAGTTGAAGGCGGTCAGGGCCGCGGCACCGGCAGCGATGCACACCGCGCGGAGCACCATCGACACGACGATGCCGATGTAGAGCACCTTGTCCTTGGCCAGCTGAGGCACCCCGAACCTGGCCATGATGATCATGAAGACGAACAGGTTGTCGACCGACAGGCTGTACTCCGTCACGTAGCCGGCGACGAACTCCTCCGCAGCGGCGCGACCTGCGAACACGGCGAGGCCGCCGGCGAACGCCAGCGCCAGCCCGATGTAGAAGAGCACCCAGACAGTGGCGTCGCGCATCGTCACGGCCCGCTGACGTCGGCCGATGACGACCAGGTCCAGAGCGACGACGCCCAGCAGGGCGACGACGGTCAGCAGCCACACCCAGGTGGGCACATCGGCAACCACGGCATCCTCCGGACGGCAGCACAGCACGGTCCGGAGGTCTCTTCCGCCCGGCCGGCTGGCACCGGTACGGACCGACAGCGCCGGGAGTTGCCCGAGGGCTCAGCCGTGATGACGACGCTGCCGCGAAGGAATACTCCCCTCCACGTCCGGACCATCCTCGCCGATGGGAGCCCGCCGTGTCACATCGGGTCGGCGCCGGCCGGGATACCTGGGGTCAGGAGACGCAGAACTCGTTGCCCTCAGGGTCCTGCATCACGACCCAGTGCTCACCCATCTCGTCGTACGTGCGCAGCTGGCCGGCACCGAGGGTCTCCAGCCGCTCCACCTCCGCAGCCACCCGCGTCGACCGCTGCTCCGGCGGGAGCCCGGCACCGACCTGGACGTCGAGATGCACGCGGTTCTTGACCGTCTTGGGCTCAGGGACCCGCTGCAGGAAGAGCCGCGGGCCGGAGCCTGCCGGGTCGACGACGGCGCTCCGGTCGTTCCACTGCTCCTCGGGCACGCCGAGCTGGCGCAGGAAGTCCTCCCATGTCTCGTGCCCCGGCGGCGGCGGCTGGACGACGTACCCCAGAGCGGCTGCCCAGAACTCTGCCTGCGCGCCCGGATCGGCGCAGTCCAGCACCACCTGCAGCTGCGTTGCCATCGGTCCCTCCGTCAACTCAGGCCGTTCCGGCCGCCCGCATGCCGCGCAGCTCCTTCTTCAGCTCACCGATCTCGTCCCGGTAGCGGGCAGCGAGCTCGAACTGGAGCTCGGTGGCGGCGGTGTGCATCTGCTCGGTGAGCTGCTGGATCAGGTCCGCCAAGTCTGCGGCGGGCATGCCCGCGGCGAACGACCCTCCGCCGCGGCCGGAGTCGCGGGACGACAGGCCCGGCACCGGCGCCTTGCCTCGTGACTGCTGCCGGCCCCCTCCTCCGATCAGCTCCTCCGTGTCGGCGTCCTCGCGAGCCAGCAGCTCGGTGATGTCGGAGATCTTCTTCATCAGCGGCATCGGGTCGACCCCGTGCGCCTCGTTGTAGGCGACCTGCTTGGCCCGGCGCCGGTTGGTCTCGTCGATCGCCTTGGCCATCGAGTCGGTCACCGTGTCGGCGTACATGTGGACCTGGCCGGACACGTTGCGCGCCGCCCGGCCGATGGTCTGGATGAGCGAGGTGCCGGACCGCAGGAAGCCCTCCTTGTCGGCGTCCAGGATGGACACCAGAGAGACCTCCGGCAGGTCGAGGCCCTCCCGAAGCAGGTTGATGCCGACAAGCACGTCGAAGTGGCCTTGCCGCAGCTCGCGCAGGAGCTCGACCCGACGCAGGGTGTCGACCTCCGAGTGGAGGTACCGCACCCGGATGCCGAGCTCGAGCAGGTAGTCGGTGAGGTCCTCGGACATCTTCTTGGTCAGGGTGGTGACGAGCACCCGCTCGTTGCGCTCGGCTCGCTGGTTGATCTCGTGCACCAGGTCGTCGATCTGGCCCTTGGTGGGCTTGACCACCACCTCCGGGTCGACCAGCCCCGTGGGCCGGATGATCTGCTCGACCGGAGCCGTCTTTGCCCGGCCGAGCTCGTACGGACCGGGGGTCGCGGACAGGTAGACGGTCTGGCCGATCCGCTCGAGGAACTCCTCGAACTTCAACGGCCGGTTGTCGACCGCGCTGGGCAGCCGGAAGCCGTGGTCGACCAGGGTCCGCTTGCGGGACATGTCCCCCTCGTACATGCCACCGATCTGCGGCACGGTCACGTGCGACTCATCGATCACGAGCAGGAAGTCCTCGGGGAAGTAGTCGATGAGGCAGTGCGGGGCCGAGCCCGGCGCCCGGCCGTCGATGTGCCGGGAGTAGTTCTCGATGCCGGAGCAGAACCCGACCTGGCGCATCATCTCGATGTCGTAGGTGGTGCGCATCCGCAACCGCTGGGCCTCGAGCAGCTTGCCCTGCCGTTCCAGCTCTGCCAGCCGGTCGGCGAGCTCCAGCTCGATGCCGGTGATCGCCTTCTCCATCCGCTCCGGGCCGGCGACGTAATGGGTCGCGGGGAAGACGTAGAGCTCCTCGTCCTCGGTGATCACCTCGCCGGTGAGCGGGTGCAGCGTCATCAGCCGCTCGACCTCGTCGCCGAACATCTCGATCCGCACCGCAAGCTGTTCGTAGACCGGGAAGATCTCGATGGTGTCGCCGCGCACCCGGAAGGTCCCGCGGGTGAACGCCAGGTCGTTGCGGGTGTACTGCACCTCGACGAAGCGGCGCAGCAGCTGGTCACGCTCGATCTCCATCCCGACCTTGAGCCGGACCATCCGGTCGACGTACTCCTGCGGAGTGCCCAGGCCGTAGATGCAGGACACCGAGGCGACCACGATCACGTCACGCCGGGTGAGCAGGCTGTTGGTCGCCGAGTGGCGCAACCGCTCGACCTCGTCGTTGATCGACGAGTCCTTCTCGATGTAGGTGTCCGTCTGCGGGATGTAGGCCTCGGGCTGGTAGTAGTCGTAGTAGGAGACGAAGTACTCGACCGCGTTGTTGGGCAGCAGCTCCCGGAACTCGGTCGCGAGCTGGGCCGCGAGCGTCTTGTTGGGAGCCATCACCAGGGTCGGCCGCTGCAGCCGCTCGACCAGCCAGGCGGTGGTCGCCGACTTGCCGGTGCCGGTGGCGCCCAGGAGCACGGTGTTGGTCTCCCCGGCGCGGACCCGTCGCTCGAGCTCGTCGATGGCCGTCGGCTGGTCACCGGAGGGCTGGAAGTCGCTGACGACCTGGAACGGGGCGACGCGGCGCTTGAGGTCGGTGGTCGGTCTCACCGTTCCACCGTACGTCGGGCCTCGGACAGCCTTCTCAGACCGGCTCGGAATGCGCACGGAGAGAGCGCCAGAGCAGGTCCACACGGGCCTCGAGCTGGGCCAGGTCGCCGTCGTTGACCACGACGACGTCCGCCACCTCCAACCGGTCGTCTCTCGATGCCTGCGCGGCAATCCGCGCCGCGGCATCCGCCTCGGACATCTCCGACCTCTGCATGAGTCGGCGCAGCCGGATGTTGTCGTCGGCGTCCACAACCACCACGAGGTCGTACTCCGCCTGAAGTCCCTTCTCCACCAGGAGCGGAACGTCGTATACCAGGACCGCGCCGGCGGGTGCGGCGGCCATCAGCTCCTCGGTTCGGCGGCCGACGTACGGGTGCACGATCGCCTCGAGCGCTGACCTACGCTCCGGGTCAGCGAAGACGATCGCCCCGAGCCGACGACGGTCCAATGACCCGTCCGCGGCGAGGACCTGGTCGCCGAACTCGGCCACCACGCGCGCCAGGCCCTCCGTTCCGGGCTGCACTGCCTCGCGCGCCAGCTGGTCGGCGTCCACGACGACAGCCCCCCGCTCGGCCAGGAGCCGCGCCACCGTGCTCTTGCCGGACCCGATTCCCCCGGTCAGCCCGACACGGGTCATCGCCGGGCGTCCCGGGCCGCGAACATCCTCACGACGCCAGGGTAGGGAGCCACCGTCCGGACGAGTCGCCGGATCATGCGGATCGGCCGCCCACGGCTCGCCGAGTCCGGCGGTCCAGGAACGACGCCAGCCACTCCAGCGGACCTCGCCCCACCTGGGTACGCCAGATCGTCGCGAGCACCAGCGCGACGAGGACGTGCCAGAGCCACAGCGTCATGGGGTCGCCCGTCCGAAGCGGACTTCCGTCCGCCAGTGCGAGCACGTGCAGGGTGTAGAGCGTGAACGTCATGCTCCCGGCGGCGGCAAAGGGCACCAGCACCCAGCGCGGCACCACCCGGGACAGCAGCAGACACCCGCCCAGAACCGCGAGGCCGGTGCCGACCGTGTGCACCAGGTCGAACGTCGTGCCGCTGTGCGGCGCGGACACGGTCAGCCACCGCCAGTCTCCCGGGGGGGTGGTGCCGAACAGGCCACCGGCGAGCAGGTGGTCGATGGGGCCGGTCAGCCGCCCTTGGCTCTGCGCGAGCGTGGACTCGCCCCCCACCGCAGCCAGCAGGATCGCCGAGACCACCTTGGCCGCCACGGCCAGCACCACGCCGGCGACGAGCAGCCTGAGCCCCACCGACACCCGCCGTAGCGGGAGCCGACCCACCGCGAGCCCGGCGAACAGGTACGCCGTCCAGGTCAGCACCGGGTAGGTCCCGGTGAGGAAGAGCTCGACGAGAAGGTCTGCGCCGCCAGGCTCATCGATCGACGTCGGATCCACGACCTGGCGCAGCAAGTGGCTCGCCACCGGCGCCAGGACGGCGGCTGAGGCCGCTGCCAACGCCAGCGGCCGAGTCCCCCACCCGAGAAACGGCAATGCCACGACGAAGAGCAGCCCGTAGTACGCCAGGATCACCAGCGGTGGCGACTCGACCTGGCCGAGCAGGAGGCCCACGGTCACCAGCAGGGCTGCCCGGGCGAGAACGCCGGCTCGTGCGGCCCGCAGAGCGCTGCCGGCCGGCGGCCGACCGCCGCCCGAGGCGACGGCCAGCGACACGCCGGCGAGCAGTGCGAACAGCGCGGCAGCCCGGCCGCTGGCCAGGACGTGCGACACGTGCTGGTCACCGTCCGCGGTGAAGCCCGGAAAGATGTGCGTCGCCGCCATCCCGATCAGCGCGATCGCCCGGGCGACGTCGACCCCGACGACCCGGCCCGCGGTGTCGACCGGCCTGAGCACCGGGCCAGCCTAGGGTGGACGCACGAACGGCCCCCGCCGTAGCGGTGGCCGTTCGTGGTCGATCTGGCGCGAGCCCCTAGTTTCCGGTGAGCTTCTCGCGCAGAGCGGCGAGCGCCTCGTCGGAGGCCAGCGTGCCTCCGGCAGCGGCCGGCGTCGCGGTGCTGGACCCGGTGTCCAGGTCCTCGCCGTCCGCCGGCGCCTCCGAGGAGTACGTCGACGGAGCGGTGCCGCCGCCCTCACCGGCCTCGGCCTCGGCCTTCTGCGCCTCGGTGACCTGCTTCATGTGCGCCTCGTAGCGGACCTTCGCCTCGGCGTACTGGCGCTCCCACTCGGCCTGCTGCTCCTCGTGCCCGGGCAGCCACTCGTTGGTCTCGGGGTCGAAGCCGTCCGGGTACTGGTAGTTGCCGGCCTCGTCGTAGGAGGCCGACATGCCGTAGAGCGTCGGGTCGAAGGCGCTGTCGTCGCCCTCGGCCGGCGCGCTGCCCTCGTTGGCCTGCTTGAGCGAGAGCGAGATGCGGCGGCGCTCCAGGTCGATGTCGATCACCTTGACGAAGATGTCGTCGCCGACCTGAACGACCTGCTCCGGGATCTCGACGTGACGCTCGGCCAGCTCGGAGATGTGGACCAGGCCCTCGATGCCCTCGTCGACCCGGACGAACGAGCCGAACGGCACCAGCTTGGTCACCTTGCCCGGCACGACCTGGCCGATCTGGTGGGTGCGGGCGAACTGCTGCCACGGGTCTTCCTGAGTGGCCTTCAGGGACAGCGAGACGCGCTCGCGGTCCATGTCGACGTCCAGGACCTCGACCGTGACCTCCTGCCCGACCTCGACGACCTCTGACGGGTGGTCGATGTGCTTCCAGGACAGCTCGGAGACGTGCACCAGGCCGTCGACACCGCCGAGGTCCACGAACGCACCGAAGTTCACGATGCTGGAGACGACGCCGGAGCGGACCTGGCCCTTCTGCAGGGTCTGCAGGAACGTCGAGCGCACCTCGGACTGGGTCTGCTCGAGCCACGCACGGCGGCTGAGCACGACGTTGTTGCGGTTCTTGTCCAGCTCGATGATCTTGGCCTCGAGCTCCTTGCCGACGTACGGCTGGAGGTCGCGCACCCGGCGCATCTCGACCAGCGAGGCCGGCAGGAAGCCGCGCAGGCCGATGTCCAGGATCAGGCCGCCCTTGACGACCTCGATGACGGTGCCGGTGACGATGCCGTCCTCGTCCTTGATCTTCTCGATCGTGCCCCACGCCCGCTCGTACTGGGCGCGCTTCTTCGACAGGATCAGCCGACCCTCCTTGTCCTCCTTCTGGAGGACCAGGGCCTCGACCTCGTCGCCGACGCTGACGACCTCAGAGGGGTCGACGTCGTGCTTGATCGAGAGCTCGCGGGAGGGAATGACGCCCTCGGTCTTGTAACCGATGTCGAGCAGGACCTCGTCCCGGTCGACCTTGACGATGACTCCCTCGACGATGTCGCCGTCGTTGAAGTACTTGATCGTCTCGTCGATGGCTGCGAGGAAGGCCTCTTCGTCGCCGATGTCGTTGATCGCGACGTTGGGGGTGCTGCTGACCGGGGCTTCGATGCTGCTTGCCGTCATGTAGGAGTGGCTCCGTGGGGTGGACAGATGTCGTTGGCGGACAGATGTCGTCGTGGTGCGCAGGGGCCCGTTTCGACGTGCCGGGACCCGGGACCGCTCTCGCGAGGGCTGGGAGGTTCGACTCACCGAGCGTGGCCTGCTCCGTTCGAGGTCGCGCAGGCCCACAGCGCACCGGTCAGACTACGCTCCGGGCTGACGGGGGGTCAACGCGGGGCGGAGTGACTCACCCGGTCGCCACGGGCACGGGCGGCGGCAGCGACGAGGCAGAGGGGCCCTCGGGTGGAAGCCCGACGTGGAACCGATCA